>NZ_CM143964.1:2100000-5007507 GCF_055361545.1 Methylobacterium sp. TK31 | reverse complement strand
ACGGATCACCACCAAACCCGTCAACACCTTCGTCGAAAAATCTTCACATCCGTCGCGAGCACCGTCATGACCAACCGGTGACGCCGTCTCCGAAACGTGCCTCAATCTCGACATGCTGGGCCACGACATCGGTCGCCGGCCGCGCTCCGGCGCTACGATCTCTCGCGCCGGACCGGCGAACCACGAACAGGAACCAGCCCATTGAAGCGCGGCCGTCTGAAGATCGGGGAGCAGGACGGCCCAGGCCAGGACGCTGCGGGTGAATCCCGCGCGGCCGCCCGCTCTCCCGTCGGCAACCTGCCGGCCCTCGACCTCCTCGGCCCGGATGCCACGCGGATCGACCGGCGCGACGTCAATCTGCGCTGGCTCTGTGCCAGTGCCCTCACGGGCCTGACCGGGGCGGCCCTGATCGGCGCGGCGATCCACGTCTCGCTCCAGAGCGAGGTCTCCTTCGCGGCGATCCCCGAGCGCGCCTCGAACGCCGTGCGTCCCGCGCTGAGCGACGGAACCGCCAACGTCGCGCGCAAGAGCGACCGGCTCGTGCGCAACCTGATGATCGCCTCGGCCAAGCAGAGCTTCCGCTCGCCCGTCACGGTGCGGCTCGGCGACCGTGAGATCATCAAGGTCCGTCCCTTCATGCGCGTCTCCACCGCGCTCTCGATGACGACCGGGGTCTTCGCCACCGAGATGCCGCGCTTCGACCCGATGAAGCTCAGCACGGACGAGCCCCTGGAGCGCGCCCCGGAGCCGGGCCTCGGCGATGCGCCGGGCGCCGAGGTCTCGGTGATGAAACGCGATCTCGCCGGTCTCGAGGTCGAGCCGGGCGCGCCCGCGCTCTCCGACGACGACGTGGCGGCGCAGATCGAGGAGGAGCGGCGCCTCTCGGCCGAGGCCGGCCGCCGCGCCGCGATCCCGATCGCCCCGCAGATCATGCTGTCGCGCACCCTGCAGCAGGGGATGGCGAGTTCAGCCTTCGATTCGGCCGCCCGCCTCGGGGACGAGGCCTCGCCGTTCAAGTCCATCGACGTGCTGGTGGTGCCGGAGAACGTGACCAGCCTCGCCAAGAGCGGCGGCGGGGCCGAGCCGCCGCTGGTGGAAGAGCGCGACCTCGCCCTCAAGCGCGGCGAGACCCTGGAGGCCGCGCTGAAGAACACCGCCCGCGCCAGCGACGAACAGATCCGCGGCATCGTGGCCGCCCTCGGCGGCCGCACCCGGACGGCGGACCTGTCCGAAGGCCAGCAGTTCCGGGTCCAGGTCGCCCCCGGCCCGAGGCCCGGCGATCCCCGCCAGGTCACCCGGGTGGTGCTCTACGGCGAGACCGGCATCGAGGGCATCGCCGCCATCAACGACCGCGGCAGCTTCGTTTCGGTGGCGCCGCCGACGGAAGATGCGCCGTCGCGCGCCGCCCCGGTCGCGGCCGAGGCCTCGGAGGACGGCGAGGAGGAAGGCGGCACCGGACCGCGCCTGTACCAGAGCCTCTACGAGACGGCGGCGCGGCACGACCTGCCGCGCGGCGCCGTCGACGACCTCGTCAAGATCTTCGGCTACGACGTGGATTTCCAGCGCCGGATCTCGCAGGGCGACAGCCTCGACGTCTTCTACACCTTCGACGACGAGGGCGCGCAGGGCTCGACCGATCGGCCCGAGCTCCTGTACGCCGCGCTCAATCTCGGCGGCGAGGCCCGCAAGGTCTATCGCTTCCAGTCGCCCGACGACGGGACCATCGACTATCTCGACGAGCAGGGCCGCTCGCTCAAGAAGTTCCTCATCCGCAAGCCGATCGCCGACGGCATCATGCGCTCGGGCTTCGGCTACCGGCGCCATCCCGTCCTCGGCTACGCCAAGCTCCACACCGGCGTGGACTGGGCGAACCCGATCGGTACGCCCATCGTGGCCGCCGGCAACGCGACGGTGCTGAAGGCGGATTGGGATTCCGGCTACGGGCGTCGGGTCGAGTTGCAGCACATCAACGGCTACGTCACCACCTACAACCACATGTCCCGGTTCGCCCGCGGCATCACCGCCGGCGCCAAGGTGCGCCAGGGCCAGGTGATCGGCTATGTCGGCTCGACCGGCCTCTCCACCGGCGCCCACCTGCATTACGAGGTCATCATCAACGGCCACTTCGTCGATCCGATGAAGATCCGCGTCCCCCGCGGGCGCGAGCTCGACGGCCGGATGCTCGCCGAGTTCACGCGCCAGCGCGAGCAGATCGAGGGCACGATGCAGAAGTCGCGCACGGCCTCCGCCATGGCGCAGCGCGACGTGATGCGCTGAGCGGCGCGGGTCTCCCCCCCGTCGAGGACAGAGGCCTGGTCGTTACGAAAAACCGAGGCGCTTCCGGATCGCAGCCGGGGTCTCGCCGGCGGCACGCAGGTCGGCGAGGGATCGTGAGCCGCGGGACTTCGCGAGCTTCTCGCCCGCGGAATCCAGCAGCAGGCCGTGGTGATGATAGCGGGGCGACGGCGCCCCGACGAGCGCCTGCAGCAGCACGTGCAAGTCGGTGCTTGCGCGGAGATCCGCGCCGCGGACCACGTGGGTGACGCCCTGCTCGGCATCGTCCATGACCACCGCGAGGTGGTAGCTCGTCGGCACGTCGCGGCGGGCGATCACCGGGTCGCCCCAGCGCGCCGGATCGGCGGCCTCGTTCCGCTCGGCCCCGATGCGCCGAAGCCCCCTCCCCTCCCCCGTATCCACCGTGAAGGTCCGCACCGCATGCGGTCCGGGGGCCGCCGCCAGGGCGCGGCCCATGTCGAGGCGCCAGGTATGCGGCTCGCCGGCGGCGCGGCGGCGATCGGCGAGGTCCTTCGGAAGCGCCCGGCAGGTACCGGGATAGAGCGGCGCGCCGTCGGGATCGCGGGGCACGGCCGTTCCACGGGCCGCGGCCTCGGCTTCCACCGCCGCCGCGATCGTGCCGCGGGAGCAGAAGCACGGATAGGCGAGGCCACGTTCGGCGAGGGCGAAGACCTGGCGGCGGTAGGCGTCGAGATGCTCCGACTGGCGCCGCTCGGGCGGCACGAACCGCAGGCCGAGCCAGGCGAGGTCGTCGCGGATGGCCTGGACCAGTTCGGGCCGCGACCGCACCGGATCGATATCCTCGATCCGCAGCAGCAGGCGCCCCCTCTCGCCCTGCGCGAGGGCGTCGTTGAGGAGGGCGGAGAAGGCGTGGCCGCAATGCAGGCGCCCGTTCGGGCTCGGGGCGAACCGGAACACCGGCGCGGTCACGGAGCGATCACCCCGACCGGCGCGCGATCAGCCGCCGACGCGGCGCAGGCAACTCTGTTCCTTCGGCACGCAGGCGATGCCCGGCAGCGAGCAGGCGACGCCGCCCTCCCCGCGCTGGCAGACCCGGCAACCATCGCCCCATTCGGCGCAGGCCGTATCCTCGCTCGGGGCGATGGCCGCCCGCGGATGCGACGGGGCCGGTACGGCGGCCCCGATCAGGACCGTCGCGGCGGTGAGGGCGACGACGCTCCAGGCGACCCGGCGGTCGTGATTGCGCGTCGGCGCGTCGGAGAAGAGGTCATCGGCCATGGCGCGGTGTTCGCGCGGGCGGCCGGGCGTGTCAACGCTCAAGCGGCAGCCGCGCGGCGGGCCAGCAGTTCCGGCAAGGCGCGCAGATCCAGCGGCTTGGCGAGAAAATGATCGAAGCCGGCCGCCCGGGCCTCGCGCTCGTCGTCGCGGCCGGCATTGGCCGTGAGGGCGACGAGCCGCAGGGCCGGCGCCCGCCCCTCGGCCTCGCCCGCGCGGATGCGCCGGGCGGTCTCCAGGCCGTCGAGGCCGGGCATGCGGATATCGAGAAGGGCGAGATCGAAGGGCGCTTCGTCCGAGGCCTCGCGGATGCGGGCGAGCGCCTCCTCCCCGTCCCGCGCCAGGACGACGACGGCCCCGAGGCGCTGCAGCGCCTTGGTGGCGAGGAGCGCGTTGATCGGATTGTCCTCCGCCAGCAGCACGCGCGGGCCGCCGGTGAGGTCGGGATTGCCGGGCTCCGGGCGCGCGAGGTCTCCCCGATGGGTCGTCCGCCCCTCTGGGTGCGGCGCCTGCGGCTGTCGTTCGATCCGCGGAGAGGCGGGGGCCAGCAATCGGTCGAACAGCGATCGGGCGCGGACCGGCTTGACGAGGTAGCTGTCGAAGCCCGAGGCCGCCGGGGCACCGAAATCGCGCCGATCGAAGGGCGACAGCAGCACCAGGCAGCAGCGCACGCCGTGACGCCGCGCCTCCCCGGCAAGGGTCCGGACCGCCGCGTCCCCGAGGGTGCGATCGGCCAGGACCGCGTCGAAGGCTGCGTCCGAGAGGGCCGCGAGTCCCGCGTCAAGATCCGGGACCACCTGGGCGGAGGCACCCGAGCGGGTGAGCCGGCGGGCGAGATAGGGTGCCTGGAACGGCGAAGGCGCGACGATGAGGACGCGGCGGCCATCGAGGCTGGGCGGCCGCTCGCGGTCCGACTCGGCGACGCCGAGCGGCAGGAGAACCGTGAAGGTGCTGCCGCTGCCCGGATGCGAGGTGGCGTCGATGCGGCCGCCCATTCGGGTGACGAGGCGACGGGTGATGGCGAGACCGAGTCCGGTGCCCTCGTGCCGGCGGCTGGCGCTGCCGTCGCCCTGCTCGAACTCCTCGAACAGGCGCGGGATGCGATCCTCCGGAATGCCCGGGCCGGTATCCGCGATGGCGATGCGCAGCTGGCCGTCGCCGTAGGAAAGCTCGACGCCGACGCCGCCGGCCCCGGTGAACTTGATGGCGTTGCCGGCGAGATTGACCAGGATCTGGCGCACCCGGTCCGCATCGCCGATCACGAGGCGCGGGACCTCGTCGGCGATGTCGACGGCGATCTCGATGCCCTTGTCCTGGGCACGGGGCGCCAGCAGCTCGACCACCCCCTCGGCGATCTCGGCCGGATCGAAGGGCTCGGCGGCCAGATCCAGGCGTCCGGCCTCGATGCGCGAGAAGTCGAGGATGCCGTCGATGAGGGTGAGCAGCGCCTTGCCGGAGGTGCCGATGGATTCGACGTAGGTCCGCTGCTCCGGATCGAGGCCGGTCTCGAGGACGAGGTCGGCCATGCCCAGGATGCCGTTCAGCGGCGTGCGGAACTCGTGGCTGACGGTGGCGAGGAAGCGCGACTTGGCGACGTTGGCGGCCTCGGCCCGGGTCAGGGCCTCGTCGAGGGAGCGCGCCGATTCCACCCGCTCGGTGATGTCGGCGCCGGCCCGCAGCCATTGCGTCTCGCCGGTGCTGCCGGGCACCGGCATCTCGATGAACGAATACCAGCGCGGCGGCCCCGAGACCGGGGCGAGCCGCATCTCGATACGGCGTACGCCGTCGGCCTGCCGCACGGCTTCTCCCGTCTCCAGCACCGTCGGCTGCCGCATCGTGCCCAGGAGCGACAGCGGCTCGGCACCGACGAGGCGGCCGAAGCCCGCATTGGCGAAGGTGATCCGGCCCTGGGAGTCCCGCTGGACGATGATCTCCGTCGTCGCCTCCACCAGGGCGCGGTAGCGCTCCTCGCTCTCGGAGAGGCGCCAGATCCGGTCCTCGAGATGCTCGGTCAGGGCACCCTCCCGGCCCCCCGGCCGAAGGACGTCCGGGGCCGGACGCGTGCGGGCCCGCAGGACCCAGCCCGCCAGGAAGGCGACCCCCGAGGGGATAAGGACGAGGACGACGTCCTGCAGGATCATGAAGCCGGCCTCCGGCAGGGGGAGGTCCTGCCGGGACAGACCATGCCGCCCGAGGTTGAAGGCCGGCTTTCGAAAGGCCGTTAAGAAACCGTAGCCGCGCTCCCCGGCATGCGACGCGACGCGGCACACGCTTCACGGGCCGGTCGCGATGGTGTAGGCGCGGCGGCTTGATCCCGGGCCGCGCCAGGGGCGGCCCCGAGGAACGCGAGACGTGAGAGTCATGACGGCTACGAGTTCGGCAAATCCCGGCCAGGCGCGCATCGCCGCGGCCTTCGCACGCTGCCGCGCCGAGAATCGGGCGGCCCTGGTGACCTACGTCATGGCCGGCGACCCGGATGCCGAAACCTCTTTGAAGGTGCTGCAGGCCCTTCCGGCCTCAGGAGCCGACATGGTCGAGTTCGGCCTGCCCTTCACCGATCCCATGGCCGACGGCCCGGCGATCCAGGCGGCCGGCCTGCGGGCACTCAAGCACGGCCAGGGCGTGGTGCGGACCCTCGACCTCGTCCGGCGCTTCCGCGAGGGGAACGCCGAGACGCCCGTGATCCTGATGGGGTACTTCAACCCGATCCATGCCTACGGCGTCGCGCGCTTCCTCGACGACGCCCTCGCGGCCGGCATCGACGGGCTGATCGTCGTGGACCTGCCGCCGGAAGAGGACGACGAACTCTGCCTGCCGGCGCTGGCCAAGGGCCTCGCCTTCATCCGCCTCGCCACGCCGACCACCGACGAGAAGCGGCTCCCGGCCGTCCTCGCGAACACCGCCGGCTTCGTCTACTACGTCTCGATCACGGGCATCACCGGCACGGCGACCCCGAACTTCGACCGCGTCGCCGAGGCGGTGGGCCGCATCCGCCGCCACACCGATCTGCCGATCGTGGTCGGCTTCGGCGTGCGCACCGGGGCGGACGCTGCCGCCATCGCCCGCGGCGCCGACGGCGTGGTGGTCGGCTCGGCCCTGGTGGACGCCATGCGGGCGACCCTCGACGCCGAGGGCGTGTCGACGGGCCGGACGGTCGAGGCCGTCAGCACCCTGGTGCGCGAGCTCGCCGAGGGCGTCCGTTCCTCGCCCCGCGCCTGACGCAATTTCACGAGACTTTCCGGCTCGCTCGCTTCGAGCCCGCACAAGGACGCCGTCGCATGATGGTTGAACCGATGAACTGGATCTCGGAGGTCGTGCGCCCCAAGATCAAGACCCTGTTCAAGCGCGAGACCCCGGAGAATCTCTGGGTGAAGTGTCCCGACACGGGCCAGATGGTCTTCCACAAGGAGGTGGAGAGCAACCATTGGGTCATCCCGGGCTCCGAGCACCATCTCAAGATGAGCGCCCAGGCGCGCCTGAAGATGATGTTCGACGAGGGCACCTGGATCGACGTGCCCCTGCCGGAGGTCGCGACCGACCCGCTCAAGTTCCGCGACGAGAAGCGCTACGTCGACCGCCTGAAGGACGCCCGGGCCAAGACCGGGATGAACGATGCCTTCAAGGTCGGCTTCGGCCGCGTCTCAGGCCTGCCCATGACCCTCGCGGTGCAGGACTTCGCCTTCATGGCGGGCTCCCTCGGCATGGCGGCGGGCGAGGCCTTCGTGCGCGGTGCCGAGACCGCCCTCGACAAGCGGACGCCCTACGTCCTGTTCTCGGCCTCGGGCGGCGCGCGCATGCAGGAAGGCATTCTCTCGCTGATGCAGATGCCCCGCACCACCGTCGCGGTCCGCCGACTCAACGCGGCGAAGCTCCCCTACATCGTGGTCCTCTCGAACCCGACCACCGGCGGCGTCACCGCCTCGTACGCGATGCTCGGCGACGTCCATCTCGCAGAGCCGGGCGCACTGATCTGCTTTGCCGGACCGCGCGTCATCGAGCAGACCATCCGGGAGAAGCTGCCCGACGGATTCCAGCGCGCGGAATACCTGCGCGACCACGGCATGGTCGACCAGGTCGTGCACCGGCACGCCCTGAAGGACACGATCGCCAACCTGTGCGGCCTCCTCACGAACCAGGAGCCCGGGACGCAGCCGGCCCGCGCGGCCGCCGCTCCGGTTCCGGAGCCCGCCTGAGGCACCACGCCCGCCGCCCCCTCCCCTCCGCGACGCGACGTTCGACCATGGATTCCTCCGACGCGCTGATGGCGCGCTTCCTCGCCCTCCACCCGCGCACGATCGACCTGTCGCTTGGCCGGATCGAGCGCCTGCTCGCCCGTCTCGGTCATCCCGAGCGCAAGCTGCCGCCCGTGATCCACGTCGCCGGCACCAACGGGAAGGGCTCGACCATCGCCTTCATGCGGGCGATTCTCGAGGCGGCAGGGCTGGCGGCTCACGTCTACACCTCGCCGCATCTGGTGCGCTTCCACGAGCGGATCCGCATCGGGGCCATCGGGGGCGGCCAGTTCGTCCCCGAGGATCAGCTCGCCGACGCCTTCGCCCGCTGCGAGGCCGCCAACGAGGGCGAGCCGATCACGGTGTTCGAGATCACCACCGCGGCCGCCCTGCTGCTGTTCTCCGAGCAGCCGGCGGACGTGCTGCTGCTCGAGGTCGGCCTCGGCGGCCGGGTGGACGCCACCAACGTGATCGACCGGCCGGCCGCCGCGGTGGTCACGCCGATCGGGCGCGACCATGCCGAGTATCTCGGCGACACCGTCGAGGCCGTGGCCACCGAGAAAGCCGGCATCTTCAAGAAGGGCTGCCCGGCGATCATCGCCGCGCAGGATTACGCCGAGGCGGATTCGGTGCTGTGCCGCCTCGCCGAATCCGTCGGAGCCACACCGATCCGCGTCGGCAACCAGGACTTCTCGGTCCATGCCGAGCGCGGGCGCCTCGTCTATCAGGACGACGTCGACCTGTTCGATCTGCCGAAGCCCCGCCTGAACGGCCGCCACCAGTTCACCAATGCGGGCACCGCCATCGCGGCCCTGCGGGCCGCCGGCTTCGGCGACATCGGCACCGCGGCCATCGAGGCCGGCCTGAACAACGTGGAATGGCCCGGCCGCCTGCAGCGGCTGAACCGGGGCCGCCTCTCCGACCTCGTCCCGGCAGGCGCCGAGCTGTGGCTCGACGGCGGCCACAACATCGACGGCGGGCGCATCCTGGCCACCGCCATGGCGGATCTCGGCGAGCGTTCGGACGTACCGCTCGTCCTGATCGTCGGCCTGCTCGGCACGAAGGATGCGGAGGGCTTCCTGCGCCACTTCATCGGCCTGGCACGCGTGCTGGTCGCAGTGCCGATCGCTGGGCAGATGGCGGCGCGGCCCGCCGAGGAGGTCGCGAGCATCGCCGCGGAGGTCGGCCTGAACGCCCAGACCGCGCCCGGCGTCGAGGCCGCCCTGGAAAGCCTGTCGAACATCGCCTTCGAGCGGCCGCCGCGAATTCTGATCTGCGGGTCGCTCTACCTGGTGGGCGCTGTCCTCACCGCCAACGGCACGCCTCCCAGCTGATTTTCCTTAACTTTTCCGGCTTCGTTCACGTCCACGTCAAGTCTGCGGTGTGACCCTGGCGCTACATCTTGGCTGTGGAAACTGAAGTAGGTTCTCCCTCGATCGGGCATATCGCTGGGGATCAAATAATGAAAAAGCTTCTTACGTCTTTCGCGGCCTTCACGGCCCTCACCGCCGCCGCTTCGGCCGCCGACCTTCCGCGCCGCGCGGCTCCGCCGGTGTTCGTGCCGGTGCCGGTGTTCACCTGGACCGGCTTCTACGCCGGTTTCAACGCTGGCTACGGCTTCGACGCCAGCGACCGCAACAGCGATGTTGCCATCGTGACGTCGCGCGCTTCGGGCATCGTCCTGCCGCCGGTTGGCTCGCCCACCGGCGCCGTGATCTTCAGCGATCGCAGCTCGCAGGAAGGCTTCACGGGCGGCGGTCAGATTGGCTACAACTACCAGTTCACCCCGGGTTCGGGTGTTGTGGTCGGTATCGAAGCTGACGCTCAGTACGTCGATTTCGGTCGTAACCGCGGTCGTCTCCCGAACTTCGTCGGCGCTGCCAATCCCGACCTGACCTACATCAACCCGAACGGCCTCTCGAGCCTCGACTTCTTCGGCACCGTTCGCGGCCGCATCGGTTACGCCTTCGATCGCGTCCTGTTCTACGGCACCGGCGGCTTCGCCTACGGCGCCGGCAGCAGCGACCGTTCCTTCGGTGGCTTCCGCGGCAACGACGACTTCCGCACCGGCTACGCAGCAGGCGGTGGTATCGAGTACGCGCTCCCGACCGACTCCTTCCTGAACTTCTTCCGTTCGTCGGCCGTGACCCTCAAAGTCGAAGGTCTGTACGTGAACCTCGATCGCAACAACGCGAGCGACGTGTTCGCCGTGTCGAACAGCACCGGTCTGCAGTTCCGCACCAACACCGCCTACGCAACCACCGTCGGTGGCCCGCTCCGCCGCAACGACACCGAGTTCGCTGTCGTGCGCGCCGGCCTGAACTACAAGTTCGGCTCGTACTAAGCCGACATATCGGGTCTCGAAACGGGGGAGCCCGGCCGCAAGGCCGGGCTTCTTCCGTTTGGGGCTCCCGTCCGACGACCGATCAGCTGCACCAGCGCAGATCCGTCCTGCCCAACAAAAAAGCCCGGCTTCGCGCCGGGCTTTTTCTGGTTCGGGGCCGCGTTGCCGGCGACCGGCCGGACGAAGGCTCAGGCGCTGGCCTGGATCCAGCGAGACAGATCGCCCTTCGGCGCCGCCCCGACCTTCTGACTCGCGAGCTGGCCGTCCTTGAAGATCAGCAGCGTCGGAATCGAGCGGATGCCGTACTGCGCGGCGATCCCCGGGTTCTCGTCGACATTGACCTTCGCGATCTTCACCTTGCCCTGGAGATCGGCCGAAATCTCCTCGAGGGCCGGGCCGATCTGGCGGCAGGGGCCGCACCACTCGGCCCAGAAATCCACTACGACCGGCTCCGCGGACTGGAGAACGTCCTGCTCGAAGCTCGCGTCGGTCACTTTCACCGTCGCCATGGGGAAACTTCCTTTCCGGTTCCGCCGAATGCGGAACCACCTCTTCGCCGTCATCGCGCTGCGAGACTGTGCGCTGTGTGAGAGACTTGGCGATGGCGAGGGGAACGGTCAAGGCATCCTGCACCGCAAGCAGAGCTGCCCTCCGCCGGGAACGCGGATTGTCCACGCCCGTGCGCGGCGTGCCCCGGTGATGTCGCCCGCCTGGCGCCGACCCTCGTCAAAGCGTGTCCGTCGCCCCATGTCCCTCTCGTCCCTGCCCCGGCGGGCCGCTTGGCCGGCCGATGGGGCTCGACCCGAAGCCGGCCCCGGTGCCGGCATGGAGGAACACCCGACGTGAAGCGCATCCCCTACAGCCTGCTCGCCACCGCAGCCCTTCTCAGCCTCGGCACGGCCCTCCATGCGCAGGAGCCGGCGGGCGCCGAACCGCGGCAGCCCCGGGTGGGCGGCGATGCCTTCGCGGCCCCCACCAGCTCCGCCGCCGGCAACAGTCCAGCCGAGACGGAGGCGCCGAACGCGCCCTACAAGCCGCTCCTGCCGAACCAGACCCGGGCGCCGAAGCCCGAGGCGGCCACCAAGGTGAAGACCGAAGTGGTGGCCAAGGGCCTCGACAATCCCTGGGCGATGGAATTCCTGCCGGACGGACGCATGCTGGTCACCGAGAAGGCCGGCAAGCTGCGCATCGTCGCCAAGGACGGCACTCCCGGCCCGGCGATTCCCGGTGTACCGAAGGTCGATGCCCGCGGCCAGGGCGGCCTCCTCGACGTCGCCCTGAGCCCGAGCTTTCCGGCCGACCGGCGGATCTATCTGAGCTATTCCGAGCCGCGCGAGAAGGGCAACGGCACCAGCGTTCTCCGCGCTAAGCTGATCGAGGAGAACGGCACCGCCCGCCTCGACGAGGTCAAGGTCATCTTCCGGCAGATGCCGACCTACGACGGCGACAAGCATTTCGGCTCGCGGCTCGCCTTCGCTCCCGACGGCAAGCTGTTCGTGACGGTCGGCGAGCGCTCGGACAAGGTCACCCGCGTCCAGGCGCAGGACCTCACCAGCGGCCTCGGCAAGGTCTTCCGCATCGATACCGACGGGAATGCGCCCAAGGACAACCCGTTCTCCGGCGGCGAGAAGGCCAAGCCGGAAATCTGGTCCTACGGCCACCGCAATGTTCAGGCGGCGGCCCTCGACCCGCAGGGACGGCTCTGGACCGCCGAACACGGCCCGCGGGGCGGCGACGAGCTGAACCGGCCGCGACCCGGCGTGAACTACGGTTGGCCCGAGGTCACCTATGGCCTGGAATACAGCGGCGAGAAGATCGGCGAGGGCAAGACCCAGGCGGGCGGCACGGCGCAGCCGGTCTATTACTGGGACCCGGTGATCGGCCCCTCGGGCATGGCTCTCTACAGCGGCGACGCCTTTCCGGCCTGGAAGGACGCTTTCCTGATCGGCGGACTCGTCAGTGAGGGCCTCGTCGCCGTGAAGCTCGACGGCGACAAGGTGGTGACCGAGGAACGCATCCCCCTGCAGGCCCGCATCCGCGACGTCCGGGTCGGCAGCGACGGCGCGGTCTATGCGGTGACGGACGGATCGGACGGCAAGATCCTGAAGCTGACCCCCGGCAATTGAGGGGCCGGCCCCGACCGGCAGTGCCGAGCTGCCGGTTTCAGGGGTCGGGGATCAGGCGGAGCCGAAGCCGCCCCAGCATGCGCCCGAAGGGTGCGGGTTCGTCGAGGGCCCGCGCCAGGACCAGACCGCCCTGGATCGCCGCCACGGCCTCCTCGGCGAGGTCGGTGGCGGCCTCCGGCCCATGCCCGACGCGCAGCAAAGCCCGGGCGAGCGCCTCGCGCCAGGCCGTGAAATATCCGGCGATGCGTGCGGCGAAGCGGTCCCGCCCCTCGGTCAGGGCGAAGGCCCCGACGAGGCAGGCCCGGCCGCCCGAGCGGAAATAGCTGTCGGTCTCGGCCAGCATCCGGGAGATCGCCGCACGGGGATCGGCGTCCTCGCGCAGGGGCGCGTAGATCCGGCTCTCGAACCAGTCCTCGATGGCTGCGAGCACCGCGTCGGCCATCTCCGCCTTCCCCCCCGGGAAGGCATGATAGAGGCTGCCCTTGCCGAGCCCCGTGCGCGCGCCGAGGAGCGCAAGGCTCGCGCCCTCGTAGCCGAATTCGCGGAAGACCTCGGCCAGGACGGGAATCGCCGCTGCCCGGGCTCCCTCCCCCTTTGCCATGCCGTTTCCCTTTGCGGGCCCCGCCCCTACAGGCCGAGGTCGGTCAGGCCGGGATGATCCTCTGGCCGCGGCGCGGACCGGTCCCAGTAGAACTTGCGCTCGGATTCCGCGATGGCGAGGTCGTTGATGCTGGCGTGGCGCTCGCGCATCAGGCCGTTCGCGTCGAAGGCCCAGTTCTCATTGCCGTAGGCGCGAAACCACTGCCCGGAGGCGTCGCGGAACTCGTAGGCGAACCGCACCGCGATGCGGTCGTCGCTATGGGCCCAGATCTCCTTGATGAGGCGGTAGTCCAGCTCGCGGGCCCATTTGCGCTGCAGGAACGCCATGATGGCGGAGCGGCCGGAAAAGAACTCCGCCCGGTTCCGCCAGCGGCTGTCCGGCGTGTAGGCGAGTGCGACTTTTTCCGGGTTGCAGCCGTTCCAACCGTTCTCCGCGGCGCGCACCTTCTGGATGGCGGTGTCACGGGTAAAGGGCGGCAGGGGCGGACGTGATTCGGACATGGCGGCGGTTCCTCGATTCGGCACGACGCGTCCGCGTCTGTACCGATCGGTACAAACACCCGGATGTTCCGTCAAGCGTGCCCGAGGAGCGTGAGCCAGGCGATGGTGGTGAGCGTCGCCAGCAGGGTCGAGAGCATCACGGCGGCGGCGACCACGCCGGTCTCGGTCCTGTAGCGCGAGGCCAGGAGGTAGGCGTTGATCCCCACCGGCATCGCGGCGAACAGGGTGGCCACGCCGGCATAGGCCGGCGGCATGGTGAAGACGTGGAAGGCCAGCACCCAGACCGTGAGGGGGTGGACCACCAGCTTGAGGACGGTGATGACGGTGGCGCTCGGCAGGTCATGCAGGACCCGGTAGCGCACCAGACCGGCCCCGAGGGCGATCAGCGCACAGGTCGAGGCGGTGCCGGCCAGGGAATCGACCAGCGTCTTGACCATGCCCGTCGGTGCGAGCCCGAGCGCCTTCATGGCGAGACCGACGATCAGGGCCAGGAAGATCGGGTTGCGCAGCAGGACGAGAGCGAGACCGCGCAGGCGCCTGAGGATCGAGGCCTGCCCGTCCGCCTCGATGAGGAAGGTGGCGCAGCCCATCATCAGGGGCAGGTGTACCGCGAGCAGCATGAAGAGCGGGAAGGCGCCCTCCTCGCCATAGGCCTGGAGAATCATCGGGACGCCGATGAAGACGGTGTTCGACTGGCTCGCCGCGAAGCCGTGCAGGATGGCGCCGCGACGCTCCACGCCCGTGCGGCGCAGACTGAGGAGCGAGCCGATCATCCAGGACAGGGCGGCGCCGCCGAAATAGCTGAACCAGTAGGACGGCGTGATCTCGCCCGTCAGGCCAGGCCGCGTCAGCGTGGCGAGGATGAGCGCCGGGACCGCGATCGAGAAGACGTATTCCGACAGGCCGTCGCTGACCTTGTCGGACAGGAAACCGGCCAGGGCCGCGATCCAGCCGACCAGGATCAGGCCGAAGATCGGGGCGACGAGCGACAGGACGGTCATCGGGGTCGAGCCGCTACTCCAACGCGAACGGCCACCGTACGCGCTGGGCGTGCGGCGGCCGTTCGGGATTCAGGACGGATTTATGTACGGGCCGAGGTCGTTTCGGGCCGGACCGATTCGATTCGGTCTGCGCCTCAGGCGGCGGCGGGCGTCTCGACTTCGGCGAGCTTCTTATGCAGCTCACGCTTCAGGAGACGGGCCGTCTGCGACAGCTCGATCTCGCGCGCCTTGATCAGGAAGGCGTCGAGGCCGCCGCGATGCTCGACCGAGCGCAGGGCATGGGCCGTGACGCGCAGGCGCACCCGACGCTTCAGGGCGTCCGACTGCAGCGTGACCTGGCACAGGTTCGGCAGGAACCGGCACTTGGTCTTGCGGTTTGAGTGGCTCACGAGGTGGCCGGTCTGCACGGCTTTGCCCGTGAGTTCGCAACGGCGCGACATTGTTCTATTTCCCGTCTCGTTCCGCATGTCCGACAGGCTGGCGGGAAACCAGAACCGCGTCGCGGCAAACGGCTTCTCGCACGCCAGGCCCGGTGGAGCGGCGTTCTCATTGAAGGCGCGAGCCTATAGGGGACTGTGCCCCTTGGCGTCAAGGTGCGGGACGATCTTTCGCGCCGTTTCGCCGGTGGCGGCCCGTTCGATTTCAAGCGCGACTGTACCGCCTCCAACGATGTGTTAACCATGAGCGCGGACGATGCCGGCGAGATGTCCCCGGCCCGTTCGACCGGAGACCGACAGCCAACCCCGAGTCCCCAGCCATGTGCGGCACCCGCAAGCGCTCCGCCCCGCTCCCCCTATTCGGCGCCAGCCTGCTGACGTTCGCGGCCCTGATTTCCGCTCCGTCGGCTCAGGCGCGCCCGAAGGCGGCCAAGGCGGCCGCTACCGTGACCGTGGACTACGACATCGCCCTGGCGGGCCTGACCATCGGAAACGCCCAGGTTGCCGGCGCCTTCGAGGGCTCCGGCTATCGGATGGACGTCTCGGCCCGCCTGACCGGCCTCGCCGGCGTCGTCACCGGCGGCATGGGCTCGGCCCGCGCCAGCGGCGCCATCGCGGCTGCACCGCAGCCTAACACCTTCGCGATTGCCACCAAGACCACCAACTCCGGCATCGCCGTGCGCATGGCCCTGGCCCGCGGCACCGTCACCCAGGCGGAGATCACCCCGCCCCTCGTCGACATGGGCGACCGGGTGCCGATCACGGCCGCCAACAAGCGCGGGGTCATCGATCCGGCGAGCGCCCTGATGATGCCGGTGCAAGGCCGCGCCGACCCCATGGACCCGGCCAATTGCAACCGCACGCTCCCGATCTTCGACGGCGCGACCCGGTTCGACGTCGTGCTGAGCTATGGCGAGACGCGCAGCGTGGCCAAGCCCGGCTACAACGGCCCCGTCCTCGTCTGCAACGCGCGCTACACGCCCATCGCCGGCCATCGCCCGGACAGGCCCGGCGTGAAGTTCATGGAGGACAACCGCGAGATGTCGGTCTGGCTCGCGCCGGTCGAGGGCACCCGCGTGCTGCTGCCGGTGCGCATCGCGGTGCGGACCACCGTCGGCACCAACATCATCGAGGCGACCCGGTGGACCCAGACCGGCGGCCAGCAGGGCAGCACCACCGTGTCGGCCCCGGGCAACCCCGTCACGCAGGCCAGCCTGGCGCAGTGACGGCGGTGCCCGGCATGCGAATCGGCCGGCGCTGCGGGCTCGCCGCGCTGCTCGTCCTGGCGGCCCAAGAGGCGCCAGCCCAGTCGAGCCTGTCCACCGGACCGAATTGCGGCGGCGACGCCTATTCCTCGGCGCAGGTCATCGAGAACCGACCGCCCCGGCGCGGCCCGCTCACCGCGGTCCCCGAGACCCTCTGCGCCGATGTCGCACCACAGGGCGCGCAGCCGCCCGTTGAGATCGGAATCTACCCGAGCCTCGGCGCATCCGGCATGCCGCCACGGGATGGCAGGCGGGGCTATGGCGACCCATATGAGGCGCAGCCGCCCCGGCAGCGCCGCCCCTGAAGGTGCCGCGGCGGTCTCCCCCGTTCCTGAGCCTGCCGGCCTCGCCGAAGGGACCGCCCCCACCTCATGATCCGCCCTTCCCTCTCCCCGCAGGCCCGCGCACGCGGCGTCACGGCGGTGCTCGGGCCGACCAATACCGGCAAGACCCATCTGGCCATCGAGCGGATGCTCGCCCATCCCACGGGCATGATCGGCCTGCCCCTCCGGCTGCTGGCGCGGGAAGTCTACCTGCGCGTCGTCGCGAAGGTGGGGGTCGACAAGGTGGCCCTCGTCACCGGCGAGGAGAAGATCAAGCCGGACCGGCCGCGCTACTGGATCTCCACCATCGAGGCGATGCCGCGCGACCTCGACGTCGCCTTCGTGGCGATCGACGAGATCCAGCTCGCCGCCGACATGGACCGGGGCCACGTCTTCACCGACCGCCTGCTGCATCAGCGCGGACGCGAGGAGACCCTGCTCATCGGCTCCTCGACCATGCTGCCGCTGGTGCAGTCGCTGATTCCCGGCGTCCATACGACCACGCGGCCGCGCCTGTCGCAGCTCACCTTCGCGGGCGAGAAGAAGCTCGGCCGCCTGCCCCGGCGCTCGGCCATCGTCGCCTTCTCGGCCGAGGAGGTCTACGCGATCGCAGAGCTGATCCGGCGCCAGCGCGGCGGCGCCGCGGTGGTGCTCGGCGCGCTCTCTCCGCGTACCCGCAACGCCCAGGTCGAGCTCTACCAGTCCGGCGACGTCGACTACCTCATCGCCACCGACGCGGTGGGTATGGGGCTCAATCTCGACGTCGATCACGTCGCCTTCGCGGCGAACTGGAAGTACGACGGCACCCGGTTCCGCAAGCTGACCCCGCCGGAGATGGGACAGATCGCCGGCCGCGCCGGGCGCCACCTCTCGGACGGTACCTTCGGCTCCACGGGGCGCTGCGCCCCCTTCGAGCCCGAAATGATCGAGGCCCTGGAGACCCACGACTTCGAGCCCCTGCGGGTCCTGCAATGGCGCAACCCCGACCTCGACTTCACGTCCCTAAAGGCGCTGCAGGAGAGCCTCGACGAGCATCCGCGCGAGAAGGGCCTGACCCGGGCCCCCATGGGCGAGGATCAGTCGGCTCTCGAAATCCTGATGCGCGAGGACGACATCCGCGATCTCGCGAACCGGCCCGCCCATGTCCGGCGGCTCTGGGACGTCTGCGGCGTGCCCGACTACCGCAAGGTCCATCCGCAGACCCATGCTGACCTCGTCGCCCAGCTCTATCGCTTCTTGATGCGCGGTATGGCGGGGCGCATCCCCGACGACTGGTTCGCCAAGCATGTCGCCATGATCGACCGCACCGACGGCGACATCGACGCGCTCTCCCAGCGCATCGCGCAGGGGCGGACCTGGACCTTCGTGGCGAACCGTCCGGATTGGCTCGTCGATCCGGTGCATTGGCAGGGCGAGACGCGTCGGGTAGAGGACAGGTTGTCCGACGCCCTGCACGAACGCCTCGCGAGCCGTTTCGTCGATCGGCGCACCAGCGTCCTGATGCGGCGCCTGAGAGAGAATACGATGTTGGAAGCTGAGATCACCGCCGGCGGGGACGTCACCGTCGAGGGCCAGCATGTCGGCCATCTGCATGGCTTCCAGTTCGTTCCGGATCCCGGTGCGGAAGGGCATGAGGCCAAGACCCTGCGTTCGGCCGCCGAGAAGGCGCTCGGCGGCGAGATCGAGGCCCGCGCCGAGCGGTTCTCGTCGGCCGCCGATGCCTCCCTGGTGCTGAGCCATGACGGCGTCATCCGCTGGACCGGCGACCCGGTCGCCAAGCTGACGCCCGGCGACAAGCTGTTCGAGCCGCATGTCCGCCTGCTCGCCGACGAGCAGCTCACCGGTCCGGCTCGCGACAAGGTCGAGGCCCGGCTCGTCGCCTGGCTCAAGGCCTACGTGGTGCGCCTCCTCGGCCCGCTGATCGAGATCGAGACCGCGGCCGACCTTACGGGGCTCGCCAAGGGCATCGGATTCCAGGTGGTGGAGGCTCTCGGCGTGCTGGAGCGCGCCAAGGTGGTGCAGGAGATGCGCACCCTCGACCAGGAGGGCCGCGGCGCGCTGCGCCGCCACGGCGTCCGCTTCGGCGCCTATCACATCTTCCTGCCGGCCCTGCTGAAGCCGGCGCCCCGGACCCTGGCGGCGCAGCTCTGGGCCTTGAAGAACGGCGGCCTCGACCAGCGCGGCCTCGACGAGATCGCCCACCTGGCCAGCTCCGGCCGGACCTCGATCAAGGTCGACCCCGAGATCGCCAAAGGTCTCTACCGGGCGGCCGGCTTCCGGGTCTGCGGTGAACGCGCCGTGCGCGTCGACATCCTCGAGCGACTCGCCGACCTGATCCGCCCGGCCATCGCCTATCGGCCCGGCACCACGCCGGGCGAGGCGCCGGTCGGCGCAGCCGACGGCGACGCCTTCGTGGCGACGGTGGGCATGACCTCCCTGGTCGGCTGCTCGGGCGAGGATTTCGCCTCGATCCTGAAATCGCTCGGCTATGCCCCCGAGACCCGCCCGGGCCCGGCCATCACCGTCCCGCTGCTCCCGGCCGCGCCGACCCATCCGGCGGTGCCGAACGTCGCCGCGGCGGGCGGCGAGACGGCCACGGACGAGAATGCACCGGCCGAGGCCGCAAGCGAAGCGGCTCCCGAGAGTGCGACCGAGGCGGCTCTGACGGACGACGGCACGGTCACGGCCGAGAGCGTCGAGCCGGAGATCGCGCCCGGCTCGACGGAGGATTCCGTCGCGGCTCCGGTGGAGACCGCTGCCGAGGAGACGACCTCGCAAGAGTCCGCCTCCGTGGAGAATCCGTCCGAAGAAGGCTTGGTCGCGGACGGTTCTATCCAGGACCATGCAGCCGAGGAGCCCGTTGCGTCGGCCGAGTCCGCCGAGGACTCCGCTCCGCAGCCCGTCGCAGATGCGGCGGCTGTCGCCGAAGCCGCGGAGCATCCGGCGGTGGGAGCCGAGACCACTGGGGCGGAGGCAGCCGCCACCGACGCGCCGACGGACGGCGAGGCCGCCGCGGCCGAAGCTTCGGCCGAGGTTGCGACCGTCGAGGTCTGGCGACTCCAGCGCCACCAGCGCAACGCCAATCCGCGCCAGAACCGTCCGCGCGGCCAGAACCGCGAGGGCAATGCGCCTCGCGCCGCCGGTGAGGCGCGCCCCGACCATCGCCGTCCGGGCGGCCCCGGTGCCGAAGGGCGCGACCGTCCGCGCGGCGGTACTCCGGGCGAGCGCCCCGATGGGGGCCGCCGCGGCGGTCCCGGCGAGGGACGGCCGGATGGTGGACGGCCGCAGCGCCGCGAGCGCTTCGAGCCGGGCCGGACGCGGCCCGAGCGCCGGGACGAACCGCGGGCGGCACCTCGCGACGAGCCCCGTCCGCAGCGCCGCGAGCGGGCTCCGGATCCGGATTCGCCGTTCGCGAAGCTCGCCGCCCTGAAGGCGCAGCTCGAGGCGGGGAATGACCGCAAGCGCTGAGGTGGGATGAAGCCGGGACGTCAACGGCTCGACAAATGGCTGTGGTTCGCGCGCTTCGCGCGAACCCGATCGCTCGCGGCGCGGCTCGTCACCGACGGCTACGTCCGGGTCAACGGCAAGCGGGTCGAAACCTCCGCGACCGCCGTCGCCCTCGGCGATGTCGTGACCGTCGCGGCGGCCCACGCTACGGTGATCGCCAGGGTGCTCGACCTCGGCGAGCGGCGCGGCCCGGCGCCGGACGCCCAGCGCCTCTACGAAGTGGTGGGCGACGCGCCCGACTGAGCAGGGCCTTCGTGTCACCGGCGCGACACGCCGCGGCGTGGTCATGCCCAGGGCCCGTCCGCCTGCTTGTCAGCCCCCCGGACAGGGTCTAGAGCCAGCGCGACTCCCTCTTGCCCATGCGATCCCGCATCCAAGCCACCCTGCATTAATTCATCCGTGCAACGATCTGCGCGAGCGACCATGCACAGGCATCGAGACGCTCCCGGCGATGCCCGGATCAAGGACTGAAGGCCCCATGACCTACGTCGTCACCGACAACTGCATCAAGTGCAAGTACATGGACTGCGTCGAGGTCTGTCCGGTGGACTGCTTCTACGAAGGCGAGAACATGCTCGTCATCCATCCGGACGAGTGCATCGATTGCGGCGTCTGCGAGCCCGAGTGCCCGGCCGAGGCGATCAAGCCCGATACCGAGCCGAGCCTCGAGACCTGGCTGAAGGTGAACGCGGATTACGCGCGCACCTGGCCGAACATCACGCAGAAGAAGGACGCGCCCGCCGACGCCAAGTCCTGGGACGGCGTCGCCGGCAAGTTCGAGGCGCATTTCTCCGCCAAGCCCGGCACCGGCGACTGATCGCCGCGACGCAGCGTCCGAACGCGGGTCCCTGACGGGTTCGGCTCTCCGCCAAGTGGCTGTGGAGAGCCGCGGGGCCGAGCGCGATCGCACGGCCGAGGACCGGCAATCCTTTGATTCGGCGACCGGTTTGTGTTATTACAAAGTTCTGCCGTCGTTCGTGCCCGACGTGCTGCCTCCAGCCATCACCTGATGGGTCTCACACTCAGTTGTGGATCGGGGCCGCATGCGATCGATCGCTGAAGGCTCCTGCTTTCTGCGAACGCTCCCTCGTTGTGCGATCATCGGCTTGCCCGGGAACCGGCGGGTTGTGCGTCGCAGATGCAGATCCTTCGGACAAGGGGCTGGAGCCGGGTGACCCACCCCGGATTACAGGGTTCGGCGCGGCGTTCAAGGCCGCGCAATGTTCTGGAGGCGCTTCTCGCATGACCACAGCCAAGAAGACGACGGCAGGCCGCCAAGGCTTCAAGACCGGCGAAGCGGTCGTGTATCCAGCCCACGGTGTCGGTCGCATCACTGCCATCGAAGAGCAGGAGATTGCCGGCTACAAGCTTGAGCTGTTCGTGGTGTCCTTCGAGAAGGATAAGATGGTCCTGCGCGTCCCCACCGCGAAGGCCAACAGCGTCGGCATGCGCAAGCTCGCCGAACCGGACCTCGTGAAGAAGGCCCTGGACCTCCTCACCGGCCGTGCCCGCATCAAGCGCACCATGTGGTCGCGTCGCGCCCAGGAATACGAGGCCAAGATCAATTCGGGTGATCTCCTGTCGGTCACCGAGGTGGTTCGCGACCTGTATCGCTCCGAGGCCCAGCCCGAGCAGTCCTACAGCGAGCGCCAGCTCTACGAGTCGGCTCTCGACCGGGTCGTGCGCGAGATCTCGTCGGTAAACCGCATCACCGAGACAGAGGCCCTCAAGCTCATCGAGCAGAGCCTGGCCAAGTCCCCGCGCCGCGCCAAGGGCGAAGCCGAGGCGGAAGGCGAGGCCGAGGGCGACGACCTGCAGGAAGAGGCCGCCTGATCGGCAGCTTCTCGTACTCCGGTCCCAGTCCCGGACAGGCGAATTTCGAGCCCGGCGCATCGCGCCGGGCTTTTTCGTTGCGGATCGATGAACGCAGGTCTCCGCTCACGAGACCGTGTGAAGCACCCCGGATCCGGAACCATCCCACGGACCTCGGGTTGTCGGGTTGCCAGGCACAGGTCTCCGGTCCGATTTCCGTCGGCGATGTCGACCCGTGGTCAGAAGCACACGTTTCATCGAGGCGGAGGCGGGGATGGCGGATATCGCAGGGATACGGCGGCAGTTCATACGCACGGCGATGGAGGCGCCCTTCCTTGCGCGGGATGAGGAACGCGGGCTTGCCGTCCGCTGGAAGGACGAGCGCGACGAACGTGCCCTTCACGGGCTGATCTCGGCCCATATGCGCCTCGTCATCGCCATTGCCGGACGCTTCCGGCACTACGGACTTCCGATGGCAGACCTCGTCCAGGAGGGCCATGTCGGCCTGATGGAAGCGGCGGCCCGGTTCGAGCCGGAGCGCGAGGTTCGCTTCTCCACCTATGCGACGTGGTGGATCCGGGCCTCGATCCAGGACTACATCCTGCGGAACTGGTCCATCGTCCGCGGCGGCACGAGTTCCGCGCAGAAGGCGCTGTTCTTCAACCTGCGCCGCCTGCGCGCGCGGCTGATGCAGTCGACGGAAGAGCATGTGGGCGACGAGATCCATCGCCGCATCGCCACCGCCATCGGCGTCTCGCGGGAGGACGTGGCCCTGATGGATGCCCGTCTCTCCGGGCCCGACATGTCGCTCAACGCCCCGGTCGGTGAGGAGAGCGAGGCCTCGTCCGAGCGGATGGATTTCCTCGTGGACGGTGCCGCCTTGCCCGACGAGACGGTCTCGGCGACGGTCGACGGCGAGCGCCGCCTGATCTGGCTCAACGAAGCGTTGACTGTCCTGTCGGAGCGCGAGTTGCGCATCCTGAAGGAGCGCCGGCTCGCCGAGGATCAGGCCACTCTCGAAGCCCTCGGGCACCGGCTCGGCATCTCAAAGGAGCGGGTGCGGCAGATCGAGAACCGTGCCCTGGAGAAGCTGCGCCGCGCTCTCGCCGAACGGTTCCCGCAGACCGGGGGCAACGTCTACGCCTGAGCGGATAGCGGGCAGCTCGCACCTTTCAGCGTGTGCTGCCCCTTGATATGACCGTCCCGGGGCGCGGTTCGCGCGCTGAGCCCAGGAGACTGCCGGCCATCGAAACAGTTCGACCCGTCGCCGACGATCCACGACCCTCCGATCTGCTCCGTGCCGATTGGAGCGCGTCTCTTGTCGGGGTGGATCGTGAGGTTTCCGTCTGGCTGATCGATCTGACACCCGTCGCGGCCGATCAGACGAGGCTTCTCGCCTGGCTCTCGCCAGAGGAACGCGCGAGGGCCGATCGCTTCCTCCGCGTTCCGGATCGCGAGCGTTTCATTGGCAGCCATGCAGCGCTGCGGCTGATCCTGGCGCAGGCCAGCGGCCTTGCCCCGCAGGCGCTGATCTTTGAGCAGGATGCCGGCGGAAAGCCGGTTCTGACACCGTCTCAGCAGGCAGACTTCCACTTCAACCTGTCGCATTCGGGTTCCCAGGCGCTGATCGGCGTCTCGACCGTGGCTCCGATCGGGGTCGACGTGGAGGCGATCCGGCCCATCGGCGATCCGCTCGCGATCGCCCGGGCGCATTTTCATCCTGACGAGATCGCGGGCCTGATGCGCGCTTCTGGAAACCAGCTGACCACGGCGTTCTTTCGATACTGGACGCGCAAGGAGGCGGTGGTGAAAGCCCTGGGCATGGGCCTCGCGCTGCCCCTCGACAGCTTCTGCGTCACCGAACCATCCGGCGATGCGATCCGCTGGAAGGGCGCGGACCCGGCATCGCAGGGTTGGTCGCTGATCGACCTCGACGTTGGGCCGGGCGCTACCGCCGCCGTCGCGATTCCCCTACCCGGTCAGGCTTGCCACCGCTTCCGTCTGCCGAACCGCTGGCCGGATCTCGCCTGACGGCGCAGCCGCCGTACGATTTCCGCTACGGAAGCGCTTGCGGCATCCGAGAGGGCTCGCTATACGTCCGCTCGCCGGCCCAAACAGCCGGCTTTGTCGGAGTGTAGCGCAGTCTGGTAGCGCACCACGTTCGGGACGTGGGGGTCGCAGGTTCAAATCCTGCCACTCCGACCAGCTTCTCAAGGCTCTGCCTTTTCCCGAGATCTTTTGAATTCCTAGCTGTGAAATGGCTCTCGCCGGTCGGCGGGACAGGTGCTCGCGTGCCCCTGGGATGCTCATCATCGTGAACGCCGCCACGGCGCGCGATAGGTCGATCGGCCCTGGATTCCCGCTCACCGAAGATTCAGCTCTCCGCCATAGCCTCGGATCGAACCGCTTCCGGTGACACCGGTGGCGCCCAGGCGAGCGATGATCGGGGACGCGTGACGGACCGACCGGACAGATCCGTCGCGATCACCCCTCCCGATTTGGTCGCCAACCGCTTCGGCCCGCGGGCGCACGGCATCGCAGGGTGGCCCTACGCCGTGCCCGCACCCGTTCTCCCGACGCATCCCGCTCCCGGCCAGCCCTGGCCGCATCTGCGCATCCTGACCCTGATTCACGAGGAGTCCGACGCTCTCGCCGCCACGCGAGCCTCCGTGGCGGCTCAGGGATACCCGAACCTTCACCACGTTCTGATCCCACGCGCCGACGCTGCGACGCAGTTTCGCTCCATCCTCTCGGACGAGGCCTGGGACGGTCTCCTAGTGCTGCGGCCGGGTGACCTCCTGGCGCCCGGCGCCCTCGCGGCCCTGAGCCTTCAGCGCGTTCTCAGCGGGGCGGATCTGATCGTCGGCCTGCGCGTCGTCTTCGACACTGCGCCGCTCGGCCTCGATGCTCTCGCGACCCCACCGGGAAAACGGATCGATCCCGTCCCACCGGATGGGCCGCTCGCTCCCTTCACCGGCGGCGAGATCCTGCTTTCGCGGGCCGTGGTGCAACGCGCCGGAGGCCTCGATCCCGAGGCGGACCATCCGGTCGCCGCGCTCTGGCCTCGGCTCGCGCGCGAGGGCCCGCAACTGGCCCGAGTCGGCCGGCCGGTCCTGCTGCAATACGAACCGGGCCGTTCGGCGCCCCCTATGGCGCCCGGCCTCTCGGTGGCCAGCCTGACCGATCGGGGCCCTGTCGGCGGAGCCGGGATCGCTCACCGGCGCCTCGCCGATGCTCTGGTCCTGGCGGGCCACCGCGTGAGCGAGCATCGCCTCTCGTCGGAATCGCCGCCGGCTGCGGCGGAATGGGTCGATGCGTTTCCGCAGACCGAACAGGCCCTGGTGCGGGGAGGCTACGATCTCGTTCTAGCCGGAAATCTTCACGGTGCGACCCGCCGCACCACGATCCTGAACCGGCTCGGACGGACCGTTCCCATCGCGGCTGTGCTGCACGACCTGTTCCCCGTCACCGGGCGCTGCGCCTCGCCCGACGGGTGCCCGGTCATCGCCGGCGGATGCGACGCAAGCTGTCCCTCGCCGGATGCCTATCCACAGCTGGAGTCGGACCGGATCGCCGGCGTGTATGCCGAAAAGCAGGCCGTCCTCGCAGCGGTCGAGGGGCCTCTCCTGCTCGCCGCGTCCGATTGGACCGAAACCGCGGCGCGTGCGCTCGCTCCGGCCGGGACCTCGATCGCCCGGATCGATCTCGCCTTCCCCACAGGGGTCTTTCGGCCTGAACGGCGCGAGGACCTGCGCTGCAGGCTCGGCCTACCCGTCGACGAGACCCTCGTCCTGTTCGCCGCCGTCATCGCGGACGCGCCCAGCAAGGGAACGGCCGAGCTCGCCGCCATCCTTCGCCGGATCGCGCGGCCGGGGCTCCGCTTCGTCGCGGTCGGTCGCTTGGACGACCCGGCCTCCCTCGGGATTCCGAACCTCATCGCCACCGGGGCCATCGCCGACGAGGCGACGCTGGCGGCCTGGTACGGCGCCTGCGACATCGCCATCACGGCGAGCCGCCTGGAGACGTTCGGTCAGACGCCGGTGGAAGCCGGCCTGTGTGGAACACCGACGATCGCCTACCGGGCCACCGGCCTGGCCACGGCGGTGATCGACGGGATCTCCGGCCGCCTCGTGCCGCCTGAGCCCGGCGCCCTCGAAGGGGCGCTGCTTGACCTGATCGCGGACGCGCCCGAGCGTCGACGGCTGGGGTTTCTCGGGCGCATCGCCCTGGAGAGCCGTAACAGCCATGCCGCCGCCGCTTGGCGCCTGAACGACGTGCTCGTCGCGCGAGGCCTGCTGCCACCCGCAACCGCGACCGGACGCATCCGCTTCACGCCAGCGATGCTGTCCGCCTTCGCCATGGCACAGGACCCTGCGCCCGGACGGACCGGACTGGTCCCCAAGGACGCATCGCCACTCCTGCGCCTCGCCCGCCGGGCCAAGCACAGGCTCGTCGGTCGGGACATGCCGCCGTGGCTGCGCCGCCTCCTCTCCGCGACCGCCACGCTTCGCATGCGCGTATGGAAGGAGCGCCCGATGACCGGTAGCCCCCAGCGGCCAACGCGCCGCATCTATCTCGACCTGACGCACCTGCGCGGGCACGTGACCGGCATCGAGCGCGTCGCCATCGACCTGTTCACGCCGGAGTCACTGCATCCGCACCCCGTCACCGCGATCCGCGCGACGGGCATCGCCGGCATGATCGCGGCTCAGCAGATCGGCCTGCCGCTGCGGGCCCTGCGCGACCCCTCCGCCCTGTTCATCTTTCCCGGGTTTCCGCCGAGCCCGCTCGCGGCCCTGCGGCGGCGGCACTGCATCACCTATGTCCACGACACCTTCCTGCTGACCCGGCCGCAGGACCTGAGTTGGAAGAGCCGGCTCTACATGGCGCCGAGCTTCGCCTTCGCGCTGCGCCACGGCCGCTTCTTCCTCGTCAATTCCGTCACCACTGGAAACGCGGTTCGTGCCCTCTGCGCCCGCGAGGCGCGGGTCGCCCTGCTGCGGCCGGCCATCCGCGACGTGTTCGGACTGGCCGACCTGCCGGCACCTCCGGCCTACCGCCCCGGAGATCCGCTCCGTCTCCTCTGCATCGGGACGATCGAGCCGCGGAAGGACTATCCTGCGGCGATCGCCATCACCGCCGCGTTGAACGCGATGGGGATCGCGGCGGAACTCCATATCGTCGGCCGGGTCGGCTGGGGCCGGCACGCCTTCCTCACCGCGCCGCCACCCTTCCTGACGCTTCACGGCTACCTCGACGACGCGGGTCTGCGCGGACTGGCGGGCCGATGCCACCTGCTGCTCTCGACCTCCAAGGCGGAGGGTCTCGGGCTGCCACTGCTCGAAGCCCAGCATGGCGGCCTCCCCGTCGTCGCCCCGCACGGCCCCGTCTTCTCCGAGGTCCTGGCCGGCTCGGGGCTGCACATCGCGCCCTCCGCGCCGGAAGAGTCGGCGGGCGCGATCCTCGAATGGGTCGCAAGGCCGACCTTCGCGAGCGTGCCGACGGCCGCGCGCGCGAATGTGGCACGCTGGAACCACCTCGCGGCCAGGGACGCGGCCTGCTTCGCGACCTTTCTGAGGATCGGCCCCGCGGCGTACGACACAGCGAGGGACCGTCTCGTACCGCCTTCCGATCGTCGCTCCGCATGACCCATGTCGAAGTTGTGCACAGGGAAGAGATCCAAACGGGGCCGCCTAAGCAGATCGCAACATGTCCGCAGGCCTGTTCTCGACAATATCCTAGCGATTCCCGGCTTCTACGGGAGTGCCCGGGATGACCGTCTTCGTCACGCCCACCGCAGAAGGTTCGTTGGCACGTGGCGTGCGGACGGGAGGGTGTCGTTCAGGGTCCGCCAAGCTTCTGTCCCGTTTGGGAACAGGTGGGCGCTGAAATTGGGACGATGTGGCTCGAAGCGGCGAAGCAGAACCGCGCGGGTGGCGGCCAGGTCGGGAGACGAGACGGATGTTCGACTTCGGAAGGCCGGTCCACGGTGAGCCGGTGATCCTCGACAGGAAGGTTCCGGCCGAATTCGACGCCGGTGCAATCCTGCGCCATCTCCTGCGCGGCACGGGCGTGATCCTGCTCGGCGGCCTCGTGGCGGTGATCGTCGCGATCATGCTGCTGAACGTGGCGACCCCGACCTACACCGCCGTTACCCAGATCCTGGTCGATCCGGCGGACCTGCCCGTGATCGCCAACGACCTCAGCAACAGGCAGCCCCAGGCCGACAGCGGCGTCTCCATCGCCGAGAGCCAGACACGGGTGATGCAGTCCGACAGCGTTCTGCGTCGCGTGGTCGAGCGTCTCGACCTGACGCAGGACGACGAGTTCGTTCCCACCCCCTCGACCAATCCGCTGCTGCTGCGGATCAAGGCGATCCTCGGCATGGAGCCGCCGCCGGCAAGCCGCGATCCTGTCAATCTCGCTCTCGACACCTTGCGCCTGAAGCTCGGCATCCGTCGCGCGGAGCGGACCTTCGTCATCGACGTCTACGTCCAGACTCAGGACCCGGAGAAGTCCGCCCGGATCGCCAACGCCATCGCGGAGGCCTATTTCGCGGAGGACGCTGCGGCCCGTACCGAGGTGGCGCGCCGGGCCTCCGACGCTCTGACGAGCCGCCTGACCACGCTGCGCCAGGCGGTCGAGGAGACCGAGCGCAAGGTCCTGCAATATCGCACCGCGAACAAGCTCGTGACGTCGAGCGGCCGCCTGCTCAGCGACCAGCAGCTCAGCGATCTGAACCAGCAACTCGTCACCGCCACCCTGAGGACGGCGGACGCGAAGGCGCGGCTCGATCAGGCGCGCCACATGCGTACCGGCGAAGCCGGGACCGCCCTGCCGGAGATGCTGCAATCCCTCGAGATGCAGAACCTTCGGCAGCAATACGCGACGCTGTCGCGCAACACCGCGGAACTGGCTGCGCGCCTCGGCGACCGCCATCCCGCCATGGCCGACCAGTACGCGCAGCAGCGGGATCTCCAGCGCCTGATCCAGCGCGAGAAAGAGCGCATCATCGACACCTCGCAGAAGGACTACGATCGCGCCGTTACCAGCGAAGCGGCGGTGCGGCGCAGCCTGGATCGCGCTAAGACCGAGACGGCGGGCAACGATCGCGCCAATGTCGGTTTGCGCGAACTCGAGCGCGAGTTGGAGGCCCGACGCTCGATCTACGAGGCCTTCCTCCGCCGCTCGCGCGAAACCAGCGAGCAGGAGCGCCTGAACAGTTCGAACGTACGGGTCATTTCCACCGCGACGCCCCCTCGCCTCCGGACATGGCCGCCCTCTCCCAAGTTGGTCCTGCCCCTCGCCCTGCTGCTCGGCCTCGGCCTCGGAGCCGGCGCCGCACTCTGGCTCGGAACCCGCCGGGACCGGCGCATCGCCCGGCCCCCCAGGCCGAGCGCGCCGACGGGGGCTCGCAGCTTTCGAGCAGTCGATGCCTGACAGGTTTCCCGTCCGCCGTTTCCTAGACCGCTCCCTTCACACCCCGCCCGAGCCGGCCTTCCCTAACCCGGGGCGGGCGGGCTTCGGGGTCCCGTCGCGCACCCCTTCCGTCGGCACGGGACGAGTTTCAAAGGCGATGACATGAGCGTCCGCTTGTTCGACATCACGTTCACGCCCGGTTCGGCCGCCGACATCCTCGCGACTGCGGCCCGCCGGCCGGCGACGCAGCCGCGCATGATCGTCACCGCGAATCTCGACCACATCGTCACGCTGTCGGAGAACGCGGCCTTCCGAAAGGCTTACGACGGCGCGGTCGCCCATACGCTGGATGGCACGCCCCTCGTCTGGCTGGCACGGCTCTGCGGGGCCCGGTCGGCGCGGCGGGTCACCGGTCACGACCTCGTGGCGGCGGCCTTCGCCGCGCCTTGGCCCGCCGGACGGCAGATCTTCCTCGTCTGCTCGTCCGAGGCCGTTGGACTGCGGCTCACCGAGCGCTTGAGGTCGGAGGGCGCCCCGCGCGCCTCGATCAGCTTCGTCGTGCCGCCCTTCGGCTTCGAGAACGATGAGGCCTATGGAGCGCAGCTCTGTGCCGCGGTGCGCGCCCACGGCACGACGCTCCTCGTCTTCGGAGTCGGCGCGCCGCGCTCGGAGATCTGGGTCGACCGACAGGGCACCAAGCTCGGCACTCCCGTCGTGCTCGCCGTCGGCGAGGCCCTCAACGTCGCGGCGGGGCTGGTGCCCCGCGCGCCGGCCCTGATGCAGCGCGTCGGTCTCGAATGGTTCTTCCGGTTCTGGCACGCCCCGCACCGGCTCTTCGGCCGCTACTTCGTGCGGTCCTGGGGCCTGATCGGAATCGTTCTGCGCCGCGCTCTGTACCGCAAGCCCAAGCGCCGGCCCCAGGCCGCGCGGTCCAGACCCGACGGACGCCGCGCGCCCGACACCCCCTGAGGTGTCGGCAGGATCAGGCCGCCGCGAACAGGTGCGGGTGCCGCACTCGGAGCGTCAGGATCAGCGCCAGCGTCTTGATGTCGGTGACTTCGCCGCGGTCGGTCATGGCCGCGAGTTCGCCCAGAGGCATCTCCCGCACGGTGATGTCCTCATGTTCGCCGAGCAGGCCGCCGCCGGGTCCGACCCGGTCGGGCGCCTCGTAGGCCGCCAGGAACAGGTCGATCTGCTCGGTCGAGATTCCTGGCATGCTCCAGGCGCAGGCTACGGATTCCAGCACGCCGAGACGAACCCCGGTCTCCTCGTAGGCCTCGCGCCGTGCGCCCTCCTCCGGCTCCGATTCGTCGAGCAGGCCCGCAGGCACCTCCAGGACGGAGGTGGCCCCCGCCGCATAGAAAGCCGGGGTCCGGAACTGCTCGACCAGCAACGCGACCCGCCGCGTCGGATCGTAGGGCAGAACCGCGGCAGCCCGTCCGTGATCCTCGATCTCGCGCGCCAGGCGTGTGCCGTCGGGCATCGTCACTTCGGCGACGAGAAACCGGCTCCAGCCGTCATGCACGATCCGGGTGCCGCGAATAATCGGCGCCATTCTGCTCTCCCCCGTCGGGCCGCCGAAGCCGTGGCGACCGGATGGCGCGGACTAACAGGGCGTTGGCGCATCAATGAGGCGTGGAGCGCGTGTTTTCGGCAACGGTCCCGGGGATTGTGAAGTTTCGACGGATCGCGAAGGTCAGGACGCTCGCATCCCGGTCCTGCCGGACGAGGGTGTCGCCCTCCTCCCGCACCAGGTGCGGAATGTCGATCACCGCCATCGGATCGGTGCAGGTCACAACCAGGAGGGTGCCGGGCGGAAGCTGCCGCAGCGCCTTGCGGGTCCGCAGAGCCGGCAAAGGGCATTTCAAACCGGTGAGGTCGAGATAGGTCACCTCGCTGGTCTCGTCAGTCATCGATATCGCGTCCCGAGTCTCGTCTACCGACGATGACCTATCATGGCGACGCAAAAAATCCCGCCGGAGGATTCAACCACCGACGGGATCTCGAAGGCCGGATCGGGGCGCCCATGGCGCCCCAAAATCGCGGATCAGTAGCCGTAGCCGTAGGCGGGATAGCCGTAGCCATAACCGTAGGACGGGGCGGCGTAGTAGCCATAGGCCGGCGCACCGTAGCCATAGCCGTAACCAGTCCCGACATAGCCGCGATCGTAGTAGCCGTAACGGGGCGCCTGGCTGGCCGCGATGGCGCCGCCGATGATGCCGAGGGCCGCACCAGCCGCAAGGGCGCCGCCGACGCCGGGTCCGCGACGGTAACCGCCGTAATAGCCGCGGCCGTAGCCGCCGCGGTAACGAACGGTCTCGACGGTCGCGCCGCCGCCGACCTGGGCCGCGCTCAGAGCGGGCATCGGGGCGGCCTGGGCGGCGGTGAAGGAACCGGCCGAGAGGCCGATGGCGGTGGTGCCCGCGAGGGCGAGAGACAAGATGCGCGACATGCGAGCGTTCTCCGTCACAGGTTCGAATATTCCTGGAAACGGTGAAGTTGGCGATCCGTTCCAGAATCGCCACAGTCAAGCTCCGGCTGCGCGTGCCTTCAAGCACATCCAGGTGTTCAGGACATTATGTCCCCGGTTTCGACGATCCGGCAGCTCTAGAAGATGCATTCCGTGAAGGCCGGCTCCACCGAGCGCTGCCAGCGCCCCTCATAATTGGCAAGGCGCTCCTCGGCGAGGGAGCGCCCGGCCGCCACGATGGCCTCGAGCGGTTGCAGGAAGTGGGTCTCGTCCCGGCCTTGCCCATCCCGCCGCGCCCGGGCGGCGAGTCCGGCACGGGCGATCGTCAGCGCCTCCGCCGCCACCGCCCCGAGCGGTCGCCCGGCGATGCGGGCCGCGAGACCGAGCCGGGGCACGGTGGCCCGCAGGCCTTCGCGATCGCAGGCGTTCCAGCCCTTCGCGATGTCCCAGGCCGCGGCCTGCGAGGCCTCGTCGTAGAGCAGACCGACCCAGAAGGCTGCCTGTGCGGCGATCATCGCCGGACCGCCCACGTCGGAGCCGCGCATCTCGATGAATCGCTTGAGCCGAACCTCGGGGAAGGCGGTGGAGGCGTGATTGGCCCAATCCGACACCGTGGCGCGTTCGCCCGGCAGCGCGGCGAGGCGGCCGGCCATCAGATCGCGGAAGGAGGCCCCGGAGACGTCGTGGTAGGTTTCGCCCCGCTTGACGAAGTACATCGGCATGTCGAGCAGCCAGTCCACGTAGGACTCGTAGCCGAAGCCGTCCTCGAAGGCGCGCGGCAGCATGCCGGTACGGTCGCCGTCCGTGTCGCGCCAGATCTCGGACCGGCGGGAGAGGAAGCCGTTGGGGCGCCCGTCGGTGAAGGGCGAGTTGGCGAAGAGCGCAGTGGCCACCGGCTGCAGCGCCAGGGCGACGCGCATCTTGGCGACCATGTCGGCCTCGGAAGCGAAATCGAGGTTCACCTGGACGGTGGCGGTGCGCAGCATCATGTCGAGGCCGAGGCTACCGACCTTGGGCATATAGCCCGCCATGATCTTGTAGCGGCTCTTCGGCATCACGGGGGTTTCCTCCCGTGTCCATTTCGGGCTCATGCCCAGATCGAGGAAACCGATGCCCAGGCCGTCCGCGACCCGGGCCGTCGCGTCGAGATGCGCGCGCAGCTCGGCCGCGGTCGCGTGCACGTCGGCGAGCGGCGCGCCGGAGAGCTCGAACTGTCCGCCGGGCTCCAGGGAGATGGCGCCACCCTCGGCACCGGCGAGGCCGATCAGGTGCCCGGCATCCTCGATCGCCTCCCAGCCGGTCTCGCGCCCGAGCCCCTCGAGGAGTGCCCGGATGCCCTTCTCACCCGCATAGGGGACCGGACGATTCCCATCGCGGTAGAATGGTACCTTCTCGTGCTCGGTGCCGATGGCGAAGCGCGCACGCGGCTTCTCGCCCTCCGCGAACCAAGCGATGAGTTCGTCCCGCGTGGTCAGGGGCGTTGTGTCGGACGTATCGCGCGCCATGCGCTGCCTCTTCAGGAAGGTCTTTCAGGGGAGAGGCGCACCGGACCGCAGCGGCGTGGCCCCTTCAATCGGGTCAACGCGCCTCATAGGCCAGCGGGCCCGCGCGAACAACGCGGCCTTGGACGACCTCAGCGGGCGTCGCCGAGCACGGCCTGAACCAGGGCCAGGACCGTCACGGCCGCCGTATCGGCGCGCAGGATGCGCGGCCCGAGGGAGAGCGCCACCGTGTTCGGGCGCTCCCGGATCAGCGCGCGTTCCTCCGGAGCGAACCCGCCTTCCGGCCCGACCAGCACCGCAAGCGGCGGCGGGGCCGCCGGATCCGCCGCCTGCCGCAGCGCGAGAACGGGATCGGAGACCGGCGCGTCCTCATCGCAGAAGACCAGCAGGCGCAAAGGGTTGAGCTCGGTGAGCGCAGCCGGGAGCTTCGCGGCGTCCCGGATTTCCGGAAGATCAAGGATGCCGCATTGCTCCGCCGCCTCGATGGCGTTGGCCCGCAGACGGTCGAGGTTCAGACGCTCGCTCTGGGTGTAGCGGGTCAGGACCGGCCGGAGGGTGCCGGCCCCCATCTCCACGGCCTTCTGCGCCATATAGTCCAGGCGTGCCGTCTTCAGCGGAGCGAACAGGTAGTGGAGATCGGCGCGCGCGGGCTGCTGGCGTGTGCGCTCCCGCACGATCAGGTCGGCGCTCTTGCGCCCGGTCGGGGCAATCTCGGCCCGCCACTCCCCGTCCCGTCCGTTGAACAGGAGGACCGGATCGGCAGGCCCGCGCCGCAGGACGTTGAGGAGATAGTTCGCCTGCGCCCGATCCAGGGGCAGCGTCGCGCCAGCAGCGAGATCGGCCTCGACGAAGAGACGCGGGGCGGTGAAGTCGTAAGCGGCCATGGTCCGCGTCGTCGCGTGGGGTATCCCGGCTGTCAACGCCGTGGGCTCAAAGCGGATCGGCTGATGCAAAGCCGCAACAGGCGGCGACATTGCGCCGGAAATACACGCCGGAATGCCGCCCGGCGTTTGCGGCTCGAAAGACGCCACATTCCTATGCCGAAACAAAGCCAAGACCAGCGTGCGCCGGATACCGGACGCATCCGGGCACGAATCAGGCCATTCCGCATCCGATCGAGGGGTCACCCCCATCGGATCGCGGATGGAGGGAGAAAGGATCTCGAGGCATGTCGTTCAAGACCATCGCGGTGCTGGCCGCCGCCATCGCCGGCACCGCGCTCTCCGGCAGCCAGGCCTTCGCCCAGGGCGCCGAGTGCGGCGAGATTCAGCAGACGCTCCAGGCCCGCAAGGATCTGATCGGCAAGGCCAACGCCGCCTCGAACTCGAAGAAGAAGATGACGCCGGCCGAGGCCTGCGCGCTGTTCGGCAAGCTCCAGGCCAACGGCGCCGCCGGCCTCAAGTGGATCACCGCAAACAAGGAGTGGTGCTCGATCCCGGATTCCTTCGCGGAAGGCTTCAAGGCCGATCACGTCAAGGTGTCGGGCATCAAGACCAAGGTCTGCGGCGTCGCCGCCCAGGCCTCGAAGATGGAAGCCCAGGCTCGCGCCCAGGCCCAGAACGGCGGCGGCGGTGGTCTGCTCGGCGGCCCCGGCCTCACCGGCAGCCTGAAGATGCCACAGGGCGCTCTCTGATCCTGTGCTGATGCTCGCACGGACGAGTCGGTCCATCGCGCCCACCCGTCCATGGACGGCGTGAGCCCCCCGAACGCGGACCGCCGCGTCGTCGATGCGGTGGCCGGACATTGGGTCGACCGGATCGCGCCGCGCTGGGCGCGGCCTTACCTGCGCCTCGCCCGCATCGACCGCCCGATCGGCTGGTGGCTCCTGTTGCTGCCGTGCTGGTGGTCGGCCTCCCTCGCGGCCATCCGGTCCGGTGCTGCTTTCCCCGATCCGGTCCATCTAATTCTGTTCTTCGTCGGCGCCGTCGCCATGCGTGGTGCGGGCTCGACCTACAACGACATCGCCGACCGCGACCTCGACGCACAGGTGGAGCGCACCCGCTCGCGACCTTTGCCCTCCGGGCAGATCCGCGCGCGCCACGCGGCACTCTTCCTAGTGGCGCAGGCCCTGCTCGGCCTCGCGGTGCTGCTGCAGTTCAACGGCACCGCCATCGCGGTCGGCATCGCCTCCCTCGTGCCGGTGGCGATCTATCCCTTCATGAAACGCGTCATGCCGGTGCCGCAGGCGGTCCTCGGCCTCGCTTTCGCGTGGGGCGCGCTGATGGGATGGGTCGCGGTCTTCGCGCACCTCGATGCGCCCGCCCTGCTGCTCTACGCAGGCACCATCGCCTGGGTGATCGGCTACGACACGATCTACGCCGTGCAGGACATCGAGGACGACGAGATCGCCGGCATCCGTTCCTCGGCCCGCTTCTTCGGTCGCCGGATGCGGGGGGCGATCGGATTGTGCTACGGCGCCAGCGTCGCCTTCATCGCGCTGGCCGCCTTCCTGGCAGGCGCCGGCCCCGTGGGCCTTCTGGGCGTCGCCCTGTTCGCGGCCCATCTCGGGCGGCAGGTGCTGCAACTCGACACGCGCGACGGACGCGGTGCCCTCCATCTCTTCCGCTCCAACCGGGAAGCGGGCCTGATCCTGTTCATGGGCCTGGCAGCGGATGCCGCCGTGAAGCAGATCCTTTAGGTCTCGTGGCCCGGCTCAGCAGCGTGCGCCCGAGATGATCTCGCTTTCGCCGCGATGAATCAGCGGGCGCACCGGCAGCGCACCGGTCTTGCGGCGGACGAGGAAGCGCGGGCGGCGGCCGTTGAGGAGGCCGTGACGACGGCGGGTCCGGGTCCGGCCCAGAGCCACCGGTCCGAGCTGGTTCGAGACGCCGGCGAGTTCGCCGTCCTCCTTGACGATCATCCGCGGCAGGCCAGACTTCGCGGAAACGTCGCGCCAATGCGCCACCACCTCGTCCTCGCAGAACGGTCCGAGGCGGGTGACGACCCGGCCGGCGGCATCGACGAGGAGCAGATCGAAGCGGTCTTCGCCGCAGGCATCCGAATCATCTTCGGCGAAGGCGAGGGCCACCCCGGCCGGCCGGCCGGGCCCTTCGCGGTCGATCACCGGAAGACGGGACACCGCGAGGGTCGGGACAGTGCCGACGAAGGAGGCATCCGCCGACATGTCGTTCATGTTCGCGAAAGTGTTCATGGCTCGTACACCCTGTTGGCGCCGGCAACCTCTATGGGTCACCCGTCTATGACAAGCAGATTTGCGTCTAACCTCCTCAGACCAGCTTAAGAGTGAGCGTTAAGCGAGTATGGACAAGCCTGAAGCAGACGGAATGCTCAACGCTTCCTTGCTTCATTCCACGAGATTTGCCCGTATCGACATCTGCGTCGCTCTGCTTGTGACAACCCACCCGGCACCGTACAACGAAGGTCGCGCCGCCCTCCAGGCATCCATGCCGGGGCGACGGGCTCTTCAACAAGCGCCCAGCCAGACCTCCAGACCCGTATGGAGACGCATGTCCGATCCGATCGCCCCGGAAGCCGCGTACGCCCTCGTTCCCGCCCTGCGCGAGACGATCCGCGAAGCGGCCGCCCTCGCCCTGCCGTTCTACAAGGCGGGGGGACAGACGGGCGCGCGGGTCTGGTCGAAGGCCGGCGGGTCTCCGGTGACCGAGGCCGACGTCGCGGTGGACACCTTCCTGAAAGTCCGCCTCAGCGCGATGCTGCCGCGGGCCGCTTGGCTCTCGGAGGAGACCAGCGACAATCCGGTGCGCCTCGATGCCGGCCTGGTCTGGATCGTCGATCCCATCGATGGAACGCGCGCCTTCATGTCGGGGCATCCCGACTGGTCGATCGCCGTGGCCCTCCTCTCGGCGGGGCAGCCGATCCTTGGCTTCGTCCACGCACCCGTGACCGACACCTTCTATGAGGCGATTGCCGGCGCAGGCGCGACCCGCAACGGGCAGGCCATCGCCGTCTCTGGCCAGGAAGCCGTCGAGGGCGCACGGGTCACTGGCCCGAAGCCGATGATGGACCGCCTTGCCCGGGGCGCCGGCGCGCACGGGCAGCAGGTCGATCTCGTCACGGTCGAGCGAGTGCCGTCCCTGGCTCTGCGGGTCGCGCGGGTCGCCGAGGGCTCCATCGATATCGGATTGGTCTCGCCCCATGCCCGGGACTGGGATCTGGCCGGCGCCGACCTGATCCTGCGCGAGGCGGGCGGCACGGTCAGCGACCTGCAGGGACGCCCCACGACCTACAATCGCCCGGACCCGGTCCATGGGGAACTCGTCGCGGTCTCCAAGGGCCTGCATGACGATGTTGTCGCCGCGCTGGCGCCGCGCTGAGCCTGACTTAGGCTGCCGTCGCGACGGTTCGGATACAGGAAAGCCCGACACCTGGGCGCCGGGCTCGACCTTGATATCGGTTCGATGATGAGATGCGATCCGCCCCGACAGAATCAGGGCGGCGTCGGATCAGTGATGCTCGCGCAGGGCGATCGCCTCTGGGGCCATGCCGAACCGCTCGGCCAGATGCCAGCGCAGTTCGCGCGGCGAATGGTAGTTGTAGGAGGTATCGATGAGGTGGCTGAGGTCGACGGTCTTGGCTTCGTGAGCCATGGTCTGCTTCAGGTGACCCACCTTGAAGGTCGCCGCATCAGTGACGGGCGAACGGACGCCGCGGCGTCGGGTGTATTCAAACAACATATTTTTCTTGTGTGCTTTCAAAACGTGCAGATTTTGCGTGCAATGTCTCGGACGGTTCAGGCTCGACGAGCCATGGGCGTCGTTGGAGTTGCGGGACTTGCCGGAGCTTCGACCCCATCTCCCCAGAAGGGTGTCGGTCGCCGGCGGCGGAGGCTTCGTCGAAGCCATTCGGGGTGACGCCAGCCCAGGGGGCTGGCGCCGGGAGCGTCAGGCCGCCTGGAGGTTACCAGCCGAGTCCTTGCCGCTGCGCTTGTCGGTCTGGATCTCGTAGGAGATCTTCTGACCTTCAATGAGGTTGCGCATGCCAGCGCGCTCGACCGCGGAGATGTGAACGAACACATCCTTGCCGCCGTCGTCAGGCTGAATGAAGCCGTAGCCCTTGGTCTCGTTGAACCACTTTACAGTGCCGGTATTCACGAAATAGATCCTCGTATCGTTCGTCGATCAACAGCGTGCGTCTACTCGACGCAAGCGGCGGATCCTCTTCGGTAGGCCTGACGGAATCAGCAGGACGTGAGACGCTTGCGGTACAAGATCCCAGCTCACCGATACCCGCTATCACCCATGTAGTCCCATCATGCGGCCGCAACAAGGCGTCCTACCCCACCGAAACGACGGCGGCGTGGCTCGCCCGCGACGGCAGACCCGGTGTCATTCGCGGGGGCGACCGCATATAAGAGTTCCTGAACAAGCGGTTAGGCGATCCATGGCGGGCATCTCGGTTTCCCTCGAAGGGGCGAACATCCAGCTTTCCTTTCAGAAGGACGATCAGGCCACAGCGGTGGTGATGGATGCCCGCGCGGCGCGCGCCCTTGTGCGCGCGGTGGGCCAGCTTCTCACCGCCATCGACGAGCCAGACGATACCGACCTGTCGGAAGATATGAGCGACGAGGAGATCGCGATGCTGGACGTGACGTCCTCCGCGATCGAAGTCGGCACCGACGAGAAGGGCCAAGCCGTGGTGGCGCTGCAGGCGGGTGCCCTGCCCCCGTTCCAGCTCCGCCTGACGGACGAAGAGGCCCGTCACGTGGCGACGAGCCTCTCCGAAATCCTGAGTGCACCGCGCGACGTGCGCGCATCGCACGGCGATCACTGATCCGCGCTACATCCGAACGCCGGGGTCGGTCGGACCGCCCGGCAGGTAATCCGGTTCAGACCCGGGGCCGGCCGGCTCGTCGATGCCCGGATCGTTGACCGGATAGGGCGTGCGCGGCCCTGTCGGCCCGATATCGGGCTGCTCGTCGGGCGGTGGCGGTGCCGGCAGATCACCGGGAATTCCACCCGGCAGCGGCTCGGGGATCGGCAGGCCGGGATTGGCCATCTCGTGGTTGGCCATGCGAAGCCTCCTGTCTGTCTGAGGGATGTGCGGACCAACACCGGCGAATGCGGCCGGGTTCCCGCGCACGCTGGGCCCGTGGGGAACCTGCGTCCGGCAGGACCTGTTCAGTGCCGTACCCTCAGAAATTCCGGAGAATTCCCATGTCTGACATCGGACAGGCCAAGGTGTTGATCGTCGCCACCGATGGCTTCGAGGAGACCGAACTCACCGTTCCGCAGAGCAAGCTCAAGGAAGCCGGAGCGACCGTCCACGTCGCCGCGCCGCAATCCCGCACGGCCAAGGAATCCATCCGCGGCTGGGACAAGACCGATTGGGGCAAGAACGTCGCCGTCGACAAGGACCTCGAGTCGATCTCACCCGAGGACTACGACGCCCTCGTCCTCCCAGGCGGTCAGATCAACCCGGACAAGCTGCGCCTGGAGCCGAAGGCCCTCGAGGTAATCCGCAGCTTCCTGGAATCCGGCAAGGTGGTGGCCGCCATCTGCCACGCGCCGTGGCTCCTGATCGAGGTAGGAGCCGCGAAGGGGCGCCGGATGACCTCGTTCGCGTCGATCCGGACGGACGTCGTGAATGCGGGTGCGGAGTGGAAGGACGAGGCGGTCGTCACCGACCAGGGGCTCATCACAAGCCGAAACCCCGGCGATCTCGACGTCTTCTGCGCCAAGATCATCGAGGAGATTCAGAAAGGCAAGCACGGCAGCCGCGCGGCAGCCTGATCGGTCCGAAGGCCCGTCGCTGATCGGCGCACGCCCGGGGCCCGGGCGTGCGAACCAGCCGGCTCGATTCATCGCGATGTTCCAGGCGCCGTGTCCTAGCGCTTGGCGACCGCCTTCTGCACCTTCGCCTTCTCCGGCGACGCGCCGGCGAAGAGCTCCGAAAGGTGACGCTGGTCCAAGGTCTTGGCGAAGTCCGGGACCGGCTCGGAGACCGCCGCGGGCTCGGCCCGCCGCGGCGTGATCGATCCGGTGGTGACGGGGTCCGCAAGGTCCGCCTGGGCGCGGAGCGGAGAGGTCGGCTCGCGCTGCAGGCGCAAGGTCCAGTGAGCGGCGGTGGAGAGCGCAGCGACCGCGAGGATCGCCTTGATGCCACCCGTCAGGAGGCGTCTCATAGTGGTCAGGCCCGAAACTACGCGGTGGCAGGCGACCGGTTCCCCGGCCGACACCCACACTTGCCCAGGATCCTTAACGACGGCGATCGGGGCGATGGCGGCCTCCGTCCCACAATGGGACGAAGCCGATGAGGTGGGCCATGCGCCAAGGCAGCGGTTCCTGTTCCCCGCGTCCTTGACACGCCTGTCGCCACCCGGCCCACTAGGCCTCACAGGAACCCCGCAGAGAACTGGTCCGCACGGTCCCGTCACGACAGACCCCGCCGCCATGCCAAGCCCGAGAGGGTTCGCGAAACCATCGGGCGCCTCGGCAGCAGGGACCGCCGATGTAGGCGGCGGAGGCTGAGCCGGCAACCGGCATCGCTCGCGTTATGACGGCTGCGACGATCCGCACGCGGCCGCGAAGGCCAGGAGGCGGGCGCGGTCGCCCGCCTCGTCCGCCCCGGACAGGCGCGCGTAGAGGTCGGCCGCGCCGGCGAAGACCTGGCGCCCGGCGACATCGTCACCGAGGAACGCGGCGATCTCGTGCATCTCGGCGACCCAGCGCTGGGCTTTGGGCAGCATGTCGGGCAGGCCGCGGGCGAAGCGCGCGAGGAGAGCCGGCTCGGTTTCGGCGAGTTCTGCCCGCAGGGCCTCGCCGGCCCCCGCCCGTTCGGCCCCCAGCACCATGAGGGCGGCCAGGGCCGTGAGGCCCTTGTTGATGCCCGCATAGGCCATCTTCAGGCCCGAGGCCGCGCCGATACCACCGGAATGCGTCCTGAGGTCGACACCGAGGTCGCGTAGAGGTCGCGCCGATTCGACGGCGTCGCCCGACACGTGGAGGCGCGGACCGGGGGTGCCGGGCTTCGGCGGCAGGCCGATGATCGCAGCGTCGAGGAAGGCCGCCCCGGTGGGCGCGACGATCCCGGCGATGCGTCGGACCGTCTCGACGTCCACCGCGTTGCAATCGACGTAGACGGGCTTGCGGGCCGCCGCCGAGAGGATCGGCACCAGGGAGATCGCGAGCGTCTCGGCGTCGGCCGGCGGGACGATGGCGAGCAGGAGGTCGGCGCGCATCAGGCCGGGCAAGTCGGTCTCGGTCATGCCGGCGGCGAATGCGCGGACCCGGGTCGCCGCGCTGCGGCCGTCGAGGACGGTCAGGACCTCGGCGCCGTTCGCGGTGAGGCGTGCGGCGAGCGCACTCCCCATCGCGCCGGCGGCTAGGATGGCGATCGTGGTCATGCGCAGGCCCCCTCCGAAGCGCGAACGGCCGCGCCGCGGCTCTCGGCCGGGGCGCGGTCGTTCACGGGACGCAAGACTCGGGCTCGGCCCCAGGGGCCGCGCCGGTTGCCGCCTCAGCTCAGGGAGCCGCAGAAGCGCTGGATCCGGGTGCAGGCCTCTTCGAGGGCGGCGTTGGAGGTGGCGTAGGAGATGCGCAGGTTGGGGCCGAGGCCGAAGGCCGAGCCGTGGACGGCCGCGACGCCCTCGGCCTGCAGCAACTCGACCACGAAATCCTCGTCGGTCTCGATGGTCTTGCCGGCCGGCGTCCTGCGCCCGATGGTCTCCGCGCAGGACGGATAGACGTAGAAGGCGCCCTCGGGCGTCGGGCACTTCAGGCCCTTGGTCTGGTTCAGCATCGACACGACAAGGTCGCGCCGGGTGTGGAAGGCCTTGCGGAACTCGGCGAGGTGCGCCTGCGTGCCCTCGAGGGCCGCCACCGCCGCCCATTGCGAGATCGTCGAGGCGCCGGAGGTCTGCTGGCCCTGGACGAAATCCATCGCCTTGATCAGGTGCTCGGGGCCGGCGGCGTAGCCGATGCGCCAGCCGGTCATGGCATAGGCCTTCGAGACGCCGTTCATGGTCAGCGTGCGCTCGTAGAGGCCGGGCTCGATCTGGGCGGGCGTCACGAATTCGAAGTCGCCGTAGGTCAGGTGCTCGTACATGTCGTCGGTGAGCACCCAGACCTGCGGATGGCGCATCAGCACGTCGGTGATCTTCTTCAGCTCGTCGCGGGCATAGGCCGCCCCCGAGGGGTTCGAGGGCGAGTTGAGGATGATCCACTTGGTCTTCGGGGTGATCACCCGCTCCAGCTCCTCAGGCTGAAGCTTGAAGTCATGCGCCATGTCGGTCTCGGCGAAGACCGGGGTGCCGCCGCAGAGCACCACCATCTCGGGGTAGGACACCCAGTACGGACGCGGGATCACCACTTCGTCGCCGGGGTTCAGGGTGGCGAGGAGCGCGTTGTAGATGACGTGCTTGCCGCCGGTGCCGACGATGGTCTGGGACGGCTTGTAGTCGAGGCCGTTCTCGCGCTTGAACTTCTTGGCGATGGCCTCGCGCAGCGGCACGATGCCGGAGACGGGCGGATACTTGGTCTCGCCGCGCCGGATCGCCTCGATGGCCGCATCCTTGATGTGCTGGGGAGTGTCGAAATCCGGCTCTCCCACGGAGAGGCTGATCACGTCCATGCCCTGCGCTTTCAGCTCGCGCGCCTTCTGCGTCATCGCGATGGTCGCGGACGGCTTCACGCGGGACAAGGCGTCGGCCAGAAAGCCCATGGGTGGTCACTCCCGTATATTTTCGAAGGTCGGATCGAGCGGCGCGGACCCTAGTCGCGCCGTCGCGCACCGGCAAGGGAGTTGGGCAAGGGAGATGAGCAAGGGAGTTCGGCAACGGAGACCGGCCGTTGCCGCATCGATCCACGCCGCGACCCGGCAACGGCCTGCAGCGAACGCAGACCGCCGCGGCTCCGGGGGGAGCCGCGGCGGCGAGGCCGTCGATAAGGGTTCGTGCGCGGGCCGGCCGGGCCGGGGCCGAACCCGTCAGATTCCGCCGAAGACCCAGCGCAGCTTCGACAGGAAGCCGCCGCCCGAGCGCTTCTCGCGGACCTCCGCGGGCTCGTCCTTCGCCGCCGTCGCGGCGGGGTCGGCCTGGATCAGGCCGAGGGCCGCCGTGTCGGTGGTCTCGCGGTCGATCAGGATGAAGCCGCCGGTGTCGCGGTTGGCCGTGTAGGCATCCACCGCCACGGCCCGGTCGAGAGTCAGGGTGACGTCGGCGATGTCGTTGGCGGTGAGGCGCGCGGCCGGCTCGGGATTGCCGGTCTCGGGATCGATCCGGGTCCGGATCGTGGACACGACGGCGTTCACCGTCACGGTCCCGATCTTGGCGAGCAGGGTGGCGCCCGGCAGCAATTCGGTCTCGGCCGCCCAGAACAGGCGGGCATCGAGGCTGTCGGTCACCCGCATCGGAGCATCGGCGGCGACGATCACCGAACCGCGCGAGGCGTCGATCTCGTCGGCCAGCACCAGGGTCACCGACTGGCCCTCGACCGCGTGGGCGAGGTCGCCGTCGGCGGTGAAGATCCGGGCGATCCTGGAGGTCCGGCCCGAGGGCTCGACGATCACGGCGTCACCGGGCGCGACGCGGCCGCTGGCGATGAGGCCGGCAAAGCCCCGGAAATCCGAGTTCGGCCGGTTGACCCACTGCACCGCCATGCGGAACGGGGCGGCCTGCTCCTCGACGCGGACCGGGACCTCCTCGAGATACTGGAGCAGCGGCGTGCCCGTGTACCAGGGAGCCGCGGTGCCCGGCAGCACGACGTTGTCGCCGTTCTTGGCGGAGAGCGGGATCGCCCGGATCTCGGTAAAGCCGAGGGGCGTGGCGAAGTCCGTGAACGCGGCCAGGAGTTCCTCGAAGCGGGTCTCGGACCAGCCAACGAGGTCCATCTTGTTCACCGCGAGGGCCACGCGCTTGATGCCGAGCAGCGAGACGAGGAGCGCGTGGCGCCGAGTCTGCCGGGTCAGGCCCTGCCGGGCATCCACCAGGATCACCGCCACGTCCGCCGTGGAGGCGCCGGTGGCCATGTTGCGGGTGTACTGCTCGTGGCCGGGGGTGTCGGCGACGATGAAGGAGCGCTTGTCCGTGGAGAAGAAGCGATAGGCGACGTCGATGGTGATGCCCTGCTCGCGCTCGGCCTGGAGGCCGTCCACGAGGAGCGCCAGGTCGATCTCGGCGCCCTGCGTGCCGTGCTTGCGCGAATCGCGCTGCAGCGCCGTCACCTGGTCGTCGAAGATCTGCTTGGTGTCGTGCAGCAGGCGGCCGATCAGCGTCGACTTGCCGTCGTCGACGGAGCCGCAGGTGATGAAGCGCAGGACTTCCTTGTTCTGATGAGCGGACAGGAAGGCATCGTAGCCGAAGACTTCGGGTGACTGATGGATCGTCATCTTAGAAATAGCCCTCCTGCTTCTTGCGCTCCATGGCGCCCGCGCCGTCCTTGTCGATGACCCGCCCCTGCCGCTCCGAGGTGCGGGCGGCCAGGGTCTCGCCGATGATCTCGGGCAGGGTCGCGGCATCGCTCTCGACGGCTCCGGTCAGCGGATAGTCGCCGAGGGTGCGGAAGCGGACCGAGACGTCCCTGGGGGTCTCGCCCGGGTTCAGGGGCAGGCGGTCGTCATCGACCATGATGAGCTGACCCTCGCGCTCCACCACCGGACGCGGCTTGGCGAAGTAGAGCGGCACGATCGAGATCTGCTCCTGCTCGATGTAGAGCCAGACGTCGAGCTCGGTCCAGTTCGAGAGCGGGAACACGCGCAGGGACTCACCGCGCTTCTTCTTCATGTTGTAGAGGTGCCAGGGCTCGGCGCGCTGGCGCTTGGGGTCCCAGCGATGCTGGGCCGTGCGCAGCGAGACGATGCGCTCCTTGGCGCGGCTCGCCTCCTCGTCGCGCCGGGCGCCGCCGAAGGCCGCGTCGAACTTGTGCTTGTCGAGAGCCTGGCGCAGCGCCTGGGTCTTCATGACGTCGGTGTGGACCTCGGAGCCGTGGCTGACGGGGCCGATGCCGCGGGCGAGACCGTCCTGGTTGGTGTGCACGATGAGGTCGAGGCCGAGTTCCTTCGCGCGCTGGTCGCGGAAGGCGATCATCTCCCGGAACTTCCAGGTCGTGTCGATGTGCATCAGCGGGAACGGCAGGCGCCCGGGCGCGAAGGCCTTCAGCGCCAGGTGCAGCAGCACCGAGGAATCCTTGCCGATGGAATAGAGCATTACCGGGTTCTCGGTCTCGGCGACCGTCTCCCGCATGATGTGGATGCTCTCGGCCTCCAGGCGCTGGAGATGGGTGAGCCGGGCGGACCGGCTCGCCGCTTGGGTGGTGGCCGCTTGCGTGGTGAGGGGGGCGGCGCTCATCGGGCCATCTCCAGGGCGTTCGAGGTCGGGGTGGTTTCGAAGGCGGCCGCTTCCTGGCCGGGCGCGACGGTGTCGGCCTGTGCTCGCTCTTCGGGTGCTTGCTCTTCGGGTGCGTGCGGGTCCGAGGTTTGGACGTGCAGGCCGCATTCCTTCTTGGACGCCTGCTCCCACCACCAGCGGCCGGCGCGCTCGTCCTCCCCGACCCGGATCGCCCGGGTGCAGGGCGCACAGCCGATGGAGGGGAAGCCGCGATCGTGCAGCACGTTGTAGGGCACGTAATTGTCGGACACGAAGCGCTCGACATCGGCGCGGGACCAGTCGGCCAGCGGGTTGATCTTGATCAGGCCGCGCGCCTCGTCGGCCTCTGCCAGCGGCGTGTCGGCGCGATTGGCCGACTGCCCGGCCCGCAGGCCCGTCAGCCAGCCGGCGGCGCCCTCCAGCGCGCGGCCCAGGGGCTCGACCTTGCGGAAGCCGCAGCAGGCCTGGCGGGCGGCGACCGAGTGGCGGAACCCGTTGATGCCGGATTCGGCCACGAACCGCTCCTCGGCCTCCCGCTCGGGCGCATAGGCGCGGATCCGGATGCCGTAGGCCGATTCGGTCTCGGTCCAGGTGTCGTAGGTCTCAGGATAGAGGCGCCCCGTGTCGAGGGTGACGATCTCCGTCCGGCCCTTGTGCATCGCGAGCGCGTGCGTGAGCGCCTGATCCTCGATGCCGAGGCTGGTGGTGAACACGAGACGGCCCGGCACCGTCGCCTCGATCAGCGCGATCCGGCCCTTCAGGTCGAGGCTCGCCATCGCGGACGCGAGGTCCCGCGCCGCGTTTTCCAGTTGAGAGCTCATGAGCGACTTCGCGGTATGACGTGGTGGACGTGACTTGGTGGGTCACTCGGTGAACGGGGTGAGTCACCTGGTGACGAGTGTGGCGATGTGACTTGTCTGGCACCTGAAATGTTCGCTATAACGAACGCTGTCAAGGCATGGCGGCCATCGATACCGGGCAACCCCCAGTCCGATCCCACCCGTGTCGCAACGGGCAGCGCCCCATTCCGTTGCCCGGTGAAGAAAATTCCTTCTCATCGGGCGGTCACGATGTGCTGACCCGCACGTCCACCCGGCTCACGAACCCGCGAGGCCAGCTTGGATTCGATCGATCTGAAGATCCTGGCGCTGCTGCAGCACGACGCCACCCTGTCCATCGCCACCATCGGCGAGAAGGTCGGCCTGTCGCAGACGCCGTGCTGGAAGCGCATCCAGCGCCTCGAGGCGGACGGCGTCATCGACCGCCGGGTCGCCGTGCTCGACCCGGTGAAGCTCGGCCTCGGCCTCACCGTCTTCGTCTCCATCGAGACGGCGGATCACTCGCGCGAGTGGCTGGAACGCTTCGCCGAGACCGTCTCGGCGATGCCGGAAGTGCTCGAGTTCTATCGCATGGCCGGCGACGTGGATTACATGCTCCGCGTCGTCGTCGCCGATATGCGCGCCTACGATACGTTCTATAAGCACCTGATCGCGACTCTGCCCCTCAAGAACGTGACCTCCCGGTTCGCGATGGAGAAGGTCAAGTCCACCACGGCCCTGCCCCTTCCGGCCCCGCCCGCCAACGGACGCTTCACCCCGACGCTGTCGGTGGTGGCCGGGGAATAAAATTCTCTTTTGCACTGCACACGCAGGCAGCTCCTTCTACCGTGACGTCGTTCTGTAAAACGGACAACCCCGTTGACAGCCGGCTTCTCAGGACGACATGGCTTTCCACATGGCACGACACGCGATCATTCCCCGCACGGCTCCCTTCGGCGACACCGAACGCGCGAGCCTCGACGCCGTCCTCGGCGCCGCCTCCCCGATCCAGCGCGCCTGGCTCGCGGGCTTTCTCGCCGGCCTCGACGCCAGCGGCGCACCGCAGGCCGCCGCCGCGCCGGCCGCCCCGCCCAAGGCCGCCGAGCCCCTGACCATCCTGTTCGCGAGCGAGTCGGGCAATTCCGAGAAGCTCGCCGGCGACATGGCCAAGCTCGCCCGCAAGAACGGCTTCAAGCCGAAGGTCGTCGATTTCGCCGACCTGGAGATCGCCAGCCTCGCAGGCGAGAAGCGCGTGGTCGCCATCGCGGCCACCTGGGGCGAGGGCGAGCCGCCGGCCCGGGCCGTGCGCGCCTACAACGAGCTGATGGCCGACGGCGCCCCGCGCCTCGACGGCGTGTCCTTCGGCGTGCTGTCGCTGGGCGACACCTCCTACGCGGAGTTCTGCGCCATCGGAAAGGCCCTGGACGCGCGCTTCGAAGCCCTGGGCGCCACCCGGGCCCATGAGCGCGCCGACCTCGACCTCGATTTCGAGACGCCGGCCGCCGCCTGGATCAAGGACACCCTCAAGGCCCTGGCCCCGCCCCCGAGCGCGGACAACGTCGTGGCGGTGGACTTCGCCGCCCGCGCCGCCGGCGACGAGGAGGACGACGTCGAGCCGAGCCGCGAGCCCCGGGTCGTGGAGGTCATCGACCACGTCAACCTGAACTCGTCGCGCTCCGACAAGGAGACGATCCACCTCGCCCTCGAATTCGAGGACGGCGCCCCCGCCTACGAGCCCGGCGATTCCCTGGAGATCTATCCGGAGAACGACCCGGCCCTCGTCGACGAGATCCTCGGCGCCACCGGCCTGTCCGGCGACGCGGCCCTGCGGCAGGCCCTACTGGCCGAGCGCGACATCACCACCCTCTCGGCCACCACGGTGGAGCGTTTCGTCAAGGCGACGGGCCATGCCGAGGCGCAGAAACTCATCGACAGCGGCGAGCTGCGCGCCTGGATCGAGGGGCGCCACCTGATCGACCTCATCACCGCCTATCCGGCGACGCTGACGGCCGAGCACCTCAACACCATCACCCGTCCGCTGCCGCCGCGGGCCTATTCCATCGCCTCATCGCGAAAAGAGGTGGGCGACGAGGTCCATCTCGTGATCGCGGCCGTGCGCTACGAGACCCACGGCCGGGCGCGCAGCGGCGTCGCCTCGACCCACGTGGCCGACCGCATCCGGAACGGCGCCAAGCTGCGGGTGAAGCTGAAGCCGAACCGGCACTTCCGCCTGCCGCAGGACCCGGCCACCGATATCATCATGGTCGGCCCCGGCACCGGCGTCGCCCCGTTCCGCGCCTTCGTGCAGGAGCGCCGCGCCGTCGAGGCTCCGGGCCGTTCCTGGCTGTTCTTCGGCGACCGGCACTTCACCCACGACTTCCTGTACCAGCTCGAGTGGCAGGAGGCCCTGGAGGACGGGTCGCTGACGCAGATCGACGTGGCCTTCTCGCGCGACCAGCCCGAGAAGATCTACGTGCAGGACCGGATCGCCCAGCACGCGAAGGAGGTCGTCGCCTGGCTCGACGGCGGCGCGAGCTTCTACGTCTGCGGCGACGCCACCCGGATGGCCAAGGACGTGCGGGGCGCCGTGGTGAAGGCCTTCCAGGACGCGAAGTCGCTGAGCCCGGCGGATGCCGAGGCGGCGGTCGCCGCCCTGGAGCGCGCACACCGCTACCAGCAGGACGTCTACTGACGGGCGCATGCGCCCTCCCCCCTCCGCGGGGGAGGGACGCGCACCGACCGCAAAGAACGCGACCTTAGAAGACCGGATGCCCGCCATGGCCGACAAGACCACCACCCGCACCTACGAGACCCCGCCCACCGACCGCCCGATCTCGGACGCGGAAGCGGCGCGTGCGGCGGGACTGGCTGCCAACGAACACATCAAGATCGCCAGCGGCTACCTGCGCGGCACCCTCGCGGACGGCCTCCTGAAGCACGCCACCGGCGCCATCTCCGAGGATGACGGGCAGCTCGTGAAGTTCCACGGGATGTACCTGCAGGACGACCGCGACATCCGGGCCGAGCGCACCAAGAAGAAGCTCGAGAAGGCCTACAGCTTCATGATCCGCCTGCGCATCGCCGGCGGCGTCGTCACCCCGAAGCAGTGGCTGGCGCTGGACGAGATCGCCACGACCTATGCGGGCGGCGCCCTGCGGGCGACCACGCGCCAGACCTTCCAGTACCACGGCGTGATCAAGTCGAACCTGAAGCGCACAATGGCGGCCATCGACGCCACGCTGCTCGACACCATCGCGGCCTGCGGCGACGTCAACCGCAACGTGATGGCGGCGACGAACCCGGCCCAGACCGGCGCCCACAAGGCCGCCTACCAGCTCGCCAAGGACATCTCGGATTCGCTCCTGCCCAAGACCAGCGCCTGGCGCGAGATCTGGCTCGACGGCGAGCGCGTGGTGGGCGGCGAGGACGCGGCCGAGATCGAGCCGATCTACGGCAAGACCTACCTGCCCCGGAAGTTCAAGACGGTGGTCGCGGTGCCGCCGTCGAACGAGGTCGACATCTTCGCCCACGACCTCGGCTTCATCGCGATCCTGGACAAGAAGGGCAAGGTGACGGGCTGGAACGTCACGGTCGGCGGCGGCATGGGCATGACCCACGGCGAGACCGACACCTTCCCGCGCACCGCGGACGTGATGTGCTTCGTGAAGCCGGAGGACGCCCTGAAGGCGGCCGAGGCCGTGATGACGGTCCAGCGCGACTGGGGCAACCGCAAGGTCCGTAAGAACGCCCGCCTGAAATACACCATCGAGCGCTACGGCCTGGCCGCCTTCCGAGCCGAGGTCGAGAAGCGCGTCGGCAAGCCGCTGGACGATCCCAAGCCCTTCGCCTTCACGGGCAACGGCGACCGCTACGGCTGGACCGAGGGCGACGACGGCCGCCATCACCTCACGCTCTACGTCGCGTCCGGTCGGATCAAGGACTACGAGAACGGCCCGCAGCTGCTCACGGGCCTGCGCCGGATCGCCGAGATCCACCAGGGCGACTTCCGCCTGACCGGCAACCAGAACGTCATCATCGCCAACGTGCCGTCCGAGAAGCGGGCGGAGATCGAGGCGCTGGTGGACCAGTACGGCATGATGAAGGGCGCCAGCGCCCTGCGCCGCAACTCCATGGCCTGCGTCGCCCTGCCGACCTGCGGCCTGGCGCTCGCCGAGAGCGAGCGCTACCTGCCGAGCCTGATGGACGAGCTGGAGGCGAGCCTCGCCTCCCACGGCCTCCAGGACGACGAGATCACCATCCGGATGACCGGTTGCCCCAACGGCTGCGCCCGGCCCTTCATCGCCGAGATCGGCTTCGTCGGCCGTGGCCCCGAGCGCTACCACCTCTATCTCGGGGCGGCCTTCGACGGTTCGCGCCTCGGCAAGCTCTACGCCGAGGACGTCACCGCCTCGGAGATCAAGACGATCCTCGATCCGCTCTTCGCGGCCTATGCCCGGAACAAGCAGCCCGGCGAGCGTTTCGGCGATTACCTGATCCGCGACGGCTACGTGACGCGCACGATCAACGGCCCGGACTTCCACGAGAACACGGGTGCGCTGAAGAGCGCCGCCTGATCGCGACCCAGCGAACCGATCCCGCCGGAGGGCGAGCGACCCTCCGGCGGCTATGGTCGCGGCTCCCGTCCGATCCGCCGAAGTGCAGGACAGTTGCGCCGCACCATCACGGCGCCCGACAGGACGCTCACCAAGTCTAACGGCCACGCTTGAACTTCGTGATCCGGGAGCGCAACCGTTCCCGGCCCGGCCCGTTGTCTGGAGAGACAGCCGGGGAGGCCCTCATGGCCAAGCATGAGATCTTGAATTTCTTCGAACATCGGCGCGATGGCGCCTGGGTCTGCGTGAAGCCATTCACGCTGACGACCAAGAGCAGCAGCGTCGATATCCGCCAGGGCATGCGCTTCGACTACGGCAAGCGCATCGGCGGCGTCGATCTCGCCGAGTATCTCGAGCAGCTGGGCTCCCAGTTCGGGTCCTGACCGAGGGAGCGGCCGGGCGCGTCGCGACGCCGCTCGGTGCTACGCATTCGCTCGTTCGCGGCCCGTCGGCTGCCCCGCACGATGGTGGACGCGGCAGGGCGCGTCTTTGACGCCGAGGTGCCAACAGCCTAGTTTACCACCATGACCCGTACAGCGGCCATCGTCCGCGAGATCCCCGACGAAGCGGCCCCGACCACGCGCTGCCGCATCCTCGCGACGGCCGAAGAGGCGTTCCGGCTCGTCGGCTACCAGAAGACCACCGTCGCCGACATCGCGAAGTCGCTTCGGATGAGCCCGGCCAACGTGTACCGCTTCTTTGAATCGAAGAAGGCGATCCACGAGGCGGTGATCAAGCGCCTGATGGACGACACCGAGCAGCGCGTCGGCCTGGCCGCCGTGGCGCCGGGCCGGAACGCGGCCGAACGCATTTCCGACGTCATCACGGTGATGCATCAGGCCTGCGTCGAGCGTTGCGAGGCCAATCCCCGCCTGCACGAGATGGTCGAGGCGGCCATCACCGAGAGCTGGGACGTCTGCCGCGCCCATGTCGATGCGATCGGCGCCGTCTTCAGCCGGCTCGTGCGGGAGGGTGCGGAGGCCGGCGAATTCGAGGCGGCCGATCCGGACGTCGCGGCGCGGTGCATCCACACCGCCATCATCCGCTACTGTCACCCCGCCCTGGTCAGCCGCTATCCCGATGCGGGCGCCCCGGCCCTCGACGCGATGATCGCCTTCCTGATCGGAAGCCTGCGCCGCAGGACCTGAGAGGCCCGGCCCCTATCGCATCTCCGCGACGATGCCCTGTGCCACCGCGCGGGGGTCCGCCGCCTGGGTGATCGGCCGGCCGACCACGACGTGGTCGATCCCGATCCGGCGGGCCTCGCCGGGCGTCATCACGCGCTTCTGATCGCCAGCCTCCGCACCGGCTGGCCGGATGCCCGGGGTGACGATGGCCCGCTCCGTCCCGATCCGGGCGCGTACCGCCTGCGCCTCCGCGGCACTGCAGACGATGCCGTCAATGCCGGCCTCGGCCGCCTGCGTGGCCCTGCGGGCGACCAGTTCGGCCACCGGCAGGGCATAGCCCGCCTCGGCCGCGTCGCGATCGTCGTAGGAGGTCAGGACCGTCACGGCGAGGATCTTCGGGCCGTTCGCGCCCCGGCCCCGGATCGCGGCCTTCATGGTCTGTGGATAGGCGTGGACCGTAAGGAAGGTGGCGCCGAGGTCGGTCAGCGCGCGCACCCCCTCCTCCACCGTGTTGCCGATGTCATGCAGCTTGAGGTCGAGGAAGACCTTGCGGCCGGAGGCGGCGAGGCGCGGCACCAGGGCGAGGCCGCCCGCATAGGCGAGGCGATAGCCGATCTTGTAGAAGGTCGCCGCATCGCCGATCCGGTCGACCAGCCGCTCGGCTTCGTCCACGGTTCCCACGTCGAGGGCGACGATCAGGCGGTCACGCGGGTCCTGCAAGGCGGTCATGGGGCTCTCCAGTTTCGCGGCGAGCGATCCCGCGCGGGGCCGCTCCTGTCAACGGGGCGCCATCGCGTGCGCCACCTCCGTCTTGAGAACGGGCAGCAGCTCGGCCTCGTACCAGGGGTTGGCCTTGAGCCAGCCGCTGTTGCGCCAGGAGGGATGGGGCAGCGGCAGCACCCGCGGCGTGCCGGGGGCCGCCAGGATCTCCCGCCAGCGCCGCACGGTGTCGGTCAGCCCCGCCTTCGACCGCCCGAGATGCCATCCTTGAGCGTATTGGCCGATCACCAGGATGAGTTCGAGCTGCGGCAGGCCGGCGAACAGCTCCACCCGCCAGCGCTCGGCGCATTCCCGGCGGGGGGGCTTGTCGCCCCCCTTGGCATCGTAGCCGGGAAAGCAGGCGCCCATCGGCACGATGGCGAGGCGGCTCGCATCGTAGAACGCCGCCTCGTCGAGGCCGAGCCAGTCCCGTAGCCGGGTGCCCGAGGGGTCCATGAACGGGATGCCGCTCTTGTCGGCGCGGTTGCCGGGCGCCTGGCTCGCGACGCAGAGCCGGGCCGAGGCCCGGCCCTGGACGATGGGGCGCGGCTCCTGCGGCAGGGGCGCGCCGTAGAGCGGCGCGTCCCGGCAGATCCGGCAGGCGCGCAGGCGCGCCACGGTGGCGTCGAAGGGGGTTTCGGCCGTGTCGATCGCGGACAGCATGATGCCCTCCGAGATAGGCGGCCTCGGGACGGCCGACGAGGGGCCGTGTCGTCGCCCCGGTCGCCGCCTCGGCTCAGGCGCCCTTGAGGCCGCTGAGGTCGAGGGGCAGCGAGCGCAGGCGCTGGCCGGTGGCGGCGAAGATCGCGTTCGAGATCGCCGGGGCGATCACGGGCACGCCCGGCTCGCCGATGCCGGTGGGCGCGGCGGTGGAGGGCACGATGTGGACCTCGACCACCGGCATCTCGCTCATCCGGGTCGGCTCGTAGGAATCGAAGTTCTTCTCCTGCACCACGCCGTCCTTGAGCGTGATCTTGTTGCGCAGGACCGAGGACAGCGCGAAGCCCACGGCACCCTCGACCTGGGCACGGATCACGTCCGGGTTGACCGCGACGCCGACATCCACCGCCGCCACGATGCGGTTCACCTTCACCTTGGCGTCCTCGGCCGTCACGTCCGCCACCATGGCGACGTAGGAGCCGAAGGATTCGTGCGCCGCGACGCCGAGGCCCCGGTTCTTGTCTGAAGCCTTCTTCGGATCCCAGCCGGCCTTCTCGGCGGCGAGCTTCAGGGTCGCGGAGAGGCGCGGGGCGCCGCCGAGCAGCCCGAGGCGATAGGCGACGGGATCGGCGCCGGCCGCATGGGCGAGCTCGTCGATGAACACCTCCATCGCCTGGGCGGTGTGGGTGTGGCCCACCGAGCGCCACCACAGCACCGGCACGCCGTCGCGGGCATTGTGGACCTCGAAGCGGTAGGCGGGCAGCGCGTAGGGCGTGTCCGAGGCGCCCTCCACCGTGGTCGCGTCGACGCCGTCCTTCACGATCATGGTCTCGAAGGCGGTGCCGATCATGATCGACTTGCCGATCGTGCGATGCTCCCAGCCCGTGATCCCGCCCTTGGCGTCGAGCCCGGCGCGCATGCGGTGGACCACCATCGGGCGGTAGAAGCCGCCGGCCATGTCGTCCTCGCGGGTCCAGACCAGATGGATCGGGGCCTTGCCGCCGGTGGCGCGGACGATGGAGGCGGTCTCGGCGAAGTAGTCGGCGCCCGGGGTGGCGCGCCGGCCGAAGGAGCCGCCGGCCCACTGCGTGTGCAGCCGGACCTTGTCGGTGGTCACCCCGAGCGTGGCGGCCACCACGGCCTGCTCGATCGTCTGGAGCTGGCAGCCGGCGAAGACGTCGTAGGTGCCGTCCGAGGCCTTCTCGATGGTGGCGTTCAGGGGCTCCATCGCCGCGTGGGCGAGATAGGGGAAGGTGAACTCGGCCTCCAGCACCTTGGCCGAGCCGGCGATCGCCCCGGCGGCGTCGCCCTTCTTCGAGGCGACGAGGCCGGGGCTGTCGAGGCGCTTGCGGTGATCGGCCAGGATCGCGTCGGACGAGCGGGTCTCGGCCGCGCTGTCGTCCCAGGTGACCTTGAGCGCGTCGCGGCCCTTCATGGCCGACCAGGTGTCCTTCGCCAGCACGGCGACGCCGGTGGGAATCGTCACCACGTCGACCACGCCAGCGACGGCGCGGGCGGCCTTGTCGTCGACGGTCTTCACGGTGCCGCCGAAGCGCGGCGCATGGGCGACTACCGCCGTCAGCTGCCCGGGGCGGCGGATGTCGAGGGAGTAGATCGCCGTGCCGTCGGTCTTGGCCACCGAATCGACGCGGGCGACCTTCTTCCCGATGAGGGTGAACTGGTTCGCCTCCTTGAGGCGCGGCTCCTTCGGCACCGGCTGGGCGGCGGCGGCCTCGGCGAGTTCGCCGAACCGGGCCTGCCGGTTCGAGGCCGCGTGGCGCACCGTGCCGGACTCGACCGTGATCTCGGAGGCCGGAACCGACCAGCGCTCCGCGGCGGCCGCCACCAGCATGGCCCGGGCGGCCGCACCGGCCTTGCGCAGCTGGAACCAGGAATTGGCGATGGCGGTGGAGCCGCCGGTCCCCTGGACGGGGCCGAAGGCGAAGTTGTTGTACAGCGTGGCGTCGGCCGGCGCGAAGGTGGTGCGGATGGTCGCCCAGTCCGCATCGAGCTCGTCGGCCAGGATGGTGGCCAGGCCCGTCGTGTTGCCCTGGCCCATGTCGAGGTGCTTGATCACCACCGTCACGGTGTCGTCGGCGGCGATCCGCACGAAGGCGTTCGGCATCGGCGGCAGGGCCGAGAGGTCGGGGCCGGCGGCGGCCTGGGCGAACTTCGCCGGATCGAGGGTGAAGCCGATGACGAGGGCCCCGGCGGCCACGGTGGCGCCGCCCAGGAAGGCGCGGCGGGACGGCACGGGCGGGGCGGCCTGACGGACCTTCAGCATGGGTGGCTCCAGTTCAGACGCGAGTGTCGGGAAGGGTCGAAAAGTCCGGGGAGGCGGGACCGACGGTCAGGCGAGGGTGCGCGCCGCCTCGTGGATCGCCGCGCGGATGCGCTGGTAGGTGCCGCAGCGACAGACGTTGCCGTCCATGGCCCCGTCGATGTCGGCATCGGTCGGCTTCGGGTTCTCGGACAGGAGGCCGATCGCCGACATGATCTGGCCGGACTGGCAATAGCCGCACTGGACCACATCGAGGCCGCGCCAGGCGGTGCGGACCGCGTCGGCGACCTTGCCGGACACGCCCTCGATGGTGGTGATCTTGGCCGCGCCGACATCGCCGATGCGGGTCTGGCAGGCCCGGACGGGCTGCCCGTCGAGATGGACCGTGCAGGCGCCGCACTGGGCGATGCCGCAGCCGTACTTCGTTCCGGTCTGGTTGAGGTGGTCGCGCAGGGCCCAGAGGAGCGGCATCTCGGGGTCGGCATCGACCTCGTGGGAGACCCCGTTGACGGTGAGTTTCAGCATCCCGGCCTCCCGATCGCAGTTTGGAACGAGGCTAATCGTTGCCGGTCCGTAACCATGTGCGGCAGCACACGCTGGTGGATGGGATTCCACCACCGCGCAGGGACCGGACACCCCCCGAAAATTCCTCACGAATTCCTGTTCATACGCCGGCGCCGGGCCGCGGATTTCCGACAATCGTCGCGGTTCCGGCAGGCGGTTCTTAACATATCCGGGGCAGGCTCGGAGGGGTTGTATCCCAGCCTCTCGACGGTCCCGTTCCCGACCGCGACGCCTCCTCCGACTCCTCAAGACGGTGATGACCGACCTGACTGCCGAGATGATTCAGCGCGGCCGTGGTCCCTCTCCCCAGGAGGCCGCGCGCCGTCGCGAGGTGGCGCGCGACATGCGCTCGGCCCGGGAGAAGCTCACCTCGACGAGCGGGCTCGAACGCGCCTTCGACTACGAGCTGATCCGGGTCTACGCGCAGTACCGCTCGGGGGCGGTGATCCCCCTGGCCCTACTCGGCCTCGTGGTGGCCGGCATCGCGGCGATCTGGACCCCGCCGGCCCTCGCGGCGGCCTGGGGCCTCTGCCTGCTGGCGACCGTCGCCGTGGCGAAGCTGCTCACGCGCCGCTTCCTGGCGCAGGACCCGGCCGCGGTCTCGGTGCGCAGCTGGCGCCGCACCTTCATGGCCGCGGAATTTCTGCAGAGCACCGCCTGGGCCATGATGGTGCTGGTCGGGGCCTCGGGCGCCCGCACCTTCGTGCTGTTCGGCCTCGTCATCGTGGCCGCCATGGCGACGATGCTCGCCGCGACCCTGCCGGCCGCCGCCGGGGCCGCCCTGGTGCCCCTCTGCATCGCCGCCCTGTCGCTGCTCGCCGTGTCGCAGGACATGAACACGATGATGCTGGTCACCATGGTGGTCGGCGCGCAGCTGTTCTTCCTCGGCCTGGGGCGCCGGGTCTACGCCTCCACCGTGGAGGCGCTGCAATCCCAGGCGGAGAAGGATTCGATCTTCGGCGAACTCGAGCAGGCCAAGGCCAATTCCGACGAGGCCCGCCGCCGCGCCGAGGAGGCCAACCTCGCCAAGTCCCGCTTCCTCGCCACCATGAGCCACGAGCTGCGCACGCCGCTCAACGCGATCCTGGGCTTCTCGGAGGTGATGAAGAACGAGGTGTTCGGCGCCCACGTCGCCCCCTCGTACAAGGAATACGCCTCCGACATCCACGACAGCGGGATGCACCTCCTTAACCTGATCAACGAGATCCTCGACCTCTCGCGCATCGAGGCCGGGCGCTACGAGCTGAACGAGGAGGCGGTCCAGCTCGGGCACGCGGTGGAGGAGTGCCGCCACATGATGGGCCTGCGCGCCCGCGGCAAGAACCAGACGATCCACGAGTTCATCGACGGCAGCCTGCCCCGGCTCTGGGCCGACGAGCGGGCCCTGCGCCAGATCGTGCTCAACCTCCTGTCGAACGCGGTCAAGTTCACCCCGCCCGGCGGCGAGATCACGATCAAGGTCGGCTGGACCTCGTCGGGCGGCCAGTATGTCAGCGTGAAGGACAGCGGCCCCGGCATTCCCGAGGACGAGATCGGCACCGTGATGTCGTCCTTCGGCCGCGGCTCCCTGGCGATCAAGACGGCCGAGCAGGGCTCGGGCCTCGGCCTGCCCATCGTGAAGGGCCTCGTCGACCTCCACGGCGGCAATTTCCAGCTGAAATCGAAGCCGCGCGAGGGCACCGAGGTCGTGGTGATCTTCCCCGCGAGCCGCGTGATGGAGACCCTCCCGGCGCTGGAGGTCCCCGGCGAGTCGCCCGCCGCGCCCGCCGAGAAGCGCGCCCGCGCCGCCTGAGGGTGTTCAGCCGGCGCTGCGTTCCGAGACCCCGGCCTGGGCGAAGGTCGCCATGTCCCGGTGGCAGGCGAGCGCGCCCTTGAGGAGGCCCAGCGCCAGGGCCGCGCCGGAGGCCTCGCCGAGACGCATGCCGAGGGCCAGCAGCGGCACGAGGCCGAGCCGCTCCAGCACGTCCGCATGGGCCCCCTCCGCCGAGACGTGCCCGGCGAGACAATGGTCGAGCAGCGTCGGCTCGAGGCGGTGCAGGAGCGCGGCCGCCGCCGTCGCCACGTAGCCGTCGAGCACCACCGGCACGCGCTGGAGCCGGGCCGCCAGGATCGCCCCCGCCATCGCGGCGATCTCGCGGCCGCCGAGGCGGGCCAGGATCTCCAGGGGATCGTCGAGATGGCCGGCATGGTGCGCCAGCGCCGCCTCGACGGCCGCGACCTTGCGGGCGAGCCCCGCCGCGTCGACCCCCGTGCCGCGCCCGACCCAGTGGGCGGCCTCGCCCCCGTAGAGCGCCGCGTAGATCGCCGCCGCCACGGTGGTGTTGCCGATGCCCATCTCGCCCAAGGCCAGGCAGTCGGTGCCGGCGGCCACCGCCTCCATGCCGAACGCCATGGTGGCGACGCAGGCCTTCTCGTCGAAGGCCGGCCCGACCGTGATGTCGCCCGTGGGCATGTCGATGGCGAGGTCGAACACCTTGAAGCCGAGGCCGTAGGCGGCGCAGATCTGGTTGATCGCCCCGCCGCCGGCCGCGAAATTGTCGAGCATCTGGCGGTTCACCGCATCGGGGAAGGCCGAGACGCCCCGGGCGGTGACGCCGTGGCTGCCGGCGAAGACGCAGACCAGGGGGCGGTCGAGGGTCGGCTGGCCCTTGCCCTGCCAGGCGGCGAGCCAGGAGACGAGGTGCTCCAGGCGCCCGAGGGAGCCGGCCGGCTTCGTCAGGGTGGCGTCGCGCTCGGCCACCATCGCCACCGCATCCCGGTCGGGCCCCGGGAGGGACTCGACGAGGCGGCGGATGTCGCTGAACGGAGTCGAGGCGGCGGTCTGGTCAACGTCGGTCATGGGGCGATTCCGGTGGCCGGCCCGGCGCCAGGATGGCGGGCCGCCCGTCGCGGGAGCTATAACGGTCCGGGCACGGGTGGTGAAGGCGAGGCAGGGTCCGCGATGAACGAGGAGGCCGAACCCGCCTTTCCGGGCGCCCGCCTGGCCTACGACCTGGCCGGCTGCCTGCGCTTCTATTCCCGGCTGCCCGTGCCGCCGCTGCCCGGCGAGGGCGACCCGCACGCGGTCCCGGACTTCCGCACCCTCCCCCGGATGCTGCCCCTGGCGGGCTTCCTCCTCGGCCTGCCCGGCGCCGCGGTGCTGCTCGGCGCCTGGGGCCTCGGCCTCGGGCCCTTCCTCGCCGCCGGCCTCGCGGTGACGGCGGGCGTCCTGGTGACGGGGGCGCTGCACGAGGACGGCCTCGCCGACGTCGCCGACGGGTTCGGCGGCGGGACCACGCCGGCCCGGCGGCTCGAGATCATGCGCGACAGCCGCATCGGCGCCTATGGCGGCGTCGCCCTGATGCTGTCCCTGGCCCTGCGGATCGGCGCCCTGGCGACGCTCATCGACCGGGTCGAGCTCCTGGCGGCTCCGGCCCTGCTGCTGGCCGCCGCGCTCTCGCGCAGCGCCGCCCTGACGCCCCTCGCCCTGCTGCCCCCCGCCCGCCCCGACGGGGCCGGCGCCGCCGTCGGACGGCCGAGCCGGGAGACCCTGGCGACCGCCGCAGCCCTGACCCTCGCCGTCGCCCTGGTCACACTCTCCGTCGGGCTCCCGGTGCTGGGCCTCGTCCTGATGCTCGGGCTCGGCCTGGGTGCCGCCCTGGCGATCACCGCGCTGGCGCGACGGATGATCGGCGGGCAGACCGGGGACGTGGTCGGGGCCGCACAGCAGGCAGCCGAGATCGCCGCCCTCGTCGGCCTGCTCGCGGCCATCCCGGGCTGACAGGCGGCCGGACTTGATCCCGACGCCGTGGCCCTGGCATGGACAGGGGCGATGACCCAGCCCCGCCCCAAACCCTCCAGTCCCTGCACCAAGCTCTGTCTCCTCGACGGCGCGACGGGCCTGTGCGAGGGCTGCGGCCGCACCCGGGACGAGATCGCGCTCTGGGGCTCGATGTCGGAGCCCCAGCGCCGGGCGGTGATGGCCGAACTGGACCTGCGCCTGCGGATCGCCTACCCGGCCCGCGTCCCGACCCCGGCGGCGTCATGATCCTCGTCGGCCTGATCATCCTCGGGGGCGCCCTGGCGGTGCTGCTCCTGTCTGACGACACCCAGCGCATCGTCGGGATGGAGCCGGACCAGTTCGCGCAATTCGCCATGAGCGCCGGCCTCCTGGCCGTGGTGGCGGCCGGGTTCTGGCACCAGTTCCGCAGCCGCATGAGCGCGAACCTGATGGCCCTGGTGGTCTGGGGTGCCCTCGGGGCCGCCCTGGTCGCCGGCTACGCCTACCGCGACGAGGCCCGGATCATCGGCGACCGCATGCTCGGGGCGGTGCGGCCCGGCAGCGCGGTCACGGACGCGGACGGCACCGTGACGATCACCCGGCGCGCCGGCGGCGATTTCCACGTCCGGGCCGAAGTGAACGGCCAGCCCCAGGGCTTCCAGTTCGACACCGGGGCCAGCGCCGTGGTCCTCACCGCCGAGAGCGCGGCCGCCCTCGGCATCCGACCGGCGGAATCCGAGTTCAGCGTCCGGGTCTCGACCGCCAACGGCGTCACCGTGGCGGCGCCGGCCTTCCTCGACAGCGTTCGGGTCGGCGGCATCGTCGAGCGGCGGGTGCCGGCCCTGGTCAGCCGGCCGGGCGCCCTGCGCGAGAATCTGCTGGGCATGAGCTTCCTCGACCGCCTCGCCTCCTTCGAGGTCCGCGGCGACCGGCTCGTCCTGCGCGACCGCTGAGGCCCCGGCCTTCGGATGCGCACGGCGGCCCGCTTCGCCCTCAGGCCGCGCTCGCTTCCGCCGCGCTCATCCGGCGCTCGGCCTGGGCCACCAGATCCGCCGCCTCCCGCAGGGTCGCCAGGCCGGCCTCGGGCTGCAGGCCGAAGGTCGAGAGGTGCCGGCGATAGGCGCGGGCGCCGGGGCGGCCGTTGAACAGGCCGAGCATGTGCCGGGTCACCGCGTGCAGGCGCACGCCCTCCTGCAGGAAGCTGGCGAGCACGGGCTCGAAGGCGTCCAGGGCCGCGAACGGATCGGCGGCCGGGGCGGGTTCGTCGAACAGGACTGGGTCGACCTCGAGAAGGATCGCCGGATCGCTGTAGGCGGCCCGGCCGATCATCACGCCGTCCACCGCCGCGAGGTGGGAGGCCGCCTCCGCGATGGTGGCGATGCCGCCGTTGATGGCGATGGGCAGGGCCGGATGGGCCTGCTTCAGCCGCGCCACCCGCGGATAGTCGAGGGGCGGCACGTCGCGGTTCTCCTTGGGCGACAGGCCCTGGAGCCAGGCCTTGCGGGCATGCACCACGAGGCCGTCGACGCCGGCCGCGACGACGGCGTCCGCGAGGGCGTCGAGGGCCTGCTCGGTGTCCTGCTCGTCGACGCCGATGCGGCACTTCACCGTGACCGGCACCGACACCGCCGCCTTCATGGCGGCCACGCAGGCGGCCACCACGGCGGGCTCGCGCATCAGGCAGGCGCCGAAGCGCCCGTCCTGCACCCGGTCGGAGGGGCAGCCGACATTGAGGTTGACCTCGTCGTAGCCGAAGCCCTCGGCGATCCGCGCGGCCTCGGCGAGATCGTCCGGGTTCGAGCCGCCGAGCTGCACCGCCACCGGATGCTCCAGCGCGTCGAAGCCGAGCAGGCGCTCGCGAGGGCCGTGAATGACCGCCCCGGTGGTCACCATCTCGGTATAGAGGCGGGCGCGCAGCGACAGGGTGCGGTGGAAGGCCCGACAGTAACGGTCGGTCCAGTCCATCATCGGGGCGACGGAGAAGCGGAGGTCGCGGGCAATCATCGCGCCGACATAACCGTCCGCGCCGCCGCCTTCAACGCGCGGCCGGTCCGCTCAGTGGTCGTGCTTGCAGTCCGGGCCGTGCACGTGGCCGTGCGCGCCGTGATCGTGCGAAGGGGCGTGATCGTGGGAATGCGCATGACCGTGATCATGGTCGTGATCATGACCGTGATCATGGCCTTGGGCCGCATGGGAATGCCCGTGATCGTGCCCCGCATGGTCGTGGCCCGCATGGTCGTGGCCCTTGTGGGCCTGCGCTCCATGGCCGTGGTCCGCGTGGTCGTGCGCGTGATGGGCATGATCATGGTGATCGTGGCCGCACTGGCTGTGGTCGTGGGCCGCGCGCTCGGGCTTGAAGGCACGGGTCACCGGGCTGGCGGCGCAGCCCTGGCCGCGGACGAGTTCGGCGGCGCTGCGGGGCACGTAGAGCACGTCGGCGGCGATCTCGGCCGGCACGTGGCTGCCGCCGAGCTGCCAGGCGAGGCGCAGCAGCCGGGCCGGGTTCTCGGCGCGGACCTCGAGGAGCGGTTCCCCGGCGGCGCGGATCGCGACGAGGCGACCGTCCTCCAGGCGCAGGGCATCGCCGTCCTCCAGGGCCGCGGCCTTGGCCAGGGCGAGGGACAGGCTCAGGCCGCCCTCCCCCGTCAGGCTCTCCGGCGGGGCCTGCCGGGCGGCATGGTCGAGAACGATCGTGTCGACGATCGCATCGGCACGGACGGCGACCTTGCGGACGATGGCGGTGGCGCGCTGCATGGATTCCTCGCGGCGGAACGGGCGGCCGGCGCCGCCCCGATGGGTCCTGATGGCCGCATCACTAGAAGGTTTTTCGGGGAAACGGAAAGGCGGACGGGAACCTTGACCGTACGGCGTGCATTTCCCGGTCGGAATGCTTAAGCTCGGGCGGCACGAACATCACGGCCGAAGGCCGGGTCACGACGCACAAGGGAGTCTCGGAACCATGAAGAAGCTCATCGCCGCCACCCTCGCGGGTGCCCTCGCCCTCTCGGTCGGCGCCTGCAACACGCCGCAGGACCGCGCCCTCGGCGGCGCCGGCCTCGGCGCGCTCGCGGGTGCCGCCATCGGTGGCGCCGCCACCGGTCGCGCCGGCGGCGCTCTCGCGGGTGCGGCCATCGGCGGCGCCGGCGGCGCCATCGTGGGCGCCTCCACCGCCCCGCGCTGCCCCTACGGCACCTACCGCGACGCCTACGGCGACGTGTACTGCCGCTGAGACCCGGCGCCGCGCGGCCCGGAACGGCCGCGCCGGACCATCAGGCTCCCTCTCCCCCGAGAGGGAGCCTTTTTCGTGGGTCGGCGCCTCACGCGCCCCGCTCCATCCAGGCCAGCATGCCCGCCGCCGCCGCGCGGCCCGAGGCGAACGCCCCCTGGAGGAGGTAGCCCCCCGTCGGCGCCTCCCAGTCCAGCATCTCGCCGGCCACGAAGGTGCCGGGCCGCCGGACGAGCATGAAGCCGGCATCGACGTCGCCGAAGCGGACCCCGCCCGCCGTGGAGATCGCCCGGTCGAGGCCGCGCGGCGCGAGGAGACGGAGCGGTACCGCCTTGATCAGGGCCGCCAGGGCCTCGGCGTCCACGGGCAGCGGGTGGGCCGCCTCACGCAGGAGGCCGATCCCCACGGGCGTCAGCGCAGCGGCCTTGCGCAGCCGGTTGGCGAGGGAGAGCCCGGGCTTCGGGTCGCGGAGCGCCCGCGCCAGCGCGGCCTCCTCCACGTCCGGCCGGAGATCGATCTCCAGCCGGGCCTCGCCGCGCTCGGTGGCGGCCCGGATGCGGTGCGCGAGGGCGTAGATCGCCCCGCCCTCGATCCCGTCGGCGCTGATCACGGCTTCTCCGCGCACGCGGGTGCCCTCGAGGCCGAGGGCGATCCGCTTCAGGGGCGTGCCGGCGAAGCGCTCGGCGAAGACCGCCGACCAGGCGACGGTGAAGCCGACATTGGCGGGCTTCAGCGGCGCCACCGCGACGCCGTCCCGCTCGAGCAAGGGCACCCAGGCGCCGTCGGAGCCGAGGCGCGGCCAGCTCGCGCCGCCGAGAGCCAGGAGCACCGGCCGGTGGGCGGTCTCGACCCGTCCCTCCGGGGTCTCGAAGACCGGGCCGCCCGAGTCGGACCAGCCGGTGAAGCGGTGGCGGGTGCGGATGCGGACGCCCAACCCGTCGAGGCGCTGGAGCCAGGCCCGCAGCAGCGGCGAGGCCTTGAAGGCCTCCGGGAAGACGCGGCCGCTCGACCCGACGAAGGTCGGCTGGCCGAGGTCGTCGCACCAGGCGCGCAGGCCGCCGGGCGGGAACGCCGCGATGGCCTCGGCGAGCGCCCCGCCCGCCGGATGGTAGCGCCCGAGGAAGGCCGGGAGCGGCTCGGAATGCGTGAGGTTGAGCCCGCCGCGGCCCGCGATGAGGAGCTTGCGCCCCACGCTCGGCATCCGGTCGTAGAGGGTCACGGCGTGGCCGGCCTGCGCCAGCACCTCCGCGGCCGCGAGGCCGGCCGGTCCACCGCCGATCACGGCGGGTCCGGCCTCGTCCCGGCCTTTGCGTTCGCTGTCAGTCATGCGCCCTGGGAAGCCGCCGGGGACCGGCCCTGTCAAGCGTGACGGGTCGATGCCCTTGATTCGCCCGGTTCAGAGTCCCAACTGCGCCTCATCGGCTGCGGGCCCCTCTGGCGGGATGCTGCATGATGCGTTCCGTGATGTCGGAGCCGATGCTTTCTCTCCTCAAGAAGCATCGACGGTCCTGCGTCATGGTTGATTTTCTGTACTACGAGTGGCTCGGCAAGCCCGTGTGGATGTGGCTCGGGTTCCACGCCCTCGTGGCCGGGTTGCTGGCCTTCGACCTCGGGCTCCTGCACCGCGACAAGAACCACGAGATCGGCGTCAAGGAGAGTCTGCTCCTGACGCTGTTCTACTTCACGCTGGGAATGATCTTCGGCGGCTGGGTCTGGTGGTATCTCGGGCCGCAGGCGGGCCAGGAATACGTCGCCGGCCTTGTGGTCGAGAAGTCGCTGTCGATGGACAACGTCTTCGTGATCGCCGTCATCCTCACGGCCCTGGGCATTCCCCGGGCGGCCCAGCACCGGGTGCTGGTCTGGGGCATCCTCGCCGCCGTCCTGCTGCGCGGCCTGATGATCGGCCTCGGCGCGGCGCTCGTGCACCAGGCCGCCTGGGTGCTGTCGATCTTCGCCGCCTTCCTGATCTTCGCCGGCGTCAAGATGCTGTTCTCGAAGGACGAGGAGCCAGGCGACATCCGCGAGAACCGGGCCGTCCGGTTCCTGCAGCGCGTCCTGCGCATCACGCCCGAGCTGCACGGGCAGCACTTCATGGTGCGAAAGGCCGATCCGAAGACCGGCAAGACCGCCCTCTGGCTGACGCCCTTGGCCCTGGCGCTCATCCTCGTGAACGGCGCCGACGTGATCTTCGCCGTCGACAGCGTGCCGGCGATCTTCGCCATCACCACCGACACCTTCGTGGTCTACACCTCGAACATCTTCGCGATCCTCGGCCTGCGCGCCCTCTACTTCGCGCTGGCCGCGATGGTGGACCGCTTCGCCTATCTCAAGACGGCCCTGGCCTTCATCCTGATCTTCATCGGCGGGAAGATCGTGGTGGCCGACACCTTCGACCTCGTCCACGTGCCGCCGTGGGTCTCCCTCGCGGTCACCGTCGTCTTCCTCATCGCGGGCATCGCCTACAGCCTGTGGCGCACCCGCGGCACGGTGCCGGACGAGGCGCACGGGGACGTGCACGGGCATGGCGGCGAGGCGGTGCAGCACCGGGCGTGATCGGACAAGACCCCCTCCCCCCCTCTGCGGAGCATGCGGGAGAGGGGGCGACCTCTCCGAAACCGGCGCTCCCCTCTCCCGATCCGCCGATGCGGGCCACCCTCTCCCGCAGAGGGGAGAGGGGAACGCGTCTCGTTCTGAGATCGTCAGACTTTACCGTCCCGGGAGCGCCGCGATCAGGTCCCGTAGGGTCGTGATGGTCGAGGCATCGGCGACGCCGTCGACGCGGGCCGGGCGGAAATGGCGCTGGAACGCCGTCACCACCGCGCCCATGCAAGCATCGAAGGTGGCGCTCACCGGCAGGTCGTAGCCGTAGAGGGCGAACATCGCCTGCAGCGCCTCGATCGGCGGGCCGGCATCGCCCTGCGCGAAGAAGCGGCCGTCGCGGATCGGCGCCGGCGGCACCCAGTGGCCGATGCCGGCGCGGGCGAGGCTCTCCCAGGGGAAGTGCTCGCCCGGGTCCTCCTTGCGCTCGGGCGCGATGTCCGAATGGGCGAGGATCCGGTGCGGAGCGAGGTTCCAGCGCCCGGCGAGGTCGCCGCACAGGGCGATCACCGCCTCGATCTGCGCCGGCGGATAAGGCGGCAGGCCGCCGGCATGGCCGCCATTGACGATCTCGACGCCGAGCGAGCGCGAGTTCACGTCGCTGATCCCGGCCCAGGAGCCCTGCCCCGCATGCCAGGCCCGGCGCCCCTCGGGCACCATCTGCACCACGCGGCCATCCTCGAGCACCACGTAATGGGCCGAGACCTCCGCCACGGGGTTGGCGAGGCGCTGCAGGGCGGCCGCCGCGCTCTCCATGCCGGTGTAATGCAGGACGAGGAGGTCGACCGGGTCGGAGCGGCGCTCGCCGTGGTTCGGCGACGGGTGGACGCTGGTGGCGACGGGGCTCTCGGGGGTGGGTTTCACGTCAGGCCCCGCTCGGTGCTGATCCGGTCATAGGCGGCGTTGATGGCCGCGAGCCGGCGGGTGGCGATGGCCACCGCCTCCGGCGGCAGGCCGCGGGCGATGGCCCGGTCGGGATGGTTCTCCCGCACCAGGGCCCGGTGGGCCGCCTTCAGCCCGGCATCGTCGACGTCGTGGTCGAGGCCCAGCACGAGGTAGGGATCGTCGGAGAGGCGGACATGCCGGGCGGCGATGCGGCGGAAGGCGGCCTCGTCGTAGCCGAAGGTCTCCGCCACCGCGCGCAGGTAGCGCTCCTCCGCCTCGTGGATGGCGCCGTCGGCCTTGGCGATGTGGAACAGGCCGTCGAGGACGTCCTCCAGCAGGGCCGGCTCGTCGTGGAAGGTGGTGGCCAATTGCCGGGCATAGGCCTCGAAGCCGTTCGCCGTGCCCTTGGCGAGGTCGAACAGGCGCTGCACGCCGGGCCGGGCGCGCTCGTCCACCTGCACCACCTTGGCGAAGGCCTCGACCTCGGCGGGCGTCACCACGCCGTCGGACTTGGCCATCTTGGCCGCCAGCGCCACGAGGCCGGTGGTGAAGACCACGTCGCGCGGCGTCGCGCCGAACAGCGCGCCCTCGCGGTCGACCAGGAAATGCCCGGCCACCCCGCCGACGAGTCCGCCGAGGGGACCGCCGATGGCGAGGCCGAGGCCGGCCCCTCCGAGCTTGCCCCAGATGCCCACGCTCATCGGGCGACCCCGCGGGCACAGGGAACGGGGCCGGAAGAGTGAGGAAGCATAGACGGTATCGACACGGGCGGGATCGGCTTCGGCGCGGAACGAAGCGCGTCCTTACACCGGACGGCTCCGTTTCGGCGAGGGGCGATCGCCCGGGCCGGCCGGCTCCTCAGCGCCGGGCGCAGAGGCCGACGAGGCCTTGGGCTTCGCTGGGACAGGTCGCGCTCAAGGAGCCGTCGGCGCCCGCCGTCACGATGGCGCTGCCTCCCTTCAGGCACAGGGCCGAGGCCAGGATCTCGGTGCCCTCGCAGGTGATCGCGCAGCCCGAGGCCGGGCAGGTGTCCTGGCGCACCACCCGGAACGGGGATGCGGGTGCGGCGGCCGGCAGGGCGGCCGGACCGGCCTCGCCCTTCTGACCCGCCGGGCCGCGCTCGCCGGGCGACCCTTTCGCGCCGGCATCGCCCTTCGCGCCCATCTCGCCCTTCGCGCCGGCATCTCCCTTCGGACCCGTATCTCCCTTGGGACCCGGCTCACCCTTGGCACCCGGCTCACCCTTGGCACCCGGCTCGCCCTTCGGTCCCTGGGGACCGGGCAGGCCGGCGACGCCCTGCGGGCCGGCGGGGCCGGTCTCGCCCCTGTCGCCGGTCTCGCCCTTCTGGCCCGTCTCGCCCTTCGGTCCGGGCTGCCCGGCGGGGCCGCAATTGGCGATGACCGCCTCGCGCTCGTCCTCGCCCGCCTTCAGGGTGGCGATGCAGTTGGTGGGCACGTAGGGCAGGCGGAAGACGAAGCGGCCCCGGCTGTCGGCGATGATCGAGATATCCTCGTCGAGCACCACCACCGTGCCGGGCTTGCGCACGCTGCCCGAGATGCGCAGGTCGCCGTTCTCGAAGCGGGCATCGTAGACCTGGATCGGCTGCGACACGGCCTGGGGCCGGCGCGCCTTGGACGCCGCCCTGGAGTCTTCGCCCCTGGGTTGGGCCGCCGTCTGCGCGGCGGCGGGGAGCCCGCCCGCGACGGTGAGGAGGCCCGACAGGACCACGAGGGCACGAGCGAGACGCATGGAGTTCTCCCGGCTGATCCGCGTCTGCTGCGCGGCAGGCGAGGAGTGCTGCCCTGCCGCCGTCACAGGGTCAAGCGTGACCTGAATGCCGCCGCGGCGCCCGCTATCCACAGGCGTCCACAGCCTTCCACAGGCCAAGTCCCTGAGCCCAGGCGAAATTCCGAATCCCCCCGGAAACCGATTGAGTGTGTTCCTGTTTTGTTCTTAGCGTAGCGGGATGGAGCGCAGCCGATGAGACAGAGCCCTGAAGATCCTCCCGACGGAGAAACCGAGATCCTGCCGGCGGACCGGTCCGATGCGGATGGGCCGTCCCGGAACACGGCATCGCAGGATTCTCCCCCCTCGATCTGGCGGCCCTGCGCGACCTCGTGGCCGGCCGCGGGGGCGCCTCCGTTCTGCGGGGTGCCCTGCCCTTCGGCATCCACGACGTCGATTCGCGGCTCGCGCAGGGCGGCCTCGCCCTCGGGCAGCTGCACGAGATCGCCCCGGCCCAGGTCGGGGACGAGCCGGCGGCCCTCGGCTTCGCCCTGGCCCTGGTGGCGCGCCACCTCGCCCGGGTACGGGGCGAGGCCCTGCTGGTGGTGGGCCAGGGCCACCCCCTCCCCTACGGACACGGGCTCGCCGGCCTCGGCCTCGACCCGGGGCGGCTCCTGCTGTTCGAGGTCGCCAGCGACGGCGACGCCTACCGGGCCCTGGAGGAATCCCTGCGCGCGCAGGGGCTGGCGGCCGTGGCGGGTCTCGTCGACGCCGCCCTGCCCCTGGCCCAGAGCCGCCGGCTCCACCTCGCGGCCGGGCGGACCGACCTGCTCCTCCTCGTCCTGCGGCCTCCGGAGGCCGAGAGCCCCAACGTGGCCGCGACCCGCTGGCGGATCGCCGCCGGCAAGGCCCTGCGCGACCGCTTCGGCTGCATCGAGCGGCCGTGCTGGCAGGTGACCCTCGACCGAAGCCGCAACGGGCGGACCGGACACTGGCTTCTGGAGTGGGATCATGCCGCGCATCGTTTCGGTCTGGCTGGAGCATTGGCCGGTCACGCGGCTGAGGCGGGCCCGGGCGCGGGCCTGCCCGACCGACGCGTCCAGCGCTCGGGTTGAGGGCGCCCACGACGACGCTCCGCTCGATGACGGCCCCCTGGTGGTGGCCGCGATGGAGGCCAACGGCCTGCGCCTGGTCGCGGTGGACGCCGCCGCCCGCGCCCTCGGGCTCGAGCCCGGCGAGACCCTGGCCCGGGCCCGGGCCCGGATCGGCACGCCCGTCGCCGTCCATCCCGCCGACCCGGAGGCGGATGCCGCCGCCCTGCACCGGCTCTGCCTCTGGGCCAAGCGCTACACCCCCGTCGTCGCGCCCTACGGCCCCGCGGAGGGCGCCGACGGGTTCTTCCTCGACATCGCGGGGGCGAGCCACCTGTTCGGCGGCGAGGCGCAGCTGCTGGCGGATCTCGCCCGGCGCCTGTGCGAGGGCGCGATCCCGGCGCGGATCGCCCTCGCCGATACGCCCGCCTGCGCCTTCGCCCTGGCGCGCCACGGCGGAGGCGGCTTCGTGGCGCCCGGATGCAACGGCGAGGCCCTGCAGGCCCTGCCGGTCGCGGCCCTGCGCCTCGATCCCGGCACGGCGCAGGCCCTGGCCCGCCTCGGCCTGCGCCGGATCGGCGACCTCGCCGCCGCGCCCCGCGCGCCGCTGGCCCGTCGCTTCGGCGAGTCCCTGCTGCTGCGCCTCGACCAGGCGCTCGGCCGCCGGCCCGAGCCCCTCGTCTCGGCCGAGGACCCGCGTGATTTCGAGGCCGTGCGCGGCTTCCTCGAGCCGATCGGGCGGCCGGAGACCATCGTCGCCACGGCCATGCGCCTGATGGAAGGACTGGCCCCCCGGCTGGAGGCGGCCGGCCTGGGCGCCCGGGCGGTCCGGCTGTCCCTGACCCGCGTCGACGGCGTTCTGCGCACCCTCGACCTCGGCATGAGCCTGCCGAGCCGGTGCCCGGCCCAGCTCGGGCGCCTGCTGAGCCTGCGCCTCGACCGCCTCGGCCCGGCCCTCGAGGCCGGCTTCGGCTTCGAGACCGTGAGCCTCGCGGTCACCGCCACGGGCACGATCGCGGCGCGCCAGGGGACGCTGGTGGAAACGCCCGCCGGCGACGCAAGGGCCGAGCATCTGGGGGATGCCCTGCGCCAGCGCCTGGGACGGCGGATGATGCGGCTCGGCTTCCGCGCGACCCACCTGCCCGAGCGGGCCGAGATCGCGGAGCCCTGGCGGGCGGGTCCGCCTGCCCAGGGGGGGCGGACCGATCCGGCGCCCCGGCCGCCGCGACCGCTGGTGCTGCTCAGCCGGGGCGAGGCCGCCGAGGACGTCATCGCGCTCGCGCCCGACGGTCCGCCGCACCGCTTCCGCTGGCGCCGGCGCCTGCACCGCGTCGCCCATGCGGACGGACCCGAACGCATCGCCGACGAGTGGTGGCGGGCGCCGGGGCCGCTGCGGGACTACTACGTGGTGGAGGACGAGGCCGGCCGCCGCCTCTGGCTCTACCGGGAGGGCTTTCCCACGATGGAGACGCCCGCGCGCTGGTTCGTGCACGGGCTGTTCGCGTGAAAGGCCATGACCCGGCGCCTCGCCGTCCGGGTCATGGCTCTGCGACGCTGCTACTCCGCCGCGTCGACGTAGAGCTTGCCGCCCTCGGCCTGGAACTCGGCCGATTTCGCCGCCATGCCGGCCTCGCGCTCGGCCGCGCTCATCGGCGTCGCCTCTCCGAGCACCTGCCCGGCCGCCTCCATCGCCAGCACCTCGGCGCGCAGGTCCTGCGTGATCTTCATCGAGCAGAACTTCGGGCCGCACATCGAGCAGAAATGCGCGACCTTGTGGGCGTCCTTCGGCAGGGTCTCGTCGTGGTAGGCGCGGGCCGTATCGGGGTCGAGGGAGAGGTTGAACTGATCCTCCCAGCGGAAGTCGAACCGGGCCCGCGACAGGGCGTCGTCGCGCAGCTGCGCCGCCGGATGGCCCTTGGCGAGGTCGGCGGCATGGGCGGCGATCTTGTAGGTGATCACGCCTTCCTTGACGTCGTCGCGGTTGGGCAGGCCGAGATGCTCCTTCGGGGTGACGTAGCAGAGCATGGCGCAGCCGAACCAGCCGATCATCGCGGCGCCGATGCCGGAGGTGATGTGGTCGTAGCCGGGAGCGATGTCGGTGGTCAGCGGGCCGAGGGTGTAGAACGGCGCCTCGCCGCACTCCACGAGCTGCTTCTCCATGTTCACCTTGATCTTGTGCATCGGCACGTGGCCGGGGCCCTCGATCATCGTCTGGCAGCCCTTGTCCCAGGCGATCTTGGTCAATTCGCCCAGGGTCTCCAGCTCGGCGAACTGCGCCGCGTCGTTGGCATCCGCGATGGAGCCGGGGCGCAGGCCGTCGCCCAGCGAGAACGAGACGTCGTAGGCCCGCATGATGTCGCAGATCTCGTCGAAGCGCTCGTAGAGGAACGACTCCCGGTGACCGGCGAGGCACCAGCGCGCCATGATCGAGCCGCCGCGGGAGACGATGCCGGTGACCCGGCGCGCGGTGAGCGGCACGTGGGCGAGGCGCACGCCCGCATGGATTGTGAAGTAGTCGATGCCCTGCTCGGCCTGCTCGATCAGGGTGTCCTTGAAGACCTCCCAGTCGAGCTTCAGCGGATCGCCGCCGACCTTCTCCAGGGCCTGGTAGATCGGAACCGTGCCGATCGGAACCGGCGAGTTGCGCACGATCCACGAGCGGATGTTGTGGATGTTGCGGCCCGTCGAGAGGTCCATCACCGTGTCGGCGCCCCAGCGGGTCGCCCAGACCAGCTTCTCGACCTCCTCGGCGGCCGAGGACGTCACGGCGGAATTGCCGATATTGGCGTTGATCTTCACCAGGAAGTTGCGGCCGATCGCCATCGGCTCCACCTCGGGGTGGTTGATGTTGGCCGGGATGATGGCCCGGCCCCGGGCCACCTCGTCACGGACGAATTCCGGCGTGATGAAGGCCGGCAGGGAGGCGCCGAAGCTGTTGCCGTCGGCGAGTGCGGCCTGCGCGCCCTCCAGCATCGTCTGGCGGGCGAGGTTCTCCCGGTTGGCGACGTAGATCATCTCCTCGGTGATGATCCCGGCGCGGGCGAACTCGTACTGCGTCACCATCTGGCCCGGGCCGGCCTTGCGGATCTCCCGGGTGGCCGGACACGGGGCCACGAGCTTGTCCTCGGGCACGAACCCGTTGTCCTCGGGCTTGACCGCACGCGGCGTCACCGTGGCGTAGCCGCGCCGGGCGATCCAGGGCTCGCGCACCAGCGGCAGGCCGGCATGGAGGTCGATCCTGGCATCCGTCTCCGTGTAGGGGCCCGACGGATCGTAGACCCGCACCGGGGCCTCCTTCGGATCGCTGAGCGTGATTTCGCGGAACGGCACCCGGATGTCGTCGTGTCCGGCCACGGGCGCGTAGACCTTGCGCGAGCCCATGATCGGGCCGGTGGTCACCGCCTGGGGCTGGCCCTGCGGCAGATCCTTCGGGAGAACGGGTGCATTCATCGGGTTCGCTCCTGGCGTGGGAGACGATCCGGTTCGGATGCGACGGTGCCGGATGGGATGGCGCCTGGGGATTCGCGCCGTCTTTCGAGATTCCCGTCCCTCCGCCGGTACGAACCGGATCAGGTTCAAGGGTCAGGGCGACGCGCCCAATCTCAGCTCCCGTACTCGGAGCCCCCCTCGGAATGCTTCCAGATTCATGGTCGGCGGCCGGTTTGTCAATCGCCGGATCGGCAAAGCGACGCGGAAGGGGGTGTGAAACGAACTTTGTCGTCAGGCCCCGCGTTTGTTCACCAGAAGTTCGATCCTCGGGATCGACACGCGAACGACAGGTTCTCCCATGAAACGCATATTTCTGGCATCGGCCGCCCTGGTCGGTGCCCTCGCGATGATTCCCGCTTCCGCCGACGCGCGTCCGGGTGGCGGCGGCGGCTTCCGCGGCGGTGGCGGCGGCTTCCACGGCGGCGGCCTGGGTGGCGGCGGGTTCCGTGGCGGCAATTTCGGCGGCGGTGGCTTCCGCGGCGGTCTCGCCCAGGGTGGCGGTTTCCGTGGTGGCAACTTCGGCGGCGGCGGCTTCCGCGGCGGCCTCGCCCAGGGTGGCTTCAACCGGGGCGGGTTCAACCGCGGCGGAGCCATCGGCGTGGGCGCCGGTGCCGTCGGTGCCGGAGCGGGCCTCGCCGCCGGCAACGGCTTCCGGGGCGATCGCGGCGGGTTCAACCGCGGCGGCGCCTATGCCGGGCGCGGCTACGGCTATCGCCGCGGCTATGGCGGTCTCGGCCTCGGGCTCGGCCTGGGTCTCGCGGGCGCCGGCATCGGCTACGGCCTCGGCAGCGCCTATGGCGGCTATTACGGCGACGACTACTACGCCGGCGGCTACGCACCGGCCTATTACGGCGGCTACGCGCCCTACGGCGGCGGCTATGCCGCGACGGGCTACGAGGCCGGCCCGGAGGTCGCGACCAGCGGCGAGGACGTGGCCTACTGCGTCCAGCGCTTCCGCTCCTACGACCGCCCCACCGGCACCTATCTCGGCAATGACGGCCAGCGTCACGCCTGCCCGTAGCGGCCACGGGTGACCGCAGGATCGAAGGGCTCCGCCGCGAGGCGGGGCCCTTTCGCGTTTCGGGCCGTCAGGCGCGTGGAGGCCGGCGGCCGGTCCGCCTCAGGACCCCTGCAGGCTCTCGGCGAAATCGTCCGGCACCTCGCCGAAGCTGCCGAGAATGGTCGCGCTCTCCAGTTCGCCGGTCTCGTCGTCGGCCACGACCTTGATCGCCGCCGTGCCGGGGAAGCGCGCCGCCATGGCTTCGGCCTTCTTCAAGGCGCCGCTCTCCGTTACCGCCACCTCGCGGTCGCCCGGCGAGAGCCGTTTGCGCTTGAGCACGAAGGTCTGCACCAGGAACGTCGTCTTGAGGGCCATGACAGGGTCTCTCCACCGGGCGCGCCGGATCGGTCGGGTCCGGAGGCCAGGGCACCTAGCACGAAAGCCCGCGAGGGCCCCACGATGCCCCGATGCCGCGGCCGCGTCGCCCCGCCTTCGGGCCGCCCCCCTCCTGGCGGGGCGAACAGACCGGCGCGTCATCGCGCACATCCCGCCCCGTGCGCTTCCCGCGACGTCCCGCTCACCAGAGGCGGACGAGGCCGAATCCCGCGATGACATCCGCCAGATCGATGCCGAACGCCCCGGTCAGCAACAGGCTCACCCGAAACAGGGGACGGGTGAAGGCCGACGAGACCAGGAACAGGCCGAGCAGCACCAGACCGGAATGCCGGGCCATGCGGTCCGTCCAGGTCCAGAGGGCGGTGGCGTTCGCGGACAGCCAGGGCCGGAAGATGTCGTAGCCGTCGAGGCCCGGGACCGGCATCAGCCCGAGCACCAGGGCCGTGCCCTGGAACAGCACCGAGACGGCGAGCACCGCCCGCAGGGGCTCCGCCCCCGCACTCGACAGGGCATAGAGGAACGCCAGCACGAGCAGGAAGGCGAAGCTCATCGCCGGGCCAGCGGCCGCGATCGCCGATCGCCGGCCCCGGCCGAGGCCTTCCGTGGCAGAAGCCCCGACCCCGCCCGGGAACCCGACCCCACCCATGACGGTGAAGAGCACGGGCAGCAGCATGGTGGCCACCGGGTTGGGCGCACGCAGCGGATCGAGGGTGAGCGCTCCGGTCCGGGGCAGGCCCCAGACCCGCGCGGCGCGGGCATGTCCGTACTCGTGCAGGCACAATCCCAGCACCCAGCCGGCCATCAGGAACACGAAGGCGGCGCCGGAGCCCGCGAGCGCCCCCGTGCCGATGCCGAAGCCGACCCCGCTGAAGATCAGCCCGACGAGGAGCACGTTCGTGCTCAGGCCGGGTTCGTCCATGCTCCGCACATGGCCGGGCGATCCCGTCATGCGGCGGCGCGCCGCGCGGGCGCGACGGGGCGAGGACGGTTCCGAAGGAGCCGGCGTTCGGGGGAGACGGGGGCGGTGGCTGTCACGCGACGCAACATCGCTGGTGACACGGCAAAGTCCAGTCCCTAACTCTCGGCGACGCCCCGATGTCCCCCCATCCCCCGGGTCCGGTGCGATCCGGCGCCCCGTCGCGAAGGACCGGGACCGCCGCTCGGTCGCAAGCCTTTCCGGATCGAGCCCCGCCTTGGATCGAGCCTTGCCCCGGATCGAGCCTTGCCCCGGATCGCGCGCATGCGTCTCCTCGTCTCCCTCCTGGTCACCGCGTTCCTCGGCCTCTCTCTCCTGGCCGTGACCCTGCTGACCGTGTTTCAGCGCCACCTGATCTACCCCGGCGCCTACCGCGGCCGGGCCCCCGCGGCGGCGCGAAGGGCACCCGCGGGGACGGAGGCGGTCAGCCTGCCGACGGCCGACGGGGAGCGCCTGTTCGGGTTGTGGCGCGCGCCCGAACCGGGCTGCCCGGTGGTGCTGAGTTTCCACGGCAACGGCTCGCGGCCCGAGCCCGGCGCGGCGCGCTTTGCCGGCGCGCCCTGGCGCACGGCCGGATGGGGCGTCCTCGCCATCGCCTATCGCGGCTATCCCGGCTCGACCGGGAGCCCGAGCGAGGCGGGCCTGATCGCCGACGGAGAGGCGGCCTACGCGCTGGTCCAGGCCCGGGCTCCCGGGGCGGCGGTACTGCTGCACGGGCACTCCCTCGGCGCCGCGGTGGCGGTGGCCATGGCGACGACCCGGCCGCATCTCGGCCTCTACCTGGAGGCCCCCTTCGACTCGCTCGCCGCCATCGTCGCCGGACGCTTCCCGTTCCTGCCGACCCGCCTCCTCCTGCGCGACACCTTCCGGTCCGATGCGCGCATCGCCGCGGAGGGCGGCCCGGTCCTCGTCGTCCACGGCACGGACGACGCCGTGGTGCCGGTGGCCCATGCCGAGCGGCTAGCGGCACGGGCCGGGCCGCGCGCACAGATGACGGTGATCGCCGGCGACCACGTCTCCATTCTCGGAACGCAGGACGATCGGGCCCTCGACGTCATCCGACCGAACGAGTCCGCCTGCCGTCCACTTGTCCCGGCGGCGGTCCACTGACGAATCCTTCCGACGGGAGAGACCCTTGGGACGACGAGCCCGACTCTGGCGCGAAGACGATCCGGCGACGCACGGTCCGCAGGCCAAGCCCGCGGTGATCTGCCCGCTCTGCGAACGGCCGATCCCGCCCCACGCCAAATCGAGCCTGCACCACCTGACCCCGAAGCTGAAGGGCGGGGCGCGGGCCGGAACGGTGCGCCTGCACCAGATCTGCCACTCGGCGATCCACGCCCGATTCAGCGAGGCCGAGATCGCCCGCCGCCTGGCCGACGTGGATGCCCTGCGGGCGGCCCCCGAAATGGCGGAGTTCCTGGCCTGGGTCCGGACCAAGCCGGACGACTTCCATGCTGCGACCCGGATGACCCGCGGCCGCCGGGGGGCCAAGCGCGACCCGCATTGAAGCCGGCGAAGCGGGGGAAAACCGGCAAAGCGGGGGACGGCCTTTACCGCCTGTTCGGCATGATCCGCAGGCGTTGCAACCCGTATCCGCCTCCTTAAGACCTCGCGCCGAAGGATGTCGGTCCTCTGAGCGGGGACGGATCATGGCGGCGGTCGAGGCTGGGCAAGGAACGGAGCGGCGGGCGGCGGTCTCACCGGACGATGCGAGCCGGCTCGCCTGGGTGGACGTCGCCAAGGGCCTCTGCATCATCCTGGTGGTGATGATGCATTCGACGCTGGGCACCGGCATCGCCATGGAGGGCGAGGGTTTCCTCCACACCGTGGTGGCCTTCGCGCGCCCCTTCCGCATCCCGGACTTCTTCCTGCTGTCGGGGCTGTTCCTCGGGCGGGTGATCGATCGCGACTGGCGCCTGTTCCTCGACCGGCGCCTGGTGCACTTCGTCTATTTCTACGTGCTCTGGGTGCTGATCCAGTCGGCGTTCAAGTACGGCCAGATCGTCGACGGGGCCGGGCCCGGGGCCTTCGTCGCCCACCTCGCCCTCGCCGTGGTCGAACCCTACTCGACGCTGTGGTTCATCTACCTGCTGGCGGTGTTCTCCGTGCTGACGAAGGCGCTCCGCTCGGTTCCGGCGCCTTTGCTCCTCGGCGTCGCGGCCCTGCTAGAGCTCCTGCCGGTCCACACCGGATCGGAGCTGATCAACGAGTTCTGCGACCGCTACGTCTGGTTCCTCGTCGGCTATCTCCTCGCCGGGCGCATCTTCGGCTTCGCCGACCTCGTGCAGCGGCACGCCCGCACCGCCCTCCTCGGCCTCGCGCTGTGGGCCGCGGTCAACGCCGCCCTGGTCTTCGTCCCCACGGGCTGGCCGGCCGTCCCCGCCCTGGCGAACCTCCCGGGACTCGGCCTCGTCCTCAGTGGCGCCGGCGCCCTCGCGATCGTCGCCATCGGCGCCCTGATGTCCCGGGCCGGAGGACCGGTGACGGCGGCCCTGCGGGCCTGCGGCCAGCGCTCGATCGTGATCTACCTCGCGTTCTTCCTGCCGATGGCCCTGACCCGCACGCTGATCGTGAAGACCGGGATCATCACCGATATCGGCTGGGCGAGCCTCCTCGTGACGGTGGTGGCGCTCCTGGTTCCGCTGGCCTTCGAGCGGGCGATCCGTCACACCCGGCTGTCGTTCCTGTTCGTTCGGCCCCGGGCCTTCCACATCGTCGGCGCCCGCCCGCGGTCGGGCGCCCCGGCCCTGCACCCGGTCTGAACCGTCAGGCCGCGGCCTCGACACGCGGGCGCACGAGCCGGTCGAGGAAGTTGCCGATCTCCGCCCGTCGGCGGGCCGGCTCCAGCAGGTCGTCTCCGAGGCGATGGCGGGCGATCAGGTCCCGCTGCCCCGCCGGATTTTCATGGACGCGGCAGAGATCGGCCGCATAGGCCTCGACGGCGGCGTGATCGGACAATGCGCCGGCCTCCACCACGTCGTCGGCGCTCAGGCGCAGCATCGCCGCGAGCGCATCGAGGTCGAGTTCCGGGTGGTACTGGGTGCCCCAGAACACCCCCGCCCCATGGTGGATCTCGATCGCCTGGACCGACAGGACCCCGTTGCCCGCCAGGACGGTGGCATGGGCCGGCGGCGTGATGACGGCGTCGAGATGCATGGCCGGGGCGTCGAAGCGGTCGCGACGCCCGGCGAGGAGCGGATGCGTGCGGCCGGCCTCGGTCCGGACGAGGTCCCGCGAGAAGCCGTATTCCGGACCTTTCGGATTGCGGGCCGCATGGCCGCCCGCCACCACCGCGGCCACCTGCACGCCCCAGCAGGAGCCGAAGACCGGGAGCCCGGCGCCGAGGGCGTCGCGGACGAGATCGATCTGGCGCCGCACGGCGTCGGACTCGTCGCAGACATGCAGGGTGGACCCGGTCACGAACAGGGCGTCGAAGCCGGCGAGCGCCGCCCCGGGGGGCAGCGCCGCGTCGGAATCGGCCGGGTTGATCAGCGTGGTGGCGACCCCCGGCGAGACCTGGTCCAGCACCTCCGCGTAAGCCTCAGCGGAGGTGACGCCGGTACCCGAAACGTGAGCGGCCCGCCCCGCCCGGTCGTTTCCATCGGCCACGAGAAGGTGCAGCATGTCCTGGGTCCCATCCGGCCCGGGGGCCGGTCAAAGGGACGGGGAACGATCCCTGCACCCCCTCGTTCCCGTCAGGGTGGACGCCGCATCGCCGCATGACGACGCGGTGCCGATCCACACCCTGAGCACAGGATCGGAGCCTCCGATGGCCACGCGACGTCCCGCGACCGCCCCGCTCGATCGCGCCCGACCGGCGCTCCTCAGCCTCACCCTCGCGGGCTTCGCGCTGGGGATCGCGTCCGGTCCCGCCGCAGCGCAATACATGGCCCTGACGGCGCCGCCGCCGAAGCCTGCCGCGCCCGAGCCGCCGAAGCCGGTGCCGCCGACGGCCCGACCGGTCGAGCATGCCTTCAACGGGCAGTTGCCGAACCAGCGCACGGGCCAGGGGCGCCAGCGCGTGGTCCGCGATATCTGCATCGGCTGCGACCGCTGATCCGACCGCGGCCGGATCGCGGCGTCAAGGCTCGTCCCGGGCCCTGCGCGTGATCGCCTCCACCATGCCCTGGGACAGGCGCACGAACTGACCTGTGCCGTGCCCGCGCGCGTCGAGCAATTCGGCGAAGACGGGCTTTGCCGGCTCGTAGGCCAGGGCTTCGCGCGAGCGGGGCCTGCGGCGCTTTTCGCGGAGGCGGTCGGCAAGGGCGGCAGGAACGAACGGATCGCGCAAGTCCGGCAGGCTCCTCGGAAGGGCCCCGCGGGGCGGCCCCCGCGCGGCGAGGCCCGGGCTTAGGACCGTGCTGGTTGCCGGATTCTTAAGAACCGGCGCCGGCGACGGACCGGCCCGCCATGGCGGAACCCTATTCCGGCGGCCGAGGTTGGGTCTGTCGAACAGGGAGAAATACTTTATGCCTGACAGCGTGTTGGCCACCGTGACCGTTCCGTCCCTCAGGGCCGCCCGCGCGGCGCGGGAGCGCCTGTCGCGGGCCGGATTCGCGCGCAACAGCGTCGAGATCGACCGCCTCGACGACGATGGTTTCGAGGTTTCGATCGCGACCCGGCCGGAGAACCATGCCCGCGCCGAGCGCATCCTGAGCGGCTCGCCCCTGGGCAACGATCTCCGCGCGGCGGGCCAGGTCGCGGCGAGCCGCCTCCAGGACAATCGCGGCCTCGCCCTCGGCCTCGCGGCCCTGGCGGGCTTCGCCCTGTTCGGTCTGATGCGGCGAGACTAGAGCATTGTCTTCACGCGAGCCGGCATCCCCCTCGCTCTAGAATGCTCTAGAACGGCTCGAGGCCCCCTCGCTCCGCCGGCCCCGGCCGACGGAGCAGACCGGAGTGATGCGTGGCGAGCCGTTACGGCCTGGAAATCCGGGCGGCGCAGGGCGGTGACGCCGCGGGCCTCGCCGAACTCCTGCGCGCCTCCGGCCATCCCGTCGCCGCCGAAGCCCTGGCCGAGCGGATCGAGGCCCTGCGGCAGGGACCCGGCGTCGCCCTCGTGGCGGTCGAATGGGGTCCGCCGAGCGGCCTCATCGTCCTGCACTGGTATCCGTCCCTGGCCGCGAGCCTGCCGACCGCCCAGATCACCACCCTGCTGGTCGATCCCGATGCACGACGGCGCGGCATCGGCCGTCTCCTCCTGAAGGCGGCCTCCCAGGCGGCCCGCTCCTCCGGATGCGGCGACCTCCAGTTGCTGACCGGTTCCGGACAGGCAGAGTTGCAGGCCTTCGGTGCCGCCACAGGATTCAGCGACCAGGGCGCCCTGTCGGTCAGGCCGCTGCGCAAGAAGGGGTGAAGCGATCCGACGTTTCCCGGACCGCTCCGCAGCGCGGGGGCGTGGCCAACTCCCTTGTCCGCCCCGAGCGGATCGGCCTGCCTGACCCTTGGCCGAACATTCGCGGCACGGACCGCCGGAGCCCTGCAATTTCCCCTGATATTTCAAAGCGTTGAAAATTCGGCCGGTTAACACCCCTTAAACCCGCCGCAATTACCGTGCGCAAGCAGGGTCGCTCGAATCGCGAACGAACCTTGGGGCAGACGGGACGCATGGCGAAGGGACGCGCAGGCGGAGGCAGGGGGGAGCCGAACTTCGACGTGCCCGAGGGCCGCGTCGGGGACCCGGCCGATCTCGACCTGCGCCTCTCGCGATCCGATCGCGCGGGAGGCGGCGTGGCACGAGGCGAGTCAGGTTCGAAGGGCGGCCGCGGCGCGAAGGGCCGCGCATCCGCCGCCCCGCCGGCCCGGGCCCTGCGCAAGGCGCCGCGCCGGGCGCGCCGCTCGATCCTCGGGCGGCTGGCCTACGGCGTCCTCGTCCTGGGCCTCTGGGGCGTGATCGGCATCGCCGGGCTCGTGGCCTACCATGCCTCGCAGCTGCCGCCGATCGACCAGCTCGCCGTGCCCAAGCGGCCGCCCAACATCGCGATCCTGGCGAGCGACGGCTCCCTGCTGGCCAATCGCGGCGAGACCGGCGGCCGGGTCGTCAGCATCAAGGAACTGCCGCCCTACCTGCCGCGCGCCTTCGTGGCGATCGAGGACCGGCGCTTCTACAGCCACCTCGGCGTCGACCCCGTGGGCATCGCCCGGGCGGTGGCCCAGAACATCACCCGGCGCGGCGTCTCCCAGGGCGGCTCGACCCTGACGCAGCAGCTCGCCAAGAACCTCTTCCTGACCCCAGAGCGCTCGGCCTCGCGCAAGATCCAGGAGGCGATCCTCGCCCTGTGGCTCGAGCACAAGTACAGCAAGGACGAGATCCTCGAGCTCTACCTGAACCGCGTCTATTTCGGCGCCGGCGCCTACGGCGTGGAGGCGGCCGCCCAGCGCTACTTCGGCAAGCCGGCGAAATCCGTGACCCTGGCGGAGGCCGCGATGCTCGGCGGCCTCGTCCAGGCGCCCTCGCGCCTGGCGCCGAACCGCAACCTGCCCGCGGCCCAGGCCCGCGCCGCCCAGGTGCTCGCGGCCATGGAGGAGCTGGGCTTCGCCAAGCCCGCCGACGCCAAGCTGGCCCTGGCGAGCCCGGCCCGGCCCGCCGGCGTGCGCGGCGGCGGCTCGGCCAACTACGTCGCCGACCTCGTGATGGACGTCCTCGACGACTTCGTGCCGAAGTTCGAGAGCGACATCGTCATCAGCACCACCGTCGATACCGGCCTCCAGAGCGCCGGCGAGAAGGCGCTGGTGGACGAGCTGAACCAGAAGGGCGGCCGCTACAACGTCGCCCAGGGCGCCCTCGTCTCGATGAAGCCGGACGGGGCGATCCGCGCCCTGGTGGGCGGGCGCGACTACGCCCAGAGCCAGTTCAACCGCGCCACCACCGCCAAGCGCCAGCCGGGCTCGTCGTTCAAGCCCTTCGTCTATCTCGCGGCGGTCGAGCACGGCCTGACCCCCGACACGGTGCGCGACGACGCGCCGATCACCATCAAGGGCTGGAGCCCGGAGAACTATTCGCGCGACTACCGGGGGGCCGTGACCCTGCGCGACGCCCTCGCGCTGTCCCTCAACACCGTGGCGGTCCGCCTCGGCCAGGAAGTCGGCCCCAGGGCCGTGGTGCAGACGGCCCAGCGGCTCGGCATTTCCTCCCCGCTCCAGGCCAACGGCTCGATCGCGCTCGGCACCTCGGAGGTGACGCCCCTGGAGATGGTCGGCGCCTACGCCGCCTTCGCCAATGGCGGCACGGGCGTGATTCCCTACGTCATCGCCAGCGTGAAGGGCGCCGACGGCAAGGTGCTCTACAAGCGCAAGGATGGCGGCCTCGGCCGCGTCATCGACGCCAACGCGGTCTCGATGATGAACGCGATGATGCACGAGACCTTCGTCACCGGCACCGCCAAGAAGGCGGAGGTCCCGGGCTGGGACCTCGCCGGCAAGACCGGCACCAGCCAGGATTTCCGCGATGCCTGGTTCATCGGCTACTCGGCCACCCTGGTGACCGGCGTCTGGCTCGGCAACGACGACGGCGAGTCGACCAAGAAAGTCTCGGGTGGCAACCTGCCGGGCGAGATCTGGAAGGCCTACATGACCGTGGCGCTGAAGGGCCAGAGCCCGGTGATGCTCCCGGGCGCCAATCGCTGGCGCAACCGCGGCCCGTCCGAGCCCGCCGTCACCAACAGCACCCCGGGCGGCCTGATCGGCGCTCTCCTGGGCGAACCCCAGCCGGCGGCCCCGCCCCGGCCCACCGCCCGCCACGCGGATGCGAGCCGCGGCCCGAGCCAGGACGACCGCAACTTCCTCGAGAAGCTGTTCGGGGTCGGCGAGTAGACCGGCAGTCCCGCCGGATCAGGCCTCCGCCCCCCAGCGCAGGCCGTGCTGCGCCTGGAAGGCGGCCAGCGACGGAACGGAAGCCCCCGCATCGGCGAGGGCCACGTAGCCGTCGGGGCGCACGAGGTAGAGGGCGTCGCGGGCCAAGCCGACCCGCTCGGCCTCGGGGCTCCAGGTGATCACGCGCAGGAGCAGCCCCTGCTGCGCACACCAGCGCGCCAGGCCCGGCGGCGCCGTTCCGGGGACCTCCACCCGCCATCCCGGCGCGACATCGTCCGCGCTCGGCAACCAGGGCCACCGGTCTCCCCCATGGATCCGTCCCGCACGGCCGGCGCTCAGGGCGCTGTGCCGGTAGGACAACCCGATCTGCGAGATCGTCCGGAACAGGAAGCGCCGGAGGGCCGGCGAGCCGCCGATGAGGGGCGCGATCAGAGGCACGAGCCACGTCCGCCAGAGCTGCGCCGCCGCGTTCTCCGAAGTCGCCAGGGTGAACACCCGGTCCGTCGTCGCGACGAGGCGGCGGGCAAAGCCGATCCGCTCGGTCTCGTAGGTGTCGAGCAGGGCATCGCCGGCCCGGCCCCGGAGACAGGCGGCGAGCTTCCAGCCGAGGTTCATCGCGTCGCCGATGCCGGTGTTCATGCCCTGGCCGCCGGCCGGGCTGTGAATATGCCCGGCATCCCCCAGCAGGAACACGCTTCCGTCCCGGAAGCGGTCGGCGACCCGGTGATGCACCCGGTAGGTCGAGAACCAGTTCACCGTCCGCGGCGCGACGTGCAGGCGTTCCAGCGCCGTCGTGGCGATATCGTCGAAGCTGAGGCTCTCCCGGCGACCGGCGTGATCGTCGAGCACCGTTCCGACGAGGCGGGCCCGCCCGCGCGCCGCCAGGGGGAACACGGCGAGGAAATCGGCGGGTCCGCCGAGGTTGAGATGGATCTCGCCGTCGATCGCGGGACCGTCCGCGGCGATGTCGGCGACGTAGAAGAACCGGTCGTATGTGCCGCCGGGAAAGCCGATCCCCAGGGTCTCGCGCACCGTGGAGCGGGCGCCGTCGCACCCGGCGAGGTAGGCGGCCGCGACCTGCTCCTGCGCACCGTCGCCCGTGCGCAGGGTGGCCAGGATGCGGGCCCTGTCCCGCGTGAACCCGACGAGCTCGGTGCGTCGTTCGACCCGGACCCCGGCCGCCGCGAGGCGATCGACCAGGACACGCTCGTGCACGTCCTGCGGGGAGATCAGCAGGAAGGGATAGGGGGTGGAATCCGTTGGGTCGGCCGCGAAGGCCACGCGGGCGCGCTTCGTACCCGCGTTCCAGACGTTGACGGCGTGCACCGGGTGCCCGGCATCGACCACCGCGTCGGCGAGGTCGAGCAGACGATAGAGTTCGAGGGTGCGCGCCTGGATGCCGAGCGCCCGGGAGGTGGTGCCGGGCCCCTCCGTCCGGTCAATGATCCGGACCCGGATTCCGAGCCGCGTCAGCCACAGGGCGAGGACGAGGCCCGTCGGGCCGGCGCCGACGATCAGGACTTCCGTGCGTTCCATGGATCGTCACGCCGACCCGGAGCGCCGGGCGCGGCCCGGCTTTCGGGAGGCATCGTAGCACCGCCCCGGGGGCCGGCCGCAAGCCTGCCCGATGGGCTCGGACGGCCCGGAACCGGCGCCTACCAGTAGAGCTGGAACCGTCCGATGAAGGTGTCCGCGTCGATGGTGCGGCCGCCCTGCACCGCTGAGGGGCTGGTGTGGGAGCGGACGTAGTCGGCGACTACGCGGATGTTGCGGTCGGGATACCAGTTCAGCCCGACCGTGACGTCGCGCTCGATGCCGCCGCGGATGCCGGCATCGTCGAGGTCGATCGCGCTGAAGCGGGTGCCGAGCTCGAACACGCCGATCCCGCCCCGCGAGACCCGGTCGGCCTCCGCCACCTGAACCCCGGAGAAGATCGCGTAGGTGGCGCCGTAATCGGGCGCGAGCTTGTAGGCGCGGCCCTTGCCGTTGAGGATGACGCTCGCCTGGATGTAGCCGCCCTGGAAGCCGACGGACCGGGCGCCGGCATAGCGTTCCACCTCGGTGCGGATGTACTCGGCCTGGACCAGGAACGGCCCGTCGCGATAGGCCGCCTCCAGCCCGATGCGACCGACGCTCGACGCATCCCGGATGTCGCCGGTATCGACGAAGTTGCGCTGGTACAGGAAGGCTTCGGACCGGCTCGACAGGGACAGCCCCTGTCCGTCGCGGGGCAGATCGCGAAAGCTTCCGGCGAGGCCGAGATGCAGGATGCGGTCGTCCTCCCGGATCGGCGCATAGGTGGCGCGCGCCGTGGCGGCGACGCCCTCGCTGCCCACACCCGTGTTGGCATTGCCGCCGAAGACGCTGGCGACCACGGTCCAGTCCTCCCCGTGGCGGCCCAGCGCGAAGCCGAGATTGCGGGCCGGCGCGAAGGCGTCCGCCAGGGAGCGCTCGGTGAACAGGGTGTTGTTGTCGCTGGTCAGCTGGTCGAGGCTGAAGGGCTCCTTCATGTTGCCCACCGTCAGGAGGGTGTTCTCGAAGCCCGTATAGGCGGCGGCCGCGTCGTTGATCGGCCGCATCGGATCGGCGAAATCATACTGGAAGGCGAGTTCCAGGCTCTTGCCGAGGGTGAGGTAGCTTTCGATCCAGGCCCGGCGCACCGCGAAATTCTCGGGGAACGGCTCCGGAAACCCGGCCTGCCGGATGGCGGCCGCCCCGTAATCGAGCTGCAGCTTGCCGCCGATGCGCAGCTTCGCGACGTCGGGGAAGGCCAGGGTGATGCCCTTCTCGTCGATCGTCAGGGTCTCGCCGTTGGGCTGATCGGGATTGCGCCGGTCGGATTTGGCGTCCTCTGCCAGCGCCGGCGCACCGGCAAGGCAGCACAGGCCGAGACATGCCGAACCCCGCCATCGCGCCATCGCTCGCACTCCTCACACCGGCCCCGGCGCGGACCGTCCGCGCCGGATCGTTTCCGGCCATTGGCCACAACTTCGCACGGGCCGCTACAGCATCGGCAGGCTGCGCGGGCGCGGTCCGCGCGGGAAGGCCGCCTCGAGGGCCGCGAGATCCTCCGGCGTCAGGGTGATGGCCCCCGCCGCCGCGTTCTCCCGGGCCCGCTCGGGCCGCGCCGTCTTCGGGATGGTGAAGGTGCCCTCCTCCCGTGTCAGGAACGCGACGGCGATGCCGCGCGCCGTGGTGCCGTGCGTCTCCGCGAGGCGGGCGAGGACCCGGCCGCCGGCGCTTCCGGCCTCGGGAAAGTCGCCGCTGCCAAAGGGCGAATAGCCCACCAGGGCGACCCCGTTGCGCCGGCACCAGGGCAGCACCGCGTGCTCGATGGCGCGCTCCTGCAGATGGTAGAGCACCTGGTTGCAGGCGATCTCCCCCGGGCCGGCGATCGCCAGCGCCTCATCGAGATCGGCGACGTCGAAGTTGCTCACCCCCCAGGACAGGATCTTGCCCGCCTGCTTCAGGGCGGAGAAGCCCGCGATGGTGTCCTCCAGCGGATAGCGGCCCGGCCAGTGCAGCAGATAGGCGTCGAGGTGGTCGGTGCCGAGGCGCTTGAGCGAGCGCTCGCAGGCCGCGACCACGCCCGGGCGGCTGGCATTGCCCGGCACCACCTTCGACACCAGGAACACCTCCGCGCGCCGGCCCGCGATGGCCTCGCCCACCAGCGGCTCGGCCTCGCCGTACATCTCGGCGGTGTCGATATGCGTCATGCCGGCCTCGAGCCCCGCGCGCAGCGTCGCGACGGCGGTGGCGCGGTCCGCCTGGTCGAGGTGCCAGGTACCCTGCCCGATGACGGGCACAGCCCGGCCCGCCGCACCGAAAATCCTGCTCCGCATCCGCCTCATCCTCGCATGATGGTGACCCACCCTGCCAACGCGCGGCGGCCACACCGGTCCCCGATCCGGCGGCCTGCGTCACCTTGGCCTTACTCGCGCCATCATGCGACGATGTTCAGGACGGGGTTCGAAGCTCGGCGCGCCAAGGGGCTGCGCCGCCTGCGGGCCCATCCCCGAAGGGGCTCATCCGTTGCGCAGCGCTGCTCCCTCCCCCATCCCTGCCGGATCGCCGCCGGCCCCCGCCGGGGTGCCGCACGGGGGGCGTCGCTGATGCTGCCGCAGCACCGCTGGTTCTGGCTCCTCATCCTCATCGCCTGCGGCGGGGCCGGCCTCCTCTACAACGTGCTGTTCGCCGGGGGCGCGACGCCCCTCGCCGGCCTGACCTACGGCCTGGCGGTGGGCGGGACGACGCTCGCCTTCGACCGCGGCATGATCCTCGGCGGCCTGCAGGCGCGGATGCGCCGGATGCCGGCGAAGTTCTACGTGCCGGCGGCCGAGTTCGCCTACGTCCTGATGATCGCCGCCGGCATCGCGCTGGGGGGCCTGCTGGTCTGGGCCCTGGGCCTGACCGACGACGACCTCAGCCACGCCGTGCGGATCACGCCGCGGGTGCTGGCCTACTGCCTCGCGGTCTCGGCGATGCTCGTCTTCGTCATCCGCATGCGCGACCTCATCGGCGGCGAGGTATTCGTGAACTTCCTGGTCGGGCGCTACCACCAGCCCGTGCGGGAGGAGCGGATCTTCCTGTTCCTCGACGTCGTCGGCTCGACCGCCTTCGCCGAGACCCACGGCGACCTCAAGGCCCAGGCCTATCTCGGCGCGGTCTTCGCGGCGCTCGCCGAGCCGGTCCGGCGCAATGCCGGCTCCATCGACGATTACATCGGCGACATGGCGATGATCACCTGGCCGATGGCCCGCGGCCTGAAGGACGCGCGCTGCGTGGCCTGCGTGTTCGACGTGATGGACCGGCTGGAGGCGGAATCCGAGGCCTGGATGGCGCGCTTCGGCACCGTGCCGCGCCTGCGTGCCGCCCTGCACGGCGGCTCGATCGTGACGGCGGAGGTCGGCGTCGACCGGCACAAGATCGCGTATTTCGGCGATGCGGTGAACGTGACCGCGCGCATCGAATCCCTCTGCCGGCCCCTCGCCACCGAGATCCTCGTCTCCGACGACCTGCTGGCCCGGATCGAGCGCCTGCCCGCGGGCATCCGCGCGCATCCGCTCGGGGCCCACGCCCTGCGCGGGCGCGGGCAGCCCCTCAGCGTCTCGACCCTGGAGCGGATCGGGGCGGAGCCGGTGGACGCCGCCGAGCCCCGCGCGGTCGCCGCCCAATGAGCGAGGCGGCAACCCCACGCACCATCGTCGTCTACATCGACGCGGATGCCTGCCCGGTGAAGGACGAGACCTACCGGGTCGCCGGCCGCTACGGTCTCCACGTCTGCGTGGTCGCCAACAGCTACCTCACCCTGCCGCGCGAGCCCTGGATCGAGCGGGTGGTGGTGAGCGACGGGTTCGATGCCGCCGACGACTGGATCGCCGAGCGGGCGCGCCCCGGGGCCATCGTCATCACGGCCGACGTGCCCCTGGCCAGCCGCTGCGTGAAGGCCGGGGCGGAGGTGCTCGCCCCCACCGGCAAGCCGTTCAGCGAGAGCGGCATCGGCATGGCGCTCGCCACGCGCAACCTGATGCAGGACCTGCGCGAGGCCGGCGCGATCACCGGCGGTCCGAAGCCGTTCTCGGCCCGCGACCGGTCCGCGTTCCTCGGCGCCCTCGACCGCACCGTGATGCGGCTCAAGCGGGGTGGATTCGGCTAGACGCCGTCGGCCGGATCCCGGATGCGCGGGCGGGCCCCCGGCCTGGGGGCTGCGGCCCGCCGTTCTAGAGCCCGGCGGCGGCCTTGAGCGCCGCGTTGATACGGTCCTGCCAGCCGGGACCATCCTTCTGGAAATGCTCGAGCACGGCGCGGTCGAGGCGCAGGCTCACCATCTCGCGGGCCCCGGGCACGGACGAGGCCGGGGAGGCCGGAGCGGCCGAGACCGGCTTGGCGGTCTCGACGGGCTTGGTGGTGGCGGCCTTGAAGGCCGCTTCGGCGGCCTGTCGCGGGTCGCTCGGGCGACGGGAGCGATCGAATGCCATGGCTACTTCTCCGCCGGGCCGTCTCAGGAACGCTTGCGCTTGGGCGCAGGCGGCGGGGCGGCGGCCTTCGCCTCGGCGTCGGCAGCCTCCTTGGCGAGGCGCAGGGCCCGCAGCTTCACCGTCCGCTCGTCCACGGCCTTCACCGAGGCGAGGTGCTCGGCCATGGCCTGGGCGCCTTCCTTGGCCATCCGCTCGGCCCGCTCGGCACGCTCCTCGGATCGGGTCCGGGCGTCGGTCTCGTCGCTCATTGCATTCCTGTCCTTGAACCCTCCCGCACGCGCTCGGCACGGCGTCATGGATGACCGTCGGCGCGGCCGCGTGGGCGGTCCGGGCGCCGGATTCCGGTGACCGATCAGGTCGTGACGCGCGCCGGACTAGACCGGGAGACGGCAATCGGGCGGCACGAGAGGCAGTCCACACACCCTTGACGCGGATCGGCTCCGGGCGGGATCGTCGGAGGTTTAGCACGCCGGGCGCCGAAAAGGCCAACGTTTCCCGGCGGCTGCAACCGCTTGTCCTCAAGCTTCGCGTTTTCGAATACGTAGGGGCCGCTCAAAACACCGAGATCAGGACGATGCCGGCGACCATCAGGGCGGCGCCCCCGAGCCGGGCGGGACCGGCTTTGACCTGCTTCATGCCGACCCAGCCGAAATGGTCGAGGGCCACCGAGGTCAGGAGGTTGGCGGTGATGAGAAGGCCGTTGAAGGCGCCCGCCCCCACCTTGTCGACGAAGAGGAGGCCGCCGAACACCGCCACCGCGCCGGTGATGCCGGCCAGCGGCATCCACCAGCGCACGCCGGACACGTCCTGGCGCGTCGGCAGCGGCGTCGGGCGCACGAGGAACACCAGCACGAACACGAACACGACGGGCAGGAAGGAGACGGTGGCGGCGAGCCAGGGGTTCACCAGGGCGCCGCGCAGCTGCGAATTCCAGACGACGCCGACAGCCTGCAGGATGCCGGCGATGACGATGAAGGGGTAGAGCAGCTTCGGGTTGAGGCCGTGCCCGCCGTCCTTGTCGCCGCCGGTGTCGGCGGTGGTGCGGGCGATGAAGAACACGCCGATCGCCATCAGCAGTCCGCCGAGCCAGGGCATCAGCTTGAAGCCGCCGCCCTGGAGCCCGAACAGGCCGAAGGAATCCATGGCGAGGGAGGCCAGGATGTTGGCCGTGAGCGTCAGGCCGTTGAACGGCCCCGCACCGACCTTGTCGATGAAGGCGAGCCCGCCGAACACCGCCACCGCGCCGGCGACACCGCCGAGCGGCGCGTACCACGGCATCTTGCCGAGGGTCTCCAGGGTGGGGAGCGGCGTCGGCATCACGAGGAACAGCGTGGCGAACACGAACACGATGGGCAGGAACGAGACCGAGGCGGCGAGCCAGGGGTTCACGAGCCGGCCGCGCAGCTGCGCGTTCATCGAATTGCCGAGCGCCTGCAGGACGCCCGCGACGAGGATGAAGGGATAGAGCAGTGCGGCGTTCACGGGGGACCTTGGGCTAAGGGATTTTCGACCGGAGACTTCGGGCTGAGGACTTCGGGCCGAAGACGCGAGGGATCTAGACGAGGAGCAGGCCGGCCAGCGCCAGCAACAGGGCGGGCGGCATGACGAGCAGCCCGAGCTTGAGGAAGCGCCAGAAGCCGACATCCTGGCCCTCGCGGCGGATCGCGGTCAGCCACAGGATGGTGGCCAGCGAGCCCGTCACCGACAGGTTCGGGCCGATATCGACGCCGATCAGCACGGCGCCCGCGACCTTGTCGGGCACGTGGGCGGTCTGCACGGCCGCACCCGCGATGAGGCCGGCCGGCAGGTTGTTGACGAGGTTGCACAGCACCGCGATCAGGGTTCCGGCGCCCCAGGCGGTCTCGACGGGCGAGGCGGACGCCGCCTGCTTCAGCGCATCGGCGATCATCCGCAGGACGCCGGTTTTCTCCAGCGCCTCGACCAGCACGAATAGGCCGGCCACCAGGGGCAGCACGCTCCAGGACACGTCCTTGGCGACCTCGACGAGGCCGCCGCGCTTCATCAGCAGGACCGCGGCCGTGGTGAGGCCGCCGGCCACGAAGGTCGGGAGGCCGAGATCGAGTCCCAGGGCGGAGGCGCCGATGAGCACGCCGCCGGTGGCGACGATGCCGAGGCCGGCGACGAGTCCGGTCCGCGACAAGCGCACGGCCTCGACGTCGGTGGCGACCTGCTGGTCGCGCAGGACGGAATTCTGGGTCAGGCGCAGGGTGGCGTAGGTGGCGACGATGGCCAGCACGGAGGGCAGCGCGAACATCGCCAGCCACTGCGTCAGCGGCGGCATGTGCTCGGCGAAGACCACGAGGTTGGCCGGGTTCGAGATCGGCAGCACGAAGCTCGCCGCATTGGCGATGAAGGCGCAGATCAGGAGGTAGGGCAGCGGGTTCTCGACCTTCGCGGCCTTGGTGGCGGCGTAGACGGCCGGGGTGAGCACCACCGCGCAGGCATCGTTGGAGAGGAAGACCGTCACGACGGTGCCGACGACGTAGATCAGGGTGAACAGGCGGGTGGCCGAGCCCTTGGCCGCCCGCACCGCGATGCCGGCGAGCCAGTCGAACAGCCCCTCCTTCCGCGCCACCTCGGACATCAGCATCATGCCGACGAGGAAGAGATAGACGTCGGTGCCCTTGAGGACGCCCTCCCAGGCGGTCCCGGCCGGCATCAGGCCGAACACCACGAGGGCGGCGGCGCCCAGCACGGCCCAGATCGCCTCCGGCCAGGAGAAGGGACGGGTGATCACCCCCAGGGTGGCCACGGCGGCGATCGCCCATGTGACGAGGTTCGGGGTCAGCGTCAGCGCACCCATCGGGTTCGGAATCCTTGGTCGGAAAGAAAGTCGGGCAGGGCGGATGCGCCCTACCAGTGGCGCCCGTTGCGGTTCGGGCCGAGCTGGGTGCCGAGGATGCCCCGGTCCGGCCAGGCGCCGACGGAATCCGCGTCGCTGCCGAGGCCCTTGGAGCGGACGAGGGCGCCGACGTCGCCGGCCGGCTCGATCCGGTCCTCGCCGACGCCGCCCTCGGAATCCTGGGCGCGGACGGTAAGGCGTCCCGCGCCGGGGGGCCAGTCGACCGTGGCGCGGAAGCGGCGGTCGCCCTCGGCGCGCCGCATCGGGCGCCAGGGGCCGCCGTCGATGCTGAACTCGCAGACCGCCGTCCGGCCGGCGCCGAGCACCAAGGCGCGGATCTCGGTGGTACCCGAGACGATGTGATCCTCGGCGTGGGCGAGGCGCCGGTCGGCCGGCGCGGTGATCACCACGAAGGGCCAGCCCTGGGCCAATTCCTTGAAGCGCCAGCTCACCACGCCCCGGTCGATCGCCGCGACGGCGTAGCCGACCGGCCCCTCCTCGATCTGGCCCGTCGAGCGGGTCGCCGCGTAGATGGTCCGCCCGTCATTGGCGAGTTCGTTGTAGTGGGTGTGCCCCATCTCGACGAGGCGAATGCGCGAGCCGTGCACGATCTCGGCGACGGTCGCGGCCTCGCCCTCCCCCTTCAGGTCGGCGGGGTAGCTGTGCATGAACAGGGCGCAGTCGTGCCCTTCCGCCTCGGCGGCGTCCACCTCCCGCCGGAGCCAGGCGACCTGCCCGTCGCCGAGGCGGAAATCCGGTCCGCCGGAGCCCGGCCCGCACATGTCGAGGAACAGGCAGCGGGTGCCCGACACCGTCACCGCATAGGGCAGGCGCGGTGCGCCGAGGCCGACATAGAGGGCGTCGAGGCTGCCGCCCTCCATGTCGTGGTCGCCGGTGATCACGTGGACCGGCCGGCGCAGGCGGTCGAGCCCGGCCCGGACCAGGGCGTATTGCTCCGGCGTGCCGTTATCGGCGTTGTCGCCGGGCACGTAGACGAAATCGAGCCCGTCCACGGCGTTGATCTGGTCCACGATGGCGCGGAAGTCGCGGGCGTTGTCGGCCTCCGCGACGGTGAGATGGAGGTCGCCGATATGGGCGAAGGCGAGGATGTCGTCGGCGGCGCTCATGCGGGTCAGGCCGCCGCCGCGGGGACCGGCGTCAGGCCGCCGTCATCGGCGCCGGAGCGGCCGGGCTCGTAGCCCCGCGTCTCCGGCATCGCGAAGAGGTAGAGGGCGAAGCCGAGGGCGGCGATCGCCGCCAGCGACAGGAAGGCGGTGGAATAGCCCGCCGAGACGATGATGACGCCGGCGAGCGTCGCGCTCAGCGCCGCGCCCAGGCTCTGGGCCGTGGCGACCGCCCCCTGCGAGACGTTGAAGCGGCCGGTGCCCCGGGTCAGGTCGGAGACGATGACGGGGAAGAGCGCGCCGTAGATGCCGGCGCCGATGCCGTCGAGGAGCTGGACGCCCACGAGGTAGAACGGGTTGTCCGACAGGGTGTAGAGGACACCACGGATCGCCAGCACGCCGAAGGCGGCGAGGAAGATCGGCTTGCGCCCGATCGCGTCGGCCTTGGCGCCGACGAAGACCGCCACCGGCACCATCACCAGCTGCGCCGCCACGATGCAGATGGCGATCAGCGAGGTGGCGTTGTCCTTGCCGGAGAGCTTCGTCAGCAGCTGGCCCACCGAGGTGAGCATGGCGGCGTTCGACAGGTGGAACAGGGCGGCCAGGACGGCGAAGAGCAGCAGGTACTTGTTCTTGAGGAGGGCCGTGAGGCCGGAGGGCTCCTCCTGGCCCTCGGTGCGGGCCTGCGACTCGGTCTGGTCGAGGCCGCGGGCGAGATCGTCGTCGATGGCATCGGCCGGCACCATCAGCATGGCGCCGATGCTGCAGAGGGCCAGCAGCGCCATCAGCCAGAACACCACGATCGGTCCGAAGAAATAGGCGGTACCGCCCGCGATCGCCGCCGAGGCGGCGTTGCCCGCATGGTTGAAGCCTTCGTTGCGGCCGATGCGCTTGGCGAACATCTTGGGGCCGACGACGCCGAGGGTGATGGCGGCCAGCGCCGGCGGGAAGATCGCGCCCGCGATGCCGGCCACCGATTGCGTGGCGGCCACCACGTAGAAGTTCGAGATGAAGGGCAGGACGAGGCAGCTCAAGGTCACCGCCACCGCCGCGGCGATGACGATGGCGCGCTTGTGGTTGGTCCGGTCGATCAGAGCCCCGGCCGGCGTCTGGGCGATCAGGCCGGCGATGCCCGCGATGGTCATGATCAGGCCGGTGGTGGCCTCGTTCCAGCCCTGATCCGGACCACGGACCGCGATCAGGTAGATCGCCAGGTAGGGCCCGAGCCCGTCGCGGACGTCGGCCAGGAAGAAATTGAGCGCATCGAGGCCCCGCAGGGCGCCCGCCGACGGGTTTCGCGTCGTGACGGTACGGGAGGAGAGCGGCTCGGCCATGAGGGGGCCCTTCCGGACGTTCAAGCGGGACGATGTGAGATCGGGACCTGCGGAGGGCCGGATGCCCCGCCCCCACCGGCGCTGGCACAAGCGCGTGCGAAAGTGTTTGTTCCTCGGACGGGATTAAAATGTGTGTGATGACGTAAGTCGCTGAGGCAGGCCGGATTTCAGGAACGTCGGCCCGGCGCGGCGAAGCGCCGGCGGACGCGTCCGGCGCCGTCGATGAATTCAAAATGCGCCGTGCGGTTGAGGGTGTGCAGGCCGTTGCCCGGGAAGCGCGGCCCGGAGCGCAGGATCATCTCCACGCTCTGGTCATACCCCGTTTCGTCGAGCCGGCGGATGCGCGCCAGACCCAGCGCGCCGCCGTAGCCGTCGCGGCAATCCTGGACCGGCCGGAACAGGGCGCCATCGCGAGCGACGATACGGCCGCCGGAGCGGGCGGCGGCGATGTCGACGAGTACCGGATTCCGGGGATGGGGCGACCAGGGCCCCCGGAAATCCGGCGCGGACCAGAGATGGAGGCTGTCGGAATAGGAGCCCCAGGCGGCGAAGGGGCCGTCGTGCTCGCCGTCGTCCCGCACCGTCGCGAACAGCCACCAGCGGTCCTCGTGCCGGAGCAGGGTCGGATCGCTGGCGTTCAGGCCGGAGATCAGGGTCGCCTCCTTCACCCAGCCGCCGGGAAAGGCGGTGGCGCGGTAGAGGTCGAGGGTGCCGGTGGCACCGCTCTCCGGCACCATCCAGTGGGCGCCTTCCTCCGCGAAGACGAAGGGATACGAGAGGTGGTGGGCCGCTTCCAGCACCGGCACCGGGGTGCCGAGGGGGCCGTCCGCACCGAAGCGCACCGCCGAGATCACGCCCTTCTGAAGGACGTGGCTGAAATCCTCCACGAACAGCACCGTCCCGGCGGCATCCGCGATGGGAAAGGGATCGGCGTAGAAGCGGCGCCCGTCGTCGGGCAGGGTCCGCCAGCCCGTCTCGGGATGGGCCTGCAGATCGATCAGGTCGGGGCCGGAGAGCCGGCGCCAGCCGACCCGCCAATGGGGGGCCCAGGTGCAGAGGGCGTAAAGCCGGCGTCCGGCCATCCGGGTGCAGGTGCGTATCGCGCGGGCGGCGAGGTCGGCCGCCGTGAACCCCGCCGGGGCCGGGCCCGGGACCGGGGCGGTGGCGGGCGCGAGGTGCGGCCCCGATCCGTCGAGGGCGGCCAGGATCAGGCTCGCGGTGCGCACCAGGGCGTCCTCGAAGGCGGTCAGCATGATACCGCGCGCCTCGGTGCCGACCCGCCCGGAGGCGACGACGCGGCCGCCCTCGGTCAGGCTGACCACCGGCGGGCGCCCGGCGAGCAGCGAGGCGAGCAGGGCCGCCTCGCCGCAGGCTCCGTCGAAGGTGAGCCGCCAGACCGGGACGCCCGGTGGGCTCGCGGCATCGCCGTAGAGGTCGAGGACGAGGTCGGGGCGCCCGTCGGACGCGGATGCGAGGGCGAGCAGGTCCGCGCGATCCACCCGCAGGGCCGGCCCGGTGCGCGGCAGGCGCCGCAGCATCGCCTCGAGGCGGAACAGCAGCGCGGCATTGGGCGGCAGCCCTCCCGGGCCCGGCGCGAGATCGACAAAAACCGAAACCCCGGGGCGGCGTAGGATGCGTTCGATCAGCCGGAGGTGCCAGCGGCGGCACATGCCCCCGTCGAGGCGAACGCTCAGGCGCATGGAGACCGTTGTCCTCGAACGAGGGATGGGCGCGATCTCCCCGCATGGCCCCTCCGGCCGGAGGCGTCAATCCGCGCGGCCGCGCCCCCGCGACGGGCTCCAGCGCGGCCAGCCCAGGAGGCGCTGCGGCGCGAAGGGTGCGACCGGAATGGAGGGCGGGGCGCCGGTGGCGAGATCGGCCACCAGCCGCCCGGTGATCGGCCCGGTGGAGAGCCCGATATGGCCGTGGCCGAAGGCGAAGATCAGTCCGCGGTGCCGGGGCGCCGGGCCGATCACCGGCAGGCCGTCGGGGGTCGAGGGCCGCGCCCCCATCCAGGGCCGGTTGTCGAGGTTCGCGCCGAGGCGCAGGGTCCCGGCCGCCTCCTGTGCGGCCGCCTCGATCTGTACGTAGTCGGGCGGCGCCTCGCGGGCGTTGAGCTCGACCCCGGAGAGGACGCGTACCCGCCCCTCCCCCATCGGCGCGATGATCGAGCCGGCACCGGTGTCGAGGACCGGCCGGGTCAGCGGCGGGCTGTCCGGGTGGAGGGCGTAGTGGGCGTGGTAGCCGCGCTCGGCCGCGAAGGCGAAGCGGTAGCCGAGGCCGCGCGCGATCTCCCCCGAGGCGGCGCCCGCCGCCAGCACCACCTGCCGGGCCTGAACCATGCCGCCGTCGTGGCGGACCCGCCAGCCCTCGCCGTCGGGCTCGAGGGCGGTGGTAACCATCCGGAGGGTTCGGCCGCCGAGCCCGAGATAGAGCTGTTGATAGGCCTCCAGCAGGCCGCCGGGATCGCTGACCGCACCGGTTTCGGGCAGGAGCATCGCCTGCGCGTAGGGCCGGACCAGGGCCGGCTCGGCCGCCCGGATGTCGTCCGGATCGAGGATGTCGAAGGTCACGCCGTGGCGGCCCAGGATCGCGCGCTCCAGGGCCGCGCCGGCGAAGGCCGCATGGGTCCGGTAGAGCTTGATCCAGCCGCAGCGGCGCAGCAGGTGCCCGGCCCCGGCCCGCTCCGCGAGCGCGAGATGCGCGGGCAGCGCCGCGCTGGTCAGCGGCAGCAGGGACGCCGCGGCCCGCTCCCAGGCGGAGGTCCGGGCGGAGGCCAGGAAATGCGCCGTCCAGGGCAGGACGCGGGCGACGTGGGTGTGGCGCAGGCGCAGGCCCCGGTCGGCATTGCGCAGGTAGGTGGGCAGCTTGGCCCAGAGGGCCGGGCTCGACATCGGAAAGATCGAGCCCCGGCTGATCACGCCGGCATTGCCGAAGGACGTGCGCGCCCGCGCCTCGCCCGGGTCGCAGAGCAGGACGTCGAGGCCCCGGTCGCGCAGGGCGATCGCCGAGGCGAGCCCGACCATGCCGCCGCCGACGACCACCACCTCCGCCTTCACAGTCTCGCCACTCATCGGACCTCCGCCGCATCGCTCACCCGAGGGGAGGCGCGTATCAGGGTGCGGCCGGATGATCGAGACCGACTCCGGCGCGAGGCGTCACGGCGCGCCCCGTTCCCCCGCATGTTCCTGCTGCCGGTCGACCTCGTCGCGGATGCCGCGTCCGGCCATCAGGATCTCCACCAGGAAGGCGGCGACCGCGACCACGGTGCAGACCAGGGCCACGCCGAAGCAGGCGAACAGGATCGAGGCGGTCGCGGCATCGCGCAAGGCCCCGACGAAGAGGGTCAGCACCGCGATGCCGGTCATCACCGACCCGGTGGAGGCCAGCACCACGGCCCCGTCCAGCACGAAGGAGCGCCGCCGCAGGTAGGACAATTGCCGGGACAGCCGCACGGCCTCGTGCGCATCGGCGGTCCGCAAGGCTGCCGCCGCGGCGTCGACCTTGTCGGCCACGCGGCCGAGGCGCGTCGAGAAGACGTTGAGAAGGGTCGCCAGCGCCGTCAGCAGGAAAGCGGGCGCGAGGGCGATCTGGATGACGTGGGCGATGTCGTCGGGGGCGACGGGCGGCGTGGACATGGGGGGCTGATAGGCCAAAGCGCGGGCGGCCGGAATACGCTTCGTCCGGTTCCGCACCCGATCGATTGCGCGACCGGCCTCCGCACGCCGCGATCGGCCCTTTTCCCACGCTGCTGCGGTACCCATAATTTGACGAATCAGGCTACCCTAAGTCCTTGAAAAGAAGGAATGGGCCCCAGCGGATGCGCAGAAACTTGCCACTCGTGGGAAGGGAAAGTTGCCACTTCGCAGGCGTCCGCCATCAGCTCCAAAACAAAAAAGCCCCGGCGGCGAGCCAGGGCTTTTTGGAGTAAGATTGAATAATACAATATTATTTTGCTATCTTACCTCCCAATCGCACACGAGAGCGCGGCTTGTTGAAAGCATCCATTTCGGTTTTGTAGTTCAATACATCACTCTTGAGGTAGAATTCCGTATTTATGTCATCGAACGTGAGCGAGGGTCTCAATCCAGAAATCCTGAGGCTATCGTGACATGAGAAGAAGGCGAATGGACCATTTCTGCGGGTAATAGCATCGGTGTCGATGTATCTCCCGGCAAATGATGAAATCGAATCCTCAGTGACAATTATCGTTCGCTGCTTGGTCAAGGGGTCGATGCCCTGAATGACTTCCAGCGTGCCTGCTTCGATGAGCGCATCGACGACTTCGGGCTTCACCCTCAACTCACTCGAAGCCTCCGGCAGCGTCGGTCCTTCAACCGTCTGCGCCTGAACGAAGGCTCTTACCTCCGCAACCTCAACCCGAATCGAATCTATGCCGCGCTCGTCATCCATCACTGCGGTGTGTTTGAGCATGCGTCCCAGCAGCAGATGGATCACCTCGATCTCGGTGCAGCCTGACATGGCGGACACCTCAGAAACCCGAACCATGCTCGCGCTCAGTCCGCGGTTGGTTCGGCCATCCGGAACGAGCCGTCGAAGCAGCTCATCGAGCTCACTTCGAGCGAGCGCATGCTTCCACGAACTCCCGGGCATGGGAACGGGATGGAGGAGTGCGTGGACGATGAGGCATTGCAGCAGCGGCATGCTGCAGGCGAGGTACTCGACGGCCTCGCGGGTTGAGAGCGTGGCGCCTCTGAAGCATCCTACGCGCCCGAGAAGAGGAGCATTTCGAGGCATCATGATCTCGGTTGGATCGGCGAAGGGGAAGGACCGGAGGATCCTCCTGGGCCTGCACGCGGGAGCGCCCTTCCGCGTCAGAACGCTGGTGATGGACGGGGCGGTCCACCGTTTCGACGGATCGGAAGGTTTGTCCTCGATGTCGGCAATCCCGACCTCGTCGAGGAGGGGCTCCAGGAGTTCCCGGACCGGACGGTAGGCAGGATACTCGCGGATCGACACGAGCCATGTGCGGATGTTCGTCAGCGGCGCCCGGGGGCCCGACTTCACGCCGACGCCGTGGGGATTGTCACGCCGCAGCTCCGCGAGAAACGAACGGATGCCGGGGGTGCCCTCGCTGACGATGGCCATGCCAGCCGCGCCCGCGAGATGCCACTGATCCTCGTCAAGCGTCGAGAACGCCAGCCGACGCCCATGGATCGCGTAGGCCCCCAGCACCTCGCAGAGGCGGCCGACGACGTGGACCTCCAGTCCGTCGAGGAAAGGAAGCCCCCCTGGGATGCCGTCGAGGCGCCCCAGGACATAACGCTCAAGCTCGGACGCCGGTCGCCGCGGGGCTGCGTCGAACAGTTCGTCGAGCCGGTCCAGGTGGGGACGAAGCGCCGCGGCGAAATCCGCCCTTGCGAGACCTCGGCTGGATCCGAGGCTCACCAGGGCCATGCCGTGGACCGCGCAGGTACGGATGGACGACACGTGCCATACCAACCTGCCGCACGCGCTGGCGTGTGGCGCGAGTTCGGAGGAGGAGACATCATCCCGCAGACATGCGGGACAGACGTGGAACTCCGACTGGCGGAGCGACAACCGCGACATGCGGTTGCCGTGGATGAAGTAACCGTCCTCGGTCCGGCGGATGCTGCCGGTGACCAGCGCTTCCAAGGGGGCTCCCGAGAGCGCCGCGAGACGCGGCAGTTCCACGGGACACCCATCGAGGACCGCTTGGAACGACAGGCCGTAGTCGGCGCAGAAGTGGCGCGCCAACCGCACGCCGTTGCGCGCGGCCAGGCAGGACAGGAATGCCGAGGTGCTAGATCCATCGCGAAATGGAATCGTGAGCTCCAGCGCATCGGCGGTCATGCCTGGCCCCCCAACCTGCGCTTGCGCGGGACGCGCTTGGGCTTGGGGGCATCGGGCTCGCTCCGGGCCAGGACCCGGGTCGGATCGACGGCGAGGAAGTCGCGGGCGGCATAGGGGTTCCAGAGCGCGAAGCTGCCGGTCCGCATGGCGTAGGCATCGGCGAAATGTTCGAGGTTCAGGTGGGTCGGGTTCGGACGCTCCAGGGCCGTCCGGATCGCGTCGTGGATTTCCTCGATGACGATGCCGAGGAGGTTGCAGCCCGCGTGCACCAGGCGGGGGACGATGACCCGCACGGCGTCCTCGTCGACGCGAAGCTCGGCGATGGATGCCAGGGCGCGGACGGCGGAGCCGACCGCCTCGCCGTCCCTGGCCAGGTCGATCTTTTCGAAGACCTGCCAGGATCCGCGCCTGACGGACGACCGGTCGGGACGGATGAACGCCTCGAACTCCGGCTGACCCGAGATGATCAGCCCGACGGGGTATTGCTCGTCGACGAGAAGCGTCCGGAGGAGGTGGCGAAGCTTCGTCTGCTCGTCGAGCGAGAGCGTCAGGTGGGCGTCCTGGAACTCGTCGAGATGAAGGACGAGGATGCCGAGCGCCCTAAGGCGCTCGTGCACGATGCCCCAGATCTCGGGGCTGGACGCCTTGGTGCGCCCGAGCTTGTACCCGGTCGCACGCAGCACCTTCCTGCCCAATTCGCCGACGCTGCAGGGCGAGGGAACCCGAACGGTGAGGACACGGCAGCGCGCGCCGCCCTCCCCGTAGTTCGGGCAGAGGGGATGCTGTGTGAGGAGGCGACGGATGGCCGCCGACTTGCCCGCCCCGCTCTCGCCGAGCACGACCATCATGTTGCCTTCGAGGCGGGCGGCCCTGGCCTCGGGATCGGAGATGTCCTCGGGTTGGGCCGGGTTCCTGCGTTCGAGCAGATCCTCCATCAGGCGCTCGAAATGCTTCTTCACGACCGCGTCCCTCTGGGTCCGGAGATACGCATGCCGGACCTTTTCCATGATCGCGGAGCGCCGCCGGGCCTCCTCGGGGAGTGCGTCCCGCACCTGCGATGCGGGATCGAGATCGATTTCATGGCTGACGGACTTCATGATTCCACCTCATGGTCGTCGCCCTTGGGGGCGGAAATTTCGGTGCGTGCGGGTCCGGTGACCGCGATGCCGCCGTCCAGGGGATCGGCGCACCCAGGCTCGCCCCCCTGATGATCCGTGTCGGGCATGGTCCAGCCCAGCAGGAGCTCCTTTTCGGCGATGGCGAGATCCTCCTCGGTCGGCGGCAGCGCGGAGATGCCCGCCCGGGCCATGATCTCCTGCGTGATGACGCGGGCGGCACGGACGGCGGCATGGACCGCCGCCTCGGTCATGGCGGCTCCCGCCGCATGCTGGATGGAGAGGTCGCGGCGCGTCCGGATCCAGGCCTCCATGGAGACGTCCTCGACCCCCTCCCGGGTGCAGGCCGCCGCATGCCAGGCGGGCCCGATCCGAACCGAGATCTCGGAGATGTCGTCCGGGTCGAGGCACACCTCCATCTCCACCGGTCCCCGGTGGAGGAAGTGCTCCCGCAGGGGCTCGCACCAGTACCTGAGCCCCAAGACCCTGATGCCGCCGCTCCCGAGGGTGCGGGTCAGGTGGATCCCGAAGATCGCGCGGAGCTTGTTGCGGTCCGGCGGGGCCTGGAACGCGTAGGCACGCGTCAGGCGGATCCACGCATCGTGCGGGGTCTCGCCGCCGAGGCCATCGTGGGGACTGCCGTGGTAGGTGTCGACGATCCAGCGGGTCAGGAGCGCGACCAGCTCCGGCGTCTCGATGCAGGACAGGCGTTCGGCCTCGTAGCCCGCGCGGGCCACGACGTTCTCAAAGGTCTTCCCGGGCAGCCGGGCCACCGCCTGCGACGAAAGCCTACGGTAGAAGCTTTCCTTGGTCCCACGCAGCGAGGGGACGCCGCCGGATGGGAAATCGGGGCTTTGCCCGAGCATCGCGACCGCGCCGATGAACTCCGCGTTGTTGAACTGGGAGCCCCCGTCGGCATTAATGGCTTCGAAGGTCGCGTGCTGGTCCCACGGCAGCATCGCCCCGGCGGCCTGGGCATAGTGACGCTTGTCGGTGAGGGCCATCCGCAGCACCTTGAGCGCCGCGGCTGTCGAGGGCGTCTCCGAGAGGCAGGCCCCGACGATGACCTTGCTGGCCACGTCGATGGCCGAGCAGAACCACAACCGCGCCACCTGGCGACGGGTCCGGACATTGAGGCGATCCCACAGACCCATCAGCGTCAGGATGGACTGCAGGTCCACGAGCCAGCTGTCGATCTCGATCCGCTCGTAGGGCCGCACCACCACGACGCCGGACGTGATGATGGCGAACTTACGCTTGGCCTTCTCAAGGCCGTACCTGCCGGCATAGACATGGAACCGGCCGAGGCCTGCTATGTACAGGCTAAGGGCCTTCCGGGAAGGGCAGGCAATCTGCTCGGCGGGGAGGAGCGGCAGGTTGTGTCCGTCGACGGCGGCGCGAAGGTCTTCGTGCAGCTCGCTGATCCTGGGCCGGTCCGACGTCGCATAACGGTTGCCATGCTCCACCAGGAGTTCTAGCGCCTTGCCGGTGATCCGCGGGGTGCGGCAACCGCTGCGATGGCGGCCGTCGCGCAGGCTCGACGGCTTGTGGCCGTGCCTCTCCAGCAGCGCCAGCCAACGGAAGACCGTGCGCCTGTCTGGCGCGATCCGACACAGCATCCACGTCTTCGTTCCCGCGTAGAGCTTGCGTCTCGTCGGCTTTCGGCGGCCGGCTGCCTTCCCACGGGCAGCGGCCTTCGCGTTGCGCTTCTTCTTGCTGACCGGGGTGAGTGCGACGTCGAGGTCCTTGAGTTCCTCGAAGACCTCGGCGATGGCCCGATCCATGTCCTCGGGGGTCATCTTGCCCTTGGCGGCCTCGCGACGGCGGATGATCCGGCAGAGGAACTCCCACTTCCAGACGACATCGGGACGATCCTTTGCCTTCAGGTCGTCCAGGGTTGTGATGCCGGTCGCGAGGCGCGAGGTGGCGCTCTCGGGGGCGAACCAGTCGGGGTCCACCTCCCAGTCCCTGCGCTTGCTCAGGAGCCAGATCTCCTCGTGGGAGAACTCCTGGGCTAGGTCGGGGGCGTCGACGCGAAGGAGGATATGCCCCCCTTCGACGGACCTCGGGCTGTGGTACGCGACGGCGCCGATGCGGATCCGGTCATGCGGACCGAAGCGCAGCCGGGGAACGCGCGGGAAGTTCGACATGTCGTTCACGACTGATCCTCCTTCTTGGAGGCGAGCGCGACACGGGTGCCGTAGTCGATGCGGCCGCGGCCCAGGACGCGCAGGATGCCGTCGTCGATCAGCCTCACGACCGACCGGAATCCCCACCCTTCGAGCCCGCTGGCGGCGACGAGGCTTCCCACGGTCGTCGTGCCGATCAGCGTCAGCGCGATTTCCCTGATTACGCCGTCGTGCTTCGGCGCCTCGTCCGCGCGGGCGGAATGGATGAGCTTAGCGTCGTGAACGGCATGCCGGGACGCGTCCCACTCGGTCATCACGATGACCCTGTCGGCGACGGAGCGGGGGACCTGGGAGGCGATCAGGGTGATGAGGTCGGCGAATTCCGGGTGGCGCTCGATCCACGCGGATTGCTTGACCGCGATGAGGATCTTCTCGCCGCTCCGGCGGGTGACGAAGAAGTCGAAGGTGTGCGTGCACCTGGCGTTGGCCTCGTCCTTGTAGGCGACCGGCTCGACCTGCTCGCGGACTTCGACGACGTCGGGCCGGGCGAGGAGCACGAGCAGCACTCGCCGTTCGACGTTGCTCTCGTAGACGATGACCCGAGGAGCCTCGTCCCTGGTGACCAGGGCGCCGCGGAGGGATCCCCTCCCCGGGACCACGATCCTGCGGGACGCCGTCGAGAGCTGCGGTGGGATGAACGCGGGCGGCACGGGGCGAACGCCCCGGCTCTGATGGGCGGCTTCTGGACGCCGTTCGCGACCTGTGGACATCTTTAATCTGACCCTGTTTGAACCAGGGGAAGGACCAACGGAGCGAGACATTTCGCTTGCGCTCGGCATGCGGACGTGCACGATCGCTCCGTGCCCCGCCGCTGGCGGTGACCGGTCACCGACCGCAAGGTCGGTGGTGAAGACGCCGCCACGCATTGGCTTTTCCGGGCGTTGGCGTGACGGCGTTGGGAATTCGGGCGTCCTGGGGTAACCCCTCAGGACGTCCGTTTCGTTTGGGGGCTCGTCTTCATCCCAGTGCCTCTCAGGCCGGACCGGCGTGGATCGCCCGCCGCTTGGCGATGACGAGGGCCTGGGCGTGCCTGGCGTACCGCAGGGCGGCCTCAGAGCAGGTCAGGCCGGTCGGACCGAAGTACCGCCGGGTGCCGACTTCGAAGGCCATCCCGAATTCGGCATCGTCCTTCACCAGGAAGACGCGCGGCTCCCGCGCCCAGGCGCCGATGCTTCCGAGCGGCCCGCGGTCGGCCTCCGGGCACGCGGCATCGCTCTCGCGCCCGCCGATGCGGGCACGCTTGGTAGGCTTGCTCATTGTCGCATTCCTTCAGAGGTCGGCGCTCGGTGGTCACGACCCAGGCTCCGCCGACGGGAAGTCCGGATCACCATGCTCCCTTTCCCGGTCGCGGAACGCGGTGGGAAACGGCGTGTCGTCCAAGGGGCCTGGGTCCCAAGGACTTTTCTCGATAGGAGCCGAAACCTCGGTGTGACCTAGCGACAGGCCGGACCATGACTCGACTGGCCGCCGCTGTCGATCATCCTGTTTGGACCGCCGACGACCGCCAGACCCGTTTTTCAGGTGAATCGTCCTGAATCGGAAACTCAGGAAAAACCCCAACGATTTCAACGATCAAAGGATTGGCTATTGAATCCTTGAATGACCTTTCCACGCCGCGTTTCCGCAGCTGAGAGCCGGCCATGGTTCGCTCGAACATGCCCCGACATTCCAACCGACCCATTCGATCCAAGAAGCGGAATATAGGAATATAAGTGGGTCTCGGGGCGCTTCATTCCTGAAAGTTTTCCACAGGTTCTCTGTCACGACGCGGCTTTTGACCTTGCGCGGACCATGAAAACCCAACCTGGGCGCATCACGATTGGCCCCGGGGCGACACCGGAAACGGCACGACCACCCCTTCGCCGACACCTTGAGGTACCCGGCGGGCCATCAGCGCCCGCCTCTCGGCTTCGACCATTGTCCGTCGTCAGATGATTTGGGACATTCAGCGGTGTTCAGGAGCGGAGGCTCTGGTCCATCTGGGGTGAGAGGTTAGGCAGCGTGCGCGTGGCGGCGCAAGCGGCGATCCATGAATGTCTGGCGCTTGATGCGTTCCCGCTCGGCCAGGATCCCTTCACCGCGTCCGAAGTAGACGTCGGCGGGCGTGAGGTTGCTCAGGCTCTCATGGGCTCGGGCATGGTTGTAGTGTTCGACGAAGTTGGCAACCTGCGTCTCCAGCTCGCCGGGCAAGTAGGCGTGTTCAAGCAGGATGCGGTTCTTGAGCGTCTGGTGCCAACGCTCGATCTTGCCCTGCGTTTGAGGATGGCATGGCGCGCCGCGGATGTGGGTCATGGCCCGAATGCCGAGCCAGTCAGCTAGGTCGCTGGCGACGTAGCTCGGCCCATTGTCGGAGAGCAGGCGTGGCCGCGGCATCACCCGCGCCTGATCGAGCCCAGCCGCACCCAGCGCCAGGTCGAGCGTGGCGGTGACGTCGCTGGCCTGCATCGTCGTGCACAGCTTCCAGGCGACGATGTAGCGTGAGAAGTCGTCCAGGACCGTCGACAGGTAGTACCAGCCCCAGCCAACGACCTTCAGGTAGGTGAAGTCCGTCTGCCAAAGCTGGTTGGGCGCGGTGGTCTTATCGCGGAACTCGTCGGCGGCCTTGATGACGATATAGGCCGGGCTGGTGATCAGGTCCTGAGACTTGAGCAGCCGGTAGACGGTCGCTTCCGAGACGAAGTAGCGCCGCTCGTCGGTGAAGCGTACCGCCAGTTCACGCGGGCTGAGTTCAGGCTGCTCCAAGGCCAGAGCAACGATCTGCTCGCGGATCTCCGCAGGTAGGCGGTTCCAGACCCGGCTTGGCTGCGAAGGATGGTCATTCAACGCCTCGGGGCCGCCGCGCTGGTAGGCGTCGTACCAGCGGTAGAACGTCGAGCGGGTGATGCCGAGCTTGTCCAGGGTAGCGCGCACCGGCAGGTGGGATTGCTCGACGAGCCGGATGATCTCCAGCTTCTCGGGGGCCGGGTACCTCATGCCTCGTCGCCCCCAGCCCCGCTCATGCTTTTTTTGAGCAGACGGTTCTCCAGGACGAGATCAGCTACGACCTCCTTCAGCGCCCCCGTCTCGCGACGGAGGTCCCGCACCTCATCCGTAGTGGCCGCACGAGACGTGTCGCCGGACAGGCGCTTCTTGCCAGCCTCCAGGAACTCCTTGGACCAGCCGTAGTACATCGAGGCGGCGATCCCCTCACGTCGGCATAACTCGGCGATGCTGTCCTCGCCCCGCAAGCCTTCCAGCACCACACGGATCTTCTCCTCGGACGAGAACTGCCGACGTGTGGCCCGACGGATGTCCTTGATCACCGCTTCTGCCGGCTTCTTGGCCGGTCCGGATGTCTGCTTCATCTTCGCTCCTCAGGGGCTACGATGAACCAGCCATCCTCCGTTCGTGAAGACCCTCAATCTGTCCCATAGGTGCTGACGTCGGACAGACGTTGAGCACGGTCCGCGTGTCCGCATCGTAAATCGCGAATGTCACAGCTTTGGGCGCGGCCCTGATCCCAATGGTTCTCATCTTCCCCCCCGAACCTCGCCCATCCCCCGCGGTGGTTCCACGGCCGGCAGACGAAGCAACGTCACTTGGCCAGATTCGGGAACGTTTTCAAATCCGGCAACTGGCTCATGCCATGGGTTGTGGTCCGAAATCGCTCATTAGGTCGAGAATGAAGCTCGACACGCCGTAAGGTGGCCGAGCTTCCTGCATCCTCCGTTAACTGGCGTTTGCCCAACTGGAATGGGCGCCGCGCGACATCGTACCGGCCCGTCGACATGTGTTAACGGCTCGTCCCCGTTGGTAACGAGTAGCGAGTAACGTTATCCATTACGTGCGCCCCACCGAGTCTCCGTAAGGCTCCGCATCGAAGGGCACTTCCACCATCAGGGCGAGCACGAAACCCGACGGCTCTTCGAGGTGACCGCGGGCGTTGCAGACCACCCTGGTCCGGCCCACCAGGTAGTCCGAGGCACGGTGGATGTGCCCATGGACCCACAGGTCGGGTCCCCGGTCCAAGAGAAGGTCCGAGAGGTCCGAGGCATAGCACCACCTGAGATCATCGGCCTGTGAAGGCAGGCTGGCGGGCTGGGGGGCGTGATGGGTTACCACGACAGTGGGTCCAGGATGGCTGACGGCCAGGGTCCCATCCAGGAAGCCCAGCGTAGCCCGGTGCATCGCGAAAATCTCCTCGGGCTCGATGCGGTCGCGCGACCTCGGACCTGTACGGATCCGGCGGTAATCGACCATGCCCCCACGCCCCTGGGCGGACCTGAAGCCGTGGTTCAGGGAGAACGACCCGAGACGGAAGTCCGTCCAGAGGGTGCCACCCAGGAAGCGCACGTCCCTCAGGGTGACCACATCGTCCACCAGCAGGTGGATGCCGAGGGGCGCCGCACGCTCACGGCCACGCTCCAACAGGTCGGAGATCGTGTAGCGCTCCTCGCCACGGTCCCACCAGAAGTCGTGGTTGCCAGGGACATAAACCGTCGGAACGCCTGGTAGACGCTCGCCCAGCCAGTCAAGGGATCGCGTCAACGGCATGTGCACGTCGCCGGCAACCACGGCTACGTCGAAGCCTTCCGGAGGCGTGTGCACGGCCGGGTCCCAGGCGTTCTCGGGCCATTCCTGATGCAGGTCAGACCAAACCCACAGGCGGGTCGCCGATGGAACGCTCATGGTCGGCCTCCGGCCGCAGCGTTCTCGGCCAAGCGCTCGCGGATCCGCTTCAGGGTTACCGGCGCCAGGTCGAAGCAATCCACGCCGACGTCGGTGCTCGCGGCCGTGCCCGGCAGGGTACCGTGAGAATGCCCATAGAGGTGGATGTCGCCGCGATGCATGCGGGGCCAGACAACGTGCGCGTAATGGCTGCAGAAGACGCCCTGGGGCATTCCGGTGAACGGATCCGGGACCACGACATGCACGACATCGGTCACGGGCCCATCCCACGGCAGGCGGACCCCAATGCGGTCATGGTTGCCCCGGACCAGGAACTTGCGGCCGTTCAGACGAGCGAAGATCGACCGCGCATAGGCCTCGGAGCAGCGATAGGCGAAGTCGCCCAGGTGCCAGACGATGTCCTCGGGACAGACGGCGGCGTTCCAGCGCGCGACCAAGGTTTCATCATGCTCCTGGATCGAGGCGAACACCCGCGGGATGTGCATCCGAGGGCTCAGGATGCCTCTGTGGCCGAAATGGGTATCGGAGGTGAAATAGGTCTGGGACATGGAAGCCTCTCGCGGTTGCGGAGGCAAGGCACGCGGCATCGCTCTCCGGAATCAGTCGGTCGGAAGCGGCGGCATGCGTTTCATGGTTAATGATTCCTTTGGCTGACCGTGATCGCCTGGACTTCGGTCAGAGACAAGTCCTTGCCTCTTGCGTCCACACTGCGGATCGCGTTGCTGTGAGGCGAGCTGGCCACCAAGGACGGAAAAGGGATCGCATTCGCCCCACGCTCGAATGCAGATCGACGGCTTGGGCGCCCCTTGCCCGACGACAGTCAGGTCGCAGGACCGATGCCGACCGCCACGGCGATGGCCTCGACCCGTGCCAATTGCGCGGCCAACATGCCTTCGAGACGCTCCATCCGGATGTGGTCGAGCTTCTCGTGCAGGGCCATGATCTCAACCTCCGACTTCAGGTTGATCTCGTAGTCGAGTCCGGCTGCCAGCCGGTCGCGGGCCGCCTGGCGGTTCTGAGACATCAGGATGACCGGTGCCTGGAGCGCCGCGACCATCGACAGGATCAAGTTCAGGAAGATGTACGGATAGGGGTCGAAGCCGCCGATGTGGCCGAGGATGACGGTGTTGACGACCACCCACGCCACGAGCATTCCCGAGAAGACCAGGATGAAGCCCCAGGAGCCGCCAAGCTGGGCCACGCGATCCGCGAGGCGCTCCCCGAAGGTCTGGCGCTCGACGAGGACATGGTCCACGTCCCGCGACACGTGGCAGCGCTTGGCGATGTGGAGGATCACCCGGCGCTCGCGCTCGGACAAGCCTTCCAACCCGGCTTCCGCCAATTGGCGGGCCAGATATGCGACCGCCCCGTCGACGGGAGGCTTATCGCGACCGACCGCCTTGGCATCGCCGCCGGGAGGTGCCGTGGCGGTCGGCGAGGGAGGCTCGGACATCGATGGCTCACGAGGCGGCGGATGTGGCGGGATATATCCTGGATGATGCCCCCGGGAACGGGCTCGGCATCCGGCCATGACGGCAGCGTAGCAACAAATGAAATGGCTTCGGCCAGCCGTTCGTTCCTCCCTCGGAATGGGCGTGCGGTACCTTGTACGCTCGCGACGAAGCGATGTAGGTCTTCGGACGTTGAGCTTCCGGCATGGCGGGGGGGGGGCAAGGGGTTGCGACGGGTTTGATGAGAAAGCTCGCGGCGACACCGGCAGCCGACTGCGCTCCCTCCTGGACCGCGAGGCAACTGCGGCTAGCCATCGAGGCTGCCGGGGTCGCCCTGTGGTCCTGGAACGTCGACGACGACACCTTCGCCATGGACGCCCGTGGCTTCGGGCTCTGGGGACTTCCGCCGAGCCCCCACGTGACCTTCGAGGACCTGTCCTCACGCATCCATCCGGCCGACCGCGACCGGGTTCGGGCGGCCTTCTCGGCGACACGCGCTATCCTCGGTCCCTACGAAACCGACTTCCGCATCCTAGACGGCAGTGAGGTCCGATGGATCTCCGCACGCGGTCAAGGCGATGATCAGGGCATTGTCGGAGCGGTGATGTTCGGCATCTTCCTTGACGCGACCGGACGCAAGCAGGCTGAGGAGGGGCACGAGCTTCTAGCGGGCGAGATGAGCCACCGGGTCAAGAACCTGCTGGCCATCGCGACGGCCCTGACTGCCATCACCTCCCGCTCGACCACCACCACGGTCGACATGGCACGCGAGCTGACCCAGCGGCTTACCGCCCTCGGGCGAGCCCACGACCTCGTCCGTCCACTCCCCGGGGGCGACGGCAAGGCCGCCCTCCTCGGCGACCTGCTTGCGATCCTGCTGGCACCCTATGACGACATGGGGGCCTTCAGCGGCCGCATCCGCGTCTCGGTCCCGCGCATGGGGGTTGGTGAAGCGGCGGCCACGACGCTGGCTCTCGTAGTACATGAGCTGGCGACGAATTCCCTTAAGTACGGCGCCCTTTCGGTCCCGACCGGCACGCTCGACGTCTCGTCGCCGGCGCAGGAGGACGCGGTGGTGATCACCTGGACGGAACGCGGGGGTCCGCCGGTGACCGCGCCGGCCGGCCCTGGGGGATACGGGAGTAATTTGCTCAAGCGCGCGATGACCCAGCAGTTGGATGGGTCCATCGAACGCGAGTGGGACGCGGCCGGCATCGTCGTCACCCTTCGAATGAATAAAGCATACCTCGTGGCGTGATGGCTTGGGCATCGGGCCGCCCGGGACCTCCGTCCCTTGCAAGGTCCGCCCTGGCGTTTGGACACGATTGATAAGGCCTTGTCTCCACCGATACCGTTTCCTCGCATCGTCCCGCAACTTGGCGTGGGGTCATCTGAACGGGAGGATCGGCTCGATGTCGGAGAGGCGGGAACTCTACCAGAGCCCCAACGGAGACTCCTGGCAACTGAGCCGTGAACCGACGGATGGCCGGGCCTTCGTCATCAACCAGCCCAATGGTCCCTCGGGAGGACTGCTGCGTCACGTCGAGCTCGGAGTCTTCCTGTCCCACGGAACCGGCAAGCCGGAGCAGCAAGCCCTGCTTCGCCTGATCGGGACACTGGTCGACGTTCCCCATACGACAGCCGGACTGGCGGCCCGGAGCCGACGGAAATGAGGCCAGCTCCGGCCTGATCGGGCAGGCAAGCCGCCGACCCATCGTAAGCCGAACGAATGGGCCCCGCGCGCAGTGACGTGGCAGGACCGCTTAGGGACCGCTGGCACTCGCGCTGAATTCTTTTGACCCCCACTGGGAGAAAGCCCAGGCAGAGACCGCCCCTGTCTCGTCGCCGAGGGGCAAGTCGGGATGGAGTTCCGGCGCCTCAAGCCTGCCGTAAGGTCACTTTGGCCATCTGCGCCCACGCGTTCCAAGAACTTTGCTACCCCTTCATCCGAAGCGGTGCCGACATATCTAATTACCAAAAGTTTTAGAATGATGGGCAAAGCAGCTTTGAGTGGCAATCTGACGAATGTACAGTTTGCTCGGCCCGACGGCTCCGCAGTGTTCGGGCATTTCAATTGTGAATAGAAACTCAGGAGAGCGAAAAGACATCTTGATGGGATAGAACATATCTGCGACATTGTATTTCTAAAATATTCGCATTCGAGAGGGAGGTTCGCCATGCAGCGTTTTATCCCACGATACCTGATGGCTTTGGCAATCAGCGTCTTCGGCTTCCCGTCACTCGCCGACGAACTGCCTCGCTCCGGTGATTACAAGGTGCTTTTCACGGGTATCAATACATCCCCGATGAAGCCCCTCCCGATGGGCACCAACCGCACGGTGACGATCAGTCAATCAACCATGACCGCGCTCAACGTCGCCGGCAGTGGGTTTCTCCATAATATGGCGGGACGATGCGCTGGAATGGCGACGATGGACAATGAAGCCAAGACTTTCGAGAACCACGGCTACTGCGTCTATGCGGATGCCGGTGGAGATCAGATATTCGAGAAATACGATTATCCGGCGCAGCCTCAAGGCGGGACTCCACACGGAACCGGATCGTGGACCGGAGGAACGGGTAAGTTCTCGGGAATTTCCGGGGAAATCGAAATTCATAACGCACGCGTCAATCCCATGGCCGAGGGCGTTGCGCAGTTCACTGGCACCAAAATCGGCCGGTATACTTTCGAAGCAGTCACGGCGTCGGCTAAGTAAGATTATTTTCGAGTCGGGCGGTTGCTGCGGCCCGGAAATTTCCTGACGAAAATGAAAGGCTTTGTTTCGTACGACCTGGATCCCGGGTGGATCAAAGCCTTTCACTTCATCCAATCGAAGAGCAGACCAGCGGTTCCCAATCCCGGCCGGCCGCAGCAGGAACTCCGGCATCAGGGCGTCGTCAGACAGGCCGAGCGTCGCCTGACCCTCCTCAGCTTGTGCGGGTCAATGGCTGACGCCGGCTTTGATCCGGGCTATCTCGGCCTCGACGGGGGATCGCCAGACAGGCGCGACGAGGTCATCGCATTGGGGGCCCGCACGCCTCCCATCTGAGTTCGCCTCCCGTCGTGAGCCTGATCACAGGCCACATGGATCGCGGACATAGGTCGCAAGCCCTTCGACCGTCCCGGAACGAGCCCTTATGGGCTTGGTCGCCGGGAATCATGATCGCCGACTGGAGGAGGCGGTTCCATGCGCGCGCTCCACGGCGGTCCCAGTCAGGGACCGATGCCCCATCGGATGGACATGACGCCCGCGAAGCTGCTTGCCTGCATCTCGGGAGCGCCCTCGAATGATAACCGACCTTTTATCCCCCGTCGTCGGATCACGGGTCCCGCAATCACCCTCCTGATCGCGGGACGGCTTGTCCTTGGAGCCGGGGGCATCGGTCTGATTGCGGTCGGTGCAGTCCTGCTCGGTATCGGCAGATAGGACGCTCCGCCAGACGAGCAGGTTGGCGAAGGGATGCGGGATTTCAGGTTCGGCCTAATCCGTGTTGCGCCTGCCACGAACAGTTTGTAATCGTTCCAGTGTGAAATTTGCGCCCCTTATCGGTGGTGCCGACATCGACGTGGAACGATGACACGAACCGAGCCACCCCGGGTTCGACAACTGCGCCGGTACGCCGGTTGCCGTCTCTACGACCCGGAAAGCAAGACCTACCTGTCCGCCGACGATGTGGAACGCCTGAGGATGGATGGCCTGAGGGTCAGCGTCCGTGACGTCGAGACCGGCCAGGACGTCACGGACGAGGCCCTGGGTCGTCCTCGGCATTGAGGCCACGCAGGCACAGGGAGCGAGGGTCGATGCCCGACGAAATCAGCCGGACCCTGCGACCGCGTTGATCGTGTGCCGACAGACACTGGGATTGGGCTCCAGGGGTTGAAACGCACCTATCATGGTAGAGGGCCGATTGCAGGTCTCCATTGTTCCGGTAGAAATATAGGCTCGGAACCATTTTGGCGCCTGAGCCGTATCCATTCCACGACTCAAGAATAGATGGCATCGGAGAGACACCATGTTTCGTAAGCCTGCACTTCTATTGTTCTCAGCCCTGACACTGTCCGGTGGCATCCTCGGCACCTCGACGGCCGCGATGGCCGATCCGCCCTGGGCTCGCGGCGGCCGCGGCTTCGAACGGGGTGGTCCTCCTGCCTGGGCGCCCGCCCACGGATACCGCCGGCATCGCGAATTCGGTGGCTACGAGCGCGCCTACCGTGGAACGCGCTACGACGCGGGGCGTGGCTACGGTGGATACCGCGACTACCGCTACTGAGCCTGGCCCTCGCCCGAGGCATTCCATGATGCCTACCAGGAGTCCCTCCTGGTAGGCTCTTCCGTACTTGCGTCCCGGCCGTAGGGCATCGCGACCGGCGTCGGTCCGAACCCTGCCGGCGCGCAACTCACGCAATAGGCGTTGCGACCGGCGCCTCGGTGTCTCCGATTTCCGTCGTTCGGTTTTGACGATCCATGGCGCGCCGAACCGTCGAGCGCGTGGCATCGATGGCCACGTTGGCCGCCCCCAACATCCGCAGCTCGGTCGGTCGATTGAGGGCCTGGCGCGCGATGCTGGCGGCCAGATCGTCCACCTCGGCCGCCATCGCTTCCAGACGCTCGCGGTGGGTTTCCCGGGACACCGCCGCACGCAGTTCGAGCAGCCGGCTTGTCGCCACTTCGATCCGTTCCCGGCGGATGCGGCCCAAACGCTGGCGCAGCCAGGCGATGGTCGAACCGACGCCGCCGGCCAGGATGGCCACAAGGTAGATCCAACTTTCGTAGCGCTCGATAAAGGTCTCCTGCTCGCGCTCGTGGTAGTCGATGGCCCCGGGATGGATCGGCAGGTGCGCGCTGGTTGCGTCGGCGGTATCCTCGTAGGCCGGATGCGTGATCGCGTCGGCCGCGGGCACCGTGTCGGCCAGGGCACTGCGCATCTCGAACAGGTGCTGCGTCACCTCTGCGGCGAGGCTTCGCGACAGGTCGGCCCGGGCCATGAGACGGTAGGACGAGCCGACGGTGGCGATGTCTTCGTCAGGCAGCCGGGGATTGCCGCCGAACAGGGCCGCCGGCAGCGTGACTGCCTGCAGGCGCGGCGAGCGCGCCAGCACGGCCGTGGAGTCGGGCACCCCGAACAGGGAGATCTCGTCATCCTCGCTCTCGTCCTTGACGAGGGAGACAAGCCGTTTGGCGAGGGGCGAGGTCGGCGTCGTGACCATCACCAGCGCATCGACCCGATGCTCGCGCAGGGCGGGGCCCACGTCGGCTTCCTCCAAGGGCACGAGCGCCACGGCCTTCTTCGGGATGGCCCCCGTTTGCGGCTCCGTCAGGAGCTCCAGGTCGTAGTGGGCAAGGAGCGTGCCGACGAGGGTGCGGTCGGCCGTCCGGCTCGCCAGCATGCCGAGGCGCTTGCCGGCCAAGTCCGAAAAGCCTTTGATGCCTGAATCGGAAGTAGTCGTAATGAAGGCCGAGAGCTCGCGCAGGACGGCGAGCGTCAAAGCGTTCCCGGGCAGCGCGACGTCGGGCCGAACCACGGCAAGGTCGGCTGAGCCAACCCTCAGGGCTTCGGCGCTCTCACGAACGCCGTCGAAGGAGACGATCCTGAGCCGGACGCCGAGCTTTCTCCGGGCCAGCTCGTCCGCGTAGGCCTGGAGCAAGGCAGGCTCGCTGCCGCCCTTCGGGGCCACGGCGATGGTCAAGGTGGTGGGCCGCGTCAGATAGTAGGTCGCGAAGGCCACGAACGCGAGCACGAGGGCGAGGCCTAGCAGGAGCCAGTCCTGCCGCCGACCAGGAAGCGTCATCCTAGCCAAATCGGCTCCCCATCGTCCTGTTCAGTCCCGGCAAAAGCCCACCCCACGATGGGGCGGGTCTCGCCAGGGTAACCCCGAAGGGCTTTCGGTCGCCGTATCGAACGGGACCCGAGGCCTTATTGTCCGACGGTCGAGCCGGTCGTTGTCATCGACTTCACCGGCTTCGAACCCGGCTCATGCGACATGGTCTTGGTGCGGGACTCGACGCTCTCGCCGTCGCGGACCTTGGTCTTCGTCTGCGATTTCGAAAAGGTCCCGCCATCATGGGACATGGCCTTGGCTTGTCCATTCAGCCCGCCGTTCCCTGTCGCGTTGACGTGGGAGCGGTCCATGGTCTTGCCGCCCGCCGCGCTTCCCCCGGTCGCGAGAGAGGAGCCGCTGGCGCCGTTTGCCCCCGTGGACGTGCCGCCGGTGCCAACGGTCGAGGCGGAGGTACCGCCGACCGCAGCCGAGCCGGCGCTTCCGCCCGTGGCGCTGCCTCGGGCCTGAGCCTGAGCAAGCGTGGGAGCGAGAAGCAGGCCAAGGGTCGCCAGGGCGGGAAGGATCTTCGTGGTCATCTGGGCCTCACTTCCTGTTCTTGGGAGCAGTGACGACGCAGTCGCCGTCACCCGTGGTGGTCATGGTAGTGCCATTGCCCGAGCTCGAAGCCGAGCTGCTGCTCGATCCGTCGGCCGACCGGGTCGTCACCGAGCTTTCTCCCGTGGAGGAGCTATGTACGCCGTCAGGTCCGGCTGTGACCGAACTCGACACCGAGCCGTCGTGCGCACGGCCGTCTGAGTGGACAACCTTGCAGGGCTTGCCGTTCGGCCCCGTGGTGACCGTCGTGCTGCCCGAGACGCCATTCGGCCCCGCTGTCACGGTGCTGGTCTGGGCTTGGCTCACGGAAGTTCCGGCAAGGATGAGGGCGCCGCCGAGAAGCGGCAGGATCAGGCGCGCCATGGTGCAACTCCCCTTGGAAAGAAGTCGGGGACGGCTCCGACGAGCCGCCCCCAATAAGTCCCAGGCTCAGCAAGCCTCAGCGCTTGTTGTGGCCTGGCGCGTTCTCCGAATTGCCCGGGCCGCTCTTGTCGTGGCCCGGGGCGCTGCCCGACTTGCCGGCGCCGTCAGACATACCAGAAGACGAGCCGCCGGTGCCCATCGAAGAGCCGCTGGTGCCCTTGCCGGCCGTCGAGCCACCGGTGCCCACGGTCGAGCCGGAGCCGCTGCCCGTGCCAGCCGACGAACCGCCCGTGCCGACCGTCGAAGAGCTCTTGCCACCGCCTGCGGACGAGCCACCGGTGCCCACCGTCGAGGACGAGCCCGAGCCGCTCCCCGTGCCTGCCGACGAACCGCCCGTGCCGACCGTCGACGAACTGGTGCCGCCGCCGGCGGAGGAGCCGCCCGTTCCGACGGTCGAGGAGGACTGCGCCAGGGCCATGGCCGCACCGCCGATCACGAAGGTGGCGGTGAGGGCAGCGACGCGAATATGCTTCAACATGGTTTTCTCCGACTGCATCAAGCTGTACGGAGCAACAAACGGAGATCCCGAAAATACCGTTCCCAATTTTTGCAAGTTTTGTAAGCAAAGCGTCTAAATGAACGGCATGTTAACGACAGAGCTCTGTGAATAACGAAGAATAACCAGCACAAGGCCCGCAGCTTCATCGCCGCGAGCCGCCGCTGTAGCTACGGCATGGCCGGTCGCCGGATCGTCCAACGTAGTTCGCCGACGAATGCCAACGGGAATGGGGCGTGGCTTTCCCCTAACGGGTCAGTTCTTGCCGGTGACCTTGTCGGCGAGGTGCTTGGCGCCGTCCTTCACGTCGCCGGCAGTTTTCTGGGCGTCGCCCTTCAGCTCCTGAGCCTGGCCTTCCGCCTTCAGCTTTTCGTTGTCGGTGGCGTTTCCGATGCCCTGCTTGACGTTGCCGGCGGCCTCGTTGGCGAGACCCTTGATCTTGTCGCTGGTGCTGCTCATGGCGAGGTTCCCTGGCCGTAACCGGAGCGGTCACGGGGCCCAGGAACGGCGACACGTGCGATCCCGTTCCGAGGACGAAAGTCCTGCGGTAAGGCGGAACGGTTTGTCGCGGCCGACCATTACCGAGCCCCGTTCCGGGACACAGGAGTTCTCTATGCGTCGCCTCGTTCTCGCCCTCACCGCCGTCACCGCCCTGACCGGCCCCGTCCTCGCCAAGGACGAGGCTCCCGCGCCCCCGGCCACCGTCAAGTTCGCCCCCGTCCCTCAGGACGCCGTGCTGAGCTACAACCTCATCGGCCTCAACGTCGTCGACGGCACCAATGCCAACGTCGGCGAGATCAAGGATCTCGTGATCGAGAAAGGCAAGCTCGCCGGCTACGTCATGTCGGTCGGTGGCTTTCTCGGCATGGGTGAGCGCTACGTCGTGGTCGATCCGTCCTCGGTGGCGCTGACCTACGACACCGGCGCCAAGAAGTGGAAGGCGTCCGTGAACGCCAGCAAGGATGCCCTGAAGTCTGCTCCCGAGTTCAAGTACGACGGCAAGTTCAAGCGCTGATCACGAACCACGGGAGCGCTTCGGCGCTCCCGTCCCTCAGGCGAGTTCGAGTTCGAGGGCGACGTCGGTGAGGTAGAAGGCGATGCGGCGGGTGCCGCCCGGGTTCGGTCCCTCGACGCTGAAGCCGACCGTCATCGCATTGCCCTCGTACCGACGCAGCACGGACTCAGCCATGAGCGCCGCCTCGCGCTCGGTCGACGCCCGCAGGACCCGCCGTCCGTCGCAGGTCTCCAGCATCACGCAAAAGCATCGGTCGTTCAGCATGGACCCGCCCCCGGGACCGTTCGGCCGAAGGCCGTCCGTATCGAGGAAGGCAAGGCAACGACGATGCCGGCAAATCCGTTCCATTTCGACGGGGATATGGTCCCGTATCGTGCCTAAGGGACCCGCGCTGTCCCGTATCCGCATTCCTGCTCCCTGTCCGCTCGGACCGGCGGAGGAACGCTCCGAGCGTGCCTGGCATTATCGAAGCCCGTCCTGACGACACCGGGACGCGTATCCCGCGCTACGCGGGATCGAACCGAGGTGACCTCATGAGATTATCCGGACCTGCGGCCGCGGCCGTGCTCCTTGCCGCCATTTGCGCGCCAGCCGCCCTGGCCGGTACGACTCCGAAGGCGCTTCTCCACGGCAATTACTGCGGCCCGGGCAACAACGCGCCGCTCGCTCCCACCGATGCCCTTGATGAGGCATGCGCCCATCATGATGCCTGTACGCCGGACGGCGGCCTGCCGTCGAAGGCGTGCAACCTGCGCCTCCAATCCGAGGCCGAGGGCGTGGCCCAGGACCCCTCGCAACCCGACGACCTTCGGGCCATGGCCGGCATCGTCGCGTCCGGCGCGGCGATGATGCCATCCCGACCGGGACGACGCAGCCTGGCCCCCGCTAGCCTCTCCGGGCCTGGGCCGGCCCCCGCCCTGGACCAGCCAGGGCTGGACACGGATACCGGCGACGAACGGGACGACGCGGATACCGAATAGGCGTCACAGGGCCCTCCAGCGGCGAGGGAAAGCAACCGGGACGCTCGGGAAGTCGGTGGTCCGGTCGAACACCGGAATGGATCCGCGGCGCAACCGTTCTTCCGACTTCGTCATTCCTGGGCCAGACGCTGACGGGCAGCCCGTCGGCACAAAGGAGCTCACCATGCGCAAGCCAATTGCCCTCGGCTTCCTCGCCGTTTCCCTGGCCGGCTTCGCCGCGCCGGCGTCCGCAGAGGACACCACCGTCATCCGCCGCGACAGCGCCCCGGGCGTATCCGTCGAGCGCCGCGAAGGCGTGGTCGAGCGCCGTGAGGTCACCACCGGCAGCGTCGATTGCGGCTCGAAGACCGTCCACAAGGAGGACGGTATGGGCAACTCCAAGACCGTCCACAAGGAAGGCTGCAACTGAGCCACCGGCCCGCTGACGCTCCAGGAGATATCATCATGACGAACAAGCTTCTTCTCGCCCTCGCGGCGACCGGGATGCTCGCCCTTCCGATGGGGGCCCAGGCACAGGGCACGCTGCGCGGGGCCGCCGAGGGCGCCGAGCGCGGCGCCGATGCGGCCGGTCCCATCGGCGGCATCGTCGGTGGGGCCGTCGGAGCCGCCACCGGTACGGTCGGCGGTATCCTTGGCATCGACGACCGTCCCCGCTTCCGCTCCTATGTGCGCGAGCGCGGCGTGCGCTCCTACAGCTGGGGCGGCCCCGTCCAGGTCGGCACCGTGCTGCCCGACGACGAGGTGACCTACTACGACGTGCCCGACGACTACCGGGCCCGTCCGGGCTACCGCTACACCGTGGTGAACGACCGCCCGGTGCTGGTCGACCGCAGCCGCCGCATCGTCGAGGTCATCGACTGAGACCTGCGTCATCTCGGTGAGGTCACGAAGTCCGCCCGGCACGCGCCGCGGCGGACTTTTAGTTTTGCTGGACGCCTCAAGCCAAACTTCGGTCGTCCTCGACACCGAGCAGCCCGGCAAGCAGCGTCCGAGCTCTGCTGACGCGGCTCTTCATGGTGCCGACCTGGCAGCCGATCAGCTCGGCGGCGGCCTCGTAGGTCATCCCCTGCGCGCCTACGAGCACCAGCGCCTCGCGCTGCGAGGCCGGGAGCTTGCCGAGATACTGCCAGACCCGGCGCAGGTCGCTGCTGGCCTCTTGCGCGGCCGGCGTGGTGATCATCCCCGCCTGGACGCCGTCCGCATCCTCGACCTCGCGCCTGCGCTTGCGGCACTCGGTGTAGAACTGGTTGCGCAGGATGGTGCAGGCCCAAGCCTTCAGGTTGCTGCCGGGCTCGAAGCGGTGCCGGTTGGCCCAGGCCTTCAGCAGTGTCTCCTGGACGAGGTCATCGGCCGTCGTCTGGTTGATGGCGAGCGAGACCGCGAAGGCCCGCAGGCCCGGCAGCGCGGCCAGGAGCTCGGCGCGGAACTTGTCTTCCGAGCCTGCGGCGGCTGGTACGGGACCCGACCCTAGCTTCGCGATCAGGTCGAGAAGGGCATCGGGCTGCGGCTCCGCGAGGAAGGCGGCATAAAACGCCTGGAGCTCTGACCCGAGATGCACGCGAACGGCCTCGGGTATTCCCCGCGCGGAGGCGTTCGGCTCCATCGTTTCGCGGGTGGAATCCGGATGCATGAGCGTCGCGGTCTCGTGGGTGCTGCCAGCTGCCATGCTCGTCTCGGACCTCCGTTAAACCCTGTATCCACCCAGGCAATTTTGGCAGAATGCTCGGGAGGTTCTGGCAAACCAAGCCTGAATGGCTCCTAACGAATTCTTCATACGATCGACGCCCGAGCGTGGCGGTTCGGCTTGGCGGGAGGGACGCTACGCTCGGTAAAGCGGGCAAGCGTCCCGGATTTTGCCGTATGATCAGCCGGTTCCCATGAGTGGTCGAACGGGCCAGGGTTTCCATAACCGTGTGCGCCGAATCCGTAGCGGCGGCTGTGAACCGAAGGGCGCCAGTTGCCGGCCAAGGGCTTCGACGCAATCACCGAGGCGGAGGACCGACGCTACCGCCGCGGTCATCGAACCTTCGCGACCATGGCATGCTTGGCTTGGGCGGCATGATCCCGATGTCCGTGCCGAATGCCATCCCACCCGAGCCAGCCGGTATAGAGGCCGACCAGCACGATCAGGGCGGCGGAGGCGTACGGTGCCCGACGTGCGAATGCGCCGAACCCGGACCAGCGGCTGGCCACATGCTTCACGCTGAGAGCTGCAAGGACACCGGCCGACACCATCGTGACCGCCAAGCCGATGCTGAAGCACACCACGAGAACGAAGCCCAGGCTCAACTGCTTCAGCTGTATGCACAGCAGCAGCACGGTGATGGCGGCCGGACACGGGATGAGGCCGCCGGTCAGGCCGAACATGACGATCTGGCCTGTGGTCACGCTGCGGCCCGCGAAGCGCCGGCGGATATCGTCGGCGTGGGCGCGCGCATGCGCATCGTCCTCGTCGCCAAGGTTCATGTGGTCGTGGTCATGCTCCTCGAAGCCGATCTCGTGGGTCTCGATGCCGACCGGACCGTCGAGTCGTAGGCGCGCGGTGAACGCATGCGGCTCCGGGATCTCCTCAAGGCTCTCAAGGTAGCCGCCCCGGTCGGCGAAGGAGAACGCGTCGGCTTTCCCGCCTTCCCGGATGGTCTCGACGGTCAGGGCCTTCGCGTCCGGTAAAAGCCCGCGCTCGGCACGGACGCGCCATCGCGGCGGCACGCCGTCCTCGAAGACCTCCAGCGTCAGCAGGCCGGCGCGCGTGGTGACGTGCTTCACCGCCTCGCCGTGATGGTGGTGACCATGCTCGTCATGCTGCTCGCGCCACGTCCGCCAAGCCATCCAGGCGGCGATGCCGACGATAAGGAGGGCGGAGGCAAGCTGGAAGTAGGGCTCGCTCGCCTCCGTGCCCCATTCCTGGCCGAGGTACTGCCCCCCGAGCGCGATCAGCCAGACGACGGCGGTATGCGAGAGGGTCGCCGCCAGGCCGAGCAGGACCGCCTGTGCGACCGTCCCGCGCACCGCGATGATGAAGGCGGCCATCATCGTCTTCGAGTGGCCGGGCTCCAGCCCGTGAAGGGCGCCGAGCAGGATCGCGCTGGGTACGAACAGCCAGGCATGCGCGGTCCCCTGCTGGAGCAGGTCAGTCAACGGGGTCATCGGGTGGCCTTCGTCATTTCAGGTAGGTGCGGACGACCTCGATCAGCTCGGCCGCACCCCGGGCGCGGTCGGCATCGGCTTCGTTGTCCGGGTTCACGACGTGATGGCGGATGTGGTCCTCGACCAATTCCGCGGTCAGGCCGTTCACGGCGCCGCGCATCGAGGCGACCAGCATCAGCACGTCGGCGCAGCCGAGCTCCGCCTCCAGGGCCCGCTCGACGGCCTCGGCCTGGCCCTTGATCCGACGCACGCGGGCCAGGAGCTTCGACTTGTCCTTGATGGTGTGGGCCATGGGATCTCCTACCCTCACTGCTGGTAACATAGGGGGGTACCCTACATATGACTAGGGTGACGATGCCCCGACGACTACGAAGGTGCCTACCATGGCTAAGGATGACCCTTGCATCTCGATCTGCGAGTTCGACGGGCGGACCGGCTGGTGCCTGGGCTGTGGCCGTACGGTGCCGGAGATCCGGGAGTGGCGGAAGTTGACGCCCTACCGGCGCACAGCGCTTGCGCGTGCATTGCCTCGTCGGATCGCGCAGGTCGGCGGCATGGCGAGGACCCGCGAACGCGACCGGACCGGTGACCCTTGACCTTCCCACCATGGGAAGTCCCATCTGGTTGGGACGTTATCGGAAGGAAAGCGTCATGGTCAGCTTCAAGGTAGAAAAGATGGGGTGCGGAGGCTGCGCGAAGTCCGTCACCAGAGCCGTCCCGGCCGTCGAGCCGAATGCCCGGGTCGAGGTGGACCTGGGCACCAAACTCGTGACCGTGTCCGATGAGGCCGGGCCGGCCACGCGGATCGCCGGTGCCATCACCGCCGCCGGATTTCCGACCGTGCCCGCCTGACGGGCGCGTGTGATCATCCTGCCCCTGCATCGTTCGCGGAAGTCGGACCAGGCTTTCGCCCGAACGCAAAATTTGGCATCCTGACGTCGTGACCCTTTGGCTTGCCCTTAGGCGACTGTTGCCGCTCCTTGCGGTCCTCAGCCTCGCCCTGACGCCGGTGACCGCTCCCGCGGCCACTGCGGGCATGCACGCGTCCATGGCGGCTCGGGTCGCCTCCTCGCCCCCTGCCGGCCAGCATCATGGCATGGTCATGGACCATGCCGACATGGGCGCGATGGACATGGGTGCAGTGGACATGGCCGATATGGCCATGGACGACATGCCCTGCTGTCCGAAGGAAAATGCCGGGAAGCCCGACTGCGCCAAGGGATGCCCGCTGATGGCCCTGTGCCTCGCGAGCATGGCGTCGCTGCCGCCCGCCACACTCCCGATCCCGGCTCCTGTCGGGATGCGGGCGAGCCTAGCATGGCCCGCCTCCGCGTCTTTCGCCAGCGTGCACGGGACGCCGCTGCCCGAGCCCCCCCGAGCCTGAACCCGATGCCGCCGGCGTGAGCGCCGGCACGACGCCGCACGTCCACGTGCGGTCCGCCATCTCGTTCAGGAGACGACACCCGTGACCCAGAAGACCTTTTCGCGCGCCGTTTCGGCGGCGCTGCTCGGCGCCGCCCTGTCGGCGAACGCACTGCCGGCCCTTGCCGACATCAAGGACTACCACTTCGAGCTCGTCCAGCAGGAGGCCAAGGTCGGCGAGGCCGTCCTCTCGGTGCGCCTCCTCGACAAGCGCAGCGGCAAGCCCGTGCCCGACGCCGTGATCTTCGCCAAGCGCATCGACATGGCCCCGGACAGCATGGACGAGATGACCTCGAAGATCGAGCAGCTCCCCACGACCGAGCCGGGCGTCTACCGCTTCAAGGCGAAGCTGACGATGGCCGGCGGCTGGCGCCTGTCGCTCGGGGCCAAGGTCCAGGGCGAGACCGGCACGGTCGAGGACAAGCTGGTCTTCAAGGCCGTCAAGTGAGCCGGGCGGCCTGGTTCGCCGGGACCCTCGCCGCGCTCGCAGCGGGGGGCGCCGGCTACGTCGCGGGGCACGGGACCGATCCCGTGCCGGCGCTCGTCGAGCGTGCCCGGACGGAGCTCGCCAAGTGGGCTCCGTCCGTCTCGGCGTCCACCCAGGCCCCGGCGCCCGCCAAGGCGTCCGGGCCGGTGGTCTACTACCAGGACCCGGACGGGAAGCCCGTCTATTCGCTCTCGCCGATGGCCACCGATGACGGCCGCGAGTTCCGCGCCGTCCGCGCGAGCGAGGACACGCGCTTCGACACCGCGGACGAGGACGAGGCCAGCCCCTCCGTCATGGCCGGGCACGGGATGGCCTCGCACGACATGGCCAAGGCCTCCGACCCGAAGCTCGGCGCGACCGCTCGGCGCATCCGCTACTACCGCAACCCGATGGGGCTGCCGGATACGTCGGCGACGCCCAAGAAGGACTCGATGGGGATGGACTACATTCCCGTCTACGAGGGCGAGGACACCGACGGCGGCACCGTGACCCTCTCGCCGGGCAAGGTCCAGCGCACGGGCGTCCGGACGGAGGTCGCGGCACGGCGCGTCCTGTCCATGCCGGTGCGCGCACCGGGCTCCATCGAGGAGGACGAGCGCCGCATCTCGGTCATCTCGATGCGCACCGACGCCTTCATCGAGAAGGTCGAGGCCGTCACCACCGGCGACCACGTCCACAAGGGGCAGCCGCTCATGCGCCTGTTCTCGCCCGAGATGAACGCGGCCGCCGCGCAGTACCTTACTGGCATCGGCTACGAGGGCGCCCGCCGGCGCCTGGCGAACCTCGGCATCCCGCCAGAGGCCATCGACGAGATCGAGCGCATCCGGAAGGTGCCATCGACCATCACGTGGTCGGCCCCGCGCGACGGCGTCGTGGTCGAGCGCAACGTCTCCGACGGGATGCGCGCCAAGTCCGGCGACACGTTGTTCAAGCTCGTGGACCACTCGCGGGTGTGGATGCTCGTCGACGTGACCGAACGCGATCTGGCGTCCGTGGCCGAAGGGCAGGAGGCGACCGTGCGCACCCGGACGTTCCCCGACCGCACCTTCAGCGGAACCGTCACCCGGATCTACCCGCACCTCGCCATGGGTACGCGCACGGCCCGCCTGCGCATCGAGTTGACGAACCCCAATGGCGACCTGCGGCCCGGGATGTACGGCGACGTCGAAATCGCAACCGGGAACGCCAAGCCCGTGGTCGCCGTCCCCGACGGCGCCGTCATCGACACCGGAACCAAGCAGGTCGTCCTGGTCGACAGGGGCGAAGGCCGGTTCGAACCGCGGCCGGTCAAGCTCGGCGTCCGCGGCGACGGCTACGTCGAGATCCGGGACGGCATCGCGGCCGGCGACCGGGTGGTAACCGCCGCCAATTTCCTCATCGACGCCGAGAGCAACCTCAAGGCGGCGCTGCAGGGCCTCTCCGAGCCGAAGGCCGCCCCGGGTCCGCAGGTGGCGGCCGACGGGAGGGCGCCATGATCGCCCGCCTCATCGGCTGGTCGGCCCGGAATCTGGTGCTGGTGCTGATCGGGACGGTGTTCGCGGTGGGGGCCGGGCTCTATGCCCTGCGCACGTTGCCGCTCGACGCCATCCCCGACCTCTCGGACGTCCAGACCATCGTCTACACCGAGTATCCGGGCCAGGCCCCGCAGGTGATCGAGGACCAGGTCACCTACCCGCTGACCACCGCGATGCTCACGGTGCCACGGTCGAAGGTCGTGCGGGGCTTCTCGTTCTTCGGGGTCTCGTTCGTCTACGTCATCTTCGAGGACGGCACCGACCCGTACTGGGCCCGCAGCCGGGTGCTCGAATACCTCAACACGGCGGCCAGGCGCCTGCCGGCGGGGGTGACCCCGACGCTGGGCCCCGACGCGACGGGCGTCGGCTGGGTCTACCAGTACGTCGTGGTCGCGAAGGAGCGCACGCTCGCCGAGCTCCGGTCGCTCCAGGACTGGGTCGTCCGCTTCGGGGCGTCCCGCGCCGAGGGCGTGGCCGAGGTCGCGGGCGTCGGCGGCTTCGTCAAGCAGTACAACGTGGTCGTCGACCCAAGCCGCCTTCGCGCCCAGGGCATCACCCTGTCGAGGCTGAGGGACGCGATCCGGTCGAGCAACGCAGACGTCGGCGGTCGCACGGTCGAACTCTCCGAGTTCGAGTTCGTGGTCCGGGGTCGCGGCTATCTCAAGAGCGTTGCCGACATCGAGAGCATCGTCCTCAAGTCCGAGGGTGGCACACCGCTACGGGTGAAGGATGTCGCCCGGGTCGAGCTCGGCCCGGACGAGCGCCGCGGCATCACCGAGATGAACGGCGAGGGCGAGGTCGCCGGCGGCATCATCCTTCAGCGCTTCGGGGCCAACGCCCTCGACGTCGTCGCGAGCGCCAAGGCGCGTCTCGCCGACGTCGCCGCCAGCCTGCCCAAGGGCACCGAGATCCTGCCGGTCTACGACCGCTCGCACCTCATCGAGGCCGCCATCGAGACGCTCAAGGGCACCCTGATCGAGGAGAGCGCCATCGTCGCCCTCGTCTGCGTCGTCTTCCTGCTGCACGTCCGCAGCGCGCTGGTCGCCATCCTGATGCTGCCGGTCGGCATCCTCATGGCGTTCGCCGGCATGAAGGCGTTGGGGTTGGGTGCCAACATCATGAGCCTGGGCGGCATCGCCATCGCGGTCGGCGCCATGATCGACGCCGCCATCGTCATGATCGAGAACGCCCACAAGCACCTGGAGCGGGCGAACCCGGGCAAGCCCCGGGTCGAGGTCCTGGTCGAGGCGGCGAGCGAGGTCGGTCCCTCGCTGTTCTTCTCGCTGCTCATCATCACGGTCAGCTTCCTGCCCATCTTCACCCTGGAGAGCCAGGAAGGGCGGCTGTTCGGGCCGCTCGCCTATACGAAGACCTTCGCGATGGCGGCGGCCGCGCTGCTGTCGGTGACCCTCGTCCCGGCCCTGATGGTGCTGTTCGTGCGCGGCCGCATCGTGCCCGAGCACCGCAACCCGGTGAACCGGCTCCTCATCTGGCTCTACCGTCCCGTCATCGCCGGCGTGCTGCGGGCACGCGTCCTGACCATCCTGATCGCGTTCGGCGTGCTCGCCGCCTCTGTCTGGCCGGCCCGGCAGCTCGGGTCCGAGTTCATGCCCGACCTCGACGAGGGCACGCTGATGTACATGCCGACCACGTTGCCGGGCATCTCGGTGACCAAGGCCGGCGACCTGCTCGCGACCCAAGACCGCATCATCAAGTCATTCCCCGAGGTGGCTTCGGTCTACGGCAAGGCGGGGCGGGCCAACACGGCCACGGACCCGGCGCCGAGTGAGATGTTCGAGACCATCGTCAACCTGAGGCCGAAGGCGGAGTGGCGCCCGGGCGTGACGCTCGCCAGCCTAAGGGCCGAGATGGACCAGGCCCTCCAGTTCCCTGGGGTGTCGAATGCCTGGACGCAGCCGATCCGCGCCCGCATCGACATGCTCGCCACTGGCATCCGCACGCCCGTCGGCATCAAGGTGCTCGGGACCGACCTCGCCGAGATGGAGAAGGCCGCGCGCCAGGTCGAGGCGGTGATCAAGGCCGTGCCCGGGTCGGCGAGCGCCTACGCCGAGCGCGTGCAGGGCGGGTACTTCCTCGACATCACCCCGGATCGGGAGGCCCTGGGCCGCTACGGCCTGACGGTCGGGGACGTGCAGGACGTCATCGCCATGGCACTTGGCGGCGACAGCGTGACGAACACGGTCGAGGGCCGCGAGCGCTACTCCGTCAACGTGCGCTATCCCCGGGCCTTCCGGTCGAGCCCGCAATCCATCGCGACCGAGGTGCAGGTGCCGATTGCGGGCGGCGGCACGGTGCCGCTGGGCGAGGTCGCCAAGGTCGCGCTGACCCGGGGCCCGACCCAGATCCGCACCGAGAACGGCCAGCTCGCGGTCTTCATCTACGTCGACGTCTCCGGACGTGACCTCGGCGGCTACGTCGCCGAGGCGCGGTCGGCGGTGGCAAGCGAGGCGCGCCTGCCGCCTGGGACCACGCTCCAGTGGAGCGGACAGGTCGAGTACCTCGACCGTGCGACGGCACGGCTCAAGGTCGTGGTGCCCCTCACGCTCCTGACCGTGTTCCTGCTCCTCTACCTGAACTTCCGCCGGCTGACCGAGACCCTCATCGTGATGCTGTCGCTCCCCTTCGCACTGGTCGGCGGCGTCTGGCTGATGTGGTGGCTCGGCTTCAACCTGTCGGTGGCCGTCGCCGTGGGCTTCATCGCCCTGGCCGGGGTCGCCGCCGAGACCGGCGTGATCATGCTGGTCTACCTCGACCATGCGCTCGCGGAGGTCCGGGCCGAGTGCGGCCGGGAGGGGCGGCCCCTGTCGCGGGACGACCTGCGGCGGGCCATCATGGTCGGGGCGGTCGAGCGGGTGCGGCCCAAGATGATGACGGTGGTGGCCATCATGGCGGGGCTGCTTCCCATCCTTTGGAGCACAGGCTCCGGTTCCGAGGTCATGCAGCGCATCGCCGTGCCGATGATCGGCGGCATGGTCTCCTCGACCGTGCTCACGCTGGTTGTGATCCCCGCCGTCTACGGGCTGGTGAAGGGATGGGGGCTGCCTCCAGTCGAAGGCGGCGTCCACGAAGCACCAGCACGTGATGCCAGGGTCCCCCTGGCGGCCCAGTGACGGCCGTGGTTCGGGACAAGGAAGTCCGACGTGCGCTTCGGGAACCGCTCCAGCCACAGGGGGCAAAGTCCCGTCAACCGGCCCCGACGTCGAGGCTGGTGGGAGAGCCCGCAGCCTGCCGTGCGCGTTTCCAGGCATGCGGCTCCGGAATCTTGCCGAGGCTTTCGAGGAAGCCGTCCTTGGCTGAGTAAGCGAAGGTCCGCGCCTCGCCCCCGGCTTGGAAGGTCTTCACCGTCAGGGCCTTCGCGTCCGGTAGGAGTCCGCGCTCGGCGAAGGTGCGTCAACGCGGCGGAAGGGAAACTTCGGCGGCACGCGGCTCAAGACGATCATAGCCATTCGCTCGGGTGGCAAATGTACCTTCCCTTAGGTGGCACCCTTCCCAGCGCTAGTGACAACTTTTGGGGTGCGCGGCACACGCGAATGGGAACCCACCGCCGAAATCGCGGTTGACTGGTACATTGGACCTGTTCTAATTCGTAACTACGGGCGGCGCGGAAGCCGCGCAGGATGGAGATCACGGACATGGCGAACGCGAAGTGCGAGAGCTGCAAGTTCTTCGACGAGCACAAGGTCAACGGCGCCGCAGCGTCGGCCGACGAGGGCCTGTGCCGGTTCAACCCGCCGATCAGCCAGCCGGGTCCGTCGGATCACGGCCTCTGGCCTGTGGTCGGCTCCGCCGACTGGTGCGGCCACTTCTCGCCCGAGATGAGCGCCGCCGAGTAAGCAGCGGCCTCGAACCCGCTTCGACCATCCGGGAGGCCAGCCGCGAGGCTGGCCTTCGTCGTTTCCGGCCTGGTCCCTCGGCGTCAGGTCCCCGCCTCGGGCTCGTCGTCCGGGAAGGCCAGCACCTCCAGGGGGTCGCCGACCCCGCGCAGGGGGAAGGTTCCGAGCCGGACGAGCCGGTGCCCGTCGCCGGACCGCGCCGCGAAGGCGCCCGAGAACAGCACGCTGACGTCGAGGACCTTGGTCAGGCTCTCCAGCCGGGCCGCCACGTTCACGGCGGGCCCGATGATCGTGAAGTCCAGGCGCGAGCGCGACCCGATATTGCCGTACATCACCGCGCCGACATTGACGCCGATTCCGTAGCCGAGGCGCGGCAGCCCGCGCGCGGCCCGGTCCGCGTTCAGCGTCCGCATGGCGGCACGCGCCTCCCAGGCGGCCGACTGCGCCGCGGTGCAGGCGGCCGGCGTCTCGAGGTGGAAGATCGCCAGCAGGCCGTCGCCCATGAACTTCAGGATCTCGCCGCCCTGCCGCTCGATCGGCAGGGAGATCGCGTCGAAATAGTCGTTGAGCAGGGCGATCACGTCGTCGCGCGGCCACAGCTCGGAGATCTCGGTGAAGCCGCGCAGGTCGATGACCATGATGGCGGCCTCGACGGTGACGCCGCTGCCGCGCCGGGTCGCCCCGTTGAGGATCATCTCGCTGGCATGCGGGCCGACATAGGTGTCGAGCAGCAGGCGGGTCAGGCGGTTCTTGTGGCGGACCTCGGTCACCACCGACAGGGCCGGCAGGAGCGAGGCCAGGAGGTCGAGGTCGTCGGGCGCGAACCCGCCGGGCCGGTCGGCCGAGAAGGTGACGATGTGGCGCTTGCCGAGGGTGTAGTGCAGCGGCCAGGCGACGTAGTCGGTCAGGCCCTCCGCGCGCAGGTCGCCGTAGATGCCGTAATCGGTCTCCGGCTGCTCCGGCTCGTCGAGGCGCTTGCGCACCTGCTCCGCCCCGTTGAGGATCTCGGCGGCCGGGCTCAGCTTGTACTGGTCGGTGTCGACGATGCCGTACTCGACGTTCTGCAGCTCCGCCGACTCGGCGCCGGTGCGCCAGAGGATGCGGGTCCCAAGCCAGAGCGGGTGGTGCGTCCGCAGGTGGATCGTGCCCCGCGCGACCGGCACGCCCGCCGCGCGCAGGCGCCGGCAGAACGCGACGAAGATGTCGTCGAGGTAGCGCTCGCCCCGGGTGCCGGCGAGCAGCCAGTCCAGCATCTGCCCGCGCAGCTGCGCCCGCGCGAACCGGCGGGTCTCGTCCTGGTGCAGGGGAGTGTTCATGACCCGCGCCTCGCTCCCTGTCGGCGCGATCATGGACCGGTCGACGCGCCGACGCCAGGGCACCCCGACGATCGGCCGGCGCCTCGTGCGCGCCGGCGTGCTAGACTCTTGGAACCGGACGGGACGACCCGCCCTGAGGGACCCGCGCGGGAGGATTTCGGATGAGCTGGCACGGTGCGGACGATCCGATCCCGGGCGACCACTTCACCTGCGACGCGATCAAGACCCTGATCGTGCCGCGCTCGCGGGACCTCGGTTCCTTCGCGGTCCGGCGCGCCCTACCCTCGACCGAGTGCCGGATGGTCGGCCCGTTCATCTTCTTCGACCAGATGGGCCCGTCCGAGTTCCTCCTCGGCCAGGGCATGGACGTGCGGCCCCACCCGCATATCGGCCTCTCGACGGTGCCTACCTGTTCGAGGGCGAGATCATGCACCGGGACAGCCTGGGCACCGAGCTGCCGATCCGGCCGGGCGAGCTGAACTGGATGACGGCGGGGCGCGGCATCACCCATTCCGAGCGTACCGGCGCGGACCTGCGCCGGACCGGCTCGACCCTGTTCGGCCTCCAGAGCTGGGTGGCGCTGAGCGGCCAGGACGAGGAGACGGCGCCGGCCTTCGAGCATTACGAGGCCGGGGCGCTGCCGATCCTCGACGGCGAAGGCAAGACCGTCCGGCTGATCGCCGGCGATGCCTTCGGCGCGACATCCCCGGTGCGGACCTCGAGCCCGATGGTCTATGCCGACGTGATGCTGGAGGCCGGCGCGGTGCTGCCCCTCGACCCGACCTACGACGAGCGCGCCATCTACACGGTCTCGGGCGCCATCGACATCGCCGGGGACGGATTCGGCCCGGGCCAGCTCCTCGTCTTCCGGCCCGGCGACCGGATCAGCGTGCGGGCGACCGAGGCTTCGCGCTTCATGGTCCTGGGCGGCGAACCCATGGACGGCCCGCGCCATCTCTGGTGGAACTTCGTCTCCTCGCGGCCCGAGCGGATCGAGCAGGCCAAGGAGGATTGGCGTCGGGCCCGCTTCGACACCGTGCCGGGGGAATCCGAGTTCATCCCCCTGCCCGAGCAGCCGGCGCCGGTGCGCTACTCGTGAGCCGGCTTTCCGTTCCTCGGTAGGCGAGGCGCGCCTCAGTAGCCGAGGGCGCAGCCGTCCTTGCGCGGATCCGACCCGGCGACGCGCATCCCCGTCGCCGGGTCGATCCAGATGATCTGGCCGCCGCCGATCGGAACCGGTGCCGGCACCGTGACGTGACCGCGCGCGGCCAGCGCCTCGGCGAGGCCCGGACCGAAGCCGCCTTCCAGTTCGATGCCGCCCCCGTAGGCGAAGCTGCGCGGCGCATCGAGCGCCTCCTGCACGTCGAGGCCCCGGTCGATGATGCCGGTGAGGAGCTCGACATGGCCCATGGCCTGGTAGTGGCCGCCCATCACGCCGAAGGGGGCCACCACCGCCCCGTCGCGCATCAGCATGCCGGGGATGATGGTGTGCATCGGGCGCTTCGAGGGCGCGATGGTGTTGGGGTGGCCGGGCTCGACCCGGAACGAGAAGCCGCGGTTGTGCAGCAGCACGCCGCTCTCCGGCGCGGTGATGCCGCTGCCGAAGCCCTGGAAGATCGAGTTGATCAGCGAGATCGCGTTGCCGTCGCGGTCGACCACGCAGAGATAGACCGTGTCGGTGTGGCGGATCTCCGGCCACAGCACCGGCTCCTGGGCGCGGGCCATGTCGATGGCGCCGTGCGCCCGCGCCTGCCAGGCTTGGGACAGGAGGTGCTCGACCGGCACGGCGTTCATCACCGGATCGGCGAAGAGCGCGTCGCGGTGGTGGTAGGCCTGCTTGCAGGCCTCGGCGAAGAGGTGGACCCGGTCGAGCTCGGACAGCGCGCCGACATCGTATTGCGAGAGCACGTTGAGCATCATCAGGGCGGCGAGACCCTGGCCGCTCGGGGGACATTCGTAGACGTCGTAGCCCCGATAGCGGGTCGAGATCGGCGTCACGTATTCGGGCGCCGCGTTGGCGAAGTCCTCCAGCGTGTGCAGGCCGCCGAGCTCGCGCAGCCGCGCGACCATGTCCTCGGCCACGGGGCCCTCGTAGAAGCCGGGGGCGCCGTGCTCGGCGATGCGGCGCAGGGTGGCGGCGAGCTTCGGGTGGCGCATGGTCGTGCCGACCTTCGGCGCCTCGCCGTCGACGAGGTAGGCGGCGGCCGAACCCGGATCGGCCCGCAGCTTGTCGCGGTTGCGCGCCCAGTCGTAGGCGACGCGCGGCTGGACGGCGTAGCCCTCCACCGCATAGCGGATCGCTGGCTGGAGCAGTTCGCCCAAGGTCCGGGTGCCGTGGTCGGCGAGCAGCCGCGCCCAGGCCGCGACGGCGCCCGGCACCGTCACCGCGTGCGGCGAGGTCGGCCCGATGGCCACGTCGTTCTCGACATACCAGGCGTCGTGCGCGGCCGCCGGGCTGCGGCCGGAGCCGTTCATCGTGATCGGCACGGAGGCGCCCTTCGGCGCGTAGAGGGCGAAGCAATCGCCGCCGATGCCGGTCATGGCCGGCTCGACCACGCCCTGCACCGCCACCGCCGCGATGGCCGCGTCGACGGCGTTGCCGCCCGCTTTCAGGACCTCGACGGCCGCCAAGGTGGCGAGGGGATGCGAAGTCGCGACCGCGGCATGGGCGGCATAGACGGGCGAGCGGCCCGGTTTCGAGAAGTCTCTCACGGCGTCGGGTCCTCGAAGGGTCAGGAATAGCGGGTGTCGGCGACCCAGTGGCCGGGGGCGACCTCGACCAGGCCGCCGATGGCATCCGGGTCGGCGTGGGGCAGGAGGGAGGCGGCGCGCAGGCGGGCGCGCTCCTCCACCGGGTTCGGCACCGGCACCGCGCTGAGGAGGCGCCGGGTGTAGGGGTGACGCGGGTCCTCGTAGAGGGCATCCGCCTCGGCGAGTTCCACCACCCGGCCGTGCCACAGCACGGCGACGCGCTGGCAGAGATAGCGCACCATGCGCAGGTCGTGGGAGATGAACAGGTACGAGATGCCGAGTTCGTCCTGCAGGTCCTGCAGCAGGTTCACGACCTGGGCCTGGATCGAGACGTCGAGGGCGGCGATGGGCTCGTCGGCGACGATGAAGCTCGGTTTGAGGGCGATGGCGCGGGCGATGCAGATTCGCTGGCGCTGGCCGCCGGAGAACTGATGCGGATAGCGGCGGGCGAAGCGCGGATCGAGCCCGACCCGGGCCAGCAGGCCCTCGACCTCGTCGCGCCGCTCTGCCCGCGCCATGCCCGGACGGTGCAGCCGGAACGGCTCGGCCACGTAGTCGCCGATGCTCATGCGCGGGTTGAGGGCGGCGTAGGGGTCCTGGAACACCATCTGGATGCGGGCGCGCATCCGGCGCATCTCCGAGGCGCCGAGCTTGGCGAGATCGGTGCCCTCGAAGGCGACGGTGCCGGCGCTCGGCGGGTTCAGCATGGTCACGGCGCGGCCGATGGTGGACTTGCCCGACCCGGATTCGCCGACCAGCCCCAGGGTCTCGCCGGGGCGGATGTCGAAGCTGACATCCTGCACCGCCCGAAACACCGAGCCCTTGCCGCCCCACCAGCTGCGCAGGGGATAGTGCTTGCTGAGATTCCGCACCGAGAGCAGCGGGTAGCGGTCGGCGGATTCGGGATTCATCGCGCGGCCTCCTCGGCGGCGAGCCGCGCCGGCAGGTCGTACCAGGCGGCCACGAGGTGGCCCGGCGCGGCGCCGGGGGCCTGGGCGAGAGGCGGCGCCTCGGTCAGGCAGCGCGGGGTCGCGTAGACGTTGCGGGCGGCGAAGGGGTCCCCCGGCGGCGGATGGCGCATGTCGGGAGGCGCCCCCTCGATCTGGTGCAGGCGCCGGCGCCCGGCCCGGCCCCGGCTGAGGTCGGGCAGCGAGCGCAGCAGGCCGAGCGTGTAGGCACTGCGCGGATCGCGGAAGATATCGTCCACGGGGCCGCGCTCGAGGATGCGGCCGGCATACATGACCTGCACGGTGTCGGCGATCCCGGCCACCACCCCGAGATCGTGGGTGATCCAGACGATCGCCATGCCGATCTCGCGCTTCAGTTCCTGAACCAGGGCGATGATCTCGGCCTGCACGGTGACGTCGAGGGCCGTGGTCGCCTCGTCGGCGATGAGGAGCTTCGGGCGGCAGGACAGGCCGATGGCGATCATCACCCGCTGGCGCTGGCCGCCGGAGAATTCGTGCGGATACTGGTCGAGGCGCGCAGCCGCGTTGGGGATGCGCACGAGGTCGAGGAGGTCGCGGGCCCGTGCCCGCGCCGCGCGGCCGTCGAGGCCGAGATGGATGCGCAGGGGCTCGATGATCTGCGCGGCCACCGTCATGCCGGGGTTGAGCGAGCTCATCGGGTCCTGGAACACGAAACCGATCTGGCCGCCGCGGATGTCTCGGAGCTCGCGTTCCGGCAGGCCGAGGAGGTCGCGGCCCTGAAACAGCACCTGCCCCCCGGTGATGCGGCCGGGCGGGCGCGGGATCAGGCCCAGCATCGCGAGCACGTGCACGCTCTTGCCGGAGCCGGATTCGCCGACGATGCCGAGGGTCTCCCCCTCGGCGAGGGTGTAGGACACGCCGTTCACCGCGTGGACCGCACCACCCTCGCTGTCGAAGGCGACGGCGAGGTCGCGGACGTCGAGCAGGGTCTTCCGAGTCTCCTCCGCCATCGTCAGGTCCTCTGCCGGGGGTCGAGGGCGTCGCGCAGGCCGTCGCCCAGGAGGTTGAAGGCCAGCACCGCGAGGAAGATCGAGGCGCCGGGCCAGATCGCCATCCAGGGCGCCTGCTCGAGGAAGTTCTTGGCGACGTTGAGCATCGAGCCCCAGGAGGGCTCGGGCGGCTGCTGCCCGAGGCCCAGGAAGGACAGGCTGGCCTCGGCGATGATCGCGGCCGCGATGGTCAGGGTCGCCTGGACCAGGATCGCCGGGACGATGTTGGGCACGATGTGGCGGACGGCGATGCGCCAGGGCGGATTGCCGACGGCGCGGGCGGCCTCCACGAACTCCTCCGCCGCCACCGCCTGCACCTGCGCCCGGGTCAGGCGGACGAAGGTCGAGGTCGCCGAGAGGCCGATCGCCACCATGGCGTTGGTCAGGCTCGGACCGAGGAAGGCGGCGAGCGCGATGGCCAGGATGAGGAACGGGATCGCCAGCAGGGCGTCGGTCAGGCGCATGATCAACATGTCGATCACCCCACCCGCATAGCCGGCGAGCAGCCCGAACGGCAGGCCGAGCGCCACCGCGAGGGCCACCGAGGTCAGGCCCGCCCCGAGGGAGGCCCGCGCCCCGAAGACGATGCGCGAGAGCACGTCGTGCCCGACCTCGTCGGTGCCGAACGGGTGGGCCCAGCTCGGCGCGGTGCGGATGGCGCCCCAGTCGGTGGCGATGGGATCGTAGGGCGCGATCCAGTCGGCGAAGACCGCCATCAGGATCAGCGCCACCACGATGACGAGGCCGACCATGGCGGTGCGGCGCGCCTTCAAGCGCGTCCAGAATTCGCGGATCGGGCCCGGCTCGGCGCGGGGGACGGGCTCGGCGGCCGGCAGGGCGACGCCGGCCGGGGCGATGGCGGCCTTGGTCATCGACGCCTCCGCATTTCGGCCCGGCGGGACCGGTCGGACAGGTCTCTGCTCCGGCAAGCCAAGGCATTCGTGAATGGCACCACCGCGTCATTCCGGGGCGCCGCAGGCGAGCCCGGAATCCAGAGCCGCCGACAGTGTGAAGTCTTGCGCCACCTGCGTGTCTGGATCCCGGGCTCCGCTGCGCGGCCCCGGGATGACGCGGTGACAGCTCGGGGATTCTCGGACAACGCCGCACGAACGCGATCACACTGCCCAAATCGGGAGGCCGCACGGGAAGGCCAAGCATGCTGCTGCCGTGGACATGCCGCCATCCTCACGCGCGCCTCAGCTTCGGGTTGACGAAGGCCGCGAGGAGATCGGCCGCGAGGTTGAGGAGGACGTAGGTGGTGGCCGTGCAGATCACGACGCCCTGCACCGTGGCGTAGTCGCGGTTGAACACGGCATCGACCATGAGCTTGCCGAAGCCCGGTACCGAGAAGACCTGCTCGGTGAGCACCGCGCCGGAGAGGAGCTGCCCGAATTCGAGGGCGCCCAGGGTGATGATCGGGATCGCCGCGTTGGGCAGCGCGTGGCGCAGGATCAGGCGCAAGGGCGAGACACCCTTGGCCCGGGCGGTGCGGACGTAGTCCGAGCCGAGCACGCCGAGCATCGCCGCCCGGGTGTGGCGCATCATCACCGCCGCGATGGCGTTGCCGAGGACGAAGGCCGGCATCGCCATCGAGCGCAGGTTCTCGGAGAGGCTCTCGAAGGGCGAGACGTAGCCGGAGGCCGGGAGCCAGCCGAGCTGGACCGAGAACAGCAGGATCATCAGGATGCCGAGCCAGAAGTTCGGCACCGACAGGCCCCAGAGCGCGATGCCGTTGGCCAGGGTGTCGGCCGCCGTGCCGCGCTTCACCGCCGAGAGGATGCCCATCGGCACGCCGATGACGAGGGCCACCAGCATGGCCAGACACGCGAGCTCCAGGGTCACCGGCAGCTTCTCGATCACGAGGTCGATGACCGGCTTCTGCAGGCGGATGGATTCGCCGAGATCACCCTGGAGGACGCCGCCGGCCCAGAGGGCGTAGCGCACCGGCAGGGGCTGATCGAGGTGGTACTTCTGCCGGATGAAGGCGATGACCTCGGGGTCGCGCTCCTCGCCCGACAGGGCGGTCGCCGTGTCGCCCGGCAGCAATTGCTGCAGGGTGAAGATGATCATCGAGGCGATCACCAGGGTGGGGATCGCGAGCGCCAGGCGCTGGACGAGGAAGCGCAGCATCGGCCGGGCTCCCGCTTCAGTTCAGCGTGAGGCCGGTGAAGCGTACGAGGCCGTCGGGATAGGGCGTGAAGCCCGTGAGCTTGTTGCTGTAGGCCCAGAACAGCTTGCGGTGGAACAGGTAGATCAGCGGCCGGTCGGCCATGACCCGGTCGGCGAGATGCTTCCAGGCTTGCGCCCGCTGGGCCGGATCGACCGTGGCGCGCTCGGCGCTCAGCGCCGCGTCCGCCTCCGGGTTGCAGTAGCGGGCGTAGTTCAGCGGCGTCTTGCAGGCCAGGAAGCTGAAGGTGTTGCCGTCCGGGTCGGGCCGGCCGCTCCACGAGTAGAGATAGGCGTCGAAATTGCCCTTGTCGGCGGCGTCCAGCGCCGTGGTGAAATCGGTGGCCTGGAGCTTGACGTCGAATCCGGCCTCGCGGGTCATCGCCTGGATGACCTGCCCCACCTGGGGCGCCTCGTTGTTGGCGTAGACCGTGAGGGTGACGGAGGGCTTGGGGATGCCGGCCTCCGCCAGCAGGGCCTTGGCCTTGGCGACGTCGCGCTTGGGGAGGGGATAGTCCTTCACGTAGGCCGGGTGCTTCGGGGAGACCCACTGGTTGCCGGGCAGGAACTCGCCGCTGAACACCACCTGGTTCAGGGCGTTGCGGTCGATCGCGAGATCGAAGGCGGCGCGCACGCGCGGGTCGGCCACGGCCGAGCCGGCCCTGTTCGGGTTGAAGACGATGGACTGGAAGCCGAGCTCGATGGTCGACCCGACCTTGAGCTTCGGGTCGCGGGTCACCTGCGGCAGGTCGGTGGGGGTCAGGCGCTCCAGGAGATCGAGCTGGCCGGCGCGCAGGTTGGTCAACCGCACGGTGCCGTCGGGGATCGGCCGGAACTCGATGCGCTTGAGGTGGATCTGGTCCTTGTTCCAGTAATCGTCGAAACGCTCGACCACGATCCGGTCCTGCGGCACGCGCTCCACGAACTTGAACGGCCCGGCGCAGACCGGGGCGGTGGAGAACTTGTCGCCGAGACGCTCGGCGGCCTTGGGCGAGACCATCATCCCGGCCCGGTCCGTGAACTGCGCCATCAGCGGCGCGAACGGCGTCTTGAGGACGATCTTGAAGGTCAGGTCGTCGACGACCTCGACCCGGTCGATCGGCGCGATCTCGCCGCGCCGCTGCGAGCCGGGGAGCTTCAGGTGGCGCTCGATGCTGTACTTCGCCGCCGCCGCGTCGAGCTTCTCGCCGTCGTGGAACAGCACGCCCGGCCGCAGGGTCATGGTGAGCGTCTTCTGGTCCTCCGACAGGCTCCAGCCGGTGGCGAGCTGGGGCACCGGCTTCAGGTCGGGGCCGATATCCACGAGCTTGTCGCACATGGCCGCGAAGACCATGCGGCTGGTGAAGGTGCGCGCCAGCGTCGGGTCGAGGGCGTCCGGGTCCTCCATCAGGCCGAAGCGCAAGGTCTGGGCCTGGACGGGAGACAGCGCGGCAATGCCCGCGACGAGGCCGGCAGCGAACAGACGCAGCATCAAGTTTCCTTCAGAACTGGGATCGGTCCGGATCGCAGATCGGCCGCAGGTGAGGGCCGATCGGCGCGAGCCGGGAAGACGTTCGAAAGTGCATACATTATCCGTGCCAGCGGAGCGCTTGGCAACGCCCCGGGCTCACCAGACCGAAACCTGTCCATCGCGCCGGGGATCGCTGGCGCCGACATAACCTTCGGTGCCGGGGTCGCCCATGCGCCAGATGAATTGGCCGGCGCCGAAATCCTGGTAGCTGTCCTCGATGACGTCGACGCGGTGGCCGCGCTCGACGAGCCCCTGCAGGGTCGCGGCCGGCATCGCGGCTTCCGCGTTGATCTCCAGGCCGGCATTGAAGCGCCAGCGCGGTGCGTCGCAGGCGGCCTGCGGGTTCTGGCCGTGGTCGATCATCCGCACCAAGGTCTGCATGTGGCCTTGCGGCTGCATGTTGCCGCCCATCACGCCGAAGCTCATCACGGGCGCGCCGTTCTGCGTGAGGAAGCCCGGGATGATGGTGTGGAAGGGCCGCTTGCCCGGCGCCACCACGTTGGGGCTGGCCTCGTCCAGCACGAAACCGTAGCCGCGGTTCTGCAGGGACAGGCCCCATTCGGGCACGACCACGCCGGAGCCGAAGCCCATGAAGTTCGACTGGATGAAGCTCACCATCATGCCGGATTCGTCGGCGGTGGTGAGGTAGATCGTGCCGCCCCGGACCGGGTTGCCGGCGCCGAAATCCTGGGCACGGCGCGGGTCGATCAGCTTCGCACGCCCCGCGAGGTAGGCCGGATCGAGCATCGCCTCCGGGGTCACCTCCATGGTGCGGGCGTCGGCGACGTAGCGGTAGGTGTCGGCGAAGGCGAGCTTCATCGCCTCGATCTGCAGGTGCTGTGCCTCCGGCCCGTCCACGGCGAGGCCGGCGAGGTCGAAGGATTCGAGGATGCCGAGGGCGATCTGCGCGGCGATGCCCTGCCCGTTCGGCGGGATCTCGTGGAGGGTGTAGCCCCGGTAGTCCTTGGCGGTCGGCGTCACCCATTCGGGCCGGAAGGCGGAGAGGTCCGCCACATTCATGGCGCCGCCATGGGCCGCGGCGTGCCGGGCCATGGCCTCCGCGATCTCGCCCTCGTAGAAGGCGCGCCCCTTCGTCTCCGCGATGGCCCGCAACGCGCGGGCGATGCCCGGCAGGGTGACGCGCTCGCCCACGTGCGGGGCACGGCCGCGGGGCAGGAAGGTCTCGGCGAAGCCCGGCTGGCGCACGAGATCCGCGACCCGCGCGGCGGCGGCCCATTTCTGCTGCACCACCACCGGCGCGAGGTAGCCGCGCTCGGCGATGTCGATGGCGGGCTGCAGGAGATCGGCGAAGGGCAGCTTGCCGAAGCGCTCGCTTAAGGTGACCCAGGCGGCGACGGCGCCCGGCACCGTGACGGAATCCCAGCCCCGCATCGGCGGCCGCTCGGCCGCCCCGTATTTCCGGGCGAAGTAGTCGGGGGTCCAGGCCGCCGGCGCCCCGCCCGAGGCGTTGAGCCCGTGCAGCTGCCGGCCGTCCCACAGGATGCAGAAGGCGTCCGAGCCCAGCCCGTTGCTGCAGGGCTCGGTGATGGTCTTGGCCGCCGCCGTCGCGATGGCGGCGTCCACCGCGTTGCCGCCCTGCCAGAGCATGCGGATGCCGGCCTGGGCCGCGAGGGCGTGCGAGGTCGAGACCATGTTACGGCCGAAGATCGGCATCCGCACGGTGGGGTAGCCGGTGGTCCAGTCGAACGGCGTCATCGGAACGAACTCTCACGCATCGGGGAATCCGCCGATGATGGAGACAAACGCCGGGGCCGCCAAGTCGAGCGGGCGGCTCCGGCGGGTTTCGCTCAGCGTTCCGTCTCCCGTTCCGGCATCAGGCGGTTGATGACGCTGTAGTTGATCGCCGTCCAGAACTCGGAGGTCTCCGGATCGGCGAGCGCGTTCTCCGCCGCTTCGATCACCGCATGGTCGGGCGCCACCAGGAAGTCTTCCACGTCGTTGAGGGAGTCGAAGGACAGGACCGAGATCCCGTCGATCTTCGAGCCCTCGGGATCATCGGCCTGGGTCGAGCCGAACGGGTGGAGCTGGGCATAGCGGCGGACGTACTGCGCGGTCGCTGCCTGGGCGCGGACGAGGTCGGCATGGGCCCCGAGCCAGGCCGCCTGGAAGTCCGTGCGCGACAGGTGCGGCCGGCGCCGGTGGATCTTCACGAGGCTGACCGGATCGCGGTGGCGCGCGCTCGGGATCAGGATGTATTCCCGCGCCACCTCGCGGGTGACCATGCGGAAGGCGGTCCGCTCGTCCGCGATGATGCGCGTCGCGTATTGCTCCTGGCCGAGCACGGCCTCGATGTCGTCCGTCTCCGCGTAGGCGATGTAGGCGAAGCCGTCGAAGCTCGGGCGCCGGTAGGCCGGCACCTGCGCGGCCGGGTCGGGCACCAGCCGGCCCTCGGCGTCGACCATCGCCCGGTAGGGCGGCCGGAAGCCGGAGGACGGCCCCGATGCGACCCGGTGGACCTGATCGTAGCGCAGCACCCGGTCGTTCTGCGTGCCCGGCTCCTCGTAGGCGAATTTCGGCCCGTGCACCTTCCGCCAATACTCGTCCCAATGCTCGAAGGCGAGGTTGGGATCGGGCTCCAGTGCCACGGCCTCGGGATGGCGTTCGGGACGCATCACCGACCGGCCGTCGCGGCCGATATTCGACCCCTCGTCGCGCGGGCGCCGGTCGCGGGGCGTGTCGTCGCTGCGCGAGACGAAGGTCGGCGTCACGATCAGGGGCTTCACGGTCGAACGGGTCGCTCCGCCATGGGGCGGCCGCTGCAGCATGTCCGAGCGGGCGAGGTCCGGAACTCTGGCGGGATCGGTCTTAAGAGTCGGATCGGTCTTGGAAGTCGGATCGGTCATGGAAGGTCCTTCGCGCCGAGGGGATGAGGCGGGCGTCGGGGGCGGCCGTCAGGGGATGACCCGCTCGGCCCGCAGGCGCGCGAACAGGTCGAAGAACGCGTCGTCCGTGGCCTGGTAGTCGAGGAAGCCGAGGCGCCGGCTCTTGCTCATGTCGGTGACGACCTCGATCGGCCGGCCGAGATCCGCGTCCGTGTGCCAGGCCGAGGCGAGGCGCCCGAGATCGGCCTCCTTGAGGCCGTGCCGCGCGGCGAGTTCGGCCCAGAGCGGGGCGGCCCCGTCCATCTGCTGCTCCAGCGGCAGGATCGTGCCGTCGAAGGGCGCCGGCTCGACGCCGAACCACGCGGCGATCCGGCCCCACATCCAGCTCCAGCGGAAGACGTCGCCGTCGACGATGTTGAAGGCCTCGTTGCGGGCCGCCGGCGTGGTCGCCGCCCAGGCGAGCTGGCGCGCCAGGATGCGCGCGTCGGTCATGTCGGTCAGCCCGTTCCACTGGGTGGCCGAGCCGGGAAAGCGGAACGGCCGGCCGGTCTCCCGGCAGAGCGTGGCGTAGACGGCGAGCGTCACGCCCATGTTCATGGCGTTGCCGAGTGCGTAGCCGATGATGGTGTGGGGCCGGTGCACGCTCCAGCCGAAGCCGTCGCGCTCGGCGGCGGCGAAGACCTCGTCCTCCTGCGCATAGTAGAAGTTCTCGACGTCCAGTCGGCCCTGGTCCTCGCGGAACGGTGTCGCCGGCAGTGTGCCCTTCCCGTAGGCCTCGAACGGCCCGAGGTAATGCTTGAGGCCGGTGACCAGGCCGACATGCTGCACGCCGTCTCGCCTGGCGCCTTGCGGCCGCAGGGCGTCGAGGAGGTTGCGCACCATCGCGCCGTTGACGCGAATGTTCTCGGCCTCCGTCTCCTGGCGCAGCCAGGTCGTGATGAATACGTCGGTGGGGCGGATCTCTGCCAGCGCACCGCGCAGGCTCTCCGGGTCGAGCAGGTCGGCGGCCACCGGCGTCACGCCGGGCAGGTCGGACGGCGGGCGCCGGGCGAGGCCGGCCACGGACCAGCCCTCCGAGACGAGATGGCGGGCGAGGTTGTTGCCGACGATGCCGCTGACGCCGGCGATGAGGGCCGTCCTGGTCATGAATGTCTCCATCTTGATCTGAACCGGACCTATGGAGAGAGTGCAGCCCCGACCAGACGGCACCGGTTGGGGTCATAGGCACCGGAAGGTAACCACGATGGAGAGGCTGAGCGCGGATGCGGAGTGGCGCGAGGATTGTGCGCCGCGTCGGGTGCTCGAACTGTTCGCGACCAAGTGGACGAGCATGGTGCTGCACACGCTCCACGCCCGCCATGACGGGCGCGCGCGCACCGGCGTGCTCCAGCGCAGCCTGCCCGGCATCTCGAAGAAGATGCTGACCCAGACCCTGCGGGACATGGAGGCGAGCGGGCTCCTGACCCGGCACGTGGCCGGCACGGTGCCCCCCGCGGTGGAGTATCGCCTCACCGACCTCGGCGGCCGCTTCGTCGAGCCGGTGGAGCTTCTCTACGCCTGGGGTCGTGCCAATGCCGACGCCCTCGACGACCTGAAGCCCCGGCCGACCTCCCGGCGCTGACAAGCCGGAGTTCCGCCCGGGCCATCGGCATCCGCACGCGTTCTCACGAATTCTGTGACCTTTCCGCGTCTCGGCCGTTGAAGAGGCATGCCGAACCGGTCGCGATGACGTGACCGGCCATCCCGAACCAACGACGCGAGGTCCCTTTCATGAAGTCATTCGTCATCGCCACCGCCCTCCTCCTGACCCCCGTCGCCCTCGCCGGCACGGCCCAGGCCCAGGGCACCATCCGGGGCGCCGAGCGCGGCGTCGAGGACGGCAACCGTGCGGCCGGCCCGATCGGCGGCGTGGTGGGCGGCGCCGTCGGCGCGGCAACCGGTACGGTCGGGGGCGTCCTCGGTGTGGATCCGGATCGCCGCGAGGACCGGATCGAGCGGCGCGAAGAGCGCACCACCATCACGCGCGAGCGTCGCGACCGCTGAATTGACCGCCTCGGCCCCCGCTCGGGGGCCGAGGCCTTCCCGTGCCCGTCCCCGCCGGACCGCATGACGCCCGATCCCGATCCGCACGCGCACCTCCTGGCCACCGCCCGGGGGTTGTCCGACTCGCTGCACGAGGCTCTCGCGCGCCTGGGGCCGGTGCCGATCGACCCACCCACCCACGCGCATGTGGCCGACCGCCTCGCCGTAGAGGTCGTCAACCAGCAGCTCTCGACCCGGGCCGCGGCGGCGATCTGGGGCCGCGTCGAGGCCGCGGCGCTGCTGCGAGCTATGTCTCCCCGCGACCTCTTCGTCGAAGACCACGCCGAGACCCTGCGCGGCTGCGGCCTGTCCGGCGCCAAGGTGCGAGCCGTGCTGGCCATCCGCGCCGCGGACGAAGCGGGCCTGTTCGGGGCGCCCCTCGCCACCCTCCCCCACCCGGAACGCTCGGCGGTCCTGCGCAGCATCAAGGGCGTCGGGCAGTGGACCGCCGACATGATCGGCATCTTCCACTACCACGACCCGGACATCTGGCCGGCCGGCGACGTCGCCGCCGTCGGCAGCCTGCGGCGCCTGACCGGCTGCACCGACACGCAGGCCTACACCCTCCCCTTCGCGCCCTATCGCTCGCACCTCGCCCGGGCGATGTGGCGGGTGCGCGATCTCGTGCCGGCCCCGACCCTGGCGGCCTGATCAGCGCCCGGCGAGTGACGGGGTGCTCGCCGGCGGGCGTCGCGGGTTCGTCGCCTGTTCGAAGGCGTAGGCAAGGCCGAGGAGCTTCGATTCGCTCCAGGGCTTGCCGAGAAGGTCCATGCCAACCGGCACGCCCTCGGGCGCCGTCTCGGTGGCGGCCGAGAAACCGGCCGGGACGTCGATGGCGGGGAAGCCGGTGAGCCCGGCGACGATCCCGTTGCGGTCCGCCTGGTTGAGTTCGCCGATGGGCACCACGAGGCGCTTCTGCAGCGGGTAGACCAGCGCGTCGAGGTTCTGGGCCGCGAAGACTTCGGCGACATGCGCCTTCAGGGCGGCGATCCGGCCGAGGCGAGCCTTGTATTCCGGGTCGGCCATGCCGTCCCGGCGCGCGTCCGCGGCGGTCAGGAACTTCTCGAGGGCGGCCCGGTGGAACTGTCCGGAGGCCAGGATGCCGGCGAGATCCTTGTGCGGCGCGTTGGGAATGGTGGCGAGATACCCGTTCATCAGCGCCTTGAACTCGTAGGTCTGCACGTCGTCGTCGCGGTTGAGGGCGTCGGCCTCGAAAGCCGGGTCGTCGATCCGCACCAGGGTGGCGCCGGCCGCCTCCAGGGCGTCGAGGGCCTTCTGCATGACGCGGTTGACCTCCGCATGCTCCGGCTTCGTCCCGAACAGGGCGGTGACGACGCCGAGGCGCGCGCCCTTCAGGGCGTCGGGCTTCAAGGCCTCGGCATAGCTTCCCGCGACCTTTCCGGCGGCTGCGGCGGTGAGTGGATCGGCCGGATCGGTTCCCGCCATGGCCTGCAGAAGGGCCGCCGCATCCGCCACCGTGCGGGTGATCGGCCCGATGGCGTCCTGCGTCTTCGAGACCGGCATGATGCCGGCGAGGCTGATCAGCCCCTGCGTGACGCGCAGGCCCACGAGGTTGTTGGCCGAGGCCGGCGAGCGGATCGAGTTGACGGTGTCGCTGCCGAGGCCGCCGAGGGCGAAGCCGGCCGCCATGCCCGCGCCGACGCCGCCGCTGGAGCCGCCGGGGGTGCGGGTGAGGTCGTAGGGATTGCGGACCTGGCCGCCCAGGGAACTCACCGAGACGCCGCCGAGGGCCAGTTCCTGCATGTTCGCCTTGGCCAGCACGATGGCGCCGGCGGCGCGCAGGCGGGCCACCGAGGTGGCGTCCTGCGCGGGCTGCGCTACCGCGAGGGCGGCCGAGCCGCCGGTCGTCGGCACCTCGGCGGTGTTGTAATTGTCCTTCAGCAGCAGGGGCACGCAGCCGAGCGGCTTGGCCGCGCCCGCCGCACGGTCCGCATCGTAGGCCGCGGCCTGCGCCAGGGCCTGCGGGTTCACCGCCCGGATCGCCGCGAGCTTCGGGCCGGCCTGGTCGTAGGCGGCGATGCGGTCGAGATAGCCCTGGACGAGCGCGCGGCAGGTGATGCGGCCGGAGGCGAGCGCCTCCCGGACCCCGGCGATCGTCGCGTCCGCGACGTCGAAGACGGCGGGCACGGGGCTCTGCGCCGAGGCGGGTGCGGTGTGGGCGAGGACGGCGGCGAAGCCGAGGACGGCGGCAGGCTTGAACATGAGATCCCGTTGCTGATCGGTGATGCCTGCTCGGAGGCATTCTTCATACCAGGGCAATACGGACGGCGTCCGGCCGCCCGCACCCCGGTGATCGAGGCCCGCCGGCGCGGGCCGGCGGGCGGGCGTGTCAGAACCGATAGGTGAAGTTGCCCTTCACCGCGTGGTCCTGGGCACGGTCGCCGATCTGGCCGGTATACGCCACCCCCAGCGTGGTATCGCGGGCGATCCGCAGATCGAGTCCGGCTTCCGCCACAAGGGCATCCCGGTCGATCGGCAGGCCCGCCGTGAGGAAGGCCGGGCCGGTGCCGAAGCTCAGGAGCGCCTTCGGCACGACGTCGCCGTAGGCCCGACGATAGCCGACGAGACCGCGGGCCGAGAGCGGCAGGCCGAGGCCGAGATCGACGTTGGCCTGGGCGCGCAGGCCCACGGTCGAGGTGCCGATCTCGTAATCCTGCGCCGCACCGGTGAGGGCCGCGAAGCCGCCGGTCTCGGCGAAGCGGTCGCGCCCGATGCTGACGACGGCGCCTCCGACGAAGGGCTCGATGTAGGCCAGGGCGGCGCCGCCCGGCAGGGTTCCGGCGGTCTCGCCGAGTACGAAGCGGTAGCCGAGTTCGCCGAAGCCCTGGATGGTCGAGCCGCCGGTGCGGGCCGAGAGACTGTCGCCCAGGCCCGCCACCGAGACGGACCGGCGCAGGCGCGCGGCGTTGTCGGCATAGACCGCGCCGAGGCGCAGGGAGACCGGACCGGATTCCCAGCCGCCGTAGAGGCCGCCGAAGCCGCTCTCGATGGTGCCGGATTGCAGGCTGCCGGGGGTGTCGAGGCCGGTATTCGCGTAGCCGCCCGCCACACCGATGCGCAGGCCGTTCTCCAGACGGGCGTCGGCGCCGAGCACGAAGCCGGAGGTCTGGCGCGAGAGCCGCGCGGCGTTGCCGTCGCTGCGGGCCTCGCCGAAGGCGCCGAAGCCCTGGCCCCAGACGCCGAACACCCGCGGGTCGAGGACGCGCATGGGCACCGGCGCCACGGCCGCGGCCCGGCCGGGCAGGTCAGCGGTGTAGGTCGACGGCAGGAGGCCATAATCGGCCGCCTCAACCGAGCCGGGGGTCGGCCCCCAGCGCAGACGGTCGAGGATGGCCTCGCGCACGAAGAACGCCGTCTCGAACTCCGCCGAGACCAGGCTCGCATGGATGTCGCCGGAGAGGGACTGGAAGGCGTTGCGGGCGGTGGCCGGCGCCGTCGTCGTCAGGATGGTCTCGTAGAGCCGGCTGCCGGCGCCGAGCCCTTCGACCGCCGCACCCACCGACGCCTGGTTGCGGTTCACGCCCACCGAGGCGAAGCTGGTGCCGTTGCGCGCGACCGAGAGGTCGACGCTGTTGGTGCCGTAGCTGAGATCGGTGCCGATGAAGGTGTAGCTCGGCGTGGCGAGGTCGAAGCGGCCGCTGACGCCGCCGCCGGCGGTGAGGATGGTGTAGCGCTGGCCGAGGAGGCTGCGGGTCTCGGCGGGGCTGAGGGGCGCCGTGGCGTTCTCGAGGGACACCGTGACGGTGCCGCCCTGGATCAGGGCCGCGCCGGTGGCGGCGATCCGGTCGCTGCGCCCGGCGGCCGCCACCTCGACGGCGAAGAACGAGCCGGGCGCGAAGCTGACGGAGCCGGCGACGTTGAGGGTGCCGATGCTGTTGCCCGGCGCCACGGTGCCGCCCTGGCCGACACGGAGGCCGCCGACGCGGCCATTGCCCCCGAGGGTGCCGCTTGCATTGACGTTGGCGAAGGAGGTGATCGAGCCGTTGACGGCGAGCAGGCCGCCATTCACCTCGGTCGTGCCCGTATAGGTGCTGTTCCCGGTCAGTTGCAGGACGCCATCGCCGGATTTGGTCAGGCCGCCCGCATAGGTCCGGGTGAGGAAGGCCTGATCGCGGGCCTGCTTGTAGGTGTACTCGACCTGCTCGTCCGGGGTCGCCGTCGCCGGCAGGCCGTTGGTCCAGCCGCGGTCGGCCTTCGTCTGCAGCCAGGCCGCATGCTCGGCGCTGTCCTCCACGAGGCGCTGGCGCAGGGCCGCGTCCGAGATGTCGTTGGACCAGGTGTCGCTGACCCCGGCGCCGAGGCGGGCGTCGAAGCGGCCGAGGAACTGGCCGGGGCCGTTCATCGCCCGACCGAGGTCGATCTTGCCCCAGCCGAAGGTCTCGTTGGGGCGGTCGGCGGGGCCGTCGCCGAGATGGGTCGCGGTGGTCAGCAGAACGTCGCGCGTCTGCTCGTTGGTCATGTAGGCGAAGCGCTCCATCACCAGGGCCAGCGCCCCGGTGACGTGGGGCGCCGACATCGAGGTGCCGCTCTTCAGGCCGTAGCCCGCGACGCCGGTCGTGCTGGTGACGGTCGAGTAGACGTTGCGACCGGGTGCGGCGAGGCACCAGTACTTGGCGACGCCGCAGCGGTTGAAGGCAGAGGCATCCGTCGCGGTCAGGCCCGAGGCGGCGATCCAGTTCTTTTCGAGGTCGGGCTCGAAGTAGGGCAGCGCGGCCCGCACGGTCGGGTTGTTCACGCCCGCGTTGCCGGCGGCGAAGACCATGATGGTGCCGGCGCGGCCCGCCTCGGCGGCCGCATCGAGCCAGTCGAGCTGGCGCGGGAACTTGGCATAGGCCGAGAACAGACCCGCCAGGGTGTTGTAGTTCTCGGGCGGCGGCGGGCTGCCCCAGCTGCTGTTGATCGCCCGCGCGCCCTGCGCGACGAGGTTTCCGTAGGCGCTTTTGAAGTAGTTGTAGTCCTGGTTGGTGCCGTAGATCGAGGAATCGGTGCCGTTGGTGTTCGTGGCGAGCAGGGTCGCGCCGAAGGCGACGCCGTGCATGCCGACGCCGTCGCGATTGGCCACGATGGTGCCGTCGACATGGGTGCCGTGGTCGTCGTTGACGCCCTGGATCCAAGTGCCCGGCACCGAATAGGCGTCTCCGGCTTTGAAGAAACTCGATCGCACGCCCGCCGCCGTCTCGTAGCGGTAGCCGTCCGCCCGGAAGGTGCCGGTGTTGGTGAGCGCGGTGACGCGTCCGGCGAATTCCGGATGGGTGGCGAGGAAGCCCGAATCCACCGATCCGACCACGACGCCCCGGCCGGTGATGCCGCGCGCATAGGCCTGGTCGGCGTTCATCGAGGCGAGGCCGAAATCGGCGAGATATTCCGGCGTGCGCCAGCTCGCGGCATCGCCGACGCGGCCGGGATCCTGGTACCCGGCGCTCTGGCCGAAGGCCGCGTGCGAGACGCCGGCACAGAGGAGGAAGCTCAGCCCGGCGGCACGGAGCGGCCTGCGGCGCGAGGGATCGGACATAGATGTCTCCGAACGGCGTACAAATGAACGAAAACCGCCACAGAATGCCTATAGCGCGCGCAAAACCGATAAAACGCAGGCAATTTCCGCCAACATTTTCGGTATAAGTTTCGCTTTTTTGCGTCGGTCGAAAATTTGTATCTTGCTCAAATCTCACCGTTCAAGCGGGAAAACGCTGAGCAATGCGATAGAAATGATATGTTGCTTATCGGTCACGCCAACGTGATGCTGCGCGACCGCGGGGATTATTCGGCCGCTTTCATGCGGGTCTCGTCACCCGGGCTTGCGCCGGCGGTCTATGCAGGGGCGAGCCCACGGAGATTCCGATCCCATGCCCGCGCCCCTGCTCCTCGTGACCAGCCTGCCCGCCGCGGAGGAGACCGCTTGGCGCGAGGCCCTCGCGGCGGCGATGCCGGGGGAGCGGATCGCGGCCCGCGCCGAGGCGGACACCGCCGACAACGCCGAGATCGCCATCGTGGCGAACCCGCCGGCCGGCTCCCTCGCGGGCCTGCCGAACCTGCGCTGGATCCAGAGCCTCTGGGCCGGCGTCGACCGCCTCGTCCTCGACCCCACCCTGCCCGACGTGCCGGTGCGCCGCCTCGTCGACCCGACCCTCGCGCGGGCCATGGCGGAGGCGGTGGCGGCGGCGGTGCTCGGCCTGCACCGCGACTTCCCGCTCTACACGGCGCAGCAGCGGACGGGCACCTGGCACCAGCATCCGGTCCGACCGGCCGGCGAGCGCCGCGTGACGATCCTCGGTCTGGGCGAGATGGGCCGCGCCGCCGCCGACCTCCTCCGGGCCATCGGCTTTCCCGTCCGGGGCTGGAGCCGGTCCGGCGCTGCGTCGGGGGCCTTCCCGGTCGCCAGCGGCCCGGAGGGCTTCGCCCAGAGCCTCGCGGCGGCGGACATCCTGGTCAACTTGCTGCCGCTGACGCCGGCGACCCGGGGCATCCTCGATGCGGAGGCCTTCCGGCTCCTGCCGCCGGGCGCGGCCCTGGTGAATTTCGGGCGCGGCGCCCACGTCGTCGAGGACGACCTCCTCGACGCCCTGGCGACGGGCGCCCTCGGCCACGCGATCCTCGACGTTTTCCCCGAGGAGCCCCTGCCCCCGGAGCACCGGCTCTGGGCGCATCCCCGGATCACGATCCTGCCCCACGTCGCGGCCCCGACGGACCTGACCTCGGCCGCCGCCATCGTCGCCGAGGCGGTGGCCGAGTTCCGCCGGACGGGCCGGGTACCGGCCGGGATCGACCGGGGGCGGGGCTATTGACGACGCCGCATGCCTGAATGGCCGCGCCGCGCGTTGAGACTTCACACGCGCGAAGATCCACACGCGCGACTTGGAGCCGCATCGATGACCGAATCCCACACCTCTGCCCAGGCCGACTGGGCCGAGATCGTCGCCCGGGGCTATGCCGACGAGGCGGCGCCGCCGCTGACGCCGGAGCTGCTCGAGGCGGTGCGCGACACCCTGCGCGGAGCGGGCCTCGACCGTCCCCGGGCGGAGGCCCTCGGCGAGGACGCCGTGGCGCGGGTCAACGAGGCTCTCGACGCCTTCGAGCTCGACCTCGGCGCCGTGGTCGGCCCGCGCGTCGCCGCGCTGCCGGCCGACGCCGCGCCGTCCTTCGTCCAGCGCTCGGAGGCCGGCCGGCCGCTGCGCGCCTATGGCGGCCAGTGACGCAGGGCCAAAATCACATCGGAATTTTTATGATGTGCTGCTAAGGGGAGGCCTATAAGAACACTGCGCAGAATCTGGTATTTTGAATACCAAAGGGGTAGAATGAACGCATGAGTGCGCATGACATCGGCCACGACAAGGGCCATGACATCGGCGAGGTTCGCCGCTTCGATCACCCCGGCAAGGGGCGCAACCGCGCGCGACCGGTTCCGAAGGGACGTCAGGTCGAGCCGGTGGCCAAGGTCGAGATCGAGCGCCTGCTGGGTGACCGGTCTCGGCAGCGCGACCTCCTGATCGAGCACCTGCACCTCGTCCAGGACACCTACGGCCAGATCGGCGCAGCGCATCTCGCGGCGCTGGCCGACGAGATGGGTCTGGCCTTCGCCGAGGTGTTCGAGACCGCGACGTTCTACGCGCATTTCGACGTGCTCAAGGACGGCGACGCCGACCTGCCGGCGCTGACCGTGCGCGTCTGCGACAGCCTCACCTGCGCGATGTTCGGCGCCGAGCCCCTGATGGAGGCCCTGCGCGAGACCCTCGGCAGTGGGGTGCGCGTGGTGCGCGCGCCCTGCGTCGGCCTCTGCGACCACGCCCCGGCGGTCGAGGTCGGCCACAACTTCCTGCACAAGGCCGATGTGGCCAGCGTCAAGGCGGCGGTCGAGGCCGGCGACACCCACGCCCACCTGCCGGCCTATCCCGACTACGACGCCTACCGGGCCGGCGGCGGCTACGCCGTCCTCGACCGTCTGCGCTCGGGCGAGCTCGGCATCGACGTGATCCTGCAGGTCCTCGACGACGGCGGCCTGCGCGGCCTCGGCGGCGCCGGCTTCCCCACGGGGCGCAAGTGGCGCTCGGTGCGCGGCGAGCCCGGTCCCCGCCTCATGGCGGTGAACGGCGACGAGGGCGAGCCCGGCACCTTCAAGGACCAGCTCTACCTCAACGCCGATCCGCACCGCTTCCTCGAGGGCATGCTGATCGGCGCCCACGTGGTGGAGGCTGAGGACGTCTACATCTACCTGCGCGACGAGTACCCGATCTCCCGCGAGATTCTGTCCCGCGAGATCGCCCGGCTTCCGGCCGGCGGCCCGCGCATCCACCTGCGCCGGGGGGCCGGCGCCTATATCTGCGGCGAGGAATCCTCGCTGATCGAATCCCTGGAGGGCAAGCGCGGCCTGCCGCGCCACAAGCCGCCCTTCCCGTTCCAGGTCGGCCTGTTCAACCGTCCGACCCTGATCAACAACGTCGAGACCCTCTACTGGGTCAGGGACCTGGTCGAGAAGGGCGCCGACTGGTGGAAGAGCCACGGCCGCAACGGCCGGGTGGGCCTGCGCTCCTACTCGGTGTCGGGGCGCGTGAAGGAGCCGGGCGTGAAGCTCGCCCCCGCGGGCCTCACCATCCGTGAGCTGATCGAGGAATATTGCGGCGGGATCAGCGACGGGCACAGCTTCGCGGCCTACCTGCCGGGCGGCGCCTCGGGCGGCATTCTGCCGGCCAGCATGGACGACATCCCCCTCGATTTCGGCACCCTCGAGAAATACGGCTGCTTCATCGGCTCGGCCGCCGTCATCGTCCTGTCGGACCGGGACGACGTGCGCGGCGCCGCCCTGAATCTGATGCGGTTCTTCGAGGACGAGTCCTGCGGGCAGTGCACGCCCTGCCGGTCCGGCACGCAGAAGGCGCGCGTGATGATGGAGAACGACGTCTGGGACACCGATCTCCTGGGCGAACTCTCGCAATGCATGCGCGACGCCTCGATCTGCGGGCTCGGCCAGGCGGCGTCGAACCCGCTCACCACCGTGATCAAGTACTTCCCGGACCTGTTCCCGTCGCCGCAACGGATCGCGGCCGAGTAGCGATCCGTCCCCGATCCGACGGCGCGGCCGCCCCTCGCGGCGGCTGCCCGACCCCCGATTTTCCTGCGCCATGACTGGAGCGGAACCATGAGCAGCGGCACACAGAACTCTGGTCTCAGCGGAGCCCACGCCACCACCCCCACCGGCCCGCAGGATGCGGGCGGCAAGGCGGACGGCGCCAACCCGGGCGCCGGGAGCACCTATTCCGAGGGCACCCAGTCGGGCGGCCAGGCGGGTCCGGCCCCGAGCGGCACCTTCGGCCTCAAGGAGATGCCCGCCGGCATTCCCGGCGTGATCTTCGAATTCGACGGTCAGCAGGTCGAGGCCGCGCCCGGTGAGACGATCTGGGCCGTCGCCCAGCGCCTCGGCACGCACATCCCCCACCTCTGCCACAAGCCCGCCCCGGGCTACCGGCCGGACGGCAATTGCCGCGCCTGCATGGTCGAGATCGAGGGCGAGCGCGTGCTCGCCGCCTCGTGCAAGCGGGTGCCCGGCGTCGGCATGAAGGTGAAGTCCGCTTCCGAGCGGGCGACCAAGGCCCGCGCCATGGTGATGGAGCTCCTGGTCGCCGACCAGCCGGCCCGGGAGATCTCGCACGATCCGACCTCGCATTTCTGGGCGCAGGCCGACCATGTCGAGATCAGCGAGAGCCGCTTCCCGGCGGCCCAGCGCTGGGAGGGCGACTGGAGCCACCCGGCCATGCGGGTGAACCTCGACGCCTGCATCCAGTGCAACCTCTGCGTCCGCGCCTGCCGCGAGGTCCAGGTCAACGACGTCATCGGCATGGCCTACCGCTCGGCCAGCGCCAAGCCGGTGTTCGACTTCGACGACCCGATGGGCCAGTCCACCTGCGTCGCCTGCGGCGAGTGCGTCCAGGCCTGCCCGACCGGCGCGCTGATGCCGGCGGCCTACCTCGACGACAGCCAGACCCGCACGGTCTATCCCGACCGCGAGGTGGATTCGCTCTGCCCCTATTGCGGCGTCGGCTGCCAGGTCTCCTACAAGGTCAAGGACGACAAGATCGTCTATGCCGAGGGGCGTGACGGGCCGGCCAACCAGAACCGCCTCTGCGTGAAGGGCCGCTTCGGCTTCGACTACGTCCACCACCCCCACCGGCTCACGAAGCCGCTGATCCGCCTCGACAACGTCGCCAAGGACGCCAACGACCAGGTCGATCCGGCCAATCCCTGGACCCACTTCCGGGAGGCGACCTGGGAAGAGGCGCTGGAGCGCGCCGCCGGCGGCCTCAAGCACATCCGCGACACGGTCGGCCGCAAGGCGCTGGCGGGCTTCGGCTCGGCCAAGGGCTCGAACGAGGAGGCCTACCTCTTCCAGAAGCTGGTCCGCCTCGGCTTCGGCTCGAACAACGTCGACCACTGCACCCGGCTCTGCCACGCCTCGTCGGTGGCGGCCCTGATGGAGGGCCTGAACTCGGGCGCCGTCTCGGCCCCGTTCTCGGCGGCCCTCGATGCCGAGGTCATCGTCATCATCGGCGCCAACCCGACGGTGAACCACCCCGTGGCCGCGACCTTCATCAAGAACGCGGTCAAGGAGCGCGGCGCCAAGCTGATCATCATGGATCCGCGCCGGCAGGTCCTGTCCCGGCACGCCTACAGGCACCTCGCCTTCAAGCCGGGCTCCGACGTGGCGATGCTCAACGCGATGCTGAACGTCATCGTGACGGAGAAGCTCTACGACGAGCAGTACATCGCCGGGTACACCGAGAACTTCGAGGCCTTGCGCGAGCGCATCGTCGAGTTCACGCCGGAGAAGATGGCGCCGGTCTGCGGCATCGACGCCGAGACCCTGCGCGAGGTCGCCCGGCTCTACGCCCGCTCCCGCGCCTCGATCATCTTCTGGGGCATGGGCGTCAGTCAGCACGTGCACGGCACCGACAACTCGCGCTGCCTGATCGCGCTCGCCCTCACCACCGGCCAGATCGGCCGTCCCGGCACCGGCCTGCACCCCCTGCGCGGCCAGAACAACGTCCAGGGCGCCTCCGATGCCGGCCTGATCCCGATGGTCTATCCGGACTACCAGTCGGTGGAGAACGAGACCGTCCGCGACCTGTTCGAGACGTTCTGGGGCCAGTCCCTCGATCCGAAGAACGGCCTGACCGTGGTCGAGATCATGCGCGCCATCCATGCAGGCGAGATCAAGGGTATGTTCGTCGAGGGCGAGAACCCCGCGATGTCGGACCCCGACCTCAACCACGCCCGGCACGCCCTGGCGATGCTCGACCACCTCGTGGTGCAGGACCTGTTCCTGACCGAGACCGCCTTCCACGCCGACGTGGTGCTGCCGGCTTCCGCCTTCGCCGAGAAGGCGGGCAGCTTCACCAACACCGACCGGCGCGTGCAGATCGCCAAGCCCGTCGTCCCGCCGCCGGGCGACGCCCGCCAGGATTGGTGGATCCTGCAGGAACTCGCCCGCCGCCTCGGCCTCGACTGGAACTACACCGGTCCGGCCGAGATCTTCACCGAGATGGCGCAGGTGATGCCCTCTCTGAAGAACATCTCCTGGGAGCGGCTGGAGCGCGAGGGCGCCGTGACCTACCCGGTCGACGGTCCCGACCAGCCCGGCAACGAGATCATCTTCTATGCCGGCTTCCCGACGGCGAGCGGACGGGCCAAGATCGTCCCGGCCCACATCGTGCCGCCGGACGAGGTGCCCGACACCGAGTTCCCGATGGTGCTCTCCACGGGCCGCGTGCTGGAGCACTGGCACACCGGCTCGATGACCCGGCGCTCGGGCGTCCTCGACGCCTTGGAGCCGGAGGCGGTGGCCTTCATGGCGCCGAAGGAGCTCTACCGCCTCGGCCTGGAGCCCGGCGACACCATGCGCCTGGAGACCCGCCGCGGCGCGGTGGAGCTCAAGGTCCGGTCCGACCGCGACGTGCCGGTGGGCATGATCTTCATGCCGTTCTGCTACGCCGAGGCCGCCGCCAACCTGCTCACCAACCCGGCCCTGGATCCCATGGGCAAGATCCCGGAGTTCAAGTTCTGCGCCGCCCGCGTCGAGGCGGTCCGGCCCAGGCAGATCGCCGCCGAGTAGGGCGCCCTCTCCACCACGAACCGGCCGGGGGCCGGATGCGCGGCTCCCGGGCCGCGCATCCGGCCCTTTGCATGAAGGCGTGTCTCGCGGCCGACCGCGACAGGCGGGGCGGAACGGTCACGCGAGGCAGAGACGAAGGGCGCCCTCTTCACAACAATGAGAAAGTCAGTTCAACCATTTGTAGAGGAGCATGCCCCATGAGTGGAGGTTAGGGCGATCGTCTGATGGTTGAGTTTTGATGTATGTTCTGATCCTCGACGACGACCCGCTGAACAATGTTCTGATGGGCGAGGCCATCCGCGGCCTGCCCGGCTGCGAGACGGTGGCGTTCACCGAGCCCACCGCCGCCCTGGCCTTCGTCCAGGCCCAGGCCGAGACGATCGGCGTGGCGATCTCCGACTTCGACATGCCGGGCATGAACGGCCTCGCCTTCCTCAAGGCCGCGCAGGCGGTTCCGGGCTTCGCGCACGTGCCCTTCGTCATGGTGACGAGCATGAGCGCGCGCGCGTTGCGCCGCGAGGCGCTCGAGAGCGGCGTCACCGACTTCATCGGCAAGCCCTTCGAGGCGTCCGAGGTCCGGGCGCGGGTCACCAATCTCCTGGCCCTGAACCGCGCCCGCCTGGAGCAGCGGGACCGCGCCGCCTGGCTCGACCGCGAGGTCAAGGCCGCGACCGCGGTGATCGAGGCGCGCGAGCGCGAGATCGTCACGATGCTGATGAAGGCGGCCGAGCACCGCGACACCGAGACCGGCGACCATGTCGCCCGGGTCGCGGCCTACGTCACCGTCACGGCCCGGGCCCTCGGCCTGCCCGAGGCCGAGGTTCGCGAACTCGGCCTCGCCTCCACCATGCACGATGTCGGCAAGATCAGCGTGCCCGACGCGATCCTGCTCAAGCCCGGCCCGCTCACCCCGGTGGAGCGCAGCGAGATGGAACTGCACGCCGAGCGCGGGCGCCGCATCCTGGAGGGCAGCTCGTCGCCGCTCGTCCAGCTCGCGGCGGAGATCGCCGCCACCCATCACGAGCGCTGGGACGGCACCGGCTATCCCTGGGGCCTGCGCGGCGAGGCGATCCCCCTGAGCGGCCGCATCGTCGCCGTCGCCGACGTGTTCGACGCCCTCACCTCGAACCGCCCCTACAAGCGGGCCTGGTCCCAGGAGGAGGCCTTCGCCTTCCTGCGCGACCAGGCGGGCACGCATTTCGACCCGCGCTGCGTCGACGCCTTCCTGCGGGCCCACGGCCAGGCGCCGCTCCGGGCCGGTGCGGCGGCGGACCGGAGCGACGCCGAGGTCCGGCTGGCCTCCTGAAACGGCAGCCCGCGACGGATGAACGGGATTTTCGACAATCCGCTTCAGCCTCTGGCAACCCGGCTCTGCCTATGAGGGCGCGATGACGATCGGCAGCCCTCTTCCTCTCCTCGCACGGCTGAAGCGCGACCGAAGCGGCGGCGTCCTCGTGATCGTCGCGCTGCTGTTTCCGATCCTGACCGGTCTGAGCGCGGCGGCCATCGACTACGCCTCCCTGGTCAAGCGGCGGGCCGAGCTCCAGCGTGCCGCCGACAGCGGCAGCATCGCCGGCGTCAACCAGTTCAAGCTCGCCAATGCCGACGACGCGGCGGCGATCCGCACCGCACAGGCCATGGCCCTGGCCCAGGCCCGGGGCAGCAGCGCGACGCCCCCGGCCGTCACGGCCACGGTGCTCAACAACCATTCGGGGATCCGGCTCACCCTGACCGAGCAGGTCGCCCTGTCCTTCGGCAAGCTCCTCAACATCCCGAGCCTCGAGGTCAGCGTGACCTCGACGGCGAAGCTCGCCGGCACCACGCGGCTGTGCCTGCTCGCCCTCGACCGCCAGGCGATCGGCGCCTTCCACCTGGAGAGCGCGGCCCGCATCACCGCCACCGACTGCTCGCTCTACTCGAATTCCACCCACCCGGAGGGCATCCAGGGCGAGAACGCGGCCGTGGCCACCGCCCTCTCCACCTGCTCAGCCGGGGGCTATTCGGGCTCGGGCGCCAACTTCACGCCGCCGCCGGCCACCGGCTGCCCCGCCCTGCGCGATCCCCTGCTCGACCGGCAGGGCCCGACCCCGGGCTCCTGCATCAACCTCGGCTTCTTCGTCGACCCGAAGAAGTTCGTCGACGGCATCGACGACCTGATCTACGGGGTCAACGTCGTGAGCGGGAACGTCACCCTGCAGCCCGGGACCTATTGCGGCGGCCTGCACATCACCAAGGGTGCCGTGGTGACGCTGATGCCCGGCATCTATATCCTGAAGGACGGCCCCCTCGTCGTCGACAAGGGCGGCAGCCTCAGCGGGGTCAACACGGGCTTCTACTTCACCGGCCTGCGCGGCGGCCTGCTCTTCGACGAGAAGAGCACCGTGAGCCTCACCGCGCCGAAGGACGGCCTGCTGGCGGGCCTGCTCTTCTTCGAGGACCGCAACGCGACGATCCCCGCCATCCTTCCCGTCCCGCTCAGCGGAAAGGGCAAGGCCAAGCCCGCCCCGGGCGGCATCGTCGCTCTGCGCGAGTACCGCATCATCAGCGACAACGCCCGCACGCTGCTCGGAACGATCTACCTGCCCCTCGGCCGCCTCATCATCGATTCGAAGAAGCCGGTCGCCGACCAGTCGGCCTATACGGTGATCATCGCCCGGACGATCAATCTCTACGACGGCCCCAACCTGATGCTGAACGCCCGCTACGGCAGCAGCGACGTGCCGGTGCCGGCCGGCGTCGGACCGAGCTCGGCCGACACGCAGCTGACGCAGTAGAACCCGCTCGGCCGGGCAGGCGGCGGGCGGGCCGTGAGGGGCCGCGTCAGCGGGGCGGACAGGCGGCGCCGTTCCCCAGGACGACCTCGGGGCTCATGCTGGCGTAGCGCCGGCCGTAGCGGACGGGCCACAGGGTCTTGCGGGTGATGGCGAAGCCCGCGCTTCCCTCCTTGAAGAAGGCCGAGCCGGCCACCGGCTTGTAGGTGGCGCTGATCTCCACGAGGAGCAGGCGCGTCCCCTTGGGCTGGATGCTGTCGGCGTCGGCGACGGGCGCCGGGGTGCCGGGGACCCGGACCGGCGAATCCGACGCGGCGACGCTGGAGCAGACCCGGAGCGGGCCGGTCTCGCTGTCGCCGACCACCCCGACCGCGCTCACGGTCATCCGCACGCCGGTGCTGTCGAAGGGCGCGAGCACGATGGGGGCGACCTGGAACACGTCGTTGACCTCGGCCGCCGTCGGCATCGTGCGCTGGGACAGCGTGTCGCCGATGGTGCGGGACAGGATGTCGACCTTGCGGATGTTGCGCATCGCGCTCGTGAGTTCCACGGTCCCGAAATAGATCAGCAGCAACACCGGCACGATCAGGGCGAACTCGACGATCGCCACGCCGTCCTCGGCCCGCGCGAAACGCAGGGCGGGCCCCTCACCCATCCGGCGGATCACGATCACGGGGCGGGAACGCGCGCGGGACATGCCTCAGCAGCCGGAGCCGCCGGTGGAATTGCCTTCGAGCTGCAGCACGGAGGTGGCGTTGATGAGCCAGCTGCCGTTCTGGAATTGGTTCTTCACCACGCCGAACTTCTGGAAGGTGTGCTGGGCGAAGGCGGCCTGGACCACCACCACGCTCCCCTTCGTGAGACAGCCGTGCTGGATGCCGAAATCCGTCCGCCACGTGCCCGATGCGGCATCGATGGGGCTGGTGCGGTCGATCCGGGTGAAGCTGTCGTAGACCCCGATATCGACCTTCAGGTTCTCGCAGCGCACGAACGGCGAGACCTGGCGGCAGATCTCGCTGCGCACGGAATCGACCAGCGAGGTCGCCGAGCCGCCGGACTGGACGTAGAACTGCCGCATCGAGGCATCGAGGCCGTTGTCCAGGGCCGAGGTCAGCCAGAATACCAGCGCGGTCTCCAGGACGAAGAAGATCAGCACGCAGAGCGGAAACAGGATCAGGGCGAACTCGACCGCCATGGCACCGGACTGATCCTGCCGGAACCGCCCGGCCCGGCCGCGGGCCGCGCGCACGCGCAGGCGCCACCGCGCCGCGCCGCGGCCGGAAGTTGCCGAGCCGGGACCTTCGGCGCCGAGACCTTGGACGCCGAGACCTTGGACGCCGAGACCGTCGGCGCCCGGATTTTCAGGATCGCACATGGGGACGGGCGGAGAACGGATCGGGCGACCTGCCGAGAGAGGATGGGGACGGGCTGTCGGTGGCCCAGTCTCGCTGTAGATGCGAGCGCTTAAGAATCCGGCAAACCGAGCCGAAAGGATCCCCTTCGTGATGAAACCTGAAGGGTTCGGTCCGCGCCGCGATGCATCTGCGCGGCCCTGTCCACCGTCATCGCAGATCTCGGAGACGGCCGGTGAACGCCTGATCGTCCCGTCGTCTTCCGGTTCACGCCGTGATTGCACGATGCCGGCGTTCGAACCACGCCACGCGGCGCGTTCATCCGGCGATGCGGGAGCGTTCACCGGCGACGATTAAGACCCTTCCAACCAACATCCTCTAGCCTGGCGCGACCATGACCGACCCACGGCCCGCGCCCGCCCGCTCCGGCGATCCTCACCCGTCCGCCCGGCATCCGCGCCGGAAGCGCACCCTGGCCGGACGCCTCGCCCTGGCGGTGTTCGCCTCCGTGGCCCTCGCCTTCCTGGCCGGAACGCTGCTCTCGCTCTGGCAGGAGGTGAACCGCTACGCCAACGACAAGCGCGACTCCCTCGTCGCCATCGCCAACGTGCTCGCCGCCTCGGGCGCCCGGGCCACGGCGGCCGGGGACGCGGCGGCGGCGGGCCGCGTCCTGAACGCCATCGGCAAGTTCGGCCGGGGCGATCTCGAACCCGACCAGGACCCGGCGGACGACCGCGCCGGCGGTGACCGCGGCGCCTCCGAACTCGTCTACGCCGCCATCGAGCGTCCGGACGGTTCGATCCTGGCGGATCGCGGCCTCACCGCCCGCCTCGCCGACGATTTCGACCTGCGAAAAGGGCAGTCGCCCCTGGCGCTGATCACCAGCCGGACCGCCCTGGTCGCGGTGCCGATCGATGAGGCGGGCCGGCGGGTCGGCAGCCTGATCCTCGTCTCCGACCTCGCAGACCTCCCCGAACGCCTGCTGGCCCTGCTGCGGACCTCGGCCCTGATCTCCAGCCTCGTCATGGTCCTGGGCTTCGCGATCTCCTACGCGATCCAGCGGGCGATCACCCAGCCGATCGCGGCCCTCGCCGGCACCATGGACCGCGTCCGCATCGGGGAGGATTACAGCCAGGCCGCCACGATCGTGCGCGACGACGAGGTCGGGGTGCTGGCGCGCTCGTTCAACGCGCTCCTCGAGACCGTGCGCGAGCGCGACGCGCGCCTGGCGCGGCACATGCAGCGCCTGGAGGCCGACGTCGCGGAGCGCACGGCCGACCTGCACGAGGCCAAGCAGGCGGCCGAGGCCGCCAATGCCGCCAAGTCGTCCTTCCTCGCCACCATGAGCCACGAGATCCGCACGCCGCTGAACGGCATGCTGGTGATGGCCGAACTCCTGGCGGCCTCCGAGCTGCCGCAGCGCCAGCAGCGCTACGCCGAGGTGGTCGCGCGCTCCGGGCAGAGCCTGCTGGCGATCATCAACGACATCCTGGACTTCGCGAAGGTGGAGGCGGGCAAGCTCGACCTGGAGCGCATCCCCGTCGACCCGTCGGAGATCGTCGACACGGTGATCTCGCTCTTCGCCGAGAAGGCCGTCGAGAACGGCCTCGACCTCGCCGCCTACGTGGCGCCGGACGTGCCGCGCCGGGTGACCGGCGACCCGGTGCGCCTGGGCCAGATCCTCGGCAACTTCGTCAACAACGCCCTGAAGTTCACCCCCTCGGGCTCGGTGCTGGTGCGGCTGGAGCCCGGCGGCGCCGGGATGCTGCGGCTCAGCGTGCGCGATACCGGCGTCGGCATCCCGGCCGACAAGGTCGGCAGCCTGTTCTCGGCCTTCGCGCAGGTCGATCAATCGACCACCCGGCGCTTCGGCGGCACCGGCCTCGGCCTCTCGATCGCCCATCGCCTCGCCCTCGCCATGGGCGGCCGCATGGGCGTCGAGAGCGTGCTCGGCGAAGGCTCCACCTTCTGGGCCGAGCTGCCCCTGGAGGCGATCGACGTTCCCGCCCGGAACGTGGATGCCGGCGGAGCCCGGATCGTCGTCGCCGTGCCGGGCGAGGCCACCCGCGACAGCCTCTCGCTCCGCCTCGCCGGGGCCGGGTTCTCCCCCCTGGCACCGGAGAACGACGCGGCCGGCATTGCCCACTGGATCGCCGACGCGGCGACGATCCTGGCCCTCGGACGCCGCCCGACCGGTGCCGGGCGGGTCCTGGCCCTGGCCCGCCTCGGCGACCCCGCCGCGGCCCCGATCCTCGAGGCGGGCTGGGCCGACCACCTCCTCGCCTGGCCGGTGGTTCAGGAGGAATGGCGCACCGCCCTGGCGGCGCTCGCCGACGGGACGCCGTTCGCCACGCGCGCGGCCGGCCCGGCCGTCCGCGCCCGCCTGCCGCAATTCCCCTCCGCGCGCATCCTCGTGGCCGATGACAGCCCGGTGAACCGCGAGGTCGCCCGCGAGGCCCTGGCCCGCTGCGGCGTCACCGCCGTCACCCTGGTGGAGGATGGGCGCTTGGCCGTGGAGGCCTGCCGCGACCACGCCTTCGACCTCGTGCTCATGGACGGCAGCATGCCGGTGCTCGACGGCTACGCCGCGGCCGAGACCATCCGGGCCGAGGCCGTCGCGCAGGGCCGTGCCCGCACCCCCATCGTCGCCCTCACCGCCCACGTGGTCGGGGCCGGTGCCGAGGCCTGGCGGGATGCCGGGATGGACGCCAAGCTCGCCAAGCCCTTCACCCTCGCGGCCCTGGCCGAGATCCTCGCGGGCTTCCTGCGGCCCGAGGCCGAGACCGCGCGGCTGCCGCAAGCCGAGGCTCCGGTCGCCCCCGCCGCCGCTCCGGCGCCGGAGCCGGATGCCGGCGGTCTCCTCGACGAGGACGTCGTCGCGGGCCTGGTCGACATGGCGGCGCGGGCCGGGGGCGATTTCGCCGCCCGGGTGCTCGGCCTCTACCGCGAGCACGCCCCGAAGGCGCTCGCGGACCTGCGGATGGCGGCGGTCGGCGCCGATGCCGAGGCGGTGGCCCGCACGGCGCACAGCCTGAAGTCGATGAGCCTCAACGTCGGCGGACGCGCCCTGGCGGACGCGCTCGGCGCGATCGAGGCCGGGGCACGCTCCGGCTCCGTGCTTCCGGCCGAGGCGGAGATCGCCGGCCTGTCGCCGCTGCTGGACCGGACCATGGCGGCCGTCGATGCCCGCTTCGCGCCGGCCTCGACCCCGGAGGAGCCCGGCGCGGCCCGGCTTTCGGCCTGAGACGCCTCCCGAGCGCCGGGTCTGACCCGCCCGCCGGGCGGCGGGGCGGCATCGCCCTGGGGATCGCCCTGAACCGATGCGAAGGTTGGCCGTTGGTCCTCGTGGATCGCGAAACCAGGAGTCTCGATGTCAGCCAGCCCTGATTCCCAGCCCGGAGAGTCGGTGGCCGTCACCTTCCGCGGCCGCGGCTTCGCCCGCCTGCGCGGGAACACCCTGTCCGTGCTGGTCTGTCCCCGCTGTTCGCAGCGCAATGCGCCTAAGGCGGCCGACAAGGGCTACTGCCACTGGTGCGCCTACGAGCCCTCGCACGAGGATATCGAGCCCGCCCAGGCGGCCTGAGGCGAGCCCTCCCTCAATCCTGCAGCGAGGACAGGAATTGGCGCAGTTCCGGGGTTCGCGGCGCCCCGAAGATCTCGGCCGGCGGCCCGATCTCGTGGACGAGCCCCTGGTGCATGAAGATCACCCGGTTGGCGACCTTGCGGGCAAAGCTCATCTCGTGGGTGACCATCAGCAGGGTCATGCCCTCCTCGGCCAGGGATTCCACCACGCGCAGGACCTCGCCGACGAGTTCCGGATCGAGGGCGCTGGTGATCTCGTCGCAGAGCATGATCGCCGGGTCCATGGCCAACGCCCGGGCGATCGCCACCCGCTGCTGCTGCCCGCCCGAGAGCTTGTCCGGCATCGCGTCGAATTTTTCGGCCAGGCCCACGCGGGCGAGGAGCTGGCGGGCGCGGGACTCGTTCTCCGCCCCAGGCCGCTTCTTCACGAGGTGGGGGGCCAGCATCACGTTGCGCCCCACCGAGAGGTGCGGGAACAGGTTGAAGTTCTGGAAGATCATGCCGACGCCCTGGCGCAGTTCGCGCATGGCCTTCGGGTTGTCGTAGAGCAGGTGCCGGCCGTCGACGATCAGCGAGCCCTGCTGGAACACCTCCAGGCCGTTGATGCAGCGCAGCAGCGTGCTCTTGCCCGAGCCGCTCTTGCCGATGATCGCCACCACCTCGCCGCGCGCCACGTCGAGGTCGATGCCGCGCAGCACCTCGTGCGTGCCGTAGGACTTGCGCAGGGCCGTGATGCGCAGGATCGGGGCACCGACCCGGGTGTGCGGCTCGCCCGGGCCGGCCGGCGTCGGGTTCGGGGCGACGCTCATGCGGGGGTCCTCATTCGAAAATCCTCATGCGCGTTTCCTCATGCGAGTTTCCTTTCGAGGACGCGGGCGGTGAGGCTGATGGGAAAGCACAGGACGAAGTACATCAGCGCCACGCAGGCATAGGTCAGCATCGGCTCGTAGGTGACGTTGGCGATCATGCCGCCGGCCTTGGTCAGCTCCACGAAGCCGATCACCGAGGCCAGCGCCGTGCCCTTCACCACCTGGACGAGGAAGCCCACCGTCGGCGCCACCGCGATCCGCAGGGCCTGGGGCAGGATGATGTGGCGGAACTGCTGGCCGAAGCTGAGGGCGAGGCTGGCCGAAGCCTCCCACTGCCCGCGCGGGATCGCGGCGACGCAGCCGCGCCAGATCTCGGTGAGGTAGGCCGAGCTGTAGAGCGTGAGGGCGACGCAGGCGGCGAGCCAGGCGGAGGTGTCGAAGCCCACCACGGCGAGGCCGAAATAGAGCAGGAACAGCTGCATCAGCAGGGGCGTGCCCTGGAACAGCTGGACATAGGCGCCCACGGCCCGGCCGAGCCAGGGCCCGCCGGAGAGCCGGGCGAGCAGCAGGCCGAGCCCGACCAGGGCACCGCCCAGGAACGCCACGAGGGAGAGGGCCACGGTCCAGCGCGCCGCCAGGGCGAGGTTGCGCAGGATGTCCCAGAGGGTGAATTCCGGCATGGCGCCCTCCTACCGGCCGAACAGGAAGCGCGGCCCGGCCCAGTTGAGCAGGGTCCGGACGAGGATGGCGAGGCCGAGATAGGACAGCGTGCCGACGATGTAGGCCTCGAAGGCGCGGAAGTTGCGGCTCTGGATCAGGTTGGTGGCGTAGCTGAGCTCGGCGGTGGAGATCTGGCCGCAGACGGCCGAGCCGAGCATGACGATGACGATCTGGCTGACGAGGGCCGGCCAGACCCGCTTCAGGGCCGGCGGCAGCACCACGCGGGTGAAGACTTGGGCCCGGGTGAGCGCGAGGCTCTCGGCCGCCTCGATCTGCCCGCGCGGGGTGGCCTCGATGCCGGCGCGCAGGATCTCGGTGGCGTAGGCGCCGAGGTTGATCGTCATGGCCAGGATCGAGGCCGTCGCCGGCGAGAGGCGGATGCCGATCTCCGGCAGGCCGAAGAAGATGAAGAACAGCTGCACGATGAAGGGCGTGTTGCGGATGAGCTCGACATAGGCCCCCACGAGCCAGCGCAGGGGCGCCGGCCCGCCGGAGCGCGCCCAGGCGCAGCCGACCGCCACGGCGCCGCCGAGGAGCGTCGCCAGAGCGGTCAGACCCACGGTCCAGGCCGCGCCCTGCAGCAGCAGGGGCCACTGGACGAGGATACTCGCGAAATCGAGCTGCAGCGGCATGGCGGCGAACGGACCCGGCGGGCGGCGGTCGGGCGGTCCGCACCCGGGCGGACCGCATCGGCGGGCGTCGATCAGAGCGGCAGGTCGCCGATCCCGCGCTTGAGCCACTTCTGCGACAGGGCCTCGAGGGTCCCGTCGGCCTTGGCGGCCAGGATGATCTCGTTGACCCGCTTCAGGAGGGCGTCCTCGCCCTTGGCGATCCCGACGAAGCAGGGGCTGTCGCGCAGGAGGAGCTTGTACTCGGCGCCGAGATTCGGGTTCTTGCGGCTCAGGGCAGCGATGTTCGAGACGCTGGTGGCGATGACCTGGGTCTGGCCCGCCGCGAAGGCCGCCGTGGTCGCGGCCTGGTCCTCGAAGCGCTGGATCTGGGTCGAGGCCGGCGCGACCTTGCCGAGCATCTCGTCCTCCATGGCGCCGCGGGTCACCGCGACGGACTTGCCGGCGAGATCGTCGAAGCTCTTGATGCTCGTCGCCTTCAGGGCGAACACGCCCTGGTAGAACGGCGCGTAGGCGGCGCTGAAATCGATGATCTTCATGCGCTCCTCGTTCTTGCCGAGGGTCGAGACGATGAGGTCGATCTTCTTCGTCTGCAGGTAGGGGATGCGGTTGGCGCTCACCACGGGCACCAGCTCGACCTTGGCGCCGAGCTTCGCCCCGATCAGGTTGGCGACGTCGACGTCGAGGCCCATCGGCTGCAGGTCGAGCCCGGCGAAGCCGTAGGGCGGGTAGTCGGTGGGGATGCCGATCTTGACCATCTTGGTCCGCGTGATCTCGGCCAGGGCCTCCTGCGCCCGGGCGCCCGCGGCGGACAGCAGGGCGGCGCCGAGGCCGAGGGCGATGAGGAGGCGACGTGTGGTCAGCGACATCGGGGAATCGACTTTCTCGGGCTGCTGGCTCGGACTGCGTGAGACCTGCCTGTGCAATTTCTGTGCAGCCCGCCAGATGCCCGCCGCCCTGTCCACAGCGATCCGGGGCACCGGCGGGCCTGCCCGAACCGCCCGGGCCGGCGTGAGGTTACCCGTGGCGAGCCCCGCGCTCGCGAACCCGGGAGAAACGCCATGATGGCACAGACCCTGAGGGCCTTCGCCCTCGCCGCCGCCCTCGCCACGCCCCTGGCCCTCGGATCGGCCGCCCTCGCGGCCGAGGGCGGTTCCGGCACCAGCCGGTCCGGCACCGCGAACGCCACCGGCCCGAACGATGCCGGCGCCGGCGCCACCCCGGGCGCCGCCGGCAGCGGCCCCTCCACGGGCGACAAGAGCCGCTCCGGCACGGCCAACGGCACCGGCGCCAACGATGCCGGCTCGGGCGCCTCGCCGGGTTCAACCGGACGGGGCACGGGCGCGCCGACGCGCTGACCCCCGGGCGGCGCGGGCAGGCGGGTCCCGCGACCTCGCGCCGGGCCGCCCGGCATCCCATATCCCGGTCCGGCGCATTCCGCCGCCGACCGGACGGGATCTCTCATGGCTGGCCTCAAGGACAAGCGCGGCTTCATCGACAAGGAGCGCCTCGACCTGTCCGAGCGCAAGGCGGTGGAGTTCTGGATGAAGCGCTGGGGCGTCACCCAGGACCAGCTCACCACCGCCCACCGCAAGGTCGGCCGGATGACCAAGGACATCGCGGCCGAACTCGGCAAGAAACGCTGAGCCCCCTGCCCCGCGGCCGCCCGCGCGCCTATCTGAGGGGAGCGCCCGGCAGCGGGCGGCGACAGGATCGGCATCGATGCAGCGCTACTTCTTCCACACGCATATCGGCGACGACGTGGTGGTGGACCCCGACGGCCGCGAACTGCCGAACGCGGATGCCGCCTGGACTGCGGCCCGGCTCCTGGCCCGCCAGCTCCTGCAGGGCGCCGACAGCGACCCGCAGCTCCTCGGCGCCGTGCTGTTCGTGGAGGACGCGGAGGGGGAGATCGTGCTCGAATTTCCCCTGAGCGAGGCCGTCACCCTCGAGCCCGTCCCGGAACCGACCGCCGGCACGCGGCACTGAGCATCCGGCCCTCCCCGGCCCGTGACGGGGCGGGACCGGGCCCTCGAGGCCGCGCGCCGTCCTGTCTCCGGAGACCCCACGCATGAGCCTGTTGGACCGCGCCGTTCGCTCGGTGAACCGCCTGCTGTCGCAGAATTTCGGTCCGCTCTCGAGGGCTGCCTATCGCGTGGCGAACGCCTATGCGAGGGGCTACAACAACCTGAACTACGACATGAAGACCAACGGGGAGTACCGCCTCCTCGACAGGCTCGCGCGCCTCGAGACGACGACGATCTTCGATGTCGGCGCCAACAAGGGCGCGTACGCCAGGGCCTGCCTGTCCCGCTTCGCCGGGGCCGAGCTGCACGCCTTCGAGCTGGTGCCCGAGACCTACGCCAAGTTCGTCGCCAACGTGCGCTCCGACCGGGTGGTCGCGAACGATTTCGGCCTGTCGGACAAGCCCGGCCGCGTGGAGATCAACGTCAACCCGAGGAAGGACGGCCTGAGCTCGCTGATCGAGGGCACCGCCATCAACAAGGGCACCTGGACCAAGCGCAGCGTCGAGGTCATCCGCGGCGACGATTACTGCGCCGAGCGCGGCATCACCCGGATCGACTTCCTCAAGGTCGATGTCGAGGGCGCCGAGCACTTGGTGCTGGAGGGCTTCTCGCGCATGCTGGCGGAGGGGCGGATCTCGGTGATCCAGTTCGAGTACGGGATGATCAACATCTACTCGAAGTTCCTGCTCCTGGATTTCTGGCGCCTCCTGACCGAATACGGCTTCGTGCTCGGCCCGATCATGCCCCGCGGCGTCGCCTTCCGGAGCTACGATGCGCGCGACGAGAACTTCCAGGGCCCGCCGAACTTCGCGGCCGTCCACGCGTCGAAGCCGGAGATCATCCGGGCGGTGACGCTCTGAACCGATCCGGCGCGGGCTGTCCGTGCGGCCCCGGCTTGCCCTCCCCCCGTGGTGCGGGCGCGGTGCGACGATCCTGCGCGGGCCGGACCGTCCCCGAAGGCCGATCTTGGGCGAACGGCGGCTTGGCCCCTCGCGCCGAGGCCGCTACCCTGACGCGGATCGCTCGCGGGCGGGGCGCCCTGTCGGCCCGGAGCGCTTCGTGGGGCGCTGAGGGAGAGGGACCCTGGATGAGCAACGCCGTTCGCTACCCGCAGCTCATTCCCATGGTGCAGGCCGTGCTCGACACCCTGGCGGAGGGCATCGCGTCGGAGGAATCGGCCGCCACGGAACTGGCCAGGCTGGCGGACGGGATGCGCGACTCCCAGAACCTGATGGCGGCCGCCTTACTCGGGACGAGCCGCGGCCATGCCATCAAGGCGCTGGCGCTGCGAGGCCGGCGGGCGGCGCTCCTGGCCGAATATGGTCTGGAGCCGGAGTGATCAGCCCCAGCCCCGCCGGCGCGGCCACCGCGATCTCCGGAAGGCCCCGGGCGTAGAGCTTCGCCACGGCGGACCAGAACATCCCGCCATCGTCCTCCGCGAGGAGCCGCAGCCGGGCATCGATGGCCTCCCGCGCGGCCCGCGCCATCGCCTCCAGATCCTCGGCGGCTTCGGTCACCAACGACATCGCGGCCTCCTCATGCTGTGACGCACAACCGGAAACGTCCGCGATGCACAAACCGATCCATGCGGGTGGGGATGTGCGTGGGGGGATCGGACGGACGAGCGTCGTCTGAGGGAACCAGAAAAGGCGACGGGATCATGCGCCGTGAACGGCCATCATCTGGATTCGGCCGCGGCCGGATCTACGAAGTTATGGCCGCCGCCATGGCGATATGGTTCCGGGCAGTCAGTGGAATCGAGGCGGGACGCCAAGCACCGTCGGCTGCATGCCAGACGGTCACGAGGCGACGAAGCAGGCTGCGGTAGATCGGGTGTAGGCGCCTTGGGCGATGGTGGGACCGAAAAACCCGCCGCGACCGGGCCGAGGCGGGCGAACGATCATCGGCCCGCGTCACGCCAGTTCGGCGACGGGCGACCGTCCCGTCGGTCCTCACGAAGCACGGCGTCATCCGCACCGGGTACGCGCGGGGTTCAACGGGTCAGGGCGACCGAGCGGCCTGTGTGCCCCGCATCACGCACGTCCCACGCAGACCGCACGCGTCGCACAACCGAAGGCCCGAAAGCACGGCGAGTAGCGCTTCGAAGCAGCGCTGGAATTCTGGGAGAGGATGACCAATACGCGAACCGCAGGGATTGTCCGGCTGGCGCGTCAGGTTCCTCTTCTATCCTTCACGGATCGACAGAGCGGAAGGAATCGGAGGAAATCTTGATTTCGAAGTACAGAAATCAAGCGGCGCCTAGGAAAATTGTCGAATGACTCGATTAATTCAAGGGCAATTAGCTCAGGTGCGGGATAAGCTGTGCCTTTGATTTCAAAAGACTTCTTCCTGAGCCTCCCGCACCGTTCGAGCTTCCGAGGCCGCCGGAGCATGCGACTTTCAGAATCGTCGTGTCATATGTGGGCTCAGAAAGTTGACTTGTATTCAAAGCGCCTAGCCAAAGCCTGCGTTCATTGGGTTTATCTTAAAAACGTTTAATCTCCTCAGACTCCTGAGCCTGTGGGCTCGCAGGGCATTGAGCACATGACGACCGAACCGAAACCTATATGCGGGATAGTAATGCCAATCTCTGCGATCGACGGGATGGACGAAGGGCATTGGGCAGACGTTCTTAGTATTATAACTGAAGCAGTTGATGTAGCGGGATTTAACGCCAATCTTGTTAGCAACTCGGAAGACGTTGGCGTCATACAGAAACGGATAGTTCAGAATTTATACGAGAACGAGATTGTTGTTTGCGATGTCAGCGGAAAAAACCCGAACGTAATGTTTGAGCTAGGCATCAGGCTAGCGTTCGACAAGCCAACGATAATTATAAAGGATGATAAGACAAGCTACTCGTTTGACACATCGCCCATTGAACACCTCAATTACCCAAGAGATCTACGTTTTGACAAAATTGTCGACTTCAAGAAGAGGCTGGCAGCTAAGATCTCTTCCACGTTGAGATCCGCGAAAGATAGCGATAGCTATTCGCCTTTCCTAAAACATTTCGGAGACTTTAAAGTTGCCAAGATTGATACGAAAGAAGTTTCTGGCCAAGAGTTCATACTCGAAGAGATCAAAGCATTGAAGCAAACGATTGTGAGTGCTTTGAAAGCAAACCGGCCCCAGAACCCGAGCCGCAGTAGAGATGAACTCCAGGATTTTATAATAATCTTTAGCGGTTTGGATAGAATGAAGGTTGCATATCTTACAAATGCAATGAGGGAACATCCGGATGTAGATAGCGCAGAAGCCAATTCTATAGGTGACAATGAATATAGATTCGCTGTGAGCGTAATAGGTCTACGCCCTATAACAAGATCGACGCTTCTCTCTTTTTGTTATAAATACATCGTCGATAATGGCGGCAATATTCTTAACCCAGAAGCATAGATCCTAGGATGTAACTATTTTTATTTACACGTAATCTTGGCCAAACAACCGTCTTGTAAGCGGTAGCTCGAGGGTTCAAGTCTTTCGACCGGCACCGTTTTTTCATGACCCGAGTTGAAGCTTACGATTCCAGTTTTAACTCGGGTATGAAGGCAGCTTCAGACACCCCGTCGTATCGGTCCCATGATGGATTGGGCCGACGCAAGACGTTTTGCGGACGGGATCGTCCTGAACTTAAAGGTGGCGCTGTAGAAAAATCTGTAGTGATGGCTATCACCTGGGCCTGCACATGGCCCGATTAACGCGACGCGCGGCGCGGCTTTGTGGCCACGGATGATGGGGTTTGGGCCGGCCGGATCTACTACGTCGAGACCGCCACCGGCCCGTCCTAGTTCTGGGCGGCCAACAGGATCGACGCGACGCCAAGCATCGTTGGATGCACGCCAGGCGTCACGAGGCGACCAAGCAGGCCGCGGCGGACTCGTGTGAAGGCAGACCTGACGATATGTCGGGACACGAAAAACCCGCCGCGGCCGGAGCGGGGCGGGTGAACGATCATCGACCCGCGTCACGCCAGTTCGGCGACGGGTGATCGCCCCGTCGTCACGAAACACGGCGTCATCCGCAGCGGGTACGCGCGTGGCTCAACGAGTCAGCGCGACCGAGCTGCCTGCCTGCCCCGCATCACGCACGCCCCACGTAGACCGCGCGCGTCGCGCGACCGAAGGGTCGAAAGCACGGCGAGCGGCGCTTCGGAGCAGCACTGGAATTCTGGGAGAGGATGACCGATACGCGAACCGCAGGAATTGTCCGGCTGGCGCGTCAGGCTCTTTTGCTGACCTGCAGGGGTCGACAGTGCAGGAAAACCGCGGAAAATCTTGATTTCGACAATCGGAAATCAAGTGGTGCCCAGGAAAGGACTCGAACCTTCACCTCTTGCAAGACTGGTACCTGAAACCAGCGCGTCTACCAATTCCGCCACCTGGGCTCGTCGGGGCCGCTGAGCGGCGCCGACGCGGTTTCGTTTAGGCGGGGCCGGGCCGGCCGTCAATCCGCTTGTGCGGGGATTCTTCGCCGCTCGCGCGGGGATTCTTCGCCCCGCGCCGGGATTGCCCGGCCGACCCGGCGCTCGGGGCTCAGGCCTCGCTGCGCCACTCGCGGATGTCGACGAAGCGGCCGGCCACGGCCGCCGCCGCCGCCATGGCGGGGGAGACGAGGTGGGTGCGGCCGCGATGGCCCTGGCGGCCCTCGAAGTTGCGGTTCGAGGTCGAGGCGCAGCGCTCGTTCGGGCTCAGGCGGTCGGCGTTCATGCCGAGGCACATCGAGCAGCCCGGCTCGCGCCAGTCGAACCCGGCCGCCTTGAGGATCCGGTCGAGCCCTTCCGCCTCCGCCTGCTGCTTCACCAGGCCGGAGCCCGGCACCACCATGGCCGAGACGTTGGCGTGGACCTTCCGGCCCTCGACCATCTTCGCCACCGCCCGCAGGTCCTCGATGCGGCCGTTGGTGCAGGAGCCGATGAAGACCCGGTCGAGGGTGATGTCGGTGATCTTGGTGCCGGGAGTCAGGCCCATGTAGTCCAGGGCCTTCTCCTTCGACTGGCGCTTGTTCTCGTCGGCGATCCGCGACGGGTCGGGCACGGCGCCGGAGATCGAGACCACGTCCTCGGGGCTGGTGCCCCAACTGACGATGGGCGGCAGGTTGGCCGCGTCCAGGCGCACCTCACGGTCGAAATGGGCGCCCGCGTCGGTCACCAGGCTCTCCCAGTAGGCCTTGGCGCGGGCGAAGGCCTCGCCCTGGGGCGCCTTCGGCCGGCCCTCGACATAGGCGTAGGTGGTGGCGTCCGGCGCCACCAGGCCGGCGCGGGCGCCGCCCTCGATCGACATATTGCAGATCGTCATCCGGCCCTCCATCGAGAGGGCGCGGATGGCCTCGCCGGCATACTCGATGACGTAGCCGGTGCCGCCGGCGGTGCCGATCTCGCCGATGATCGCCAGGATGATGTCCTTGGCCGTCACGCCCGGCGGCAGGGTGCCGTCGACGCTGACGCGCATGTTCTTCGCCTTCTTCTGCAGCAGCGTCTGGGTGGCGAGCACGTGCTCCACCTCCGAGGTGCCGATGCCGTGGGCGAGCGCCCCGAAGGCGCCGTGGGTCGAGGTGTGGCTGTCGCCGCAGACGATGGTCTGGCCCGGCAGGGTGAAGCCCTGCTCCGGCCCGATCACGTGGACGATGCCCTGGCGCCGGTCCAGCGCGTCGTAGAACTCGATGCCGAAGTCGCGCACGTTCTCGGCCAGCGCCTCCAGCTGGATGCGGCTCTCCGGGTCCTCGATACCGAGGCGGCGGTCGGAGGTCTGCACGTTGTGGTCGACCACCGCGAGGGTCTTCTCGGGGTGGCGCACCCGGCGCCCGGCCACGCGCAGGCCCTCGAAGGCCTGGGGGCTGGTGACTTCGTGGACGAGGTGACGGTCGATGTAGAGGAGCGTGGAGCCGTCGGGCTCGACATCGACGACGTGGTCGTCCCAGATCTTGTCGTAGAGGGTGCGCGGCGCGGTCATGGCGTGGCTGTTCTGGTTGTTCTGCGGGAAACGGGTCTTCGCCTCCTTTAGTAGTGTTCCAAGGCGCGCAGCGGAAGTGGGGCACCGCGAAACGGGCGCCCCGCCTGCGCCGGGCGGATGGCAGCCCGGAGGCGCCCGCATGGGGGCTCCGGGCCCCGCTCCGGGGTCACTGGACCGGTCCGGACCCGCGGCCTAAAGCTGTCGGAATCCCGGCCCCGCCGGGCCCCGCGCCACCTCCGAGCCCCGGCGAGATCTCCATGCAGCCCATCGACGTCCTGATGCTCAAGGCGATGCATCCCGAGGTCATGGACGCCGTCGCGCGGCGCTTCACCCTGCACCGGCTCGACACCGTCCCCGATCGGGAGGCCTTCCTCGCCGAGACCGGCCCGCGCATCCGCGGCCTGGCGACGGGGGCGCAGGCACCGGTGGACCGGGCCCTGCTCGCCCGCCTGCCGGGCCTCGAGATCATCGCGAGCTTCGGCGTCGGCTACGACACCATCGACACGGCGGCGGCGGCCGGCCAGGGCGTCGTCGTCACCAACACCCCCGACGTCCTCACCGACGAGGTCGCCGACCTCGCCCTCGGCCTGCTCCTGGCCACCGTGCGCCAGATCCCCCAGGCCGACCGCTACCTGCGGGCCGGCCACTGGCCGCGCCAGACCTACCCGCTCACCCCCACCCTGCGCGGCCGGACGGTGGGCATCCTCGGACTCGGGCGGATCGGGCGGGCCATCGCGCGGCGGCTCGAGGGCTTCGGCGTCGCGATCGCCTATCACGGCCGCCGGCCGCAGGGCGACGTGCCCTACGCCTACCACCCCACCCTGCTCGGCCTCGCCGAGGCCTGCGACGTGCTCCTGGTGGTGGCGCCCGGCGGGCCGGAGACCAACGGGATCGTCGACGCCGCGGTGCTGGAGGCGCTCGGGCCGCAGGGCCTCCTCGTCAACGTCGCCCGCGGCAGCCTCATCGACGAGGCGGCGCTGATCCGGGCGCTCCAGGCCGGCACCATCCTGGGCGCCGGCCTCGACGTCTTCGCCCGCGAGCCGCACGTGCCGCCCGAACTCGTCGCCCTGGACCAGGTGGTGCTGCTGCCGCATGTGGGCTCGGCCTCGGTGGAGACCCGCGCCGCCATGGGCCGGCTCGTGGTGGACAACCTCGTCGCCTGGTTCGACGGGCGCGGCCCCCTCACCCCGGTGCCGGAGACGCCCTGGACGGCCAAGGCATGATTCGTCGGAGCATGATCCGCGCCGGCCTCGTCGCCGGCCTGCTCGTGGCGGCGGCCCCGGCGGGCGCGCAGGAGACGGCCCCGCCGCTGGACCCGGCCTCGCGCCCGGACGCGACCACGCGCCCGGACGCGACCACGCGCCCGGACGCGACCACGCGCCAGGACACGACCACGCACCAGGACGCGACCGCGCCCCAGGACCCGGCCGCGCGGGCCGAGACCGCCCCGCCGGGCACCGGGCCCGAGCGGCCCTTCGTCGAGAGCCTGCCCCGCGACATCGCCGGGGTGCCGGGCACCTGGGACTTGTCGCGGGACGGCAGCACCCGGCGCTGCGTGCTCACCCTGTCGGGCGCGAGCGGCCCGGCCGGCCGGCGCCTGTCCTTCCCGGCCGGCTGCCGCCGCGCCCTGCCGATCCTCAACGGCGTCGCCGGCTGGCTCTTCACCAACGGCAACCTGCGCCTCGTCGACAAGGACGTCCGGCCGGTGCTGCAGTTCGCCGCCCGGGCCGATGCCCGCAGCCTGGTGGCCGCCGCGGGGGACGACCATTTCAGCCTGGTCCCGCTCCAGATCGTCGCGATGGTGCCGCCCACCGACGCGGTCCCGACCAGCCCCGGGGCCGGCTATGCCGGGCCTGGGAGCGCCGCCCCGGACGCGCGCAGCGCCCCGGGACCCGAGGCCGGGCCGCCGGGCGAGGCTCCGGCGCCGGGCACCTATGCCCTCGACCGCTACCGCGAGCAGGACGTCTGCCGCATCGAGCTGACGCCCGGAACCGCGCCGGCGCCGGTGCGCATCCTCGACAATTGCCGCGACGGCGGGCTGACGGTGTTCGATCCGGTCGCGTGGCGCTTCGCCAACGGGCACCTCACCCTCAGCGCCCGCCGCGGCCACGTCGTGAACCTCGTCGCCACCGGCGACGGGCGCTGGCGCCGCGACCCGGAGGTCGGCACCACCTTCGTGCTGCGCCGGGTCGAGCCCGCCGCGCCCTGAAGCGCCCTCCCCCCACCCCGTGCCCCGCCGATCGCCCCCGATGCCCCTGACCGTCGCCGCCCTGTACCAGTTCGTCGCCCTGCCGGACGTCGCCGCCCTGCAGGCGCCGCTCGAGGCCCTGTGCGCGGAGCTCGGGCTGACCGGCACGCTGCTGCTGGCGCCCGAGGGGCTGAACGGCACGGTGGCGGGAACGGCCGCGGCCATCGAGGCCTTCCTGACGACCCTGCGCACCGGTCCGCTCTTCGGCAGCCGCCTCGCCGGCCTCGACTGCAAGCTCTCGCGGGCCGAGGCGCCGCCGTTCCGCCAGCTCAAGGTCCGGCTGAAGCGCGAGATCGTCACCTTCGACGACGGCGCCACCGACGCGACCGGGGCCGGCACCCCCGTGGCGCCGGAGGCCTGGAACGCGCTCCTCGACACGCCTGGCCTCCTGCTGATCGACACCCGCAACGCCTTCGAGGTGGCGCTCGGCAGCTTCCCCGGGGCGGTCGATCCGGGGATCACCCGGTTCAGCGCGTTTCGCGACTACGTCGACGGCCTCGATCCGGCGGCGCACGCCACCGTGGCGATGTTCTGCACGGGCGGCATCCGCTGCGAGAAGGCCGGCGCCTACATGCGCGCCAAGGGCTTTCCCGACGTGCGCCACCTCGAAGGCGGCATCCTGCGCTATCTCGAGACCGTGCCGGAGGCCGAGAACCGCTGGCGCGGCGACTGCTTCGTCTTCGACGGCCGCATCGCCCTGGGCCCCGCCCTGGTGGAGCGGCCCGACCACCCGCCGGAAGCCCTGATGTCCGAGACGCCGCGATGACCGATCTCTCCGCCCGCATCGACGCCCTGGAGATGCGCCTCACCGAGCAGGACGTGGTGATCGACGACCTCAACGCCACGATCACCGCCCAGTGGCGCCAGATCGACGCCCTGACCCGGCAGATGGCCAAGCTCGTCGAGGAGGTCGAGGCCGCCGCCAGCCGCCCGGCCTCCGGCGCGCCCGAACCGCCGCCGCCGCATTATTGAGCGGGGCGGGCGCCGCGCGATCCCTCTCCCCTCTGCGGGAGAGGGTGGCCCGCGAAGCGGGTCGGGAGAGGGGAGCGCCGCTTCGGGAGAGGTCGCCCCCTCTCCCGCCTCCTCCGCAGGCACCCTCCCCCGCAGAGGGGGGAGGGTCGACCCGCGATGCGCGACGGCCCTCCGCCCCTACCCCCCGACGCTCGCCTGGCTGACGAACTTCGTGGTCAGGTAGGCCTCCAGGGCCTCGGTGCCGCCCTCGCTGCCGTAGCCGGAATCCTTCACGCCGCCGAAGGGCGTCTCGGGGAAGGCCAGGCCGTGGTGGTTGATGCCGACCATGCCGCTCTGGACCCGGGCGGCGACCGCGACGGCCCGGGCGGCCGAGCGGGTATAGGCGTAGGCAGCCAGACCGTAGGGGAGCCGGTTGGCCTCGGCATAGGCCGCCGCGTCGTCGGAGAAGCGCTGGATCAGCGCCACCGGGCCGAAGGGCTCCTCGTTCATGATCCGGGCGGTGAGGGGCACGTCGCAGAGCACGGTCGGCTCGAAGAAGTTGCCGCGGTTGCCGATGCGCTTGCCGCCGGTGCGCAGCTCGGCCCCCTGCGCCACGGCGTCGGCGCAGAGCGTCTCCATCGCCTCCAGCCGGCGGGCGTGGATGAGCGGGCCCATGGTGGTCTCGGGGTCGAGCCCGTCGCCGACCCGGCGCCCTTCCGCGAAGGCGACGAAGCCATCGCGAAACCGCTCGTAGACGGAATCGTGCACCAGCATCCGGGTCGGGGCGACGCAGACCTGCCCGGCATTGCGAAACTTGTTGGCGCCGAGCACCGCCACCGCGGTCTCGACATCGGCATCCTCGAACACGATGGCGGGCGCGTGGCCGCCGAGCTCCATCGTCGCCCGCTTCATGTGCCGGCCGGCCAGGGCCGCGAGCTCCTTGCCCACCGGGGTCGAGCCCGTGAACGACATCTTGGCGATGACGGGGTGGGGGATCAGGTAGCCCGAGATCGCGGCCGGGTCACCGAAGACCAGCGAGAGCACGTCCCCCGGCACGCCGGCATCGAGGAAGGCGCGGATCATCGCCGCGCAGCTCGCCGGGGTGTCCTCGGGGCCCTTCAGGATCACCGAGCAGCCGGCGCAGAGGGCCGCCGCGACCTTGCGCACCGCCTGGTTGATCGGGAAGTTCCAGGGCGTGAACGCCGCCACGGGCCCGACCGGCTCGCGCAGCACCATCTGGACGACGCCGTCGGCGCGGGCCGGGATGATCCGGCCATAGGCGCGGCGGCCTTCTTCCGCGAACCAGTCGGTGACGTCGGCCCCGGCCAGGATCTCCACCCGCGCCTCGGCCAGCGGCTTGCCCTGCTCCAGGGTCATGAGGCGGGCGATGTCCTCCACCCGCGCGCGCAGAAGCTCGGCGGCCCGGCGCAGGATCTTGGAGCGCTCGTAGGCCGAGACCGTGCGCCAGGCGGCGAAGCCCCGCTCGGCCGCCGCCAGCGCCCGGTCGAGATCGGCCCGGGTCGCCACCGCCAGGGTGCCCAGGGTCTCGCCGGTGGCCGGGTTGAGCACCGGCAGGGTCTCCGAGCCGGACCCGTCGGTCCAGGTCCCGGCGATGTGCAGCGTCACGTTCGGATAGGTCATCGGCGGCTCCCGCATGGCGATCGAGCCGGGTTGTCCGTCCTTCCCGCACGGGCCGCAACCCTGCTGGGGGGATGGCTGGGTCGACCGCAGCGTGTCGCCGGCGCGGCCGAGCGATCGCGGATGGCACCACAGCGCCATTCCGGGGCGCCGCAGGCGAACCCGGACCCGCAGGGGCACGCCAGCGGCGTGCATTCCAGAGCCGCCGACGGCGTCAAGTCTTGCACCACCTGCGGATCTGGATCCCGGGCTCCGCTGCGCGGCCCCGGGATGACTCGGTGCTGCGCGTGGATTTCCGGCCCGGTCGCAGCCGACACTAACCCCGTCATTCCGGGGCGCCGTAGGCGAGCCCGGACCCGCAGGGGCGCGCCAGCGGCGTGCAATCCAGAGCCGCCGACGATGGAAAGTCCTGCACCGCCTGCGGATCCGGATCCCGGGCTCCGCTGCGCGGCCCCGGGATGACGGGGTGCTGCGCGTGGATTTCCGGCCCGGTCGCAGCCGAAACCAACCCCGTCATTCCGGGGCGCCGTAGGCGAGCCCGGACCCGCAGGGGCGCGCCAGCGGCGTGCAATCCAGAGCCGCCGACGATGGAAAGTCTTGCACCACCTGCGGATCTGGATCCCGGGCTCCGCTGCGCGGCCCCGGGATGACGTGGTGCTGCGTGTGGATTTCCGGCCCGGTCGCAGCCGAGACTAACCCCGTCATTCCGGGGCGCCGTAGGCGAGCCCGGAATCCAGAGCCGCCGACGATAGAAAGTCTTGCACCACCTGCGTTTCTGGATCCTGGGTTCCGCTGCGCGGCCCCAGGATGACTCGGTGCTGCGCGTGGATTTCCGGCCCGGTCGCAGCCGACACTAACCCCGTCATTCCGGGGCGCCGTAGGCGAGCCCGGAATCCAGACCCGCTGACGGCGTAAAGTCTTGCACCAGCTGCGTGTCTGGATCCCGGGTTCCGCTGCGCGGCCCCGGGATGACGGGGTGCTGCGCGTGGATTTCCGGCCCGGTCGCAGCCGACACTAACCCCGTCATTCCGGGGCGCCGTAGGCGAGCCCGGAATCCAGAGCCGCCGACGATGGAAAGTCCTGCACTACCTGCGGATCTGGATCCCGGGTTCCGCTGCGCGGCCCCGGGATGACGGGGTGCTGCGTGTGAGTCATTCGATGGGGGCCGTATCTGCGATCCCTCCGCCTGCCGATGTCAGGCCCATCCGGGGCCGTCTCGCTCCCGGATACCGCCTCGCCCTCCCGAGGCTCGCCTCAGGCGGCGATGCGCTCGGCGACCGCCTCGGGACCGGTGACGATCACCGGGCCGCCGCGGCGGGCCTGGAGGGTGCCGCCCTTGGGGACGACCTTCCAGCCGTCGCGGCAGCCGTCGATCGGCTCGGAGACGACGACGAGGCCGGTCTCGGTCTGGCGGTAGTACAGGCTCGGGGGCGAGCCGTCGCAGGCCCAGCGATAGGCCGTCAGGGTCTCGCCGTCGCTGACGACGGCGGTGAAGCGCAGGGGTTCGGTGGCCTCGGCCGCCCGCATCAGGTCGCGCACCGTGGCGAGGGTCCGCGCCATGGCGCCGATCGGGTCCTCGGCGAGGCCGTTGGCGAGCGCCAGGAGGAAGATCGCCTCGGAATCGGTGGTGCCGCGCCGGTCGTCGTAGAGCGCGTCGGGGATCAGCGCCTCGAGGCGCCGCTTGATGCGGTGGTAGCCGCCGATCTGGCCGTTATGCATGAACAGGTGACGGCCATGGGCGAAGGGGTGGCAGTTCGCCCGGGTGGTGGCGGTGCCCGTGGAGGCCCGCACATGGGCGAAGAACATCCGCGCCCGCACCTGCTGGCAGAGGTTCACGAGGTTCTCGTCCGACCAGGCCGGGCAGACGTCGCGGTACAGGCCCGGGTCGACCCGCTCGCCGTACCAGCCGATGCCGAACCCGTCGCCGTTGGTCTCCGTCTTCGCCTCGGCCGCGTGGAGCGACTGGTGGACCAGCGAGTGCGTCGGCGCGCAGACGAGGTCGGTCAGGAAGACCGGCTCACCGGAATAGGCGAGGAAGCGGCACATGACGGACAATCACCCCCTGATCTCGACGACGCGACCGACCCGGTCGCCGCCCTGGGGCGACGTCCGTCTCCTGCAATCCCTGCGACCCGTTCACCGGTGAAGTTCAGGCGATCGGGGTGAACGAGTGGTTAACGCGGGCCGCGGGCCCGCCCCCCCGCGGAGCCAGCTATGCAAGAGGCACACCGTGCGGACCGGACTCTCCCCGGGCGATCGGCGCCGTGCGGGCCACTCATCATGCGAGCCCGGCGGGAATGCGGCGGCGGAACCGACAATCGATGCGGGAACCGCATAGCCGGAACATCGATTCGGACTCTTGCCCCCCGCACCGTGGCGGCGCAGCATCACTGGGCGAGAATCAGTAATCCGATCGGATCAGGCGGGGCCGCGTGCGGTCGCCCTGGGCCCCCGCGTATCGCGTCCCACCCGTCCATCCCGCGCGTTCGCCACGCCAGACGCCCAACCACGCCAGACGCCCGACAAGGAGACTTCATGGATCGCACCCACGCCCCCTGCCCGATCGCCCTCGTGGTCGAGGACGACGTCGATGTCCGCAATCTCGCGACGGCCGTCCTGGAGGAGAGCGACCTCGACGTCATCGCCTGCGACACGGCCGAGGCCGCGATCTCGGTGCTGGAGCGCACCGGCGGCAACGTCGCCCTGCTCTTCGCCGACGTGCGCCTGGGCGCCGGCATGGACGGGATCGCCCTGGCGAGCGCCGTCGAGCGGCGCTGGCCGGACATCCGGGTGGTCCTCACCTCCGGGGGCGATGCCCGCGCGGTCGAGGCCATGCCGGCCCAGGCGGTCTACATGCAGAAGCCGTGGCGGGCCCTCGACGTGCTGGTCCAGGCCGAGCACGCGACGGTGGCGGCCCGGGCCGCCTGACCGCCCGAACCTCTACGCCGCCCGAACCCTCGCGCCGCCCGAACGCACGGGCGACGCGAAAAAGCCCGGCCGCCGAGCGACCGGGCTTCTCCGAACTTCGACATCGACGGCCGGCGCTGTGCGCAGGGCGGCCGTCGCGATGAACCTCGGGCTCAGGGTGCCCGGGCTCCGAAAGCCTGGGCGAGAGCGCCTGGACTCAGGCGTTGCCGGCGGGCGGCAGCACGGTCGGAGCCGTCGGCGCGAACGGCGAACCGCTCGGACGACGCGGCGCACCGGCGCCGAAACGGGGCTTGGGCTTCGGCGCGGCGATCAGGCCCTCGCGGATCGCGGTCTTGCGGGCCTGCTTGCGGGCGCGGCGCACGGCCTCGGCCTTCTCACGAGCCTTGCGGACGGAAGGCTTCTCGTAGGCCTTGCGCTGCTTCATCTCGCGGAAGATGCCCTCGCGCTGCATCTTCTTCTTCAGGACGCGGAGGGCTTGGTCGACGTTGTTGTCGCGAACGAGTACCTGCAACGGTTTCAATCCTCTGAAACGATGTTTGTTGGGCGGCGCCGACCCTGAGACCCTCCCGGAGCCCCGCGACGCGAACTGCAAAACGCCCCGGACCCGGGATTTCCCCCGGGCGGGACGTCCGTCAGACGGCCTCGAATCGGCGCAGAAACTGCACTTGGGGCAGGCTCATACACCAACCGCCCGCGAGTTCCAACACGCCTCGCCGCGGCCGGGCCGCATTATCGCGCCCAGGAGGGGACAAACCCGCGCCCCTGTCGCGCATGGGACGCGGCCGGCAGCGTCGCGGGGCGACCCAGTGATGTCGAAGTGGTCGAAGACGCACAATTCGTAGCCGATCGGCCCAATCGAATATCGATCGGTCTTCCGCGAGCTTTCGCTGAAGAAATCAGCGTTCAACACAGTCCAGAGCGTTGCCGGATCGCTGCGCGGATCGTGCGAATTTTCCGATCCTTAAGATTCTCATGGCAGTTTCACTGCGCGGCACGGACGAACATACGAAGAGATGTCCCGTGGCCGCGCGTTGAACCCGTGACGGGTTCGGACACCGGGGCGCATGATGTTGGGTATGAGGAACAGGCTGTCCGCCGAGACCGCCGCGAAGCTCGCGGCCCTCGACAGGTCGCAGGGCATCATCGAGTTCAACCTCGACGGCACGGTGATCACCGCCAACGAGAACTTCCTCGCCGTGATCGGCTACGGGCTCGCGGAGATCCGCGGCCAGCATCACAGCCTGTTCGTCGAGCCCGCCGAGCGGGACAGCGCCGCCTACGCGGCCTTCTGGGCCAAGCTGCGCCGGGGCGAGTACGAGGCCGCCCAGTACAAGCGCGTGGCCAAGGGCGGCCGCGAGATCTGGATCGAGGCCTCCTACAACCCGATCCTCGATGCGGCCGGCAAGCCCTACAAGGTCGTCAAGCTCGCCACCGACATCACCGCGCAGAAGATGCGCGACGCCGACGTCCAGGGCCAGCTCGCCGCCCTGCACAAGGCCCAGGCCGTGATCGCCTTCGCCCTCGACGGCACCGTGCTCGAGGCCAACGAGAACTTCCTCGCCGCCATCGGCTACACCCTGCCGGAGATCGTCGGCCGGCATCACCGGATGTTCGTGGAGCCCGCCGAGCGCGATTCCGCCGCCTATGCCGAGTTCTGGACCCGCCTGCGTCAGGGCACCTACCAGGCCGCCCAGTACAAGCGCGTGGCCAAGGGCGGCCGCGAGATCTGGATCGAGGCCTCCTACAACCCGATCCTCGATGCGGCCGGGCGCCCCTACAAGGTCGTCAAGTTCGCCACCGACATCACCGCGCAGGTGACGCTCCTCAACGACCTGCGCCGGCTGATCGGCGAGAATTTCGGCGAGATCGACGGGGCGGTGCTGCTCTCGAACACCCAGACGCGGGAGGCCGACGCGGCGGCGAGCACCACCGCGAGCAACGTCCAGACCATGGCGGCCGCCTCCGAGGAGCTCGCCGCCTCCGTCGCCGAGATCTCGCAGAGCATGGCCCATTCCCGGGTCGCCACCGAGGCGGCGCAGGGCCAGGTCGTGGCCGCCGCCGAGGCGACCCAGAAGCTGACCCTGGCGGCCAGTGCGATGAGCGGCATCGTCGGCCTGATCCAGAGCATCGCCGGTCAGATCAACCTGCTGGCCCTCAACGCGACGATCGAGTCGGCCCGGGCCGGCGAGGCAGGCCGCGGCTTCGCCGTGGTGGCGCAGGAGGTGAAGAACCTCGCCAACCAGGCGGCGCGGGCCACCGAGCAGATCACCGGCGAGATCGACAACGTGCAGGTCGTCTCGAAGCAGGTCGGCGAGTCGCTCCAGACCATCCAGACCTCGGTGACGCAGATGCGCGACTACGCCATCAGCACGGCGGCGGCGGTGGAGGAGCAGAGCGTCGTCACCCAGGACATGTCGGGCAACATGCAGCACGCGGCCAGCGCCGTCGCGGCGATCTCGCACAACATCCAGGCGATCGGCCGCTCCATCGAGCAGGTCTCCCGCGCCGTCGGCACGACGAAGGACGCCGCCCGGGTCCTCGCCCGCTAGGGAAGCGGCGCGCCGGGTCGCCCCTCCGGCTCAGCCGGCCGTGCCCTTCGGCCGCGCCAGGTCCGCCAGCAGGCTCGCCGCCACCGTCGCCTTCGAGACCGTGAGCCCCGAGGCGGTCACCGCCTCCAGGGTGGCGCGGGCATGGTCGAGGGCGGCCCCGCGGCTCCGGCTCCAGGCCGCCACCGCGTCGGCCCCGGCCCCCACCGTGCCGACGATCTCGGCGGTGAGCTGGCGGTGCGCCGTGGCGATGTTGGCCACCGCCCGCTCCAGGGCGATGCGGTCGTAGGGGTCGGCGGTGGCGACCTCCCGGGCCGCCGCGGCCAGTTCGGAGAGCTGCAGGTCCCGGTCGAGGGCGAAGTGGGTCGCGGCGATGTCCGGCATCGCGCCGCCGCCGGTCTCGGCGATCCGGACGATGTCGGGGGCCGAGGTCAGGGCGGTCAGGGCCGAGAGGCGCCGGGCGGGCGCGGCGGCCATGCCGAGCCCCACGAGCTCGGCCTCGCGCGCGGCGAGTTGCCGGTTCACCGCCTCCCCCATCACCTCCGGCAGGGCCGCCTGCAGGGCGCTGATGCCCTCGCGGTAGCGGGCGACGACCGGCGCGACGCTGCCCGCGAGGTCGAGGTTGCGCAGGAACCAGACGATCCGGCCGACGAGCAGGTCCTGCACCTCGGCGTAGAGGGCGATCTGGGCCTGACCGCCGATGGCGCCGGAGAGCCCGTCGATGGCCAGATTCAGCTCCATCAGGCCGTAGGCGTCGCGGGTGATCGCGTAGGCCTTGGCGATGGCGCTGGCATCGGCGCCGGTCTCCTCCATCAGGCGGGTGACCAGGGAGGGGCCGCCCCGGTTGACGATGATGTTGGAGAGCGCGGTGCTGATGATCTCCCGGCGCAGGCGGTGGCCGCTGACCGCGTCGGGGAAGTGCTGACGCAGGGCGGCGGGGAAGTAGCGCTGCAGCTCCCGGTCGAAATAGGGGTCGTTCGGGGCCGGGCTCGCCAGCAGCGCGTCGTAGAGCGCGAGCTTGGCGTAGGCGAGGAGCACCGCGTATTCCGGCCGGGTCAGCCCCTCCCCCTTGCGCATGCGCTCGGCGATGGCGGCGTCGTCGGGCAGCAGCTCCACGGTGCGGTCCAGGCGCCCCTCGGCCTCCAGGGCCTGCATCGTGCGCATGGCGAAGCCCGTCTCGGGCAGGCCCCGGTGCTGGGCCAGCGAGAGGGCGAGGGTCTGGAGCTGGTTGTTGCGCAGCACCAGGGCGGCGACCTCGTCGGTCATCGCCACCAGGAGCTCGTTGCGGGCCTGCCCGTCGAGGCGCCCGTCCCGCTCCGGGATCATCAGGGCGATCTTGATGTTCACCTCGACGTCGGAGGTGTTCACCCCGGCCGAGTTGTCGATGGCGTCGGTGTTGAGGCGGACCCCGTTGCGGGCCGCCTCGATGCGCCCGCGCTGGGTCGCCCCGAGATTGGCGCCCTCCCCGATGACCTTGGCCCGCAGCATCGCCCCGGTGATGCGCACCGCGTCGTTGGCCCGGTCGCCGGCCTCCTCGTCGGATTCCGAGGTGGCGCGGATATAGGTGCCGATGCCGCCGAACCAGAGCAGGTCCACCGGCGCCTTGAGGATCGCCTGCATCAGCTCCGCCGGGGTCGCGGCGTCCTGCGCCAGCCCGAGCACCGCCTGGATCTCGGGGGAGAGCGGGATGGTCTTCAGGCTGCGGGCATAGACGCCGCCGCCGGGCGAGATCAGGCCGGCATCGTAGTCGCGCCAGGAGGAGCGCCCGAGGTCGAACAGGCGCCTGCGCTCGGAAAAGCTCGCGGCCGCGTCGGGATTCGGGTCGAGGAAGATGTCGCGGTGGTCGAAGGCGGCCACCAGGCGCAGGGAGCGCGACAGCAGCATGCCGTTGCCGAAGACGTCGCCGGACATGTCGCCGACGCCCGCCACCGTGATCGGGTCGCTCTGGGTGTCGATGTCCATCTCGAGGAAGTGGCGCTTCACCGCCTCCCAGGCGCCGCGGGCGGTGATGCCCATGCCCTTGTGGTCGTAGCCCTGGCTGCCGCCCGAGGCGAAGGCGTCGCCGAGCCAGTGGCCGCGCTCCGCCGAGAGGGCGTTGGCGATGTCCGAGAAGGTGGCGGTACCCTTGTCGGCCGCCACCACGAGGTAGGCGTCGTCGGGGTCGTGCCGCACCGTGTCCGCCGGCGGCACGATGGCGTCGCCCACGATGTTGTCGGTGAGTTCGAGCAGGGTCCGGATGAAGATCCGGTAGCTCTCGGTGCCCTCGGCCATCCAGGCCTGCCGGTCGGAGGCCGGCGGCAGGCGCTTGGGGAAGAAGCCGCCCTTGGCGCCCACGGGCACGATCACGGCGTTCTTCACCTGCTGGGCCTTCACGAGGCCGAGCACCTCGGTGCGGAAATCCTCCGGCCGGTCGGACCAGCGCAGGCCGCCGCGGGCGACGTAGCCGAAGCGCAGGTGCACGCCCTCGACGCGCGGCGCATAGACGAAGATCTCGAAGAACGGGCGCGGCAGCGGCATGCCGGCGACCTTGGCGCAGGCGAACTTGAAGGCGATGGCCTCGCGGCGTCCGCCCCCCGGCGCGACCTGGAAGAAGTTGGTCCGCAGGGCGGCCTCGATCAGGTTGACGAAGCGGCGCAGGATGCGGTCCTCGTCGAGGCTGGTCACGGCGGCGAGATCGGTCTCGATCCCGGCGCGGATCTCGGCCTGGGCCGCGTCGCGACCGGCCTCGGATGCGGGGTCGAACCGGGCGCGGAACAGCGCCACCAGGGCGCGGGCGATGCCCGGATAGGCGCTCAGCGTGGCGGCGAGGTAGTCCTGGCCGTAGCGGATGCGGAGCTGGCGCAGGTAGCGCCCGAGGGCGCGCAGCAGGGCGACCTCGCGCCAGGGCAGCTCGGCCTCCAACACCAGCCGGTTGTAGCCGTCGGATTCGGCCAGCCCGGTGCCGAGCGCCAGCAGCGCCTCCTCCAGCAGGGTCTCGAGGCGGCCGAGGTCGATGGCCGCCCCGGTGGCCCGCTCCAGCAGCATGTCGTGCAGCCAGACCCGGGCGGCCTCGTCGGTGCCCGGGGGCAGGATGCGGTAGGTCCGCTCGTTGATGACCCGGAACCCCAGATTCTCCAGCACCGGCACCCGCTCGGACAGGGAGAGCGAGGCGCCGCGCGAGAACACCTTGAGGCGGATCTGCGAGTCCGGGTCGGTGGCGCGCCGCCCGATATCGGCCGCGCGGGGCCGCTCGGGGCTCAGCCGTTCCAGCGTGGTGATGTCGGCGATGGCGACGCGGGGCGCGAAGCTCTCGCGGTAGGCCGCCGAGAAGGCCTCGCCGTAGCGGGCCGCCAGGGCGCGGGCCTCCGGACCGTCCAGGGTCTCGGCCAGGGCCGCCCGCAGCTCGTCGCCCCAGGTCCGGACCAGGGCGGCGATGCCAGCCTCCAGGGCCGCGGGGTCGCGCTCGGGCGCGCCGGATTCGGGCAGGCCGATGATGAAGTGGGTGCGGGCGAGCGGCCCGTCGGGGAAGTACGGGTAGGCCGCCGAGACCCGGCCGCCATATTCGTTGGCGAGGTAGGCGCCGATCCGGGCCCGCACGGTGGAATCGTAGCGGTCCTTCGGCACGTAGACGAGGAGCGAGACGAAGCGCCCGAAGCGGTCGGGCCGCGACAGCACCCGCAGGCGCGGCCGGTCGGCGAGATGGGCGATGGCGAGGCTGAAGCGGTAGAGCCGGTCGGCGTCGATCTGGAACAGGTCGTCGCGCGGATAGGTCTCCAGCACGTCGAGGAGGCCGCGCCCGGCATGGCTGGTCGGGTCGAGCCCGGCGCGCATCGCCACCTGCGCCACCTTCTCGCGCAGGTAGGGAATCTCGCGGGTCGGCAGGGTGTAGGCGCTCGCGTTGAACAGGCCGACAATGCCGACCTCGCCGGTGAGGGCGCCGTCGGCGCCGAAGAGCTTGCAGGCGATGTAGTCGAGATGGGCGGCCCGGTGGACCCGGGACTTCACGCTGGCCTTGGTGATGATCAGGGCCTGCGGGCCTTCGAGGAAGGCGTGGATCTCCGGCGTCATGTCCACGAGGGCGCCGCCGCGCCGCAGCACCGCCACGGCGGGATCGCGCAGGAGCCCGAGCCCGGACCCCTCCACCAGGGAATGCTCGGAGCCGGACAGGCCGTGCTCGCGCAGGCCGAGCAGGGTGAAGTGCCCGGCGCCGAGCCAGGCCAGGAAGGCCCGGGCCTCCGCCACCTCCCCCTGCGGCAGGGGCGGCGGGGCATGGGCGTAGCCGTCCACGAGGCCGGCGAGGCGGGCCGCCATGGCGTCCTGGTCGTCGGTGGCCAGGGCGACGTCGCGGAAGACGCGGGCCAGGCCCTCGACGAGCCGGGTGCGGGCCTCGCCGGCATCGAGCCGGTCGAGGTGGATGTGGATGAAGCTCTCGCGGGCGAAGCCGGCCTGGGTGTCGGCCGTGGTCTCGCCGACCACCCGGACCAGGGCGCCGGTGCCGTCGCGCTCGACCCCGAGGATCGGGTGGGCGACGAGGTGGGGCGCCAGTCCCTGCTCGGTGAGCTCGGCCAGGGCGGAATCCAGCAGGAACGGGCGGTTGTCGTTGACGATCTCGACGATGGTCAGGTCGCGGGTGCGTCCGTCGCGCAGGACGGCGCGGTCGCTGACCGAGAGGTTGGCGGGCGCGCCCGGGCGCCGCGGCTCGGACAGGTGCCCGCGGGCCGCGAGGGCGAGGTCGGCGAGATCCTGCGCCGCGTAGGGGGCGAGGTCCTCGGGGGGCACGCGCCCGAACAGGTCGGTGACGAAGCCGCCGGGCCCGCCCTGCGCCGCGACCCGGTCGGACGCGGCGCCGAGCAGGTCGGTGCGTGCGCCCCGGGCCTCGGGGGTGGAGAGGGCGGCGTTCCGTTCCAGAGCCATGTGATTGTCATCCTTGCGGCGGGCGTCGGCGCGATCGGGCCCCGGCGAGGGGGACGGAGGCGGGACGCCCCTGCGGGCGGAGGGCGGCGTGCCGGTGGCTGGATCGCATCGCTCGGTCGCCGATCCCGTTCAGCCCGGGGCTTGAGCCCGGGTCGATTCCCGTGCCGGCGACTCGCTCGCGCCGCACGCCGTCCGGCCGGCACTTGAGCACCCGCACCGGCGTCTTTCCAGGGCCACGAGGCCGGATCGGCCCCGGCCGGCTACGACCGGCGGCCGATGTCAGGCTTTCGCCCTGCCCGCAGGCGGCCTCTGCGGGCCGCGAATCGGGTCGACGCGGCCGGGGGCTGGCGGCGGGGGCATGAAGACGGCGCGGTACGGCACGTTGAAGCCGCGGCCACCGGTCGCCCGAAAGTCGTATTCGACCCTAGAAGATCTACGGCTCATGCCGCTTTCCTCACGAAATGTTGAAACAACTCCTGATTTCAGCGGAAATCCACCGGAGCAGACAGCTTGCGTGATGCATGCAGATACATGCCGCAGCGCGCCACTCGACGTGGAAACCTTTCGGGGCGCCGCCGCCCTCGGACCGGAGGCCGGCCAGGAGCGTTAGGTTCACGGGGCTTCTCCGCGGCAGGTCCGGGAGACAAGCGCCGCGATCGACAAGTCTTCGCGCGATCGCGGCGATTGGTCGAACGATCATAGATCTGACTTTTCAGACACATGCAGGACGAACGCAGCGTTTTGCCCCGGCCGAATCTCGCCCTCTCCCGGCTAAACCCTCGCGGTCCATCGCGCCTGCCCTGGAGGCGCCGGGAAGACGTGGACTGATCGATGCGGGAGGACGGAACGTCCGGGGATTTGCGGAGCCGTATCGCACCGGGCCGGGTCCCGTGGCCCGCCGCACGTGACAGGACCGGTCACGTAAAAGCGATATCCTGCATACACTTTATCAGTCCGTAGTCCTTGCAATTGCATTGGCTTGAGCGCTGACTGATAATAGTCGAAGGTACGGCGGCGTGCTGCACAACCATACAGCGTCATGAGAGATGAAACTTTGTTTTCCGCGAGCGTGATACGTCCCGAGTTTGCTGTGGCGCGCGAGGACGTGCGACCGCCCGCCCCGGCCTCCCACGGCCAGGTCGTCCGGCTGGTCGAGGAACTGGCCCAGATCGGACTCTGGTCCTTCGACCTGCGGACGGGCCTCCTCTCGATCTCGGACGGGGTCTCGCGCCTCACCGGCCTGCCGCCGCAGACCACGGGCATGGATGCGCTGCGTGCCCTCATCCATCCGAAAGACCGCGAGATCTTCGAGGAGGTCTCGACCGCCCTGCGCACGGGAATCCCCGTCGATCGCGGCTTCCGCATCGTGCGATCCGACCGCACGGTGCGCTGGGTCGAGCTCAAGGGGAACGTGGTCCTGGGCGCGGATGCCGGCCCGGTGCGCGCCGACGGTATCCTCCTCGACGTCACCAGCCGTCACGAGACGACCCAGTCGGTCGTCCGCAACCAGGCCCGCTACGAGGGGCTGGTCCAGGCGATCGCCGCCGTGGTCTGGCTGATGACACCGGACGGGGTCCGCCGGCCGTCGCCGAGCTGGTGCGCCCTCACGGGCCAGACCGCCGAGCAGTGGCATGCCGGCGGCTGGACCGCGGCCATCCATCCGGAGGACCGGCAGCGGGCGGCCGAGGCCTGGGCGACCGCCTTCGCCCGCCACGAGCCCTACGAAGCCAATTACCGCCTGCGCCGGGCCGATGGAAACTACCGCTGGGTCAGCAGCCGGGCCGTCCCGGTGCTCAACCCCGACCGCACCGTGCGGGAATGGATCGGCCTCGTCATCGACATGACGAGCACCGCCAGCGTGATGACCCAGCCCGACGACCTCGCCCTGGCCGACATCTCCGGTACGCTGATCCGCAGCGCCCGGGCGATGCTGAACTGGTCGATTCCGGACCTGGCGGCCGCCGCCGAGGTCTCGGGGTCCAGCATCAAGCGATTCGAGGAGAACGGCGGCGGCGTGCTGCGGCCGCGGACCCGGACCGCCATCCGGCACGCCCTGGAGGCCGCCGGGATCACCTTCATCGCGCGGCTATCCGGCGAGGTCGGCCTGGTCTACCGGCCACCGGCCGGCGGGTCCGCGTCACCCGCCGGGGTGTGACGCGTCCGAGGGGTCGCCGGTCGCGCGACCTCGACGCGACCGGCGTGGTATACTAGCGCGCGCCGAGAAGCTCGACGTCGAAGATCAGGGTCGCGTTGGGCGGGATCACGCCGCCGGCGCCGCGCGGGCCGTAGCCCTGGTCGGGCGGGATGATCAGCGTGCGCTTGCCGCCGACCTTCATGGTGGCGACGCCCGTATCCCAGCCGGCGATGACCTGCCCGGCCCCGAGCGTGAAGGTGAACGGGGTGCCGCGATCCCGCGAGGAATCGAACTTCTTGCCCGGCTTGCCGCCCTCGTCGAGCCAGCCGGTGTAGTGGACGCTGACCTTCTGGCCGGCCTTCGGCTCGGGGCCGGTGCCCACGACCTCGTCACGGTACTGGAGGCCCGAAGGGGTGGTGACGGTCTCGGCGGAAGCGGATGCAGTCATGGCGAGGATCAAGGCTCCGGTGAGGGCAACGAGGGGACGGCGCATGGAAAGTCCTGTCTGGCATGCCGAGGCGGCGCAGTAGCACGGACTGGGCGGGAGGTCACAACCCCGCGCCCTCAGCGCCGCAGCAACCGCCGCGCCTCGCCCCGCGCCGTCTCCTCGAACCGGGCCAGCCGGAGGCGCCGCTCCAGGCCGATCAGCCCCCGCCCGCCCGCGGGCACCGCGATGATCTCCGCGACGGCGTCGCGCTCCCGGTAGAGGCTTTCCAGGGCCGAGCCCGCCAGGGTCGCCGAATCGAGCCGGTCGGCGAAGACGTCCGCGTGCAGGGCCCGCACGATCTCGGCCTCCAGCACGAGGCCCGGCGCCAGGGCCCGGGCGCTCTCGTCGTAGGCGGTTTTCAGGAGGTAGGCGGTCCCACCCGCCACCAGGGCCAGGCTGACGGCCAGGGACGTCCCGTCCCGGGTCAGGCTGTCGGCCCGGATCCCGACGGGGCCGCTCCCCGCCCGGAACAGCGCCCGGGCGAAGCTCGCATGCGCCGGGCGACAGGCCATGGCGCTACCGGCCGCGCCCTTCCAGCCCGCCTCCTCCACCGCCAGGAAGTCCTCCACCGCCCGCGCCAGGGCGGGACCCTCCGTCGCCGTCACCAGGTTCACCGCACCACTCTCGGCAAGGCGACGCTGCCGGCGGCGCAGGTCCTTCAGCCGCGAGGGATGCGGATGGCCGGCGAGGAACGCGGCGTGATCGGTGCGTCGGTCGAGAACCGGGCGCTCGAACCGCGCGACCTCGCCGAGATCCCAGCCGGCCGCCGCCATGGCGGCGATCAGGTCGCGACCCGGGGCCGCCTCGACCGAGAGGAGCGGCCAGCGCCAGGCACGCCCGCCGGATGCGGCAGCGAGGCCCTCGACCAGGGCGGCCAGGATCGCGGGCCGGTCCGAACCCGCCGCCACCAGCGGCGCGGTGGCGGTGATGAAGGGTGACAGGTACGGCAGCGCGACGGATCGCCCGAGGCCGGAGATGTCGTAGGACCGCCGAAACGGCAGCATCGCCTCAAGGCGATCCGGGCCGTGCACCAGGACGACCCGCAGGTCCGGCGACGCCAGACCGCTCGCCAGATGGGCCTGCATCACGTGCCGGCTGAAGAACGGATGGGCGTCCCCGGACCGCACCGAAAGCGCGTCCCAGGCCGCCGCCTCCTGCCCGAGGGATGCCAGCGTGGTGATCGTATGGCGATAGGTTGGCGCAGGCGGCCTGGCGTGAAGGGCGCTCATCGACCCGGCCCCCCGAACAGACCGAGCCGGACCGGGGTGATCAGGCCGTGCACGGCATGCGCCGCCCAGGCCATCGCCACGGCGCGCACCACGCAGGCGATCGCCATCGCCAATGCGGCTCCGACGACGCCGAAGGCCGGCACCAGCGCGAGGCAGAGGCCGCCGGCCAGGACCAGCATTCCCAGGGCGATGCCGGCGGCCAGGCGCTCGCCGCCGAGCATGTTGAGCAGGTCCTCGCCGGGCCCGAAGACGCTGGCGACGACGCTGCCGGCGACGAGGACGGCGAGGATGGGCAGGCTGTCCCGAAACTCGGGCCCGAACAGACCGAGCAGAAGGGGAGCGGCCGCGACGATGGCGATGCCGATCACGGCCGTCGCGGCCAGGGTCAGGCGGGCCTGCAGGGTCACCAGGGTATCGAGTTGCATGCGATCACCGGCGGCATGAGCGGCCGTGAAGCGCTGAGCCGTGGCGGCGGTGGCGGCGAAATGCACGAAGACCACGAATTGCTGAATCCGCGTCGCGGCAAAGTAGAGCCCGACCGTCGCGGGCGGAACGAGCAGGCTCAGCACGACGACATCGATGAAGCTCGAAGCGGCCCCTGCCAAGTCGCTGGCGGCGATCGGCAGGCAGGCGCGGAACCAGCGCCGCCAGGCGTAGCGGCGCGGGCCCGCGGGAAGAACTCTACGCAGACCCCTGAGCAGCAGGGTCGCCTGGATCGCCACCGCGACGCCTGTGGCCACGAGGGTGCACAGGACGGCGATGCGGGCCTGCGCCGGGGCGCCGAATGCCACCGCGGCGAGCATCGCGGCCATGATCAGGCCCTGGCGCAGGAGGTAGGGCGGCGCGATGGCGAGCACGGCCCAGTTCTGGCCCCGGGCGACGCCCTCGCAATAATCCTGGAGCGCGAAGAGCGGAAGCACGAGCGCGGCGACGAGGATCGGGGCGGCATAGGGTCCTTCCAATAAGGAGCCCTCCCACCAAACGAGGGCGAGGCCGCCGAGAGCGATCGCGACTGCGCTCACCAGGGTCACGACAGCGCCGCCGACGAGGTAGGCTCGAACGGCCGCCAGGTCTCCGCGAGCCTGATCGGCCGGCATGAAGCGGCAGGCGCCCTGCGACAGGCCGAGAGTGGCCGAATGCCCCAAAATCGCGATCCAGACCCAGATGGCGGCGAAGACTCCGTATTCGGTTCCCCCCATCAGGCGGGCCATCAGGACCTGGCCGACATAGGCGAAGCCCGCGGCGCCGATGCGGATCGCGAAGACATGGATCGCGGCGCCGGCCGCGCCGCTGCGCAGGCGCGCCAGGATGGTCCACAGCCCGGCGGCTCCGATCCTGTCCGTCGCTGTGCTCACCGAATGGCCCCCGCCCAATCCGGAACGGTGTAGGGCCTCGGCCGTTGCGGGGCCGTTAAGCCGAGCAATTAAAGCTTTGCGTTCAGGGACTGCCGGGCGCCGGAGCGAGCTTGACCCCGGCCGAATCCTTCGGAGGCGCCAGGGTCAGGGCCGGGCGGCCCGCGCTGCCCGTCGAGGCCGGATCGGGCTGGAGCAGCGAGAGGGTGATGGCGCGGGTGACGTGCTCGGCCATGCAGCGCAGTCCGAGATCGTTCAGGCGGAACTGGCTGCCGAGCAGGTGCCCCTCGCCCTTGTCGTTGCGGCGGGCGAGATACCGCATGGCTTCGTAGCGCTGCACGAGGGGGACGCCCTCCCGCAGGGCGACCTCCTGCACCTTCTGCACGAGACTGGTGTAATACTCGTCCGAGGCGAGGCTCGCGGTATAGACCGGGCTCACCAGCACCACGTCGATCTCGTGGCCCTTGATCCACTGCACCGTTTCGTCGAGGGCGGTGCCGAAGGCGTCGAGGTCGACACGCGCCAAAGCGTCGTGTGAGCCGACCTGCCAGATCACGAGGTCGGGCTCCAGCTCCGCCACCATGCTGCGCAGCCGCTCGCCGGCACCGGAAGCGATCTCACCCTGCAATCCCCGGCTCTCCACCACCACGTCGACATCCGGCAGGGACCGCTCGAGGGCCGTCTCCAGCTTGACCGGGTACGTGGCGGAGGAGCCGAGTCCCATCGTCGAGGCCCCGATGGCAAGGACGCGGACGGGGCGCTTCTCCTTCAGGGCCGCCTTCACCGCACCGAGGCGGGCCAGGGTGTAGAGCTTTGAGCCGGGCACGCGGCATTCGGGCGACAAAGTCACGTCCACGGCCTCCGCATCCGCGCCCTGGCCAGCCACCGCGACGCTGGGCGGCGAGACCACGGTCGGCGGCGGAGCCCCCACCCTGGCGGGCTCCTGGTGTGCCGAAGGCTCCTGCGCCCAGACTCTGCCCCCGCCAAGTTGGCAGAGGAGAGCGAGGCTCAGGGTGATGAGAGCCGCGGCTTGCGGGAGCGCCATTCGACGAACCATGCGGTGAAACCCAGTGCGAACAGGCCGAACCCTACGACGAAAACGTCAACAACGACACCGCCGCCGGTCCAGAAGCGCACGAGCTGCGCGGCGAGACTGAGCAGAGAGCCGATCGAAAAGACCGCCAGCGAGTTTCGCCCAAGGCTGGCGAGGAACGGGGTGATCCATCCCAAGCGCGGCGCGACGAAGGCATAGAGCGTCTGGAAGGCGAGGAGCACGCCCAGGAAATGAATGACGCGCGCCGGTGACAGGTAGGTCTTGTCGAAGGTGAAGACGAGGCGCGGATCGGGCACGAGGAGCGGATCGGGTCGCAATTCGAGCACCGAAAGGACGATGCCGGTGAGGACGATCACGACGCCGACCGGGACGAGGCGCCGCGACCAGCGCTTCAGCCAGGACGAGGTCCGGCTGAAGTCCTGCATGGTGAAGCCCAGGACGAGCAGGAGCTGCCAGCAGAATGGGTCGAAGAACCAATCCCCCTCCCCCGGCCAGGACGGTAGGTTCCACTCGAAGACGAGGCTCGCTGCGTAGAGGCCGAAGGACAGGAGCAGTGCGCCGAGGCGGCTCACCCGTCCGATCAGTACGAAGATCGGCGCGATCCCGAGGAGCACCACGTAGAGCGGCAGAATGTTGAAGAAGCCGAGTTGGTGCGTCAGCAGGACGAAACCGACCATGGTCTGGATCGGATCGGCGAAGAAGCCGCCGGCATTGTGCCATTCGAGCAGCAGCGGATTGTCGAGTACCAGGGCCGTGCCCGCGATCATCCCGAGGGCGAGCGCCATCGTGGTGATCTGGGCGCGATAGACCTCGATGGTGCGCGACATTAGGCGCAGGACGGTCTTGAGGCGCGGCTCGGGGCTGCCGTCGCGGTTGCGCGTGGCGATCCCAATCGACCAGCCAGCCAGGAACACGAACAGCTCCGCGGCATCCGAAATGCCGTACTGCGAATAGGTGTAACGCTCGAAGGTGTTGCCGGGAATGTGGTTCACGAAGATCGTGACGAGGGCGAGACCCCGCCAGAAATCCACCGCGTTCGGTTCGCGCATCGTGTCTCCGCACTCCGGCAGCTCGAAAGGACAGGCGCTAGGCGCGCTGAACGTCGCGGCCGCGCTGCAAGGGCCGGTCCTGATACGGTGCCCCCGCGCTTCTGCAAAGGGCAACCTTCGGCGGCGGCGTGCCTCGGCGATCCTGTGCGGTTCAGGAGGGCGGGACACGGCATGGTGTGCCTCGCACCGGTTCTCCGGCGCGTATCCTGCGTGCGGTGTGGCATAAATACCGGCGACGGCGGGGGGACCCGCACCTATGGTGGGCGTCCTTCGACACGTTTCGGAATAATCCATGCAGACCCCCGTCGTCGGCGATGCCGCGCCGATCCCGACCGGAGTGCCAGGCCTCGACGAGATCCTCCACGGCGGCTACGCGGCCCACCGGGCTCACCTCATCGAAGGACGGCCGGGCAGCGGCAAGACCACCGTCGGGCTGCAGTTCCTGCTCGACGGCCTGGAGCGGGGCGAGCGCGGTCTGTACATCACCCTGTCCGAGAGCCGGCGCGAGTTGCTGTCGGTCGCCGAGCGCCATGGCTGGTCCCTGGACGGCATCGAAATCTACGAGTTGGTTCCGCCCGAACTCAGCCTCGACTCCGAGCAGCAGCAGAGCCTCATCCACTCCTCCGATCTCGAACTCGGCGAGACGGTTCGGATGGCCCTGGCCGAGATCGAACGCGTGAACCCGGTCCGGGTGGTGTTCGACAGCCTGTCCGAGATCCGGCTGCTCTCGCAGGGGTCCCTGCGCTATCGGCGGCAGGTGCTGGCCCTCAAGAGCTACTTCCTGCTCAACGACGCCACCGTACTGATGCTCGACGACCTCAGCTCGGATGACGACGACCTTAACCTGCATTCGATCAGTCACGCGGTCCTGCGGCTCGAACAAGTGACTCCGACCTACGGGGCCGGGCGCCGCCGACTCCACGTCATCAAGATGCGCGGCACGCCCTATGAGAGCGGCTATCACGATTTCGTCCTCAGGCGAGGCGGCGTGAGGATCTTCCCGCGCCTGGTCGCAGCCGACCATCATGCCGAGTTCGAGGCCGCGACTATCGCCTGCGGCGTACCGGAACTCGACGCGGTCCTCGGTGGCGGCCTCGACCGGGGTACCACCAACCTCATCATCGGGCCTTCCGGCGCCGGCAAGTCCACTTTGGCACTCGGTTACCTGATGGCCGCCCTCGATCGGGGGGAGCACGGTCTGGTCATCAGCTTCGACGAGACCGCCGGCATCCTGCAGCGGCGCGCCGCCGGGATCGGCTTCGCGATCGGTCCCCACATCGAATCCAGCCGCCTGCGAATCGAGCAGATGGACCCAGCCGACGTCTCAGCCGGCGATTTCGCCGGACGCATCCGCGACGCGGTCGAGACCGATCGAGCACGCGTCGTGGTGATCGACAGCCTCACCGGCTACATGAGCGCCATGAGCGGGCAGCCCCACCTGGTGCTGCAGATGCACGAGATGACCACCTACCTGAATCAACAGGGCGTGGTGACGATCCTGGTGCTCGCCCAGCACGGCATGGTGGGTCGGATGGAAGCTCCGGTCGACCTGACCTACGTCAGCGATACGGTGGTGATGCTGCGCTTCTTCGAGGCGGCTGGCCACGTACGCCGGGCGCTCTCGGTGCTGAAGAAGCGGACCGGTCCCCATGAGGACACCATCCGTGAGTTCCGAATCGATTCTCAGGGTCTGAGAGTCGGCGCGGTGCTGAAGGACTTCCGCGGAGTGCTCACTGGCGTACCGACCTTCGAGGGCAGCCGCGCCGAACTCCTCGACGACCGTCCGCCACTGGCGGAACGGATCACCGGCAACCCGCCAGGCTCCAGAGATCCGTCCGGTTCTCATGGCGCAGCCTGATCCCATCGCGCTGATCCTGGCGCCGGGCGGGCGCGACGCGCGGATCGCCGCCGCGATCCTGGCGGAGGTTGGGATCGATTCGCGGATCAAGGACAGTCTGGCCGATCTCGTCGCAGACCTCGATGTGGCGGCCTGCGCCGTGATCACCGAAGAGGCACTCCTTCACTCCGACCGCCGGGCGATCGCCGAGTGGTCCGAGCGGCAGCCCCCATGGTCCGATTTCCCCTTCATCCTGCTCAACCATCGCGGCGCATCGCCCGATGAGCGCCTGAGCGGACTTCTCGGTAATGTCACGCTGCTGGAACGGCCTTTCCACCCGGCGGTGCTCGCCAACGCGGTGCGCTCCGCGCTGCGGGCTCGGCGGCGGCAATGGGAGGTGGCAGCCCATCTCGACGAACGACAGAAGACCCATGAGCGTCAGGCCCTACTGATTCGCGAGTTGCATCACCGGGTCAAGAATACGCTGGCGACGGTTCAGGGCCTTCTCGGCGCCACCGCGCGCTCGACCCACGATGTCGAAACTTTCTATCAGTCCTTCTCGAACCGCATCGTCTCCCTGGGCAAGACCCATACCCTGCTCACCGAGGATTACTGGCAGACGGCGCCGTTGCACGAACTCCTGGAGAACGAACTCAGCCCCTACAACGACGCCAAGGGTCAGCGCATCCACCTCGACGGACCGATGATCGAGCTGGCCGCCGATCTCGCCGTCCCGACCGGGATGGCATTTCATGAACTGACGACGAACGCCGCCAAGCACGGAGCTCTGTCCCAGCCCGGCGGACGGATCTCGATCGTCTGGAACGTCGTGCCGGGGGAGATCGGACGGTGCCTGATCCTCGACTGGACGGAATCCGGCGGACCTGCGGTATCACCACCCCAGCGCAAGGGGTTCGGCTCGACCCTGCTACAGCGGGTCCTGGCGCAACAGTGCAGTGCCACCGTGGCGATCGACTATGCGGAAAGCGGGCTGCGCTTCCACATGGAGGCACCCTTACCGGAGGAACGCTTGGTCCCGACCTACTGATGCGCAACCGCTCTGGGCGTCGTCAGTCGAGGTAGTCGCCGTACCTCTCGACGTGCCGGGCGAGGCCCAGGCCATGCTCGCGCACCAGTCGCTCGGCACGCTCGGCATCCCGCGCCTCGAGCGCCTGGATGATCTCGACATGCTCCTTGATCGAGTTCGCGGCCCGGTCCCCCTGGCGCAAGGCGGTGTTGCGGATGCCGCGGACATGCATCAGCAGGTTGCTGGTGATGTCCTTGATCACGTCGCAGCCGCCCAGAGAGATGATCTTCTGATGGAAGCGGATGTTGGCGTCCGAGTACTCGTCCATATGGTCGGCGGGGCGCCCCTCGTAGAACTCGGGGAAATGCACCCGTAGGCAGCCGAGTTGCTCGTCGGTGGCGTGCGAGCAAGCGAGCCGTGCCGCCATGCTTTCCAGGGCCGACCAGGCCTGGATCATGGCGACGATCTCTTTCTTCGACTTCTTGATCACGAAGACGCCGCGCCGGGCCTCGAACCGGACGAAGCCCTCCTGCTCCAGCACCGTAAGTGCTTCGCGGACCGGCGTCCGGCTGACACCGAGATCCTGGGACAGCTTCCGCTCGTCGAGTCTGACCTCGTCGCGCTGGCTGTAGATATTCATGTTCGTGATGGCTTCTTTCAGCGCATCGTAGGCGAGCGCACGCAAGCTCGACGTCGCTGCCAGCGGCTTGATCTGAAAGGTCGTGGACTCAACCATGCTTACACCTGGAACGATCGCTGGGACGCTGACGCACCGCCAATTTGGTCTGGAACATGCCGAACCCGCTCCCGGAACACAAGGAAACCTCAGCGATTGAGCCGGGACAAGATTTGAATATCCCCCCTGCAACAACAACATAGCTGCGTCGCCTCACCAAGCTGTGACGACGCGGCGGTGCCTCGAGCTGCGCCGCATCATCCACTTCGTGCGACGCCGCGCAATCGCCCTGACCCGACGGCGAGGATCTAAGAGACCTCGCGCCAGGACCAGATCTGGTTTGACACTTGGTATTTGGTATGCCACCATTCTTGGACTGGCAACCGTCTGATCGGGACTAGCAGCACTGTATCCAGCACAATCCTCGGCTCCGATCGTTTCGCAACGCACGCCAAGCGTCAAGTGATCGCTCCAAATCAGACTGTTATTGTTCCGTATTCCTCGGTCTCATCCGACTGAATAACTGAACAAAAAAGATTCAATCAGCAAGATTCCCGAAGCGGGTATCTCGGCACGGGCTACGAACTCTAAATTTTTCAGAACGCGATCCCGTCCGCGTCTGCCTCACAAGCTCTTATACGATCAAGAATGGCGCGCCATCCAACAAGAAGCGCCCGAACTGGAGGAAACACCATGGATAGAACCGCTGGCTCCGAATCCACGCAGGCCGTCCACGACGTCGCCACCGGCGTCGGTGTCACGTCCGATCATGCGGGTGAGCAGATCGACGGCTTCCACCTCGTCATCGATGCGCTGAAGCTCAACGGCATCAACAACATTTACGGCGTGCCCGGCATTCCGATCACTGATCTCGGCCGTCTCGCGCAGGCTGCCGGCATGCGTGTCATCTCCTTCCGCCACGAGCAGCACGCTGGCAATGCCGCAGCGATCGCAGGCTTTCTCACCAAGAAGCCCGGCATCTGCCTCACCGTTTCGGCGCCCGGCTTCCTCAACGGCCTGACAGCGCTGGCGAACGCGACCACGAACTGCTTCCCGATGATCCTGATCTCCGGCTCCTCCGAGCGCGAGATCGTCGACCTGCAGCAGGGCGACTACGAGGAAATGGATCAGCTCGCTATCGCCAAGCCCCTGTGTAAGGCCGCCTTCCGCGTGCTGCACGCCGCCGACATCGGCATCGCCGTCGCGCGCGCCATCCGCGCCGCCGTCTCTGGTCGTCCTGGCGGCGTCTACCTCGACCTTCCCGCCAAGCTCTTCAGTCAGGTCATGGACGCCGAAGCCGGCGCCAAGTCCCTGGTTAAGGTGATCGACGCGGCACCTGCACAGTTGCCGGCGCCGAGCGCCATCACCCGGGCCCTCGACGTGCTCAAGAGTGCCAAGCGTCCCCTGATTGTGCTCGGCAAGGGCGCGGCCTACGCCCAGGCTGACGAGGAGGTCCGCAACCTCGTCGAGCGCAGCGGTATTCCTTACGTGCCGATGAGCATGGCGAAGGGTCTTCTGCCCGACACCCACCCGCAATCGGCCGGTGCGGCCCGCTCCCTCGTCCTGAAGGAAGCCGATGTCGTCCTGCTGGTCGGCGCGCGCCTGAATTGGCTGCTCTCACACGGCAAGGGCAAGACCTGGGGCGCACCGGGCTCCAAGAAGTTCATTCAGATCGACATCGAGCCGAAGGAGATGGACTCGAACGTCGAGATCGTCGCCCCGGTGGTTGGCGATATCGGCTCCTGCGTCTCCGCTCTCCTCGAGGGCATGGGCCAGAACTGGCAAGCGCCCCCCGCGGCCTGGACCGACGCCATCCGGACCAAGAAGGAGGAGAACCTCGCCAAGATGGCCTCGAAGCTGAAGAAAAACTCGGCTCCGATGGACTTCCATGGGGCGCTCGGCGCACTCCGGACCATCATCAAGGAGCGGCCCGACGCGATCCTCGTCAACGAAGGCGCCAACACCCTCGACCTCGCCCGTGGCATCATCGACATGTATCAGCCGCGCAAGCGCCTCGATGTAGGTACCTGGGGCATCATGGGCATCGGTATGGGCTTCGCCGTGGCCGCTGCCGTCGAGACCGGCAAGCCGGTCCTCGCGGTGGAAGGCGACAGCGCCTTCGGCTTCTCCGGCATGGAGGTCGAGACGATCTGCCGGTACGATCTGCCGGTCTGCATCGTGGTCTTCAACAACAACGGCATCTATCGCGGCACCGACACCGATCCGACTGGGCGCGATCCCGGCACGACGGTGTTCGTGAAGGACTCACGCTACGATAAGATGATGGAGGCCTTCGGCGGCGTCGGCGTTCACGTCACGACCCCGGACGAACTCTCCCAGGCCGTCAACGCAGCGATGGATTCGGGCAAGCCCACTCTGATCAACGCGATGATCGACCCCTCCGCGGGCACGGAGAGCGGCAATATCGGCAGCCTGAACCCGACGAGCACGGTGGTCCGCAAGAAGACCGCCTGAGCCGAAGTCATCGGCTTCTCCGGAGATGGATTTCATCCCCGGAGACACCGCACGCGGGCGGCCTCCCGGAGGCCGCCTCGCGCGCTCGGTAGAGCGGTTCCGCTAAAGCTGCGCTGAAGTCTCCCGGATAGGTGAGCCTGTGCCATGAAAGCCCTCGAAGGCGTCAAGATCCTCGACTTCACCCACGTCCAGTCGGGTCCGACCTGCACGCAGTTGCTGGCTTGGTTCGGCGCCGACGTGATCAAGGTCGAGCGGCCGGGCGTGGGCGATGCTACGCGCCAGCAGTTGCAGGACATTCCCGATGTGGACAGCCTGTATTTCACGATGCTGAACCACAACAAGCGCTCGATCACCCTCGACACCAAGAACCCAAAGGGCATCGAGGTGCTCTGGCGCCTGATCGACGAATGCGATGTTCTGGTCGAGAATTTTGCGCCTGGCGCGCTTGCCCGGATGGGCCTGACCTGGGAGGCGATCCACGCCGCCAACCCGCGCATGATCCTCGCCTCGGTGAAGGGCTTCGGCCCCGGTGCCTACGAGAACTGCAAGGTCTACGAGAACGTGGCGCAATGCGTCGGGGGCGCCGCTTCGACCACGGGGTTCCGCACCGACATCCCCATGGTTACCGGCGCCCAGATCGGCGATTCCGGTACCGGTCTTCATTTGGCCTTGGGCATCGTCACTGCGCTCTACCACAGGACCCAGACCGGCCTTGGCCAGCGGGTCGACTGCGCCATGCAGGACGGCGTTCTCAACCTGTGCCGGGTGAAGCTGCGCGACCAGCAACGCTTGGAGCGCGGCCCTCTGCCGGAATATAGCCAGTTCGGCGAAGGCATACCGTTCGGCGACTCGGTGCCGCGTGCCGGCAACGATTCCGGCGGCGGCCAGCCCGGCCGTATCCTCAAGTGCAAGGGCTGGGAGACCGACCCGAACGCCTACATCTACTTTATCACGCAGGGGGCGGTCTGGCCGCAGATCTGCGACGTCATCGGCGAACCAGCCTGGGCGACCCATCCCGACTACGCCACGCCGAAAGCTCGCCTGCCGCACCTGAACGAGATCTTCACCCGCATCGAATCGTGGACGATGTCGAAGACCAAGTTCGAGGCGATGGAGATCCTCAACGCCCTTCACGTGCCGTGCGGCCCGATTCTCTCCATGAAGGAGATTGCGGAGGACAAATCCCTGCGCAAGTCCGGAACCGTCGTGGAGGTCGATCACCCCACGCGCGGTAAGTACCTCACAGTGGGCAACCCCATCCGGCTCTCGGCGAGCGAAACCGAGATCACCCGGTCGCCGCTGCTCGGCGAGCACACCGACGAGATCCTGACCGAAGTCCTCGGCTACTCCGAAGCCGAGCGCCTCGGAATCGCAGAATCTGGCGCCATCGGCACCGTCCGGAAGTTCGCCGCCGAGTAGTCCCGACCCGCCCGGGTCTCAGCTCCTGACTGGCGCGGCCTTGATCCCTCGAGGCCGCGCCTTTTTCAATGCGCCACCGTTGTAACGGGTGCGGCTGATCCAGCGGATGAAATTTTTTTGCCCTGTAACTTCCATCATTTGCAGGCGCATCCATTGCGGTTTAAGGAGCTGTGGCTAAAAAAGGGCGGCCCCGCCGTAACGCGAGAATCCTGAACACTGAATGCCCCTTTCTTCCACTCTCGAACTTTTCGGCGAGGTAGCAATCGCGCCCGGCGAACCGCCCGTGATGCGTAATGTGGATTGTGTTTACGCACCATTTTCTGCAGAAGTTTTTTTTTGATAGAGATCCCTCCTGGGGTATTTATAGTCCAGGCGGATCCATCATCCCGGCCGCTGCTTATGTGCGCGGTGAGAAATTGGGATTGATTGGGCAGAGTCAGTCACGGATTTTCGCGCTAGACTCTCTGCAGAACAAAAACGAAGAATATTTATATTTCGGACCACTTATACCGCATTATGGGCATTTTGTAGTGAGCAGCCTTGCGCGAGCCTGGTTTGCCAGTCATCCAGAATTTTATGAGGTTCCGCTCCTTTGTCATTCCGACCAGGAAATCAAAGACCATTTCCAAGGCTATATGGGATCGCTCACATCAGCACTTGACCTAGATCCGCAACGCTTTGTGCGATTCAAAGAGCCCGTCCGTTTCACCAACCTCACGATACCTAGTCCAGCGTTCCTGGAACAAAAACTTGCCTACGAAGCCTTTCTGGATCCCATGCATCGCATCGGCGATTCGCTTCTTCGCGGAAGATGCCGAGAACCGAACACTCGGCCGATTTGGCTTTCGAAATCGCGTATCGGTGCAAATGCGGTCGCTCATGTATCGAACGAAAACGAAATTGAAGAGTTGTTGGTGGAATATGGATTCGATATTATCTCGCCAGAATGGCTAAGTCTTTCAGATCAAATAGATATATTCAATTCCCGCTCGCATGTCTTTGGTTTCGTAGGCTCCGCATTTCACACTCATGTATTTACCCGGCGGCCACCACAAATCACATGCATTACGCTTGATAGACACATAAATACGAATTTATTACTAATAGATCGACTAAACAACGTTGCATCAAAATATTTCTATCCTGAAGATAATATTGAGAATATAAATATAGTTGGATATTCCACAGCTAGACGGATAAAGAATCCACGGAAATTCGTCGCCGATCTTGTGGATGTGACGGAGATATCATCACGACCCGCCGGCAGTACAACTAAGCTCGGCCGCCGAACCAGAGAGAACACATTCATGAACTATAACGAAAACTGCTCACGTGATCATTCAGGTGAGAATTATCATTCGACACTTGTTAAACTACATCAAGAGCTTCAACCCGAAACCTACCTGGAAATCGGCACGTTAACAGGCGCCACACTTGCATTATCTCAATCATCTTCGATTGCAATCGATCCAAAATTCCAGGTAAGCACTGAAGTGATTGGCTCCAAAGAATCTTGCCTGTTTTTTTAAATGGAAAGCGATCTATTTTTCGAGAAACACGACCCAGTCAAGCTTCTTGGGAAGACAATTGATTTATCGTTTCTAGATGGCATGCATCACTGCGAATTCCTACTACGCGACTTTATAAATGCGGAACGGAACGCTTCGCCCAATGGGGTCATCGCCTTACATGATTGTATTCCCGTTGAAATTCCAATGACAGATCGGACACAAAACGGAACGCCGCCGGTTGCGCCCCACCGTGGTGGATGGTGGACGGGTGATGTTTGGCGGACGCTCCTAGCCATCAAACGTCACCGGACAGACCTCAAAATTCTTTGCCTTGATGCGGCACCGACCGGTCTTGTCTTAATTTCTCGATTGGACCCATCGTCAAATCTGCTGAGAGAAAAGTACGACTCGATCGTTGACGAAATGATGGAAATGGATCTTGAAAAGCAGACTGTAGCTGGATTACTTCGTGAAATCGAACTGATTTCTACAAGTACATTCGAGCGGCAGGGGTCCCTGAGTGCCGCGCTTCGTGCGTTATGATTGTAGAATTGGGTGGTACATTTCATATTAGATCAAAATATTTGCATTTTTATACTTAGAGCTAGTAATCTGATTTAAGTCGTATCGGAAGCAAGGTGAATCTGAGCATTGTAAAACGAGCCTGGGAGGGTCTCCCAGGCTCGACAGATCGGCGCGTATGCGATTTTTTAGAACTACGACCCCGCTCAGTAAGTCGACCACGAAGCTAACGCTCGATTTTGCACTTTGGTAAAGTCCAACAGCAGTGTTGGACACGCAACAAATTAATTATCCGAAAATATTCTCATCAACTTCGAATCGGTATAGCATAGTTTCAATACAACGACTTCCCGGTTCCGTGATGACACGCGGATGCATGCAGCGAAGAAGGTATGCATAGTCCCTATGCAGCCGTGCTCTTTCCTAATTGCACGATGAAAAATACACTCGTCATACAATGCCTGAGAAGCGGCCGTTCGCGCTTCCGAGGACGACCGCATTGCGTCCTTCGACGGGCCCGCTGTCCTCCGACAGCCAATCGGCGAGCTTGATTACCAGCACGACCTGAAGGGAGATGAGGGCAACGGTCGTAACGAGGATGGATGCGAGCATGGACGGTCTCCTAACCTCATATTGCAGCGCAATCGTTTCATGTTGCATCGCAAATGGACAGGTGGTGCCCGGGGATTTTTTGCTGGTTTCCTGCAATCGTGAACAGCGTCAGGCCTGTGCATCATCCGCAGGCGCTCCGCCCCAGGCCCCGAGGGTGCACGCTCCGTTCACGCACAGCACCTCGCCGGCATCCTGGGTCGCGTCCGCTGGCCGAATCGCCCCGAGGGCCGTCAGCACTCGATGCACCGCCGGGGCCGCGTCGGCGAGATCCGGGTCGAGGCTGGTCAGGCGTCCATTCTCGAGGCGGGCATGGACCCGCCCGGTGACGTGGTCGGCAAAGCGAACAGTGGTCATGCGACGCAGGCAGTCCCGCAGGAAGCGCATCTCGCCCGGCGCCTCGCGTGGCGGGACGCCGACATAGACCGCTTCGGGATCGTGCGCATGGATGTTGATGGTGCGGAAGCGATCGATGTCGAGCAGGACCTGCACGTCGAGGATGTTCATGACGCCATTCGCCCCGAAGGCGATGGTGCGGGGACGCTGTCCCTCGGGGACACTGTTGTCCAGGAACTCGAAATGGACCTCCTTGTCGGGCCGCAGCACCCAGGTGAAGAACAGGCGCGGCATGCCGGTGAAGGCTTCGACATTGTGTGCGAGCAGATCCTCCACCGCTTTGTAGCGGCCGAATTGCTGTCCGCGCTTCCAGGCCCGCTCGACCGTAGCGTCCGGCGGCGTGATCATGAACTGCATGTAGATCTGCCGGCCAAAGCGGGTGAGGAGCTGACTTCCCATCTCGGTCCCGGGATTGACCGCGAAGCTGTCGAAGCGGAATCGGTCGATGAGGAGATGGGAGATCCGCCCGGCATCCGCCTTATGCGCCATGTAGCCGTCGAGCTTGCGGTCGATGATTTCGACCTCGTGCCCGGTAAGGGGCCCGGCATAGCGCCGAGCCGACCCGAGGCTGTCGTAGTCGAGCAGGAACTTGCGCCAGACATCCGGCGTGATCAGCGCGAAGTCCGACCAATCGAGCCCCAGCGCCTCGACCAGGGCACGCTGATAGGGCCGGATCGTACTCTTGCCGGAGGCGGAGGAGCCCTTCACGTTCAGGATCACCGGAGCATCCTGCGGCTTTAGGCGCACGTAGCCGTGCCGTGCCACCACCGCCTGCATCCAGGGCTCGATCATCTCGCCGAGGACCCGGCTGCCGTGGCCGTTCGACACGAGCGTGCCGGCGAGCCCGCGCAGGAGCACCCGGTCGCGGATAAGGAATCCGCGCCGGCCGATCAGGCTCGCGACGACGCAGCGAAGCGCCGCGCAAGCCGCGACGGCGAGAGCATCATCCGACGCCACGGCCCGCGCGTGCCAGGCATCGAGGTGATGTTCGGCCCGGCGCGCCGGGTCCCAGCGTTCGGGCGCCGAATCCGGGAGGGACGCGTCCGCGGGCCGGCGGCGCCGCGGCCACAGGCGACCCCAGAACACTTGCTGCGGCGCCGCCGCGTCGGAGCGACGCTCGTCCAACAGCGCGGCGATCTCGGTGTCCAGAAGCGCTGCGGCAGCGGCGCGGATCTGCGTGTGGCGGGCGGCGATCTCCTGGATATGGTCGGCAATGCCTTCGCGCAGGATGGCGGAGACGATCGCGCGGAAGTTCACGCCGAGATCGCCGTAGGTCAGTCCCATGGGAACGGAGAGATCCGCCATCACGCGGATCAGAACCTCATGGACCACCAGCCGATCAGACCGGAAACGGACGACTTGAGTCAGCGGTAAGCCGCTGACATCGCTCATCTCATGGGCGTCGGCGAGGGTAGTCTCGACGTTCTCGGCGCGAAAGACCGTGGCGAGGGGCAGGACCGCACGCGGCAGACTCGACTCGATGCCAGGATTCCAGGGCCCATAGCCGCCCGCATCGGCGGCCTGTCGAAGATCTGCCAGGGCACGGCCAGTCATGCCGAAGCACTCCGCATTGACCGGGCCGCAAAAGTCCTCTTCCGGATGCCCGCTGGACGCGTTCGCTCAGGCGGCCTGGGGTTCCTCGATCGTCTCGAGGCGAAGCTGGTACTGGTCGCCCCAAAGATCGGCCGCCTTCTGGTACCAAGCCGCATCGAAGTACTTGCGACAGCAGAATTCACTGGTCCAGATGCAGACGGCGATCAGGCGGCCATCAACCACCTTCACATGACGGCTGATCAGCCCGCTCGTAATCCCCGTCGAGGGGCACATGTCGATGCTGGTCATCCCGTAGCTATTCTCGCCGCTGAAGATCACTGGGCAGTCGAGGATTGCTAGGAAACGCATGGGGTTCATTCCTTCAACTCCGTCACCACGGGCGGCGCCCCGCCATAGCTACGAGCGGGGATGGGCGCCGGCTCGTTTGAGCCAGCCTTGCCCCCACTCAACATCAAGGGGGGCGAGAACCTCGATGCAAACGCCTTCCGCGCCGAGGCAGTGCAACGCGAAAGGTTCTACGCCTAACATGTGCACGCTTTGCTATCGAGATCTCGGTGCAGTACGGAAGAAAGCGAATTTTTCCAAGACCGCCGGTACAAATCTTTAGAGAAATCCTTCATCAGGCAGCCGATGCGTGCGGAGACTCCGCGAGACAATCCCAGATACTCTGAACCGAGTGCAAACTGAGCCCATCCATGATAGCGATGTGATTGGTCTTGTGCTCACAGAACAACTGCAATCGGTCCGCTGGCGGGGTTCGGACATCAGCCGTCACGAATTCCGGCGTGGTCAGCATCCACACGAGGCTATCGAGGACCTCCGAGCCGCCATCGGTCATGGCACGGAAGATCTCTCTCTCCGTGAGTATTCCAATAAATGAACCGGTCTCGTCGCAGGCTCCATCGACGACGATCAAAGCATCGACATCCGACGCAGAAAGAACGCGCATCGCCTCGCGCACTGAACGATTCATACGGATGTAGCGCACGCGAGAGGCTTCACTGCCAGGCTTCTGGCTCGCGCTCATAGCGCCGTTCCTCCAGATTGCGACATCTTCTTAGGGAAGAGTTGGTATACAGAATTTCAGGTGTCAATGCCCATTCTGAATTATCGTGCAAACATGTGAAACAGATCCGCCGGATTGTCGTTTCGGACTGCCGCGGACGGCCGGGACGAAATCCTCAGGTAATCCAGCAACGCCACAGATTTTGTTCAGGTTGATGCTGCAACGCAACAACGCGTGCTCTGGATATCCGGTCGGAACTACAACCACGACGATAATCTGCTCTCATCGGGCAGGATGACCGACACGGCACAAGCGCTGCCAAATTTGCATTATCCGTCATTTTATGAAGGATCCTCGCCGCCTAACACCCGCTGAATAAGTTCGAATCCACTCCGGGCCTACGTCATCCTCTGGCTGGAACGCTCCGCAAGCGGGGAACACGTTTAGGTATGGTCGAGGCCCATTGTTTATTACGCTCAGACCTTCGATCGAACTCATAATCCGACTGAACGACCGCTTGGAGTGCCTGGCGGGGGACTATCTGCCTAGGAAGTATCGCTGGCATCTGCCCAACACGCTGCACTGCAGAATATATTTCTTAGCAACCAACCCTTGACGATCAGTTCGACGCGAGAGAGGCTGGTATTCCACATACCAAGCCGGCGATAAGTTTGGCGATCAACGGCCCCTAAGTGCAGAATCGGACGCAGAGCCGACCGTGCATCTCGTTCCAGCAAGAGCCTACCGGAGGAAAAGCTATGTCGAGGGCGGACACCACAACCGAGCGCGTATCCGACAGTTATCGATGGGGACAGCTCGTCATCGGCGTCATCTGCATGGTGATGATTGCCAACCTGCAATACGGATGGACATTTTTCGTCCCCGACATTCAGAAGAAGTTCGGTTTCGATCGCGCCGCGATTCAATGGGCCTTCACGCTTTTCGTGTTGTTCGAGACGTGGCTGGTGCCGGTTGAAGGTTGGTTCGTCGACAAATACGGCCCACGGGTAGTGGTGCTGTTCGGCGGCGTGCTCTGCGGCATCGGCTGGGTGATCAACTCCTACGCCAGCACCCTGAACATGTTCTATCTTGGCCAAGTCATCGCCGGCATTGGCGCAGGCGCGGTCTACGGCACTTGTGTCGGCAGCGCCCTGAAGTGGTTTCCGGACAAGCGCGGCCTAGCTGCAGGCATCATCGCCGCGGGCTTCGGCGCTGGCTCGGCCCTCACCGTCGCGCCGATCCAGTGGATGATCGCCGATCACGGTTTCCAGGCCGCGTTCTTCAATTTCGGCATCGGCCAGGGTCTCGTTGTCGCCGTGCTGGCGTTCTTCTTTACCTCACCGAAGAAGGGCCAGGTCCCGGATGCCGCCGTCAACGCCAATGTGATCCAGACCCGGCGCAACTACACCCCGGGTGAAGTCGCCCGGCAGCCGATCTTCTGGCTGATGTACTTCATGTTCGTCATCGTCGGCGCCGGCGGCCTGATGATCACCGCCAACCTGAAGCCGATCGCTGCCGATATCGGCGTCGACAAGGTGCCGGTGACCATCATGGGCATCACCATGGTCGCCATCACCTTTGCAGCCACTATTGATCGCGTCCTCAACGGCCTGACTCGTCCGTTCTTCGGCTGGGTCTCGGACAAGATCGGCCGCGAGAACACCATGTTCGTCGCCTTTGCCATGGAAGGCTTCGGTATCTACATGCTTTACCTCTGGGGCCATGACCCGCTGTGGTTCGTGCTGCTCTCGGGCTTCGTCTTCTTTGCCTGGGGCGAGATCTACTCTCTCTTCCCTTCGACCTGCACGGATACGTTCGGCACCAAGTTCGCTGCAACCAACGCGGGCCTGCTCTACACCGCGAAGGGCACCGCCGCGCTCCTGGTTCCGGTCGCGAACTACCTGCAGCAGGCGACCAACAGCTGGGATGGCGTGTTCCTGGTGGCCGCCGGCGCGAACATCCTCGCCTCGCTCCTCGCCATCGCGGTGCTGAAGCCCTGGCGCAAACGCGTCGTCGCGCAGGCTCTCGCCGTCTCCGACGAGGCCAAGCCGGCCCCGCGCATCATCACGGCCTGACCGCCTGACCCAAACGAGCCAGAATGACCCGCGGGGGCCGGACACAAAGTCCTGGCCCCCGCGCCCGTTTCAATTCCATCCGATCGCCCCGGAGATCTCCGATGCCCCCGATCTGGCGCCCGATGAGTACGGCTCCGCAATCCGTCGCGCGGGTCTGGCTCAATCACCTGACCCTCGGGCCGATTCTGGCCGAGGGCCGGCCCGGTCGCTGGTACGCCCCGAGCGCAGTTCGCCAGGTCTGGCGCTGGTACCGTTCAGCCGAGCCGGATGCCCTGGAGCCCTTCAGCGGATGGCTCCCCTACGAAGCGCTGACGGACCTTCCTTCTACGATGGGCACCGACACAGCGGCTCGTCCCACCGTCGATGACACGACTTGCCATATAGTTTCGGGCTTCGATCGCGCACGGATGAACACGGAAGGCCATCTTTGATGCCGATTTGGATCATCTCTGAGCAGAAAATCCGGTGATCGCAATACATGCCCCGAAGGGCGCGACAGCACCTTACGTGAGATGTAGCCATACGAGCTAACGTCTCGGCCGTGACCGTCAGAGGCACGGTCTTTCATCACCGTCTCCTACGACCGTTTTCCGGCCGGAAGCCGATTGAGACTTCTATGATGTCCAGTCGCTCCCCCCTACCGGTCGCGGTGACACCGGTCCAAACATGGCCTCCCAGCACCGAGGGACCGCGACCGCTCATGCGGTGGTGGCCTGCCCCCTGAAAAGTGGACCTCCCTGAGGTATGGCTTTGAGCCATGTGGAGGATGTCATCATGGGACGGAAGAAGCATACGGCTGAAGAGATTGTTGCCAAGCTGCGCCAAGTTGATGTTCTGGTCTCGCAAGGTCGCAAGGTTGCCGAAGCAATCCGCTCCATTGAGGTCACCGAGGTCACGTATTACCGCTGGCGTTCCGAGTACGGCGGCCTGAAGGGTGACCAGGTCAAGCGGTTGAGGTCCCTGGAGACCGAGAACCAGCGCCTTCGTCGGGCGATCTGGGATCTGACCTTGGAGAAGCTGATCCTGAAGGAGGCGGCCTCGGGAAACTCCTGAGCCCGGCTCGCCGCCGGGCGTGTGTCGACGACGTCGTGGCCGAGCATGGCGTATCGGAACGCTTCGCCTGTCGTGTTCTGGGCCAGCATCGTTCGACCCAACGCAAGGCCGCCGTGGCGGTCGAGGACGAGGCCGCTCTGACGGCTGCGATCGTCGCATTGGCCGTCCAGTCCGGGCGCTACGGCTACCGTTGGATCACGGCCTTGCTCCGGCGTGACGGCTGAACGGTGAACGTGAAGCGGGTCAAACGGATCTGGCGCCGCCAGGGGGCTCAAGGTTCCCGCTCGTCAGCCGAAACGGGCACGCCTTTGGCTCAACGACGGCGCCTGCCTGCGACTACGGCCCGAGCGGCCTGACCACGTCTGGTCCTACGACTTCGTCGAGCACCGCACGCACAACGGACGCAAGTCCCAGATGCTGAACGTCATCGACGAGTTCACCCGCGAGTGCCTGGCGATCCGGGTCGCCCGTAAGCTGAAGGCGCTGGACGTGATCGACGTGCTCTCGGATCTGTTCAGTTTGCGCGGGGGGCCCGGTCATATCCGTTCGGACAATGGTCCGGAGTTCATTGCCAAGGCCGTCCAGGACTGGATCGCGGCGGTTGGATCGACGACCGCCTACATCGAACCGGGCAGTCCGTGGGAGAACGGGTATTGCGAGAGCTTCAACGCGAAGCTGCGCGACGAACTCCTCAACGGCGAGGTGTTCTACACCCTGAAAGAGGCCAGCGTCGTGATCGAGCAATGGCGGCGGCACTACAATAGCATCCGACCGCACTCGTCGCTCGGCTACCTCCCGCCTGCACCGGAGGTCGTTATCTGGCCAACGGAACCGAGCAGCTCAGCGCCGCTGGCACAACCCCCCATCGTCACGCGACCGACGATGCACTAATACCAATTCTCATTGATCAGAACCCATAGGCCCATTCGCGGCGTCCGATCGACATGATGCGCCCGGGTCGGTCGATGAGGGTGTTCCAGGCGTGGCAGCAGTGGTCGAGGATGTCGGCGTAGGATGCGAAGGTTCGATTGCCGAGCCAGTTGTCGCGCATGAACTGCCAGAGGTTCTCGACCGGGTTGAGTTCGGGGGAACGGGCCGGCAACGGCAGCAGGGTGATGTTGCCGGGCACTGCGAGGTTCTTCGTCGTGTGCCAGCCGGCCTGATCAAGCAGCAGGACGGCGTGCGCACCAGGGGCGACGGCCTGGGCGATCTCTTCGAGGTGCAGGGCCATCGCCTCGGTGGTGCAGCGGGGCATGACGAGACCGGCGCCCGTTCCCCGTGCCGGGCAGATGGCGCCGAAGATGTAGGCGGAGGCGGTGCGCTGGTCCTTCGGGGCTGAGGGGCGCGTGCCGCGCTTGGTCCAGCGCCGGGTGATCGTGTTCTTCTGGCCGACCCGAGCCTCGTCGGCGAACCAGACCTCTATCGGCTTGCCGCCGACGGCCCGCGCGATCTCCGCCATGCGGGCGGGGAAGGCTTTTTAAAAGCGGGGATCGCGTCCGGAGCTTGAGCGTGATGGCGCGGACGGGCCGAGAGTTTGCGGTAACCCATCCCCCGCAAGACCCGGCTCAGGGTCTGCTCGGACACCGACACGCCGTGATCCTCGCACAGGATCTGGGCCAGATCGCACAAGCGCCAACGCACTACCCCGTGGGTGGCCGGCATCGGCCCCTGCTCGACCAGGGTACGCAGCACCTCCCGCTGCTCGATGCTCAGGCGCGGGCGGGCGCCAGGGGCCTTGCCGCCGATCAGCCCGTCCGGACCGTGCGCGTTGAACGCCACCACCCAGTCCCGCACCGTCTGCAGCCCGACCCCGCCAAGCGCGGCAGCGGTCGAGCGTGAGCCGCCCGCGTAGATCGCCGACAAAGCCAGCAGGCGCCGGGTCTGGGCAGGATCGCGCGCGGCCTTGGCCAAGGCGCGCAGGCCCTCGGCGTCGAAGTCCCGCCGCAGCAGCACCGGAGCAGACATGACATCCTCCTCAGGCTCCAAACCCGAAGACAGAATCACCACTCAACCCGGGAGGCTACCCCGTGAGTCCCGATCAATGAGGGTTGGTATAACTTCGAACCTGGGCCACAGAATAGGGGCAGGCCAGTGGCATTCCGCGTGCGCGACATGATTTCCACGCGCTTCGGCACAAGGACGATTGGCGGGTACAGCGGTCGCGCCCCGGACTTCGGTGCGCATTGAAGGAAGGCTGGATTTCTTCCTTGTGGCGCCCATTGATGCAGACATGCTGATCCTCACGGAGCGGGATTGGCACGTCAACGTTATGATTTGCGTCTCAGAGCAGGACCTTCGGCTCACGATCACGGGGGCCATCGTCGCGCCCAATGCCCTCGGGCGCTTCTAAATGCTTCCAGTGGCGCCCATTCATAGGCTGATCGTTCGCCACGATCTTAGGAGCGCCGGACGCAGACTTCAGGACACAGCCCCAGCCCCACGGCCTGTAACGATCGTAGATTGAGGCAGAGGATCGACCTCGCCGGCGGATACACCGAAGTTCCACGCCCCAAACGAAAAGAGACGGCGCACCTTTCGGCGCGCCGTCTAACGGTTCGTTCTCAGCCGCCCCAAGGGGCGGCTGGCCACCTCTCGCTGCCTCAGACGGCGCGAGCCTGGTGGAGTTGCTCGATCTGCTGCTGGGTGTAACCGAGGTCGAGCAGGACCTCGTCGGTGTGCTCGCCGAGCAACGGCGAAGCCTTCACCTCGACCTGCATGTCGGAGAATTTGATCGGGCTTCCGACGGTCAGGTACGAGCCGAGCTTCGGGTGCGGCACCTCGACCACGGTGCCGCTGGCACGCAGCGACGGATCGTTGGCGATCTCCTTCATCGACAGCACCGGCGAGCACGGGATGTCGAACTTGCGCAGGATGTCGACAGCCTCGAACTTGGTCTTGTCGGCGAGCCAGGCCTCGATCGTGCCGAAGATATCCATGATCTTGTCCTGGCGGGCCCGGGCGGTGTTGTAGGCCGGATCGTCGATCCACTCCTCCTTGCCGATCGCCTTGCAGATCGGAGCCCAGGCATGGCCCTGGATCGTGAAGTAGATGTAGGCGTTCGGGTCGGTCTCCCAGCCCTTACACTTCAACACCCAGCCCGGCTGGCCGCCGCCGCCCGCATTGCCGCCGCGCGGCACCACGTCCGAGAACTCGCCGTGCGGATACTGCGGGTATTCCTCGAGGTATCCCAGGGCGTCGAGACGCTGCTGGTCGCGCAGCTTCACCCGGCAGAGGTTGAGCACCGAATCCTGCATCGAGACGGCGACCTTCTGGCCCTTGCCGGTCTTGTTCTTCTGGTGGAGCGCGGTAAGGATGCCGATGGCGAGGTGCATGCCGGTGTTCGAGTCACCGAGGGCGGCGGCGCTGACGGTGGGCGGGCCATCCCAGAAACCGGTCGTGGAGGCCGCGCCGCCGGCGCACTGCGCCACGTTCTCGTAGACCTTCAAATCCTCGTAGTGGTGGCCGTCCGAGAAACCCTTCACCGAGGCGAGGATCATGCCCGGGTTGAGTTCCTGGATGCGCGACCAGGAGAAGCCCATGCGGTCGAGGGCGCCGGGGCCGAAGTTCTCGACCATGACGTCGGACTGCTTGATCAGGTTCTCCAGGACTTCCTTGCCCTCGGGGGTCTTGGTGTCGAGCGTCAGAGAGCGCTTGTTGGAGTTAAGCATCGTGAAGTAGAGCGCATCAGCATCCTCGACGTGGCGAAGCTGTGTACGGGTCACGTCGCCGGCCCCAGGGCGCTCCACCTTGATCACGTCGGCGCCGAACCAGGCCAGAAGCTGCGTGCAGGCCGGGCCCGCCTGGACGTGGGTGAAATCGATGATCTTGATACCCTCGAGCGGCTTGCTCATCGTGGCGTTCTCCCTGTTGGCTTAAACGATGGTCGGAGTTCAAGGCTTGCCCGGTCGATCCGGGTTCTGGGTTGGCCGGGCTCCAGTCGTGAGGAGTCCCGGCGTTGTGTCGCGCGTCCCCCTCAGGCGACGCGGGATTCGAGGTCTGCCAGACGGCGGCGCAGTTCGCGCTCGTCGTTCCAGCGCTGGGTTTCGTCGCGGATGATCGCGGCGATGCCCGTGACGGCATTGTCGGGTCCGTGGATCAGCCCGACGGTGAACGCGATCGAGAGCGTGTGACCATCCTTGTGAATGGCCGGTACGCGCAGGACGTCGGCGCCGTACTTGGTCACCCCCGTCTGCATGGTCTTGGCGTAGCCCTCCCAGTGGCGCCGGCGCTGTCGCTCCGGCGTGATGAGATCGAGTGGCTGACCGATCGCCTCCTCAGCCGCGTAGCCGAAGATCCGCGTCGCAGCAGGATTCCAGACAGTGATCGCACCACACGGGTCCGACACCACGACGGCATCGCCGGCCGCCGCCACCAGCGCGGCAAAATCGATCGGGCTCGTCATGCGCTGACCCCCATTCCCCCTGTCCGCGTTGCGGATGTCGTCTCCGCCTTGCGCCTCACCGATTCTGTGGGCTCGAACCTCGGGCGGGACGGTAATCATCCATCGGCATGGAACGCTCCTCTCCTGATCCGTCGGGCGTGAAGCCGTCCGGTGGCGTTGCGAGGACTTGATTTTTTCAGTATCTCAATCGTTGGTATTTGGTATGCCAACGGGGATAAGGTGTCAAATCGCGGAGGCGTCGTCAACCGGTCGTGGGAGCTCGAGCCGCGGTGACGGCGTTCTCGAACCAAACCGGTACGTCGCGGGCAAAGAGAACCGCCAGGGGAGAGCGGCCATGGGTCCAGGCCCGAGCATCACGATCACCCAGATCGAGGGCTACAAGTTCGCGATCGATTTCGGTGGAATCCTGCCCCATCTGGTGGTCGACGAAGCCGTTCCCATCGGCAACGGCGACGGCCCGTTTCCCGAACAGCTACTCGTCTCGTCGGTCACGAATTGCCTCTGCGCCAGCCTCGTCTTCGCCCTTGGCAAATACAAGCAGGAGGCCAACGGCATCCGGGCCGAGGCGCACTGCGAGGTCACCCGCAACGCCGAGAACCGTCTGCGCATCACCGGTATCACGGTCTCGATCAGCCTCGGGGCGACCGCCGACGCCGTACCGCGCATCGATCGGGTACTGGAGCAGTTCCAGCGCTTCTGCACCGTCTCCGAAAGTGTTCAGGCCGGAATCCCCGTGTCGGTCTCGGTGCGCGACGGCGCCGGCACGCTTCTGACCTGAACTTCCCAGCGTCTTCCAGGAAGGATTCGCCATGACGACACCGCCCCCCGCGTCCAGAGACAGCGCAGCACTTGCCCACGAGCCTGAAGACCTTGCCCGTCTCTTCAACGAACGCGCCAATGCGGGCGACGTGGACGGTCTCGTCGCCCTCTACGAGAGCGAGGCGGTGCTGGCCGCCGGCAAGGTCGTGGCCACCGGTCACGCCGAAATCCGGCAGTTCTATGCCGACCTCCTGGCCCGCAAGTCAGATTTCCCCGCCGCCGAGACCCTGCCGGCGATCAGAAACGGCGATCTCGCCATGACGTTCGCGCGGCTGCCGAACGGGACGATCTCCGCCGAGACCGCGCGGCGTCAGGCGGATGGCGGATGGCGCTGGCTCATCGACCAGCTGAAGATCAAGCCGCTTCCGGCGGACAAGACCGGCTGACGGCGCCCACCGATGCTCCCGAGACGCAGGTTCCCCGCATGATCGATCCCCGCCTCGCCGGCCGGCTCGCCTTCGCGCACCGCCTCCCCACGAAGGCCCCCCTGCCCCCGGGCCGCCACGGCCTCGGCCTGTTCGCCGAGCGCGATGCGATCCTCGTGGTGCCGGAGGGGATCGACCCGCGCCGGCCGACGCCCCTCGTCGTGCTGTTCCACGGCGGCGGCGGCAGCGCGGAGAAAATTCTGCCGATGCTGGAGGCACATGCGCAGGCCCGGGGGTTCCTGCTGCTGGCGCCCCAGTCGGTGTTTCCCACCTGGGACCTCGTGATCGGAGGCCACGGCCCCGACCGCGAGCGCGTCGACGAGGCGCTGGCCGAGGTCAGCAGCCGCTACCTCCTGGATCCGACACACCTGATCTTCGCGGGCCATTCCGATGGCGGCAGCTACACGCTCTCCCTCGGCCTCGCCAACGGGCACGTGGTCACCCACCTCCTGGTTTCCTCCGCCGGCTTCCTCTCCGTCCACCTGCAATCGGGCGCGCCGCGCATCTTCCTGTCGCATGGCACGCGCGATGAACAGATCCCGGTCGACCGAAGTGCACGTGTCCACGTCACGCGATTGCGGGAGGCCGGCTACGACGTCACATCCGTGGAATACGACGGTCCGCACGCCTACGATCCGGCGGTCGTGGCGCGGGGCGTGGACTTCGTCCTGGCCGAGGCCGACCCGCCGGACGGCGCGGCCTGAACGCCGGGTCCGACCCAGACAACCCTCCTGAGGTCGCGCGCAGGCCGCCGCGCGGTCCCGGCGTTTCCTCGATCGTAACCCTGTTGGACGGTTCGGGCGTCGCGGCCGTCGGCGGCCGAAAGTTCTTAAGGGTCCGGACCTACGCTTCCCACTCGCATGGAGGGGGGACCGGTCGTCGCTCCACCGTGCCCGTCCGCCTCGGTGGAGATTGGGTTTGGCACGGCGTGGATCTTCGCTTCGATCGAGGCCGGCGGGCGGGGTGTCCGCGGCTCTGGTGCTCGTCAGTCTCGGGATCTTCGGCATCGGCGACGTCGCCGCCCGCCCGGAGAGGCCGGACGACGCGAGAGACCTTCCCAGGCCGGCGGGTTCGATCCACGCCGGGCGGCCGGCCTTCGCGCCCTTCGCCTACCTGCGGTTCTGCCAGCGGTCGCCCCGGGACTGCACGCCGGACGGACAGGATCAGCCCCTCGACCTCACGCCGGCGCGGCTTAAGGAACTGGCCTCCGTCAACGAGGCCGTGAATCAGCGGATCGCCCCCAAGGCCGGTCTCTCGGAGGCCGGGGCCTGGTCCCTGACGGCCCGCCAGGGGAACTGCAACACCTACGCGCTCCAGAAGCGGCACGAACTCCTCGAGCGCGGCTGGCCGATCGGGGCCTTGTCGCTGGCGGTCGTGGTCACGCCCGAGGGCGTCGGCCACCTCGTCCTCGTCGTCCGGCACGCCTCCGCCGACCTCGTCCTCGACAACCTCCACCCGGACATCCGGCCCTGGACGCAGACGGACTACCACTGGACCAAGATTCAGGCCGCCGGGAACCCGGACACCTGGCTCGAGGTGCCGGCCTCCGCCCGCCGCGTCGCGCTCGGCTACGCGCGCTAGCGCATCCGATCGGCGGCCCAGCCCCCGCCGAGGCGTCCATCACCGCGCCGCAGCGCTCAGAGCCAGGGCCGGTCGGGCTTGACCGCGACGCCCGGCATGCGGATTTCGACGCCGAGCCGCTTCAGCGCCTGCTGGAACTTGGTTTGCCAGAGCACCGACACGCCGGCCAACCGGGCGATGAGCAGCGCCTGCAGGGCCGGCTTCAGCGACAGGAACGTGGCCACGGATTCGTCGACGAAGCGGCCCTCGAGGAGTTCGACGAATTCGGCGACGGCGCGGTCGCGAAGGTCGGGCGGCATCGATCCGTAGCGCTGGAGGACGAGGCGGTTGCGCTGTGCCGCGATCCAGCCCTCCCGGGGCGCGAAGGCGTAGGAATTGCGCAGCTTCTGGAAGGTGGCCTCGCTCACGCCGGTGCTGTTCATCTCGATCCAGGCCAGGGTCAGCCAGCCGAGTCCATCGCGGGGATAGCAGGCCAGCAGGTTCCGGCTGCGCCGGTCGAGTTCCCACAGCTCGACGTCGATGCCGGCGATGTCGGCGCGCTGCATCAGCGCGCTGGCCAGTTGCGAGCGGACGATCAGCCAGTGGCGCATCCGGCGCCCCGCGCAGACGGGGGAAGCCTTGTCGCGCCGGTTGGCCTGCGCCCTCAGGGTCTCGAGGTCGAAATGGTGCCCCCGCAGGATCGACATCGCCGTCGAGGCGCCGTTGTCGGGCGCGAGGGCGACGGCCCGAAGCTGAAGGACGGCGCCCACGATCGCCGCCACGCAGAGGCAGCGGATGACGGCGGCGAGGCCAGCACCGGAGCTCATCATTCAGCGGCGCGCCCCAACCATGCCACTCTCGATAGTGAACAGGCCCGGCGACATCAAGCCGATGCGACCTCGGTCGGCATCGTCCCGCGGACCCGCCGTGGGGAATGCTGAAAAGCCGGTGCGGGGCCTCGGCGCGGGCGGGCGGAAACCGGTCCGTTTCCACGGCCGCCGGCAGCGGGCAGGACCGTATCGCGCCATCCGCGCCGGCAGCACCGCCCTGCCCCGCTCCGCCTTCGACGGCTGGCGGGGGTGAAGCCTTGCGATGGTGAAGCGTCTCGGGCGGACTTCGCCGGGACCGCCCCGGGCCGCTGATTTTAATCCGATATTTACGAGATTTCGCTTCAATGAAAGCAGACTAGCCGTGTTTGACTGAGGTGCCTGCGTGATGGAAGCCGCCCAAAAGCCTGTTCCCGTCGATTCGATCGATCAGGAGGCGGACCGTATCCGGAGCATCTTCAACACCTCGTTTCCGCATTCGAGCGACGACCTGAACCGCCTGATCCCGGAAAACTTCACCGGAACCCTGTCGCGGCGGAGCGATCCCGCCGCCCGGACGGAAGCCGACGAATTCGATTGGTCGATCACGCTGGCCAACATCGAGGCGATCGTCGACGCCAACAATGCCAGCCGGACCCTCGTCGCCGATGCCGAGCGGCGCGCGCAGATCGCCGAGGCCAAGGCCAAGGAGGCCATTCACTGGCTCCGTCTCCTGCACGAAGCCGTACTCCGGGGCATGCCGGGTCCCTCCGCCTAGGATAGCGGACCGCCGCCCCCGACCGACGGCCGCGCGGTGCCTCCGGTCGCTCCGTGAGGCGGCGTCGCGCGGGCGCGCCCGGCGCGTCCGGGGCCCGGGCTTGCGCACTCCGTCTTGGACCTACGCACCCGGATAGGGACCGTGGAACAGGTCCCCCATCGCCTTGCGGCGGAAAAGCGTGCGCCAGCGCCTGCGGCGATGCTCCGGGCGATCGTGGATCAGGTGGCAGCGCTGGCAGAAGGCGGCGAGGTTCCGGCCGGCATTGTTGGCCGTGTCGTGGTCGCGATGCGCCGTGGCCAGGACGACCCGGGTGGTGCACACCGTGCCGAGCAGGTCGTCGGTCCCGACGGCGACGGCGATGCGCCGGCCGGCACCGTCGCGCCAGGTGGCCGCATCCCCGTCCCACCAGCGCCCGTCGCCGAGATGACAGACGATCCGGCGATGCGGGCGCCCGCAACCCTCGCACCGCCCCCGCGCCCGCCGGAAACGGATCACCGCCGAGAGTTCGGGCCAGTCGATCGGGTAGAAGGCGCGGTCTTCGCGGCGAATCGGCATGGGCGCCTAGAAACCCGCCGGTCGCCGGGCTGGCAAGCCTCCGCCAAACCGGCAGACCTTCGAGCAGGCAGGCTTCCGGGGCAGGCAAGCCTTCGGGGCAGGCAAGCCTTTGGCGCCGGCGCAGCGCGCCCGGCCCTTATCCCGCGTGGCTCGACGGAGCCTGCCAGGCGACGCCGGGATGCTCGCGGACATCGCCGGGCGCAGTGCCGGTATCGGCATCGCTGGCCCAGCCGCTCGGCTCCGCGACCTCGAGGATCTCGTCCTCCGGATAGGCCGCCTCGAGGAACAGCCGGGCTTCACCCTCCGCCGCGGCTCGCACGGTCACCAGCGGCTTCGTCCCGCCGGCGGACCGGATCTTGGCGATGAACAGCTTCGTCATGTCGGCCTCCCGGGCGATCCTGCCCCTTCACAGAGGGCGGCATCGGCGAACAGCAAGGGATCGATCGCGCCTCCGGGACAGCGATGGCGATCCGTCGCGCGATTTCGCAGGGGTCTGCGCGGGCTCCTTCCGCCGTCGTGCTCCGGGCGACGGGGGCCTACACAATCCTGACGCGTATCGGGTGAAACGATGCGCCTGGAAGGGCGGATCGCCGAGGGAGGGCCGGACGATGCGGGACAGGCGATCTCACGCGCGGGCAGCGCAATTCGGAAGCGCGCATCCTGATCGATTTGTCCGGTTCGGTGCGCTGCGCCCTCCGCGATCGGTCGGAGGGCGGGGCGCGGCTGAAGGTCGTGGGCGTCCTAGGCATCCCCGACCGCTTCACGCGGCAGTTCGGCGCCGGGCACATTCCCGCGCGGGCCGCCTGGCGGAGTCCGGCCGCGGTCGGCGTCGCGTTCGAGGAGCGTCGAGCCGAAGAGCGTCGGCTCGAAGAGCGACCCGAAGAGCGGCGGCCCGGAGAGCGGCGCCATTGGGTCTCGCCGCGTCGGGTCTTCTCCCGCCGGGTCCGGACGGAGGGCTTGCCGCGGCGCCGCCCGCACCGCCGCATTTCCGATCGGGGTGCAACCACTCGCTAACGGTCCGGGCGCCATGCTGGCGGCCGTGATCGGCCCGGCCTGCGCGATCGGTTCAGCGAGGGACATGTCTCAGACGTCGAAACGCCGCCTGTTCCTCGAACGGGTCTCCTGCCGGACGTCCGGACAGTCGCTGCAGCCCCTGAGCCTTGAGGCCGAGTTCACCCGTGAGCACGTCGACATCGCCTGCCAGGCCCTGTCGCTGAAGCTGATCTCCCTGGTGGAAGTGGACGACGACGGCAATTACGCGTTTCGGATCACGCGGCCCGGGATGCTCCTGCTCGACGGGCAGGTCGAGGCGGCGGCGGCCCTGATCGATCGGGGGCTCGGGATTCGCCGGCTCACCGCGCCGCCGCCCTGGGGCCTCATCGGCAGCAAGCTCCGCCCGGGGGGACCCGGCATGTCGCTGAAGGGGAGCGGACCGCGCGCCTACGCCACGCAGCTGATCCTGGCCGTCGCCTCCGGACACGCGATCGTGCAGGGCGACATCGTGCGCGGCAATGCGAACGCCCCCCGGGCCGGTGGCGCCGGCGCCGGCAGCGAGCCGCCGCGACGGGGCGAACGGCTCGGCACCTCGGCGCCCATCCGCGAATGGGGCTGGAGCAAGGATCGGGATCGATCCCCCTGACCCGCGGCGGGCCCGGGCTTTCCGCCTCGTCCTGGCGTCTCGCCTCCTCCAGGCTTCTCCTGGCCTCGCGGCCTTTTCCGCCCCGGCGGGTCTTGCCCCCCGGTGCGTCTTGCCCCCCCGGGTCTCCCCGCGCCCGGGCCGTCCGGAGCGGCGGCCCTCAGGCCGGCGCGGCCGAGGCCGCCCCGGCGCCGACCCGCGCCGGGTCCGGCGGCTGACCGGGCGCCGGCCTGTCGACGCTCAGGCGCCGGGATCGTCCGAGCCCGCAACCCACGATGGCGGCGAACACCACGGCGTAGCCCGGGATCTGCAGGGAGAAATCGACCATCGAATGCAGGGTGCCGAGCCCCCCGACACTGAGCGCCGCGACCACGACCGACCGGTCCCGCCCCCGGCCCCTGTTGCGGCAGACGCGCCAGAGGGAAACGATCGCCGCGCCCCAGAGCGCGCAGAGGACAACCAGGACCGGCACGCCCCACTCGACGGCGATCTCCAGGGGCGTGCTGTGGGCGATGTCCCAGACGCCGAACATCCCCAGGGCCTCGCCGCGATAGGGCGGAAAGGCCGCCTCGAAGGAGCCGGCCCCGTGGCCGAGCCAGGGGCGGTCCGCCACCATCGCCAGGGCGATCCGATACATTTCCAGGCGACCCGGATCGGCAAAGCCGTGGCTCTGGACGCGCTGACCGACCTGCCCGCCCCAGGTCTCGATCAGGGCGAGGCCGGCGACGACCGCGCCCAGCGCGATCCGCTTCCGATAGCGCCGGACGGTGACGTAGCTGGGCAGGAGAAGGATCAGGGTCAGCGCCAGGGCCGCCATCGTCAGCACGAGGCCGGCGCGGGAGCCGGTGAGCGTCACGGCCGCGAGGCAGGCGAGGCATCCGGCGATGGTGGTCGCCCGCCAGAGGCGGCGGCGCAGCCGCGTCGAGCCGGACCAGGCCCGGAGCGCCAGGACGAGCCAGAGGACCGCGACGCTGCCGAAATAGGTCGCGGCCGTGTTCCGGTTGACGAAGGTGCCCGTCAGGTTTCCGACATAGGCCGTCTTCGTGGCCCAGAGCACGCGATCCGGCTCGAGCTCGAGCTGGACGATGCCGATCCCGGCGTAGAGAAGCCCGGACCAGGCGATCACCTGGAAGAGCCGCGTGGCGGCCTCGCGATCCAGCCCGATCGGCAGGGCCCGCAGCGCCGTCAGGGCGAACAGGAGGGACGGGCCGAGGGTGTCCCACGGCAGGGCCGCGATGCCCGAGGCGCGCGGCGGCAGCGTCCGGTCGATCTGCGGGGCGACGGCGGCCCAGATCGGGTCCGGCGCGATCCCCCACGGGTCGGGCAGGAACTGGAGAAGCGTGACCGCCAGGACGACCAGGAGCGACAGCACGATCCAGGCGGCCGGCCGCCGGAGGGACTGCAGGACCCGGCCCCACGGGGCGCTCAGGCAGCTGAGCGCGACCGGGATGAGGAACAGGCCGGTCCAGAGCGGCTCGATCGCGCCGAACGGCAGGGGCGCCGCGGCCACCACCAGGTACAGGAGCCCGCGCGAACTCCAATCAACCGCCTTCAGCACAGGGCCCGTCCCGGATCACCACGTTCGGCGGATCGAAGCCGACATCCACCCGCGCCACCCTGACGTCCGAGGCCGATCCCGCGCAAGCCTCCGCGGGCCTCCGCGGGCCTGCGCGAGCCGTCAGCGTGCGAGAGGCCCTCGGAACCCGCGCCCCGGCGACGGATCGGCCGGATGCCGGCCCGCCGGAGCGGAGCAGAGACCGTCGGCGAACGAAGAAACCCGCCGCGGCCGAAGCCGGGCGGGCATGGGCGTGAGACCTAACGGTTGATCGGGCGTCGACCTCAACCCGTCGATCTCACACGATACGCCATCGATTCGCAGCAACAATCCAGCAACAGGCACGAAAATCCCGCCCGAATTGCTCCGGGCGGGTGAAGGTGACGGCTCCCAAGCTTCAGGAGGTTCCCAATAGACGCGCGACGACCGCACGATCATCCGCGGCAGGGGCCGTTTCGACATCGCCCCGGACGCCGCGGCTCGCACATCGCCGGCCATGGCGGGTGCCTCGACCAGATGGAGCCCGCCTCGGGGCGGGCGCGAATCCGCCGGAGATCGCGGCCGGCGCGCCGCGCGCATTCGAACCGGTGACGTCGCTTTTGGGGGAGATCGTTGGAGCGGGCGATCGGGATCGAACCGACGACATTCAGATTGGGAAGCGTAGCTCAATCTGGGAGCCAACTCGACACTAAGCGTTTGTTAGTGAGGAAGTGATTGAAGGAATTGCGATTTCCGCCCAGATCTGTTCATCTGAGCCTTGGTATCCGGCGCTGCTGTCGTTGTACGGCGTTGTATGGAGGACGAGATGGGCAAACAAGCTCGACAGCATCGGATCGCAATGCCGCAGCCGGTCGTCCTCCGTGCCATGGCATCTGTTTCTCCCAAGAACGATGTGCCTCTTATCAACGCGACGTTCGTGTTGACCTGTCCGTCGTCAGATGATTTGGGACATTCAGCGGTGTTCAGGAGCGGAGGCTCTGGTCCATCTGGGGTGAGAGGTTAGGCAGCGTGCGCGTGGTGGCGCAAGCGGCGATCCATGAAGGTCTGGCGCTTGATGCGTTCCCGCTCGGCCAGGATCCCTTCACCGCGTCCGAAGTAGACGTCGGCGGGCGTGAGGTTGCTCAGGCTCTCATGGGCTCGGGCATGGTTGTAGTGTTCGACGAAGTTGGCAACCTGCGTCTCCAGCTCGCCGGGCAAGTAGGCGTGTTCAAGCAGGATGCGGTTCTTGAGCGTCTGGTGCCAACGCTCGATCTTGCCCTGCGTTTGAGGATGGCATGGCGCGCCGCGGATGTGGGTCATGGCCCGAATGCCGAGCCAGTCAGCTAGGTCGCTGGCGACGTAGCTCGGCCCATTGTCGGAGAGCAGGCGTGGCCGCGGCATCACCCGCGCCTGATCGAGCCCAGCCGCACCCAGCGCCAGGTCGAGCGTGGCGGTGACGTCGCTGGCCTGCATCGTCGTGCACAGCTTCCAGGCGACGATGTAGCGTGAGAAGTCGTCCAGGACCGTCGACAGGTAGTACCAGCCCCAGCCAACGACCTTCAGGTAGGTGAAGTCCGTCTGCCAAAGCTGGTTGGGCGCGGTGGTCTTATCGCGGAACTCGTCGGCGGCCTTGATGACGATATAGGCCGGGCTGGTGATCAGGTCCTGAGACTTGAGCAGCCGGTAGACGGTCGCTTCCGAGACGAAGTAGCGCCGCTCGTCGGTGAAGCGTACCGCCAGTTCACGCGGGCTGAGTTCAGGCTGCTCCAAGGCCAGAGCAACGATCTGCTCGCGGATCTCCGCAGGTAGGCGGTTCCAGACCCGGCTTGGCTGCGAAGGATGGTCATTCAACGCCTCGGGGCCGCCGCGCTGGTAGGCGTCGTACCAGCGGTAGAACGTCGAGCGGGTGATGCCGAGCTTGTCCAGGGTAGCGCGCACCGGCAGGTGGGATTGCTCGACGAGCCGGATGATCTCCAGCTTCTCGGGGGCCGGGTACCTCATGCCTCGTCGCCCCCAGCCCCGCTCATGCTTTTTTTGAGCAGACGGTTCTCCAGGACGAGATCAGCTACGACCTCCTTCAGCGCCCCCGTCTCGCGACGGAGGTCCCGCACCTCATCCGTAGTGGCCGCACGAGACGTGTCGCCGGACAGGCGCTTCTTGCCAGCCTCCAGGAACTCCTTGGACCAGCCGTAGTACATCGAGGCGGCGATCCCCTCACGTCGGCATAACTCGGCGATGCTGTCCTCGCCCCGCAAGCCTTCCAGCACCACACGGATCTTCTCCTCGGACGAGAACTGCCGACGTGTGGCCCGACGGATGTCCTTGATCACCGCTTCTGCCGGCTTCTTGGCCGGTCCGGATGTCTGCTTCATCTTCGCTCCTCAGGGGCTACGATGAACCAGCCATCCTCCGTTCGTGAAGACCCTCAATCTGTCCCATAGGTGCTGACGTCGGACATACTCCTTTAACCTGGCAAACAGCTTCAGGTCAGGAGAGCGCGATGCGAGCAGTCGTCTATAATGGCCCCCGCGATGTCGCCGTGCAGGACGTGCCCGACGCGCGGATCGAGCGGCCGACCGACGTGCTGGTGCGGATCACGAGCACCAATATCTGCGGCTCCGACCTACACATGTACGAGGGCCGGACCGACTTCCCGCGCGGGGGTGTGTTCGGACACGAGAACCTTGGCCAGGTGGCCGAGGTCGGTAAAGCCGTCGATCGGGTGAAGGTCGGCGACTGGGTCGCCATCCCCTTCAACATCGGCTGCGGGTTCTGCAAGAATTGCGAGCGCGGCTTGAGCGCATACTGTCTGACCACGGCCGATCGCAGCGTCATGCCGAACATGGCCGGCGCCGCGTACGGCTTCGCCGATATGGGGCCGTATCGGGGCGGCCAGGCCGACCTGCTGCGCGTCCCCTATGGGGACTACAATTGCCTGACATTGCCGCCGGATGCGGAGGAACGGCAGAACGACTACGTGATGCTGGCCGACATCTTCCCGACCGGCTGGCACGCCACCGAACTCGCAGGCCTGCGTCCCGGCGAGTCGATCGTCATCTACGGCGCCGGCCCGGTCGGCCTCATGGCGGCCCTCTCGGCGATGATCAAGGGCGCCAGCACGGTAATGGTCGTCGACCGCCATCCCGACCGCCTGCGCCTCGCGGAATCGATCGGCGCCGTGATCATCGACGACTCGAAGGGCTCCCCGGTGGATCAGGTGCTCGCCTTGACGAACGGCGTCGGGGCCGACCGCGGCTGCGAGTGCGTCGGCTACCAAGCGCACGATCCGCAGGGTCACGAGCACCCCAACATGACGATGAACGATTTGGTCAGGTCGGTGAAATTCACCGGTGGCATTGGCGTGGTCGGCGTCTTCACGCCCGAGGATCCGGCCCCGCAGGACCCGCTTTACAAGAAGGGTGAGATCGTGTTCGACCACGGCCTCTTCTGGTTCAAGGGTCAGACAATCGGCGTCGGCCAGTGCAACGTGAAGGCCTATAACCGGCGGCTGCGCGACCTCATCTCGGCCGGCCGCGCGAAGCCGTCCTTCATCGTCTCGCACGAGCTTCGTCTGGGAGAGGCGCCGAAGGCCTACAAGCACTTCGACGCGCGCGACGATGGCTGGACCAAGGTGGTCCTCAAGCCCGCCGCCTGACCGGCCGAGCCACCTGCCGGGCCAGGCAGCCACTCGCCCGGCCTTTTACCCTCTGCCGGACGCGCGCGCGTGAGGACGCCATGCCGATCTACGACTACGCGTGCGACGCCTGCGGGCCGTTCACGGCCCTACGGCCGATGGCGCAGTTCCAAGACCCCTGTGCCTGCCCGGAATGCGGCGCCGGGGCCGCACGGGCAGCCTTGAGCGCACCGGCCATCGTCGGCGGCAACGCTGGTGGCCGCGCCGCCTTCGCGGCGACCGACCCGAGCGCGTCCCCCGCGCGCCCGGCTTCGGCGGCCCATCCCGCCGGCTGCGGCTGCTGCATACGCCGCGCGCCCCTTCCGGGCGCCCTGTCCGCGGGCGGACGGGTCTTCATGGCGCACGGGCCGAGCCGTCGCACTTTTCCGTGATGGCGCCCGCACGAGGCGGCACGCCCCCCAATCTGACCGAGGAACAGCCATGGCTTCCGACACCCTCAACGGCCTGAAGATCGCAATCCTGATCACGGACGGTTTCGAGCAGGTCGAGATGACCGAGCCGCGCAAGGCGCTCGACCAAGCCGGCGCCGAGACCCGGATCGTGTCGCCGAAGGACGGCGCGGTGAAGGCCTGGAAGTTTACCGAATGGGGCAACCAGTTCCCGGTGGACGTACCCCTGAACAGCGCGCGCCCCGAGGACTACGACGCGCTGCTACTCCCGGGCGGCGTGATCAACCCGGACACGCTCCGAACGATCCCCGAAGCCGTGGCGTTCGCGAAGAGCTTCCTCGACGGGGGCAAACCGGTCGCCTCGATCTGTCACGGCCCCTGGACCGTCATCGAGGCGGGCGCGGCGCGCGGGCGACGCCTGACCTCCTGGCCGTCGCTCCAGACCGATCTCCGGAATGCAGGGGCCGATTGGGTGGACGAGCCGGTGGTCGTGGACGGGAACCTGGTCACCAGCCGCAAGCCCGACGACATCCCGGCGTTCAACCAGGCGGTGATCACGCTGTTCGCCGGTGCACGCGGGGGCGTCCGGCCCGCGTGAGCCGCGAGGAACGCGACCGGGTCGCTCCGGCATCGCCGTCCGGCGGCTGCCGCAGGTCCTCGCGCGCGAAGCGTTGCTACTGCTCGGCGTGGCAGGCGTGCGGCTCAACCGGTCGAAGATCCAACCTTGCGGAAGAGCGGGCAGGCGGGCCGCGAAAGCCCCCGAGCGGTCATCGATCGCCGAGATACTGTTTGAGGCGCTCGGCCGCCGGTCCGGACGAGGCCGGGTTCTGGCCGGTGATCAGCAGCCCGTCCCCGACCACGTACGGCTCCCAGTCCCCGGCCCTGGAGAACGCGCCGCCCTTTCGCTTGAGCTCGTCCTCGACGAGGAAGGGGACCACCGCGGTCAGGCCCACGGCTTCCTCCTCGGTGTTCGTGAAGCCGGTGACGGCCTTGCCGGCGACGAGCGGCGTGCCGTCGGGCGTCTTGGTATGGCGCAGGACGCCGGGGGCGTGGCAGACCAGGGCGACGGGCTTGTCGGCCCGGAGCGTCGTCTCGATCAGCCGGATCGAGGCGGGGTTCTCGGCGAGGTCCCAGAGGGGGCCGTGGCCGCCGGGATAGAACACCGCGTCGAAGCCTTCGTGGGTGACGCCGTCCAGCCGGCCCGTGTTCGACAAGGCGGCGTTGGCCTCGGGGTCCGCCTCGAAGCGTCGGGTCAGGTCGGTCTGAGCACCCGGCTCGCTGCTCTTGGGATCGAGCGGCGGACGGCCGCCCTTCGGCGAGACGAGGACCACCTCCGCACCGGCATCCTTGAAAACGTAATAGGGCGCGGCGAACTCCTCCAGCCAGAAGCCGGTCTTGCGGCCGGTGTCGCCGAGCCGGTCGTGGGAGGTGAGCACCATCAGGATCTTCATGGTCGTTCTCCGGGGCTGGTCTGGGTCTGGCGTTCTGGATGCCGTCACGCGCTTTCGGTACTGATCGAGCCCGGAATCCGGGTCGACGGGGCCATCAGGGATGTCGGGGCTGCCAGCTCCCACCGGCGTCGGCCTCAAGCTCCTCCCGCAGATACGGCGCCGTGCGGCTCGCCCGCGTCCCGGCCACCACCTCGGGCCGGCCGGCCGCCACGATCGTGCCACCCAGGTTTCCGGCACCGGGCCCCACATCCATGACGTGATCGGCCCCCGCGACGACGCGCATGTCGTGCTCGACCATGACGACCGTGTTGCCCGCATCGACCAAGCCGTTGAGCTGGAGCATGAGGCGATCCACGTCGGTCGGGTGCAGCCCGGTCGTCGGCTCGTCGAGGACGTAGAGCGTGCCACCGCGCTGCCCCCGCTGCAACTCGGTCGCGAGCTTGATGCGCTGGGCCTCCCCGCCGGAAAGTTCGGTCGCGGGTTGGCCGAGGCGCAGGTAGCCCAGGCCGAGATCCCGCAGCACGAGGAGCGGCCGCAGCACGGCGGGCTCGTCCGCGAACGCGTCGCAGGCGCGCTCGACGGTCAGCCCGAGCACGTCCGCGATGGTCAGCCCGTTCCAGGTGACCGCCAGCGTCTCCGGCGCGTAGCGGGACCCGTGGCAGGTCGGGCACGGCGCGTAGACGCTCGGCATGAACAGCAGTTCGACGCTGACGAAACCCTCGCCCTCGCAGGCCGGGCAGCGGCCCTTCGCGACGTTGAAGGAGAAGCGGCCGGCGTCGTAGCGGTGCCGGCGTGCCTCGGGCGTGGCGGCGAACAGCTTGCGGACGGCGTCGAACAGGCCGGTATAGGTCGCGAGATTCGAGCGGGGCGTGCGCCCGATCGGCTTCTGATCGACCTGGACCAGACGCCGGACCCCGTCCAGGCCGCCGACGATGCGCCCTTCCGTCGGACCCGGGGCATCGTCGAGGGGATCCTCCGGCTCGTCCCGGGTGTCGATGGGCTTGCCGAGCCGGTCGCCGACGAGGTCCAGCAGGGCTTGGGCGACGAGGCTCGACTTGCCGGAGCCCGAGATGCCCGTGACAGCGGTGAGGCAGCCCAGCGGGAACGAGGCCGAGACCCCGCGCAGGTTGTTGCGGACGATGCCCTTCAGGTGCAGCCATCCCGAGGGCTCGCGCCGGGGACGCCGCGGCGGCTCGGCGAGGCCGAACAGGTGTAGGCGCGTGCGCGACGCCGCTACCTCCCGCAGGCCCTCCGGCACGCCACTGTAGAGCACGGTGCCTCCGTGCTCGCCCGCCTCCGGGCCGACATCGACCAGCCAGTCGGCGCGACGCATCGTGCCGATATCGTGCTCGACGACGAAGAGCGAATTACCGGAGGCGAGCAGCCCCGCGAGCGCGTCGTGCATGGCTTCGCCGTCGGCGGGGTGCAGCCCCGCCGTCGGCTCATCGAGCACGTAGGCCACGCCGAAGAGCTGCGAGCGGAGCTGGGTCGCGAGGCGCAGGCGCTGCAGCTCGCCCGACGATAGGTTCGTGGTCACCCGGTCCAGCGACAGGTAGCCGAGGCCCAGCTTTGTGAGCGTCCCGATCCGGTCGATGAGATCGGCGGCGAGGCGTTGGGCGGCGAGCCGTTTCTCGATGGAGAGGTTCGGCGTCGCGCGCACGTCCGGCGCACCGGTATGCGCCGACGCCCCAGAGGCCGCACGCCGAGCTCGGTCCCGCCGACCCGCCTCGCGATCGAGCGTCCCGAGGTCGGCGCTCGCGGCGGTCTCGGCATCGGGCAGCCGGTCCTCGGCGACGGGCCGCATCACCTCGGCGAGGTCGGTGAGCGGCAGACGCGACAGATCACCGATATCGAGGCCGGCGAAGGTGACCGAGAGCGCCTCGGGCTTCAGGCGCTTGCCCTGGCAAGCGGGGCAGTCCTCGCTGACGAGGTAGCGTGCTGCCCGTCGGCGCATGAGGGCGCTCTGCGAGTTGGTGAAGGTGCCGAGGACGTGGCGGCGGGCGCTCGTGAAGGTGCCCATGTAGCTCGGCTCCATGCGGCGCTTGCGGGCGAGCCGCGCCTGCTCCGGGGAGAGCCCGGCATAGACGGGCTCCTGCGGTTGGTCGTCCGTGAACAGGATCCAGTCCCGGAGCGCCCGCGGCAGGTCCTTCCAGGGCGTGTCGACATCGACCCCCCGGCTGACCAGGATATCCCGAAGGTTCTGCCCGCCCCAGGCCTGCGGCCAGGCCGCGACGGCGCGCTCACGGATCGTCAGCGAAGGGTCGGGCACCATGGACGCTTCCGTGGCGTGGTAGACCCTTCCGAGCCCGCCGCAGGACGGGCAGGCACCCTGGGGCGTGTTGGGCGAGAAATCCTCCGCGTAGAGCATCGGCTGGCCCGGCGGGTAGGTGCCGGCCCGCGAGTACATCATCCGCACGAGGCTCGACAGGGTGGTGACGCTGCCGACCGAGGAGCGGGCGCTCGGCGTGCCGCGCTGCTGCTGGAGGGCGACGGCCGGGGGAAGCCCCTCGATGGCGTCGACGTCGGGGACGCCGACCTGATCGATCATCCGCCGGGCGTAGGGAGCGACCGACTCGAAGTAGCGCCGCTGGGCCTCGGCATAGAGCGTACCGAAGGCGAGCGAGGACTTGCCGGAGCCGGAGACACCCGTGAACACCACGAGGGCGTCGCGCGGCAGCTCCACGTCAACGTCGCGCAGGTTGTGCTCCCTGGCGCCCCTCACCGTGACGTAGCCCGGGCGTCCCGCGCCCGATCGAGCCATCCCGACGAGGTTTCTCGGCTTCGGCTGATCCATGAAACTCTTGTCCTCGATGCGCTCTCTCCCGCAGGACACCCCTCGTCGCCGCGCCGACGAGAGGTTCCGGAGCGCGGGAGCGGCCCTCTCGCGGAGCGCTCCCTGGCGCCGACCTGCTTTCGGATGGCCGCCAACGCTGCGTTATCTCCGGGGCCTTGTCGAACGCCTTTGGCTCAAGACGAGTCGAGATAGTGTCGGCCGTCCGGCGGGGAACCCGGATCCGTCCTACGTGACATGCCGGACGGGCAAGCGCTCAAGCCTTCACCGCGGGCGCCGCCTGGAGTTTGGCGCGATGCGCGCCACGCCATCCTTGCGCGCGCGGCGAGGCAATCCAGAACTGCGCCACACTGACAGATGGCGCACTGCCCTGGGTCGCGTCGCTGCGCGCGCGCGATGCCGGGTTGGGCCGGACAGGTCTGCGTCAAGCATCTTGAAACGGCAGGCTCTCGGGCTGTGGCGATGGTTTTCGCCGCCGGATCGCCCGCGAAGCGTGTGTTGTCGAGCGGATGACATCAGCGGCGCGTGCCGACAACGGGACCATCCTTAGGGACACCCCGCATCAAACCAATCCGCTCCAGCCGATGTTCTCCAACCGCGACATGATCGGGCTGTTCGGAGTCGGTCACGCCGCATCTCGACGCGCCGCCTGACCATCGCGCCGGCGCGCGTCGCAGCAATCCGATCAAAGGGGGTGCCCCATGGCTGTTCGATACAGCAACGGCAGAACGCGCGACCAAAGGGAGCCCGATCGCGCTGCGACGGGCTCGCGGGCGCATGCCGGGTCCGGCTTCGGTGGCGTTGGATGGGCGCTGGCCGGTATGGCGGCCCTCGCCGTCCTCGGCGCCCAGCGGCTCGATCCGGCGCATCGCGGGCGGGCGCGGGAGACCGGCGCGGCAAACGGCTGGGGCGACGAGCCCGAGGTCGCATACGCCATCCCCATCGAGCGCCCCGCCGACGACCTCTATCGGGTGTGGCGCGACCCTGCGACCCTCCCGCGCATCCTAGGCTTCCTGGCCGAGATCCGCCCGACCGGAGATGGACGGAGCGAATGGCGCGTCGGCGGCCAGCTCGGCCGAAGCCAGGCCTGGGTCATGCAGATCACCGAAGAGCGGCCCGGCGAACTGATCCGCGCGAGCGCGGACGGAAGCGGCGCCCTCGTGACCGAATGCGAAATCCGCTTCCGCGCGGCTCAGGCCAATCGCGGCACAATTGCCACGTTGCGCGTCCGCTTCGATCCGCCCGGGGGCATGCTCGGCGACGTGGCCGCCCTCCTCTTCGGTGGCGTCGTGCCGAAAGAAATCGCGTCGAAGGCACTCCGCTTTTTCAAGAGCCTTGTTCTGACGGGCGAGATTCCCACCACGGACCGCCAGCCGGCGGCCCGGCGCGATTCCCGCTGAGGAGCTTGATCATGCGTGCGCTCTACTGGAACGGCGTCAACGACCTGCGCGTCGGGACCGTCAAGGATCCCGAGATCGTCAATCCGCGCGACGCCATCTTGAGGGTCAAGCTGTCGACCACCTGCGGCTCAGACCTGCATTTCATCGACGGCTACATCCCGACCATGAAGGCTGGTGACGTGATCGGCCACGAGTTCATGGGCGAGGTCGTCGAGGTCGGGTCGGAGGTGCGGCGGGTGAAGAAAGGCGATCGGGTCGTCGTCCCCTCGTTCATCGCCTGCGGCGAATGCTGGTATTGCCAGGAGAAGCTGTTTTCGCTCTGCGACTGCACGCACCCGAAGCCCGAACTCCAGGAGCCGCTGCTCGGATACCCGACGGCCGGCATCTACGGTTACACGCATGCCTTCGGGGGTTATGCGGGATCCCACGCCGAGTATATCCGCGTGCCGCATGCCGACGTGGATTGCTTCACGGTGCCCGAGGGCGTCGCGGACGAGACGGCGTTGTTCCTGTCCGATGCCGCGCCGACGGGCTACATGGGCGCCGATTTCTGCAGCATCCGGCCGGGCGACACGGTCGCGGTCTGGGGCTGCGGCGGCGTCGGCCTGATGGCGCAGCAGAGCGCGCGGCTGATGGGGGCCGAGCGGGTGATCGCGATCGACCGCTACCCCGAGCGGCTCCGGATGGCGCGCGAGCACGCCGGATCCGAGACGCTCGACTACACGCAGGTGCACAGCGTCCTGGAAGCCTTGAAGGAGATGACGGGCGGTCGCGGGCCGGATGCCTGCATCGATGCGGTCGGGATGGAGGCGCACGGCACCGGACCCCAATACGCCTACGACCGCGTGAAGCAGGCGCTGCGCCTGGAGACGGACCGCGGCCAGGCGCTGCGCGAGGCCATCATGGCCTGCCGCAAGGGCGGCACCCTGTCGGTGCTCGGCGTCTATGGGCTGATCGACAAGTTCCCCATGGGCGTCATCATGAACAAGGGCATGACGGTGCGCACCGCCCAGCAGCACGGGCAGGCCTACATGGACCGGTTGCTCGCGCATGCCGCGAAGGGCGAGCTCAACCCGGCCTACCTTGCCACGCACCGCTTCAGCCTCGAGGACGGACCGCGCGGCTACGACATGTTCAAGCACAAGACGGACGGCTGCGTGCGCGCTGTGTTCGCGCCGTAGGCGCCGCCCAGAGCAGGCCTACCCGTGTCGAGCCGGCGGGGCCGCCCAGCCCTATACCCTACGATGTTCGCATATCGCGAGCCGAGGGCACTCTCCTCCCCCGTGTGGGGAGGAGTTGGAGGTGGGGGTGGTGCAGGAGGCACCGTTACGCTCAATCCTGCACCACCCCCACCCCTGGCCCCTCCCCACAAGGGGGAGGGAAAAGCGCCCTTCTTTCAAAGCGATGATGTCAGAAACAGACATGTGAATCGGCGAGTCCCTCTACCCGGGGGTGGATCAGGCCGACACATCCGGCGCTGCGGAGCACGCACCGTCGCCGCGAGGAGGGAAGAAGATGGAGCAGCGCCCGTTTGGTCCCGTGCCCCGCGCGGTTTCGGTGATCGGCCAGGGAACGTGGTACATCGACGACGCGCACCGGCCTACCGCGGTGGCGGCCCTGCGCCGCGGCCTCGACCTCGGCATGACCCATGTCGACACCGCCGAGATGTACGGCGACGCCGAAAACGTGGTCGGCGAGGCGATTGCCGGACAACGCGAGGACGTCTTCCTCGTCTCCAAGGTCGTCCCCAGCAACGCGTCGCGGGCCGGGACCGTGGCGGCCTGCGAACGCTCGCTCGCGCGCCTGCGCACCGACAGGCTGGACTGCTACCTCCTGCACTGGCCCGGTCCGCACCCGCTCGCGGACACCTTCGAGGCCTTCGAGCGGCTTCGCGAGCAGGGCAAGATCCTGTCCTGGGGGGTGAGCAACTTCGACGTGCCCGAGCTCGAGGCCGCCTGGAAGGCCGGGGGCGAGGGCCGGATGGCCTGCGACCAAGTGCTCTACCATCTGGAGGAGCGGGCGATCGAGCACGCCGTCCAGCCCTGGTGCGAGGCGCATGGCGTCGCCGTCGTCGCCTACAGCCCCTTCGGTCACGGCAGCTTCCCGAGCCCGCAGACACCGGGCGGCCGCCTGCTGGAAAGTATCGCAACCCACCACGGCGCGACCGCACGTCAGGTCGCACTCCGGTTCCTGGTGCGGCGGCCGTCAACCTTCGCGATCCCGAAGGCATCGAGCCCCGAGCACGCCGCCGACAATGCGGGCGCGAGCGCGCTGTCGCTGACGGAGGCCGAGCTCGCCCGGCTCGACGCGGCATTCCCGCTTGATCCGCGGCCGCGTCTTCTGCCCATGCTGTAGGGCCGTGGTGCCCGCTCGGCCGGAGCCGGCCGCGGGCGACCTCCTCCAGGCGCTGCTGGCATCGTTCGCCTGGAGGAGGTCGCACTCAGCGCTGGGGTAGGAAACCGATCGGTTGGCGCTGCGGGCTCTCCTGCTTCAGGGTGCGCACCATCTCCTCGTAGTCCCGCTCCATCTCCGGAGTGACCGAGGGCCGGGTTTCGCGGGTGGCCTGCTCGAAATGCGCACGCTGCACCTGGGAGGCCTCCAGCGATTCGCGCAGGGCCAGCAGTCCGGCACGGCGGGTGAGATCCTCCAGATCCGCGCCGGTGAAGCGGGCGGTGCGCTCCGCGATCACGTCGAGATCGACGTCGTCCGCGAGCGGCATGTCCTGCGTGTGAATGGCCAGGATCCAGCGACGGCCCTCTATGTCCGGAACCGGTACGTAGATGAGTTCGTCGAACCGTCCCGGGCGCAGCAACGCCGGATCGAGCAGATTGGGGCGGTTGGTGGCCGCCATCACGACGACGCCCTGCAGTTCCTCCAGCCCATCCATCTCGGCGAGGATCGTGTTGACGACGCGCTCCGTGACGGCGGGCTCCCCCAGGCCCCCCGCCCCGCGCAGGTGCGAGGCTGTCGATCTCGTCAATGAAGATCACCGTCGGAGCAACCTGCCGGGCCCGTTGGAACAGGCGCGCGACCTGCTGCTCGGATTCGGCGTACCATTTCGATGGGAGATCGGAGTATTTCGTCGCGACGAAGTTCGCCTCCGCCTCGCGCGCCACCGCCCTGGCCAGCAGCGTCTTGCTGGTGCCCGGCGGCCCGGACAGGAGGAAGCCCTTGGCCGGCCGATGCCGAGACACTGGAACAGCTCCGGGTGGCACAGGGGGAGCTCCACCATCTCGCGGATCTGATCGACGGTGTCGCCGAGGCCGCCGATATCGTCGTAGGTGAAGTCGGCGCGCCACTCATCCTTCGGCCTCTCGAAGAACGACCTGAGCTCGATCTGCGTCCCTTCCGCCACGTAGACGACGCCGCGGGGGTGGGTGGCGACGACGACGGAGCGGATCTCCTGTAGGCCGTAGGGCGGGCCCTCGAGATAGGGACGCAGCTCCAGCGAAACGCGCGGGTCGGGCGCGGTGCGCGACGGGGTGGATGTCGAGATGACGTCGCCCGAGACCAGCGGCCGCCGAAACAGGGTGCGGCGCAGGGCCTCGCCCGAACTCTGCAGGCGCATGTTCTTATGGGCCGGCGCGACGGTGACGCGGGCGGCCGGCCGGATTTCCGCGCGGTGGATCACGACAGGGTCGCCGCTCGCCGTGCCGGCATCGACGCGCTGGAGCCCGTTGAGGCGGACGAGGTTCAGGCCCTCGTCCTCATCGTAGGGACCGACCGCGACCGACGCCGTGTGGCGCTTGCCGACGATCTCGACCACGTCGCCCTCGCGCAGGCCGAGCTGGGTCAGGGCCGCGTGGCCGAGCCGGGCGATGCCTTCCCCGAATCCTGGGCGCGCGCGTTGGCGACCTGTAACCGGAGGGCTAGCTCGTCGGTGTCCGCTATCTGAACTCCGAGACGGGATGTCGTGAACGATGATGCTCGGTCAACCGATGATGGTGCGGTTGGTTCTGACCGGACCCGGACAGGCCCGCGCCGGTCCGACGCGCGTGGCTGCGCCGAGCCCCGGCGGTCCGGAGCGGGGCCGGCAAGGGGCAAAGCCGCCCCTCACCAGGGTTGCCGAATTCGGAGCCTCCCGGAAACCCAGGGCGGTTCGGTACCCGCGCCGACCCGTGCCATCAGACAACCGCAGCCCCGGGCTTCGTCCAATCCCGCCAGATCGAATAGAGCGCCGCCATCACGACCGGCCCGACGAAAAGCCCCACCAGCCCGAAGGTCTCGAGACCGCCGAGGATCCCGATCAGGGTCCAGACAAGCGGCAGCCGCGCGGCGCCCCCGACGAAGGCCGGTTGCACGACGTTGTCGCCGGCCAGCATGATGGCGGCCCCCCAAGCGAACACGCCAGCCGCACCCGTCCATGAGTCCTGCTGGATCACGAGCACCAGGGCCGCGACCGTGACAGCCATCCAGGCCCCGAAGGGCAACATCGCGAACGCGACGGTGAGCACAGTGAAAAGCCCGGCTTGCGGCAGCCCGGCGACCCAGTAGCCGACACCGATGAGCACGCCCTCGCCGATGGCGACCAAGACCGTTCCGTTCACGACACCCCTGATCGCAACGGCCACCCTCTCGAACAGCCGCTCGCCGGGATTTCCGAGCCATTCCTCGGCCAGGCAGAGCACGCGCGTCCCGACCGTCTCCCCGTGCCGGAGCAGTGCGAACAGCGTCAGAAAGGTGATGAACGCCAGGAGCACGCGATAGGCGAGCTCTCCGCCCAAGCTGCGCATCCACGCCGCCCACGCGTCGAAGTTCACGTCTGCGAAGAGCGCCTGCAATCCTGCCGAGTTGCTGACGTGAGAGCGCCACCAACGATCCAAGTGCTCGCCGAGTAGGGGAAGGCGCGTCAGCCATTCCGGCATCTCAATGCCTCTCTGCTTGACGCGGCCCATCCATCCGAGAACGGCTTGTCCTTCCCGGCCGAGCTCGGCGGCGGCCAGCATCAACGGGGTCATCAGCACCGCCGCACTCAATAGGGTGACCAGTGCGGGGACGAGCCACTCGCGGGATGTCCCGGCTTGCCGCGCCCGTCGGTAGAGGGGCCAGATGGCAACGGCGATGATGATGGCCCAGACAACCGCAGCTAGATATGAACGTGCGGTCCAGAGCGCGACAAGAAGCACTGCCGCTGCAAGGCATCCCCTGCGCCTACGGCGAGCAGCTCCGCCCGTTGGGGGCGATTCGGTCGGGTGCAGTGATGTCTGGACGTCCAAGGGTTCTTCCCTCCGCTTTTCGCCACATCGGGGAGGACGTGCCGGTGCCTATCCGGTTTCACCCTAAGGATTGACCCAGCCCGCGAGCCGTGGGTGGAAACGTTGAATAGAAACTACTAGCATTGGGGCATGACGATGCTTCATCAATCACATGCTGAGAATGACGATATTTCTCAGCCGATCGTCGCGGTCCTATACTCAAGGCCGACGAACATTCCGTTCGCGGAGGCGTCAAACGTGCAACAGCAGCGGGGCCGTTCCACCTGCCCTGAGAGCACCAGCGCCCGAACGATGGTTGTCCAAGGTCGCGCCCGGAGCCTAGAAGACCGAATGTCCGACCGCGTACGATCGCGCTCAGCCGTTTTGCGTGATTGAGGGCATCGATTTGCCTGCCCGCACCTACAGCGTCGTCATCGAGGTCATTCGTCAGACCTTCGAGGACGCGCCTGGCCTGGTCGCGGTGTTGACCGGCGCGGATCACAGGATCGAGTACCTCAACGCCGCCGCTTCCGCCCTCTTCCCGGGGCGCAACATCATCGGGCTGCCCCTCGTCGCAGTTCCAGGGCTAGTCGGGCAAAACTTCGGCGAGATCCTCGACGACGTCTGCCACACGGGACGTCCGTTCCGCGAGGACGCCGTCCCCATTCTCCTCGGCGGTGCCGAGGGCATCGCCGCGACGCGGTATTTCGACGTCCTATTTCAGCCCATCTTCACCCCGGGCGGCGAAGTCAGCGGCATCCTCAATCAATCCAACGAGGTCACCACGAGGGTGCTCGCGGAGGCGGCCCTGCGACAGAACGAGGCCCGGTTCGGGGACATCCTCAGCCAGACGACCGTCGGAGTCGCGCAAGCCGACATGGACGGTTTTTTCGTCCTGGTAAACGAGAGATACTGCGAGATCCTGGGCCGGACGCGCGGCGACCTTGAACGCTTGCGGGTACAGGATGTGACGCACCCGGACGACGTCCTACGGAACATCCAGATGTTCCGCGCACTCGCCGGAGGCGGCCCGCCTTTCGTGATCGAGAAGCGCTACGTCCGGCCGGACGGGACCACACGCTGGGTCCGCAACAACGTCTCCCTCGTTCGTGACACGCAGGGGCATCCCGAATTCATCACGGCCATCAGCATCGACATCACGGCCGAGAAGGGGGCACAACTGGAATTGGCGCGGCAGGCGGAACGGCAGAGCCTGCTGGTGCACGAACTCAACCACCGGGTCAAAAACACGCTCACGACGGTCCAGGCCCTCGCCGCGCAGATCGTGCGGAACCGATCTGACCCCGAACAGGGCTATCGGGCCTTTGTCGGGAGGTTGATGGCGCTCGCGACGGCACACGATGTCCTCACCCGCGAAGAGTGGGTTGAAGCCGACCTCCGAGAGGTTGTCGTCGGAGCCGTCTCCCCCTTCCAGGGCGACCGGACGCGCATTATGACGGAGGGTCCTTCGCTGGCTATTTCTCCGGGACAGGTCCTCGCCTTTTCGATGGCGCTGCACGAGCTCGGCACCAACGCCACCAAGTATGGCGCGCTGAGTTCCGCGGGCGGGCGCGTGTCAGTCACCTGGGCAACGGATGACGGCCTCGTGGTGACCTGGGTTGAGACAGGCGGTCCGCTGGTGCAACGCCCCGTTCGCCGAGGCTTCGGTTCACTCCTCCTAGAGCGGGCGCTGACGAACCAGCTCGGCGGCAGTGTGAATCTCGCCTTTGAGCCGAGCGGGCTAAAATGCATCATTCGCGCACCGCTAGGAGCGGCCTCCAGTCTCGCTTGATCGGCGTGAGGCCGCTCACGCGATCCAGAATTCTGGCTCACGCGGCTACCGACCGTCGCATCGGGTTCTGGCTTGATGGAGAGCGTCACGTACGCGACCAAGCCCTGTTCGACCACGCCATCGGCAGCAAATTGCGCGGTTGTGACATCGTCATATTGAAGATCGGCGAGCTTATTAGCGGCAGGCATGTATAGGCACGCGTCATTGTCGGTCAGCGAAAGACGGGGTCGCCCGTGCAGTTCGAGCTGCTTGAACCAGCACGTACCAGCATTCTGACTTGGTTGGGTTGCCGAGGGGGCGAGCTTGACGATTTCGCCTTTTCCAGCAGGATCGACCACGAGGCGCACATAAGCACCCGGCAGTACGCTCGCCTAGTAGATGAATGGGTAACGGGCATAGGGCTACGGCGCGAGGACTACGGCACACATTCTCTACGCCGTACAAAGGCGGCGTTGATCTACAGGCGAACAGGCAACTTGCGCGCTGTATAGATTCTGCTTGGGCATTCGAAAATCGAGAGCACCGTACGCTACCTTGAGGTTGGACGTTGAAGACGCGCTCGCTCTGGCAGAAGCGACCAAAATCTGAAGGCCGGCCTCCTCAGCGGCAATATTCAGGAGGCCATGCAGGCGCCAGGAATGCAGCGCATCTGACGCAGTCATTTACCCCGACATAATGCCGTCCCGGACATAGGTGTTCTCAAACAACCCCAACTGTTCCACTACGGGCGAATTTCCGTCCGTCTGCTTCCGAACCTGATTTCGACGAAGCCGGCATAGCGGCAACAGGGGATATGCGCAGGTGCCGTTTTCGATATACCCGGCCGAAGCTATTCAGGGACGCTGCTCTCTCCTGAGTTCGAATTCTCCGAAATGGTAGGCCATCGCAGGGGCCAGTCGTGCGATGTGTGGCTGCCACCGTGCCCGCAACCCGACATAGGTCTCTGGATCCGGCCCGCCCGGTATCGGCTCGACGCCGGCTTCCGAAAGCCGCCCGACGGCTGTTGCGTAGCGGGTACGCCACGCCTCGCGCTCGGGACAGTTTGCATAGGCGGGCGCTGGCAGATCCCCGGGCAGGAACGTCGTTTCGAGCGTGACGACAAGCAGCATGGCGACGCGCCAGATCGCATCGACAGCGGCGCTCTCCTTGAGCCATGCGGCCTGACCATCCACAATTCCGCTTCGGATCAGCGACACCGTGTCGAGCGCGATGAACGCCTGCGCCGAGACGGAATAGAAGGGCTGCCGGAACCGGAAGTAGAACAGCACCGGATAGAAGTGATGCGCCTCCTTCATTTCAGCGAGGGACCCGGCAATATCGGTCAGGTGGGTGTATCCGGAACTGAACTGTCCTCCGGGCCCGAGACGTACCAGGAGTTCGGCCGCATCCGAGGTCTCAGCCGCCAGCAGATGCAGCTTCAGGCCGAGGGCGTTGCGCTGTCGAAGCGCGCTGTAGACCTGCATCACGTAGGTCAGGACCAGCGACGTCACCGACATCCCGATGAGCGAGTTCACGAGGTAGAGGACCCGGTAGGCATCCGTGGCGGGTTTGAAGTCGCTCGCCCCCACAATCGCGATGCTGCTGCCGCCCGCGTACAGGGCGGTCACGAAGTCGGTCGGTGTTTCGCCGCCGCTCGCCCGCACGGCCGTACCCAGCGCGGGGTGGATGATCAGGCCGGCGCCGAGGGTCAGCCCCATCGACCAGAAGAGAACGTAGACGATGAGGATGACCGGGCCGCAGGCGGAGAGCACCGCACTCCGCCGGCCCGTGAAGAGATCGCCAGCGCGGCGGAAGATCGCCCAGACGAGATGGGCTACCCGATCCGCGAACAAACCCGTTCCGATGCGTGCGTAGAGGACGGTCAGGAAGACGTCGGCGAGGACGAGCCCCATCACGAGCGCGCCCGACACCTGCTCGAGAACAGGGAGCATCTGGCCTACCATTCCGTTGCGTTCAGGCGTTGGCCAATGTCCAGGGACGCATCGCCTCCGGGCCGATGATGTCGGACGGTGGCGTGACGTCGCGAGCCGCTCCCCGCATCGCCTCGGCAGGACGCCGAAATCCGCTGCGGCGGCGGTAGTCCCGTTTGACCTTCTCGGATGGAGCGAGGGGTGCCTTCGCGAGATTCTGCGCGCAGATCACGTCGACGGCGGTGACGCTCACCAGGGCCAGAAGTGCCAGCAGCACGTTGTGCTTGCGGGGGTTGGGGTCCTCAAGCCCGGGCAGAACCGTGGCGATGTCGAGCGCGTCCCCCGCGACGCGTGCCGAGATCCAGGGGGTCGGATCGCCTGAGCCCAAGATCCCGGCTCCTTGGACGAGTTCGCGCACGCCATAGGCCCGGATGACCGGGGCCGCGTGCGGCATTCCGAGCCAACGCGCAATGGAACCCCCATAGGTCAGCTCGGTGAGACCGAGACCGATCGAGAACCAGCCGAGACCTTCGGCGAGCGCCCGTGTTCCGGGATCCGGCCTACGGCGCGGGTCCGAGGTGAGATAGTCCGGCAGGGGCGCCTGTGCGGGCGCGCGGTGCCGGTCGCGTGGGTAAATGGGTCCAGACATGTTGACGTCCTCGGTAGGGCAAGGAGGCGAAATGGCAGACTCGCCGCTGCGCGGCGCGCTGCGGTGCCACTCAAGGCCGGAGCACGACCTTGATGCAGTTGTCCTTCTTGTCGCGGAACGTCTTGTACATCTCCGGCCCTTGTTCGAGCCCGACCCGGTGGGTGATGACGAAGGAGGGGTCGATCTGCCCGTCGGCGATCCGCTTCACGAGGTCGTCGGTCCAGCGGTTGACATGGGTCTGCCCGGTGCGGACCGTCAGCCCCTTGTTCATCAGGGCACCCATCGGGATCTTGTCGACGAGGCCGCCATAGACGCCGGGGATCGACAGGATGCCGGCGGGACGGCAGACGTAGATCATCTCGCGCAGGACCGTGGCGCGGTCGCTCTCCAGCATCACCGCCTGCTTGACGCGGTCGTAGACCTGTTCAAGCGCGCGCGGTGAATGGGCCTCCATGCCGACGGCGTCGATGCACTTCTCCGGACCCTTGCCGGCCGTGAGTTCGTTCAGCCGCTCGACGGTGCTCTCCTGGGTGTGGTCGATGGTGATGGCGCCGCCGGCCCGGGCCATCTCCAGGCGCTCGGGCACGCTGTCGATGCACACCACCTGCCGGGCGCCGAGCAGGACCGCCGAGCGGATCGTCATCTGGCCGACCGGGCCGGCGCCCCAGATCGCCACGGTGTCGGTGGGCTGGATGTCGGCCTGCACCGCCGCCTGCCAGCCGGTGGGAAAGATGTCGCCGAGGAACAGCACCTGCTCGTCGGTGAGCCCCTCCGGCACCTTGATGTGGGTCTTGTCGGCGAAGGGCACGCGGACGTACTCGGCCTGTCCGCCCTGGTAGCCGCCGGTGAGGTGGGTGTAGCCGAACAGGCCCGCGGTGGTGTGTCCGAAGGCCTTGTCGGCCAGGTGCTTGTTGCGGTTCGAGCGCTCGCAGACCGAGAAGAAGCCGCGCTTGCACTGGTCGCACTGGCCGCAGATGATCGTGAACGGGATCACCACCCGTTCGCCCTTCCGGAGGGCGCCGTTCACGCCCTTCCCCGTCTCCACCACCTCGCCCATGAACTCGTGGCCCATGACGTCGCCCTTCTCCATGCCGGGCATGACGTGGTCGTAGAGGTGCAGGTCCGAGCCGCAGATCGCGCAGGCCGTGACCTTGATGATCGCGTCCCGGTCGTCCTCAATCCGGGGATCGGGGACAGTGTCGCATCGGATGTCCTGCGTGCCGTGCCAGACCAGAGCTCTCATGGTGATCTCCTTGGAAGCGTCAGGGGCGATTCTTCCTTGGTATGCGACCGGCAGGCTATCGGATGATCCCTAGGGAGATCTCCTCATCGGCGTCCCCCCACTGCTTTGGTCCGGGTTGAAATCGTGTTCCTACGGCCGACGCCACACGGCCGCTCGGCCTCGTCGTCGAGACGGCTTGGAGCTGCGGAAGTGTCGGACTGTCCGACGTCAGCACCTATGGGACAGATTGAGGGTCTTCACGAACGGAGGATGGCTGGTTCATCGTAGCCCCTGAGGAGCGAAGATGAAGCAGACATCCGGACCGGCCAAGAAGCCGGCAGAAGCGGTGATCAAGGACATCCGTCGGGCCACACGTCGGCAGTTCTCGTCCGAGGAGAAGATCCGTGTGGTGCTGGAAGGCTTGCGGGGCGAGGACAGCATCGCCGAGTTATGCCGACGTGAGGGGATCGCCGCCTCGATGTACTACGGCTGGTCCAAGGAGTTCCTGGAGGCTGGCAAGAAGCGCCTGTCCGGCGACACGTCTCGTGCGGCCACTACGGATGAGGTGCGGGACCTCCGTCGCGAGACGGGGGCGCTGAAGGAGGTCGTAGCTGATCTCGTCCTGGAGAACCGTCTGCTCAAAAAAAGCATGAGCGGGGCTGGGGGCGACGAGGCATGAGGTACCCGGCCCCCGAGAAGCTGGAGATCATCCGGCTCGTCGAGCAATCCCACCTGCCGGTGCGCGCTACCCTGGACAAGCTCGGCATCACCCGCTCGACGTTCTACCGCTGGTACGACGCCTACCAGCGCGGCGGCCCCGAGGCGTTGAATGACCATCCTTCGCAGCCAAGCCGGGTCTGGAACCGCCTACCTGCGGAGATCCGCGAGCAGATCGTTGCTCTGGCCTTGGAGCAGCCTGAACTCAGCCCGCGTGAACTGGCGGTACGCTTCACCGACGAGCGGCGCTACTTCGTCTCGGAAGCGACCGTCTACCGGCTGCTCAAGTCTCAGGACCTGATCACCAGCCCGGCCTATATCGTCATCAAGGCCGCCGACGAGTTCCGCGATAAGACCACCGCGCCCAACCAGCTTTGGCAGACGGACTTCACCTACCTGAAGGTCGTTGGCTGGGGCTGGTACTACCTGTCGACGGTCCTGGACGACTTCTCACGCTACATCGTCGCCTGGAAGCTGTGCACGACGATGCAGGCCAGCGACGTCACCGCCACGCTCGACCTGGCGCTGGGTGCGGCTGGGCTCGATCAGGCGCGGGTGATGCCGCGGCCACGCCTGCTCTCCGACAATGGGCCGAGCTACGTCGCCAGCGACCTAGCTGACTGGCTCGGCATTCGGGCCATGACCCACATCCGCGGCGCGCCATGCCATCCTCAAACGCAGGGCAAGATCGAGCGTTGGCACCAGACGCTCAAGAACCGCATCCTGCTTGAACACGCCTACTTGCCCGGCGAGCTGGAGACGCAGGTTGCCAACTTCGTCGAACACTACAACCATGCCCGAGCCCATGAGAGCCTGAGCAACCTCACGCCCGCCGACGTCTACTTCGGACGCGGTGAAGGGATCCTGGCCGAGCGGGAACGCATCAAGCGCCAGACCTTCATGGATCGCCGCTTGCGCCACCACGCGCACGCTGCCTAACCTCTCACCCCAGATGGACCAGAGCCTCCGCTCCTGAACACCGCTGAATGTCCCAAATCATCTGACGACGGACAGGCTCGGTCCAAAATACCGGTCAGGTCAGGGCCATGGCCGAGTACTTCCTTGACCTCAACCGCGAGCGCACCATGGAGGGGCTGAAGGCGGCCTTGGCGCGAGGACGCAAAGGGGGACGGCCCAAGAAGCTGAGTGAGGCTGACATCGAGGTCGGTCGCGCCCTGCTGCACTCGGGCACCATCTCGATCGCGGCCATCGCCAAGCGCCTCGGGGTCAGCCGGGATACCTTCTACAGCTATTTCCCCCAGGCGCGCACGCGCAGCCAGGCCGACCTTGCCGCCTCGGCGACCCGACGGGCGTCCTCCTGATGCCGATCCGCCGCGAGCACCGCTTCTTCTATCCCATCGACTGGCCCCAGCTTTCGGCCGTGATCCGCTTCGAGCGAGCCAAGGGACGTTGCGAGGTCTGCGCTCGTCCTCATGGACAGCGCGTCTTTCATCTCGGCGATGGGCGCTGGTGGGATGGAGAGGTGGGCTCCTGGCGCGATGGGACCGGGCGCTTCATCTGTCTGGCAATGGGGGCCGATGACATTCTGGGAAGCGTGCGCACCACGCGTGTGGTTCTGGCCACCGGACACCGCGATCACGACACGGCGAACAACGGGCCCAAGAACCTCGCCGCCTTCTGTCAGCGCTGCCACATGAACCATGATCGGCCCGAACATCAGCGGCGGCGCTGGTACACCTTGTTCAAGCGTAAAGCTTTGGGCGATTTTTTCGGTGGGCCGTACTAAATTTTCGCCTGTCCAATGTCTAATCAAATGTTCCGTGTTGCCACAGAATTATTTTCTGGATTAATTTCATTTTCTGTTAACCCGGCAGTCGGGATATTGGACCAATGATGATGTATTAATGCAACAAATGGTATAGCAAATGCGTGATCGGCGGCGCTTTACGAGACAACAGTGCAATCTCGAAGCAAGGATTTTCGCTCCGCTCTCGAGTGACCATATTCCTTGCCTCATCACAGATATTTCAACTCACGGAAGCTTCGTACGTACACCGCAAAACGCGCCCGTCCCGGCAAACTTCGATCTGTCGATTGGCATGAGCACCCTGCCCCGTGCGTGCCGCATCGCCCGACGAGAAGCGGATGGCTACGGCATCGAATTCCTTGATCCTGTTCGCCATGAGGTCGAGGAGATCCTCATCGAGACCGCGTTTAAGGAGGACCTCGTCTTCGAAGCGCTCAATCCGGCCTTGGACAGCCAAGCCACGATGACCCGCGTGCGTCTTCGTCGAGCCGTCGATGCGGTCATGGATCTGATCGAGCGGCGCAACGCCATGGGCTGGGCGCACATCGCGCCCCTGCCGGATCCGTTTGATCACCCCCGGGGAACGCTTCGTAGCCCCAGCATGGCTCTGATATCGGCATCAAGCGTAAAGCTCCTGGCACCTCCATCCGGCGAGAGGTAAGGCCATCGGTCGACGGCTCTGTGACCGCCGCACACGAGCGATGTTTTTCGCTCGTTCCACCCGGTCGCACGCCTGGTTGAGAATGACGCGCGCGCCCTGAAGATGTTTCGCCGGGACATTGGGCCCGGTGGAAAGCTGTACGAGCGCTGCGTGTCAGGCGCTCCCTGGAAGCAGGTCAGGTTTTCGTGACTGCGGTGCCACATCCACTCGAGAACCACTGGATCGGACTGCCCGGCGCCGCAATCGCATCGTATCGTGCCCCGGTCTTGACGGCGCGTGAACCGAACGCCCGTCCAGGCTTCCAGTGAGATGGGCGTGGAGATGCGGGTGTTCGGAGCCTTTGGGTTCGGACGTATGACGGCTGGCGGTATGGTCGGCATGACGGCGCTCGCCCTGCTGACGGGCTGCGCCGGGCGTCCCAATGGCGTTCTCCTGCCCGTCGCGGGTGCCGAGCAGGTCGCAGGCACCTCGCGGGTCGACATGCTCGTTGCCACGACCCGCAAGTCCGCTGTCGACCGTGGCGTGCTGTTCTCGGGCGAGCGCGGCGAGGCGGTGACCTACACCGATCTGGCGGTTTCGATCCCACCCGATGCCATCCGCCAGCCGGGCTCGGTCCAATGGCCGAAGTCGGTCCCGGGCAACCCAGCCACCGACTTCGTCGCCCTGCGCGCCGATCCGATCGAGCGCGCGAAGGTCCCGGCCTGGACGAACCGGGCCGTCCGGGGTTCGGCCAAGCGCCACGTTCTGGTGTTCGTCCACGGCTTCAACAACAAGTTCGAGGACGCCGTCTTCCGCTTCGCTCAGATCGTGCACGACTCCGGGGCCGAGGTCGCGCCCGTGCTCTTCACCTGGCCCTCGCGCGGCTCCGTCCTGGCCTATGGCTACGACCGGGAGAGCACGAATTTCTCCCGCAACGGCCTTGAGACCCTGCTGCGCGACCTCGCGAAGGACCCGAACGTCGGCGAGGTGACGATCCTGGCCCACTCCATGGGCAATTGGCTGACCCTCGAGAGCCTGCGCCAGATGGCGATCCGCGACCGTCGGATCGCCCCGAAGATCCGCAACGTCATCCTGGCCGCCCCCGATGTCGACATGGACCTCGCCCGGGCCGCTTTTCACGACATGGGCCGTGACCGCCCCCGCCTGACCCTGATGGTCTCCGGCGACGACCAGGCCCTCGCCGTATCCCGCCTGGTCTGGGGCGACAGCGTCCGCCTCGGCGCCATCGATCCGACGGTCGAACCCTACCGGACGCAGCTGGAGCGCGAGAACGTATCCGTGCTGAACCTGTCCGCAGTGAAGTCGACTGACGCCCTCAACCACGGCAAGTTCGCGAGCGGCGACGTCGTCGCCCTCCTGGGCAAGCGGCTCGCGGACGGACAGCCGATCTCGGACGGGCAGATCGGCATCGGCGACCGTCTGGTGAGCACGGCCGCCGGCGCGGCCTCTACGGTCGCCACCGGAGCTGCCCTGGCCGTTGCCGCCCCTGTCGCCCTGATCGATCCTCAGACCCGCGAGACCTACGGCGAGCACCTCTCGAACGTCGGATCCGGTTTGCGCGACACCGTCGGATCGACGGTCGATCTCGCCGGCGCACCGGTGCGGGCGCTCGGAAGCAGTGGGCGCTAGCGGTTCACACGGCTCTGGTGAAGAGAGGGATCGCCGAACAAACCACTCTGACCTGAGATCGAACGCGTGCAGGAACTGGATGAGATGAAGACAGCCTGATGCTGGCTGAGATCCGACGCCTCGCGCGTCGGATCGGCGCGAGGCTTTCTTGCACCGCGAAGCCGAGATCCGCGGCCGGGCGCCGCGCTAGCCGCGATGGTGCTGCAGGGCTCGCTGAGATAGACCCGCGACCCCAGCAGGAATGGGGTATGGGGACGGAATGAGCGATCAGCGCAGCACCAATTTCCTTGCCTTGGTCATCGAGAATGCGGAGCTCCGCCAGCAACTCTCGGATGTTCAGGACCAGTGCGTCGAGCTGGCTGTCGACGCGGGTGAACAGCACGCCGAGAACGAGGCTCTGCGTCTCCGACTGGCGCAGGCCGAGCGCGAGCGCGATGCCTGGCGTGCAGAGGCCGAACAGGGTCGGCGCACGGGCTGATCGAGCCGGGAGGCCGTATTATCTGACCAGCAGTCCGACGGATCCAGGCTCGCGAAAAACGGTTCTTCCGGGCCAAGCCAAAAGCCATCCTGAACGTTCCATCCCGTGTCGACGGCAGCCAAAGCCGGGACGGTTGAACGGAGGGGGGATATGGACGGATTGCCCGCGGAGACGGTCGACGTGCTCGATGACTTGATCGCCCAGAGTGAGGCGCATCGGGATGAGCACATCGCAACCCTTCACACCCTCGGCAGCCGGGGGGGGAGAGTTCGACGGCGATCCTAGAAATCCTGGGGCAGATCGAGGACACACTCGCCGCGATGCGGTCGCGCCGCGCTTATCTGCACGCGCTACAGCCCCGCACCGGGTGACCCGCCTGCCGCGTGGCTCACTCCCAGTCGATCTCCAAGGAACGCTCGAACGCCCCATCGCCGAGTTCCTTGCCCTTGGGATCGACGACCACGACGTCCCGGAAGCCCCGCCGCCGTAGCTCCCAGGTCTTCTCCATCGCCTGTTCGTCCGTGCCGCAGGCAAAACTCATGGCCCCCCCGCTCGGATCGATCCCCTTCACTGTGAACACGATATCTTCTCCGCTCTGGACCGAGATATGGGGTTGGCACGCGAGGGATCGTAGCCCGGACCGGATCTCGGACGGGCAACCGAGGGGAATTTGATTCTCGGCCCGACATTCCAGACCATGACCGTACTTGGTATACCTATATCAACGACAATGCTTTAGAAGGCGTCGTCCGAGCTTGTACCAGATCAGCTGAGGTCAGATTTGCGGCGCTCGACTTTAATCCGGCGCATGACGTGTCCCCTGACACGTCAAGAATGAAAACGGCTTCCCATATTAGTTTCAGACAGAGAGAAACGGGCCAGACATTTGGCTCGTACTGTGTAGGAGCTAGTAAGCCACAATGAAGACCCGTATCGCCGCCCTCGCCACCGCCCTTGTCCTCGGCGTTGCTCCGATCTCGTCCGCCATGGCCTATGACAGCCCCTCCCGCTACACCTCGTTCGCCCCCTACGATGTCGAGACCACGGGCTCGGTCAACGATATGCGGCGTCCCCCGGCCTATCTCGGTTGTCCGATGAGCTCGGCCGCCGAGGGCAACGCCAATCAGCAGAACTTCCCCACCCAGCAGTACGGCCAGACCTCCGGCGGAAACCGCTGCTGATCGGACCCGCGACGGAGACCCCCATGCTGCTGAAAGGCTTTTCCTACGCCATGGTCGCCGCCTTCGCCGGCGGCCTCGTCTTCACCATCGTCGGATCGGCCCAGGCTTTCCTCAACCTGTAGCCCAGCCACCACCGACCGGAGCCCACACCGACCCGCCCGGCCCTGGCTGCGGCGGGTCTTTTCCTGCGCCAGAGCTTAAGCTGCGCGGCGGCTTCGCGTGAGGGTTAACGGCTCGTAAACGAATTGGGAGCCATGTCGTGATTCAGCGGCGCTGGTGCGCCTGAGCCACACTTCGACAGGACCTGAGATATGATCACGGTGACCTTCCTCGGCATGATGACGGCAGCCCTGACCGCTGCAGTCGCCGGTGCGATCAGCGACCCAGGAGCCCGATAGTCGGCCAACCACCAGGGCTCCGAAATCCTGACGCTTCAGCCAGGATCGCGCGGCCAACGATTTATGTGACCGCCACGCTACGGCAGGCTTTTCTCACGCATTCGGGCGCTACGAGCCCTCACATCGGCATAGTTGGTCGATCAGGAAGAGGCTGCACGCCCGCTCCTGGTCCCAGTTGATGTCACGCACCCGCTCCGTCTTACGCAAGCACCGCGAGGTCGCCGCCGTGGTGGCCACCTACGGAATGTTTCTCGGCGGCATTCTAGTGCTCGCCTAGGCGATGGCCTGACCTGCGGCTTCAGACGAGAGAATACCAAAAGCACCTAAGTTTGACCTGAATGGCTGGCTTTGAGCCGGGCTGAATGTGAGGCCCAGCGTGACGCTGCCCCTGGCAAGGAGTTTTTGCCGCCTATCCCCAGTCTGCACAGGTCATCCACAAAGCGTTTGACCCTAGGGCCCAAGAGAATGTTCCTGTTTTGTACCAATGCAGGACAAGGGCTATGACCGCAGAACAGATCGCCGAGCTGGCTTCCATGAGCGCGGCCGAGATGATCGCCCTGGCCTACGAGGAAGCGGCCGGCGGCGACGCGCGTCGTGCCCTGCTTCAGGCCATCGAGGACATCATCAGCCTGGAGGCAAGGCTGGCGACGGCCGAACGACGGATCTCTTATGGCTACGTTCGCGGTGCCGTCTCCGGTCAGGGCACCTGACATGGAGCGCCTGTGCGATGTGCGCGCCGAACGCATCGTCGTCGCGTGCAGTCCCTGCGGACGGCGCGGATCCTATGCCCTTGGGCGGCTGCGCCAGCGCTTCGGGGCGCATGCCTCGGTGCTGGACGTGTACCTGGCCCTGACGCAAACCTGTCGCTTCCAGCGCGAAGTTGGAAGCCGGACGCCCAACGTCTACGGCATGACGTGCCGGGCCAAGCTCGACACCACGGGTGGCCCAACACCGACGGGGCTGCCGTCGAGGACCTGAGCCATGTGCAACCTCTACAGTCTGGTCACGCCCCAGGCCGAGATCCGTGCCTCCTTCGGCGTGTCGTCGGACCGCGCCGGCAACCTGCCGCCTCTGCCGGGTATCTTTCCCGATCAGCGTGCGCCCGTCGTGCGCGTGGCCGAGGAAGGTGAGCGCGTCATGGAGATGTTCCGTTGGGGCATCCCGGGCCCGAAGCAGTTCGGCGAGCATCCTGTCACCAACGTGCGCAACGTGAAGAGTCCGCATTGGCGACCCTGGTTGAAGCCAGAGTACCGCTGCCTCGTCCCGGTGTCGTCCTTCAGCGAGTACGCCGACACCAAACCCAAGAAGACGCCAACCTGGTTTGCCCTGAACGAGGACCGGCCACTGTTTGCCTTCGCGGGCATTTGGCGCCCCTGGACAGGCGTGCGCGGCACGAAGGCCGAGAACCCCGATCGTATCGAGGAGGAGCACCGCCTGTTCTCGTTTCTGACCTGTGAGGCCAACGGCGTCGTCGGCCCCATCCATCCGAAGGCCATGCCGGTGCTGCTGACGACGCCGGAGGAATGGAGCACTTGGCTAGCGGCCCCTACGGAGATCGCGCTGGAGCTTCAGCGTCCCCTGCCGGATACGATGATGCGGATAGTGGCAACGGGAGCCCGGAAAGATCCGTCTGAATAGTTCTTCGGTAGATTCACGTTGTCAGGCCTTATCGTTTGATTAACTCAGCCATCAAACAAGCATATCTGACCGAAAACAATTTTCAGAGGTCCGGCGTTATCGAGTCACCCGGTCGTGAGGGGCAAAAATCTACTCACACAACGCCTGATGGTAGAAACGAAACCCTGCGATGATCCACCAGCTTGTTTATTACAGTCGCAACGTCGTCCTCGGTAACGACCGAGCGATGCTGACGAATTTGCGAGAGATCGTTGCGGCCTCCCAGCGCAACAACAGCCGCGACGGGATCACCGGGTTCCTGATCTTCGACAAGACCTGGTTCATCCAGATCCTTGAGGGTGAGCAGGCCCAGGTGAGCGCGACCTACACCCGTATTGCACGCGATCCGCGCCACACGACGGCAACCATCATGGATGCGCGCAACAGCCCGAGCCGATCCTTCCCCAACTGGACCATGGGCGGCGCCATGCGGACGCCTGAGGTCGAGGAGGTCTATCTGCAGCATGGCATCGGCAGCGCGATCGAACCCACACGCCTGAAGAGCGCGCAGATCATCAACCTCGCCCTGGATCTTCAGGCCTTCGATGCTGCCAAGCGTCAGACGCAGCGCCTTGCCAGCTAGACGCTGACATTCAACCGTCGCGACCTCGGTTCATGGAACATGCAAACGGCGCAGGGCCTGCAAGCCGCTGCGCCGCTCGTTGTGGTCGTCGAAGGGGGGCAAGACGACGACCGCACGTGTGATGCGCCCGAATTCGGGGCGCGGATGTGCGGTTCAGCACGGTCGGGGGACGCGTTCACGCGGCCGGTAGATCGTCTCTTGGATCTCCGCGCCGCTCTCGTCAGCCTCCGAGCTCGCACGACGATGCAGCGCCGCCTTCGCATGGCGCGACTATCGGCGTCCCACGGCTCCCCGTTCGGCTCGGCGTCGACGTCGTCACGCCGATCGGGCTACGGATGACGCCGTCGATATGCAGGAGACCGGAATGGCCGGCGAAGCACCGCGCCCTCAATCGCGACTGGCCCTGGCCATGACGGTGGCCTGCGGGATCCTCATCGCTGGCTTCGGAATGATCGGCTGGCGCTGGTACAGCTACGTGACGTCCGGTGCCTCGCCCTACGACGAGGTGGGCATCGAGGTGAACCGTCGCCTGCCCGCATCCTTACGGTCCTGGGGCTGCGAGCGCATCAAGGATAGGTTTCCCCGCGCCGTCCCACCCTACGGGTGTCAGCCGGGACAGTTCTGACCAGGAAGTGTGATAGCAGTTCGCCGTGGTCGCGTAGCATCGGAGCGCGCGATGCCCGTGATCGGAACAGCCATGCGCATCTCTCGGCTCATCGCTTGCCTTTGCCTCGGGGTCACTCTGCCGTGCGCAGCATTGGCTCAACCTGTGCCCTCACCAGCGGCACCCGCCACGACATCCGACCCGGCCACGCTGAAGGCGGTCCGCGAGGTGGTCATGCAGATGCAGGGCGATCGGACCGCACTCCTGAACGCGATCGCGACCCCCATGGTCGGGATGATGCAGCAGATCGGGATCAAGCGGCAGGACCAGGCGCAGACCCTCGTGCAGGAGGTCGTGATGCCAACCCTGACCGCGCATTACGATGAGCTTCTCGACATCCAGGCCCGCAGCTTCGCGTCGGCCCTCGGGGAGGACGACCTGCAGGCGATCGCGGCGTTCTACGCGACGCCGGCCGGTAAGCGCCTGGTCACGGCGCAGCCGCAACTCGCCCAAGCGCAACTGGCTGGGACGCAGCAGTGGATGCAGTCCGTGATGCCCGAGATGCAGGGCAAACTGGCCAAGGCGATCCAGGCACACGGTTGGACCACGAGCGGCCAGGGAAAGGCACGCTGATATCCCCGGTCATCGAGGTCGAAGAGGAACCGCACCATGACGAGCGATGACAGTGGCGCCCAGGATCGGCGTGAGACGAAGGCCGCCAAACATCTGGAACGGGCGCGCGCTGGAGGCGAGGCCCGAGCCGACTACGACGCGACCCAGCAGGCGACGGAGGACAAGACGGCGCGTCTCAAGGCCCTTCGGCTTGCCAAGGAAAAAGCGGACAAGGGCTCGTAGGGCTCCACGCGTTCACGACGCATCCCAGCGGCGAGCGTTCGCTCTGCATCGATAGGGCCTCAATGGCACCATGGCGCCGCCCCGCACCAGCGCATCGATCTCTGATCGATCGAGCCAGTCGCTTCCGGCTCGCTCCGGTCTGATGCCGCGACGATCGGCTGGCCCGTTCGGTTCGCATCGACGAGCCGCGAGCCAACGAACCCGCCGGAAGCGAGAGCGAAGAGCCACAGGATCAGCCGGCCGGTCTTCTTCATCGAGCGCTTGGTCATACGGTCGAGCGTGGGACGATCGCGGTTAGGAGAACCTTAAAGGGCTCCCCGCGGCTCGCAGGCCACGTCACGGGGTCCCAGGCAGAAGAGAAACGAAAGCGCCTCGAGGATGACTCCTCGAGGCGCGTTACGACGAAAGCGGCCAGGTGATCGGGGCTGGGGACGCTCAGGCCGAACCGAAAAGCCCCATCGATCCTAGTAGGAGCCGAACTTGTAGTTCAGGCCGGCGCGGACGACGGCGAACTCGGTGTCGCGCACCTGACGGCCGCCGCTGACCAGGACGACGCCCGGGCTGGTGGTGGTGACGACGGTGCCGACGTTGTTGACCGCGAAGGCGCCGTTGTTGCGGTTGCCCTGGTCGAGGTTCACGTACAGACCTTCGATCTTCAGCGTGACGGCCGAGGACTTGAAGAAGTTCAGGAACGAGTCGGTGGGGAGCGCGTACTCGACGCCGCCGCCGGCAGCCCAGCCGGTCTGGAAGTCATCACGGCTACGGTTGGTCAGACCGAAGTCACGACCGCCACCCGAACCGTAGGCGAAGCCGCCGGTGCCGTACACGAGGGTGCGGTCGAAGGCGTAGCCGAGGCGACCGCGGACGGTGCCGAAGTAGTCGAGGCCCGAGACGCCGGCCGGGTTGAAGACCTGCTGAGCAGCGACGCCGTTGACACCCGCAACGCTGTTGATGACGTTGAAGCGGTTCCGGTCACGGCCGAAGTCGACGTACTGGGCGTCGGCCTCGACGCCGATCACGACGCCCGAACCCGGGGTGAACTGATAGTTGTAGCCGACCTGACCACCGCCGACGAAGCCGTCGTTGCTCCGGCCGTTCTGGAAGGCGATCACGGCGGTGCCAGCGGGAACCAGCGTGCTGGCGGGGTTCACGCCGATGACGGTCGCCTGGTTGTTGCTGGAGGCGTCGAAGCCGTAACCGGCGTTGAAACCAGCGTAGAAGCCGGTCCAGGTGAACACCGGCACCGGCACGAACACCGGAGGAGCCGCACGGCGCGGAAGGTCAGCGGCGGAGGCGGCGCCGGCGAGGAGAGCCGTAGCGGCGCTGGCGAGGATGAGCGTCTTGATCATGGTCGGTCTGCCGGGGGAGATCTGATGCGCACTCTCGGTGCGGTGTGAAGTGACCTTACAGACAGGGTAGACCTGACCACTAGTGCAGACGCGCAACACTCAGATCAGATTGGTGAAGCCTGGATTGATCCAACACTGCGTTAGGGTTTTACTTACCATATTGTTTGGGGGCGCATAACTCGCAGCCATCCCGTTGGTTCCAAAGAAACACGAGGGCCGTGAAGCCGTAGACGGCCCACCTGCCCCGAGGAGATGAACAGGACGCCGGTCATCGTGCGCGGTGCCTGATCCAGAGCCCCGCCGGCAGGTTTCGTATGGATGCCGCCTACAGCAAAGCCTGAACGGTACGCCGTGGAAGGCGTCAGCCATGGTTCAGCCGATGAGGCGCAGCTTTGATCGGACCGGTCGGTTGAGCAGATGACCGGACGCCAAATGAGGTTCAGGTCATGGTGCGCGTGAAGGCCTTCGGGATCGCTACGGTGATGGCCGCCGGACTCGCTCTGGCAACATCTGCCCACGCGGCCTCCCTTTCATTCGATCCCTACGAAGGGGGCCGCGGTGAGCCCGCCATCGAATTCGTGGCCGGCGGCTGCGGACCCGGCTTTCATCCTGACCTGACCGGCTGGCTTTGGACCGGGCTGATTGAGAGGATCAGCCGGGACCGAAGTAGCTGGACATGAAGCGAGGTCAGAAGACGGGTGCGGAGCAGGTGGTTCTGAAGCTGCGCCAGATCGAGGTGCAGACGGCACAGGGCAAGAGCTTGGCTCTGGCGTGCAAGGAGGCAGAGATCTCCGAGCAAAGCTACTATCGCTGGCGTAAGGAATACGGGGGGCTGCAGATCGACCAGGCACGTCGGATGAAGGATCTGGAGCGCGAGAACGCGCGATTGCGCCGGCTCGTGGCTGATTTATCGTTGGAGAAACAGGTGCTGGCGGACGTCGCCGCGGGAAACTTATAGCCCCGGAGCGACGCCGGCAGGCCGTCGACGGCATTCGTGAGAAGTATGGTCTCTCGGAGCGCCACGCCTGCCGAATCTCGGCCAGCACCGGGGCACGCAACGCTACGTGCCCACGGTACCGGCTGACGAGGATGCGCTGACCCGCGCCATCGTCGCCCTGGCGTCTTCGTCACAGACGCTCTGGCTACCGCCGCGTCGCCGCGCTGCTGCAGGCCGCGGGCTGGCAGGTGGGCAAGGACCGGGGTGAGCGGATCAGGCGTCGCGAGGGGCTCGAGGTCCCGCAAAAGCATCGGCCGCGAAGCCGGTTGTGGTTGAGCGACGGCTCCTCCGTACGGCTGCGGCCGCTCCATTGCAATCACGTCTGGAGCTTCGACTTCGTGCAGGGCCAGACCCACGACGGGCGAAGCCTGCGTATCCTGACGCTGATCGACGAACACAGTCGCGCCTGCCTGGCGCTCAAGGTCGCGAGGCACATCAACAGCCTGGGCGTGATCGAGGCCCTGGCCGATGCGATGTGCTGCATGGCATCCCAGACAACATCCGCTGCGACAACGGCCCAGAGATGATCTCGAAGGCTTTGCGGAAGTGGGTCGCCAAAACCGGCCCGCAGATCCAGTACATTGCACCAGGATCGCCGTGGGAGAATGGCTACTGTGAGAGCTTCAATGGCAAGCTGAAGGACGAGTGCCTACGCCAAGAAATCTTCTACTCGCTGAAGGAGGCACAGACCGTGATTGGGATCTGGCAGAATACCTACAACCGCGTTCGGCCGCATTCGTCCTTGGGCTACCGGCCGCCCGCGCCTGTCACCTTCCCGGATCTGGCCTTCCGGCTACCCCTGACCGCTACCATGCAGTAGCCTCTCACTCGGCTCGGTCCAAAATACCGGTCAGGTCAATTCACGACCTAGTGTGTGGTTGTGGAGCCCACCGCGATGTTCATAAAACGCGAATTTCATTTCAATTTCATTTCTTTGACCGGCGGCACCGGAATCATTCGCAAACGGACGAACCCATACCTTCAACGGTCGGATCGGCAGGATTGCTTAACGCTCAGAATTACGCAGCAAATCAAAAGGCCGGCCGCCTCGTACTGTTGTACAATGGTTGTACGGAGCGGAACGGAACCCCGTCTGATGCACCCGGGACGCAACACCTAACTAGCTACAAATGCTGAATTTTCTAATGGAGCGGGCGATCGGGATCGAACCGACGACATTCAGCTTGGGAAGCTGACGTTCTACCACTGAACTACGCCCGCCCGACGCGGACCGGTGGCCGCGGCGGTGGCCTGTGCGGCCACGAGCGGGACCATACCAGACCCGCACCCATTGTCCACGGGCCTTGAGCCACGCGGCCCTCGTCCCCGTCCTGGCCCCGCCCCGAGGGCGCGTTCACAAGGCCGGGGCTTTCCGCTAGGTTCCGCCCGCTTTTCCGGCGGGGTCGGTCCGCGCGCAGGGCGTGGCGCGGCCATCCGCCGATCCATCCCCCTCACAGGACACCTGTTCTCCCCATGACGGCCCGCACGTGACGATCACCGACGACATTCCGGCCCAGGGTCGCAGCGCCCGCCTGATCCTGGCCTCCGCCTCCCCCCGGCGCCTCGCGCTCCTGCAGCAGGTGGGCATCGAGCCTGACGCGCTCCTGGCCGCGGATATCGACGAGACGCCGCGCAAGTCCGAGACCCCGCGCGAGCTCGCCCGGCGCCTCGCGCGCGAGAAGCTCGCGGCGGCCGGAGCCGCCGCGCGGCGCCGGGACGACATGCGGGATGCCTATCTCATCGCGGCCGACACCGTCGTGGCCGTCGGGCGCCGGGTGCTGCCGAAGGCCGAGTTGCCCGACGAGGCGGCCGATTGCCTGCGCCTCCTCTCCGGGCGCCAGCACCGGGTCTACACCGCCGTCTGCCTGCTCACGCCCCAGGACGTGCGCCGGGAGCGGGTGGTGGAGACCCGGGTCCGGTTCAAGCGCCTGTCGGCGCGCGAGATCGAGGCCTACCTCGCCTCCGACGAGTGGCGCGGCAAGGCCGGCGGCTACGCCATCCAGGGACTGGCGGGCGCCTTCGTGGTGAAGCTGGTGGGATCGCACAGCGCCGTGGTCGGGTTGCCCCTCTACGAGACCGTGAGCCTGCTCGACGGCGAAGGCTTCCCGGTCCGCGGCGCCTGGGGAGGGGCGGCATGAGCGATCCCGACAGCGGCCGCCGGCGGGCGGGCCCTCCCAAGCCCGATCCCTGCCCGATCTGCGGAAAGCCGCCCGAGCCCGGCTTCGTGCCGTTCTGCTCGGCCCGCTGCGCCGACGTGGATCTCGGGCGCTGGCTCACCGACCGCTACGCCATCCCGACCGTGGAGGACGAGGACGAGGATGCCGACGGCATCGGTCCCCGCCCGGACCGGACCGGCTGAGGGCCCCGATCCGCCGGTCAAATCGCTCCGCAAATCTCTTCGCAATCCAGGCTGGACAGCCCGCAATCCACCCCCTATACCCCCGCTCCAGCCGGTGCCGCTCACGCGAACCGGCCGAGGCCCAGGTAGCTCAGTTGGTAGAGCATGCGACTGAAAATCGCAGTGTCGGCGGTTCGATTCCGTCCCTGGGCACCATTCTCCTGACGCGCCATCCGAGCCCGGAAACGTCAGTCGATCCAGATCCTTACGATCGGTCGACCGTGGGTTTGCGGTGCGCCTCGGGATCTCCCTGACCCTTCCTTTGCCGACGGGGCTTCGAGCTGCCCGCCGGCGCGTTCGGGAAGCAGGCACATTCCGCTGGCGTGACGGCGGACGGGTTCGCGCCCGCGGCGCACGGCGCCGTGCCGCCGCCTTCGTCCTCCCCCGGACGCGCCGATCCGAGCCGGGCGATAGCCGGGCCGCATGGGGCTCCATCGCTGCGCGCGAGGGAACGAACCGCGCGCAAGGGGCGTCATCCTTCGACTCTGCGAAGGTGAGGAGACTGCCCATGGACGATGATCGCGTTTGGTCGTTCGAGAAGAGCCTGTGGACCGGGGACGCGGACCATTACCGCGAGCTGGTCGATGACGAATGCCTGATGGTCCTGCCGCATCCGCCCTTCGTGCTCAGCGGCACGCAGGCGATCGAGGCGGTGGCCGCCACGCCGCGCTGGTCGACGATCGAGATCGCCAAGGGGCAGATCTCGCGGCCCCAGGAAGGCCTGATCGTCATCGCCTACAACGCCAAGGCGTCGCGCGACGACGAATCCTACGAGGCCAACTGTACCTCGACCTACCGGCGGATCTCGCACGAAGTCTGGCGCGTCGTGCAGCATCAACAGACGCCCCCCCTCGCGATCCCCGCGGTCAACGACTGAGTCGCCCGGACGTCGCTCGGATCGGCCAACCGCAAGCCAGAGGGTGTTCCGCGCCGGGCGGAACACCCTCTGCGCCGTATCGGGGCGATCAGCCGGGCGGCGTGCCGTCAGCGGCGTGCAGGGCGTGCATTCCCAGCATCACGCTCTCGACTACCGCCCGGGTGTATTCCTCGATCAGGGCCTCCGGGGTGCCGCCATCACGCAGCGCCCGGGCCTCGTCCTGCAGGCGCAGGCCGATCGACCCGATCAGGTCCTGGACCTCGGGGGCTTCCGCCCCCTGGCCCCGCATCCGGGCCGCCAGAGCCTCGGCATGGGCCCGTCCGGCCGCGAGGCCGCGGGTTCGCCAGGCGGCCCGTTCCGCGTCGTCGGTCATCGTCCCGCCTCAGCCGGCGCCATAGCCGCCCTTCTCGTTCGTCGGGTGTCGGCTCGGCGAGTGGTCGTCGTAGCCCCCCGTTTCCGGGCCGGCGTCGCGGGAGGGCGTGACCCGGCCGGGCGAGGTCGGGCCAGCCCCGGCCGGATCGTCGCTGACCCGGGGTTCGACCAGGGACCTGCCCTTGGGTGGCGAAACCCCGTCCCTGGACGGCGAGGTCCCGTCCGCAACCGAGGGCGCCCTGCCCCCGGACGGGTCGGCGTGGGCCTGCGTCGGCGTCGTGTCCGAACTCATGGTGCCGTCTCCGGTTCGTCTCTCAACCAAGGGAAGAGGCCGCCGAGGCTCGGGTTCCATGCGGCGGGGACGCGAGGGGAACCGGGAGCCTCGATGCAGGGCGCGAGAACACCCGCGGCCGCCGGTTTCCACCCTGACGGCGACCGCCATCGTCGTCGCCGACCTGATCGGCGTCGGCCTCTTCACCGGCCTGGGCTTTCAGGCCAGCGACATCCCGTCCGGCCTCGCAGAGCGCGGCGCCTAGGCCGCGCGCAGGATGTCGAGGCGGTACTGGTCGGTTCGGGCCTGCGTCAGGACCCGCGCGTAGCCGCGCGCCCCGGCGATGAAGCCCTCGGCGGCCTCGTCGCCCGACAGGGGGTAGTGGGTCACGCCGAGCCAGTGCACGAGCACGATGTCCGCCTCGGGCTGCAGCGCGCCCCCGACCCGTGCCACGAGGCGGTCGAGGTCGGTCCGATCGAGGTAATAGGCGACCTCCGAGATCAGGATCAGGTCGAAGCGGCCCTCCGGCCAGTCGCCCGGAACCGCGTTCAGCCGGAAGCGCGCGTTCGGACAGTCGGCGCAGCGGAGCCGGGCTTGATCGAGGACCGACGGCACCACGTCGAGCCCGAGCAGCGCGTCGCAGCGGGGGCAGAGCTGATGCGTGAAGACACCGATCGAGCAGCCCACCTCGAGGGCCGAGGCGTAATGGTCCCGCGGCAGGGCCGCGAGGGTGGCGGCGTACTTGTCCCGCTCGTAGGCGCTGCTCGCGAAGCGCCAGGGATCGGGGTCGGTGGCATACATGCCCCGGAAGTACGCGGTATCGAGGGTCTTCGGTCGCCGGCCCGTCGGGGCCTCGGCCGGTGCGGCATGGTCCGTCTCGGCGCTCACGGAATCCCCTGTTCCCAGCATCGCCGACACCACGATCCCGCCGCCGGTCTGCAGCAGGCGGCGGCGCAACGGCATTCGCGTCTCGATCACGATGGGCCTCGGCAGGTCCGTCGGCATGTCAAAGCAACCTCACGCGGCTGGGGCAGTTCCGGAGCGGCGCCTGCGACCGGTCGGCGGGCTCGCCGGGGCGGGCGCGACGGGCCCGGGTGTGGATATCCTCCGGCCGCGCGTCCGGATGCCGGCATCGCCCGGGCGGGCGGTCGACGAGGCCGCACCGCGGCTTCCTGACAAGCACGTCGGGAGCCGCTACGGTCGCGCGTTGATCGGCCCGAAGAAACAGGCCTGAAGAAATGGGCCCGAAGAAATGGGCCTGAAGCGTTGGGCCCGAGGAACGGTGGGGTTGATGAGCAAGCAGGGATCGGAGACGGCACCCGTGGTGGGCGCCCGCGTCTCCACCGGCGTTCCCGGGTTGGACGACATCCTCGGCGGCGGCCTGACCGGAAGCCGCCTCTACCTGCTGGAGGGGACGCCGGGCACCGGCAAGACCACCCTGGCGCTGCATTTCCTGCGCGACGGCCTGGATCGCGGCGAGCGCACCCTCTACGTGACCCTCTCGGAGACCGCCGACGAACTGACGGCGGCGGCGGCCACCCACGGCTGGTCCCTCGACGGCATCGAGGTCTACGAACTCGTCAACGAACTCGGCCTCGACCCCGACAGCGAGCAGTCCATCCTGCATCCCTCCGAGATCGAACTCGGCGAGACCGTCACGGAGGTCATCGCCCGGGTCGATGCGGTGAAGCCCGCCCGGGTGGTGTTCGACAGCCTCTCCGAACTCCGCCTCCTCGCCCAGAGCCCCCTGCGCTACCGGCGCCAGATCCTCGCCCTCAAGCAGTTCTTCGCCAAGCGCGCCTGCACCGTGCTGATGCTCGACGACCGCACCTCCGAGACCGGCGACGTGCAGCTCCACAGCATCGCGCACGGCGTCATCTCCCTGGACCAGACCACGCGCGAGTTCGGCTCGGAGCGCCGGCGCCTCCGCGTGGTCAAGATGCGCGGCATCAAGTTCCGCGGCGGCTACCACGACCTCGTCATCGAGACCGGCGGCCTCCAGATCTTCCCGCGGCTGGTGGCCGCCGAGCATCGGGCGACCTTCGATGCCACGGGCAAGTCGACGGGCTCGCCCGAACTCGACCTGCTCCTCGGCGGCGGGCTCGTCCCGGGTACCAACACCCTGCTGATCGGGCCCTCCGGCGTCGGCAAGACCACCACGGGCATCGCCTGCATGCTGGCCGCCCTGACGCGGGGCGAGACCGCGACCTACTACCTGTTCGACGAGGGCCTCGCGACCCTGCTCACCCGGGCCGCCATGCTGGGCATGGACCTCACGCCCCACATCGCGGCGGGTCACCTGACGATCACCCAGATCGACCCGGCCGAACTCTCGCCGGGCGAATTCGCCGCCATGGTGCGCCGGGCCGTCGAGGAGCGCGGCTCCACCTTCGTGGGCGTCGACAGCCTCAACGCCTACCTGCACGCGATGCCGGGCGAGGATTTCCTCATCCTGCAGATGCACGAGCTCCTGAGCTACCTGAACCAGAAGGGCGTCACGACCCTGCTGGTGCTCGGCCAGCACGGGATCGTCGGCGAGGTCCGCAGCGACGTCGACCTGAGCTACCTCAGCGACTGCATCGTGCTGTTCCGCTTCTTCGAGGCCAAGGGCGAGGTCCGCACAGCGATCTCCGTGGTCAAGAGCCGCGTCAACGCGCACGAGCGCAGCATCCGCGAGTTGCGGCTCGGGCCCGAGGGCCTGCGCGTCGGCGAGGCCCTGGGCGATTTCCAGGGCGTGCTGACGGGCCTGCCCGCCTATCACGGCCGCGTCGCCATGCTCTCGGGCGCCTCCGACGGCGGGGCCACGTGATCGGGGCAGGCCCCCTCGAGGAGCGCGTCCTCGTCCTGGCGCCGCGGGGGCGGGACGCTGCCGTGATCGTCCAGGTGCTGGCCGGAGCCGGCGTCGCGACCGAGGTCTGCGCGGATGCGGCGGCCTGGGTGGACGGCCTCCGGGACGGGGCCGGCACCGCGCTGGTCACCGAGGAGGCGCTGCCCGAGGGCGACGAGGGCCCGCTCTTCACCTGGCTCGAGGCCCAGGCCCCGTGGTCGGACTTTCCCTTCGTGGTCCTCGCCACCCGCCAGGCCGGCCGTCGCCCGACCCGCGCGGCCGACCTTCTGGAGCGCCTCGGCAACGTCGTCCTGCTCGAGCGCCCGATCAATGCCGAGACCCTGGCCAGCGCCGTGGCCTCGGCCCTGCGCGGCCGCCGCCGCCAGTACCAGGCCCGTGCCTATCTGGGGGAGCGCGAGCGGGCCCAGGCGCTGCTGCGCCAGGCGAACGAAGGCTTGGAGATGCGGGTCGCCGAGCGGACGCGGGAGGTCGAGACCGCCCGCGAGACCCTGGCCTTCGCCCTCGATGCCGCCGGACTGGCCTCCTGGGACGTCGATCACGTCACCGCCACATCCCGGCGCTCGCCCCGCTTCGATGCGGTCTTCGGCTACGCGGCTCCGGGGCGCGACTGGGACCGGGAGACCTTCCTCGCCCACGTCGCGGAGGAGGACCGGCACGCCGCCGAGGCCGCCTTCGCGGCCGTGCCCCATACCGACCGGCTCGAGCTCGAATGCCGGATCCGGCGCACCGACGACACCGTGCGCTGGATCGCGATGCGCGGCCAGGTCAAGCGGGACGAGGCGGGGGTTCCGATCCGCACCGCCGGCATCCTGATGGACCGGACCGACCAGCGCGTCACCGAGGAGGCCCTGCGCCAAGCCCAGAAGATGGAGGCGATCGGGCAGCTCACCGGCGGCGTGGCGCACGACTTCAACAACCTGCTCACCGTCATCGTCGGCGGCCTCGACATGATCCTGCGCCGCCCCGAGCAGATCGACCGGGTGACGCGGCTGGCGGAGGCCGCCATGGGCGCGGCCCGGCGCGGCGAGCAGCTGACCCAGCAGCTCCTGGCCTTCTCGCGCCGGCAGATGCTGCGCCCCCAGACCCTCAACCCGAACCGCCTGCTCCTCGAATTCAGGCCGCTCGCCGAGCGCGCGGCCGGCGGCGCGGTCGAGCTCGCCTTCGAGCTCGACCCGGCCCTGGACCCGATCCGCATCGACCCGGCCCAGTTCGAGGCCGCGGTGCTGAACCTGATCGTCAACGCCCGCGACGCGATGGAAGGCAGGCCCGGCCATGCCCGGGTCGCGGTGACGAGCCGCAACATCCACCTCGGGACCGCGGCCGTGGCCGACCGGGGCGTGCCCCCCGGCCCGTACATCGTGGTCACGGTCACGGATACCGGCGCCGGCATCTCGCCGGACCGTCTCCAGCGGGTGTTCGAGCCCTTCTTCACCACCAAGGAGGTCGGCAAGGGCACGGGCCTCGGCCTCAGCCAGGTCTACGGCTTCACCCGCAGTGCCAAGGGCTTCGTCGACATCGCCTCCGAGGTCGGGGCCGGCACCAGCGTGCGGCTCTACTTCCCACGCTCCACCGACCCCGCCGGCGAGGAGCCGAACGCCGCGCCGATCGGCAGCCTTCCGCTGCGCCGCGCCGACGAGGGCGAGACCGTCCTGCTGGTGGAGGACGACGAACAGGTGCTCGGCATGGCCGTGGAGAGCCTGGAGGAGCTGCGCTACCGGGTCATCGTCGCCCGCAATGCCGCCGAGGCCCTGGACCACCTGAAGGGGGTCGGGCGCATCGACATCCTGTTCTCCGACGTGGTGATGCCCGGGGGCATGAACGGCTCGCAGCTGGCGGCGGAAGCGCAACGGGTGCGCCCCGGCCTCAAGGTGCTGCTCACCTCGGGCTACGTCGCCAACCTCGACGAGGGCCAGGTCATCGGCCAGGGCGAGCTGCCGGTGCTGAACAAGCCCTATCGCCGCGACGAACTCGCCCGCTCCCTGCGCCTCGTCCTCGGCGGCGGACGGCCCTGACCCGCCGCCTGTGTTGCGCCCGGGCGACGCCGGCCCCGCAACCGTGCGTTCCCGGCACGGGAAGCCCCCCGAAGGCGCGCCGGCATGCCATGAGAGCCCGGGGACGATGGCCTGGTTTTGGACCGCAGCATGACGACAGCAGGGTTACTCCGGACGACGTACCGCGCGGCGGCCGCCGCCCTCGCCCTCGGGATGGCCGGCACCGCCGCGGATGCCGGCTCCTCGGCCCAGCCGGGCCAGACGGTGGGGCAGCCGCCGGGCGCGCCGCTGCCCGTGGGCCTCTACTTCATCGACACGTCGAGCTTCGGCTCGCGCGACACCCGCCCGCGCGGGACGGATTCGAACATCAACCTGCCGTCCTTCATCTGGGCCACGCCGGCCGAGATCGTCGGGGGACGGCTGCAATTCGTGGTGCTGCAGCCGATCACGGCTTCCAGCACCCAGGGCGCCGCCTACCAGAGCGGGTTCGGCCAGACACTCCTCGCCGCGCAGGTCGCCTGGAAGCTCGGACACGACCTCAACTTCAGCTACCTCCTCGGCGCCTATCTCCCGAGCGAGACCAAGATCGTCATCCAGAATCCCGTGCTGCACCAGCGCTTCGCCATCACCTATAACGGCGACGGCTGGAACCTGACCGCCAACTTCCTCTACGGCACCTTCTTCGACACGCGCTCGTCGAGCGGGACCTTCTACCCGGACTTCCTCAACCTCGACCTCACGGCGACGAAGCATTTCGGCAAGTGGGAGGTCGGGCCGGTGGCCTTCGGCTCGACCGACCTGCCCACCACCAACCCGGCCTATGCGCGCCAGGGCCAGTTCGCGGTGGGCGGCCTCGTGGGCTACAATTTCGGCCCCGTGAACCTCCAGGCCTACGTCACCCGCGACGTCGTCCAGCGCAACTACGCCGGCTTCGAGACCCGCGGATGGTTGCGGGCCACGGTGCCGATCTACCAGGACAAGAACGAGCCTGCCGAGACGCGGCCCATCCTGCGCAAGTTCTAGGCGGGTTCCCGGCAAGGTTTTGGATAGATCTCGTCCAGATCCTGGCAAGCTTCAGGCTAGTTCGAGACCGCCGCTCGCCTGTGCGAAATGCGCGCAATTCGACACTGCACGCAACGGGCGGCCGATCCGTGCGTCTTCCTTTCGCCGGTTGCTCACTCCGGTTCGCCGAGGAGTTCGACGCATGAAGCACAAGCCCCTGCAGGATCAGGTCATCGTTATCACCGGCGCCTCCAGCGGCATCGGGCTCGCCACCGCCCGGATGGCCGCGCGGCGGGGCGCCCAGGTCGTGCTGGCGGCGCGCAGCACCGACGTGCTCGCCCGCGTGGTCGACGAGATCACGGCGGAGGGCGGCCACGCCGTCGCGGTGACGGCGGATGTGGGCCGGCGTGCGGACGTGCAGGCGATCGCCGACGAGGCGCGGGCGAGCTTCGGCGGGTTCGACACCTGGGTCAACGTCGCGGGCCTGACCGTCTACGGCCCCTTGAGCGAGATCGACCAGGCCGATCACGAGCGGCTGATTCAGACCAATCTCTGGGGCACGGTGAACGGCTCCCTCGTGGCGGTGGAGCACCTGCGCCGGCACGGCGGGGCGCTGATCAATGTCGGCAGCGTCGCGTCCGACCTCGCCTTCCCGTTCCAGGGCCTCTACGCCACCTCCAAGCACGCGGTGAAGGGGTTCACCGACACCCTTCGCATGGAACTGATCGCCGAGGGCGCACCGGTCTCCGTCACCCTAGTCAAGCCGGCCTCCATCGACACGCCGCTGCCGAACCGGGCGCGCAACTACATGGACCGCGAGCCGACGCTGCCCCCGCCGATCTACCCGCCCGCCGAAGTGGCCAACGCCATCCTGCACGCCGCCGTGCATCCGCAGCGGGACATCTTCGTGGGCGGCGGCGGCAAGATGTTCGTGATGGGCAAGGAGTTCGTGCCCGGCGCCTACGACGAGCTGGCCCCCGCCATCATCGCCCTCCAGAAGCGCTCGGAGGCACCCCGCGACCCGAAAGGTGCCCTGCATGCCCCGGTCCGGGCCGGCGAGGAGCGCGGCGACCCGCCGATCTACGTCATGCGCACGAGCGCCTACACGCGTGCCACGCTCCATCCGCTGACCACCCTGGCGATCGCCGCCGGCCTGGCGACGGCAGGAGCCCTGGCGCTCGGGCGCCGGGCGAAGCGGCCCCTCTGAGGCGGCCTTCCCCAGGGGGAGGATGGGGTCGCCTCAGGCTTCCGGATTGGTCCGGATGGAGAAGCGGTCGCGGGCGGTGATCCGGTCGGCCACGAGGTCGTGGACCTCGCGCTGGTAGATTTCCCGACACAGGAACGCGCGCTCGAGGTCGAGGCGCTCCTCCTCGATGTCGATGTACCAGCAGCGCCGCCGGCCGCTCCAGCGGTAGCTGCGTCCCTTCAGGACGTCCTTGGTGGCGATGGGCGAGCCGGCGGCCCAGACCCGCACCGTCGGTTTGCGGGCGGTCTCGAGCAGGCAGGACAGGGCGAGGCGCCCGGAGGTCTTCAGGGGCGCCGCGAGCAGCGCCAGCAATGCCTGGCAATCGTCGATGGCGCGGTGGCCGTTGTGGAAGTAGCTGTAGTCGATCAGCAGGTAACCGAGCTTCAGCCCCTCGTGGCCCTCGTCGCGCCAGGGCACCTGGTGGCAGGAGCAGGCCCAGTTCTTCTCGGCGAAGACCGGCCAGCGGGTCTCGCACATCTGGCGGTCGAAGCTGGCATTGTGGGCGATCACCACGGCGGCATCGGCAGCCATGGCCGCCACGGCCGCGTCGTCGATGCGCTGCCCGGCCACGTCGGCGTCGCCGATGCCGGTCAGGCGCGTGATCTCGGGCGGGATCGGCCGGCCGGGGTCGTGGAGCTGGTTGAGGGTGTCGAGCACCCGGTAGACCCGTCCGCTCGCACCGTACTCGAACTTGATCATCCCGAGTTCGATCACCGTATCGCGGGTGTGATCCACCCCGGTGGTCTCGGTGTCGACGATCAGGCCGATGAAGGTCGGCTCGTCCGGCCGTGCGGCATCGTCCGCGAAGGGTCGGATCTGGCGGAGCACCCGATACGCGCCCGTGGTCTCGAGGGCGTCTGCGATCGTGTCGAGGGCGTGCATCGATGCCACAATGTCCAGGTCCGGCGGGTCTCCGTTCGCGCGGGCTCGGAACCCGTGCGGCCTCCGCGCGAACCTAGGGGGAAAGGGGCGCGGCCGGATAGCCGTGCAAGTCCGGCATCCCCAGAAGAATGCACGTCGTCGGGCAGAGGATCGCCCCGTCCCGGCGCCCCGTCCGGTTGTTCGATCGGCCGCTCAGCGTGAAGGCCCGTCCAGTCCCAGATGCCCGTGAGCTTCGGACGGCGTCATCGTCCTGATGGCTGCGTCGGAAAACCCGCGGCTGCGAAGCTCGGCCCTCTGACGATTGGTGATCATCAGCGAAACGGCGGCCGATTCCGCCGGGATGCTCTCCGGGATCTCCGGCCGTGCCTCGGCCGCGCGGTCCAGGCGCGCCCGAAACACCGCCTCCGCCGCATCGCGGTCGAGGAACCGCAGGAGATCGTCGTCACCCTCCGCCATCGTGCCGTCCGTTCATCCCGCTCGCCGACAACGCCGCCCGCGCGAGTCCGAGCGCGCCCACCGGCTTCGCCCGCAGCTTAATCGAACGCACCCGACTTCGGCAGCTTCGGATCGCCGGGCGGCCGGCGGCCCCCTGTCGCGCCGGCCAGGCCGGCGATCCGGGCCGGCCCCCCGGTGTCTCGCGGGACACCCCGCCGCCGGCAGCCCGAGGATGCCTCACTGCTTGGCGCAGATGGCCCTGGCTTTGACGGGGACGGCCTCGACCGAGAAGCAGTAGATGTTCGCCTCGTCCATCACGGGACGCTCGCCGCGGCTGCACGTGCCGCTGACGGCGAACTCGTCGGCGTTGCAGGACGCCCGGCAGCGGGTGCCCACCTCGCAGGTCTCCATCTGGACCCGCAAGGGGGAGCCGACCGGCCCGGGTTTGCCGTCCTGCCCCGCCGGTCCCTGCGCGCCGACCGGTCCGATGGGACCCGCCGGGCCGGCCGGCCCCGGAGCCCCCTTCTCGCCGCGCTCGCCCGTGTCGCCCTTCGCACCGGCCTCGCCCTTGTCGCCTCTCTGGCCCTGCGGGCCTTCGGGTCCCTGGGCCCCCGCGACGCCCTGGGGTCCCCGGGGACCGACCTGCTGGGCTGCCGGCGGAACGACGGGCGCCGACCTCGCCATGTTGGCGGCATTCGTGATCGCTGGCGCCTGCGCGTCCGGTCGCGCCGCCTGTCCCTCGGGACCGCGCTGCCCGCAGAAGCCGATCACGGATTGGCGGCTTTCGGTGCCGGATCGGAGCGTCACGATGCATTCGGCCGGGTGATAGGGAAGGCGGAACGCGAAGCGACCCGTCGCATCGGCCGAAACCTTGCCCTTGTCGTCGAGCGTCACCTCCGTCGAGCGCGGTGGATTGAGGCGCCCGGCGACCCGCAGCTCGCCATTGGTGATCATGGACTGCTCGACGACGATCTCAGCGGCCGCGGACGTGCCTGCGAGAGCGAACACCAGCACGGAGACGAGGGGCAGGATCACGGGTGCTTCCTCGATCTGAGAACACGGAGCAAGCTAAGGAGCACGGCGAGACGGCGTCAAACGCGCATTCTGATTAGGCCTATCCTCCTGTCGGCCTAGCCGGTGCCCCGAGCCGCCGCGTGAGGGCGCGCCGGAACGCGAGCGCGGCGCCGAAGCGGGCCCGCCTTCCGACCGCGATCGTCCTCGGCGCGCCCGCACGGAATCCCGTCCGAACCTGTGGTGAAGCGAAGCGTCCGGGAGCAGGCCCCTTCGGGAGGCCGCCTCAGATGTAGGTCGACGCCAGGGCCGGCGAGCCTTCGAGCGCGTGCGCCAGCATCTCCAATCCGTGCGTGATCTGCTGCCGGGTCGAGGGGCCTCCGAGGCAGAGGCGCACGGCCTCCGGGGGTGTGCCGGCGACGCAGAAGGCGTCGCTGCTGACGACACCGAGGCCGGCGGAGCGGCCCTGGCTGGCGAAGGCCGAGCGGGTCCAGCCCTCCGGCAGGGTGATCCAGGCGTGAAAGGCGTGTGGGTCCGCCAGATAGGTGCCTGCCGGGAGCAGGCCCGCCGCGATCCGCTGGCGGACGGCGGATTCCGCGCGCACGAACTGCACGATGGCGTCCGCCGTGCCGTCCATAATCCAGCGGGTGGCGAGCGTGGTCGAGATCGGCGAGGCCATCACCGTGGCGGCCCGGAGGGCGCCGCCGAGCGGGAGGGCGGACCGGGCGCTCGGAGCGACCAGGAAGGCGAGGCGCAGGCCGGCGCCCAGGCACTTGGCGAGGCCGGCCACGTAGTAGGTGATCTCGGGCGCGAGTTCGGCGAAGCTCGGCGGCGGGCTCGGGCAGATATGCGCGTAGGCGTCGTCCTCGATGATGGCGACCGCGTAGCGGCGCGCCACGGCGATGATGGCCTCCCGCCGCGCCCGCGGCAGGGTCGCGGTGGTCGGGTTCTGCAGGAGCGGGTTCAGGTAGATCGCCTTCGGGGCGACCCGGGTGCAGGCGGCGGCGAAGGCGTCGGGGTCGACGCCGTGCCGGTCCATCGGCAGGTCGACGAGGCGCAGCCCCAGATACGCCGTCAGCGAGCGGATGCCCGGATAGGTGATGCGCTCGGCGCAGATCGCGTCGCCCGGGCGCGCCACCTGGCCCAGGACGCTGAACAGGGCGCTGTGCGCCCCGGGGCAGATCAGCAGGCGTTCCAGCGGCGCGACGATGCCGCGCCCGCTCAGCCAGCGCTGAGCCGCCTCCTTGTCGTCGTCGGTCCCGCCGAAGCCCTGGTAGCGCAGCAGGCCCGGCAGGTCGCCCGACAGCTCCGCGAAGGAGGCCTGCATCCGCGCCCGCAGGGCCGGGGCATCGGGCTCCGGGGGCAGGTTCATGGTGAAGTCGACGGGCCCGACCCGCCCGGCGGCCGGGCCCGCCGGGCGACCCGCAGGGCCCGGATCAACCACGAAGGTGCCCTGGCCGACGCGTCCATCGATCAGGCCGCGCTTGTGGGCCTCGGCATAGCCGCGGGACACCGTGGTGAAGTTGAGAGCGAGGGTTTCGGCCAGGGCCCTCTGGGTCGGCAGGCGCGTGCCCGCCGGCAGCCGCCCCGTCCGGATGTCCTCCAGGAGCGCCTCCGCGATGGCGAGGTAATGCGGCTTGCCCCAGCGCTTGAGGTCCGGAACCCAGGTTCCGCTCCCCGTGTCGCCGGAGGTCCATCGCCCGTCGCGCGCCGTGGAGCCCATGCGTCGCCCATGCCTGCCGTCGAGATACGATCAATACTGGATTGTATGGCTAGCAAGCCCCGTACCGTACGGCCGAGGTCGGGAAGATTTCATCGGATCCAGACAATGCATCCAATCCCCGGCTCTCGATTGAGCAGCGGATGATCAGACGTTGCGCAACGAATGCCTGCGACGAATGCTGTATGTTCCGGCCATCCTCGTGCCGGCGATCGAGATTGATAGCAATATTGTATGCATAGACGGCGGGCGAATTGATCGTCTTATTGATGGATCTGCTTTGGCATGTGCTTTGCCATGCCGGGGTGTGGCCGCTCGAAGCCTCGGCTGGTGCGGGCCGCCCATCAAGGAGTGGAATCCATGCCTGCGGTGAATCGCGAACCCCACAAGAAGGGCGACGTCCTGGTCGATTACGAGGAGAAGGTCTTCGAGGACGTGAAGGCCGAGCCGGGCCAGAAAGCCCTGGTCACCTTCCACACCGTCGCCTTCGAGGGCTCGATCGGCCTCGTGAACCTGCTCCAGGCCACGCGCCTGCAGCGCAAGGGCTTCGACACCTCCATCCTGCTCTACGGCCCGGGCATCACGCTGGGCGTTCAGCGCGGCTTCCCGCGGCTCGGCGACGAGGCCTTCCCGGGGCACCTGAACTTCAACAACCAGATCGAGAAGTTCATGGCCGAGGGCGGCAAGGTCTATGCCTGCCGGTTCTCGACCCAGGCGCTCTACGGCCACGGCGAGGCGTCCTTCATCGAGGGCATCCGCATGATCAACCCCCTCGACGTCCTCGACTGCATCCTCCTGCACAAGCGCGACAACGCGGTGATCCTCGACACCTGGACCGTCTGAGCGCGGCCTCAAGGCCCCGCATCCGGAACGTCGCACCGGGTGGCCGCGCGCGACGCGGCCGCCGCCACAGCCGGAGGATCAGCCATGTCGGAGAACCGGATCGTGCGGGCCGCCGCCGTCCAGATCGCGCCGGACCTCGACCGGCCGGAAGGCACCCTGGAGCGGGTGCTCAACGCCATCGACGAGGCCGCCGGCAAGGGCGCGCGCTTCATGGTCTTCCCCGAGACCTTCGTGCCCTACTACCCGTACTTCTCCTTCGTGCTGCCGCCGGCCCTGCAGGGCGCGGAGCACCTGCGCCTCTACGAGCGGGCCGTGACGGTGCCGGGCCCCGTCACGGACGCCGTCTCGGCCGCCGCCCGCCGGCACGGCGCCGTCATCGTGCTCGGGGTCAACGAGCGCGACCACGGCTCGCTCTACAACGCGCAGCTCGTGTTCGACGCCGACGGCACCCTGGTGCTGAAGCGGCGCAAGATCACGCCCACCTACCATGAGCGCATGATCTGGGGTCAGGGCGATGGCGCCGGTCTGACGGTGGTCGAGACGGCGGTCGGGCGCGTCGGGGCGCTGGCCTGCTGGGAGCACTACAACCCGCTCGCCCGCTACGCCCTGATGGCCCGGCACGAGGAGATCCACGCCGCGCAGTTCCCCGGCTCCCTGGTGGGCCAGATCTTCGCCGACCAGATGGAGGTGACGATCCGCCATCACGCCCTGGAGGCGGCCTGCTTCGTCGTCAACGCCACCGGCTGGCTCAGCGAGGCGCAGGTGGCGCAGGTCTGCCCGGAGGAGCGCCTGCGCGGCGCCTGCCGCGGCGGCAACTGCACGGCCATCGTCTCGCCCGAGGGCCGGCACCTCGCCGATCCGCTCGGCCCCGGCGAGGGCATCCTGATCGCCGACATGGACCTCGCGCTGGTGACGAAGCGCAAGCGGATGATGGACTCGGTCGGCCATTACGCCCGCCCCGAACTCCTCAGCCTCCGGCACGACGACCGTCCGGCCGCGCCCGTGCAAAGCCCCGCCCGTTCCCACGATCCATCCTGGAGCCTCGACCATGAGCAGCGCCCCGCTTCCGACGTGCCGTCCCGCGTCCCCGCCGGCCGCGACGGGAGCGGGAGCGGTGGGCCTGGTCGGGATGCCGACGGAGCGCCTGATCAACGCGCTGCAATCCTACGGCGTTAGGCTCGCCGACAGCCGGGCCGGGGCCCCGAGCCGGCGCGGCGGCGCCGGGCCTTCGGACCACAAGGCGATGACCATCGCGGGCCGCACCGTGATGGTGCCGGTCCATACCGAGGCGGCCTTCGACTCGCCCTTCCTGGTGCGCCGCCCCGACCCGGATGGGATCTCGGTGATCGAGCACGACGGCGCGGTGATCGGCCGGGTGACCTTTCCGGGCAGGCCGCGCTTCTACGCCCTCTCGACCCTCGACGGGGTGCCGTATTCCCAGATCGCCGTGCTGCACGGGCGCGACGTCCTCGCCACTACGGTGCTGCAGACCTGCATCCGCTACGCCAGCCGCACCAAGACCTGCCGGTTCTGCTCCATCGGGCAATCGCTCGCCGCCGGGCGCACCGTGGCGCGCAAGACGCCCGAGCAGCTCGCCGAGGTCGCCCGCGCCGCCGTGCTGCTGGACGGCGTCCGGCACATGGTGATGACCACGGGCACGCCGAACGCCACCGACCGGGGGGCGGCGATCCTGTGCGAGAGCGCCTTCGCGGTGAAGGCGGCGGTGGACCTGCCGATCCAGGCCCAGTGCGAGCCGCCGGACGACGACCGCTGGTTCGAGCGCATGAAGGCCTCCGGCATCGACGCGCTGGGCATGCATCTCGAGGCGGTGACGCCGGAGGTGCGCGCCGCGATCATGCCCGGCAAGGCCAGCGTGCCCCTGGCGCGCTACATGGACGCCTTCGCGGCGGCCGTGCCGGTCTTCGGGCGGGGCCAGGTCTCGACCTACATCCTCGCCGGCCTCGGCGACGCGCCGGAGGCGATCCTCGCCATGGCCGAGCGCCTGATCGGCCTCGGCGTCTACCCCTTCGTCGTGCCCTTCGTGCCGATCTCCGGCACGCCGCTGGAGAGCCACACGGCGCCCTCGCCGGACTTCATGCACGCGATCCTGCAGCCCCTCTCGGCGATGCTGGGGCGGGCGAACCTGCGCTCCACCGACATCAAGGCCGGCTGCGGGCGCTGCGGCGCCTGCTCGGCCCTCTCCACCTACGAGGGCGCGGGGGCGGCGGCATGATCCTTGAGCCCGTCGCGCCCTACCGGCCGAGCCATTTCCGCGTGAAGTTCGCCAGCGCCCCCTGGGAGCGGCGGGCCTGTGCGGCCCTACGCCGGCAGGTGTTCTGCACGGAGCAGGGTCTCTTCGCAGGTGACGACCGCGACGCTCTCGACGGGCACGCCATCCCGATCTGCGCCTTCTCGACGCTGGCGGGCGAGGCCGATGCCGTGGTGGGCACCGTGCGCATCCACCCGGCGGCGGAAAGGCCGGGGGAATGGTGGGGCTCGCGCCTCGCCGTCTCGCCGGCCTACCGCGGCACCGCCGCCCTCGGGGCCGGGCTGATCCAGGTCGCGGTCGCCTCGGCCCATGCCCGCGGCTGCACGCGCTTCCTCGCCCATGTGCAGGCGCGGAACGTGACTCTGTTCCAGGCCCTGCACTGGACGAGTCTCGACGCGGTCGACCTGCACGGTCACCCGCATCACCTCATGCAGGCGGATCTGTCCGCCTACCCGCCGATGCACGATCCTGAGCACGGGCTCATCACCTTCCGCAGGGCAGCCTGATGGGCGAGACCATCGATCTCCAGGCGCTGGCCGGCCAGATCCGCGACGCGCGCGGGCTCGCCCACAAGCGCGACATCGATGCCGTCGTCGCCCGCCTCGGGCTGGGCGCCCGCCACGCCGCGGTGCCGGTGGGCGACGATTGCGCCGCGATCCCCGACGGCGACGGCCACCTGCTCCTCGCCATCGAGGGCTTTCTCGACGCCTTCGTCGCCGCCGACCCGTACTTCGCGGGCTATTGCGGGATCATGGTCAACCTGAGCGACGTGGCCGCCATGGGCGGGCGTCCGCTCGCGGTCGTCGACGCGCTCTGGAGCCGGGACGCCGCGTCGGCGGACCCGATCCTGGCCGGCCTGTCCGACGCGGCCGCGTTCTACGGCGTCCCGGTCGTGGGCGGCCACACCAACACGCGGGCGGGCACCGGCAATCTCGCGGTCGCGGTGCTCGGCCGGGCGGGGCCCCGCCTGCTCACCAGCTTCGACGCCGCGCCCGGCGACGACCTCGTCGCCGCCATCGACCTGCGCGGGCGGTTCCGCGAGCCGCACCCCTACTGGGACGCCTCCACCGGCGCGCCGGGCGAGCGGCTGCGCGGCGACCTCGCCCTGCTGCCGGGGATCGCCGAGGACGGACTGGCCCAGGCCGCCAAGGACATCAGCATGGCGGGCGTCGTCGGCACGGCCCTGATGCTGCTGGAATGCTCGCGGGCCGGCGCCGTCATCGACCTCGCTGCGATCCCGCGCCCGGACGGGGTGCCCCTGGCGCGCTGGCTCACCGCCTTCCCGAGCTTCGGCTATCTCCTGAGCGTCCGCCCCGAGGCGACGGCGGCCGTGCGCGCCCGCTTCGCGGAACGCGGCATCGCCGCCGCGACCATCGGCCGGGTCGATGCGAGCCGGGTCGCGCGCATCCGCGATGCCGGGGGCGCCGAGGCCGTGGTCTGGGATTTCGTGGCCGGCCCGCTCATCGGCTGCGGCCGGGACCGTGCGGAGTCCGTCGCATGAAACCCCTGCGCATCGCCCTCCTGACCCATTCCACCAACCCGCGCGGCGGCGTCGCCCATTGCCTCGCCCTCGCCGAAGCGCTGTGCGCCCTCGGGCACGAGGCGGTGGTCCACGCGCCCGACCCGTCGGGCCGCGGCTTTTTTCGCGATGCCGCCTGCCCGACGGTCTCCGTCGCCGCCCGCCCCGTCGTTGGCGACACAGTCGACCTCGTGCAGGCGCGCATCACCGATTACCTCGTTCATTTCGGATCGCCGGCGGCCTGCGACTTCGACGTCTTCCATGCCCATGACGGCATCGGCGGCAACGCCCTCGCGACCCTGAGGCACCGCCGCCGGATTCCGGGCTTCGTCCGCACGGTCCATCACCTCGACAGCTTCGCCGAGCCGCAGCTCACCCATTGGCAGGACCGCTCGATCCAGGAGGCGCAGCGCCTCCTCTGCGTCAGCCGGGGCTGGGCGGACCGCGTCCGAGCGGACTTCGGCGCCGTGCCCGAGGTGGTCGGCAACGGCGTCGATCCCACCCTCTATCGCCCCGGGCCGGACGCGCAGGACGCGCAGGTTCGGGCCCGCTGGGGGCTGGGGGCCGGCCCGGTCGTCCTCAGCGTCGGCGGCTTCGAGGCGCGCAAGAATACCCTCGGCATCATCGAGGCCTTCGCACGCCTGCGCGAGGCCCACCCCGCCGCGCAGCTCGTCGTCGCCGGCGGCGCCTCTCTCCTCGACCACGCCGCCTACCGCGCCCGCTGCCAGGCCGCGCTGGCCGCCCACGGTCTCGCCCTGGGCCCCGGCGGCCCCGTGATCGAGACGGGTGCCCTGCCGCAAGCCGACATGCCGGCCCTGTACCGGGTCGCCGACCTCCTCGCCTTCCCGTCCTGGACGGAGGGGTTCGGCCTCTGCGTGCTGGAGGCGATGGCCTGCGGCACGCCGGTCGTGGTCTCCCGCGGCGCGCCCTTCACCGAATACCTGCGCGCGGACGAGGCGCTCTTCGTCGATCCCGCCGATCCGGCCGCGATCGCCGCCGCGATGACGGCCGCCCTGGTGCCGGGGACCCGCCAGGCCCTGCAGCGGGCCGGCTTCGCCGTGTCGAAGGCCCAGACCTGGCGCGCCTGCGCCGAGCGCCACCGCGCGGCCTACGCGGCCTGCGCCCGCACCGAACCGGAGTCGATCCATGCCTGAGATGCGCTTCCACGTCCGCTGGCCCGACGGCCGGCGCGAGGCCTGCTACTCGCCCTCCCTGGTGGTGAAGGACTTCCTCAGCCCGGGCGAGAGCTACGCCCTCGACGATTTCGTCGAGAAGTCCCGCACCGCCCTGACCATCGCGAGCGAGCGGGTGCGCGAGAAGTACGGTTTCGCCTGCTCCTCGGCCCTGGACCAGCTCGCCCGGATCGAGGCCACGGCGCAGGGCCAGGCGCCCGCCGGCCGGGTCACCGTCGAGGCCTTCGAGCCCTGAACGGGCTCCCCGCCCCTGCGCCGTCGGGAGCCCGCCGCCGTCCCACGCTGTCCCGGAGTCGAAGCCATGACGTCCACGCCCCGTCACGTTCCGGTCGCCGTCGTGGGCGGCGGCCAGGCCGGCCTCTCGATCAGCTACCACCTCAAGCAGCGCGGCATCGCCCACCTCGTCTTCGAGGAGCATACCGCCGCCCACACCTGGTCGACGCAGCGCTGGGACACCTTCTGCCTCGTCACGCCGAACTGGCAGTGCGACCTGCCCGGCCACCCCTATGACGGCCCGGACCCGGACGGGTTCATGCGCAGGGACGAGATCGTGGCCTACCTGAAGGCCTTCGTCGCCAAGGTGGACCCGCCGCTGCGCGAGGGCGTGGCGGTGGAGCGCGTCGCGCGGCGGGAGGATGGCCGCTTCGCGGTGACGACTTCGGAGGGCGACTACACCGCGGACGAGATCGTCGTCGCCTGCGGGGGCTACCACACGCCGATCATCCCGCGCATGGCCGAGAAGCTGCCGGGCACGCTCACGCAGATCCACTCGAACCAGTACCGCAACCCGGAGCAACTGCCGGACGGGGGCGTGCTCGTCGTCGGCTCCGGCCAGTCCGGCGCCCAGATCGCCGAGGACCTGCACCTGGCCGGCCGCACGGTGCACCTCGCGGTGGGCGACGCGCCCCGCTGTGCGCGGTTCTACCGGGGCCGCGACGTCGTTACCTGGCTCGCGGACATGGGCTATTACGAGATGACCGTCGAGAACCATCCCCTGCGCGACGGCGTCCGCGACAACACCAACCACTACGTGACAGGCCGCGACGGCGGCCGCGACATCGACCTGCGCCGCTTCGCCCGCGAAGGCATGCGGCTCTACGGCGTCCTGCAGGACTACGCCGACGGCCGCCTGCATTTCCGCGACGGCCTCCAGCGCTCCCTCGACCAGGCGGACCGGACCTACAACGGCATCAACGCGGCCATCGACCGCCACATCGCCGAGCACGGCATCGCGGCCCCGCCCCAGGCGCCCTACACGCCAGTCTGGGAACCGGGGGATCCGGTCACCAGCCTCGCCCTCGACGGCTCCGGCATCACCGCGATCATCTGGTGCATCGGCTTCACGCCGGATTTCCGCTGGCTCGACGCGTCGGTCTTCAACGGCGCGGGCAGCCCCAAGCACCGGCGCGGCGTGACGAGCGAGCCCGGCATCTCCTTCATCGGCCTGCCCTGGCTGAACACCTGGGGCTCCGGCCGCTTCGGCGCCGTGGGCCGCGATGCGGATTATCTCGTGCAGGTCATCGAGAAGCGTTTGAGGGCCGAACGGTTCGCCCCGGAGATGCGCGGGCTGAGCCGCGCCTCGGCCTGAACCCCTGCCCTGCTGGGCACCGCCGGGATCGGAGGCGAACGGCGCTCGATCCGGATCGCTCTACCCGGCGGCCAGGATTTCAGGGGCCAGCATTTCGTGGTCGAGGCGAAGCCCGAACCGGCGCGGGTTCGTCCAGGCATCGTCGCTCAGTCTCGCCCATTCCCAGAGCGCGCGCTCCAAGGTCCGCAGCGTGACGCCGCAGCGACGGGCGAGGTCGCGGCAGAACGCAAGGTAATGCAGGTAGAGGTCGAGGGGCAGGGAGGGCTTGGCGCCGATCGCGAGGGGGCCGCACCCGAGGGCCTTGAGGCCGCGGGGGTCGATGACGGTGTAGTGCTCGGGCCGGATCGCCGCGAGGATCGCCGAGGCGACCGGGACGGCGACGCCGGAGAGACCAGTGAGGACCGAGACGGCGACCCGCGGGGTCGCGGCCAGCAGGGCCGTGCGCAGGGCGTCGGCGACCTCCTCGTCGCTGTTGCGCTGAGGGCGGCTCCGCCCGCGGTCGCTCACCTTCCAGGTCAGGATCGGGGCGAGGTTCTCGCGGGTGCAGGCCCCGTTCCGGATGCGTGCGCCGGCCGCGAAGGCCGCCTGCTCCTTCGCGTCGAGGCGGTATCCCGACGCGAGGGCGGGAATCTCGGCGGTCGGGAAGGGCAGGCGAAGGGGCAGCGGGCCCTCGCGGCCCGGTCCGTGCGCGCGGGCCGTGCGCAGTGCGAGGGCCAGGGTCGGGACTGGAGCCGCGCCCGGTTTCGCGTGCCCGAACGCCCGTCCGGCGAACGGCCCGTCATGGTGGTCGCGCCTCATGCGGTCGAGCCCCTGGTTCATGCTACCCGTGATGCCGATCGCCGCATGACGATCGCGACGCTTGCGCATCGCATCCTCGTAGAAAGATGTTATGACGCCATTAATATGACGCCAACATCCGAAATACCTCCGCTGACCATCGAGCTCGGCCTCGGCGGCACGATCGCGGTCGGGTTGCATCGCGTCTCGGTCTCCGAGGCGGTCGTCGTCCTCGAGGCGATCGCGTCGACGGGGTCGGTCCAGGGCATCGCCACCGCGCTCGGTCTGTCCTACCGGGCGGCCTGGGAGCGGCTCCGCGCCCTCGAGACCGGGCTCGGGCATCAGCTCGTCCAGAAGACGCGCGGGCACGGCAGCACCCTGACGCCGACGGGCGTACTCCTGCGCGAGGCCCTGGGGGCCGCCGCCGCCAGCCTCGCCGAGCCGATGGCCCGCGAGGCGCGCGCCATCCGGGCCCGTCTCGCGCCGATCCTGACCGGGGACCAGCGCCCCCTCACGCTGGCCGCGAGCCACGACCTCCTCGTCATGGAGGTCGCCGCGGCCTGGCCGGGAATCCACCTCGCGGTGGCCGGCAGCGCGGAAGCGGTCGCCCGCCTGACGGAGGCCCGTGCCGACGCGGCGGGATTCCACTGCGGTGCGCTCGACTGGAAAGCGGCCGGGCCCGCCTTCGCGGAGCTCGCGGCCAATCCAGGCTTCCGGGTCCGGCCGCTGTTCGAGCGGGAGCAGGGCCTGATGCTCGCGGCCGGCAATCCCCTCGGCATCCGAAGCGTGCCCGACCTCGCCGCGGGCGGAGCCCGCTACGTCAACCGGCAGACGGGATCGGGCACCCGGGTCTGGTTCGACCGCCTCCTGGCCGAGCACGGGATTCCGGCCGAGCGCATCCGCGGCTACGCCACCGAGGAGTTCACCCACCAGGCCGTCGCCGCCGTGATCGCCTACGGGGCCGCCGATGCCGGCCTCGGTGCGCGGGCGGCGGCCGACCGCTTCGGCCTCGACTTCCTCTCCGTCGGCTGGGAGCGCTACTACCTCGCCACGGCCCGCTCGCTCGCCGACGCGACCTTCGGCGCCCTCGCCGAGGCCCTGGCGGAGCGGGCGGCCCGGTGCCCGGGCTACCGGCCCGCCGCCCCGACGGACGCGGACTAGAGCGTGGTCGCATTGTCTTCACGCGAGCCGGCATCCACCGCGCTCGAAAAGGCGCTAATCCGGCAGGATCGGCGCGCAGACCGCGTGGGCGTGGCCCGGCAGGGGCACCACCGCGACGGCGACGCCGTAGATCCGCGCCAGGGTCGCGGGCGTGATGGTGGCCGCGGGCGTGCCGAGGGCGAGGAGGCGGCCCTCGTGCAGCAGCGCCACCCGGTCGGCGCAGAGGAAGGCGTGGTCGGGGTCGTGGGTCGAGAGGATGACCGCGATGCCGGCCCGCGACAGGCGCCGGATCTGGCCGAGCACCCGGGCCTGGTTGCCGAAGTCGAGGCTCGCGGTGGGCTCGTCCATCACGACGATCCGCGGCTCGCCGGCCAGCGCCCGGGCGATCAGCACCATCTGGCGCTCGCCGCCGCTGATCTCGGTATAGGCCCGCTCCGCGAGATGCCCGATCTCGAGGGTCGCGAGCACCCGCTCCGCCATCGCCTGGTCGGCCGGGCCGGGGCTCGCGAAGGTGCCGAGCCGGCTCGCCCGCCCCATCAGCACCACGTCGCGCACCCGGAACGGGAAGAACGCGCCCTGCGCCTGGGGTACGTAGCCGAGGCTCGCCGCCAGCCGGCGCCGGGACCAGCGCGCGATCTCGGCCCCGTCGAGGCGGATGCGTCCGCCGAGGGGCGGCAGCAGGCCCAGCAGCGTCTTGAACAGCGTGGTCTTGCCGCCGCCGTTCGGCCCCAGCAGGCACAGCACCTCGCCGGGCTCCACGGTGAGGTCGAGGCCGGTGCCGACGGGACGGCGTCCGTAGCCGAAGGCGAGGTTCTCGACGCTGAGCATCAGGCCCAGCCCCGCCGGCCGCTGGCGAGGAGCCAGAGCAAGAAGGGCGCGCCGATGAGCGCGGTCAGGATGCCGAGGGGCACCTCGATGGGGGCGATGGTGCGGGCCACGAGGTCGACGGCGAGGAGGTAGCCGGCGCCGAGGACGAGGGAGGCCGGCAGCAGGCGCCGGAAATCCGGGCCCACGAGGAGACGGGCCACGTGCGGCACCAGGAGGCCGATCCAGCCGATCACCCCCGTCACCGAGACCGAGGCGGCGGTGACCAGGGTGGCGGCGGCGATGAGGACGGGGCGCAGGAGGCGGGTCTCGACCCCGAGGGCGCGGGCCTCCTCCTCGCCGAGGCTCATCAGGTTCATGCGCCAGCGCAGGAGCACCAGGGGCACGAGGCCGAGGCCGATCGCCGGCAGGATCGCGCCGAGATCCGCGAGGGTCGTCGAGGCGAGGCTGCCGAGGAGCCAGTAGGTGATGGCGGGCAGCTGGTTGTAGGGGTCGGCCAGCACCTTCAGGAGCGAGATCGCCGAGCCGAGCACCGCGCCGATCGCGACGCCGGCCAGCACCAGCGTCAGCACCGGATCATGCCGGCGCACCGCCGCGCCGACGGCGTAGACGGCCGCGACTGCGCCGAGGCCGCCGGCGAAGGCCAGGCCCTGGATCGCCGCCACCGGCAGGGACAGGAAGATGCCGAGGACGGCGCCGAGGCTCGCGCCGGCCGAGACCCCGAGAATGTCCGGCGAGACCAGGGGGTTGCGGAACAGGCCCTGGTAGGTCGCCCCGGCCGCCGCGAGGCTCGCCCCCACCACCAGGGCGGCGAGGACGCGCGGCAGGCGGACCTGGAGGATGACGGTCTGCATCGCCGGGTCGGCCCGTGCGGGCAGGCCGAGGAGCCGGGCACCGAGGATCTCGACCACGTCGCCGAGGGGAACGGCGAAGCGCCCGGTGGCCAGCGCCAGCACCACCAGGGCGAGGAGCCCCAGCCCGGGCAGCAGGATGGGCCAGATCCGCGCCCATGGCCGGCGGCGCGCATCCTCCGGCAGGGCAAGGGCCTCGGTCTCGGCCGTCACGGCGTCTGACCGGCCGCCGCACCCGCGAGGAGGGCCGCCACCTGCCCGTCCTCGAGCTCGACATGGTAGAAGCGACGGTAGAAGTCCCGCGTGGCGGCCTCCAGGCCGGTCGGGAACAGGTCCGGATAGAGCACCTGCGCCAGCCAGCGGACGCCGATCAGGCGATTGGCGCCGGGCGGGGCATCGAACCAGCCGAAGGGCAGCGCCGGCACCTGGTAGACCCGGCCTGCACGCACGGCCCGGAGGCCGGACCAAAGCGGGTCCTCGGCGATGCCGCGCCGGAAGCCCGCATCCTGGGTGAGGATCACGTCCGGGTCCCAGGCCAGCACCTGCTCCGGCGAGACGGTGGCGATGCCGCCGGACCCGGCCGCGGCCGCGACGTTGCGGGCGCCGACCACGCCGAGGAGCTCGACGTTGATCGACCCGCCGAGGCCGGTCTCGAGCCCCTTCGGCCCGCGGGCGTAGTAGACGCGCGGGCGCCGTTCGTCCGGGACCGTCGCGATCACCCGCGCCACTTCCGCCACCGCGGCGTCCGCCGCGCCCGCGAGCTCGGTGGCGGCCGCCTCCATGCCGAGGAGGGCACCGAGGCGCCGGTAGCTCTCCGCCGTCCGCTCGAAATGCCCGTCGAGGAGCACGTAGGGAATGCCGGTCTGGGCCTGGACCCGGTCGGCCAGCGAAACGTAGGTCGGCGCGGTGCTGCCGACATCGACGATGAGGTCGGGCCGCAGCCCGAGGACCGCCTCGACATTGGCGGTCCCGCCGCGCCCGGTCAGCCGCCCCGTGGCCGGCAGGTCCCGGGCCGCGGGGGCGAGGTAGGGCTTCTCCTCCGGGGTCGGGCTGCGGATCCAGCCGACCATCCGGTCCGGCGCCAGGGTGTAGAGCAGGACGGAGGCCGGCGGCCCGGCCGCCAGGATGCGGGCCGGGCGCTCAGGCACCTCGACGGTCCGGCCGGCGGCATCGGTGAAGGGCCGTGCCACGGCCGGCAGCCCGAGGGCCAAGCCCAAGGGCAGGGACAAGGGCAGCGACAGGGAAACGAGGCGGAGGAGGGATCGAAGCCCGGACCGAAATCCGCGGCGGGGGCGTGGAGACGATGCGGTGTTCACAGTCAAAGAGCGATCCTCGGCCGGGCCGGCCCTGGTGGCAGTGTAAACGCTCCGGACCGCCGCGCCTATGGATCGGCCCGCACCGAAGGGCACCGGGCCGGCGGTCACGGCGACGCGTTCCGGCCCGCCGGCGATCGTTCCGGGGGGCGATGGGGCAGGAGGTCGAGGATCCTGGGGCGCGGCATGCCCCGGAGCGTCGCCGGTGCCGGGGGACGACCGAGTTGCGCCCTGATCGTCCGGCCCGCCTTGAACGAGACGATGCGCCTCTCGCCCACCTGCACTGCCTCCCCCGACGCCAGGTTCCGCCCCGGGCGCGGCGCCCGGGACACGGCCGAGAACACCCCGAGGCCCCGCAATTCGACCCGGTCGTCTGCCGCCAGGGCATCGCCGATCCGCGTCAGGATGGCGTTCACCACCGCCTCCACCTCCGCGAGGCCGAGATGCGGGTACTTCTCCGAGACGCGGGCGATCAGTCCGGACTTGATCATGCTGGGAACTCGCAAGCGTGGGCTGCGTGGGGGATCTCGGCGAGAACGGGACGGGAGCGATCCCGACCGGAGGAGCGGGGCGGCGCGGCGCACCGGCCGCGGCGGTCTCGCCGCGCTGCGTCCCGGCGGGTCGTCATCGTGCGTCGTGAGGGCGGGCATCGACCGCGCAGGCGCTGGCCGGCTCCTCGCCCCCGCCCTCGCCGCCGAGGGTGCGAGCCAGTTGCCGGCCGATGCCCACGAGGGCGGCCACCATCGGGGTCGCGGGCTCGCGCGGGGGCACCACGAGGCCGATCGTGTGCCGGATGTCGGGTTCGACGAGGGGGATCGCGCGCAGGCCCGGCATCGGCCCGAGGGCGTCCGCCAGGACGGCCGGCATGATGCTGGCCCAATGCAGGGTGCGCACGTGGCTCATCAGCACGATCATCGAGTTCGACTCGAGGGTCGGCGCCGGTTCGCTCCCCGAGGCCCGAAGCTGCTGGTCGATGATGCGCCGGTTCTGCATGTCGGGCGTCAGCAGGCAGAGCGGCATCCGGCTGGCCTCGGCCCAGGTGATGCTGGCGCGGCCGTCATGGCGCCCGCCGAGCGCCGTCAGCAGCTGGTAGCGCTCCTGGAACAGCGGAATCGTGGCGACCCGGCTCAGGGGCTCGTTGTCGAGGTAGGTGAGCCCGGCATCCGCCTCGAGATTCTCGATCAGGTCGAGGATGCTCGCCGAGGTCGCCGACAGGACGCTGAGGCGAACATCCGGATAGCGGACGTGATAGGGCGTGGTCAGCGCCGCGATCATCGGGAGCACGGTCGGGATCGCGGCGATCCGCAGGTGCCCGGCCGGCCCCCGCCGCAGGGTCGCGACGTCCTCGCGCATCGCGCGCGTATCGGCGACGATCCGCCGGGCCCAGGCCAGGACCCGCTCGCCCTCGGGCGTGAAGCCCTGGAACCGGGAGCCGCGCTGCACCAGCCGCGTGCCGAGCTGGTTCTCCAGGCTCTTCACGCCGGCCGACAGGGTCTGCTGCGTCACCCGGCAGGCCTCGGCGGCGCGCCCGAAATGCTGTTCGCGCGCCAGGGCGAGGAGAAGATCCAGCTTGTCGATCACGGCCTCGGCCGGGGATGCGCGGCGCCGTCAGGCCCCAAAGCCACCGGTGGTATACATCCGCTGACGGCAGCTCAATAAGTCGCGATCTTCCGATGCCGGAGCATGCTGGGACGCATTTGCGTCCGCCGGGTCCCGTGGATGTACCGACTCGTTCGTCCGGTCCCGGGCCGCGCGCACGGCCTGTCAGGCAGCGGGAGATCGGATGAGAAAGGATCGCCCCGGAGACTACCGGAGGCCGGGATCGCACCGGACGACGGCTCGGGGTCGCGCGATCAGGCGGATGCCGAAACAAGTCGCGCCGCCCGCCGATCAGTCCCGTCCCGTCGGCGCGCGGGCCGCATGGCGACGGGCCTGAAAACACAAAAGCTCCGGACGATTGTCCAGAGCTTCGGTCGCTTGAGAGATTTGGTGGGTGCACAAGGGTTCGAACCTTGGACCCGCTGATTAAGAGTCAGCTGCTCTACCAACTGAGCTATGCACCCAACGCCTTGCGGCGGTCGCTGCGGCCCACCAAGTCCGCCGCGACGAGGGGGCTGATAGCAAACGCCCCGGGGGGTGTCCACCCCCGGGGCGTTATTTTCTCGGCTAAACCGAGGCCGGACTCTGGGCGTGCAGGCGCACGGCCCAGGCTTCGAGCTTGTTGAGGGCCGAGAGGTAGGCGCGGGCCGAGGCGACCAGGGTGTCGGGGTCGGCGCCGCGGGCGGTGACGCTGCGCTCGCCGCTCTTCAGGCGCACCGAGACCTCGGCCTGGGCGTCCGTGCCCTCGGTCACCGCATGGACCTGGTAGAGTTCGAGGTCGGCCTCGTGCGGCACCAGGGCCTGGATCGCGTTGAACACTGCGTCCACGGGGCCGTTGCCGTCAGCCTCCTCGGTGACGACCCGGCCCTCGATGTCGAGCTTGAGCGTCGCCCTCTGCGGGCCGCGGGTGCCGGCGATCACCGACAGCGAGACGAGGCGGATGCGGTGGTGCGCCGTGGCGAGGTTCTCGTCGACCAGCGCCTCGATATCCTCGTCGTAGACGTGCTTCTTGCGGTCGGCGAGCGCCTTGAAGCGCTCGAACACGTCCTGCAGCTGGTTGTCGCTCAGCACGAGGCCGAGTTCGTCGAGCTTCGAGCGGAAGGCGGCCCGGCCCGAGTGCTTGCCCATCACGAGCGAGGTCTTGGCGACCCCGACCGAGGCGGGCGTCATGATCTCGTAGGTCTCGGTGTGCTTGAGCATGCCGTCCTGGTGGATGCCGCTCTCGTGCGCGAAGGCGTTCCGGCCGACGATGGCCTTGTTGTACTGCACGGGGAAGTTCGTGGCGTGGCTGACGAGCTTCGAGGCGCGGGTGAGCATGGTGCTCTCGATGCCGGTCTCGTAGGGCATGACGTCGCCGCGGGTGCGGATCGCCATGACGATCTCCTCCAGGGCGGCGTTGCCGGCGCGCTCGCCTATGCCGTTGATGGTGCACTCGACCTGACGGGCGCCGCCCTCGATCCCGGCCAGGGAGTTGGCGATGGCGAGCCCGAGATCGTCGTGGCAATGCACCGAGAAGATCGCCCGGTCGGCGTTCGGCACCCGGTTCCGGACGTCCTGGAACATCCGGCGGTACTCGTCCGGCGTGGCGTAGCCCACGGTGTCGGGCAGGTTGATGGTGGTGGCCCCCGAGCGGATCGCCGCCTCGACGCAGCGGCAGAGGTAGTCGATCGGCGTGCGGGTCGCGTCCATGGCCGACCACTCCACGTCCTCGACGAGGTCGCGGGCCTGGGCCACAGTCTTGAGGATGATCTCCACCACCTCGTCCTCGGACTTGCGCATCTGGTGCGCGAGGTGGATCGGTGAGGTCGAGACGAAGGTGTGGATGCGCCCGCGCCTAGCCTGCCGCACCGCCTCGCCGGCCCGGGCGATGTCGGCCGGGATCGCGCGGGCGAGGCCCGCGATGGTCGCGCGCTTGGCCCGGCGGGCGATCTCCGAGACCGCCTCGAAATCGCCGTGCGAGGCGATGGGGAAGCCCGCCTCGATGATGTCCACGCCCATCGTGTCGAGGAGTTCGGCGACCGCGAGCTTCTCGTCGAGGGTCATGGTGGCGCCGGGGCACTGCTCGCCGTCGCGCAGGGTGGTGTCGAAGATGAGGACGCGGTCCTTGGGGCGATCCTTGGGGCGGTCCTGTCCGCGGGCTTCGGGCGCCGGGGTCGGGGAAGTGGTCATGACGGATGTCCTGTCGCGGCGCAGTCCGGGGAGGGACGCGGCGCCCTGAAGATCGAAGGGGTCCGGGCCGAGCGCCGCAATGCCGGCGCGGGCCTTCGCGAAATGCGCTCCCCTGAGAGCCCAGGCGCACGCGCCCGGACGGCCCTCAGGGGCGGATAAGGAGCAGCAGGGCGGCAAGAGACGCGCGCGACCGGGCGGCCGCGAAGGCGGCGTCGGTGATGCTGCGCGTGGAGCCGGCGCTGGCCAAGGCTCGTCTCTCCCGAGGGGCAGGGGCGCACCGCGGCGGCGCGCGAACCCTTGCGAAGGCGGTGTACCTAGCCGCTGAGGGCCGGCTTGACAAGGTTCGACCCGGCGACCCCGCCCCGTGCCCGGCCACGGGACGGGGACGAAGCCGACCACCGGGCCCGGTTGCCCACAAGGTCTTGACGGAATGCGCGATCGTTTCGGCCGGACGCATTGCCGTCGCGGCCGCGCCGCCTAGCTTCGCTGGTAGATCGAATACGATCCGGCGGCGCAATCAGTCCGTCCACGCAAGAAAAAATCTGGAAGGAACCCCCATCATGTCGCGGACGCTCTCGCGCACCCTCGCCCTGCCCGCCCTCGCCCTGCTCGCCGGAACGGCGCCGGCGCTGGCGCTCGATGCCGCCAAGACCATCGACGTCGCCGCGCCCCCGGCCAAGGTCTGGGCGACGATCGGAGACTTCTGCGGGATCGGCCAGTGGCATCCGGCCATTGAGAAGTGCGTGCTATCGCAGGACGGCGGCAAGACCCTGCGGACCCTGAGCCTCAAGGGCGGCGGCACCATCGTGGAATCGCAGACCAAGCGCGACGACAAGGCGATGTCCTACACCTACGCCATCGTCTCCGGCCCGCTGCCGGTGAGCGACTACTCCTCGACGATCTCGGTGATGCCGAAGGGCTCGGGCTCGACGGTGAACTGGACCGGCAGCTTCAAGGCGAAGGGCGCCCCGGACGCCGTCGCCATCGACGCGGTCTCGGGCATCTACGATTCCGGCCTGAAGGCCATCGCCGACAAGTCCAAGTAACCGACAGGTCCAAGTAAAATAGACCGCAATTCGACAGACCAAGGTCACGCGGACCAAGATCGTGGGCGGCTCTTCCCGGGCCGCCCTCCCCTCACATCCGTTCCGCCGCGCACCCGATTGACCGGCCGGAGCGCACGGCGCAAAACCGCCCCGGATCAAGCTGTGCCGTTTCCCGGCACGGGTACAGTCAGGAGCCGCCGTGTCCCGGGTCAGCCTCGCCGTCGCCGTCCTTCTCTCCGCCGCCCTGCTCGGCGCCTGTAAGCCGACCGCCTCGGCGCCGCCCGCGCCCGTAGTCGCCGCGGCACCCGCGGTCGCTGCCCCCCTGCCCCAGGGCAATGGCTGCGGCCCGGCCATTGCCCGCACCCAGGCGGTGGTCGACAGCGACGTCGCCACCGGCAACCTGAACCCACCGGTGGGCGAGCGCTTCAGCGCCGACCTGCGCCATGCCGCCGACGCCTGCGCGGGCGGCCGCGAGCGCGAGGCCCTCGGCCTCCTGGGCGCGGCCAAGGCGCGCTACGGCTACCGCTAGCGCATTTTCCTCACGCGAGCCGGCATCCACCTCCCTGGAAAATGCTCTCGTCGCCCGCGAAGGCCCGGGCGAGATAGGCGCGCACGAAGCCGGGCATCCGGGCGGCATCGAGGTCGTCCGGTCCGCGAACGACGGTGAAGCCCGCGAGTTCCGGCGCGGCCTCGCCCCGGCGATACGCCTCCATCCGGTCGTGCAGCGCCGCAGCGGTCTCGGCGAAGCGCACCGGGCGCAGGAAGGCGTGCTGGCTCTGGCCCGAGACCAGGACCCACGACGCCTCCGGCGCGTCGCCGGGAAGGGCAAGGCCCGTCTCCTCCAGGAGTTCGCGCGCGGCGCTGCCGGCGAGGTCGACGCGCCCGCCGTCGCGGATGTCGGCCCGGTCCGGGGTTCCGCAGGGAAAATAGATCTGCCCGGCATTGGCGGTGTGGCCGCCCATGATGCCGAGGAGGGCCGCGCCGTCGACGCTCCAGGGCACCACCGCCGCGAAGGCGTTGCTCACCGCCGGATCGGGGGAGCCCTCCTGGCGGAAGGCGAGGAACTGGGAATACGCCACTTCGAACAGGTCGATGAGGCAGGTCGATCCGTCGATGCGGCAGTCGCGGGCAAGGAGCACCCGCCCGTCGAACAGGTCCGGCCGCTCGGCGCGCCGGCCCGCCCAGATCTCGGCGATCGTCTTGGCCTGGTCGCGGGCCCAGGCCCAGTCGGACGCCACCAGCCGGGCTTCGATCCGCCGGAGCGGCGTCAGCGTGAAGCCGTCAGACAAGCAGCGTACCTTCGCTCACCAGGACCGCCGCCCCGCTGATCTCCACCGAGCGCAGGGCGCCGGCCTCGATCACGAGCTGGACCCCGATCGTGCTCGGCCGGCCCATGGCGACGCCCTGGTGCAGGACGATGTCGTGCTCGCCGTCGCCGAGGGGCTCGAACTGCATCATCACCCCGGCGAAGGCCGCCGCCGCCGAGCCGGTGGCCGGGTCCTCCGGCACGCCGAGATGGGGGGCGAACATCCGGGCCTGGTAGCGGTGGCCGACCTCCTCGGGATCGAGGGTGTAGCAGTAGAGCGCGGCCGGGGTGCCGAGGTTGTCGAGGGCGGCCGGTACCACGCGGGCCCGCTCGAGGGCCGCACGGCTGGCGAGGGGCACGAACAGGAAGGCGGGCCCGGCCCGGTGCCGGCTCGGGGCGTGGCGGCCAAACCCGATCTCGCCCGGCTCCAGGCCCAGGGCGGCCGCGACCGCATCCGCCTCGGGCCCCGCCCCCAGATATTCCGGCAGCACCGGCATCTTGAAGCGCCCGATGCCACGCCCCTCCCCGGGCTCGACCACGCAGGCCAGGGTTCCCAGCGCGGCCTCGAGCCCGAAGGCCACCGCGTCGGCGAGGCCCGCCCGCTGGTCGCGCAGGGCGAGCAGGATCGCGGTGCCGAGGGTGGGATGCCCGGCGAAGGGCAATTCGGAGGCGGGCGTGAAGATGCGCATCCGGGCGCGGTGCCGGGGCGCTTCGGGCGGGAGCAGGAACACCGTCTCGGAGAGGTTGAACTCGGCGGCGAGGGCCTGCATCGCGGCGGTGTCGAGACCCTCGGCATCGAGCACGACCGCGAGGGGATTGCCGGTCAGCGCGGTGTCGGTGAACACGTCGAGGGTCACGAAGCGGCGTGGCATCGCAGGGTCTCCGGGCTTCAGGAGCAGCGACCTTAGACGGTGTCGACCGGGAACGTCTCGCTCGGCGTGACGAACTCGTCCTGCGCCGCCACCGTGAGGATTTCGCGCGAGCCCGCCTCGGCCGTGCGGCGCAGGAGGCCGTAGATCGAGGCCCCGGCCATGCCGAGCGCCAGGGCGGCCGAGCGCGTCCGGGCGTAGTGCACCAGGAACAGGGCCGCGATGGCGTCGCCCGCGCCGTTCACGTCGAGGTGCAGGCGTGGCGTGCGCAGGCGCCAGACATGGCCGCCCTCCCCGGCCAGGAGGTCGATGGCGTCGTCCGGCGTGTCGTCGGTGATCAGCGAGGTCACGAGGACGACGCGGGGCCCCAGCGCCTGGACCGAGGCCACCGCCCGCTTGGCCTGCGCGAGGGTGCCGGTGGGCAGGCCCGAGAGGTGGTTCAGCTCGAACTGGTTCGGGGTCACGATGTCGGCCGCCGGCACCGCCTGCCCGCGCATGAATTCGGGGATGCCGGGGCGCACGTAGATGCCGCGGTCGGTGTCGCCCATCACGGGGTCGCAGGCGTAGAGGGCCTGCGGGTTGAGCGCCCGCACCGAGGCCACCGCCCGCACGATGGCGGTGCCGATGTCGGCCGAGCCCATGTAGCCCGACAGCACCCCGTCGCAGGTGCCGAGCACGCCGCGCTCGGCGATGCCGGCCACGAGATCCTCGATCGCCGGGCCGTCGAAGACCCGTCCGCGCCAGGCGCCGTAGCCGGTGTGGTTGGAGAACTGCACCGTGTGGATCGGCCAGACCTCGACGCCGAGGCGCTGCATCGGAAACACCGCGGAAGCGTTGCCCACGTGGCCGAAGGCGACGTGGGACTGGATCGAGAGGATGTTCATGCCGGTATCTCCCGAAGTCGCACGGCGAAGGAGCGGTGGCGCCAGCCCTTAACCCGGTTTTCCGGTCCGACGCACCCCCACGGGCGCCCTGCGCGCTTGCCCCGATGCGCACCCTCGGTCACAGCGAGGGCCCGAACCTCGAGCGAGATCCATGGACTTCGACGCAATCCGCACCAGCACCCTCGCCTTCGTCGAGGCGAACCAGGGCTGGACGCCGCTCATCGTCGGCGTGCTCGCCTTCTGCGAGTCCCTGGCTTTCCTGTCGCTGCTGGTGCCCGCAACCTTCCTGCTCCTCGGCATCGGGGCGCTGATGGGCTCGATCGGCATTCCGTTCTGGCCGGTGATGCTCGCGGGCGCCCTCGGGGCGGCGCTCGGCGACTGGGTCTCCTACGAGTACGGGCACCACTACAAGGAAGGCGCCAAGCAGATGTGGCCGATGCGGCGCTATCCCGCCATCGTCGCCCGCGCCGAGGAATTCTGCCGCAAGTGGGGAGCCGGAGGCATCCTGATCGGGCGCTTCATCGGGCCGGCCCGGGCCGTGGTGCCGCTGATCGCCGGGGTGTTCGGCGTGAAGCGCCTGCCGTTTCAGGTCGCTAACGTCACCTCGGCCCTGGCCTGGGCCTTCCTCATGCTGGCGCCGGGAGCCGGGCTTCTCGGCTACCTGAAGGGCTGAGGCGCCGTGCGCCGGTTTCCGCCCGAGCGCATCGTCTGCCTGACGGAGGAGACCGTCGAGACGCTCTACCTCCTCGGCCAGGAGGACCGTATCGTCGGCGTGTCGGGCTACGCGGTTCGCCCGGCCCGGGTCCGGCGGGAGAAGCCGCGGGTCTCGGCCTTCACCAGCGCCGACCTGCCCAAGATCCTGGCCCTCGCGCCCGATCTGGTGCTCGCCTTCTCCGATCTCCAGGCCGCGATCGTGGCCGACCTCGCTCGGGCCGGCATCGCCGTGCACCTGTTCAACCAGCGCGACCTGGCCGGCTGCTTCGCGATGATCCGGACGGTGGGCGCCCTGACCGGCGTGCCGGCCGAGGCCGAGTCCCTGGCGACGCGCCTCGCCGAGCGGATCGCCCGGGCGGCCGCGGAGAATGCCGGGCAGCCGCGTCCGCGCGTCTATTTCGAGGAATGGGACGCGCCACTGATCTCCGGCATCGGCTGGGTCTCGGACCTCGTCGCGGCGGCCGGCGGCGACGACGTCTTCCCCGAACTCAGCCGGCAGGCGGCGGCCCGGGATCGGATCGTGAGCCCGGAGGCCGTGATCGCGGCGCGGCCCGACGTGATCCTCGCCTCCTGGTGTGGCAAGCGCGTGAACCGCGAGCGCATCCGCGCCCGCCCGGGCTGGGACGCGATCCCGGCGGTGGCCGCGGGGCGCATCCACGAGATCAAGTCGACGCTCATCCTGCAGCCGGGGCCCGCCGCCCTCACGGACGGGTTCGACGCGATCCGCGCCGCCCTGCGGGACACCCTGGGGAACGGGGCCTGAACGCCCTCACGCGGCCGGCAGCGGATCGGCCTCCCGCCAGCGCGCTGCGACCCGCTCCCGACGGGGCCGCGCGCCAAGCCCGCGCTCCAGCCTGGCGGCGGCAAAGGGGTCGCAGGTGACAAGCCGCGTCGCGGCTGGTTTCCTGGGCGGCGTCCCGATTCGGGACGTCGTTCCGATGCATCAGAGCCGTATGTCCGCAGCCCTCGCGTCCGTGATCCTCCCGCCCGACCGGCGCCAGTCGGCCACCGCGCTCCAGGTCCAGCGCGGCGTCCGGCGCCTGTTCGCCGAACTCGGCCACGTCACCATCCCGGAATTCTCCCTGGCGAACGGACGGCGCGCCGATGTCATCGCCCTGTGCCCGGCCGGACGCCTGACCATCGTGGAGATCAAGTCGAGCGTCGCCGACTTCCGGGCCGACCGGAAATGGCCGGACTACCGGGATTACTGCGACCGCTTCTACTTCGCGATCCCCGAGACGCTCTCCACCACCCTGACCCCGGAGGATGCCGGTCTCATCGTCGCCGATGCCTTCGGCGCCGCGATCCTGCGCGACCCGGCGGACCACCCCCTGAGCGGCCCCCGGCGCAAGGCCGTCACCCTGCGCTTCGCCCACAGCGCCGCGCGCCTGCTGCACGCCCTGGCCGACCCCGGCGCCATCCGCGAAGGGGCGCTCTGAGCCACGGCGAATCGCCGCCGCTGCGCCGGCGGCCCGGCATGGTAAGGAGCCACGCCCACTCACCGACGGCCGAAGACATGCGCCTGCCCTCCCGTCGCCGTCCCAACGACGGCGATCCCACCATCCTGCGACGGCTCCAGGCCGCCTCGGGCCGCCGCTCCCTGGTGCTCTACCTCGTCATCGTCCTGGTGCTCGTGGCCACCGCCCAGGGCTACGACGGCTCGAGCCATTCCACCCATCACTGGATCGGCCTCGGAATCTACGCGGTGTTCTCCCTCGGCCTCGGCATCGCCGACTGGCGCGCCTCGCAGCGCGACGGCGGGGCGGAGCCCGGGACGGAATGGCTGGCCTGGACCGCGACCCTGCTGAATGCCGGCGTCGCGCTGTTCCTCATCGTCGAGCACATGCTGATCGGCGCCGTGGAGACCGAGGAGACCGCCACCGCGGTGAGCCGGCTGCCGGCCTTCCTCCTCCTGCTCCAGACCGGCCTGAGCATGCGGGTCTGGCACACCGTCGTCTTTTCCGGACTGGTGAGCCTCGCCTGGGGCATCACCATCCTGGTCGCCTACCTCGCCCCCGAGAGTGCCCTTCTCGGCCCGCACGTCACCCTGGAGGAAGAGGTTCCGGGCCTCCTGACCTTCCTGGCCGCGAGCCTGGTGGTGATCGACGGCGTCCGCCGCCTGCAGATGGCGGTGACGACCGCCCTGCGGATGGAGCGGGAGCGCACCAGCCTCGCGCGCTTCGTGCCGCGGCGGGTGGCGGGAGAACTTGCCGAGAGCGGCGGCGGCCTCGGCGCGGTCCAGTCCCGCCATGCCTGCCTGTTCGGCCTCGACCTGCGCGGCTTCTCGGCCTTCTCCCGGGATCACGACCAGGCGGAGGTGGTGCGGGCCCTGCTCGATGTCCGCGCCCTGACCCATGTGGCCGTGAGCGAGCACGGCGGCATCGTCGACAAGTACGTGGGCGACGGCATCCTGGCGCAGTTCATCGTCGGGCGACCGCAGGCCCAGGCCGAGGCGGTGCTCGCCTGCGCCCGGAGCATCGTCGCGCGCCTCGCGGCCCTGAACGGAGAGCGGCGCCGGGACGGCCGGCCGGAGCTGCGCATCACCATGGCGCTGCATGCCGGCGAGGTTCTGGTCGGGGTCTTCGACGATGGCCACAGGGCCGAATTCACCGTGCTGGGCACGGCGATGAACCGCCTCGCGCGGATCGAGGCCCGGGCCAAGGCCGCCGACCTGACCCTGGCGGCCTCGGACGAGGTGATCCGCCTCCTCGCCCCCGCCACCCGGGCGTCGCTGCAGCTCTCGGGGATGCCGCCGTCGGATTGCCGGGACACCCGCGACATGCAGCTCTTCGCGGTGGACTGGGCCGAGGGCGTCGCGGCGTCGGAGCGACCGGTCGCCTCCCTGGCGTGAGACGGCGCGCTCAGCCCGAGAACGAGCCGAAGCCTTCGAACCCGATGCGCTGGCTCGCGGCCTCGTCGGCCTTGGGCCGCTCGAGGAGTGCGGGATCGATCTCGGGGGCCGGGGCCTCCGGCCAGCTGGTCCGAGGCGGCGGGACATCGTCCGGGACGGAGGGCCAGATCGGACGGTCGGGCTTCAGGGTCTGGTTCATCGGGACACCCCTGGCATGCGCTGACGCTGGTCAGTGAAATACAGTATACCAGAAATGCCGCAAGCCAAGCCGCGTTCCCCTGTGGCTTGGGGAGAACCGATCCGGCTCAGCCCTCGGCCCTATCGCGCGGCCCGTCGGGTCTGTCGCGTCCGCGCCCTGGGCGGTCGCGGCCGGAATCGGCGATAGGGTCTGTCGGCGGGGTTCCCCCGACCGGAGAACGCCGCCCGTTGGGAGCCGGTTCGGATCAGGTCCCGCAGAAGGTCTGCAGCACCCGCTCGTGCGGCTGGGGCGGCTCGACATAGGCCGCGAAGGCGGGCTGGTCGTCGTAGGGCCGGGCCAGCACTGTCACGAGTTCGTGGAACGGCGCGAAGTCGTCGCGGGCGATCGCCGCCTGGATCACCGCCTCGACCCGGTGGTTGCGCGGGATGAAGGCCGGGTTGACCCGGTCCATCGCCGCCCGGCGCGCGGCCGGGTCCAGCGGCTCGGCGGCGAGCCGCGCCCGCCAGCGGGTCGCCCAGGCGTCGTATACGGTGGAGTCGCCGAACAGGTCGCGCACCGGTCCGTCGTTCTCCGGGCCCAGGGCGGCCTGCCCGAGGCGCCGGAAGGTCAGGGTGAAGTCGGCGCCTCCGGATTGCATCGCCTCCAGCAGGGCGCGGCCGAGTTCGCCGTCCGCGTCCTGGTCCGTGGTGAGGCCGAGCTTGGCCCGCAGGCCGCCGTAATAGGCCGCCTCGAACCGGGGCCCGAAGGCGGCGAGGCCATCCTGCGCCACGGCGATGCCCGCCTCGGGCTCGTGGGCCAGCAGGGGCAGCAGCGCCTCGGCGAACCGCGTCAGGTTCCAGTGCAGGATGCCCGGCTGGTTGCCGTAGGCGTAGCGGCCGTGCTCGTCGATGGCGCTGAACACGGCCGAGGGGTCGTAGGCGTCGAGGAAGGCGCAGGGGCCGAAATCGATGGTCTCGCCGGAGACCGCGCAGTTGTCGGTGTTCATCACCCCGTGGATGAAGCCGACGAGGAGCCAGCGCGCGACGAGGTCGGCCTGGCGCTCCACCACCCGGGTCAGCAGGGCGGCGTAGGGGTTGGGGTCGTCCGCCAGCTCGGGGTAATGCCGGCCGATGACGTGGTCGGCGAGCGCCCGCACGCCGTCCACGTCGCCCCGCATGGCGAAGTACTGGAAGGTGCCGACGCGGATGTGGCTGGCGGCGACCCGGGTCAGGACCCCGCCGGGCAGCACCGTCTCGCGCATCACCGAATCCCCGGTGAGCACCGCCGCCAGGGCGCGGGTGCTGGGGATGCCGAGTGCCGTCATGGCCTCGCTGACCACGTATTCGCGCAGGACCGGCCCGAGGGCGGCGCGGCCGTCGCCCCGCCGGGAGAACGGCGTCGGGCCCGAGCCTTTCAGCTGGATGTCGCGGCGCAGGCCGTCGCGCCCGACGACCTCGCCGAGCAGGATCGCCCGCCCGTCCCCGAGCTGCGGCACCCGGTTGCCGAACTGGTGGCCGGCATAGGCCATGGCCAGGGGCTCGGCGCCCTCCGGCACCCGATTGCCCGCCAGCACGGCGACGCCCTCCGGGCTCTCGAGCCAGGCGGCGTCGATCCCGAGTTCGGCGGCGAGGTCCCGGTTGACCCGGATCAGCCGCGGCGCCGCCACGGGCGTGGGATCGACCGACGCGAAGAAGTGCTCCGGCAGGCGGGCATAGGTGTTGGCGAAGGGGATGGCGGCTGTCATCGAGGGCTTGGGTCCCGTATGCGGCGCGGCGGCCGGCTCTGGCCACGAGGTGGGGCGCCGCGCCCCACAAGGCAAATCATGCCGGCCCTGATGTCCAGCCCTCCGGCGGGACTCTCAGCGGTCGGCGTGCCGTCCCCGGGCCGTGTGGTGGCGGACGGCGCGGTGGCGCCGACGCGGCGGAGCCTCGACCGCGTCGTCCGGCGCGAAGCGGGCACCGCGCAGGCCGTATCGCTGTCCCGGCCCGATCCCCTGCACGGCGTCGTAGGGGCCGCGCCCCGTGCGTGCGCGATAGGCGGCTCCGGCGAAATCGCCCGGGGTCGGCGGCGTGCCCGGCTGCGAGAAGCTGGTCTCGGGGCGATAGGCCGGACCCCAGCCGATCTCGTCGTCGCCGGCCGGGTCCTTGCCGGGAAAACCGGTGACGTAGCCGGTGCTCTGGGCCGCGACCGGCAGCGGCAGGGCGCAGGCCCCGGCACAGGCCAGGGCCGCCGCGAATCCGAGGCTGGGACAGCGCATGTCGATCCTCTCCGGGATGGGGCCACTCGGGCTGGGGCTACTCGGGATGGGACTACTCCGGGACGGGGGCGCACGGGCCGCGGCCCCACGCCCTCATCCCGGACAACGCGACCCGCACGGGGCGGGTTCGGGCCTGCGGCCCGATGGCCGGGCGCGGCGCCCCCGCAGGATCGCGCGTCCGCCGATGACCGCGACCGAGAGCACGAAGCCGGCGAGCAGGTCGGGCAGGTAATGCCCGCCGGCCCCGAGGGTCGCCACGACGACGACGGCGTTGAGGGCGATCGCCAGGGGGCCGAGGATCGGGATCGGCGCCAGCGCCCAGGCGGTCAGCACCGCGAGGCAGACGTGGAAGGAGGGAAAGGTCACGAGGCCGCGGATGTCCTCCAGGGCCAGGATCCGCAGGGTACCGGCGCGCAGGTGCTCCAGGGCGTCGAGGTGCCAGAGGGCGCCCAGGGTCTCGATCGACCCGTCTGGCACGGTGACGAGACCATACTGCACGAAGGGGCCGGCGGCCGGCACCAGGGCGGCGACGAGCACGACCGCGAGGAGCAGCACGGCGAACATCCGCACATAGGCCCAGAGCCGGCCGACCCGGAGGGTGGCGCTGAGCGCGATCACCGTGAGCCCGACCTGCGGGCCGCTGGTGTGGTAGGCGAGCGCCAGCCACCAGGCGAGGCGCGGATGCGCCTGCAGGGCGGCGAGGTAGGCCGGCCAGTCGAAGCCGAGGGCGGCCTCGGCCCGCGCCAGCCGCGCATCGGCCAGCGGCAGGGCCCAGGTGGCGGTGAGGTAGTGCAGCACCGCGAGCGGCACGGTCACGGCGATCAGGCTGGCGCTCGCCAGGGCCATGGCCCGCAGCTTGGGCTCGGACAGGATCGGGCCGAACAGGACCGCGAGGGCGAGGAGCGCCGCCACGAGGCCCGCCGCCAGGCCGAAGCCGGCCGGCGCCAGGGCGATCCCGGCCCGGCGCAGCCAGACCGCGTCGAGGAGGGCGACCGCCAGGGCGAGGCCCCAGAGCGCCGGATGCGGCGCCGCCAGGGCGGCCGAGATCCGGCCGATAGGGAGGACGGGTCTCGCGGGGGGGAAGCGCGTGAGCGGAGTGGGAGCGGAGTCGGCGAGCCAGCGGCGCGTCCCGCGCGCGGGCATCGAGATCGGTGTTGCGTCGCTCACCCGGGGTCCTTCGCAATTCGTCGAAGCCGGAACTCGGCTTTGCGCCGGTTTGTTGCCCGGCGTCGCTTCTTTTCCCATCCCGAGCCGGTTTCCGCCCCGAGGGTCCCGCCTTGAGCCGCATCGCCTTCCTGGATTTCGAGGCGTCCTCCCTCGCCAGGACCAGCTACCCGATCGAGGTCGCGTGGGTGTTTCCCGAGGGCGATTCGGAGAGCTTCCTGATCCGCCCGGCCCCGGGCTGGACCGACTGGGCGCCCGAGGCCGAGGCGGTGCACGGGCTCGCCCGGGAGCGCCTGGTGCGGGAGGGAATCGCCCACGACTGGGTGGCCCTGCACATGCTCACGGCCCTGCGCGACGTCACGCTCTACGCCTCGGCGCCCTCCTGGGACGGCCAGTGGCTGAGCCGGCTCCTGCGCGCGGCCGGCCTGCCGCGCCACGCCCTCCGGCTGAAGGCCACGGCGGAGGCGCAGCGCCGCGCGATCGTCGACGTCCTGACGACGGGCGGCCTCGCCCCGACGACGCGCGACGCCCTGGCGGGCAAGCTCATGGCCTCTTTGCGCCAGGATGCGCGGGACGATCCGGCCCCGGAGCACCGCGCCCTATCGGATGCGCGCCGCGAATGCCGGCGCTGGGCGCGCGCCCGCACCCGCGCCGAGGCGCTGCTCCGCGAGGAGGTCGCCCGCGGGGTGGGGTAAGCGGTCCGACCGCGGCTGGGCCGAGCCCTTGGCGTCCGCGGGTGCGCTTTGCTCAGACCGAGGGCGCTCCCTGCGTCGTCCGGCCGCCGTCTCAAGACCGATCCGAAGGGCTGACAGGCGTCGGTCCGCTGTCGACACCCGCCGGTCGCAGGCCCTGGCCCCGCTCGGTCCGGCGAGGGATCGCGGAGGCCGAGGGCGAGACGGGCCGCTTCGTGACGACCCCTCCGGACTGTGACCCTTCGGCGCCGAGACCCTGATCCCGAGGGTCGCCCTCCCCTCCGCTTGACCGTGTCGACGGCTGCGGAGGGTTAAAGCAGCCTCTGGGTCTTCGCCCCAAGGCAGACGGTCCGCCACGGACCCCACCCGTCCGCGCCGACAGGAATCCCGGCGCCCTGGCGCCGAATGTACCGCGCCGTCGTGGTCCCGAACGCCGGCTGGCGCAACGCACGCGCCGCGAGACATCGGTTGGCGCTACGAACGCAGGCCGGTGCGACCCTCGACCCGAGATCGGAATTTGGAATTATTCGCACTTGAGTGCATCCTGCCGGGGCGCCGGGCCGGCCCGCTAGAACAATAAAGCGAGACGCTCGGCCGTGGAGGAAACATGAACGAGATCGTCAAGCCCGACTCCCTGCTGGTCGCCGAGGCCGAGAGCCTGACCGAGACCTTCTTCGGCGGCTGCCCGCACGATTGCCCCGATACCTGCTCGATGCTGTTCGAGGTCAAGGACGGCGAATTGCTCGGCGTACGCGGCAACCCGGACCACCCGATGACCCGGGGCGGCCTCTGCGTGAAGCTCAAGGACTACGAGAAGCGCCACTACCACCCCGACCGGCTGCTCTACCCGATGAAGCGGGTCGGGCCGAAGGGCTCGAAGCAGTTCGAGCGCATCACCTGGGACGAAGCCCTCGACACCATCGTGTCGCGCTGGAAGGCGATCATCGACCAGTACGGGCCGCAGGCCATCGCGCCCTACAGCTACCTCGGCAACCAGGGCCTGGTGCACGGGCTGAACGGCGGCGACGCCTTCTTCAACCGCCTGGGCGCCACCGTGACCGAGCGCACCTTCTGCGGCGAGGGCTCGTGCACGGCCTGGCTGCTCACCGTCGGCCCGACGGCGGGCCTCGACCCGGACAGCTACATCCACTCCAAGTACATCGTGATCTGGGCCTGCAACTCGGTCAGCACGAACCTGCACCACTGGGCCATCGTCAAGGACGCTCAGAAAAAGGGGGCCAAGGTCGTCGTCATCGACGCCTACGCCTCGCGCACCGCCAAGGCCGCCGACTGGCACATCGCGCCGAAGCCCGGCACGGACGGCGCGCTCGCCATGGCGCTGATCAACTCGATCATCGAACAGGGCCTCGTCGACCAGGACTACGTCGACAACTACACGGTCGGCTTCGAGGAGCTGAAGGAGCGGGCCAGCACCCGCACGCCCGAATGGGCCGCCGGGATCACCGGCGTTTCCGCCGACGACATCCGCAAGCTCGCCCGCGAGATGGCGACCGAGCAGCCGGTCGGCATCCGCATGGGCGTGGCTTTGGAGCGGCACTACGGCGGCGGCCAGACCATCCGGGCGGTGTCGTCCATTCCGGCCCTGACCGGCGCCTGGCGCCATGTCGGCGGCGGCGTCACGCAATTCGGCGTCTGGGAACATCCCTACAAGTTCGACGTGATGTGCCGGCCCGACCTGATCCCGGAAGGCACCCGCGTCATCAGCAACCTGCAGATCGGGCGGGCGCTGACCGGCGAGCTGAAGCTCGATCCGCCGATCCTATCGATGATGTGCTGGAACTCGAACCCCGTCACGCAGGCGCCCGAGACCGACAAGATCGTCGAGGGGCTGATGCGCGAGGACCTGTTCATGGTCTCGGCCGAGCACTTCATCTCGGATACCGCCTCCTACGCCGACATCGTGCTCCCGGCGACGATGGGCGCGGAGATGGAGGACATGATCCTGTCCTGGGGCCACCTCTACCTGACCTACAACACCAAGTGCGCGGACGCCCCCGGTGAGGCGATCCCGAACAACGAGATCTTCCGCCAGCTCGCGGCCCGGCTCGGCTTCGAGGAAGAGAACTTCAAGTGGACCGACACGGAGTGCCTGGAGCACTACGTCGATTGGAACGCCCCGGCCTGCGAGGGCATCGACCTCCAGTACATGCGCGAGCACGGCTTCGCCCGGCTGAAGGTCGGCACGCCGGACGACCGCGCCCCACACCGGGAGGGCAACTTCCCGACGCCGACCGGCAAGTGCATGTTCATGGTCGAAGGGGCCACGAACTTCGTCGCGCCGCCGTTCCGGCAGATGTACGAGGGCTTCCAGCCCGGCGAGGCGCTCGATCCGCTGCCCGACTACCTCGGCCCGCGCGAGTCCCACACCAACGACCCCGAACTGGCCAAGCGCTTCCCGCTCAACATCGTCTCGCCGAAGAGCCACTACTTCCTGAACTCCTGCTACGCGAACATGGAGGACAAGCAGAAAGGCCAGGGCGAGCAGTTCGTGATGATCAGCCAGCACGACGCCGATGCGCGCGGCATCCGGGATGGTGACCGGGTCCAGGTCGCCAACGACCGCGGCGCCTTCAAGGGCGTGGCGCGCATCACCGAGGACGTCAAAGCCGGGATCGTCGTCGCGACGCTGGGCTACTGGCGCCAGCTCAACGAAGGCACCGTCAACAGCATCTCGTCGGGGGCCTTCACCGATATGGGCCACGCCCCGTCGTTCTCGGACAACCTCGTCGAAGTCGCCCGGGCGAACTGACGTCGCCGCCGATCGGCTGAACGACCCATCCGATCGACCTCACAAGCGCCCTGTCGGGCGCTTGTTTTTCGGGAGGACGCGAACAGGGCGCTTCGACGCCGAGCGGAACACGAGAACCCGAGGCCGATCAGCCTGACGGCAAGCGGACATTCGCAGCGTCCGCACACGGTCGAAGGCCACCCCGCCTGAATTGGAACGGACTGGAATCCGGCCCGACGGCTCCGCCTCCGGGGTCAGCGCAGACCGGCGCGCGAAAACGGCGTCGGCGATGCGCCGACGCAGCCCGGCCCCCCGTCAGGCGGCGCCCAGATAGGCGGCTTCCAAGCCGGCATCGGCGCTGAGTTCGGCGGCGGTGCCGGCGGTGACGACGCGGCCCTGCTCCAGCACGTAGCCGCGATCGGCCACCGTCAGGGCCAGGGCCGCCATCTGGTCGACGATCAGGATGGTGACGCCCTGGTCGCGCAGGTCCGCCACCACCGCGTAGAGGGCATTGATCATCGCCGGCGCCAGGCCGAGGGAGGGCTCGTCGAGGAGGAGGATGCGCGGCTGCGCCATCATCCCGCGGGCGATGGCCAGCATCTGCTGCTCGCCGCCCGAGAGCAGGCCGGCGCGGCTCGTGGCCCGGTCGCGCAGGCGGGGGAAGCGGGTGAGCAGCGCCTCGATCTCGGCCGGGTCGATCGGCGCCGCGCGGCCATGGGCGCCGAGCCGGATGTTCTCGATCACGGTCAGCTCGGGAAACACCTGCCGGCCCTCCGGCACCAGGGCGAGGCCGAGGCGGGCGATGGCGTGGGCCGGGAGATGCGCGATGCTGCGGTCCTCCAGGACGATGCGGCCGTCCACGGGGCGGAGCAGGCCGGCGAGCGCCCGCATCGTCGTCGACTTGCCGGCGCCGTTGGCGCCGAGCAGCGCTACGGTCTCGCCGGGGCGGACCTCGAGGGCGACGCGGTCGAGGACCGGGGCGGCGCCGTAGCCGGCGGTGAGGCCCTGGGTGGAGAGCACCGCGTCGGCCGGCGGCTTCCAGGGGGCGGCGCGGGGCCGCGCGGGCGTGTCGGCCCCGCCGAGATAGGCGCGGATCACCGCCGGGTCGCGGCGGATCGCGGCGGGGGTCCCGTTGGCGATCGGCCGCCCGGCATCCATGACCAGGATGGCGTCGGAGACGCCCATCACCAGGGGCATGTCGTGCTCCACCAGCACCACGGCGAGGCCCTGCCCGGCGATCCGGCGCAGGAGGCCGCCGAGCGCATCGGTGTCGGCCCGGGTCAGGCCGGCGGCGGGCTCGTCGAGCAGGAGGATGCGCGGCCGGCCGGCGAGCGCCCGGGCGATCTCCACCAGGCGGCGGTCGACATGGGGCAGCTCCGCGGCCGGCCGGTCGAGGTCGCCGGCATAGCCGACGAAGTCCAAGAGCGACGCGGCGGCGGCGCGGTCGCCCTTGCCGGAGCGGCGCCAGAGGCGGCCGGGCTCGAACGCGAGGGCGACGTTGTCGAGGACGCTCAGCGAGCCGAACAGGCGCGTGGTCTGGTAGGTTCGGGCGATGCCGGCCCGGGCGATGGCGTGGGCCGGGGCCCCGGCGAGGTCGCGACCGCCCAACCGGATCGCCCCGGCCTGGGGCCGGTAGAAGCCCGAGACCATGTTGAGCACGGTGGTCTTGCCGGCGCCGTTGGGGCCGATCAGGCTCGTGACCGCCCCGGCCGCCGCCGTCACCGAGACGCCCTCGGCCGCGCGGATGCCGCCGAAGCGGATGCCGATGCCCTCCACCACCAGAGGATCGCCGCCGCGCTGCCCGATGAGCCGGCCGAAATCGATCGCGGCCGGACGGGCGCCGCTCCGCGGCCGCGGCAGCAGCCGGGCGGCGCTGCCGACGATCCCGGCGGGCACCAGCCAGAGCACCACCAGGGTGGCGAGGCCGAAGAACAGCAGCCGGTACTCGGCGAGCCCGGCCAGCGTCTCGGGCAGCAGCACGGTGACGAGGGCGCCGAAGAGCGGCCCGAGCACGGTGCCGGCGCCGCCGACCACCACGGAGAGCACGAACAGGATCGACTGCGAGAACGGGAACGAACTCGGGGCGATGAACAGCATCAGCGGCGGCAGCACCGCCCCGGCGAGGCCCGTCAGCGCCGCCGAAATCGCGAAGGCGAGCGTCTTCACCCGGACCGGGTCGAAGCCGAGGGAGGCGGCCGCCACGTCGGCGTCGCGCACCGCCCGCATCGCCCGGCCGAGGCGGCTGCGGGCGAGGCCATGGAAGCCGTAGAGGCTCAAGCCCGCGCCGAGCACGGCGAGGAACGCCAGCTCGCGCTCGGCGAAGGGGTGTCCGAACAGGCTCGGCCCGGCGGTGACCACGAGGCCGTTCTGGCCGCCGGTGAGGGACCCGCCCTCGATCAGGGCGTGCTCGATGATGAAGCCGAACGCGATGGTGACCATCGCGAGGTAGGGGCCCTTCACCCGCATGGCCGGCACCGCGAGCCCGGCCCCGACCAGGCCCGAGAGCAGGCCGGCCGCCGGCACGGCGAGCCAGAAGGTCAGGCCGGCCCCGGTGAGGATCGCGCTCGCATAGGCGCCGATGGCGTAGAAGCCCGCATGCCCGAAGGAGATCAGCCCGGTCAGGCCGAGGAGGACGTTGAGCCCGGTCCCGGCGACCGTGGTCAGGGCCACGAGGGCGATCACGAAATGGCTGTAGCCTCCCGTCAGCCCCACCAGGGCGAGGCCCGCCAGGGTCAGGGCCAGGATCGTCAGCGGCATCGCCGCCGGGGCGCGCAGGGCGTGCATCGGGCTCAGACCTTGTTGATCGCGGCGCGGCCGAGGAGCCCATCGGGGCGCAGGGCCAGGGCCAGGATGATCACCGAGAAGACCACGAGCTGGGTGTAGGTGGAGCCGAGGGTCGCGGTGACCCCGGCCTCGAGGAGCCCGTAGAGCAGGCCGGCCAGCACCACGCCGGTGGCCGAGCCGATGCCGCCCAGGATCGCCACCGCGAAGGCCTTGATCCCGAACAGCGCCCCCATCTCGGCCGAGACCGAGAACAGCGGCGCGATGAGCAGGCCGGCGGCCCCGGCCAGCAGCGCCGAGAGCGCGAAGGCGCAGGCCACCGTGCGCCGGACGTCGATGCCCATCAGCCGCGCGGCGTCGGCGTTCTGCGCCACCGCCAGCAGCACCCGGCCCAGATCGGTGCGGCGGAACAGGACCTGGATCGCCGCCGCCACCGAGAGCCCCACCACCGGGATCAGGAGCTGGAGCGGGTAGATGCCGGTGCCGAGGATCTCCACCGGCGTCACCGCCAGGGACGAGGGCAGGCTGCGCGGCTCCTTGCCGAAGGTGAACAGCATCGCGTTGTCGAGGACGATGCCGCCCGCCACGGTGGCGAGCAGCCAGGCCTCCGAGCCCTTCTCGACGAAGGGCCGCACCAGGAGGCGTTCGACCGCGACCCCGAGGAGCGCGCAGCCGAGCAGCGCCCCGAGGATCGCCGCCGGCATCGGCCAGCCCAGCGTGACCGCCAGGGTGTAGCCCAGCACCGCCCCGAGGGTGACGGCGCTCCCTTGCGCGAAGTTCACCGTGCCCGAGACCGCGTAGGTGATGTGGAAGCCGAGCGCCACGAGCCCGTACATGCTGCCGAGGCCGAGGCCGGTGATGAGCGTTCCCGTGAGCATCGGCCCGGCGCCTTCAGTTCGTGACGGCGACGATCTCGCCGTTCTGGAAGCGGGTGAAGACGTAGTCCTGCGGCCCGAGGGCGTCGTGCTGGCCCGGCGCGAAGGGCTTGTCGTAGGTCTTGATCAGGCCCGGATAGGCCGCGACCTTGTAGAAGCCGTCGCGCACCTCCGGCCCCTTGGTCGAGCCGGCGGCCTTGATCGCCAGGGCGAGCAGGTGGGTGGCGTCGTAGGCGTTGGCGATGCCCACGGCCGGGGTGACGTCGGCCATCGACTTGATCGCCGGGTACTTCTTCTTGAGGGCGTCGAGGACGGCCAGGGCCTTGGGGCTGGTGTTGCCCGCGAAGGTGAAGGTCTGGATGAAGTGGACCTTGGCCGCGCTCGGCCCGGCGAGCTCGTCGAAGCGCCCGCCGGCCGGGCCCCAGTGCGAGACCACCGGCACGCTCCAGCCCATCCGGTCGAGGGACTTCACCACCTGGGCCGAGGGCCCGACATTGCCGACGAGGAACAGCGTGTCGGCGCCGGCCTCCCGCAGGCGGGTGAGCTGGGGCACCATGTCGAGGTCGGCCGCCTCGTACTTCTCGATGCCGGCGGCGGGCAGGCCGGCGGCCTTCAGCGCCGCGGTCAGGCCCTGCTGGTTCGACTCGCCCCAGGCGTTGTTGACCAGGATCATCCCGGGCTTCTTCGCCCCGTGCGTCTTCACCGCGTAGGCGACCAGGGCCTCGTCCACCAGGGCGTCCACGGCCGAGACCCGGAAGGCGTAGTTGTCGGACGCCCCGTTGCGGGTGATGCCGGTGCCGGCGGCCCAGGGGCCGAGGAAGGGCACCTTCATCTGGTTGGCGATGGGAACCAGCGCCATCGAGACCGGCGTGTCGAGGCCGCCGACCAGGGCCACCACGCCGACCCGCTGGATCAGCTCGCGGGCGGCGAGCACGCCCTTCGACGGGTTGGCCTCGTCGTCCCGCGCCACCAGTTCCAGGGGCCGGCCGAGCACGCCGCCGCCGGCGTTGATCTCGTCGATGGCGAGCCCGATGCCGCGGGAGATCGCCTCCCCGGACTTGGCCGACTGCCCGCTCAGCGCCGTGACGAGGCCGATCCGGATCGGTTCCTCGGCCCGGGCCGCGCCGGCCAGCGGCAGCCCGAGGAGCAGGCAGGCGCCCAGGGCGAGGCGGCGGGTCAGGGGCGGCATCGGACGGCTGCGCATGGGGGTGTCTCCGACGGGTGCTTCGCGCTCCGGTCCGCAACCCCCGTGCCAGCGGCTTCGGCCTTGACCTTGCTGGCGAAATTTCGCGACGCCCCGGCCCGGTGCCTCCGGAAGCGCCAAAGTGCATACACTTATTGCATGCACTTTGGCGGCATTTGCGGCAGGGAGGAGCGTGCCCCCGGAGATTCCGCCATGACCGCGCTTTCGACCGACACCACCGCCAGCGCCACCGCCCGCGACGCCGCCAACGTCACCGCCTATCTCGAAGCCTCAATGGTGCCCGACCCCGAGCGGGCGGCGACCTACATGGCGCCGGGCATCACCATCGTGTTCACGGGCGGGCGCACCTTCGGCCATCCCCGCGGGGTCACGGCCTTCAACGCCGGACGCTACGCCTGGGTGAAGAAGCGGATGGAGCGCCTCGACGTGGTGCCGGGCGAGGGCGTCACCACGGTCTACAGCCTCGGCACGCTCTACGGCGCATGGCCGGACGGGACGCCCTTCGAGGGCAACCGCTACGTCGACCGGTTCACGGTGCGGGACGGCCTGATCGTGACCATGGAGGTCTGGAACGACAGCGCCGAGCGCATCCTCAGCCGGCACGGCCTGAACACCTGAGCGACCCTCAGCCGCCCACGGGCTCGATATAGGGCGCGAGCAGGCGTCCGAGGTCGCGCTCCCGCGGCGGGGTCGCGACGATCCGGGCCCGCTCGGCCACCGCGTCGAGGTGGTGGTCCATCAGCGCCATGGCGCGCTCAAGGTCGCCCGCGACCAGGGCGGCGACCAGGGCGCGGTGCTCGCTCACCCCGCACTCGGCGGAATGCGGCCGGCTGTAGAGCGAGAGCACCAGGGCGCAGCGATAGCCGAGCTCGGCCACGTAGCGCTCCAGCACCGGGCTGCCGGTCATCTGCGCGAGCAGCAGGTGGAACTCGGTGGCGAGCCGGATCGAGGCCCCGTCCGCGCCGCCCTGGGCCGCCTCCTCCCGGCCGATATGGGCGTCGAGCGCCGCCTGCTGGTCCGGCGTGAGCCGGCCGGCGAGGCGCGCGACCACGAGGCGCTCCAGGCTGATGCGCACGTCGAAGGTGTCCCGCGCCTCCGCCCAGCTCGGGGTCGCCACCACGGCGATGCGGTTGCGCCGCAATTCCACCAGCCCCTCCCCGGCCAGCTGCCCGAGGGCCTGGCGGGCGATGGTGCGGCTGACGCCGAAGCGCTCGCCCAGCGCATCTTCGGGCAGGCGGTCGCCGGGCATGATCGCCCGCTCGACGATGGCCCGGCGCAGGGAGCGGCAGATCGAGCCCACTCGGTCCCGGCTCTCCACCCGTGTCTCGTCGTCCTGCATGTCGCTTCGATCCGTCTCGTCACCGTGCCCCGCTCGGAAGCAGGACTCCCGGAAGCAGGACTCTTGAAAGCAGGAGTGGGACCAGATCCGGTCCGGGTCAGGGGCGGCGCGCGTCCTGCGCCGCGGTGACCAGGGCGGCGGCGAGACAGCCGAGGCCGACCAGCAGGGCGGGGCCGAGGCGCTCGCCCAGCAGCAGGGCGGAGGACAGGAGGCCCACCGCCGGAACCCCGAGGGTGGCGTTCGCCATCGTGAAGCTGTCGATGCGCCGGCCGATCGTCGCGAAGATCACGAAGCAGAGCGACGTCGCGACCGGCCCGATGAAGACCAGGAGCCCGACGAGGCGCGGCGACCAGGCGACGGCGAGCGGCCCCTCCACCGCGAAGGCGGCGACGGCGAGCGGGACCGCCGCGAGCAGCATCTGCCAGGGGGCGAGGTCGAGGGGATGCGCCCGCCAGCGGTGGCGGCGGACATGCAGGATGACCCCGGCCCAGCAGAGGGCACAGACGAGCAGCAGGCCGTTGCCCAGGAGCACGTCGGGATCGGTCCAATCCATGCCCATCGGCGAGCACACCACGGCGACGCCCACGAGGCCGAGCAGGATCGCGACGCCCTGCCGGCGCGACGGGCGCTCGCGCAGCACCAGGCCGGCACCGAGCAGGACCCAGACCGGCGTCGTATAGGCCAGCAGCGCCGCCCGGCCCGCATCGGTGTGGCGCATCGCGATCAGGCCGAGGGCCGTAAAGGCCATCATCTGCAGGAGTCCCACGCTGGCGAGCACCGGCCAGTCGGCCCGGGGCGGCCAGCGCAGGCGGCCGGTGAGGCCGAGGAGCCCGAACAGGACCGCTCCGGCGCTGGCGAAGCGCAGGGCCGCGAGCCAGAGGGGCGGAGCGGCCTCGAGACAGAGCTTCATCGCCGGCCAGCTCAGACCCCAGAACAGCACCATCAGGCCGAGCCAGACCCCCGTCGGCACGGCGATGCGGGGACGGGCGGGTGCCAAGGGTGGCGAGGCCAGACGCGGCGAGCAGGAATCGGCCATGGGGAGGGTCCGCGGACAGGTCGCGGACGGGGCCGCATCCTGGGATGTTTATGTCCCGCGAGCCGGTATGTTCGTCCCGGTTTTCCGGCTAGAGCGGGACAATCGGAAGAACATGCCGCGTTCTACCGGCTCGGGGACAGATCATGCCGCCACGATCGATCACGCTGGATGACGCCTCCCTGCGCATCCTCGAACGCCTGCAACGGGACAGCGAGATCAGCGTCGCCGAGCTGGCCCAGGAGGTCGGGCTCTCGACCTCGCCGTGCTGGCGCCGGATCAACGACCTGAAGGCCAGCGGCGTCATCCAACGCTCCGTCGCGGTGGCCGATCCGATCGCCCTCGGGCTGACGGTCAACGTCTTCGTCCACGTCACGCTGGAGAAGCAGACCCAGACCACACTCAAGGCCTTCGACGAGGCGGTGCGCCACCGTCCCGAGGTGATGGAGTGTTACCTGATGAGCGGCGAGGCCGACTACATGCTGCGCGTCGTGGTGGAGGATCTGGGCCAGTTCCAGAAGCTCGTGCTCGATTACCTCACCCGGATCCCCGGGGTCGCGAGCATCCGCTCCAGCTTCGCCCTGGGACAGGTGAAGTACACGACCGCCCTGCCGCTCGGCCATCTTCGGCGCTGAGGGAGCCTCCGTCTTCGACAGCACGAAACCGTGGACGCGGACATCCCACGTGTCTTCGCAGACCAGGCCATCATACCGGACAGATCGCAAGACTTCTCGACACACGAAGCAATCCGCTAAACATCTCGGAATCAAAATCTGCCCAAAAAAACCAATTGCATTTCAGCCTTTCGCCGGAAGATCGACCTTCGAACATCATGCTTGCCCGAGCCGACTTACGATTGCCTATTGTCATACCATTGCACAGAACGTTCTCCTGCGCCTCGGTTAACCTGTCATTGAGCCTTGCGGTGGCATGAGTCGGGAGATTTGCAACCGGATCGCCGACCATGCCGCAAGGCTTTCACCGCCACCGCTTCCGACAGGGCCGTCCCGCCGTCGGTGCGCTGAGCCGCCCGGCCACGGCGGCGGACTGGCCGTAGCGATGGCCCGCTCCCTTCGACGCCCGCGGTCTCGCCTCCGCCTCACGGCCCTCGCCGGATGCGTCGGGCTGGCCCTCGCGGCGCGCGCACGCGCGGGCGAGGCGGACGCACCGGCCCCGGCGAGCCGGCAAGCCCCCCGGCAGATCACCTGGACCGTCTACACGGCCGCCCCCTACATGATCACCGAGGGCCCCGAAGCCGATACCGGGATCTCGGATCGGGTTCGGCAGCTCCTGATGACGCACCTCGACGACTACGCGCACCAGACGATCACCGTGCCGTTTCCCCGCGCGATCAGCGGCATGAAGCAGGGCGCGGCGTGGTGCTTCGTGGGCGGCGTCCGGACGCCGGAGCGCGAGGCCTTCGCGTATTTCTCCCGGCCCACGGGCCTGTTCTATCCCCTGCGCATCGTGGTCCGCGAGGACGCGCGCGCCCGCTTCGACGCCCTCTCGCCGCTCTCGCTGCGGAGCTTGCTCACGGAGCATCCGGAGCTCCGCACCAGCGTCCTGCGCAACCGGTCGATGGGGCCGGCCATCGACCCGATCCTGCGGGAGGCCGGCGCGCCGCAGCTGCATTCCGAGTTCGACGAGGCCTTCCGCATGTTCCAGAACGGACGCCTCGACTACGTGATCGAGTACGCCGACATCGCGGCCTACTACGCCCGGGCGCTGGGCGAGCCCCGGCCCTGGATCGGGCTGCCCATGACCGAGAATCCGGCTCCGGTCTTCAGCCGGGTGATGTGCGCGCGCACGCCCTGGGGGCGGGCCGTCATCGACCGGATCGACGCGATCCTGGCGGAGGTCCGCCCCACGGACGCGTTCCGGCAGATCGTCGAGGCGTGGTCCGCGCCGGAGGACCGCGCCACCCTCCGGGCGGTCTACGATTCGTCCTTCCTCTCCAGCGAGTAGGGTCGCCGATGCGCCGATCGCCGTTCCGTCGATGGAGGGCCGCGCCCGCCGGTCCGCCCGCGGGCGTCGAAGTCCCGATCCCCAGCCGCGCCCTCGCGACCCGCCTGATGCGGATCATCTTCGGCTGCTACATCGTGGTGGCGGTGGCCCTCACGGGGGTCCAGATGGCGATCGAGTACCGCCGCGCCAGCGATCGCCTGCAGGAGGACCTGTCCGCCATGGAGCGGACCTTCAGCCCCGGGATCGAGGACGCGCTGTGGCGCTTCAACGCCGCCGTGCTCACCGGCATCCTGACCGGCATGACGGAGCTGCCCGCCGTGCTCGGCGTCGAGGTGCGCGACGAGAGCGGCCGGCGCGTCCAAGCCCTCGGGACCGTGACCGGGCCGGACGGCAGCGCCGTGCGGGTGGCGCGCGACGGCGGCGAGACCCCGGTCGACCCCGGCTACGGCCGGCCCATCAGCCGCACCTTCGCCCTGGTCCACACCGAGCGCGACGGCCAGCGCTATCCGACCGGCGCGTGGACGCTCCACTCGAACGACGCCATCGCCATCGACCGGGTCAAGAACACCCTGATCGTGATCCTGATCAACTCGGCGCTGAAGTCGCTGGTGCTCGGGCTGATCTTCTTCATGGTGATCCGCCACATGGTCGGCCGGCCCCTGGCGCAGATCAGCCGCTTCCTGGCGCATCTCGACGCCGATACCCTGGGCGCGCGGCCCCTGAAGCTGACGGCGGGGGGACGCCACGAACTGCATGCGCTGGCGACCACGCTCAACACGATGGTCCGGCGCCTGCGCCGCGCCTTCGAGGAGAATGCCCGGCTGATGCAGGACCTGCGCGAGATGAACGCCTCGCTGCAGGTCCGCGTCGCCGAGCGCACGCGTGACCTCGAGCGCCTCGCCAACACCGATCTGCTCACCGGCCTCGACAACCGGCGCCGGCTCGACGGTGCCCTCGAGGCCGCGGCGGAGGCGGCCCAGGCGCAGGGCGCGCCGCTCTGCGTGATCCTGGCCGACGTCGACCACTTCAAGGCGATCAACGACCGCCACGGCCACAAGGTCGGCGACCGGGTGCTCGTCGCCCTCGCGGCGGTCCTGGCGGAGGGCGTGCGGCCCGCCGACACCCTCGGCCGCTGGGGCGGCGAGGAGTTCATGATCGTCTGCCCGGGGACCGGCCTCGACGCCGCCATCGCCCTCGCCGAGCGCCTGCGCCAGCGCCTGGCGGCGACGCCCCTGCCCGTCGCCGGCGCGCGCACCTGCTCCTTCGGGGTCGCGGAGTTCCGGCCCGGCGAGACCAGCGACAGCCTGGTGACCCGGGCCGATGCCGCGCTCTACCGCAGCAAGCACAACGGCCGGAACCAGGTCACGGCGCAGGCGACCGACCGCGTGGTCGGGACGGGCATCATGGCCCGCGGCGCCGCCTGACGGCGCCGGCGCCCCGCCACCGCGGCCCCTCGCCGCGCGGGCCCGGCCGAGGCGAAACAAAGCGATCCGGCGGCGGTTATCGACTCGGCGGTGGCAGCCTGCGGAAGACCCGACGGGGTCGGGCACGCCCCGATCCCGCCCGACGATCCCCGCGGCGCGGTCTCCGGCCAAGCCGATTCCGTCACGCCAGCCGTCCCGTGATCCTTGGATCCCGTGATCCATGCCATCCTGTGATCCCCCGCCCCGGAGCCCCGCGATGTCCGATACCCGCAAGCCGTCCGACGCCCCCGCCCGCCCGAACCTGCGCGACTTCGACCCCTACACCGATCGTAACGGCCAGGATCTGGGCCAGGACGAGGCCCGGGACGTCGGATTGCCGGACCGCCTGCAGCACACGCTGCAATCGGACCCGGGCGGCGAGGCGGAAGCGGCCCGGATCGCCTCCGACTTCCCGCGCCGGGATGCCGTCTCGGGCGGATCGATCGCCAGCGTCGAGGCGGTCGAGGCGGCGACCCCGCCGGAGAATCTGCGCCACATCTCGGACCCGAGCCCGAAGCCGAAGGGCGACGCCTCCGACCGGTCCTGAGCCCGCGTCGCGCGCCTGCGTCGCTGGGCGGCGGCGAACGGGCGAGGCCATGGCGCGTTGCCCCCTCGACCGATACGCGCCCCGACACGGAGCCCCCGATGACCTTGCGATCTGAAACGCCGCCCGCCCCGGGCAACCTCGCGGTCGAGACGCCGCCCGATTCCGACCGGCCCACCACCGCCATGCTGAAGGCGGACATCGACAGCGGCCGGACCGGCGACAAGGTCGCCCATTACGATCCCGGCCTGTCGCAGCTCGGCACCGACGACGAGGCGGCGGGCAACGCGCCCTCGCATGAGCGCATCGCCCTCGCCCGCAGGACCGAGGCGGCGCCGCCGAAGGCGCGGGAGGCCGCCAAGCCCGAGAACGGCAGCGGCTGGATCATGCCGCTGTTCATCGGCGTCGTCGCCCTGGTCCCGGTGGTGGTCGGTGTGTCGCTGTTCGTCTTCGCCCGCTGAGCCGGCGGGCGCGGGAGGTCAGGTCGTCCGGCCGCGCCGGCGGGCCACTTCCGCCAGGGCGGCGAGGTCCTTGTCGGCGTCGCCGTGGTCGATCGCCTCGATGAGGTTGTCGCGCAGCACGCTGGCGAAGGGCATCGGCACGCCGGCCGCCCCGGCGGCGGCGAGCGCCAGACCGACGTCCTTGGCGCCGAGCTTGAGGTTGAAGCCCGGCGGCTCGTAGCGCCGGGCGGCGATGAGGCCGCCGTAGTTCTTGTAGACCGGCGAGGCGAACAGCGTGCTGGTCAGGAGGTCGAGGAGATCGGCCCCCGCCACCCCGTGCCCCTCGGCCAGGGCCGCCGCCTCCCCCATCGCCTCGATCGCCGCGATCAGCATGAAGTTGCCCGCGAGCTTGACGGCGTTGGCACGGTGCGGCGCGGGCCCGAAGCCCCAGGTTCGGGCGCCCATGGCGTCGAGGAGCGGCTGGGCCCGGGCGATCGCCTCCGGGTCGCCGGCCGCCACGATGTTCAGGGCCCCGGCCTCGGCGACGTCCGGGCGTCCGAAGACCGGAGCGGCGATGTAGGGCACGCCGGCGCGGTGGTGGATGGCGGCGAGATCCTGCGCCAGGGCCACCGAGATCGTGCTCATCGAGAGGTGCAGGCCCGGGCGGGTGCCGCCGTCGAGGAGGCCGCCCTCGACGATCACGGCCCGCAGGGCCGCGTCGTCCGCCAGCATGGTCACCGCCGCGTCCCCCGCGAAGGCCTCGGCGGCGCTCGCCACCGGCGTCACCCCCGCGAGCCCCTCCGCCGCGCCCGGCGAGCGGTTCCAGACCCGGACCCGGTGCCCGGCCCGGACCAGGCTGGCGGCCATGCCGCGGCCCATCCGGCCGAGGCCGATCACGCCGACATCGAGGCTCTGACTCATGACGTATCTCCCGTTGCGGTGGCCCGGCGCTCAGTGACCGTCGAGGAATTCGAGCGTCAGGGCGTTGAATCGGTCCGTCGCTTCCATGTGGACGAGGTGGCCGATGCCCGGCAGCACCACGGCGCGGCCGCTCGGCATCTGGCCGGCCAGCGTCCGCGCATGCTCGGCGTTGCGCCCCATTCCGGCCCGCAGGGCCTCCGGCGCGAAGGGCTTGCCGGGGGCGTTGTGGTCGTTCTCGCCCATGACGAAGAGCGTCGGGACGGCGATCAGCGGGATCTCGTGCACCACCGGCTGGCCCCAGATCGCCTGGTAGGAATTGACGAAGGACTGCAGCCAGCGCGGATACTCGCCCGACCCCTTCACGCGCTCGCGCAGCGACACGAAGGGCTCGATGGCCGAGGCCGGCAGCGACAGGGCGTAGTTGGTCATGAGCTGGCGGCGGTAGGATTCCGCCGTGGCGTCGCCCTCCAGGCGCAGCAGGGTGGCGTCGGAGACCGGCGGCACCGTGAACCGGTAATCCTCCAGGCCGATCGGCGCCTCGAGGACGAGGCTGTTGACCCGCGTCGGGGCATTGCGCGCGAGGCGCACCGCCAGCATGCCGCCCATGGAATGCGCCACCACGTCGACCCGCGCCAGGCTCAGGGAATCGAGCAGCGCCACGGTGTCGGCCGCCATGGCGTCGAAGGTGTAGGGCCCGACGGGTTTCGCCGACTTGCCGAAGCCGAGCTGGTCGACCGCCACCGCGCGGTAGCCCGCACGGCTGAGCGCCTGGATCACCGGCTGCCAGTAGCTCGACGGGAAATTGCGGCCGTGCAGGAGCAGGACGGTGCGCCCGTTCGCCTGCCCCTCCGCCGGCACGTCCATGTAGGCGAGGCGCTGGCGCTCGCCGTCGCGCATCCGCTCCAGGAAGAAGACCGGGTAGGGATAGGCGAAGCCCTCGAGCCCGATGCCGAGGGGCGTCGCCTCCGCGGCGGCGGAAGTCTGGGCGGCCGGCTGGGCAATGGCGGGCGCCAGGGACACAGGCATCAGGGACATCTGGGCCGCCAGCACGAGGGCGGAGATCTTGAGAAGCGCGTCCATCTGAGTTCCCGGCAGCGGCGCGCAGCGGGGCGCGTCCGCCGTGACATAGGGCGGATCCGAGCCGAGCACCGCCCGGCCGAGGTGACAAAGGACACCTCGGAACGCGCCGCCCCTTGCGAAACCCGGCGCCGCGTCCCAGGGGTCCGTCCATGACGAAGGATGCCCCAAGCGCCGAAGCGAAGCCCCCGACGGAGGGCGGGATGGATGGCGGGACGGACGGGTTGCCGGTGCGCGAGCGCATGCTGGCGCTGCTCGCGATCGGCCTCGCCATGACCATGGCGGTGCTCGACGGGGCCATCGTCAACGTCGCCCTGCCGGTGATGGCCAAGGACCTCGCGGTCGAGCCCTCCGCGGCGATCTTCGTGACCAACAGCTTCCAGATCGCGGTGACGGCCTCGCTACTGCCGCTGGCCTCGCTCGGCGACATCCTCGGCTACCGCCGGGTCTACCTGACCGGGCTCGTCCTGTTCACGGCGGCCTCCGTGGCCTGCGCCTTCGCTCCCAGCCTCGACTGGCTGGTGGCGGCGCGGATCGCGCAGGGGCTGGGCGCGGCCGGGATCATGAGCGTGAACATCGCCCTGGTGCGCTTCATCTATCCCCACCGGCTGATCGGGCGCGGCGTCGGCAACGTCGCCCTCGTGGTGGCGATGGCCTCCGCCGCGGGGCCGACGGTGGCGGCCGCCATCCTCTCCGTGGCGACCTGGCCCTGGCTGTTCCTCGTCAACCTGCCGGTGGGCCTGATCGCCCTCACGGTGGGGGCCCGCACCCTGCCGGTGACGCCCCGCAGCGGCGGGCGCTTCGACATCCGCAGCGCCGTCCTCAACGCCCTCACCTTCGGGCTCCTCATCATCGGCGTCGACGGGCTCGGCGACCCGGCGAGCCGGGGCGTGGCGCTGGCCGAGATCGGCGCGGCGGTGGCGGTGGGGGCGGTCTTCGTCTGGACCCAGACCCGGATGGCGCGGCCGCTCCTGCCGGTCGACCTCCTGCGGATCCCCGCCTTCGCCCTGTCGATGGTGAGCTCGATCGCCTCCTTCGGCGCGCAGATGATGGCCTACGTCGCCCTGCCCTTCTATTTCCAGGACGTGCTGCGCCTGTCCGAGACGCAGACCGGCTTCCTGATGACGCCCTGGCCCATCGCGATCGCCCTGATGGCCCCGATCTCCGGGCGCCTCGCCGACCGCTACGCGCCGGGCCTCCTCGGCGGCGCCGGCCTCGGCCTGATGGCCTGCGGCCTGACGGCGGTCGCCCTGCTGCCGCCGGGCGCGTCCCACCTCGACATCGCCTGGCGCCTGACCCTGTGCGGCCTCGGCTTCGGGCTGTTCCAGTCGCCCAACAACAAGGTCATCATCACGAGCGCCCCGCGCGAGCGCAGCGGCGGGGCGAGCGGCATGCAGTCGACCGCCCGCCTCACCGGCCAGTCCTTCGGCGCCGCCCTGGTGGCGGTGATCTTCGGCCTGCACCAGGGCGGCGCGCCGGCCGGTCCGGTGGCCGCCACCCTGTGGTGCGCCGTCGGCCTCGCGAGCCTCGGCGCGGTGGCCAGCGTCCTGCGGCGCAGCCCGCGGGGCTGAGCGGCCGCGCCGATCGCACCAGCGCCCGTCCCGCGCGTTGAACCGGACGAAGGCCACCCGTGGCCCGGCCCGCGGGCGGGCAGAGGCCGCACGGGGGCCGGGCCCTCACGAAGGACGATCCCATGCATCTCGACCTGTCCGGCAAGCGCGCCCTCGTCAGCGGCTCCACCAGCGGAATCGGCTACGCCATTGCCAAGGCCCTGGGCGAGCTCGGGGCGAACGTGGCCATCAACGGGCGCACCCAGGACCGCGTCCGCGACGCCGTGGAGCGCCTGAAGCGCGAGACCGGCCATGCCGGCTTCATCGGGGCGCCCGGCGACGTCGCCAACCCGGACGGGGCGGCCCGGGTGGTCGCCGGACTGCCGGACGTCGACATCCTGGTGAACAACACCGGCATCTTCGAGCCGAAGCCCTTCTTCGAGATCCCGGACGAGGACTGGCACCGGTTCTTCGACACCAACGTGATGAGCGGCGTGCGCCTGTCCCGGGCCTACACCCCCGGCATGGTCGAGCGCGGCTGGGGCCGGGTGGTCTTCATCTCCAGCGAATCCGGCGTGAACATCCCGGTGGAGATGGTCCATTACGGGATGACGAAGACGGCCCAGCTCGCGGTGGCCCGGGGCCTCGCCGAGACCGTGGCGGGCAGCGGCGTCACCGTGAACAGCGTGCTGCCCGGCCCGACCCTGTCCGAGGGCGTCGCCGAGTTCATGAAGAGCATGGCCCAGGGGCAGGACGGGGGTACGGGCGGCGCGGTCGACCTCGACGCGGCCGGCCGGGCCTTCGTCGCCGAGCACCGCCCGACCTCGCTGATCGGCCGCCTCGCCACCGTCGAGGAGGTCGCCAGCATGGTCGCCTACATCTGCAGCCCCGCCGCCAGCGCCACCAGCGGGGCGGCCCTCCGGGTGGATGGCGGCGTGGTGCGCAGCATCGTGTGAGGATACGCCCCGGGGGCGGGGCCGCCGGTTAAGACATTCGTAACGCCTCCCGCCGACCCTGGCCCGCGCGGACGGGAGGAATGGCGAATGGGGGATTATGCGCTGGAGGGACCGCGCTGGGGCGCGGGCGCGGCGGGCACGGGCGGCGGCATCGTCACCTGGGCCTTCGACGGCACGATCCCGTCCTCCTTCGTCGGCATCCTCCAGAGCGCCTTCGCGGCCTGGGCGTCCTACGCCAACATCACCTTCCAGCAGGTCGCCTCCACGGCGGCGGCGCAGATCGACTTCACCCTCGGGGGCATCGACGGCCTCGGCAACACGCTCGGCTACGCGAACTACTCCTACAGCGGCCAGCGCATGCAGTCGGCGGCCGTGACCTTCGACAGCGGCGAGGGCTGGCACGCCGCCGGCGCCCGGGTGGTCAGCACCCAGAACGTCGACCTCGCGGTGGTGGCCCTGCACGAGATCGGCCACGCCCTCGGCCTCGACCACTACAACGCCAAGCCCGAGGTGATGAACGCGGTCCTGAACCCCTCCATCACCGCCCTCGGGGCGGGCGACATCGCGGGCATCCAGGCCCTCTACGGCGCTCCGGTGGTCCCGGCGGCGTCCGTGACGCCCGTCGCGAGCCCCACCGTCACCAGCCCTCCCGTCGCCAGCGCCCCGGCCGAGGGCGCCGTCACGGCGGTGTACCGGTTCTACGACACCCATACGGGCGACCATTTCTACACGACGAGCACGGCCGAGAAGGCGCAGATCCAGCAGACGCTGCCCTGGTTCAGCTACGAGGGCACGCCGTGGGCGGCCCCGGCCAAGGGCGCGGGCACCGTCGACGTGTTCCGGTTCTTCGACACCGCCTCGAACGCCCACTTCTTCACCACGAGCGTGTCGGAGCGCGACCAGGTCATCAAGACCGCCCCGACCTACAAGTACGAGGGCGTCGCCTTCGAGGCCTATGCGGATGCGGGTGCGCCGGGGAGCGTGACCCTGGAGCGCTTCTTCAACACTCAGACCGGCCAGCACCACTTCGCCGGCAATGCCGAGGAGGCCGCCGGCATCAACCACGGCGCCGCCGGCCCGGGCTGGATCGACGAGGGCAAGGCCTTCACCGTGCACCTCCCCACCGACACGATGCTTTTCGCCTAGGCGGCGGGCTCGGCTGTTCGCCTGAGGGCGGGCTTGGCCGTTCGCCTAGCGGCGGGCTTGGCCGTTCGCCTGAGGGCGGGCACGGCTCGGCGCCGGGTCGGCTACTCCGCCTCCGCCTCGAACATCTCGTCGAAGGAGTAGCCCGAGCCGCGCACGGTGCGGATCGGATCGCTCTGGCGCGGGCGGTTCAGGGCCTTGCGCAGGCGCCCGACATGGACGTCGACGGTCCGCTCGTCGATGTAGACGTCGTGGCCCCAGACCCCGTCGAGGAGCTGCTCGCGGGAGAACACCCGGCCGGGGCTCTGCATCAGGAATTCGAGGAGCTTGAACTCGGTCGGCCCGAGATGGATCTCGCGGCCCTCCCGGCGGATGCGGTGGCTGACCCGGTCGAGCTCGATGTCGCCGGCCACCAGCAGGTTGGCCACGTGGGCGGGCTTGGCCCGGCGCAGCAGGGCCCGGACCCGGGCGAGGAGCTCGGGCACCGAGAACGGCTTGACGATGTAGTCGTCCGCCCCCGTGCCGAGGCCGCGGATGCGGTCGCCCTCCTCGCCCCGCGCGGTGAGCATGATCACCGGCAGCCGCTCGGTCTCGCGCCGGGCGCGGATGCGGCGGCAGAGCTCGATCCCCGACAGGGCCGGCAGCATCCAGTCGAGCAGGACGAGGTCGGGGACCTGCTCCTGCAGGCGCAGGTCCGCCTCGTCGCCGCGGGCAGCCGAGTCGACGACGAAGCCCTCGGCCTCGAGGTTGTAGCGGAGGAGGAGGGTCAGGGCCTCCTCGTCCTCGACGATCAGGATACGCGTACTCATCGTGCGCTTTCGATCAGATCGGCGCGGGGTCAGACCGTGCCGGGCAGGTCCACGGTGGCGTAGTTGGACGCGTCGTTCTTCGGGCGCTCGCGCTCGGCCAGGAGGTTCTCGCCGGTGACGAGGTAGTGGATCGTCTCGGCGATGTTGGTGGTGTGGTCGCCGATGCGCTCGATGTTCTTGGCCACGAACAGCAGGTGCGTGCAGAACGAGATGTTGCGCGGATCCTCCATCATGTAGGTCAGGAGTTCGCGGAAGAGCGAGTTGTAGAGCGCGTCGATGGCGTCGTCGCGCTCCCAGACGTGGAGGGCCGCCTTGATGTCGCGGCCGGTATAGGCGTCGAGCACGTCCTTGAGCTGCTCCTGGACCAGGTCGCTCATGTGCTGGACGCCGATGACGATCTTCTGCGGCTGGATCTGGTCGGCGATCGCCACCACGCGCTTGGCGACGTTCTTGGCGAGGTCGCCGATGCGCTCGATGTCGTTCGAGACGCGGATCGCCGTCACCGTCTCGCGCAGGTCGATGGCCAGGGGCTGGCGCCGGGCGATGAGCAGGATCGCCCGCTCCTCGATCTCGCGCTGGAGGGTGTCGAGCCGGGCATCGGCGGCGATCACCGCCTGGGCCAGGGCCGAGTCGCGGCGCACCAGGGCCTGTCCGGCCTCGGCCATCATCTTCTCGGCGATGCCGCCCATCTCGGAGATCGAGCGGCGCAGATCCTCGAGGTCGGTGTCGTAGGAGGTGACGATGTGGTCGGGCATGGGTGTGCTCCTCGATCGGGCCTCCTGTCGGGTGCCCGCCCTGATGGTGTCTGGCGCGGGCCGGAACCGGCCCGCACGGGTCGGTTCCGACCTGCCGAGGATCAGCCGAAGCGGCCGGTGATGTAGTCCTGCGTCTGGCGCTTCTCGGGATTCATGAAGATGCGCGTCGTCGGCCCGAACTCCACCAGTTCGCCGAGATACATGAACGCGGTGAACTGCGAGATGCGCGCCGCCTGCTGCATGTTGTGCGTGACGATGACGATCGTGAATTCCGAGCGCAGCTGCTCGATCAGCTCCTCGATGCGGCCGGTGGAGATCGGGTCGAGGGCCGAGGTCGGCTCGTCGAACAGGATCACCTCGGGACGCTGGGCCACGGTGCGGGCGATGCAGAGGCGCTGCTGCTGGCCGCCGGAGAGGCCCATGCCGGACTGCTTGAGCTTGTCCTTCACCTCGTCCCAGAGGGCGGCCTTGCGGAGCGATTCCTCGACGCGCACGTCGAGGTCGGCCTTGGGCAGCTTCTCGTAGAGGCGCAGGCCGAAGGCGACGTTGTCGTAGATCGACATCGGGAACGGGGTCGGCTTCTGGAACACCATGCCGATGCGCGAGCGCAGCTCGTTGAGGTCGACCCGGGAATCCAGGACGTTCTGGCCGTCGAGGAGGATCTCGCCCTCCGCGCGCTGCTCCGGATACAGGCTGTAGATCCGGTTGAAGGTGCGCAGCAGGGTCGACTTCCCGCAGCCCGACGGGCCGATCAGCGCCGTGACCTGGCGGTCGTGGAAGTTGAGGTTCACCGACTTCAGGCCATGGAAGCTGCCATAGTAGAAGTTCAGGTCCTTCACGGCGATGCGGACCGGAGAGGTCTCGTCGGCCTTGTGGCGTCCGGTGAGCTGCGCGGACGTGATCCCGGGGGCGGCGTTCATCGGTTCAAGATCCTGTCGGTCGGAAGGCGGGGGATTGCGGCGCGCCGGAGGTCAGCGCGAGCGCTCGGACTTGATGACGAAGCGGGCCACGATCGACAGGGCGAGGATCGTGACGGTGATCAGCAGGGCGCCGGCCCAGGCCAGCTGCTGCCAGTTCGGGTAGGGCGAGAGCGCGAACTGGTAGATCATCACGGGCAAGTTCGGGATGCCGCCCATCAGGTTGCCGCCGAACCAGCTGTTGTTGTTCAGCGCGGTGAAGAGCAGCGGCGCGGTCTCGCCGGCGATGCGGGCGAGCGCCAGGATGATGCCGGTGACGATGCCGGCGCTGGCGCCGCGCCAGGTGATGCTCTTGATCACGATGGAGGGCGGGGCGCCCAGCGCCGCGCCGGCCTCGCGCAGGGTCGCGGGCACGAGGCGCAGCATGTCCTCGGTGGTGCGCACGATGACCGGGGTGGCGATGATGGCGAGCGCCACCGCGCCGGCCCAGCCGGAATAGGAGCCCATCGGGCGCACCATCAGCGTGTAGACGAACAGGCCGATCAGGATCGAGGGCGCCGAGAGCAGGATGTCGTTGAGGAAGCGGATGACGTCGGCGAGCTTCGAGTTGCGGCCGTACTCCGCCAGGAAGGTGCCGGCCATCACGCCGACCGGGGTCGCCACCAGGATGCCCAGGAGGGTCATCACCAGGCTGCCGAGGATCGCGTTGGCGATGCCGCCGCCCTCGGAGCCGGGGCCCGGCGTCGGCTCGGTGAAGAGGGTGGGCGAGAAGCCCTTGATGCCCTCGACCACCAGCATGAACAGGATCGAGCCGAGGACGACGATGCCGACCAGGGTCGCGAGGGTGCTGGCCAGGATCAGGGTCTTGTCGGCGATCCGGCGGCTGGAGCGGATTCGGCTGATCCGGGCCGGCGGGGCGGTGGTGGCGAGGGGGTTGGCAGCGTCCATGACGGGTTCCTGACGTCTCGGAGAACGGGGGGAGGCTTCAGGCGATCGGCCTCACGCGACCTTGGCGCGGCGGGTGAGGATGCGGGCGATGATCAGGACGAAGAAGGTGATGACGAAGAGGATGCAGCCCAGCGCCATCAGCGAATTCAGCTGCAGGCCGTCGGCCTCGTTGAACTCGTTGGCGATGCGCGAGGCGATGGTGGAGCCCGGGTCGAAGACCGAGCCCGAGAGCCGGTTGGCGTTGCCGATGACGAAGGTCACCGCCATGGTCTCGCCCAGCGCCCGGCCGAGGCCGAGCATGATCGCGCCGATGATGGAGACCGAGGCCTGGGGCACGAGGACGTAGCGCACCACCTCCCAGGTGGTGCAGCCGATGCCGTAGGCGCTCTCGCGCAGCACGGTCGGGATCTGGTCGAGCATGTCGCGGGTGATCGAGGCCACGAAGGGCACGATCATGATCGCCAGGATGATGCCGGCGGTGAGGATGCCGACGCCCGAGGGGACGCGGGCGTAGAACAGGGTGCCGACGATGGGCATGCCCTCGACCAGGTTCGAGACCGGCACCTGCACGAAGCGGGCGAAGAGCGGCGCGAACACGAACAGGCCCCACATGCCGTAGATGATGCTCGGCACGGAGGCGAGGAGCTCGATGGTCATCGAGACCGGCTTGCGCGCCCAGCCGGGGCAGAGCTGCGTCAGGTAGACGGCGATGCCCAGCGAGAGCGGCACGCCGATGAGCAGGGCGAGGACCGCCGAGGCCAGGGTGCCGACGATGGCCACGAGGGCGCCGTACTGCTCCTGCCCGATGTTCCAGGCGCTGGAGGTGATGAAGCCGAAGCCGAATTCCGCGAAGGCCGGCCAGGCGCCGTAGGCGATGGAGCCCAGGATGCCGGCGAGCACGAACAGGACCAGGAGCGCCGCGCCGTAGGAGGCCGCGCGGAAGAGCGAGTCGCCGAGGCCGCCGGGCTTCTTCCGGGCCGAAGCGCGGTCGCGCGTCAGGGCGATCTGGTCAGTCAAGGCGGCCATCCGAATGTCTTCTCTTCACCGGGCGGCGTCCTACCCCGCGCCGGGCGCCGGCGCGAGAGGGGACCACCGGATCGTTGCCAAGGGAATCGCCAAGGGCGTTGCAAAGGGAATCGCCAAGGGCGTTGCAAAGGGAATCGCCAAGGGCGTTGCCAAGCGGCTTGGCGGGGGGAGCCCGGCGCCGCGGGGCCGGGCTCGTCTGTCGCGGAGCGTGAGGGCGCGGTGGCTCGCCCCCGGGGTCTCGCGGGCCGGGGCCCGCGAGGTCCGGCTCACATGTTGAGGACGGGCTTGCCGTCCTTGCCCTTGATCTCCTTCCACGCGTCGTGGATCTGGCCGACGACGGCGTCGGGCAGCGGCACGTAGTCGAGGTCGGTGGCGAGCTTGTCGCCGTTCTTGTAGGCCCAGTCGAAGAACTTCAGCACGTCGGCGGTCTTGGCCGGGTCGACCGGGTCCTTGTGGACCAGGATGAAGGTCGCGGCGGTGATCGGCCAGGCGCCCTCACCGGCCTGGTCGGTCAGCGAGATGCCGAAGCCGGGGGCGGACTTCCAGTCGGCGCTGGCGGCGGCGGCCTGGAAGGCCTTGTCGTCGGGCTGCGGGAACTTGCCGGCCTTGTTCTGGATCAGGGTGTGGCTGAGCTTGTTCTGCTTGGCGTAGGCCGACTCGACGTAGCCGATGGCGTTGGGGACCTGCTTGACGGTGGCGGTGACGCCCTCGTTGCCCTTGCCGCCCTGGCCCACGGGCCAGCTCACCGTGGTGGCCGCGCCGAACTCCTTCTTCCAGGCCTCGGAGGCCTGGGAGAGGTAGGTGGTGAAGATGTTGGTCGTGCCGGAGGCGTCCGAGCGGTAGACCGGGGTGATGTTGGCGTCGGGGAGCTTCAGGCCCTCGTTGAGCTTGGCGATCTTGGCGTCCGACCACTTGGCGATCTTGCCGGCATAGATCTCGGCGATGAGCTCGCCGGTGAGCTTCAGCTTGCCCGGCTCGACGCCCGGGATGTTCACCACGGTGACGACGCCGCCCATGACGGTGGGGAACTGGACGAGGCCGTCCTTCTCCAGGGCGGGGCCCTTCAGCGGCGCGTCGGTGGCGCCGAAATCGACGGTCTTGGCCTGGATCTGCTTGATGCCGCCGCCCGAGCCGATCGACTGGTAGTTCAGGCCCATGCCGCTGTCCTTGCGGTAGGCCTCGGCCCACTTGGAGTAGACCGGGAAGGGGAACGTCGCGCCGGCTCCGGTGATGTCGGCCGCCTGGGCGGGCGCGAGGGTGGCGAGGCCGAGGCCCGCGAGGGCGGCGAGGGTCGTGAATTTCATGTGCTGGTCTCCTGGGGGAGCGTGCAGCGGCCCGGGAACGAGGTCCCGAGCCGTTGTGCACTGCGCCATACGGTCGCTTGGACAAAGGCGGTATGACGATTGCGCGACAGTTCGATGACAGACGCCCCCGGCGGGGCGGACGGGCTGCGATCCGGGCATTTTACCGGGGATGGCCGGACGCGAACCGGCGCACCGCCCGGCCCGCGACCACGCCTTGAATCGCGCTACGCGGGAGGCTATCGCCGAATCCGCGGATCGAGTCGGCCCGGACGGGAGCGAACCGGCCTCGCCCGCCGGGTGCGGTCGCACGGCGCCCGATCCCCGACCGCCAGCCAAGGGATGCGCCATGACCGAGATCCGCCCGCGCCGCAGCGTCCTGGCGATGCCGGGGTCGAACCCGCGGCTGCTGGAGAAGGCCCGCACGCTCCCCGCCGACGTGGTGATGATCGACCTCGAGGACGGGGTGGCGCCCGAGACCCGGGCCGCCACGCGGGAGGCGGTCGCCCGGGCGGTGTCCGAGGGCGGCTTCGGCCCGCGCGAGGTCGTGGTCCGGATCAACGCCCTGGAGACGCCCTACGGCGAGGCCGACCTCGCCGCCATCGCGCCGGCCGGGCCCGACGCCATCGTGGTGCCGAAGGTGACGGGCGCCGATGCCCTGGTGGCGGTGGGCTCGCGCCTGCGCCGCCTCGGCGCGCCGGACCGGACCCGGACCTGGGCGATGATCGAGAGCCCGATGGCGATCCTGCACCTCGCCGACATCGCGAGCTCGGCCCGGGACGTCGACACCCGCCTCGCCTGCCTGATGGTCGGGCCGAACGACCTCGCCAAGGCCAGCCGGCTGCGCCTGGGCGTGCCGGGCCGGCCGGCCCTGATGCCCTGGCTGATGAGCGTGATCGCGGCCGCCCGCGCCTACGAGATCGACGTGATCGACGGCATCTACAACGATTTTCGCGATGCGACGGGCTTCGCGGCCGAGTGCGCGCAGGGGCGCGATTGCGGCTTCGACGGCAAGATGCTGATCCACCCCGACCAGATCGCCCCGGCCAACGCCGCCTTCGGTCCGGGCGCGGACGAGGTCGCCTGGGCCCGGCGCATCCTGGCCGCCTTCGCCGAGCCGGAGAACCGCGCCCGGGGCGTCATCGGCCTCGACGGCCGGATGGTGGAGCGCCTGCACGCGGCCGAGGCCGCCCGCACCGTCGCCCTGGCCGACGCCATCGCGGCCCGGCCCGCGTGAACCCCGACCTCGCCGTCGAGATCCGCCTCCTCGACGCGCGCCTCTCCGGCTGGGGCTTTCCCCGCTGGGGCTCGGCCCAGGCCGCGGGCCTCGACCTCCATGCCTGCCTGGACGCGACCCTGGAGCTGGCGCCGCAGGGGCCGCCGGCCCTGATCCCGGCCGGCTTCGGCCTGGCGATCCGCGACCCGGCCTGGTGCGGCCTCGTCTTCCCGCGCTCCGGCCTCGGCCATCGCGAGGGCCTCGTCCTCGGCAACGGCACCGGCGTGATCGACGCCGACTACGAGGGCCCGCTGATGATCTCGGCCTGGAACCGCAACCCGGACGGGCCCGGCCTGCGCATCGAGCCCGGCGACCGCATCGCCCAGCTCGTCTTCAGCCGCGTGACCCGGCCGGCACTCACCATCCGCGACGCCTCAGGCGCGGGGGAATCCTCCGGAGAGCCCGGCACGCGCGGCAGCGGCGGCTTCGGCTCGACCGGACGGCGCTGACGGGGCGCCCTCAGACGATGCCGCTGCCCTCGAAGGGCCAGGGCCGGCCGAGCTGCGCGGCCACCTTCGCGGGATCGTGGCCCACCGCCGCCACGGCGGCCTCGACCTCCTCGCGCGGCACCTCGAAGCGGCGGGCCCAGTAGGCTAGGGTCCAGGGCTCGGAGACGTTGACGGTGGCGGGCTCGTGGTCGTTGCCGGAGGTCGGGGGGCTGCTCATGGCGGGTCTCGCGGAGGGATCGGTCCCTCCCTAACGCGCGGGCCGGCCGCCGGTGCGATTCTGCCGCGCGCCGACCGACCCGCCCGAAGCCCGCTGTCCTGCCGGCCCCGCGCGAGCGATCCTGCCAGCCCCGCGCAAGCGATCCTGCGTAGGTCCGCTGCATCGGATTTCTCACCCCCATCGGAGGCGTAGAGCCTTGGGCGTTCTGATCGGCCTCGTCATCGCAATCGGCTGCATGCTCGGCGGCTTCGTCGCCATGGGCGGCCACCTCGTCGTGCTCTGGCAGCCCTGGGAGTTCGTCATCATCGGGGGGATGGGGGCGGGCACCTTCGTGATGGCCAACCCGATGAAGACGGTGGTGGATTCGGGCAAGGCGAGCATGGACGCCCTCACCGGCAAGGTGCCCAAGCGCAAGGACTACCTGGCGATCCTCGGCCTGCTGCACGCCCTGATGCGCGAGCTGAAGACCAAGCCCCGCAACGAGGTCGAGCCGCATCTCGACGACCCGGCCAATTCCGAGATCTTCAAGGCCTATCCGGACGTCGCCAAGAACGCCGACCTCGTGCTCTTCATCTGCGACTACGCCCGCCTGATCCTGATCGGCAACGCCCGCGCCCACGAGATCGAGGCGCTGATGGACGAGGAGATCAGCGGCTACCGCAAGGACCGCCTCAAGCCCTACGGCGCCGTGACCACGGTGGCCGAGGCGATGCCGGCGCTCGGCATCGTGGCGGCGGTGCTCGGCATCGTGAAGGCGATGGGCGCCCTCGACCAGTCGCCCCAGATCCTCGGCGGCCTCATCGGCGCCGCACTCGTGGGGACATTCTTCGGGGTGTTCATGTCCTACGGCGTGCTGGCCCCCTTCGCGATCAAGATCAAGACCATCCGCGAGAAGCAGAACCACGTCTACGTCATCGTCAAGCAGACCCTGATCGCCTACATGGGCGGGGCGGTGCCGCAGATCGCCGTCGAGCATGGCCGCAAGGGCATCTCGTTGGGCGACCGGCCCACCATCGACGAGGTCGAGAACGCCACCGTCAACGGCGGCGCACAGCGCGAGGCCGCCTGAGTATGGATTCCTCCGCCGGGAACGCCGCCGACATCCGGGCGCGCCTGATCGAGGCCGGGGGCCTGTCCCTCGACCGCATGCCGATGCTGAGCGTGGTGTTCGACCGCCTCACCTCGGCCTGCTCGGACAACCTCAAGCCCCTCGTCGCCTCGCCGGTCTACTTCGCCTTTCACGGCTTCGGCAGCGGCCGCTTCGGCGAGATGCTCGACGCCTACGAGAACAACGCAGTGGCGGGCATCTTCCACGCCCCCGAATGGGACAGCCACATCCTCGTCGGCCTCGACCGGGACTTCCTCTTCACCCTGCTGGAGGCCCTCTTCGGCGCCGACGGGGCCGAGCCGCCGGTGGAGGACGAGCGCGCCTTCTCGGGTCTCGAGATCCGGCTGGCCCAGACCATCCTCGAACAGGTCGGCAAGGCCCTGGAATCCTCGTTCTCCCTCGTCTCCGCGACGCCGTTCCGGCTGGAGCGGACCGAGACCCGGATGGAATTCGCGGTGATCGGCGGGCGCAACAACAAGGCCGTGGAGGCCAAGTTCACGATCCAGGCGCTGAACCGCGGCGGCGAGATGTTCCTCATCCTGCCCCAGTCGGTGATCAACCCGATGCGCCCGGCCCTCTCGAAGGTGCTCACCGGCGACACCGCCGCGCGCGACCCGAAATGGACGCAGCAGATCGCCAGCGAGGTGCAGAAGGCGGAGGTGACCCTGCGGGCGGTGCTCGAGGAGCGCCTGCTGACGCTGGGCGAGATCGCCGACCTGAAGGTCGGCCAGATCATCGGCCTGGACGCGACGCCCACGACGCGGGTGAAGCTCGAGGGCAACGACCGGCCGCTGTTCTGGTGCCACATGGGCCAGGCCCAGGGCTCCTACGTGCTGCGGGTCGACGAGGCCATCGCACAGGACAAGGAAGGCAGGGCCGATGACACCGTGGGTTGACACCATCCTCCTCGTGGCCCTCGTGGCGACGAGCGCCTGCGTGGTGCCGATGTACCTCAAGCTGAAGCGCCTCGACCGGACCCAGGCCGAGTACGGCCGCATCCTGACCCAGTCCGGCCACGCCCTGGCCCAGGCGGGCGACGCGGTGCGCAATTTCAGCACCGAGGGCCGCGCGATCCTGGAGGACCTCGACGAGCGCCTGGGCGAGGCCCGCCAGATCCTGGCGGAGCTGGAGGCCGTCCGGCGCGGTCCCGCGGCCACAGGCGGCACGCAAGTGGCCGCGCACGGCACGCAGGGCCGCTAATGCGCGCCGATCCGCTTGCGCCCCGGCCGACTTTCCCCGATCCTTTCCCCTCCGCTGCCAGCCGACTCTCCCCTGACCTTCGATTGCAGCCCCTGACGAGCGGACGATGAGCAACAGCCCCTTCGACGACGCGGACCTCTCCGCCGCCCCCGCCGCCGCGGTATTCCCGACCGTCTCCCCCGTCGGGGCCGGGCCGGAGGTGGCGGACGCGCGCATCGGCGACGGCCGCAACCTCGATTCGATCCTGCGCATCCCGGTGCTGATCCAGGTGGTGCTCGGCTCGGCGACGATGCCGGTGGCCAACCTGATGAAGCTCGGGCGCGGCGCCATCGTGCCCCTCGACCACCGGGTTGGCGAGCCCGTCGACGTCACGGTCAACGGCCGGGTCGTGGCCCGGGGCGAGATCGTGGTGGTGGAGGAGGACAATTCCCGCTTCGGCGTCTCCCTGACCGAGATCGTCGGTCCGGCCGATGCCGGCCAGAACGGCTGAGGACGAACCCGTGGCGAGCGTGCCGATCCCCCACCGGACGCAGGGTGTCCACCGGCACCTCAACCCCGTGGACGAGGTCGCGGCCCTGCTGCTCGCCATGGGCAAGCCCGCGGCCGGACGCCTGCTGAAGTATTTCGAACCCGAGGAGATCAAGCGCATCACGCGCTCGGCGACCCAGCTCGGCACCGTCAGCGCCCACCAGCTCGACGACATCGTCGAGATGTTCTCCCACGAATTCGCCGCCGACGGCCGCCTCGTCGGCACGGCCTCGGAGGTGGAGAAGCTGCTCACCGGCCTGCTGCCCGCCGACCAGATCGCCGAGATCCTGGCCGATGTCCGGGGCGATGCCACGCGCTCGGTCTGGGAGCGCCTGGCCACGGTGCCCGAGGGCGTGATCGCGAGCTACCTCGTCAAGGAGCACCCGCAGACGGCGGCCCTGGTCCTGTCGCGCCTCAAGCCCGCGGCGGCCGCCAAGGTGATGGCCCACCTGCCCCAGCCGACCCGCAACACCGTGATGCGGCGGATGCTGAGCTTCAAGCCGGTCGGCGACAGCGTGATCGAGCTGATCGAGCGCGCCCTGCACGAGGACCTGCTCGCCAACGGCGCGCGCAATTCCGGGGCCGACACCCACGCCAAGATGGCCGACATCATCAACAAGATGGAGCGCACCCAGATCGACGAGGTGCTGACCAGCCTGTCCGAGTCGCGCCCGAAATCGGTGGAGATCCTGAAGGGGCTGCTCTTCACCTTCGACGACATCGTCAAGCTGCAGCCCCGGGCCCGCACGACCCTGTTCGACGCCGTGCCGAACGACCGCTTGGTCCTGGCCCTCAAGGGCACCGACGCGGAGTTCCGGGGCGTCATCCTGAGCGCGCTCTCCGCCCGCGTGCGCCGCATGGTCGAGCACGAGCTGAACGGCGGCGAGCCGGCGGCCCAGAAGGACGTCACCGAGGCGCGCCGCAGCATCACCGACCTCGCCCTGGAGATGGCCGGGCGCGGCGAGCTGGAGATCAATTCCGGGGGCGAGGTCGAGGCCCTCGTCCGCTAGGGACGGCGGCCTGACCCGGCTTCGCGATGTCAGACGAGGATCAGGAGAGCAAGACCGAAGCCGCCTCCGAGCGGAAGATCCGCGAGGCGCTCGACAAGGGCGACGTCCCGTTCTCCCGGGAGGCCCCGATCTTCGCCTCGATCCTCGGCCTGCTCATCGCCCTGAGCTTCGTGGTGCGCGACGCGGTCGGGCCGCTGCTCCAGTCCCTCGCGCCCTTCCTCGACCATCCCCGAGACTTCGCCCTGGAGAACAATCAGGACGTCGCCCGGATCTTGGAAGGAACTGCGCTGGCCGCCGCGCGCTTTCTGATTCCGGTCGTGCTGATCCTCGGCCTCTGCGGCCTCGTCTCCGCCCTCGTCCAGAACGTGCCGAGCCTCGTGGGCGAACGCATCCGCCCGCAATGGTCGCGCGTCTCGCCGATGGCGGGCTGGGGACGAATCTTCGGAAAAGCGGGTCAGGTCGAGTTCCTGAAATCGGTCCTTAAATTTTTAAGCATCAGTCTCGTCTGCCTGCTGCTCCTGCGCTCGGAGGGCAGCAAAGCCGTGAGTGCCATGTTCTCCGACCCGAGCCAGATCCCGGATCTCATCCTCACCGTCTCGATCCGGCTCATCTCGGTCGTCTGCATCGCCACCATCGTCATCGTGGCGGCGGACCTCGTCTGGTCGCGCCTGCGCTGGCAGCGCTCCCTGCGGATGTCGAAGCAGGACCTCAAGGACGAGCACAAGCAGACCGAGGGCGATCCGCTGGTGAAGGGCCGCCTGCGCTCCCTGGCGCAGGACCGCTCCCGCAAGCGCATGCTGGCCAACGTGAAGCAGGCTACCGTGGTCATCGCCAATCCGACCCACTACGCCATCGCGCTCCGGTATGCGCGGGACGAGCAGCCCGCTCCCCTGGTCCTCGCCAAGGGGAAGGATCTGGTGGCGCTGCGAATCCGAGAAATCGCCGAGGCCAACGGCATCGCGGTCGTGGAAGACAAGCCTCTGGCAAGGTCCCTGTACGACAGTGTCGAGGTGGACCAGATGATTCCCGCGGAGTTCTACAGCGCAGTGGCTCAGATCCTGTTCTTCCTGTTCTCGAAGGCCCGCTGATGTCCGAGGCGTTCTCCTCCTCTTCCGATGCCGTTTCGACGGATGTTCCGGACGTGCTCGCCGATGCCGAGCGCGTCTTCGCCAACGCGATCCGGGACTTCATCGCCGAACTCTGCCTCCTCGACGGCGGCATCCTGATCGGCTGGGTGCAGGCGGCCCGCCACGGCAACATCGCCGATCTCGTCGCCTCCTCCGCAGAGCCCTACTTCAAGGAGGCCACCATCGCGTATGCGGACGGGGCCGACGTGCGCTTCGACTGGGGCCGCTCGCTCACCGTGGTGCTCGACATGGAATTCGTCACCGAGCCCGTGACGGTGTTCTTCAAGCTCATCCTCGACGGCGTCTATGTGGGCGTCGCGATCCAGCGCATCCTGGCCGACCAGGGGCCGGATTTCTGCCTGAACGGCTTCGAGAGCGCGCTGGCCGACGCCCGCCTGAGCCGCGCCGCCGCCTGATCCGCGCGGCTTCCCGAGCGGGGCGCCGTCACGCGACGCGCAGTGCCGCGACGGTTTGCGGCCGCCCGAAATGCGTGATCACATCCGCGTGTGCTGCGAACGTCATTGACGGCACCGGCGATGCCCGACATTGCTGAATGATGGGCGACTCGGACAGTCGCGTCGAAATGGCCTGCGAAGGCTATGGCCCGGCACGACTGGAGTTCGTCCTGTTTCCCGTCCGTAATTCAACAGAGATCCCGACTGTCGCAAGCTCATCCGGAGATTGATGATGTATGTCCTGGTCGACGAGCGGCCGTCGGTGAATTCAGGCTACAAGGCGAGTTTCGACCGCGAGGGCATCTCCTCCCTCGGCCTCGACCCGCAGGAATTCACCCACTGGTTCCAGTCCTCCTCCCGGGTCGACCGCGAAGCGATCCAGGGATTCCTCCTCGGCGACTTCGCGGGCCGGGCGAAGTGCGCGACCCTGATCCGCAAGATGTCGCGCGCGCCGATCATCGCCCTGAGCGACGTGCGCTCCCTCGACCAGACCCTGCAGCTCTTCGAGGCCGGCATCGACGACGTGCTGCCCAAGCCCGTCCACATCCGTGAGATCCTGGCCCGCTCGGAGGCGATCTGGCGGCGGGTGAACGCCCAGGCGAGCCCGGCCCGCGAGGCGGCGCCCGAACCCGAGCGCCTCAAGGTGCATTTCGACGGGCGCGACCCCGAGGTCGACGGCGAGGTGCTGCCGCTGCCGCGTCGCGAGCGCCACATCCTCGAATGCCTGGTGCGCAACCGGGGCCGGCGGATGACGAAGTCGCAGATCTACAACATCGTCTACGGCGTCTACAGCAACGGCGTGGAGGAGAGCGTGATCGAGGGCCACGTCAGCAAGCTGCGCAAGAAGCTGAGCCAGCGCCTCGGCTACGATCCGATCGAGGCCAAGCGCTTCATGGGCTACACCTTCGTCGGCTGAGCCCGGCGGGCGGCGGCACCCGCGAGGCGATCGCCGCTCCGGCTCGCGAGGCGGTCACGAGCCGTTCCGGAGCGGCCCGCGTGTCACGCGCAAGGCGCCACCCGTGGCCGAACCCGATCGACGCGGCGGGCTCACCGGGGCCGGACGAGACCGCCCGACGAGCCGGGTGTTCACGGGGCCGGACAGCGGACCAGGGTCGACGCTGTCCGTCGGCCGTTCGGCCGCTCAGAAGGAACCGGTCGTCTCGACTTCGCCGGCGACGTTGGCGGTCTTGGGCGCGGCGACGGACTTCGCCGGGGCGACGGGCTGGGGGGTGGTGGTCAGCTCGCTGACGCTGCGGACCTGCTGGGTCTCGCGGGCCTGCTCGCGGAACAGCGGCGGCGTCAGGTAGAGGGCCTCGCCCGCCATGGCGGCGCCGGTGGCGAAGGTCGCGGAAGCAAGGACGGTCAGGGCAATGAAGCGGGTCGCGCGCATCTGAAATCTCCGGTTTGGCGAGCGACGGGCCCGCCGTTGAGGAGATAGAACCACATTTTTGTGCGCTGCGACTTGCTGATTTTGCAACGCACCATAGTGCGTCACCCGGTGATTCCAGCCACTATAACGCATGCTTCCGAGGAGGGGGTGAAGGGTTCACGGTCCGTAGCCATGCCCTCAATGCATGAGTGCAAAATCCTCGAATTCGGTCTCCAAATTAAATTTTGCAGCGTCTCAAGTGTACTTTGAGATGAGCCGGTGCGCTCCGGCACATCTGCTGCCTTTCGACAGCATTGGCCACCGATCCCGCCGACGCTCGACCGTACCGAGACCGGCCAGAACCTGCAGCCAGATGCGCAGAACCCGTGGTCCGCGGTTCGGGCCAAGTTCTCGCGGACCAGGAACCCACTCAGGGCACGGGGCCGGTCCCTCGTCTAGGTGGGACCGGCCGGCCGCGTGACGAGCGCATCCGGACGCTTCACCTCGATCTCGACGAAGGCGATCGGGTGCGCGGAGCCGTTCATCACGTCGTGGCGGATGCCGGCCGGGCGGCCATAGGCCTGTCCGGCCTCCAGGGCGGTGTCCGTGACCCGGTCGCCGTCGTGGACCCTGAGGGTTCCGGCCACCAGCATCACCACGAAGTAGGGCCATCCGTGCTCATGCCAGCCGGTGACCGCGCCGGGCGCGAAGTCCCACCGGGTGATCCGCACGGTCGCGTCGTCCTGCTGCACGGTGGCGACCGCAGGGATGGTACAGGCGAAGGCCATCGGCGTTCCCTTCCGAAGTGGATGTGCGTTCCAAGATGGATGTGCGTTCCAGGATGGATGTGCGTTCCGAGGCGGAGCCGAACTCGGCGCTGGATGGGGGCGACGTCATCGGTGTCGGCTGCCCCGGAGGACGTCCGGACCCCATCGGTCCCACGGGCGGGCGTACCGGGACAACGCTTCGGTGCGTCCCCGAGCCCGCGGGCGCCCTACTGACAGAAGCTGCGCGCGCCCGGCGTCCAGGCGCCGAAGCCGGTGGCGACCATGTTGGTGATGACCCGGCAGACATACTGCTTCTGGGCCGGATTGTTGTTCGGCCCCGCATGGTAGCGCGCCACCGCCAGGGTCCAGCTGCCCTCGCGCGCCTTCAGCTGCTTCAGGAACAAGGTCGCGTACTCGACGTTCTGGCGCGGGTCGATCATCGCCTCCAGGCTGGTGAACTTCTCGCGGTGATAATGGTGGTTGATCTGCATGCAGCCCAGATCGACGAGCTTGATCCCGCTGGCCCGCGCCTGGGCGAGCTGGCTCATCACGTCGGCCGCGCTGGTGCCGAAATAGGCCCGGCCCTGGATGTTCATGGCATAGGGCTGCAGCGAGCCGCGCTTGCCGCTCTCGGTCAGCCCGACCGCGTAGAGCACGCCCAGCGGCACGCCGTGCTTGGCCGAGGCGCCCGCCATCTCGCGCTCGCAGATGTTGGCCGAGGCGGGCAGCGAAGCGGCCTTGCCCGGGGCCGGGGGCGCGCTGTTGGCGAGGGCTGCGCCGAGGCTCAGCAACGCCCCGCCGAGGCCGGGGAGGATGCCGCCGCGGCTAGAGGTAGACGCCGCTGCGCTCAGGGCTGCTCGAAACGCTCTCATGCATCCGCTCGTGGCTGTCGGGGACGGTCGGATCGCCCTCCGGGGAGGACCGGCGCCCGGCCTGGTCCGGGCTGGGTCGGCCCTGGTTCGCACCGGCTTCGCCCTGGCCCGGGAAGGCTTGTGCGCCCTGTCCCTGTTGCGAGCCTGGATTCCCCTGGGCCCCGCGCCCGTCCGCGCTGCTCGACGCGACCGTGACGGTGACGCTCTCGGGGCGGTAGCCGCCCTGGCGCAGGAGATCATTGAGGACCTCGCCGCCCTCGCGGAGCAGGCGGGCCGAATCCTCGCTCCTGGCATGCAGGCTCATCTCGAGCTGCCCGTCGCGCAGGCGCATCCGCACCAGCACGGTGCCGAGATCGGCCGGATGGAGCTGCAGGGTGAGGAGCTTCAGGGGGCCCTCCCCCGCCGGGGCGCCGGGCAGGCCGCCGGCCGCGGCCGGGCCGCGCGACAGTTCCGCCAGGACGGCTTCGGCGACCTGCTGGGCCGGCGCGGAGGCGGGACCCGGCAGGGCTCCGGCGGCCGGCGGTACGGCGGCCACGCCCGGCTCGGCGAGCCCCGGCAGGGCCGGCTCGGGGCCGGGACCGGCCGCGCGGGCGCTGCCGAGGGAGGCCGAGACCGGCTCGGCCCGCAGCATCGGGGTCGGCGCCGTGGCCTGGCCCTCGGCGGCCTCCGTGCGCGCGATCCGCGGCGCAGGCGCGCGCCCGGGGGCCACGACCTCGCCCGGGGTCGGAACCGGCGGAGGCTGCGGGCCGGACGCGGCGGCGGCGAGGGCAGCGGGCACCGCCAGGGTGGCGGCCGGCGCCGCCGGGAGCGCGGCGGCGGGCGCGGCCGGGGCTTGCTGCGCGGCACCGGAGGCCGGCGATCCGGCGAGGGCCGGCCCCGCCAGCGTGGTCCACGGGGCCGCCTCGGACGTCCCCGGCAGCGCGGCGACGGCGCTCGCCGACGCGGCCGCCGCGACCGGTGCGGGCGTTCCGCCGGAGGCCTGGAGCGCGGCGGCATCGGGCAGCAGCGGTGCGGCACCGGGCAGCGCCGGCGCGGCACCGGTCGTCGGTCCGACCGTGGCCGCGCGCTGGGCCGCCTGCGATCCGCCGAGGAGGCTCGGGAGCACCGGCGCGAAATGGGTCTCGCGCTGGAGCACGGCGACGCGGGTCCGGGCCTCGCTGCCCGCGGGCTGCGGCACGAGGCCGGCGACGACCGGCGCCATCCCGGCCATCAGGTCCGGCCCGCGCGCGGTCTCCGGTCCTCCGGCCGGGACCCCGGGGGCGCCGGCGCCCGCCTGCCCCGGGGGCACGGCCGCACCGGCCGGCAGGGCGCGGGCGACCAGGGTCTCGAGGGAGATCGGCGGGGCCTTCGGGGCCGGCGCCCCGGCGGGCGCGGCCATCGGCGCCACGAGGGCCAGGAGCGCCAGTGGGTTCGCCTCCTCGCCGGCAGCCGGCGTTCCGGCGCCCTCCCCGGCCTCGTCCTCGCGGCGGCCCGCCGGCCGGTCGGCCTCGGCGGGGGCAGCCTCCTCCGGCGGGCGTCCGCCGGACAGCGCGCCGAGCACGGCGCCGAAGCCGTCGCGGCCCGTGTCCGGCGCGTCGGCGCCCGCGCCGCGGGGGCCGGGCGCATCCCCGAGGGCGCGGGGCCCGGGACTCGTGGCACCGAGAGTGTTCAACGCTCGCTCCTCCGCATGATCTCGTCGATGCGCCCGATGGCGTCCTGCGCCCGGGCGATGGATGGCGCGACCGGCAGCACCCGGGGGCCCGTCGGCGCCGCCTGGACCGGGACTGGCGCGGGCAGGCCGCCGCGAATCTCCCGGGCGGTCGACAGGGCGGCGTCGAGGAGGTCGCGGTCGGCCGGCTCCAGCACGGTGCGGTCGGTCATCCGCAGGGTCTCGACCGATTCCTCGAAGCGCCCGTCCACCACCACCAGGGCCGCGGCCCGGTAGAGGCGGGCGCGCACCGCCTCCACGGAGCCGGGCTCCGCCAGGGTGACGCCGCGCTCGGCCGAGAACACCGCCGTGGCGGTCTTGCCCTGGTCCAGGGCGGCGCGGGCGACGAGGAGGTAGAGCTCGCGCCGGCCCTCGACCTCGATCTCGTCGAGCATGGCCTGGAGCCGCATGAAGCGGGCATCGTCGCCAGCGAAGTCGAGGCGGGTGAGCGCGGCGGCGAAGCGCTGGCGGAAATTGCCGGCATAGACCGAGTGGCGGAAGCGGCGCAGGTACTGCACCGCCAGGGTCTCGAACCGGGCGAGGTCGTTGGCCTGGGCCAGCACGAAGATCTCGCGGCGCAGCGCCCCCTCCTCCACCAGGGTGCCGGGGGCGAGCAGGCGGGCGAGGTCGAGGAGCCGGATCGACTGGGTCGGGTCGTCGCGCACCACCAGGGCGGATTGCGCTAGGGCGAGCTGGGCGCCGAGGCTGACCGGCACCACCAGCGGATCGATCTTCACGAGGAGCGCGCGGGCCTCCTTCTCGCGCCCCTCGAGATAGGCCAGCGAACCGAATACCACCGGGCGCTCGGCCTCCGGCACCGTGCCCGCGGCGAGGAGGCGGCGCAGCAGCGCCGGGCCGCCGCCGCCCAGGGCGAAGGTCACCGCCGCGTGCACGCTGACGGGATCGGCCCAGACCTCGGGGGCGAGGCCGAGCATGCGCGACTCGGCCAGGGACAGGAAGGCGCGCTGGCCCTGATGGGCCTGGGCCGAGCCCTGGGCGATCCGGTCCTGGAGCAGCTGCAGGGTGCGCACGAGCTCGACCGGCACCGGGCGCGGGGCGACGGGCAGCGGCTCGATCGGGGCGGCCGGGGCCGCGCCCCCGCCATGGTCGCCGCCGCCGTGCGAATCCGCCGCCCGGGCCGCCGGGACGAGGCCGGACGCCGCGAGCAGAAGGCAGGCGAACCCCGCGCGGCGCAAGGCTGGCGCCCGCATCACTCGGGCCGCGCCCGCAGCAGGATCTCGATGCGGCGGTTCTCGGCCGCCTTCGGATCGGCGGGATTGCGCGGCTGCCGGTCGGCATAGCCCTCGATGCGCTCCAGCCGGGCATCGGGCACGCCGCCGCGCACGAGCATGTAGGAGGCCATCTGCGCCCGGGCCGAGGACAGGCGCCAGTTGTCGTAGACCTCGGAGCGGAACGGGCGCGCATCGGTGTGGCCGCGCACGACGATCCGGCCGGGCCGGTCCTTGAGGATGCGGGCGACCTGCTCCAGGGCCCGCACCACCTTGGCCTGGGGCTCGGCCGAGCCGACGCTGAACATCGCGAAGTTCGCCTCGTCGGTGAGGCTGATGAGGATGCCCTCGCCGGTCCGGCGGACCTCCGTGCGCGGCGCCGGGGTCCCGCCCTGCACGGGCAGCACCTTGGCGATCTCCGCCTTGATCTCGGCCATGGCCGCGGCCTCGGCGGCATCCGCCGCCTTCGCCTCGGCCGACTTGGCTTCGACGGATTTGGCTTCGGCAGACTTTGCTTCGGCAGACTTGGCCTCCGCAGACTTGGCCTCCGCAGACTTGGCCTCCGCCGACTTGGTTTCGGCCGATTTGGCGTCCGCAGCCGCTTTCGCCTCCTGCGCGGCCTTCACGTCCTGTGCGGCCTTCGCGTCCTGCGCGGCCTTGGCCTCCGCCTTCGCGTCCTTCGGCGGCTCGGCCTTGGCCAGCAGCGCCAGGACCTTGGCGTCGGATTCGCCGGGCAAGGCCGAGGCGACCTTGATCGCCGCCGGCTTCGTCCCGGGGGCGGCCGCGCGCACGTCGGGCCGGGCCTCCTGCGGCAGGGGCGTCACCGTGCCGGTGGAGCCGGCCTGCTCCGTGCGGGTCTTGGCCAGGGGCGCGACCTGCCAGTAGAGCGGATCGAAGGGATCGCGGGCGGCCTCGCCGCCCTTGATGCCGGGCTCGCCGGTCTCGGTCACCACGGCGTCGGCCGAGGCCGTCTCCGGGCCGGGCTCGAGCTCGGCGGCGAGCTTGGCCAGCACCGCGTAGGGGTCCTGGAACAGGGCCGCCTCGCGGGCGCGGCTGCCCGGCGGCCCGGAGGCGCCCTTGCCGTCGGAGGGGCCGTCCGTCTTGCCGCCCTTGCCCTCGGCTTTGCTGTCGCCGGTGCCGCCGTCGGGCTTGCCCTCCTCCGGCGCCGGCTCGCCGGGCTTGTTCTGGGGGTCGCGCAGGCCCTTCCGGTCGAAGCTGGCATCGGCGAGCTTCACCGGGTTGAAGTATTCGGCGATGGCCGACTTCGTCTCCTTGGTGGTGGAGCCGATGAGCCACAGCACCAGGAACAGCGCCATCATGGCGGTCATGAAGTCGGCGAGCGCGATCTTCCAGGCGCCGCCGTGGTGACCGTCCTCGTGGTCGCCGTGGCGCTTGATGATGATGATCTCGTGGTGGCCCTCGTCCGCCATCGGGTCAGGCTCCCCGCACCGCGGCGGTCATCAGGCGACCCCAGGCGCCGAGCTGGGTCTCGATCACGGTCTGGTCGGCCTGGACCGAGACGTCGACGGCGTCGGAGGGCTGGAAGGCGATGGCGGCCTCGAACGGGCCGAGCTTGCCCGCCACCGCGTCGAGGAGGTCGGCCGGGCCGCTCACCCGCACGGGCGCGCGGGCGTCGCCGAGGATGCGGGCGAGGCTCTGGGCGAGCTCGTCCACGGCCTGGCGGCGCAGGGCCTCGGTCAGCACCGGCACGAGCAGGTGCCCGACCCGGTCGGTCAGGCCGGCCCCGAGGGCCTGGAGCGCGTCGGCGAAGCCGGCCGCGAGGCGGTCGCCCTCCTGCCCGCACCAGGCCTGGCGCAGCTCGGTGAGGTGCGCGGCGTGGTCGGCCTGCAGGCAGGCGAGCACCGTGGCGGTCTCGGCCGCCGCCTCGGCCCGGCCGAGCTCGCGTCCGCGCTCGAGGCCGCGGGCCTCGGCCGCGCGCAGCAGGGCCTCGCGGTCCTCGGGCGGCTCCACGGGCTTGCGCAGCAGGGCCGCGAGCCCCTCCGGGGGACGGGGCGGCGGCGGGGAAGCGGGGGCGGCGGCCCGGGGGGCCGGAGCGGCGCGCACCGGCGCCACGGCGTCGGAGAAGTCGGGCAGGAGGCGAGCGATCGCGGGGGCCATCACGCGGCCTCACGCACGAGCCAGCGCTTCAGAATCTCGGCGGCCTGCGCCTCGTCGGCCTCGATCATCTGCTCAAGTCTCTTCTGCGGCGAGCGGTTCAGCTTCTCGGTGAGGTCTTCGATCATGCTGGCGACCGGGCTCTGGGCGGGGCCCGCCAGGCTCGGGACGGCGTCCGGGTCGGCGTCGAGGACGCCGTTCGGGCCGGCGAGCGCCGCGTTCGCGGCGGCGCCGGGCAGCGCCTGGGCCTCGGCCGCGGCCGCCAGGGCCCGGGCCTCCTCCTGCTGGGCGGCCGGGATCTCCAGGATGGCGCGCATGGCCGGGCGCAGGCCGAACCAGATCAGCAGGCCCGCGACCAGCAGGATGGTGCCGGCGTTGATCAGGGTGGCCGACTGGCGCATCAGCACGTCGGTGAGGCTCAGGGGCGCCACCGGCTCCAGGGCCTGCCCGTCGTTGACGAAGCCGACGGCGGCGACCTTCACGTTGTCGCCGCGGTCCTTGTTGAAGCCGGCGGCCGAACCCACGAGCTGCTCGATCTCGGCGACCTGAGCGTCGATGGCGGCCTTGCCGGCATCCGGGCCGGCCAGGGCGGCGAGGCGGGCGCGGTTGACGAGGACGGCCACCGAGATCTGCTTGATGTTGTAGCCGTCGCTCACCGTCTGGATCGTCTTCGAGGAGATCTCGTAGTTGGTCAGATCCTCGCGCTTCTGCGTCTCGTTGCTGGCGGTGTCGCCGCCATCCGAGCGGGCGCGCTGGTCGGGCAGGTTCGTCTGCGTCGAGGTCGCGCGCTGGCTGGCGTTGCGGTTCTGCGAGTTCTCGGTCTCGCGCACGGCCCGGGTCGAGCGCTCGACGCGCTGGTCCGGGTTGAAGATGGTCTCGTTCTGCACGGTCTTGTCGGTGTTCAGGCGCGCCGCGACGCTGACCTCGAAGTTGCCGACGCCGAGATAGGGGGTCAGGGTCCGGCGGATGTTGTCCTGGACCTCGTGGCCGATGGTCTTCTCCAGGGTCGCCATCTTGCCGGTGGGCACGGCCGAGGCCTCGTCGCCCGAGAGCAGGAGCGAGCCGTCCGAGCCGATCACGGTGACGCGGTCGGGCTTCATGCCGGGCACGGCGGAGGCGACGAGGTGGCGGATCGACTGGGCGCCGCTGACGTCGTCGGCCGGCTCGGTGCGCACCACCACGGAGGCGGAGGGGGGCTGCTGGTCGCGGCGGAACGAGCCGCGGTCGGGCAGCACGATGTGGACGCGGGCGGCCTTGACGCCCTTCATGCCCTGGATGGTGCGGGCGATCTCGCCCTCCAGGGCGCGCACGCGGGTCACCTCCTGCATGAACGAGGTCATGCCCAGCGAACCGAGGTCGTTGAACAGCTCGTAGCCGGACTTGGAACTCTGGGGCAGGCCCTTCTCGGCCAGCAGCATCCGGGCCTGGGCGGTGTGGCCGTAGGCCACCAGCACGGCCGCGCCGTCGGCGCTGACGTCGAACGGGATGTTGGCGTCCTTGAGCACGCTGCCGATGCGGCCGACATCCTCGCGGCTGAGGCCCGTATAGAGCGGCTCCTGCGCGGGCCGGCTGAGATAGTAGGCTCCGAGGCCGACGGCGAGGAAGACCACCACGCCGATCAGCGACAGGGCGGCGATCCGCCGGCCGCCGAGCGCGAGGATGTTGTTCCAGAGCCGTTCGGCGTGCTGAAGACCGGACATTCGGTGGGCTGCTCCGCTCCGGATCCGCGATCCGATACCGTCCTCTCACCCGCCAGCCTTGCGCGGAGATTGCGTCGCGGGGCGCCGGGCGGCCCGCTCGGCGGCGGTGAGCCCGCAAAACCACCGGAGCTCAGAAAAACGACCGCACCAATCCGCCCACCAGCATGTTCCAGCCGTCGATGAGGATGAAGAACAGCACCTTGAAGGGCAGCGAGATCACGGTGGGCGGCAGCATCATCATGCCCATCGACATGACGATCGTGGAGACGATCATGTCGATCACCAGGAACGGCAGCGCGATCAGGAAGCCGATCTCGAAGCCGCGGCGCAGTTCCGAGATCATGAAGGCCGGGATCAGGATGCGCAGGTCGATCTTCTCGCCGCCCTCGGCCTTGGGGATGTTGCGGCTGGCGAGATCCGTGAAGGTCTGGAGATCCTTCGGCCGGACGTGCTGGACCATGAACTCCCGGAACGGCTCGACGAGCTTGGGGATCGCCTCCTCCTCCGAGATGCGGTTCTCGGTCAGGGGCTTCAAACCCTCGTTCCAGGCCCGGTCGAAGGTCGGCGCCATCACGTAGAACGTCATGAACAGCGACAGGCTGACGAGGAAGATGTTGGCCGGCGTGCTCTGCAGGCCGAGGCCCGAGCGCAGGAACGAGAAGGCGATAGCGAACCGGGTGAAGCTCGTCACCATGACGAGAAGGCCGGGGGCCAGCGACAGCACGGTGAGCAGCGCCACGAGCTGCAGGATGCGCCCGCTCGCCGCCCCGTTCCCGGCCGGCAGCAGCGCATCGAGGGCGGGCAGCCCCGTGGCCGACTGGGCCAGCGCCGGGCCGGCCAGAGCAAGCCCGGCGCCGAGGACGAGGCCGGCGGTGACGAGGCGTTTCATGGGTGTTCCAGCCGGTCGTGTCACAGGCGGCACAAGCCCCGACGCATCCGTGTGCCACGCGCCGCACCGCCGCTCGGCGAACGGGTTCGCGAGCCATCGCGCACCGGTGTCGGGCGCCACAGGCTCCCTCTCCTTCCAGGAGAGGGGACCCGCGCAGCCCGAGCACGTCCCGTCTCCGAGGCGGTCGCCGGAAGGGCGCGCAGGCCCGGCGGGATTGGCGAGGCCGATGCCGCGACTGCGCCCCATCACTGCACCACCAGCATCTCGACGATCAGCTCGCGCACCTGCCCCTTCGTGCGGAGCGCCACGCGCTCGTTGAGGTCCTCGCGCAGGTGCTGCAGGCCGCTGGGGCCCTCGAGCTGCCGCAGGGATAGGGTGCGCAGGTAGGCGACGATGTCGGAGCGGATCTCGGCGAGCGCCACGTCGGGGTTCGGCACGCTGCCGGTCTTGAACACCACCGAGGATTCGAGGCGGACCCAGTTGTCCGGGGTGTCGGCGAGGTTGGTCACCACCGAGCCGACGCTGCGCAGGGCCACGTCCCCGGTGTATTTCAGAACCTTGACCGCCTTGTCCTCCTCGTCCTTCTTCTTGACGTCCACCGCCTTCTCCACGGTGGACAGGAGGTACATGCCCAGGCCGCCGCCCGTGCCGATGGCGACGAGGCTGGTCAGGGCGAGGGCCAGGATCCAGCCCTTGCCGCCGCCCGCCTTCGCCTCCGTCTTGTCGCCGGTCTTGGCCGCCATGGCTCCGCTCCCGCCTTCCGGATCTCAGAACGGCGCCAGGGTCTCGAAGACCTGCTGGCCGAAGCTCGGGCCCTGCACGTCCGAGATCCGGCCGCGCCCGCCGTAGGAGATGCGCGCCTCGGCGATCTTGTCGTAGTCGATCGTGTTCTTGCGCGAGATGTCCCGCGGCCGGACGATGCCCGCCACGGTGAGCACGCGGACCTCGTTGTTGACCCGCACCTCCTGCGAGCCGCTGATGACCACGTTGCCGTTGGGCATCTGCTCGGTGACGATGGCGGCGACCTGCAGGCGCAGCACCTCGGAGCGGTCGATGTTGCCCGCCCCCTTGGTCTCGGTGGAGGAGCGGATGCCGGTATCGGCGGTGGCCGAATCCTTCAGGCCCGAGACGCCGTAGCCGAAATCGAAGCCGAGGCCCGACTTCTGGCTGCGCGAGCGGTCGCTCGAATTGCCGAACTGCGCCTTGTCGTCGATGAGGATCGAGACCGTGATCACGTCGCCGACGTTGCGGGCGCGCGGGTCCTGGAACATCTCGGCGCTGCCCGGCGCCCAGGTCGAGTGATAGGAGCGGCGCCCGAGGGAGCCGTAGCTGGTGGGCAGGGCCTCGCGCGGCGGCTGCAGGCCGGTGCCGATCGGCGTCAGCAGCGGCGCCTGGCCGATCCGGTCCATCGGCGTGTTGCAGGCCCCGAGGGCGGGGGCCGCCAGCGCCAGGATCAGGCCGGCCCGGAACGTGTTGGACAGCATCAGGATTTCTCGCTCGTGCGGGACTTCTTGGCCGGATCGGATTTGCCCCCGCCGGTCTTGCCCATCTCGGTCATCATGCGGGCCAGCTGCGCGGCGCGGGCGGCCTCCATCTCGCTCAGGATTCCGCTCGCCGTGCGGGCGTTGAGCTTGGTCAGGATCGCGGCGGCGCCCTCGTCGGGCATGTTGGCGAGCTGGAGCGCGGCGGCATCCGCCCGCATCTTCGTGTAGATCGCGACCACGCCCTCGTCGGCCTTGGCCAGGAAGGCGTCGCGGCGGGCGAGCCAGGTCTCGTACTCGGCGCGCTTGGCCTCCAGGGCGGCGATCCGCTCCTCGACCTGCTTCTCCAGCGCCGCCAGCTGCTCCTTCTGCCAGGCGAAGCGCGCGTCGGCGGCGGCGTCCGCGATGCCGGCGCAATAGGCCGGCGGCTTCGGCGCGGGCTTGACCGGCTCGGGTTCGGGCGCGCGGACCTCGGCGATCTGGACCGGCTCGGCGGGCTTCGCCTCCGCCGCCTTGTTGTCATTCACCTTGGCGTCGATCGCCCCCGTGGTCTCGATCGGCTGGGACACCACCGTGACGGGTTCGGCGGGGCCGACCGGCTGGGGGACGCCGGCGACGGGCTTGTCGGAAACAGGCTTGGCCGCGACGGCGAGGCGGGGCGCGGCCGCCTTCGGCAGCGGGCCTGGGTTCAGCCCCGAGATCGCCGGCCGGCCGCCCTCGAGGGCGCGGGCCGGGCCGAGGCCGACCGAGGCGAGGGCCAGGGCGCCGGCGAACAGCAGCACCCGCAGGGCCATCAGGGCGAGCCAGCGCCCGGGCTGCACCGGCGGGCGGCTCTGGACCACCAGGCGGGCCGGCTCGGCCGGCAGGGGAAGGCGGTTCGCCGCGCTCATTGCACCACCAGCTCCGCCTGCAGCGCCCCGGAGGTCTTCACCGCCTGGAGGATCGAGATGATGTCGCTGGGCTTCAGCCCGACATTGTTGAGGCCGCGCACCAGGGTCTGGAGATCCGAGCCGCCGATGATCGCCATCCGGCCGGACTGCTCGTTGACCGCCACCTCGGTGCGCGGCACCACCGCCGTCTGCCCGTTGGAGAACGGGGCCGGCTGCGAGACCTCCGGCGCCTCGGTGACCCGCACGGTGAGGTTGCCGTGCGTCACCGCCACGGTGGAGATCTGAACGTTGCGGCCGATCACCACCGTGCCGGTGCGCTGGTCGACGACGACGCGGGCCGGGGTGTCGGGATTGACGGTGAGGTCGCCGATCTCGGCCACGAACCGGGTCTGGGCGATGTTGCTCGGCCGCAGCAGGGCGATGGCGCGCTGGTCGCGCGGGGCCGCGACCCGGCGGTTGAAGCGTGCCAGCGAATAGGCGTTGATGGCGTCGGCCACCATGGTGGCGGTCTTGAAGTCGGGGTTCTTCAGCTCGAACACGAGTTCCGGCAGGTCGCGGAAGGTGCCCGGCACCTCGCGCTCGATCAGGGCGCCGTTGGGGATGCGCCCCGCCGTCGGCACGCCCTGCGTCACCGTCTCGGCCTGGCCGCCGACGCTGAAGCCCGAGACCGCCAGCGGCCCCTGCGCGGCGGCGTAGGTCAGGCTGTCGCCGCCCATCAGGGGCGTCATCAGCAGGGTGCCGCCCTTGAGCGAGGTGGCGTCGCCCAGCGAGGTCACGGTGACGTCGATGCGCGAGCCGGTGCCGGTATAGGGCGGCAGGTCGGCCGTCACCATCACGGCGGCGACGTTGCGGGTGCGCAGGCGGGCGTCGCGGACGTTGATGCCCATGCGGTCGAGCATCGATTGCAGCGACTGCTCGGTGAACTGCGCGTTGCGCAGGGTGTCGCCGGTGCCCTGCAGGCCGGTGACGAGGCCGTAGCCCACGAGCTGGTTGTCGCGCACGCCCTTGAGGGTGGCGATGTCCTTGATCCGGGTACCGGCCAGGGCGGGGCTCGGCAGCGCCAGGAGCAGCGCCGCGAGCAGGGCGGGAATCTTGGCGGACATCCTGGCGGAAATCCTGGCGGGAATTTTGGCAGCCAACTTGGCCGACATCTTGCCGAAGAGGCTGCGCATCAGTGGTCCCCGGTCCGGATTCGGCCGTCGGCCATCACGGTGCCGAGCACGATGCGGTTGGTGTCGGTGTTGCGCACGCGGATGACGTCGCCGAGGCCGCCGTTCTGGAGCGGCGCGCCGACGGCGGTGATGAGCAGGCCCTGCTCCTCGAACACGATCTGGGTCGGCGTGCCGCGGCTGACGAGGCGGGGATCGTCGATGGCGTTGACCGGCACCGGCTCGCCCGGCAGCAGCATGCGCTTGGCGACTCGCCCCGAGATCGCCAGGGCGGCGTCCACCACGGCGGTGCGCGCCTTGAAGGTCTCGGGGTAGGCCTGCATGCGCAGCATCGACGGCTTGATGGTGTCGCCGGGATAGATCGTCACCGTCGGCACCGGCAGCAGCAGGTCCTCGGCCGCGGCCGGCCCGGCCAGCAGCGCCAGCAGGATGGCGGCCGGCCGGCGCAGGGAAAGGCCCGGAAGGTGGATACCCATGACGTGGTCGCGCCCTTGGAGGGAAAGCCCGGAGGGGCGGCGGCGGCCCTGGCGAAGAAGCCGGTGCCGCCCGTCGCCGCCGCGCGGAGGTGGGGGATGATCGAAGCCGGGCGGCGGCGCCGTCCGAAGCGCTCGGCGGATGCGCTCAGCGGATGCCCTTGGAGACCGTGCCGGCCATCTCGTCGGCGGCCTGGATCACCTTCGAGTTCATCTCGAAGGCGCGCTGGGCCGTGATCATGTTGGTGATCTCCTTGACGGGATCGACGTTCGAGCTCTCCAGGTAGCCCTGCTGCAGCTTGCCGAAGCTCGGGTCGCCCGGCACGCCGGTGACGGGGGCGCCGGAGGCCGCGGTCTCGCGGTAGAGGCCGTTGCCCAGGGGCTCCAGGCCGGCATCGTTGGCGAAGTTGGCGATGGTGATCTGGCCGAGGTTCTGCGCCTGCACCTGCCCGTCCACCTTGGCGAAGACCTGGCCCGACTGGTTGATCACCACGTCGACGGCGCCGTTGGGGATGAGGATCGCCGGGTCGAGGGCGTAGCCCTCCAGGGTCACGATCTGGCCGGCGTTGTTGCGGTTGAACGCGCCCGCGCGGGTGTAGTTGATCTCGCCGTTGGGGTTGGTGATCTGGAAGTAGCCCCGGCCGTTCACCGCCAGGTCGAGCTGGTTGGCGGTGTTGGCGAGCGGCCCCTGCCGGTGCAGGTTGCGGATGGCGGCGGTGCGCACGCCCAGACCCAGCATGGCGCCCTCCGGCACCGGCTCCTGGCCGGCCTGGTTCGGCACGCCCTGCTGGCGCTCGGCCTGGTAGAGCAGGTCGGTGAACTCGGCCCGCGCGCCCTTGAACCCGGTGGTGTTCAGGTTGGCGATGTTGTTGGCGATGACCTCGAGGTTCATCTGCTGGGCGTTCATGCCCGTGGCCGCGATGGCGAGCGCTCTCATGGTGTCCCGGTCCCGTCGAAGCGTATGGCGAGGGTCGTCACGCGATCAGGTCGTCAGATCGGCATGCGGCTGAGTTCGAGATAGGCGGCGACCACCTTGTCCCGGACGGCGATGGCGGTCTGCAGGCTCTGCTCGGCGGACATCACCGCCTCCACCACCTGCTGCGTCGAGGCCTTGCCCTGGATGCCCGAGATGGCGGTGGCCTCGCCGGTGCGCAGGGAGGTGCGCAGGCCGCCGGCGAGCTGGGCCATGAGGTCGCCGAAATCGGTGCCGGGCGCCGCCGAGGTGGCCGCCGGCAGCACGGGGAAGCTGGTGCGCGCCAGGGGCGCGGCGGCCTCGGTGCGGGGGATGCCGGCGGCCCGGTCGAAGGCGGCGAGCGAGGTGAGGGCTTCGATCATCGGGAGGCTCAGGTTCTCAGGAGGTCGATGACGCTGGCGACCATGGCGCGGGCCTGCTTGATCACCTGGACGTTGGCTTCGTAGGAGCGGTTGGCCTCGCGGATGTCGGCCATCTCCACCAGCACGTTGACGTTGGGCATCTTCACGTTGCCCTCGGCGTCGGCCGCCGGGTTGCCGGGGTCGCGCTCGATGCGGAAGGGCGCGTCGTCGGTGCCGATCCGGCGCAGGGCGACCGTGGGGCCGCCGGCCGCCCGGTCCATGGCGGAGCGGAAGGTCACGGTCTTGCGGGCATAGGGGTCGGCGCCGGGGGCGTCGCCCACGGATTGCGCGTTGGCCACGTTCTCGGCGGCGATGCGCAGGCGCAGGGACTGCGCCTCCATGCCGGCGGAGGCGAGACGGGTGGAGGCGGAGAGCGGGTCGATCATCAGCTGCCCCGCACCGCCGCCTTGAGCATCCGGTCGAAGGCCTTGACGATGCCCATGTTGAGGTTGTGCTCGCGGCTGACCTCGCCGGCCTTGAGCATCTCCTGCTCCAGGCTCACCGAGCTCGAGGTCGAGAGCGCGTCCCAGGCCTCCGCCGCCGCCACCGGCTTGACCGGGATGCGGCCCTCGCCGGCGGTGACGTGGGCGCTCTCCGTCATGGCCATGCCCATGGAGGCGGTGCGCGCCATCACCTCGGAGAACGGCACCACGTCGCGCGCCTTGTAGTCGGGCGTGTTGGCGTTCGCGACGTTGCTCGCGATGGTCGCCTGCCGCACCGCGAGGTAGCGCGCCTGCTGCGAGGCCAAGTCGAAGAGGTAGACGCCTGTCACTTCCGGCTCCGGGCCCGATCCTTCATGACCGGAGCTTTAGGGCGGCAATCTTGTCCCAGGCTGACGGGGCCCGAGCGGACGATCCGCCGGCGTCCGTCGCGCCGGCGGATCGGGCGCGTCCGGCACGCGATGTACGATCGCCCGGTTCCGACAGGCCGGGACGTTTCGGGATTCGATGCCGCGGAGCCGTGTCGGGACCCGCGATACCGGCCAGCAGAGACTCTACGGCGCATCGACGTCGATGCCGGTCGTCCCCGTCCTCGTCGCAACCAATCGGTCCGCGATCGGTTTCCTTGGGTTCGGCACGCGCGACCGCGTCTGCGCAGGTCCCGGCTGATCCAAGGACATCGACATGCAGGTTTCGAAGGCGATGATGGCGGCCGCGCTGGTTCTGGGCCCGGCCCTTGCGCACGCTCAGGGCGCCCCGGTTCAACCCGCCGATCCCTCGCATTCCGCACCCGGCAGACCCGCGAACCTCTGCCAGGAACTGGTCGCCTTCGTGAAACAGCCCGAGGCCGCGACGAAGGCCGCGGAGACGCCGCCGCAGCTCGCGACGGCCGTGACGGCCAGGAAGAGCGACGACGCGGCGGCCAAGCCCTCCGCGCCGGGCACGCCGCAGAGCACCTCCGGCCAGAGCGGGCAGATCACGGCGTCCGGTCCGGGCGCGTCCGGTCCGCAGGGCGACACCCAGAACAAGGCCGCCCCGACCGGCTCGACGGCGACGGCATCGGGACCCGCCAGGGACGCGTCCGCCGCCGCGCCGGCCGGACCGGTGGCGCCCAAGCCCTCCGCCGAGAACGTGCAGCAGATCGAGAGCGCAGCGGGCGCCAACGACATCCAGGGCTGCCGAGCCGCCGCTCAGACCATGCGGCGCGCAGGGGTCGTCATGCCGGGGCCGCTCCTGGCCCTCTCCGCGATGTCGCCCAAGCTCCTGGAAGGCGCGGCACGTCCCTGAGAGGCCCTGCCACGGGGGACGATCACGTCGGGGGCGCGACCCCGCGCCCGCGTGACCTCCGAGGCCGACGGATCGGGCGGTCGACGCCGGCGCGTCGGCGCCCTCAGGAGCCCGGATGTGCTGACGGTAATCCGCCAGGCATTCGTCGCGGAACACCGTCTTGCCGCGAGCGTCGGCTGTGCCGGCCCGTGGTTCGCCGTGCGCCGAACCGGCCGCTCGGGGCCTGCTGCGGATGTCGGGCGGCGAACGGGACCTCGAAACGGGGCGGATGCGGCCTCCATTGCGGCCCGCGACAGGCCCCGCCGCCCCTCGGATGGGGACGGCGAGCACGCCCGGGCGCCGTCCGCTTGACATGGACGGGCCTGCCCGCCTCAGTGACGACGCCCCGACAGGCCCCCGGGCGAACCCGACATCGGCCGGACCGCTCCCTGACCCGCACCCCGCGCCCCACCTTGCCGATGTCTTCCCCTCCCGCCTCCACCCGGTCCGCGTCGTGAGCGCGCCGCGCGCGCCCGACATCCGGGTCCTGCTGCCGGAGGCGGTTCGCTATGCCGGGGGGGCCGGGGTCGGGCCGGGCGAGAACGAGCACTGGGTTCCGGCCAAGAACCGCTGGTCGCGGGTGGTGCTGCCCTTCGGCGGGCTGGAGCCGGAGGCGTGGTGCAGCCTCGGCTTCCGCCTCGCCTGGGCGGAGGCGGAGACCGCCGGGGCCGCCCTCGACTTCGCCCTGGTGGGCATCGACTTCCTGGCGGAGGACGGCTCGAGCCTCGACTTCGACCACGTTCCGGGCCTCGACCGGACGCTCCTCGACCCGCACGGCAGCTGGATCGCGGGCCCGTCCGCCCTACCCCCCGAAACGCACGGGGCGCGGGCCGGGCGCATCCACCTCGCCTTCCGGGTGCCCGCGCCGGCGACCCGGCTCACGGTGACGATCCGCTCCTGGCGCAACAGCCAGCCCTTCGCGGTGGCCGAGGCCCGCCTCGCGCAAGGGACGGACCTGCCGCCGGCGCCCTCGCTGATCCCCCGGGTCCGGCACCGCCTCGGGCCGGAGCCGGCCTGGCGCGACCACGCCCTGGTGCCGGGCTGCGGCCTCGTGCTGCGCGGCCAGCTCCACACGCCGCGGCCGGGCCCCCACGCGGCGCTCGCCCGCATCGTCTACCGCGACCGGGACGGGGCGGAGCTCGCGCCGCCCTATCCCGGGACGATCTCGGTGCCGGGGCTCGGCGCCCTCGTCGACCTCTCGGCCCACCAGCAGGCCCGGCGCTTCACCCTGGAGCTCCAGCCCCCCGCCGGGGCGGCGCGGGTGGCGGTCGGCTTCGCCACCTGGGAGGCGGACGGGCCGGAGGCGGAGCTCCTGGCCCCGCCGGAGATCGCCCTGGAGGACCGGATGCGGCTGGAGAGCCTCTGCGCCGACGACCTCCTCGCCGCCCCGGACTTCCTCGCCCGCCTCGCCGAGCGCCTGTCCCTGCCCGGCGCCGCCTTCGCCGGCTGGTGCCCGCAGCCCGAGGCCGTGGCCGCCCTGCCGGGGGTGCTCGCCCGGGCCCGGGCGATCCAACGCGGCGAAGGCCAGCGCGCCGCCGGCCTCGACCGGACCCTGCGCCTCGCCGGCCAGCCGGCCTGGACCCTGCCCGAGGCGCCGGACTGGACCGAGGACCCGTTCCGCTCGGTGCCCTGGCGCCTGGAGTACCAGTCCCTGGCCTGGCTCGGGGCGCTGGCCGAGGCCCCCGGCGGCGCGGGCATCGCCGTCGGCCTCGCCCTGTCCTGGTCCCGGGCCAACCCCTGGGGGGCACCCACCGACGGCCTCGCCCTGCACCCGGCCGCCCTCGCCGCCCGCACCGAGACCGTCCTGCGGCTCCTCGCCCGGGCCGGCAAGCCCGGCGCCGCCGCCTCCCTCACCCTCACCGGCGAGGCGGTGCGCCACGGCTTCGCCCTGGCCGAGATCCTCGGCCAGAACACCTTCGGCCACTCCATCCACCAGCTGCAGGCGGCCGCGACCCTGCGCACCGTCGCCTGCGCCCTGCCGCTGCTGCCGCTCTCGGCGCACTGGCTCTCCCTGGCCGAGAACGCCCTCGAGGCCGGCCTCGCGCCGCTCCTCGACGCGGAGGGGCGGTTCTCCGACCCCGCCCTGCACCAGCGCCTCGAACTCCTGACCCTGCTGCGCGCCCTCGGCCTCGGGCTCGACGCCGGCGACCCCGCCGAGGCGGCCCTGAAGGCCCGCCTGGACCGGCTCGTGGCGGCCGGGCTCCCGGCGGTGGCCGGTCTCCTCGATCCGACCGGGCGCCTGCCGCCGTTCGGCGACGCGCCGGCGGGCGAGGATGCCGCCGGCTGGATCGGACGCCTCGGCGCGGATGCGGGTCGCGCGCTCAGTGCCGTGCGCTGGTCCGGAGACGCGCGACCTCGACGCGACCGTCCCAGTATGCCGCGCGTCGCCCTCGAGCCCGCCGCGGGCCGCGTCGACCCGTCCTCGGGCATGATCGCGCAGCGCCACGACGCCCCCGGCCGCGGCTGGGGCCACTTCGCCTGCACCTTCGCCAGCCAGGGCCAGGGCCCCGGTCCGGGCCACCGGGACGTCGGCTCCTTCGTCTACGCCTGCGAAGGGGTGCGCTGGATCGTGGAGGCCGGCGGGTCGAGCCAGGTCGAGACCGGCGCCGCCCGCCACCACCTGCTCTCGGGGGCCGGCCACAACGTGGCGGCCCTCGACCAGCGCGAGCCCATGGCCGGCCCGGCCCTCCACCTCGGGGCGCAGCGCCTCATCGGCGCCACCGCCCACGCCCTCGCCACGCAGGGCTACGGGCCCGAGATCGCGCACCGGCGGGTCTTCCTCGTCCTCGACGACCTCTCCGGACTGGCGGTGTTCGACCGCTTCATCGGGTCGGGCGCCCTCGGTTTCGGGGGCGCGGTCCACCTGTCGCCGGAGATCCTGCTGGCCCTGGCCGGTCCGCGCCGGGCGATGGCCCAGGCCGGCCGCCACAGGCTCTCGCTCTCCCCCGTGGCGGTGACCGGGCGCGGCGCCGGGCTGACGATCCGCAACGGCTGCAACGCCCATCCGGGCGCCCTGCGGGGCTTCGTCGCCGCGACCGCCGGCGGCCTGCAGCCGACCAGCGTGCTCGGCTACGCCTTCGCCGGCCAGGGAACGGTCTGCGGCGGCCTCGCCCTGGCGGCCGACGCGGATGCCGACCGGCGGCTGACCGCGCTCCTCGCCGAGGCCGCCTTCGCGCGCCTGCTCATTGAGAACTGAGGACGGGCGTCAGGAGCGGACTTCGCGCTTGGCGACGAAATTGAACTCCTCCACCAGCACGTCCTTCACGACGTCGGAGCCGAGCCGGGCATTCACCTGCTTGCGGATCTCGGCGAGGCGCTGGGTGACGTTGTAGCGGGAGAGGCGTTTGAAATCGATCGCCGGGTCCGTGTAGATCTGCCGAAAAGTCTCATCGACCACGAAGGCGTTCGGCGGCACCGAGAGCGTGTGCATCAGCCGCGCGTCGGCGGTGAAGACCAGAACGGCGACGATGTAGCCCTGTACCTTTCCATCCACGACCATCGGCACGTTGATGGGCGGCAGCTTCTGGTACTGGAGACCTTCGAGGTAGGGCTCGGTCTTCTTGGCGAACAATCCTGCGCCCCAGGTCACCGCGCCGTAGCAGGACAGGATGGTGAGGCCGCAGATCCACAGGCCGGTGACGAGAATGCGCATGGCGGGGAGCGGGCCTCAGCGCCGGAGGTGGCCGGAATAGGTGCCGTCGGACTCCGCCTCGCGGATCGAATCCGCGACGATGCCGGAGATCTCCTCGACGGCCCGCAGGTGCAGGCCGACCACGTCCTGGTTGCGCTCCAGGGCCCCGCGCAGGCGCAGGAGCTGGTCGAGGACCGGCGGTTCGAGCCCGGCGGGATCGAGGCCCCGCGTCAGGCGGGTGAGTTCGAGGAGGCTCTGGCTCTTGCGCCGGTTCACCGTCTCCTGGTCGACGGGACGGTGCGCCAGGAGCGCCTCCGTCTCCGCCGTGACGGTGGCTTCGAGGCGCTTCAGGGATGCGAGCAGCATGGGGTCTCAGCTCTCCGAGGTCTTGGCGGCCGGGGCGATGGCGGTCGCGGGCGGGTTCAGCGGACGCGCCGCCTCGAGCATCCGGGCGATGCCGACCCCGCCGGCCTTGGCGACCTGGGTCCCGACCTGGTCGGCGAGCATCGACTTCCAGATCCCGCCGGCATTGCCCTTGCCGAAGACCGCGCTGGCCTTCGACGGCATCATCGTCTCGACGAACTGGCGCAGGACGAAGGCCTCGAACTGCTTGTAGGGATCTCCGGCCTTGCCGGCGCCCGAGACCGCGTTGTCGGTCTGCAGGGCGGTGAGGGTTCCGCGCGCGTCGAGGGGCATGTGCACCGAGACGCCGGCCATGCGGTAGGCGTCCCCGAAGGCCGCCGGATCGGTTCCGGGGGCCGACAGCTTGGCGGCGGCCTCCTGCACGCGGCCGGGATCGGCGGCACGGGCCACATCGAGGACGATGTCGGAGGGGGGCGAGATGCTCATGGCAGGCGCTCAAGCGGGTTCGAGGAGCCGGTCCTTCGGAGGCATAGGCCCCCTGGCTTTCGGCAGGCTTGCGTCGTGGCCGCGGCGCTTGCATCGTGGCCGCGGCGCTCGGCTCAGTCCGAGGGGGATGCGCCGCGCGCGACCAGGAGGTCGAGCTGCTCCAGCATGGCGTGCTGCTCGCGCTCGCGGTCGCGCAGCTTCAGGAGGCCCTCGGCCTGGCGCTCGGCGCGCTTTTCCGCGAGGCCGCGGGCCGTCAGTATTTCAGACAGTCGTGTCGAGGTCGCGCTGAGTTCGGTCGCCTCCGCGGCGAGCGCGCGCAACCGACGCGCGGCGGCGTCGAGGAACAGCCCGTGCATGGTCTCGCCGGCCAGCGTCGCCAGCATGGCGGCCCGGTCGGCCTCGACCTTGGCGGCCTGCGCGCGGTTGGCGGCGAGGTCGCGCTCGGCGAGGCCCCGCATCTGCTCCTGGACCTTGAGGAGGCGCTGGGCGCGCACGAGCCGCAGGCGGGTGGTCATCGGCTCAGCCCCGGCGCAGGTAGTCGAAGTAGCCCATGACGAACTGCATCATGAACTCGTTGCTGATGGCGTAGAGCAGCAGCAGCCCCCCGGCCATGATGAACGGCGTGGCGATGAAGTAGACCGGGATCTGCGGCACGAGCTTGTTCACGAAGCCGGCGGCGAGGTTCACCGCCACCGCGTAGACGAGGAACGGCGAGGTGATGCGCAGGCCGAGCACGAAGGCGGTGGTGACCTGGTCGACGATGCGCACCAGGGCGGCCTGCGAGCCGATGCCCTCGCCGGGCGGGATCCGGCCGTAGGAATCGATCAGCCCGCGGAACAGCTCCCAGTGGAGGTCGGCGGCGAACAGCAGGGCGGCGGCCGCCATCATGATCATGGCCTCCACGGCCGGGACCGGGTCCATGCCCTCGGCGACCGACCCCGGCATGCCGCCGAAGCCCACCATGGTGACGGCGGCGTTCACGACGGTCTCGAGCACCACGTAGTAGACCCGGCCGAGGAAGCCGAGGACGAGGCCGGTCAGGCTCTCGGTGACGATCCAGCCCAGGGTCGCGCCGGGATCCTGGGCCGCGAGCTTGCCCTGGAACAGCGGCAGCAGCAGCGGCGTCAGGGCGAGCGAGACCGCCAGCGAGATGAGGAGGCGGACCTGCGCGGGCACGCGGGGGCTGGAGAAGCCCGGCACGATGAGCAGGCAGGCGCCGACCCGGCAGAAGATCAGGAACACCCCGAGGAAGCTCTCGGGTCCGAGCACGGCCAGCAGCGGCGCCGTCACGAGATGGTGCCGAGGGAGCGGATCTCGACCCCGCGCGCGATCTCCAGGTGCGAGAGCACGGCCAGCGTCGGGTAGAGCCGCTCAATGATCATGCGCACGTAGGGGCGCGCGTCCGGCGCGGTGACCAGGGCGAAGTTGCGGGTCTCGCGCATCTGCTTGCGGATCGCCTCCGAGGCCTCGGTGCCGAACTGCTCGACGAGGCGCGGGTCGATGTCGAACTCGATGACCTCGCCCTTGCCGTCGCGCTTGAGGCTCTGGTGGAAGGAGAGGTCCCAGGCGCTGCCCAGGCGCAGCACCGCGAGCACGCCGTTCTCGGCCAGATCCCCGCAGATCTGCTGGGCGATGCGCATGCGGACATGCTCGGCGATCTGCTCGGCCCGGCGGGCATGGGGCGTGATCTCGGCAATCGCCTCCAGGATGAGGTGCAGGTTGCGGATCGACACCCGCTCGGAGAGCAAGAGCTTCAGCACGGCCTGCAGGCCCGAATAGGAGATCTGCGACGGGCAGATCTCGTCGAGCAGGCGCTTGTACTCGGGGTCGAGCCGGTCGAGCAGGTTGCGCATGTCCTTGTAGGACAGGAGCGTGGGCAGGTTGTTGCGGATGACCTCCGAGAGGTGGGTCAGCAGCACGGAGGAGCCGTCGATGGGCTCGAAGCCGCCGCGCCGCACCTCGCCCGCATAGGCGTCGAGCACCCAGCGCGCCTTCATGCCGAAGGCGGGCTCGCGGACCTCGTCGCTCGGCACGTCCGGCACGGGGCCGTCGCCGACCACCACCAGGAGTTCGCCGGGCCGCAGGTCCTGGGTCGCCACCACGGTGCCGTGGATGAGGATCTGGTAGCATTTCGGCGGCACGGCGAGGCTGTCGGTCAGCTTGATGTCGGGTACGACGAAGCCGTACTGGCGCGCGAACTTGCGGCGCATCTTGGCGACGCGGTGCGTGAGCTCGGACTGGCCGCCCTGGAGCTGGAGCGAGACCTGGCGCCCGAGGCAGAGCTCGATCTCCGGGGTCTTGAGCGATTCCTTGACGGATTCGCGCACCGCGATCTGCTTCTTCTCCTCCTCGGCGATGGCCTTGGCGTCGACGATCGCCTTCTGGGCGGCGAGCTTCCTCGGGATCGCGTAGGCGGTGAAGGCCATCAGCCCGGAGAGCACCATGAAGGGCACGAAGGGCAGGCCCGGCACCAGGGCGAACATGAACATCAGGGCCGCGGCCACCGACAGGGCGCGCGGATAGGCCCCGAGCTGGCCGATCACCGCCTGCTCGGCGGTGCCCCGCGTGCCGCCCTTCGAGACGAGGAGGCCGGCGGCCAGGGAGACGATCAGGGCCGGGATCTGCGAGACGAGGCCGTCGCCGACCGAGAGCTTGGTGAAGACGTCGGCCGCCTGGCCCAGCGGCATGCCGTGGCGGGTGGTGCCGATGATGATGCCGCCGAACACGTTGACGGCGATGGTGATGAGGGAGGCGACGGCCTCGCCGCGCACGAATTTCGAGGCGCCGTCCATCGAGCCGAAGAAGGCGCTCTCCTCTTCCAGCTCGCGCCGGCGGAGCTGGGCCTCCTTGTCGTCGATCAGGCCGGCGTTCAGGTCGGCGTCGATCGCCATCTGCTTGCCGGGGATGGCGTCGAGGGTGAAGCGCGCACCGACCTCGGCGATGCGGGTGGCGCCCTTGGTGATGACGAGGAAGTTCACCGTGATCAGGATCAGGAAGACCACGATCCCGATCACGAAGTCGCCGCTCATCACGAATTGCGAGAAGCCCTGGATGACGTGGCCCGCCGCCGAGACGCCGTGCTGGCCGTTGGCCAGGATCAGCCGGGTGGTGGCGATGCCGAGCGCCAGGCGCAGCAGGGTCGCGATCAGCAGGACGGTGGGGAAGGCCGAGAATTCCAGCGGCTTCTTGATCCAGAGCGCCACCATCAGGATCAGCACCGAGAGGGCGATCGAGAAGGCGAGGCCGATATCGAGCAGGATCGCCGGCACCGGCAGGAACAGGATCGCCAGGATGGCGACGATGCCCGCGGCGAACCAGATGTCCCTCTGGGACCGGCGCTCTCCTGCGATCGTGGCGCTTGCCGCCATGGCGGATACTCAACCCCCGTGAACCTACACGGGCTTGTCGCTCCGCAAGCTTGCGCGAGGGTCGCGCGGCACCTGGGCTCGCCCAGGTCGCTGGCTCGCGAAGGTCGCGCGGTCTCGGCGAGGCGACCGAACGGGCACGGCGTGCGTTGGAAGACCGACGACTCCGCGGTGCGGGGGCGCCCATGCTAAGATCTTTGTCTGTGTCGGCGCCGCCGGCTGGGATTTCGGACCCAGCGGACGGTGCCCCCAAAGTGTCCTGTGAAAGTCGCGATCGACCCATGTCCAAGCTCCGCCTCGCTCTTCTCGTGCTCCCTGCCGTGCTCGTGCCGGCTGCCGCATCGGCCCAGTCCACGCCGCTTCGCGAGCTGCTCAAGCTCTCCTGCACCGGGGACTACCTCGAGCATTGCAGCATGCATCCGCCCGGCGGACCGGAGGTCGAGGCCTGCTTCCGGCAGAACCTGCGCAAGCTCTCGCCGGACTGCGCCCGGGCGATCCGGACCTACCAGCGCGAGAAGAAGTCCACCCGCTGAGGACCGGCCGGGCCGGGCCTCTCGCCGCTCACGCTCGAGGATCACGCCGTGTCGCAGACAGGTGAAAGCGCGCAGGCCGGTCCGGACGCCGTCCGCTTCCGCGACGCCGCCGAGGCGGCCCTGGTCGTCGAGTTCGGCGCGCGGGTCGATCCGGACCTGAATGCGCGGGTGCTCGCCCTGGACGCGGCCCTGGCGCAGGACCGGATCGACGGCCTCCTGGAGACGGTGCCGACCTATCGCTCGCTGATGCTCCACTACGACCCGCTGGTGCTCGACCGCGACGTCCTCGCGGCCCGGGTGACGACCCTTCTCGACCGGCCCCCGTCCCGTCCGCGCGAGGCCCGCGCCTGGACGCTGCCCTGCTGCTACGACCCGGCCCTGGCGGAGGACCTCGCGGCGCTGGCCGACTGGGCCGGGCTGGCGCCCTCCGCCGTGGCCGAGCGCCACGCGCAGGCCGCCTACCGGGTCTACATGTACGGCTTCGCGCCCGGCTTCGCCTATCTCGGCGGGCTGCCGGAGAGCCTGGCGATTCCCCGCCGACGGACACCGCGCCCGCCCCATCCCGCCAACGCGCTGCTGGTGGGCGGCGGCCTCGCGGCCGTGGCGAGCGTCCCGATGCCCACGGGCTGGTACGTCGTCGGCCGCACGCCGGAACGGCTGTTTTCCGAGGCGCGCCCGCAGAGCTTCCTCGTCGAGCCCGGCGATGCCCTGCACTTCGAGCCCATCGATGCGGCGACCTTCGCCGCCCTCGAGGCCCGGGCGGCCCACGGCGAGGTCATCGCGCGGAGGCGCGCGTGACGGCGGTGCGGCCTTCGACGGGTGCGGGCTCCTCGGGGTCGGGCACGGCGACGCTCCGTATCCTCGCGGCCGGCGGCGGCGTCACCCTGCAGGATGCCGGCCGGCACGGCTTCCTGCGCTACGGCATCACGCCCGCCGGACCGATGGACCCCCTGGCCCATGCCACCGCCAACCGCGCCCTCGACAATGCCCTGACGGCGACCGCCATCGAGGTCTCCCTCGGCGGCCTCGCCCTGACCGTTGAGGAGGCCGCCGTCGACGTCGCTCTGGCGGGGGGTGACCTGCGCATCGACCTCGACGGGCGCCCCCTCCCCCCGGCCGTCGCGCTCACCCTGCGGCCGGGCGCGCGGCTGACCCTGCGGGCGGGCCGGGCCGGGGCCTGGTGCAGCCTCGCGGTGGCGGGCGAGATCGCCGTGGCGCCGGTGCTGGGCTCGACCGCGACCCACACCCGCTCCGGCCTCGGCGGCTTCCACGGACGCGGGTTGCAGGCGGGCGACGCCCTTCCGGTGATGCGCCCGCGCGCCGCGATCGGCGACCCGGCGCGCCTGGCGGTGCCCTGGCTGCACCGGCCGCCGGCGGTGATCCGCGTCGTCCCGGGACCGCAGGACGACCTGTTCGAGGCCGCCGCCCTCGACGCCTTCCTGGCGGGCCCCTGGCGGGTCGGGCCGCGGGGCGACCGCATGGCCTGTTTCCTCGAAGGGCCCGCGATCCGCGCCCGGAGCCACGACATCGTCTCCGACGGCGTCGCCATGGGGGCGATCCAGGTGCCGGGCTCGGGCCAGCCCCTGGTGCTGATGGCCGACCGCCAGCCCACCGGCGGCTACCCGAAGATCGCCACGGTGATCGGGGCCGATCTTGGCCGCCTCGCCCAGGCCCAGGCGGGCACGCAGCTGCGCTTCGCCGCCGTCGACCTCGCGCAGGCGGTGGCGGCCCGGCGGGCGGAGCGCGAGGCCCTGGGTCCGGCCATCCGGCGCCAGCCCGTCCTGCGCACCGAATTTCCCTCCGAATTCCTGCTCGGGACCAACCTCATCGACGGCGTCGTCGGCTAGGATCGCGCCGCCAGCGGCCGCAGGGCCGCGCCGAGCCGGGGATGCGCCAGATGCCGACCATCGACCTGAATGCCGATCTCGGCGAGGGCTTCGGCGCCTATCGCTGCAGCGACGACACGGCGATGCTCGGCCTCGTCACCTCCGCCAACGTCGCCTGCGGATTCCATGCCGGCGACCCCGAGATCATGGCCGAGACCTTCGCCCTGGCGCGGGCGCGGGGCGTCGCCGTGGGCGCGCATCCGGGCTTTCCCGACCTGGCGGGCTTCGGCCGCCGGCCGATGCCGTTCGGCCCGGCCGAGATCGAGCGCCAGGTCGCCTACCAGATCGGCGCCGCCCAGGCGCTGGCCGCCTGGGCGGGGCATCGCCTGACCTACGTCAAGGCGCACGGGGCGCTGGCCAACCGGGCGGCGGCGGAGCGGGACGTGGCGGATGCGATCGCCCGGGCCGTGAGGGCCGTCGACCCGGGTCTGGGGCTCCTGGCCATCGCCCGCACCGAGCAGGTGGCGGCCGGCGAGGCGGCGGGGCTCAGGGTCCATGCCGAGATCTTCGCCGACCGCGGCTACACCGAGGCGGGCCAGCTCATCCCGCGCGACCGGCCCGGCGCCCTCATCGCGGACGCCGAAGCGGCGGCGGACCGGGTGCTGGCGATGGTGCAGGCCGGCGGCATCCTGACCGCCCAGGGCACCTTGCTGCCGACGCGCATCGACTCGGTCTGCGTGCACGGCGACAGCGCGCATGCGGTGGCGATGGCGCGGGCGGTGCGGGCGCGGCTGGAGGAGGCGGGCATCACCCTGCGGGGTCTGGCTCAGAACCCGGTGACGATGCGCCCGTAGGTGGCCTCGGCGAAGGTGTAGATCTGCGCCCCGATGAAGGAACTGGTGACGAGGAGCACCAGCAGGATCACCACGATCTTGGGCACGAAGGTGAGCGTCACCTCCTGGATCTGCGTGAGCGCCTGCATCAGCGCCACGGCGATGCCGATCAGCATCGCGGCGCCGATCGCCGGCCCGGCCGCGACGATCACGGTCCAGATCGCGGCGCGCACGAGTTCGAGGGCGTCGACCTCGTTCATCCGATGGGTTGCCTCATCCTGCGGGGTCGTCGAGCCGGGCCCCTGTCCAGAGCCGGGGCCCTGTCCAGGGCATTGTCTTCACGCGAGCCGGCATCCACCTCGCATGGAAACGCTCTAGCCCGGAACCCGTCACTGCGACAGCGAGATGCCCTGCGTGAGGAGCACGTCCTGGCCGTTGGTGAGGCGGGCGAGCGCGCCCTCGCTGGTGATCTTGACCGACTGGACCTCGCCGGTGGCGGTGCCGTCGGCGGAGGTGATGGTCCGGCCGATGATCTGGTCGGCCTGCGACAGGAAGCTCGACGACAGCAGCGAGTCGAGCTTCGCGTTGGTCTTCGTCGCCTGCTCCACCTGCGAGAAGGTCGCCAGCTCGCTGACATAGGCCGTGGAATCCATCGGCTTCGTCGGGTCCTGGTTCTTCAGCTGCGTCATCAGCAGGGTGAGGAACGTGTCGGCGTTCATCGAGGCGGCGATGCCCGTCGCCGTCTTGGTGGCGGCGGCGGTGGTGGCCGTCTGGGATGTGGCCGTGCTGGGGACGCTGGCGACGCTCATGGCGGGCCTCCTGGTTCGATGGCCCGGATCAGGCCGGATGGATGGGGGATGGCGCCGGCGGGGTCCGGGGCACGCTCGTGTCCGCCGGCGGGGCCGCCAGCAGGGCCGCCTCGGCCGGATAGAGCCCGCGGATCAGCTTGAGCGCCTCGATCAGCCGGTCCGCCTCGACGAGCTGGCCGGCGCCGAGGACGCCCTCGCGGATCTCCGGATCGGCGACCACCGCGAGGATGCCGGCCTGCAGGCTGCGGCAGAGTTCGCGGGCCTGATCCGTGGCGGCCGGCTCGATCACCAGCGTCTGGATCGCGAAGTAGAGCTGGCGCAGGGGCGTCGTCGCCGCCTCCGCCTGGAGCACGTGGGTCTCGAGCAGGAAAGTGGCGTCGTTCAGAAGCTCCAGGGAGACCTTCCGATCGACGCGCAGGACCGCGCCGTTCACGTAGACGCGCTCGCCGGCGCGCAGGGACAGGCGCATGGGCCGGCTCACCGCAGGCCGTCCCGGACCGAGGTGTTGACGGTGATCAGCGCCGACAGCGAGCGGTCGGGCGCGGCGATCACCGCGTTGGCCTCGTACATGCTCCACAGGCCGATGGAGACGAGGTCGGCCCGCAGGTCCGGCGGCAGGCCGTTGTCCTCGCTCCGCAGGTCGTCGATCAGCACGCCCCAGAGGCTCTGCAGGAAGCCGGCCGCCATGGCGCGGTCCGCCTGCTGGGCGTCGGGCCGGTCGGCGATGCGCAGCAGGTCGAGGGCCCGGTCGAAGGCCGCGCGCTCGCGCTCGCGTGCGATCGCCGGGGCCTCCTCCAGGATCTCGGCATAGGAAAACTGGTACATATGGGTCCTGTCCCGTGTATCCGCGGCCCCGCCGCGCCGAGCGGACCGGGGCCGATGAGCCGTTGGGGCCGGCGAGGTCCCTCGGGGGGCTCCCCGAAGGGTCCCCCGGGGGCCCCCGGGGGTCCTGCCCCCGGGGGTCTTGGCCTCGCCGCCGGGTCGTTTCGCGGGCCCGGCCGCCCGGGCCGGCGCTGCGCTAGAGGTAGTTGACGAGGGTGAGCTGCCGCAGCTGCGCGGTCAGGGCGTAGGAGATCTGCACCTGGGTCGACAGGCGGTCGCTCCGGGTCTTGGCCTCGGCGGTGTCGACGCCCTCCATCTGCCCGATCTGGGACTGGAGCAGCGTCGTCTGGGTCTCGAGCCGGGTGTTGGCGTCGGTGATCGCGGCCTGCGAGCGGCCGAGATCCGCCTGCAGGCCGATGAGGCCCGCGCTCGCCTCGCCGAGCAGCCCCGCGACCCGCGTGGTGAGCACGTCCTGCGCGGCCGCCGAGAGGTTCCCGGCGCCGAGGTCGGAGGCCATCACGTAGGCCATGGCGAGCTTGCGCAGGGCCGGCGCGTTGGCACTCGCCGAGGTCGTGGCGGTCTCGCTGAGGGAGATCTGGTTGGTCAGGGGGGCGGAGCCGGCGCTGGACCAGTCGGCGCTCCACGCCTCCGCGTCGAACAGGCCCCGGAAGGCCGGCCCGTCGAGGAAGGCCGCCATGTCGCCGGCCGAGATCGTACCCACCCCCGGGCTGTCCTGCGACATCGCGAAGGTGGCGCGGAAGGCCGCGTCGACGGCGGTCTTGGCCGGAGAGGCCGGGCTCGCAGCGTAGGCGGTCAGGGGCGCCTCGGCGGTCCGGGTGCCGCCGAAGACGAACTGGCCGCCGGCGGAGGTGTTGAGGAGCACCCCGAGGCCCGCGAGGCGGTTCGCCGCGATGTCCTTGAGCACGTCGGCACGCTTGTCCGAGGGCGCTCCGATCAGGGCCTTCAGGGTGGCGTCGGCGCCGTCCTGGATCTGCTTCAGGGCGACCTGCGAGGTGCCGAGCCGGAGGGTGGCCGCGTCGTTGCTCTCGCGCAGGGCGCCGAGCTCGGCGATCTTCTGGCGCAAGCCGATGGCGAGGCCGGTGCGGCTCCCCAGGGCGAGGCCGACATCGGCGAAGCGACCGCTGACGATCTCCTGCGTGGCCTTGGCCAGGTCGGATTGCATGCGGGACACGCCGATGCGCGGCGCGTTCCAGAAGCTCAGGGAGGAGAGGGCGTTGGTCCGCATGGGGTCTATCGCACCGCATCCATCAGGGTTTTCAGGAGGTCGTTCACCAGCGTCAGCAGCTTGGCCGAGGCGGTGTAGGACCGTTCGAGGTCGAGGGTCATCGCCGTCTCGTCGTCGCCGTTGACGCCGGTGGCGTTGGAATAGGCGTCGGAGGCGCGGGCCAGCAGCGTCGACTGGTAGGTCGATTCCGCGGTGGCGGCCTGGCGCTGGCCGGCGAGCCAGCCCGTGGAGGCGGTGGCGAAGTCCTGGAGCGTGCTCCGGGTGGCCAAGCCCGAGGACGGGTCGAAGGCCCGGTCCGCGCCCAGGACGGAGGCCAGGGTCCGCAGGCGGTCCGGGAAGGCGGTGACGCCGGACGCGGCCGGGTTCGAGCGGTAGTCGGCCCCGGCGATCCCGCCGTCGCGCAGCAGGTTGACGGCGCCGCCGCGCTGGGGATCTACGGAGGCGTTGACCCGGATCCCGGCGGCCAGGCCGGCGGCGGCGGAGACCGTGCCGCCCGGGACGGCGACGCTGGCCCCGGCGGTGAACAGGCCGGCCGCCCGCGGAGGCAGGCCGCCGACGAGGCCGAAGCCGACATCGACCAGGGTGTTGCCGGCGCTCGCCTCGACGTTCCGGACGGTGAGCTGCGCGGCGGCCCCCGCGGCGGGCGTGGTGGCGAAGGTCAGGCTCCCGCCGGGGTCCAGGGAGGCGACGACCCGGCCGGACAGCGCGGGCGTCGCGGGGTCGGCGGCGATCTGGGCGTTGATCGCGTCGACGAGCTCGGCCGGCGTCACCTTCGTGAGATCCGCGGCCGCCGCGGCCAGGGTGCTCCGGTTGAGCGCGATCCGGATGCCGGAACCGTTGGAAAGGCCGAGCGAGAACGCGACCTCGCTGGTGCCGCTGAGATCCGCGGTGCCGGCCGTGCCCGGGGCGGCGCCCGGGCGGAAGGCCTCCGTCGCCGCCAGGGGGGCGATGCCGCTCACCCGGGGGCTCGACTGGTTCAGGGCGCGGGTGCCGGTCTCGGCGAAGCCGTCCACCAGGGCGGCGGCGATGCCGTCGAGCTGGGCCCCGTAGCGGGTCGCGACGCCGTCGCGCAGTTCGGCGAGTCCGGCGATCCGGCCCGAATGCACCGGCATCGGCGCGTTGGCCCCGGTCACCGGGACGCCGTCGACGATCACGGCGCCGCCCGTCGTGCCGGCCGAGAAGGAGGCGGTGGGGGTGAAGGAGACGCGCCGGGCGCCGCGCTCGAACAGGGGCACGCCGCTGTCGGTGTAGATCGCGACGTCGTTGCTGCCGCGGACCACCGTGGAGATCCCGATCTCCTGCGCCAGGCCGGCGAGGATGCGGTCGCGGTCGTCGAGGGCATCGGTCACGTCGTCGCCGTTCGCCGTGCCGGTGGTGACGATGCGGTTGGCGGCGTCGAACCGCGCCAGGAGGTCGTTGATGGTGGCGACGGACTCGGCCAGGTCGGCATCGGCCTGCGTCCGGACCGTCTCGACCGCGGCCGCCCCGCTGTTGAGGCTCGTGGCGAGGTCGCGCGCGCGGTCGACGGCGTCCCTGGCCAGCGCCTGGTCGTCGGGCTGGTTGGCCGCGGCCTTGAGCGCCGCGTTGAGCGCGCCGAGCCGCGCGGCGGGAGAGGTGCCGTCGTTGGTGTCGCCGATGGTGGCCTGGAGCTTCGTGAGACCGTCGAGCACGGCTTCGCTCGCCGCCACCGACGAGGTCCCGTCGAGCTTGCGGTCGAACAGGGCGGCGTCGGTGGCGCGCTGGATCGAGACCGCGCTGCCGCCGCCGGCCGCCACGAGGTTGGCGATCTTGCGGGTGTAGAACGGGTCGCTCGCCCCGGCGACGTTGCGCGCCGAGACGGCGATCTGCGACGAGGTCGCGACCAGCGAGGTCCGGGCGGTGTTGAGGGCGAGGGCGAGGCCCATCGGATCTGTCCTGGGAAGCGGGCGGCGGGTCGGGCGGCGGGAGCCGCCGCGCCGGGGGGCGCGGCGGACGGGGTTTCGAGGGCGCGCGGCGCGGCGCGGCCTCAGCGCTTGAGGTTCATCAGGGTCTCGAGGAGCTCGTTGCCCGTCATGAACACCTTCGAATTGGCGGTGTAGACGGTCTGCGACTCGATCATCGCGGTCAGCTCGGTGCTGACGTCGACGTTGGACTGCTCGAGGGCGCTGGCCTTGACGGTGCCGAGGCCGCCGAGGCCGGCGAAGCCGATCTGGAGATCGCCGGAGTTCAGGGAGGTCTGGTAGACGTTGCCGGCGCGCGGGTCCAAGTTGTCCGGGCTCTTGACCGAGGCCACCGGGATCTTGAACACCCCGAGGCGGGTGCCGTCGGCGTAGGTCGCGTAGACGACGCCGTCGGGGCCGAACTCGGTGCCGGTCACGGCGGAGGGCGCCTTGCCGTCGGCCGTGCCCTTCAGGGCGTCGGCGCCGGCGAGCTGCGTCAGGCCGCCCATGTCGAGGGTGAACGGATCGCCGCCCGGGATCGTGAAGCTCATCGTGTTGGGGCCGCTCAGCTTGCCGTCGGCACCGAACACGAACGGGATCGGCCCGGCCAGGACGTTCTTGTCCGGGTCATAGACCGATGCGGTCCAGGTGTTGGGAAGGACCGGGGGAGCGGCGCTCGGGTCGGCGGGAGACCGCTTGAAGACGACGTCCAGGGTCACGCTCTTGCCGAGCTTGTCGTAGGTGACGACCGACGTCTTCTTCGAAAAGTTCGTCGGCGAGACGACGCCGCTGAGCGCCGGGGTGTCGGCGGAGAGGTTGCCGCCGATCGTCGCCTTCGTGCTGGGCGTCGTCCGAAGGCCGAGGCTCGCCATGTTGACCGGCACCAGCCCGTCGGTGCTGTTGAGGGCCGGGCTCGGATCCTGGCCATCGGCGAGGCTGTAGCCCATCAGGGAGAAGCCGCCCGCGTTGACGAGATTGCCGGTCGGCCCGTCCACCACGAAGTTGCCGGCGCGGGTCAGGAAGGGCGCCTTGTTGTCGTCCTGCACCACGAAGAAGCCGTTGCCCTGGATGGCGAGGTCGGTCTTCGAGCTCGTGAAGGTGATCGGGCCCTGGGAGCCGATCGACCGGCGGACCGTGGTCTCGACCGCACCGGAGGTGTAGTTCGCCGTGGACCCGCCGTCGATCAGCAGGGACGAGAACTCGGCCGCCGAGCTCTTGTAGCCGGTGGTGCTCGCGTTCTGGACGTTCTCGGCGACGGTGGAGATGCGGTTCGACTGCGCATTCATGCCGGAGACGCCGGTGCGCAAAACGCTGATGAGACTCATGACGTCACCTCGAAGACGGGGATCGCGGCGCGGCGCGCAGGATCGGCGGGCCGGGATCGGCGGGCATTGACGGATCGGCGGACACGGAAGGACCGGCGGGCACTAAAGGAAGACAGGCTTGCGCGGGGCTGGATGGCCCTGCGCGGCCGGGCCGAAACGCGGCCGGGGTGGGAGCGAGCGGCATCGTCGCCTCAGGTCCGCAGGGATTGGGCGAGTTCGAGGAAGGCATCCTCGCTCGCCGCCATGCCGGGTTCCTGGCGCAGGGCCTCGTAGATCCGCGGCACCAGGAGGATGGCCTGGTCGAGCTCGGCATCCTCGCCGGCGCGGTAGCCGCCCATCAGGCGCAGGTCGCGGGTCTCCTCGAACCGCGCCATCATGGCCTTGAGGCGGCGCACGAGTTCGCGCTGCTCGGGCGTCCAGACCTCGGAGGCCAGGCGCGAGATCGAGCCGAGGAGATGCACGGCGGGATAGCGGCCCTGCTCGGCGATGGCGCGGTCGAGGACCACGTGCCCGTCCAGGGTGCCGCGGATGGAATCGGCCACGGGGTCGTTGTGGTCGTCCCCGTCCACCAGCACCGAGAACACGCCCGTGATGGTGCCGGCGCCGTCGAGGCCGGGCCCGGCCCGCTCGAGGAGGCGGGGCAGGTCCGAGAACACGCTCGGCGGGTAGCCCCGGGCCACCGCCGGCTCGCCGGCCGCCAGGGCGACGTCGCGGGCCGCATGGGCGTAGCGCGTCACCGAATCCACGATGAGAAGGACGGATTCGCCGGCGTCGCGGAACGATTCCGCGATGGCCAGCGCCATCTTGGGCGCCTGTCGGCGCATCATCGGGCTCTCGTCGCCGGTGGAGACCACGATGACGGCGCGGGCCCGGTTCGGCGCCATGGCGCCTTCCAGGAACTCGCGCACCTCGCGGCCGCGCTCGCCCACCAGGGCGACCACGACGCTGTCGAAGCCGGTGGCCCCGGCCAGCATCGCCAGCAGGGTCGACTTGCCGACGCCGGAACCGGCGAAGATGCCGATGCGCTGGCCGAGGCAGAGGGGCGTGAACAGGTCGAGGGCGCGCACCCCCGTGCGCAGGGGCTTCGTCACCCGCGCCCGCTCCATGGCGGGCGGGGGGGACGCCTCCAGCGGCACGGCGCGGGCGCCCGGCTCGAGCGCGCCGCGGCCGTCGATGGGGCGCCCGAGGGCATCGATCACCCGGCCCTTCCAGCTCGGGTCCGGCCGCAGGGTCGGGTCGCCGAGGCGGTAGGCCAGGGTGCCGATCCCGGCCTCGATCCGGGATTCGAAGGGCTTCACGGTCACGCCCGCCGCGTCCACCCGCACGACCTCGCCGATCTGCTCGCGGCCATTCGCCAGGAAGCCCATGCGGTCGCCGAGCGTCATGAAGGGCGCGACGCCCACGACCCGGGCCGCGCTGGCGGTGACCTCCTGGATCGCGCCGCCGACGCGCACCAGGGGCAGGGCCTCGCGGCCCGTCGCCAGGGCCGCGCCGAGGCGATCGAGGGCGTCGCGCATCGGCTCAGCCCTGCGGGCTCAGGGAGCGGATCGCCCCGGAGAAGGTGGTCTCGGTCTCGGAGGCGAGCGTGGCCGCGCTCTCGAAGGCGCGCTGGATGGTGATGAGCTTCGTCATCTCCAGCACCGGGTTGACGTTGGCGCCCTCGACGTAGCCCTGGACCATGCCGATGCGGGTGAAATCCTGCACCGGGACCGCCGGCAGGCTGGTGCTGACGCCGTTCGGCTCGGCGCGGGTCAGCGCGCTCTTCGGGTCCAGGGTGAACAGGCCGATGGCCCCCACCTGGTTGATGCCCTGCGAGACGCTGCCGTCGCGCCCGATGGTGGGCGGGCCGGCCTGCGGGTCGAGCAGGATCGGGGCGCCGCCGGGATCGAGCATCGGCTGCCCGGTGAGGCTGCGCAGCTGCCCCAGCGCATCCATCGTCATGCGCCCGTCGCGGGTATAGACGGGGCCCTTGGCGCCGCGCACGGCGAACCAGGCGTCGCCCTGCACCGCCACGTCGAGGGGGCTGTCCGTCTTGATCGTCGGCCCGGCCCGCTGGGAGATGTAGGTGTCGCCCGAGGAGGCGAAGGCGACGGCGCCCTTGGTCGCCTGGGCGAGGAGGGCGGTGAACTTGGTGTCCTCGGCCCGGTAGCCGCTGGTGGACAGGTTCGCGACGTTGTTGGCGACCGCGTTCAGGCGCTTGTCGAGGGCGATCTGCGCCGAGAGCGAGACGTAGAGGGCGTTCTGCATGGCGCCTCAGCTCCCCGACCGGATGCGCTGGAGGCTGAGCAGCACGCTCGCGTCGAGGCCCTGCGCGGTGGAATCCGCAAACAGGTTGAGGATTGGCGCCGAGGCGGCGTTGTTCTGCGCATCCCAGATCGCGGTGAAGCGCTGCACGAAGCGCTGCAGCTTGTCCGGGTCCTTGAAGCTCGCGAGATCCACCCGGGTCTCGATGATCGCCGCCTGTCGGGCGATCCCGTCCGACGAGGACACGTCGGGCAGGCCCAGGACGGTCTTGACCACCTGCGACAGGGCCGGATCGCCCAGCACGCCGTAGCCCGAGGAGACCGTGGGCGCCACGCGGGCGAAGTACAGGGCGAGGCGCACGCCGGTATCCTCGCTCCCGGCATCGCCCTCCAGGCTCTGGCGCAGGTACGCGGCGGTGGTGTCGGCGACGGCGGCGGCACGGGTGGTCGTCGTCTCGCCGTAGGTATCGAAGTCGAAGGCCCGGGCGAAGGCGACGTAGCGGTCGTCGGCGAGGCGGTTGGCGAAGGCGGAGCGGTCCGTGACGCCCTCGGTGAGCACCTTGCGCATGAAGGCCTTGGCGTAGGTCATGTCCTCCAGGCCGTAGGCCTTCATCGCGTAGGCGTAGAGGCGCCGGTCGCCGAGGAAGTCGTCGATGGATTTCACCGAGCCGATCTTGGCCGTGTAGTAGGCGGTCTCGCGGGCGATGTCGGGCTGCTTGGCCTTGCGCGCCAGGGACGCGTCGAGGTCGCGGGCGATCAGGCTGTAGCTCGCGAAGGTGCTCGTCATGGCAGGGGGCGATCGCTCGTGAGGCGCGGCGGCAGCGCCGGATCGAGGGGGAAGTGGGACCGTCGGGCGGGAAACGTCCCGGCGTCCCGACCCGGTGCGGGCCGCGCCCGGCCTAGAGCGGATGGCTTGCGGGAAGCTGGTGCCGCCGGGCTCGGGAGAGGCGTCACAGCCGGGTCGGCCCGATGATCGTCTCCGAGGTGATCACGACCCAGCCGGCGCCGGTGGCGCGGATGGAGAGGATGCGGCCGGCGCCCGGAAGCACGGCGCCGGGCACGACCTGGCGCAGACCCTCGGGCCCCTCCACCAGGGCGGCCCCCTCGGTGACCCGGCGCAGGACATAGGCGCGCGTCCGCGCGGACGGCTCGGTCCGCTCCGCTTCGGAGGCGGCCGGGACCGGATCGGGCAGCGCCCCCGTGGTGGTCGGATCGAGGTCGATCGCGGCCTCGCGCACCGGTGCGACGGGCCGCTTCCAGGCGAAGCCGCCGCCGACCGCCGGCAGGAACGGCTGGACCGAGTAGGTGTTCGAGGCGCCGGTGATCGCGTAGGCGGCGAAGCTGCCCGAGACCAGGGCGAGAGCGAGACAGATGCCCACGGCCGTGCGCTCCACCGCGGCGGCCCGGGACCGGCGCAGGATCTCGGCCCCGGCGGACGGACGGGCGTAGCCGGAACGCGGTGCGAGGGTGGCGGGGGTGCGACGGGGGAAGGTCGTGGTCATGGTCGTGGTCATGGCCATCGCATGAGGAAGCCGCGGGTCAGCCGAAACCCTCACAGGTTATAGTTACCAAATCCTTAAGACCCGGCCGCGATCGACAGTCCGGCAACCCACTGTTAAGCGTGGCCCACGGTTCGCGGACGGGACGGCACGACGATGGCGGATTGGCAGGAGGCGGTAGCCCGGGGAGACCGGCCCGCGCGCACGCCCTCGCCGAAGCGCTTCCGCGTGATGCAGCAGGGCCGCATCGTGCTCGGCCCCGAGACCCTGGTGCCCTGCATCATCCGCGACCTCTCGCCGATGGGCGCCAGCCTGCGCCTGCCGCGCCCGACCCCCCTGCCCGAGCGCTTCGACCTCGTGATCGCCGGCCATGAGCTGCGCACCGTCGCGGTCCGGCTGCGCTGGCAGCGCGCCGACTTCGCCGGCGTGACCTTCCTGACCCAGGACTGAGACTGCGCCCGGGAGGCGCGTCGAGACCGCCGTCGGTGCATCCGGGCACAGGTCCGGGCCCCTGCCCTTAAGCTCCTGCTAAGCCGGACCGGTCATAGTCGCCTCATCGGCAAGCGACTGACCCAGATCGGGACGGAAGCCCCTCGATACGAACGCGGTGGATAGGTTTCGTGGACCTATAGACATGATGTCGCCCCACCGGTCCGGTGAAAATCCGGGATGTATGAAGCAATAGCGTCTCTCCGTACCGGGAGAGCTTCAGCCCCCGCGGCCTATTGCTCGGCTACGCACACGAATTCCTTGCAATTCCTGCCAACCGGACATCCTCGCAATGACCAGCCTGCTGACCAACAACGCCGCCATGACGGCGCTGACGACCCTCAAGAGCATCACGACCCAGCTGGATACGACCAGCAACCGTGTGTCGACGGGCCTGCGCGTGTCGTCCGCCGCCGATAACGCCGCCTACTGGTCGATCGCGACCACGGTCCGCGCCGACAACTCATCGCTCGGTGCCGTCAAGGACGTGCTCGGCCTGGGCAGCTCCTCGATCGACACCGCCTATAACGGCATCAACAGCATCATCGAGAACGTCAAGAGCCTGCGCACCCAGCTGACTTCGGCCCTGTCCTCGAACGTCGATCGCGCCAAAGTCCAGGTCGAAATCGCAGCCATCCAGTCGACCATGAAATCCACCGCCGACTCCTCGGTCATGAGCGGCCAGAACTGGCTCTCGGTGGATTCCTCGAACGCGAAGTTCACGGCCACGCAGAAGATCGTGGCGGGCTTCTCCCGCGACGTCACCGGCGGCATCAAGTTCTCCGAGGTGTCGATCAACGTCGGCGCTGCCGGCGGCCTGAAGCTCTACGATGCGGGCGCGAGCGCCGGCACGTCGGCGAAGGTGACCGGCCCGTCCTCCTTCGGGCCCAGCACCGACTTCACGACGGCCGTCAGCTTCACGGTCAACGCCAACGGCGGCGGCGCCGTCACCGTCACCCTCGATGCGGCGAAGTTCCCCGCCGGCTCCGGCTTCGACCCGACCAAGGTCACGAACGATCAGGTCGTCGCGGAGATCAACAAGCAGCTTGCTGCCGACCCCAAGACCACCGGCGCCGTTTCCGCGAGCCTGGATAGCGGCGGTCGCCTCCAGTTCGAAACGACGAAGCTCGGCGCATCCGCCACGGTCGCCGTGGTCTTCGCCAGCGCGGGCCTCGGCTATGCCGCGGCCACGCAGACGGGTACCGGCGTCGCCGGAACCACGGCGACCCAGGGTATCCTGGACAGCGTGGATGCCATCACCAACAAGTCGGTGAGCAACATCGATATCTCCGCCGCCAGCGATGCGCAGGTGAAGGCCTTCATCACCCAGGTCGACAAGGCCCTGGCTGCCATGACCAACACCGCGACCTCGCTCGGTTCGAGCAAGAAGCAGGTGGATGGCCAGAAGGCGTTCATCGACACCCTGATGAAGGCCAACGACCGGACCATCGGCACCCTCGTCGATGCCGACATCGAGGAGGAGTCCACCAAGCTCAAGGCCCTGCAGACCCAGCAGCAGCTCGGCGTGCAGGCCCTCAGCATCGCCAACTCGGCGAGCCAGAACGTCCTCTCGCTCTTCCGGTAAGGTCGACAGCGCCCCCGGGGAGTTTCCGGGGGCGCCTCACGCAGAAAGGCCACGCCTCCGCGAGGGGGCGTGGCCTTTCTGATTCCGAGCCCCGCGCCGGAGCGGTCGAGGGGTCCGACTCAGCCGACGAAGGTGTAGCCGGCCAGCCGCTTGGCCTCGATCGGGTCGTAGCCCAGGCGCATCCGCAGCTTCTTGCGCAGCTTGCTGATGTGGCCCTCGACCACGCTCTCCTCCACGTCGGCGCCGTGGTGGGCATAGACGGCGTTGAAGATCTGCGCCCGGCTGAGCTGGCGGCCGCGCTGAGCGGCGAAGTACTCGAGGATGTGGCGCTCGCGGCGCGGCAGGATCAGGCTGACCCCGTCGATCTCCGGGTCGCGGCCGTCGGAGAACACCTTGAGCCGGCCGCTGCGATCCTGCGCGGCGGGCGCCTGGACCTCGCCGCGGATGCCGCGGCGGCGGATCGCCTCGGCCCGGGCCAGGATCTCGCGGACATGGACCGGGCGGCGCACGACGTCGTCGATGCCGGCGGTGAACAGGTCGAGGGTCTGCTCCAGGGAGCGGGTCTCGTTGAGGGCGATGATCGGGGCCTGGGAGAAGCTGCGGATCGCGGCGGTCCGGCTGGCGCGATCGGCGCATTCGCCGAGCACGATCCCCTGGAGCGCGTCGGCCGGGTTCCCGGCGAGCCAGGCCAGGAAGTCGTCGGCGTTGCTGCTCCGCGCGGGAACCGACTGCGCGTTGAAACCGGCCACATACTCGGCGGCCACCTGATGCCGCTCGTCTACCACGATGTACATTTCAGCGCCCCGCCGAAAACGAGTTGTTGTGCAAACCGGCCCGACGATCACCTTGGAAGCGGAGCGACTTCGTTGTTCGCTCTCATCATCCAGGTTTTACTTGATGATGATTTCGCAGCCGCACCTCTCTTCGGAGATGTATTGGCTGCCGTCCGTCGATCTGCGTTGGAAACGTTTCTTTAAGGAAATGGTTAATTTTGAATTAAGGGGTTCACCGTCCTGTGATCCCGGGCCGATTTTCGGCCTGCCAGGGGCTCCGTCGGGGCCTCGTCCGGCGGCGCTGTGGCAGATCGGTCACGGCCCCTGGGTCGGCCGGAGCCGGCGCGACGCCGGCATCCCGCGCGGGGTCGAATCGGTTACGGGAAGCCGGTCGCGAGCACGCGCCGGCGCGGCAGGGCCCGGCCCCGGGACGCGATGTCCGGATATTGTAGCCCGGAGAACGGCCTCCGGGCGCTAGAGCCTGCTCTTGCGGTGTCGCATTGTCTTCGGGCGAGCCGGCAGCCACCGCGCTTGAAAAGGCTCTAGGCCCGGGCGGTCCGGGTCGCGGCCGGCGCCAGCGTCTCGCCCAGGAGTTCGATCTGGGCGACGAGGCGGGTCAGGCCCTCGCTGCGGGGCGCGGATGGCATCGGCGGCAGGACGCCGTCCCCCTCGCCGCCGAGGCTCGACAGGGTGGCGGTGATCCAACCGCTCCAGGCCGCGAGCGCGTCCGGCTCCGCCGTCTCGACGGCGTAGCGCAGGGCGGTGAGGCGCGCCGAGATCCGCCGCAGGGTCGCGTCGGCCACCATGGCGGATTCCACCTGCGGATGGCGTCCGGCGCGGGGCTGCTGCAGGGCGCGGGCGAGCGCGGCCTCGAGGTCGTTGAGGGCGAGGCCCGAGGCGCGGGCGGCCTGGGCGCGGATGCCGGAGGCCTCCGCCTCAGGTCCGGCACAGAGCACGGCCCGGGCGAAGGCGGCATGGGCCCGGACCGCCTTGCGCAGTTCGAGGCGGACCTGGTCGGGCTCCCAGATCGGCCAGAGCACGAGGGCGCTCGCCACCGCGATCAGGCCGCCGAGCAGGGTCAGGAGCGCGCGCATGCCCGCCACCTCCCAGGAGCCGTGGCCGGGCTCGACCACCTCGACCAGCAGCACCACGAGGGGCGTCAGGCAGGCGATGAACACGCCGTAGCTCACCTGGCGGGCGGCGAAGCCGATGATGCTCAGGGGGAAGACCAGCGCCGCCAGGGCCAGGGGCGAGGTGGCGAAGCTCGCCAGAACGGCGCCGATCAGGCCGCCGAGCACGGTGCCGCCGATGCGCTCCAGGGCCCGCTGCCAGGTGGCGGCGTAGAAGGGCTGCATCGTCAGCACCACCGTCATGGTGAGCCAGTGGGCGAAGGGCCCCGCCCAGACTAGGGTCGCCCACAGGGCGGGGGCCGCCACCACGGTCGCCCGCACGGCGTGGCGCAGGTTGGCCGACGCGACGGTGAAGTTGGTGCTGAGCGGCCCGAGCAGTCGGGTCGCGAGGGGCAGGCTCGCCCGCCCGAGCAGGGCGCCGCCGGGGCGGTAGCCGTCCGGCGTCGAGAGCTTGGCGCCGATGCGGACGCGGTCGAGGATGCGGGTGGCGAGGTCGTGCAGCCCGCGGTCATGGGCCAGGCGCCGGGTGCTCCGGTCGATGGCCCGCTCCAGGCGGGCGAGATCGATCACGCTGTCGTCGCGGATCGCCCGGGCGATGACGCCCAGGAGCGGCCGCAGCCGGCGCAGGAGGCGGCGCGCCATCCGCCGGCGGCGCGGGTCCGGCTCGCCCTCGATCAGGTCCGAGAGGGCGATGAGGGCGGCGAAGATCTGTTCGGCGGCCTCCAGGCGGATCAGGGCCTGGGCGGTGCGGTCGGAGATGCGCTCGCGGCTGCGGGCGAGATCGACGATCACCGTGCGGGCCTGCTCGATCGCCTCGCGCACGCCCCGGCGGTGGGCGCGGGCGTGCCTGTCGAAGGCCTGCAGGTCGAAGGTCTGGCGATCGAAGATCTGGCGGGCGCCGCCCCGGGCGGTCTTCGCCTCGGGCGTCTCCGGCCAGGCCAGGGAGGCGAGGTCCTCGAGGTCGTCGCAGAGGCGGGTCAGGCGGCGCCAGACCTCGGCCACCGCGCGATGCGTCGGCCGATAGGGGTGGAGCCGCCACAGCAGCAGCGCCAGCAAGGTCGCCCACAGGCCCCCGGCGCTGAAGACCAGCCCGGCCACTAGGGCCTGGTCGGGGGTGAGCGGCCGGTCGAGGGCGAAGCACAGGACGAGGACCAGGACGTTGCCGGCCGCCTGGGCCTGCACGCCCCAGACCCGGGCGTAGGTGCAGCCGAAAATGACGATGCCGGCGAGCGGCACCACGGGCACCGGCCCGAGGGGCTGCATCAGGCCGAACAGCCCCCAGATCACGCCGCCGAGCAACGAGAAGACGGTGAGCACGAGGAGGCGCGAGCGCATCGGCCCGCCCGCATCGGCGAAGCAGGCGAGGTTCGCCGCGAGCGCCACGGTGAGGAGCGGCGGCCAGGGAAACCATTCGTGCAGGAGGATGACGAGGCCGAAGGCCAGGGCCGCCCGCACCCCGTCGACGAGGCTGAGGCCGCGTGGATCGAGGCCGATCGGCAGGCGCGTGAGGTCGAGCCCCGGATTGGTCAGCGTCCCCCGTCCGCGCAGGAAGGCGGCCGCGCGCATCCGCCGGCGCGGGCCGGCCCCCGGGGCGGAGCCGGCCGGACGGCCCTGCGGAGCGGTGGCCTCGGGAGAAGCTGAGCGGGCGGGAGAAGGGGACATCGCGGACGCGGCAGGCTCCCGGAGGGCGCAGGCCCTCCGTACCTCCGCGATCTAGGGCGCTTCCGCGCCCGGCGGAACCGCCGGGGTCGGCACGGGAGCCCTGCGCTCCACGGGAGCCTTCAGGTTCACGGGAGCCTTCAGGTCCACGGGAGCCTTCGGGTCCACGCGAGCCTTCGGGCCCACGGGAACCTTCGGGTCCGTGACGGGGGGCGGCCCGCCGCCGGTCAGATCGCGCGTCCCTTCTCGATCACCCGCGTGTCGACGACGTCGGCAGGCTCGTAGAGCCAGCGCGCCATGGCGCCCGCCGCCATCGCGCCGACGATCGGCGCGAGCCAGAACAGCCAGAGCTGCCCGAGATGATCGCCGCCCGCGATCAGGGCCGGGCCGGTGCTGCGGGCCGGGTTGACCGAGGTGTTGGTCACCGGGATCGAGACGAGGTGGATCAGCACCAGGGCGAACCCGATCGGAATCCCGGCAAAGCCGGTTGCCGCCCCCTTCGAGGTGGTGCCGACGATGATCACGAGGAAGAAGAACGTCGTCAGGGCCTCGGTGACGAGGCAGGCGGCGAGGCTGTACCTGCCCGGGCTGAGCTCCCCGTAGCCGTTCGACGCGAACCCGTTCGGCACCCAGCCGGGCTTGCCCGAGGCGATGGCATAGAGGACGCCCGCGGCCAGGATCGCGCCCACCACCTGGGCCACGATGTAGGGCACCACGTGCCGGTTGGCGCAGCGCTGCGCCGACCACAGCCCCAGGGTCACGGCCGGGTTGAAGTGACCGCCGGAGATGTGACCGACCGCGTAGGCCATCGTCAGGACGGTGAGGCCGAAGGCCAGGGCGACCCCGAGGAAGCCGATCCCCAACTCGGGAAAGGCCGCCGACAGGATGGCGGCGCCGCAGCCGCCGAAGGTGAGCCAGAACGTGCCGAAGAACTCGGCGGTCGCCCGCCGCATCGTGTCGTGATCCATGACGATGCCTCCCGCTCGTGCGTTCGCGCAGCGCTCCTCCCAGGGCGGGTTCGCCGCCACCGCTCGGCACGACGCGACACCAAAGATCCTGCGCCGGATTCAATACAGCGCAGTATTCGAGGATCGCACGATCGTCAGATCTCAGCAACGCTCGGGAACTGTCAAATTTCTAGACGGCCGGCGAGCGCCGAAAACTGTCTTTTCATAGCGCGAACCGCCAAGGCGCGGATCAGAAACTGTTTCGTCCGAGGACACCATCGGCGCTGCGGCGCCCGCGCCCGCCACCCGGGCCCGGCGCAGAGGGGCGACCGCGCACGCGACCCGGCGGGGTCCGTGCGCGTGCGACGGGCTCTCGGAAGAGCGCGGCTTCGAGAGCCAGCTCCCGGAAGATCGAGCCTTGGAAATCGGGTCTTGGAAGATCGGGCCTCGGAAGACCGGGCCCGACGAAGGATCGGGTCCTAGAACTTGCCGCCGAGACCGACGCTGCCGCCCTGGCCCATCTGGGGGGCGAGACCGCCGGAGCTCGACCGGGTCGCGGTCTCGCCCTCGATGTCCTCGCGCCGGATGCGGCGCTCCTCGTTCGCCGCCGCGCGGGTCTGGCCGCCGCCGGCGCTCGGCACGGCGATGCGGCGCGTCGGGGCGGTCTGGAGCGGAGCGCCGTCGGGATCGATCTCCGCGGAGCGGCCGCGCTGGGGACCCGGCACCGAGCCGCGCATGGAGGGGGGCGGGCCGACCTCCGTCTCGGGCATCACGCCGCCACCGCCGCCGAGCGCTTGGCACCCGGCGAGCGCGGCGGCAACGAGCGCGACGGCGCAGGCTCTGGACGGAAGGGACATCGGCTCTGGTCCTCGGGAAAACGCCGGCGACCGCTTTCGGGGCGCCCACTCACTCTGTCTGCCTCTGTACGACGCGGTTTTGGCGAAAACCAGACACGCTCCGGTGCGTGGGGGATTGCGGCCACGCTTGGCCCGGTGCCAGAGTGCGCCGCCAGGGGCGGGGATCGGCGCGAGACCGGTCCAGTTCTTGCGCGAGTGCCGCGCGCGACGTCGCGCCGTCCTGCCTTCGCCGGAGCCGGGTCCCTCCGCCGCCGGCGACCGGAGGCGGCCGCGACCCGCGCGTCCATTCCTCTCGCCCATCCACAACTTCGCCTTGGTCGACGCGCAATGAGGCCGGAACCGCCCCTGGGGCGGAACCCGCCGCCCAAGCTGCCATTGTGTCAGGCCGGCGAGACGCACCACTCGGGGAACGCGCGTGTTCAGAACTGTCCGGATGATCGCCGCCGCGACGATCACCCTGTTGGCCGCCTCCGCGGCCGCCGAAACCCCGGCCGCGCCGGGCAAGGACGCCGCGCCGAGCCCCGGCGAGGTCACGACCGGCACGCCCGCGACCCCGGCACCCGCGCCGGCTCCGGCCGCGATCCCCGCCACGCCGCCCGCCACGCCGCCCGTCGCGGGCACGCCGGCTCCGGCTCCGGTTCCGGCTCCGCCCCCCGGCGCGCCGGCCACGGGCACGCCCGCCACGGTGCTCGACACCCAGGATTACGAGGGCATCCTCGGCAAGGGCGTGCGCAGCTCGACCGGCGAGGATATGGGCCGGATCATCGACATCATCCTGGACAAGGACGGCCGCCCGCGGGCGGCGATCATCGATTTCGGCGGCTTCCTCGGCGTCGGCTCCCGCAAGATCGCGGTGGACTGGCGCGCCATGCGCTTCACCACCGACGGCAAGGCGAGCCGGCCGGTCCTGCAGCTCAGCCGCAACCAGGTCCGGGTCTCGCCCGAGTACAAGGCGGGCGAGCCCATCGTGGTGCTCGGCCCCGCCAGCCCGGCCGCGCCCGCCGAGGGCGAGCAGGCCGCCGCCCCGGTCCAGGGACCGCCCGCGCCCCCGGCGGCGGCCGCTCCTCCGCCGGTCGCCGCGCCCGCCGCGCCCGCTCCCGCGGCCCTGCCCGCGCCCGCTCCCGAGAAGGCGCCGGACAAGCCGGCCGAGAAGTCGCCGGATCGATGACGGTTCCGCTCCCGAAGGATCGCCGGGCGCTCAAGCCGCGGGACGTCGCGCGTCCGGAGTTCCGGCCGCGGCCGCTCCCGCGCCGCGACGCCCTCACGGACGATGTCCCGCCGGCGACGGCAGCGGAGAACCCGGCCGACATGAAGGTGATCTCGCGCCGGAGCACGCGCGGCCTCGACGGGTTCGCGTTCTTCGTGGCGAACCTCCAGACCGGCTTCGGGCCGTTCCTGGCCGTGTACTTCACCCAGGCCAAGTGGACCCAGTCCGACATCGGCTTCGCCCTCACGGTGGGCAGCCTCGTCAGCCTGCTCGGCCAGGTCCCCGGCGGCGCCTTCGTGGACGCGGTGCGCTCGCGCCGCTTCGCCGCCGGCTTCTCGGTGGTGGCCATCGCGCTGAGCGCCTTCGCGCTCGCCATGTGGCCGAACTTCCTCGTGGTGCTGCTGGCCATGGCCGCGCATTCCGCGGCGAGCTGCATCCTCACCCCCGCCATCGCGGCGATCAGCATCGGCCTCGTCGGCCATGCCCGGGCGGGCGAGCGGCTCGGCCGCAACGCCAGCTTCTCGGCCCTCGGCAACGCCGTCGCCGCCGCCGGGATGGGCGCCTGCGGCTACTACCTCTCCAACGACGCCGTGTTCTACCTCACCGCCGCCCTGATGGTGCCGACCCTGATCGCGCTCTCGCGGATCCGGTCCGACGAGATCGACGGCCCGGCCCAGACCCAGGCCCGGCCGGCCGGGGACGCCGCGGCGGCGCGGGACGGGGCCGGCCTGCGCGCCCTCCTCACCAACCGCGCGCTGCTGTGCTTTGCCGCCTGCATGACGCTGTTCTTCCTCGCCAACGCGGCGATGCTGCCGCTGGTGGGCAGCATGCTGACCCTGCGGGCCAGCGAGACCGCGACGGCGCTGATCGCCGCCTGCATCGTCGTGCCCCAGGTCGTCCTCGCCGTGTCGGCGCCCAGCGTCGGGCGCCTGGCCGAGCGCTGGGGCCGCCGCCCGCTGCTGCTCATCGGCTTCGCCGCCCTGCCGATCCGCGGCCTGCTCTTCGCCTATGTCGACAGCCCCGAACTCCTGGTGGCGATCCAGGTCTTCGACGGCATCTCGGCGGCGGTGTTCGGCGTGATGGTGCCCCTCGTGGTCTCGGACGCCACCCGGAGGACGGGCCATTTCAACCTCGCCCTGGGGGCGGTCGGCACCGCCATGGGCATCGGCGCCGCCCTGTCGACCTCGCTCGCCGGCGTGATGGCGGACCGGCTCGGCAGCCACACCGCCTTCCTCGGCCTCGCCATCGTGGGCTTCGCCGCCTTCGCCCTAGTGGCGCTGATCATGCCGGAGACGCGCCGCGATCCGGCGGCGTGACACCCGGCGGAGCGCGCAGAAGCGGGACCACGGCATCGAATTCGCTTGCCGCTCAAGCGATGTTCAGGTTTGCACGCTAAAACGCGCAAACCTCTGCCGGACACTGCAACGCTTGCCCCCGCTTCGCGTTGCGAGTCAGGGGGGCTCAAGATCCTGAGTGGGGCACGCGCGGGAAACCAGGGTCCGCGAGGACGCCTTAACAGAAGCAGGTCCACCCCCTGTCCGGGCGGACCCTCGAAACCGGGACGGTCACCGCGATGGAAGACCTCTGCGTTTATGCCGATAGGCCGTTCGCCTTCGTGGGACGCTATCTGCGCCGACGCGCCCTGCCGCACATCGTCATCCTGTGCGCCGTGCTCGGCGCCGTGGGCTTCTCCGTCAGCACCGACTATGCGCTGAAGGGGGTCGTCGATGCGCTGAGCAAGGGGCCGCAGGCCGGCCTGATCTGGAGCGCGCTCGCCCTGCTGATCGCCTTCATCGCGGCCGACAACATGCTCTGGCGCGTGGCGAGCCTCGTCGGCTCGTTCACCTTCGTGGGCGTCACCGGCGACATCCGGCGCGACCTGTTCCGGCACATGACCGGGCACTCCCCGACCTTCTTCGCCGACCGGCAGCCCGGCACCCTGGCCTCGCGCATCACGGCGACCTCGAACGCGATCTTCACGGTCGAGAACATGTTCGTGTTCAACGTGATGCCGCCCTGCGTCGCCGCCTTCGGCTCGATCCTCTACATCGGCAGCGTCAACCTCACGATGGCGCTGGTGCTCGCCGGCATCTTCGCCGCCGTCGTGCTGCTGATGTTCAAGATGGCGGCGGCCGGAAAGCCCCTGCACCACGACTTCGCCGCCAAGGCCGCCTCCGTCGACGGCGAGATGGTCGACCTCGTCGGCAACATGCCGCTGGTGCGCGCCTTCTCGGCCTTCAAGCGCGAATACACCCGCTTCGACGGGACGATCGGCCAGGAGATGCGCTCGCGCCGCTCCTCGCTGCTCTACCTCGAGAAGCTGCGCATCGTGCACGCCATCCTGACGGTGCTGGCGGTGCTGGGCCTGCTCTACTGGGCCATCACCATGTGGGAGGCCGGGCAGGCCACCAACGGCCAGGTGGTGCTCGTCTGCACCCTGGGCATCCGCATCCTGGCCGCGACCCGCGACCTCGCCGTGGCCCTGGTGGACGCGACCCAGCACACGGCCCGCCTCTCGGAGGCGCTGCACACCCTGCTGCAGCCGCACGACCTGATCGACCACCCGGAGGCCGAGCCGCTCTCCGGCAGCGCCGGCGCCGAGATCACCTTCGACCACGTCGCCTTCTCCTACCCGGACGGGCGCGGCGTCTTCACCGATTTCGACCTCGTCATCCAGCCCGGCCAGCGCGTCGGCCTCGTAGGCAAGTCCGGGGGCGGCAAGTCGACCCTGTTCTCGCTGCTGCAGCGCTTCTACGACGCGCAGGGCGGCCGCCTCCTGATCAACGGCCAGGACATCCAGCGCGTCACCCAGGAATCCCTGCGCGAGGCCATCACGGTGGTGCCGCAGGACGTCTCGATGTTCCACCGTACGCTGCGGGAGAACATCCGTTACGGACGGCCCGACGCCTCGGACGAGGATGTCTGGAAGGCCGCGGCGGCGGCCCACTGCACCGACTTCATCGAGGCCCTGCCCGAGGGCTTCGACACCATCGTGGGCGACCGCGGCGTGAAGCTCTCCGGCGGCCAGCGCCAGCGCATCGCCATCGCGCGGGCCATCCTCAAGGATTCGCCGATCCTGCTCCTGGACGAGGCGACCTCGGCCCTCGACGCCGAGTCCGAGGAGGCGATCCGCCACGCCCTCGCCAACCTGATGAAGGGCCGCACGGTGATCGCGATCGCGCACCGCCTCTCGACGCTGAAGGACTTCGACCGGATCGTCGTGCTGGAGGGCGGCCGCATCATCCAGGACGGCTCGCCGGACAAGCTGACCCATCTCGACGGATTCTACCGCGAGCTGATGAAGAAGGAATCGATGTCGATGGCGCTCGCCGCCGCCTGAGGCGGGGGCGGGGGCGGGGGCGGGACGACCCCCGACGATCGGAGCAGGCCAGCGCCCTCCCCCGCCCGCTGTGCGGGTCCGTCCTCCGCGTGGGGCGGAGGGAGGAGCCCGCACCGGGGCCGAGACCCGTCGGGATCGGCGCGGACGAGCCGCCGAGCCGCCCCGATCGACCGACCGGGGGGCAGCATGCCCTCATACGGTTTCCGGATAATGGCTTCGGTCATCCTGTGCGCGACGCGCTCCCTCTCCTTTTAGGAGAGGGGACCCGCGCCAGAACCCGAACGATTCAGCCGGAAACTGTATCAGTTGTGGGACTGGATGAAGTTGCGCACCAGCGGGTAGGTCTGGCTCTCCCACTTGCGGCCGGAGAACACGCCGTAATGGCCGACGCCGGCCTGGAGGTGGTGGCTCTTCATGTGGTGGGGCAGGCTGGTGCAGAGGTCGTGCGCCGCCATGGTCTGGCCCACCGCGCAGATGTCGTCGCGCTCGCCCTCCACCGTCATCAGCGCGGTCTTGCGAATGGCGCCCATGTCGATGGGGTTGCCGCGATAGGTCAGCTCGTTCTTGGCCAGGGTGTAGTCCTGGAACACGGTCTTGACCGTCTCGATGTAGAACTCCGCCGCGAGGTCGAGGACGGCGAAGTACTCGTCGTAGAAGCCCTCGATCTGGCGCGCCTTGTCAGTCTCGCCGTTGGCCAGGTGCCAGAACAGGTCGGCATGGCCCTGGATGTGGCGCTTGGCGTTCATCGAGACGAAGGCCGAGACCTGCATGAAGCCGGGATAGACCCGGCGGCCGGCGCCCTTGTGCCGTTCGGGCACCGTGGCGATGAGGTTCTTCTCGAACCACGCGATCGGCTTCGAGGTGGCGAGGTGGTTCACCGAGGTCGGCGAGATCCGGCAATCCACCGGGCCGGCCATCAGCGTCATGCTGCGCGGGTGCGCCACGTCCTTCGAATGCGCCATCACGGCGGCGGCGGCCAGCGCCTGCACGGCCGGCTGGCACACGGCGACGAGATGCGCCCCCTCTCCGATCGCGCCGAGGAACTGCACGAGGTGGTCGACATAGTCGTCGAACCCGAACGGACCGGCGCTCAGGGGCACGTCGCGGGCGTTGTGCCAGTCGGTGATGTAGACGTCGTGATCGGGCAGCAGGGTCCGCACCGTGCCGCGCAACAGGGTGGCGAAGTGGCCAGAGAGCGGCGCCACCACGAGGACGCGGGGCTGCTCGGTGTCGATGTCCTTCTTGAAGCGCAGCAGCGTCCCGAACGGCGTCGCGAAGGCCGCCTCCTCGGTCACCGGCACCTCGCGGTTGCCGACCGTCACGCTGTCGATGCCGTAGGCGGGGCGGGTGAAGGTCAGCCCGGCGCGCATCATCATGCGGGCGCCCGCGGACCACCAGTTCAGCGGTTCGCGGTAGCCGGCGGACGTCCAGGGGGAGACGGCGTCATGGACGAGACGTCCCCAGGCGCGCGTCTGCTCCGCCAGGTCAGACTGGGCATCGAAGGCACGATAGAGCATGCAGCCCGAACTCCTACGCGAACCGTCAAATCGCAGAACGTCCGCGGCGAGCGGGCGCGACGGCAGAGCCGTCGACGATGGGGCGCTAGGCTGGGGCAGGCAGGGCCCGGACGCAACGGCCATAACGTGTGATATCCTGCGGTTGTTGTGCGTATGCATCACCCGGGAAGTGTCGCGCGTCGCATCGGAATAAGAGGTGAACATCGTCTCATCGAAGGCCGTGACTGTGAAAGGTCAACCTACGCCGTGACAAAAGGCTCCCGTACCGGTCGAGCCGGCGATGCGGTGACTGGAAACATCCTGCCTGTCGGTGCGGCCCGGCGGCACGAGTCTTGGATCACGTGTCGGCGAGGGAACACGGGGGGACACCATGCCTGCGGCGACGCTGACGATCTCGAGCCGGAATTACTCGTCGTGGTCCCTGCGCGGCTGGCTGGTCTGCCGCATGGCCGGGCTCGATTTCGAGACGGAGCTCCTCTCCGGGAACGACGCCTCCACCCGGGCGGAGCTCCTGCACCTGTCGCCCTCGTTCCTCGTTCCCCGCCTCGTCCACGGCGAGATCATCGTCTGGGACACCCTCGCCATCGCCCAGTACCTCAACGAGATCCGGCCGGAGGCCGGGTTCCTGCCGCGCAACGCCGTGGCCCGGGCCCATTGCCGCTCGATCTCGGGCGAGATGCATGGCGGCTTCATCAACCTGCGCTCGGCCCTGCCGATGAACCTCAAGGCGCGGCACAGGAACTTCAAGATCTTCAACGGCGCGCGGGGCGACATCGAGCGGGTGATCACGATCGTCGACGAATGCCTGGGTCGCTACGACGGCCCGTACCTCTTCGGCGAAACGCCGAGCCTCGCCGACGCGATGTTCGCCCCCGTCTGCACCCGCTTCCGCACCTACGATGTCAGCCTGTCGCGCCGGACCGAGGCCTATCGCGACACCATCCTGGCCTGGCCGCTGATGGAGGAATGGGCCGCCGAGGCGGCGCGGGAGCCCGACGAGATCGAGGAACTCGACATGGAGTTCTGACGGCTCCGGTCCGGCCGCCGCCCCTTCGGACGGCAGCGGGCGGTCGCGTGCGCGGCGGCACGTCACCATCGCGCGACGCGACCCATATCACTCTCATCGCAGTCGAGACGCAGAAGACACAGGGTCTTCGTCTCACACAGGAGTGATATTCTTTCCATGAAACATCGTCTTTTCGCCCTCGTTGCCGCAACTGTTTTTGCTGTTGCTGCTCCGGCGACCGGAAGCTTCGCGTTCGACCGCGTCGCACCGGCCTACGGCGATGTGCCCGCCTCCCGCTACGACGACATCACGACGGGCTCGATCCGCTCCTACGATGTCCCGGTCACGGGCCGCTGCGCGGACAATTCGGCGAGCCAGGGCAACGCCAACCAGCAGAACTTTCCGGTCCAGCAATATGGCCAGACCTCGGGCGGCCCGCGCTGCTGATGCGACCCTGACGACGCGACGTCTGACGACGTGACGTGAGCCGGCCCCGAGCGCCCGGCCACGGAGGAAGGCCCGGCCCCGTGCGGTCCGGGCCTTTTCGCGTTCCCGGCCCCCGGGCTCCGCTCACTCGGCGGCGGCGCGAAGGCCCGGCTCGGCCGCGACGGCCGGCGGCGACGCCGAGACGGTGCGCGGCAGCTCGATCCGCGCGGTCAGGCCGCGCGGCGTCCGGTTGCGCAGGGTGAAGCGCCCCTCGTGCGAATCCACGATAGCGAGGACGATGGAGAGCCCGAGGCCGAAGCCGCTGGCGGTGTCGAGATTGCGCGCCCGGTCGCCGCGCACGAAGGGCTGGAGCATGGCGTCGCGCTCGGCCTCCGGGATGCCGGGGCCGTCGTCGCTGACGTCCACCGCCACGCCGCGCTCGGTCTGCGTCACCGTCAGCCGTGCCGCCCCGCCATACTTCACCGCGTTGTCGACGAGGTTCATGATCGCGCGCTGCAATTCGTCCGGCCGGCCCTGGACCAGGACGTGGCGGGTCTCGGCGACCCGGACGTCGGCACCGATATCGGCGAACTCGTCCGCCACGGTCTGCACGATGGAGGCGAGGTCGATCAGCGTCTTGGCGCCCCCCTCCGGGGAGTGACCGTCGCGGACGAAGGACAGGGCCGCCTCCACCAGACCGTTCATCTGGTCGAGGTCGCGCAGGGTCATGGTCCGCGCGTGGTCGTCGTCGATGAACTCCGCGCGCAGACGCAGGCGGGTGATCGGGGTGCGCAGGTCGTGGCTGATCGCGGCGAGCATCTGGGTGCGGTCGTCCACGAGGCGGCGCACGCGGGCCCGCATCCGGTCGAGGGCCCGGGACAGGGCGACCACCTCGCGCGGGCCGTTCTCCGGCAGGTCCACGAGGTTCATGCGGGTGCCGAAGACGTCCGCCGCCTCGGCGAGCCGGGCCAGCGGCGCGGTGAGCGCCCGCGTGGCCCAGAGGCAGATCAGCGAGACGGCGACCCCCAGGAACACGAAGGTGAAGATGATGGCGCCCTGCCGCATGGGCGGGCGGTCGTCGTCCGGCACCAGGGCCGAGAGCCGGGCGCCCCCCGGCGTCGCGATGCCGACGCGCACGCCCGGGGGCGCATCCGCCGGCCGCCTGGCCGCCGACAGGTCGGTGATGGCGAGGGGGCGGCCGAAGCCGTCGCGCAGGCGCTGGACCACGAAATGGTCGCTGATCCGGTCGTCGCCCGCCGGCTCCGGCACGGTGGTCCCGGCATCGGTCTCGTCCCAGGGCTCGATCCGCAGGGTCGGCAGCATCCGGGCGGCGTTGGCGATGAGCGCCGGACGGTCGGCCGGGCTGGCGCCGTCGAGGAGGCGGGCCACCGTGGCGAGGCGGTTGGCGGCGACGCCGGGATGGTCGTCGGGTCGCCACGGCTCGCGCAGGGTGAAGAAGGCCAGCGTCGCCATGGCGTGCGCCAGCACCACCGCGGCGACGATGAGCAGGGCGATCTGCCCGGCGACGCTCGACGGCACCAGGGCGCGCAGGCGGCTCCAGGACGGCGTCATGACGCGGCCCTCATCGGGGGTCCCCATCCGGGGGTCGTTGATGCGCGGGGTCTTCTTGCGCGGGATCTCCATGCGCGGGGTCCTCATGCGCGGGTGACCTCCGGCGTGAAGAGGTAGCCGCCGGAGCGGATGGTGCGGATGATCTCGGGGTTGCGCGGGTCCTGCTCGATCTTCTGGCGGATGCGGCTGATCAGGACGTCGATGCTGCGCTCGAACGGGCCGGCGGCCCGCCCCTGCGTCAGGTCGAGGAGCTGGTCCCGGGAGAGCACCCGGCCGGGACGCAGGCAGAGGGCGTGCAGCAGGTCGAACTCCGCCCCCGTGATGGCGATGCGCGCATCCTCCGGGCTGAGGAGCTGGCGTAGGGAGACATCGAGGGTCCAGCCGAGGAAGTGCAGGCGGCGCACGCCCTCCTCCGCCTCGGCCTCCGTGCCCGTGCCCCGCCGCAGGATGGCGCGGATGCGCGCCAGCAGCTCGCGCGGGTTGAAGGGCTTGCCGAGGTAATCGTCGGCGCCGATCTCGAGGCCGATGATCCGGTCGATCTCCTCGGCCTTGGCGGTGAGCATCAGGATCGGGATGCGCGAGGTGGCGCGCAGCCGCCGGCACAGGCTGAGCCCGTCCTCGCCCGGGAGCATCAGGTCGAGGACGACGAGGTCGACCCGGGCATCGGCCAGCACCTTGTCCATGGCCACCCCGTCCCCGGCGAGGCTGACCCGGCACTCGTTGGCGCGCAGGTAGCGGGCGACGAGGGCGCTGATCTCGCGGTCGTCCTCGACCAGGAGGATGTGGGGATGGGTGGCGGTCGTCTGCGTCATGGTCCCGAGCATCGCGGCTCCCTCCGCATCCGGGACCGGCGCCCGGACCCCATGCGGCTCTGTCAACGCGGGATTATGCGCCCGGCTGCGTGCAGTTCGAAGGGCCGGCGCGGCAGGGATTTGTAAATGCCTGTTTCGCGCCCCCGCGCCGGACACCGCCGGAAACATCCGCGGCCGGGCGCACAAAGCACCGGCGCGGATTGCCGGGACGCGCGGGGATTCTTATGTCGTGACGCGCAGGCGCCGGTCTCGTGGCCGTCACGGACGGATGGCGGCCTCACTGCTCCGGGAGACGACGATGCAAGGCTCGAACCGGCTGTTCGACGATTTCGCCCGCCTGATGACCGACGCCGCCGGAGCCGCGCAGGGCGTGCGCCGCGAGGCGGAGACGGTGTTCAAGGCCCAGGTCGAGCGCCTGATCCGCGACATGGACATCGCCTCCCGCGAGGAGCTCGACGTGCTGCGCGACCTCGTCTCGGCCCTGCGCAGCCAGAACGACGCCCTGGCCGCCCGGGTCACCGCCCTCGAGGCGAAACTCGGCGCCGAACCGGTGGCCGGGGCCAGCGAGGCGATCTGATTCCAGGTTGATTCGCGGGCGCTCCCGCCCCGCCACGCTTGTGCACAGGAAGGAACGGTGGACGGTCGCTTTCCTGTTCACCGGCTTCCCGGGCCGCTTTGAAACGCGAGTCCAGCACGGTCTATAGTGGGTCATGACCTGATTCGCTCCCGCCCCGAAACGCCCTGAACCGAACAGAATCGCCGCCTGCCGCACCCTCACCGGGTGGGCGTGGAGCAACTCCGGAACAGAGCGCCAGCGGTGGCAGGATCGAGTTTCACAACGACTTCGCCGATCTTCGCCAAGATCGACACACTGGACCGCCATGACCCAACTCCACATCGAAGATTACGATCGGCACGAGCATCCCCTCGACATCGTCGAGCGCCTCGCGTCGCTGCGCGACTGGATCTTCGACCGGGCCGAGACCGACGAGATGTCGGTCTCCGTGGCCGGGCGCTGGGCCGACTATCACGTGGCGTTCACCTGGATCGAGGACGTGGAGGCGCTGCACGTCGCCTCCGCCTTCGACCTCAAGGTGCCGGAGCGCCGCCGCACCGAGATCCTGACCCTGGTCTCCCTGGTCAACGAGCAGCTCTGGGTCGGGCATTTCGACCTCTGGTCCACCGACAACGTGGTAATGTTCCGTCACTCGCTGCTGCTGACGGGTGGCGCGGCCCCGACCCAGGGCCAGTGCACCATGATGCTGAAGTCGGCCGTCGACGCCTGCGAGCGCTACTACCAGGCCTTCCAGTTCGTGCTCTGGGCCGGCAAGTCGGCCCGCGAGGCCCTCGACGCGGTGCTGTTCGAGACCGAAGGCGAGGCGTGAGCACGCCGGCCACCCCCGTCCTTCCCGCCTCCCTCACCCTGGTGGGCGCCGGCAAGATGGGCGGCGCGATGCTCGCCGGCTGGCTTGCGGGCGGGCTCGACCCGGCCCGCACCACGGTTCTCGATCCGCAGCCGTCCCCCGAGATGCAGGCGCTCTGCGCCGCGCACGGGCTCGCCCTGAACCCCGCCGCGCCGCCGGTCGCCGAGGCGCTGGTGCTCGCCATGAAGCCGCAGGGGCTGGAGGGCGCGGCGCCCGCACTGGCGCCGCTCGTCGGCCCCCGGACCCTGGTGGTGTCGATCCTGGCGGGCAAGACCATCGCCAACCTGCGCGACCGCCTGCCCGGCGCCCGCGCCATCGTGCGGGCGATGCCCAACCTCCCCGCCAGCATCGGCCGGGGCGCCACCGGCGCCGTGGCCAGCGCGGCGGTCGATCCGGAGCAGCGGGCCCAGGCCCATGCGCTCCTCGCCAGCGTCGGCGTCGTGGAATGGCTCGACGACGAGGGGCTGATCGACGCGCTCACCGCCGTCTCGGGCTCCGGCCCGGCCTACGTCTTCCTCCTGGCCGAGGCGATGGCGCAGGCGGGCGTCGCCGCCGGCCTGCCGGCGGACATGGCCGCGCGTCTCGCCCGCTCCACGGTCACGGGCGCCGCCGCGCTCCTCGACGCCAGCCCCCGCGAGGCCGGGCTCCTGCGCCAGGACGTGACCTCGCCGGGCGGCACCACCGCCGAGGCCCTTGCGGTGCTGATGCGCAGCGGCGGCCTGCCGGACCTGATGCGCGAGGCCGTGGACGCGGCGCGGCGCCGCGCCGGGGCCCTCGCGGGCTGAGCCGGCCCTGACGATCCGGCCGGCGGACCCTACATGAAGGCCTGATTGGACGAGGATCGCACGACCATGGCCAAACGCCCCGGCTCTCCCAAGCCCGAGACCCAGAAGACCGAGACGGACTCCGCCGACACCCTGCCGGCGGCGGCCGCAGCGCCAGAGACGACGCTGCCTCCGCGCGAAGCGGCCGTCGAGGCCCTGATGCGGCTCGCCGCCGAGCAGCCGTGGAACGACATCGAGGTCGGCGACATCGCCCGGGAGGCCGGCCTGACGCTGGCGGAACTGCGCGACCTGTTCCCCTCGAAGGGCGCCGTGCTCGGGGGCCTCTCCCGCATCATCGACCGCAAGGTGCTGGAGGGCGACACGGCCGATCTCGCCGACGAGCCGACCCGCGAGCGCCTGTTCGACGTGCTGATGCGCCGCCTCGACGCGATGACGCCCTACAAGGACGCGCTGCGCCGGATCTCCTACGCCCTGCGCGGCGACCCGCTCTCGATGCTGGCGCTGAACGGCGTCGCGCTGAACTCGCACCGCTACATGCTGGCCGCCGCCGGCATCAACACCGAGGGCCCCCTGGGCCGCCTCAAGCTCCAGGGCGTGGTCATCGCCTTCGCCCGTACGGTGGAGGTCTGGCTCGACGACGAGGATCCGGCCCTGGCCCGCACCATGGCGCGGCTCGACAAGGAGATCCGCAACGGCGAGCGCTTCATGGAGCGCGCCGACGACGCCCGCCGCCTGACCGCGCCCTTCCGGGCGCTCGGCCGCTCGCTGCTCGACCGCGGGGGCCGCTCGCGCCGGGCGCGACAGGCGGCGGACGACCGCAACGAGGACGAGGGCAACCCCCTCGGCGGCGATCCGGCCGCCGCGATCTGACCCCTATCCCCCGGCCGACCGGTCGGACTCGCCGAGATGGACGGCGAGCCAGACCGTCGGCCGCTTGGGATCGGTGAAGGTAACCCGGTGTTCGGTCCCGGCCGGGATGAACAGGGTGTCGCCCGGCCCCAGCACCGTCTCCGCATCCCCCATCGCGACCCGCGCCGCCCCCGCGAGCAGCAGCACCCATTCGTCATAGGCCTGGCGATAGGGCTGGTCCGGCGGCGTGACCTGTCCCTGCGAGACGATCCGCTCGATCCGGCAGCCCGGCCGGGCGAGGAGTTCGGTGAAGACCTCGCCCTCCGAGGCGTCGGGCAGCTCGGCGAGCAGGTTGGCGTCGGGCATCATCCGGGACAGGCTCGGTGCGGGGCGCGCGGCGGCCGGCGAGGGCCGGGCAGGCGGGCCGAAGCGCCCGGCGTCAGCCCCGGCCGAGCAGGCGATGGACCTGCCAGGTGAGCATCATGCTCGCCACCATCAGGGTCGCGTAGAGGAGTTGGAGGAGAAGCGGCGCGTCGTGCATCGGCTCGGACCCTTGGAGCTCCGGTGCGAGGGAATGCGCCTCCCTGCAACAACCGCGCCATGGATTCCGGCCCCGCGCCGCCGATCCCTCAGGATACCGGTGCGGCGCTCCGGTCGAGGGCCTTGTTCGAGACGAGGCGCATCAGCACCGCCAGCAGGTCGGTCTGGGTGATGATCCCGAGGATGCTGCGGTCCTCGGCCGTGACCACCACCGCGTGCGCGTGGCCGTTGGTGAGCGGCTCGATCAGGCCGAGCACCGGTTCGGCGGCGCCGGCCGTGCGCGCCTCGGACATCACCTGCGCGAGGCCGCCCTCCCCGCGCAGGGCGAGTTCGCGCAGGCCCAGGGTCCCGGCGAGGCGGCCGGCCTCGTCCACCACCGGCAGGGTCCGGATGTTGTGCCGGAGCAGCAGGTCGCGCGCCCGCGTCAGGGGCTCGTGCAGCCCGATCGTGATCACGTCGCGGGACATCACGGCCTGGCACGCCAGCGTTCCGTGCGTTCGCACGAGGGCCTGGTTCTCGACCTCGCGCAGCAGGCGGTCGAGGTCGCTGCGGTCGATGTCGAGGGTCTCGTGCAGGTTGAGCAGCGCCGCATCGACGTCGCGGGCGTTGAAGCCGACCCGGATCGCGGCCGGCAGGTCGGCGGTGCCGTGCGGGTTGGCCGGAGGTGCGGCCGGCACGTGCGGGTACGTGCGCCCTGAAATGCGGTGGAAGGCGATGCCGAGGCTGACCAGGATGATGGAGTTCAGGCAGACCGGCACGAAGGGAAACAGGAACCCGGAGGAGGCGATGGCCGGGCCGCCGATCAGCGCGGTCAGGGCGGCCGCGCCGCCCGGGGGATGCAGGCAGCGCGTGAACGACATCGCCGCGATGGCGAGCGAGACGCCGACCCCGATGGCCAGCACCGGGTTCGGGATGAAGTGGGCGGCGGTGACGCCGATCAGGGCCGAGATCGTGTTGCCCCCGATGATCGGCCAGGGCTGGGCGAGCGGACTCGCCGGCACCGCGAAGAGCAGCACCGCCGTCGCCCCCATGGGCGCGACGATGAGCGGGATATGCGGCCCCTGCCCCACCATCCAGCCGGAGACCAGGCCTGTTAGGGCGATGCCGATGAGGGCGCCCAGGCAGCCGATCAGGCGCTCGCGCAGCGTCGCGCCCGCCAGGATCGGTCGGAACAGGCGGGAGCCGAACAGCGTGTCGGCTGGGCGGTCGGGGCCGGCGGTGTCGGACATTCCTCTGCCCTCGCTCGCGCAGGGCCCGCAGGGCGGGCAAACGCTGAAAATACAGGCTGGCGACTCTGGTATACCAGATCGACCTTACAGGGCGAGGCTCAAAATGCAAACCGCAAAGGCATAATGCCTTCCGCAAAGGCAGACCGGTGGTTCGAGCCACCGGCTGGCAGGCGTGATGGGTGGACGCGCATTCGCGGCGGTCGGGCGCCCGCCCTGCGGCTCAGCCCTGCGGGTCGGAGCGGCCGGGCTCGACGATGACGCTGGGGGGCGTCGGGCCGGCGCCGTCGAGGACCTTGCGCAGGGCGCGGGCCCGGGTGCGGCCGGCGCGGCGGCGCGTCTCGGGCACGGCGCCGTATTCCCGCGCCACCTCGGCCACGGCGGAGCGGGCGATCGAGCCCTGCTCGGCCGCGTGCTCCGCCATGGCGAGGCTGTCGGCGGCCAGCACGAGGCTGCTGCCCGCCGCCTCCACCGCCTCGGCCAGCTTGGCGATCTCCTCCAGACGGCCGGCATCCTGCGAGACGTTGCGGATGTAGACCGCCGCCACCCGGCCCGGATGGGCGGCGACGATGCCGGCATAGACTTCCGGATCGTGCTGGCCGCTGTCGCCGATGAGCACGAAGGGCAGGTCGTGGTAGAGCGCCAGCATGTGGTCGATGAGGTGGCGCTTGTGGTCCTCGGCCCGGCGCGGCAGCGGGCTCGTCCAGGACAGGCCCCATTCGCGCAGGAACAGCACCGGCCCGACGGGAATCCGGTGCATGACGAAGAACTCGCTCAGCATGTCGTAGAGGCCCCACGGCGCCCGCGAGACGTAGAGCATCGGGTTGCCCTCCGCCCCGCACGGCCCCGCATAGAGCGCCCTGTAGAGCGCGGCGGCCCCCGGGAAGGCGACCCGGTTCTCGGCGTCCTCCACGAACAGGCGCCACAGCATCTTGACCTTGTTGGCCACGCCCGTGCGCATCACCGTGTCGTCGATGTCGCTGATCACCACCCGCCGGCAATCGGCCGACGGGATGAACACCTGTCCCTTCGCCCGCACGGGTTCGGGGCCAGCCAGATCGAGCTCCATCTCGTGCCAGGAGGCCTGCGGGGGCGCGGGCAGGTTCGGCCGCAGATGGACGCGGAAATAGCCGTCGCGGTCGGTGACGACCTGCTCCTCGCAGCCGAAGAAGCGCGCGGTGAGAACCGCGCCCGCCACCTTGCGGCGGGTGATGCGGCGCCGGATGTCGCGCAGTTCGGCGGCCCAGCCCTCGTCCGGCGCCTCGGCGGCCCGGCGCGACTGACGGAAGACCCGGCCGATGAGAAAGACCTCGTCGCGCGAGCCGTAGCCCCGGTAGGTCTCCACCACGGTGCCGGCGCGGCCCTGGGACCGGCGCACGGGCCTCGCCAGCAGGCGCAGCGCCCGCAAGGTGCCCTTCGCGAACCGGGCGGCCCCTTTCGGGCCGGTCATGGGTGCGTCGTCATCGTCGTGGGGCCCCGTTTCGGCATCGCCGGTTCAATGCCCGGCGCCGGCAAAGGTTCGGCGTGCGCCGCTTCGGCCGCGACCGAAGGGCTGTGGACGGTGCGCGCCATGCCGTCGCGCGAACGGAACAGGGCCATCCGCCCCCGGTTCACCTCGGCACCCCGCGTTCCGGGTGCGGTCAGCGTCGAGTCCCCATGCATATCCCCACCGACGACAGCGGCCATCCCCTGGCCGTGGCCTTCCAGGATTTCATCCGGAGCCAGCCCTTCCCCTGCGTCGGCGCGAAATCCGCCCTCTCGAAGGGCCAGATGAAGATCGTCGTGGCGCGCAGCATCGCCTCGAGCTGGGACGATGCCCGGCTCTATCCGGCTCTGCTCGCTTTCGTCTGCCGCTACCGGGCCAAGCCCGACCTGTTCCAGAGCTTCGCAGTCATCTTCGAGGACGCGACCGATCTCGGCGAGGAGGCCTTCGAGGGCCATCTCTGGGACCGGGTGCAGTCCCTGTCGGACAAGGACGCGTTCCTCGGCCAGCGCTACGACACCCGCGTCGAGGCCGATCCGAATGATCCGCACTTCTCGCTCTCGTTCGGCGGCGAGGCGTTCTTCGTCGTCGGCATGCATCCCGGCGCGAGCCGGCCCGCCCGGCGCTTCCCGCACCCGGTTCTGGTGTTCAACCTGCGCGCCCAGTTCGAGCAACTCCGCGCCGAGGGCCGCTACGAGAAGCTGCGCAGCGCGATCCTCTCGCGCGACGCGGCGCTGGCCGGCTCGATCAACCCGATGCTCGCCCGGCACGGCGACGCCTCGGAGGCCCGCCAGTACAGCGGCCGCGCCGTCGATGCCGATTGGATCTGCCCGTTCCGCGGCCGTGCGACGGAGGACCGGGATGCCGCCTGACGCCCAGACGCACGAGATCGCGCCCCGCTCCGGCGTGGCCTTCACCCTCGACAAGGGCGAGCGCCTCACCGTGATCGACCCGCAGGGCGAACAGGTGGCCGACCTCCTCGCCTTCGTGCGCGGCGACCTCGACGAGGTGATCTCGTCGGGCCGGACCCTGGACTATGCCAGCCGGATCTATCTCACCGCCGGCGACCCGATCTATTCCAACCGCTCGAACGTGCTGCTGCGCATCGTCGAGGACACGGTCGGCCGCCACGACTTCCTGCTGACGCCGTGCTCGGCCGACACCTTCCGGATCATCTACGGCGACGCCCACCCGCACCGGGGCTGCTTCGGCAACCTCGCGGCGGCGCTCGCCCCCTACGGCGTCGCGCCGGACCGGATTCCGGTGGCCTTCAACGTGTTCATGAACGTCACGGTGGACGGCGGCACGGGCGAACTGAAGGTGGAGCCGCCGCTGAGCCGGGCCGGAGACCACGTCACCTTCGCGGCGGAATGCGACCTCGTGATCGGGCTCACCGCCTGCTCGGCCCTGCAGTCGAACAACAACAGCTTCAAGCCGATCCGCTACCGCATCGACCCGGCCCGCGCCTGAGGCGGGTGCCCGAGGGGCCTGCGGCCGTGCTATGGGCGGCGCCCGGATGCCCCGGCGCCGTCCCTCCCGGGGGCGGCCCGTCGTGAACAGGTCGAAGCGAGCCCCATGCGAACCATCGTCTATGCCGACGGCGGATGCGATCCCAATCCCGGCCCCGGCGGCTGGGGCGTGGTGATCGAGGCCGAGAGCGGCCGGATCGAGCTCTGCGGCGGCGACCGGGCCACCACCAACAACCGCATGGAGCTCACCGCCGCGATCAACGCCCTGCGCCACTTCCCCGAGGGCGCGCAGATCGAGATGCGCTGCGACAGCCAGTACGTCATCAAGTCGGTGACCGAGTGGATGCGCGGCTGGAAGGCCAAGGGCTGGCGCACCGCCACCGGCTTGGTGAAGAACGTCGAGCTGATGCAGGAACTCGACGCCCTGGCGGCGCGCCGCGACGTGCGCTGGACCTGGGTGCGGGGCCATGCGGGCGAGGCCGGCAACGAGCGCGCCGACCGGTTGGCCGCGCAGGGCCGGCGCGAGGCCCTCGGCCTGCCGCCGCGCCCGGAGAGCGGACCGGCGCCGCTGACCGGGACGGCCGCCCTGCGTGCGGCCGCCGCCCCGGCGATGTCCCCGTCGGTCTCGCCGGCCGCCCTGGCCACGCCCCCCGCGGCGGCGGAGGCGGCCCCGCCGCGCACGAGCGCGATCCCCCTCGATCTCGGCCTCGGCCTGGAGGTGTCGCGGGCCGCGAAGGCCTCCGGCCTGACGCCCCAGGCCTACGTGGAACGGGCCGTCCGCCTCGCCCTCGACCTCGGCCCCGAGGGGCTGGAGCGCGCCCGCGCCGACCTGCGCGGTGCGAAGGGCGCGAAGGGCGCGAAGGGCGCATCCACCCCTTGAGTCCGGCGGGCGACCCCGCGGGCCCGCCCCTCCCCGCGGGCTTCTTCGCCCGGCCGGCGGCGGAAGTGGCCGTCGCCCTGATCGGCTGCGACCTGCGGGTCGACGGGATCGGCGGGATCATCGTGGAGACGGAGGCCTACGATCGCGGCGACCCGGCCTCGCACAGCGTCAACGGCCCGACCCGGCGCAATGCCAGCATGTTCGGGCCGCCGGGGCACGCCTATGTCTACCGCTCCTACGGCATGCACTGGTGCCTGAACCTCGTCTGCGAGCCGGGCAGCGCGGTGCTGATCCGGGCGCTGGAGCCCCGCCACGGGCTCGAGACGATGGCGGCGCGGCGCCGGCTGTCCGATCCGCGCCTGTTCTGCGCCGGCCCCGGCCGCCTGTGCCAGGCCCTGGCCGTCACCCTCGCGATGGACGGCCTGGCCCTCGACGCGCCGCCCTTCGCACTCGCCGCCCCCGGGACGGCGACGGCCTGGATCGCCGATCGCCGGATCGGCATCTCCCGCGCGGTGGAGACGCCCTGGCGCTTCCTGCTCGCCGGATCGCGGGCCGTGAGCCGGCCGCCCTCGCGCCACGCGACGCCCGGCAGCGCGCTCACGCCGCCCGGACGGTCTCCAGGAAGCGCGTGACCTGCACGGTCAGGTGCTCCGACTGGGCAGTCAGGTCCGAGGCCGACACCAGCACCTGACGGGCGGCGGCACCGGTCTCCTCGGCCGCGTGGGCCACGCCCGAGATGTTCTCGGTGACCTCGCTGGTGCCGCTGGCGGCCTGGCCGACGTTGCGCACGATCTCCTGGGTCGCCGAGCCCTGCTCCTCGACGGCCGCCGCGATCGAGGTCGTCACCTGGCTGATCTCGCCGATGCGGCCGCTGATGGTGCGGATCGCCCCGACCGCGTGCTGCGTGGAGGCCTGGATGCGGCCGATCTGCTCCTCGATCTCGTGGGTCGCCCGCGTGGTCTGGTTGGCGAGCTCCTTGACCTCGGCGGCGACCACCGCGAAGCCGCGGCCGGCCTCGCCGGCCCGGGCCGCCTCGATGGTGGCGTTCAGCGCCAGCAGGTTGGTCTGGCCCGCGATGGTGGTGATCAGCGCGACGACGTCGCCGATCCGGGCGGCGGCGGTGCTGAGGTCCTGCACGAGACCGGCGGTCTGGGCCGCCTCCTCCACCGCCCGCAGGGCGAGGTTGGCCGAGCCGTCCACCTGCCGCCCGATCTCCTGAACCGACGAGCCGAGTTCCTCGGCGGCGGCCGCCACGGTGTTGACGTTGGAGGCGGCCTCCTCGGCGGCGGCGGCCACCGTCACCGACCGGTCGGTGGTGCGGGCCGCGTTGGTGCTCATCGCCTCGGCGGTCTCCTGCAGCGCGCCGGCCGAGGCCGACACGGTGGCGATGATCGAGCCGACCGCGGTCTCGAAGCTGTCGGCGAGCTCGTGCATGGTGCGCTGGCGCTCGGCCGCCACCGCCGCATCGGCGATCTGGCGGCGCTCGGCCTCCTCGGAGGCCTTGCGGGCGACCAGGGCCCGGATCTCCTCCACCGCGCGGCCCACGGCGCCGACCTCGTCGCGCCGGTCGCGACCAAGGATCACCGCATCGCCGTCCCCGCGCGCCATCCGGCGCAGCGCCTCGACCAGTTGGCCGATCGGGCGGGTGATCCCGAACACGGCGACGAGCCCGGCCGCCACCAGCCCGGCGAGCAGGCCGAGGCCGCCGAGGAGCAGGGTGTTGAACCGGGTCCGGTCGGTCATCGCGGCGAGGTCGCGGGCACCGTCGTCGACGAAGGTCCGGATGTCCCGGCCGAGGGCGCTGCCCTCCGCCACCATGGCGTCGAAGGTGGGATCGACGGTCTCGTGCAGCAGGGTGACGGCCTCGGCCTTCAGGCCGCTGCTCGCCAGGGTCCGCGCCTCCGAGCTGTCGGCCATGAAGCGGTTGACCTTCTGCTTCAGGGCGTCGATGCGCGGCGCGAAGCTGGGCGCCCCGTCCCGCAGCTCCGCCAGCACCTTGTTCAGGCGCTCGCTGGCGTCTTCGAAACCCTTGTCCGTCTTCTGCATCTCGCCGGGGCTCACCTCGGCGATGTTGCGGAAGTTGAAGTAGCTCATCGTGAAGACCAGCCGGTTGACCGTCCGCAGGTCGGCGATCGCCTTCGTATCGTGGGAGATGAAGCGGCTGTAGGCGCCGTCGATCATCGTCATCTGCGTGGTGGCGTACCAGAGACAGCCGCTGACGATGACCCCGATCAGACTGACCACGGCGATCAACTTGGTGATGATACTGAAGCGCGCGAGCAAACCCACGAGAGATCTCCGGACCGACATCGGCATCCCGACTAACAGTCGGAGGCTTAAAGCCACGCTAAGGAATCGTAACGGATTGGGTCTTCCTGTCCCTGATCTCGATATAGCATTATAGTTACTATCACACCGAAAGTTTATCTGCCGGTTCTGGCAGGTCTCATGCAAATTTCCGCGCCATTTGAGCATGAATACATCATGGACGATCCCAATGCGCGGAAAGCTGGGCGCCCCGCAGGCACAGATGAAAAAAAACCCGCCTCGGCTGGCGCCGGGCGGGGATTGAGGTCATCGAGCTTGGGTCGTGGATGCAACGGTCGGGAGGCGCTATGGTTCCGGTTTGGCGCGCGGCTCCTGAACCGCCGGTCGAATCCCCGCGTTTCCCTGGCCAGGTCTGCCCGCGGCGCGGCCTGCGCCGCACACCAGGGAATAACCATGTCCGCCATCGACGACCGGAAGACCCAGTATCTCGCCGAGCGCGCGCGCCTGATGGCGGAACTCACCGCGCTCGGGCAGGAAGCCCACACGGAGAAGCGCCAGTTCGAGGACGGTTACGCCCTGCGCGACATGGACGAGAGCGCCCGCGAAGGCCTTCGCCTGCGCATCGGCGAGTTGACCGCGCTGATCGAGAAGATCGAGACGGGCGACGCCTGAGAGGCGGGCCGGGTCCCGCGATCAAAAAAGGGCCCGCAGGGTCGATGCCCGGCGGGCCGAGACGGTCCGAAACCTTGGAGATCCCGAGGCTAGACCGCGCCTCCAGGCCCGACATCCCCCAAATGGGGGGTGCCGCGTCGGTCATCAGACCTTCGCATACGGCGTCTAGGCATCGCACCGGAGTCTGGAATCCGCGAGCGCGGCAGAACGGCCCCGCGCATCGTGGATCGCGATGGGGCCCGGGCCGACAGCGCGCTTGCGCTGTTTGGGCAACAGTGGGATCGCTTCGCTGCGGACCTGGATTAAACCATATTGTCACAGTTATAGCATCGTCTATACCGCATTCCTGGAATAGGGGCTGGGGGCGGCATGACGAGACCGGATCGCTTTGGGCGCGGTGGCCCGGACCGCGGATTGCCCGCCGGTCTCGCCCTGCTCACCCTGACGGCCATCTCCGGCGCGCAGGCCGCCGATCCCGGCACGCCGCGCCCGGCGGTCCCGGCGCCCGCCTATGTCGACTGGTCCGGCCCCTATCTCGGGATCGAGGGGAGCGCCGGCAATTCCTACGGCGCCTACGGTTTTCGCGATACCACGGCCGGTGGCCGCACGGTTCCGGCGTTCAAGACGGGCGACGCCACCGGTCGGTCCGACCTCGGCCGCAACGCGACGACCGCCGTCGGCGGCCTGTTCGGCGGCTACAACTGGCAGAGCGGCCCCTGGCTCGCCGGGATCGAGGCCGATGTCGCGGGGGCGAACCTGAAGCGGCCCGTGCTCCTGCCCACCCCCGGCTACGTCGGTGGCGGCGATCCGGGCCTCGGCCTGATCCGGGCCAAGACCGACGTCTACGGCACCCTGCGTGGGCGCTTCGGCTACGCCTTCGAGCGCGCGCTGGTCTACGCGACCTTCGGGCTCGCCGGCGCCGATGCCCGCATCCTGGCGAGCTATCCCGACCCCGGCACCGGGCTCGTCTCGACCGCGCGGCGCGACCTGTCTGCGCTCGGCTTCACCCTGGGGGCCGGCGTGCAGTTCGCCGTGACCGAGAGCCTCGCCCTCGGAATCGACTACCGCTACCTCGACCTCGGCGGCAGCGGCCGCTTCGGCCTCGGCGCCGTTCCGGGCGTTGGCCCGGTGGCGACGCGGCTGGACGCGTTCACCTCGCACCAGATGATGGCGCGCCTGTCCTGGCACCCGAACGGCTTCGTGCTGCCGCCCGAGGCCGAGGAGGCCGCACCGCACGACCCCGGCGACGGCTCGGGCGACCGCTTCTCGCTGCATGGCCAGACCACCTTCATCGCCCAAGGGGTGCCGGGCTTCCGCGCGCCCTATACCGGTCCGGCCAGCCTGATCGGCCACCAGGTGCAGTCGACCACCACCGCCACCGCCTTCCTGGGCCTCAAGCTCTTCGAGGGCACGGAACTCTACTACAACCCGGAATTCTCCCAGGGCTTCGGCCTGAGCCGGACCCTCGGCGTCGCGGGCTTCGTCAACGGCGAGGCGCAGAAGGCGGGCGCGCCGTTCCCGAAGCTGCGCTCCAACCGCTACTTCGTGCGCCAGACCTTCGGCCTCGGCGGCGAGACCGAGGACGTGCCGGACGGCCCGAACCAAGTCGCCACCCGGCGCGATATCGAGCGGATCACCGTGGTGGCGGGCAAGTTCGCCCTCGGCGATTACTTCGACGGGAACGTCTATGCGCACGACCCGCGGGTCGACTTCATGAACTGGGGCATCTGGGCCTCCGGCGCCTACGACTTCCCCGCCAACCTGCCGGGTTTCACCCAGGGCGTGATGGTCGAGTACAACCGCGCCGAATTCGCGATCCGCGCCGCCTACACCCAGGTCCCGAAGGAGCCGTCCAGCGACGTCCTCGACCCGCGGGTCTTCCGCCGGGCGGGCACCACCATCGAGTTCGAGGAGCGCCATGTGCTGCCGGTCCTCGACCAGCCCGGCAAGTTGCGTATCGGCTTCTTCACCAATGTCGGCAACACGGCCGATTTCCGCGAGGTGGTCTCGCTGACCCAGGCGGGCGTGTTCGGCGACATCAACGACGCGGCCGCCGCCACGCGGGCCGCCCGGCGCAAGACCGGCTTCTACCTCAATCTCGAGCAGGCGGTGACGCCGGACCTCGGCGTCTTCGCCCGCGTGAGTGCCAATGACGGCCGCAGCGAGAGCCTGTCCTTCACCGATATCGACCGGTCCGTCTCCGGCGGCGTCTCCCTCAAGGGCACCGCCTGGGGCCGCCCCGGCGACACGGTCGGCCTCGGCACCTCGATGAACGCGATCTCGCCGAGCCACCGCGCCTTCTTCGCCGAGGGCGGCATCGGCCTCCTCATCGGCGACGGGCGGCTCAACTACGCCCCCGAACGCGCCGTGGAGGCCTACTATGCCTTCGCGCTGAACAAGACCCTGACCCTGTCGCTGAACTACCAGCACGTGGTGAACCCGGCCTACAACCGCGACCGCGGGCCGGCCGATTTCTTCGGGACCCGCATCCACGCGGATTTCTGACCTTCGGGTGCCCCCGTCAGGAGCGGGAACGCTCCGGCTGGTCGCAGCGATAGGCCCGCCCGTTGACCGAGGCGACCGGCACGAAGCGGCCGCCCGCGGCCCGGCACTCGGCGACATGCGCGTCCATGGCCCACTTGTCGGCGAGCGCGAGGCTGAGGGGCACCACCGTGACCACTAGCAGCAGCGCGACCACGGCGCAGACCGCCCAGCCGACGCCGCGAGGCGGCGGCTCCGGCGGATGGAACCGCTCGGGGGGCAGCGGCGCGAGGAACGCCAGCGTGGTGAACCCGAGGAGAGTGGCGGCGCCCATGGTCATCCCGCGCTCGTGATCATCCCGCACCGGTCGGGTTCCCCAGGGTAGCCGATGCGGGCGCTCCGGGGAGGCGACCATACGAAGCAGCGTCCGTCGCGCGCCCGTACGGGGCCGCCCTCAGGCCCAACGCGCCAGGGCCGCCTCCGCCTCGGCGGCATTGTCGCGGATGCGGTAGATGGTCTGCCGGCTGAGGCCCGTCGCGGCGGCGATGGCCGAGATCCCCCTGCCCTCGCCGAGCGCGCCGCGCACCACCTCGTACTGCGTCCGGGTGAAGCTCGGCTTGCGCCCGCGATAGGCGTCGCTCCGCTCCCGCGCCTGGGCGATCCCGGCCTTCTGGGCCTCCCGCATGGCTTCCGCCTGGGCCTGGGCGGTCGCCGCCATGAAGCCGATCAGGGCGTCGCGCACGGCCTGCTGCATCGGGTCGACCGTGGCGCCGTCGAAGGTGAGCCGGTGGATCACCGTGCGCACCACGACGCCGCGGCGCATCATCTCCCGCAGCGTGTCGCAGACATCCGCGTAATTGCGGCCGAGGCGGTCGACCCAGCGCACCACCAGCACGTCGCCCCGCCGGAGCAGATCGAACAGCCGGCGCCCCTGGGGCCGCTCGCGCAGGGCGGTGTTCAGGCCCGACACTCCGTCATCCGCCACCACCTCGTCGATGGCGAAACCCGCCGCCGCCGCCTGCGCCTGCTGGTGGGCGATGGTCTGGTCGCCTGTCGAAACCCGGGCATACAGAATGGTCTTCATCGTTCACGGCCGCACTCAGGGAATCCGGCCGCAGGACGGGGGGCAGCGGCACGGCTGTCAATCCTCCGGCCGGGCGGAGAATTTCGGGGCGAGCCGAGATTTCCGGGGCGAATCGCGATCTTCGGGGTGAACAGAGGCCTCGCCGGACGCCCGGCGGCGCCGGGACGGTCGATGCGCCTCCGTTCGGGCGCCTCCCTGTGGACCGCCCCCGGGGGCTCGACCGGAGCGTGTCATCGTCCGGCGCAGCCACCGATTCCATCCGCCCAGACCTGCCAGGCAAACGGCCCGTTTCTATGTTCCCCCAAACATTCGGCATTCGAAATTCGCCCGCGACCCGCGACGCACACCGACGGGCATCGCATCGTATCTCGACATTTACTGAACGAGTACCGCAGCCGAGCCGGTGGTCTGCGCTGATTTACCGTCGGCGAAGTGGCGAACGAGTCCTTTCCACCCTGTGAATATCGCAGACATTTGATTGTGGAACCATAACGGATGGTCTAAAGTTGCAATCCGGGCAGGTAACCTCCCTTCGATTCAGGGCTTTGGGCCAATGACCAGACTTCACGCGGCCCTCGCCGGACTCGTCGCCTCCACCTGCCTTTCGATTTCTGGGGCATCGGCGGCGACGAGCAGCTGCCTGTCGGCACGCTCCTCCGAGACCGATGCCGCCGCCGAGCGCCTCGCGGCCGATCCCGCCTCGCTGCTGACCCAGTTCGGCACGGGCGGCGGGACGATGGCCATCGAGGTTCGGAACGCGACGCTCCGGAATCCCGACCTCGTCGCTCAGCTCCTCGCCCTGAACGGCAAGGGCAACACCGACCAGATGCGCGCCCTCGGCACCGGCCTGGGTGCGGCGGCGGTGATCTGCATGCGGAGCAACCCGACGATCGCACTGCAGATGCAGCGCGCCGTGGTGGTCGCCGGCAACACCGACGTCCAGCGCGGCTTCGAGGGTGTGGCGGGCGACATCGTGACGGAGTCGATCGCGGCTCCCACGTCCTTCGCCCCGCCCGGCGAAGTTGCCGACAGCGTCCCCGGCGGGGGCGTGTATCCCCGGCCGCCGGCCGAGCGGAGCGGCGGCGTGCTGCTCACCGGCACCACCTACCTCCTGGGCGGCAACCTGATCGCCGTGGTCGGGTCACGCGGGGCGTCGGGTTCGTCGATCCAGTCGGGCCGGGACACGTCGAACAGCCGGTTCGGGTCCGTCAGCACCTTCCGGCCTTGAACCGCGCAAGAAAATTTGCGATCCAGGCCCCGGTCGTTGCGTCGCACAATTTTCGTGTGGCCACACCCTTGTATGAGGGGGGGCTTGGTCTAAGGTCCGCCCTACGCAGCCGGTCGCGATCGGGACTACCGTAGCGCCCTGGCCGCGCGCAGGTTGGAGGTCGCAGTCTTGAAGGCATGCCAAGACGCTGCACGGTCGATCCGGTCCCCTACCGGGTTTCACGCCGAATCGATCTCCCCCACATTGCGCGCGAAGGGCCGCCCCCTTGCCGCGTACGAGCGGGCGGGCACCGGGATCGGGCGCAGGACCGAGCCGAACACGGGCGCTCGCGCAGCGCGCAGGATGACGGCTGCGGATCGCGCGCCTTCGACCGGCATCGGCCCAATTCGTGCAGATGTCGTTCCGTAAGTCTGCGCGATGAAAAGACGAGCAGGAACTCGGGGGCTGGGGCGGCGATGTCCGGTTCCGGCAAACGGGCTCCGGTCCAACATCGATGGTCAGGCGCACATGCCTTTCTAAACGCGCATTGCTGGTCCAGACCGGCGCGTGAGCTCCGCAGAGCTCAGAAGGTCGGACCTGCCTCGTCGAATCCAAGACAAGGCGTTTTGTTACATTGTCTTCGAACGCACCAAGTGGTCTTCGAGTGCACGAAGTGACCGGTGGGAGAATAGCGGGATGCTGAAGCTGCTGGACCAGACGCGTCCCATGCCGGAGGAGCCACCGGAGCGGCCGGCCAAGAAGCTCGACCTCAAAGACATGATCATGATCCTGCGCCGGCAATGGCCTGTGATCCTGGCCTGCACGCTGGTCGGCATGCTCCTGGCCCTCGGCTACGCCGCCACCGCCGCGCCGCGCTACACCGCCTCGGTCAAGCTGCTGATCGACACCCGCAAAAACAACGTCATGTCGAAGCAGGAAGTCAATTTCGGCGGCCCCGTCGATGCCGGCGCGGTCGAGAGCCAGGTCGAGATCCTGAAGTCCGAGGGCGTGGCGCGGTCCGTGATCCGCGACCAGCAGCTTCTCAAGGACCCGGAATTCGTCGGCTCGGGATCGCCGTCGCTGATCGGCTCCCTGCTGTCGATGCTGTCCTCGAGTGACGCCGAACCGACGGTCCGCTCCGACGAGGACATCGAGCGCGACGCGATCCAGAACTTCGTCCGCCGCGTCACCGCGAAGCGCGTCGGCCTGACCTACGTGATCCAGGTCGATTTCCAGTCGGGCAATGCCGAGAAGTCGGCGCGCATCGCCAACGCGATCGCCGATGCCTACATGGTCGGCGAACTGGACGCGAAGTTCCAGGCGACCCGCCGGGCCAGCCGCTGGCTCCAGGAGCGCATCGCCGAACTCAAGACGCAGGCGACGCAGAGCGACCTCGCCGTGCAGGCGTTCAAGGCCGACAACAACATCGTCGACACCAGCCGCGGCCTGATGAGCGAGCAGTCGCTCGCCGACGTCAACAGCCAGCTGATCCAGGCTCGGGCGGTCACGGCGGAAGCGAAGGCCCGCCTCGACCGCGTGCGCGAGATCAGCAACGGCAACCTTCCGGACGCCACCGTCGCCGATGCGCTCCGCAACGACGTGATCAATCGCGCCCGCGCGCAATACCTCGACGCCGCCCGCAAGGAGGCGGACTGGTCGGCCAAGTACGGCCCCCAGCACAGCGCCACGGTGAACCTTCGCAACCAGATGGAGGAGCTGAAGCGCTCCATCATCGACGAGGTCCGGAGAATCGCCCAGACCTACGAGAGCGATTACAACATCGCCCGCGCCCGTGAGGTGTCCCTGGAGACCAGCCTCTCGAAGCTCGTCGATCAGGCCGGCACCACCAGCCAGGCGCAGGTGAAGCTGCGCGAGCTGGAGAGCTCCTCCCAGACCTACCGCAACCTGTACGACACCTTCCTGCAGAAGTTCGAGGAGGCGACGCAGCAGCAGACCTTCCCGATCACCGAGGCCCGCGTGATCACTCCGGCGACGGAGCCGTCCGGAAAGTCGGGGCCGAAGACCATGCTGATCGTCCCGGCGGGCACGATCGCGGGCTTCATGATGGGCCTCGTGGCGGCGATCGGCCTCGAACTCCTGAACAGCTTCTTCCGCACCCCGGCGGAGATCAAGCAGCAGACCGGACTCGAGTGCATCGGCATCCTTCCGAGCGTGCCGGATTCGAATGCGAGCCCGCCCGCGATGGTCGACGTCGCGTCGAAGGTCGCCCTCGGCAAGGGCAGTCGCTTCCGTCACGTCGTCGATACGCCCTTCTCGCGGTACACGGAGGTGCTGCGCAACGTGAAGGTCTCGATCGACATCGCACGCCTGGGCCGTGAAGTGCGGGTCATCGGACTGATCTCGTCGCTGCCGAAGGAAGGCAAGACCACGGTCGCCGCCAACCTCGCGGAACTGGTCGCCCAGACCGGCCACCGGGTCCTGCTCGTGGACGGCGACCTGCGGAACCCGACCCTGACGCGCAACCTCACCCCCCATGCCGAGGTGGGCGTCGTCGAAGTCCTGCGCCGCTCCATCAGCCTCGCGGACGGCGTGTGCCGCGATACCGACACGGGCCTGGACTTCCTTCCCGCCGTCATACCGCAGCGGATCCCGAACACGGCCGAGCTCCTCTCGTCGATGGCGATGGCTCAGCTGCTGTCGGATGCGCGCGGAACCTACGAGTACGTCTTCGTCGACTTCGCGCCGATCATGTCGGTTGCCGACGCGAAGGCCGCGGCTCACCTCATCGACGCCTTCGTGTACGTCGTCGAGTGGGGCAAGACCTCCCAGCACGCCGTGGTCGAGGCGCTCTCGAACGCCCCCGCCATCCACGAGCGGACTCTCGGCGTGGTGCTCAACAATGCCGACGTCGCCGCGCTGAAGCGTCTCGAGTTCTACAAGGGCCGCTACTACAGCAACTACTACCACGAAGAAGCCGCCTGATCCGTCCTCCCCGACAGCGACGGCGCTGTCGGGGTTTCAGGGACCGGGGTTTCAGGGACGCTGCGCGAATTCCCCGTCGGGCGGGATTGCGCGGCTCGGATCGGACGGAGGCCGGCCCCGATGGGGCTCGCGCGCATCCGCCCCATGCCTGCCGGCCAGGGATGCGAGCGCCGAGAGCCGCGATCGCCGAGGGACGATCCGGGACCTCCACGCGGCGGCCTGACCTTGCCCTCCCCCCTCCATGGCAGAATCCCCTCACGCAGCCTTGAACGGGTGGAACCCGGAACGCAGGGCCGGCCAGTCGGTTCATCCGGGAGATGTCCCAGCCGGAGCCCGTGACCTTGCCCCCGATCCTGCAAGCGCCCGTCCGTTACAGCCCCGAGGTGGAGGTGGTCCGGCCCGATGAGGGCGAGACCATCGAGCAGCTGAACCACACGTTCGACAAGATCCTGGGAACCGTCGCGGACCATTCGGGCCATGCGGTGCGCTCGGTCCACGCCAAGTCGCACGGAATCCTCGAAGGCGTTCTCCGGATCGACGATGGCCTTCCGCCGGAACTGGCGCAGGGTCTGTTCGCCAAACCCGGCGAGCACCCGGTCTACATGCGCCTGTCGACCAATGCGGGCGACATCCTGCCCGATGCCGTCTCCCTGCCGCGCGGTCTCGCGCTGAAGGTGCTCGACGTCGAAGGCGAGCGCCTACCGGGGGCCGAAGGCACCACCCAGAACTTCATCATGGTCAACGGCAAGGTCTTCCAGGCACCGAACGCCGAGAAGTTCCTCGGCAGCCTGAAGCTGCTGGCCGGCACCACCGACCGGGTCGAGGGCCTCAAGGTCGCGGCCTCCACGGTGCTGCGGGGGGTCAACAAAGCCCTGCAGGCGGTGGGCGTGGAGAGCACCACCATCGCCTCCCTTGGCGGCGCACCCAATGTCGATCCGCTCGGCGAGACCTATTACAGCGTCACGCCGTTCCGGTACGGCGACCATATCGCCAAGTTCTCCGTTGCCCCGGTGGCTCCGGCCCTGACCGCGCTGACCGGCAACGAGATCGACGCGTCCGGCCGTCCCGACGCGATCCGCGAGACGGTGCAGTCCGAGATGCGCGGCATCGAGGGCGTCTGGGAATTCCGCGTCCAGCTCTGTCGCGACCTCCAGCGCCAGCCGGTGGAGGATCCGACCTCTGAATGGAGCGAGGAGGAGGCTCCCTTCCAGCGCGTCGGGCTGATCACCGTACGGCCGCAGGACAGCTGGGACGCCGCGCGGGTGCAGGCGGTCAACGAGGAGATGCGCTTCAGCGTCTGGACCGGGCTCGCTGCGCACCAGCCGCTGGGCAACATCAACCGCGCCCGCAATGCCCCCTATAAGCACTCGGCCGAGTTCCGGCAGCGCTTCAACGGCTGCCCCATCCATGAGCCCGGCGCCGGGCGCTGAGATCCGGCACCGGCCGCCCTCCCATAGTCAGATCCCCTCATGCAAGGACGCCGCATGAATCCGCTCGCACGAACCCTGGTCGCCGCCCTGCTGGTGGTCCCTGTCGCGAGCGGGGCTTTGGCGGAGGCGGGCGACCATGCCGGCCATGGCGCCGTCACGGTCCCGGACGCGGCCAGCGTCGTCTACGAGCCGGGACCGGCGAACCTGCCCAAGGGCACGCAGATCAGCCGGGTGGCGGGCGATCCGGCCAAGGCCGGCCCCTTCGTGCTGCGCATCAAGTTTCCCGCCGACACCGTGATCGCACCGCACACGCATGCCCAGGCCGAGACGCTGACCATCCTGGCAGGCTCGATCTACCACCAGCATGGCGCGACGCTGGACAAGAGCGCCGGCAAGGTCCTGCGCGCCGGCGGCTTCGTCTACCTGCCGCAGGACATGCCGCACGCCCTCTGGACCACGGGCGAGCCGGTAGAACTGCAGGTCAATGGAACCGGTCCCTTCGGCCTGAACTACATCGACCCGGCTGACGACCCGAGCCACACGGCCCAGGGTCTTCGCTGAAATAGGCCGACCCGGCGACCCGCGCCACCGGGCCTGCCCGCCAGTCCGCCCCATCGAACCCCCTCCACCGGAGCGATCCCCGTGACCTATCCCGCCCTGACGGCCTTCTACGCGGCCGTGTTCGCGCTCCTCTATGTCGGGCTCTCGTCCTGGGTGGTCGCCGGCCGGCTGTCGGCGGACGTCCTGCACGGGGATGGCGGGAACCAGACCCTGGAAAAGCGCATCCGCGCGCAGGGCAATTTCGGGGAATACGTGCCCCTGGCCCTCCTCCTCGTCGCCCTGCTGGAAGCGGCGGGCGGCGGTGCGACGCTGGTGCGCGGCCTCCTGATCGTGTTGCTGGTCGCCCGCGTGCTGCACCCGTTCGGGATGTTCGCGCCCAAGAACTCGCCCCGGCAGTTCGCCTGCCGCGGGGGCGGAATCCTGGCGACCTTCGCGGTCATCGCCGTCGCGGCCGTCGCCCTCCTGCTTCGGGTCGGCTGAGGCTTCGGGCGATCCGGCTCCGGGCGCGCCCCCTTTCGGAGCGCCGATCGCTGCCCTGGTGCCGCAGCGCCTCGACGCTGTCGACCGGGGGATAGCGGCAGCAGCAACCTTCACGTTGTGTACCGCTACCTTTCACGATTAAGAACGATTCCGAAGTCAGCCGGTCGGTGCATCCAGCGTCGACGCCGCCTCAAGGATCGTCATGCGTTCGAAGAGCATCCCATACGTCCTCGCATTCAGCGCAGCCTTTGCTGTCGCGAGCGCCGCCCCCGCCCTGGCCGAGGAGGTGACGACTGCCGAGCAGACCATCAATGTCATGAACAAGCTTTTCGGAACCCATCCCGGCAAGCGCGCGAACCATGCCAAGGGCGTCGTCGCCGAAGGCAGCTTCACGCCCTCGCCCGATGCGGCGCGGATCAGCAAGGCATCCCTGTTCCAGGGACCGGCCGTTCCGGTGACGATCCGCTTCTCGGACGCCACCGGCGTGCCGACGATTCCGGATGGTTCGAAGAACGCCAACCCGCACGGGATGTCGCTCAAGTTCAAGCTCGCCGACGGCTCGGACATGGACGTCGTCCTGAACGCGCTCAAGTATTTCCCCGTCGCCACCGGCGAGGCCTTCCGCGACCTGCTGCAGGCGGTCGCCGACAGCGGTCCCGACGCGGCCCACCCGACCGCGCTGGAGCGCTTCACCCAGACCCATCCGGCGGCGGCCACGGCCGGCGCCACGGCCAAGACCCCGTCGAGCCTGGCGCGGCAGACCTATAACGGGGTGAACGCCTTCGTCTTCGTCGACAAGGACGGCAAGCGCCAGCCGTTCCGGTTCCGGTTCGTGCCGGTCCAGGGGGAGGACATCCTCTCGCCCGAGGAAGCCGCCAAGCGCGCGCCGGACTACCTCATGGCGGAGATCGGGCCCCGGATCGCCAAGGAGCCGGCCCGCTTCACCGTCCAGGCGCAGCTCGCCGCGGCGGGCGACCCGACCAACGACGCCACCAAGCCCTGGCCCGACGACCGCACCTTCGTCGACCTGGGAGTCCTGACGGTCTCCAAGGTCGTCCCCGACAGCGCCGAGGCGGAGAAGGCGCTGCTGTTCATGCCCAACGCCCTCACGGACGGCGTCGAAGTCTCCGACGATCCCCTGATCGACGCGCGCGTCCAGGCCTACGCCGTCTCGTTCGGGCGCCGCAGCCAGTAGGGCCCTGCGCCGCCGGGTGCCCGCTCAGCGCGTGGTCCCGGCGGCCGGCGCGGCGGGTGACCCGGTCCGCGCGGGCGCCGTGTCCGATCCCGGGCCGGTGCGGCGGCTGCCATCCTCGGTGGCTCCCGAGCCGGTGAGCCCCCCTGCCCCGACGCTCGTGGTTCCCGACCCGCCCCGGGTCTCCGAACCGGACCGGGCCGTCCCGCCGGTGTCGCCGGCCTTGCCGGCACCCTCGGCGGCGGCCAATCCGGTCAGGCCGAGAAGCATGGCGCCTGCGAGGAGGGGGGCCAGTTGGGGGGTACGAATGGGCATGCTCACGCGATCTCCGTCGTCCGCCGGATTGTCCCGACCTGCCTGAGAAGCCTCGTTCGCCCCGGGCTGTTCCGCCGCCAGACCGAGTAAACGCCATTGAGGCCGCATCGCGGCCGGGTCCGCGGGCGCGGCGCTCGGGCTTCCCCGGAGACCCGGACGGGATCGGGGGCCGCCGGCCCGAGCGCGTTCGACGGCCCGAACGGGTGCCCCGGCCCAGACCCGACGAGCCCTGTTTCTCCCGGCGTCAGGCGATGATCGTGAAGTCCTGGTACTTGAGGAGCGCGTTGTTCGAGAACGTCGCCACCTGGATGGCGGCGGCACTTCCGCTGCCGTCGGCGTCCCAGCCCAGGGTATGCGAGCTCGTACTGAACACGAACTCCGCGTGGGCCTTCGTCGCGACCCCGGCCAGACTCGACTCGAACCAATCGCTCGCGAGGGCACCGATGGCGAGTCCGTAATCGGAGGCGTGGACCGCGAGCTTGTCGCCCTGCGCGGAGGCGAAGTCCGTCACCCTGTCGACGCCATGGCCGAAGGCGTTGAAGAGGAAGGTGTCGGCGCCGAGGCCGCCGGTCAGGACGTCGTTGCCCCACATGCCTTCCAGCGTGTCATTGCCATCGCCGCCCGAGAGGGTGTTGGCGGCGCTGTTCCCCGTGAGGACGTTCGCCAGGGCGTTGCCCGTTCCGTTGATCGCCGTCGTGCCGGTCAGGACGAGGTTCTCGACATTCGTCGGCAACGTGTAGGTGACCGAGCTCTGCACCGTGTCGATGCCGGCATTGGCGGCCTCGACGACCTTGTCCGCCACGTTGTCGACGATGTAGGTGTCGTTTCCGCCGAGCCCCTGCAGGGTGTCGGTCCCGACGCCCCCGTTCAGCACGTCGCCGTTGTCGGTCCCGATGATCGTGTCGCTTCCGGACGTTCCGACCGGCGCCGCCGAGAGGACGACGGAGACGTTGTGCTGCCCGAGGCCGTTCAGGGTGAGATCGAGGGTGTTGCCCGACAGGGACACCCCGTCCGCGCCGGTGATCTGGACGAGTTGCCCGGGATGGGATTTGAGCTGGACGAGGTCGTGCCCTTCGCCCACCACCGAGTAGCCGAGGTTGCTGCCATCGCCCGTCACGGTGAGGAGGTCGGACCGGTCGGCCAGGGTCGTCAGGTGGGTGACGTCGTCCGGCGTTCCGTCGAGGGCGATCTTGAAGATGCCGCCCGCCTTCGGCACGAAGACGCTGTCGCTGTCATAGGCGTACCAGCCGGCGACGTTCTTGATGGTGTGACCGGTGCCGACATCGAGGGCGAACTTGCCGAGATCGCCGGCCGCGGTCGTCGCCGTCGCGGTGAGGACGTTCGAGGCCGCATCGAAGCTGTAGCCCACATCCGACTTCTCGAAGCTCGCGGAGCGCTGGGCGAGATCGGCCAGGGTCACGAATTCCGAGCCCGCCTGGGCCGCCCGCGCGATGAAGTCCGTGAACATCTGCTGGGTGTAGCCGGCGTCGGTCGTATCGGTCAGCCAGTCCGTCGGGCCGTAATCGTGCCAGGGCCAGACGACGACCGGCAGGTCGGAATGCGCGGTCAGCGTGCCCCATTCCTTGGCCCAGGCCGCCGTGGCCTGGGCTGCCGTCAGATGCTGGTAGCCCACGAGGGTGAAGTCGAAGGAGGTGTCGGGCGCGATGTAGACCGACTTCATGTCCGCGGCCGCGGGACTGAGGTAGCCGATCGCCCCGGGATAGCCGGCCCCGATCAGGGACGCTCCGCCCGAGATGTAGGGGTAGTACTGGGCGATCTGCCGGGCGGTCGCGAGGGTGTCGGACGCACCCGGAATGGCAGCACCGATGTTCGTGAGCCCGAGCTGCTGCTCGATGATCGCGCGGGACTGCTGGAACTCGGACTGGAACTGCGCCGCCGTGAGGACATTCGTGTTTTCGGGATGGGTGAGCGAATGCGAGCCGATCTCGTTCCCCATGGCCAGCATCTGGTTGTAGTATTTCTTCGAATAGGTCCAGTCGGTATTCTCGCCGTTGGCTGGGTCGTTGCCGATATCGATATAGTAGGACCCGACGAAATTGTAGGCCTGCTTCCACTGCGTGAGGATCGGCAGGAGCCTGTCGTAGATGCCCGGCCCCGATTCCGGCCGGACATCGTCGGTATACATGGCCTGATCCATGTCCACCCGGGCGGCGACGATGGCCTTGTCGCGGCTCATGTGCAGGCTGACATCCGGTCCCGTCGCCGGCTGCATCGTCCAGTCCAGGGCATGGCCGAGCATGTTGTTGTCCGCCAGCATGCCGTCCGTGGCGAAGTGGACGTTCCGGCCGCCCGTCTGCGTCGCCATCACGGCGATGTGCGACTGCCCGTTCACCGTCTGGTTGGCCAGGGTCGTGCCCAACCCGTCCGTGCTGGTGAAGTAGGACGTGCTCACGTTGGTGTACTGGTGGATCGACTGGCCGGCGGTATAGCCGTTCATGATCGGATTCGTCGTCGCGGCCGCCGTGACGTCGACGTTCGCGCCGTTGACGCCGTCGACCCGGCTGACATCCAGCAGCGCCTTCATCCGTGCGTAGGAATCGCCGGAGAGCGGCTGGTTCTTCTCGTCGTTGGTCATGAAGTCGCCGGCGGTGATGATGCCGACGTGGTAGGCCTTCTCCAGGGTCGTCAGCGTATCGGTGATCGCACCGACCTTGGCGGCCGCGACGTTCCGGAAGGACGGAAAGATCAGCGCGTCGTAATTCGCGAGCTTCGTCAGGTCCGTAAGATCCGCCTCGGACAGGAGGTCGTAGGGCACGCCCGCCGCCGTGGCCTGGTTCTGCGCGGCCATGAACAGCTGCGAATAGGCCATCGGGCTGAAATAGTTCGCGGCCGTCGACTCCGAGTAGACGATCCCGACCTTGTGGCCCGTATAAGTCCGGGCGGGCAACGAACCCGGGTCGGTGAGGGTGTAGGGTCCCGCGCCGTAATCCCCGGGGAGGAAGACGCTGTTGTTCACGTCGGCGAGGACGTTCAGGCTCTTGGTCCCCCCGATCTGCGCCGCCGACAGGCTGAGTTCCAGGACGGTGTGGTCGGCATTGTAGGCGTAGGTGAGCGGCGTCGCCGAGACGAGGGTCTGTCCGTCCGCGCCGGTGTAGAGGTAGGGCTTGCCGTCGGCCGCGATGTTGATGTTGTAATCGTAGCCCTTGTACAGGCCCCAGATGCCGTACCCGGTCGCGGTGTTCTTGTCGGTGTCCAGCCAGATCGTCGTGTAGGTGCCGATGGAGGTTCCGATGGGCGCCTGGATGGCGAAGGTCAGGGTTCCGCCGGAGAGGTCGCCGTAGAGGCTGTATCCCGCCGTCGTCGTTCCTGCGGGATTGAGGCGGCTGGCGGACGACCAGTCGGTCAGGTTTCCGTCGATGGCGTACATGATAGGCCGGCCTCCCCATTCGTATCCGATCGCAGCGCATGAGCGACGACCCGGGCCGGCGCCCCTTCAGGTGGGCGGACCCGATGTCTCCGATGGCAACGACACCTGACTATTCAAATATTCAATGATGAAAATCATCGGTTTCACGCCCTATGTACCGATTTAATCCTCGTCCATAAATCAGCAAATGGGATTAGAGCTTGATCCCTACGGGGGTCTGTTTCGCCAAGGCGAAGCAGTATCCCGCCCGGACTCGGATCGGGACCGGTGGTGGCCGGGACGTTCGCGAAGAGGGCGCCGCCCATGAGCGCGCGCCGCGGCGCCGATCGCGCCGGTGCGGAGAGCGGGCGCCGGCGGGGGAGCTCAGGCGCGGGCGGCCTGGCGCGCCTCGGCATAGAGGGCTTCGCAGCGCGTCAGCCAGAGATCGCGGCCGAACAGGCGCAGGACCCGCGCGTGCGGGACCGTCCGGGGGATGGCGAGGGCGTCGCCGATCGCCCGGGCCAGCGCCGGCACGTCGTCCGGGGGCGCGAGATGTCCGGCCTCGCCGACGACCTCCGCGGCCGCCCCCATGGCGATGCCCGCCACCGGCACGCCGCAGGCCATGGCCTCGATCGCCACGAGGCCGAAGGGCTCGTCCCAACAGGGCGTGAACAGGAAGACGGAGGCGCGCCCGATCTCGCCCGCCAGGGCCTCGCCGGAGAGATGGCCGCCGTAGCGGATCGGTCCACCGAGCTGCGGGGCGATCCGCGCATCCCAGTAGTCGCGGTCCTCGATCGGACCGAACAGGGTCAGGGGGATGCCGGCGCGCCGGGCCGCCGCGACGGCGAGATGCGTGCCCTTGATGGGCGCGATCCGCCCGGACCAGGCGGCGCCGCCGTCCCCGTATTCCCGAAAGGGCCAGGCCGCGGGATCGACGGCGTTGTGCAGCACCGACACCTGCGGCGGAGCCCCCTCGGGCCACCAGGTCCTGCGCTGGGCCTCCGAGGTCACGGTGATCCGATGGCCCGGCACGAGGCTGTCCTGCACGAACCAGCGCAGGGCGTCGTAGGGCGGCACGTGCAGCGACGTCACGGTGGGCACGCCCGCGAGACGCCGGCGCTCCAGCGGCAGGCGGCTCAACGCATTGTTGTGCAGCACGTCGAAGCCGCCGGCCGCGATCCGGTCGCAGGCGGCGGCGTAGCCGGCATCCACGTGCGCCTTGAGCCCGGCATCGCCCCGGTGCTCGAGGCCCGGGAAGCTGCGCTCGTGATGGACCGGGATCACCGGGTCGATGGAAAAGCGCGGGTCGCTGTCCCCGGCGGCGAACAGCACCACCTCGTGTCCCCGCGCCGTCAACCCCTCGGCCAGGACCCAGGCATGGGCCTCCATCCCGCCCGCGAAGGGGCGCGCCACGGGATGGCGCAGATGGGCGAGGAGCGCGATCCTCACGCGGTCGCCGTCGCGGAGCCTTGCGCTTCGAGGAAGCGGATCACGGAGGCGGAGTTGCTGTAGGGCTGGTGGCTCTGCTGCCCGGTCAGCGCGAAGTCGTCCGCCTCGGGGCGGCGCAGGATACGGATCGGCCGGTCGGGGGCGTCGTCGATCAGCCCCATCACCTTGAAGGCGTAGAGCCAGTGCCCCATCGTGCGGTAGCCCCACTTGGCCTCGAACAGCTCGGCGTTGCGCACGACGCTGTCGAGGTGGTGGACCGGCGGCATGTGGTGGGGGTGGTACTGGTGGTAGGCCAGCCCGCCCTTCATCCAGGCGATGGGGATGCCCGCCTGGTCGAGGATCTTGCCGAAATCCGTGTCCTCCCCGCCGTAGCCGGTGTAGCGCTCGTCGAAGCCGCCGGTCGCCAGGAAGGTGGCGCGCCGGATGGCGAAGTTCAGCGACCAGAAGCAGCGGTAATCCGGGCAGATCTCCAGGCCGGCGGCCGGCGGCCCCCGGCGGTCGGAATGGCGCTCGGCGACCGCCGCGAAGGCGTCGCAGGTCCAGGCCCCAGCCGTCGCGCGCTCGGGCAGATGGAGGACCTCGCCCATCAGCAGGCCGTCGAGCTCGTCGAGGCCGCGCGCGTAGTCGGCCACGAGGTCGGGGGCCGGGATGCAGTCGACGTCGAGGAAGACCAGGGCGTCGCCGCCGGCGGCCGCGACGCCCCGGTTGCGGGCCGCGGCCAGCGGCAGCTCGCTCCCCGGCACCAGGATCTGGCGGACCGGGAAGGCGACCTCGGGCAGGTCGTAGGGCGCGTCCTGCATCACCGCCACGATGAACTCGGCGGGCGCCTGCGTCTGGCGCTCCAGGCCCAGGAGCACGTTGCGCAGGTGCGCCGGCCGTCCCTTGGCCAGGGTCACGACGGAAACGGTGGACATGGGGCGGTCTGGCTCCGGGGGGGGTTCGCGCGCGAGGGCGAGCGCTAGAGGAACGCGGATGGTCAGCCGGTGGCAACGACCGTGAGGGCGGCAGGCTCCGTCGCGCCGTGCCAGAGTTCGTCGGTCAGGCCCTCGAGCCAGCCGGCGGCGCGGGCGGCGGCGTCCGGCGCGTAGAGGCTGCGCAGGGGGGCCGGGTCGAGGGCGCGGGCCCGGGCGAGGAGGTCGCGCCAGCCCTGGAGATCGCCCGGCCAGACCGGGGCCTGGACGGCGGCCCCGAGCCGGACCAGGGCCTCGGCCTTGCGGGTCTGCTCGCCGAAATAGCGCCATTCGGGCATCACGATCAGGCGTCCGCCGACGCGGGCCACCTCATGGACGGTGTTGTCGCCGGCGGAGGCCACCACGATGTCGGCGGCGGCGAGGTAGTCGGTCACCGAAGGCACCCAGCCGAGTTCGCGCAGGTTCGCGAAATCGGTCTCGTGACCCTCGCGATGGGTCGGCCCGAGGGTCAGCCACAGGGCTTCGGGCACGGCGCGGGCCGCCACCGTCAGGGGGGCGTAGGGCGTGCCGCTGCCCCCGCCCCCGGTCACCGCCACGACGATCTCCCGCTCCGGGTCGAGGCCGAGCTTCGCGCGGGCCTCGGCCCGGCCGGGCACGCCGTCGACGCTGGTGCAGAGGCCGCCGCTGTAGAAGGTCTTGGCCCGAAGCGCCGCCGGGTAGTCGTCCTGCTCCATGCGTTCGTCGAAGGGGGCGAGCATGCCGACGCAGGCCTCGTAGGCGCCGACATGGCCGATGTCGGTCCGGTCGCCGTGCATCCGGATCTGCACCGCCGGCACGCTGGCGATGCGCGCCAGCAGCGCGATCTCCGCCGAGACGTCGACCACGAACAGCCCGACGTCGCGCTCGTCGAGGTGGTCGAGGATCCGCCGCATGGTCCGGCGCATCGCGGTGAGGCCCAGCGGCACGCAGTGCATGACCTGCGGGGTCGGCTCCGCGTAGAGCCGCGGCGTCGGCACCCCGGCCCCGATCATGTTCGGCAGCGGCACGATCTCGATGTCGCGGGAGAATCCGTCGAACAGCTGCGGTCCTGCGGTGAGCACCGAGACGGGCCGGTCCCTGGCGAATTCGGCCGCCACCGCCATCGTACGGTTGGCGTGGCCGCGTCCCTGGTGATGGACGAAGAACGCGATGGGTTTCTTCATGGCTGTCGGGTTCGCGATCCGTCAGGAGAACAGGGCGTCGGGCCGCAGGGCGGCGGCAATCTCGGGGCCGGCCGGCCGGCGCAGGACGCGGATCGCGGGGGCGTCGTCGTCCCAGTCGATCAGCCCGGCGGCCCGGAACTGGCCGAGCCAGTAGCTCATGCACCAGCGCCCGTGCCGGCCCCGAAAGCGGGCGGCGTTGGCCAGGATGGCGTCGAAGTGCTGCAGCGGCGGCACGTGAACGGGATGGTGCTGGTGGTAGGCGCGGGCGTTCCCGACCCAGTAGGTCGGCAGCCCGGCGGCGGCGAGGCGCGCGGCGAGGTCCGTCTCCTCGCCGCCATAGCCGCGATAGGCCTCGTCCATGCCGCCGACGGCGCGCCAGGACCGGGCCGGCAGCGCGAAGGACAGCCCCCAGAGCTGGCCGGGATCGGCCTCCCGGCGCAGACCCTCCGGCGGGCTCGCGGGGCGGGCCGGATGGGCACGGCCGAGCCGGGCGAGGGCCGCTTCGTCGGCGGCCTCCTCCGCGGTCAGCCCCGGCGGCAGGTACAGCACTTCGCCGAGGAACAGGCCGTCGGTCTCCATCGCCGCGCGCCGGTAGGCCCCCACGAGGGTGGGCGACGGGATGCAGTCGACGTCGAGGAAGATCAGCAGATCGCCCGTGGCGGCCTCGGCCGCGCGGTTGCGGGCGGCGGCGAGGGGCATCGGTTCCCCCGCCACGTGGCAGTGGCGGACCGGACAGCCGGGGTCCGGCAGGTCGGGCGCGCGGTCCGGCTGCATCCAGGCGATGACCAGTTCGCGCGGGTGTACGGACTGGCGCGCCAGACCCGCCATGAGGTTGCGCAGGCGGTCGGCCCGGCCGCGCACTAGGGTGAGGACGCTCGCGCGAAGCCCGGCGGACGACCCGGCCGACGGATCAGCCGGCATCGGCCAGCATCCGGCGGAAATGGCCGACGCCCTCGATGATGCCGCGGGCGTGCGAGGCCCGGGCCACGTAGGAATGCTGCAGGGCGGCGTTGCTGGCGAGATCGTCGGAGTAGTTGGCCACGATGATCGCCTGCGCCTGGGCGCGCAGCATCTCGACGTCGTTGCCCGAATCGCCGGCCACGAACACCGCCCGCTCGGGCAGGCCGTAGAGGGCCCGCACATGGCCCACCGCCGTGCCCTTCGAGGCCGCCTCCGGCAGCACGTCGAGGTAGAGGCCGTGGCTGTGGATCACGTTGGCGGACAGTCCCGCCTGCGCGAGGGCGACGCGGACCCGCTGGGCGGTCGCCGCATCCCCGAAATAGCTGAGCTTGTGTCCGCGCTGCTCCAGGGGGCCCTGGGGCACGAGGCCGTCGAGATCGGACAGGGCGGCCCGCACGCCGGCCCGGTCCCAGCCGGCCGAGACGGCGGCGCGCCAGGCGGCATCCACCGTGTAGGTCACGCCGTTGGTATCGAGGTGATAGATTTCCGATCCCACCGAGGTGATCATCACCTGCGGGCGCGGGCTGGCCTGCTGCTCCAGGATCGCCATGGCGGAGTGGAAGGAGCGGCCGGTGGCGACGCCGAAGGCGAGACCCGCCTGCCGGCTGCGCCAGCGCCGGAAGGTGCCGAGCGCCGCTTCGCAGCCCACCAGCGTATTGTCGATGTCGCAGACGAGGAGCTGTCGCGGTGCCCCCAGCGGCGGCTCGGGTGCGAGCAAGGCCCGCAGCAGGTCGTGGTACTGCGCGGCGTGCCGGTCCCAGTCATAGGCGGCGGCCGCTCGGGCGCCCCCGGCCACGCAGCGGGCATAGAGGTCCGGGTCCTCCAGGATGCGCAGGCAGGCCGTCGCGATCGCCCCGGGGTCGCGCGGATCGACCAGCAGACCGTTGCCGCAGGTCTCCACGATGTCGTTGGGGCCGCCGCTGTCGGTGGCCACCAGCGGCAATCCGGCGGCGGACGCCTCGAGAAGGGTCAGGCCGAACGGCTCGTTGAGGGCGGGATTGACGAAGAGGCCGCCGCGCGCGCGGGCATAGGCGTAGAGCGCCGGGACGTCCTCGGGGCCGTGGGTCTTCGGGTAGGCCACGCGCCCGTAGAGGTCGTAGCGGTCGATCAGCACCAGGATCTCCCGCATGGTGCCGGCCATGTCGCCGTCGAGGGCCTCGATGTCCTGGCGGGTTCCGGCCATGAGCACGAGGTTGGCCCGCGCCTGCAGGGCCGGGCTCTCGCCGTAGGCCCGCACCAGGGCGCCGAGATTCTTGCGCGCCACCGGGCGGGCGACGGCCAGCAACGCCGGCTTGCGCGGATCGTGCAGGAACCGGTCGATGGTGGCATCGACCCGCGGCAGGGATTCGGCCGCCGCGAAGCGGGCGAGGTCGCTGCCCGGCGGCAGGACGCGGATGCGACCCGGGTCGTAGGCCGCGTACCCGGCATACTGCACCTCGGCCTCGTCGCGGGAGGAGGCGATGACCAGGCGCGCGCGGGCCAGCGCGCCTTCCTCGGCGCCGATCCGGCGGACGAGGTCCGGGCCGTCCTCGGCCCCCGGCCCCAGCATCGACGCCTTGACCCGGCCCAGGGAATGGGCCGTGAACACGAAGGGGATGCCGCACGCGGCCTCGACGATCGCCGCCACGGAAGCGGCGTCGGCGTAGTGGGCGTGAATCAGGTCGGGCGCGCGCGGCTGCACGGAGATCCAGGCCATGAGGCTCTGCGCGAAGCTGTCGACCTCCGCGTGCATCTCCTCCTTCGAGCGGTAATCCGGCGACGCGCTCGCGAGCCGCACGAGCGTGACCTTGTCGGAGATCCGCTCTTCGGGCACGGCGTAGTCCGGGCCGGTCGCCCCGTTGAACAGACGGGTCGCCATCACGATCCGATCGATCCCCGCGTCCTGGGACGAGGCCGCCACCAGATCGAGCAGGTAGCGGATGTGCCCGCCCGTGTCGGCGGTGAGCCCGAACACGACCCCGCCGCCGCGCAGGCAGCCTTGCAGGGCAACATGCAAGACGAACATCAGGCCGCTTGCAACTCAGGCGATTTCCAACAAACAGAATTCAGACAAAGAAAACTTGTCGGGGAAGTACATACCGTGATTCGTGTCGCCCAAGTCGCCCCCAACATATTCCCCGTTCCCCCTGAGCACCACGGTGGCACAGAGAGGGTCATATATGACCTCGGCACGGCCCTGATTAACCTAGGTGTGAAGGTAACGCTCTTCGCGCCCTCGGACAGTGCGACAGACTTGCCGCGCATCGGCGACCAGCCGAGCCTCGCCGCCCTGGAGCGGCGCCACGGGCGGGTCGCGCCGGGGGTCCCGGCCGCCCTGGACGCCCTCCAGCTGGAAGCGCTGCGATGCCGGCTGGACCAGTTCGACATCGTGCATTGCCACGGCGAGTTCGCGCATGCGGCGCTCCTCGGCGCGCGCCGGCGCCACAGCCTCACGACGGTGCACTGGCGGGTGGACGAACTCGATCGGGCGCTGTTCTTCGCGGGCTTCCCGGACCTGCCGGTGGCGGCGATCTCGGCCGCCCAGGCGGCCGGCATTCCCCCGGCCAATCGGGCCGGGATCGTGCACCACGGCCTCGCGCGGGACCGTTATGCCCTGAGCCCGCAGCCCGGCCCGCACGTCGCCTTCGTGGGCCGGATGACCGACCAGAAGCGGCCGGACACCGCGATCCGCGTGGCGCGTGCCGCGGGCCTACCGATCCGGCTCGGCGGCACGATCGACGTCGGCAATCCCGATTATTTCGAGCGCCGGGTGCGCCCGCTCCTGGGGGACGACGCGACCTATCTCGGCCCCGTGGACGACGCCCGGAAGGCCGACCTCCTGGGGAGCGCGCGGGCGCTGCTGTTTCCCATCGACTGGCCGGAGCCCTTCGGCCTCGTGATGATCGAGGCGATGGCCTGCGGCACGCCGGTGGTGGCCTGGAACCGGGGCTCGGTGCCGGAGATCGTCGAGGACGGCGTGACCGGCTTCATCGTCGCCTCCGAGGCGGAGGCGGTGGCGGCCCTCGGGCGGATCGGGCAGCTCGACCGCGCCCGGATCCGCCAGCGCTTCGAGGCGCGCTTCACCGCCGAGCGCATGGCGGCCGACTACCTCGCCCTCTACCATCGCCTGCTGGCCGCCTGATGCGCACCGCCCTCCTCGCCTGGGACTATCCGCCGGCTCCGAGCGGCCTCTCCACCGCGGCCCGCGAGATCGCCGAGAGCCTCGCGCAAGCGGGCGCGGAGGTCACGGTCTTCACCCTCGACCGCACGGGTTGCGAACGGATCGGCGGCGTCACGGTGACGGGGCTCGCCCTGCCGGCCGGCGGCGGGCTGGCGCGCCTGCGCCTGTGGGGCGCGGCCGGGCACCTCGCCGCCCCCCTCGCCTTCCGCCGCGCCGTGCTCGCCGCCCATGCCCGCGACCCGTTCGACATCGTGGAGGCGACGAACTGGTACGCCCCCGCCGCGCTGCTGTCCGGGCGCCGGGACCTGCCCCTGGTGACGCGGAGCTCCACGCCGGCCGCCTTCACGCGCGATCCGCCCGCCAGCCTGCGCGACCGCCTCGACGGCCGGGCCGCCGACGCCCTGGAGCGCGCCCAGGCCCGGGGCAGCGCCGGACTGATCGCCAACACCGCCGAGCACGGGGCGGTGATCGCCCGGACCTACGGTCTCTCCGGGCTGCAGCCGGAGGCCGTGATCGGCCTCAGCCTCCCGCCGGAGATCGTGGCGGCGGCCCGCGGGGCGCCCTACCCGGAGGCGGCAGGGCCGCTGCGCCTGCTCTTCGTCGGCCGGGCGGAGGCGCGAAAGGGCTTCGACGCGCTCCTCGGCGCGGTCGCGATCCTGGCCGACGAAGCGGAGCGCGACGCGGGCCCGCCCTTCCGGCTCGACCTGATCGGTGTGCCCCCGGCGGACCTGCCCGTTGGCCTGCCGGAGGCGGCCCGCGCCCGCATCCGGGCGCGGGGCCGGGTGCCCGCCGCGGCGCTGGCCCGGGCCTACGCGGAGGCGCACGTGGTGCTCGCGCCCTCCCGCTACGAGAGCTTCGGGCTCGTCTACCAGGAGGCCCTCGCCTATGGCCGGCCGGTGGTGGGCTGTGCGCAGGACGCGAGCGCCCGCGCCTTCGTCGGCGCGCCCGGGGCGGGCCCCCTGGCCCGGGAGGCGACCGGCCCGGCCCTGGCCGAAGCCCTGCGCCCGCTCCTGACCGATCCGGGCCTGCGGCAGGCGTATCGGCGCCGCGCGCTGACGGCGGCCGGCCGCTTCACCCGGGCGGTCCTGGCGCGTGAGACGCTCGACCTCTATGCCCGCGCCGTCGCGGCGGCCCGGACCCGCCCGCGGGGCCGCACCCCCGCGAACCCGGCGCCTCAGTCGCGGTAGGGACGCAGCAGCGCGGCTTCCTCCTCGGGACGTCCGCGCCCGGGCGCCAGGCTCTCGTAGCGGCGCGAGCGCGCCAGGACATGCGCGCGGTCGAGATGGTGCTCGATCACCCCGTGCAGGGCGATCAGGCTGCGGGGCCAGCCGCCATCGAGCACCGGCCGCTCGTGCACGCGCCCGGCATAGCGCACGCAGCGGCGGTTCAGCCGGTACTGGACGTCCGGGTAGACGTCCGCGAGGGCGCCGTCGACGCGGTTCCGGCGGGCGAGCCCGACCGAGACCACGTCGCTCGCCTCCGCCAGGGCCGCCAGCGCCGGCAGGCGCCGGCCGGCTTCGACGGCGAGGGTCTCGTCGGCATCGAGCTGCAGCATCCAGGGATGCCGGGCGAGGTCCTGGAGGGCGTTGCGCTGGGCGGCGAAATTCCCCGCGAGGGGCCGGCCGCCCACCCGCACCGCACCGGGCGGGAACCCGGCGGCGGGCACCGCCTCCGGCGCCCGCCCCGGCGCATCGAGCAGGATCACCACGTCGTCGGTCCAGGCCGCATGGGCCGCCAGCACCGCCAGGGCGGAGCCCAGCGCCTCGGGGCGGCAGAGGAGGCCGAGGGAGACGGGCCGGCCCGGGGCTCCGTCGAGCGCGTACAGCCCCCCACGCGCGGCGTGCCGGGCGTGGGGATGGCGGAGGTCCGCCTGCCCCGCCTCGTCGTGGGGACGCACGCCGAGGCCGAACCCGGTCGCGGCGCTGCGCAGGGTGTAGAGGTCGAGACCGTAGGGCGCGTCCGGGTCGGCGTCGAACTCCGAGCCCGTCATCCGGGCCGCCAGATGGGCACGGCACGCCGCCGGATCGGCCCCGGCCGCGAGCAGGACGCCGCAGGAGCCGCAGGCGAACGGAAAGGCCCGCACCCGCCCGCCCGGATACGCGAGGGACCGGTCGGTCGGGCCGAGCAGGTCGGCCGCGCAGACGAAGCATCGGCGCATCATCGCTCCCCCGGCCCGTCCTTCGCCGCAGGGATCTTGCCGCGCGGGGTCGGCGCCATACCTCCGCTGCTCCGCGCATTCCTGCCGCAACCGGACCCCCAGGTCGACTCCCCGCGCATGCTCGACCTGTTCCCCTCCGCAACGGGACCGCTCGCCGTCGTGGGCAACGCACCCGGGCTCGATGCCGCCGCCGCGATCGACGCGGCGCCCTGCATCGTGCGCTTCAACAACGCGCCGGGCTTCGGCGGTCGCACCGGCTCCCGGGTCACCCACCTCGCCCTGGTCAATCGCGGCGGGCAGATGCGCGAATGGGTCGCCGATCCGCACTTCCTCGACCGTCCGGTGGTCCGCCGCGCGAAAGCCTTCATCCTGCCGTTCCCGATGCTGCCGGCCGAGCACAACCGGCCGGAACAGGTCTGCTGGACCCGCGAGGCCCTGGCACTGCTGGCCCCGCTCGGCCGGCCCGTCCACATCCTGACGGAGGACCTGCACCGGGAGGCGCGGCGCTGCCTCGCGCCCGAGACCACGGATCGGCCGAACCCGAGCACCGGCTTCCTGGTGACGCTGGCGTTCCTCCTCGGGCGTCCGCCGGGCCGCGGCCCGGTCGAGGCGCACGGCTTCGGCTTCGCCGGCTGGCCCGGCCACCCCTGGTCGGCCGAGCGCGCCTGGTTCCGGCAGGCCGAGGCGGCCGGGCGCCTGCGCCTCCATCCCTGCCCCCTTTGACCGGCCCGATCAGGATCACGCGCGTTCGATGACCACACTCCTCACCGTCCTGAAGAGCGGCGGCCGCTACGACGCCACCTGGGTCGAGCGCCTGGCACGGGGCGTTCGCCGCCACGCCCCGGCCTTCGATCGCATCCTGTGCCTCACCGACCTTCCCCTGGCGGTGGATGGCGTCGAGCGGGTGCCGCTCCGGCACGACTGGCCGGCCTGGTGGGCGAAGCTGGAAGCCTTCCGCCCCGGCCTGACGCACGGGCCGACGCTGCTCTGCGACCTCGACACCGTCTTCACCGGGCCGGCGGACGCCCTGGCCGAGCCCGGCCTCGCCGCGATGGAGGATTACTTCCACCGGGGACGCCTCTCCAGCGCCCTGCTGCGCTGGGACGGCGGCGCGCTGGATTTCCTCTACGCGACCTTCGCGGCCGAGCCCGCGCGCTGGATGACCCCGGGCGCCTGCGGTCCCGTCCCGAACGCGGTGCACGGCGATCAGGTCGTCATCGATCACCTCGTGCGCCGGGCGGGCCTGCGCCCGGACGTCCTCCAGCACCGCTATCCGAACCTGCTCGACTTCTACGACCCGCGCCGGGCCGAGCACGGCCCGGTGGTGATCTTCATCGGCGAAACGAAGCCGGATACCGCCAGCGGCCCGGTCCGGGCGGCCTGGACGGGGCCTTGACCGTCCCGCGGACGCGGCCGCCGCCGCCATCCGCGCCGTGATCCGGGCGCCCTGACGCGCGGTCGGTGGGTCGCGTCGCGCGCAGCCGTGCAACGCAGAGCCCCCCACGGCAACCTGCGCCAGGTCTGCCGCCAGACTGACGGCGCCAGGCAGGAACGCGATTCCCGGGCGAGCGAGACGCCGTTCGCTGCCGCGAGGCCCCGCGCATACGAAAAACCCCGCCTGGGAGGCGGGGCCGATGCGTTCGATCGTCCGGTCGGCGTTCAGGCCGCCAGTTTCACCGCCGAGACCGGGGCGTTGTCGTTCACGAGGGCGAGTTCGCCGGCGGAGAGGACGGAGGCGGTGTCCTTCGGGGTCAGCCGGTCGGCGACGAAGGTGACGAGCGCGACGTTGGCGGCACCGGCGAGGGCGACGAGAAGCAGAGCGGTCATGAAAGGTTGTCCCGAGAAGCGATGGCGTTGGAGTGGGTATGACACCTGCGCTTCTCAAGAGGTATACCAAATACGATATCCCAGATATACCGACTCCGCATGAATACGGATGTCGTGGAACAGACGTTCCGGCGTCCTGCACTATATTACGATGTCGCGATCCAGATGAGGTGCCGTGTTTTGCATAATACTGCACTTATGGATCCATCAGATGCTTCTCCCTCGTCAGACCCGTTCCGCGATCGACGGACATGGGGCGACCCGCTCTTCGGATCGGCGTCCGAGGCCTCCGGGAAACACGGGGCGGGCCGGAAACGGCCAGGACGGAGGCCGGCGCGTGCTGCATGCCGCCCACCGCGCGACGCTCGAACGGTGCGGGGACGCCGGCCCGAGGGCGGCACCGCACGGCGTTTGCCGGCCCGGGCAGGTCTGGCGCGGATCTGTGGTACCAGCGCACGAAACCCGCGCCGCCCTAGATCGCGCGGCCCCCTCTGATCGGAAAACCCATGCGCGCTTCTCGACATCTTGCGGGGGCTTATCTCGGTATCGGCCTGCTCGGCATCGGCCTGCCTTGCGCGGTCATGGCTCAGCCCGCGCCAGCAGCGACGGCAGCCACCGGCGTTTCCGATCCGGCCACCCTCAAGGCGGCCCGGGAGGTGGTCTTGCAGATGCAGGGCGATCGCACGGCGCTGCTGAACGCGATCGCGGCTCCCATGGTCGGGATGATGCAGCAGATCGGGATCAAGCAGCAGGACCAGGCCCAGGTCCTCGTGCAGGAGGTCGTGATGCCGACCCTGACGGCGCATTACGACGAGCTTCTCGACATCCAGGCCCGCAGCTTCGCGTCGGCCCTGGGCAAGGACGACCTGCAGGCGATTGCGGCGTTCTACGCGACTCCGGCCGGCAAGCGGCTGATCACGGCGCAACCCCAGCTTGCCCAGGCACAGTTGGCGGGCACGCAGCAATGGATGCAGGCCGTGATGCCCGAGCTACAAGGCAAGCTCGCCGCGGCGATCCAGGCCCATGGCTGGACCACGGGCAGCCAGCCGAAGGCGCGCTGACTGCCATCGAAGCCGACCCTCGGGAGCGAAAAGGAACAGCATCATGACGAGCGATGACAGCGGCGCCCAGGATCGTCGCGAAACGAAGGCGGCCAAGCATCTGGAGAGGGCGCGGGCCGGGGGCGAGGCCCAGGCGGACTATGATGCGACCCAGCAGGCCATCGAGGACAAGACGGTGCGTCTGAAGGCGCTGCGGCTTGCCAAGGAGAAGGCCGACAAGGGCGCGTAGCGCCTCGGACCCGTCTCGTGGACCGTCGAAACGAAAGCGCCCCGGGGGTCTCTCCCCGGGGCGCTTGACGACGAAGGCGACCGGATGTTCGGGGCCGGGGACGCTCAGGCCGAACCGACGCGGTCCGGCGATCCTCGCAGGCGCCGGCCCCGGCGATCGGGCCCGAGTCGTTGATTTCGAAGACGCGCCGTCGCGCGGTTTCCGCGCCGGGAACGGCGCTTCGACCGAGCGTCCGACCGTTTCAGCCGGCCAAGGCGCGCATCTCCGAAACTCCGTCGTGCAGCACGTAGCCGCGGCCCCAGACGGTCTCGATGTAGTTCTTGCCCTGGCTGGCATTGGCGAGCTTCTTGCGCAGCTTGCAGATGAAGACGTCGATGATCTTCAGCTCGGGCTCGTCCATGCCGCCGTAGAGATGGTTCAGGAACATCTCCTTGGTCAGCGTCGTGCCCTTGCGCAGGGCGAGAAGCTCCAGGATCTGGTACTCCTTGCCCGTGAGCTTCACGTAGCTTCCCTCGATCGCGACGGTCTTCTCGTCGAGGTTCACGATCAGGTCGCCGGTGGTGATCACCGACTGGGCGTGGCCCTTCGAGCGGCGCACGATCGCGTGGATGCGGGCGACGAGCTCGTCCTTGTGGAAGGGCTTCGTCAGGTAGTCGTCGGCACCGAAGCCGAGGCCCTTCACCTTGTCCTCGATGCCGGCCATGCCGGAGAGGATGAGGATGGGCGTCTTGATCTTCGACGCCCGCAGGGACCGCAGGACCTCGTAGCCCGAGATGTCGGGCAGCGTCAGGTCGAGCAAGATGATGTCGTAGTCGTAGAGCTTGCCGAGATCGATCCCCTCCTCACCGAGATCGGTGGTGTAGGTGTTGAAGCTCTCGGACTTGAGCATCAGCTCGATGCTCTGCGCGACAGAGGCGTCGTCCTCAATCAACAGCACGCGCATGGCCAGGATCCTCCAAAGGTTGAGGCATTCTGACCGGACATCGGCAACAAACCGTTAAGGTTGTGCCGGGGCCGGCCACATCAACGACCAAAGAGGTGGGGACAGAGCGCGCCCCCGGCCTGCGCGCGATGTCGCAGCGCACGTCGCGCCCCGCCGGCGGGCACGGGACGGCCCGGGGCGAAGGCCGCGGGAACGACCCGTCATCCCGCGACCGCCCCGGTCATTCTCGACCCCACCCGTCCTGCGGAGCGGGGTCGCGACGCACGGCTGTCCGAGCCCGGTCTCGACGTCCAGGGGGGCCGCGCCGGGCAGCGATCCCGCGGAAGCTCCGGAGATCAGGCCGCCTTGTTGCTCCGGCCCTTGGCCTTGGGCTCCGGCTCCTCGCCGCGATCACCGACCCGGCCGAGGCCGATCGACTTCGCGAGGGCGGAGCGGTGGGCCGCATAATCCGACGCGACCATCGGGTAGTCTGCCGGAAGGCCGTAACGCTGCCGATAGCTGTGCGGATCGAGGCCATGGCCGGTCAGGTGACGCTTGAGCGTCTTGTACGACTTGCCGTCCAGGAAGCTAACGAGGCCGCTCGGGGTCACCGACTTGCGGATCTGAGCGGGCGTCGGCTTGTCGAAGGTCTCCTCTGGAGCGGCCTCGGTCGTCCCGTCGGTCAGCCGCGTGAGGGCCGCGTGGACGCCCCGGATCAGCGCCGGCAATTCGGACGTCGGCAGGGAGTTGTTCGAGACGTACGCGGCGACGATGTCACTCGCAAGTTCGACGAACTCGACGGTCTGATTGCCTGAAGTGTCTGACATGCTACCACTCGCTCCTGATGCATCCGAACAAGGACATCGGGCATCGGCGAAACGTGATCAAGGCAAATTCGTGTGCTCGTAGCTATCTCCCACATCCTAGGCTTGCCATTCTCTTAGGCACCTCTCAGGGTACGCCGATAAAGGCGTCGGACATCTTCGATCAGGGGCCGGCTTGCGAGCGGCGCTGAAAAGATCGTGCAACGCCGCGATGCCTCACGGGGAAACGGCGGCGCCTTTGCTTTTCCGTCGGTGATCTCCGAACGCGCCACGGTCCCGGCAGACGATCCGGCGGGGCGCGCCATTCCGAGCGATCACCCGTCTCGCTTCCTCCGGCCCCCGGGTCGATCTGCAGGCCGCCCGATCCCTGGTGCGGGCGATCACCGCGAAATCCGGCGCGTTTCACGCCCTCGCGTACCGTCGTTCGCGGGCGGGTTCGTCAATGCCATCCGGACCGGGACCGGCACCCGCGGGCCCACCAGCAGCCGCCGAGGCTCAGACCGAGCCGCGCTTCCATCTGCATGACCTTTACGTCGATCAGAGCATGCTGCTCGACAACGGTACCGCCTCAAAATTCAGCACCAGCTACAAGTAAAATATTCGCTATCACAAGCAGTACCAGATTTTAGGACTTTACTCCGCCGCTCACGACCGTCGCTTCGTGCACCGGAACAGCCAAGCATAATTATGTCGTTTACGCCACTGCTGGCGAATTCTGAAGCCCCTTGACTCACAGGGGCGATCCTCGCCTGATGACTTCAAAACTCGGTCTCACTCAAGATGATACACAGTCCTCGCGCTTTGTTGAGAGGGGTCCTCATGACGGCATCCAAACATCTGAAATCCTATGCCCAAGCCGGTCGGAACCGGGTACAGGGCTGGCTCAGCCGCATCGATGCGGAAATCTTCTCGGAGATTCTGCTCGACCAGAATCGGCGCGACGTTCGCGGCGGAGTCGCCGAGATCGGAGTTCATCATGGCAAGTCGTTCATCCCGCTCTGCATGGGACTGAAGCCGGGCGAACGGGCCTATTGCATCGATCTGTTCGACGACCAGCATCAGAACATCGACAAGTCAGGCGAAGGCGATTACGCAAAGTTTGCTGATAACCTCAAGACGTTCAACGTCAAGTCGGACAACATCGTCATCAAGAAGGGCTCGTCGCTGGATCTGACGAGCGACACCATCCTGGCCGAGGTGGGACCGATCCGCTTCTTTTCCGTGGATGGCGGCCATTGGCACGACATCGTGGTCAACGACCTGAGGATCGCCCTGTCGTCGGCGACCGAGGATTTCGTCATCGCGGTCGACGACATCCTTCACAAGGAATGGCCCGAAGTCACGACCGGCTTCCTGGAGTGGTACAGGTCCGTCGCCGAGACGGTCGCGCCGTTCGCGATCAGCAACGGCAAGATCTACGTCTGCAGCAAGGGCATGGCGAAGCATTACGAGACGCTGCTGCTCCGCAACCGGCATCTCGAGTTTCACTTCGTCAAGAATGTCGACTTCGAGGGCTTGAAGATCCCGTTGATCTCACAGAATCCGCGCATGGGCGTCAGCCGGCTGGCCCACTACGTCCGCACCTACCATCCGGCCGTCTTCGGCCTCCTGCGTGAGGCCAAGCACCGGATGAAGGGCCAAGTCCGCACCGGCCATCCGAAGTAGGATGGCGGGGGCAGCGCCGGGCTCACGTTCGGCGGCCTCACGTCGCCCGCGCACCCCGTGCGCGCCAGTTGGCCTGGATCTGGGCTCTCAGCTTCGCGATCCGCGCCTCGTGCGCCGCCCAGTACGCCTTCTCGAACTCGGGCGTGCCGCGCTTGAGGCCCTTCGGCAGGGGCGTTCGCGCCAGGGACGACCCGGCGGATCGCGGCGACGCGAAGGCCACGCCCTGGGCCGCGACCGAGGCTCCGGGGAGCCGGAGGACCGCCTGGGCCCGGGCGCAGTAGGTCACGGACAGGGGCGACATCGTCTCGGACCCGTGACCGGCCCGGTACTTCATCAGCGCGCGGCAGAGGTCGCCCTTCGCGAGGCGCCAGGCCTCGCCCAGATACCGGACCCCGTAGCGGATGTTCACCTCGGGCCGGGCGAGTTCGGCGGCACTGCCCCTGAAGCCCAGCATGGCGGCCGTCGCGGGCCGGACCTGCATCAGGCCGATCTCCCCGACACCTCCGATGACGCCGGGGTCGTAGCCGCTCTCGATCTGGGCGACGGCGTCCGCGATCTCGGCGGGCAAACCCGCGGTGGCCGCCTCGCGCCGGATGATGGACAGGAAGGTCGCCCGGGCGCTGCCCTCCGGCGGGGAGGCCGGCATGCCCTCGGGAAAGGTGGCGAGCCCCTTGGCGTGGGCCAGGACCATGCTGGCCGGCTGCGCCTCCGCTGCCGGCGCGGACGCGGCCGTCGCCCAGCACGCCAGCCCCAGCCTCATCAGCGAACGACGCATCGGCTCTCCTCACACCCCGGGAGCGCTGTAGCACCGCGCCGCTAACAAACCGTCTCGCGGGGCCTTGCGCCGCCCGGACCGATCCTCACATCTCCGGCGGCGCGTCCGGCGACTTCTCGTGGCGGTCGCGATGCGCGGCGGCCCGCGCCAGCAGCAGCAGCGTGACCGGCGTCGAGACGGTGAGGAACACCCCGATCAGGGCGTCCCGCAGGACGAGGCGCCCCTCGATCAGCGACAGGAGCAGCATCGAGCTGACCAGGATCAGGGCCATGCCCAGCGTCGCCCCCAGGGTCGGCGCGTGGACGCGCTCGTAGAAGGTCCGCAGGCGGACAAGGCCGAGGGCCCCGGTCAGCGAGAAGGCGGCTCCGACGATCGCGAGCGCGACCACCAGCCAGGCGGCCCAGAGCGGCAGTTCGGCGCCGCTCACTGGATCACCTCGCCCTGCATCAGGAACTTGGCCAGCGCCACCGTGGCGGTGAAGCCGATCATGCCGAGGATCAGCGCCGCCTCGAAATACAGGCCGCTGCCGGTGCGCATGCCGTGGACCACGATCGCCAGCATGCCGTTGAGGTAGAGGGTGTCGAGCCCGAGGATGCGGTCCTGCGCGCGCGGACCGCGCAGCATCCGCCACGCGGCGAGCGCCATGGCCAGGACCAGCATGCCCTGGGCGAGGCCGAGCCCCCAGTCGAGAACCGTGGTGGCGCTCATGCGAAGACCTCCATCAGCGGGCGCTCGTAGCGATCCTTCACCCGCCGCACCCATTCGTCGCCGCCCGTATAGTCGAGCACGTGCAGGAGCAGGCAGCCGGTCTGGGAATCGTACTGCACCCAGAGCGTGCCGGGGGTGCCGGTGAGGATGATCGACAGGACCGTGATGCCGAAGGGCTCGCGCAGGTCGAGGGGAATGGTCACGAAGCCGGTGCGCCGCGCGCCCCGGCGCAGCCCGAGGATGATCCGGGCGACGTCGATGTTCGACCGGACCATGTCGTAGAGGACGACGACGGCCAGGCGCGCCAGGGTGGCGGGCGCGCGCACGTGCACGGCGCGGGGCTGCAGCGCCCGCATCACGGCGGGGACCGACAATCCGACGAGGAGCGCCAGCGCGGCGCTCCCGGGGGTCAGCGGCGCGTTCAGCAGGAGCCAGGTCAGGGCGAGCCCGAGCGTCAGCAGCGGATAGGGCAGGAACCGGCTCATGCGCCCGCGCCTCCCCGGGCCGCGCCGAGGACGGCGCGGACGTAATCCTGCGGTTGGGCCAGCCATTGCACGGTGGCGTCCGCATAAGCGAGGGCCGGGCCGCCCCACAGGGCGAGGGCCAGGCAGGTCGCGAGCAATCCGCTGAGCGCCAGGAATTCGGACGGGCGGAGCACCGGCGGCGGGTCGTCGCTCGGAACCCAGAGGTTCTGGATGCCGAGGCGCACCAGGGGCGCCAGGGTGCCGAAGCTGGAGAGCGTCAGGGCGGCGATCAGCCCCCAGGCCGATGCGGTGATCGGCCCCGCGGCCAGCCCGGAGAACATCGCGAGCTTGCCCACGAACCCGGCGAGCGGCGGAATGCCCGCAAGCATCAGCGTGCAGAGGAGGAAGCCGCTCCCCAGGAGGGCGACCGCCGCCGGGAACGCCCGGCCGACCTCGATCGCGTCGGCATCGTCGAAGGGATCGCGGTACTCGTCGGCGAAGACCGCCTGCTCGGCCCGCGCCGGTGCGCGGCCCCGCTGCAGGATCTCGGCCAGGAGGAAGAGGGCGCCGGCCGCGAGCGTCGATCCGACGAGGTAGTACAGGGCGCCCGCGAGCGCGGCGTCGCTGCCGGTGCCGAGGACCGCCAGCATCGTGCCGGACGAGATCATCACCGCGTAGCCCGCGGCCCGGGTGAGCTCGCGCGCCGCCAGGATGCCGACGGTGCCGTAGGCCATGGTCGCGAGCCCGGCCGCGAGGATCCAGGCCTGACCGAAGCCGCTCGAGGAGCCCGAGCCGAACAGGAGCAGGCTCAGGCGGATCACCACGTAGACGCCGACCTTGCTGAGGATCGCGAGGATCGCGGCCGCCGGTGCGCTCGCCGCCGCGTAGGTCGTCGGCAGCCAGAAGCCGAGGGGCCAGGCGCTGCACTTGATCAGGAAGGCGAGCCCGAGCACGGCGCAGCCGATCTCGAACAGGGCCGGTTCGGCCACCGGCTCCGCGAGCCGCCGGGCGAGGTCCGCCATGTTGAGCGTCCCCATGGTTCCGTAGATCAGGCTGACGCCCACGAGGAAGAACAGCGAGGCGACGAGGTTGACGGCGATGTAGCCGAGGCCGGCCCGGATCCGCATCTCGCCCGAGCCGTGCAGGACGAGGCCGTAGGAGGCGGCCAGCATCACCTCGAAGAAGACGAACAGGTTGAACAGGTCGCCGGTGAGGAAGGCCCCGTTCACCCCCATCAGCAGGAGCAGGAACAGGCCGTGGAAGCGGGGCCCCGCCCGGCCCCAGCGGGCGAAGGAGAAGACCAGGGCGCACAGGCCGAGCACGCTCGCCAGGGCCAGCATCAGCGCCGAGAGCCGGTCGACCACCAGGACGATGCCGTAGGGCGCGTCCCAGTTTCCGAGGTGGTAGACCTGGGCCGCCCCGTCGGCGCGCCCGACCAGCAGCAGGGCGATGCCGAGGAGCAGGAGCATCGTGACCAGGCTAAGCCCCGATTTCAGCCGGCGCCGGCGCTCGTCCATCAGGAACATCGCCCCGGCCACGGCGATCGGCAGCACCACCGGAAGCACCACGAGGTGGTCCGACCAGGCGGTCTCGGCGGTGGCGCTCAGGACGGAGGGAATCATCGGCGGACGATCATGCTGAGGGAGCGCATCATGGGTGCGGATGTCCGGGCTGCGGCTCGGCCTGGGAGGGCTCGCGGCCGTCCACGTGGTCGCTGCCGGTGATGCCCCGGGCGGCGAGCAGGACCACGAGGAAGAGCGCGGTCAGCGCGAAGCCGATCACCAGGGCGGTGAGGACCAGGGCCTGGGGAACCGGGTCGTCGACGGAGACCACCTCGGCACCGGCCCCGAGCACCGGCGGCGCCCCGACCGTCAGCCGGCCCATGGCGAAGATGAAGAGGTTCACGGCGTAGCTCAGCAGCGAGATGCCGAGGGCGACCTGGAAGGTGCGCGGCCGCAGCATCAGCCAGATGCCCGAGGCGGCGAAGACGCCGATGCCCAGCGACAGGACGAGTTCCATCAGGCGGATTCCCTCTCGGCGGCCCGCTCCGCCTCGGCTTCGGCCGCCCGCGTCCGGCGCACGGACTGGTGGGCCAGGGCGACGAGCATCAGGGCGCTCGCCCCCACCACCAGGACCATGATCCCGAGATCGAAGACCAGCGCGCTCGCGACCGGCACCTTTCCGAGCACCGGCGGCTCCCAATAGGCGAAGTAGGCGGTCAGGAAGGGCCGCCCGAACAGCCACGACCCCGCGCCGGCCAGGACGGCGACCAGCAGGCCGACCCCGATCCAGGCGATCGGCTGGATGCGCAGACGCGCCTCCACCCACTCCGCGCCCTGCGCCATGTATTGCAGCATGAAGGCGATCGTCAGCGCGATGCCGCCGGCGAAGCCCCCGCCCGGCAGGTCGTGGCCCCGCAGGAACAGGTGCAGGGCGAGCAGGACGATGAAGGGAAACAGCCAGGTCATCACCACGCGGGGAACCAGCAGGGCATCGGCGGCGGTGTCGCCGGGGCTGCGGCCGGCCCGCGACGCGTCGTAGGCATCGTGGCTGACCTGCTGCTTGGGACGCTGCAGGCTGTCCGAGGCGGGGCGGAAGCGACGCAGGAGCGCGAACACCGTGAGACCGACGATGCCGAGCACGCAGATCTCGCCCAGGGTGTCGAACGCGCGAAAATCGACCAGCAGCACGTTGACCACGTTGCGCCCGCCCGCCTGCGGGTAGGCCTCCTCGACGAACCAGCGCGCGATGCCGTCGACCGCCGGCCGCGTCATCACCGCGTAGGCCAGGCCGGCGAGGCCGAGGCCCGCGAAGGCCGCGATGCAGAGGTCGACGATGCGCCGCCGGCGGGCCCGCGCCGCCTCGGAGGCCGGAGCCGGGATCGCCGCGTCGCGCTTGGGCAGCCAGCGCAAGCCGAGCAGGAGCATCACCGTGGTGACGATCTCGACCAGGATCTGCGTGACCGCGAGGTCGGGGGCCGAGAGCCACAGGAAGGTCAGGCTGCTCACGAGCCCGGCTCCGCCGACGAAGATCGCGGCCGAGAGGCGATGGTACTTCGCCCGCTCCGCCGCGCCGACGGCGCAGGCGGCCCCCACCAGCCACATCAGCGCGAAGGCGGGGTCGAAATCCGTGCTCTTGCCCGGGGCGAACAGATCGAGCCCCCGCCCGAGGCCCGCGACCATGGCGGCGAGGAGGACGGTCAGGAAGAGGATGCGCAGCTGCACCTGGAGGCGCTCGCTGCCGAGGAGCCCCTCCAGCCGGCGCGCCCCGGTCACGAGGCCGGTCATCGCCCGCTCGAACAGCCAGCCGCCGTCGATCCGGTCCATCAGCCAGGGGCCGCCGCGGGGATTGGCGTTGATGCGCCGGCCGAACGCCACGTAGAGCGCGATGCCGCCGAGGAGCGCCACGACGCTGAGGGCCAGGGGTGCGTTGAAGCCGTGCCAGATCGCGAGGTCGTAGTCCGGCGTGCGCGCGCCGAGGACCGACCGGACCGCGCCCGCGAGGGCGGGCCCGATGGTGAGGTTCGGCATGAGCCCGATGGCGATGCAGACCAGGACCAGCAGTTCGATCGGGATGCGCATCCACCGGACCGGCTCGTGGGGCGCGTGCGGCAGGTCGTGCGGGGCGGGCCCGAAGAAGGTCTGCCGGATGAAGCGCACCGAGTAGAGCATGGTGAAGGCGCTCGCCAGGGTCGCCAGGACCGGCAGGGCGAGGTTCAGCCCATGCTCGCCCGCATTGTCGACCGCCTCCGCCAGGAACATCTCCTTCGAGAGGAAGCCGTTGAGGAGGGGCACGCCCGCCATCGCGGCGGCGGCCACCATCGCCAGCGTCGCCGTGTAGGGCATCGCCCGCCACAGCCCGCTGAGGCGCCGCATGTCCCGCGTGCCCGTCTCGTGGTCGATGATCCCGGCGGCCATGAAGAGCGAGGCCTTGAAGGTCGCGTGGTTCACGGTGTGGAAGATCGCCGCCACGACCGCCAGCGGCGAATCGAGGCCGAGCAGCAGGGTGATCAGCCCGAGATGGCTGATCGTCGAGTAGGCGAGCAGGCCCTTGAGGTCGTGCTGGAAGATCGCGCTCCAGGCCCCCACCAGCATCGTCGCCATGCCGGCGGTGCCGACGATCCAGTACCAGCTCTCGGTTCCGGCCAGGACGGGCCAGAACCGGATCATCAGGAAGATGCCGGCCTTCACCATGGTGGCGGAATGCAGGTACGCGCTGATCGGCGTCGGGGCCGCCATCGCGCGCGGCAGCCAGATGTGGAAGGGGAACTGCGCCGACTTGGTGAGGGCGCCCGCCAGCACCAGCACCAGGGCCGGGAGATAGAGCGGGCTGGACCGGATCGTGTCGCCCGAGGCCAGGACTACCGCGAGGTCGTAGCTGCCGACGATCCGGCCGATCAGCACCATGCCGACGAACAGGCAGAGCCCGCCGGCCACCGTGATGGTGAGGGCCATCCGGGCCCCGTCGCGGGCGGACGCGTTGTCGGTCCAGTAGCCGATCAGCAGGAAGGACACGATGCTGGTCAGCTCCCAGAACACCACCAGCTGGATCAGATTGCCGGAGAGCACGATGCCCAGCATCGCGCCGACGAAGGCGAGGAGATAGCTGAACAGGCGCGGCACCGGGTCTTCGGCGGCCATGTAGTAGCGCGCGTAGAGCACCACGAGGGCGCCGATCCCCAGCACCAGGACCGCGAACAGCCAGGCCAGGGCGTCGAGCCGCAGGACGAATTGGACGCCGAGCGTCGGCAGCCAGTCCACCGCCCAGACGACGCTGCCGCCGGATGCGGACACCGCCGGATAGAGAAGCCCGATGCAGGCGAGGCAGACCACCAGGATCGAACCGGCCAGGATCGCGGCGGCGTTGCGGGCCTGTCCCGGCAGCCCGATCACGACCGCGCTGCCGAGGAAGGGAAGAACCGCGGCGATGGCAAGAAGGAGGTGGGGCGGCATCAGCTCGGGCGATGAGAGGAACGGGCGGATACGGGCAACCTCACGATCGACCGGAGGTGCCGGCCCGCGGACGGGAACGCGCTGACGCACGCCAGACGGCTATAGCCGCCGGAAGACCGTGAGGCGAGCACCAGCCGGCAGGAAGCGCCCGCGGCACGACGCGACCCGCCGCGGCGGGGGCCGGGCGGGTCGGTGTGGGGCGGGCGCCGGGTCTGACGGGCGGGGCTTACAGGTTGAGGAGGGCCTGGGCCGATCCGACGACGGTGTAGACGAGGCCGCCGGCAAAGGCGGCGACCATGGCGTAGGAGAAGCCTCTCAAAAGCATGGCGGGTTCTCTCTCCTGTTGTCTGTCTTGGGCTGTCTGTCTTGCTTGTGCCGTCTGTCTTGCCGGTTGTCTGTCCTGTCGCGTCCGGCTCGGATCAGCAGCGGTTTCCGCCCGAGGTCTGGCCGTATTGCTGGGTGGGGAAGTTCTGCTGGTTGGCGTTGCCCTCGGCGGCCGAGCTCATCGGGCAGTACTGAGGGTTGCGCAGGGGTGCGACGCTGCGCAGCTCGAGCGCGCCGGTCGTCTCGACGTCGTAGGGCGAGAAGCCGGTGTAGCGGGACGGCCTTTCGAAAGCCATGGCGGACGAGATCGGAGCAACGCCAAGGACGAGGGCGGTGGCGAGGGCGGCGATACGGGTCTTCATTGTGGCTAACGGGCTCCTTTACAGTACGAACCAGTGTGTTTGGTTCGTTTCATCTGCCTGAACCCAATATGGGGCCTCGTTCTCCGCCATGACGTGCGGTCAGGCACGCGAGAAACCGGATTAATCTTCCGGCTCCGGGACGACGCTTCGCGTATGTCTGGATGCATCATGAATACATCTTGCGAAAGACGATCGTCGATCTCGCGCCGGGACGAAACGCTCGGAAGGCCGGCCGGCACGCGACCGCCGAGACCGCCGGACCCGGCCCGAGCGCAGGCCACGCCGGGTCGATGCCGGCGCGGCCCCAGGCGGCTATTATCTCGAATCCCGCCCGCGAAGACTCAAGGTCGATGCAATGTCTCAAATCCAGGTGCAGATCCACGCACAGGCATGCTCAGATAATCCAACACGATAATGTTAAATTTATCGGGGAACACGGCCGTCGCAACAGACTTACAGCCGCACTGTGCCACTCCAGAGCACATGACTGGAAGTCAAACATGAAGACGCTCGCAATGGTTCTGGCCTCTGGCCTGATGTTCGCCAGTTTTTCGATCGGCGCCGCCTCGGCCGCCCCGGGCCTGACGCAGGCCGAGCGGATGCGCGCCAGCTCCTCGATCGGCTATGCCGGCAACTACAAGGCCCGCAAGTACCACATGCGCCACCATGGCCATCGCCACGATGCGATCCACCATTCCCGCGCCAACCGCACGCACCACACCCGCAACCGCCTGATGCACGGAGACCCGAACGCCCGCAATCCGATGCTGCCCGGCTACGCCCAGCAGCGCGGCAACACCTCGGGCGGCCCGCGCTACTGACGGCGTCCCGCTCAGCCCCCGGGCGGAGCCCATCGCGAGTCCCGGTCGACGCCGCGCGGGTCGATCCGGGCTTGGCATCCGCCGCCGCCGGGGGGCGCGCCCCGGCGCGACGCGGTCGCGTTCGGCAACCCGAGGGCCTCCCTCGGGTTGAGGGTTCAGGCAGCAGCAGATGGCGTATACGATGTCGAACCGCGGTATACACGCGCCCTTTTTCGTCGTGGCGGTCCTCTCCGCGGCCGTCCTGGCCAGCGGGAGCACCGGCGCGGCGCAGGCCGCGAACCGCTCCGGCATCCATCACCCGCAGGCGCACCGGTATTCCTGCCGGCCGCCGCTGAAGTTCGCCGCGGGGGCCTGCGTGACGCGCTGCCCGGCCGGGTACCGGGATACGGGGCGATACTGCCGCTTCCGGAGCATGAGCCGGTGATGCGGGACACGGCGGCCGTCACTATCCTGGAGGCGCCCCGCTGCCATCTCGGCGAGGGGCCCTGCTACGACCCGCGCACCGACACCGCCTGGTGGGTCGACATCCTGGAGCGGCGCCTGTTCGAAGCGCCGCTGGCTGGGGGTGCCGCCCGGATGCACGCGCTGCCCCTGATGGCGAGCGCCGTGGCCGCGGTCGACGAGACCCGTCACCTCCTGGCGGCCGAGGACGGCCTCTACCTGCGCAGCCTGCGGGACGGCGGCCTGACCCTATTCTGCCCGCTGGAGGCCGAACGGGCCGGCACCCGCTCCAACGACGGCCGGGTCCATCCCTGCGGCGCTCTCTGGATCAGCACGATGGGGCGGAACGCCGAGCCCGGGCACGGCGCGATCTACCACGTGGCCGGCACGCGGGTGACGCGCCTCTATACCGGCCTGACCATTCCGAACGCCCTCTGCTTCTCCCCCGACGGCACCACCGGCTACTTCGCCGATACCGATGCCGGGCTGCTGCAGCGCGTCGCCCTCGATCCCCGCACCGGATTGCCGGTGGGCGAGCCGGCGACGCTCTACGACCATCGTGGCGGCGAGGGGGGTCTCGACGGCGCCGCCGTCGACGCGGAGGGCCGGCTCTGGTGCGCCCGCTGGGGCGCGTCCTGCATTGACGCCTACAGCCCGGAGGGCGCGCGCCTGCGCACGATCGCCCTGCCGGTGACGCGGCCCTCCTGCCCGACCTTCGCCGGCGCCGGCCTGGACCGACTCCTCGTCACCAGCGCCTACGAGGGCATGACCGAGGCGGAGCGGGACGCCGACCCCGAACACGGCCGCACCCTGCTGGTGGCGTTCGGAGGCCGCGGCCTGCTCGAGCCCGCCTTCCGGCTGTCGGCGAACGGCAGCGGGACCTGAGCGGTCCCGGCCCGATAACAGCCGAAATGCTTCCCGAGCACACAGCGAGGCCGACACCCCGCACGGCGATGGCGGCGCCGGAACGGCGGGCAACCTCTCCCCGGACGGGACCTACCGGGCGCGGTTCGACGCCGAGCCGACATTCTCGCGCCGGCTCGACCGCCACCAGGGCGGCAACGTGGGGCTCCGATCGGATGAACCGTTCGAGAGCCGGACCGCCTCCCCGACGCGAAGCACGGTGCCAACCAGTGGTCTGGGTTAGGGCGTGTCATCGCTTGAGCCAGTCGAGGGCCGGGGCCAGGCAGAGGACGCCCATGAAGCTGACGGCGGCCTTTTCGTAGCGGGTTGCAATGGCGTGCCACTCCTTAGGCCTGGCCCAGAGCCGCTCGACCTGATTGCGGTTGTTGTAGATCCAGTCCGGGCAGGCGACGAGCGCCTCGTGGCGTTGGGGCGGGATCGCGGGCCGCGCACCCCTGTCCCAGATGTGCTCACGAAAGGCGTGGCTGGTGTAGCCCCGGTCCCCGACGACCCACTTGGGCACACCCGGAAGCTGGTCGAGGAGTGGCACCGCATGGGGCAGTTCATGGGGCAGTTCATGGGCTTGACCGGGCGCCAGCCGGAACGTGATGGCGCGGCCCTGTCCGTCGGCGATCACGCAAGCCTTGGTCCCAAAGCCGCCACGCGAGCGGCCAAGTGTCTTACGAGCGTCTCGCCCGGGCCCAGATCCCCTCTTTTGGCAGCCCCGGTCGCCTTTTGGAGTGTCCATGCGGACGGGCGCAGACCTCACACCGTTCCTTGGCCCCCTCGAAGCGGATCACGGCCGAAAGCTGGGGCCAGTCGATAGGATAGAAGAAGCGGTGCTCGCGCCGGATCGGCATGCGCGTCAGTCCTGCCGTGCCGCCGCGGCTGCCTGGCTGCGGGTGCGTGCCCTTGGGGAAGTAGCTTTAGAAGGTGTCCCGGCTAACCCCGAGGCGCTTGGCGATGGCCGCGATCGAGATGGTGCCCAAGGGCAGCAGAGCACGACCGGCCTCGATGTCGGCCGATGTGAGCTTCTTCGGCTGGTCCCCTCTGCGTCTCCTCGCCGAATGCACCTCAAATCCGTACCGCAGGCCTCCCGCTGAGCTTCAACCGTGGGGATATTTTGGTCTAGCTGCACAATAGCAGCGAGACCCGATCGTTCTTAATTCGCTGGCCCAGCAAGAATTTTGGAAAATCACGTCGAATTCGGCAGGCGTTCGCCATGGATTCAAAAACCAGACTTTCGAAGTCAGATGCTGCATATTTAGCTTTGAGAAAGGAAATAACAGATTTTACACTTGCGCCTGGTCAAAACATTTCAATAAAGAGGCTTTCTGATGAACTAAGATTCAGTCAAACTCCATTAAGAGAGGCTCTATTTGCTCTGGAAAAGGACGGCTTTGTCATCAAAAATAGAAACGAGTCTTTTACTGTGACTCGTCTTGATCAGGGTCATACAAAAAATTTATTTGAATACGGCATGATGCTTTATGATCAATGCATAGCAAAAGGTGGGCCAATAGATCATTATTTTGACAATATAGAAGCATCATCCGTTCTCGAAAACACCACCAACACCGTCAATCTTGATTTGTTCTATGAATGCGCCCAGATTGGTGCAGACAATCAATTAATATCAAATCATCTTGAGATATTTAGATGTAAATCCGCTTCTTTGAGAAGTGCAATACAACAAGTAGCTAATTATCTTTATTCATTTATCTATCAAAAGCCGTTTATTATCGATGATAAGCGAGGTGAAGCGACAAAAATACTGAAAGCTATCCATGCCAGAAAAAATATAAGTTCAAATCGTATTGCGACCGCAGTTCTGATATACTATTCAACCAAAGGACATCGCTGCAATACTAGCGTTTTTCTTCTACCCGAAGTTCAAAAATAATGAATAAAATATTAAAATTGCTATTTTTGGCATTGATTTCGTTGATACTGATATCATGGTTTTATCTCTCCCGTCATTCAGTCGACAAAAACACGTTCATCACCGTACCCGCTCGTCGTGGCACCATCTCGTCCACGATCCTCGCGAGCGGCTCGATCGAGCCGGCCAACCTCGTCAGCGTCGGTGCCCAGGTTTCCGGGCGCGTCATCGCGCTTCATGTCGAACTCGGCCAGCAGATCAACGAGGGGCAGCGCATCGCCGAGATCGATTCCGTTCCCCAGATGAATACCGTGCAGCGGAATGAGGCAGCCTTGAGCGCCCTGCGAGCGCAGCGCGACCGGGTCAAGGCCGTTCTCAGGCAGACCGAGTTCGCCTTCCGCCGCCAGGGCGACATCATCGCCGGTAGGGCCGGTACCCGTCAGGACTACGAAGCCGCCGAGGCGGCCTATGCGAGCGCCCAAGCCGATCTCGCCGCGCTCGACGCCCAGATCGAGGGTGCGACCGTCAACGTCCGCAACGCGCGCACCGAACTCGCCTACACGCGGATCACCGCACCGATCGACGGCACTGTCGTGGCCATCGTCACCAGGCAGGGGCAGACCGTGATCTCATCCCAGATCGCGCCCACGATCGTCCGGCTTGCCGACCTCGGCACGATGTCGGTCAAGGCCAAGGTCTCCGAGGCCGACATCGGCCGCCTCAGGCCGGGCATGCCGATCCGCTTCAGCACCCTGGCGCAGCCCAATCGACGCTACGAGACGACCCTCAGGACGATCGATCCGGCCCCCGATTGTCCGACGTCAGCACCTATGGGACAGATTGAGGGTCTTCACGAACGGAGGATGGCTGGTTCATCGTAGCCCCTGAGGAGCGAAGATGAAGCAGACATCCGGACCGGCCAAGAAGCCGGCAGAAGCGGTGATCAAGGACATCCGTCGGGCCACACGTCGGCAGTTCTCGTCCGAGGAGAAGATCCGTGTGGTGCTGGAAGGCTTGCGGGGCGAGGACAGCATCGCCGAGTTATGCCGACGTGAGGGGATCGCCGCCTCGATGTACTACGGCTGGTCCAAGGAGTTCCTGGAGGCTGGCAAGAAGCGCCTGTCCGGCGACACGTCTCGTGCGGCCACTACGGATGAGGTGCGGGACCTCCGTCGCGAGACGGGGGCGCTGAAGGAGGTCGTAGCTGATCTCGTCCTGGAGAACCGTCTGCTCAAAAAAAGCATGAGCGGGGCTGGGGGCGACGAGGCATGAGGTACCCGGCCCCCGAGAAGCTGGAGATCATCCGGCTCGTCGAGCAATCCCACCTGCCGGTGCGCGCTACCCTGGACAAGCTCGGCATCACCCGCTCGACGTTCTACCGCTGGTACGACGCCTACCAGCGCGGCGGCCCCGAGGCGTTGAATGACCATCCTTCGCAGCCAAGCCGGGTCTGGAACCGCCTACCTGCGGAGATCCGCGAGCAGATCGTTGCTCTGGCCTTGGAGCAGCCTGAACTCAGCCCGCGTGAACTGGCGGTACGCTTCACCGACGAGCGGCGCTACTTCGTCTCGGAAGCGACCGTCTACCGGCTGCTCAAGTCTCAGGACCTGATCACCAGCCCGGCCTATATCGTCATCAAGGCCGCCGACGAGTTCCGCGATAAGACCACCGCGCCCAACCAGCTTTGGCAGACGGACTTCACCTACCTGAAGGTCGTTGGCTGGGGCTGGTACTACCTGTCGACGGTCCTGGACGACTTCTCACGCTACATCGTCGCCTGGAAGCTGTGCACGACGATGCAGGCCAGCGACGTCACCGCCACGCTCGACCTGGCGCTGGGTGCGGCTGGGCTCGATCAGGCGCGGGTGATGCCGCGGCCACGCCTGCTCTCCGACAATGGGCCGAGCTACGTCGCCAGCGACCTAGCTGACTGGCTCGGCATTCGGGCCATGACCCACATCCGCGGCGCGCCATGCCATCCTCAAACGCAGGGCAAGATCGAGCGTTGGCACCAGACGCTCAAGAACCGCATCCTGCTTGAACACGCCTACTTGCCCGGCGAGCTGGAGACGCAGGTTGCCAACTTCGTCGAACACTACAACCATGCCCGAGCCCATGAGAGCCTGAGCAACCTCACGCCCGCCGACGTCTACTTCGGACGCGGTGAAGGGATCCTGGCCGAGCGGGAACGCATCAAGCGCCAGACCTTCATGGATCGCCGCTTGCGCCACCACGCGCACGCTGCCTAACCTCTCACCCCAGATGGACCAGAGCCTCCGCTCCTGAACACCGCTGAATGTCCCAAATCATCTGACGACGGACACCCAGCTCCACGCTGCCTCGGCCGAGATCGGGGTCGCGACCGCGAACCTTCTGCCCCGCGTCACCGTGAACGCCAACCTGAACGAGAGCGCGGTCACCCTCGCGGCGCTGGCGGCGTCGAGCAGCTGGGGGGCCGGGCTCGCTCTCGCGCAGCCGCTCTTCGATGGCGGCGCCCTGGCGACACGGCGGCAGGGCGCCGTCGAGGGCCGCGAGGCGGCGGCGGCGGCATACCGATCGACGGTTCTGGCAGCGCTCCAGAACGTCGCGGATGTCCTGACGGCTCTTGAAGCCGATGCCAAGATCCTGACCACGGCGACGCAGGCGGAGGCGCTTGCCCGGCAAGCCCTCGCCGCCTCGCAGGTGCGGTACAGGGCCGGCGCTCTCACCTATGGCGACCTGCTTCTGAACCAGACACGCTATGCCGCCACGACCCTGACGCGCCTAGCCGCTCAGAGCCAGCGCCTCGTCGATACCGCTGCGCTACAGCAGGCGCTGGGCGGGGGTCGTGAAGTGCCGGATTCGAAACCGTGACGGCGCAACTATAAAATAATATATTATAAAATATATCCTTCGATACTCATTGATAAATTTGACAATTAGTTTGAATTTTATTGTCGCTCGTTTAATAATTAATACTAGCGATGTAGCTTTGGTGCCCATGATCATCGTCGGTTTGGCGGCGAGCGGTGCATCCGACGCCGCTCAGATCAACCAGACACCAATTCATAGAAATTCATTCCTGGAAAAATTCGAAGACATACAAGCAGTATGCTAGCAGTTCTTGTGGGGGGACCGTGCTGTACGCTGATGACTGTGCCGAACATCCCATTTGCCTCAACGCAAGATGCACTGATGATCCGGACGTCGGTACCCAGATCTGCTCGGGAACCCCGTCGAGGAACGGCACCAACAAGCAGTTTAGCGAAGCCGGCCATTGAGGCGCACATGGACACCCGACGGACCGTCGTCAAAGATATGGGCCTTGCTGCTCTGACAGTGGGTGCCACCGCGTCGGACATCGAACCCGCGTATGCCTTGAGCACGGAGCGGACAGATCGCCTTCAGCCCGGACCGCTCGGCGATATCTGGCTCGGATCTCCGACAGCCAAGGTCACGATCATCGAATATGCGTCGCTGACCTGTCCCCATTGTGCCGCCTTCCACAGGGACACGTGGCCTGTCCTGAAGGAACGCTACGTCGACACCGGCAAGGTGCGCTTCACGATGCGGGAATTCCCGCTCGATCTGATCGCGACCGCCGCCTTCATGATGGCGCGTTGCGATGACGGAGCACGGTACTACCAGGTCATTGACCTGTTGCTCGATCAGCAGCCGGCCTGGGCGTTCGTGAGAAAGCCGAACTTGCCCGTCGAGGCCATGGCGCAGACGCTGCACCAAATTGGCTTCACGAAAGAGAAATTCAATCTCTGTCTGAGAGACGGAGATAAATATACTGGGATCAACGCCACCAAGAACAGGGCAGGGACCTGTTCAAGTTCGAGCCGACACCAGCATTTTTTATTAATGGTGATCGTTATATTGAAATAATAACAGTAGTTTAATTTGAAGTAATTATAGATAATAATTTGTAAACATTTTGATAATTTTTATTGATCTATAAATTAGATTGCAATGGGCCTGATTACTAAGAAACATCGAATATCATGGACGCTACATGAGAAATACAGCTATATCTTTTATGCTTACGGTTTTGTATGTACTGGTAACACTCTCGTCATCAACTGCGTTTGCGGCTAGCTAAGGCGGAAGGGGCGGGGGTGGTATAGTAATTCCCATGTATATATTTCGTTCATTTACGGAAGACGAATGCGCTTATTTATGTACTGGCGGAGTATCAACTTACCGATCTGCTCTCGAAAACGGTCGATATAAATGTCAAGGCTTCGTGCAGCAATGGTAGGAGTGGGATCAAATGTCTGCCCGGAAACTAACAAACAATCCGGAAATATTCATCACAGAGGCAGCCCTCGACCACACGCGCCGTTTTATAAGCACGGGAGATTCAAGCAAGGAACGAAGATATATAGCTGTCATAGAATGGTGCGAAAGATCAAGATATTTGAGTAATGAATTTACTAGCGATCTGATCGAGCTCAAGCAACAGCTTACAGAAAAAGCACTCGCAGTCGAATTAAAAAGGAGAGCTGACGCGCACGCGAAGCCATTGCCGCCTCATATTTCGCTCGGAGCAGTCGAGGTCTGGAAATGCCCTAAGGATGATATTATTACCATTCTTGGATCTGATATCTGTATAAGAAAAGGTACATTCCGGGAAGCCTTAATCAATGGTAATGTGATAGATCTGTCAGAGGAAACCAAGCTTGTGTTGAGAAAATTTTAGTATTTATTTGAAAAAAGAGATTGTCGCACAGAATACTGGCTATTCGATCCATCTTAGGAATTATACTAGATGTTTGATCCCAGGCTTCGATGGTGCAGACTTTTCACGAGCGTGGAAGGAAGCGCTATGGGCCAGGTTCACCATGTAGGCGCCACGACGACAGCGGCAGTCCGTCGAGCGATACAGTATAGTCAAGAGAGCCTGAGGGTGCTGGCCAAGCGCTACGGGATCAACCCGAAGACCGTGGCGAAGTGGAAGAAGCGGACTTCAATGTGATCGGCCCCCACGCGGTGGTCCAACGGTGAAGTTAGTGCGCGGTAGGCTGGAGTTGACCCCGTTTGTGGTCCACGGCCTATGCAAGTTCTCGGGCTGTGATAGCTTGATTGGCGAAGGCTCGGGGCGTCAAGCCGCCCAGGGCCGTGTGGGGTCGATCTTCGTTGTCGTGGCACCTCCAGTCCTCGATGCGCTCACGGGCATCGGCCAGCGACAGGAACCACGAGGCGTTCAGGCATTCCGCTCGTAGACGGCCGTTGAACCACTCGATGTAAGCGTTGTCGGTCGGCTTGCCCGGTCGGGAGAAGTCGATCTCGACCCCGTTCAGGTAAGCCCACTGGTCGAGCATGCGCCCGGCGAACTCCGGTCCATTGTCGACCCGCAGGCTCTTGGGCCGCCCCCTCAGCCGGACCAAGGCATCGAGTGCCTCGGTCACCTGGAAGGCGCGGAAGTTGGCTCTCGGCGTGAGTGAGAGCGCCTCTCGCGTGTGGCAATCGACGACCGTCAGGATCCGGAACGGACGACCGTCGAAGAGGCGGTCGGACATGAAGTCCATGGCCCAGACCTCGTTGGGTCCACCGATCGCCGGTCGTCCCTGGCGATACCGCCACGCCCGCTTGCGTTTGGGCAGCTTGGAGCGGATCGACAGGCCCTCATCCCGGTAGATCCGGTAGGTGCGCTTGTGGTTCACCTTCCAGCCCTCCCGTCGCAGCAGGATGTGCAGCCGCCGATAGCCGTAGCGGACCCGTGCGGCAGCCAGCTCCTTCAGTCGCATCCGCAGCGCGACCTGCGGATCGGAGCGCTTGGTATAGCGCTGGGACGAGCGGCCGAAGCCGGTGGCCAGACAGGCCCGACGCTCACTGATGTCGTAGGCCACCTGCAGGTGACCAGCGACTTCACGGCGAACGGCGGGCCTCACCACTGATCCTTGAGCACGTCCTGCAGCATCGAGCGGTCCAGCGTCAGGTCTGCGACCAACCGCTTGAGCTTGCTGTTCTCGTCCTCCAGCTGCTTCAACCGCCGGATCTCAGGCACGCCCATGCCGACGAACTGCTTCTTCCAACGGTAAAACGTCGGCTCGGATACACCCATCTTCCGGCAGACCTCGTCCACCGTCGCACCGTTCTGAAGCCTGCCGCAGGGCAAAGGCGATCTGTTCGTTCGTGAAGCGCTTGCGAGGCATGGCATCCTCCCTCCTTCAGGGTTCAGGATGCCCGGAAAACTTGCGCTCAGCGCGGACCAGTTTGCTGGGTCAGGGTCAGTCCGCCACCGTCACCCAGCCTGTCCGCCGTGCGGCAGGCCATCGTCGGCCGGCTGTTCGCCAGCCTCGTCCCGCCCGCCCTGTGCCCCCACTGCCGAAAGCGCTTCAGGCTACCCCCTGATATCAAAGTGCCCGGGTAGTGCTAGTTTGCCATCGGGGTCGTGTTGGCGGTCAGGGTCATCTTCACCTCCACCACGTCGCCCGGCTCTAGAGCGGTGTCCGACTCGGCCTGGATCACCTTCGCGGCGCCGGAGACCTGACGCACGACGGAAATCTGCGGGGAATTCACCCCCGATCCGAGCAGCTGTGAGCGAAGGGCGCTCGTGTAGACGAGCTTCTCGGTCAGGGCGCTGATCCGGGACTGGCTCTTCGAAATCGTGTCGTTGGTTTCCTTGAGGTCCTTCAGGAGCTGCTCGGACCGCTCGCTGATGAGCTTCTGCAGTGCCTGTTGCGCATCGCTGCGCACTCTCCGGTCCACCTCGATCTGGGATCCGACCTGCAGCGACCGCGTCGCGGACAGCAGGGCGAGGCGGCGCGCATCTGCGACGCGCGTAGCCGGCAGCGTCCCCTTGGAGAACAGGTCGGCGATCCGGGCGGCTTCGGAGCTGTCGAGCTTGGCGTTCTCGTCCTCGTTCTTCTTCTGCTTGTCCAGCGCGTCGAGACCGTCGTTGAGCAGCGAGATCTTACGCTCGAGGGCGGCGCGCTCGGAGTTGAAGGCCTCGAGGCCGGCCCGCAATTGGTCGGTCTCGGACTTGGCGGCTTGGTCGCGCAGGCCCTTGGCGAGGGGCGAGCGCAGAGCGAAAGGTTGGGCGGGCTCCTTGGATCGATCCAAGAGCTTCTGCAGGAAGTCCCGGCGCGCGTAGGCGTGCTCGATGTCCATCCACTTGGTCCGGAGTTCATCCTCCAGGTCGACGTTCGTCATCACCGGATTCTCGACCCGAAGCCTGACGACGTCGTAGCCCCCGGCCAGTGAGATCGACTGACGCACGGTCATGCCGGGCCGGAATTTCTGTTCCCCCGGGCGGCTCACGTCTCCGTTCACATAGATGGGAACGTAATCGGAGATCGAGAGCGTGATCTCCTGGGGGTCGATGATCGTGATCTGGTCCCGTCCCTCGGGCGTCCGCAGGTTCAGCGACTTCTTGGGCAGTTCGCGCCGAAGGTAGGTGAGGATTTCTCCCAGGGTTTTTCCCTTGGCGTCGATCGGGCCGACGAGGGGAAGCGTCACCCGGCCGTCCGTATCGACGGTCGACGTCCGCTGGAGGGACACGCCCGCGACCGAGAAGTCGAGCGTATCACCGATGTGGAGGCGATACTCGTCCGCCTGGACCGGTGATCGCAGGAACACGGCGGCCGAAATACATAGGATAAAAATCCAGCATTTCATCGAAATCTCTCTGTTCATGCGCCGTCGTCTGACCTTGGATACATGCCTGCCCAGCCTGAATGGTGAGGTGCCGCGATCGTTCGAACGCGAATCCCAACACCAATCGGAACGATATTTACAAAATACAGATTCGATCTGTCTTATTTTTCATGGTCGGTGATCGACCAATTGTGCGTCCCTGGATTCGGTTGCTTGGAATATCACTTCGGAGCCGCGGCGGTCATATCGCCCGGAGCATCTAAACCCTACGCACGCTCACATGTAACTCCGTGCACATCAAGGTACCGAAGTGCCATGGTCGAGAGGACAGGACTGGGCCAGCGGGGGGCTCGGCGGTCCTCTGCCCCGTACCGATCCCCGCCCAGGCGTCACGGGCCAGTCCGGGCACGCCGTCCCGTGACCCGCGAAGTCGATGTCATGAGCCTCCTCGCGCCCCTTCGGCATAGCGGGCGTTAGGGGCGAAGCGTGCTCGATCCCCGCGAGACGAACCCGTCGATCGAACATAAGGTTCGGGCGGTCCGTCACTCCTGCGTGTGGTTCCCCGCAGACCTTTTCCGAGACATTCGTCGACATGATTCTCGAGCCCGCGCCTCCCTGTCCCATCGCTCGAATGCCGGATCGCCGTGCGTTCGGGCTCGGCTTGTTCGCGGCTTGCTGGGCGATACGAACGCAGGCGGCGGTCTCCCCTGCGATCGTCGCCTGGGGCGACAGCCTCACCTACGGCACCGGCGCCCGCACGGTGGCGGCACGCTATCCGGTCGTTCTGGGGCGGCTCTTCACACCGATGCGCAGCGTCCGCAATGCGGGCGTGGGCGGGGAATCGAGTTCGGAGATCGCCGCTCGCATGCTGGCCGACACGCGGTCCCACGATGCGGTGACGATCATCTGGGCCGGCCGCAACAACTACGAAGACGTCCGGCGGGTACGGGCGGACGTCAAAGCCATGGTGGACGCCGTCAGGAGCAAGCGTGTCCTCGTCCTGTCGATCCTGAATGCCGACACGTCCGAAGAGCGGCGGGGCGAGTCCGGTTACCGCACCATCGTGGATCTCAACGACGCCCTCCGGGCCGCCCACGGCCCGTCCTACGTCGATATCCGCTCCCGGCTCATCGATTCCGGCCTGGCGCTGGCCCGGATCGCGCCGACGGGGCCCGATCGTGCGGATCTGGCTCGGGACGTGCCGCCGCGCTCGCTGCGCGAGGATCACATTCACCTCAACGACGCCGGCCAGGCCGTCGTCGCGCGGGTGGTGCATGACTCACTGGTCGCGCGCGGCTGGTAGGGCCGGTGGCAGCGGGGAGAGGGCTCCCCCGGGTTCATCGCGGGTGTCGAGCCGCCGCCGCAGGCGTGCGAACGGGCGCTCGACGAAGCGGTGCATCAGCGCAGCATAGGTCAGCGTCAGGCCGAGGGCGACGACGATCTGCAGGAAATCGGAGCCGATGTAGCCCGTGACGGCTTCGATCATCACCGCGTGCACGAGATAGATGGTGTAGGAGTAGAGGCCGATCCGCCGTAGGAGCGGTCCCGACAGGTGGCGCGCCAGCCGGCCGCAGAGGCTGGCGTCCGCGGGCCGCAGGATCGCCGCGAACAGGACGAACAGGGCACCGCCCTGGATGGTGTAGCGCAGGGTCTGCCGGAACGTCTCGTCGCGCAGCAGGATCGTTCCGCAGAGCACGCCGAACGCCAGGGCCGCCTGGAAATCACCGGGCCGGTAGGCCTTGGCTCCGTCGATCAGGGGATTGCGCCAGAGGGCGAGACAGCACCCGAAGAGAATCGAATCGATACGGGTATGCGTCCAAATGTAGGTGTCGCTCGCATCCGTCAGCAGCCGGACCGCGGCGATCCGCAAGCCGAGCACCACGAGGCAGACCGCGAGGCAGGCAAGCGCGAGCCGGGGGGGCGAAGCGCGTCCGACGAGGAAGACGAGGGGGAAGAGCAGATAGAAATGCTCTTCGACGGCCAAGGACCAGAGCGGCAGCGGCAGCGCGAGGCTGATGTCGCCCCCCAGGGGCCCCACGTAGTTCACCAGGAAGGTCGCCTGGGTCAGGATCACGAAGGGATCGTAGGGGCCTTTGAGGGCGCCCGCTGCGTAGAGGCCCAGCGCGAAGAGCAGGGTCAGGTAGAGAGGCGGAAAAATCCGGAAGACACGGCGGAGGTAGAAGGCCGGCAGGCTGACGCTTCCGGTCCGTCCGGCCTCGCAACGCAGCAGCGTGGTGATCAGATAACCGCTCAGGAAGAAGAAGATCGTGACCCCGAGGCCCCCCGGTACGATATGCCCGAGGCCTGCATGGGACAGGAAAACGAGCCCGACCGCGAGGGCGCGGATGCCGTCCAGTTGGGGCAGGTAGGGCATGCCGCCGCCCTTCGGATCCGGGTCCGGTCTCATGCCTGCCGTCCGCATCGCCATGGCCGGACGAGCCGCACCGGAGTCGGGGCGCCCGGGGCTTCGAGTGGGCGGAGGAAACCGGGGAACCAGGACAGAAGCCCGGCTTCGGGTGCGGGCCTCATCCTGCGGCGTTCCGCGGTCCCGCGCCGAGCCGGATTGGGCCGAGGGCCGGTCCGGCATAGTGCCGGCCGAGGACGAACAGGCAGTAGAACTGGAAGATCGTCGACATCCGGTTGTGCGCCAGGAACACGAAATTGGTCGCACTGTTCAGGATGAAGACGATGAGGATCGCCGACAGCACCAGTGCGCAGCGCTGATCGAGGCTGGGATGGGCGAAGATGCACGACGAAACGGACAGCAGGAGGACGTACAGGACACCGCCGACGATCCCCAGTCCGACGAGGATGTCGAGGAACGCGTTGTGGAAGTCCGGCGTGAAGAAATACAGTTCGTGCTCCCACACGCGCCAGGCCCCCGAGAACGGGTCGGTGTTGAAGAAGCTGAGGTAGCCCGCCCCGAACAGCGGGCGTTCCCGGATGGCGTCGAAGGCGTAGGGCCAGAAGGTGCTCCGCCCCGTGAAGTCCGCGCTGCGGCCGAGGGCGAGCGCGAGGTCGCCGATCCCGATGAGGGGCAGTGTCAGGGCCAGCACGATCGCGAAGACCGTCGCCACCGCGAAGACGGGGATGCTGAGGCGCGGCAGCAGCCTGGCGGCGAGCAATGCCGCTCCGGCGACGATCGCTCCGGCGACCGACCCCATCGAGTTGGCCAGGATCAGGCCGAGCGTGAGCAGGGCAATGGCCGGCCAGCGCCGGCCGCGCCCGCTGGCATCGGGCAGGAACAGCAGGATCAGGATGGCGATGGAGGCCGAGATGCCGTGGACGGTCTTGTTCGCATAGGCGCCGAACAATTCACCGGCCATGAGCAGACCCGGGCGGGTGACGTCTGTCCGGACTCCGTCGGGATCGAGCACCAGCATGACGAGGGAGATCCCCACCAGCGCGACGTTCGTCCAGGCGAAGAGGCGCAGGAACCGCGCCGGGTGAACCGCCGCCGCGAGCGCTCCCGCGATGACCATGTTCAGGACGAGCATGCCGGCCGGCACCAGCGACGCCCATGGATCCGCGGACCATGTCGACGAGAGCAGGATGTAGCCGGCCAGCGGCGCCAGGGCGATGAGGCAGAGATCGAGCCCGTTGCGCAGCGAATCGCGGAAGATCACCCATCCGGAGAGGGCATAGAGCCCGAGCCAGAGGCCGACATAGATCAGATTGCCGCGGTTCGAAGGGACGTGCGACTTGTCGTTCCCGAAGCTTTCGCCGCCACCGGCGAAGACCGAGTAGAACGCGTTCACGCTCATCAGCACCGCGAACACCACGAAGAGCGTGTTCCACAGATCGCGGGTCCGCTCCGCCGGCGCCCGCGTCGGCGCGCCCGGTGCCGCGGCCGAGAGGAATGGCGGGATCATTCTGGGTCTCCCCGGCGGCGCAGCGTCACGGACCCCGGCCCTGAACCTCACCCGGGCCGGCGGGCCGGCGGAGCGGTGGCGCCGCGGCCTGCAGGCGCCGCGCGGCCGGATCGGTTCCGGGCCGGGTCTCGCCGCGCAGGAGTCCGAGGACGAGCGTCGCCATCAGCCCGGCGGCCAGCCCGATCAGGGTTCCAAGGCCGATCACGATGGTCTTGCTCAGGTTCGCCGGACCCGTCGGCGGGATGGCGGAGCTGATCGGCCGGATGTTGCTGACGTCGACCCGCGTCTGCTCGGCAAGCTCGCGTGAACGGACGAGGAACTGCGTGAACAGCGTGCGTCGTGCCTCGGCCTCCCGCACCAGGTCCTGGAGCTGGCTGAGGGCCCGGCTGTCGGTGAACGAGGCTTGCGATAGGTTCGTCACCGCCTTGCGCAGACTTTCCTCGACCTGCTTCGCCCGCTGGTAATTCGCCCGCGCGGCATCGACGATCCGGCGCAGCTCCTGGTCGAGCTGCTCCTGCAGCTCGGTGATTTCCTGGTTCAACGAGGTGAGCTCCGGGTGGCGAAGGCCCAGGAGGTTGGCGAGGTTGGCCCGCCGTCGCTTGGCCTCCGCGATCTGGCCGCGGAACTGCGTCACCGTCTGGGACTGCATCGCCTCCGGCGAGCCGCCGAGCTTGTCACCCGGTGCCGTCACCTGTTCCAGGCGCGCGCGCGCTTCGGCGGCACGCGACTGAGCGGCCACGAGTTGCTCGTTGAGGTCGCGCAGGCGCCGGTCACGGGTGAGCACGCCGTCGGCCCGGACCAGATCGTTGCGGACCTTGAAGGCCTCGACCCGGTCCTCGGCCTCCCGTGCCGCCGCGCGCAGCTCGGCGAGCCGGCCGTCGAGCGAGACGCCCGAGCGACGCGCCAGCTCGGCCCGCGTCTTGTTCGCCTGCTCGATGTAGATGGCCACCAGTTCGTTGGCGATCCGGGCCGATTTCTCGGCCTCGCGGCTCGCCACGGTGACTTCGACCACGAAGCTTCGCTCGGCGCGGCGCACGGCGATCTTGCGGTCCAGGGCCTGCAGCGCGGCGATGCGCGGTGCCGGCTCGCGCGTCGTGGGCGGGGTCCGGAACAGGTCGAGGACGGTGCTCTTCAGCCGGCCCAGGGCCCCCGGCGGATTGCCGACGAATTCAGGATCCTTGTCGAGGCCGAGGCGGGTGATCAGCGCATCGAGGACTTCGCTCGATTTCAGGACCCGCATCTCGTTCTCGACGGTCGCGACCTGACCGTCGGCGTTGTCGGTGCTCGGATTGACCTCCCGCTCGACGACGCGCAGGCCGCGCGGGTCGATGATGACCTGACTGGTCGCGATGTAGCGCGGTTCGGACGAGGCGACGAAGAACACGGCTCCGGCGAAGCCGAGGATCAGCCCGAGTACGACGATCCAGCTCCGGCGCCGGATCAGCGCGACGGCCTGGCTCGCCGTGATGGTGCGCGCACGCCCGGCGGAGTCGCCCTGCCACTCGATCGGATGCAGCGGCACGGGGCCGTGCGCCATCGGGTGGTTCGTCATCTCGAAACCTGCCATCTCACGACAGCACCCCCCTGTGCGTGTGTCCGTGCCACCCTCATCCGATTCCACGCGGGTGTGTCCCGAGTGCTGCAAGGTCGTGGCCATCCGGTCCGTGCCATATCGGGACGGACCCGTGGCCCCTGGGCGCCAACCCCCGAGGCCTCCGCAGATCGGCCTGCCGGAAATCCGCCGTGGCGCAACCCCGGCGGAATACGGGTCAGCCCCCATTTGAGAGCACGACGAACCTTCGAGCCCCGTTAATTCCGCGTCGGAAAAGGATGGGAGTCCCAGCGCGGAACACCTGTCCCGAGTGTTATCCCCGCTAACCTCGTTGACGATTTAAGAGCGCATCGCCCGAAACGGATGCCCGGAGACTTGCATCGGGGCCGAGGCGGGAAAAGCGGCCCAGGTCTCCGCGCCCGGCGATGGCGGCGCGGCACCGGCTTGTGGAGCGGCGCAGGTTCCGGCAACGTCGCCGCGCCAGTCGGGCTCCCGTCCGCTGTCACGCCGTCAGGCGCTCGTCTTCGGTGTTCCCGTCATGCCTGTCCGCGACCCGGCTGCCCGTCGGCTCCGTCGTCTCGCCTCGGCCGATCTTGCGCAGCCGTACAGGGCCGCGGGCGCGTGGATTGCGTCGATCCGGAGCGCCACGGTCGGAATCGGCCTCGTCCTGGCCGCCGCCGTGCCGGTTATCGCGTTACATGTAACTCCGGCCTCGGCCGAGCAGGTGATCCGCGTTCCGCCGCCCGGCCCCGGCCCCGTCTCGGGTCCGGCCGAGGCGCTGGGACGGATCGCAGCGATGCGTGCCCGCCAGCCCGGGCAACCGCTGGCCGTCGAGTTCGCATCGGGGGTCTATCATCTGCCCGCGGCTCTGCGGATCGGATCCGAGCACAGCGGCACGCCGGGTGCGCCGCTGGTGCTTCGCGGGGCCCCGGACGGAAGCACGCACCTCGTCGGGAGCGTCCCGGTCTCGCCCGCGGCCGTACCGGCGGACCTCGCGAACCGACTGCCCGCCATCGCCCGCCGCCATGTCCGGGCCTACCGCCTGCCGGCCGGCGTGATGCCGAACGCGCCCATCAGATCGCCGCGCCTCCTCGGTCCGCCGCCGCCGCCGCTCACGCTTGAGGTCTATGACGAGCGCGGTGCGCTGACTCCGGCGCGCTGGCCGAACGACGGCTTCGCCCGGGTCGAGGCCGGTCCGGGCGGCGATGCCGCTCATTTCCGCCTCGTGGGAGCCCGGCCCGAGCGCTGGCTCGGTGAGACGGATCTATGGGCCGAGGGGTACTGGCGGTGGGACTGGCTGTTCGAGACGATCCCCCTGCGGATCTCGGGCCGGGCGATGCCCCTGCGCCTGGGCACGCGGCCCTATGAGGGGATCCGCGACGGTGCGCGGGCGCGTGTCGTCCATGCCCTGGCGGAACTCGACGAGCCCGGAGAGTGGTGGCGCGACCGTGCGCGCAACCTGCTCCTGGTCTGGCCGCGCGAGGGGACGGGGGCCATCGAAGTGGCCGTCGCCGATACGCTCCTGACCCTCGAGGGGGCCGCCCATGTCCGGATCGAGACCCTGCACCTCGCGCGCAGTCGTGGCGATCTGCTGACGGCCCGCGGGGGGCGCGACGTCGTCGTGCGCAACAGCGCGCTGGCCTGGAGCGGGCTTCGCGCGGCGGTGTTCGAAGACATCGAGGGCGGAGGCCTGGAGGCCTGCAGCATCGCCGATACGGGATTCGGGGCGGTCCGCCTCTCCGGCGGAGACAGGCCGTCCCTCCGGCCGGGCGGGCTCTTCCTGAAGGACAGCCGCATCACCCGCTACGCGCGTCTGTCCCGCACCCAGAGTCCCGCCGTCGAGCTCGACGGCGTGGGGGCGCAGGTCACCGGCAACTACATCCACGACGCCCTCGACTACGCCGTGCACCTGCGGGGCAACGACCACCTCGTGGCCGACAATGAGATCGCCCGCTTGCTCCAGGGCGCGACGGATAGCGGTGCGATCTATGCCGGGCGGGACTGGACCGCCCGCGGATCGACCATCCGGGGCAATTTCCTGCACGACCTCGCGACCGACCCGGGTCACGAGGTGAAAGGCGTCTACCTCGACGACATGGCGAGCGGCTTCGCCGTCACCGGCAATCTCTTTCTGCGGGTGGAGCAGCCGGTCTTCATCGGTGGAGGGCGCGACAATGCCATCACGGGCAACATCTTCGTGGCGTCGAGTCCGGCGGTCCACATCGACGCGCGAGGTCTGGACTGGGCGTCCGGCTCGGTGATGAACCCGACCTCCGAGATCCGGACGGCGCTCGCCGCGATGCCCGTGTCCTCGCCTCTGTGGCGCAGCCGCTACCCGAACCTGGCGGAGATCCTCAAGCGAACGCCGGGGGCAGCTCGGGACAACCGGATCACCGACAACGTGTTCTGGCTGAGCGACCCGTTCCGATACGAGCCTCCGGCCCGCGCGAGCGACCAGACCGTCCAGCGCAACGTCGCTGTGACGCCGGACCATCCGCCGGGCGCGGGTACCGATCCGGCTTCCTTTGCCTCACCTCCCGCCGCGAATGCCCTTCGGCTGGATGTCGGCCGGATGCATCGCTCGACGCTTCCCTCGGCTCCCGTTCCCAGGATCGTGCCACGAGGCTGACGCGCAAGAAGACCGAACAAAATCCGGGGAGGCCGGGGGCGCATGACGGCGCGTGGCCGAATGCATCAGAGACATCGCGCCGCTCGAAGCGGGCACCACCATCCCCAAATCTTCGTCGATCGAAAAGGAGAGTGGTGCTGCTGGACAGGATTGAACTGTCGACCTCCTCATTACCAATGAGGTGCTCTACCACTGAGCTACAGCAGCCAAACGTCCTGGGTTGCGGCGAGGGCCGTGCGAACCGGACGGAGGGGCAATTAGCCGATCATCATGCCCTTGGCAATCGCATCGCAGCGAATTGTCCGGGTTTCTCGCGGGCCGGTGTCCGAATCCCGACGCCGCCGGCAGATCTGCCGCCGAGCGGCGTCAGGCGAGGGCCCCGGCTTCGCGCTTGCAGGCGGCCCGAATGATCGCGGCGAGCCCCGCCTCCGCCACGGCATCTGCCGCCTCCGAGGGCCGGAACCAGCGATCCTCGCGCTGGTGGCGCTCCGGCCAGTGCTTGAGCTGCTTGCGCACTTCGAGGGGGAACACCTTCACCTGGCACAGCACCGCATCGCGGCTCTTCAGGCGCTTTTCGTAGAGGTAGAAGCCGAGCGGGCGCTTGCCGACGGTGCCGAGGAGACCGGCTTCCTCGTAGGCCTCGCGCGCGGCCGCGTCGTAGGGCTTGCGCCCCTTCATGGGCCAGCCCTTCGGAATCACCCAGCGCCGGCTCTCCCGCGAGGTGATGAGCATGACCATGAAACTGCCGTCGGGCATCCGCCGGAACGGCAGAACGCCAACCTGCCGCCGCGGGGCCAGATCCGCTTCGCCCGCATGCGCACTCATCGATCGGAAACGCCCTGAGCCCGGGCAAGTTCGACGCCGGCAAGTTCGACGCCACAAAGTTCGACGGCACAAAGTTCGACGGCACCCAGCGCGACGCCGTTCCGGTTCAACGCAGCGGTCAGGAGGGCGATCCGGCCATCGCTCGCGTCGAAACGGAACGGCGTCGCGAGAGCCAGCTGGACCGATCGATGGGCATCCACGATACGCTCAATCCCGTACAGGTGTGAACGAGGGCTTGTCCGCGGCACGACGCATCGGAAGGCACCGCCTTACCGGGACTATCCCGTCCCAGACAAGCGAAACTTACCCGGCAAAGTTTCAGACTCGCGCAGGGGGCGAGGAGCAGCCCCGGGCGGCGCCCGATCGAGGCCGTCGCAGCGCATCAACCAGCCGCGCTCAGGTTCTCGATCAGGGCGTTCAAGTCGGCGCGCATCGCCTGAACCTCCGGCTCCGACATGTTGAGCTGGCACATCACCGATTCCCGCACAGCGGTCGCCTCCGCGCGCAGGTCCCGTCCATGCGGCGTCAGCGCGATCTCGACCTCGCGCTCGTCAGAGCGACGACGGCTGCGTACGAGGAAGCCCGCCGCCTCCAGGCGCTTCAGCACCGGGGTCAGGGTGCCGGAATCGAGACGCAGGCGCCGTCCGATCTCCGAGACCGTGATGCCGTCGGTTTCCCAGAGCACCAGCAACACGAGGTATTGCGGGTAGGTGAGACCCATGCGCTCCAGCATCGGCCGGTAGGACTTCGTCATCCGATGGGCGGCCGCATAGAGAGCGTAGCAGAGCTGATTGTCGAGCAGCAGCGGATCGACGAGAGGCGTGGTTGTCTCGCGGGGAGCGTCCGTCATGCATGCCATGCCACTGAAATTCCCGAAGCCCGCGACCGCAGCGTCCCAGGATGACGACCAGGAACCCCCTGCGGACAATCGAGGATAGCGGACCTAGAGGGCTCTAGTATATGCCTGTTTCGCCGCAGCGGTAGCAGGATCACGGCGTTCTGCCGGGTGCCGGACCTTCCGGTTCGGCCTGCCTGTACCCAGGCCGGTCTCCGGCCGGCCTCAGGCCGCGACGCTCTCGGGCGGATGCTCCGCGATCAGCACCACGATGTCGGTCCAGCGCGAAACGAAAGCGGCCACGCAGTCCGGATCGAAGTGGGTGCCGGCATGCGTCTCGATGTGCTGGCGCGCCTTCTCCAGGGACCAAGCCTTCTTGTAGACCCGCTCGGAGATGAGGGCATCGAACACGTCGGCCACCGCGATGATCCGGCCCGCCAGGGGAATCTCCGTGCTCCGCAATCCCTGGGGATAGCCCTTGCCGTCCCAGCGCTCGTGGTGGGTCAGGGCGATGTCGGAAGCGAGCTGCAGCAGATGGGACGGGCTGTCGTTGAGCATGCGATAGCCCCGCAGGGCATGCTGCTTCATCTCTTCGCGCTCGGCCTCGGTGAGGGCGCCCGGCTTCATCAGGATGTGGTCCGGGATGCTGATCTTTCCGATGTCGTGCATGGTCGAGGCGAACGCGATGTCGTTCGCCTCTTGCTCCGACAGGCCGAGGCCCTCGGCGATCGCGATGGCGCAGCCGGCGACGCGGGTGAGATGGCCCCCGGCCTGATCGTCGCGGAACTCGGCGGCCAGCATCAGGCGCCGGATGATCTCGCGCTCGCGGGCGGCCGCCTCGACCACGGCCCGCTCGACGGTGCGGGCTGCCAGACGACCCTGCTGCTCGGCGGCCCGGCGGGCGAGGGCGAGTTCGAGCAGGTTGCCGACCCGGATCCTGAGGTCGAAGGCATCGACCGGGTAGGCCATGATATCGGTCGCTCCCGCGGCCGCGGCCTCGCGCCGGACCTGTGCCGCGTCCTCGGCCGCGACCAGCAGGATCGGCGTCCGGGCATGCTCGGTCAGTCCGCGCACGCGCGCGACGAGCGCCAGGACATCCCCGTGCTCCTGCGCGCCCGCCTCGACCAGGATCAGGTCGCAGGCCTGGATGGTCGTGAGGTCCGGCGACGGTCCGACGATCGGTCGGATCACGCAGTCGAGGGTCGACAGGGCCCGAATGAGGTGCAGCGGAGCGGAGCCGGCCAAGATGGCGATCAGGGCAGTGCCGGCGTCCAATGCCATCCCTCGATTCCCAGTTCAGGATTCCGCCCGCCGCCGCCCCGGCACCGACCGGTTCCGATTCCCGCGCTTCGAGCGTCGCACCGGTCCGGTTAAGCAACGCTGAAGGCCCGACGATCCCGAAGGGGCGACTCAGGAGGAGCGGACCAGCAAGACCGGCCCGGTGCAGGTGTCTCCCGTCCCGCGCCACGCTTTCCGCGATCCGCCGCTTGTGAAAGCCGAACCACTCGTGCTAGTGACCGCCCGTCTCATCGAGGCGCCTTCGCGGAGAGGTGGCAGAGCGGTTGAATGCACCGCACTCGAAATGCGGCATGCCTGCAAGGGCATCGGGGGTTCGAATCCCCCCCTCTCCGCCACTAAGCTCTTGTTACTGTTTGCTTTTTGGTTAGGTAGCTGTAGGCGGTGATACGCTAGTACCTGTTTCGTCTGTCACACTTTGTCACAGTGGCAGATATCAAATGGCGACGTTTCGAAAACGCGGCAGTTCCTGGCAGGCACAAGTGCGTCGCGCTGGTCGTGATCCTGTCTCACGCTCATTCCCAACCAAAGATGAAGCCGCGCGTTGGGCCAGGGTGACAGAAGTCGCCATGGATGGTGCTTCCTCGCCTGCGGATGGTCATCAACCCCATGCAATCGCCAACTCCGACGGCCGAACCGTTGCGGACCTGTTGACCCGTTACGAACGAGAAATCACGCCAGCCAAGCGCGGTGCAGAACGGGAACTCCATAAATTTCGAGTGATCCGACGTTATCCTATCAGCGCAATCCCAGCGTCTGCCGTGACCCGCGGTGCACTTGCTTCCTACAGAGACGCACGAATGGCGGTTGTGAAGCCGGCCACGGTAAAGCGCGAACTCGCGATAATCCGGCACTGCCTTGAGATAGCAATGCGCGAATGGGACCTCGGCATAAGCGAAAATCCAGCACGAAGTGTCAGGGTTGTCCAAGCCGATGAATGCCGCCAGCGCCGTCTCTCCCCAGAGGAATTCCATCGCCTAGAGGCAGCCCTAGATGCCGGCAAATGGTTTCTAAAACCAGCCTTCATACTTGCTGTTGAAACAGGGATGAGACGCGGAGAAATACTTAATATATCTGACACTGATCGGTCTAAGTGCGGGACTCTTTTAAAGATTTGTCCGTCGTCAGATGATTTGGGACATTCAGCGGTGTTCAGGAGCGGAGGCTCTGGTCCATCTGGGGTAAGAGGTTAGGCAGCGTGCGCGTGGTGGCGCAAGCGGCGATCCATGAGGGTCTGGCGCTTGATGCGTTCTCGCTCGGCCAGGATCCCTTCGCCGCGTCCGAAGTAGACGTCGGCGGGCGTGAGGTTGCTCAGGCTCTCATGGGCTCGGGCATGGTTGTAGTGTTCGACGAAGTTGGCAACCTGCGTCTCCAGCTCGCCGGGCAAGTAGGCGTGTTCAAGCAGGATGCGGTTCTTGAGCGTCTGGTGCCAACGCTCGATCTTGCCCTGCGTTTGAGGATGGCATGGCGCGCCGCGGATGTGGGTCATGGCCCGAATGCCGAGCCAGTCGGCTAGGTCGCTGGCGACGTAGCTCGGTCCATTGTCGGAGAGCAGGCGTGGCCGCGGCATCACCCGCGCCTGATCGAGCCCAGCCGCACCCAGCGCCAGGTCGAGCGTGGCGGTGACGTCGCTGGCCTGCATCGTCGTGCACAGCTTCCAGGCGACGATGTAGCGTGAGAAGTCGTCCAGGACCGTCGACAGGTAGTACCAGCCCCAGCCAACGACCTTCAGGTAGGTGAAGTCCGTCTGCCAAAGCTGGTTGGGCGCGGTGGTCTTATCGCGGAACTCGTCGGCGGCCTTGATGACGATATAGGCCGGGCTGGTGATCAGGTCCTGAGACTTGAGCAGCCGGTAGACGGTCGCTTCCGAGACGAAGTAGCGCCGCTCGTCGGTGAAGCGTACCGCCAGTTCACGCGGGCTGAGTTCAGGCTGCTCCAAGGCCAGAGCAACGATCTGCTCGCGGATCTCCGCAGGTAGGCGGTTCCAGACCCGGCTTGGCTGCGAAGGATGGTCATTCAACGCCTCGGGGCCGCCGCGCTGGTAGGCGTCGTACCAGCGGTAGAACGTCGAGCGGGTGATGCCGAGCTTGTCCAGGGTAGCGCGCACCGGCAGGTGGGATTGCTCGACGAGCCGGATGATCTCCAGCTTCTCGGGGGCCGGGTACCTCATGCCTCGTCGCCCCCAGCCCCGCTCATGCTTTTTTTGAGCAGACGGTTCTCCAGGACGAGATCAGCTACGACCTCCTTCAGCGCCCCCGTCTCGCGACGGAGGTCCCGCACCTCATCCGTGGTGGCCGCACGAGACGTGTCGCCGGACAGGCGCTTCTTGCCAGCCTCCAGGAACTCCTTGGACCAGCCGTAGTACATCGAGGCGGCGATCCCCTCACGTCGGCATAACTCGGCGATGCTGTCCTCGCCCCGCAAGCCTTCCAGCACCACACGGATCTTCTCCTCGGACGAGAACTGCCGACGTGTGGCCCGACGGATGTCCTTGATCACCGCTTCTGCCGGCTTCTTGGCCGGTCCGGATGTCTGCTTCATCTTCGCTCCTCAGGGGCTACGATGAACCAGCCATCCTCCGTTCGTGAAGACCCTCAATCTGTCCCACAGGTGCTGACGTCGGACAGGAATGACGACCGGGATGTCTTCGTTGGCGCAGATCACGTCGCGATGCGCCACCGGCGGCCCGTCGCCGACATTCTCGAATCTCAGGGTGACCTTGGCGCCGTCGACCGCGCCTTCGTAGTCGGAGACGAGATAGCTGAAGGTCGCCTCGCCCCAGTAATCGGCGTCCGGCGTGAAGATGATGGTGCCGTGGTTGGTGACCTGGATGTCGCCGTGCACGGCGTTGCCGGCGCTCTCAAAGCGCACCGAAAAGCCTTCGGGATCGTAATCGTTCTTCAAGAGTTCGATAATCGGGATCTCGATCGGCGTATCCTCGAAGCCGCGCAGGATCGGCAGGACGTCGTCGCCGTGGCTGTCGTCGCGCGCAATGGGCAGGTCGTTCACGGCCTGGTAGGCGAGCGTCGTCCGCGCCCAGACGCTGGCGCCGTGCCCGTCATCGACCTGGTACTCGAACGACGCGTCGCCGTTGAAGTCCGTGTTGGGCGTGAACAGGACCGTGCCGTTCGCAAGAAGCGTCGCGTAACCGCCACCGCCTTGAACGTTGCGCACGGCGGTGAGGATCATCGTCTCGCCGTCATGCTCGATGTCGTTGGTGAGCAGGCGGTCGGCGCCAATGATGATCGGGTTGTCCTCGCGGATCGGGCCGCCGAAATCGGTGGTCTCGAAGCGATCGTCATGGAGCTCGGGCGGGTCATTCACCGGGGTCACCGTGAAGGTGACGCGACCGGTGGAGGTCGCGCCGCTGGCGTCGGCGACGACGTAGTCGAACCAGGCCGCGCCCCAGAAATAAGCGCGCGGCGCCACGCGGATGAGACCGTCGGCGCCAATCGCCGCCGTCACGTTGGCGTTGGACTGGACGGACTGGACCGCGAGCCGGTCGCCATCGATGTCGGTGTCGTTGACCAGCAGCGTGCGAGGATCAAGGGTGAAGCTCGCGCCTTCGGCGATGGCCTCAGCGGTGTCGTCGCGACCGACCGGCGCGTCGTTGACGGCCGTCACCTGGATCACGACCTTGGCCTCGGCCCGGCCGCCCTCCAGCGTGTTCGCCACGTAGGTGAATTCGGCGCTGCCGTTGAAGTCGGCGGTCGGCGTGAACGAGATATTGCCGTCGCTAGACAGCGAAACGGAGCCGTTCTTGGCGCCGGTGATCTGCCCGACGATCATGCGATCGCCGTCGAGATCGTTGGCGAGCAGGCGCTCGACGCGGATGACGAGCGAGGCATCTTCCGCCACCGTGAAGCCGTTGTCCGGATAGGCAGTGGCGACGGGGCGCACGCGCAGGTCGATCGAGGCGGTCGAGAAGCCGTTCCGGCCATCGGAGACCGTGTAGCTGACCGAAGCCGGCCCATAATAGCCGTCGACCGCGTGGAAGCGGATATTGCCCTGGGCGTCGATAGACGCGACGCCGATATCGCCGGCGTCGACGGCGACGATGGTAAGGGCATCGCCATCCGCGTCGAAGTCGTTGCGCAGGATGTCCGAGGCCTTGATGACGATCTCCACGCCCGTCGTGACGGAGTAGAAGCCGTCGCCCAGAGCGGTGGGCGCCCGGTTGCCGAGAAGCTGGCGAAGGGTGTCCTTGGTCCAGGTCACGCCGTCGACGAAGACGTAGCTCTCGATCCCCTTCGGCCCTGTCGAGAGCGCGTCGAAGATGGTCAGGCTGTCGGTCTTGTTGCCCGTGAAGCCGATGCTGATGGCATCGGACCCGCGATAGAGCTGCTCGACGCGCGCGTCAGTGGAGGCGAGGCCCAGGATCGTGACCCTGTCGGCCCCGTAGCCCCCGGAATCGACGATGGTGTCGGCGCCCGAGCCGCGGCCGAACAGGTAGAGATCGCCGCCTTCTCCTCCCGAGAGCAGGTCGTCGCCGCCGCGCGCCGCGAAGGTGTCGGCGCCGTCGAAGCCGTAGACGGTGTCGCTTTCGGCCGCGTCGATGTCCGACAGCGCGCGAGCGCGCATGGCGTCGCGATCCCAGACTGCGCCGTCGGCAAAGCGCAGCGACAGCGCGCCGCCGCCGTTGTTCGACGGACTCAGGGCCGCGAGCAGGACGAGCCGGTCGCCCGCGCCGGAGAAAGTGATCACGAGATCGTTGCTGTCGGGTCCGGCGCGGACCGCCGAGCGGATGTCGGCGATTGTGTAGTCGGTGAGGCTCACGGCATCCGGCCCGGCTCCCACCGCGTCGATGCGGTCGTCGCCGTCACCGCGTCGATACAGGTAGGTGTCTGCGCCGGATCCGCCGCGCAGCAGGTCGCTGCCCTTGCCGCCCGTCAGCGTGTCGGCACCGTCGGTTCCGATGACGATGTCGGCACCGTCGGTGGAGAGCCCGGCGAGGATCGCCAGACGCATGTCCGCAACGGAAAACAGCGTTCCGTCGGCCAGGGCAACGGTCTCAATGCCCACCGAGCCCGAGCCGAGCGCGTGAACGATGACTGTCCGACGTCAGCACCTATGGGACAGATTGAGGGTCTTCACGAACGGAGGATGGCTGGTTCATCGTAGCCCCTGAGGAGCGAAGATGAAGCAGACATCCGGACCGGCCAAGAAGCCGGCAGAAGCGGTGATCAAGGACATCCGTCGGGCCACACGTCGGCAGTTCTCGTCCGAGGAGAAGATCCGTGTGGTGCTGGAAGGCTTGCGGGGCGAGGACAGCATCGCCGAGTTATGCCGACGTGAGGGGATCGCCGCCTCGATGTACTACGGCTGGTCCAAGGAGTTCCTGGAGGCTGGCAAGAAGCGCCTGTCCGGCGACACGTCTCGTGCGGCCACTACGGATGAGGTGCGGGACCTCCGTCGCGAGACGGGGGCGCTGAAGGAGGTCGTAGCTGATCTCGTCCTGGAGAACCGTCTGCTCAAAAAAAGCATGAGCGGGGCTGGGGGCGACGAGGCATGAGGTACCCGGCCCCCGAGAAGCTGGAGATCATCCGGCTCGTCGAGCAATCCCACCTGCCGGTGCGCGCTACCCTGGACAAGCTCGGCATCACCCGCTCGACGTTCTACCGCTGGTACGACGCCTACCAGCGCGGCGGCCCCGAGGCGTTGAATGACCATCCTTCGCAGCCAAGCCGGGTCTGGAACCGCCTACCTGCGGAGATCCGCGAGCAGATCGTTGCTCTGGCCTTGGAGCAGCCTGAACTCAGCCCGCGTGAACTGGCGGTACGCTTCACCGACGAGCGGCGCTACTTCGTCTCGGAAGCGACCGTCTACCGGCTGCTCAAGTCTCAGGACCTGATCACCAGCCCGGCCTATATCGTCATCAAGGCCGCCGACGAGTTCCGCGATAAGACCACCGCGCCCAACCAGCTTTGGCAGACGGACTTCACCTACCTGAAGGTCGTTGGCTGGGGCTGGTACTACCTGTCGACGGTCCTGGACGACTTCTCACGCTACATCGTCGCCTGGAAGCTGTGCACGACGATGCAGGCCAGCGACGTCACCGCCACGCTCGACCTGGCGCTGGGTGCGGCTGGGCTCGATCAGGCGCGGGTGATGCCGCGGCCACGCCTGCTCTCCGACAATGGGCCGAGCTACGTCGCCAGCGACCTAGCTGACTGGCTCGGCATTCGGGCCATGACCCACATCCGCGGCGCGCCATGCCATCCTCAAACGCAGGGCAAGATCGAGCGTTGGCACCAGACGCTCAAGAACCGCATCCTGCTTGAACACGCCTACTTGCCCGGCGAGCTGGAGACGCAGGTTGCCAACTTCGTCGAACACTACAACCATGCCCGAGCCCATGAGAGCCTGAGCAACCTCACGCCCGCCGACGTCTACTTCGGACGCGGTGAAGGGATCCTGGCCGAGCGGGAACGCATCAAGCGCCAGACCTTCATGGATCGCCGCTTGCGCCACCACGCGCACGCTGCCTAACCTCTCACCCCAGATGGACCAGAGCCTCCGCTCCTGAACACCGCTGAATGTCCCAAATCATCTGACGACGGACAGTCGATGCCTACAACCACGCCCGCAGGCTCAAGACCCTGCGGGGCCTGACGCCCGCTGAGTTCATCCTCGATGCCTGGACGAGGGAGCCCAATCGCTCCAGGATCGACCCGCCACACCTCATCCCGGGACCATACAGCTAGGCGGGAGGCTCTGGGCAGACCGCGCCAGGATTGCACCTTCCCCCGGAGTGCTGCGCGTGACACCGTGTCGCCCGAGGCCTGCATCGTGCTGGCGGAGACCCGCGTCTACATGCAAGCGGGGCAGCGTTCGGGGCGTGATGACGGCACTTTGGTTCATATTGGCGTTCATGACCGGCACAGCGGTGTTCGCCCTGCTCTGGCCGATGTCGCGCCGGGCCAATCCCGCCGCCGCGCCGGAGGCCGGCGGCCTCGCCACCGAGACCGGCTTCTATGAGGACCAGCTGCGCGAGATCGAGCGCGACGAGGCCCGCGGCCTGATCGCGGCCCCCGAGGCGGAGGCCGCGCGCACCGAGGCGGCCCGCCGCCTACTGCGCGCCAACCGGGCCGGTGTCCCCGCCGCCCAGGACATCGCCGAGCCGGCCCTGCGCCAGCGCCGGGCGGCCTCGGCCTTCGCCCTCTCGACCATCCCCCTCGTCGCCCTCATCGCCTACGGCCTCTACGGCTCGCCGCACATGCCCGCGCAGGGCCAGGCCGAGCGGGCGGCGGTCCAGAGCGGCGACCAGGATCTCCTCAAGGCCATCGGGCAAATCGAGGCGCGCCTCGCCGCCGACCCCACCGACGGGCGCGGCTGGTCGGTGCTCGCCCCGGTCTACATGCGGATGGGCCGCTTCGACGACGCCGCCCATGCCTACGAGGCCGCCACCCGCCTCCTCGGCGAGACGCCGCAGCGCCTGTCCGACTGGGGCGAGGCCCTGGTGGCGGCGGCCAACGGCGCGGTCACGCCCCAGGCCAAGGGCATCTTCCAGCGCGCCGTCGATCTCGACGGACAGGTGGCCAAGCCGCAATTCTACCTGGCGCGGGCGGCCGAACTCGACGGCGACATCCCCCAGGCGGTCCGGCGGCTGCAGGCGATGGCCGATGCCGCCCCCGCCGATGCGCCCTGGCTGCCCCTGGTCCGCGAGACCCTCGGGCGACTCAAGGGCGAGAGCGCACCGGGACGGCTCGCGGCGCCCGAGGCCGGCGCCGCGGCCGCCCTCCAGGCCCTGCCGCCGGCGAGCCGCGACGGCGCCATCCGGGCCATGGTCGACAGCCTCGACAAGCGCCTCGCCGACCGGGGCGGCAGCCTGGAGGATTGGCTGCGCCTGGTGCGCTCCTACGGCGTGCTGCAGGAGCGCGATAAGGCGAAGGACGCCCTGGAACGGGCGCGCAAGGCCCTGGCCGACGATCCGGAAGCAATGCCCCGCCTCGACGCGATCGCCGCCGAGGCGGGCCTGGCGGCGGCCGGCCCGGCCCCGGGCGCCCCGGCTCCCGCAAGTCCGCCGATCGCTCCACCGGTCCCCCCATCCGCTGCGCTCCCGCCCGCCGCACCGGTGGCCGGAGCGGGGTCGGACGACGCGGCCCGGGCCGGCACCGAGGCCGCCGTCGCGGCCGTGAAGGCGATGCCGGCGGCCGAGCGCGACGCGGCCATCCGCGGCATGGTGGCCGGGCTCGACCGGCGGCTGGCGGCCAAGGGCGGCAGCGTCGACGACTGGCTGCGCCTCATCCGCTCCTACAGCGTGCTGGGCGAGCGCGAGCGCGCGCTGCAGGCCCTCGACCGGGCCCGCATGGCCCTGAGCCCGGATGCGGAGGCCATGGAGCGGCTCGGCGAATTGTCGCGCGAGCTGAGTCTCCAGCCCGGCGCGAAGCCGGGCACCGCCGCGGCGAAGCCCTGAAACCCTGACGAGAAGCCTCGGCCCCTGACAATCGGTCCCGGCCCCGGGCCTTGACCCGGATGGCGCCCCGGTCGACACCGGAGGACACGATGTTGCCCGCCGGGGATCGCGCCCCGCCGGGGGGCCGGCGCAGGATGCGACCCGCCCCGCCCTCCGAGCCACCAACCGGGATCCTGCCCACGTGACCCGCAAGAGCCGCCGCCTGATCCTGATCGCCGCCTGCGGCGCCGTGCTGGCCCTGGCGCTCGGCCTGATCCTGTCGGCCATGAGCGGGTCGATCGTGTTCTTCCGCTCGCCCACCGAGGTGGCCGCCCAGAGTGTGGCGCCGGGCACCCGCTTCCGCCTCGGCGGCCTCGTCAAGGACGGCTCGCTCCAGCGCGGTCCGGACCAGACCGTCGACTTCTCGGTGACCGACACCAACGCCACCATCGCGGTCCAGTACCGCGGCCTGCTGCCCGACCTGTTCCGCGAGGGCCAGGGCGTGGTCGCCGAGGGCACGCTCCTGCCCGGCGGGATCTTCCGGGCCGACACCGTGCTCGCCAAGCACGACGAATCCTACATGCCGCGCGAGGTCGCCGATGCCCTCAAGGCGCAGGGGCGCTGGCAGGAGGGCAAGGGCATGATCGACAAGCCCGCCGCGGCCGCCGGCTCCGAGACCCGGACGGCGGTCGAGGACAAGACCCTCGGCCGGCGCAGCGAGCGATGACGTTCCCCCTCCGCCGGCCGGCTTCCCGCCGGCTCATCCTCCCCCGGAAGGACACCCCGCCTTGCTGATCGAGGTCGGCCATTTCGCGCTCGCCCTGGCGCTCGCCCTGTCCCTGGTCCAGGCGGTGATGCCGGTCTGGGCCGCCCGCTCGGGCGACCAGGCCCTGCGCGCCGTGGCGACCCCGGCGGCGCTGGGCGCCTTCGCCTGCATCCTGTTCTCGTTCGGGGCGCTGACCTATGCCCACGTCACGTCGGACTTCTCGGTCCTGAACGTGATCGAGAACTCGCATACGGCGAAGCCCTTCCTCTACAAGATCTCCGGCGTCTGGGGGAACCACGAGGGCTCGATGCTGCTCTGGGTCCTCATCCTCGCCCTGTTCGGGGCGCTGGTGGCGGTGGCGCGCGAATCCGTGCCGCCGACCCTGCGGGCCAACACCCTGGCGGTCCAGGGGCTGATCACCTTCGTGTTCGTGCTGTTCATCATCACGACCTCGAACCCGTTCACCCGGGTCAGCCCGGCCCCGGCCGAGGGCAACGACCTCAACCCGCTGCTGCAGGATTTCGGCCTCGCGGTGCATCCGCCGCTGCTCTACATCGGCTATGTCGGCTTCTCGATCACCTTCGCCTTCGCCATCGCGGCGCTGATCGACGGGCGCATCGATGCCGTCTGGGCGCGGGCCGTGCGGCCCTGGACCCTGATCGCCTGGAGCTTCCTGACCCTCGGCATCGCGATGGGCTCGTACTGGGCCTATTACGAGCTGGGCTGGGGCGGCTGGTGGTTCTGGGACCCGGTCGAGAACGCCTCGCTGATGCCCTGGCTCGCCGGCACCGCCCTCCTCCACTCCACCGTGGTGATGGAGAAGCGCGACGCCCTCAAGGTCTGGACGGTGCTGCTCGCCATCCTGACCTTCTCGCTCTCGCTGCTCGGCACCTTCATCGTGCGCTCGGGCGTGCTGACCTCCGTCCACACCTTCGCCACCGACCCGACCCGCGGCGTGTTCATCCTCGCGATCCTGATCCTGTTCATCGGCGGCTCGCTGACCCTGTTCGCCTGGCGGGCGCCGATGCTGCGCCAGGGCGGCATCTTCGCGCCGATCTCCCGCGAGGGGGCGCTGGTGATGAACAACCTGTTCCTCGCCGCCGGCTGCGCCACGGTCTTCGTGGGCACGCTCTACCCGCTGCTGCTGGAGATGCTCACCGCCGAGAAGATCTCGGTCGGCCCGCCGTTCTTCAACTACACCTTCGTGCCCCTGGCGATCCCGCTGCTCCTGATCGTGCCCTTCGGCCAGACCCTGGCCTGGAAGCGCGGCGACGTGCACGCGGCGACGCAGCGCCTGTTCGCGGCCCTGGCCGCCGCCCTGGTGGTCGGCCTCGCCGTGATGGCCCTGACCTGGGGCGGCCCGATGATGGCACCCGTCGGCATCGGCCTCGGCGCCTACCTCGTCATCGGCTCGGTGATGGAGATCGTGTCCCGCGCCCGCGGCTACGGCGGCAACCGCGCCCGGGGCGCCGCGATCTGGCGCCGGGCCGCCGGCCTGCCGCGCTCGGCCTGGGGTACCGCGCTGGCCCATGCGGGCGTCGGCGTCGTCGTGCTCGGCATCGCCGCCCAGGGCTGGGCGACGGAGGGGCTGAAGACCCTCAAGCCCGGCGAATCCCTCGCCTCCGGCCCCTACGTCGCCACCCTCGACCGGGTCGGCCCGCGCACCGGCGAGAACTACGCCGAGACCACCGCCTTCCTGACCATTCGCAACGCCGGCGGCGACTTCGTCGGCACCGTGGAGACCGGCAAACGCTTCTATCCGAGCCGCAAGATGACGGTGACCGAATCCGGCCTGCTGACCATCGGGGCGAGCCAGGTCTATGCCAGCCTCGGCGAGGTGCTGCCGGAAGGCGCCATCGGCCTGCGGCTCTACTACAAGCCCCTCGTGCTGCTGATCTGGCTCGGCGCCGTGGTGATGGCGCTCGGCGGCGCCGTATCGCTCACCGACCGGCGCATGCGGGTCGGCGCCCCGGCGCGGGCACGGGCCAAGCCCGTCCCGCCCGGCATGGCCGCCGCCGAATGAGCCGCCCTCGGCTTCCGCGCCTCGCCCTGGCGCTCGGGCTGATGCTCGCCTCCGCCGCCGGCGCCCTGGCGGTGCAGCCGGACGAGGTGCTGAAGGACCCGGCCCTCGAGGCACGGGCGCGCGACATCTCGTCGGGCCTGCGCTGCCTCGTCTGCCAGAACCAGTCCATCGACGATTCCGACGCCCCCCTCGCCCGCGACCTGCGCCTGATCGTGCGCGAGCGCCTCACCGCCGGGGACGACGACCGGCAGGTGCAGGCCTACGTGGTCGGGCGCTACGGCGAGTACGTGCTGCTGCGCCCGGTCTTCGCCCTGCACACCCTGCTCCTCTGGCTGACGCCGGTGGCGGTCATCGGCCTCGGCCTGTTCGGCCTCTGGCGCCTGTCCCGCCGCCGCCCTCCTGCCGCCGCCGCGAGCCTCAGCACCGAGGAGCGCGCCGAGATCGCCGCGCTGACCCGGCGGGACTGAGCCCCCCGCCGAGACTCTCCGTTGTGCGCCGCACATCGCGGCCGCCGCCGGTTCGGCGCCCGGACGTCCTTCTTGTATATTACGCCGAAAACGCATGGAAAACGGGCACGATCCGCCCAGCGGAGATGCTTTCCGTGCATGGGAGAAACAATCTTAAGCCAAGCTATGCGGCAAGGGGATTGTTGCAATGCAAAATTTTAAGCTTTGCAGCGCACCAATTCGACGGCATGGTGCGGGCTCCCGGTACGACCGGCTCTCCGAACGGGCACTCCCGGCGGACAGTAACCGGACAGGACGACCCCCATGCGCGCATTTCTCATCGCCCTCGCCGCCGCCTCCGTCGCGACGGCCCCGGCGCTCGCCACCGAGCTCAAGGTCGCTCGCGCGGTCAGCGTCGATCTCGCCTCCTTCCGCGGCACCGCCTATTACACCGAGACCAAGGACGGCTACCGCGTCGTCGCGACCCTCGCCTCCGTGAATTCCAGCGCCGCGACCCCGCAGGTGATCCGGATGGTCACCACGCTCAACCCCGACCAGACCGTGCACCTCTCCGTGCCGGGCGCCCTCGGCGCCGACGGTCGCGAGGCCACCATCGCCTTCTCGCGCCGCGGCGACCGGGTGGACGTCGCCTCCTCCGACTGAGCGCATTGGCGTGGGGGCGCCCTCGGGGCGCCGGACCACGGGTGCAGGACCTCATGTCCGACGCCGGACCGGCCCCTCGCGCGGCCGATCCGGCGTCGCTCGTTTTCGGGGGCGCCCTAACCCGCGCCTCGCTTTCGCCCCAGTGAGGCGGGAGATCGGTCCGTGGCGACGGATCACGCGGCCGGCGCAGCTTTACGAAGTCTTTACCCTGACTCGCGAGCGTCCCGTGCCATGCCGACCGCCTCGCTCCCCCGCATCGCCGCCCTGTTCGGGGCCGCCCTCGCAGCCCTCGCCACGTCTCCGGCGCAGGCCCATCCCCATGTCTGGGTGACGACCAAGGCCGAGATCGCCTATGGCGAGGGCGGGCGCGTCACCGGCGTCCGCCATGCCTGGACCTTCGACGCTTCCTACTCGGCCTTCGTCACACAGGGGCTCGACGCGAACAAGGACGGCAAGCTGACGCCGGACGAGCTCGCCGGCCTCGCCGCCGAGAACACCGCCAACCTCGCCGAATTCGGCTACTTCACGAAGATGAAGGTCGGCGGCAAGGAGCAGGCCTTCGCCGACCCCGTCGAGCCCCGCATGGCGATGGAGGGCGACAAGCTGACCCTGAGCTTCCTGCTGCCCCTGAAGGCGCCCGTGGCCCAGGGCCGGGGCGTGACGGCCCTCGAGGTCTACGACCCGACCTTCTTCGTCGCCTTCAGCCTCGCGGAGGGGGCGGACGTGGCCCGCCTCGCCGGGGCGCCGGCCGGATGCGCCGCCACCCTGACGCGCCCGAAGTCGGAGACGCCCGATGCCAAGACCGCCGATGCCAAGCCCGGCATGTCGGAGGCGTTCTTCGAGGCCCTGACCTCGGCCTCGAACTACGGCGTCCAGTTCGCCAACCGGATCATCGTCGCGTGTCCCTAGGCGCCGCCCTCGCCGCGCGGACGGACGGGCGCTCCCGCCTCGCCCGCCAGGTGCTCCTCGCCCTGGCGGCCGTCGCCCTCGCGACCCTGATCGTCGCCGGCCTCGCCTGGCTGGTGAGCCCGGGCGTCGCCGCCCCGCCGGCGCGCTCGCCCTTCGGCATCGGATTCCGCGAGGCCGCCCCCGCCGCCACCGGTCTCGGGGGCCGGATCCTCGCCCTGCAGGCGAGCTTTTCCCGCAGCCTCCAGGCCGCGGTCCAATCCCTGAAAGCCGAGGGCGCCTGGGGCCCGATGATGCTCCTGGGCTTCGCCTATGGGGTGTTCCACGCCGCCGGGCCGGGCCACGGCAAGGCGGTGATCGCCGGCTACATCGTCGCCGGCGAGCGCGCCCTGACCCGTGGCTTCAGCCTGAGCTTCGCCGCCGCCCTGCTCCAGGCGCTGGTGGCCATCGCCCTGGTGGGGGTCGGGACCCTGGTACTCGGCGCCACCGCCGCGGGCATGACCCGCGCCGGCACCGTGATCGAGACGGTGAGCTTCGCCCTGGTGGCGCTCCTCGGCCTCGCCGTCACCTGGCGCAAGGCCGGGCGGCTGGCGGGCGGCAGCGACCCCGCCTGCGCCCCCGGCTGCGGCCATGTCCACCTCACCGATGCGGCGGCCATCGCCCGGCTCGATTCGTGGCGCGAGCGGGCGGGCGTGGTGCTGGCTGCGGGCACGCGCCCCTGCGCCGGCGCGGTGCTGATCCTGGTCTTCTCCGCCTCGCAGGGCCTGCTGGCGGCCGGCATCGCCGCGACCCTCGCCATGGCCCTCGGCACGGCCCTGACTACTGGCACCCTGGCCAGCCTGGCGGTCTTCGCCAAGGCCTTCGCCCTGCGCCTCGCAGGCGGGCGCGGGCGGGCCGGGGCGCTCACCATCGGCGGCCTCGAACTCCTCGCCGGCGCCTTCGTGCTGGTGCTCGGCCTCGCCATGCTGGCCGGGCTCGCCGGCGATCTCGGCGGCTGACGGACGGCACCGGCGCGCTCGCCAAGCCTTCCCTCGCCAAAGCCTTCCCTCGCCAAACCTGGCCCGCACCGAGCCTGCCCTCGCCAACCCCGCCGCGCCGTGGCAGTCTCAGCGTCCGAGGGACGAGAGAGCGCGGACATGGCAGCAGGCATGGCGGCGGACTTAATGACTGCGGATTTCGCCCATATCCTGAACTGGCGGCTCCTGGCGGGCTCGCACGACTTTCCCGGCCCGGACGGCGGCACCTGCATCAACGAGGCGGCGATCGTGGCCGCCGGACTGCCCTACCGGGCGATCCGCGCCTCGGCCGATTGCCCACCCTGCTTCTCGCCGCCCCTGGCCGCCTACGCCCTCGGGTTGAACGACGCCATGCCGGATGCCGAGCGGCCGCGCCTGATGGCCTTCGTGCTGCGCCTCTCCGGATCGGCCGACGCGCCGGCCGTGGAGGCGCAGCGCATTGCCTTCCTCGCCCGGGCGAGCGTGCGGCGCATCCTGCCCCCGCTCCTCGACCGGGCGGGCCTGCCCAGCCTCGCCGCCGCCTGCGCGGAGGCCGCCGATGCGGAGCAGGCGCTGGCGGCGGCGCGGGCGGCCGCCTGGCAGGGCGGGGCGCGGGCGCAGGAGGCATCGCGGCGCGGAGCCTGGAGACAGGGCGCCCAGGCCGCGGCGGTCGCCCGGACCGCCACAGCCGCCGCAAAGGCCTTCGCGGATGCGCGCTGCGCGGCGGAGGTCGCCGAGGGCGCAGCGCCCTTCGTGCCGGAGACCTAGGCGAGCGCCGTGGCGATCCTCGACGAGGCCCTGGCGATCGGTCGCCGGGCGGAACCCCTCGAAGTCGCCCTGGTGCAGCGACGCCTGGACGCCGCGCGAGCCGTGCCGGCCTGACGCCCGGATCAGACCGGTACGGGCGCCGCGCTCGGGTCGAAGCTCACGGTCTGGCAGTTGTCGAGCCAGACCCCGGTCAGGTGATAGAAGAAGGTGCCGTGGCCGACGACCGCGATGCTGCGCTCGGGCCGGGCCGCGAGCCAGTCGCGAAAGCCGAGGACGCGGGCATCGAAGAGGGTGCGCGGCTCGATATGGATGCCGCGGGCATCGGCCTCGCCCTCCGCGTGCCACCAGATCTCCGGCAGGTGGCCGACATCGACGTCCGGAAACTCGGCCGCCAGCACGGAGGCGGCCCGGCCGACGTCGCAGCTGCTCTCCTGGCACTCCCGGTGCAGGACTTCCACGAGGATGCGCGGCCGGCTCGGATGGTCGCCGAAGATGCCCTTGGTGGTCTGGATCGCCCGGGTCAGGGGCGAGGTCACCACGAGATCGAAGGGGATGTCGTGCAGGGCGGCCCGCGCCGCCCGGACCTGCCCCTGCCCCCGCTCGGTCAGCCGGGCATCGACATGGCCCGGGTCCTGCCCGGTCAGGCGATGGGCGGCGTTGAAGGTCGATTCGCCGTGGCGGACGCAGACGATGCGGGAGGGGGCCATACGGGTCCGGTTTCGATGGATGGATCGGCAGTGCCGGCGACAACCCCGCCGGGCGGCCCATCGTTGCGCCGCGCGGCGGAGCACCGCGCCTGGGCAAGAGCCTCGCGGCGAGGATCATGGCTGGCACGGCAGGACGAAGAGGGCCGCGCAAAGAAAAAGGCCCGGTTGCCCGGGCCTCGATGGATCTCGCGCGCGGGCGCGGCGACGGGGTAGGCCGCGCGGGTCAGGCCTTGCGGGCGAGCGGGCCGCGACGGCGCAGGCGGACGATCACCTCGACGCCGGCGATCTCCATGCCCTCGGGGGCGTCGGGCAGGGAATCCACGGTGATCCCGCAATCGGGCATGTCCATCACCTGACCCTCGTCCTCGAGGAAGAAGTGGTGATGCTCGCTCGGGTTGGTGTCGAAATAGGCCTTCGAGCCGTCGAGGGCGAGCTGGCGCAGCAGGCCGGCCTCGGTAAACTGGTGCAGCGTGTTGTAGACGGTGGCCAGCGACACCGGAACCTTGGCGCGCATCGCCTCGTCGTAGAGCATTTCCGCCGTGAGGTGGCGGTCGCCGCGGCCGAACAGCAGCCAGCCCAGGGACAGGCGCTGGCGGGTCGGACGCAGGCCCGCCCGGCGCAGGCGATCGCGCAGATCCGACAGCGGGCAACCGCGACGGCCGGCGGCCGTGTCGCCGCCGGGAACGGAGGCCCGCGCGTTCAGCACGGCCTGCAGGGGCAGAAGGTTCGACATCGGGCGGACAAACATCCCACGCGGAAAACTGGAGACTGAGCGACATGTATACGGAACCCGCCGCCGCATCGCAACCCGAGCCCCGCGCGGGGCTCGGGTTGCGATGCGGCGGTCCTGCCGGCTCGGCCGGGGTTCCACCCGTACTGGGCTTGCCACCCGGCAGGGCTCGACAAGTCTCACCGCAAGGCGTCCAACGGGCCGGCGGCCGCGGATTGGCACGTCCGGACCCGGCGGGCAGCTTTGAGGCGCACAGGCCCTGTGTTAACGAAGCGCCGATTTCACGCCGCGTCGCCGGCCGGATCGGCCCGTGCCGGTCCGGCTCCGGGGATGACGGCGCGATGCCGAGGGGGCCTTTCCCGCCCCGGACCCATCCTTGAGGACCGATCCGCTCATCATGTCTTCCGCTTCCGATCCGAACGCTCCGTCGGGCACCGCCCCGGCGACCGCCGCGCCCCAGCGGGCCTCGCACTATTCCTACGAGGAACTGCTCGCCTGCGGCCGTGGCGAACTGTTCGGTGCCGGGAACGCGCAGCTACCGCTGCCGCCGATGCTGATGTTCGACCGCATCGTCTCGATCGGTTCCGAGGGCGGCGCCCACGGCAAGGGCCACGTGCTCGCCGAGTTCGACATCCGGCCGGACCTCTGGTTCTTCGGCTGCCACTTCAAGAACGATCCGGTGATGCCCGGCTGCCTCGGCCTCGATGCCCTCTGGCAGCTCGTCGGCTTCCATCTCGGCTGGCTCGGGGCCCCCGGCCGCGGCCGGGCGCTCGGCGTCGGCGAGGTCAAGTTCACCGACCAGGTCCTGCCCACGGTGACCAAGGTCGTGTACGGCATCGACATCAAGCGCGTGCGCCTCGGCAAGCTGGTGCTCGGCATCGCCGACGGCTGGCTGGAGGCCGACGGCACCCGGATCTACGAGGCCAAGGACCTGCGCGTCGCGCTGTTCCAGGCGCAGGCCGACGCCGCGGGCGGCTGAAGGCCGGGTCGGGTCGGCCCGGCGCAGTTGAGATCGGGACGTCCACGTCCTACCTGAGACCCACGCGAAGGTGCCGTCTCGAGAAGAAGCACCGCGAAGAGCAAGCCCCGGCGGCGGAGAGCATCGTGTCCATGCGGCGTGTCGTGATCACCGGGATGGGCATCGTCTCATCCATCGGCAACAACACCGAGGAAGTCCTCGCCTCCCTGCGCGAGGCCAAGTCCGGCATCGGGCGCTCGGCCTCCTACGCGGAGCACGGCTTCCGCAGCCAGGTCGAGGGCCGTCCCACCCTTGATCCGGAGGGCGTCGTCGACCGGCGCGCCATGCGCTTCCACGGCGGCGGCACCGCCTGGAACCACGTCGCCATGGATCAGGCGATCCGGAATGCCGGGCTGGAGGCGTCCGACGTCTCCAACGACCGGACCGGCATCATCATGGGCTCGGGCGGCCCGTCCACGAAGGTCATCGTCGAATCCGCCGCCATCGCGGTGGACAAGGGCCCCAAGCGCGTCGGCCCCTTCGCCGTGCCGAAGGCGATGTCCTCCACCGCCTCGGCGACCCTGGCGACTTGGTTCAAGATCAAGGGCGTGAACTACTCGATCTCCTCGGCCTGCGCGACGTCGAACCACTGCATCGGCAATGCCGCCGAGGTGATCCAGGGCGGCCGGCAGGACATCATCTTCGCGGGCGGCTGCGAGGACCTCGACTGGACCCTGTCGGTGCTGTTCGACGCCATGGGCGCCATGTCCTCGAAGTACAACGACACCCCGGCCCGGGCCTCCCGCGCCTACGACGCCAATCGCGACGGCTTCGTCATCGCGGGCGGCGCCGGCGTGCTGGTGCTCGAGGAATACGAGCACGCCAAGGCCCGCGGCGCGACGATCTACGGCGAGATCGCCGGCTACGGCGCCACCTCGGACGGGCACGACATGGTCGCCCCCTCCGGCGAGGGCGCGGTGCGCTGCATGCGCCAGGCGATCGAGGGCCTGAAGGGCGCCAGGATCGACTACATCAACCCGCACGCCACCTCGACGCCGGTCGGCGACGACAAGGAGATCGAGGCGATCCGCGAGGTCTTCGGACGCGGCGATGCCTGCCCGCCGATCGCCGCCACCAAGTCGCTCACCGGCCACTCCCTGGGGGCGACGGGCGTGCAGGAGGCGATCTATTCGCTCCTGATGATGAACAACGACTTCATCTGCGAGAGCGCGCATATCGACGAGATCGACCCGGCCTTCGCCGACATGCCGATCCTGCGCCAGCGCCGCGACGGGGCCAAGCTCGGCCACGTCCTCTCGAACTCCTTCGGCTTCGGCGGCACCAACGCGACGCTGGTCCTCAAGCACGTCGACGCCTGAGGGCGGCGGATCCGGGCCGGCCTTAACCGGCGGCCCGGCTCGTTAAGGAACTGGAGACGCCTTCCGCGGTTCATTGTTTCTATGGATTGCTGGAAGGCACGGCCATGTTGTGGTTCACCCTCGGAACGGTCGGCGGCCTCGCCATTGCCGGAACCACGGCCGTCTACATCAAGCAGATCATGATCGACCGCGCCAACTGCGACACGGACGGCTACTTCTAGCCCCGGCCGAACGACCCCCCGCCGCGAGACCGAATCCCGATCCCAGGCCCCGTCCCGGCTCCAGTCCGCACGGGGCCTTCGCGTTTCGCAACCCCCTCCCCTCCTGTCGGGGCCGGACCGCGCCCGGATTGGACAGGGCCACGAGCGCCGGGCTAAGCCTCCAGCCAACGATGACGGGCCCGAGGGGCCCAGGGTCCGCGTCCGGGGGAAGTTGCATGACGGGATTGATGGCGGGAAAGCGCGGCCTGATCATGGGGGTCGCCAACGATCACTCGATCGCGTGGGGCATCGCCAAGGTCCTGCACCGGCACGGGGCCGAACTCGCCTTCACCTACCAGGGCGAGGCGCTGGGGCGCCGGGTGACGCCGCTGGCGGCCTCCGTCGGCTCGGACATCGTGCTGCCCTGCGACGTCGAGGACATCGCCAGCGTCGATGCGCTGTTCACCGCCCTGGACGCGCGCTTCCCCGAGGGCCTCGACTTCGTCGTCCACGCCATCGGCTTCTCCGACAAGGGCCAGCTCAAGGGCCGCTACGTCGACGTCACCACCCGCGAGAATTTCTCGCGGACGATGACGATCTCCTGCTTCTCCTTCACCGAGATCGCGCAGCGCGCGGCCAAGCGGATGCCCCGCGGCGGCTCGCTCCTGACGCTGACCTATGGCGGCTCCACCCGGATCATGCCGAACTACAACGTCATGGGCGTCGCCAAGGCGGCGCTCGAGGCCTCCGTGCGCTACCTCGCCGGCGATCTCGGCCCGGACGGCATCCGGGTCAACGCCCTCTCGGCCGGGCCGATGCGGACCCTGGCCGGCGCCGGAATCGCCGATGCCCGCCTGATGTTCAACCACCAGAAGGCGCACGCCCCCCTGCGCCGCACGGTGACCCAGGAGGAGGTCGGGGGCTCGGCGATGTACCTGCTCTCCGACCTGTCGGGCGGCGTCACCGGCGAGATCCACTTCGTCGATTCCGGCTACAACATCATCTCGATGCCCCGCCCCGACGTGCTGCAGGCCCAGGACGAGGCGGGCGTCATCGGCGACGCGGTCTGAGGCGAAAAGTTCAGTCCTCGAACAGCTCGGGTCGGCGGGCGCGCAGGGCGAGGACCAGGGTCAGGGTCTTGAGATCGGTGAATTCGCAGCGCTCGGCCATCCGGGCGAGGTCGGCCAGCGACATCTCGACGACCCGGATGTTCTCGTGCTCGCCGTCCGCGCCCCCGCCGCCCTCGACCCGGTCGGCCGCGGCGTAGGCGGCCAGGAACAGGTGGATCCGCTCCGTCGAGATGCCGCCGCAGGAATAGGTGGCGCCGACGAAGTCGAGGTCGCGCAGGCGCAGGCCCGTCTCCTCCAGCACCTCCCGCCGCGCATTCTCCTCCGGCGTGCCTTCATCGATCAGGCCCGCCGGGGCTTCGAGCTGGCTCTGCTCGCCGGCCGCGTAGAGGGCGGGCACGCGCAGCTCGCGCACCAGGGTCGCGACCCGGCGGCCCGGATCGTAGGGCAGCACCCCCACGGAATCGCCGTGGTCCTCGATCTCGCGCTCGGCTTCGCTGCCGTCGGCGAGGCGGACCCGGGCGAGGGAGAAGCGGCTCCAGCCCTCGTGGAGGGTGCGCAGGCTGAGGATCTCGGCTTTCATCGCAGGGACGGTCTTTCTCGCGCGGGCGCGCGTTTCGGCTCGCGCCGGAGGGACGTGTCGGGATGGCGGCGACCGTCAGGGGCCGCCCGCCAGGGCGCCCTCGATCACCATGATGAGCTCGTCGAGGTTGATCCGGCCGTCGAGCCGGAGGAAGCCCGGTTCGCCGGCCTCGACGGTCAGGCCCTCGTCGCTGACCTCGGCCCGGCGCTTCAGCTCGGCGACGATCGCCTCCGCGATGGTGGTCTGGATGTCCATGTCGGCCTCCCGCGCGCGGCGTCTTCAGTGTCCGAGGGCGACGAGGGCGGCGCCCATCAGCACCAGCACGATCAGGCCCGCCATCAGCACCGCCGCCCTGACCCGCCGCCCCTCGACGGGCGGAGCCGCCGGGGACGGGGTCCCGCCGGCGGCGACCGGTCCGGCCGCCCGGGACGGCGGCGTGATCGGGCGCCGCGGCTCGGACGCCCCGTCGAGGGAGGGCAGTCCGGGCGCGGGGGCGAGGGGCACCGGCGCGATTCCGTCGGGGTGGGCCCGCCCGGGGAGCAGGTCCTCCAGCTCCACCGGAATGCCGACGGCGTCGAGGTCCAGGACCACCTGGGCAATCGCCTCGGCGCTCATGCCGTGGATCGGCAGGACCGCCTGAAGGTCGGCCGGGGAGAGCTCGCCCTTCTGCCGCCCGAGGGCGATCAGCCGGTCGAGGTCGCCCCGGGCGACGGCCGGGGCGGCGTTCACCACGGACGCGGCGCCGTCACGGCGCCGGCCGGTCCGGAGGGTCGTGCGTGTTCTGATCCGGCCATTCGCCACTCCCGACGCTCTGCCGTCGGGAAACCCGTGGGGGCTCCGCGCTGTTCCCAGGCTCCCCGGGCGCCACCCGGCCCCGTCCGCTCACTCCTGGCTCGGGCCCACGCTGTCGGCGGCGAAGGCCCGGCGCACCCCCAAGGGCTTTGGCCGGCCCTCGGTGCTGTCGCAGGCGGTCTGGCGCTCCATCTCCGAGTTGATCTCGGCGCCCACCAGGACGATGACGATGGACAGCCACATCCAGGTCATGAAGCCGATGCCGGCGCCCAGCGACCCGTAGATGCGGTTGTAGCTGTCGAAGCTCGCCACGTACCAGGAGAACACCCCCGAGGCGCCGACCCAGAACAGCGCTGCGAGGCTGCTCCCCCAGGTCACCCAGCGCCACTTCGCCCGGTTCCGGCTCGGGCCGTAGCGGTAGATCAGCGACAGGCTGAGGGTGACGACGCCGAGCAGGGCCGGCCAGCGCACGATCTGCAGGATGGTGTCGGTGGCGCTGATGAAGCCGAGCCGGTCGAGGACCGCCGGCAGCAGCACCACGGCGCTGGTGGAGACGAGGAAGAACACCACGCTGGTGATCGTGAACAGGAAGGTGGTGGCGTAGAAGCGGACCAGCGTGCGCTTCTCGCGCTCCTTGTAGATCACGTTGAGGGCGTCGAAGAGCGCGCTCACCCCGGAATTGGCGCTCCACAGGGCGATCAGCAGGCTGATGCCCGAGGTGGTGCTGAGGGAGCCGGTGCTGCGCTGCGCGATCCGCACCAGCTGGTCGGAGAACAGCTGGAGGGCGCCCGGCGGCAGGATGTCCGCGAGCAGGCTCACGTGCTGGCTGATGACGTGGGGGTCCGAGAACAGCCCGTAGATCGAGACCACCGCGACGAGGCCCGGAAACACCGCCAGCAGGGCGAAGAACGCGACGCCCCCCGCCGTGGTCAGCACCCGGTCCTGCGGCATCGCCCAGAACACCCGCCACAGGATGTCCCGCCATCCGTCTCTGGGGATGTCGACGGGATCGGTCGCGCGCCGGCCGCGGCCGGGCTCGTGCGCGCGCTCGCGCGCCTCCGCCAGTTCCTCGGGGTTCAGGGCGCGGGTGCTGACCGAGCGCCAGTCCTGACCCTCTTCCTCTTCTCGCATCATGCCGAGACCCTGCCGGACCGCTCGTCGCCGGAACGCCGCCGCGAGGGGTTCGCCCCCGGGATCACACTCTGCCCGAACTCTCGTTATAGGTCGCCACCGATGCCGGCACAGGCGTGGGACGATCGAGCCCGGGCACCGTGCAGATCGCCGCCCTCCGGGCCATCTTGCTGCGGACGTGCTCGCGGAACAGGCGCACCCGCGCGGGAAGCTCGCGGCCCGCGAGGGTGACGGCGCGCAGGGTCCCGCCCCGGCTCGCCCAGTCGGGCAGGACGCGCACGAGGTCGCCCCGGTCCAGGGACTTGGCGGCGACGAGGCTCGGGATGTGACCGATCCCGGCCCCGGCCAGGGTCAGGCGCAGCACCGTGGCGAAGTCGGTGGCCCGCACGGCGGGGCGCAGGGTGATCCCGGCCTCCCGCCCCGCGACGTCCGAGACGAGGATCTGGGTGGCGCCGAGGCGCTCCCGGGCCAGCACCACGTCGTGCGCCGACAGGTCGGCGATGTCGGTCGGGCCCGGGCGCTGCGCCAGGTAGGCCGGGGCCGCGTAGAGGCCGATCGTCAAGTCGGCCAGGATCGGGGCGGTGTAGCCGCTGTCGGGATGGTCGCCGCCGCCGAGGCGCAGGGCGAGGTCGACCCGGTTGGCGGCGAGGTCGAGGCGGCTGTCGGTGATGAGGAGTTCGAGAGTGATCTGCGGGTGCCGCGCCCGGAAGCTCGCCACGAGGTCCGGCAGCACCTCGACCCCGAAATCGATCGAGGCCGTCACCCGCAGGTGCCCCCGCGGCAGGGTGCGGGAGCCCCGCGCCGTCTGCAGGGCCTCGTCCAGGAGGGCGAGGCTCTCCAGGGCCCGGGCATGGAAGGCGAGGCCCTCGGCGGTGGGCGAGACCGCCCGCGGGGTCCGGGCGAGCAGGGTCACCCTCAGCACCGCCTCCAGGCGGGCGACGCGGCGGCTGACGCTGCCCTTGGTCTCGCGCAGGAAGGCGCCGGCCTGGGTCATGCTGCCGAGATCGACCACCGCGCAGAAGGCCCGGACGTCGTCGAGGTTTCCGGCGAAGGTTTCCAGATGCGCAACCATGTGTCCCCGATTAGCGCGCTATCGCACCCGCGGGAAGCGGCCTATCTGCGCTCCACAGACCCGGCGCCCTGGCGCCCCCATTCTTGGAGCGAACCCCGTGATCCGTCTCTTCCCGTCCCTCGTCGCCCAGACCGTGTCCCTCGCCCTCGCGTTCGCCGCACCGGCCCTCGCCCAGACCCCGCCGACCCGCGACCCGGCCCAGATCCAGGCCGGCACCTACGCGGTCGATCCCGGCCATACCCAGGTCGGCTTCACCGTCTCGCACATGGGCTTCTCGAACTATTCCGGCGGCTTCTCGGACGTCTCGGGTACCCTGGAGCTGCAGCCCAAGACCCCCGCCGCCTCCAAGCTGTCCATCAAGATTCCGGTGGCCTCGGTGATGACGACCAGCGAGAAGCTGACCGGCGAGCTCAAGGGCGACCAGTGGCTCGACGCGGCCAAGTTCCCCGAGATGACCTTCGTCTCCACGAAGGTGACGCCCGAGGGTAAGGACAAGGCGAAGGTCACCGGCGACCTGACCCTGCACGGCGTGACCAAGCCGGTGACGCTCACCGTCACCCTCGTGGGCGCCGGCGTGAACCCGCTCAATAAGAAGGTCACCGTGGGCTTCGAGGCCACCGGCACGCTCAAGCGCTCCGAGTTCGGCGTGAAGACCTACGTGCCGCTGATCGGCGACGACCTGCACCTCACCATCGCGGGTGCCTTCGAGCGCAAGGAATAAGGCGCGCCGTCCACCCCGCCCAAGGGAGAGCGTCATGATCGGGACCGTCCGCGCCGCGCCCCCGCCGCGCTACACCCGCGTCGCCATCGCGCTGCACTGGCTCAGTGCGCTGGCGGTGCTGGGGCTGATCGCGATCGGCCTGGCCATGACGCACGGGGACCTGGCGCCGATGCGCCGGTTCCAGCTCTATCAGTGGCACAAGTCGGTGGGCCTGACGGTGCTCGCGCTGACGCTGCTGCGCCTCGGCTGGCGGCTGGCCCACCGGCCGCCGCCCCTGCCCGCCACGCTGCCGGCTCGGGAGCGGGCCGGGGCGCACGCGGCCCACGCCCTGCTCTACGGGCTGCTCCTCGGCCTGCCGCTCGTCGGCTGGGCCGTGGTCTCGGCCTCGCCCTTCAACCTGCCGACCGTGCTCTACGGCGTCCTGCCCTGGCCGCACCTGCCGGTTCTGCCGGACCTGGCGAACAAGGCCGCCGTGGAGGCGGTGCTGAAGCAGGTCCATGCCTGGGGCGCCTGGTTCCTCATCGGTCTCCTGCTGCTGCATGTCGGCGCGGCCCTGCGCCACCACCTCGTGCTGCGCGACGACACGCTCCGGCGGATGCTGCCCCGCGCCCCGCTCCAGTCCGGATCCCGCACATGATCCCCGCCACGATCGCATCCCCGCCATGATCGCCGTTCGTCTCGCCTGCGCGGCCGCCCTCGCGGCGGCGCCCCTGGCCCTCCCCGCCCGCGCCGAGGCCGCCGCCTGAACCGTCGACGCGGCCCGGAGCCGGATCGGGTTCTCCGGCGTCCAGGTCGGCGCGCCCTCTCAGGGCCGGTTCAAGCGCTTCACCGCGCAGATCGACTTCGACCCCGCCGCTCCCGAGAGCGGGCACGCCGTGGTCGACATCGATCTGGCGAGCGCCGAGACCGGCGACGCCCAGCGCGACGCCTCGCTGCCCCAGGCCGAGTGGTTCGACGTGAAGGCCGCATCGCAGGCCCGGTTCGAGGCGACGCGGTTCGTCGCCAAGGGCAATGATGCCTCCGAGGCCATCGGCAGGCTGACGATCCGCGGTATCCGCCGCGACGCGGTCCTGCCCTTCCGCCTGACCCGCACGGGAGCGACGGCCCGGGCGGTGGGCCATCTCGACCTCGTGCGCACGCAGTTCGGCGTCGGACAGGGCCCCTGGGCCTCGGGCCAATGGGTCGCCCTGGAGGTCGGCGTCGATATCGACCTGACCGCGACGGAGACGGTACCGAAGCCCTGACGCGGATCGGCAAGCAGACAGGCCGCCGGCCGGCTCAAAAGAATACACGCCAGATCGTATTGCTACGATTGCGCATCGACGGGAGGAGGCGCCGAAGGCAAAACCTGTGTTTGCAGGGCAGATCGCGACCTTTGCGCCGCACCGGATTTCTTGTTTCTGACTTGTAACGCATGCGCAAAAGCCTTGGGCCGTGCGCACAAAGCGGGAGCCCTGCCGCGGCGGTTCGGTTATTCCTCTGGTCCGGTCCCTCCGACGGCTTCGTCCCCGGCGCGCCCGGCACGGCGGCGTCCACGCGGGGCGCCGGCCGCAAGACGCCAGAGGAAGAGACCCATGCCCGTGCCGACGATCGACCGCCGTGCCCTGCTCGGCTCCGCGGGCCTCGCGCTCGTGGGAGCCGGCAGCGCCGTCCCATCCGCGCAGGCGGCCTCCGATCCGAAGGGCGAGACCAGGGCGGAGCCGAAGCCGGTGCCGCCGGAGGTCACCCGGATTCTCGCCCGCTACGTCGTCGGCGCCCGCTACGCGGACCTGCCCGAGGCCGTCCGCCGCGAGGGCACCCGCACCCTGCTGAACTGGGTCGGCGTCGCCATCGGCGGCTCGCATCACCAGACCCTCGACGTCGCGGTCTCGGCCGTGAAGCCGTTCTCCGGCCCGCCGCAGGCCGGGCTGTTCGGGCGCCCCGAGCGCTTCGACATCATGAACGCGGCCTTCCTCAACGGCGTCGCCAGCCACATCTTCGACTACGACGACACCCACCTGAAGACCGTGATCCACCCGGCCGGTCCCGTCGCCTCGGCGATCCTCGCCTATGCGGAGATGCACCCGGTCTCGGGGGCGGACTTCCTCAACGCCCTGGTGCTCGGCGTCGAGACCGAGTGCCGGATCGGCAACGCGGTCTATCCGAACCACTACGATGTCGGCTGGCACATCACCGGCACCGCCGGGGTGTTCGGCGCGGCGGCCGCGGCGGGCAAGCTGATGGGGCTCTCCGAGCAGCAGATGGTCTGGGCCCTCGGGCTCGCCGCCTCGCAGCCCGTGGGCCTGCGCGAATCCTTCGGCTCCATGAACAAGAGCTTCAATCCGGGCCGGGCCGCCGCGAACGGCCTGTTCGCCGCGATCCTGGCCGCCAAGAACTACACCAGCTCGGACGGGATGATCGAGGCCAGGCGCGGCTGGGCCAACACCATCTCGACGAAGCAGGATTACCGCGAGATCACGGAGGGGCTCGGCACCCGCTACGAGGCGGCGCTGAACACCTACAAGCCCTTCGCCTGCGGCATCGTCATGCACCCGGCCATCGACGCGGCGGTGCAGCTGCGCAACGAGAACCACCTCACCGCCGACGCGATCGAGCGGGTCGACATGAAGGTCCACCCCCTGGTGCTCGAGCTCACGGGCAAGACCGCGCCGCGCACCGGCCTCGAGGGCAAGTTCAGCATCACCCACGCCGTCGCGGTGGCGCTGGTGGAGGGGGCCGGGGGCGAGAAGCAGTTCAGCGACCGGGCGGTGAACGACCCCGTCGTCGTGGGGCTGCGCGCCCGGGTGAAGCCGGTGGTCGATCCCGCGATCCGGCCCGAGCAGGTCGAGCTCACGGTGGTGCTGAAGGACGGCCGCAGCCTGCCCCGGCGCATCGAGCACGCCATCGGCAGCGTCGAACGGCCGATGTCGGACGCCGCGCTGGAGACCAAGTTCACCGACCTCGCGGAGGGTATCCTGCCCGACGCTCAGGTCCGCCGGGTCATGGACCTGTGCTGGCGCATCGCCGAGCTGCCCGATGCGGGCGACGTGGCCCGGGCCGGCGTCCAGGCCTGACCGGCGCGGAGCCGGGATCGACGGGCCGGTCCCGGCCGCGTATGGCGAAGCCGCTCCGGGGGCCTTCCCCGGTACCCGGTCCCCTCCGCCGCTCTCTCCGCCGCACCCTCCTCCGCCCCCCTGCCCTCCATCAAGGACACCGGACCTGAAGGCCGAGTTCTCGACCACGCGCCTGATCGTGATCCTGGCCTTCGCCGGTTTCGCCAGCACCTTCGCGGGCCGCTCCATCGAGCCGCTGGTGGGCGTGCTGGCGCGCGACCTGCGCAGCGATCCCCACACGGTGGCGCTGCTCTCCACCGCCTTCGCCCTGCCCTACGCGCTGATCCAGCCGATCCTCGGCCCCGTGGGCGACGCCCTGGGCAAGGAACGGATCATCACGATCTGCCTCGCCATCCTCACCCTGGCGCTGGCGGCTTGCGCGCTCACCACCGACCTCGACACCCTGTTCGTCCTGCGGATGATCGCCGGGGGCAGCGCCGGCGGCGTCGTGCCGCTGGCCCTGGCGCTGATGGGCGACCGCATCGCGATCGAGCGCCGGCAGGTCGCCATCGGCCGCTTCCTCGTGGCGGTGATCCTCGGGCAGCTCTCCGGCTCGACCTTCGCGGGCCTGATCGAGGGGGCGATCGGCTGGGCCGGAGTCTTCGCCATCACCTCGGCGGTGGCGGCGCTCGGCTGCGGCGCGGCCCTCCTGGGCTTCGACCGCGGCGCGGCGGCGCCGGCCCGGCGGCCGGACTTCCGCACGGCGGTGGCGCGCTACCGCAGCATCGTGGCCAATCCGCGCGCCCGCATCCTGTTCGGGGCCGTGTTCATCGAGGCGATCGCGGTGTTCGGGATCTTCCCCCACCTCGCCCCGCTGATCGAGGCGCGGGGCGAGGGCGGCGCCCGCGAGGCCGGCCTGGCGCTCGCCGGCTTCGCCGCCGGGGGACTGATCTACGCGTTCTCGGTGGGCCTGCTCCTGCGCTTCCTCGGCCTGTCGCGGATGCTGATCGGCGGCGGCCTGATCTGCGCCGGCGCCCTCGTCACCATCGGTCTGGCCGGAACCTGGCAGCTCGACTGCGCCGCCCTGGTGGCCATGGGGCTCGGCTTCTACATGCTCCACAACACCTTCCAGGTGCAGGTGACCGAGGTGGCGCCGACCGCCCGCGCCTCGGCGGTGGCGCTCCATGCCTTCTCGTTCTTCTGCGGGCAGGCGCTCGGCGTGGCCATCCTCGGCGGCGCGCTCCAGGGCCTCGGCCAGCGCACCGCCCTGAGCCTCTGCGCCGTGGTCATCGCCGGCCTCGGTTTCGTCACGGCGCGCCGCCTGGCGACGACCCCGTCGCGGTGACATCCCGACCGCCGGGATGCGGGCCGGCGGTCCGAGGGCGGATGAGCGGGGGCGCGGAGGGTTGACGGAGGCGACACGGGGTCGATCTCTCCCGGGACCGACAATCCGCTCGAGCGAGGCGCAAGGCATGACCGAGGCGACGCGACGAACCCTCCTGGCCTCGACCCTGGCGGCCACCGCCCTCGCGGGCTCCGGCGCATCGGCGCGGGCGGCCGACGCGGCCCCGGCCGGGCCGCAGGCGCCGGGCTTCTACCGCTACCGGGTCGGCGACGTCCGCGTCACGGCGGTGACGGACGGGGCCAACACCCTGCCGCTCCCCGAGCGCTTCGTGCTCAACGCCGATCGCGCCGCGGTCTCGGCGGCGCTCACGGCGGATTTTCGCGACGGGGCCAGCCTCACCGTGCCCTTCACGCCCCTGGTGATCGAGACGGGCGGCCGGCGCGTCGTCATCGACACCGGCAACGGCGAGGCCGCCCTGCAGGCGAGCCGGGGCGCCGTGGGGCAGTTCCACGCCAACCTGAAGGCGGCGGGCTTCGACCGGGGCGCGATCGACGCCGTGGTGATCTCCCACTTTCACGGCGACCACGTGAACGGCCTGCTGAATCCCGAGGGCAAGCCCGCCTTCCCGAATGCCGAGATCCACGTGCCGGAGGCCGAATGGGCCTACTGGATGGATGACGGCGCCATGAGCCGGGCCCCGGCGGGGCGGATGCAGGACCAGTTCCGCAACGTCCGGCGGGTCTTCGACGGGCTCGACCGGAAGGTGACGCCCTACGCCTGGGAGCGGGAGGTCCTGCCCGGCCTCACGGCGCTCGGCACCCCCGGCCATACGCCCGGGCACACGTCGTTCCTGCTCGCCTCGGGGAGCGACAGCCTGTTCGTGCAGTCCGACGTCACCAACGTACCGGTGCTGTTCGCGCGCCATCCGGGCTGGCACGTGATGTACGACCAAGATCCCGCCATGGCCGAGGCCACGCGGCGCCGGGTCTACGACCGGATCGCGGCCGACCGCACCCTGCTGCAGGGCTTCCACTATCCCTTCCCGGCCGCCGCCCACCTGGAGCGGACGGCGGACGGCTACCGCGAGGTCCTGGTGCCGTGGGACCCGGTCCCGCGCTGAGCGGAACCGGGCCGACGTCCGGGAGGCCCGGCGATCAGGGAGCCATGTCGGGGACGGGCTTCAGGACGCCGCCCTGGGCGCTGGCAGCCCTGCCGGTCGTGGCCGGCACCTGCGAAGCGGCGACGGGCTGGGGCGGCGGCGTGAGCTGCAGGTGCTCGCTGGTATAGACCAGCTCCTGGTAGGCCTTCTGCGCGTCGTCGTTCAGCTTGGTGCCGTAGCTCGGCACGATCTGGCGGATCTTGGCCTGCCACTCGGGCGTGGCGACCTTCTGCGCGAAGACCTTCTCCAGCACGTTCAGCATGATCGGCGCGGCGGTCGAGGCGCCCGGCGAGGCGCCGAGCAGGGCCGCGATGCTGCCGTCCTTGGCGCTGACGATCTCGGTGCCGAGCTTGAGCACGCCGCCCTTCTCCGGGTCGCGCTTGATGATCTGCACGCGCTGGCCGGCCTGGACCAGGCGCCACTCGCTCTTCTTCGCGTTGGGGAAGTACTCGCGCAGGGCCTGGTAGCGGTCCTCGTCGGAGAGCATCACCTGGCCCGCGAGGTACTCGATCAGCGGATACTGGTCGACGCCGACCCGGACCATCGGCCAGACGTTGCTGGTGGTGGTGGAGGTGAGCAGGTCGAAATACGAGCCTTCCTTCAGGAACTTGGTCGAGAAGGTCGCGAAGGGTCCGAACAGGATCACGCGCTTGCCGCCGAGCACGCGGGTATCGAGGTGGGGCACCGACATCGGGGGCGAACCGACCGAGGCCTTGCCGTAGGCCTTGGCGAGGTGGCGGGTCGCCACGTCCGGGTTCTCGTTGACGAGGAACGAGCCGCCCACCGGGAAGCCGCCGTAATCCGCGCCCTCCGGGATGCCGGAGGCCTGGAGCAGGTGCAGGGCGCCGCCGCCCGCGCCGATGAACACGAACTTCGCGTCGACGGCCTGACGGCTGCCGTCCTTGAGGTTCTTGGAGCTGATGCGCCAGGTGCCGTCCTTGTTGCGCTCGATGCCCTCGACCTCGGTGGAGAGCCGCAGGTCGAATTTCGGCTGGGCCTTCAGGGCGGCGACGTACTGGCGGGTGATCTCGCCCCATTCCACGTCGGTGCCCACCGGCGTCCAGGTGGCGGCGATCTTCTGCTTCGGGTCGCGTCCCTCCATCATCAGGGGGACCCACTTCTTCAGCGTCTCCGGATCGGTCGAGTATTCCATCCCGGCGAAGAGGGGGCTGGCCTTCAGGGCCTCGTAGCGCTTCTGCAGGTAGGTGATGTTGTCGTCGCCCCAGACGAAGCTCATGTGCGGGGTCGAGTTGATGAAGGAGCGCGGGTTCTTAAGAACGCCCTTCTGAACCTGCCAGGCCAGGAACTGGCGGGTGATCTGGAAGGCTTCGTTGATCTTGACGGCCTGCTCGATCCGGACGGTGCCCTTCGAGTCCTCGGGCGTGTAGTTCAGCTCGGCGAGCGCCGAGTGGCCGGTGCCGGCATTGTTCCAGCCGTTCGAGCTCTCCAGCGCCACGCCGTCGAGACGCTCGATCATTTCCAGGGACCAGTCGGGCTCGAGTTCGCGCAGCCAGACGCCGAGCGTGGCGCTCATGATGCCGCCGCCGATCAGCAGGACGTCGACCTTGCGCGCCTCGGGGGCGGCCAGCACGGAGGCGCCCGGCAGCGTCGAGACCGCCAGGCCCGCCATGGCGCCGCCGATGATCTGCCGACGGTTCATCGGCAGTGCGTTATGCTGCATTGCGGCATGGCGAGTCTGCATTTTATCGTCAGTGATCATATTATTTTTCGGCACGCATAAGTTTTATTTGAATAAATCTCCGCTACAGCATCGACGCCTGTCGCACAAGGCGCCCGGGTCATGGCTGCCATGCCGGCGAAACCCGATTGTTCCCAAGGAATTGTTCATCTCCGACGCGAACACGCGCTGCGCAGCGGCAAAGATTTGCGCTGCACTGCACAGAGATTGTGCGGCTTGCGGACGGGTGTCCGCCCTCCGTGCCGGTCAGGGATTCGGGTGAGCGCGCGATCTGGGGAGACCGGACCCGCCGGCTCGGCGATCCGTCGTGGCCTGCCCGGCCATCGGGGCCGCTGCATCCTGCCCCGCGGCTGAGCGGCGGCCGGGCCAGGGAGCGGGCGCCTGTCCGGGCCGCCGGAATCACCACGTGCGGTCCGCAGGGGCGGAAGGGCTTTCCAGCGTTGCGCCGCCCGGAGGCTCGGGACGGCGTTCCCAGGTTCCTCGTCCGTCCCGGGATGCCCTCGGGGACAGACCGGGAGTCTTCAGGTCTCGGGAGTCTTCAAGTCCCGGGAGACCTTCGCGTCCCGGGAGGCCTTCGCGTCCCGGGATGTCCGTGCCTTCGGGTGAACCGGGACCGGCGCGATGGCACCAGCTCCCCGGTCCGACAGTTCAGGGACGGCGGGCGAGCCATCCGACGGCGAAGGCGACGGCGGCCAGGCCGAGCAGGGCCGAGGCGCGGTGGTCGTCGGCGTAGCGGACGGCCTGCCGGCCATAGGCGGTGCCGCGCGCGCGGGCCTGGCGGGCGCGGTCGCGCCCGTCCGCGATCAGGTACCCGGCGCGATCCCGGGCCGCGCCGGCGCGGTCGCGCCCGTCCTCGGCCCAGTCCTCGACCCGGTCGCGGGCCCGGCCGTAGGCGTACTGGGCCCCGCCCGCCACCTGGTCGACCGCCCCGCGCACCTGGCGGGCCGGATCGCCCGTGAGGCCGCCGAGGGCGGTCTGGGCCCGGCCCTTGAGGTGGCGCGCGGCGCCTCGGAACTCGTCGCGGTTCATGGCAGGTCTCCTGGGATGGGGTCGGGCCCCGGGGCTAAGTGGATGGACCCGGCCGGTCCCGCGGGGGGACCGGCCGGGGGTCGGCTCAGGCGCGGCGGGCGTCGTAGCCGGCGGCGAGGGTGTGGAGCTTCGGCGCGCCGAGGCGGCCGCCGAGGAAGCCGGCCAGCGCGCCCAGGATCAGCGCCAGCGCGCCGTAGAAGGCCCCCTGGGTCGCCGCCGACTTGGTCGCCAGCGCGGCCGCTTCGGCCTTCTGCTTGGCGCTGGCCACGGTCTCGTCGTACTGCTTCTTGTAGTCCTGGATCTGCGCCCGGGCCTGGTCGGCCGGGATGCCCTGCGCCTTGGCCAGGGCGTCGGCCGCGCGGGTCTCGGCCTGGGCCTTCTGGGCCGGGTCACCGGTGAACAGCGCCCGGATGGCGGCCACCGCCGCGTCCTTGGCCGCCTGCGGGTCCTGGCCGGCCGCCTGCTGGCGCACCGACTGCTCGATGCCGTCGAAGGGGTTCGAGATCTTCGACAGGGACGGCGCGGCCGCCTGGGCGGCGGTCTGCACCGTGCCGCCCACCAGCGAGCCGGCCCCGCCCAGCGTGCTGGTCACGCCCGAGAAGGCCCCCCCGATCAGCCCGCCGGCCGCCGAGGTCAGCAGGTAGAGCACCACCAGGGTGGTCACCGCCCAGGAGACGAGGCCGTGCAGGCCGGCCGCACCCGGGACGGGCTTGCCCGACAGGCGCCCGGCGATGAGCCCGCCGGCGAGCGAGGCGACCACGCCCGATCCCACGAACCAGAGCCCCGCGCCCAGCGAGAGCGTCGCGGCGGCCGGGTTGTCGGCGGCGTTCGCGCCGACGCTGGACAGGCCCACGCCCACGCCGACCATGTTGAGGATGACCTGGCTCACCAGCGCGGTGACGGCGCCCGCGAAGATGGCGCCCCACGAGACCTGGTTGAGCAGGACCGTGCGGGTGTCGGCGGAGGCGCCGGGGGTCGAGGTGGCGAGAAGGGGGGAGGTGGACACGTGACAGGTACTCCGGGTCGTCGGTCGTCCGAGAAGCTCGGTCGTTCGAGGGGTCAGTCGGGGCGAGGGGTCAGTCGGGGGTGTGAGGTCGTCGGGGGGGTGAGGGGGCGGCCGGGCAGGGTCCCGGCCGTGGAAGTTCCAGCCGTGAAGTCCCGGCTGCGAAGAAGTCCCGGCTGCGAAGGCGCCCGGCCGCGGCGAAGGCCGCCGCGGCCGGGGCTTCAGTCGCGGCCGTGGATGAGCAGGCCGAGGCCGTAGCCGAGGAGGCCGGCCACCAGGAGCGCGGCCACGGGATGCTCGGCGACCTGGTGGCCGACCTCGTGGCCGCCCTGGCGCAGGGAGCGCCGGCCGGCCGCATAGGCGTCCCCGACCTGGTCGTAGGCATCGTCGGCGGCGTGGCGCACCGCCCGCTCGGCCCGCTCGTAGGTGTCGCCGGCCGCGCCCTGCGCCCGGCGGGCCCGCTCCTCGAGCTCGCCCGAGCCGGTCAGGTGGCCGACCGCGTCGCGGACCTTGCCGCCGAGCTCGCGGGCGGTGTCGGCGACGGTGTCGGCGGCCTCGCGCACCCCGTCCTTGGCCTGGCCGTAGAGGCTCTCGGCCGCCCCTTGCGCCTCGCGGGCCCGGCCCTCGAGGGAGTCGCGCTTCGAGCCGGTGAGGTCGCCCACCGCGCCCTGGACCTTGCCGCCGAGTTCCTGGGCCGCGCCCGTGATCCGATTGGTGTCCACCATGATGCCTGATCCTTGTTGGCCGCGCCTGGGGCGGGCCGGGGTGAGTGGGTGAGTGGGTAAGGGGTGGGGTGAAGACGCGCGGGGGCGCCGGGGGTGAGGCGGGGCGGGTCGGGCGAGGCCCGCCGCTAGCGACCGGCCGGCCGGGTCGCCGGCTTGTCGGCCCTGCGCGGCCTGTCCGCCCCGGGCCTGCGGGCCTCGTCCCCGGGGGACGCGCCCTCGCGCTGCCCCCGCGCTTCGGGGTCGCCTTGCCCCTCGGGGGAGCCTTGCGCCTCGCTGCGGCCCTCGGCCTCGACCGACCCGTCGCCGATCAGCTTGCCGAGGGCTTCCTTGACCGAGCCCTTCACGGCAGCGGCGGAGGCGGGCGGCTTCATCGCGGTCATGGCAGGCCTCCGGAAAGACGGGGCGGGCCGGACGCTTATATCGGTGGCGAGGATCACGAAGCGGCTCCTGAACCTCTTCGATCGTCGGCGAGGTCCCTGCGTAACAGGGGCTCGGGACCGATGTTCCAGGGCCGGAACGGCCAGGATTGGTATATCTGGATCACTGACGTGAATGTGATGACCTAAAGCCGGACCGTCGCGGCCGACGGATCGGCCTCTCGGCCGAAACCCCGGTCCCGTTCTGCGGCCGAGCGCCCCCGGTGACAGCGCGGGCACCGACTACCGCGAAATCCAGTCGAGGCGCTTGATCGGCCGAGCTTTTCTCGACATGGCTCGCACCATCAAATCCAAAAACACTCTATAGCGGCTGTCGAGCCGGGAGGGGTCCGGCCGCACGGATGCGAAACCCGCGTCACGGCTCGGCCTTGCCTTCCTTCGGCAATGCCGGCCCGCGGCGAGGTCATGCGACGACGAGTTCATGCGAAGGCAAGTTCATGCGAAGGGATACTGACCGGATGGATGAACCTGGACGCCGGGAGACGCGCGACGGGCCGCAGCCCCTGCGGGTCGTCGTCGTGACGCCGCTCGGACGCGGTGGACGCGGCGGGATCGACCGGCTGATGGACGAGTTGCGGGTCTCGCTGCGCCTGCCACGGTTCGTCGATACGGACGTGACCTTCCTCACGAGCCGGGGCCAGGGTTCGCAGGCCGCGGCGCCGCTGCTCATCCTCCGCCTGCTCGCTGAACTCGTCCGGCGCAAGCTGACGTCCCGGGTCGATGTCGTCCACATCAACCTGTCCCAGACCGGAAGCACCTACCGCAAGCTCGTCATCAGCGCGGCCTGCCGGCTCCTCGGCCTCCCCTACGTCCTCCACCTGCACGGATCGCGCTACCGCCAGTTCTGGGACGGGGCTCCGGCACCGGTCAGCCAGGCCGTCGCCCGGATGTTCGCCGGCAGCGCGCGGATCCTGGTCCTCGGCAGCGTCTGGCGGGACTATGTCGGCGCAAAGGTGCCGGCGGCGCGCGAGCGCATCCTCGTCCTGCCGAACGCGACGCGCGACCCCGGCCGGCGTGAGCGCGTGGAGGGACGGCCGCTGCACATCCTGTTCGCCGGGCGCCTGGGCGAGCGGAAGGGCATCGTCGAGCTCGTCGCCGCCCTCGGGCTCTTGAAGGACCGCCCCTGGCGGGCCACCCTGGCGGGCGACGGCGACGTCGAGAAGACGCGCCAGGCGGTGGCGGCACTCGGCCTCGCGGAGCGGGTCTCCATCCCGGGCTGGATCTCGGGCGAAGCCTTCGAGGCGCTCCTGGGCGAGGCCGACATCCTCACGCTGCCCTCCTACGACGAGAACCTGCCGCTCTCGGTGATCGAGGCCTTCGCCCGAGAGACCCCGGTGGTCTGTACCCCGGTCGGAGCGGTTCCGGACATCGTGGAGGATGGGAAGACGGGGCTCCTGGTGCAGCCGGGCGACGTCCCGGGCCTCGCCGACGCCCTGGGCCGCCTCCTCGACGGGCCGGAGCTGCGCCGGTCCCTGGCGACCCGGGCCCGCGCCCTCTACGAGGAGCGCCTCGAATTCGTCGACTATACCGGCCGGCTGATCGCCGCCTGGCGGTCGGCGGCCGCGCACGGCCGGCGCTGACGGCGCACCGCGCGCCTCGGCGCGGACCCGCGCCTGTCCGTCTGATCCATCGCTCCGCCGCCGACCCGGTTCGGCGGCTCCCCGCACGGGCCTCCCCCGCCGGAGGCCGCCCCAGGAGGGACCCCGAGCCATGTCGCTCAAATGGTACATCGGACGCCTCGCCGCGATGAGCCCGGCCGAGATCGGCCACCGCGTCGGCGAGGTCGCCAAGAAGTCGCTGTCGCGCCGGCGCTCCTACGGCTGGGCGGCGTTCCCGGCGGCGGCCGGGCCCGTCCCGGTCATCCCGGGATTGCGGGACGCCTTCCTGGCGAACGTCACCCCGGACTTGGCGGCGGCGGTGCGGGTGGCGGGCGACACGCTCCTCGCTGGGCGCTTCACCGCGCTCGGGGTCGCCTGGCCGGAGCGGGCGGCCTCGCGGCTCTTCCCGGCGGAGGTCTGGCACCTCGATCCGGTGACGGGCGGCACCTGGCCCGGGTCGGAGCGCTTCTGCTTCGACATCCCCTACCGGCACGAGCGCACCCTGGGCGACATCAAGTACGTCTGGGAGTTCAACCGCCTGCAGCACCTCCAGCCCCTGGCCGCCCGGGTGGCGCTGGAGGGCGACCGCGCCGCCCTCGCGGCGATCGAGGCGGCCATCGAGAGCTGGTACGAGGCCAACCCGCCGTTCCGGGGCCTCGGCTGGAACTCGGGGATCGAGCTGGCCCTGCGGTCCGTCTCCCTGCTGGTCGTCGCCAGCCTCTGCGGCGACGTCCTGTCGGCCGCAAGCGTCGGACGCATCCGGGTGATGCTGGCCGCCCATCTCCACTGGCTCCGGCGCTATCCCTCGCGGTTCAGCTCGGCCAACAACCACCTCGTCGCCGAGGCCATGGCGGAATTCCTCATCGCCCTGGCACTACCGGACCTCGCCGAATCGCGCAGGGCCGAGAGCGACGCCCGCGCGATCCTGGAGCGGGAGGCGGCCAGCCAGATCCTGGACGACGGCGTTCCCGCCGAGCAGTCCCCGACCTACGGCGCCTTCACCGCCGAGATGCTGATGCTCGCCAGTGCCGCGGCGCGGGCGGCGGGGCGTCCGCTCGCCGCCATCGTCGGGACCCGGCTCGCCGCCTTCGCCCGCTTCGTCGGCACCCTCGCGACGCCCAGCGGGGCGGTGCCGGCCATCGGCGACGACGACGAGGGGCGCGTGCTGACCCTGACCGTCCCTCCGGAGACCGCCTACCCGGCCTCGGTCTGCGCCGCCATCGCGGGGCATCTCGGGCAGCCGCCCTTCGGCCCGGTCTCCGCCGAACCGGAATTGCGGGACGCGGTCTTCGCGGCGCCGCGGTCCGGTGCGCTCCCGCCCCTGGGCCTCGAGACCTTTCCCACGGGCGGCCTGACCGTAGTGCGCGAGGCCCGTCGCGGCCGCGATCTGGTGCTGGTGCTCGATCACGGCCCGCTCGGATACCTGGCGATCGCCGCCCACGGCCATGCGGACGCCAACGCCATCATGCTCGCCCTCGATGGCGAGCCGGTCCTCGTGGATCCCGGGACCTACCTCTACCATTCCGGCGGACCGTGGCGGGACTGGTTCCGCGGGACGGCGGCGCACAACACGCTGATGCTGGCGGGCCTCGACCAGAGCACCATCTCGGGGCCGTTCAACTGGTCCCACAAAGCCAAGGCCCGGGTGGAGCATGTGCAATCCGGGGACAAGTGGTCGGTGACGGCGAGCCATGACGGCTATCGCCGCCGCCTCGGGACGGACCACGTCCGCACCGTAGAGGCGACGAGCACGGGCCTGAGGATCATCGACCGGCTCGATCCGGTTCCGCCGCAGCCGCTCACCGGGGATCTGGTGTTCCAATTCGCGCCGGGAATCACCCTGCAGGAGACGGACGGCGCATGGCAGGCGAGCCGGAACGGAGCGCCGCTCCTCGTCCTGGCCTTCGACAGCCCGGGCACCGTCACGGCGTCCACAGGTGAATCGGCGCTGTCCGGAGGCTGGGTCTCGCCGGCTTTCGGGCTCAAGGTCCCGGCCACGCGCCTGGTCTGGCGCGGCAGCCTCGGTCCGGCCGGCCTGGCGACGGAGATCACGGTCCCGCCACGGGCCTGAGGCGAATCGTCCGGCGGCGCCCGCGATCATCGGGGCGCTGCCGGAGGATCATTCCCACGCCTCCTGTAACGGCATCGTGAAAACGATCGTTCACCATAAGTCTTTTCGGCTCTTTAAGAGCAAAAGCCTATGACGATTGTCTTAGACGCTCGGTTCGGGGCATTCGGCGGGCCGCACGACGCCCTCCCGGCTCCGATCGTGCCGGCCTAATCCCAGGAATACAGTTGCCGGTAGGGTTTGGCTCGCAGCAAAGGCGCCGTCGCGACCTGATTCAGGACTGCGACATCGTCGGGATACAAGGGGACCTCGACATGCGGAGCGCAGCGCAGGAGAAGCACGATGCCGTCCTTGCACGGCGGCACGGCGACGGCGAGCGGACGCGCGATCGGCCGCGGCGCGTAACCGCCTGCGTAGCTCGGCCCGAGGTCCGAAGCGTGCGCGCCGACGATCGGACCCCCGATCGAACAGGCGGCAAGGGTTGCGAAAAGCAGACAGATCCTGTTCATGCAAGCTTCCTAAGCCCGGGACACGACGAACACAAATCAAAAAATCGCACGATCGACAGATTCATTGTACCCGTGAGTTGCAACTAACGTGTTGCGACAATGTAACGGTTGGCCGCAAATGAAACTGTAGAGCAGAAACGCATAACCTTCGGCTAGCTCCACCAAGCCCAGATGGATAAATCCCGGTGGGGCTCTTCTGATTATAAGCCACATTTTGAAAATTGAGATGCGGCACTCCATGTTGCATTCAGGAGACTCGTGAATGAGGTCCGTAGTTCTAACTCTCCTGATCGGCCTCGGAGTCGGAGCCTGCCAGCCTGTCGCGAAGGACGGACCCACCAAGAGCAGCTTCCTCGACAACGCCGATGTGATCGTGGAGGAGACCGCCCCCACCGTCAGCTACGCGCTGGTGGACCTGAGCGCACAGGCGATCCAGGCGTCGAACCGGTTCACGCTCGCCAAGAACCCCGCCTTCGCCAGAGACTTCATGGAACGCGGACCGTCGCGGACCGGACTCATCGGCTTCGGCGATATCCTGGCCATCACGATCTTCGAAGCGGCCTCGGGCGGCCTGTTCATCCCGAGCGAGGCCGGGTCCCGAGCCGGCAACTTCGTCCAGGTGCCGAACCAGCAGGTCGACGCAGCCGGCAACATCGTGGTGCCCTATGCCGGCACCATCCGGGTCGGCGGCCGCACCGCGCAGGACGTGTCCGCCGAGATCGTCCAGAAGCTCCGCAATCGCGCCATCGAGCCGCAGGTGGTCGTCACCATCGCGGAGCGCCGCGGCAACGACATCAGCGTGATCGGCGAAGTGAACCAGCCCGCGCGCATCCCGCTCGATCCCGGCGGCCTCAAGGTGCTCGGCGCGATCGCGCGCGCCGGCGGGCCGCGCAACCCGGCCTACGAGACCATCGTGACGATCCAGCGCGGCCGCGCCACCGGCCAGTCGTCGCTGAGCACGATCGTCCGGGACCCGTCCCAGAACGTCGCGGTCCGGCCCGGCGACGTGATCTACGTCTCCCGCGAGCAGAAGGTCTTCATGGTGCTCGGTTCGACGCCGTCGCCGGGCGCGATCGGGGGCACCAACAACCGGCGCTTCACCTTCGACAACGACAACGTGACCCTCGCGGAGGCAATCTCGAAGAGCGGCGGCCTCGACGGGCTCCGGGCCGATGCCGGGGCGATCTTCCTGCTCCGCTACGAGTCGCGCGACGCCCTTCAGGCGATGGGGGTCGACACCTCCAGCTACCAGGGGGACCTGATCCCAACGATCCACCGGGCGAACTGGACCAAGGCCGCCGGCGTCTTCCTGACCAACGACCTGTATGTCCGGAACAAGGACATCATCTACGTCGCCGAGCATCCGGCCTCGGACTTCGCAAAGCTGAGCGCCATATTCCGGAGCGTCTCGGTGCCGGCCTCGGATGCGGCGCTGGTCGTCCGCTGATCCGCCCGGAAGATCCGTTTCCGCCGGGCCGGCGGCGCCCGGCGGCGATTGCCGATTGATATCGAGCGGACGGCGCGGCTCAGTTATTGCTGAGCCGCGCCGTATGCCCGCTGCAGACGCGGATCACGGTCCGGCGACCGAAGAGATCCGACTGGATCTTCTCGGCCTCGCCCCGTACCGCCGATATCACGTTGGAGATCGTCAGGCATGTTGAGCCGCTGGCTGGCTCGCCGGGTGGACCCGGGCTCGAAGCATCGCCGCGGCGTGTCCGGTGCGATCGCGCGACATCCACCCGCCGTCCCGCCCGGTATTCGCATCTATGCGATCGGCGACATCCACGGCCGCCACGATCTTCTCGACCGGATGCTTCTGAAGATCGACGCGCATGCCGAGGCCGATCCGTGCCCACGCAACGTGATCGTTCTGGTGGGCGACTACATCGACCGCGGGCCGCACTCGGCACAGGTCCTCGACCGGCTCGTCGCACTCAGTATGGGCCGGGACATCGTGCTGCTTCGCGGCAATCACGAAGCGATGATGATCGACGCCCTCTCACATCCGTCGCGTCTTGCGAGTTGGATCAGCAATGGTGGGCGCGAAACACTGCTCTCCTATGGCCTCGACTCGTCCGGTCAACTCAATAGCCCAACGTCGGCCGCGAACCTTTCCGATCAAATCTTCTTGAACGTGCCAGATAGCCACATCGGCCTTTTGAAGACTCTCGACTGGACGTTTCTGTGCGGCGACTACCTGTTCGTTCATGCCGGGGTTCACCCGGACCGGTCCCTTCATACGCAGCGCCCTCGGGACCTGCTCTGGATTCGCGAACCTTTTCTCTCCTGGCCAGCAGATTTCGGTGCCGTCATCGTCCATGGTCACAGCCCCGTTCCCAGACCTGAGCAGCACCCGAACCGAATCAATATTGACACCGGCGCTTATGTGACGGGTCGTTTGACCTGTCTGATCCTGAAAGACACCATTCAGGACTTCATACAGACCTGATTCCCGTTTCCTGTGCAGTTGCTCATCGCCGGTCGGGCCCCTTCCCGCCACGCCCTTCCCGGATCGGATCGAACGTCCACGGCGCAAACTGGCGCCGATGGGCAAATGGCATCCCCTGCTTTAGAACCCCGAACTGCGAGCGGCCATGGGGAGATGGCGTGGCGCTGGGCCCAATAAGCCGTGTAACCGGCAGCTGTTCTGATGCGTTAGCGAGTCGAAAAGAGATTATTCGTTACAATCTGGCGCAGTACGATCGACGTCATCCGCCGCCAGAGATGTAGATCGCGGGCATTGAGCAGCGCATTATGCTAGACAAGCAGCCGAATACCCGGAAGACGGCACCCGAGAAATCTATCGCAAGTCGTGCGCATGCAGGCAAAATCGTATTCATTCTGCCTACACTGACCCTCGGTGGCGCGGAGCGCCATACCGTTCAGTTGCGAAATCTTATGCGAGCCCGAGGTTTTTCTACCGCACTCATCGTCCACGGCCGGGCCTGGTCGCGAGAAATGGCCGAGGCCAAGGGCGCAGAGGATCCGATCCATTTCAACCTGCGCGGCATGTCGGATCCGATGGGCTGGCTCCGACTCTGGTCCACCCTCAGGACGCTCAAGCCGGACGTCATCGTCGGCGTGAACCAGACGCCGCTGATCGTCGCGATCGTCCTGCGGCTCCTCGGGGCGACGCGCGCCCGCGTCATCAGCGTCTTCCACACGACCTACCTCCTCGAGAAGGAGATGCGGCGGTTCTTCCTCTACAAGTGGACCCTGCGCCTGGCCGACGCCATCGTCTTCGTGAGCGCGACTCAGAAGCGGGTCTGGCAGGAGCAGGGATTGAGCGCCCGGCGGATGGAGGTCATCCCGAACGGGGTGGACCTGGCGGGCTTCCGCCCGGACCCCGTGGCGCGTGAGCGCGTCCGCGCGGAACTCGGGTTCCGGGAGGACGCGCTGGTCCTCGCGCTCGTCGCGGCCTTCCGCCCCGAGAAGAACCACGAACAGCTCCTGCACGCGGCCCGCAGCTTGCTGGACCGGGGCGTGCCGGTGCGGATCCTGTTCGTCGGAGACGGCCCGACGCGGCCCGCGATCGAGACGCTGGCGACGACGCTGGGGGTTCATTCGAGCGTGACCTTCGCGGGCTCGCAATCCGACGTGCGGCCGTGGATCGCGGCGTCCGATCTCGGCGTCCTGTGCTCCCATGCCGAGACGTTTCCGCTGAGTGCGCTGGAATTCATCGCGATGGGCGTTCCGATGATCATGCCGGCCATCGGCGGCACGTCCGAGATCGTGCAGGACCGGATCAACGGACTCCTGTTCGAGCCCGGCTCCAACGAGAGCCTGACGCAGGCGATCCTGTCCCTGGCAGACCCGAAGGAGCGCGCCCGCTATGCGGAGGCGGCGGTGCAATCGGCGCTGCAGTTCTCCGTCGAGACTATGGCGGATACCTATCGATATTTGTTAGAGGGGCTCATGGACCGCACCGACTCGCTTCTCCCCGCCGAGGTATCCCGAGCCCTATGAGGATGGAGAGCAGCCCCGGAGCGAAGCGTCCGTCCTTCCTGCTGTCCATCGATACCGAAGGCGACGACGTCTGGGCGAAGCCGCGTCCGGCCCTGACCCGCAATGCGGAGACGCTCCCGCGCTTCCAGCAGCTCTGCGAGCGCCACGGCCTGCGTCCGACCTACCTGACCAACTGGGAGATGGCGAATTGCCCGGTGTTCCAGGAGCTCGGGCGCGACGTTCTCAGGCGCAACGCCGCCGAGATCGGCATGCACCTGCACGGGTGGGATTCGCCGCCCATCGTGCCGCTGTCCTCCGACGACGCCGAGCACCAGCCCTACCTCTTCGAATACCCGGCGGCGGTGCGCCGGCAGAAGATCGAGACGATGACCCGGTGTCTGGAGGATACGTTCCAGATCCCGATCCTGAGCCATCGCGCGGGCCGGTTCGGCTTCGACGCCGTCTCCGCGCAGGCGCTGGAGGCCCTCGGCTACCTGGTCGACTGCTCGGTGACCCCCAACGTCTCGTGGACCAGCCATCCCGGGTCCCCGACGGGCCGGGGCGGAGCCGACTTCTCGGCGTTTCCCGAGCACGCCTACCGGATCGACCTCGAGCGGATCGACAGGCCGGGCACGGCGCGGCTGCTCGAAATTCCGATGACCATCATCCGGCAGCGCCGGCCGCTGCCGGCGCGGCTGGCGCGGAAGCTGCTTGGGAAGTCCGTGGACCGGGTGTTCTGGCTGCGCCCGAACGGTCGGAACGTGAAGGACATGCTCGAGGTTCTCGACATCGCGGAGGCCGAGGGACGCGACTACGTCCAGTTCACGCTTCACTCCTCGGAGTTCATGCCCAACGGCAGCCCGACTTTCCGGACCGCGGAAAGCATCGAGAAGCTGTACGAGGACATGCAGATCCTTTTCAGCGCCGCGCAAAAACGTTTCGTAGGTCGAACCCTGTGTGAGCATCGAGCCGTGTTCCACTGATCTTACATGGTACCATGGAGCATGCAGTCGATATGACGGGAATACGATCGTATGCCGAGCAAGGCCCCATCGTCTTCTTTCTTCCGGGCCTCGATGTCGGCGGTGCCGAGCGCCATACGATCGATCTGAGGGCGCGCCTGCGCCGGCGGGGCTGGGACACCCAGGTCCTGGTCTACGGCCCGCGCCGCTCCGAGGCGATCCTCCGCATGGAGGGAGCCGAGGACGTCCTCCAGCTCAACATCGCCGGCATGTCCCGCATCCGGGGCTGGGTGACCGCCTGGAAGAGCCTGCGGCGCATGCGGCCCGGCCTCGTCGTCGCGGTCAACCAGGCCCCCCTGATCGTCGCCGTCGTCCTGCGGCTGCTCGGCGCCTCCCGGGCGCCCATCATAGGCATCTTCCACACCACCGTGCTGAGGAAGTCCGAGGAGCGGACGTTCTTCCTGTTCCAGGCGGCCATCCGCCTCGCGGACGTCCTGGTCTATGTCAGCGCGAACCAGCGGGCCTACTGGACGAAGCGGAATCTCCAGTGCCGGAAGACCGCCGTGATCATCAACGGCGTCGACCACGCGCGCTTCGCCGAGAACGAGGCCGCGGGTCCCGAGACGCGCAGGCGGTTCGGCCTCGCCGAGACGGACTACGTCATCGGCAACGTCGCGGCGCTGCGGCCCGAGAAGAACCATTGCCAGCTCGTCGAAGCTGTCTCCGTCCTGCGCCGGAACGGCATCCCCGCCCGCGCCCTGCTCGTCGGCGACGGCCCGGCCCGCGCGGAGATCCTCGCCAAGGCCCGCGAAGCCGGGATCGAGGAGCACGTCATCCTGGCCGGCGAGCAGGCCGACGTCCGTCCGCTCATCGCCGCCTGCGACGTCGGCGTGCTGTGCAGCAACGCCGTCGAGACGCTCTCCCTGTCGGCCCTGGAATTCCTGTCCAGCGGCGTCCCCATGATCATGTCGGAGATCGGCGGCGCCTCGGAACTGGTCCGGGACGGCGTCAACGGCTACCTCTTCCCCTCCGGCGACACCGACATGCTGGTGAACCGCCTGGTCGCCGCCGCCGACGCCACCACCCGGGCCGGGCTCGCGGCGCAGGCCCGCCCCTCGGTGAGCGGCCTCTCGGTGGAGGGCATGGTCGACCAGTACGCGCAGCTCCTCGGCGAATCGCTCCGGGCGCCGCAGGCCCCCATCCGGACCCTGGCCCTGGACGACCGGTGAGGGCTTGGCCGGCCCCCTGCGCCGCCGGGGCGCGGAGCGGGCCGCAGCGGCCGGAGACCGCCCCTCAGGGCGCGACCGCCCCCTCGCCGGCCCTGTGCCGGTAGGCGTCCACATCGGCAATATTTCGCTTGGCCACGGCCGGAATGCCCGCGATGAGCGCGTTGGCGGGCATGTCCTCGATCACGACCGCATTGGCCGCCACCACCGAGCCGGCGCCGATGGTGATGGGCCCGATGATCTTGGCGCCCGCATGCACGATGACGTTCCGCTCGAGATGGGGCGCCCCCGGCAGCGGGGTCCGGCCGCCGAGCACGACGTGGACACCGATCTCGCAGCCATCCTCGATCACCGAGGCGCCGTTGATCACGACGCCGATGCCGCTGTGATGGAACATCACGCCCTTCCCGATCGACGCCCGCCCCGGGATGGAGGCGGCGAACCCGACCCGGACGATGCCGTCGATGATGCGGGACAGCGGGCGCAGGCCGCCGAGATGGAAGCGCCGGGAAAGCCGCTGGAGGGCAGCCACAGCCTGCATGCGAGCACTCCGCCTGACGGGATCGTTGCGGCGTCGTTATACGGCCGGTTCCAGATCAGGGAAATGGTTTTTCCGAACGGAATAATATCGCCAGTGGATGTCGACCTTTCACCAATATACAGACGAATGCGGAGTCAGGCGCCACAGATCGAGCGACCAGCGTGAAGCCTAAACTTACTTTTTTCGTTCCGGGTCTCGATATGGGCGGAGCGGAGCGACACACGCTCGACCTCCGCGCACGCCTGATGGAGCGCGGCTATCCCACCTCGGTCGTCGTGTTCGGCCGCGGCCGCTCCCCGCAGACCCTCGCCCTGCCGGGCGCCCAGGGCGCCCGGATGCTGGGCTGCCGCGGCCTGGCCGATTTCGGCTCCTGGCTCCGGATCGGGAAAGCCCTGCGTCAGGAGAACGCCGACGTCCTCTTCGTCGTCAACCAGGCCCCCACCATCGTGACCCTGCCGTTCCGCTGGAGCCTGCGCGGCAAGGTGGTCGGCATCTTCCACACGACGGTGCCGCGCCCCGGCGAGGGCCCCCGCACGGCGCTGTTCCGGATCGCGGCCCGGTTCGTCGACCGCCTCGTCTACGTCAGCGTCAACCAGCGGGCCTACTGGCGCGCGCGCGGGCTTACCGGGACCCGCGACGAGGCGATCGTCAACGGGATCGATCTCGACCACTTCGCGCCCCGCCCGGGGGATCGCGAGGCGACCCGGGCCGCCTGGGGCGTCCAGCCCGACGATTTCGTCATGGGCCTGGTGGCGACGATGCGGCCGGAGAAGAACCACGCGCAGCTCGTCGACGCCCTCGTCGCGCTCCGGCAGCGGGGCATCCCCGCCAAGATCGTCTTCGTCGGCAACGGTCCCGACCGGGAGCGACTGACCCAGGTCGTCGAGACCGCCGGGATGACGCCCCACGTCGTGTTCACGGGCGAGCAGGGCGACGTCCGGCCGAGCATCGCCGGCTTCGACGTCGGCGTCCTGTGCAGCACGTCGATCGAGACCCTCTCCCTCTCCGCCCTCGAAATCCTCGCCGGCGGGGTGCCGCTGGTGATCTCCGAGATCGGGGGCGCGTCCGAGATCGTGCAGGACGGGGTCAACGGCTACCTCTTCGAGGTCGGACGGACCGATCAGCTGATCGATCGGCTCGCCCGCGTCGCGCAACCGGAGCAGCGCGCGCGCCTGGCCGGGGCGACCCGCCGGACCGCGGCGGCCTTCAGCGTGGACCGCATGCTCGCCTCCTACATCGCCCTCGTGGACGACCTCGTCGCGCCCGGGCGCTGAGGGACGCCGCCCCGGCCTGTCTCCTCCCGCGTCGGTCCAATCCCGCCGCAGTGCCGCGGGCGCCTGACACCGGTGCGCGTCGCAGCGAAGACGATCCGGTCCGTCCGCGGCCTGCGCGGCGGCTTCGATCCGCGCCCATAATACACGCCCGTGTCCCGCGCCCATGTTCTACGCTCTTGGCCCACGTTCCTGGCCCGAGTGCCCGCGCGCGCATCATTCCCTGCCTGCATTCCACGCTTTCGAAGCCTTCCTGCGCAAGTGCAGTGCAACATCACGGCCCGACTTGACGGATCTCAGCGGCGCATATTCTATGCGTATAGTTTGGATAGTTTATCCGACGCGAGAGCGGGGAGCGGTGCCATGCGTGATCGTCGTGCGTTTCTGAAGACCTCGCTCACGGCGGCGGCCCTGGGGGCCTCCGGCCTCCCGCTGCCCGGGTTCCTGCGCGGCGCCCGCGCGGCCGACGGCCCCCTCGTCATCGGCGCGCCGCTGCCGATCTCCGGCGCCTTCGCGGCCAACGGCAAGTACGCCTCCCTCGGGGCCGCCTTCGCCGCCCAGGAGGCCGGCAAGGTCCTCGGCCGCGCCGTCACGGTCGCGGACATCGACACCGAGGGCAAGCCGGCACCGGCCGCCCGCAAGGTGCAGGAGGCGATGGCCCAGGGCACCCGTCTCTTCGCGGGCGGCATCCTCTCCTCCGAGGCTCTGGTGATGGGCAAGGAAGCGGCGAAGTCCGACGGCGTCTTCATCACCACGGCGGGCGCCGACGAGATCACCGGGTCGGACTGCAACCGGGGCACCTTCCGCTGGACCGTGCCGACCTTCGGCGCCATCGCCCAGACGGTGCGCCCGCTGATCGCGCAGATGCCCCAGGCCAAGCGCTGGTACACGATCACCCCGCAATACGTGTTCGGCGAGGGCCTGCTCAGCGCCGCCAAGGCGGTCTTCCAGGAGAAGGGCGTCGAGCATGTCGGCAACAGCTACCACTCGCTGGCCGAGAAGGAGTTCAGCGGCTACCTGACCAACGCCATCGCGGCCAAGCCCGACGTGCTGCTGCTCCTCAACTTCGGCTCGCAATCCTCGGACGCCCTGCGCCAGGCGGTGAGCTTCGGCCTCAAGAAGCGCATGACCATCGTGCTCGCCTGGGCCTCGGGCCTGGAGCAGTTCGAGGCCCTGGGCGCCGACCTCTGCGAGGGCGTCTATTTCGGCGCGCAATACTGGCACGGCATCGACTCGCCCCTGAACAAGGCCCTGGTGGCCAAGGTCCGCGAGACCGCCAAGATGACGCCGAACTACTCCTTCGCCGGCTCGTACCAGATCACCAAGCTGCTCCTCGACGCGGCCGCCAAGGCCGGCGCCGCCGACGGACCCGCCGTGATCAAGACCCTCGAGGGCATGCGCTATGCGGGCCTGACCGGCGAGGAGGAGATCCGCGCCGCCGACCACCAGGTCATCAAGGATTACTACCTGCTCAAGGGCAAGGCGAAGTCCGCCATGAAGGACAAGGACGACTTCGCCGAGGTCATCCAGTCCGGCAAGTCGTTCCTCTCGCCCGAGGCCGCCGGCTGCAAGATGGCGTGAGGGTGAACCGGAGCCGAGGTTCCTCACCAGACCGGTTGTCGCTCAAGCGTTGCGTCATTCCGGGGCGCCGCAGGCGAGCCCGGAATCCAGAGCCGCTGACGGAGCCAAGCAAGACGCCACCTGTGTTTCTGGATTCCGGGCTCCGCTTCGCGGCCCCGGAATGACGCGGTGGCGCGCTGGTCGGCGCAACCCTCGAACCAATGCCTGACACGGACCTGGAGACCCTGTGACCTACCTGTTCCAGATCCTGAACGGTCTCGGCCTCGGGATGCTCTACTTCCTGCTGGCGGTGGGTCTGAGCATCATCTTCGGGCTGCTGCAGTTCGTGAATTTCGCCCACGGGGCGTTCTATCTCCTCGGCGCCTACCTCGCCTACGAGGGCGTCGAGCGAGGCCTGAGCTTCTGGGTGGCGATGCCGCTGGCCGCCCTCGTCGTCGCGGGGCTGGCGGCCCTGACCGAGATGCTGCTCCTGCGCCGGGTCTACAAGCTGCCCCACACCTTCCACATCCTCGTCACGGTCGGCCTCGCCCTGGTGGTGCAGGAACTGGTCATCATCGTCTGGGGGCCGATCGGCGGGAACGTCGCCCCGCCGGAGGAACTCGGCGGCGTGATGATCCTGGGCGACTTCATCTATCCGGAATACCGGCTCTTCGTGATCGGCTTCACGGCGATCCTGGCGGCCGGCCTCTGGTGGCTCCTCGACCGGACGCGGCTCGGCGCCATCGTGCGGGCCGGGTCGGAATCCCCGTCGAATATGGCGCTCCTCGGCTACGACACCCTGCGCATCAACACCGCGGTGTTCGCCCTCGGCGCCGGGCTCGCGGGGCTGGCCGGGGCACTCGCCGCCCCCATCCGCGGCGTCGAGCCCTTCATGGGGGTCGAGGCCCTGGGCATCGCCTTCGTGGTGGTGGTGATCGGCGGGATGGGCAGCTACGCCGGGGCGCTCGCGGCCGGCCTCCTCGTCGGCATCGCCCAGAGCCTGATGGCCACCCTGTGGCCCGAGGGGGCGCGCCTCGTCATCTATCTCGGCATGGCCGGCATCATCATGGCGATGCCGCGCGGCCTGTTCGGCCGGGCCTGAGGAGGATTTCGCGATGATCCCCGTCCTCGACCGGCCCCTGGTTCAGTTCGGCCTCGCGGTCGCCGCCGTGCTGGTCCTGCCCCTCGTCATGCGCTCCGGCACCCTGGCCAGCGAGATCCTGATCTTCGGGCTGGCGGTCGCCGCCTGCAACCTGCTGCTGGGCTACACGGGCCTCCTCTCCTTCGGCCAGGGCATCTTCTTCGGCCTGGGCAGCTACGTCGCCGGGCTCGGCCTCGTCCGGGCCGGCCTACCCGCCCCCGTCATGCTGCTACTGTCGCTCGCCCTCGGCGCCCTGGTGGCGGCCGTGGTGGGCTGGGTCTCGATCCGGCGCCAGGGCGTCTACTTCGTGATGCTGACGCTCGCCTTCTCGCAGATGTTCTACTTCCTGGCCTACACCTTCAGCGGCATCACCGGCGGCGACAACGGCCTGCTCGACATCCCGCGCCCGCGCCTCGCCGGCACGGTCCTCAGCGATCCCTGGAGCTACTACGCCTTCGTGGCCGTGCTCTTCCTCGCGCTCTTCGCCGCCCTGCAGCGGGTCGCGCTCTCCACCTTCGGGCGCACCCTGCTCGCCATCCGCGACAACGAGGGCCGGGCCGGGGCGATCGGCTACCCGGTGCGCGCCTTCAAGGTCGCGGCCTTCGCGATCTCCGGGGCGGTCACGGCCTTCGCGGGCGCGCTCCACGCCATGCTGATCGGCGTCGCGCCGCTGTCGAACATCGACTACCACACCAGCGAGACCCTGCTGATCATGACGATCATCGGCGGATCCGCGAACCTGTTCGCCTCGCTCCTCGGGGCCGGCGCCTACCTGCTCGCCGCCGACGCCCTCTCGGCGATCTGGCCGCGCTGGCTCCTCCTCCTCGGCCTGCTCCTCATCGTGATCACGCTGTTCCTGCAGCGCGGGCTCTGGGGCCTGATCGAGCGCGCCGTCGCCCTCGTGACGCGGGCCCCGCCGCCCGACGACCCGGCGCCGGACCGGCCCGTGGTGGCCGACCCCGCGGTCGCGCCCGCGGCGGAGGGTCTCCCGGTGGCGGAGAGCGGACGCGCACCGGAGGTCGCCCGATGAGCGCGCCGATCCTCGCCACGGACGCCTTGAGCGTGCGCTACGGCAGCTTCGTCGCCCTGCAGGACGTGACCCTGCGCATCGCCGAGAACAGCGTCCACTCGATCATCGGCCCGAACGGCGCCGGCAAGACCACGCTGTTCCACGCCCTGACCGGCCGGATCGCGCCCTCGGCCGGGCGCATCACCCTGGCCGGGCGGGACATCACCCGCACGGCCGACCACGAGCGCGTGCGCCTCGGCCTCGCCCGCTCGTTCCAGGTCACCAGCCTCTTCCCGACGCTGAGTGTCCGCGAGAACCTGCGGCTGGCCGCGCAGGGCCGGACGCCCTGGCAGGCGCTGGCCCCCTGGCGCCGGGCCGAGGCCAACCGGCCGGCGCTGGCCATGGCGGAGGCGATGCTGGAGCGCCTCGACCTCACCCGCGTGGCCCTGCGCGCCGCCGGCGAGCTCTCGCACGGCCAGCAGCGGCGCCTCGAGGTCGGGATGGCGATGGCGGCGGCGCCGAAGGTCATCCTCCTCGACGAGCCGACCTCCGGCATGGGCATCGACGACATCGCGGCGATGACGGCGCTGATCCGCGACCTCGGGCGCGACCACACCGTCCTGTTCATCGAGCACAACATGGGCATCGTCATGAACATCTCCGACACCGTGACGGTGATGCGCGCCGGCCGCGTGCTGGTGGAGGGGCCGCCGGCAAGAGTCCGCGACGACCCGGAGGTGCGCCGGGCCTATCTCGGCAACATGATCACCGGGGACCTGGTCTCGTGAGCGGCCCGGTCGCCCTCGCCCTGGACGCGGTCCAGGGCTTCTACGGCAAGAGCCACATCCTCCAGGGCGTCAGCCTGGAGGTGCGGGCGGGCGAGATCGTCTGCCTCCTCGGGCGCAACGGCGCCGGCAAGACCTCGACGCTGAAAGCGATCAGCGGACTCCTGCCCCCGCGCGGCGGCCGGGTGCGCTTCCACGGCACCGACGTGGCCGGCTGGCCCGCGCATCGCATCGCCCGGGCCGGCCTCACCCTCGTGCCGGAGGATCGCGGCATCTTCAGCCTGCTCAGCGTGGAGGAGAACCTGGCCATCGCCGTGCGCAAGGGCTCGCCCTGGGGCCTGCGGGAGATCTACGCCATGTTCCCGCGCCTGGAGGAGCGCCGCCGCAACGGGGGCGCGCAGCTCTCGGGCGGCGAGCAGCAGATGCTCTCGATCGCCCGCGCCCTCCTCTCCGGGCCGAAGCTCCTCATGCTCGACGAGCCTGTGGAGGGCCTCGCCCCCGTCATCGTCGAGGAGATCGTCGCCCAGATCCGCGCCATCCGCGAGGCCGGGGTCCCGATCCTGCTGGTGGAGCAGAACCTCGCGGTCTGCACGAGCCTCGCCGACCGCCACTACATCCTCGAACTCGGCCGCGTCGCCTACGCGGCCGGCAATGCCGACTTCGTCGCCGACGAGGCGGCGCGCGACCGCTTCCTCGGCGTGAAGGCGGCGTGAGCAGCAGGGAACCCGGGACAGCCATGTCGAACCTCACCATCAACGCCGAGCGCCTCTGGGACACCCTGACGGAGACCGCCGCCATCGGCGCCACCCCCGACGGCGGCATCGCCCGCCTGACGCTCAGCGACGAGGACCGCCGGGTGCGCGACTGGCTGCGGGCCCAGGTCGCGGCCCTGGGCTGCACCCTCACGGTGGATGCGGTGGGCAACATGTTCGCCCTGCGCCCCGGCCGGAACCCGGACCTGAAGCCGATCGCGCTGGGGAGCCACCTCGACACCCAGCCCACCGGCGGCAAGTTCGACGGGGTGCTGGGCGTGCTCGCCGGCCTCGAGGTGCTGCGCACCCTCGACGGGGCCGGCTTCGTCACCGAGGCGCCGCTGCTGCTGGTGAACTGGACCAACGAGGAGGGCGCGCGCTTCGCCCCCGCCATGCTGGGCTCCGGCGTCTATGCGGGCATCTATGCCGGCGACTGGGCCGAGGCGCGCCAGGACAGCGCCGGCACCCGCTTCGGCGCGGCCCTCGACGCCATCGGCTATCGCGGCGCGGCCCCCGCCGGCTCGGTGCCGTTCGGGGCGATGTTCGAACTGCACATCGAGCAGGGCCCGATCCTGGAGGCGGAGGGCGCCGCCATCGGCGTGGTGCAGGGCGTGCAGGGCATGCGCTGGTACGAGGTCACCCTGGAGGGCCAGTCCGCCCATACCGGCTCGACCCCGATGCCGATGCGGCGCAACGCGCTTCTCGGCGCCGCCCGCCTGGTCGAGGCGGTGGACGCGGCCGCCCGGGCCCACGCCCCCGACGCGGTCGGCACCGTCGGCCACCTCACCGTGACGCCGAACTCCAACAACGTGATCCCGGGCCACGTCTTCCTCACCGTGGACCTGCGCCACCCGCAGGACGCGGTGCTCGACGCCATGGAGGCGGCCCTGGAGGCGGCCGTGGCGCGCGTCGCGGCCGAGCTCGGCCTCGAGACCCGGCTGAAGACCATCGCCCGGACCGCGCCGGTCGCCTTCGACCCCGCCTGCATCGCCTCCGTCCGGCGCGCGGCCGAGAAGGGCGGTCACGCCACCCGCGACATGGTCTCGGGGGCCGGCCACGACGCCGCCCACGTCGCCGCCCTGGTGCCCACCACCATGGTGTTCGTGCCGAGCGCCGGGGGCCTCAGCCACAACCCGGCCGAATCCACCGCGCCCGCCGAATGCGCCGCCGGCGCGCAGGTGCTCCTCGACGCGGTGCTCGACTACGATGCCCGCCACGCCCCCGCGGCCTGATCCCAATCCCAGCAAGGCTTCGAAGCGCATGCGTATCGTCACCGCCCGGGTGAACCACGAGACCAACACCTTCTCGCCCCTGGCGACGCCGCTCGCCGCCTTCGCCCCGCTCTGGGGCGAGGCCGCCCTGGCAGCGGGGCGCGACAGCACCACGGCGCTCGGCGCCTTCATCCGCTTCGCGGAAGGCCGGGGCGCCACCGTCGCGGTGCCGGTCTCGGCCCATGCCAACCCGAGCGGCCCGGTGGCGGACGCGGCCTTCGAGGCGCTCAGCGCGGCGATCCTCGAGGCGATCCGCCCCGGCTGCGACGCGATCCTCCTCGACCTGCACGGGGCGATGGTGACGCAGAGCCACGACGACGGCGAGGGCGAACTCCTGGCCCGCATCCGCGCCCTGGCGCCCGGCGTGCCGCTCGGCGTCGCCCTCGATCTGCACGGCAACATCACCGGGCGCATGGTGGCGAACTGCGACGCGATCGCCGGCTTCAAGACCTATCCGCACGTGGACATGGCCGAGACGGGCGCCCTCGTCGCCGGCATCGTCGGGCGGATGCTCGACGAGGGCCTGAGCCCGTGCCGGGCCTGGGTCCACCCGCCGATGCTCGCCCACACCCTGCGCATGGACACCCGCGTGCCCGGCCCGATGCAGGCGGCGGTGGCGGCCGCCCGGGCGGCGGAGGCCCGCCCCGGCGTCCTGGCCGCCACGATCTTCGGCGGCTTCTCCCTGGCGGACCTGGCCGAGGCCGGGGTCTCGGTCACGGTCACGGCCGAGACCCAGCAGGCCGCCGATGCGGCGGCCCGCGACCTCGCCGCGGGGCTCTGGGAGGCGCGTCAGGACTTCGTCTACGACGAGGCGCCGCTGGCCGGGTCCATCGCGGCGGCCGAGGCGGTGCTGGCCGGGCCTGGCGAAGGCCCGGTGCTCCTCCTCGACCACGGCGACAACTGCATGTCGGGGGGCACCTGCGACGTGATGGACGTCCTCGCCGCCGCCCTGGCTGCCGGGATGGAGGGCATCCTCGCCGGCCCGATCTGCGACCCCGAGGCCGTCGCGGCGCTGCAGGCGGCGGGCGTCGGCGCCCGGGTCGAACTCGGCCTCGGCAACCGCGTGCCCCTGCCGGGCTTCGAGCGCCAGGCCCCCCTCCCCCTGACCGGGACGGTGGCGGCGCTCGGCGACGGCACCTACGTCATCACCGGCCCGACCTATACCGGCCAGCGCTGCCACATGGGCCGTGCGGCGGTGCTCGACACCGGGGCGGCCCGCATCCTGGTGACGGAAGAGCCGCACGAGCCCTGGGACCTCGGCGTGTTCACGGGCTCGGGCCTCGACCCGGCCGCGGCCCGGGTGCTGATCCTGAAGTCGCGGATGTATTGCCGGCCGGTCTTCGAGCCCATCGCCCGGGCCGTGGTGGAATGCGCGAGCCGGGGCGTCACCAGCTCCGATTACGGGCTGTTCCCGTTCGCCAAGCTCGCCCGCCCGATCTTCCCCCTCGATCCCGACGTGGCCTGGACGCCCCCGACGAACCAGGTCCCCCGATGACCACCACGCCCGAGGCGGCGGAGCCGCCCGCGCCGATGCGGCGGATCAAGCTGTCCGACCAGATCGCGGAGGATCTCTGCAACCGGATCGCCCGCGAGCGCCTGGCCCCCGGCGACCGCCTGCCGAACGAGCGCGCCCTGATGCAGCATTACGGCTGCGCCAAGGGCACGATCCGCGAGGCCCTGAAGGCCCTCGAGGTCCAGGGGCTGGTGACGATGCAGTCCGGCCCCAATGGCGGCCCGGAGATCCGCCCGATCTCGGTGGACGCCGCCGCGCAGCAGCTGCGCCGGTTCCTGCACTTCCAGGAGCTCGATTTCGCCCAGGTCTACGCCCTGCGCCGCAGCCTAGAGGTGACGCTGGGCGTCAGCGTCGTCGGCCGCCTCGGCGAGGCCGAGTTCCGCCGCCTGGAGGAGAACATGGCCGCCTGCGAGGCCGCCAATGCGGGCGACCAGCGCGGCCTCGGCCGGGTCGTCGAGGTCGATTTCCACGACATCCTGTGCGACGCCAGCGACAACCCGCTGCTGGCCTTCATGTGCCGGTTCCTCAACAGCCTGCTGCGCGACCTCGTCGAGTTCCGCAGCGACAGCCTCACCGAGCACGAGGCCTTCGGCGCCCACAACCTCGCCAGCCACCGCGCCCTCGTGGCCGCCTACCGCGCCGAGGACGCCGAGGCCGTCCGCCGCGAGATGCACGACCACATGTGCTGCGCCGAGCACTTCATGCAGCGCCTGGACGCCAAGTTCCGCAAGGACCTGCTCAGCCGGCGCGGGGCGAACGGCGCCGGCGTCTGAGGGGACGCGGCCCGGGCCTGTACCAGGGGCACGCGCTTCCTGAGCGAGCCTCGTCTTGGCCGTTGCTCGCTGCGACAACGACGACGCAGATTATTCCCGGTGCGACAAAATGCCTTTTGCGGGGATGCCGTGGTATTCGGCTTCGCGCCGAGCGCCGTAATTCGCCCGTCAACTTACGGTGCCCGATCCGATGCGATCGCCAATGGCTAAGCTAAGTCCGATCGACCGCCCTGGGGCGTCCGAATATCTCGGACCCGATCGATACGCCTCTTGATCCAGGCTTTTAGTGATCTTTTCTCGAACTTCCGAAACACGAAAAGATAATTCCTACGATAACACCTGTAGATCAGCATATATTCTCTTACGATAGCTTGTTACAATTTGATAAAAATCGACTTGATTGCATAGCTTTTAACCATATGCTGACGAAGTTAGTTGAACATATGCGTTTCGCAGCAGCCTGTCTTTCTCATCGAGATGCGCCGCAGATTTGCAATTTTGTGCAGAGATCGAGCTTGATCGCACGAGAGCACGCAGATAACAGGCATTATTGTGACGATTTACTATGTCGACAACTCCTCCTCGTCTGCCTCGGATCGAAATGCCGGCACATCGGCGGCAGCGCCCCTGAGCAGCCTCGACGCGGTCAACAAGCTCAAGCTCCAGGCCGGTGACACCGTCGCCTTCAAGGCCGGCACCGCCTACACCGCCTCGGCCGCCCACACGGGCGCGCTCACCATCAGCGCATCGGGCACCGAGAAGGCTCCCATCACCTTCACCAGCTACGGCACCGGCCCGGCCGCCAAGATCGGCAACAGCGCCACGGGCTATTCCGACGGGATCTACGTCGGCAACGCCAAGTACGTGGTCATCGACGGGCTGAACATCACCGGCGCCGGACAGGCCGGGGTCAACGTCAGCAAGTCCGCCAGCCACATCACGATCCAGAACGTCGAGGCCAGCAAGGTCGGCGAAGGCGTGATGCTCAGCGGCACCGACAACCTCGTCACGCGCAGCTACTTCCACGACCTGAAGATGATCAAGAACACGGCCAACGTCTACGACGACGATTACGGCGCCGCCGGGGTGATGATCGCCAACAGCAACAACGAGGTCTCGTACACCAGGATCGTCAACGCCAAGGCGCCGAGCTTCGATTACGGCACCGATGGCGGCGGCATCGAGCTGTTCGGCTCGATGAACAACATCAAGATCCACGACAACTGGGTCGAGAACAGCGACGGCTTCGTCGAGGCCGGCGGGTTCAAGAGCACCCTGACCAACATTGCGATCTCGAACAACGTCAGCCTGAACAACGGCGGCTTTCTCTCCCTGCACAACGGCGGCGGGGCCTTCGCCAGCACGTTCAGGAACGTGGACCTGTCCCACAACACGGTCGTGGAGCAGAAAAACGGCGCCAAGACCAGCGCGAGCGTCTTGTTGGACGCGCCCTACAAATCGGGGCAGCTATCCTTCCATGACAACGCCATCTACCTGAACGCCGGCGACTCCTTCTTCAAGCAGCATGGCAACTACCATTCCAACAACGTCTTCTACAAAAATTCGAGCGCGACCCATCTCTACAACGACTGGGGCATGACGCTCGGAAGCGGAGAGACGTTCGCGACCCTGGCATCCGCCGGCGCGTCCTCCATCGTCCAGGCCGTCGCGGCGCAGTCGGGCAGAGCCGGGTCGACGCTCGTCGCGGCGACGCAGACCGGGCCGGGCTCCACCGCCTCGCATGCCGCGACCGGAACGACGCCGGCCTCCGCGTCGACCGGGACCGACACGTCGGCTCCGGTCTCCGGGACCGCGCCCGTACAGGCTCCGGCGCCCGCCCCGGCACCGGCACCGGCTCCCGTACCGGTCTCGACCGAGAAGGGCAGGACGGAGTTCGCCCTGATCGACGGGGACCGGGTCACCTCCACCTACGACGCCTCCGGCACGCTCACCAGCAAGGTCGTGCAGCATCCCGACACCTCCAGCGAGCTCTATGTCGACGGCCTGACCGGCAGGCCCTACGCCTCGGCCCACACCAGCTACGACAAGACCGGCAAGGTCGTGCTGCAGGAGCAGTTCCGCGAAGACGGCAGCCTGATGTCGAAGAAGGTCGTCGGGACCGATCTCACGCTGGAGACCTACGACACCCACGGCGCCGTCATCAGGAAGGTGGTTCAGCACGCGGACAAGACGTCCGACATCTATTCCAGCGGCGTCACCAGCCGGGACCACGTCGCCGAGCACGCCAGCTACACCGCCGACGGCCGGATCGGCTTCGTCGACCGGACGAAGCTGGACGGCTCGCATACCCAGACCGCCTTCCGGGCCGATCAGACGCTGGTCTCCACGCCCGGTGCGAGCGACGCCTTCAAGAGCTTCGGCGGCGATACCTTCGTGTTCGCCTCCGGCTTCGGCAGGGACACGATCACGGGGTTCCATGCAGGCTCGGGCAGCGGGCACGACACCCTGCAGCTGGACAGGGCCCAGGTCTCGAGCTTCGCCGAATTGCAGGCCCACCTGACGGATACGGGCGCCGACACCCTGCTCACGCTGAGTGCCCACGACACGATCCTGCTCAAGGGCGTCGAGAAGGCCCTGCTGACGGCGGAGAACCTCCACTTCGTCGATCACGGCCTGCTCCACGCCTGATCCCCGGCGCTCGGCGGGGCCTGACCCGCCGGCATCGGCGGTGGGCGACGGAAAACGTCACCGTGGCGTTCGCCCACCGATCCGGTACAGGGTAGGCCTCGGACCGACCGGCCCTGCCGGCCGATCGGACAGCGAGGAGCGACGGGTGAACCTGCCGGGAGAATCCCCGAACCTCGCCTCCGGGCCGAGCCCGGCGGCCGGCCCACCCGCCGAACGATCCCTCGCCGCCGAACGATCCCTCGCCGCGGAACGCTCCGCCGCCGGATCTCTTCCCGTAGTTTCCCCTGCCGAAGTTCCCCCTCCCGAAGTTTCCCCTGCCGAAGTGCCCCCTCCCGAACTCCCCCCTGCCGGAGGATCGCCCGCGGAGGTGTTCCGGGTCTTCCTGAAGCTCGGCCTCACCTCCTTCGGCGGCCCGATCGCGCATCTCGGCTACTTCCGGGCCGAGCTGGTGCAGCACCGGCGCTGGATGGACGAGGCCGGATACGCCGACCTCGTCGCCCTGTGCCAGTTCCTGCCGGGGCCGGCCTCCAGCCAGGTCGGGTTCTCCCTCGGCCTGCTGCGGGGCGGCGGACTCCTCGGGGGCCTCGCCGCCTGGGCGGCCTTCACCCTGCCCTCCGCCCTGGTGCTCCTCGCCTTTGCCCTGGGGGCCGGCGCCCTGACGGGGCCCTGGGCCGAGGCCGTGCTGCACGGCCTCAAGCTCGTGGCCGTGGCGGTGGTGGCCCAGGCGGTCTGGGGCATGGCCCGCACCCTCGCCCCCGACCGGCCCCGCGCCGGGATCGCCGTGGCGGCGCTGACGGGCGTCGTCGTCCTGCCCGGCGCCGTCGGCCAGGTGCTGGCGATCGGCCTCGGGGCGGCGGCCGGGCTGATCCTGTGCCGGGCCGGCCCCGCCGCGACCGGCGGCCGCCTCGCGGTGCCGGTCTCGCGCCGGGCGGGCGCGGCGGCGCTCATGCTGTTCGCGATCCTGCTCGTCGGGCCGGCCCTCCTCGCGCCCGTCCTGCCCGCACCGGGCGGCGGGGGGCCGGCGGCCCAGGGACTCGCCCTGTTCGACGCCTTCTACCGCTCGGGCGCCCTGGTGTTCGGCGGCGGCCACGTGGTGCTGCCCCTGCTGCAGGCGGAGTTGGTCGGCCCCGGCTGGATCGACCCGGCCCGGTTCCTTGCCGGCTACGGCGCCGCCCAGGCGGTGCCGGGGCCGCTCTTCACCGTGGCGGCCTATCTCGGCGCCGCGGTCCAGCCGGCGCCGCACGGCCTTGCCGGGGCGGCCATCGCCCTGGCGGCGATCTTCCTGCCCGGCCTGCTCCTGGTCTACGGCGCCCTGCCCTACTGGGACGTCCTGCGCGCCCGCCCCCGGGCCCAGGCGGCGATGCGCGGCACCAACGCCGCCGTGGTCGGCATCCTCGGGGCCGCCCTCTACGATCCCGTCTGGGTGAGCGCCGTGGGCAATGCCCGCGACTTCGCCCTCGCGGTGCTGGCCTTCGTGCTCCTCACCGTGGGGCGGGTGCCGCCCTGGATCGTGGTGCTGCTCACGGCGGCCGGCGGCCTCGCGCTGGCCTGGGCCCGCTGATCCTCACGGGCGCACCGCCGGGGTCTCCACCGGCAGGGGCGCGGCCCGGTCCATGAGGTAGCGCTCCAGGGCGACGAAGTCCGGCGACCCGTAGGCGAACGGCTCGGCCCGCATCCCCGTCATGCAGTTGCGCAGGCGCCGCTGCACCGAGCCGACCCCCTGCCATTCGAGGCGATAGAGCGGATAGCCGGTGGGATGTCCCTGCGGGATCAGGGCCGGGCCGAGCCGGCGCCCGTGATTGGCGTCGTGGCAGGCGGCGCAGGACAGGCCGAGCTGGCCCATGCGCTGCGTGAACAGCGCCTTGCCGGCCGCCCGGGCGGGTCCGAGGCGGGGATCGTCCGGGACCGCGATCGGCAGGCCCGCGGACTGGGCGGCGACGTAGGCGGTGAGCCCGAGGAGCTCCCGGCTCTCGTACGGATAGGGCTCCGCGCCCTGGTGGCGGCGCCGGCAGGCGTTGACCCGGCCCTGGAGGTCGATCGGCGCCCCGGTCTCGGCGTCCCAGGCCGGGTAGCGGGCGGCGACGCCGCGCATCGCGGTTCCGGCCTCGCCGTGGCAGCCGGCGCAGGCGGGCCCGCCCGGGGCCGGCGGCTTGCCCCAGAGGTCGGCGCCGTCCTCAAGCCAGAGCAGGGCCGGGTTGGCCATGCCGTCGCGCTGCATCGCTTGGATGTCGGGGCTCATGGTGTCGAAGCCCGAGCGCCGGTCGGCCGGCGGGATCTCGCCCGCCCGCGCCGGGCCCGCCGCCAGGCCCGCCAGCATCAGGAGCGCCAGCCGCCTCACGTCACCGTCAGGGTCGCGGTCTCGGTCTGCGAGAAGCCGTTGTCGCCGCGCCAGGTGAAGGTGAGCGTGCCCGTCTGCGTCGCCCGCAGGGTGAAGGTCAGGTAGGGGTTGGCCGCCGTCGCCGGGAACAGCTCGGCCCGGAACACCGCCTCGCCGTCGTACAGGCAGGTGAACTCCGTGATGATGTCGCGCGGGCGGATGCGCCCGTCGGCCCCCGGCCGGAAGCCGGTCTCCATCGGATGCGAGATCAGGGTCTTGATCGTGACGACCTCGCCGGCCCGGGCGGTCTTCGGAACGTTGATCAGGGTGCGGGCCATGGCGGCTCAGCCCTCCAGGCAGGCGGCGAGGGTGACGATGGCGTCGGCCGTGGTCGACCAGTAGCGCCCGTCGCTGGTCTCCGCGATGGCGGTGATGCGTTGCGTGTCGGCGAGGCGGATCCGGGTCGTGATCGCGGCGCGACCTCCGCGCGACCCCAGGTATACCGTGATGACGTTCGGCTGCGGATTCTTGTCGTTGAACACCGCGATGCGGCGGACATGGTCCTCCGGCGTCATCGGGCTGTCCACCGTCACGGTGATCGTCACCGCGTTGCCGTTCTCGACCAGCGGCGGCAGGTCGAGGCGGATGCGCCCCGCCTGGATCTCGGCCTCGCCGGCAAAGCGCCGGATGGCCTCGGCGGTGCTCTCGGTGCGGGTCGCGGCCCCGGCCGCCACCGGGCGCAGGGCCACGGTCGCGGCGATGCCGGGTCCCAGGGCGAGGAGTCCGCGACGGCTCGGACGATGGGATGTCTGCGGGCTCACGGCGCCGGCCTCTCCGATGGTGTGTCGCGCAACGTCGCCAGGAAGGCGACGATGTCCTCGATCTCCTGGGGTCCCAGGACGGGCCGGCCCCGCCAGGCCGCGCCGACCCGCACGGTGCCCGCGAGGCTGTAATAGGAGGGCATGATGGTGTCCGGGTTCAAGACCCGGCCGTCGACGAGGCGTAGGCGCAGGGCACCGGATGCCAGCCGATCGCCGACACCCGTGAGATCGGGGCCGAGATCGCCGGTGAAGCGCTCCTCGGGGAACGGCCCGGCATGGCAGAGCAGGCAGAGTCCCCTGGTGCGGTCGGTGACGATCGCCCGGCCCCGCGCGGGATCGCCCGGTACCCCGGTCAGGCTCGCGGGAATGGCCTGGCCGACGATGGCCACGGGTCGCATCCCCTCCGCCTCCGAAACCTCTCCGGCCTCCGCCCTTGCGGGCAGGATCGCGCAGGCGATCCAGGCCCAGAAAAGCACCCCCCTCACCCGAAGACCTGCCGGGTCATGGTGCGATACCAGTCGGCGGCGTAGAGCGCCTCCTGCTCGCGCAGGGCCATCGGCGCATCGACCGGGCTGATCCCGCCGGCGCCTTCCACGTCGGCGAGAACGCCGCCCGCCGGATGGTAGACCCCCGCGATGGAGATGCCGTAGCCGGGCGCCACCAGGCTGTAGCAGGTGTTGATCAGCTTCGGGATCTCGGGGGCGCGCCCGGCCAGGAGGTCGATCACCGCATCGGCGCAGACCTTGGCCTGGGCATTGGCCGAGAAGGCGGATTTCGGCATCGCCCCGGCGATGGCGGCGTCGCCGATGACGTGGATGCCGGGCACCAGCCGGGATTCGAAGGTGACGGGGTCGATCGGGCACCATCCGCTGCGATCGGCGACCCCGGCGACCGCAGCGATCCGGCCGGCCCGCTGGGGCGGGATGATGCAGGCCACGTCGGCCTTGTATTCCGAGAAGTCGGTGCGGACGATCATGGCGTCCGGATCGACGGCGCTGACCTGACCGCCCTCCGCCAGCGGTACGTATTCGAGCTGGGTCGGGTAGAGCGCGGCCCAGGCCGACTGGAACAGGCGCTGCTTTGAGAAGGTATCCTTGGCGTCGAGGAGGATCAGCTTCGCGCGCGGCTTGGTGGTCTTGAGCACATGGGCGATCAGGCTCGCCCGCTCGTAGGGACCGGGCGGGCAGCGATAGGGGTTGCCCGGCACCGACAGCACCACGGTACCGCCCTCGGGCATGGCCGCCAGTTGCCGGGCGAGCAGGAGCGTCTGTTCGCCCGCCTTCCAGGCATGGGGCATGCGGTCGGCCGCGGCCGCGTCGTAGCCCGGTATGGCGTCGAAGCGCAGGTCGATCCCCGGCGACAGCACGAGGCGGTCATAGGCGAGCGTGCTGCCGTCGGCGAGCGTCACCCGGCGCGCGCCCGCATCGATACCGGTGGCGGCGGCATGCACCACCTGGATGCCGGCGCGGACAAGACCTTCGTAGCCGAACCGCTGCGCCGCCATGGGCTGGAGGCCGGCGATGACCTCGTTGCTGAATGGGCAGGAGACGTAGGTCGGGTTCGCCTCCACGAGCGTCACATCGAGGCCGCCGCGGTGAAGCGCGCGCGCGGCCGTGGCGCCGCCGAAACCGCCGCCGACCACCACGACCTTCGCGGCGGACTGGGCCAGAGCCGGCCGCCCCAGAGCGAAGGCCGCCCCGGTGGCGAGGAGCGCGCGGCGCGTCGGATTCATGGTCGTTCCTGGCTCGTGGGGTGGTTCGTCTCCCGCTCGGTCGGGCGTTGCCGCGACAGGTAGGCGGCGATCGCCTGGGAGTCCGCCTCCGAGAAGCCCTTGGCGATCCGGCTCATCACGCTCGCGGGCCGCGCCCCCGAGCGGTACTCGGCCAGGGCGGCCGCGATCTCGGCCTCCGGGCGCCCGTCGATCGCCCCCATCGCCGCCCCCTCGGCGTGGCATCCGGCGCAGGAGGACGCCCCCGGCGGCGGGCGCTCCGCCGCCGGGGCGACCCCGACCGACCCGGCCAGGAGCCAGGCCGCGACCATGCCCGAGCGCCTCACGCCCGGCGCAGGTCCGTGTTCTTCACCGGCATCTGGCGCACGCGCTTGCCGGTGGCCGCGAAGATGGCGTTCAGCACGGCGGGCGCCGCCACCGCGATCGTGGGTTCGCCGACGCCGCCCCAGAACCCGCCCGACGGCATCACGATGGTCTCGACCACCGGCATCTCCTCGAGGCGCATCACCGGATAGGTGTCGAAGTTCGTCTGCTCGATGCGGCCGTCCTTGACCGTGCATTCCTGGTAGAGCGCCGCCGACAGGCCGTAGACGAAGGAGCCGGCGATCTGAGCGTCGATCTGCTGTGGATTGAGGGCGTGGCCCGGATCGGTGGCCGCGACGATGCGGTGGACCTTGACCGCCCCGTCATCGCCGACCGAGACCTCGGCCACGGCCGCCACGTAGGAGCCGAAGCCCATCATCTGGGCGAGTCCCCGGTGGACGCCTTGCGGAGGCGTCGTGCCCCAGCCGGCCTTGTCCGCCACCGCCTGCAGCACAGCCCGATGCTTGGGGTGCTTGTCCATCAGCTTCAGCCGGAAGGCCAGCGGGTCCTGCCCCGCCGCATGAGCGAGTTCGTCCATGAAGCATTCGAGGTAGATGGCGTTCGGGTTCATGTTCACGCCGCGCCAGAAGCCCGGCGGGATGTGCGGGTTGCGCATGGCGTGATCCACGAGGATGTTCGGGATCGCGTAGCCGATCGCAGCCTCCGCGCCGCCGGGGTTGAGGCCCTGAAATACCACCGGGTCCTTGCCGTCCACCATTCGGTTCGGCGCCACCGAGACCAAGATCGACTGCCCCGAGATGCGCATGTGCAGCCCGGTGACGTTGCCGGCCTCGTCCAGCCCGGCGCGCATCCGGCACTGGGTGATCGGGTGGTAGCGCCCGTGGGTCATGTCCTCCTCGCGGGTCCAGATCAGCTTGATCGGGGTCCCGGGCATCTCCTTGGCGATCAGCACCGCCTGGCGGAGCCAGTCGTGGGTGGCGCCGCGCCGGCCGAAGCCGCCGCCGAGCAGGAGCTTGTAGACGTCGCACTGGGTCGCCGAGAGGCCGGCGGCCTCGGCCACGGCGGCGAGCGCCGCCTCGCCGTTCTGGGTCGGCGCCCAGGCCTCGCAGCGCTCCGGCGTCCAGCGCACCGTGGCGTTCATCGGCTCCATGGTGGCGTGGTTCTGGAACGGCACGCCGTAGGTCGCTTCCACGACCCGGGCCGCGCCCTTCAGGGCGGCCATGACGTCACCGCCCTTGTTGCCCACATAGGCGTCCTCGGCGTCGAGGCCCTCGCGCAGGGTCGCCGCGATGGTCTCGCTCGAGACCTGACCGTTCGGGCCCTCGTCCCAGACAATCGGCAAGGCCTCCACGGCGGTCTTGGCGCGCCAGAACGTATCGGCGATCACCGCCACGCCGGACTCGCCCACCGCGACGACCTTCTTCACGCCGGGCATGCCCTCGACCGCCTTGGCGTCGAAGCTCTTCACCGTTCCGCCGAAGACCGGGCAATCGCGGATCGCCGCGTTCAGCAGGCCCGGCATCGTCAGATCGATGCCGTAGACCTGGCTGCCGTCGGTCTTCTCGACGGTGTCAAGGCGCTTCACCGGCTTGCCGGCGATGGTCCAGTCCTTCGGGTCCTTGAGGACGACCTCCTTCGGCGGCGTCACCTTGGCCGCTTCCATCGCCACTGCGCCGAAGGTGGTGGTGCGGCCGGAACCAGCGTGGCTGATCACGCCCTTCTCGACCCGGCACTCGGAGGGGGCCACGCCCCAGCCCTTGGCCGCGGCCTCCACCAGCATGATGCGGGCGGCGGCGCCACCTTTGCGGACATAGTCCTGGGATTCACGGATGCCGCGACTGCCCCCGGTGCCGAAATCGCCCCAGACCCGGCCGCGGGCGACGTTCTGGCCCGGCGTCGGGTACTCGGTGACAACCCTGCTCCAGTCGCAGCCGAGTTCCTCGGCGACGAGTTGGGCGAGGCCCGTGAGGGTACCCTGGCCCATTTCGGAGCGGGCGATTCGGATCACCACGGTCTCGTCGGGCTTGATCACCACCCAGGCATTGACCTCGGGGGTGAGCGCGGGGGCGCCCCCCTGCGCGGCAGCCTCGGGGAAGGGTACGTGGAAGCCGAGGCTGAGGCCGGCGGCGGCCGTGCCGGCCACGAAGGCGCGGCGGGAGAGGTTCGTCACGGGGGCGTTCTTCTTCGCGGACGCGTTCATGGCTCTCTCCTCAACCGGCCTGGCCGCCATCGGCGGCGAGCTTGATGCCGGCGAGAACACGGTTGTAGGTGCCGCAGCGACAGATGTTGGTGATCTCGGAGCGGATCTGCGCCTCGCTCGGGTGGGGGTTCTGGGCCAGCAAGGCCGCCGACGCCATGATCATCCCGGATTGGCAGAAGCCGCATTGCGGCACGTCGAGTTCGGCCCAGGCCTTCTGCACCGGGTGGGAGCGGTCCTTTGACAGGCCCTCGATCGTCACGATCTTCTGGTCCGGCGTGACGCTGGAGACCGGCATCGAGCAGGAGCGCACCGCCGTGCCGTCGATGTGCACCGTGCAGGCCCCGCACTGGGCGATGCCGCAGCCGTACTTCGTGCCGGTCAGGCCCGCCTGCTCGCGGATAACCCAGAGGAGCGGCGTATCGGGCTCGGCCTCGACCTCGCGGACGGTGCCGTTCAGGTTCAGACGGATCATGCGTTTCCTGCCGTGTTGCCCAGTCGTGAGCCGTGCTCCGCCAGATCTCCGCGGCGACGGCTTCGTCTTTGGAATGATTGTACGGTGCCGTGGTCGACCAAGTCCACAGCCATTTGGCGCGACGACACGTAGGGGGCCGACCCCTGGAGCGGGACGATCCTGAGACTCCGACGGGCAGACTTCACGAGGACCTGCGTGATCTTCGTCGATGCTCGCGGTACACGTAACGGACGTCGGGCATGGCCCGGTGCGGGCTCTGAAACGGGGCGCCGCGCTTCTCCGCGAGGACCGAGACAATGGCCGGGGCCTGTCACCGGCGCAGGGCCGCGTCGCGGTTGAAACCCGCGCCCGCGGTGCCGACATCGCAGGTGTCTCACGAAGATCCGGTCCAGAGGGCGCGGATCTTCCATACCGATCGAAGTGCCTCCTTCCCAAGGTCAGCGCTCCGATAGGGGCCGGGCGGCTCAAGTCTCAACAGCTGTCCCCGCCCGGCCCTGCCCCGCCCGCACGAACCGGTGGGATTCCGATGCGACGTCCGGGATCGGGGGCAGGCGGGATGATGCGGCCATCCTCGCCCTCGGGCAGCCCATGGCTGCCGGCGAAGAGCGCCTCCAGAGCCTGGCGGTCCCGCTCGCGCCGGGTCTCGATCCGGCGCAGGACTTCGCAGGCTACTTCGAAGGCTGGCACGCCCGGCGAAGCGTCAGAGCGCTGCCGTTCGCGCGATGATCGTCTGTGGCGACACCGACGGCCAAAGTTGGCGCCTCCCTCTCGGTCTTCATGCTACAAGATGACGACGGAGCGGCCCGGCCGCGCTATGGGATTTCGACACGCCTCCCCTTCCCTGGGAGACTGGCGGTCGTCAGACCCTCAGAACCTAGACCTGTCGACATCAAACCTTCCCAAGAAAGGCATTTTCGCAATGAGCCTCGCCGCTGGTGCCGATCTCAGCATGCTCATTCGGAAGCTGGAGACCATCATCACGGTCTCCGATGCGGAGCGTCGGGCGATCGAGGGCCTGCCGGTGACGCGCCGCCACCTGGGCGCCCATCAAGACATCGTGCGCGACGGCGATCATCCCAAGCAGTGCTGCCTTCTGCTGGAGGGGTGGGCCTTCCGCTACAAGCTCCTCGACGAGGGCAAGCGTCAGATCCTGTCGGTTCACATCCCGGGCGACATCCCGGACCTGCAGAGCCTGCACCTGCCGGTGATGGATCACAGCCTCAGCACGCTTACAGCCTGCACGCTGGCCTTCATCCCGCATGAGGCGTTGCTCGACCTCACCCGCAATTATCCCGGCATCACGGCCGCCCTCTGGCGCGACACACTCGTGGATGCCGCGATCTTCCGGGAGTGGATGACCAATATCGGCCGGCGCTCGACGCTCGGCCGGATCACCCATCTGTTCTGCGAGATCTATCTGAAGCTTCACGCCCTGGGACTGGCGCGGGACTTCACCTGCGAGATGGCCCTGACGCAGGGCGACATCGCCGACGCGATCGGCGTCTCGAACGTGCATGTCAACCGCGTCCTGCAGGAACTGCGCGGACAGGGTCTGCTGACCCTCCAGGGCCAGCGCCTCGTCATCCACGATTGGGACGCCCTGACGAACCGCGCGGAGTTCGACCCGGCCTATCTGCATCAGAAGAAATCGGTCATCCCATGACCCTGATCTCATGACCCTGCTCCCATGACCCTGGGCCCCCAGCCCGTGCGGATCCGGAGCAGCGACGAGGGACGCCCGCCGCCGCTCGGGCAACCGGCCCGTTCCGGCGCGGGGCCTCAGGTCAGGAGGAGGCGATGGCCGTCCGGGTCGCGGAGTTGGCGGGGCTCACCGCCGGCGCCCTCGAAGACCAGGACGGTGGCGGCGATGTCGCGGTCTCCGCAAGGCTGCGCGTCGCGGGAAAATTCACCAGCGTAATCAAGAAGTTCGACGTGCGGCGTCGGGGCGCCCGGCGGAGTCAGGCCCGTCACGGTGACGTGCGGGTCGGGCACGCCGTCGAGGCGGGCCTGCTCGGGCCCGACATTGATGGACTGCGCCGTCACCGAGAAGCCGAGGCCCGCATAGAAGGCGAGGCTCGCGGCGGTGTCCGTCACCGAGAGGGCCGAATGGTCGATGCCGAGGCAGGGATCCGGCCCCGCCCGGCGCCAGATCTCGGGTATCCCGGAGGCGGGAAATGCAAGGAATTCAAGGGGATGCCCTTCGGGGTCGCGAAACTTGAAGGCGCTCACCCCGCCCGAGGCCGCGGGCAGCCGCTCCGGCCCGGCCGTGGAGATCGGGCGCCAGCCCGGGCAGGCGGCGAGGCGGGCATGGGCGGCGGCCATGTCCGAGACCACGAGGGCGATGTGCTGGAACAGGGGGCTCCAGCCCGGCACGGCGTCCGGATAGGGCCGGCCCGGCCGGTCGAATCCGACGAGGTCGACGGCCTGCGCGCCGAGCCGGAGGGGCACGATCGTCGCGCCGGAAGTGGTTCGCCGGTCGACCGGGGGTCGCGTCGAGGTCACACGGGTGAAGCCGAGGGCCGCGGTGAAGAACACGGCCAGGGCCTCGGGGTCGGCACTGACCAGGCGGATGCGGCTCAGGCGGAGGCCTGCGGGGCTCGGCGGGCCGGCGCTCACGGCGTCTGCGCCCCGCGCCGGTTGAGGAAGATGGCGTAGAGGGTGTGCGAGCCGCCGATGAACAGGCGGTTCTTCATCCGTCCGCCGAAGGCGAGGTTCGAGACCCGGTGGGGCACGAAGATCTTGCCCATGAGATGGCCGTCCGGGTCGATGCAGTGGACGCCGTCGGCGGCGCTGCTCCAGACGTTGCCGTCCTCGTCGACCCGCATCCCGTCGCAGTAGCCGGGCTCCACGGTGTGGAAGACCCCGCCGCCGGAGAGCGCGAAGTCCGGTCCGACATCGAAGACGCGGATGAACTGGCGCGGGTTCGGCCGGCTCTGGTCGCCGGTCTCGGAGACGTAGAGCCTTCGCTCGTCGGGGGAGAAGGCGAGCCCGTTCGGGCCGTCGAAATCGGTGGCCATGGCGCGGATCTCGCCCGAATCCGGGTCCAGGCGGTAGAGCGCTGGCGGCTGCTCGGAGGCCTGGCGGCCGCCCTCGTAGTCGTTGGAAATGCCGTAGACCGGATCGGTGAACCAGATCCCGCCGTCGGAGGCCACCACCACGTCGTTCGGCGCGTTGAGGCGGCGCCCGGCATGGTGGGTGACGAGGGTGGTGACGGCGCCGTCATACGCGGTGCGGGTGAGGCAGCGGTTCCGGTGCGAGCAGGCGATCAGCCGGCCCTGGCGGTCGCGGGTCTGGCCGTTGGCGAAGTGCGAGGGCGCCCGGTAGACGGACAGCCCTTCCGCCTCGCTCCAGCGCATGGTGCGGTCGCGCGGCAGGTCCTGGAACAGGAGGCAGTCGGCATCCCCGAACCAGACCGGCCCCTCGATCCAGCGGAAGCCCGTGGCGATCTCCTCGAGTTCGGCATTGCCGAGCAGGTACCCGGCAAAGCGCGGATCGACGACCTCGAAGCCCGGATTCGGGAGCGGGGACGCCATGGCGCTACCGGAACCGGCAGGGGGTGGCGAGGGTGGGCGGGGAATCGAACTGCACCACCATCAGCACGGCGGGTTCGTCGCCGACGGTGCCGGAGAGGTGCCCCTGGCGTCCGTCCACCGCCCTGGTGTTCTGGTCCTCCCCGAAGGAGATCTCACCGGGTCCCATCTCGACCCGGGTGCCGTCCATCGATTCGACGAACCAGCGCCCGGAGAGCGGGACGATCCATTGCGGCTTCGGGTTCTCGTGCCAGGCGCCGGTCCAGCCCACCGGCTGCACCGTCACCATCACGGTGGCGCCGTCATGGGTCTTGGTGCCCTGCCATTGCGGGTCGGCCGGCGGCTGCATCGACTTCATGTCGAAATCCGTGAGCGCGCAGCGGGTCTGGTGGCTGACGCCCTCGGCGTCGGTCCAGAGGTGCCAGTAGGGCACGCGGGGTTTCTCGGGGGCGGTCTCGTCACGCGTGGCATCACTCATGGGCTTGTCCTGACGGGCTCGGGAAAACGGGCGGGCTCGGGAAAAGGGGTGGTGCGGTAGGGCTGCGAGGAGGCCAGCGGATCGGCGAGGAAGAGCCGCACCGTGTCGGCCCCGGTGCCGAAGGTGATGAGCAGAAACCCGCCGGCCAGGGCGAAGTTCTTCAGGAAGTCCCAGAACAGGCCCCGGCCCTTGCTGTCGCCGCCGGCCCAGAAGTCGCCCGGGCGCCAGAACTGCTTCCACAGGAGGGCGGTGACGCCGCAATAGCCGGCGAGCACGAAGGCGGCGGCCCGGTCGGCGATGCCGGTGAGGATGCCGGCCGACATCACCACCTCGACGAAGAGCCCGGCGAGGATGAGGGCGCGGGCGAGCCCGGTGCTGGCGACGCGCTCCCGCGCCTGGCCCACCGCCCCGCGAAAATTCAGGATCTTGTCCAGGGCACTGAAGGGCAGGAACAGCAGCACCAGGAGGAGCCGGACCGCGAAGGCGACGACGAGGCTGAGTGCGATCACGGAGCGGTCCAGACCTGAGACGGGCGCCGAGAGGTCGCCCGGAGACGCAGAGGGCACCCCGCATGGACGCCAGCCCCGGAAGCGAAGCCGACTCCGGGGGTGACGGCCCCGGACGTGAAGCCGGCCGCCCCAAGCGAACGTGATGCCGTCGGCGGTTGAACGCGGCACCCGCGTGCCGGTTCAAACGTTCGAAGCGTCGGAGGCCTCACGTCGGCGCGACCACTTCCGGCCGGCACGGCGCCGGCATCCGCGGCCTGCTCCGGGCCGCACCCCGGACCCGCGAAAGCCCACTTGTACGAAGGCCCCCTTGCACGAAGGCCCCCTGGCACGAAGGCCCCCTGGCGTGAGGGCTGTCATCAGCGAAGGACCCCCATGAGCGACGAGCATTACGACGTGGTCATCGTGGGCTCGGGCCCCGGCGGCGGCACCATGGCCTGGCGCCTGGCCCAGACCGGCAAGCGCGTGCTGCTGCTGGAGCGCGGCGGCTACCTGCCGCGCGAGCGCGAGAACTGGGACAGCCAGGCCGTGTTCGTGGATGCCCGCTACCAGGCGCCCGAGACCTGGTACGGCGCCGACGGACGCAGCTTCCACCCGGGCCTGCACTACTACGTGGGCGGCAACAGCAAGGTCTACGGCTCGGTGCTGCTGCGCCTGCGCGCCCGCGACTTCGACGTGGTGCGCCACCCCGACGGCGACGCGCCCGAATGGCCGGTGAAGTACGACACCTTCGAGCCCTACTACCAGGCGGCGGAGGAACTCTTCCACGTGCACGGCCTGCGCGGCGAGGACCCCACCGAGCCGCCCGCGCCCAAGCCCTACGCCTACCCGCCGGTCTCCCACGAGCCGCGCATCCAGGAACTCTTCGACGGGTTGAAGCGCGAGGGCCACCGGCCCTTCCACCTGCCGGTGGGCGTGCTCCTCGACGAGCGCGACGGCCAGGCCCTGCCGCACTCGGCCTGCATCCGCTGCGACGCCTTCGACGGCTATCCCTGCCTGACCAACGGCAAGGCCGACGCGCAGATCATCTGCGTCGACCCGGCGCTCGCCCGGTACCCGAACCTCACCCTCTGGACCGGCGCCTACGTGGAGCGCCTGCTGACCAGCCCGAGCGGGCGCGCGATCACCGGGGTCGAGCTCGTGCGCGAGGGCCGGCGCCGCACGGTGACGGGCGACATCGTGGTGGTGGCCTGCGGCGCCCTCTCCTCGGCGCTGCTGATGCTGCGCTCGGCCAACGACGCGCACCCGCACGGGCTCGCCAACGCCTCCGGCCAGGTCGGGCGCAACTACATGCGCCACAACAACGCCACCGTGCTGGCGGTCTCGCGCACCCCGAACCCGACGAAGTTCCAGAAGACCCTCGGGCTGAACGACTTCTACTTCGGCTCGGACGACTGGGACTTCCCGCTGGGCCACATCCAGATGGTCGGCAAATCCGACGGCACGCAGATCCACGGCGAGGGCCTGCCGGGCTTCCTGCAATGGTTTCCCGAGAAGCCCTTCGACTGGATCGCCAAGCATTCCCTCGACTTCTGGCTGACCTCGGAGGACCTGCCCCGGCCGGAGAACCGGATCTTCTACGAGGGCGGCCGGGTCCGCCTCGACCTGACCGAGAGCAACATGGAGGGGCATCGACGCCTGAAACAGAAGCTGCGCGACCTCTGCGGCAAGCTCGACGTGCACCCGCACCTGTTCGACCGCTCGCTCTACCTCGGCAAGGACACGCCCATCGGCGGCACCGCGCACCAGGCCGGGACGCTGCGCTTCGGCGAGGACCCGGCCACCTCGGTGCTCGACCTCGATTGCCGGGCCCACGGCATCGACAACCTCTACGTCACCGATGCGAGCTTCTTCCCCTCGATCGGCGCCGTGAACCCGACCCTGACGATCATCGCCAACGCCCTCCGGGTCGGGGACGGCCTCGCGGCCCGGCTGTGACCGGCCCGCCCGCCTCCTCGCCCTGGCGATCCGCCGCAGCGGGCGCCGGCGCGGCCTCGCCCGGGCCGATCTCGACCCCGCGGCGGCGGCGGCGACGCGCCCGGCCCGGCCGACGCCCGCCCAGCGCCGGAGCCCGGCGGTGCGCTGGGAGACCCGCGACGGCCTCGAGCTCTGCACGCTGGCGCCGCGCACGGGCGCCCGGCTGCTCGACCGGCCGCCCGACTCGAATCCGATCGAACTCGCCTTCGCCGAGCGCAAGGCGGGCCTGCATGCCCAGGCCGCCCGCACGGGCGCGGACCTCCGCGACACCCTCGAGCCAGCCTTCAGACGCTTCGCACCGGACGCATGCCGCAACGACCCGACGGCCGCAGGCTGCGATGCCTTCGACCCCACCTGATCGGATGCAAATCTCGCCGTCGTAGCGCCAGCGGCACTGGAGGATCTCGAGCGCCGGCTCCGCACCCTGGCCGGCGCCCCGATAGACCAGGCGATGCGCCCCGGTGATCCGGCGCGACCACCAGCCCTCGGGATTGCCCTGCAGGGGCTCGGGCTTGCCAAGGCCCCGGAACGGGTTTCGCCGCGCCTGTCCGATCAGTGCGTCGATGCGCCGGAATGTCGTGCGGTCGGTCGCCCGCCCGTGGCGGTGATCGTCCCAGGCATGGTCCGACCAGACCAGCTTCACGGCTGGATCAGGTCCCGCTCCGTCCCGCCGCCCGCATCGAGCTGCGCCATCCCTTCCGTCAGTCGGCGGGCATTCGCGGGCGTGCCCAGGAGGTGAAGGGTCTCCCGCAGGCTCTCGAGCTCGGCCAGGGGCAGGATCACGAGATCCTCGTGGTTCTGCCGCGTCACCACCAACGCCGTGCGGTCGGCCTCGACGCAATTGAAACGGGTCGCGCGGTTCCTGCGCAACTCGCCGAAGCCGACATGGGTCATGGACCGCAGACCTATCTGTACAGGTTTCTGCCCGTGGCTCGGCAGCACCGAGGGTTCAAGGCGGCCCCCTCAGGGCATCTGCTCGATCAGCCCGTCCCGGATCGTCACGCGCCGGTCCATGCGGGCGGCCAGGTCCATGTTGTGGGTGGCCACCAGGGCGGCGAGGCCGGAGGCGCGCACCAGCGAGACCAGGATGCCGAAGACATGGGCCGCGGTGTGCGGGTCGAGGTTGCCGGTGGGCTCGTCGGCCAGGAGCAGGCGCGGGCCGTTGGCCACCGCCCGGGCGATGGCGACGCGCTGCTGCTCCCCGCCCGAGAGCTCGGCCGGCCGGTGCAGCAGGCGCTCCTTCAGGCCGAGGAAGCTCAGGAGTTCGCTCGCCCGCGCCCGCGCCTCGCGCTGGGACAGCCCGCGGATGAGCTGGGGCATGACCACGTTCTCCAGGGCGGAGAATTCCGGCAGGAGGTGGTGGAACTGGTAGACGAAGCCCATCTCCTCGCGGCGCAGGCGGGTGCGCTCGGCATCCGCCATCGCGGCGGTGGGGTTGCCGCCCACGTAGATCTCGCCGCCATCCGGGCGCTCCAGCAGGCCCGCGAGGTGCAGGAGCGTGCTCTTGCCGGCGCCCGAGGGCGCCACCAGGGCGACGAGCTCGCCCGGCCAGATCGCGAAATCCGCCTGCCGCAGGATCTCTAGAGCGCCCGCCCCTTGCGTGTAGCGCCGCTCCACCTTGGCGAAGAACAGGGCCGGGACCGGCTGCGCGCCGGGCGCCTCGGCTTTCGTGGTCATGGATGTTCGGGCCTCAGCCGTAGCGCAGGGCCTGCACCGGATCGAGCCGGGCGGCGCGCCACGAGGGATACAGCGTCGCGATCAGCGACAGGGCGATGGAGGTGACGACCACCACGGTGATCTCGTTGGCGTTCATCTCGGCCGGGATCTCGGCGAGGAAGCGCACGGTCGGGTCCCAGGCGGAGGGGAACAGCACCCGCTGGATGCCCTTGATGTTCATCGTGATCAGGACGCCGAGGCCGAGGCCGCTCAGGGTGCCGACCACGCCGATCAGCGCGCCGTTGATGAGGAACACCCGCATGATGGTGCCCGGCGTCGCCCCCATGGTGCGCAGGATGGCGATGTCGCTCGACTTGTCGCGCACCAGCAGGATCAGCCCCGAGATGATGTTCAGGGTCGCCACCACGACGATCAGGCTGAGGATCAGGAACATCACGTTCCGCTCCACCTCCAGGGCGCCGAAGAAGGTCCGGTTGCGCTGGCGCCAGTCGGTGAGCAGCACCGGGCGCTCGGCCGCCATCTCGAGGTCGGGCCGCATGGCCGCCACCGTCTCGGCGTTGTCGAGGTAGATCTCGATCAGGCTGACGTCGGCGTCCCGGTTGAAGAAGGCCTGCGCCTCGGTGAGCGGCATGAACACGAAGGTCGAATCGAACTCGGTCATGCCGATCTCGAAGATCGCCCTGATGGTGTAGCCCTTGGTGCGCGGCGCCGTGCCGAAGGGGGTCGAGGCGCCCTTCGGGGTCAGCAGGTTGATCTGATCGCCGGCCTGGACGCCGAGGGATTCGGCCAGGCGCCGGCCGATGGCGACGCCCGAGCCGTCGTCGAAGCCCTCCAGGCTGCCGCCCTTGATGTTGCTCGCGATGGCGCCGATCTTGCCGAGGTCCTCGCCCCGGATGCCGCGCACCAGCACGCCGCTGCCGGCGCCGCCATAGGGCGAGGAGGCGAAGGCCTGACCCTCGACCAGGGGGATGGCCGCCCGCACCCCGGCGACCTTGGACAGGCGCTCGGAGAGGTCGGCATAGTCGGTGAAGAGCGTGTCGATCGGCGCGACGAAGACGTGGCCGTTGATGCCGACGATCTTCGACAGGAGTTCGGTGCGGAAGCCGTTCATCACCGACAGCACGATGATCAGCGTGGCGACGCCGAGGGCGATGCCGAGCAGCGAGAAGAACGCCACCACGGAGACGCCGCCGCCCCGGCGCCGGGCCCGCAGGTAGCGCCCGGCGATGATCCACTCGAACCCGGCGAAGGGCGGCGTGCTCCCGCGCCGGAACCGGGCGCGAAGGCCCGCAAGCCTGTCCGTCAGGGTCGCCGCCATGGGGGGCCTCAGAGCCGCTTCAGACGGGCGAGGAGATCGATCGGCGCGATGGTCTCCCGCTCGCCGCCGGCCCGACGCTTCAGCTCGACCTTGCCCTCGGCGAGGCCGCGCGGCCCGACGATGACCTGCCAGGGCAGGCCGATGAGGTCGGCGGTGGCGAACTTGGCGCCCGGGCGCTCGTCGCGGTCGTCGTAGAGCACGCTGAGGCCGGCCGCCTCCAGGGTGGCCTGGATCTCGCCGCAGGCGGCGTCGGTGGCGGCGTCCCCGGTCTTGAGGTTGATCAGCGCCACGTCGAAGGGCGCCACCGCGTCGGGCCAGATGATCCCGGCCTCGTCGTGGCTCGCCTCGATGATCGCCGCCACGAGGCGGCTCGGGCCGATGCCGTAGGAGCCCATGTGGACCGGGCGCTCGACGCCGTCGGGGCCGGTGACCTTGGCGCCCATCGGTTCGGAATACTTGGTGCCGAAGTAGAAGATGTGCCCGACCTCGATGCCGCGCGCGGCCATCTGCTTGTCGGCCTGCACCTCGGCGAAGGCGGCCGGCTCGTGCATCTCGGAGGTGGCGGCGTAGAGCGAGGTCCAGCGGTCGACGGTGCCCTGCAGGGCGGCCACGTCCTCGAAGTCGGTGCTGACCGGCGGGACCTCGAAGTCGAGATACTGGCTGTCGCAGTAGACCTCGCTCTCGCCGGTCTGGGCCAGGATGATGAATTCGTGGCTGAGGTCGCCGCCGATCGGGCCGGTATCGGCCCGCATCGGGATCGCCTTCAGGCCGAGGCCCGCGAAGGTGCGCAGGTAGGCCACGAACATCCGGTTGTAGGCGTGGCGGGCGGCGGCCTGGTCGATGTCGAAGGAATAGGCGTCCTTCATCAGGAATTCGCGCGAGCGCATGGTGCCGAAGCGCGGGCGGACCTCGTCGCGGAACTTCCAGGAGATCTGGTAGAGGTTCTTCGGCAGGTCCTTGTAGGATTTCACGGTCCCGCGGAAGATCTCGGTGACGACCTCCTCGGCGGTGGGGCCGAACAGCATCTCGCGGTCGTGGCGGTCGGCGATGCGGAGCATCTCCTTGCCGTAGGCCTCGTAGCGGCCGGATTCGCGCCAGAGCTCGGCCGACTGGATCGCCGGCATCAGGATCTCGATGGCGCCCGCCCGGTCCTGCTCCTCGCGGATCACCGCGCAGACCTTGTTCAGGACGCGCAGGCCCAGCGGCAGCCAGGCATAGATGCCGGCCGCCTCCTGGCGCACCAGCCCGGCGCGCAGCATGAGGCGGTGGGAGACGATCTCGGCCTCCTTGGGCGTCTCGCGCAAGGTCGGCAGGAAGTAGCGGGAGAGACGCATGGAAGACCCTGGAAACAGCGCGCCAGCGGGTCGGCGGCACGCCCCGGCACACAACACATTGCATCGGGAAAACACAAGCGCAGCGGGGCGACACTGCTCCGCAGCGTGGCGTTTCGCCCCTCCCGGAGCGGATCGTCCGCGCCCGGCGCCGGCGCGCATTCCGGTAGGAAAGCGCAGGAATGTTTCATCAAGCAGGTGACAATGGGAATTGTTATTCCTATAAGCGCGTCCGTGATGATCGCGCTGCCAAGCAGCAGCGCCGCACGGTCCGAGTCTCGGGAGGAATTTCAGCCGCCACGCCGTCAGCAATGCGTGAGACAATCGAGGCTGAACCGACTACCATCTTCATAAAAGCAAGGCTTAGGCCTTGCTTTTTTTATGTCTCGCCGCTTGCGCGAGGCTGTCGCCGCTGCGGCGTGATCCGCGCGACGGCTTGTTCTCACTGGAAGGCGGCGCACGCGCAGACGGCACCGCCCTGTCAGTCCGGGGCGCCGCAGGCGAGCCCGGACCCGAAGGGGCGCGCCGGCCGCGTGCCACCCGGAACCGCCGACGGCGTCAGGTTCGGCACCCCCTACGGATCTGGATCCCGGGCTCCGCTGCGCGGCCCCGGGATGACGGCGTGCTGCGCGCGGGTGTCCGGACCCGGCCTACCCGTCCCGGTAGGGCGATCGCAGATAGCCCCACACCGTCATTCCGGGGCGCCGTAGGCGAGCCCGGAATCCAGAGCCGCTGACGGTGTCAGGTTCGCGCCCTCCTGCGCGTCGGAAGCCCGGGGGCCCGGACGCTCTCAGAGGCCGGCCAGCTCGAAGACCTGGATCGCCGCCAGGAAGACGACGCTCGCCAGGACGGAGGTGAGGATCGCCTTCTCGCGCAGGCGCGGGGCGGCGGGCGCCCCCGGATCCTGCCCGGGCACGATCCGCTCCGGATCGGTCTCGACCTGGTTGCGCAGCGGCAGGATGACGAAGAGCAGGGTCCACCAGACCACGAAATACAGGGCGAGCGCCCCGAACACGGTGAGCTTGAACAGGCCCACCGCGAGGACGACCACCGCGGCGAGCACCGCCACCATCACCGCCACGGTGCGCAGGGTGGAGGCCGCCAGGGTCTGGAGGACGGTGCCCATCCGGCTCAGACCTGCTCCAGCTCGACCAGGGTGCCGAGGAAGTCCTTCGGGTGGAGGAACAGCACGGGCTTGCCGTGGGCGCCGATCTTCGGTTCGCCGGTGCCGAGGACGCGGGCCCCCTGGGCCTTCAGCTTGTCGCGGGCGGCGATGATGTCGTCGACCTCGTAGCAGACGTGATGCACGCCGCCGTTGGGATTGCGCTCCACGAAGCTCTCGATCGGCGAGCCCGCGCCGAGCGGCGACATCAGCTCGACCTTGCTGTTGGGCAGGTTGACGAACACCACGGTGACGCCGTGCTCGGGCTGCGGCAGCGGCTCCGTCACGGTGGCCCCGAGCGTGTCCCGGTAGATGGCGCAGGCGGCGTCGAGATCGCGCACCGCGATGGCGACATGGTTCAGGCGTCCGATCATGATGTCCTCCCCTTCCTTCCCCAAAACGGTCACGCCACCCCTCCCCCGTCGAGCGGGGCGATATCGATGGCACCGCGATGTCGTTCCGGGGCGCCGCAGGCGAGCCCGGAATCCAGAGCCGCCGACGGTGCCGGACGCGACGAAACCTGTGGTTCTGGATCCCGGGCTCCGCTGCGCGGCCCCGGGATGACGGTGTGCTGCGCGCCGGCGTCCCGCGCAACCCACCCGCATCGGCGACGCCCCTCCCCCGCAGAGGGGGGAGGGTTTCAGCATTAGACCTCGACCACCTGCACGTGGCAGGCGGGCTTCTTGCCCCAGACCTCGTTGACCGCCGAGCGGATCGCGCGGTCGACGGCCTTCTCGGTCCCCTCGGCGTCCTTGCGCTTCTGCTTCGACAGGCCCGAGAGCGTGCGCGAGACCGATTCGACGACGACGTCGAGCATCGCCTGACCGTTCCGGCCGCGATTGGGCAGGCCGATGATGTCGATGGCGGGCTCGCCCAGGACCTCGCCCTGCACGTCGATGGCGATGGCCACCGAGACGAGGCCGGCCTGCGCCAGCTTGCGGCGCTCGGGGATGGCCCGGTCCTTGGCGTCGATCAGGACGTTGCCATCCTTGAACAGGCGCCCGGCCTTGACGTGGTCGACGATCTCCGGCGTGCCGGGCGCGAGGCGCACGACGCTGCCGTTGCGGGCCTTGACGATGTTCGGCACGCCCTGGGCCCGGGCGAAGCGCGCATGCTCGTCGAGGTGCAGGGCCTCGCCGTGGACGGGGATCGCCGTCTGCGGCCGGGTCCAGGCATACATCTCCGCCATCTCGTCGCGCCGGGGGTGGCCCGAGACGTGGACGAGCTTCGTGCGGTCGGTGACCACCTCGATGCCGGCATTGATGAGGTCGTTGATGATCGCGCCCACCGCCCGCTCGTTGCCGGGGATCGCCCGCGAGGAGAAGATGACGCGGTCGCCCGCCGCCAGGGTGATGTCGGGATGGTCGTCGCGCGAGACCCGGGCGAGCGCGGCGCGCTCCTCGCCCTGGGAGCCCGTGAGCAGGGCCACGACCTTGTCGCGGGGCAGGTAGCCGTAGCTGTCCGAAGACCGGAACTCCGGCAGTCCGTCGAGGAAGCCGCATTCGCGGGCGACCGCGATGACCCGGTCCATGGCGCGGCCGACCGCGACCACCTCGCGGCCGCAGGCCTGGGCGGCCTCCGCCACCGCGCGCATGCGGGCGACGTTGGAGGCGAAGGTGGTCACCGCGACCCGGTTGGGGGCCTCGGAGATCAGCTCGCGCAGGGTGGCGGCGACCTCGGCCTCGCTGGGGGAGCGCCCCTCGCGCACGACGTTGGTCGAATCGCTGATCATCGCCAGGATGCCCTCGTCGCCGAGGGCCCGGAAGGCGGCCTCCGAGGTCACGTCGCCGAGGATCGGGGTCGGGTCGAGCTTCCAGTCGCCGGTGTGGAGCAGGAGGCCGTGCGGCGTCCGGATCGCGACCGCGTTCGACTCGGGGATCGAGTGCGAGACGGGGACGTACTCGATCTCGAACGGGCCGATCTGGACCCGGCGGCCGGCCTGGATCTCCTTGAGGACGACCTTGGGCGCGCCCGGCTCGCTCAGGCGGCGGGCCTCGAGGAGGTTCTTGGCGAAGCGCGTCGCGTAGACGGGCGCCTTCAGCTTGGGCCAGAGCTCGCCGATCGCGCCGATATGGTCCTCGTGCGCGTGGGTGATGAAGATGGCCAGGAGGTCGTCCTTGCGCTCCTCGATGAAGCTGAGATCCGGGAACATCAGGTCGATGCCGGGGAATCCCTCCTCGCCGGCGAAGCCCATGCCGCAATCGACCATGATCCATTTGCGCCGCTTCGGGGGGCCGAAGCCGTAGAGCGCCGCGTTCATGCCGATCTCGCCCACGCCGCCGAGCGGCACGAAGACGAGTTCGTCTTGCCCTGTCGTCATTGTCCGTCCAAACCTCAAGCCGCCGTCGCGGCCGTTCCCAGATGCACCTCGCCCGCCGTCACGGTCCGTCGCGTCCCATCCTCCGATCGGACCACGAGCCGTCCTGCCTCGTCGATCGTCTCGAAAATTCCGTGTACGAGGGTGTCGCCTGTCCGCACCGAAACCGGCGCGCCGATCCCGGCCGCGTCAGCGATCCAGCGCTCGCGGATCCTCGAGAATCCGCGGCCACACTCCCAGAGTCGCGCGGCGTCGACGAGTCCGTCCGTCAGGTGGACGAACAGATCCTCGGCGCGCGTGTCGTACTGCATCTGCCTGAGGCACGTGGCGCGATAAGGCAAGCCCTGCGGCGTCGCAGCGACGTTGACGCCGAAGCCCATCACCACCGCGCGGCGCCCGCCGGGCCGGCTCTCGGCCTCCAGCAGGAGCCCCGCGAGCTTGGCGCCCGCGGCCAGGACGTCGTTGGGCCATTTCAGCCGGCACCCGGCGATTCCGCAGGCCGCGAGGGCGGAGGCCAGGGCGAGGCCGGCGACGAAGCCGAGGGTCGGCACCTGTGCCGGGTCGACGTCGTCCACGGGCCAGAGCAGGCTGGCGGCGAGGTTTCCGGGCTCGGAGACCCAGGCGTTGCCGCGACGGCCGCGGCCCGCCTCCTGCCGGTGCGCCACCACCCAGAGCGGCCCGGCCTCGCCATCGCGAAACCGCTCCAGCGCCTCGGTGTTGGTGGAGCCGAGGCGGTCGTGCACGTGGAGGCGGTGCCCCTCCGTCCGCGCCTGGATGCCGAGGGCGTAGCCGCTCAACGCCCTAGAACAGCGACTTGGCGGCGGCGCCCGCGGCCCCGACCAGGGGACCCGGGACGATGCCGAGCAGCACCACGACCAGGCTCGCGAGCGCGAGGACGATGCGGGGGCCCGGCGCCATCGGCTCGTAGGCCGCCACCGGCTCGTCGAAATACATCACCTTGACGACGCGCAGGTAGTAGAACGCCCCGACCACGCTGGTGACGACGCCGATGACCGCCAGGGCCACGAGCCCCGACTGGATGGCGGCGAGGAAGACGTAGTACTTGGCGAAGAACCCGGCCAGCGGCGGGATGCCGGCCAGCGAGAACATCATCGCGGCGAGGCAGAAGGCCATGACCGGATGGGTGCGCGACAGGCCGGCGAGGTCGTCCACGGTCTCGAACATCTGGCCGCCGCGGCGCAGCGACAGCAGCACCGCGAAGGCGCCGAGCGTCATCGCCAGGTAGATGATCATGTAGACCACCACGCCGCTGATGCCCGCCTGCGAGCCGGCCGCGAGGCCGACCAGGGCGTAGCCGACATTGCCGATGGAGGAATAGGCCATCAGGCGCTTCAGGGAGCGCTGGCCGATCGCCGCGAAGGAGCCCAGAGCCATCGAGGCGATCGCCACGAAGACGATGATCTGCTGCCAGACCGCGGTCACGTCCGGGAAGGCGCCGATGAAGAGCCGCACCGTCATCGCCATGGCGGCCATCTTGGGCGCCGAGGCGAAGAAGGCGGTGACGGGCGTCGGCGAGCCCTCGTAGACGTCGGGCGTCCACATGTGGAACGGCACGGCGGCGAGCTTGAAGGCGACGCCGGCCGCCACGAAGACGATGCCGAGCACGATGCCGAAGCTCGCCGTGCCGTCCAGCGCCGCGACGATGCCGGGGAACGAGACGGTGCCGGTGAAGCCGTAGACCAGGGAGGCGCCGTAGAGCAGCATGCCCGAGGAGAGCGCCCCGAGGACGAAGTACTTCAGCCCGGCCTCCGTGGACTTCAGGTTGTCCCGGTGGAAGGCGGCGATCACGTAGGCGGCGAGCGACTGCAGCTCGAGGCCGAGATAGAGCGAGATCAGGTCGTTGGCCGAGGCCATCACCATCATGCCGATGGTGCAGAGGATCAGCAGGATCGGAAACTCGAACCGGTCGATACGCTCGCGCTGGAAGTAGTCGCGCGAGAGCAGGATCGAGGCCGCCGAGCCGAGCAGGATCAGGGCCTTCATCACCTTCGAGAAGTTGTCGACGATGAAGGAGCCGTTCAGGGTCGTGATCCGGGCGCCCGACTGGGACATGACCGCGAACAGCGCGACCACCAGCAGGACCAGCGCGCCGACATTGACGCCCTCGGCGGAGCGCTCGCCCCGGAACGCGCCGTAGAGGATCAGCACCAGCACGCCGAGGCTGAGGATCAGCTCCGGCAGGGCGGGCCCGAGCGCGGGCATGACGATCTGAGCGGCGTTCATCGGGTCAAGCCTTCAGCGCGACGCGGGCGGCAGGGTGGCCGCGGCGGTCTGCGTGTTCGAGAGCGCGGTCCGCATGCTCTGCATCAACGCTTCCGTCGAGGGCGCGAAGGTGTCGAGCACGGGGGCCGGGTGGACGCCGTAATAGATCGTCAGGGCGACGAGCGGCGCGATGATGATCTTTTCGCGAAGATCCAGGTCGAGGATGCCCTGCAGGTTGGGCTTCTCGAGCTTGCCGTAGATCACCCGGGCGTAGAGCCAGAGGGCGTAGCCGGCCGACAGGATGATGCCGAAGACCGAGAAGAACGCCACCGTCGGGTTGGCCCGGAAGGCGCCCATCATGGCGAGGAACTCGCCGACGAAGCCGGAGGTGCCCGGCAGGCCGACATTGGCCATGGTGAACACCATCATGGCCGCCGCGTAGAGGGGCATCCGCTTCACGAGGCCGCCATAGGCGGCGATCTCGCGGGTGTGCATCCGGTCGTAGACCACGCCGACGCAGAGGAAGAGCGCGCCCGAGACGATGCCGTGCGAGATCATCAGGAACAGCGCGCCCTGGATGCCCTGCTCGTTCATGGTGAACAGGCCGAGCGTCACGAAGCCCATATGCGCCACCGACGAATAGGCGATGAGCTTCTTGATGTCGGTCTGCATCAGCGCGATCAGCGAGGTGAAGATGATCGCGATCACCGAGAGGGCGAACACCATCGGGGCGAAGGCGTGGGAGGCGTCCGGGAACATCGGCAGCGAGATCCGGATGAAGCCGTAGCCGCCCATCTTGAGCAGGATGCCCGCCAGGATCACCGAGCCGGCGGTGGGCGCCTCCACGTGCGCGTCCGGCAGCCAGGTATGGACCGGCCACATCGGCATCTTCACCGCGAAGGAGGCGAAGAAGGCCAGCCAGAGCCAGGTCTGCATCTCCACGGGGAAGCGGGTGTGCAGCAGGGTCGGGATGTCGGTGGTGCCGGCCTGCCAGTACATCGCCATGATGGCGAGCAGCATCAGCACCGAGCCGAGCAGGGTGTAGAGGAAGAACTTGAAGCTGGCGTAGATGCGCCGCTTGCCGCCCCAGATGCCGATGATGAGGAACATCGGGATCAGGCCGGCCTCGAAGAACAGGTAGAACAGCACCAGGTCGAGGGCGCAGAACACGCCGATCATCGTCGTCTCGAGGACGAGGAAGGCGACGAAGTACTCCTTCACCCGGGTGTTCACCGAGAGCCACGAGGCGCCGATGCAGAACGGCATCAGGAAGGTGGCCAGCAGGATCAGCGGCATCGAGAAGCCGTCGACCCCGAGCTTGAACCGGGTGGCCTCGCTCAGCCAGGCATGGGTCTCCACGAGCTGGAAGCTCGCGGTGGTCGCGTCGTAGCGGCCCCAGGCCACCAGCGAGAGCAGGAAGGTGGCGAGCGTGGTGATGAGCGCGGCCCAGCGGGCGTTGCGCTTCGAGGCCTCGGTCTCCTCACCCAGGGTGAGGATGAAGGCCGCGCCGCAGAGCGGCACGATGAGGAGGCCGGAGAGGATGCCGAGGCCGAACATTAGCGGGCGCTCCGATAGGTGACAGCGGCCATCAATGGGCGACCTTGGGCAAGCCGGTCAGCATGTACCAGCTGATGAGGGCGGCGACGCCGACGAGCATGACGAAGGCGTAGTGGTAGACGTAGCCGGTCTGGAGGCGGACCACGCCGCGGGTCACGTCGAGGACGCGGGTGGCGATGCCGTCCGGGCCCATGCCGTCGATGACCCGGCCGTCGGCCTCCTTCCAGAGGAACTTGCCGAAATCCTTGGCCGGACGGACGAAGATCCGGTCGTAGAGCTCGTCGAAGTACCACTTGTTGAGCAGGAACCGGTACAGGCTTGGCTGCTGCGCGGCGAGCTGGCCCGGCAGCTCGGGCCGGCGGATATACATCCAGTAGGCCAGCACGAAGCCGATCAGCATCATGATGAAGGGCGAATAGGCCACCAGCGCCGGCACCGAATGGATGTCGTGCATGATGTGGTTGTCGGGACCGTGGCCGAGGGCGTGGCCCCAGAACGATTCCATGCCCTCGCCGATGAAGCGGTTCTTGAAGATCAGGCCGGCGAAGAGCGCGCCGAAGGCCAGGATGCCGAGCGGGATCGTCATCACCAGCGGGCTCTCATGCGGGGTGTGCGCATGGTCGTGGTGCTCGATGGCGCTGTGCGAGGCCGGCTCGACGTCGTGGCCCTTGTCGTCGTGGGCCACCCCCTCGTGATGGCCCGGCGCCCCGTCGGCCTGGGCCGATGCGGCCGCATGCGCCACCGCGGAATGGTCGTCGTGGTGCGCCCCGTGGCCGGCCCAGCGGGCGGGTCCCTCGAAGGTCATGAAGAACAGGCGCCAGGAATAGAACGAGGTCATCAGCGCGGCGACCACGGTGCACAGGAAGGCCAGCGTGTGCCCGGGCCGGGTCGAGGCGTAGGCCGCCTCGATGATCGCGTCCTTCGAGTAGTAGCCGGCCGTGAAGGGGAAGCCGATCAGCGCCAGGGTGCCGATGGTCATCATCGCCGAGGTGAAGGGGATGTAGCGGCGCAGATTCCCCATGTTCCGCATGTCCTGCTCGTGGTGCATCGCGTGGATGACCGAGCCGGCCCCGAGGAACAGCAGCGCCTTGAAGAAGGCGTGGGTGAAGAGGTGGAACACCGCGGCCGAGTAGGCGCCGACGCCGAGGGCCACGAACATGTAGCCGAGCTGCGAGCATGTCGAGTAGGCGATCACGCGCTTGATGTCGTTCTGCACGAGGCCGACCGTGGCCGCGAAGAACGCCGTGATGCCGCCGATGACCGTGACCACCACGAGGGCGTTGGGGGCGAGCTCGAAAACCGGCGACAGGCGCGCCACCATGAACACGCCGGCCGTCACCATGGTGGCGGCGTGGATCAGCGCCGAGACCGGGGTCGGCCCCTCCATGGCGTCCGGCAGCCAGGTGTGCAGCAGGAACTGGGCCGACTTGCCCATGGCGCCCATGAACAGCAGCAGGCAGGCGAGCGTCCAGGCGCTCCAGTCGTAGCCGAGGAAGTGGAAGGTCGCGTCCTTGATCTCGGGCGCCCGGGCGAAGATGCCGTCGAAGGCGATCGAGCCGGTGAGCACGAAGACCAGGAAGATGCCCAGCGAGAAGCCGAAATCGCCGACGCGGTTGACGATGAAGGCCTTCATGGCCGCGGCGTTGGCCGAGGGCTTCTCGTACCAGAACCCGATCAGCAGGTAGGAGGCCAGGCCGACGCCCTCCCAGCCGAAGAACATCTGCACGAGGTTGTCGGACGTCACCAGCATCAGCATGGCGAAGGTGAACAGCGACAGGTAGGCGAAGAAGCGCGGCCGGTGCGGGTCCTCCTCCATGTAGCCGATGGAGTAGAGGTGCACGAGGGTCGAGACCGAGGTCACCACCACCAGCATGATCACCGTCAGGGTGTCGATGCGGAAGGCCCAGTCGACCACGAGGTCGCCGGCGGTGAACCAGGTCGCGACCTGCACGCGGGTGGCGTGCTCGGTGCCGGGCACCTCGAGGAAGGCGCCCCAGGACAGCAGCGCCGAGAAGGCGAGGAGGCCGGTGGTGATGCCCTCGCTGAGCTTCGGGCCGAGCTGGCGGCCGAACAGGCCGGCGAGCAGCGCACCGACGAGCGGGAGGAAGACGATCGCGTGATACATCGCTGGCTTGTCCGGCCTCCTGGGGCGCGCCCGGACCCCGCGCGACCTGCGCGGGGGGCCGGGGCGGCGCCCTGTGGGGTTCGTGTCACCGCCCTGGCGGCGCGAGGACCGCGCCGCCGGACGTCGAGGAAGTTCCGCCTCGGGTTCCGCTCAGCCCTTCATCATGCTGACGTCCTCGACCGCGATGGAGCCGCGGTTTCGGAAGAACACGACGAGGATGGCGAGGCCGATGGCCGCCTCCGCCGCCGCGACCGTCAGCACGAACAGGGCGAAGATCTGTCCGGTGATGTCGTTGAGGTGGGTGGAGAAGGCCACGAGGTTGATGTTCACTGCGAGCAGGATCAGCTCGATGGACATCAGGATGACGATGACGTTCTTGCGGTTCACGAAGATGCCGAGCACGCCGAGCGTGAACAGGATCGCGGCGACCGTCAGGTAGTGGCTCAGGCCGATCATCGGATGTGGCTCCCGGTCTCTGCCGTTCGAGGTCTGCCGGCGCGTGTGGCTCCGCCGGCCATCAGACTTCGACGCCCTGGCGCGAGGGCACCTTGCGGGTCTCCACCGCCATGCCCTGCGTGCGCGCGTTCTGGACGGCGATGTTCTGGCGCTTGACGCCGGGGCGGTCGCGCAGGGTCAGAACGATGGCGCCGATCATCGCGACCAGCAGGATCAGTCCGGCGAGCTGGAAGAAGAAGACGTAGTCCGTGTAGAGCACCCGGCCGAGCGCCTGGGTGTTGGTGACCGAATCGGCGCTGGCGACGGGGCCGAGCGGCGCCTGGACCAGGCCGGGATCGATGGTCCAGGAGCCGACCACGAGCAGCAGCTCGATCAGGAACACCGCCCCGATCAGCGCGCCGATGGGCAGGTATTGCTGGAAGCCCTGGCGCAGCTGCGCGAAATCCACGTCGAGCATCATCACGACGAACAGGAACAGCACCGCGACCGCGCCCACGTAGACGACCACGAGGATCATCGCCAGGAACTCGGCGCCCATCATCACGAACAGGCCGGCGGCGTTCACGAAGGCGAGGATGAGGAAGAGCACCGAGGCCACGGGATTGCGCGAGGCGATCACCATGAAGCCCGAGGCGATGGTCACACCTGCGAACAGGTAGAAGAAGGCAGCGGCTGCGCTCATGCGGTTCTTGAGATCAGCCGTCCCGAGGACGGCCCCTTCTGCCGAAAATGTGCCACGGCCCACCGGCCGCCCGTCTATAGAACCCGCCCCTGCGGCACACAACCGCCTCGGCGGGCCCGGGCCGGCTCCGTGGGCACGGAACCGGTCCCCTGTCTCATTCCGCCGACCGGCGGACGGTGCCACCTCAGCGGTAGGGCGCGTCCACGGCGAGGTTGCGCGCGATCTCGCGCTCCCAGCGGTCGCCGTTCAGGAGAAGCTTCTCCTTGTCGTAGAGCAGCTCCTCCCGGGTCTCGACCGAGAACTCGAAGTTCGGCCCCTCGACGATCGCGTCCACCGGGCAGGCCTCCTGGCACATGCCGCAATAGATGCACTTGACCATGTCGAGGTCGTAGCGGGTCGTGCGGCGGGTGCCGTCGTTGCGGCGCGGGCCCGCCTCGATGGTGATGGCCTGGGCGGGGCAGATGGCCTCGCACAGCTTGCACGCGATGCAGCGCTCCTCGCCGTTGGGATAGCGGCGCAGGGCGTGCTCCCCCCGGAAGCGCGGGCCGCGATGGCCCATCTCGAAGGGGTAGTTGATCGTGGCCTTCGGCTTGAAGAAGTACTTCATCGCCAGGACGAACCCGGACGCGAACTCCTTGAGCAGCAGACCCTTAGCGACCTGATCGAGCTTCATGGCTCGGATCTCCGTGAGGGGTTGTCAGGCGCCCGGCGCGAGGCCGGTGAGCTTGAGGACGAAGGCGACGACGACGACCGAGACGAGCGAGAGCGGCAGGAACACCTTCCAGCCTAGGCGCATAAGCTGGTCGTAGCGGTAGCGCGGCACCATGGCCTTCACCATGGCGATCATGAAGAACAGGAAGCTGGCCTTGAGGGCGAACCAGATCAGGCCCGGCACCCAGGTGAAGGGCGCGAACGGGATCGGGGAGAGCCAGCCGCCGAGGAACAGCACCGTACCCAGCGCGCACATGGTCATGATGGCCACGTACTCGCCCAACATGAAGAGCAGGTACGGCGTCGAGGAATACTCGACCATGTAGCCGGCGACCAACTCCGATTCGGCCTCCGGCAGGTCGAAGGGCGGGCGGTTCGTCTCGGCCAGCGCCGAGATGAAGAACACCACGAACATCGGGAACAGCCAGAGCCAGTACCAGCCCAGGATGCCGAGGCTGGTGTCCTGCGCCATGACGATGCGCGAGAGGTTGAGGGAGCCGGCGCAGAGCAGGACGCAGATGATGACGAAGCCGAGGGAGACTTCGTAGGAGATCATCTGCGCGGCCGAGCGCAGCGCGCCCAGGAAGGCGTATTTCGAGTTCGAGGCCCAGCCGCCCATCAGGACGCCGTACACGCCCAGCGACGAGATCGCGAAGATGTAGGTGATGCCGACGTTCAGGTCGGCGATGGCCCAGCCCTCGGCGAGCGGGATCACCGCCCAGGCGGCGAGCGCCAGGGTGGCGAAGACCAGGGGCGCCAGCAGGAACAGCGCCTTGTTGGCGCCGGCCGGGATGACCGGCTCCTTCAGGACGAACTTCAGCAGGTCGGCGAAGGACTGGAACAGGCCCCAGGGCCCGACCACGTTCGGACCCCGCCGGAGCTGCACCGCCGCCCAGATCTTGCGGTCGGCGAGCAGCGCGTAGGCGATGAAGACCAGCAGAAGCGCCAGGAGCACGAAGCTCTTGAGCGCCAGCAGCAGGACGGTGCCGAGGATTTCCCAGAAGGTCATCGCAGGAGATCCTTATTCGGCCGCTTCGAGGCCGCGCACCCGGGCGAGGCTCGAACATTCGGCGAGCACCCGCGAGGCGCGGGCGATCGCGTTGCTGAGGTAGAAGTCCGGGACCGCCGCCGCGAAGGCGGTGCGGGCCGGCTCGCCGCCGAGACCCGACAGGGTCTCCACCGTGGCCACCGCGTCGCTCGGCGCGATGGCGTCGAGGGCGGCGAAGTGCGGATGCTCGGCGTAGAGCGTCCGGCGCAGGGCTCCCAGCGAATCGAACGGCAGGCGCTTGCCCAGCACGTCGGACAGGGCGCGCAGGATCGCCCAATCCTCGCGGGCATCGCCCGGCGGGAAGCCGGCGCGATTCGTGGTCTGGACCCGGCCCTCGAGATTGACGTAGGTGGCGCTCTTTTCCGTGTAGGCGGCCCCCGGCAGCACGACGTCGGCGCGGGTGGCGCCGCGGTCGCCGTGGGTGCCCTGGTAGATCACGAACGCACCCGGTCCCACCGCGACCTCGTCGGCACCCAGGTTGTATACCACGTCGAGATTCGCCCCGTTCGCGATGCCGGCGAAGTCGAGCCCGCCCTCCCCCGGCACGAAGCCGAGATCGAGGGCCCCGACCCGGGCGGCCGCCGTCTGGAGCACGCCGAAGCCGCTCCATTCGGGCGTGACCGCACCGATCTCCCGGGCGAGCTTCGCCGCGGCGGCGAGGATCGCGGTGCCGTCGGGCCGGGCGAGCGCGCCGGTGCCGACGATGATCAGGGGCCGGCTCGCCGCCTTCAGCACCTCGGCGAAGCTGTGCTGGCCGGAGGCGAGGTCGGCCAGGGTCTCGGGTCCGGCGCCCAGGTAGGTATGGGGGTAGGTCAGGTCGACGGGCTCACCGATCAGGCCGACGGCGAGCGGCCCCATCCGCCAGCGCTTGCGGATGCGCACGTTGAGGAGGGAGGCCTCCAGGCGCGGATTGGTCCCCACGAGCAGGATGGCATCCGCCTCCTCGATCCCGGCGATGCCGGTGCCGAGGGTGTAGGCGGACCGGCCCCAGGTCGGGTCAATCGCCTCGCCGGCCTGCCGGCAATCGAGGTTCGTCACCCCGAGGGAGGTCATCAAGGCCTTGAGCGCATAGGTTTCTTCGACACCCGCGAGGTCGCCGACCACCGCGCCGATGCGCTTCGGATCGGTGCCCTTCACCCGGGCGGCGATGGCGGCGAAGGCCTCACCCCAGGAGGCGGGGCGCAGGCGGCCGTTCTCGCGCAGGTAGGGCCGGTCGAGGCGCTGGGTGCGCAGACCGTCCACGGCGTGGCGGGTCTTGTCGGAGATCCACTCCTCGTTGATCCCCTCATGCACGCGCGGCTCGATCTGCATGACCTCGCGGCCGCGGGCATCGACCCGGATGGCGCAGCCGACCGCATCCATCACGTCGACGGATTCGGTCTTGGACAGCTCCCAGGGCCGGACCTCGTAGCTCTGCGGCTTGTGGACGAGGGCGCCCACGGGGCAGAGATCGGCGACGTTGCCCTGCAGTTCGGAGCCCATGGCGGATTCGAGGTAGCTCGTGATCTCCATGTCCTCGCCACGCCCGATGGCACCGAGATCCGGCACGCCGGCCACCTCCGCCAGGAAGCGGACGCAGCGGGTGCAGTGGATGCAGCGGTTCATGGCGGTCCGCACCAGCGGCCCGATATACTTCTCCTCGACGGCGCGCTTGTTCTCGCCGTAGCGGGTCGAGTCGACCCCGTAGGCCATCGCCTGGTCCTGCAGGTCGCAATGCCCGCCCTGGTCGCAGATCGGGCAATCGAGCGGGTGGTTGATGAGGAGGAACTCCATCACCCCCTCGCGGGCCTTCTTCGTCTGGCCCGAGCGCGTCAGCACCTCCGGCGGCTCGCCGTTGGGGCCCGGACGGCAATCCTTCACCGCATAGGCGCAGGAGGCCACCGGCTTCGGAGCCCCCTTGAGCTCCACGAGGCACATCCGGCAGTTGCCCGCGATGGACAGCCGCTCGTGGAAGCAGAAGCGCGGGATTTCCGCGCCTGCGACCTCGCAGGCCTGGAGCAGCGTGTACTCCGCCGGAACATCGACCTCGGTGCCGTCGACGACGATCTTGGTCATGCGTGGGTCTCGGTCTCGAAACTTAGGGGCGGCGCGAGGGGCGGATCACTCCGCCGCCATCGGCACCGGATCGGAATGCGGGTTGGCGCTGTAGCGGTCGATGCGCTTCTCAATCTCGGGGCGGAAGTGCCGGATCAGCCCCTGGATCGGCCAGGCGGCGGCATCCCCGAGCGCGCAGATGGTGTGGCCCTCGATCTGCTTCGTCACGTCGAGGAGCATGTCGATCTCCCGGCGCTGGGCCCGGCCCTCCGCCATGCGCAGCATCACGCGCCACATCCAGCCGGTACCCTCCCGGCAGGGCGTGCACTGGCCGCAGGACTCATGCTTGTAGAAATAGGCGATGCGGGCGATGGCCGAGACGATGTCCGTGGACCTGTCGAGCACGATCACCGCCGCCGTCCCGAGGCCGGAGCCGAGGTTCTTCAGGGTGTCGAAGTCCATCTTGGCGTCGATGATCTGCTCGGCCGGGACCAGGGGCACCGAGGAGCCACCGGGGATGGAGCAGAGCAGGTTATCCCAGCCGCCGCGCATGCCGCCACAGTGCTTGTCGACGAGTTCGCGGAACGTGATCCCGAGTTCTTCCTCGACGTTGCAGGGCTTGTTGACGTGGCCCGAGACGCAGAACAGCTTGGTGCCGGTGTTGTTCTTGCCGCCGAGGCCGGCGAACCAGGCGCCACCCCGGCGCAGGATGGTGCCCGCCACCGCGATCGACTCGACGTTGTTGACCGTCGTGGGGCAGCCGTAGAGGCCCATATTCGCGGGGAATGGGGGCTTCAGGCGCGGCATGCCCTTCTTGCCTTCGAGGCTCTCCAGCAGCGCCGTCTCTTCGCCGCAGATATAGGCGCCGGCGCCGTGATGGACGTAGATGTCGAAGGGGTAGCCGTGAACGTTGTCCTTACCCACGAGGCGGGCTTCGTAGGCCTCGTCCACCGCCCGCTGGAGCGCGTGCTTCTCAGCGACGTACTCGCCGCGGATGTAGATGTAGCAGGCATGCGCGGCCATCGCGAAGGAGGCCAGCAGGCAGCCCTCGATCAGGAGATGCGGATCGTGCCGCATGATCTCCCGGTCCTTGCAGGTCCCCGGCTCGGACTCGTCGGCGTTGACGACGAGGTAGTGCGGGCGCCCGTCGGACTTCTTGGGCATGAACGACCATTTGAGGCCGGTTGGAAAGCCGGCTCCGCCACGGCCGCGCAGACCGGACTGCTTCATCTCGTCGATGATCCAGTCCCGTCCCATTTCCAGGAGGAACTTGGTCCCGTCCCAGGCGCCCCGCTGCTTGGCGGCTTCCAGACCCGGGGAGTGCAGGCCGTAGAGGTTCGTGAAGATGCGATCCTGATCGGCGAGCATGTCAGTTCCCCTTCTTTGGGGCGGGAGACCGGGGCGTTGACGGCTTCGTCGTCGAGGCCTTCGTCGTCGGTGCCTTCGCATCGCCCGGCTTCGCGCTGGCGGCTTCCGGGCTGGCGCCCGATGCGGCGGGCTGCGGCGGCGGCTCGTTGCGGGGCAGATCGGACTGCGTACCGGCCTCAGCGCCGGCCGCCTCCGCCCTGGCGATCGTCTCCGGCGCGGCAGCGGGCTGCGCAGATGGCTGGACCGTCGACTCCGTTCCGTCGGCGGCATCCGCCTTGTCGCCGGACTTCACCGGGGTTTCGCCGGCCGCAATCCGCTGAGCGGGGCCATCGGTCGCCGGCGTCCCCACCGCCCGACCGGCATCGGGACGAGCCGGCATCGGCTCGGCGGCGGCGCGTTGCTCGGACGATGCCGCCTCGGCCTTGCCCTGCTCGGTGCCCCCCTCGGCTTCCTTCTCCTCGAAGCGCTTGCGCCACGCGCCGACGCGAGATCCATCGAACAGGGTTGCGTCGGTAAGCGTATCGGCGCCGCCCAGCGGCTCGGACGAGGTTCGTCCGGCCTGCGATCCGACCTTCACGGGCCGACCGGCGGCGAGGTCGTCCATCAGCTTTCCGAGGAGATCGGGCGTCAGGTCTTCGTAATAGTCCTGGTTGATCTGTGCCATCGGCGCATTGCAGCAGGCGCCCAGACACTCGACCTCGAGCCAGGAGAAATTCCCGTCCGCACTGACATGGCCCGGGGCGCCGAGGCGGTGGTGCAGGTAATCCTTCAGTTCGCGGGCGCCGCAGGAATCGCACGGCACGGTCCCGCAGAGCTGGATCCAGAACTTGCCGACCGGCTCCAGCGCGAACATCGTGTAGAAGGTCGCGACCTCGAGCACACGGATATGCGGCATGCCGAGCTCGTCGGCCACGGCCTCGATCGCCTTCTGCGGCAGCCAGCCGCCATTCTGCTCCTGGGCCTTCCAGAGCAGCGGGATCACCGCGGACGCCTGACGGCCCTCGGGATACTTCTCGATCTGGCCCTTCGCCCACTCGGCGTTCTCGGACGAGAACGCGAAGGAGGCAGGCTGCTCGGCGGCGGGGGCGAGTCTGCGGTTGGCCATCAGTTTCGAACCTTGATCCTCACCGGTCCACTTCGCCGAACACGATATCCAGCGTGCCGAGCACGCAGGACACGTCGGCCAGCATGTGGCCGCGGCACATCCAGTCCATCGCCTGCAGGTGGGCGAAACCCGGAGCGCGGATCTTGCAGCGGTAGGGTTTGTTGGTGCCGTCGGCGACGAGATAGACGCCGAACTCGCCCTTGGGCGCCTCGACGGCGGCATAGACTTCACCGGCCGGGACGTGGAAGCCCTCTGTGTAGAGCTTGAAGTGGTGGATCAGCGCTTCCATCGAACGCTTCATCTCACGGCGCGGCGGCGGCGCAATCTTGCCGTCGGTCGCCGCGATCGGCCCCTGGCCGGCAGGCTCGCGCAGCTTGATGCAGCACTGCTTCATGATCTTGGCCGATTCGCGCATTTCTTCCATGCGAATGACCTGGCGATCGTAGGTGTCGCCGTTCTTCCCCACGGGGATGTCGAATTCCATCTCCTCGTAGGCTTCGTAGGGCTGCGACTTGCGCAGGTCCCACGGGATGCCCGAGCCGCGCACCATCACGCCGGAGAAGCCCCAGGCCATGGCCTCGTCCACGGTGACGATGCCGATGTCGACGTTGCGTTGCTTGAAGATGCGGTTCCCCATGACGAGGTTGTCGAGGTCGTCGACCACCTGCAGGAACGGATCGATGAAGGCCTCGATGTCGTCGATCAGCGCAGGCGGCAGATCCTGGTGGACGCCGCCGGGTCGGAAGTAGTTGGCGTGGAGCCGGGCGCCCGACGCGCGCTCGTAGAAGATCATCAGCTTCTCGCGCTCCTCGAAACCCCAGAGCGGGGGCGTCAGCGCGCCGACGTCCATGGCCTGCGTGGTGACGTTGAGGAGGTGGGAGAGAATACGACCGATCTCGCAGAACAGCGTGCGGATAAGCTGCGCCCGCCGTGGCACCTCGAGTCCGAGCAGTTTCTCGATGCCGAGACAGAAGGCATGCTCCTGGTTCATCGGCGAAACGTAGTCGAGCCGGTCGAAATAGGGCGTCGCCTGTAGGTAGGTCTTGTGCTCGATCAGTTTCTCGGTGCCGCGGTGCAGGAGGCCGATATGGGGATCGACGCGCTCAACGATCTCACCGTCGAGTTCCAGCACGAGGCGCAGGACGCCGTGCGCCGCCGGGTGCTGGGGGCCGAAGTTGATCGCGAAATTGCGGATGTTGTGCTCGGTCATGGCCTCGCTCCGCCGCTCAAGCCGACGTCTTCTCGTCGCCCGGGAGCACGTACTCGGTGCCCTCCCACGGCGAGAGGAAGTCGAAGTTCCGGAATTCCTGGGTGAGCTTCACCGGCTCGTAGACGACGCGGGCCTCGTCCTGATCGTAGCGGACCTCCACGAAGCCCGTGAGCGGGAAGTCCTTACGGAGGGGATGCCCCTCGAAGCCGTAATCGGTGAGCAGGCGGCGAAGATCCGGGTGGCCCGAGAACAGGATGCCGTAGAGATCGTAGGTCTCGCGCTCGAACCAGTTCGCCGCGGGAAAGACTTCGATCACGGATGGTACAGGCGTCTGGTCGTCGGTCTGCACCTTCACGCGAATACGCGTGTTGTGGCGCAGGGAGAGCAGGTGGTAGACCACGTCGAAGCGCTTCTCGCGGGCCGGATAGTCGGCGCCGCAGATGTCGATGAAGCAGCGGAACGCGCAAGCCGGGTCGTCGCGCAGGTAGGTCAGCGCGTAGACGATGTCGCTGGCCTGCACCACGAGGGTGAGCTCTCCGAACGCGATCGCGCGGGAGACGATCGCGGGGCCCAGCGCGCCGGCGACATGGTCGCTGATCCGCTGCAGGGCGCCGATGCCGGAATCCGGTGCTGTATGGGCGAGGATGCTGATGCCGTTGGTCATGCCGGGCGTCCTTCCTCAGCGCTCGATCGTGCCGGTGCGGCGGATCTTCTTCTGGAGCAGGAGCACGCCATAAAGCAGCGCCTCGGCCGTGGGCGGGCAGCCCGGGACGTAGATGTCCACCGGCACCACCCGGTCGCAGCCGCGGACCACCGAGTAGGAGTAGTGGTAGTAGCCGCCGCCATTGGCGCAGGAGCCCATGGAGATGACGTAGCGCGGCTCCGGCATCTGGTCGTAGACCTTGCGCAGGGCGGGAGCCATCTTGTTGGTCAGCGTGCCGGCGACGATCATCACGTCGGACTGCCGCGGGCTTCCCCGCGGTGCGAAGCCGAAGCGCTCGCAATCGTAGCGCGGCATCGACATCTGCATCATCTCGACGGCGCAGCAGGCGAGACCGAAGGTCATCCACATCAGCGAGCCCGTACGAGCCCAGTTGATCAGGTCGTCCGTGGAAGTGACGAGAAAGCCGCGGTCGGCGAGCTCGTTGTTGATCGACAGGAACGTCGGATCGTCGGCGCCGATCGGCAGCCCCGTATTGGGATCGATGATCCCCTTGGGGGCCGGCGCGATCGCCGGGGCGCGGGAGAGGTCGGGGCTGAAGGCCATCGGTTTCTCGGGATCAGGCTTCGGACAGGTAGGCTTCGTGAGCAGCGCGATTCGGAGGCGCTAGTCCCATTCGAGCGCGCCCTTGCGCCACTCGTAGACGAAGCCGACGGTCAGAACGCCGAGGAAGGCCATCATCGACCACATGCCGAACCATCCGAGCTCACCGAACGTGATCGCCCACGGGAACAGGAACGCGACCTCCAGGTCGAAGATGATGAACAGGATCGCGACAAGATAGAAGCGCACATCGAATTTCATGCGCGCGTCGTCGAAAGCATTGAAGCCGCACTCGTAAGCCGACAGCTTCTCCGGATCGGGGCTGTTGTAGGCGACGAGAAAGGGTGCAACCAACAGGGCCGCGGCAATGAACACCGAGACGCCGATAAAAACGATGAGGGGCAGATAGTCTGCCATCAGGCCGGACATGCGGAACCTCTCGTGTTCGCGGACGATTGCGACGCCTTCGGCGCCGCCGGCCACGTGGAATTGCTCCAATGCCAGACTGCGCAGGCGCGAGGCTTAGACGACCCCCCGAAGTGAAACAAGGGCATCGTGCGTCGCACAAAATCGGCCATGCGCCTCAAGTAGTTCTCCGTCCCTTCCGCACAACACGACCGATGCGCGCAGGGCCCTTCGCGGCAGGGTTCCTGCCAGTCCCGCCATAGGCTTGGCTGGTATGCCAGACAGCACCGAGCACGGGGATATCGGGGACATCCCGGACGATTTGTCAGAGAGCCCTGGCGATGAGGCGGGGCCGGGAACCATAACCTTGGCCGTCCGTTTCGTTCATGTCCCACTCAGGCCGGATCGCGTTAGGTCGGCGCAACATTCGACCTCATAGGAGACGCTTCGTGCGCATTGCCCAGATTGCTCCGCTTTCGGAGGCCGTACCCCCGAAGTTCTATGGTGGGACCGAGCGCGTCGTGTCGTGGATCACCGAGGAACTGGTTCGCCAGGGCCACGATGTGACCCTGTTCGCCAGCGGCGATTCGGAGACCTCGGCCAAGCTGGCTGCCTGCACGCCCGAGGGCCTGCGTCTCCTGGGCTATCGGGATCATACCGCGAGCCACCTCGCGATGCTGCACCACGTGCACAAGCGGGCGCACGAGTTCGACATCCTGCACTTCCACATCGATCTGCTTCAGTATCCGATGTTCGAGGATCTGAACCACAAGTGCCTCACCACGATGCATGGCCGCCTGGACGTACCGGACTTCATGCCGGTCTACCGGACCTTCACGGGCATGCCCCTGGTGTCGATCTCCGACAACCAGCGCGATCCGATGCCCGAGAACGTGAACTGGCTCTCGACCATCCACCATGGCCTGCCGGCCCAGAACTGCCCGTTCTACCCGGAGTCGAAAGGCGGCTATCTCGCCTTCCTCGGCCGCATCTCCCCGGAGAAGCGCCCCGACCGCGCCATCGAAATGGCGATCCGCTCCGGCGTGCCGCTGAAGATCGCCGCGAAGGTCGACAAGGCCGACCAGGATTATTGGGACGAGGTCATCGAGCCGATGATCCACCATCCGCTCGTCGAGTTCATCGGCGAGATCAACGAGGAGCAGAAGAAGGACTTCCTCGGCAACGCCCTCGCCCTCGCCTTCCCGATCGATTGGCCGGAGCCCTTCGGCCTGGTGATGATCGAAGCGATGTCGGCCGGCACGCCGGTGATCGCCTTCCGCAACGGCTCCGTGCCGGAAGTCATCGCCGACGGCGTCTCCGGCGTCCTGTGCGACTCGATGGACGATGCGGTGGCGGCCGTTCACACCGTGAAGACGATGAGCCGGGCCGGCGTGCGCAAGCATTTCGAGGGCAATTTCACCGCCGAGTGCATGGTGCGCAAGTACGTGGCCGCCTACGAGCAACTGCTCGCCGGCGCGAACTCGGTGATCAAGCTGCCGCATGCGGGTGCCTTTTCCTCGCATTACGGCGAGATGAACGGCTCCGCCCTGCCCCAGATCTCCGTCGCCGCCATGCCGGCCTGAAGCAGGCCGAGCCGGGTCCGCCCGGCATCGGTTTTGCTCGCCGCCGGGCGGGCTGGCGCCGCAAGATTGCCGCACTACCTCTGCCACTGAGGGCCGCCGCGCCGCATCATGCGACCGGCGGCCCTTTCGATTCGACCCCCATTTCGGAGACGCTCAGGCATGGCAGCGGATACACTGAAGGCGACCTCCGAGCCCGCGACCGAGACGCGGATCCCCCGTGGCTTCCAGGATGCCGACGAAGTCCTGCCGCAGTACCACATCGAGGCGCAGACCTCCCTGGTCGAGCGCCCGCTGCGCTCGCTGAAGTATGGCGAAGCCTTTGCGGTGCTCGACAGCTACGGTGACATCGGCGTGCTTCCCGGTCCCGAGGGTCTCTACTTCCAGGACACCCGCTATCTCTCACGTCTGCACGTGACCATCGAAGACCAGAGGCCGTTGCTGCTCTCCTCCGTGATGCAGGATGACAACGGCGCCCTCAGCGTCGACATGACGACGCCCGACATCCGCATCGATGCGCATGACGAGACCACGATTCCGCGCGAACTGATCGCGATCGAACGTACCAAGTTCCTGTTCAAGGGCGCCTGCTACGACCGGATCGGCCTTCGCAATTACGACTCCCGGCACTGGCACCTGAAGGTCGCCGTCACCTTCGATGCCGATTTCCGTGATCTCTTCGAGGTTCGCGGCATGGATCGCCCCGTGCGCGGCAAGCGCAGCGTCCAGGTTGCGAGCGAGTCCGAGGTCCAGTTCCGCTACGCCGGTCTCGACGAGGTCGTGCGCACCACGAGCCTTCATTTCGGGCCGAAGCCGAAGCACATCGAGCCGGGCCGCGCCGAGTTCACCGTCTCCCTGCCGCCGGGCGGACGGGCGTCGCTGTTCCTGAGAGCGGTCTTCGAATCGCATCGCGCCTTCACGAGTGCCCCAGCGGCCGAGCGCGTCGGCGAGGATGCCGCCGCTGGCCTGTCGCGCGCCGCCGGCAGTTCCGCCGCTCCGCGCCATCCCAAGGGTCTGGCCGAGGGTGTCATCTTCGCCCGGGCCTACCGCGACTCTCGCCGCGACCTGCGCCAGCTCACGGCAGGCATCACCACGATCATCTCGTCGAACGATCAGTTCAACGAGGCTGCCTGCCGCGCCACCGCCGACCTCTACATGCTCGCGAGCCGCACACCGGAGGGTATCTATCCCTTCGCCGGCATCCCCTGGTACTCCACGGTGTTCGGGCGCGACGGCATCATCACCGCCATGATGGCGCTCTGGATCGACCCGAATTTTGGTAAGGGTGTCCTTCGCTACCTCGCCTCGACCCAGGCCAAGGCCGTCGATCCGGCCGCCGACGCACAGCCCGGCAAGGTGCTGCACGAGACCCGGCGGGGCGAGATGGCCATGCTCGGCGAGGTGCCGTTCCGCCACTATTACGGGACCATCGACGGCACACCGCTCTTCGTGATGCTGGCCTGGGAATACTACGCCGTCACCGGCGATCTCGAGACGATCTCGGCGATCTGGCCCGCTCTGGAACTCGCCCTCACCTGGATGGACGAGTACGGCGACCGGGACGGCGACGGCTTCGTCGAATACGCTCGCGATACCGACAAAGGCCTGGAGAATCAGGGCTGGAAGGACAGCCACGACTCGATCTTCCATACCGACGGCAATCTCGCGAAGGGACCCATCGCGCTCTGCGAGGTCCAGGGTTACGTCTATGCCGCCAAGAACGGGGCTGCCAAGCTCGCCGCTCTCCTGGGCCATGACGATCTGGCGCAGCGTCTCGGCGACGAGGCGACGGTCCTGCGCGAAAACTTCGACAAGGCGTTCTGGTGCGAGGCGATCGGCACCTATGCCCTCGCCCTCGACGGTGAGAAGCGGCAATGCGCCGTGCGCTCGTCCAATGCCGGCCACGCGCTCTTCACCGGCATCGCCCTGCCGGAGCGAGCAGCGAGCGTCGCGGCCAACCTTCTGTCGAAGGATGGCTTCAATGGGTGGGGTGTGCGCACCATCGCCCGCGGTGAAGCGCGCTACAATCCGATGTCGTACCACAACGGCTCGATCTGGCCGCACGACAACGCGCTCATCGCCCTCGGATTGGCGCGCTACGACCTGAAGCAGGAAGCCTCGCGCATCTTCGAGGGCATGTTCGACACGGCTCTGTATCAGGATCAGAAGCGCCTGCCGGAGCTGTTCTGCGGCTTCATGCGGCGGCACCAGCGCGGGCCCGTCTCCTACCCCGTAGCCTGCTCGCCGCAGGCCTGGGCAGCGGCCGCCCCCTTCGCATTCCTGGCGGCCTGCCTCGGGCTGGAGATCGACCACGATCGCAACCGGGTGCGCTTCCGCAATCCGACTCTGCCACCCTTCCTCGACGGAGTCTCGATCTTCAACCTGAAGATCGGCACCTCGCGCGTGGACCTGCGCCTGCAGCGCTACGGAGAGGACGTGACGGTCAACGTCCTGCGGCGGACGGGCGACGCACAGATCTCTCTGCTGAAATAGCGACCCCTAGGATGGGCAGCATCCTCGTGCGGGATGCTGCCCGTGAGCTGAGGCCCCCTCCACCTCAATCGCGCCGGACGGGGCGATTTCGAAAAACGAAAACACCGCCTTTCCGGGGAAAGGCGGTGTTTTGTCGAGGACGAACGGTAAGCCTAGCGCAACTCAGCGGGGCGCCAGGATCATGATCATCTGACGGCCTTCGAGCATCGGCTCGCTTTCGACCTTCGCGATCTCCTGGGTCTCGTTCTTCACCCGCTCGAGCAGACGCAGGCCGATATCCTGGTGTGCCATCTCACGGCCGCGGAAGCGCAGGGTCACCTTGACCTTGTCGCCCTCCTCGAAGAACCGGATCACGGCTTTCATCTTGGTGTCGTAGTCGTGCTTGTCGATGCCGGGGCGGAGCTTGATCTCCTTGACCTCGACCGTCTTCTGCTTCTTGCGCGCCTCGTTCTGCTTCTTCTGCTCGTTGAAGCGGAAGCGGCCGTAATCGAGAAGCTTGCAGACGGGAGGGACGGAGTTCGGTGCGATCTCGACCAAGTCGAGACCTGCCTCCTCAGCCATCGCGATGGCGTCGAAGAAGGCGACGACGCCACGGTTCTGTCCAGTGTCGTCGATGAGCTGCACTTCGCGAACGCCGCGGATATCCCGGTTGGCGCGCGGCCCGTCCTTCTGCGGGGCCGGCATAGCTCTCATAGGTCTACGAATGGCTTTGGTCTCCTAGTGAAACGACGAAACGGCAGCCTACGAACCCGAACCCCGGTTGGGGTCGATCCTGGCCACCCATCGCTCGCGAAATTCGATGCGACACCTTGGCTGAACTGTCGTGCAAGTCAACTCGGTCGTCGCGGTTTGGTTCATTGGACGCAGCGATCACGCCTGCGCGGCCATCGCCCGGCTCGCGATGAGGTCGGCATAGACAGCGAGCGTGTCGCCGACCATGCCTTCCAGTGAGAAATGCGCTTCGACATGCGCCCGGCCTCGCCGGGTCATGGCATCGCGTGCACTGGCCCCAAGGGAGAGAGCCTCCGACAGGGCATCGGCAAGAGCCCCGGCGTCGCCGGGCGGTACCCGCCAACCCGTCCGCTGCGCGGGCGGGACCTCGGGGGGCGCCAGCACCGTCTCGGGCACGGCGCCGAGATCCGAAACCACGACCGGCGTACCCAGCGCCTGCGCCTCTACCGCGGAGCGCCCGAAAGCCTCGGGTTCCACGGACGGAACCGCCACCACGGAAGCGGCCCGGAAGGCCGCCGGCATGTCGGTGCAATGCCCGACCCGGTGCACGATCGACTGAAGGCCGCGTGCCGCGATCAATGCGTCGAGCTCGCGCTCGTAGCCGACGCGCCCCTGCGGATCGCCCGCGAGCACGACCGCGACATCGGTGACGCCGCGGTCGCGCATCAGCGCCGCCGCCTCGATCAGGACGCGCTGGCCTTTCCAGCCCGTCAGGCGTGCGGCGAGCAGCACCACCCGTTCGTGCGGGGCGACACCCCAGGCGCGGCGCAGAGTCTCGACCCGTGCGGGAAGGACCGCCGCAGGTGTGAACTGCGCCAGATCGGTACCGCGATGGATCACCCGGACCCGGTCACCCGCCTGCTCGGGATGCAGGGTCCGGATCAGGTCTGCCGTGTAGTGCGAGTTGGCGATCACCACGTCGCCCCGGGCCATCACGGAATTGTACAGGACCTTCACGCCCGTCCGGCCGGAATAGCTGCCGTGATAGGTGGTCACGAAGGGCAGCTTCAGCCGCCGCGCGGCGCCGAGCGCGACCCAGGCCGGGGCCCGCGATCGCGCATGAACGATCTGCACCCCTTCGCGCCGACACAGCCGCGCGAGGCGACCGACGTTCAGAGCCATGGCGAGCGGGTTCTTCGAAGCCGCCGGAAACGGCAGCCAGATCCCGCCCTTGGCCTGTAGTTCGCCGATCAGGCGTCCCCCTTCCGTTGCGACCAGCGCACGAGCACCAGCCGCCGCGAGAGCGGCAGCGACGTCGACGGTCGTGCGCTCTGCGCCCCCCGCATCGAGTTCCGGGATGATCTGCAGGATGGTTGCCCCGGCGAGGGGCACCCGCTCGCTGGGGAAACTGCCGCGCACGTCGCCATTCATGACGAGCAAGCCGAGTTGGCCCAGGGCCCGTAGAAGAAACCAGGGCTGGTCACCCGAGGCCAGCAGAATCCGTCTTGCGTATCGGTCATGGCCGTGAGCTTGAACGCCGCGCTTTACGGCCCGGTAAACGAAATGCGAAGGCGATGCATTCAGTTCGATGCATCCCAGGGCGAGGGTTAACGAATGACGTCTGCGCAGGGCGAGGCTCCGGACTTCATCGAAGTCGGGACCGGAGACGCGGCACGCCAGATCGCCGTACGGCGGCGGCCCGGGAACGGTCCACCGTTGGTCTGGCTCGGCGGATTTCGCTCCGACATGGGAGCCACGAAGGCGATGGCCCTCGATGCCTGGGCCGCGCAGGCCGGCCGCGCCCTGGTCCGCTTCGACTATACGGGCCACGGTGAATCAGGCGGTGTGTTCGCCGAGGCCACGATCTCCACCTGGCTCGCCGATGCGCAGGCGGTGATTGCCGCGCATGCGCTGGAACGCCCGATCCTGGTGGGATCGTCGATGGGCGGCTGGATCGCGTGCCTGGTGGCACAGGCTCTCGCGCGACACGGCCGACCGGCCCCCTCGGGCCTCGTGCTCATCGCTCCCGCTCTGGACTTCACCCAGAGCCTGCTATGGGACCGATTCCCGCCGGAGGTCCGTGCACAGATCGAACGGGACGGGGCCTGGTTTCGGCCGAGCGCTTACGATCCGACCCCCGTTCCGATCACCCGCGCGCTCATCGAGGATGGGCGAAGCCACTGCCTCCTGGGAAGCCCCTTCGATCCCGCCTGCCCGGTCCACATCCTGCAGGGCATGGACGACCCGGACGTGCCCTATACGCACGCCCTCCGGGTGGTGGAGAGACTGCCGAAAGCCGGCACCCTCCTCACGCTGATCGCCGATGGCGACCACCGCCTCTCGCGCCCGCAGGACCTCGCGCGGCTCCTGGCGGTGGTGGCCGATATGCCGCCTAGTGTAGGCTGACCGTGTAGAGGTCGTTCGCGGCCGCGTTGGCCACCACGGCGTCCCGGGAATCAGCGAGTAGGATCGGCGCGCCGCTGGCGGAAAGGAGCGCGAACAGGTCGAGGCCGGGGGTCAGGTCCGGCGCCTGTGGGAAGATGCGCTTCACCTCATCCGAACGGATGGCCCGCACGTAGGCGATATGCCCCTCACCGAGTGCCGCGAGATCGGCCACGTTGAACTCCGCCGGGTCGAGATCGGCCTGGGTGAGTGGATTGGTGTTGAACTCGGTCATGGACTGCCCTCCTTCTTGGCAGAGCGGTACACCGGGATCATGCCCGGCGGTCTATGTGGTGCCGAGGCCCCGATGTCAGGCCTCGTCACGGGATGCGATGGCGATCTTGCGCACGATCCGGTCCGGCTCGGGCCGGGTCAGATCGATGGAGAGCAGACCGTTCGAGAGGTCGGCGCCCATCACCTCCATGCCGTCCGCGAGCAGGAAAGCTCGCTGGAACTGACGCGCGGCGATGCCGCGATGCAGGAACTGCCGGGTCTTGTCGTCGACCTGCCGGCCTCGCACGACGAGTTGGCTCTCCTCCAGCATCACGTCGAGCTGATCGCGGGTGAACCCTGCGACCGCGAGCGTGATGCGAAGGCGCTCGGGCTGATGCTCGGTGCGCGCCAGACGCTCGATATTGTAGGGCGGGTACCCATCGTTGGCGGCCTTCGACACCCGGTCGAGGGCCTGCTCGATCTCATCGAACCCGAGGAGAAAGGGATGTCCGAACGGTGAGGGCCGAGTCGTCACGAACGCATATCCTTCCAGCGAAGCCCGAAACAGAGTTTCATGAGGCACTTCGGTGATCGGGGCCCGCCTGAGCAGCACCCCTCCCGGCGATGGCTCCCCGGTCCTCGCGATATGGAGGCCGCCCCGGAGCGCATCAAGGGCTGCCCTGTCGGACGCATTGCCCCGTTAACCTCCGGGCGTTCGGGTGTTTTCGGCAAACCGACACGGGACGCTCCGGCACACCACAAGCTTGACTGCATATGGGCCACGAGTAACAGTTTGGAATTCCTCTGATATTCGGCCCTGCGCTTGATCTGCGGTCCGGTCCTCGGATATGCCCACCCCGCATCAGGCAGCGCACGGATCGTGGTTTTCGGACCGCGCGTCTCGGCGTTGGCGAACCCGAATCGGGACCGGGCAGGGCCGTCGCGACGTCACGTCGGGACGGGCATCGTGCGGGAACCGTGAAAAGCGTCGCATTGGGCGGCGGAGGCCTTTGACGGAGTACGCGGCGTGATCGGAGAACGGCCCTTGCGGAGGAATCGGATCATCGTGGCGCGGCGTGCCATCTCTGGTCTCGCGTCGCTGACGATGCTCGCGGGCCTCGCCGTGCCCGCGCTTGCTCAGGACGGCAAGGGTGCGGCCGTTCCCCTGAAGCTCGAACTCAACCGCCTGGAGCCGGCGGGCGACGCTTGCCGGACCTACCTGCTCGTGGACAACAGCCGCGGCCCGGCCCTGAAATCCCTGAAGGTCGACCTTTTCGCGTTCGATACTGAGGGCATCGCCCAGAAGCGACTCTCCGTGGAACTCGGGCCGGTACAGGACCGCAAGACGATGGTCCGCCTGTTCGACTTCCCCGGCATCGCCTGCCCGAAGATCAGCCGTCTGCTCCTCAACGATGTCCTCGCCTGCGAGGGCGGCGAGGCCAGCCGCGAGACCTGTCTCGACCGTATCGAGACCGAGAGCAAGACGCCGGCCGCCTTCGTGCGCTGATCGGCGCACCCGAGATCCGACGACACAGTCCGCACGTCGAACACCGCACGCACCGAGAGAGACCGCCATGGATCCGACCGCCGCGCCGGCCGAAGTCGCCCACGACTTTTCCTTCATCGGACTGTTCCTGCAAGCCGATCCGATCGTGAAGGGCGTGATGATCCTGCTCGTGATCGCCTCGATCGCGTGCTGGACCGTCGTCTTCGAGAAGATCGTACGGATCGCCGCCGCCAAGCGTCAGGCCAAGGCCTTCGACGTGCTGGTGCGCTCCGGCGGGGCCTTGGAATCGTCCGGCGGCGGCATCGACGCCCAGATCACGGGCGCGGCCGTCGAGGCCTGGCGCGATCAGGATGCCAGCGAGACCCGGGCCGAGCGGCGCGACCGCATCGAGCGCGCCATGCGGGCCACGCTCACCACCCGGATCAAGCGTCTCCAGACCGGCCTGCCGCTCCTGGCCACCGCCGGCTCGACGGCGCCGTTCATCGGCCTGTTCGGCACGGTCTGGGGCATCATGAACTCGTTCTCGTCGATCGCGAAGAGCCAGGACACTTCGCTGGCCGTGGTGGCGCCGGGCATCGCCGAGGCGTTGTTCGCCACCGCCATCGGCCTCATCGTCGCGATCCCGGCGGTGATGGCCTACAACAAACTCATCAACGACGTCGGCCGGGTCCAGTCGAGCTTCGTCTCCACCATCGGCATCCTCGGCAACCGCCTCGCCCGTGACCGCACGGTGCACGGGCGCGCGGCCGCGGCCGAGTGACCGTTCCACTCTGACCGAGACCTCCTCGGCGCCGAGCGAGCGCCGATTCCCGACACCAACCTGTGCGGCGGACCGGCCTGATCGCCAGCCGCCCTGGCCCCGGAGGGCCGCTCCACCATGGCAATGGGTTCGATCCGCGCCGGCGGCGGCGACGACGAAGATGGCCTCGACGCGGCGCCGATGTCGGAGATCAACGTCACCCCGATGGTCGACGTGATGCTCGTGCTGCTGATCATCTTCATGGTTGCCGCCCCCCTGATGACCACGGGCGTGCCGGTGCAGTTGCCGAAGACCACGGCCCAGAAGGTCGCCCAGGCCAAGAAGCCGCTGGAGATCTCCATCGACAAGGACGGCAAGCCCTACCTCGCCAAGGAAGAACTGACGCCGGACGCGATCATGCCGCGCCTGCGTGCCCTCGCGGCCCAGGACCCGAGCCAGGTGATGCTGGTGCGCGGCGACCGCGACGTGCCTTATGGCAAGATCATGGAGGTGATGGGGCTCGTCGGGCAGGCCGGCTTCACCAAGGTCTCGCTGATCGCCCAGTCGCCCGGCGGCGCGCTGCCGTCGGTGCCGGCTCCCGCCAGCGGAACGCCGCAGTAATCCATGAACGCCCTGCATCCCAACAGCGCCTTCGTGACGAATGCCGAGCCGGAGCAGCGCGGCCCGTCCGGTCTGACAGCCGCCTTCCTGGTCGCCCTCGCCCTGCACGTCGCGGCGCTGGTCGGCATGGCGCTGTTCGGCACGGCACCGTCGGCGCCCCCGGGCGAGAACATCGTCACGATCGATCTCGCGCCGCAGATGACGGAGGCGAACACCCAGGCCCCGGCCGAACAGGCGGCTCAGGCGCCCGCTCCCCCGGAGGCGAACCCGGTGGAGACGCCGGAGGCCGTCCCGGTGACGAAGCCCCTGGAGACCACCGAGGTGGCGCCCCCCGAGGCCACGGTTCCGCCGCCTCCCGACGCGACGCCGGTCGCGCCCGAAGCCACCACCATGGCCGAGCCGCCGGAAGCGCCTGTCACGCCGCCGGTGGAAGCGGTGGCCGAGCCGCCGCCCGAGGATCAGGTCATCACCTCGACCGGAGAGGCGGCACCGGCCCTCGCGCCCCCGCCGCCGACGATCGCGGAGGCACCGAAGCCCGTGGAGGTGGAGAAGCCGAAGCCTGACATGGCCAAGATTCTCGAAGCCAAGCGCGAGGCCAAGCGGAAGGCCGATCGCGAGGCACGCCTGAAGGCCGAGCAGGAGGAGCGCCGCGAGGCGATCGCCGAAGCCCGGCGCGAGGCCGCCAAGGAAGCCAAGGCGAAGGCCGCCAAGGAAGCCGCCCGCCGGGCCGCGGCCGCGGCGAGCGAGGGCCGCGCGCAGCAGAATTCTGCCTCCGCCTCCCGTCAGAGCAGTGCCGGCGCCGCCGCCGGAGGGAACGATCCCAACGCTCTTCGGGCGTGGCAGGGCATGCTGAGTTCGGCAATTCGTGGCCGAATGAACGCCAATGCGGCGGCCGGTACCAGCGGGGGCGTCGCTGTGGTCCGGTTCACCGTGTCCCGCTCCGGTCAGGTCCTGAGTTCCGGTTTGGCCAGCAGCAGCGGCGTCGGCGCCATCGACAGCGCTGCCCTGGCGACGGTCCGCGGCTCCCTGCCGGCGGCCCCGGCCGGAATCTCGCTCAGCAGCCTCGCCGTGACCGTGCCGTTGCGCTTTAGTCCCGGCCGCTGACGGCGACGGGCGGAATACAGCCGTGGCCGTGTGGTTCACCAGCGATACGCATTTCGGCGATCCGCGCATTCTGCGGATCAACAAGCGGCCCTATCCGGACCTCGCCGCACACGACGCCGCCTTGATGGCCGCCTGGAACACCGTGGTGGGTGCCGAGGACGAGGTCTGGCACCTCGGCGATTTCGCTCTCGGTCCCTCCGACGCGCGGATCGCAGAGATCCTTGCGGCCCTGCCGGGCACCAAACACCTTATCGTCGGCAACAACGATGGACCCGGGACGCTCCGGGCGGCCGGCTGGAGCTCGGTCTCGCACTATGCCGAGGTGACCGTGGATGCACGCCGCCTGGTGCTTTGCCACTATGCGTTCCGAACCTGGAACGGGATCGGGCGCGGGGCCATCAACCTGCACGGCCATTCTCACAACAAGCTGAAGCCGATCCCCCGGCAGTACGACGTCGGTGTCGACGCGCAGGGACCGAGTCCCGTTTCGCTCGCCACGATCCTAGTGTCGCGTCGGCGGCGGACGGCACCGCACAAAACCGTGGAACCTTAGCGGCGAGTTTGCCGTTTCCGGAACCTGAACGCGAGGTGAGCGGCGCCGATCCAAGGCAGTATTGGAAAAGTGTCGTTATCTTGCGGACACTTTCGAACGCTCGATGAATTCTGTTCACCGTCCGAACGCCCAGGTGTCCTCATCTCAGGTGTCCCCATGCGTCAATCGCTTCGACTTACCCTCTCCGCCGGTCTCATCCTGAGCTTTGCAGGCACGGCTCTCGCAGCACCGGCCTGCCTCGATGCGCAGCGCAAGGTCGATGAAGCCAACGCGCTACGCTACCAGTTCCGCCAGGAGGCGCGGATCGGAAACCACGACCGCGCTTGTGAAACCCTCGACGAGATCGGCGACCGCTACGCCGATGCACGCGACGCCTTCGAGGATTGCGGCGCAGGCGTCATCGCGATCGACCTTCGCAGCGAATCACGGGCTCTGCGTGCGGCCAAGCGAGCGAACCGCTGCGACTGACCGAGTGTGGGCTCGCACCTCCACGCTCGACACGTCGTTCCAATGTGAACTCACACGCGGCCGATGATTCGCCGCCAAGGTCAGCCATCATGAACACCATCGCAGCCCTCGATCTGAAGACCACCGACCGCAACTTCTCCACCGGTCCGTCCTTCGCAGCCGCTCTCTGCGGTTTCGTCAGCACCACCGTAGCGACCACGATGGTGATGTTCCTCATCAGCAGCATCTGAGACGCGTCCCGGCGCGAAGTCAGGGAGCGACGAACCAGAACCGGCGCTTCGAGAACAACATGTCGGGCTGCCCGACGGTTTTTCCGGGTCGACAGGCCGTATCGAGGCGCGGCGCATCCGGCGCCTTCGCTGCCGGCATCATCAGGGCGCTGGAGACGGGAAACAGGCCCAGCTTGGCCTGAACGGCCGGCTGGCGAACGGCGGAGATCGTGACGAGCCCGACCAGGAGCCCGCCCGCGACCGTACCCAGAATGAAGTTCATCATGGTGGCGGAATCCGGCACCCCTCGCGTGGTCCGCGCGGGTGCGCGCCCTCCCTCGTCGCATATCCCGGCATGATTACGGCACGGATTCGTCTTACGATCCCTTAACGATCGAATGTCTAAGGTTCCTTCCGCGCCCCGAATCGGGTCCGCGCCCCTTGAAGAAGGATCCTTCGATGTCGTACGGCGCCAGCGCCTATGCCCGGGTTGCACAGACCGCACTGTCGCCGCGCGAAGCGGAAGCCGCCGTCCTGATCAAGGCCGCGACCCGCCTTCAGGCGATCCAGACCGATTGGACCAATCAGGCCCCTGCTCTGAACGAGGCACTGAACTTCAACCAGAAGGTCTGGACGATCATCGCCGGGGCAGCCACCGCACCCGAGAGCCCGCTTCCCATCGAGATCAAGAACAACATCGCCGAGTTGTCGACCTTCGTCTTCAAGCGGATGATCGATACGCTGATCGAGCCGAGCGCCGAGAAACTGTCCGCCCTCATCAGCATCAATCAGAACATCGCCGCCGGCCTGCGCATGTAGGTCCGAGACACGCTGCGCGAAACAAGGGAGCCCGCCGCTTCGCAGCGGCGGGCTCCCTTGTTTCGTTTCCGGTCCCGGCGTCTCAGTTCTCCGACGCCGCGGGCGGCGCCAGCCGCTCGGCCAGCGACTGCTCGTATTGAATTAGTTCCTTGCAGCGCTTCAGGGCGCGGTAGAGATCGCGCTCGGCGATGAAGTCGTGGATGTCGCGCAGGTAGGGCGCCATGCTGGGCGCTGCCGCGATGAGCGCATTGGCCTGGGTGATGAACAGGTCCTCCGCCTCGGGCGTGACCTCCGCGAGGTACATCACCGTCAGGGTCACGTAGAGGCGCTTGCAGGCGGTATCGGCCTCGCTTTCCAGGATGATGTCGCTCTCCCGCAGGAACTTCGTGACGGTCTCGATGACGAAGCTGGAGCGACGGGACCCGTTGCGGATCGCCGTGCCCCCGATCAGCAGGCGCTCGAACGGCTTGAGTTCGATCTTCAGAGGCATGGCGGTACTCGCTCCGGGATTGAAGCCGACATTCGCCGATCTTGGTTAACAAGATTCCAACGGCATAGCGGCACCGGACGGTCAACACCCTGAAAAACAAGCGTCTTTTCCAGATCAGCCGCAATCGATCGATCTCCGTAAGCTTTCGTTCGGCGCGCCTATTAAGTCGATCGCAAGGGATGGGTGGTCATGTGCACGGGCCTCCAAAAACGGAGGCGCACCGATCAGAATGGATCGAACACCATGTCCTCAGGCATCACCCTTACCGCCGCGACCCGCCAGAACCTGCTCTCGCTGCAGGGCACGGCCGATCTCCTCACCCAGACCCAGAACCGCCTCTCCACGGGCAAGAAGGTCAACTCGGCCCTCGACGACCCGACGAGCTTCTTCACCTCGCAGTCGCTGACCGGCCGCTCCGGCGATCTCGGCTCGCTCCTCAACGGCATCTCGAACGGCGTCCAGACCATCCAGGCCGCCAACCAAGGCATCACCTCGATCCAGAAGCTGGTCGACTCGGCCAAGTCCACCGCCAATCAGGCGCTAGCCGACAAGAGCGCCGTCACCAGCGGCCTTGCCGCGACTGCCGCTACTGTGAGCGGAAGCAAGAGCTTCCAGGGTCTCGCCGGCACCTCCGACGGCACGCAGGATTTCTCGAGCGTCGCCAAAGACGGCTCACTCGACATCTCGCTTGACGGCGGCAAGACGAAGACCACGATCCGACTCGACTCTTCGACCCTCGCCAACAACAGCTCGGACCTGACCAAGGTCTCGGCCAATCAGTTGGTGACAGCAATCAATAGCCAGATCTCCAACAGCTCTGCACTGAAGGGCAAGATAGCTGCGACGGTTGGCGGTGATGGCCGCATCAACTTTGCGACGACCACTTCCGGTGCAACCCAGCAGCTCTCCGTGAACGGCTCGGCGAGCTCGACCCTCGACATCGGTTTTGGAAAAGCAACTTCCACGACCAACGCGAAGGTCGCGGCCGGTGCAGCCTTTGGTACGCCGACCCTGAGTGCGACTGCCGGATCGTTCCTCAACGTCGGTGATGGCAATGTCACGACTTCGCTGGCGGTGAATTCGACCACCCTCAAGTCGGACGGAACTGCTGTTGGTACGGGTCCGAGCGCGGATGACGTTGTCGATGCGTACAATGTTCAGCTGAAGGCCGCGGGTTCGACCGTCTCGGCTTTCAACAACGCCGGCACCATCGAATTCCGTGCGCAAGATGTTGGGCCGACGGGTGTGGTGACGGTCAGCGTCGCCGCTCCGCCTTCGGGCAGCACGCAAGTTACCACTGGCTTCGGTACGACGACGGGTGCAAGCTCGGGCACCTTCACGGCTGGTACGGGTACGGCCGCTACCGGCCTGTCCTCCACGGGCTCCGATGCTACGGATGGATCGGCTAAGGCGACCATCAACGGTTCAGTTGCAGTCGCCGACGCGACGGGCGGACCGCCCGCGACCGCTGGCGGTATCGACCTGTCGGGTACCAAGAACGGATCTTTCACCATTCAGCTCGGTTCCGGTCCGGCCAAGACGATCACGCTTGATGCGGCCAAGATCGTGGCTGCCGGCGGTACGGCTGCTTTCGCCAGCAGAGACAGCATCGCCGCTGCAATCAACACGCAGATTGCTGCCGATACTGGCTTGGCCGGCAACGTCTCCGCGAGCTTTGATGCCAACAACAAGCTGGTTCTGAGCTCCACCAATGCGGGATCGACACAGAAGATCACCGTAACGGCCGCTCAGGGCACGACGGTCGCCAACAACGTCAATATCGGCCTCGGAACGCAGACCTCCACGGTCAACGGCACTTCTACCAACACCGCAACGCCGATCACCTCGACCGGCAAGGACAGCTCCGGCTCGACAAACTCGACCCGCACCACCTTGTCGAAGCAGTTCAACGAGATCTTGAACCAGATCACCCAGCAGGCCAAGGATTCGAGCTACAACGGCATCAACCTGCTCTACCGGAGCGGTGACGACCCGAGCGAGAACTCCCTGAAGGTGACCTTCAACGAGACGGGCACCTCCAGCCTGAGCATCTCGGGTGCCAAGCTCGACTCCGATGGTCTCGGCCTCACGGCCGTGACCGGCGGCTTCCAGACCGACGACGAGATCAACAAAACGCTGACGGCCATCACAACGGCCACCAGCCAGCTCCGCGCCCAGTCCTCGACCTTCGGCTCGAACCTGTCGATCGTGCAGAACCGTCAGGACTTCTCGAAGAACCTGATCAATATCCTCGACACCGGTGCGGCCAACCTGACAAACGCGGACCTCAACGAGGAAGCCGCCAACTCGCAGGCCCTGTCGACCCGCCAGTCGATCGGCATCTCGGCCCTCTCGCTCGCCAACACGGCGCAGCAGGGCATCCTGCAGCTCCTCCGCTAAAGGACGAGCCCGCCGCCGGCCTTCGGGCCGGCGGTTTTTTCCTGTCGATGCGACAGCAACGAAGAAGGCCGGGGCTCAGCGCCCCGGCCTTCTCTTCGTTTCGGTGGGTGTGGCGCGTCAGGCGGTGCGGTCGAGGGGCCGGGCGGCGGGCTTGGAACGGGCTTCGGCGGCCTCCGCGTAGGCGCGGGCCTTGAGCACCACCGGATCCGGCAACTGGACCACGACGTCCCCCGAATTCGGGTCGACCTCCTGGTAGACCACGGCCTTCGTGTCCCGGTCGATGCGGATGCGCGGCTCCATCGCCGCCGGGGCCGCCTTCGCGTCCTCGTCGCTCGTCGGCGCCCGGGGCGTTCCGGCCCGGGGATCGGTCCCCTGATCCTGACCGCGGATATCGACCCGCACCGCTGGCGCGAGGGGGGCCGGCGCCTGAACGGGCTGGACCGGTGGTATCGGGGCCGGCGTGGCGCCGGTGACGCGGGCCGGCAGCACGGCGCCGAGGCTTGTGATCGACATGGCACGCTCCTGCTCGCGGCTTCTGCGCTGTCCCCCTAGACAAGACCCGCGCCGTGAATGGGATCTTAAGGAATTGGTTTTGCAGGCCCTTTCTTGAGTCGCATGCTCAATGCCACGCTGAGGAGATGCATCGAATTTTAACGACCCCTTAGATCTCGACGGCGGCGGCCGCGCGTCCCATGCCGTGGGGATCGAAGGCGACGCTCTTCACGATGGCGAAGACCGGACGTCCGGGCACGAGACCGAGCTCGTGCACGGAGGCTCGCGTCAGGCGGGCGGAGAGCACCGCCCCGCCGCAATCCACCTCCACCAGCACCGTGCCGCCGGCCTGGACATGGAGGGCAAGGACTTGGCCGCTCAGGCGATTTCGGGCACTCAGCCCGACAGGCTCTGCGAGAGAAAGCAGGACGTCGCGGGCGGGGATGTGGACGCGGATCCCGGTGCCGACGGCCTGGGCCAGGCGGGGCACCAGCAGCCGCCCGGCGCGCCCGGAGAGGAGCGTCAGACCCGAATTCGGAGCATCGGCCTCCACCACCATGTCGAGGAGCGCACCGGCCTCCGCCGCGTGGAAGGCGCCGAGATCGCCCCGGCGCAGGATGCCCTCTGCGGCCCCGGCCGCCGCGACCCGGCCCCCTTCGAGCACCACGATGGTGTCGGCGAGGCGGGCCACCTCGGGCACCGCGTGGCTGACGTATACCAAGGGGATCGCGGCCACGTCGCGCAGGCGCTCGATCAGCGGCAGGATCTCGGCCTTGCGCTCGGCATCGAGGGCGGCGAGGGGCTCGTCCAGGAGGAGCAGGCGGGGTCGCGACAGCAGCGCTCGGCCGATCGCCACGCGCTGGCCCTCGCCGCCGGAGAGGCCGGCCGGCCGCCGGTCGAGGAGGTGGCCGATGCCGAGGAGCGCGATGACGGCGTCCGGGTCCAGGCCGGCCTTGTCCCGGCGGCCGCGGGCGAACCAGCGCCCGTAGGCGAGATTCTGGCGGACCGAGAGATGGGGCATCAGCCGCGCCTCCTGGAAGACGGTGCCGATGCGGCGGCGATGGGCGGCCACCGCGCGGCCCCGCTCCGTGTCGAGCAGGGTCTCGCCGTCGAGGACGATCCGGCCCCGGTCGGGCCGGGCCAGCCCGGCGAGGCAGGCGATCACCGTGCTCTTGCCCGAGCCCGAGCGTCCGAACAGGGCGGTGAGGCCCGGCGGGGCGGTGAAGGCCACGTCGAGGCGGAAGGCGCCGCGCGCCAGGGCGAGATCGACCGCCAGCGTCATGGCCTCAGCCCGCCCCGATCCGGCGCCCGACCCGGCGCGCGAGGAACTCCGAGACGAGCAGGGCCGCCATCGAGATCGCCACCGAGATCAGGGTGAGGCGCAGGGCGCCGGCCTCGCCGCCGGGCACCTGGGTCAGGGTGTAGATCGCCGAGGGCAGGGTCTGGGTCTCGCCGGGGATGTTCGACACGAAGGTGATGGTGGCGCCGAACTCGCCCATCGCCTTGGCGAACGCCAGCACGCCGCCGGCGAGCACCCCCGGCAGGGCGAGGGGCAGCGTCACGGTGAGGAAGACCGCGAGGGGGCCGGCGCCGAGGGTCGCGGCGGCCTGCTCGACGCGGGCATCGACGGCCTCCAGGGAGAGGCGCATCGCCCGCACCATCAGGGGGAAGCCCATCACCGCGCAGGCGAGCGCCGCCCCGGTCCAGCGGAACGAGAACACGATGCCGAGATCGGCGAGGGGCGCCCCGAGGGCGCCGCGCCGGCCGAAGGCGAGGAGCAGGAGGTAGCCGGTCACCACCGGCGGCAGGATGAGCGGGAGATGGACCAGCCCGTCGAGGAGCGCCCGGCCGGGAAAGCGCCGCCGTGCCAGGACCCAGGCGACGGCCAGACCCGGCACGAGGCTCGCCAGGGTGGCGACCCCGGCCACGCGCAGGCTGAGGGCGATGGCGGACCATTCCTCCGGCGTCAGGCCGAGCCGGTCCGGGAGCGGCGGAGCCAAGACCGGACGATCAGGTCCGGTTCTCGGCGCCGATCACCGAGAAGCCCTGGCGCTCGAAGAACGCCCGCGCGGCGGGGCTGCGCAGGTAGGCCAGCAGCGCGGCCGCATCCGGGTTGGCCGAATCCTTGGTGAGCGCCACCGGATAGATCACCGGCGGGTGGCTGGCGGCCGGGAAGGTGGCCACCACCCGGACGCTCGGGTCCGAGACCGCGTCGGTGGCGTAGACGATGCCCAGCGGCGCCTCGCCGCGGGCCACGAGAAGGAGCGCCGCCCGCACGTTCTCCGCCTGGGCGACCCGGCCCTTCACGCCCTCCCAGGCGCCGAGATGCTCGAGGGCCGCCTTGCCGTACTTGCCGGCCGGCACCGCCTCGACGTTGCCCATGGCGATGCGCCCGTCGCCGAGCGCAGGGCCGAGGTCGAGGCCGGGCTTGAGGTCCACGGCCACGCCCGAATCCTTCGGCGCGATCAGCACCAGGGCGTTGCGCAGGAGGTTCGCGCGGGTGCCCGGCTTGAGACCGTCCCGGGCCGCCACGTAGTCCATCCAGGCGAGGTCGGCGGAGACGAACAGGTCGGCCGGCGCCCCGGCCTCGATCTGCTTGGCCAGGGCGCTGGAGGCCGCGTAGGAGATCCGGGCGGTCTTGCCCGTCTCCTTGGTCCAGGCGGCGGCGGCCTCGTCGAGGGCGTTCTTCAGGCTGGCGGCCGCGAACACCACCACGGGCGTCTCGGCCCGCGCCGGTGTCCCGCCGGCCCAGATCGCCAGGCCGAGCACCGCACCGAGCCACGTCCGCCGCGTCTGGATCATCGATCTGTCTCCCGTCGCCTGCCGGAGTCGCCCGGCGGGTCCGCCATAGCACGGATCGCGACCGCGTCCGTCAGGCGCCGCGCTCCTCCTCCTCGGCGGGCACGCGTTCCGACCGGTGCAGGCGGCTCAGGAGCACCAGCATCGGTCCGGGAAGCGGCCCCGTGAGCGTCTCGGCATCGGTGAAGACCCCGCGCTCGCGCGCGAGGCGACGGCGGGCCTTGGACTTTTCCGCGAGGACGACCGGCGTTCGTCCGCCGGTTCTTCTGATTTTCATACGCACAACGCACGCTCCGACATCGACGTGAGCCTGGAGAAGCGACAACAAACGCGGATCGGGCGGTTCCGTTCCGGCCAAGCTTGCGCGCGAGGTGGCGGCGGGACGTCGCGGATGGTAGAGCCCCGACCATGCTCGAAGGCCTGCCTCCCCACCGCCCGACCCACGTGCTGCGCCTCCTCACCGACGAGGGCTCGGCGCGCGCGATGACCGATCTCCTCGGCGAGATGTTCGACCCGACGCAGACGGCGGTGGCCGCCTTCGAGGCCGAGGACGGCCGGACCTGGCGGCTCGAGGCCTATTTCGCCGACGCGCCCGACGAGGACATGATCCGCGACCTGATCCGCCCCGTGGTCGGCGCGCAGGCGGACGTCGCCACCTTCGAGACCATTGACCAGCAGGATTGGGTGCGCGCCTCGCTCGAGGGCCTGAAGCCGGTGCGGGCCGGCCGCTTCCTCGTCCATGGCAGCCACGACCGCGACACCGTCCGCGCCAACGACCTCGCCATCGAGATCGAGGCCGCGCTCGCCTTCGGCACGGGCCATCACGGCACCACCCTGGGCTGCCTGCGGGCCTTCGCGGACATCCTCAAGCGCGGGCGCCCGGCCCACGTGCTCGACGTCGGCACCGGCACCGGCATCCTGGCCTTCGCGGCGGCGAAATACCTGCACACGCCGGTGATCGCCGGCGACCTCGACCCGGAGGCGGTGACCACCGCGATCGGCAATGCCCGCCTCAACGGCCTCGGGCCGGTGCTCCGGCTCTACCAGGGTCCGGGCGTGCGCCACGCCCTCGCCGACCGGCCCCGCCGCTTCGACGTGGTCTTCGCCAACATCCTGGCGCGCCCCCTGAAGGGCCTGGCGCCGTCCCTGACGGCGGTGGTCGCCGACCACGGCGTGCTGATCCTCTCGGGCCTGATCGAGCGCGACGTGCCGGGCGTGCTCGCCACCTACCGGCACCGCGGCTTCCATCTCGCCCGGCACGGGCTGATCGAGGGCTGGGCGACGCTGGTGCTGAAGCGCGGCGGCGCGGCGGCGCGCCCGCGCCGGACGCGGTTGCGGCCCTTCTGAGCTCGGCGTAACCCTTGAGCGCCATGACCCGTGCCCGCTTCCAGACCTTCGACGATCCGAGCCACCGCCAGGGGGCCGCCCGCATCCGGGCCCTGCGCGGGGCCCTGACGGATGCCGGGCTCGACGGCTTCGTGGTGCCGCGCGCCGACGAGCACCAGTCGGAATACGTGCCGCCCCAGGCCGAGCGCCTGGCCTGGCTCACGGGCTTCACCGGCTCGGCCGGCACCGCCGTGATCCTGGCCGAGACGGCCGCCCTCGTCGTCGACGGGCGCTACACCCTCCAGGCCCCGGCCCAGGTCGACACCGCCTTCATCACCCCGGTGCCGCTCGCCGAGACCAGCGTGGCGGCCTGGATCGGCGCCCATCTCCAGCCCGGCCAGGTGCTGGCCTACGATCCCTGGCTGCACACGCCCGACAGCGTGGCGCGGATGGAGCGGGCGGCGGCCAAGGCCGGCGCGCGCCTGCAGGCGGTGGATCGGAACCCCGTCGACGCGGTCTGGCCCGACCGGCCGGAGCCGCCGGCGGGGGCCGTCGTCGTCCATCCGCCGGAGCTCGCCGGGGAATCCGCCGGGGACAAGCTCGCCCGCATCCGGGCGGCCCTGGCCGAGGCGGAGGACGCCGCCCTGGTGATCTCCGACCCGCACAACCTCGCCTGGGCCTTCAACCTGCGCGGCGGCGACGTGGCCCACACGCCCCTGGTCCTGGGCTACGCGCTGGTGCCGCGCGCGGGCCGGGCCGCCCTCTACCTGACCTCGCCGAACCTGAGCCCGGAGCTGCGCGAGGTCCTGGCGCCCCTGGCCGACCTGCACCCGCGCGCCGCCTTCGCGGACGGCCTCGCGGCCCTGGCGGCGAACGGCGCGCGCCTGCGCCTCGACGCCGCCACCGCCGCCTACGCCCTCAAGCAGCGGGTCGAGGCCGCCGGCGGCGTCGCCGATCTCGGTCCCGATCCGATCACCGCCATGAAGGCGGTCAAGAACCCGGCCGAGATCGCCGGCACCCGGGCCGCCCATCGCCGCGACGGTATCGCGGTCACCCGCTTCCTCGCCTGGCTCGATGCCCAGGGCGAGACGCTGACCGAGATCGCCGCCGTGGAGGCCCTGGAGGATTTCCGGGCCGAAGGCGGTCTGCTGCGCGACGTCTCGTTCCCGACGATCTCGGGCAGCGGCGCCAACGGCGCCATCGTCCACTACCGGGTCAGCCGGGAGACCGACCGGCGCATCCGGCCCGGCGAGCTGTTCCTCGTGGATTCCGGGGCGCAATATGCCGACGGCACCACCGACATCACCCGCACGGTGGCGATCGGCCCGCCCTCCGAGGCGATGCGCGACCATTTCACCCGCGTGCTCCGGGGCCATATCGGCATCGCCCGGGCGGTGTTCCCGAAGGGGACCACGGGGGCGCAGATCGATGCCTTCGCCCGCCTGCCGCTCTGGGAGGCCGGGCTCGACTTCGACCACGGCACCGGCCACGGCGTCGGCTCGTTCCTGTCGGTGCACGAGGGGCCGCAGCGCATCGCCAAGACCGGGACGGTCGCCCTCGAACCCGGCATGATCCTCTCGAACGAGCCGGGCTATTACAAACCCGGCGCCTACGGCATCCGCCTGGAGAACCTCGTGCTGGTCGAGGCCCGCGCGGTGCCCGGCGGCGAGCGCCCGATGCTCGGGTTCGAGACCCTGACCCTCGCCCCCTTCGACCGGCGCCTGATCCGGCCCGACCTCCTGAGCCCGGAGGAGATGGCCTGGATCGACGCCTACCATGCCCGCGTGCGGGAGGCCCTGGGGCCGGACCTCGACGCGGCGACGCGGGCCTGGCTCGAGGAGGCGACCCGGCCGATGGTGGCGGCGGTCTGAACCCGGCTCGGCCGGAACGCCGGACGGCCCTTGCGACCATCGCCCGCCTTCCGGCGGCGCGGAAATGCGCGGACAAGGGATCTCGCGGCGTCGGGATTTTGCGCTCCTGCCGAACGGACGTAACCTGCACGCCTCCAGCACCGAACAGGACCCGATGATCCGGCTTCTCGCCCTGGCGCTCGCGCTGCTCGGCCTCGCCCTGACGCCCGCCTCCGCCCAGGGGCTCAAGATGCCGGCCGACCTCGTCAAGGCGAGCCTCGTCGGGGAGCCCTCCGCGATCCGGCCCGGCGAGCCCTTCACGGTCGCCATCCGCCTGGTGATGCGGCCGCACTGGCACGTCTACTGGCGCAATCCCGGCGATTCCGGCCTCGCCCCGGAGGTCGCCTGGACGCTGCCGGCCGGGTTCACGGCGGGGCCGATCCAGTGGCCGGTCCCGAGCCGCATCCCCGTCTCGCACCTGATGAATTTCGGCTACGAGGGCGAGGCCGTCCTCCTCGCCGAGGTGACCCCGCCGGACACGCTCGCGGCGGCCAAGCCGGTGACGCTCCAGGCCAAGCTGACCTACCTCGTCTGCGAGCGCGAATGCGTGCCGGGCTCGGCCGAGCTGCGCCTGACCCTGCCGGTGGCGCAGGGCGGCACCAGCACGGGGGTCGCGCCCGGCGCGATGATGCTGTTCGAGGCCGCCCGCGCGGCCCTGCCGGTGCCCGCCCCCTGGCCCGTGCGCTACGGCGCCGAGAACGGGCGCCTGCAGGTGCACCTCGCCACGCCCCCGGGGCTCGCGGCCTCCTCGGTCGCCTACTTCCCCTATGCGGAGACCGCCATCGAGAACGCCGCGGCCCAGGAGGCGCGCAGCGACGCGGACGGGCTGCACCTCGACCTCGCCCGCGGCGACACCACCGAGGCGGCGCCCGCGACCCTGCCGGGGGTGCTCGCCTTCGACGAGGCGACGCCGGACGGACCCGTGCGCCGCGCCTACGCGGTCGGCGAGGCCCCGGGCGCGGGCAGCGCCGCCAGCGCCGCCTCCGCCGCCGCGCCGACCTCGGGACCGGTCCGGGCTCCGGACGAGAGCCTGACCCTGTGGAGCGCGGCCGGCCTCGCCTTCCTGGGCGGCCTCCTCCTCAACCTGATGCCCTGCGTCTTCCCCGTCCTGTCGATCAAGGTGCTCGGCCTGGTGTCGCATTCCGGCGAGCCGGCGGGGCGCGTCCGGCTGCACGGGCTCGCCTACACGGCCGGCGTGCTCGCGTCCTTCCTGGCGCTCGCCGGCCTGCTCATCGCCCTGAAGGGGGCGGGCGCCGGCATCGGCTGGGGCTTCCAGCTGCAATCGCCCCTGGTGGTGGCGGGCCTCGCCGACCTGCTGTTCGCCATGGGGCTCAGCCTGTCGGGCGTCGTGCATCTCGGCGCCGGCATCGCGGGACTCGGCGACGGGCTGACCCGGCGGGCGGGCCTGGAGGGCTCGTTCTTCACCGGCGTGCTCGCCACCGTGGTGGCCACCCCCTGCACCGCCCCCTTCATGGGCTCGGCGGTGGGCTTCGCCCTGACGCAGGAGGCCGGCGTGAGCCTCGCCGTGTTCGCGAGCCTCGGCCTCGGCCTCGCCCTGCCCTTCCTCGTGCTGACCGTCTGGCCCGCGGCCCTGCGGCGCCTGCCCCGGCCCGGCGCCTGGATGGACACCCTCAAGGGCGCGCTGGCCTTCCCGATCTACGCCACCGTGGCCTGGCTGGTCTGGGTGCTGTCGCAGCAGGTCGGCTCGGCCGGGCTCCTCGCCGCCCTGGTCGGGCTCGTGCTGGTCGGCCTCGCCGCCTGGGCCTGGGAGCGCGGGCACGGGGCCGGCCCGGCCGGCACCTGGATCGCGCGCGGCACCGCCGCGGCGGCCCTCGCCGCCCTGGCGATCCTCACCCTCGGCCTCGACCGGGACCGGGCCGGGGCCGAGACCGCGCAGGCCGGGACCGGCGCCTTCACCCAGGCGCGCCTCGACGGGCTCCTGGCCGAGGGCAAGCCGGTCTTCGTGAACATGACGGCGGCCTGGTGCATCACCTGCCAGGTCAACGAGCGCGCGGCCCTGCGCTCCGAGGCGGTCCAGGCCGGCCTGAGGGCCCGCGGCATCACCTATCTCAAGGGCGACTGGACCAACCAGAACCCCGAGATCACCCGCCTGCTGGAGCGCCATGGCCGCAGCGGCGTGCCGCTCTACCTCCTCTATGCCGGGTCCGGCGAACCCGCGGTCCTGCCCCAGATCCTCACCCCCGGCCTCGTGCTGGAGGCCCTGCAGGCGGTGCCGCTGGCGGCGACGGACCGGAGCGCCGCCCTGACCACGGAGCGATAGCCGATGCCCCGGACCCGCCGTCTCCTCCTCGCCGCCGGCCTCGCGGCGCTCCTCGCGGGCCCCGCCCTGGCCGCCGGCCCGCAGGTGGGCCAGCCCGCGCCGGCCTTCAGCGCCCAGGCCTCCGACGGCCGCACGGTCCGGCTCTCGGACTATGCTGGCAAGACGGTGGTCCTCGAATGGACCAACCACGACTGTCCCTTCGTGATGAAGCATTACGGCGCGCACGCCATGCAGGCGCTGCAGAAGACGTGGACCGGCCAGGGCGTGGTCTGGCTCAGCGTGATCTCCTCGGCGCCGGGCGAGCAGGGCGCCGTCGACGGGGCGGAGGCCGACCGCCTGACGAAGAGCCGGGACGCCGCGCCCAGCGCCGTGCTCCTCGACCCGACCGGGACCCTCGGCCGGGCCTACGACGCCAAGACCACCCCGCACATGTTCGTGGTCACCCCGGACGGCACCCTCGCCTACCAGGGCGGCATCGACGACAAGCCCTCGGCCGATCCGGCCGACCTCAAGACGGCCCGCAACCACGTCGACGCGGCCCTGACCGAGCTCGCCGCCGGCAAGCCCGTCTCGGTGCGGTCGGCCAGGCCCTATGGCTGCACGGTCAAGTACGCCTCCTAATCCTTTTCCTTGACGGGAAAACCTCCCTGCCGCAGCACGGCCGGATGAGCACCGATGCCGCGCCGCGCTGGACCGTCTTCCGCAACGGCGATTTCCGCCTGTTCGGAACGGCCCGCTTCCTGACCGGCCTCGCCTTCCAGATGCAGGCGGTGGCGGTGGGGTGGTTCGTCTACGACATCACCCGCTCGGCCCTGGCCCTCGGCATGGTGGGCCTGGCGAGCTTCCTGCCGGCCCTGCTCTCGGCCCTGGTGACGGGCCACGTCGCCGACACCTACGACCGGCGTCTCGTGGCGGCCCTGGCCTACGCGATCCTGGCCCTGGCGGATTTCGGGCTGCTCCTCGCGGCCCATTTCGGCACCACGACCCTGTGGCCGATCTACGGGCTCGTCGTCGTGATCGGCACCGGCCGCGCCTTCGCCAACCCGGCCCTGCAGGCCCTGCTGCCGACCCTGGTGCCGCGCGCCCTGTTCGGCTCGGCCATCGCCTGGAACGCCTCGCTCTGGCAGAGCGCCTCGATCCTGGGCCCGGCCACCGGCGGCTTCCTCTACGCCCTCGGGCCGGCGGTGGTCTTCGGCGCGGCTGCCGCGAGCTTCGCCCTCGCCAGCGCCCTCATCCTGGCGATCCGGTTCCGGCCCGCCCTCCTCGCCGAGCGGCCGCCCGTGACCTGGGAGACCCTCTCGGCCGGCCTGACCTATATCCGCACGCATCCGGTGGTGCTCGGCGCCATCAGCCTCGACCTCGTGGCGGTGCTGCTCGGCGGGGCCACCGCCCTGCTGCCGATCTTCGCCGCGGAGGTGCTGCATGTCGGCCCCCTCGGCCTTGGCATCCTGCGCAGCATGCCGGCGGCCGGTGCCGTGCTCACCGCCGTCGCCCTCGCCTACCGGCCGCTGCAGCGCCATGCGGGCCTGCGCATGCTCCAGGCCGTGGGCCTCTTCGGCCTCGCCACGGTGGGCTTCGGGCTCTCGACCTCCCTGCCCCTCTCCATGGCCTGCCTGTTCGTCACGGGGGCAGCCGACATGATCAGCGTGTTCGTGCGCCAGACCTTCGTCCAGGGCGAGACGCCCGACGCCATGCGCGGCCGGGTCTCGGCGGTGAACTCGGTCTTCATCGGCGCCTCGAACGAGCTCGGCGAGTTCGAATCCGGCACCCTCGCGGCCCTGATCGGCGCCGTCCCGGCCGTGGTGGCCGGCGGCCTCGCCACCCTGCTGGTCGCGGCCCTGTGGGGCCGGGTGTTTCCCGCGCTGCGGGCACGGGACCGGCTCGTCCCGGCGGAGTGAGGAGCGGGATTATCCCTTTGGCGGCACGTTCGTGGTGCGTGAGGGATAATGCGTGATGCAGCAAGCACTTGGCCCGGGTCTCAGCGTCCCGCGCCTTGTGATCCCGCATGGCCAAGCTTTTGTGCATGACAGCCGCCTGCACGCAGAGGTAGAAATACGGCGGGAGGATGCGATGGCCGACATCAAGGTGGTTGCGGGGAACTGCGGCAAGGGCCGGGGCACGTATCAGGCCGGGGTCCTGACCAGCCCGGACGGCGTCGAGCGCTCGGTCGAGAGCATTCTGACCGTGGAGGCCCACGGAGACGTCGCGGGCGCACGCAACTGGGGCGGGCAGGTTCTCGAAGGCCTGAAGGGAAGCCTTGCCCTTGCCTCGAACATCGACTTGAGCGGAACGGCCCTGCTCGCCGCGACCGCCCTGACGTCGGTCTCGGCCGAGGAATCCCAGCCTCAGACGCTGCTGGAGATCACCTTCCAGGAGGGAGACCTGCTGATCGCCCTGGCCGACCCGCGGCTTCCGGCGCTGATCAGCAACGATCGGGAAGTGCTGCGGCGGGGCTTCGCCCGGGCCGCACAGCGGGTGTCCCAGCCGGTCGACGGACCGGGACACGCGGATTCGTCCCTGGCGACGACGGCGAGCGAAGCGGCCCAGGCGGCCGTCGGCGCCGTTCAGGCTGTGACCGGAGCCGCCGGCGCATCGCTGAGCTCGGCTTTCAGCTTCGTTCGCCGAACCACGGGCTACGAGCGCGGCTGAGGCTGCCGCCGCGCTCGTCGGTTTCTACTTCCCCGACAGCAGCGGCGACCAGGTCGGGTCCGAGGCGTAGGAGGGGGTCGGCACCGGCTGCTCCACCTTGCCGGTGATGTCGACCATGTAGAGCTTGCCGCCGCCTTGGCCGCCCGGATCGCGGAAGAACAGCACGTACTGGCCGTTCGGCGCGAAGGTCGGGCCCTCGTTGTGGAAGCCTTCCGTGAGCACGCGCTCGCCCGAACCGTCCGGCTTCATCACGCAGATGGCGAAGCCGCCCTTGCGCTGGCGGGTGAAGGCGATGAGGTCGCCGCGCGGCGACCAGGCCGGCTGCGAGGCCGAGCCCTCGCCGAAGGAGAGGCGGGTGGGCGTGCCGCCCGAGGCGCTCATCACGTAGATCTGCTGCGAGCCGCCGCGGTCGGATTCGAACACGATCTGGCTGCCGTCCGGCGAGTAGGTCGGCGAGGTGTCGATGGCGTTGCCGTTGGTGATCGGGGTCTGGGCCTTCGAGGCCAGATCCATGACCACGATGTCGGCGTTGCCGCCCTGCTGCACGCTCATCACGAGGCGGCGGCCGTCCGGCGAGAAGCGCGGGCTGGTGCTCATCGAATCGGCCTTGCCGAGCGCCTGCCGGCTGCCGGTCTCCAGGTTGATGACCTGGATGCGCGGCTGCTGGCCGGTGGTCTGGGTCATGAAGGCGATGTCCTGGGTCGCCGGGGAGTAGCGCGGCGCCACCACGGCGTTCTCGCCGTTCGTGAGGGCGCGCACGTTGGCGCCGTCCTGGTCCATCACCATCAGGCGCTTGCGCCGGTTCTCCTTGGAGCCGGACTCGTCCACGAAGGCGATGCGGCTGTCGAACCAGGGCCCGAGGCCGGTGATCTTGGTGTAGACCGCGTCCGAGATCAGGTGGCCGGTGCGGCGCGCATTGGCCGGGTCGGTGCCGTATTGCTGGCCCGTCATCTGCTGGCCCGAGGTCACGTCCCAGAGGCGGAACTCGACCTTGAGCTTGCCCGCGGCGTCGCGGGCGACGCGGCCGGTGATCAGGGCCTGGACGCCGGCCGCCCGCCACTTCTCGAAGCCGGGCACCGAATCGAAGCCCGGCGCCTCGGGAAACTTCGCCTTCTCCACGGGGGTGAAGTAGCCCGAGCGCCGCAGGTTGTTGGTGACCACGCTGGAGACGAGGAGCCCCAGGCTCGGATCGCCGGAGAAATCCGTGACCGCGATCGGCATCGGCTGGAACGAGCCGCCGCCGATGCGCAGGTTGAGCTGCGCCGCCGCTGGCGTCAGCCCGAACAGGACGAGGGCCAGGAGCGCGAGGAGCGACGTCAGGCCCTTGGACACGGGGCTCTCGGGAAGACTGCGATGCATGATCGATTCCGTGGTCGTGGGAATGCGAGGATCGGGGATGGGTCCGCGAGGTACGCGCGGGCGGGACGGCCCCGCCTCACGCCGCGGGCGCCGGGTCGCCGCCCCGGGCCGCACGCAGGTGCCGCCGGGACGGGGCCGCCGCATCACGCCCGCGAGAACTCGAACTCCGCGTTGATGGCTTTCCAGTCGTTGTAATACGGGGCGTACTGGGCCGGGATCTTGTAGGGCGCGCAGCGGCGCACCGCCCGCTGGGCCGCCTCGGCGATGGAGCGATCCACCGCGTTCGCACCGCCGCGCATGATCCGAGGCTCGGAGGTGAGCGTGCCGTCCGGGTTCAGCCGGATGTCGAGCATCGGCAGGACCACGCCCTGGGTCGCGCCCGGAGGCGCCACGTAGCAGCGCTCGATCTGCTGCTGCAGCATGCCCACCAGGGCATCCCGCAGGGAGGGCGACAGGCGCTGGGCGGTGCCGGAGGCCGCCCCCAGGGAGGCGGTGCGCTGGACCTCGCGCCCGGTGGCGCCGGTGGATTGCGAGGGTGCCTTCGAGGCGAGCAGCGAGCGGATGTCGCCCGCGCTGAACTTGTCGGCGAGCTCGGCCTGCTTCTTGGCCTTGGCCTCCGCGTCGGCCTTCGCCTTGGCATCCGCCATCGCCTTGGCCTTCGCCTTGGCGGCCGCGTCGGCCTTGGCCTTGGCCGCGGCTTCCGCCTTGGCTTCGGTCTCCGCCTCGGCCTTCGCCTCGGCCAGCTCCTTCTGACGCTCCGCTTCCGCCTTGGCCTTCGCCTCCGCCACGGCCTTCGCCTTGGCTTCCGCCTCCTTCTCCGCCTTGGCTTCCGCTTCCTTCTCGGCCTTGGCCTGCGCGTCGGCCTTCGCCTTGGCCTCCGCCTTCGCCCTGGCGGCGGCAGCGGCCTTCGCGGCCTCAGCCTTGGCGGCGGCCTCGGCCTTGGCCTCCGCCTCGGCTTCCTGCTTCTCGATCAATTCGGCGAGCTGCTCGCGCTTGACCGCCTCGGCCTTCGCCTTGGCGGCGGCCGCGGCCTTGGCTTCCGCGGCGGCGGCCTTCGCCTCGGCCGCAGCGGCGGCCTTCGCCTCGGCGGCGGCAGCGGCCTTGGCAGCCTCGGCCTTGGCCGCCTTGGCCGCTTCAGCCTTGGCCGCTTCCGCCTTTGCGGCCTCCTTGGCAGCCTCCTTGGCGGCTTCCTTGGCCGCCTCGGCCTTGGCTTCCTGCGGGTCGGGCTCGCTGGAGCGCAGCGGCATCTCCTCGGCGCTCGCCACCTTCATGTCGGCCGGGCGCTTCGGGGGCGCCGGGGCATCCACCTTGGCGTTCTCGGGCTCGCGTTCCTCGAACTTCTCGGCGACGCGGTCGGCGCGCGGCTTGGCGTTGGGCTGCGGCGCGTCGGCGTTGCGCTCGCCCTTGGTCAGCTCCGAATATTGCTGCTCGGTCATCACCTCGACGGGCACGCCCTCCTGCGCATCCGGCAGGGCGGGGGCCGCCACCGAGAGCAGGGCGACCGTCAGCAGGCCGACATGCGTCGCCGCCGAGACCCAGACGCCCGGTTCACTGCGCTTGAAGGGAACTCGCACCGCCGGGGCCCGCTACTTCTGGTCCGGCTCGGTGACCAGGGCGACCTTCCTGAAGCCGCCGCCGGTCACGATCGCCATCACCTGGGCGACGCGGCCGTAATCGACCCGCTTGTCGCCGCGCACGAACACCCGCTCCTCGAAGCCGGCCTTCGCGCTCTCGGTGAGCTTGGGCACGATGGTGTCGTCGGACAGTTCGCTCTCGCCAAGGAAGACCTGGCCCGACTGGCGGATCGACAGGGTCACGGGCTTGGTGTCGGAGTTCAGCGGGCTCGCCTTCGATTGCGGCAGGTCGAGGGGCACGCCCACCGTCATCATCGGCGCCGCGACCATGAAGACGATCAGCAGCACGAGCACGACGTCGATGAACGGCGTCATGTTGATCTCGTTGATGGCCGCGTGCCGGCGTCCCCGCCGGCGCCGTCCGCCACCACCCTGCGCTGCTCCGTGGGCCATGCCCATGATCGTTCCTCGGGTGTGGGAGTGGGGTCAGGCGACGAGCGAGAGGCGCTCGTCGATCTGCCGCGAGAGGATGGCGGAGAACTCGTCGGCGAAGCCCTCGAGGCGCGACTGGTTCTTGGCCACGGTCGATTGCAGCTTGTTGTAGGCGAGCACGGCGGGAATCGCCGCGAACAACCCGATGGCGGTGGCGAACAGCGCCTCGGCGATGCCCGGGGCCACCACCGCCAGCGAGGTGTTCTTGGAGGCCGCGATCGAGGTGAAGGCGGTCATGATGCCCCAGACCGTGCCGAACAGGCCGATATAGGGGCCGGCCGAGCCGATGGAGGCGAGGAAGAGCAGGCGGGATTCGAGGCGCTCGACCTCGCGCTGGATCGTCACGTCCAGCACCTTGTCGATGCGCTGGGACAGGCTCTGGATCTGGCGGCCCGAGCCCTCGAAGGAGCGCTTCCACTCCCGCATGGCGGCCACGAACAGGGCCCCCTGCCCCACCGGCTGCCGGTCGTTGAACGAGCGGTAGAGTTCCTCCAGCGAGCGGCCGGACCAGAACGCCTCCTCGAAGGCGTCCATCTCGGCCTTGGTGCGGCGGAACAGCAGGGTCTTGTCGACGATGATCGACCAGCACCAGATCGAGGCGCCGATCAGCCCGAGCATCACGACCTTGACGACGAAGTGGGCCTGCAGGAACAGCCCGAGCAGCGTCATGTCGGGGGCCGGCATCGCCTGCATGGCATCGGCTGGGTTCATGACGTGATCCTCGAAAAACCCCGCGCGGAGCCGTCACGGAACCGGTGGTCCGTCTTGCGCGCTTCAACCGGAACCTTGAGCGATTTCAAGGCTCAATGGCCCGCGAATCTGTCGAAAGTATGGGCCGGCCTTGTGCATCGCACGCGCCCGGCAGGACGCAGTTAAGCACCCGGCAGGGTTAACATTCCCTTGCTGCCCCCCGGCCGCCCTCGGCCGCCCCCGGCCGCCCTCGGGCCGGCGGGTGGCCGGCCCCGCTCCGGACGCTGCGAATCCCCCATGTCCGACGCCATCCGCCCGCCAGGCGGACAGAGACACGGGGAATTCAGTCGAGACGGAAGAATTCATCTTTGTTTTATACTTGTTTAATCAATATAAGGTACGTTTACCCGGCACATAAGGCTATAATCATCGACTAGAAAGTCAAACCCATGCCCAGCCAAAGAGCGCTTTTTGGGTCCCTGCGCCGGCCGCAACCCGAGATCCGGACCGATGTCGGGACGCAGATCGAATGGGAGGCCGTGCTGAACGCGCTCCCGGTCAACGTCCTCGTCCTCGATCCCGTGACCGCGAACATCACCTATGCCAACCGCCGCAGCGTCGAGACCATGCATGCACTGCGGCAATACCTGCCGCGGGAAGTGAATCCCGATCAGATGGTGGGCACGTCGATGGACGTGTTCCACAAGAACCCCCATCACCAGCGCAGCATCGTCGCCGATCCGTCCCGCCTGCCGTGGCGCACCAAGATCCGGCTCGGCCCCAAGACCCTCGACCTGCACGTCTCGGCGGTGATGGCACAGGGCGCCTACATCGCGGCCGTGCTGTCCTGGGCCGACGTGACCCCCTTCACCGATGCGATCTCGGCCTTCGATTCCGCGATCCAGACCGCCCTGGATGCCGCCGGGGGCGCGACGCAGACCATGCAGGACTCCGCCAACCAGGTCCTGGAGAAGACCGGCGAGACCTCCGACGCAGCCGCGACGGCGTCGACGGGCGCCGTCGGGACCTCGGTCAACGTCCGGACCGTGGCCAGGGCGGTGGAGGAACTCAACACCGCCAATGCCGAGATCACGCAGCAGATGAACCGCTCCCGTTCCGTCACCGGCGAGGCGGTGGAGGAAGCGCGCCAGGCCGTCACGAGCGTGCGCGCCCTGAGCGAGAATTCGAACCATATCGGTCAGGTCGTCGGCATGATCGGCCAGATCGCCAGCCAGACCAACCTGCTGGCCCTCAACGCCACCATCGAGGCGGCGCGGGCCGGGCCGGCCGGGCGGGGCTTCGCCGTCGTCGCCAGCGAGGTCAAGGAACTCGCGGCCCAGACCGCCCGGGCCACGGACGATGTCTCGCGTCAGGTCGCGATGATCCAGACCGCGACGACCTCCACCGCCTCGACCATCGAGCGGATCGCCGGCATCATCGCCCGAATCGACGAGAGCGCGATCTCCGTCGGGTCCGCCGTCGAGGAGCAGTCGGCCACCTCCACCGAGATCCGCCGCAGCGTCGAGGAGGCCTCGGGCCGGACCGAGACGGTGAGTTCCAGCGTCGCGGCGGTCGCCATGAGCGCGACGGATTCGGCCAAGTCGGCCGAGAGGATGCTGCGCGCGACGGCGGATCTCAATCGCGAGATCGAGGCGGTGGCGGCCGCGGTGAAGCTCTTCCTCGGCGAAGTCCGCAAGATCTGAGGCGGACACGCCCCCGATCGGGGGCGGGGCCACCGGCCGGCCCCGTGCCTCCGGCTAGGCCAGCGGCGTGGGTTCGGGATCGCCACGCTCGGGCGACAGGCGCTGCCGCAGGCTGTCGGGCAGGCGGACCGCGCGGCCGTCGCGGACGCAGGCGACCACGACCTCGGCCTGCACGAGGCGCTCGTCCCCGCGCAGCACCTCCTGGGCGAGGTGCATCGAGGCGCCCTTCAGGGCGGTCGTCCAGGTCCGGATCGCCAGGAGATCGTCCATCCGCGCGGGCTTGGCGTAGTCGATCACCATGCGGCGCACGACGAAGTGCAGCCCGGCCGCGTCCCGGTGCAGATCGGATTGATCCCCCGCGAGCCCGCGCAGGAGTTCGGTGCGCCCCCGCTCCATGAAGCGCAGGTAGCTCGCGTGATAGACGAAGCCGGAGAAGTCCGTGTCCTCGTAGTAGACGCGCACCGGCAGGGTGTGGAGGCCGGGTTCGGACTGGGTCAACGGCGAGTCTCCCGGTTTTGTGATGAACGACAACACCGGCCGGATCGCGCTGCCGGGCCGGCATACGGTCCGCGTGGCGAGGGCGGCCTTTCCCGCGAAGGGCCGGCCATGCGCCCCCGACAGGCCCCCCGAACCGGCTGGCCGCTCTAGCAGATTCCCGAATGCGAGCAACGCCGCCCCACGCGAAGCCGCGCCTCCGGGCCGATTGCCGCGCGGAGCGGGCGCGGCCACGTCCCTGCGCAGGGCAGAAAACCCGCTGGACAACGCGGAAGGAAAATTAATCCATTCCCCCGTTGATCGAGTGAAAGGCGCCCGCACGCCGAGTTCTCGACGTTTTTGGACAAAGACGTCAATGTGATTCGGCGCGATGTCCGTGCCGCAGCGGCGGTACACAGGATAGGATCATGCCGACGACCAGTGCTCGGAAGCAATTGTCTCGCCTGATCACATCGACGAAAGACCTTTGCACAAATTCTTTTGTCTTTCTCGCCGCTGCCGGCGGCATCCTCGGCCTGGCCATTGCCGCGAGTGCGGCGCTCTTCATCGCGGACCTGTACGGACGGGCCATCGCCGATACCGAGCAGAACCTCGTCAGCCTGACGACCGTCCTAGCCGACCAGGCCGACCGGGCCCTACAGGCCATCGAGCTGGTGCAGGATTCCCTGATCGACGAACTCCGCGTCGCCGAGATCGCCACCCCGGCCGCCTTCGCGACCCAGATGGGGACGCGGGCCATGCACGAGTCCCTGCGGGCGCGGACGGCGGCCCTGCCCCAGGTCAATGCCGTCACGGTGGTCGACCACACGGGCAGGCTGCGCAACTTCACCCGGTTCTGGCCGATCCCGGACGTGAACATCGCCGACCGGGACTACTTCAAGGCGCTGGCGTCGGATCCGCTGCTGCAGCGCTTCATCAGCGAGCCGGTGCAGAACCGCGGCAACGGCAGCTGGACCCTGTATATCGCCCGCAAGATCTCCGCTCCGGACGGGACCTTCCTCGGCCTCGTGCTCGGCGCCGTGGAACTGCAGTACTTCGCCGGCCTCTACGGCCAGATCGCGCCGCAGCCCGACTACGTCATCTCGCTGTTCCGCACCGACGGGGTGCTCCTGGTGCGCCATCCGCACCGGGAGGATGCGATCGGGCGCGGCTACACCACGACCGGCGCCGCCCTGATCGCTCTGCGCAACAGGGCCGGCGGCGTCACCCGCACCGTCAGCCCCATCGATGCGCAGGATCGGCTCATCGCGACCCGCACGCTCTCGAACTACCCGGCGATCCTCAGCGTCAGCCGGACCACGGCGGAGGCTCTCGCGCCCTGGCGCCGCCAGGCCACGGTGCTGGGCACGGCCGCCGGCCTCCTCGACCTCGGCCTCGTCGGGCTCTTCGTGCTCGGCCGACGCCAGGCCCGCGGGCAGGAACTGCTCCTGCGCGCGGAGGAGCGGGCCCGGGGCGAGCACGCGCTGCGCACGCAATACGCCCGCTTCGGGATCGCCCTCGACAACATGGCCCAGGGCCTCTGCCTGTTCGACCTCGACAATCGGCTGATCGTGATGAACGCGCGCTACGTCGACCTCCACAGCGTCCCCCCCGATCTGCGCCAGCCCGGCACGACGCTGGACGCCATCCGGGCCTATCTCGCGGCCAGCCACGACGATCGCGTGCCGCCCTGGCCGGACCCGAGCCGGGCCTCGACGCATCCGGCCTCCTTCACCTGGGATCTCCCCGATGGGCGCGCCCTCGCGATCAAGCACGTGCCGATCCGCGGCGGCTGGCAATGCACCCACGAGGACATCACGGAGCGACGCCAGAGCGAGGCGCAGATCGTCCGGATGGCGCGCCACGACGCCCTGACCGGGCTGCCCAACCGGGCCTTCCTGCGCGAGCACATGGCGGGCGTCCTCGCCGGTCGCGGCTCCGGCGGGCGGACGGCGGTGCTCTACCTCGATCTCGACGGCTTCAAGGGGGTGAACGACACGCTCGGTCATCCGGCCGGCGACGCGCTCCTGTGCCTGACCGCGCAGCGCCTCGGGGAGTGCCTGCGCGCCTCCGATTTCGTGGCGCGCCTGGGCGGCGACGAGTTCGCCATCGTCCAGTCCGGGATCGTCGCGCCCGCCGATGCGGCCGATCTCGCCGCGCGCCTGATCGCCGTGTTCCAGGCGCCCTTCGCGATCCAGGACCAGGAGATCGTCATCGGGACCAGCATCGGGATCGCGCTCCTGGAGCCGGACGACGCGGACAGCGACACGGGCCTGCGCCGTGCCGACGTGGCGCTGTACCAGGCGAAGGCGGCGGGCCGCGGCACCTGGCGCTTCTTCGAGGCGGACATGGATACGGACATCCAGCGCCGGCACCATCTCGGCGCGGAGCTGCGGCGTGCCCTGGCGGGCGGCCAGTTCGAACTGCATTACCAGCCCCTCGTGGCCGCACGGACCCGGACGCTCAGCGGCTTCGAGGCGCTGCTGCGCTGGCGCCATCCCGAACAGGGCCTGATCAGTCCGGACATCTTCATTCCGGTGGCCGAGGAGATGGGGCTGATCCGGCCGATCGGCGCCTGGGTCCTCGCCCAGGCCTGCCGCGAGGCGGCGACCTGGCCGGACACGCTCAAGATCGCCGTCAATCTCTCGTCCGTGCAGTTCGTCCGCGGCGATCTCGTCGAGGACGTGACGCGGGCGCTGGTCGGCTCCGGGCTCGTGGCGAGCCGTCTGGAACTGGAGATCACCGAATCCGTCCTGCTGCGCGACAATGCCGAGACCTTCCGGATTCTGCACCGGCTGCACGGGCTCGGCCTGCGGATCGCGATGGACGATTTCGGCACGGGCTATTCGAGCGTCAGCTACCTGCGGCGCTTCCCCTTCGACAAGCTCAAGATCGACAGGTCCTTCGTCCGCGCCCTGGGCCAGGAGAGCGGAAGCGTCGCCATCGTGCGGGCGCTGGTGGGGCTGGGCAAGGCCTGCAGCATGGGCGTCGTCGCCGAAGGGGTCGAGACGGCCGAGCAGGCGGCGATCCTCGAGGCGGAGGGCTGCGACGAGCTGCAGGGCTTCCTCTTCAGCCGTCCGCTGCCGGGGGCCGACCTCGGGGACATGCTCGCACGCCGGGTCTTCGCCGTGCCGGGCATCGAGGGCGTCCGCTGCGAGTCGAAGCAGCACCGGGACGCGGCCTGACGCCCCGGCCCGCGCCGCTCAGGCGTCCGGGTCGTCGGCGTTGAACAGGCCGAACTGCCCGCTCGGCTCGCGCCGGGGCTCGGGAAAGCCCATGTGGCGGAAGGCGTGGGGCGTGAGCATGCGCCCGCGCGGGGTGCGCTGGACGAAGCCCTTCTGGATCAGGAACGGCTCGATGATGTCCTCGATGGCGTCGCGGGGCTCCGACAGGGCGGCCGCGATGGTCTCGATCCCGACCGGGCCGCCATTGAAGGAACTCGCGATCATCGTCAGGTACTTGCGGTCCATCACGTCGAGGCCGGCCGGATCGACGTCGAGGAGCTGCAGCGCCCGGTCGGCGATGGCGCGGGTCACGGTCGGCGCGTCGGCCACGATGGCGAAGTCGCGCACCCGGCGCAGCAGGCGCCCGGCGATGCGGGGCGTGCCGCGGGCGCGCTTGGCGATCTCGTTGGCGCCCTCCGCCGACATGCCGAGGCCGAGGACGCGCGCGCCGCGGCTGACGATGAGCTCGAGCTCGTCGACGTCGTAGAATTCGAGCCGGATCGGGATGCCGAAGCGGTCGCGCAGGGGCGTGGTCAGCAGGCCGGCGCGGGTGGTGGCGCCCACCAGGGTGAATTTCGGCAGCTCGATCTTGACCGAGCGGGCGGCCGGCCCCTCGCCGATGATGAGGTCGAGCTGGTAATCCTCCATGGCCGGATAGAGGATCTCCTCCACCGCCGGGTTGAGCCGGTGGATCTCGTCGATGAAGAGCACGTCGCGCTCTTCCAGGTTCGTCAGCTGCGCGGCGAGGTCGCCCGCCTTGGCGATGACCGGGCCGGAGGTGGAGCGGAAGTTCACCCCGAGCTCGCGGGCCACGATCTGCGCCAGGGTCGTCTTGCCGAGGCCGGGCGGCCCGACGAACAGCACGTGGTCGAGGGCCGAGCCGGTCTTCTTGGCCGATTCGATGAAGATGCTCATGTTGGCGCGCGCCGCCCGCTGCCCGATGAACTCGGACAGGCTCAGCGGCCGGATCGACTGCTCCAGGTCGTCCTCGCGCCGCTCGGGCGTGAGGAGCGATTCGGGAAGTGGCTGGAGGGTCGGCGATTTGGGCGCCGACGCCTTCGAGGTGGGTCTCGTAGGTTTGCTCACACGGATTCTCGGTGGGGGCCGGGGCCGGCGTCCATCATCTGTTCTCGTGGCGGATGTCGCACAACGGCGCCGTTCGCGCTACATTCCCGTCGCGGCGCAGGGCGTGTGGGGCGCTGGTTCGTCGCAGCCGGAGAGCTTCCCGTGGGTGGTGCATCGCACGAATTCGAATGGATGGCTCTCGACGATTTCGAGGAGTTGCTGGCCGATAAGCCCCGGAACGAGCGATGGGAGCTGATCGGGGGGCGCGTGGTCCGGATGATGGTCGGCGCGCGCTGGGAGCATGCGCGGATCGTCCAGAACATCGCCCTGGGCCTGGAAGTCGGCTTTCGCGCGAAGGGATCGTCCTGCCAGACCTTCACCGAAACATTCTATATGAAGAGCAAAACCCTAGACGCCGCGATGCTTCCGGATGTGCTCGTCGTCTGCGGCGACATCGAACCTGGCGCAACGTCTGTTGAAAATCCCACGGTCCTGGTCGAGGTGCTCTCACCTGGGACCGAGGCCCGAGATCGCTTCGAGAAGTGGGCCGTCTATCAGCAGCTCGCCTCACTTCAGCACTATGTGCTGGTGGCGCGGGACCGGCCGCATCTCGAGGTCTTCGACCGCATCGAAGGACGCTGGAGCGGGTTTCGGGTTATCGATGGCCTTGACGAGGTCCTCGATCTTTCGACGATCCAGGCGGTGCTGCCCCTGCGCGATATCTACTTTCGCGTACTGTCCGTTTGAGCGCCGGGCCTCGAAGCCCGGCGCCCAATCCTTCCGACCTTTATTCGGCTTCGGGAGCGATCGGCTCCAGGCCGCCGATATGCTTCTGGGCATAGAGCGGCAGGCCGACCTGGCCGATCAGCTCCAGCTGCGTCTCGAGGAAGTCGATATGGCCCTCCTCGTCCTCGGCCAGGTCCTCGAACAGGCGCTTCGACACCCGGTCGTTGATCGAATCGCAGTACTTGGCCGCCTCGAGATAGAGCGCGCGCGCCTCGTTCTCGGCGGCGAGATCGCACTCGATGATCTCCTGGACGTTCTGGCCGATCCGCAGGGGATCGAGTTCCTGCAGGTTGGGGAAGCCGTCGAGGAACAGGATCCGGTCGACGAACCGATCCGCGTGGTTCATCTCTTCGATGGATTCCTTGCGCCAGAACTTGGCGAGCTCGATGTAACCCCAGTCGTTGAGCATGCGGAAATGGAGCCAGTACTGGCTGACCGCCGTGAGCTCGCTGCGCAGTCCCCGATTGAGGTACTCGACGACCTTCGCATCACCCTTCATCCGCCCAATCTCCCTTGAGGCACGTTCTGCCGGAGGGGAGCTTCAGCACCCGGAATGGGCGCTCAGGCGGCGATCCCCTCCTCCGCAGCCTGGACCTTGACCAAACTACAGGAGCTCGCGCAAGTCGCCGTGCACGCATGCGCGGCCTCATCGAGGGCGTTTTCGAGGGCGTTCTGCAGGATGCCGCGGATGGTGCGGGCGCAGCGCCCGCATTTCGGGCTGCATCCGAGGCAGGCCTGGACCTGGGCCGGCGTGCGCGGGCAATCCGGGCCGCGATGCAGGCAGGCGCGCACCGCGCGATCGGACAGGACGTTGCAGGAACAGACGATCATGCGGGACCGTGACTCGTGCGTGGCTCGTGCCGTGGGGTGAGGCCGCCGGATGGGTTTCCACCCGGCCACTTCGTCGAATCTGAGGCGGTACCGATGCCGAAGCGCAAAAGCTGAGCCCGGACATCGAATTGTCGACTAGATTAGAACAATTGAAAACTGCTTTACTTTCAGCAGGTTAGCGTCGTTCCTCTCAACTGGCAACCGGGCGCGCGAGGATCAAGGGCACAATCGCGTCGCGCACAAGGGATCGCGGCCGCCCTCAGCGGGCGAGTTCGCGCAATCCGAGCCGGATCAGGGTCTTGGCCTCGGCGCCCTCGCCCGCGTTCTTGAGGGCCTCGGCGATGGCGGCCGAGGCCTGGACGGGGGCGTAGCCGAGATTGACCAGGGCGGAGATGGCGTCGGCGACGGGCTGCGGCGCGGTGCGGGCCTCGACCGCGCCGGAGAGCGCGATCACCGCGGGATCGATGGGCGCGAAGGCCGGTGCCTTGTCCTTCAGCTCCGCCACGAGGCGCGCCGCGAGGCGCGGGCCGACGCCGGGCGCCCGCGCCACCGCGCCCTTGTCGCCCATGGCGATGGCCGAGGCGAGGGCCCCGGGTTCGAGCACCGAGAGCAGGCCGAGCGCCACCTTGCTCCCCACCCCCTGCACGGTCTGGAGCAGGCGGAACCACTCGCGCTCGGCATCCGAGCGGAAGCCGTAGAGCCGGATCATGTCCTCGCGGACATGGGTCTCGATGGCGAGGTCCGCCGCCTCGCCGATGCCGGGCAGGCGCTGCAGCGTCCGGGCGGAGCAATGGACCACGTAGCCGACGCCCTGCACGTCGAGGATCACGAAATCCTCGCCATAGGAATCCACCACGCCCTTCAGCTTGCCGATCATCGCCTCGCCCATCCCTCGCGCCGCCGGATGCCCATCCGTCGGCGGATTGCCTACAGGGGGTCGGGCGCGAGCGCCATGTGCTCCGTCGCGACACCGACGGCGCCCGCGGCCGGCACCGGTGCCGCCTTGAGGCCGCGCGGCGTTCGTGAAATCAAAGGCCCCCCGCCCGACACACACGGATGACCGCCTCGATGCGCCAGACCGCGCTGCTCCTCGCCTTCGGGCTTCTGCTCACCGCCGGCCCGCTCGCGGCGGCGGAGACCCCGGCCGCCGCGCCGCCCGCCGCGCCCTCCAGCGACCCGACGCAGGTGCGCCCGGGCGCCTACGTCCTCGATTCCGCCCACGGCAAGATCACCTGGTCGGTCAGCCATCTCGGCTTCTCGACCTATTACGGGCAGATCACCGACGTGACCGCGCAGGCGGTGCTCGACCCGAAGGAGCCGGCGAAATCCACCCTCACGGTCACCATCGGCACCGACAGCGTCAACGGGCTGAACGACCGGCTCAACCAGCACCTGAAGTCGCCCGACTTCTTCGACACCGCGAAATTCCCCAAGGCCACCTTCACGGCGACCGGCATCGAGCCGACGAGCCCGACCACCGCGCGCATCACCGGCGACCTGACCCTCAAGGGCGTGACGAAGCCGGTCGCCTTCGACGCCACCTTCAATCAGGCCGGGATCAACCCGGTGAACAAGGCCTACACGGTCGGCTTCGACGGGCGCACGGTGATCAAGCGCTCGGATTTCGGCATCAGCGCCTTCCTGCCGCTCCTGGGCGACGACGTCTCCCTGCGGCTCGAGGGCGAGTTCAAGGCCGTGGAGTGAGGCCGCGCTCCGGCGCCCGCAGCCGCCGGTAGATCTCGGCGAGCAGCGCCGTCACCAGGACGAGCAGGGCCATGCCGATGAGGCCCGAGGCGAGGATCCGGACCGCCAGCACGAAGGGCGGCAGGTCGGCCCCGGAGCGCTCGGGCGCGTGCAGCATGCGGTCGAGCAGGCCGAGGGGCAGGATCGTCGCCACGAGGATCAGCGCGATGCGGGCGGCCGATCCGCGCGTCATCGCGAACACCGCGCGCAGGGTCGCGTCCGGGGCGCCCACAGCCAGGGCGGGCGCCAGCATGCTGGTCCAGATCTGCAGAAGCAGGAGGGCGATCCAGGCCGAGAAGCCGAAGGCCACCCGGCCCGGCCCGAGCAGGTCCGGCGAGAGCACACGGTCGAGCAGGCCGCTGACCAGGAGCCAGAACACCTCGAGGGCGAGGAAGTCCCCCACCGGGCCGGCCCGGCCCTCGACGACGTCGCGCACGGAGCCGCCGGCGCCGAGGATGTGCCGGAACAGGGCCATCCAGTAGGGCGCGAGCAGGATCGTGCAGGCGCAATCGACGAGGAAGACGTCCTCCTGGAAGCGGGCGGCCCGTGTCGGATCGCCCATCAGCGTGTGGGCGGCCTCCTTGGCCAGGACGAGGAGGAACGCGACCGTAGTGGCCGGGCCGAGGGCGCGGACCGAGCGCAGCCCGGAGGCCGCGGCATCGCGCAGGATGTCGCCGATCGGCAGCGTCGGGCGCGTCGCCCCAGGGTCGGCCATTCCACTCGCTCTCCGTCCGGCAGGTTCCGAGGCGAGGACCTGCACGGGCGGGCCCGGACTGTCCAGGGTCCAGTGCGTCCAGGGCCCGGACCGTCCGGGGCACAGGAGAGGCATGGATCGGCGGAGGTTCAGCCCCGCGCCAGGGCCGCCGCGATGCGGGCCGCCGCCAGGCTGCTGGTGCCGGCCACGGGGACGTGCTGGCGCTTCAGGGCATGGGCGCCGCGATGGCTGTTGTGGGTGATGGCGATGGCCAGGGCGTCCGCGGCGTCGGCGACCTTGAACTCGGCCTTCGGCAGCAGGAACTTCACCATGGCCTGGATCTGCACCTTCTCGGCGTGTCCCGAGCCCGCGACCGTCTTCTTGATCAGGTTGGCCGAGTACTCGAACACCGGCATGCCGGCGAGCGCCGGGACCAGCAGCGCCACCGCGCGGGCATGGCCGAGCTTCAGCGTGGCCTGCGCGTCCTTGTTGACGAAGGTCTCCTCGACCGAGACCTCGTCGGGCTGGAACGCCTCGACGATGCGGGTGATGCCCTCGTAGAGCTCGCGCAGGCGCAGGGCGAGAGGCAGGTCCCCGTCCGAGGTGACGACGCCGCAATCGACGTAGGCGAGCTTGGTGCCCGTGGCCGTGACGACGCCCCAGCCGGTGCGCCGCAGGCCCGGATCGATGCCGAGGATGCGGACGGGAACGGTCATGCGGACACGATCATGAGGGCGCGGCTCCGGGCGCGGACATCGCGCCGTTCCGAGCGTTAGGGACATACCGTGAACGGAGCGTTATGCCAATGCGCGTTCCGGTGCGGACCCCGCCGGGGCATCGGATCGCAGATCGACCCAAGACCGAAGAAGAGGCGAAGCGGATCGGTCCGAAACGGCTTGCTCCGACCAGTTGTCGTCTGTCTTCGTCCTTGTCTGCACAGATTTCGCCGACGGGCGCCCGTTCTCCTGCCGTGCAGTCCGGATTTTCCTCCGCGTCGAAGCGGCAGCCACATTTCGGCCGGCGCGGAATTCAGAACAGCGGCGGCGGCGCGAGCACCAAACACCTCCCGTAACGCCTTCTTAGCCTATCGCACCGTATTAACACAGGACAAATTCGAATCGGATTGCTGTCCTCGTGGCCGACATCGCCCCCTCCCATCGTCCGAGCCGGCTCACGGGGGGCCTCGCGGTGCTCGCGACCCTGGTGCTGCCGCTCGGCGTGCTGGCCTTCCCGGCCTCGGAGACCGTGGCGGTGATCGCGCCTGCGGGGGTGGACGCCGCCGCCATCGTGGCGCGGGCGGGCGCCAGCGTCCTGCGCCTGGGCGGCCGGAGCAACGTCCTGGTGGTCCGGGCCGGATCGCCCGATCTCGTCGCCCGCCTCTACGCCTCCGGGGCCTGGCTGGTGATCGACGCCCGGTTCGCCACGGCCTGCACGCCCTCCTCCCAGACCTGATTTCCGCAACGGACACAGCCCGGCGATGACGAACCTCGACAGCCTTCGGCAGACCTTCGGCCGCTTCCTCATCGCCTTCCTCTGGCTGCACCTGCCGGTGATCGCGCTCGGCGCCTGGCTCGCCGGCAACGGGCTCACCGTCCCCCTGGTGATCGCGGCCCTCCTGGCCGGGCTCAGCACGCTGGCGTGGCGGCGCGCGCCGACCGGGCTGGCGACGCGGCTGGTCAGCAGCCTCTCGCTCATCGGTATGGCGGCGATCCTGCTCTCGGCCCTGGCCGGGCATCCCTGGCAGATCGACCTGCACATGTACTTCTTCGCCTGCATGGCGGTGATCGTGGCGTGGTGCGACTGGACCATCCTGGTGGCCTGCGCCGCGGCCGTGGCGGGCCACCATCTCGCCCTCAACATCGTGATGCCGGCGCTGATCTTCCCCGGCGGCACCCGCAGCGCCGACCTCGCGCGCGTGGTGCTCCACGCCGTCATCCTGGTCCTCGAGACGGGGGTGCTGGCCTGGGTCGCGCGCACCATCACGACGGCCTTCGCGACGCAGGCCGCCTCCGAATCCGCGATCCGGGCCCAGATGGAGCGCATGCAGGTCCTGGAATCGGAGACCGCCCTGGCGCGGGCCGGCGCCGAGGCGCAGCGCCGGGCGGCCCTGCAGCAGACCGCGCATTATTTCGAATCGACCGTGGGCGGCATCCTGGCCCGGGTCACGCAGGCCGCGGCGGCGATGCAGGGAACGGCACGGACCATGACGGGGGCGGCGGAGGGCACGGCGAGCCGGGCCGGGTCCGTGGTCGACGCCGCCGAGATGGCCGCGCGGAACGTCGACCGGGTGGCCGGGGCCGCCGAGGAACTCGGCGCCTCGGTGCAGGAGATCGGGCGGCAGGTGGCGGATTCGGCGCGGATGGCGCAGGGCGCCGTGGGCCAGGCCGACGCCACCGGGCAGCTGGTTCACGCCCTGAGCACGGGGGCGGCCCGCATCGGCGACGTCGTCGGGATGATCTCCGGCATCGCCGGCCAGACCAACCTGCTCGCGCTCAACGCCACCATCGAGGCCGCGCGCGCCGGCGAGGCCGGACGGGGCTTCGCGGTGGTGGCCGCCGAGGTCAAGGAACTCGCCAACCAGACGGCCCGGGCAACGGAGGAGATCACGCAGCAGATCGACGCGATCCGGGGCACGACCGGCGAGGCCGTGACGGCCATCGAGGCGATCGCCGGGCAGATCCGCACCATGAGCGCGACCGCCGACGCCATCGCGGCGGCGGTGGACCAGCAGGGATCGGCGACCCGGGAGATCATCCGGAACGTGGCCGAGGCGACGACCGGCACCGGCGCCATCACGGCCACCATCGGCGGCGTCGCCCGCTCGGCCGGAGAGACGGGCGAGGCGGCAGCGCGCGTCCTCGCCTCCGCGTCGGACCTGGCCCAGGAGGCCGACCACCTCGGCGCCGAGGTGAACCGGTTCCTCGGGACCCTGAAGGCCGCCTGACGGCGGCCCCCGGTCAGCCCTGGAGCTTCTCCATCAGGGCGTCCGAGAGCGCGAAGTTCACGAAGACGTTCTGGACGTCGTCCTGGTCCTCGATCACCTCGACGAGGCGGATCAGCTTCTCGCCGGTCTCGTCGTCGACCTCGATGGTGTTCTGGGCCTTCCAGACCAGGGCGGTGCGGCGCGGCTCGCCGAAGCGGGCCTCCAGGGCCTTCGAGACCTCGCCGTAGGCCTCCTGGGCGCAGGTAATCTCGTGGCCGGCCTCGTCCGAGCGCACGTCGTCGGCGCCGGCCTCGATGGCGGCCTCCAGCATGGTGTCGGCATCCGCCACCTTGGCGTCGAACTCCACCACGCCGACATGGTCGAACATGAAGGAGACGGCCCCCGTCTCCGCGAGGCTGCCGCCGGACTTGGTGAAGGCCGAGCGCACGTCGCTGGCCGTGCGGTTGCGGTTGTCGGTCTGGGCCTCGACGATCAGCGCGGCGCCGCCGGGGCCGTAGCCCTCGTAGCGGATCTCGTCGTAGCTCTCCGCATCGGCGCCCTGCGCCTTCTTGATCGCGCGCTCGATGTTGTCCTTGGGCACGTTCTCGGCGCGGGCCGCGATGATGGCGGCGCGCAGGCGGGCGTTCATCGCCGGGTCGGGCAGGCCGAGCTTGGCCGCGACCGTGATCTCGCGCGCGAGCTTGCCGAACAGCTTCGAGCGGACCGCGTCGACGCGGCCCTTGCGGTGCATGATGTTCTTGAACTGGGAATGGCCGGCCATGACGTGACCCTAGACTGGTAGGAACGAAGCCGGATCGCGAGGGCCAGGTGCCGGGGCGGCGGGTCCGCGATGCCGGACGGAAAGGGATTGGCCGGCTTATAGGCCGCCGCCGACGCCGATGACAACGCTGCGCCGCAGCGTGGAGGCCCGCGCCGGGCCGGGTCGCACGGCCTTCCCGGTGGCTATCCGGCGCGCCGGCGCTATCGTGGGGCGATGACGCGCCCAACCCTCGACCGGGGACGCCCCGGGACCCGCCCCACCGATATGCGCGCCCCCGCGCCGGACCGGGGACGCACCCGTCCGGCACCGCGCTGGCTTAGGCTCGGGATCGCGGGGGTGATCGGGGCGGTCGCCGGGGCGGTGCTGTTTCCGACCCGCGCCGAGGGCGCGCCGCCGGAGCGGCTGGGCAAGCGGCCTCCACGGGACTGAGGCGCGGCCTGCACGGGACTGAGGCGCGGCCTGCACGGGACTGAGGCGCGGCCTCAGGCGGCGCGGCGCGCGTGCCAGTCGCGCAGGGCGCCCAGGGTCACGATGCCGTCCGGCCAGACATGGCCGGAGAGGTGCCGGTGCGGCGCGCCGGGCTCGCCGAGATCGGAGACGGCCGAGAACGCCCCGTCGAGGCGGTGGCTCTCGGTGTAGCGGCTGCGGGTGGCGATCACCGGCAGGCCCGCATCGAGGGCCGAGCGGATGCCGGCGGCGGAATCCTCGAAGGCCACCGCCTCGGCGGCCGAGACCCCGAGGCGCTCGAGCGCGAGGTCGAACACGTCGGGGGCCGGCTTCTTGCGCGCCGCCTCGTCGCCGCAGGCGATGACGTCGAAGGGGACGTCGCCGGCCGGGAAGTTGATCCGCAGCAGGGTGTCGACGTTGGGGCGGCTCGTGGTGCTGGCCACCGCGAGCCGGATGCCGGCGCCCCGCGCCTCCGCGATCAGGCGCGCCACCCCCGGGCGCAGGGCGAGGCTGCCGCCCTCCACGAGGTCGCCGTAGCGGCGGGTCTTGCAGTCGTGGATCTCGCCCATGCGCGGGCGCAGGGCCTCGACCTCGTCGGCATGCTCGGTCTCGACGTAGTGGCGCAGGCGCTCCTTGCCGCCCATCACGGTCAGGAGGTCGGCGTAGCGGGCCGGGGACCAGGACCAGGGCAGGCCGAGATCCGCGAAGGCGCCGTTGAAGGCCTGCCGGTGCAGGTCCTCGGTCTCGGCCAGCGTCCCGTCGACGTCGAAGATCAGCGCCCTCAGCATGAAAGGGGGCCGCCTCCGGCCTCCGCGGCACCGGCCCGGATCGCGGCGATCCGCTCGGCGTAGCCGTCCGGCCCGCCCTTGAAGACGGCGTTGCCGGCCACGAAGGCGTTGGCGCCGGCGCGGGCGGCCAGCTCCACGGTCTCGGGGCCGATGCCGCCATCGACCTCGATGTCGATCGCCCGCCCGGCGGTCATCGCCCGGATGCGCCGGATGGTCTCGAGCGTCGAGGGGATGAAGCTCTGGCCGCCGAAACCGGGATTGACCGTCATCACCAGGACGAGGTCGACGAGGTCGAGGAGCGGCTCGACGGCCGAGGCCGGCGTGCCCGGGTTGAGGGCGATGCCGGCGCGCTTGCCGAGGGCCCGGATCGCCTGGAGCGAGCGGTGGATGTGCGGGCCGGCCTCGACATGGACCGAGATCGCGTCGGCGCCGGCCTCCGCGAAGGCCGCGAGGTAGGGATCGGCCGGCGCGATCATCAGGTGCACGTCGAAGGGCTTGGCCGAGTGCGGCCGCAGGGCCTTGATCACCGCGGGGCCGAAGGTGAGGTTGGGCACGAAGTGCCCGTCCATCACGTCGAGATGGATCCAGTCGGCGCCGGCCTCGGACACCGCGCGCACCTCCTCGCCGAGCGCGGCGAAATCCGCCGAGAGGATCGAGGGCGAGATGATCGGGCCGTTCATGGTGGGTTCCTCTAGAGCCTTGTGGCCGCGCTCAGGCCATGCGGCGCTTGCGCTCGACGAGCTGCATGATGATCGGGGTCAGGATGAGCTGCATGGCCAGGTCGAGCTTGCCGCCCGGGATGACGATGGAGTTGGCGCGGCTCATGAAGGAGCCCTGGATCATCGAGATCAAATAGGAGAAGTCGATGCCCTTCGGGTCCTTGAAGCGGATCACCACCATCGATTCGTCGGCCGTGGGAATCCAGCGGGCGATGAAGGGGTTCGAGGTGTCCACCGTCGGCACCCGCTGGAAGTTGATGTCCGTCCAGGTGAATTGCGGGCAGATCGTCTGCACGTAGTCGGGCATCCGCCGCAGGATCACGTCGGTGACGGCCTCGGTGGAGTAGCCCCGGAACGAGCGGTCCCGGTGCAGCTTCTGGATCCATTCGAGGTTGATCACCGGCACCACGCCGATCTTCAGGTCGGCGTAGCGGGCCATGTCGACGTTGTCGTCGACGACGCAGCCGTGCAGGCCCTCGTAGAACAGCAGGTCCGAGCCGGGCGGGAAGTCCTCCCATTCCGTGAAGGTGCCGGGCTCGGTGCCGTAATGGGCCGCGTCCGCCGCGTCGTGGGCGTAGTGGCGCGTGCGGCCGCCCCCGGATTCGCCGTAGGTCCGGAACACCTCCTCCAGCTCCGGCAGGAGGTTGGCGCGCGGCGCGAAGTGGCTGAGGGTCGGCTCCTCGACCATCAGCCGCCGCATGGTGTCCCGATCGTAGGCGTGGAACGCATCGCCCTCGATATAGACCGCGCTGACGTCCTCGCGCCGGAAGATCTGCTCGAAGGTGTTGCGGACCGAGGTGGTCCCCGCCCCCGAGGAGCCGGTGACCGAGATGATGGGGTGACGCGCCGACATGGATGTGCGTGCTGTCCCGGGCGCGCGCCTAGCTGCGCATCAGGCCGCGCTGCCCGAACAGGGGCGAGCGGCCGGCGGCGGCGTTGCGGCCGTCGTAGTACTTCGCCACGCAGGCGACCTCGTCGAGGGAGCCGAAGATCAGCGGCACGCGCTCGTGGATGCCGGTGGCGCCGATGTCGAGGATTCGGCGCTCGCCGTCGATGGCGGCCGCCCCCGCCTGCTCCATCAGCATGGCGATGGGCGCGGCCTCGTAGAGGAGGCGCAGGCGCCCCTGGGCGTAGCCCTTCCGGTTGTCGCCGGGGTAGAGGAACACGCCGCCGCGCAGGAGCACCCGCTGGGCATCCGCCACCAGCGAGCCGAGCCAGCGCATGTTGAAGTCCTTGTCCAGCGGGCCCTCCGAGCCGCGCAGGCAATCCTCGATATAGGCCTTCACCGGGCCGTCCCAGTTCCGGGCGTTCGAGGCGTTGATCGCGTATTCCTTGGCCGAGGCCACCACCTCGAGGCGGGGATGCGTGAGGCGGAAGGTCCGCGTCTCCCGGTCCAGGGTGTAGATCTGCGTGCCGTGGCCGAGGGTGACGACGAGGGAGGTCGCCGGGCCGTAGGTGACGAAGCCGGCGGCGATCTGCTCGCTGCCCGGGGTGGTGAAGGAGGCGATCGAGTCCGCGGCGCCGGCCACGACGGGGCGGATGCCGAAGATCGAGCCCACCGCCATGTTGACGCCGATGTTGGAGGAGCCGTCCAGCGGGTCGATCGCGACGGCCAGCGGCGCGCCGGGATTGAGCTGCATCATGCCCTCGGCCTCTTCCGAGGCCACCACCGCCACTGGGGCGCCGCGCAGGGCTTGCGTGAAGCGCTCGTGGGCGAGGACGTCGAGGGCCTTCTGGACGTCGCCGTCGCTGTTGTTCCCGCCCGTGGCGGCGAGGTCGGCGCCGCCGAGCATGCCCCGGCCGATCACCTCGCTGACATCGACGGCCGCCTCGGCGCAGGCCGCGATCACGGCCGCCGCGTCGGCGAGCCGTGCATCGGCCGCCACCGTCGCCGCGAGGCCGTCCGCGAGTGTGGACCCGAATTCCAGAGACACCGTCGACATGAATGTCCGTCCTTCTTTCAATCCCGGCCGGTTGGCCCGGCCGAACCGGGGCGGCGCCCCGGCCGCCGGCGTCGGGTCGGAGCGCCGCCCCGGTTCGGATCGTCGCATCCTGCCCCTTGGCACGAGTGCCCCCGCGGGCACCAGTGCCCGCGGGGCATCCGCGCCGCGAAGGCCCCCATGGTATCACCGAAAGAATTCTGAAAAAACTTGCGGGTGATTCCAAAAAAACTAGAAAAGCCGAATGCGCAATCTCTCTCTCAAACAGCTCCAGGCCGTCGCCGCCGTCGCCCGTCTCGGCACCATGACCCGGGCCGCGCAGGAGCTCAACGTCACCTCGGCCGCGCTCTACGCCCGCATCCGCCAGCTGGAGGAGGAGGCGGGCCTGATGCTGTTCGATCGGACGCCCACCGGCCTGAAACCCACGGATGCCGGCCGCGAAATGCTCTGGGCGATCAACAGCATCAACACGGTGCTGGAAACCTGCGCCGACCGCCTCGAAACCCTCAAGGGCGGCAGCAGCGGTCGGGTGGCGATGGGCGTGGTCTCCACGGCCAAGTACTTCGCGCCGGGGGTGATCGCGGGCTTCATCGGGCTGCACCCGGCGGTGGAGATCAACCTGACGGTGGGGAACCGCGGCAACATGGTCGAGGCGCTGCGCAACTACGAGATCGATTTCGCCATCATGGGCCGTCCGCCCCGGGATTTCGCCATCGAGGCCGAAATCTTCGGTCCGCACCCCATCGTGATCATCGCGGGGCCCCATCATCCCTTCGTCGGCCGCACCGGGCTGACCCGGGCCGACCTCGCCCAGGAATCCTTCCTGGTCCGCGAGGAGGGCTCCGGCACCCGCACGGTGTTCGAGGAGTTCATGGCCGGGATCATGATCAAGCGCGCGCGGCTCGGGATCGATTCCGGCTCGAACGAGACCATCAAGCAGGCGGTGATGGCCGGGCTCGGGATCGCCCTCATCTCGGCCCACACGGTGGCGGCCGAGCTCGAGAGCGGGCGCCTCGTGGTCCTCGACGTCCAGGGCCTGCCGATCCGGCGCGACTGGTACGCGGTGCGCCGGGCCGACAAGGTGCTGGGGCCCGCGGCCGCATCGTTCTGGGACTACATCGCCAAGGATGGCGGGCGCTGGCTGCCCCAGCTCCGGCTGTCGCCGAGCCCCTCCCCCGTCACGGCGGAATTCGAAGCATGAGCGCATCCGGTGTCGTCATCGTCGGCGCGGGCCAGGCCGGCTTCCAGGTGGCGGCCTCCCTGCGCGAGGCGGGCTTCGCCGACCCGATCACGCTGCTGGGCGACGAGGGCCTGCCCTATCAGCGTCCGCCCCTGTCGAAGGCCTACCTCGCCGGCAAGACCGATGCGGCCGGCCTGACCCTGCGGACGGCCGCCTATTTCGAAGACCACCGCATCGCCCGGCGATCCGGCGTCTCCGCCACCGCGATCGACCGGGCGGCGCGGCAGGTCCGGCTCAGCGACGGCGGCGCCCTGGCCTACGACCACCTCGTGCTGGCCACCGGCGCGCGCAACCGGGCGCTGCCGGTGCCAGGCACCGACCTGGCGGGGGTGCACCAGCTGCGCTCGCTGGCCGATGCCGATGCGCTGAAGGCCGCCCGGGCCGCGGCACGCGCCATCGCCATCGTGGGCGCCGGCTTCATCGGCCTGGAATTCGCCGGCCTCTGCGCCGGCTCCGGCATCCCCGTGACGGTGATCGAGGCCGCCGACCGGCCGATGGCGCGGGCGGTCTCGGCCGAGACCGCCGCGTTCTTCACGCAGGCGCATTCCCGCGCCGGCATCCGCTTCGCCTTCGGGGCGGGCGTCGCGGGGCTGGAGGGCGAGGCGGGCGGGGTGGCCCGGGTCCGCCTCGCCGACGGATCGGCCGTCGAGGCCGACCTCGTCCTCGTCGGCATCGGCGTGGTGCCGAACCAGGATCTGGCCGAGGCCGCGGGCCTCGCCGTCGGCGACGGCATCCACGCCGACGCCTTCCTGGCGACGGCCGACCCGGCGATCTCGGCGGTCGGCGATTGCGCCCGCGTCCCGAGCCGCTTCGCGGAGGGCCGGCCCGTGCGCATCGAATCCGTGCAGAACGCCGTCGACCAGGGCCGCTGCCTCGCCGCCCGCCTCGCCGGACATCCCGCCGCCTACGCGGCGGTGCCCTGGTTCTGGAGCGACCAGGGACCGCACAAGCTGCAGATCGCCGGCCTGACGCGGCCCGACGATTCCAGCGTGGTGCGCCGTTCCGAGAGCGGCCTGTCCGTCTTCCGCTTCCGCCAGGGCCGCCTCAGCGGCGTCGAGACGGTGGACCGCCCGGCCGACCACATGGCGGCGCGGCGCATCCTGGGCCTCGGGCTGCCCCTGACGCCCGAGGAGGCCGCCGACCCGGCCCGCGACCTGAAGGCCCTCGCCAAGGGCGCGGAGCGACCCCGGCCCTAGCGGTCGTTCTCGGTGGTGAGGGCGTCCAGCCGCGTGCCCTCGCCGCGACCCTGCTCGCTCAGGCGGACCCCGGCCGAGCCGCCCTCCTGGCTGAACACCACGCCGTGGGCCATGAGCGTGCTGCGCAGCGCCTCGATCTGCCCCGAGGGCTGCTCCCGGCCGCCCGATTCGAAGTCGCGCACGAAATCCGCGCCGAGCCCGAGCTTGCCCGCAAGGTCGGCCTCGGACCAGTTCAGCAGGGCGCGGGCCGCCCGCGACTGGGCGGGGCTGATGATGTTCGGGCCCGATGCCGCCGGCTGCAGGCCGCTCGGGGTTCCCTCGTCCGATCCCGTCACCCTGTCGACTCCCTGGTTTCGCTGCGCCGGGACAACGGCAGCCCGGCGGGTTCGTTCAATGCGAACCGCCCCAGGGGACGGTTAACGGGGGATCGTGCCGGCTTCCCGTCGAATCCCGCTCACGCGGCCTTGACCATATTTGTGCTGGAATCTTATCCGATTGGCCGCAGTGCCCGTCCCATCCCGAGCGGTTCCGCGCGCACGACCCGCGTCGAGCTCCGAGGGGACCGGCAAGGTTGCAACGTTCGACGCGACGCGAAGCGCGCTTGAAGGGGGGCCAGACGATGAGAGCGATCCGAATCGCCATGGTAGCCGGCGCGATCGCGGCCGGGACCATGACCACGGCAGCGACCGCCCAGATGGGCAACAACGTCACGGGCTTCGGCCGCGACGCCCGCGAGAAGCCCGAGAAGAAGCAGTACGTCCCGGCGGCCAAGCCCCAGGAAAAGATCTTCCCCCTCGATGCCACCTGGACGGCGGTGAGCCTGAACGGCAAGCCCTTCGGCGGCAACGACCGCCCGAGCTTCACGATCGACAAGCAGTACCGCGCCCGCGGCTACGGCGGCTGCAACACCTTCGCGGCCACCGCCTTCCCGCTCAAGGAGCAGCACCTCGCGGTCGGCCCGCTCGCCCTGACCAAGAAGCCCTGCGACAAGGGCCTCGGCGCCAGCGAGCAGGACTTCTTCATCGCCCTGCGCACGGCCGGGCAGTGGGATCTTGTCGGCTCCCAGCTGGTCATCAAGAGCCAGAAGGGCGAGCTGCGCTTCGACCGCGCCCTCTGAGGCGGGTCCGCTGCGGGCGCCTTTAAGCGTCCGTTGACGACGATCCGCGGTCGCGGCCGCGGATTTACCCGCCGTTCAAGCCGCTCCGTGCCTCCTGTCCCCGCCGCCGGCCGTTCCGGCGCACGGGGAGTACGCGATGGGCACCAGGGTGGAATGGACCACCGGCAGCAACGGCCTCCGGCCCGGCCTGCGCGAGGAGACCCGCTACGCCTGGCCCCAGGGGCTCCATGCGGGCGCCGCGATGATCGTCACCGCCAGCCCGGTCGTCGCCACCATGGTGATGCTCTGCGCCGCCCTGCTGACGCACTGATCCGGCGGCGCCGTCGGGGCGGCGCCCGAATCGAGAAACAAATTCTCTAGTTCGCGCGCTTCACAGTAGAAGACTACTCCGTCTCCGCGGCACGATTGCCGACAGAGAAGATTTGTCTTTGATACGCGGGCTTTGTCGATTGCCTCGACAGAAACGACACGATATCTCCCGGCCCTGAGTTCGTTCCAGGCGAGGTCCGGCGCGCCGTTGCGCCGGCCGCCGAGACGCAAGCCTCACGCTGTTCAGGAGAGATCTATGGCCGAGTCCCAGAGCCCCGCCTCGACCCGCACGCCGGGCCACGGCCACATCTTCGGCTCGATCACCGAGACCATCGGCAACACCCCGCTGGTGCGGCTGAACCGCATCACCAAGGAGCACGGGGTCGACGCCGAGATTCTCCTGAAGCTCGAGTTCTTCAACCCGATCGCGAGCGTGAAGGACCGCATCGGCGTCAACATGATCGACGCCCTCGAGGCCTCCGGTAAGCTGAAGCCGGGCGGCACGCTGGTGGAGCCCACCTCCGGCAACACCGGCATCGCCCTCGCCTTCGTAGCGGCCGCGCGCGGCTACCGCCTTATCCTGGTGATGCCCGAGACCATGTCCCTGGAGCGCCGCAAGATGCTGGCCTTCCTCGGCGCCGAGCTCGCGCTCACCCCCGGCCCGCAGGGCATGAAGGGTGCCATCGCCAAGGCCGAGGAACTCCTCAACGAGATCCCGGGCGCGATCATGCCCCAGCAGTTCTCGAACCCGGCCAACCCCGAGATCCACCGCAAGACCACGGCCGAGGAGATCTGGAACGACACCCAGGGCCACCTCGACGCCTTCGTGGCCGGCGTCGGCACCGGCGGCACCATCACGGGCGTCGGCTCGGTGCTGAAGCCCCGCCTGCCCGGCCTGAAGATCGTCGCGGTCGAGCCCACCGACTCGCCGGTGATCTCCGGCGGCCAACCGGGCCCGCACAAGATCCAGGGCATCGGCGCCGGCTTCATCCCGGACAACCTCGACAAGTCGATCATCGACGAGGTCATCACGGTCTCGAACCAGGAGGCCTTCGACACCTCCCGCCAGCTGTCGCGCCTCGAGGGCATCCCCGGCGGCATCTCCACCGGCGGCAACGTGGCCGCGGCCCTGAAGCTCGCCGCGCGTCCCGATTTCCGTGGCAAGCGGATCGTCACGGTCGCCTGCTCCTTCGCCGAGCGCTACATCTCCTCGGCGCTGTTCGACGGCCTCTGAGGCCGGCCGGCGGTCCGGGCGACGCAGCCCGGACCGGCCCCGCGAAGATCATCCGATCCGCCCGCGCCGGCCCCCGCCGGCGGGGGCGAAGCAACCTCGGACCGTGCGCCGGGTTGAGCCTCCGACACCAGGAGGACACCATGACCGACGAGCCGCGCGCGCAGAGCGTGCAGAAGGGCCTCGACGCCGACCGCGCCCCCGAAGGCCTGACGCAGGACAACGCGCCTCAGGACGGCGCCGCCCGTGCCGGGTCGACGCCCCCGGGCGGCGAGCCGGAGAGCGGGACGCCCGCGACCCTGGAGGCCATCGGCGCCGCCGCGCGGAAGGCCGAGAGCTCGGGCGCCGCCCACGAGGCTATCGAGCGCGCCACCGCCCCGAACGGCAAGGATGCGGGAGAGTAGCCATGCCGAACGAGCACATCCCCATCGTTGGAACGCGCAAGCCGGACGACGACGTCGGCAAGCCCGGCGAAGCCGCCGCCGCGGGCGGTGGCCAGTCGGCCGACCAGGCCGCGATCACCCGGCAGGATTCCGGCGGCCGGAGCGACACCGACCGCAACGCCGCCTGGGACGGCACGCCGAAGGGACGCAACCCGGCCCCGGCCGGCGGCTCGTCCGACGGTCAGTCCGACCGTCCCCGGTCGCCCGCCACCGGCTCCGAGGAGTGACGCGATGACAGGCCCCGACGACACCGACCCGCAGAACGACAAGGACCCGCCGAAGGGCAAGCCGGCCAATACCGCGCCGGACGCGGTGATGGATCCCAACGAGAAGACCGAGGGCAAGCCCGGCCAGGGTCCCAAGGGCGGCGGCCAGCCGGACGGCGAGACGGATCCGGGCGGCGGTTAGGCAGTCTTTATGGGAAGCCCCGTGCGGCGGCCCGGAAACGGCCGCCGGCGCCTGCCTCCGTCGACCCGCGGTGGGCGCCGGCTCGCATCCGGGACGGATGGGCGGGGCTCCGGTCCCCGCCGGTCCGGAATCAGGATTTCTGCATCCCGAGACTTCCCATGACGTCCTGTTCGAGGGGCGCCTCGTAGGCCCAGTAGGCCCAGGGGAAGCCCCTTGCCTCGGCGGCCTTACGGACCGCGGCGAGCCAGGCCAGACGATCCGCCGTGACGGCGTCGTTCCCCGAGATCCGCCAGAGCCCGCCGAACTCGCCCAGGATGATGCGTCCGCTGGGGATGCCGTGGGTCCGGCCCCAGGCCGCGACGGCATCGAACCGGCGGTCGAAGACGTCGAGACCCGTCGGTGCCAGGAAATAGTCGCGGACCAGCTTGCGGCTCTGAGCGATCAGGGCGTCCTTGTTGGCAGCCGGCACGCTCGCATCGGCGTTGATGCGCCCAATCGCGCCCTCGATCAGCTGATCCGCCTGCTTGGGTTGCGACGGCCAGTTCATGTTCTTGATGTACTTGGCACCCTCGTTCGGCATGCCCTGATGGGTGAAGGTGTGCGGGTCGTAGAAGTGGAACGTGTAGAAGACGTTGCTCGACTTGAAGGGCGCCGGGTCGAGGCGCAGCAGGGCATCGATCGAGCTCCACTGCGCGCCCGTGAGTACCAGGGGAAGCTGCGGTGCCGCAGCGCGCGCCACGGCATGGAGCCGCTCCATCATCGGCTGCCAGCGCGGGAGCTCGGCCGTCTTCACGATCCGCGGCTCGTTGATGAGCTCGAAGGCCACCCGGTCGGGCGGGAGGCTGGCGAGGCTTCCGGCGACCCGGCCCACCATCTCCACGTAGCCGGTGAACAGATCGGCGTTCTCGGGGGCGATCAGACGGTCGGGCGCATAGAACGGATTGACCGCCACGGGATGCAGATCGACCACCACCGAGAAGCCCGCGGCGAGGATCTGGCGGACCGTCCGCTGGAGAATCGCCATCAGCTCGGGCTGCCGTTCGGCAGGACTCGCCATCACGATGCTCGGATCGACCGTGAGCCGGATGAAATCGAACCCCGTACGCTTGAGTTCGGCGAGGGCCTCGTCGCTGATGTGGTAGCGCGGTGTCGCGAATGGCGGCCAGACGTAGGTGGTCTGGTTGTCGCGCCGCTCGACCAGGGGCCAGTTCAGGACCCCGTGAATGTTCATGCCGCGGCGCAGCACGGGCGCGGCATCCTGGGCCGAAGCGGCCCGGGGCGCGAGTGCGGGGAGCCCGACCAGGAGCGCGGTCAGGGCGCGGCGGCTCAATCCCGGTCGGGCGAGCCTCGGGAACGGATCTGTCGGGCGAGAACTCACGGCGAGGGATCTCCTGTTGGCAGTCGCGGACTCAAGGGTGAAGTCGCGGACCTGGATTCAAGCAGACGCTCGGGATGCCCCGTCTCCGAGCCGGCCCCCGGCTTGGGCCGTCGCCGGACCGCATCCGGCGCCGACGCGACCGATGCTCCCCGGCCCCCGAGGGGCCTCACGCGGTTCGCCCGGGCCCGACGCCGGACCGGAGCCGGATGTCCGGATCGACCAAGCAATCCGGACCGGCGCGAGCGATGCGGATGCGCAGGGTCGTGCCCATGATCTCCATGACCCGCCAAAGACGATGTCACGGCGTGAAACTGTCCCTGCCCATGCCTATCGACGACGGAATCACTTCGATCGACAACAAATCCTGCCACGAACACCCGGCTCTGAGTTTCTATGCTGTTAAACGACAAGTGAGACCGTTCTCACGACGTTTGTCGTGAAGGTCTTTGCCGACGCCGTCACGGGTCTGCATCCGCCGGGCGAGTGTATTTCAGTAGCGGCGTGCACTGCAAACGGATATGAGCCAATCTCCCATGAACGTCGCCCGGGCGAGCGGACAAGAATGCCAGGATTCCATGCCTCGCACGGACATGTCCGTCGGTGCGCCGGCCCTCGACATGGCTCCTGCACCGGCCGGCCGCGCAGGCATCGGCCAGAGTCTCCGACCGCCGAACACGAGCCCCGGCCCCACTGGGGACGCCGGCTGAGACTCTTTCCCGCCCGCAGCGTGCAGGGCACCACCCGCCGGTCACGCCGGCGCGGTTCCCGCGACGGACGCCTCGCACCGTCGAAGGCCCCGGCCCACGCCCGGCTCGGCGGAGCTTGCCCGACGCCCGACCCGACCTTCCTCCGCCCGTGCAGGAGACGCTGACACCGTGCCCGAACGCCAGACCCGACGCCGTCGCATCGCGATCTTCGCCCCGCACTACGCCGAATACACGATGCGACTGGCGATCGCCCTCGCGGCGAAGGCCGATGTCCTGCTCGTGGCGGAAGTGGCGAACGTGCGCAACGAGTGCCGGGCCGAGCTGGTCTCGAAGGCGCGCCGCGCGCTGACCCTGATCACCTACGATGCGCACAGCCGGATCGGACGGGTCCTGGCCACGGCCCGCATCCCCGCGGCGGTCGTCGCCTTCCGGCCGGACGTGCTGCACGTCCAGGAACAGCCGGACAAGCTGACGGCGCGAATCGTCGGCCTGCTGCGCAGGCTGGTGCCGATCCTGATGACGGTTCACGACCCGCGCCCGCATAGCGGCCGCGACGCCGCCTATGCGCGGCGCCAGGACGCCTACCGGCAGAGGCTGCGCTCGGCCGCGGCCGCCTTCCATATCCACGGCGACCATTGCCGCCGGGAACTGATCCACGCGGTCGGAGCGCAGCGAACCATCGTCAACACGCTGCACGGCGTCATCCTCTGCCCCGAACCGCAGGAGCGCCGGACGCCGGAGAGCGGGCGCATGCTCTTCTTCGGACGCATGGAAGCCTACAAGGGGCTCGAGACCCTGCTCGATGCGGCCGATGCCCTGCAGGCGCGCGGAACGCGCTGCCGCATCGTCGTGGCCGGGCGCGGCCCGGAACTCGACCGCCTGCGCGTGCGCCTGCTGGCGCATCCCTGCATCGAGGTCCTGGAGAAGTTCCTGACCCCGGCCGAGGCCACGGAGCAGTTCCAGCGCGCGGAGATCGTGGCGGCGCCCTACCAGGACGCGACGCAGAGCGGCGTCATCGCGGCGGCGATCGGCAACGGGCGGGCGATCGTGGCGAGCGCGGTGGGCGGTCTCGTCGATGCGGTCTCCGACGGCGTCAGCGGCATCCTGGTGGAGCCGGGGCGGCCGGACGTCCTGGCGGATGTCCTCGCCGACCTCGTGGAAAACCGCGGCCGCCTGCAGGAGCTCATGGCCGGCAGCGAGGCCGAGGCATCGGGACGTTTCGCCTGGGAGACCATCACCGACGATCTGCTGGCGGCCTACGGCGACCTGTCCCGCCGCTGAGGAGGTCTCTGCGCTCCACGAGCGGCAGCGCCGAACACCGGCCACCGGGATGGCAGGGGTCGGCGCCGGGTGGTCCGATCCGAGCGCCTGCTCGGTGATCCCTGGATCACCGAGCAGGCTCTCTCTTGTGGCGGGGCCGCAGTGTCTGTGCGCGAGCCGGCATCCACCGCGCTTGAAAATGCCCTAGGCGTGCAGCAGGCCGTGGTCCTTGAAGGCGAAGTCGTCGACGGTCAGAGATCCCGGCAGGATGTTCTTCAGAAGGATCGTGTCCGTCGGGCTCAGGCTGATGAGCGTGTCGTTTCCGGAAGCGCTCATGTGGCTCTTCAGGCTCGCGAAGTCGGCGATCTCGGACTTGTCGAGCCACAGGGTATCGTGACCGCGGGCCGAGCCTGCGTGGAAACCCTCGATGACATCCTTTCCGAAACCCGCGGCGAAGACGAAGGTGTTGCTGCCGAAGCTCTTGAAGGTGTCGGTGACTCCCGCGGTGGAAACCAGCGTCTGATCGGCCTGATAGGCCGTCTGGGTGTGGGAGCCGTTCAGGTTCGTCTGGTCCACGAATTCCAGCTTGCCGTTCGCCCCGTAGCTGTCGTGTTCGGCAACGTACGACTTTCCCGAGATGCCCGACAGGAACACGTCCTTGCTGTTGTCGGCGTGGATCTGGGTCTCGGACGTGAGCGTGCCCTTGGCGTCGAACAACTTCGTGATCGTATCGACCCCGACGATCTTCTGCATGATCAGGCTGCCATCGGCCCGGAACTGCTCCTGCAGGACGACCTTGCCGGCGCTGTCGGTGCTGGTATGGGCGGAAACGTAGTCCCGGCCCGTGATGCCGGCGAGATAGACGTCGGTGGACTTGTCGGCGTGCTGGATCGTCTTGTTGGTGAGAACACCGGCCGCGTCGTAGATGTCGGTGGTGGTGTCGATCCCGACGACCTTCTTCATCACCAGGCTGCCATTGGCCCGGAACTGCTCCTGTAGCAGGACCTTGCCGGTGCTGTCGTAGCTGGTGTGGGCCGAGGTGTAGTCCCGACCCGTGATGCCGCCGAGATAGATTTCAGAGGACTTGTCGGCGTGCAGGATCGTCTTGTTGGTAAGCGTCCCGGTCGCGTCGTAGGTGGCGGTGATCCGGTTCCCGTCGACCACGGACACTTCCGTTCTCGCCAATTTCCCAGGGGCCGGGGTCGCGGCCGGTGTGGAGGGAGCGGGCTGAGAAGGGGCAGGACTGGACTGGACCGGGGTGGACGGAGCCGGGGTGGACTGGACGGGGGTGGACGGGGCCGGGGCGGACTGGACCGGAGCGGACTGGACGGGGGTGGACGAGGCCGGGGCGGACTGGACGGGGGTGGACGGGGCCGGGGCGGACTGGACCGGGGTGGAGGGAGCCGGGGCGTTCACCACGGGCGGGAGGGAAACGGCGGGCGTCAGGCCGACCTGGGTCGCGGCCACGAGGGTCGCTCCGGCTCCGCCCGACTGCGCCGCGACGGCCTGGACGATGGAAGAGCCGCTGCCGAGCGTCAGCGTCGCGAATTTCTCTCCCGCGTTCAGTGCCATGCCCCAGTCGTTGTAGAGGTGCGTGGCATTCGAATTTTTGTAGAAGACGTTGTCGGTATGGTAATTGCCGTTCTGCTTGAAGAAGGAGTCACCGGCATTCAGGTAGAAGGCGTTGTCATGCAGCGACAGCTGACCGGGCTTGTAGTTCGCATCCAGGAAGACGCTCGCCGACTGCTTCAGGCTGTTGTTCTGCTCGACGACCGTGTTGTGGCTCACATCGACGTTCTTGAACGTGCTGGCGAAGTTTCCGCCGCCGTTGTGCAGCACGAGGAAGCTGCCGTTGTTCAGGCTGACGTTATTCGAGATCGCAATGTTGGTCAGGCTGCTCTTGAACCCGCCGGCCTCGACGAAGCCGTCGCTGTTCTCGACCCAGTTGTCGTGGATCTTGATGTTGTCCATCGAGCCGAACAGCTCGATGCCGCCGCCATCGGTGCCGTAGTCGAAGCTCGATGCCTTGGCGTTGACGATCTTGGTATACGAGACCTCGTTGTTGCTGTTGGCGATCATCACCCCGGCGGCGCCGTAATCGTCGTCGTAGACGTTGGCCGTGTTCTTGATCATCTTCAGGTCGTGGAAGTAGCTGCGCGTGACGAGGTTGTCGGTGCCGCTGAGCATCACGCCTTCGCCGACCTTGCTCGCCTCGACGTTCTGGATCGTGATGTGGCTGGCGGACTTGCTGACGTTGACCCCGGCCTGTCCGGCGCCGGTGATGTTCAGCCCGTCGATGACGACATACTTGGCGTTGCCGACATAGATGCCGTCGGAATAGCCCGTGGCGGTGTTGGCGATGGTCGGGGCGGGGCCGCTGCCGTAGCTGGTGAAGGTGATGGGGGCCTTCTCGGTGCCCGATGCGCTGATGGTGAGCGCGCCCGTGCCGGCGGCCGAGGTGGTGTAGGCGGTGCCGGCCTTGAAGGCGACGGTGTCACCGGCCTGGAGCTTGAGCTTGTTGACCGCGTCGAGGCTGGTCAGGGGCGCGTCGGCCGAGAGGCCGCTCTTGTTCGAGCCGCCCGTGAAAGAAGAGTCGACGTAGTAAATCGTCATCGCGGTTTTCGCTCTGGATCAGAAGAAGCCTGGATGACTTTGATGTACCCTGCGTGAATTGCGCTCCGGTCATGAAAGTAACTAAACTTCGACAAGTTAATTCAGAGTGCGTTAACTGTAGTCTTTACTGCATGCTATCGAGCGCCTTTCGGGCCATTTCTTGCCGGAAAATGGTGGCTGCCTTGCACATCCATGGGTTGTGAAGACGCTCCGGTCGCGAGCAGCGCAGCCGCCAAGCCATTGATGTCGAAGGACTCTCTGCGCGCCGGTCTTCGGTGACCCGAACCGGGATCGCGTGGCGATGCTCGGGTTCGCCGCACGACGCGAAACGCGCCCGTGATCGAATCACGGGCGCGTTTCTGTGGATATTTCGATTTTCGGGTTGCTGGCCTGTCGAGGACAGGCGCTCGCGCCGGTTCGCGGCGCGATTACGGAGCCATGACCGGGTTCGATCCGGCCCGGATCACTGGTTTCCGATCGAGGGACCGCCGGCAGCGCCCCCGGTGCCGGGCGGGCCACTCGTGGGGGTGCCGCCGATGTTCAGGCCGGGCGTGCTGCCCGGAACGGAGGCCGGGCTCGGATTGCCCGGAATGGCGGGCGAGGGCCGGGAAATCGGGCCGCCGGCCTCCGGAAGCTCGCCGGGCCCGCGCGTGGGCGGCGCCACGCCGGTATTGCCCGCGCCACCCGTGGGCGCCAGTGGCTCGGCCAGAGCGGGACCGCAGAGACAGAGTCCGAGGGCTGCCGTGCGTACCAGGGTCCAGGGGGTCATCGGTGCATCCGTTCCGTCGCGCTTCGTGACGCAACCGCCGAGACCCGCGGAAGTTCACGGCGCCGGCGGATGCGCACCGTAGCCCGACGGCTTCCTCAGGTGATGCGTCAGGGTGGCGGCATCGGCAGTCACGCCATTGGCTTCGAGGTCGCCGCGCACCCGCTCCACGAGGTCCTGTTGCGGAACGCCCTGGACGACCGAGGCCAGGAGTTCGTCCGCATAGGCGGCGGCGCTGCGCGGGTCGACTCCGAGCACGTCGGCGGCGTAGGCGGCCAGCGACCGGACGCCCTGGCACTGCGCCAGGAACCGCGCTTCCTCGGCGCGAACGAACAGCATCTCGGCCGCGCGTTCCCGCTCCTCGAAAAACCGGGACATGCCCGTCTCCTTCCCATCAATATTGGCCAAGCTTTGTTCGCCGGCTTCTCAGCACAGATTTAATGCCGGCACGGCTGGCCTGCCTTTACAAAGATCAAGATCCGGTCCGCGCGCGGCGAAGACGGCCGCACTCACGGAAGAATCATCGCGTCGACGCTTGGCGCGCGGGAGCCTCGTGGCCCATCTTCCGCGGCGGCACCCCGGACGGCCGCACCAGGACGGAGACGGGAATTCGGCCGCCCGCACGTGGTGCTCCGGCCGAGCTTGGCGTATGGCCCGGGGACTCGCGGAACGGGAGCGGCGTTGGAACAGGCATTGCTCTCATGGATCGGCGCCCTGACGTCGATCCGGACCGAGGTCTTCTGGATCCTGGGCGCCACCCTCTCGGGCCTCGTCAGCATCCACGTGCTGCTGCGCAAGCGCGAGGTCGGCGCGGCCATCGGCTGGATCGGCCTGGTCTGGCTGGCACCCCTGTTCGGCAGCGCGCTCTACGCCCTGTTCGGCGTCAACCGGGTCACCCGGCGGGCGCAGAAGCTCGGCATCAAGCCGTCCCAGGCGACTCCACCGCGCGGCGACGGCGGGACGCCTGCCCCCGTCCTGCCGGAGCGTTTCCAACCCCTCGACCAGGCGGTGCGGCGCATCACCTCGCTTCCCCTCGAGGCCGGCAACCGGATCGCGACGCTGCGCAACGGCGATGCGGTCTATCCCGCGATGCTGGAAGCCATCGGCGCGGCCCGGCACTCGATCGCCCTGTCGAGCTACATCTTCCGCAAGGACGAGATCGGCCGGGCCTTCCTCGACGCGCTGGAGGCGGCCCATCGCCGGGGCGTCGCCGTCCGGGTCCTCGTGGACGGCATCGGCAGCGGCTACTTCTTCGCCTCGGTCTATGGCGGCCTGCGCCGCCGCGGCGTGCCGGTCGGGCGCTTCATGCATTCCGTCCTGCCCTGGCGGATGCCGTTCCTGAACCTGCGCACCCACAAGAAGCTGCTCATCCTCGATGGGACGCTCGCCTTCACGGGCGGCATCAACATCGCCGACGAGAACCGGGTGGCGACCCGTCCGCCGGAGCCAGTGCGCGACGTCCATTTCCGGATCGAGGGGCCGGTCGTGACCCAGCTCACGGCCGCCTTCGCCAGCGACTGGGCCTTCGTGATGGACCAGGAGCTGGAAGGCCCGGCCTGGTTCCCACCGCTGCCCCCCCGCGGCGAGACCCAGGCCCGGGTCGTCTCCTCGGGCCCGGACGCGGACCTGCGCAAGATCGAGCTCGTGGTGCTCGAGGCGATCACCTGCGCCCGGATCAGCATCCGTCTGATGACGCCCTACTTTCTGCCGAGCGAGGTGCTGGTGAGCGCCCTCTCGCTGGCGGCCCTGCGCGGCCTGACGGTGGACGTCATCATCCCGATGGAGAGCGACCACGCGGTCGTCGACTGGGCGACCCGGGCCCACGTGGACCCGCTCCTGCGCAGCGACGTGCGGATCTGGCTCGACGACCCGCCCTTCGACCACGCCAAGCTCCTCGTCATCGACGATGCCTGGTGCTTCATCGGCAGCGCCAACTGGGACACCCGCAGCTTCCGCCTGAACTTCGAGTTGAACGTCGAGGTCTATGATTCCGGGCTCGCCCGGCACCTCGACGCCTTCATGCGGGAGAAGATGAACGTCCGGCTGACGCGCGAGGACCTGTCGCGGCGCGGTCTCCCCGTCCGGCTGCGCGACGCAGGCGTCCGATTACTCCTGCCATACCTTTGATGCGTTCCGGCTCCGCTCCCTCCTGGCGGGCGACCTCGTGCGTGGGGGCGAGGTGCACGATGATCGGACGGTGGTCCGAGGCACCCCGCGGCAGCACGCTGCGCCCGTGGCAGGTCAGCCCGCGCACGAGGCAGCGGTCGAGCCGCAGGGGCACCACCCGCGCCATGGCGTGGGTCGGCAGGCGCGGGCCGACGTCGCGGAAGCCCGGCAAGAGCGTCGGCCCTACGAGGTTGTAGTCGCCGATCACGGCGGCCCGGTCCGGCAGGCTCTGCTCGATGCAGCGCAGCTGGCGCCGGTTGAGCATCTGCCCGTGCGAGAGGTGCACGTTGGCGACGCCGAACTCGCCGAGATCGATCACCTGGCTCACCCGGTCGAACATCGCCCCCGCGGGCAGCTCGATCGCCTTCGGGGGCGTGGCGAACGGCGTCGGGCTCCAGACGGCGAGGCCGTGGATGCGCCCCGGCATCTGCGCCCAGGCGTAATGGCCGCCGACCTTGGCCTGGAGGGCCTCGATGTCCTTGGTCGCCTCCTGCATCAGCACGAGGTCGGGCTGTTCGCGCTCGATGAGCACGGCGATGCCGGCGACATTCGCGCCGACCCGCCGCAGGAGGTTCCAGCTGACGATCTTGCGAAGGCCGGGCCGGTCCTGGCCCGGACGCCCGTGGGAATTCTGGAGGGCACGGGCGGTCAGGCGCGCGAGGCGGCGATCGTTCAGCATCGGCACATAGGTGGGTCAGGTGCGCCCAGCGGAAAGCCCGGGCCGGGACGCGGCCGGGGCTTTTGCGCCTCACGGCTTCGGGAGCGCCCCTCACGCCTCCATGAGCGCCGCGACATGCGCGGCCGTGGATTCGGCCAGACCCTTGAGGTCGTAGCCGCCCTCCAGCAGGGACACGATGCGGCCGTCGCAGGCCTGTTCCGCGACCTCCATCACCTGGCGCGTTGCCCAGGCGAAGTCCTCCGCCTCCAGCATCAGGTTGGCCAGGGGATCGCGCCAATGGGCATCGAAGCCCGCCGAGAGGATGATGAGGTCGGGCCGGAAATCCTTGAGCCGCGGCAGGATGCGCGACGTGAACGCCTCGCGGAAGCGCTCGCCGTCGGCGCCGGGTTTCAGGGGCGCGTTGACGATCGTGTCGTGGTCGCCGGATTCCGAGACGGCGCCGGTGCCGGGATAGAGCGGCATCTGGTGGGTGGAGCAGAACAGCACCGAGGGATCGGCCCAGAAGATGTCCTGGCTGCCGTTGCCGTGGTGCACGTCCCAGTCGACGATGGCGACGCGGTCGACCCCGTGCACCGTCCGGGCGTGGCGGGCGGCCACCGCGGCGTTGTTGAACAGGCAGAAACCCATCGCGCGGGTGCGCTCGGCATGGTGGCCCGGCGGCCGCATGGCCGAGAAGGCGTTCCGGGCCTGACCCGCCATGACCGCATCGACGCCCTGGACCGCGGCGCCGACGCCGCGCAGCACGCAGTCGATGGTGCCGGGCGACAGCACCGTGTCGGAATCGACGTGGACCAGGCCCTCCGCGGGCGCCGCCGCCACCATGGCCCGCACCCATTCCTCCGGATGGGCCAGCGCGACGGTCTCCAGCCTCGCCGGTTCCGGCGCCCGGCGGTCGAGGGCCGCGAAGGCCTCCGTGCCGAGGGCCTCCTTGACCGCCAGCATCCGCTCGGGCCGCTCGGGATGCCCGTGCGGCGTCCGGTGCCCGAGGGCGGCGTCGTGGCTGAAGAGGATGGTCATGCGGCACTCCCGAGCCTGCGTCTCAGCGTGGTATACCAGATGGGCCGCGGGAGGCCAGCGCCGCGATGCGCGGATGCGCCCGCGCGCGTCTCAGAAGGTCGGCGGGGTGCAGGCGCTCACCACCTCGCAGGCGACCGGACCGACGCAGCGGAAGCGGTGCGGGCGGCGGCTCTCGAAGGAATAGGCGTCGCCCGGCCCCAGGATGCGGCGCTCGGCATCCACCGTCACCTCCAGGCGGCCCGACAGGACGATGCCGCCCTCCTCGCCCTCGTGGACCAGGGGCACCCGCCCGGTATCGGCGCCGGGCTCGTAGCGCTCCTTCAGAAGTTGCAGGCCGCGCCCGAACAGGTTGTCGCCCACCTGCCGGTAGGAGATCGGCCCCTTGCCGATCTCGGTGAGTTCGTCGGCCCGGTAGAACGCCTTGCGCGGGCGCTCCGGCTCCACGGCGAAGAACTCGGACAGCCCGATGGGAATGCCGTCGAGGATGCGCTTGAGGGCGCCGACCGAGGGATTCACGCCGTTCGATTCGATGAGCGAGATCGTCGAGTTTGGCACGCCGGTGCGCTTGGCGAGCGCCCGCTGCGACAGGCCGTGCAGGGTGCGGATGGTGCGCAGGCGCGCGCCGAGATCGATGCTCATCGGTAAGCCTTGGAAACCCTCGGGGTCGCCCCTCGGGCGGACCGCCCTGTTAGGGATGTTCAGGATTCACCGACATTGCCCCTGCCGGCCCCGTCTTTTCAAGGACATCGCGCGGGAAAGAAAAGGACTTGTTCGTCCCGCGCAATCGGCGCCTCCTCCGGGTCCATAGACGTCCCCACGGGAGGATCGCCATGGATCACCACCACGCCGCCAATGCCCCCGGGCTCGACGCCTACTGGATGCCGTTCACGGCCAACCGGCAGTTCAAGGCGGCCCCCCGCCTGCTCGCCTCGGCCAAGGGCATGCACTACACCGCCAGCGACGGGCGCAGCGTCCTCGACGGCACCGCCGGCCTCTGGTGCGTGAATGCCGGACACGGGCGCCAGGGCATCGCCTCGGCGGTCGAGCGCCAGCTCACCACCCTCGACTTCGCGCCCTCGTTCCAGATGGGCCACCCGGCGGCGTTCGACTTCGCCGAGCGCCTCGCCGCCATCGCGCCGGGCGGCCCCGAGGCCGGGCTCGACCGGGTGTTCTTCACCGGCTCCGGCTCCGAATCCGTGGACACCGCCCTGAAGATCGCGCTCGCCTACCAGCGCGCCATCGGCCAGGGCACGCGCACCAAGCTGATCGGGCGCGAGCGCGGCTATCACGGCGTCGGCTTCGGCGGCATCTCGGTGGGCGGCCTCGTCAACAACCGCCGCGTCTTTCCGCTGCTGCCGGGCATCGACCACCTGCGCCACACCCACGATCCGGAGCGCAACGCCTTCTCGAAGGGCCTGCCCGCGCACGGGGCGGAGCTGGCCGACGATCTCGAGCGCCTCGTGGCGCTCCACGGGGCCGAGACCATCGCGGCCTGCATCGTCGAGCCGGTGGCCGGCTCCACCGGCGTGCTGCTGCCGCCGACGGGCTACCTGGAGCGCCTGCGCGCCATCTGCGACCGGCACGGCATCCTGCTGATCTTCGACGAGGTCATCACCGGGTTCGGCCGGCTCGGCACCCCCTTCGCCACCGATTATTTCGGCGTGGTCCCGGACCTCGTGACCACCGCCAAGGGCCTGACCAACGGCACGCTGCCCATGGGCGCGGTGTTCTGCAAGCGCACCGTCCACGACGCTCTGATGCACGGCCCCGAGGCGGTGATCGAGCTGTTCCACGGCTACACCTATTCTGGGCACCCGGTGGCCTGCGCGGCCGGCCTCGCCACCCTCGACATCTACGCGGCCGAGGGCCTTCTCACCCGCGGGGCGGAGCTCGCCGAGGACTGGGCCGGCGCCATGCACGACCTGCGCGGCGCGCAGCATGTCATCGACATCCGCACCATCGGCCTCGTCGCCGGCATCGAGCTGGCGCCGCGACCGGGGGCACCCGGCGCGCGGGCCTACGACGTCTTCGTCGACTGCTTTGAGCGCGGCCTGCTCGTCCGCGTCACCGGCGACATCGTCGCCCTGTCGCCGCCGCTCATCGTCGAGCGCGACCAGATCGACACCATGGCGTCGATCCTCGGCGACGCCATCGCCCGCGCGGCTTGAACTCTTCCGACTCTCCGTCCGTCAGGATTCCCGATGCCCACCGCGATTTCCCACTTCATCGGCGGCCGGACCGTTCCCGGCACGGCCACGCGCTCCGCCCCCGTCTTCAACCCGGCCACCGGCGAGGAGACCGGCCGGGTCGCCCTGGCCGATGCGGCGGACGTGGACGCGGCGGTGGCCGCCGCCAAGGCGGTCGCCCGCGACTGGGCCCTGACGCCGCCCCTGCGCCGCGCCCGCATCCTGAACGCCTTCCTGCGCATCGCCGAGGCGCGCACCGACGAGCTCGCCGCCCTGATCACCGCCGAGCACGGCAAGGTGCTGTCCGACGCCAAGGGCGAGATCCAACGCGGCCTGGAAGTGGTCGAGTTCGCCACCGGCATCCCGCAGCTCCTCAAGGGCGAGGTCACCGAGAATGTCGGCACCCGCGTCGACAGCCATTCCCTGCGCCAGCCGCTCGGCGTGGTGGCCGGCATCACGCCGTTCAACTTCCCCGTCATGGTGCCGATGTGGATGTTCCCGGTGGCCCTGGCCTGCGGCAACTGCTTCGTGCTGAAGCCCTCCGAGCGCGATCCCTCGCCCGCCCTGCTGGTGGCGGCCTGGCTCAAGGAGGCCGGCCTGCCCGACGGCGTGTTCAACGTGGTGAACGGCGACAAGGAGGCGGTCGACGCCCTCCTGCACCACCCCGACGTGGCCGCGGTCAGCTTCGTCGGATCGACCCCGATCGCGAAGTACATCTACGCCACCGCCACCGCCAACGGAAAGCGCGCCCAGTGCCTGGGCGGCGCCAAGAACCACATGATCGTCATGCCGGACGCCGACATGGACCAGGCCGTGGATGCGCTGATGGGCGCGGCCTACGGCTCGGCCGGCGAGCGCTGCATGGCGATCTCGGTGGCCGTGCCGGTGGGCGAGAAGACCGCCGACGCCCTGGTGGCCCGGCTGATCCCGAAGGTGCGGGCGCTGAAAGTCGGACCCGGCACCGATCCCGATTCGGAGATGGGCCCCCTCGTCACGAAGGTCCACCGCGACAAGGTCAGCGGCTACATCGATGCCGGCGTGGCCGAGGGCGCCGAGCTCCTGGTCGACGGGCGCGGCCTGAGCCTCCAGGGCTACGAGGGCGGCTACTTCCTCGGCGGCACCCTGTTCGACCGGGTCACTCCCGAGATGTCGATCTACCGGGAGGAGATCTTCGGCCCCGTCCTGGCGATCACCCGGGCGCCGGACTACGCGACCGCCGCCAGGCTCATCAACGAGCACGAGTTCGGTAACGGCACCGCGATCTTCACCCGCGACGGCGACGCCGCGCGCGAGTTCGCGCACGGGATCGAGGTCGGGATGGTGGGCATCAACGTGCCGATCCCGGTGCCGATGGCGTTCCACTCCTTCGGGGGCTGGAAGGCCTCGCTGTTCGGCGACCACCACATGCACGGCCCCGAGGGGGTGCGCTTCTACACCCGCCTGAAGACCATCACGACGCGCTGGCCCACCGGCATCCGCGCCGGCGCCGACTTCGTCATGCCGACGATGGAATAGCCGCTCCGGCCGGGGACGCCCTTCGGCCCTCAGGGCCGCGGCGTCCTCGAGCCCGGCTGCTGGCGCAGCATGAACAGCTTGCCCATCAGCGCGGCCATCTCGCTCTGACGGGCGACGCCGAGTTTCTCGAAGACCCGCCGCAGCACCGTGCGGGCGGTGTTCTGCGTGATGCCGAGGGTGGCCGCCGCATCGGCCGGCGCCGTCCCGGACCCGACGAGGGCGGCCAGGCGCGCCTCGCCCAGAGTCAGGTGAAACAGGTCGCGCACGACGGCCGGGTCGAACGGCCGGCTCCGGGCCTGGTCGGTCACCAGCACGATGACGCTCGCGGTCTGCAGGGCCGGGCCCTCGATCGGCGTCCGGAGCGGGACGATCTGAAGGATCAGGCTGCGGTCGCCGTCGGGCAGGATCAGGGCCGGGCCGACGCGCCCGTCGCCTGCGGTCCCGTCACCCCCTGCCCCGATCCCGACGCGGCCGAGCTGCTGGGCCAGGGCGCGCCGGGCCGCCCCGTCGCCGAGTTCGAGCCGCCCCGCCGCCAGGGAGAGGCCGCCGCCCAGGAGCTCCTGCGCCGTCTGGTTGGCGAACAGGACCTGTCGGTCGGCGTCGAGAACGAAGACGCCGCAATCGATCCGGTCCAGCGCCTGCGCGAATCCGAGGCGCTCGGCCTCGGCATCCATCAGCCGGATCGACAGGCTCAGGGCACGTTCCACGTGCCGGCTGAGGGCGAAGAGCTGCTCCTGCAGCGCGTCCGAATAGGCCGGCTTGTCCTTGTCCCGCAGGAGCGAGAGGATGACGCTCACCTCCGGGTGGGGCGAGACCGGCACCGCCATGCCCCAGAGGATACCGTGCGGCAGCAGGAACTGCTGATAGATCGGCAGGGTGGCGATCTCGTCGGCGCTGAAGAGCTGGTGGTCGGCCTGCACGTCGCGGTGGCCGTTGGCGATCGCGTGGAAGACCCGCTCGGCCCGGACGTCGAGGTGCTGCCAGTTCCGGTCGTATTCCTGGGCCATCGAGACGAGTTGCGGCGAGACGATCGCCCCGAACCGGTGATTCCGATGCTGGTACAGGAGCAGTGCGCCCCGAGAATCGAGCAGTTCAGCGATCGACCGAAGCGCCTCCGGCCATCGATCGGGCGCGGACGCGGCGGCGTAGATGGCTTCGATGACAAGGTCCCACGCCGCCAGATGCATCGGTCGTCCAGCAATCGAAATTTTTCCTGGGCGCGCCTGATCTCAAGCCGCCGGGATATGCAGCTTAGATCAGATTTTCGGTCGAGGAATATAGACTTGGCGATGCGCGAGTGCGCCTTGTGACGGTTTCCGAGCCGGACGCCTGCCGAAATGCCTTCGCCCGCGTGCCGGGCGGGAGAGGCCGGACAGGGCATCGTGATTTGGTTTCCGGCCGCGGATGCGGTTTGCTCGGCGGCATGCGGACGAGGGGGTAAGCCCCGTCACGATCGCGTCGGGGACGAACCGGGGGCGGGACGCGCGGACCGGATGGACAGGGTGTTCGGGATCATGGTCAGGGCGGCTCCGGAACACTTCCGCGACCTCGGATGCCTCGACGGGCCCGGACGCGCCGGGAAAGATCCCTCGTGACCGGCGCGGTGGTGATCGGCGCCTCCGGCGGCATCGGACGGGCGCTCGTCGACGCTCTCGCGGCCGACCATGCCGACCGGCCCCTGTTCGCCCTGTCGCGCTCGGGCCGGTCCTTCCCTGCGCCGATCCACTCCGGGCGCATCGATCTCGCCGACGAGGCTTCGATCGCCGAGGCCGCCGAGGCCGCGGCGCGGGTGGCGCCGCCGGGCCTCGTCATCGTCGCCAGCGGGCTGCTCCATCAGGCCGGCCTCACTCCCGAGAAGACCTTCCGAAGCATCGACCCGGCGGCCATGGCCACCGTGTTCGCCGTCAACACGATCGGTCCGGCCCTGGTGGCCAAGCACTTCCTTCCCGTGATGCCCCGTGCCGGGCGAAGCGTCTTCGCCGTCCTGTCGGCGCGCGTCGGGTCCATCGAGGATAACCGGCTCGGCGGCTGGTACAGCTATCGTGCGTCGAAAGCGGCGCTGAACCAGATCCTGCGCACCCTCGCCATCGAGGTCAGGCGGACGCATCCCGAGGCCATCATCGCCGGGCTTCATCCCGGCACGGTGACGACGCCCCTGTCCCGGCCCTTCCGTCCCGACACGAACGCCCCCGGACTGTTCACGCCGGAAGCGAGCGCATCGCATCTCCTGGCCGTGCTCGCCCGGCTGGAACCGGCCGATTCCGGCGGTGTCTTCGCCTGGGATGGTCAGCGTATCCCGGCCTGAGAACGCGCGCGCCGGGCGTGGGCCCTGCGTGCAGCCCCGCTCCGCTCGCAACGCTCGACGCCTGCGCGAACGACCCCGGATTTGCCTGCTTCCCGAGTTGGATCGTTGGGCCGGAACGATGCGCACCCTGACCCGTTTGGCGTGAGCGAACCCCACGCCCGTGCGGGAAGGAACGACACGTCCATGCTGGTCTTTCTGCGATTTCTGCGCGCTTGGACGCTCCTGTCCATCCCGGCCGGCATCGTGCTGGGAAAACTGCTCAAGGCGAACCGCAGGGCGATGGAACGGCCATCCGATCGCTCCTAGCCCACCGCAGCCGGGACTGGGCGCGCTCCGGCGCCCCGAGGGCCCGCATCGGGATGCCGGCAGGTGCCCTCGAACCGGAAGCTTCAGCCTCGCCACACGAGGCGCGCGACCCGACCGATCCCCTCCCTCAGCGCTCCGGGGGCGCCCGAAACATGGTGCCGGAATCCGGAGCCTGGAGACCTGGGCGTTCGAAACTCGGGACGGCGACCTAACGATCGCCACCCCGCCCGGCGATCGCGGATTGGCTGCGAAAACGATCGTCGTTCGAGGCATCGGAGGTCGCCGCTTGCGGGACGATACCGCAGGCCTTGCAGTACGCCTGGATCAGCTTGGGAACCTGGTGCTGCCAGGACAGGCTGCTCTCAACCCGCTCGCGGCCGATCGCGCCCATGGCGTCGCGCTTGTCAGGATCGTCGAGCAGCGAGACGATCTTCTCGGCGAAATCGATCGGATCGTTCGATTTCGCATAGAGCGACGACCCTTCTGCGGACCGGCGGCCTTCCGTGACGTCGAATTGAACGATCGGCTTGCCGAGCGCCATGTACTCGATGATCTTGTTCATGGTCGACTTGTCGTTCATCGTGTTCACCCGGTCGGGGTTCACGCAGACGTCGGACGTGGAGATGATTTCGAACAGGTCCTGATCCGGGATCCGCCCCGTGAAGACGACGTAGTCTTCGAGGCCCATGTTCCGAGCCTGCTCCTGCAAGGATTTCAAGCTCGATCCGCCACCGACGAGGCAGAACAGAACGTCCTGACGCCCCATGGTGAAGATCATGTGCGCGGCCGCCTCTAGCAGGAGGTCGATGCCCTCCTGATCTCCCATGACGCCGAGATAACCGACCATGTGCTGGCGCCCGCGCCGCAGGGCGGGGTTCGGAGGGAGCAGCTGGAGTCGTCGCAGATCCGGACCGCTCCGGACGATGAAGACCCGATCGGGCGCCATGCGGCCACGCTCGATCGCGATCTGCTTGTAGCTCTCGTTCGTTGCGATCGAGACATTCGCGAATGCGAAGGTCAGCCGCTCGAACAGGATCATCAGGCGCCAGAAAAACCCCCGGCGGCCGAATTTGGCTTCGTAGAGTTCGGGGTTGATGTCGTGGTGATCGAAGATGAAGGCCTTGCCCAGGAGCTTGAACTGCAACGCGACGAGGAAGATCAGGTCGGGAGGGTTGCAGGCATGAATGACGTCGAAGCCGTGCTTGAACAGAATCTTCCAGGCCAGACGACTTTCATGGAACAGGGCAACCCCGTATTCGCGCAGATAGCCCAGGGCGTTCTCGGCATCGGATGGGAGCGGATGCCGGTAGACATGCACGCCTTCGAGACACTCGTAGGGTGCCTCGTATCCCTTACCCATCGGGCTGATGACCGAGACCAGCGCCCCGGCCTCGTTGAGCGCACGCGCCTCCTGCCAGACGCGACGATCGAACGGCACCGGCAGGTTTTCCACGATGATGAGAACGCGTTTCCCTTTAAGCTGCATGGCCTCTTCCATTCCCAACCAGATCTCGAACAAGCCTCAGGAGGGACTTACTTCAGTCGACTGATGTCGAGGACAATCGGATCGCGGAGATTGAGATCCGAGCCCCGTCCGTTCGTATCGATCACAATGTCGAAATGCTCGCTCTCCGCATGCTCACGCGAAACGAGGATATTGGGCAGCTCGGGCAGATAGGACACCGCGTAACCGAGGTTCTGACCGACCAGATTGTCGGGCTTGAGGAAGGGATCGTAGACGGCGAGCCCGTACCCGCCCTGGAGCAGCTTGCGCGCGAGATCGATGTGGGGGCTCTCGCGAAGATCGTCGCTGTCGCTCTTGAAGGCCAGACCCAGCATCAGCACCTTCGCACCCGGCTTGAGCCCTTGCGTGCAGTACGTGAACAGGAAGTGCTTGTGCGCTTCGTTCGACCGGATCAGCGCATCGACGACCGGCGTGTTCGCGCCGACATCGCCCGAGATGTACTGAAGTGCCCGCACGTCCTTGGGCAGGCAGGAGCCGCCGAACGGGCCGCCGGGACGCAGATAGTAGGGAGAGATGTTGAGCTTGGTGTCCGACACGAAGATCTTATGGACGAGGCGCGTGTCGATGTTCAGCTGGACGCACACCCGGCCGATCTCGTTGGCGAACGCGACCTTGAGAGCGTGGAAGGTGTTGTCGACGAACTTCGTGAACTCGGCATCGCGGAAGCGCGTGTAGAACGTCGGCGCCGTGATGCCCTCGTTCATCTGCTCGAGGCGCGCGCAGGGCTCGCCGTCCGCCGTGCCGACGACGATCTTCGGCGGATCGAAGTAGTCCTCGATCGCGGTCGATTCGCGGAGGAACTCCGGATTGTAGACCAGCTCCACGGCATCGACCTTGTCGCCCAGGACGAACTTGAAGATCGGCTGGATCAACTCATCGATCGTACCGGGGCGGATGGTGCTCCGGTAGACAACCGTGAGCGGAACCGTTCGGCCGGATCGGAGCGAGGTCGCGATCTGACGCGACACCTCCGCGATGAAACTCATGTTGTGAGATCCGTCCGCGGCACTCGGGGTGCCGACGCAGACGATCGCGATGTCGCACTGCTCGAGTTCGGTGCTCACCGCCGTGACGCACTTCAGCCGATTGTCTTTCAGAGCGGCGCGAAGAAGATCTTCGATGCCGGGCTCGAGAATAGGCGACCGCCCCTCGTTGACCTGGCGCACTTTATCGCTGCTGACGTCGACTCCGATCACCTCGTGCCCTTGCCGCGTCAGGCAGGCTGTTGTCGTAAGTCCAACGTAGCCAAGTCCAAATACAGCAATACGCATCAGGTAGCTCCGACAATCTTCGAGTCACAACTCGACATTGCATCAAGTCTTGGATTTTTTGCTTTGGTCACGCACGTCATAGGCGAACGCCCCCGGGAATGCAAAAACCAATCCCGCCCGGTCGAGTAGGGACAGACAACATCTGCTCAGCGCCCGAAGGGATCATTTGCCTGAACCGCGAGAGATCTGTTTTGCCCATATGTCATGATTCTGTCTCCGAACGATGACGCAGGACTTCACATTGCGGCTCGACATTGGAGCAAAATTCGCGCCAGAGGATCACGACCATCATGATTAGCCTGAACCGACAGTCTTGACATCCATAGCTATGTTGCAGAAACGCACGTCGAGGCTCTCAACATAGGAATAATACTTCGCTCCTGTGCAGAGGGAATCATCCGGTGAAGTGCGGATCGTTTCGGCCCCCGGAAGTCGTCCACGCATCGCCGCCTCCGATCCTGTGCCTCCGGCGACGCACACATCGCCGTCATCAATGGAAATCCTCGTCTGCAACTTCAGCAAACGCTGACGGGACTCGAACACGCCTCGACACCGAATAACGCATTCGGGTGCAGAGGCGCGCATAGCAATGGAACCGCGACTCACTTGGCAAATTCACGATCAAGCGAACCGGCTTACTTGTCGCAACCGACTGATTTCCTTCCCAGAGGAAAGCGCACCATCCGGATTCAGATCTTCGCGAGAGGCAATCCACCTCACCCTGAAGAATTCGAGCGTCCGGCTTCACCCGTGTTTTGCATATGAGTGCAGAATTAGCAGTTTTTTTTCAGCGCGGCAACGCGCTTGCTGCAGCGCAACACCCGCCCAGCGCAAGCTGCGATTTGTCGAGATCAACGCCTCGAAGCGTGGCTCCCATCGTGCGTCGCGGCTCGTCATCCGATGGCTGATCGGATGAGCCACCAATACTCGGTCCCATTCAACGATCCGCGCGCCGCCTGATTTCGCGTTCTTCGCCACGGGCCTTCATCGAATGAGCGCCGGTGGAACGCGCGGACCTTCCGAAGACCCGCGGATCGCGCCACCCGGACCCGCGTGAACCCCGATGATCTTTGCAGCGGATCGGCTGCCGATCTCCCAGCGTCCCGTGCCACGAGGCCGGGAGGGCCCATTCTTCGTGTCCAAAGTGAGTGTGTCCCGTGTGAGTCGGCGAAAGCAGCACGGCCTCGTCCTCGGCCGCGCGCCGCGGCAGATGATCGACGGGGCCTGAGCGCAAAACCCGCGCTTGGCCGTGGAGGTCGCGGCGCGGCTCAACGAACTGGTGAGAAACGCGCGGTATACAGGGCCCGAAATACACGGCGCATCCGTCGAGGTCGCGCCATCCGGACAGGGAGATTGCGGGTGAGTGCCGCTCCAGCGTCATCGATCGGGGCCGCGACGCCCACCGACCGGCTGCCCGAGCTGTCGCGGCTGGCCGCCCTCCTCGCGCGGACGGTGCTGGAGGACCAGATCCAGGGCCGTCCCGGTCCCGACGACCAGATCCGGTTCCTGCTCGACGCGGCCTTGCTGCTGAACGAGTACGGCATGGATCTGCCGTCTCCCCTCGACCAGATCATGCAGGACGCCAGCGCGCCGAAGGCGCCCGAGCCTGCGGCCGTCGTGCCGGCGCCGGCCGAGGCGCAGGACGACGACGCGGGGCGCCTCGCCTGGCTGCTGCGCCCGTTCCAGGGCGCCAAGGGCTGAGGCCGCCTCAGGGCAGGCTGTAGCCCGGCTTCTTGAACAGGGTCTCCGGCCGGCCGACGATCTCGGGGCGGTAGACCTGCGATTCCCAGTCGGCCTGGGCGACATCCTCGATCGAGACCGAGACCGCGCGCTCGGGGCTGCCGGCGCTGGCCATGAGGGCGGCCGCGAGGGCCTCGGCGATCTCCGCCTTCTGCGCGTCGGTCTTGCCCGGGTACATCTTCACGGTCACGTGCGGCATGGGTCCGGTCCTGCAGGCTGATGGCGGGGGGAGGACCGCCGGGAGCGGTCGCCCGGGTCCATGCCAGGACGGGACCGGACCGGCAAGGCACCCCCCGGGATCATCCCGCCGGACGCTTGCGTGCGCGCCGATCGATGCCGGCCGGGCATCGATCGATCCGGCCTTCGCATTGGACGCCCCCGATCGCCGCCGATACCCCTGTGGTCAAATGCGTCTTCGCGCGACGAAGGCCGGCATCAATAAAATATCGGGTTGGAAACGATGGCGCTGGCTCACCCGCTGGCAGCGCGCGCGCAGGGTCGCGTCCGTTGGGGCATCCTCCTGATGCTGTTCGTGACCACGGTCGTGAACTACGCCGACCGGGCCATCATCTCGATCGCCGGCACGCCGATGTCGCAGGAACTCGGCCTGAGCCCGGTGCCCCTGGGCTACATCCTCTCCGCCTTCAGCTGGTCCTACGTCGCCGCGCAGGTGCCCGGCGGCTGGCTGCTCGACCGCTACGGCTCGAAGTGGGTTTATGCCGGCGGCATCTTCTTCTGGTCGCTGTTCACCCTGCTCCAGGGCTGGGTCGGTTTCCTTGGCGGCGGCGCGGTGGCATCCTCGGCGGCGTCATCTCGGACGCGATCCTGAAGCGCACCGGCTCGCTCACCCGGGCCCGCAAGATCCCGATCGTGGCCGGCATGCTGCTCTCGATGTCGATCATCGCCTGCAACTCCGTCGACTCGCCGGCCCTCGTCGTCGGCTTCATGGCGCTGGCCTTCTTCGGCAAGGGCATCGGGGCGCTGGGCTGGGCGGTGATCTCGGACACCTCGCCCAAGGAGGCGGCGGGCCTCAGCGGCGCCATCTTCAACATGTTCGGCAACACCGCCGGCATCACCACGCCGATCGTCATCGGCTACCTCGTGCAGGCCTCGGGCTCCTTCAACGGCGCCCTGGTCTTCGTGGGCTGCAATGCGCTGATCGCGATGATCGCCTACCTGGTCATCGTCGGCGAGATCCGCCGGGTCGAGCTGCGCGCGGCCTGACCGGCCCGAGGTTTGAGGGAACGCGATCCATGCTCGGTGAACCCGCGACCGATCCCAGGCAGGCCGGCGACACGCCCCGGACCCTGCGCCTGCACCCGGACGACAACGTCGCCATCGTGGTCAACGCCTTCGGCCTGCCCGCCGGCACGGTGTTCGCCGACGGCCTGACCCTGCTGGAATTCGTGCCGCAGGGCCACAAGGTGGCGCTCGCCGACATCCCGCAGGGCGGCATGGTGGTGCGCTACGGCGAGGGGGTGGGCATCGCGCTGCGCCCCCTGCCCCGGGGGTCCTGGGTGGAGGAATCCCGCGTCGAGACGCCGGTGGCCCCCGACCTCGACGCCCTGGAGAAGGCGACCCGCGTGCCCGCCCCCCTGCCGCCCCTCGACGGCTACACCTTCGAGGGCTACCGCAACCCGGACGGCTCGGTCGGCACCAAGAACATCCTGGCGATCTCGATCAGCGTGCAATGCGTGGCGGGCACCCTCGACGTCGCCATCCGGCGGATCAAGCAGGAGCTGCTGCCGCGCTTCCCCAACGTCGACGACGTCGTCGGCCTCACCCACGCCTATGGCTGCGGGGTCGCCATCAACGCCCCCGAGGCGGTGATCCCGATCCGCACCCTGCAGAGCCTCGCCCGCAACCCGAATTTCGGCGGCGAGGTCATGGTGGTCGGCCTCGGCTGCGAGAAGCTCGTCTCCGAGCGGCTGCTGCCGGAAGGCCCTACGGCGGCGGATGGCGGCGTGGTGCGCCTGCAGGATGAGCGCCACGCGGGCTTCGGGATGATGCTCGACAGCATCATGGCCATGGCGGAGGCCCGCCTCGCCGTGCTGGACCGGCGCCGGCGCGAGACCTGCCCGGCCTCCGACCTCGTGGTCGGCCTGCAATGCGGCGGCAGCGACGCCTTCTCGGGCGTCACGGCCAACCCGGCCCTCGGCCATGCCGCCGACCTGCTGGTCCGCTGCGGCGCCACGGTGCTGTTCTCCGAGGTGACGGAGGTGCGCGACGCCATCCACCTGCTGACGCCGCGGGCCGCGACGCCCGAGGTCGCCGACGCGCTGATCCGCGAGATGGCCTGGTACGACGACTACCTGGCGAAGGGCGGCGCCGACCGGCGGGCCAATCCGTCGCCGGGCAACAAGAAGGGCGGCCTCAACAACATCGTCGAGAAGGCGCTGGGCTCGGTGGCCAAGTCCGGCTCCTCGGCCATCACGGGGGTCCTCGCCCCCGGCGAGCGGGTCCGCGAGAAGGGCCTGATCTTCGCCGCGACCCCCGCGAGCGACTTCGTCTGCGGCACCCTCCAGCTCGCCTCGGGCATCACCCTCCAGGTCTTCTCCACCGGGCGCGGCACCCCCTACGGCCTCGCCCACGCCCCGGTGATCAAGGTGGCCACCCGCACCGAGCTGGCCGAGCGCTGGTCCGACCTGATCGACCTCGATGCCGGCCGCATCGCCACGGGCCACGCGACCATCGAGGAGACCGGCCGGGACCTGTTCCACCTGATCCTCGACGTGGCGAGCGGGCGCAAGCGGCCCTGGTCCGACCGCTGGGGCCTGTTCAACGACCTGACGCTGTTCAACCCCGCTCCGATCACCTGAGGCCGGGCCGGGCGGGGGGCCGCCCCCCGGATCGCGCGCCGAGGAACTTAGCCGGCCGGTCCGCATTGCAGGCGGGATGGTCGGCAGCCTCGGTCCGACCCGACCCGCGCGCCGGACGTCCGGGCCGGATCTGGAGATGCCCATGGTCGGCCGAATCGCTCTCGCCGCCTGCTGCGTGCTGCCCGCGCTCGCGGCCACCGGCGCCCGGGCCGGCGAGGAGAAACAGGCCGCCCTGTGCCGCGGCGACGTCATGCGCCTGTGCCTGAGCGCCGTGCCGGACCGCGACCGGATCGTGTCGTGCATGAAGGTGAACCGGGCGAGCCTCAGCCCCAGCTGCCGCACGGTGTTCGACGGCGGCACGCGCAGCGAGGGCGGCACCCGCTCGGCCGGGCTGCGCTGAACCGCGGCGCGGCCCCGGGGCCGGGACGCGCCTCGGGACGACCCGGTTTCGGCCCCGGGGCGTTGGTGTCCCGGACCGGCTCCTGTAAAGCGAGGGCCATGCACGCCCCCTCCCCGCTCCGCCGGCCGTTCTCGGCCTTCCGGTCGATGCTCACCAGCGAGGCCGGCGGCGGCCTCGTCCTGATGGCGAGCGCGGCCCTCGCGCTGGTGGTCGCGAACTCGCCCCTGGGGGCGGGCTACTTCGCGGCGTTGCAGGCCAAGGTCGGGGGCCTGAGCGTCCTGCACTGGATCAACGACGCGCTGATGGCGCTGTTCTTCCTGCTCGTCGGCCTCGAGATCAAGCGCGAGACGCTGGACGGGCGACTGCGGACCTGGCCGGACCGGATCCTGCCCGGCCTCGCCGCCCTCGGCGGCATGGCGGCGCCGGCCCTGGTCTACGTGGCGGTGAACCGGCACTCGCCGGAGACCCTCCGCGGCTGGGCGATTCCCGCCGCCACCGACATCGCCTTCGCCCTCGGCATCCTGGCCCTGCTCGGCTCCCGGGTGCCGGTCTCGCTCAAGGTCTTCCTGACCGCCCTGGCGATCATCGACGACCTCGGCGCGGTGCTCATCATCGCGCTGTTCTACACGGCCGGCCTGTCCCTGCCGATGCTGGGCGGGGCGGCCGTGATCCTGGCGGTGCTCTACGGCCTGAACCGGGCCGGCATCCGCCGCCTGTCGCCCTACCTCGTCCTCGGTGCGGCGCTGTGGTTCCTCGTCCTGAAATCCGGAGTGCACGCCACGGTGGCCGGCGTCCTGCTGGCCCTGACGATTCCCCTGCGGCCCAGCCCGGGCCGGCCGGACGACCCGACCTCGCCCCTGCACCGGCTCGAACACGCCCTGCATCCCTGGTCGGCCTACCTGATCCTGCCGATCTTCGGCTTCGCCAATGCGGGCGTGTCGCTGGCGGGCTTCACGCCGGGGATGCTGCTCGAACCCGTCACCCTCGGGGTCGCCCTCGGCCTCATCCTCGGCAAGCAGATCGGCGTGTTCGGCCTCGTCCTCGCGGCGGTGAAGCTCGGGCTCGCCCAGCGGCCGGCGGGGGCCGGCTGGATGCAGGTCTACGGCGTCTCGCTCCTCTGCGGGATCGGCTTCACCATGAGCCTGTTCATCGGCCTCCTGGCCTTCGCCGACGCGCCCGAGCTCGAATCCGAGACCAAGGTCGGCGTGCTGGCCGGATCGATCGTCTGCATGGCGGCCGGCGCCCTGGTCCTGCTGGTCGCGCCCCGTCGCCGGGCCGGGGCGCCGAAGGTCCGGGCCGCCGCCGACGCCTGAGATTTCGCGCGGGCGCCGAAAGCCTTGCTAGCCGCGCCGGTCCTCGCCCGCGGCGGCGCGCGATCCGGATCGGCGGCGCCCTGGGCGGGCTCTCCGTGCTGGCGACGATCGTCCCGGCCGAGCGCTCGGGCGCGGCGATCCTCACCGGGATCACCGTGACGGCCGCCATCGCGGCCGCGACGCCGCTCGACCATCGGGATGGCTCGGCGTCGCCCAGCCCAGGGCGGGGCTCTGGCGCATCCTCGGCTGCCTGCCGATGCGCGTCGGCCTGGTGCTGGTGTCGCTGTTCCGAAGGGGAAACGTCGAAGCGGCGGGGAGGCTTCGAGGGAAGTGGTGGGCGCGACAGGGATCGAACCTGTGACCCTTCGCGTGTGAAGCGAATGCTCTCCCGCTGAGCTACGCACCCGGACCGAGGGCCTTCTAGGGCGAGGGGCGCGGCCGCGTCAAGCGCTGATCGGCGGGTTCTGCGCCGGCTTCGCTGCGCGGCGTGCCGAGGCGGAGCAGGATCGCCACGGGCACGAGCCCGACCGCCACGATGAGCAGGGCCGCCACGGTGCCGTCCTCGTAGGTGCCGCGCGCGGCCTCGCCGTAGAGGTGGGTCGCCAGGGTCTCGACGTTGAGGGGACGCAGCAGCAGGGTCGCGGGCAATTCCTTGACGCAGTCGACGAACACCAGGAGCGCGCCGCTGAGTACCGCCGGCCAGGCCAGGGGCAGCTGGACCCGCCACAGGGTCGCGCCGGGGCCGCGCCCGAGCATCCGCCCGGCATCGGGCAGGCTGCGGGGCACCCGGCCGAGGCCGGCCTCGCAGGTGCCGATGCTGACCGCGAGGAAGCGCACGAGATAGGCGGTGACGAGGGCGCCCCCGGTGCCGAGGCCGATCAGGGCCGGGGCGACCCCGAAGAGCTGCGTCGTCCCGGCCGAGAGGGCGCTGTCGGCGAGGGCCAGGGGGCCGAGGAGGCCGATGGCCAGGATCGCGCCCGGCAGGGCGTAGCCGAGGCTCGCCACCCGGATCAGCGCCTCGCCCCAGCGGCGCGGGACGAGGCGCGGGCCCGCCGCCACCACGAAGCCGATGGCGGCGGCGATCACGGTCGCGGCCCCGGCATAGAGCAGGGTGTGGCCGATCTCGGGCAGGATCGTCTCCGGCAGGCCGCTGCGCCGGAGACGCCGGAGCGCGGAGACCACGAGGTAGCTCGCCGGAATCGCGAAGCCGATCGCCACGGGCACCAGCCCGAGGGCCAGGGCGGCCCCGGCGCGCGGGCCGGTCAGGCGCTGCCGGGCGAGGCGGCGCGGGCGCTGGGCGCCCCCCGAGAAGCCGCGCCCGGCCCGGGCCCAGCGCTCCAGGGCCACCAGGGCGACGACCGCCACCAGCATCACGAGGGCGATCTGGGCGGCGCCCGCGAGGTCCTGGCGGTTGACCCAGGTGGCGTAGACTTGGACCGTGAGGGTGCGCACCCCGAGGAATTCCGCCGCGCCGATGTCGTTCAGGGCCTCCATCAGGGCCAGACTCGCCCCGAGGGCGATGGCCGGGCGCGCCATCGGCAGGGCGACGCGCAGGAAGATCGCCGAGGGCCGGCGCCCGAGCATCCGCGCCGCCTCGATCAGGTTGGCGGCCTGCATCAGGAACAGCGCCCGGGTCGGCAGGTAGACGTAAGGGTAGAGCACGAAGCCGAGGAGCAGGATGCAGCCGGGCAGCGAGCGGATCTCCGGCAGCACGAAGTCGCGCGGGCGGGCATAGCCGAGGAGGTCGCGCAGGGTCGTCTGCACCGGGCCGATCGGGTGCATCAGGTCGAGATACGCGAAGGCGACGATGTAGGTCGGCACCGCCATCGGCAGCAGCAGCCCCACCTCGAGGAGGCGCCGGCCGGGGAAGTCGTAGGCCGCCACGAGCCAGGCGCAGCCCGCCCCGAGCACCACCACCAGCACGCCGACGCCGGCCAGCAGCAGGGCGGTGTCGCGCAGGGCCTGCGGCAGCACGTGGGCGACGAGGTGCGGCCACAGCGCCCCGCCCGCCCCGCCGCCGACGCCGTCCCCCGCCGCGATCACGAGGGCGACGACCGGGCTCAGCACCAGGGCGCAGAGCGCCAGCGCGGCGGCGCTCCAGGCGAGGCCGCGCGGGCGGCCGGTGAGCGGGAGGGCGGGGATGGCCCCGGTCATGCTGGTCTCAAGGGCGTTGTCCGACGACCGGGGGGCGGGCGGGCCTCAGTTGTCGAAGCCCACCGTGTCGAGGAGGAGGCTCGCCGCCTTGCGGTTGCGGGCGATCTCCACGAGCGGCACGGCGTCGATGGTCAGGGGGCCCAGCGCCGTGAGCAGCGGGTCGATGGGCGCGCCGGCCTTCACCGGGTACTCGTAATCGGCCTTGGCGTAGAGTCCCTGGGCCTCGTCGGAGACGAGGTATTCGAGGAGCTTGACCGCCTCGTCGCGGTTGGGGGCGTTCCTGGCCACCACCGCGCCCGAGATGTTTACGTGGGTGCCGCCCCCCGTGAAGGTCGGCATCACCACCTTGATGCCCTCGCCCCACTTCTGCTGCTCGGGGCCGCCGCGGCCCGAGCGCATCAGGCCGACATAGTAGGAATTGCCGAGGCCGATCTCGCAGGTATCGGCGAGGATGTCGCGGGCGACGTCCCGGTCGCCGCCGGCGGGCTTGCGGGCGAGGTTGGCCTTCAGGGCGCGCAGCCAGGCCTCGGTCTTCTCCGGGCCGTGCTTGACGAGGTGATGGGCGATGAGGGCCGTGTTGTAGGGGTGCTGGCCCGAGCGCAGGCAGAGGCCGCCCTTCCATCTCGGGTCGGCCAGCCCCTCGTAGGTGGCGGCCTTGAGGTCGGCGAGGTCCTTGTCGGCGTAGAGCACGCGGGCCCGCATGGAGAGGGCGAACCAGCGGCCCTCGGCATCGCGCAGGGTGGCGGGCACCGCCGCCTCGAGCACGCCCGAGCGCACCGGCTGGGCGAGGTCGCGGTCGACGAGGTCGATGAGGTTGCCGACGTCGACGGTCATCAGCACGTCGGCCTTGGCGCGGGCGCCCTCGGCCGCCACGCGCTCGGCGAGGCCCTTCTCGACGAAGACCGTGTTGACGGTGACGCCGCTCTTGGCCGTGAAGGCGTCGAGCAGGGGCCGGATCAGGCCGGGCTCGCGGGTGGTGTAGAGGTTCACCTCGGCCGCCGCGGCCGTCCCGATCAGGCCCGCCAGCGCGAGGCCCGCGATCCCGCCCGCGATCCCGATTGCCTTGATCCCACCCGCCATGGTCGACACCCTCCCGTCAAAACGTGGCGGGTGTTCAGAAGCATCGGCGAGAAAAACACAAGCACGATGTTCTGGACTTAAAACAATTCAAAACTAAAGCCGCGCGCCGGACAGGACTTTCGACCGCGCCCGTCTTTTAATCCGTCCCGCGCGCAAAAATAAAGCCGTGTCGCGGCTCGAGGCTCAGGCCCACGGCCTCCCCCTCCCGGCGCGGGTCGTCCGCCGGAACGGGCAGGCGCAGGGGCTCGGGCAGCCCCTCCGCCGTCAGGGTCAGGAGGGCGCCCGCCCCGAGGAAGCGGCGCGCCCGCACCACGGCCCGGAGGGACGCGTCCGGCGCCCCGAGGCGAATCGCCTCCGGGCGCAGGCAGAGGGTGACGGCGGCGCCCTCGGCGTGGCCCGGGGCCGGGACCGGCCCGAACGGCGTCGCCACGGCGCCGGCGCGGCAGGTGGCGTCGAACTCGACGCAGTCGCCGAGGAAGCGGGCGGCGAAGCGCGTCGCGGGGCGGTGATACAGGTCCGGCCCGGTGCCGACCTGCACGATGCGTCCCCGCCGCATCAGGGCGATGCGGTCGGCGAAGCCGAGGGCCTCCTCGGGGTCGTGGGTGACGAGGAGCGTGGTGGCGCCGCTGGCGCGCAGCACAGCTAGGGTTTCGTCGCGGACCCGGTCGCGGGTGCGCCGGTCGAGGTTCGAGAACGGCTCGTCGAGGAGGAGGACGCGCGGCCCCGGGGCGAGGGCCCGGGCCAGCGCCACGCGCTGGCTCTCGCCGCCCGAGAGCGTGCCCGGATAGCTCCCGGCCCGGTCGGCGAGGCCGACCTGCTCCAGCCGGGCCTGGGCCAGGGCGCGGGCCTCTGCGGCGGGTTTGCCATGAAGGCCGAAGCGCACGTTCTCCGCCACCGTCAGGTGGGGGAACAGCGCGTAGTCCTGGAACATCAGCCCGACCCCGCGGGCCTCGGGGGCGACGCCGCGGCCGTCCTCGCTCACCAGGGCGCCGTCGAGGCGGATCGTGCCGGTCTCGGGCTGCTCCAGCCCGGCGATGGCGCGCAGGAGCGTGCTCTTGCCGCAGCCGGAATCGCCGAGCAGGGCGAGGATCTCGCCGGGCCGGACCTGGAGCGAGACGTCGGCCAGCGCCCGCACCGCGCCGAAGCGCAGCCCGATGCCACGCAGGTCGAGGCGCGGCGGCACGGGGTCGGGCGGGGGCGCGTCGAGGCTCATGCGCGCCTTGTGTCATCGCGGGCGGACGGCGAAAACCCTCCGGTGCGCAGGAAGCGCAGGGTCTCGGCGATCACCGCGGGGTTGCGCATCATCAGGCCGTGGCTGGTGTGCAGGATGATGTGGTCGGCCATCCCGGCGACCCGGGTGCGCGCGACGGTGACCCGGCCGTCATCGGGACCGGGCAGCATCAGCCAGGATTCCAGGGGATAGAGCGTGCGGTCGCCCGCGATGATCCCGAGGGGAAAGTCGACGGGGCCGAGGCGGTTGCGCAGGCTTTCGTCCGGTTTGGTGGTCAATTGGGCGCCGGCCGGACCGAAGACCCGGCGATAGGCGCGCAGGGTGTGGAGGCGGTCGGCGACCTCGCTGCCACCGTTCGGTGGCCCCAGCATCACCACCCGTCCGAGATTGGCCGGCCGGTCTTCGCGGAGCCAGGCCCGGGCGAGGAGCCCGCCCATCGAGTGGGTGACCACGTGGAGAGTCCGCACCCAGGCCGCGAAGGCGGCGGCGGGCGGTCCGATGATGCCTGCGAGATCCGCGAGATCCGCCGTGCGGGAGGGATAATCGAGGTTCAGCGTCGCGAACCCGGCGGCCCGGAGGGCGCGCTCCATCCGGGCCAGGGAGGCGGCCCGCCGGGCGAGGCCGTGCAGGAGCAGCACGCCCTCGGGACCCGGATCGCCCGTCGTTCCGAGAGCCGGCGGTTCGGGTCCGTCCATCCTGGGGCGCCTCCGGGCGACGATCGGCGGCGCGGCGGTCGCGCATTGCCTCCGGCATGCTTATATTCCGGTTATGTTCCGTCAAAGACCCGCCCGATGCCCTGCGTCGCCGAGATCCTGATCCCGCTGGCGCTGGACAGCGCCTACAGCTACGCCGTGCCGGCCGGGCTCGACCTCTCGGTCGGCGAGGTCGTGCAGATCCCCCTCGGGCCGCGCGAGACCGTGGGGGTGGTCTGGGGCGTGCGCCAGAGCCCCGGCGGCTCCAACCTGCGTGCCGTCACCGGCCGGATCGACGTGCCGGCCCTGCCCGACGCGCTCCGCGAACTCGTGGACTGGCTCGCCCGCTACACCCTGGCGCCGAAGGGCTCGGCGCTCGCCATGGCCCTGCGCCTGCCCGACGAGGCGGCCCTCACCGAGACGGTGCGGATCGGCGTCCGCATCTCCGGCAAGACCCCGGCCCGGCCGACCGCGGCCCGCACCAAGGTGCTGGCGGCGGCGGCCGACGGGGCGATGCGGGGCAAGAGCGCGCTGGCCAAGGAGGCGGGCGTCTCCTTAAGCGTCGTCGACGGGCTCATCGACGACGGCGCCCTCGAGGCGGTGGCCCTGGCGCCCGAGCCCGTCGCCCTGCCGCCGGACCCGGACCACGCCCGCGTGCCCCTCTCGGAGGCGCAGGAGGCGGCGGTGCGGGAGCTCGTCGCCCTGATGAACCCGGCCCCCGACGCGCCGGCGCCCACGGACGCCATCGGCGATCCCCTGCCGGCAGCCGCCGCGGACGGCAAGGTGCCGCCGCCGGGGACCGAGGCGAAGGCGCCCACCGTGCTGCTGGAGGGCGTCACCGGCTCGGGCAAGACGGAGGTGTATTTCGAGGCGGTGGCCGATTGCGTCCGCCGCGGCCACCAGGCCCTGATCCTGATGCCGGAGATCGCGCTGACCGCGCAGTTCCTCGACCGCTTCGCCGAGCGCTTCGGCGCCCGCCCGGCGGCCTGGCATTCGGGCATCGGGGGCAAGCGCCGCGAGCGCATCCGCGCCGGGGTCACGGCGGGCGAGATCGCCGTGGTGGTGGGCGCGCGCTCGGCCCTGTTCCTGCCCTTCGCGGATCTCGGCCTGATCGTCGTCGATGAGGAGCACGAGGCCGCCTACAAGCAGGAGGACGGGGTGCATTACCACGCCCGCGACATGGCGGTGGTGCGCGGGCGGATCGAGAACTGCCCGGTGGTGCTGGCCTCGGCGACGCCCTCCATCGAGACCCGGGTCAATGCCGAGCGCGGGCGCTACCGCCGCATCCTCCTGCCCGAGCGCTTCGGCGGCCGGCGCCTGCCCGACATCGCCGCCATCGACATGCGCGCCGACAAGCCCGAGCGCGGGCGCTTCATCGCCCCGGCCCTGGTGGCGGCCGTGCGGGAGACCGTGGAATCGGGCGACCAGGCGCTGCTCTTCCTTAACCGGCGGGGCTACGCACCCCTGACCCTGTGCCGGGCCTGCGGCCACCGCTACCAGTGCCGCAACTGTTCGACCTGGCTGGTGGAGCACCGCTTCCGCCGGGCGCTCGTCTGCCACCAGTGCGGCTATGCCGAGCGGCGCCCGGATTCCTGCTCGGAATGCGGCACCTTCGACAATCTCACGCCCTGCGGCCCCGGGGTGGAGCGCATCGCCGAGGAGGTGGCCGAGCTCTTCCCCGACAAGCGCGTCATCGTCCTGTCGAGCGACTTCCCCGGCGGGGCCGAGCGCCTGCGGGCCGAACTCCAGACCGTGGCCGAGGGCGGCTGCGACATCGTGATCGGCACGCAGCTCGTGGCCAAGGGCCACAACTTCCCGCACCTGACCCTGGTGGGCGTCCTCGACGCCGATATCGGCCTGACCTCCGGCGATCCGCGGGCGGCCGAGCGCACCTTCCAGCTGCTGCAGCAGGTGACCGGCCGCGCCGGGCGCGGCGAGAAGCCGGGGCGCGCCCTGCTCCAGACCTACCAGCCGGAGCATCCGGTGATCGCCGCGCTGCTCTCGGGCGATTCGGAGCGCTTCTACGAGGAGGAGATCGGCGCCCGCGAGGCCGCCGGCCTGCCGCCCTTCGGGCGCCTGGCCGCCCTGATCGTCTCGGCCAACGAGCGCGAGGTGGCCGAGGCCCACGGGCAGGCGCTGGCGCGGGCCGCCGAGCCGCCCGACGGCGTGATGGTGCTCGGCCCGGCCGAGGCGCCGCTGGCGCTGATCCGCGGCCGCTACCGATTCCGGCTGCTGGTGAAGACCGAGCGCGCCGTCGACCTGCAGACCTACCTGCGCGACTGGTTGGCGCGCGGCCCCAAGATTCGCGGCAACGTGAAGGTCGCCATCGACGTGGACCCGCAGAGTTTCCTATAACGCTGGCGCGACGTTCGCTCGGGTCGCGTTCGACCCCCTGAGGAGTGCCACAACGTGCTGACCTACACCAAGAAGCCGGATTCGAGCGTCGCCGAGATCGTGGTCGACGGCCAGATCACCGATGCCGAGATGAACACCGTGATCGCGGCCATGCAGGCCGATCTCGACAAGGGCGGCAAGATCAAGCTGCTGGAGGACGTGCGCGACTTCAAGGGCATGGAGCCGGCCGCCTTCTTCAAGGACCCGCGCTTCGGCCTCGCCATGATGAAGGGCGTCAGCCACGTCGCCCTGGTGACCGACGCCTCCTGGCTGCGGATGATCGCCGACACCTTCGGCAAGGTCTCGCCGGCCCAGATCAAGACCTTCGACCGCGCGCATATCGAGGAAGCGCGCCAGTGGCTCGCGGCCGCCTGACGACCTGTCTGGCAACGGAAGACCTGCTGTCCCCTCTCGCCGCCTGAGCGGGGCGAGGGGATGCCCGGGGCCGTGCGGCCGAGGCCCGCCTCGGGCCGGCGCGGTCCCGCCCGGCCCTACTCCGCCTGGGCGGTCCGCGTCGTGTGACGCCGGGCCGTCCAGCGGCCCGAGCACAGGGACGAGACCTTCCAGGTGCCGCCGCCGCTCTGGGCCTGGAGGCGGCCCGAGACCGCGCCCGAGGCGGTGCCGTTCGAGACGTTGAGGCCGACCGTGCCGTCCGGCCCGACGCGGCCGTTCAGGGTGGCGCCGGCCGCCGCGGAGGTGAGGCGCACCTGCCCCTCCTGCACCGACACCCCGTAGGTGTAGCGGCTGTCGCAGACCATGCCGCTCTCGGTGACGAGTTCCACCGACCAGGTCCCGTTGAAGTTTCCGCCGTCTCGGGCGGCGGCCGGGATCATCGCGGGCGAGGACAGGCCGGCTCCGAGCGCCAGAACCACCGCAACTTTGGACATGCATCATCCTTCGGCAAAAAGCGTCCGCCCGAGCCGCGACCGCAGGGCGGTGCAACGGCTGTGCAAGCAGGCGATGGAGTGAGAATGCGCTGATCATATCCGCCGAAGCGGCAAGATTATGACAGGCCCCACAATTCGATGATGAGACTTATTGCCGAAGCTGCCTGAACGGGCCATGACCGAGGCAAAGCTTGGCGTTATCGGTCGTAATACGCCTGCAATGCTTGGCGGTCCCGCGTGATCGGCAGGGCGAGCAGCGCCAGGACCCGGGCCTTGTCCGGCGAGAGGTCGTCGGCGAAGACCGCGCCGGCCGCCCGCAGCGTGCTGCCACCACCCTTGAAGCCGTAGACCGGAAGCGCCCGGCCGTGCGGGACCTGGCTCGCCACCACGATCGTGACGCCGGCGGCGATCGCCTCCGCCACCGCGTCGTAGAGGGCCTCGTTGACGTTGCCGAAGCCGTAGGCGGCAATCACCACGCCCTCGGCCCCGTCCGCCACGGCGTGGCGGAGCTGGCGCCCGTCGCCGCCGGCCGTCATCGCCACGATCTCGACCCGGGCGAGCCGGTCGGGCAGCGGCAGGGTCTGGCGGCGCAGGGACCTGCGGGCGAAGACCACCCGGTCCTCGTCGACATGGCCGAGGAAGCCGGCCTCGCCGGACTGGAAGGTCTCGACGTTGTTGGTGTGGGACTTCCGCACCTCGCGGGCGGCGTTGATGTTGTGGTTGAGCGTCACCGTCACGCCCAGTCCCCGGAGATCCGCGCGCGCGCCCTGGGCCAGGATCTGGCGGACCGCGTTGAGGAGGTTGCGCGCCCCGTCGGCATCCGCCTCGGAGGCGTTGCGCTGGGCGCCCACCATCACCACCGGCTTGTCGCTCGCCAGCGTCAGGTCGAGGAAATAGGCGGTCTGGTCGAGGGTGTCGGTGCCGTGCAGGACGATGGCGCCGGCGATCTCGGGGCGCGCGAGCAGGCCCGCCACCGTGCGGCTGAGGTCCGGCCAGAGGTCCGGCCCCATATAGGCGCTCGGCACATTGGCGAATTCCACCACCTCGATCCGCGCGAGCTCGGCCAGGCGCGGCACCGCCGCGGCGAGGTCGGCCCCCGTCAGGGCGGGAACCGGCGCCCCCGTGGCGGGATCGTGCTTCATCGCGATGGTGCCGCCGGTGGCGACGATGGCGACGGTCGGGCGATCGGTCATGCCGGGGGAGCCCCTCAGTCCGTCAGGGCGCGGGCCTCTTCCGGCAGCATGATCGGGATGCCATCGCGGATCGGGTAGGCGAGGCGCGCGGAGCGGCTCACCAGCTCCTGGCGGCCGGCATCGTACTCGAGGGTGTCCTTCGTCAGCGGGCAGACGAGGAGTTCGAGGAGCTTGGGGTCGACGCGGGTGGCCTCGACGGGGCCCGGGGTGTCAGCGGCCATCTGTGGCGTCTCCTTGGCGGAACGGACTATTGCAGGGTGGGCTCGGAGCCCGACCCGCGCACCAACTCCATTTCGGTCACCGCAATCAAGACCTCGGCCCGCGTCTTGAGGTCCGCCGCCTCCAGCATGGCCTGCTTCTCGCGGGCGCCGAAGGGGCTCATCATGCACAGGGCGTTGACGAGGGCCTCGTTGGGCGCCTCCTCGATGCCGGCCCAGTCGACCTTGAGGTCGTTGACCTCCACGAAGTCGCGCAGGGCCTTCAGCACACCCTCCCGGTCCACCGCCGCCTCGCCCGCCCGCGCCTCGAAATCGGTGGCGAAGTCGTCGTAGGAGACCTGGCAGCGGCGGTAGCGGGTGGTGGTGGCGAGCTCGCTCTCGACCCGGAACCGGGCGATGCCGGTGAGCGAGATGAGGTAGCGCCCGTCCCCAGTCTCGGCGAACTGCGTGATCCGCCCGGCACAGCCGACGCGGAAGAGCTTCGGCGTCATCGGCGACGAGCCCGCCTCCACGTCCGGCTGGATCATGCCGATGATCCGGTCCGTGCGCAGGGCGTCGTCGATCATGGCGAGGTAGCGCGGCTCGAAGATGTTCAGCGGCATCTGTCCGCGCGGCAGCAGCAGCGCACCGGGCAGCGGGAACACCGGAATCACCCCGGGGCAGTCGGCCGGTCCCTTGTAGCCCGCATGCGTGCTCATCGTGTCCCCCTGCGGTTCGTTCGCGGCCTCACGCAAAGACCAGGGTCGACAGGCGTCGCCGACCGCGGATCGAGGCCTTGTCCATCAGGCCCCAGGCCTCGAAGAAGGTGAGGAGCTGCTTGCGTGCCGCGCCCTCGTTCCAGGTCCGGTCCCGGCGCTCGATCTCGATCAGCTGGTCCACCGCCTCGTCGCGCAGGTTGCGGCCGTTCAGGCCGAGCGCGAGGTCGAAGCGGGCCTGGAAATCGTTCGGGTCGGCCTCGATCCGGGCCTGGAAGGTGCCGAGGTCGCCCAGCGCCGCCGCCTGCTCGGCGAGCTCGATCGCCGCGCGCACGCTGGCGAGGCCGGCATGGGAGGCCTTGTCGGCGGGCGCCATGGCCACGAGCTCCTTGGCGTTCTCGAGGTCGCCGAGGTCGAGCTGGATCTTGGCGAGCGCCGCGATCGCGTCGACGTTCTCGGGCTCCTCGGCGAGCACGGCGGCGTAGAGCTGCGCGGCCTGGGCCACGTCGCCGACCCCGAGGAGGGCCTCGGCCTCCGACATCGCCTCCTCGATCGGCGTCGGCCCGGCGGGGCCGGCCAGGCGCGCGATGAACTCCTTGATCTGGGCCTCGGGCACCGCGCCCATGAACCCGTCCACCGGCTGGCCCTTGTCGAAGGCGATCACGGCGGGAATCGACTGGATGCCGAGCTGGCCCGCGATGGAGGGGTGCTCGTCGATGTTCATCTTGACGAGCTTCACCTTCCCGGCGGAGCCCTGGACGACCTTCTCCAGCACGGGGGCGAGCTGCTTGCACGGGCCGCACCACGGCGCCCAGAAATCGACGAGCACCGGCTGCTGCATCGACTCGGCGATGACGTCCTGGCGGAAGCTCGCCGTGGTCACGTCCTTGGTGGGGGTGGGGCCGCCCGGCACCGGCGCATCGTTCAGCATGACGTCCTCGAAGGCTTCGTTTCGATCCGTGGGAGTGGCCGGGTCTGTCCGCCCGTCCCGTCCTGCGTCAAGAGATGGGAACTCCGCGCGCTCGGACCAGAGCGGACGTCCACACGCAATCGCCCCCGGGTCTCCGGCAGGTTCCGTCTCCGCAGGTTCCGTCTCCGGCGAACCCCGCTCGGCCGGCTCCCGTGCCCGGCGCGTCCCGCCGCCCGCAGGACGACCGGCGCGCCTAGCGCGGCGCGCTCCCGCCGCCCGCCTCCGGCGTCTTCCCGTCAGGCGCCTTGGCATCGGTCACGAACACGCCCTGGTAGATCCCCTTGGCGGCGTTCGCCTCGCAGGTGATCGCGGTCTTGCCCGGCTCCGGCGTGCTGAAGGTGCAGGAACCGACGGCGACCAGGGGCCCCTGGGCCACGCCGTCCTTCGTCGTCTCGCTCGGGATCACGAGGTTGATCGGCTGGAGCGGGTCGGTCTCCTCCGTGCGCTCCTGCTGGGCGCCGTTGCCGCTGAAGCTCAGGGCCCGGCCCTCGGCCGCGAAATCGAAGCTCGTGCGGTTGCGCGAGACCGTGTTCATCAGCGTGTTCTTGCAGGTGGCCGAGACGTCCTTGCCGGCGATCACGAGCTTCTCGCAGCGGCCCTCGAGCTTGACGGCCGTCTGGGCGAAGGCGGGCGCGGCGACGAGGAGCGCGGCGGCGGCGAGGACGAGGCGGGGGGTCGGGAGGCGCATCATGAGTCCGATGTAAGGCTGCGGTTCGGTTCGTCGAGGGTCTGCGGGCGCGCAGGGTCCCGCGCTCAGGCGGGAAAGCGCGCGGCGCGGTCGTTCGGGGCCGCGAAGTCGAGGGCCGGCCCGAGGGGCACGATGCGGGTCGGATTGATGGTCGGGTGGCTCTCGTAATAGTGCCGCTTGATGTGGCTGAGGTTCACCGTGCCGGCGACCCCCGGCAGGGCGTAGAGGTCGCGCAGGTAGTTCGACAGGTTGGGATAGTCGGCGATGCGCTGGCGGTTGCACTTGAAGTGCCCGACATAGACGGCGTCGAAGCGCACCAGGGTGGTGAACAGGCGGATGTCCGCCTCCGTCAGCCGGTCGCCGCAGAGGTAGCGCGCCGTGTCGAGGCGGGCCTCGAGGGCGTCGAGTTCGGCGAACAGCGCGGTGAAGGCCTCCGCATAGGCGCCCTGGTCGGTGGCGAAGCCCGCCTTGTAGACCCCGTTGTTGACGGCGTCGTAGACGCGGGCGTTGACCGCATCGATCGCCCCCGCGAGGTCGGCCGGGTAGAGGTCCGGCCCCGCCGCCCCGAAGGCACCGTTCAGCATGCGGATGATCTCGGCCGACTCGTTCGACACGATGGTGGCGCGCTGCCGGTCCCAGAGCACCGGCACGGTGACGCGGCCGGTGAAGCCGGGATCGGTCTTCAGGTAGACCTCGTAGAGGCGGGTCGCGCCGTTGACGGTGTCGGGCGTGGCGCCGGGCGAGTCGCCGAAGACCCAGCCCTCACGGCCCATGTGGGGATCGACCACCGAGACCGAGATCGCCTCCTCCAGGCCCTTCAGGGCGCGCACGATCAGGGTGCGGTGGGCCCAGGGGCAGGCCAGCGAGACGTAGAGGTGGTAGCGCCCGGCCTCGGCCGGGAAACCGCCCTCCCCGCTCGGACCGGGGGAGCCGTCGGCGGTGATCCAGTTCCGGAACTTGGCGTCCGTGCGCTTGAAGCGGCCGCCGGTCTCCTTGGTGTCGTACCAGGTATCCTGCCAGACGCCGTCGACGAGCAGCCCCATGATGCGTCCTTCCCGTGTTGCCTGTTCGCGGGAAGATGGGCGCTCAGGCCTCGGCGGACAGCCCCTCCGCCGCCGCGGCCGGCGCGGCGGCCTCGAGATGCCTGCCCTTCTGGTAGGTCGCGATGTCGAAGGTGTCGTCGGGCAGGCGCGTGACGAAGCGCTCGGCCATCTCGAACACGAGGAGATCGGGCCGCACCCGCTCGACATAGGCCCAGTCGATGCTCGACGACCAGACGAAGTGCACCTCGCGAAAACTCTCGGCCAGGATGCCGGTGAGCATGATCGGTGCGAAATGCGCGTAGGAATCGCCGAACAGCATCAGGGTGCGCGGATCGACGTCCGGCCGCTCGTTCCGGAAGCAGACATGGGCGCCGACATGGAGGTCGGGCGCGCGCCCGGCGGCCTCGTAGGCGGCGACGAGCGGGCTGGCGTAGGTCCGCCGGGCGTCCCGGTCGAGCACCACGTGGCTGGCGGTCTCGATCGGCTTCTCGGGCAGCTTCTCGCCGAGATCGCGCACCCGCGTGGTCTCGTAGCGCTCGCGGGCATCGATGTCGCCCGGAGGCACGGCCCCGCAGGCCCGCATCAGCACCCCGTAGGCGAAGCGGCAGCCCTCGTAGTTCCAGTGCGTGTCGGTGCGGTAGTAGAGGGGCACGGCCCCGTCGCGCGCCGCCCGCATCGGGGCCAGCAGGTCGACGTAGTGGGGATTGTTCATCAGGCGCCGGGCCAGCACGCGGGTGGGCGCCTGGCGCGCGTCGAAGCGCAGGTCCAGGGTGCGGTCGTCGTAGACCGAGAGCTTCTCGGGCACGACCACGTGCAGGTAGCGGATGCCGAGCGCCCGGGCCCGGGCGGCCCGCGCCTCGATGAGCCGGACCCAGCCGCGCAGGCGCCACCACCGGGACAGGGTGGCGCGGTACTGCTCCAAGACACCATTGGTGCCGCCGATCAGGAAGAGCCAGCCCTCGCGCCCCACATGGACGATTTCCCGGTGTTTGCGCCGCATCGGGGCTCTCTAGCCGGCTCGGACGGCTCTGAACAGGGCGCGCCGTGTCACCGCCGACCTCGGGCCGTCACCACCTCGGGCCGTCGCCGGGCCGGCCTGCATCGCCGCCGCGGCGGCGCCCCAAGTCCCGGACGCAAGCCCCGAACGCAGGCCCCGAGCGCAGGCCCTGGACGCAGGCCCTGGACGCAGGCCCCGGCCGCGCCATCTCCCTGCCTCACGCCGGATCGGACCATGACAGACCACACGCCCACGCCCGATCCCCTCATTCTCACCCTGGCGATGGATCCCGACAGCTTCGCGCGGTTCGACGGCCTGCGCCGCCGGCACTTTCCGCAGGCGCTCAACCACATCCCCGCCCACGCGACCCTGTTCCACCACCTGCCCGGCCCGGACGAGCCGGGCATCGTCGAGACCCTGGCGGCGATGACCCGGACGCAGGCGCCCGCCGAGGTGGCGGTGACGGGCCTGCGCTTCACCGGGCGCGGCGTCGCCTACGTGCTCGCCTCCGACGCCCTCTCGGCCTTCCGGGCGCGCCTCGCCGACCAGTTCGAGGGCCTGGGCGAGGGCTTGACCGCCCAGGACCGGCAGGGCTGGCGCCCGCACGTCACGGTGCAGAACAAGGTCGACGCCGCCACCGCCCGGGCGCTCCACGCCGACCTGGAGGCGGCGTTCACGCCGTTCCGGTTCACGGCGCCCGGCCTGCTGCTCTGGCGCTACCTCGGCGGTCCCTGGGAGCGCCGTGCCAGCTTCGCGTTCGGGTAGCGCGAGGTTCGCTCGCGTGGCGTTCGCCCGGATGGAGGCCACCCCGCCGATCCGCTATGCCGGGAGTCTCCGGCCCCTCATCGACGCATTCGCGAAGTCGCCCGCATGAAAGCCCTGCCCTCCGGCTACCGCAACAATCCGCTCGTGACCCGGGCGAACGCCCTGCGGCTGGCGCTGCGCCTCAACGAGGTCGGCCCGGTCCTGGCGCTGCTGGCGGTGAGCCTCCTCGGCTACGGCTTCTTCGCTCTGGCCAACGAGGTCGGCGAGGGCTCGACCGCGGCGCTGGATCGCAAGGTCCTGCTGGCGCTGCGGAATCCGGCCGACCTCTCCGACCCGATCGGGCCGCGCTGGCTCGAGGAGACCATGCGCGACATCACCGGGCTCGGCAGCGTCTTCACCATCGTGTTCGTGACGGCGGCGGCCTGCGCCTACCTGGCGATGACCGGGCGCCGTCGCATCGCCGTCTTCGTGATCGCGGCGATCGGCGGCGGCGAGATCGCCTCGACGGTGCTCAAGCTGTTCTACCACCGGCCGCGGCCCGACCTCGTGCCCCACGGGATGGAGGTCTTCACCGCGAGCTTCCCCAGCGGCCACGCCATGATGTCAGCCATCGCCTACCTGACCCTGGCGAGCCTGATCGCCCGCGTCGACCGCCAGCGCGGGGTGAAGATCCTGGTGCTCACCGTCGGGGTGTCGATGACGCTGCTGGTGGGCCTGAGCCGCATCTATCTCGGCGTGCACTGGCCGAGCGACGTGGTCGCGGGCTGGTGCGTCGGCGCGGCCTGGGCCGCCCTGTGCTGGTTCGTCGCCCTGGTGCTGCAGCAGCGCGGCGAGGTCGAGGGTCCGACCGGCCACGGGGAGCCCGGCAGAACGCCTTAACCGGAACGACGTCTTAACCCTACGGGACGAAAGATCGCGCCGACGCTTGTGCCGGGCGGCACCGGCGGTTCACAACCACGTTACCCCACCTACTACTTCTGGAGAGGGTCACATGGTTCCGCCCATCCGCGAGCGTCGCAACGGAAGCCGGTCGCGGAGCCTCCTCGGCGCCGATATCCGCATCGCCCCGGACGTCTCCGACACCCCCTGCCTGGTGCGAGACCGCGGCCCGGACGGGTTGCGCCTCGCCCTGAGCGACGGCGTGCCGCTGCCGGAGGTCTTCGATCTCCACATCCACAAGACCCGGCAGAGCCGGACGGTGCGCCTGATCTGGCGGGGGGACGATTGCGTCGGCGTCCAGTTCGTGCCGGACCCGCCCGCCGCCGTGCCCGTCCCCATCGGACTGATGCGCGACCTTCGGGCGGCGCGCTCGGAGGTCGAATCCCTGCGGGCCCGCCTGGCCGCGCGGGGCGACGAGGCCTGAACCGGCCGGCTTCCCGTTGGCGCAGGCGCCCGGATCGCCGGAACCGCGTTTCTCGCCGTGACGTTCCCGACGGGAGACCCGCCGGAACCGACAGCGAGCGACATGACGGATGAACGCCCCCTTTCCCGCCGCAACGTCCTTCGCGCGGGCAGCGCGACGCTGACCGGCCTCGCCCTCGGGGCGACGGGCGCGGGAGCGCAGTCGGGGCTTCCGGGCCCCTCCGTGCCGGCCGATACCGGCGCGGTGCAGGGCGGCAAGGTGATGTTCCCGAACTGGCGCGGCCCCGGCGACCGGGCGCCCCCGCCGCCGCCCGCGCCGATGCCGCCGGGCCAGCGCGTGGGCTTCGCCATCGTGGGCCTCGGGCGCCTCAGCCTGGAGGAGATCCTGCCGGCCTTCGGCGAGACGAAGCGGGCCCGCGTGGTCGCACTGATGTCGGGTACCCCCGCCAAGGCGAAGCTCGTGGCCGAGCAGTACGGCATCGCGCCGGAGGCGGTCTACGGATACGACGAATGGGACCGCCTGGCGCAGAACCCGGCGGTCCAGGCGGTCTACATCGTGACGCCCAACGCCGTGCATCGCGGCGACGTGCTGGCCGCGGCCAAGGCCGGCAAGCACGTGCTCTGCGAAAAGCCGATGGCGGCCTCCTCGGCGGAGGCGCGGGACATGATCGCGGCCTGCGCGGCGGCCAAGGTCAAGCTGATGATCGCCTATCGCTGCCAGTACGAGCCCTACAACCGCGAGGTGGTGCGCCTCGCCCGCTCCGGCGAGTTCGGCCGCCCGCGCCTGATCCAGGCCTTCAACGGCCAGACCACCGGGCTGCCCCAGCAATGGCGCCTGAAGAAGGCGCTGGCCGGCGGCGGCGCCCTGCCGGATATCGGGCTCTACTGCCTCAACGGCGTGCGCGCCTTGACCGGCGAGGAGCCGGTCTCGGTGACGGCGCAGATCCACTCGCCCGAGGGCGATCCGAAATTCGCCGAGGTCGAGGAATCGGTCGCCTTCACCCTGCGCTTCCCCTCGAATCTCATCGCCCAGTGCATGACGAGCTACGGGGTGCACGAGTCGCGCCGGCTCCAGCTTCACACCGAGAAGGCCGATATCGACCTGCAGAACGCCTTCGCCTACCGGGGCCAGCGCCTCGTGATCGCGCGGCCGGACGGGCAGGTGGAATCGCAGGATACCCGCATCCTCACGCCCAAGAACCAGTTCGCCCTGGAGATCGACCACATGGCCCGCTGCGTCCAGGAGGATCGGCGCCCGCGCACCCCCGGCGAGGAGGGGCTGCAGGACCAGGTCCTGATGGAGGCGATCTACGAGGCGGCGCGCACCGGCCGGCCCGTCCCGGTCGGTCCGCCGCCGGGCGCGCCGGGCGGCCTCGACGTCACGCGCGGCCCCGAGCTCGACGGGGCCGGCTGATCCGGCGCCGCCGGGACGGTTGCCTGGGCGTCACGCAATCCGTCTAAGGTGAGGTGGGCGTGGCGCGGGACCGCGCCCCGGATCGCTCGACGCTTGGCTCCATCACCGAACAGACCCCGCCCGCGGCGTCCCTGCGCGGCCATCCCCTGCGGCGTCCTCGCGCTCGCCGGCCTGCTGGCGGGTGCCGCCCGCGCCGAGACGCCGGCCGAGACGGCCGCGCGCCTCGCGCGGGAGGGGCTCGCCATCGGTTCGCCCCGGGGCGCGGGCGGCGACCCCCAGACCTCGGTCGCCCAGTCGGTGACCTCGTCGCGCCCGTCCGCCAACCTCGACACCTCGATCCAGGACCAGCTCGGCCCCTCCGGCGATCCCTTCGGCTTCCGGGCCTTCCTGAGGGCGCGCGGCGTCACCTACAGCCTGACCTATATCGGCGAGAGCCTCGGCAACCTCACGGGCGGCCTGCGCCGGCGCGGCATCTACGAAGGCCTGCTCGACCTCGAGGTGGATGTGGATCTCGGGCCCCTGGTCGGCTGGACCGGGGGCGCGCTCCACACCAACCTGTTCCAGATCCACGGCGCCGGCCTGTCGCGCAGCGCGGTGGGCAACCTCGTCACGGTCAGCGGCATCGAGGCCCTGCCGTCGTCGCGGATCTACGAGCTGTGGTTCGAGCAGAAGCTCTTCGGCGACCAGTTCGGCCTGAAGTTCGGGCAGATCGCCGCCGACACCGAGTTCGCCGTGACCCAGACCGGCACGGTGTTCGTGAACTCCACCTTCGGCTGGCCCAACAACATGGCCGTGGTGATCCCGAGCGGCGGGCCGATCTATCCCCTGGCGGTGCCGGGGGTGCGGGCGAAATACGTGCCCAACGCCAACCTGTCCTTCCAGGTCGGCCTGTTCGACGGCGATCCGGCCGGACCGGTGCGCGGCGACGCGAATCCCGATCCGCAGCGCCGCAACCGCACGGGGACCAACTTCCGCACGAACGACCCGGCCCTGGTGATCGCCGAGGCCTCCTACGCCTACAACATCGAACCCGGCAGCACCGGGGAGGCCGGGACGGTGACGCTGGGCGGCTGGTATCATTTCGGGCGCTTCGACAGCCTGCGCTTCGACGGCGCCGGCACCTCCCTGGCCGCCCCGGAGAGCAGCGGCATCGCCCGCCGCTTCCGCGGACAGGCCGGGCTCTACGGCCTGATCGACCAGACCGTCTACCGCGAGCCCGACGACCCCAACGACGGCGCCAGCGTGTTCCTGCGCGCCTCCGCCTCCCCGGCCGACCGCAGCCTCGTCGATCTCTACTCCGATGTCGGCATCGCCTATAAGGGCCTGCTTCCCGGCCGCTCCGACGACACGGTGGGCCTCGCCTTCGGCTATTCCCGGATCTCCCCGGCGGCCCGCGGCCTCGACGTCGACACGATCCTGGAGACCGGCGTCGCCCTGCCGAGGCGCAGCGCCGAGGCGGTGCTGGAGGCGACCTACCAGGCGGTGCTCGGCCCCGGCGTCACGCTCCAACCGGACTTCCAGTACGTGTTCCGCCCCGCCGGCGGCATCCCGAACCCGCGCGACGCCAACGGCGCCCGCATCCGCAACGCGGCGGTGGTCGGCCTGCGGGGGACGATCCGGTACTGAGGGCTACTCCGCCGCCGGCGCGTGCAGCGACAGCAGGCGGGCGGTGCGGGCGTGGTCCACGGCGCGGCCGTTGCCCTCCACCGTCTCGCCGAGGTTGCGTCGCTCGTCGTTGATCGCGGCATGGACCGCGTCGATGGCGAGGATGAGGGCGCTCACGGTGCGGTTGTCGATGTTGCGCTCGCGGGCGTGCTGGACGACGTCGGCCACGAGGTCGTCGGTCTCGCGCACGAGGCCGTCGAGGTCGGCCTTGCAGGTGGCGGCGCGGACCTCGCGCAGGATGTCGAGGAGCCGGTCGAGGACGACGTCGATGCGCTCGCGGCGCTTGCGGGCGAGGCGCTGGGCGATCCAGGCGACGCCCGAGCCGACGGTGCCGCCGAAGAACGCCAGGAGATAGATGTAATCCTCGTAGCGCTCGAACATCGTCTGCTGTTCGCGCTCGAAATAATCCACCGCGCCGGGGTGGTTCGGCAGGCGGGCGCTGGTGGCCGCCACCGTCGAGTCGAAGTCCGGCGCCTTCATCAGGTTGGCGATGGGGGCGAGGGGCGCCAGCTTCGAGCGCCACTCGAACAGGTGCTGGGTCACCGAGGCGACGGTGAAGCGGCTGACGCCGCCGCGGGCCATCAACCGATAGGAAGCGCCCACCGTCTTCACGTCCTCCTCCGGGCGCTTGGGGCGGCCGCCGAAGGTGCCGGCCGGGATGGTCACGGATTGGAGTTCCGGCATCCGCTGGACGATCGCCCCGCCATCCGGCACGGAGACGAAGTTGATCTTCTTCTCGGCGGAGGCGGCCTCGACGGCGCGCACCGTCGAGATCGCCGCCTTCGAGGCCGGGGCGGCGATGACCGCCACCGCGTCGACGCGACCCTCGGCGATGGCACTGGTGACCTCCTGGGGGGTGAGCGCCACCAGGGCGACCCGGGCCGGGCCGAGGCCGCCCTCGGGGGCCGGCTCGGAGGCCGGCTGGGCCGTGAAGTCGTAGAAGCCCAGGAGGTTCGTCAGGAACGGCAGGTCGGCCGCGTGGCGCTGGACCACGCCGAGGCGCTTGCGCGCCAGGTCCGGGAAGTTCTCGATGGCGGCCGCCTCGGGGGCGGCGATCAGCAGCGCCTCGTCGTGGAGGATCGCCAGGGTCAGCCCGTTATCGGGCAGGAGCACGTCGGGCCGCACCACGGCGAGGTCGGCCTTGTTGCGCTGGAGCGCCTCGGCGCTGTCGCGCACGTCGTCGTAGAAGTCGAGCTTGAGGCGGACATCCTCGCGGCCCCGGGCAAGCGCCTGGGCGTAGGTCTGGAGCAGGGTCGCCTCGGCGCCGTCCCGGGGCCCGACCGCCACGGTGAGCGTGGTCGGGCGCGACAGGTAGACCAGCATCCCCGCCACCAGGGCGAAGCCGAGGGCCAGGAGGACGAGAAGCCACTCGCGTCTCACGAGGAAAGCCGGCATGGCAGGAACGAGCCTTTGTCCAGCGTGATCACCATATCTGCGAGACCGAAACCCGTCCGGATCGTGAAGAACCGATGACACCGCGAAACGTTGCGTCCCGCCGCCCCACCGGAGCCGAACCGGAGGGCCGGGCCGAGGTGAAACCGCCGCCGCCCGTCACACCCGCCTATCTCGAACGGGCCGCCCTGCATTACCTCGAACGCTACAGCGCCTCCGTGGCAATGCTGCGGCAGACCCTGAAGCGGCGCGTCGACAAGCGCTGCCGCCTGCGCGGCGAGGATGCGGGCGCCTTCGCCGAGGCGATCGAGGCGACGGTGGCCCGTGCGGTCGGCGCCGGCCTCGTGGACGACGCCCGCTTCACGGCCGGGCGCCTCGCGGCCCTGCGCCGGCGCGGCGCCTCCGCCCGCGCCCTGTCGGCCAAGCTCGCCGCCAAGGGCGTGTCGCGCGAGCAGGTGGCCAGCGCGATGGAGAACGAGCGCGAGGCGGCGGACGAGGGCGTCGACCTCGAGGAGGAAGCGGCCCGGGCCTATGCCCGGCGCCGGCGCCTCGGGCCCTGGCGCCGGCCCGGGACCCGCGAGGCCCATCGCGACCGCGACCTCGCCGCCATGGCCCGGGCGGGCTTCGGCTACGGCCTCGGCCGCCGGGTGATCGAGGCCGACCCCGAGCCCGATCCGTTCGCGACGGACGCTTAGTCCGGATCCGGTTCCGAAGTGCGGGCTGCGACATCGCGGCGGCGGAGAAAGCCCGGATTCACGCGCGAAAACTTGAACGAACCGCGAACGAGGCGCATCTCTTCCTCATGGACGAAATGCTCGCCAAGAAGCTGCGCATCCTCGCCGATGCGGCCAAGTACGACGCCTCGTGCTCGTCCTCCGGGGCGCCGAAGCGCACGGCCGGCAAGGGCGAGCTCGGCTCGACCACCGGCGCCGGCATCTGCCACGCCTACACGCCGGACGGGCGCTGCATCTCGCTCCTGAAGATCCTGCTGACGAACTACTGCCTGTTCGACTGCGCCTACTGCGTCAACCGCCGCTCGTCGAACGTCCAGCGGGCGAAGTTCTCCGTCGAGGAGGTCGTGACCCTCACGGTGGAGTTCTACAAGCGCAACTACATCGAGGGGCTGTTCCTCTCCTCGGGCATCATCAAGTCGCCCGACCACACCATGGAACTGCTGACGCGGGTGGCCAAGTCCCTGCGGCGCGACCACGGTTTCCGCGGCTACATCCACCTGAAGTCGATCCCGGAGGCGAGCCCCTGGCTGATCGAGGAGGCGGGCCTCTACGCCGACCGGCTCTCGATCAACGTCGAGTTGCCCACCGAGGCGAGCCTGGAGCGCCTGGCGCCCGAGAAGGACGGCGCGGTCATCCAGCACGCCATCGCGCAGATCGGCGAGCGCATCACGCAGGCCAAGGCCGAGAAGCGCCGCTTCTCCCCGGCCGGGCAGTCGACGCAGGTCATCGTCGGGGCCGACGCCACCACGGACGAGGCCCTGATCCGCAAGAGCGCGCTTCTCTACGGCTCCTACAACCTCAAGCGGGTCTACTATTCCGCCTTCAGCCCGATCCCGGACGGCTCGAGCATCCTGCCGCTGAAATCCCCTCCGCTCCAGCGCGAGCACCGCCTGTACCAGGGCGACTGGCTCCTGCGGTACTACGCCTTCACCCCCGACGACGTGGCCGACGCCACCGAGGACGGGATGCTCTCCCTCGACATCGACCCGAAGCTGGCCTGGGCCCTGAAGCACCGGGCGCGCTTCCCCGTCGACGTGAACGCCGCCGACCGCGAGATGCTGCTGCGGGTGCCGGGCCTCGGCGCCCGGGCGGTGGACAAGATCATCCGGGCCCGCCGGCACACCCGCCTGCGCCTCGACGACGTCGCCCGCCTGACCTCGGCCCTGAAGCGGGCGCGGCCCTTCCTCATCGCGGCCGACTATCACCCGGCGGGCGGCCTCACCGACCGACTCGACCTGCGGGCCCGCCTCGCCGACCCGCCGCAGCAATTGTCGCTCTTCTAGGATGGCGGGCGCGCACCGATCAGCCCCTCCCCCCGCGACGGGGGAGGGCGGGGGGCCCAGCGGCGCGCTGGAGGCCGTCGCCCTCGCCCCGGGGGCCGATCTCGACGGCTTTCGCGCCGCCGCGCGGCGTCTGGCCGGCCGGCGCGTCCCCCCCGAGCGGGTGCTGTGGTCCATCGGCGAGGCGTCCGGGCTGTTCGGGTCGCCGGCCCCGGCCCCGTCCGACGAAGCCCCCTTGAGCCTGCCGCGCGGGGTGGGCGAGATGGTCGCCCGGGTGGTGCTCCACCGCGACCCCGAGCGCTACGCCCTGCTCTACGACCTGATCTGGCGCATCCTGCACGGCGAGCGCCGGCTGCTGGAGGTGTCGAGCGATCCGCTGGTCCATCGCCTGGAGCGGATGCGCAAGGCCATCGCCCGCGACCTGCACAAGATGCACGCCTTCCTGCGCTTCCGGCGGGTGGAGGGCGACGGGCCGGAGCGCTTCGTCGCCTGGTTCGAGCCGGACCACCACATCCTGGGCGCCGCCGCGCCGTTCTTCGTCGAGCGCTTCCGCAGCCTCCACTGGACCATCCTGACGCCGGAGGGCTCCGCCCGCTGGGACGGCGGCGCGCTCACCTTCGGGCCGCCGGGGCGACGCGAGGACGCACCCGCCCAGGACGGCTTCGAGGCGGGCTGGCGCGATTACTACGAGAGCACGTTCAACCCCGCCCGGACGAACCTCGCCGCGATGCGGGCGGAGATGCCGAAGAAGTACTGGCGCAACATGCCGGAGACCGCCGCCATCCCGGGCCTCGTCCGGCAGGCGGCGGCGCGCACGGGCGCCATGATCGAGAGGGAGCCGCAGATGCCGGTCAAGCGCAACCCCGCCCGCGCCGTCGCGGCCATGGCGGACCAGGCCCCGGATTCGCTGGAGGCCCTCAACGCCATCATCCGGCGCTCGGAACCGCTGGTGCCGGGGGCGACCCAGGCCGTCCTCGGCGAGGGGCCGGTGGGCGCGTCGATCGCCTTCGTGGGCGAGCAGCCGGGCGACCAGGAGGACCGCCAGGGGCGCCCCTTCGTCGGACCCGCCGGGCAGCTGCTGTCGCGGGCGCTGGCCGAGGCCGGGATCGACCGGGGCGAGGCCTACCTCACGAATGCGGTCAAGCATTTCAAGTTCGAGGAGCGCGGCAAGCGCCGCATCCACCAGAAGCCCACCGCCGGCGAGGTCAGCCACTATCGCTGGTGGCTCGACCGGGAACTCGACTTCGTCGCCCCGAAGCTCGTCGTGGCGCTGGGCGCCACCGCCGTCCTGGCCCTGACCGGCAAGGCGATCCCGATCACCCGGGCGCGCGGGCCGGCCCAGTTCGAGAAACCCTATGCGGGCTTCATCACCGTGCACCCGTCCTACCTGCTGCGCCTGCCGGACGAGGCCAAGGCGCAAGCCTACGCGGCCTTCGTGGACGACCTGCGCCGGGTCCACGACCTCGGGCGGTCCCTGGCCGCCTGAGGCCTACGCCTCCTCCTCCTTGTGGGGGCGCAGCTCCGGCGTGACCTGATCGATCGCGGTCTCGATGGGTGCGGAGCGGCTCTCGACCCGGGTGCTGTCGACGAAGATGCGGGCCTCGCCCTCCTTCAGGCCGAGGCTGCGCAGGGCGTAGAGGGTCATGCCGAAGGCGAGTTCGCGCTCGGCCATCAGCACGAGGCCGACGCCCTGCTCCTCGAGGTGGCGGCGCTCGCCGTCGTTGTGGGCGCGCACCAGGGTGTCGATGTCCGGATGGATCTCCCGGGCGAGCTCGACGATGCGCCGCGCCGTGTGCGCCTCCGGGGTCGCCACCACGATCAGCCGGGCCTGGGCGATGTCGGCGGCCTGGAGGATGCCCGGCGCGGTGGCGTCGCCGAACACCGCCTCGATGCCCTCCTGGCGCAGGTCCAGCACCCGGCGGCGGTCGCGGTCGAGGACGATGTAGGGCAGGTCCCAGGCCTTCAGCGCCTTGCCGATGGTGCTGCCGACCCGGCCGTAGCCGACGATGATCGCGTGGCCGCGATGGGGCGGGCCCTCGGCGGTCACCGCCAGGGCCGCCGCCCCTTTCCGCTCGAAGCGGGCGGCGAGGCTGGGGCGCTCGGCGACCTTGCGCCCGACCCAGTCGGTGAGGGCGAAGAACAGCGGGTTCAGGGTGATCGACAGGATGGCGCCGCCGAGGATCAGGTCGCGCCCCTCCTCCGGCAGCAGCTTCAGGGACAGGCCGAGGCTGACGAGGATGAACGAGAACTCGCCGATCTGGGCCAGGCTCGCCGCGATGGTGAGGGCGGTGCCCAGCGGATGCCGGAAGGCGAGCACGATCGCCACCGCCGCCAGGGACTTGCCGATGAGGATGACGCCCAGCACCGCCAGCACCGAGAGCGGTTCGCGGATCAGGATGCCGGGGTCGAACAGCATGCCGACCGAGACGAAGAACAGCACCGCGAAGGCGTCCTGCAGGGGCAGGGAATCGGCCGCCGCCTGATGGCTGAGGTCGGATTCGGCGAGCACCATGCCGGCGAAGAAGGCGCCGAGCGCGAAGGAGACGCCGAAGAGCTCGGCCGAGCCGAAGGCGATGCCGAGCGCCAGGGCCAATACCGCCAGGGTGAAGAGCTCCCGCGAGCCCGTGCGCGCCGCCTGGTCGAGGAGCCAGGGCACGAAGCGCCGCCCGCCCACCAGCATCACGGCGGCGAAGACCCCGACCTTGGCCAGGGTGAGCCCGAGGGTCAGCCAGATGTTGCCGTCCCCGGCATGGTGCGCGGCCCCCGCGCCGTCGCCCCCCAGGGAGGGGGCCAGCGCCGGCAGCAGCACCAGGGCGAGCACCATCGCGAGGTCCTCGACGATGAGCCAGCCGACCGCGATGCGGCCCTTGTCGCTGTCGAGGAGCCGGCGCTCCTCCAGCGCCCGCAGCAGCACCACGGTGCTCGCCACCGACAGGGCGAGGCCGAAGACCAGGCCCGCGCCGAGGCCCCAGCCCCAGCCCAGCGCCAGGGCGCCGCCCATGGCGGTGGCCGCCACGATCTGCACGATGGCCCCCGGCAGCGCGATGGCGCGCACCGCCATCAGGTCCTTGATCGAGAAGTGCAGGCCGACGCCGAACATCAGCAGGATCACGCCGATCTCGGCGAGCTGTCCGGCGAGCTGGCTGTTGCCGACGAAGCCCGGCGTGTAGGGGCCGACCAGGACGCCCGCGAGGAGATAGCCGACGAGGGGCGGCAGGCGCAGGCGCTGGGCCAGCATTCCGCACACGAAGGCAAGCACGAGGCCGAGGGCGATGATGGCGATCAGCTCTGTCGCGTGCGGCACGGGTCGGGAATCTCCGGGTCGGGGTCAGGGGCCTCAACGGCCGTGCCGCGCGGCGCCCACGAGGGCAAGCCGCGATCGGCCCTCACGTCCACGATGCGCCCGAAATTCCGCGCCCTGCGTCGCCCCGGGTGCCGCGACGCACAACGCCCGCCGTCGGACCGGGGTTTCGCGGAATAAGTTCGAGCGGACCGAAACGCGCCGTCTGCTCGCTTTTCCGTGAGCACCCAGGAAACTCTTGGCCGTCGCATCCTGTTGTCGAAGCAACGTTTGTTGCGTCGAGCAACGCCGGCATCATTTGCCAAGCATCTTTTGCGATGACGATCCCTTCGGCGGAACGGACGATCGATGACATCAGGTAACGAGCGCTCGTCTGCCCCCCGTGCAGGCGAGACCAGGACTCCGACCGAAACCCGGAACTCGACCCTCTGGACCGTCGCCCTCGCCACCGCGCTCCTCGGCTTCGTCGCGCTTCCGCGCCGGACGGGCGGAGCAGCGACCGGCCGGGCGATGCCGAAGGACCCGACGCGCCGGCCCTCCCCCTCCCATGCGGGGGCCGACGCCCGCCGCGTGGCCGCGCGCGAGCCGGAGCGCGGCCGCGGCGCGCGCGCACCGTCCGAGATCCCGGCGAAGGGCTGGAAGGACATCGGCCTGCGGGTGTTCCACGACGTCTCGGAGAACAACATCGTCTCGGTCGCCGCGGGAGTGACCTTCTACGTGCTCCTGGCGATCTTCCCCGCCGTCGCCGCCCTGGTCTCCTGCTACGGGCTGGTGGCGGACGTGGCCACCATCAACGAGCACCTGCAGAGCCTGCAGGGCGTCATCCCCTCCGGCGCCCTCGACATCATCGGCGAGCAGGTCAAGCGCATCGCCGCCAAGGGCGACACCACCCTCGGCCTGACCTTCTTCACCGGCATCCTCCTGTCGCTGTGGAGCGCCAACGGCGGCATGAAGGCGGTCTTCTCCGCCCTCAACATCGTCTACGAGGAGCGCGAGACGCGCAGCTTCGTCTGGCTCAACCTGCGCTCGCTCGCCTTCACCGCCGGCGCGCTGCTGTTCATCATCCTGGCGCTGGTCGGCATCGTGGTGGTGCCGGCGGCGATCAACATCGTCGGCCTGAGTTCGGAGGCCTGGTACATCGCGCTCCTGCGCTGGCCGGTGCTCCTCGCCGCCGTGCTCGGCGGCCTCGCCCTGCTCTACCGCTACGGCCCCAGCCGCGACGCGCCGCGCTGGCGCTGGGTGACCTGGGGCAGCGCCGTGGCGGCCGTGGGCTGGCTCGCCACCTCGCTGGGCTTCTCCTGGTACGTCGCCAATTTCGGCAAGTACAACGAGACCTACGGCTCGCTGGGCGCCGTGATCGGCTTCATGACCTGGATCTGGATCTCGACCACGATCGTGCTCATCGGCGCCGAGATCAACGCCGAGATGGAACACCAGACCGAGGCCGACACCACCCGCGGCCCCGAGCAGCCGCTGGGCACCCGCGACGCCCGGATGGCGGATACGGTGGGGGCTGCGGGGTGAAAGGAGCGCTTCAGCCAGTCCCTGTTTTCGGGTAGGGTCATCGGATGGATAGTGGCGCCGCCCTCGATATTCTTCGAACCCATGAGGGCGAGCTGCGGAAACGCGGTGTGCGTCACGCGGCGCTCTTCGGCTCGGTCGCGCGAGGCGATGCCACGACCACGAGTGACGTGGATGTCCTGATCGTCCTCGATCGCGAGACCGTGCGTGACGTCTATGGTTATGTCGGCGTCGTACACTTCATTGAGGATTTGTTCCCCGTCGCCGTCGATGTTGCAAACCGGGAAACTTTAAAAGAGCGCATCCGTCAGAACGCTGAGCGCGACGCGATCGATGCTTTCTGAACGCGAACGCGCGGTATGCGAGGATATCATTGCGAATGTTGAGAAGGGCCGTCGCTTCACGAAGGGCATGACCTACGAGACTTTCGAGGCAGACGAGCGAACCGTCTATGCGGTCGTCCGCTGCTTGGAAATCATTTCCGAAGCGAGCCGGCGCCCTTCGGCCGAGACGAAGGCACGGCACCGGCACATCCCATGGCGTGTGGTCGCCGATGCGGGAAACGTCTATCGCCACGGATACCATCTGGTTGAACTCGACATGGTCTGGTTCACGCTGACCGAGCGCCTTGAAACGCTTGTCGATGTATGCCGAATCGAGCTTGCGTCGACGGCCTCATGAGATCGGCATTTGACCAAATCCCCCTATCGAATCTGCGTGGCCGATGACCCCTGTTGATTCCAATGCTCCCGTCGGCCCTGGCGACCAGATCATTCTGGTCGACGGCTCGTCGTTCATTTTCCGGGCCTACTTCCAGTCGATCAACCAGGACCAGAAGTACAACACCCGGCCCTCGGACGGTCTGCCCACCGGGGCGGTGCGGCTGTTCTGCACCAAGATCGCCCAGTTCGTGCAGGAGGGGGCGGCGGGAGTGATGCCGACGCACCTGGCCATCGTGTTCGACAAGTCCGAGGGCTCGTTCCGCAAGGAGCTGTTCCCCGACTACAAGGGCCACCGGCCGGACGCGCCGGACGACCTCAAGCGGCAGATGCCGCTGATGCGCGACGCCGTGCGGGCCTTCGGCCTGCAGCCGATCGAGCTCATCCGCTACGAGGCCGACGACCTCATCGCCACCTATTCGCGCCAGGCCGAGGCGCGCGGGGCCGGCGTCATCATCGTCTCCTCCGACAAGGACCTGATGCAGCTCGTCGGTCCCCTGGTCCGGTTCTACGACTTCGAATCCGGCGCCAAGGGCAAGCCCGGCTACCGCCCCGAGCGCAACCTCGACCGCGAGGCGATCATCGCCAAGTGGGAGGGCCTGACCCCTGAGCAGATCGGCGACGCCCTGGCGCTCATCGGCGACACCTCGGACAACGTGCCGGGCGTGCCCGGCATCGGCTTGAAGACCGCAGCCGCCCTGATCAAGGAATACGGCAGCCTCGACGCCCTCCTGGAGCGCGCCGCCGAGATCAAGCAGCCCAAGCGCCGCGAGACCCTGCTCGCCAGTATCGATCAGGCCCGGCTCTCGCGACAGCTGGTGGCGCTGGAGGAGAACGTGCCGGTTCCGGTGCCGCTCGACGACCTGCGCCTGCCCAAGCCCGACCCGCAGAAGCTCGTGGGCTTCCTGAAAGCCATGGAGTTCAACACCCTGACCCGGCGCATCGCCCAGATGCTCCATGTCGACCCGGAGGCGGTGCAGCCCGACCCGGCCCTGCTGCCGAACCGCGAGCCCGCGCCCGACGCGCCGTTCTCCCTCGACGCGCCGATTCTTCCCAACGGGCTCGGCGACCCCGTCCCCCTCGATCCCGAGACCGCGTCCGGCGCGCCGAGCGGCGAGGTCGATCCCTTCGCCGATCTCGGCCTGCCCGACGCGGCGCCCAAGCCCCGCGGCCCCTCCGAGCCGACCCCCGCCGGCCTGGTGGCGGCGCGGGCGGCGGAATCGGTCAAGCCCTTCGACACGGCCGCCTACGAGACGATCGGGTCCGCGGAGCAGCTCGACGCCTGGATCGCCGAGGCCGAGGAGGCCGGCGTCATCGTGGTCGACACCGAGACGGATTCGCTGGACGCCAACAACGCCAACCTCGTCGGCGTCTCCCTCTGCGTGGCACCGGGGCGCGCCGCCTACATCCCCCTCCGGCACGTCGAGCCCGTGACGGGCACCGACGGCAGCGACCTGTTCGGCGACGCCAAGGCGGCGACGGACGTGTTCCAGCCGGCCGCGGGCCAGATCGACGCGAAGGTGGCGATCGCCCGGCTGAAGCCCCTCCTGGAGAATCCGGGCGTACTCAAGGTCGGCCAGAACCTGAAATACGATCTCGCCGTCCTGTCGCGCTCCGGCATCCGGGTGGCGCCCTTCGACGACACCATGCTGATCTCCTACGTGCTCGATGCCGGCAAGGGCGGGCACGGCATGGACGAGCTCGCTCGCCGCCATCTCGGCCACCAGCCCATCACCTTCTCGGACGTGGCCGGCACCGGCCGGGCCAAGATCACCTTCGACCGGGTGGCCCTGGACAAGGCCACCGCCTACGCCGCCGAGGATGCCGACGTCACCCTGCGCCTGTGGCGGATGATGAAGCCGCGCCTCGTGGCCGAGAAGCGCGTGGCGGTCTACGAGACCCTGGAACGCCCGCTGGTGCCGGTGATCGCCCGGATGGAGGCGGAGGGCATCCGCGTCGACCGCAACATGCTGAGCCGGCTGTCCGGCGACTTCTCCCAGATCCTCGTGCGGCTCGAGGAGGAGATCCAGGAGGATGCGGGCGAGCGATTCCAGGTCTCGTCCCCGAAGCAGATCGGCGACATCCTGTTCGGCAAGATGGGGCTGCCCGGCGCCAAGAAGACCCCCTCGGGCCAGTGGGCGACGCCCGCGACCCTGCTCGAGGAACTGGCCCAGGCCGGGCATCCGCTGCCCAAGAAGATCCTCGAATGGCGCCAGCTCGCCAAGCTGAAATCCACCTATACGGATTCGCTGCAGCAGCATGCCGACCGCGAGACCGACCGGGTCCACACCTCGTTCTCGCTGGCCGCCACCACCACCGGCCGGCTCTCCTCCTCCGAGCCGAACCTGCAGAACATCCCGATCCGCACGGAGGAAGGCCGCCGCATCCGCCGCGCCTTCGTGGCCGCGGAGGGCAACCGCCTGATCTCGGCCGATTACAGCCAGATCGAGCTGCGCCTCCTCGCCCACATCGCCGACATCCCGCAGCTGCGCCAGGCCTTCGAGGACGGCATCGACATCCACGCGGCCACCGCCAGCGCCATGTTCGGCGTGCCGCTGGCCGAGATGACGCCGGACCTGCGCCGGCGCGCCAAGACCATCAACTTCGGCATCATCTACGGCATCTCGGCCTTCGGTCTCGCCGACCGCCTCGGCATCGGCCGGGAGGAGGCCGGGGCCTTCATCAAGCAGTATTTCGAGCGCTTCCCCGGCATCCGCGCCTATATCGACGACACCAAGCGCCGTTGCCGCGACCTCGGCTACGTCACCACCCTGTTCGGCCGGGTCTGCCACTATCCGCAGATCCGCTCGAACAACCCCAACGAGCGCGCCTCCGTCGAGCGTCAGGCCATCAACGCCCCGATCCAGGGCTCGGCCGCCGATATCATCCGCCGGGCGATGATCCGCATGGAGGCGGCGCTCCGGGCCGAGCGCCTCAACGTGCGCATGCTCCTGCAGGTGCACGACGAACTCGTGTTCGAGGCCCCCGAGGACGAGGTGGCGAAGGCCCTGCCGGTGATCACCCGCATCATGGTCGACGCCCCCGCCCCCGCCCTGACCCTGCGGGTGCCGCTGGTGGTCGAGGCCCGCGCCGCCCTGAACTGGGAGGAGGCGCATTGAGCGCGGCATCGGACGCCGCCTCCGCCTCGGCCCGCTCGAGGAAGGCGGCGATGTCGGTGCCCAGGATCAGGGGCAGGTAGGCGGCGATCCGCGCGTCGGGCCAGGCCCACCAGTTCGTCCGCAGCAGCCGCGCGACGGTCGCTTCGTTGAAGCGGTGGCGGAGGATTGCGGCCGGGTTGCCGGTCACGATCGCGTAGGGCGGCACGTCGCGCCGCACCACGGCGCCCGCCCCGACGACCGCGCCGGTGCCGATGGTGACGCCCGACAGGACGGTGCTGTTCGCCCCGAGCCAGACCTCGTCCCCGATCACCACGTCGCCGCGGCTGTCATGGTCCGGTCCCGCCTCCAGGGCCGGCGCCCAGGGTCCGCCGCCGACGATCCCGGCGATGGCCCGGAACGGATAGGTAGTAACGAGGTCGGTGCGGTGGTTGCCCAGCGCGATCGTGACGCTCGGCCCGATGGAGCAGAAGCGCCCGATGGTCAGGCCGGCGAGGCCCGCCTCCAGCACCCGCGGGTCACCGTAGGTATGCGCCCCAATCGACCAGCCCCAGCGCTCGATCTCGCGGGCGAGGTGGAAGCGGGTCAGGTCGTCGAAGAGCGGGCGAGGTTCGGTCATTCCGGGTTCGATCCTATCGGACGCCATCCTGTCGGGCTCGGGTCCGGAGCCTCGCGGTACAACCGCCGCCCGATGCGTTTCATCTAGCCCTCGACCCCGCACCCACCGCACGGAACGGGCCCGCGTTGGAGTCGGCGACGCCGAATGACACCCCCCGAAACGCAAGGCTCCAATGCGACGCAGGGTGGAACGCCCGGTCCGGCCACGTGTTGCCGCACCGCAAACGATTCCCAAGAATGGTGCCGTTCGGGCACCCCGGAAAGAGAACCCGCCATGAACAAGTCCCTTCTCGCCGCCCTCGGCCTGTCGGTCGCCGCCCTCGCCACCCCGGCGCTCGCCCAGGAGCCCCTGTCCTTCCGCGTGGCGCCGCAGTTCGACGGCAACCAGCCGGCCGTGACCGACACCTCCGACTTCCGCGCCGCCGCCCTGCGTTCGGACGCCGTCAGCATCGAGTCGAGCCGCATCGCCCTGGAGCGCTCGCGCAACCCGCGCGTCCGCCAGTACGCCCACAACGTCCTCGTCGAGCGTAAGGCCACCACCCAGGCGCTGCTGCCCGAGGGCACCTCGCTGACCGCCGGCGGCACCGTCGTCTCCGACACCCAGCCCTTCGAGACCCGCCTCGACAACCCGGTCGGCGTGGTGCTCGCCCCGGTGACGATCTCGGCCACGATCGCCCAGCGCGTCGTCGGCGGCGTCCTCGGCGGCGTCGGCCTCGTGGACAACAGCCCCTCCGAGCCGGGCCGTCGCGTCGCCATCGGCGCCGAGGGCCAGGGCCGCATCGACCGCCTGAAGTCCGCCCGCCCGGGCCGCGACTTCGACCGCGCCTATGTCGACCAGCAGGCCAATTCGGATGCCCGCACCCTCGGCCTCTACGCCTCCTATGCCCGCAACGGCGACAGCGCGCAGGGTCGTGAGTTCGCCAACCAGGCGTTGCCCTACATCGCCGGCGAGCACGCCCACTCGGCCAACCTCGCCGACCGCATCAACTGAGCGGCGCACGCCGAACTGAACGAAGGAAGGGTCGCCCCCGAGGGGCGGCCCTTTTTCGTGCGGCGATCCACCATGTTCCTTCAGGCGGCCGCCACCAGGGCCTCCACGGCGGCGCCGAGCTCGTCGAAATGGGCGATGACCCGATCCGGACCGAGTTCCGTCACCGGCAGGTCGGTGTAGCCGAAGGGCACGGCCACCACGGGAATGCCGGCCGCCTTGGCGGCGTCGATGTCGGCACGGGAATCCCCCACCATCACGGCCCGGGCCGGATCGCCACCGGCCCGCTCGACCGTCAGGGTGATGTGGCGCGGATCCGGCTTGAAGTAGGGGAAGGTCTCGCGGCCGCAGATCGTCGCGAAGCGGTCGGCGATGCCCAGGAGGCCGAGCAGGCGCACGGCCTGGCCCTCGTACTTGTTGGTGCAGACGGCGAGGAGGAAGCCGCGGGCCCGAAGGGCGTCCAGCGCCTCGACCACGCCGGGGAACAGGTGCGACTGCTCGCAGAGATGGTCGCCGTAATGGGCGATGAAGTCCGAGAACAGCGCTTCCAACCGCTCGGTCGAGAGCGGTTCGCCGGCCGTGGTGAAGCCGCGCTGGATCAGGGCCTTGGCCCCCGCCCCGATCATGTCCCGGGCCTGTTCGAGCGGCAGCGCCTGGAGGCCCTCCCGGCGCAGGATCACGTTGAGGGTGCCGATGAGGTCGCCGGCGGTCTCGGCGAGGGTCCCGTCGAGATCGAAGACGGCGATGGGCGGCAGGGCGGTCATGGACGCTCTCGGAAATGGGGTAGCACGGGCCGGATGGAGCCGCCGCTCTAGCTCATCCGGGCCGGACGGGCGAGGCCGGCCGGCGCAGGACCGCCCGGCCTTTGCCGGTGGACAGGTGAACGGGGTGCCGGGCCGTCGTCCCGGCTGCACTTGCCTCCGCGTCTCGGCCTCCTGTACGGTTCGCAGATCGACGGCCGGGGGGCCGCTGCCCATCATCGATGACGTCCCGATGTCCGCGCCGCAGGCCCGGTGCAGGGGCATCTCGTGAGCGGAACGGGCGGATGCGGGCGATTTCGGAGGGGGCTATGACGGAAACGGTCCCGGGTTGGTCGGATGAGCGGGTCGATCTCCTGCGCCGGCTGTGGGAAGACGGCCTGAGCGCCAGCCAGATCGCGACGCAGCTCGGCGGGGTGACCCGCAACGCGGTCATCGGCAAGGTGCACAGGCTCGGCCTGTCGGGCCGCGTGAAGTCGGCCGAGACGCCCGGCGTCTCGCCCCGCAAGGTCGTGCGTGAGGTGGAACTCGAGGTCGTGGCGTCGGCCGTGGCGGCCGAGATCGACGGGACGCCCGCCACCTTCGAGGCTCCTCCGGCCCCGCCGGCCGTGGTGGCCCCCGTCGCCCTGACGATCTCGCGTCGCGTAACGATCATGGACCTGCGGGAATCGATGTGCCGCTGGCCCATCGGCGACCCGACCTCGCCCGACTTCCACTATTGCGGCGACCGCTCGATCACCGGCCTGCCCTACTGCACCACCCACGCGCAGATCGCCTACCAGCCGGCGGCCGAGCGCAAGCGCGACCGGCGCGTCGGCGGCTTTCGCTGATCCTGCGCGCGGGCGCGGCACGGTTTCGAGATGTCGTGCGTTGATCACCGTCGCCGGTTCCGGACCGGCGAAAGAAGGTGACGAGCCGTGACGGAGCCAACGAGCACAATCGACGCCGACGAGGCCGCCTTCCTCGACCTGCATGCGCAGCGCGAGGATCTGGAGCGGCAATTGTCGCTGGTGCAGCTGCGCCGGCAGTTCGGCCCCGGCCAGGAAGCGGTCGACCAGGCCGCCGCCGACGAGCAGGCCCTGCTCCTCAGGCTGGACCGGGTGCTGACCCAGATCCGTGCCGCCGAGTACAAGCGTCAGCCGAACGCGCGGCGCTGGTAGCGGACGCCGGTCGGAACCTCAGTCGAGGCGCCGCCGGTCCCGCTCCTTGTGCCGCAGGCGCAGCAGAAGGTCGATCTGGCCGTCGGGGATCGGCAGGGTGTCGCAGGTCTCTTCGTAGATCGAGCGCAGGGCTATCCCGAGACGATACCGCGTGTCGTCGGGCAGGTTGGGCTGACAGGCATGCGCCGTGTCCTCCCGCATCTCGCCGTCGCAAACTCTCTGGTCCAACGTCTCAGTCCCTCGTTCGAGCGATCCAACGCCGGCGCCGAATCGGAGCGCACTCGCCGTTCATTCAGTGTCGGCGAACATGGTTAAGAGACCGTTAACGACAGGCTCTTGTAACGACAGGCTCTTGTCTCAAAAGGCTCTTGCCCGGCCGTCAGGCGTCGGCGGACTGGAGCAGGCGGGCGGCCGCGGCGCGGGCCTCGTCGGTCACGGTGGCGCCGGCGAGCATGCGGGCGATCTCCTCGCGCCGGGCCGGCGCTTCGAGGGAGGCGACCCGGGTCGCGACCCGGTCGCTGCCCTTGACGGGGTCCTTGGCGATCAGGAAATGCGTCTCCGCCCGCGCAGCCACCTGCGGTGCGTGGGTCACGGCCACCACCTGCACCCGGGTGGCGAGGCGCCCGAGCCGGGCGCCGATCGCATCCGCCACCGCGCCGCCGACGCCGGTGTCGATCTCGTCGAAGATCAGGGTGGGGGCGGAGCCCTTGTCGGCGAGCACCACCTTCAGGGCGAGCATGAAGCGGGAAAGCTCGCCGCCGGACGCGACCTTCATCATCGGCCCCGGGCGCGTACCCGGGTTGGTCTGGGCCCAGAACTCGACCCGGTCGTAGCCGGACGCGTCGCGGGATTCCGGATCGGTGGCGATCTCGGTGATGAAGCGGGCCCGCTCCAGCTTGAGCGGCGGCAATTCGGCCTTCACCGCCGCGTCGAGGGCCTTGGCCGCGCGCTTGCGCCCCTCGGTGAGCTTGGCGGCCGCCTTCGCGTAGGCGGCCTCGGCGGCGGCCAGCGTGGCCTCCAGCCCGCCCAGGGCCTCCTCGCCGGCATCGATGGCGGCGACGTCCGCGGCGTAGCGCTCGCGCAGGGCCGCGAGGTCGTCGACCGGCACCTGGTACTTGCGCGAGGCGGCCCGCAGCGCGAACAGCCGCTCCTCCACCCGCTCCAGCTCACGCGGATCGAACTCGGCCTCGCGCAGGGCGACGTCGAGGATGGAGTGGGCCTCGTCGAGGGCGGTCAGGGCCGTGTCGAGGGCGGCGACGCAGGGCTCGACCAGGGCCGGCAGCTGCGCCGCCCGCCGCTCGAGCTTGCGCAGGGCCGAGGAGAGGTGGGAGACGATCGGGCCGCCCGAGGCCTCGATCGCCTCGTTCAGCTCGCGGGCGACCTTCTCGCTCTGCTGCATCACCGTGCGGCGCTCGGCCAGGGTGGTCTCCTCGCCCGGCTCCGGCGCAAGGGTCTCCAGTTCGGCCACGGCGTGGCGCAGGAAGTCGGACTCCTTGGCGGCGGCATCGACCCGGGCCCGGTGCTCGGACAGGGCGGACCGGGCCCCCTTCACGCGCCTGGCCGCGTCCGCGACCTGGGTCAGCGGGCCCTGGAGGCCGCCGAAGGCGTCCAGGATGGCGCGGTGGGTGGTGGGATCGGCGAGCGCCCGGTCGTCGTGCTGGCCGTGAATCTCCACGAGGGCCGCGCCGATGGCCCGCAGCACCTGGACGCCGACGGCCTGGTCGTTGACGAAGGCGCGGGTGCGCCCGTCCGCCATCTGCACCCGGCGCAGGATGAGGTCGCCCTCGGTGTCGATCTCGGCCTGCGCGGCGAGCGCCCGGGCCGGGTGGTCGAGGGGCACGTCGAACACGGCGGTGACGGCGCCCTGTCCTTCCCCGTGCCGCACGAGGCGGCCGTCGCCGCGCCCGCCCAGCGCCAGCGCGAAGGCGTCGAGCAGGATCGACTTGCCCGCGCCCGTCTCGCCGGTCAGGACGCTGAGGCCCTCGCGAAAGTTCAGGACGAGCTTGTCGATGAGAACGATGTCGCGGATCGCGAGCTGGCTCAGCATGCCGCGCCTGAGGTCCCGTTGTGAACGCTGGCGCCGTGTGTACGGCGAAGTGCCGCCGGCTTCACGCAAAAAGATGCCGCCCCCCTTGGGGAGCAGCAAAGCGGCACTCGACAGGTCGTGGAACGCGCCGGCCTACTGGGCCTCGGCGGTGCGCCCGATGACGCCGCGATAGACCTTGCTGAGCCAGGAGGTCTTCTCCTCGCGCGGCTCCAGGCCCCCGTTCTGCAGGAGCGCGTGGGCGTCCTTGTACCAGGGGCTGTCGGGGAAGTTGTGCCCGAGCACGGCGGCGGCGGTCTGCGCCTCCTGGGTCAGGCCGAGGGCCATGTAGGCCTCGGTCAGGCGCTCAAGGGCCTCCTCGGCGTGCCGGGTCGTCTGGTACTTGCTCACCACGTCGCGGAACCGGTTGATCGCGGCCGGGAAGTTGCGGCGCTCGAGGTAGAAGCGCCCGACCTCCATCTCCTTGCCGGCGAGCTGGTCGCGGGTGATCTGGATCTTGGCCTTGGCGTCGGCCGCGTATTCGGAGGTCGGATATTTCTGGACGAGTTCCTGCAGGCCGGCGAGGGCCTTCTCGGACCGGTCCTGGTCGCGGGTGACGTCGGGGATCTGCTTGTAGTGCGACATCGCCATCAGGTACTGGGCGTAGGCCGCATCCTTGCTCGCCGGGTGGCGCTGGAGGTAGCGCTTCGAGGCGTTGATGGCGTCGTCGTACTTCGCGCCCTCGTAATTGGCGTAGGCCGTCATCAGCAGCGCTTTGCGCGACCAGTCGGAGTAGCTGTAGGCCTTATCGAGCTCGCCGAACTTCTTCGAGGCGCCCTCGTAGTCCTTGTCCTCCATCCGCGCCAGGCCCTCGCTGTAGAGCTTGTCGGCGGGAACGTCCGGGATGACCTCGGGCTTGTACTTCTCGGCGAAGGGATTGATCGAGTCGAGGGCGTCGCATCCGCCGAGGCCGAAGCCGATGACGGACACCAGCACGGCCGCCATCGCACCGCGGTTGGGATGAGTAAGGCGCATTCCGGTCTTCCCCCAACAGACGGGTCCGGTCCCGGACGCGCGTCGTCAAGCCATCACAAAGGTCGGTCGCGTGGCTGACGGCCTCATGCCACGATCCGGGTGCGCTGCACACCGGACGGACGTCCCGTTTCACGCTCGATTCACCGTGGAGCGCGATTTGGGCGCGAAAGCGGCGGGCGGGCCACGCCCTTCACAGAAACGAAGGCTGTGTGTCGGTGGCGCTACAGATCGCCGACGAAGGCGGCGATGCCGAGGCTGGCGCCGAACTCGGTCAGGCTGGCCTCGCGGCGGGCACCGGGACCCTCGACGATGGCGTAGTTGGCGCGATCGGAGAACAGGGCGGTGAGGACGCCGACATTCATGCGGTGGCCGCCGCAATAGGAGCGGTAGCCGCCCTGGAGCGGGAGCCCGGCGAGGGCGAGGTCGCCCACGGCGTCGAGGAACTTGTGCCGGACGAACTCGTCGGCGTAGCGCAGGCCCTCGGGGTTCACGACGGCGGTCTCGCCGACCGCGACGGTGTTCTCGAGGGAGGCGCCGAGGGCGAAACCGGCCTTCCAGTAGCGCTCCACGTCGCGCATCATGCCGAAGGTGCGGGCGCCGGCGATCTCGCGGCGATAGGCGGAGGGGGTGAGGTCCATCGCCTTGCGGCTGCGGCCGATCACCGGATTCTCGAAATCGATCTCGACGTCGAGGCGGAAGCCCCGGTCGATGGGGCGGAGCTCGGCGAAGGCCCGGCCGACCTCGATGCGGACGGAACGGAGGACCTTGATCCAGCGCTTGGCGGCGCCGCAGGTCGCGGTGCCGACGGCGTCGATGGCCTGTACGTAGGGGAGCGCGCTGCCGTCGAGGATGGGCATCTCGGGGCCGTCGATCTCGACGAGGACGTTGTCGATCCCGAGGCCGTAGAGCGCCGACATCAGGTGCTCGATGGTGGCGACGGCGCCGCTCTCGACGTCACCGATGACGGTGCAGAGTTCGGTGGCGGAGACGCAGGCGTGGTGGGCCTTGATGAGCCGGTCGTTGCCGGTGGGCATTCCGGTGCGGAGGAAGGCGATGCCGTGGTTGGCGGGGGCCGGATGCAGCGTGATCTCGACCGGGTTCCCGGAGTGGACGCCGATGCCGCTCAGGGTCGCGGGGGCTTTGAGGGTCGTCTGTTGGTTCGTTCGCATTCCATAGCCCTCGGCCGTGATCGGGCGCGCGCATCCCGTTGGGATGCGCTGTTCGCCCCTTGCGATCCGTCCGCTGCTTGAAGCCCCTGCCGGCGTCTGATGGCCGAAACCACCGCGCCTTGTCGTTCCAAAATTCGTATAGCCGCGCCTCAAAGGCAGGCCAAATCACGGATTCTTACGCTGTGTTACAGCCGCGGTTTCCACCAGCAAATCCGAATCTCGTTTTGAAACAACGCTTTAACAATAGGCATGGCCCGGAGCCGCGAGGCTCCGGGCCTGTGGCTGAAATATCTCAGCCCGGGTGTTGAAGGGTCCGTCGGACCCCGGCGTCAGTTCGCCTGGCGGCGCAGGAAGGCCGGGATCTCGAGCTGGTCGTCGTCCATCATGCGGGCCTGGGGGGCGACGCGACCCTGGGGATCGAGGTTGCCCTGGGCCGGGCGGTAGGCCGGGGGCGCCTGCACCGGGACGCGCTTGGCGTAGTCCGCGGGCGGGGCGGCCTGCGGGACCGGGGCGGCGGGCGCCCGCATCGGCGGGAGCGGCGCGGCCTCGACATCCTCGCGGCGTCCGCCGAAGCCCACCGTCGCGAGACGGCGCAGCAGCGTCATGCGCTTGGAATCGCCGGCCGGCTCCGCCGGCTGCTCCTCGCGGGCCCGGAGCTGGGCCTGGGCGGGAAGCGGCAGGTCCTGGATCTGCGGCATGCGGGGCGCGCGGGCCACGGCCACGGCCGGCCGGGGCGGCACGAACGGGCCGGCGGCGTGCTGGGGCGCGGGCTCGGGGGCCGGCATCGGCGCGGGCTCGTAGGACATGGCGGCGCGCGGCTGGGTCTGGGTCAGCATCACCTCGTCGCGCATCACCGGGGCCTGGGGCAGCTCGACCCGCATCGGCTCGGGGGCGAGGGCCACCGGCTCCGGCGCGCGCAGGGTCTGCTGCACCGGCGCCTGGACCGGGGCGGGCTGGAGCGGCGCGGCCTGGAACGACGCGGCCTGCAGCGACGCCTGGGCGGCGGGCTGCGCGGCCGGGGCCGCTACGGCTCCGTCCTGTCCGACGGGGCGAAAGGTGGAGGCGGGCTGTGCGGCCCGCGCCCTCGCTTCCGCACGCAGACGCTCGGCGACCTCGGCGATGCGCTGCTCGGTCTGCACGATGTCGGGGTTGTTCTGGGAGTTGGCGGCGATCAGGGCCGGCTCGATGCCGGTGGCGACCACCGAGACCCGGATGATGCCGTCGAGGCTCTCGTCGAAGGTGGCGCCGAGGATGATGTTGGCGTCCGAGTCGACCTCCTCGCGGATGCGGGTGGCGGCCTCGTCGAGTTCGTAGAGCGTGAGGTCGTTGCCGCCGGTGATCGAGATCAGCAGGCCGCGGGCGCCCTTCATCGAGACGTCGTCGAGGAGCGGGTTGGCGATGGCGGCTTCCGCCGCGCGGTTGGCGCGGTTCTCGCCCGAGGCCTCGCCGGTGCCCATCATGGCCTTGCCCATGCCGCGCATGATCGCGCGGACGTCGGCGAAGTCGAGGTTGATCAGACCTTCCTTGACCATCAGGTCGGTGATGCAGGCGACGCCCGAGTAGAGCACCTGGTCGGCCATCGCGAAGGCGTCGGCGAAGGTGGTCTTCTCGTTGGCGACCCGGAACAGGTTCTGGTTCGGGATCACGATCAGGGTGTCGACGGCGGCCTGGAGCTCCTGGATGCCGGCCTCGGCCGTGCGCATCCGGCGCACGCCCTCGAACTGGAAGGGCTTGGTGACGACGCCGACGGTGAGGATGCCCATGTCGCGGGCGGCGCGGGCGATGACGGGGGCCGCACCGGTGCCGGTGCCGCCGCCCATGCCGGCGGTGATGAAGCACATGTGGGCGCCGGAGAGCTGGTCACGGATCTCGTCGATCACCTCGTCGGCGGCCGCAGAACCGACCTCGGGGTGCGAGCCGGCGCCGAGGCCCTGCGTCACGCCGAGGCCCATCTGGATCACGCGCTCGGCCTTCGAGGAGGTCAGCGCCTGGGCGTCGGTGTTGGCGACCACGAACTCGCAGCCCAGCAGGCCGGATTCGATCATGTTGTTGACGGCGTTGCCGCCGGCTCCGCCGACACCGAAGACGGTGATGCGGGGCTTGAGTTCCCGGATATCCGGCGCCTGCAGACTGATGGCCATGGTGTCGAGCCTCTCGTGCCTTTCACGTTTCGTTTGACGCCTGCCTGAAGCCAGGAGCGCCGATTTGGGTCTGACCGTTCCGCCCACCCCGCGGGGTTTCGGGCGTTCCGGCGGTCGTCTCAGAAGCTCTCGCGGATCCAGCGTCCGACGCGCGAGAGGTAGCCGTCCGTTCCCGTGCCGGCGAAGGCCCCGTGGCCCCGCGGCTCGAAATGCTCCGCATGCGCCACCTGCGGGTAGACCAGGAGGCCCACCGCCGCCGAGAAGGCGGGGCCCTTGGCGGCCTCCGGCAGGCCGCGGATGCCCAGCGGCCGGCCGATGCGGACCTGGCCCTCCATCACCCGGCGGGCGACCTCCGGCAGGCCGACGAGCTGGCTCGCGCCCCCCGTCAGCACCACCCGGCGCCCGGCCTGGGCCGAGAAGCCCGCGGCGCGCAGGCGGTCGCGCACCAGTTCCACCACCTCCTCGACGCGCGGGCGGATGATCCGCACGAGCTGCGAGCGCGGCACGTGGTTGGGCGCGTCGCCCTCGTCCTCGCCGACCCCGTGGACCGCGATCATGTCGCGCTCGTCGGAGGCGGTAGCGATGGCCGAGCCGTAGAGGGTTTTGAGGCGCTCGGCCGCGGCGACCCGGGTGGAGAGGCCGCGCGCGATGTCCATGGTGACGTGGTGGCCGCCGACCGCGACCGCGTCCACGTGGACGAGGTGGCCGCCGGAGAACACGCCGACGCTGGTGGTACCGCCGCCCATGTCGACCACGGCGACGCCCATCTCGGCCTCGTCGTCCACCAGGGCCGAGAGGCCGGCGGCGTAGGGGGTGGCGATCACCGCCTCGACGCCGAGGTGGCAATGCTCGACGGCGAGCATGAGGTTGCGGGCCGCGGCCGCCTCGCCGGTGACCACGTGCAGGTCGACCCCGAGGGCGTCGCCCATCATGCCCGACGGATCGATGACCGTGCCCTGGCCGTCGATGGCGTAGCCGGTGGGCAGGGCGTGGAGCACGGCCCGGCCGGGACTGACGCCGTGGGCCGAGGCGGTCTCCAGCACGCGCTCCACGTCGGAGCCCGTGACGGTGCCGGTGCGGGTGCCGACGCGGGCCTCGAAGTGCTGCGAGCCGATGCGGCCGCCGGACATGTTGACGATGACCGACTGCACCTCGACCTTCGCCATCCGCTCGGCGGCGTGGACCGCCTGGCGGATCGCGCCCTCGGCGGCCTCGAGGTCGACGATCACGCCGCCCTTGAGTCCCTGCGAGCGCTGGTGGCCGATGCCGATGACGCGGGCGAAGTGGGTGCGCCCGCGCAGGGTGGTGAGGGCCTCGGCCGGCTGGAGCTCGGCGATGAGGCAGACGACCTTGCTCGTTCCGATGTCGAGCACCGAGAGGGTGGTGCTGCGCCGGGCGGAGAGCGGTTTCAGGCGTGGGGTGAGGCCGTGCGGGTCGTGCATCGGGCTACCGGGCGGAGCGGGTGTGGCGGGGACGGGACGCGGGATGCGCCGGACGGATCGTGCGGCTCATGTGCTGGTCCCCTTGGGCTTCGACTTCTTCTGAGATTCGGCGCGGGCCGCGGCCGCCTCCTCGGTGAGCCGCACCACCACCCGGTCGGGCATGCGCAGGTCCACCGCGATGATGTCCTTCTCGAGGATGCGGTTGTCGCGCTCGAGCTTGACCAGCCGGGCCAGGGCCTCGGTCGCCCCCGTCTCGGGCAGGCGGATGTCGACGCCGTCGAGCTTGAGGGTCCAGCGCCGGCCGGAGACGTAGGTGCCGGCCTTGACCCGCTCGGCCAGGGTGCCGGCCGCCTCGATCAGGGCGAGGTAGTCCTTGAGCTTCAGGTTGGCGTCGTCGCCGACCACGAGGGGAAGGGCGGCGTAGCGGTCGTCGCGCATCTGGTCGATCACCGTGCCGTCGGCGGCGATCACGGCGATCTCGCCGTTGCGCTGCCAGAGGGCGGCGGGCTCGCGCTCGACCTGGGTGATGACAATCTCGTTCGGATAGACCTTGCGCACGGAGGCGCTGGCGATCAGCGGCACCGCCAGCAGGCGCTCGCGGGCTTCCGCCACGTCGAGGAAGACCACCGAGGAATGGCCGTCGATGCCGGCGGCCTGCAGCACTTCGCGCTCGTAGAGCCGGGCGATGCCCGAGATGGTGACGCGCTCGACGCCGAAGCCGGCGAGCCGCGCCATGATGTCGAGGGGGCGGCCGTGCTCGGCCACGAAGCGGTCATAGGCGCCGCTGCCGACGAAGCCCGCAAGGGCGAGGGCCGCGAAGGAGACGGAGAAGCCCGCCGTGCCGAGGTGGCGCGGGACGCGGCGCTCGATCGGGAGGGCGAGACGGGAGCGGCGGCCGGGCGGCGCGAAGCGGCGCAGGCGGGCGCCGAGCGCCGCGCGGACGGAAGCGATCGTCCCGGCGGCGGGCCCGAGCGGACCCTGGCCCAGCGGACCTTGGCCCAGCGGACCTTGGCCCAGCGGACCTTGGCCGCCGAACGGGCCTTCGGCCCCTACCGGCCCAACGTTGCGTCCTCCACCATCCATTGGACGAGCTCACCGAAACTATAGCCCGCATGGGCTGCGATCTCCGGGACCAAGCTCGTCTTCGTCATGCCGGGTTGCGTGTTGACCTCCAGCACGACGAGGGCACCGGTTCCCCCCGGTGTGTCGTCGTAGCGAAGGTCCGCACGGCTGATGCCCCGGCACCCGAGTGCTTGATGCGCCGTTAACGACAACTCTTGGACACGCTGGTAAAGATTTGGTTTAATTTCTGCCGGGAGGACGTGGATCGACCCCCCCTCGGCGTACTTCGCGTCGAAGTCGTACCACTCCCCGGAAGCCGGCTTGATCTCGATCACGCCGAGGGCCCTATCGCCCATCACGGCGCAGGTCAGCTCGCGCCCGGCGACGTAGGTTTCCGCAAGGATTTCATCGCCATAGCCCCAATCCTCCCGGCCCACCTCCTGGGGCGGATGGGAGCGTCCGTCGCGCACGATGATGACCCCCATGGAGGAGCCCTCGGCCACCGGCTTCAGCACGTAGGGCGGCGTCAGCACGTGTGACTTTGCGGCCTCATGACGGTTAACGACGCGGCCCTCCGGGACGCTGACGCCGGCCGCCCGCATGACCACTTTGGCACGTTCCTTGTGCATCGCCAGTGCCGAGGCCAGCACGCCGGAATGGGTGTAGGGGATGCGCAGCAGCTCCAGCAGGCCCTGGATCGTGCCGTCCTCGCCCGCCGGCCCGTGCAGCGCGTTGAAGGCCACGTCGGGCCGCAGGTCGGTGAGCACCGTCGCGATGTCCGGCTGGACGTCGACGCGGGTGACGCGGAAGCCCTGCCCCTCGAGGGCATCGGCACAGGCATGGCCCGAATTCAGGGAGACCGGCCGCTCGGAGGACCACCCGCCCATGAGGACGGCGACGTGCTGGGACATGGGGACTCCGTCAGGTGTAGCGTCGGTCGCGGGAGAAGCTGTCGATGTCGTCGCGGAACGGTCTGGTCCGGTCCGTGGATGAGGGGGTGGTGGACACCTCAGAGCTCGGCATAGGCCTCATCATCGGCCGGCCCGCCCCATTCGGTGAAGGCCGCGAAGGGGTTCTCACCCTCGTGCAACGCCGTATCGTCCGTATCGGCATCCGTGGCCATGTGTGTCCCCCATTCGAAGAGCGCGCGGGCTCATCACCGGCGGCCTCGCGATCCCGGCTCCGGTGGGGATCGCAAGGCCGCCACGGAAGACCTACCGATTCGCGGTGGCGGGATCGAGACCGAGGCGCTTGATCTCCCAGTGGAGCTCGACGCCGGAGGTCTCGCGCACGCGCCGGCGCACCTCCTCGCCGAGCCCCTCGATGTCGGCCGCCGTGGCGTTGTCGCGGTTGATCAGGAAGTTGCAGTGCATCTCCGAGACCTGCGCGCCGCCGACCGTCAGGCCGCGACAGCCGGCCGCGTCGACGAGCTGCCAGGCCTTGGCTCCGGGCGGGTTCTTGAAGGTGGAGCCGCCCGTGCGCTCGCGGATCGGCTGGGCCGCCTCGCGGGCCGCCGTCACCCGCTCCATCTCGGCCTCGATCGTCTCGCGGTTCCCCGGGCGGCCCCGGAAGACCGCGCTCGTGAAGATCACGTCGTTGGGGGCGCCGCTGTGCCGGTAGGCGAAGCCCATCTCCGCATGGGTGAAGCGGCGCGCCTGCCCCCGGCGGTCGATGCCGTGGGCCTCCACCAGCACGTCGGTGGTCTCGCCGCCATGGGCGCCCGCATTCATGCGCAGCGCGCCGCCGACCGAGCCCGGAATGCCGCGGAAGAACGCCAGCCCGTCGAGCCCGGCCTCGGCCGCCGCCTTGGCGAGGCGCATGTCCGGCACCGCCGTGCCGACCCGCAGGGTCTCGCCGTCGATCTCCACCGTTCCGAAGGCCCGGCCGCCGAGGCGGATCACGACGCCCGGCACGCCGCCGTCGCGCACGATGAGGTTCGAGCCGAGGCCGATCACGGTGACGGGGGTCTCCGGGTCGAGGGCCGCCAGCAGAAGGCCGAGATCCTCCGCATCGGCGGGCGTGAACAGCACCTGTGCCGGACCGCCGACCCGGAACCAGGTCAGGTCCGACAGGGGCTGGTTGGCGATGAGCCGTCCGCGCAGGGCCGGCGCCCGGGCACGGATGTCGGGGGTGATGTCCGGGAAGGCGGTCATTGGGACTGGTGCTTTTCAGATAAAGCAACGAAAGGTTGCATGATCGGGTGCGGAGACGCGTGATGGGTCGGATGGTGGGTTACACACGCCCGGTAGCGCGTGCCCTCACCCGAATGCCGCCCAGAACGGAAGCGCTCATCCGCGAGAAACTGCGCCTCCTCGCCGAGAGGCCGGAAGCGCTCGCCAACAACGTCAGGGCGCTGAAGGGCACCGAGGGCTACCGGCTTCGGATCGGCGACTGGCGCGTGATCTTCACGATCGGGCCGGATGGGATCATGGTGCATGACATCGGCCCGCGCGGCTCGATCTACGGTTAGGAAGATCGGTATGACCATCGTGCGCACCAAGACGCCCTCGGGCGACGCCATCGTGATCCTGCCGGAAGCGGATTTCGAGCGACTCGTCGCCCTTGCGGAGGACGCGGCGGACGCGCGGACGTTGCAGGCCTCCTGCAATCGTCTGGCCTGCGGAGCGGACGAGGCGCTGAGCGAATCGGATCTCGATGCCCTGCGCCGGGCTCCGACCGCCCTTGCCTTCTGGCGGGGGCGCCGGGGGATGACCACGGCCGCCCTAGCGCGTCTCGGCGGGATCACCGAACCTGCCCTATCGGCGATGGAACGGGGCGAACGCGCGGCCGACATCGTCGTCTATCGCGCTCTCGCGGGCGCACTGGGCGTCGACCCGGAGGATCTCATCCCGGACGGTGCCGGCAGGTAGGCCGGGCTCACGCCTTCACGCCGTCCAGGGCGGAGAGTTCGCCCGGCAGGGCGTAGGCCCATTGCGTGATGTTGCCGGCACCGAGGCACACCACGTAGTCGCCGGGCTTGGCGCGGCCGGCGACGATGCCGGCGAGGTCCTCGGAGCGCTGCAGCGCGATGGCGTCGCGATGGCCGCGCGACTTCAGGCCCGAGACGAGACCGTCGCGGTCCATGCCCTCGATCGGCGCCTCGCCCGCCGCGTAGACGGGGGCGACGATGACCGTGTCGGCATCGTTGAAGCAGGTGCAGAAATCATCGAACAGCGAGGCGAGGCGCGTGTAGCGGTGCGGCTGAACGATGGCGATGACGTTGCCCTCGGTGGAGGCGCGGGCGGCCTTCAGCACCGCCTTGATCTCCACCGGATGGTGTCCGTAATCGTCGAAGATCAGGGCGCCGTTCCACTCCCCGGTCCGGGTGAAGCGGCGCTTGACGCCGCCGAAGCCGGCCAACGCCTTGCGGATCGCCTCCGGCTCGACGCCGAGCTCGTGGGCCACCGCGAGCGCCGCGGTGGCGTTCAGCGCGTTGTGCTTGCCCGGCATCGGCAGGACGAGGTCCTCCATCTCCAGGCGGAAGCCCGGGCGCCGGTCGCGGATCATCACGCGGAACCGGCTCTGACCGCCGCGCAGGTCCACGTCGATGAGGCGGACATCGGCCTGCGGATTCTCGCCGTAGGTGATGATGCGACGATCCTCGATGTGGCCGACGAGGTCCTGCACGATCGGGTGGTCGATGCACATCACGGCGAAGCCGTAGAACGGGATGTTGTCGATGAAGCGCCGGAAGGCGTCCTTGACCGCGTCGAACGAGCCGAAATGGTCGAGGTGCTCGGGGTCGATGTTGGTGACGATGGCGACGTCCGCCGGCAGCTTCAGGAAGGTGCCGTCCGATTCATCGGCCTCCACCACCATCCACTCACCCTCGCCCATGCGGGCGTTGGTGCCGTAGGCGTTGATGATGCCGCCGTTGATCACGGTGGGATCGAGGTTGCCGGCATCGAGCAGGGTGGCGACGAGGGAGGTCGTCGTGGTCTTGCCGTGCGTGCCCGCGATGGCGACGCAGGACTTGAAGCGCATCAGCTCGGCCAGCATCTCGGCCCGGCGCACCACCGGAAGGCGGCGCTCGCGGGCGGCCACGAGTTCGGGGTTGTCGCGGCGGATCGCGGTGGAGACCACCACGAGGGCGGCCTCCTCGACGTTGCCGGCCTCGTGCCCGATGAAGGTGCGCATGCCCTTCTCGGCCAGGCGCCGGACGTTGGCGTTGTCGTTGGCGTCCGACCCCTGCACGGTATAGCCGAGGTTGTGCATCACCTCGGCGATGCCGGACATGCCGATGCCGCCGATGCCGATGAAGTGGATGGGGCCGAGCTTGTCGGGCAGCTTCATGGGAAGGACCAGTCTCAGGGGCGTCGGGCGCGGACGAATGGGCGCCGACGGGATCTACCGGGCGGAAGGGCTCAAGGGTTCGCCGCCGTCGCGACGACGATGTCGGCCAGCCGCTCGGCGGCGTCGTGAATTCCAGCGCTTTTGGCGGCTGAGGCCGCCGCGGTCAATTTTTCGGGATTGGTGAAGAGGTCGACCAGCTCCGCCGTGAGGCGATCCGGCGTGAAGGCGGATTGCGGAATCGCCTGCGCGGCGCCGATGGTCGCGAGCGTCGCCGCATTGGCCGCCTGGTCCTGGTCGAGGGCGCCGGGCAGCGGTACCAGGATGGCGGGCCGGCCGATGGCGGCGAGCTCCGAGACCGTCGAGGCGCCGGAGCGGCCGATCACGAGATGGGCCGCCGCCATGCGGGCGGGCAGGTCCTTGAAGAAGGGCGCGGCCTCGAGGCCGGCGAGGCCCAGGCCGAGATAGAGGTTCTGGACCTGCGTCAGGTCCTCGGCCCGCACCTGCTGCACCAGGTGGAGGCGCGCACGCAGGTCGGCGGGCAGGTTGGCGATGGCACCGGGCACGACCTCGCCCATCACCCGGGCGCCCTGGCTGCCGCCGAAGACGAGGAGGTGCAGGGGATCGCCGGCGCCCACCGGCGGGTAGGGATCCTTCGCCGCCTCGAGCACCGCCGGGCGTAGGGGATTGCCGGTATGGGTCCGGGGGGCGAGGGCCTTGGCGGGCACGCCGCGCACGTCGCGAAAACCCGTGGCGATGGCCCGGGCACCCCGCGCCAGGAAGGCGTTGGCCCGCCCCATCACGGCGTTCTGCTCATGTAGGACGGTCGGCACCCGCAGGAGCTGCCCCGCCAGCATCGGCGGCACCGTGGGGTAGCCGCCGAACCCCACGATGGCGGCCGGGTTGATGCGTCGGATCTGCCGGGCGGCGACGCCGAAGCCCCGCCCGAGGGTGAGGAGCGCGGTGCCGCGCTGGATCAGGGAGCGGCCGGAGGGCGTGGCCGACGCGATGGTGACGATCTCGGAGGCCGGGAAGCCGGCGGCGATGGAATCCACCCGCGCATCAGTGGCCAGCACCACCCGCACGCCCCGGGCGCGCAGGGCATGCGCCAGGCTCTCGGCGGGGAACAGGTGCCCGCCCGTGCCGCCGGCACAGAGCAGGATCGTGGCGGTCGCAACGGTCAACGCATCACTCCGGCGATCGTCGCCGGGGCGGTGCCCGGCGGCTTCTGGCTCAGGGTGGTGGTCCGGGGGCGCTTGCGGGTCAAGGCCACGAGGAAGCCCATGCCGAGGGCCAGCGAGATCAGCGAGGAGCCGCCGTAGGAGACGAAGGGCAGCGTCATGCCCTTGGCGGGCATCAGCCGCACGTTCACCGCCATGTTGATGCAGGCCTGGAGCCCGAACAGGGTGGTCAGACCCGTGATCGCCAACCGCGAGAAGGTGTCGTCGGTGCGGCGGGCCAGCTTGAGGCCGCGCATGACGATGTAGGCGAAGAGCAGGACGAGCCCGAGGCAGACGATGGTGCCGAATTCCTCGCCCGTCACCGAGAAGATGAAGTCGGTATGGGCGTCGGGCAGGTGGCGCTTGGCGACGCCCTCCCCCGGGCCGGTGCCGAACCAGCCGCCGGAATTGAAGGATTGCCGGGCCCAGTAGCCCTGGAAGTTGTCGCCGGAATCGCTGTCGAGGAAGCGGTCGATGCGCTCGCGGACGTGGTGCAGGAAGCGGTAGGCGGCGGCGACGCCGATCAGGCCGCCGGCACCGAGGCCCGCCACCCAGAACCAGTGCAGGCCGGCCACGAAGAACAGCGCGCACCAGACGATGGTGATGAGCATGGTCTGGCCGAAATCGGGCTGCAGCACGAGGGGCACGATGGTGACCGGCAGGAGCAGGATCGCCAGCAGGCCGCCCGGCATGTCGCGGCGCTGGGCGCCCTCCGAGAAGGCCCAGGCCGCCACCACCACGAAGGCGGGCTTCACGAATTCCGAGGGCTGGATGCCGATGGCGCCGAACTGGATCCAGCGATGGGCGCCCTTGATCTCCGGCCCGAACTTGCTCGCCAGGATGCAGAGGGCGACGCCCATCATCCAGGTGAAGAGTGCGACGCGCCGGATGTGGCGCAGGGACAGGAAGGACACGCCGACGATGATGAGGATCGTGGGCGCGAGGTAGAGGGCCTGCCGGTTGAGGAAGTGGAAGGTCGGCAGGCCGATCTTCTCGGCCACCGGCGGCCCGCCGCCCATGAGGAAGACGAGGCCCGCCACCATGAGCGCCCCGAGCCCGGCGAGGAGGCCGCGGTCGACGGTCCACCACCAATCCGTCAGGGGCGTGCGTTCGGCGCGGGACATCATGGGATCAGCGCTCTCCGGGGCCTCACGGCGCCCGGACGGGGGCAGCCGATCGCGGCCGGCAGCGTGATGCCGGCCCGGATCGATCCTGTGCCGGAATGGTAAACCAAGTGTTGCGGGAACGGTGTTTGGCCGGCAGCGGAGGGGCCGGACGGCGGCTCGCCCCCTCCCGCTTCGGCCCGGCGGCGCCTGTTCGGCCTAGCGGCGCATCGACTTGAAGCGGCAGGTGCGGCCGGTGTCGCGGTAGCCGGCCGGACATTGCCGGACGCAGGCGCCGGCCGCGAATTTGAGCGGCGGCGGACAGGCCCGGGCGGCCCCGCGCTGCTGGAATTCATAGGATTGTGCCGGTCCGGCCATCGCCCCCGGATCGAGGAGCAGGGGTGCGACCAGGAGCAGGCCGGTCAGGCCGGCGAGACGTAGACGATGTGGGCGCAGGCGGATCTGGCGCAGGGTCATGACGGGGTTCCGATCGGGAGGTGCGTGCGGCGCCGGGCCCCTCGGTGGGAGCGCGGCGGCCGCACGGACAATGCTCCGCTGCGCGATCGGTTCGCCGTAGCGCCGTCGCGAGGACCCGGGCCCGATCAGGCCGCCCGGCAATCCTCGAACCCGGCCCGGATCTCCGCCGGGTCGAGCTTGCGGCCGATGAAGACCACACGGGACACCCGGGGCTCGCCGTCCTTCCACGGACCCTGGAGGTCGCCGTCGAGGATCTGGTGCACGCCCTGGAAGACGAAGCGCTGCGGCTCGTTCGGGAAGGCGACGATGCCCTTGCAGCGCAGGATGTCGGGGCCCTGGACCTGGGTCAGGGTCGAGATCCAGGGCATGAACTTCTCCGGGTCCACGGGCCCGTCGATGCTGGCCGAGACCGACTGCATGTCGTCGTCGTGATGATGGTGATGGCCCTCCTCCAGGAAGTCGGGCTCGATGTCGAGGATGCGGCCGAGATCGAAGGCGTTGCGCTCCAGCACCGCCTCGAGGGGCACCGCGCAGCGCTCGGTGCGGTGGACCTTGGCGTAGGGATTGATCGCACGGATCTGGGCCTCGACCCGGGCGAGGTCGGCCTCCTCCACGAGGTCGGCCTTGTTGAGCAGGATCACGTCCGCGAAGGCGATCTGGTTCTTGGCCTCGGGGGCGTCCTTGAGGCGGTCCGAGAGCCACTTGGCGTCGGCCACCGTCACCACCGCGTCGAGGCGGGCGGCCGCGCCCACATCCTCGTCGATGAAGAAGGTCTGGGCGACGGGGGCAGGATCGGCCAGGCCCGTGGTCTCGACGATGATCGCGTCGAACTTGCCGCGCCGCTTCACCAGGCCGTCCATGATGCGGATGAGGTCGCCGCGCACGGTGCAGCAGACGCAGCCGTTGTTCATCTCGAACACCTCCTCGTCGGCGCCGATGATGAGGTCGTTGTCGATGCCGATCTCGCCGAACTCGTTGACGATCACCGCGTAGCGCTTGCCGTGGTTCTCGGTGAGGATGCGGTTCAGGAGCGTGGTCTTGCCCGCCCCCAGGTAGCCGGTGAGCACGGTGACGGGGATCTTGGCGGAGGCGGTGTTCGGGCTGTCGGACATGGTCGCTCTTCGTCGATGGCGCGGGAGGCGTCGCTGCAGCCTGTTATATTGTATCAGTTCGGTGGGATGGAACCCCGGCCGGACGCAACCCCGCCGGCCCGCAGACCGTCGCAGAGCGCCGCGAGCGTGCCGCGAAAGCCCGCCGGCCCGGCGAGCAGGCGCTCCATGAGGAGGGCCCCCTCGAGGGCGGCGATCACCATGCGGGCGCTGGGTCCAGGCTCGGCGGAGGCGCGGATGCGCCCCGCGGCGATGCCCTCGGCGAGCACGTCCTCGAGCCATGCGATGTGCTTCTCGAAGAAGCGGGCGATGTCGACGCGCAAGGAATCCGGCAGGGCGTCGCCCTCGATGGCCAGGACGGCACAGAGGCAGCCGAGGCCCGCCTCGACGCCGCCGAGATAGAGCGCCCCGTAGGCGGCGATCCGGCCGATCGCGTCCGGCTCGCCGGCCCGGATCTCGGCCAGGGCCGCGTCGTAGCGGGCGTCGTAGGCCGCCACGAGGGCGTGGGCGAGGTCGGACTTGGTGGCGAAGTGGTGGTGGATGCTCGCCTTCCGGATCCCGACCGTTTCGGCGAGGTCCGCGTAGCTGAAGCCGGCATAGCCCCGGCGCCGCACCAGGGTCTCGGCCTGCAGCAACAGCTCGGCACGGGTATCCCTCATCGTCTCGTCGTCTCCTCGTGGACCGCCGCCCTCGTCCGCCGGTGCCCGCACGCGCAGCCGTGATCGGCCGGCAGCCGGCCTCCCGGCTTATGCCGTTGACGTGGCAAAAAATCTACCTACTAATTGGTAGAACAACAGAACGGAGGAAGACGATGCGGGCGGATGCCGGCCGATCACGCTGGAGCAGCACGCGGCGCAGCGCCCTGTTCGGTGGCCTGTGCCTGTGCTGCCTGCCCACCCTCGGACGGTCCGCCGAGGGCTTCGACCTGCAGGAGGTCGGCCCCGGCATCTTCATCCGGCGCGGCCCCGACGCCGAGGCGACCCCGGAGAACAACGACGCCATCGCCAATATCGGCTTCATCGTCGGCGACCGGTCCGTGCTCGTCACCGAGTCGGGCGGAAGCCTCGCCGACGGAGCCTGGCTGCGTGGCGAGATCCGGAAGCGCACCGACAAGCCGATCAGTCACGTGGTGCTGACCCATGTCCACCCGGACCATTGCTTCGGGGCGTCGGCCTTCGCCGAGGACAACCCGGTCTATGTCGGCCACCATGCCCTGCGCGCCGCCCTCGACGCCCGGGGCGAATATTACCGCGGCCGCCTCGCCGAGATCCTGGGTGCCGACCGGGCCGGCCGCGTGGTCTATCCCACCCTGGAGGTGGCGGATGGCGCCGAGGTGGATCTCGGCGGGCGAACCTTGCGCTTCACCGCCCACGGCGCGGCGCATACGAACTGCGACCTCTCCATGCGCGACTCGGCGAGCGGCATCCTGTTTCCCGCCGACCTCCTGTTCGTGACCCGCATCCCCTCCCTCGACGGCAGCCTCCTCGGCTGGCTCAAGGAGGCGGACCGTCTGCGCGCGATGGGGGCCGCCAAGGCCGTCCCGGGCCACGGGCCGCGGCTGGTCGACCTCGCGCCCGCCCTGGACGACCTGACCCGCTACCTCGCGACGCTCCGGGACGAGACCCGGAAGGCCATCGCGGCGGACGTGCCGATCGAGAAGGCGGTGCAGACGGTTGGCCAGTCGGAGCGCGACCGATGGGTCCTGTTCGACACCTATAACGGCCGCAACGTCACCCAGGCCTTCAAGGAACTGGAATGGGAATGAACCGGCAGCTTGAGCCCGGCATCGCCCACGCCACATGATGATGCACAGATTCGACAACGATCGTTCACCAGGAGAAACGCCGTGACGCGCCCAGCCAAACCCGTCCTCGTCCGCTCCGTCCTCGCGGCGCTGACCCTTGCCCTGCCCCTGGCCACCGCCGGAACCGCGCTCCGTCCGAGCGCGGTTCATGCCGCCGGTGCGAGCGACGACGAATCCGAGCGCCTCGCGCGTTGGAAGGAGATCCAGACGTCGATCTTCGGGGACCGCCGGATCGCGCCTACCGACAGCCTGGTGAAGATCGACGCCCCGGTGCGGGCGATGGACGCCGCCCTGGTGCCGATCACCCTGACGATGCCCGAGAAGGACCGGATCGCCGGCGTCCACCTCGTCATCGACGACAATCCCTCGCCCTACGCCGCCCACATCGCCTTCGGCCCGGGGGCGGATGCCGGCGAGATCAAGCTCCGGGTGCGGGTGAACAACTACACCAACATCCACGCGGTGGTGGAGACCAAGGACGGGCAGCTCTTCGAGACGACGAAGTTCGTGAAGGCGTCGGGCGGCTGCTCGGCCCCCATGGGTATGAGCGACGAGGAGGCGATGAAGGGCATGGGCGACATGAAGCTGAAATTCGCGGAAGGCCAGCCCGGACGCCCGGTGGAGGCGACGCTGATGATCCGCCATCCGAACTTCAGCGGCATGCAGATGAACCAGATCACCCGCGACTACACGCCGGCCCGCTACATCAACAAGGTCGCGATCACCCGCGGCGACCAGGCCGTGCTGACCCTCGACGGGGACATCTCGATCGCCTCGAACCCGGTGATCAATTTCGGCCTGCGGCCCGAGGGCCAGGGGCCGATCAAGGTGATCGCCACCGACAACCAGAACGGCCGCTGGGAGCACAGCTTCACGGCGCCGAGCGCGACGAACTGAGCGGGCCCGCGGGCGATGCGGCAGCAGCTCCTCCGGATCCTGGCGGCAGGCACCGCCCTGCTCCTCCTGGCGGCGGCCAGCCCGGCGGATTCCCCCGTGAACGTGCCCGAGCCGGACGGGATCTGGACCGGGCCGCAACGGGGCTACACCCCCGCGACCCTGGCCGGGGCCAGCGTCATCGACATCGACGCCCTCGATGCCCTGATCGCCCGCGACCGGCCGGTGCTCCTCGACGTGTCGCTGGCCGACCGGCGCCCGGCGGGGTTTCCGGACGACCGGCCCTGGCTGCCGGCCCACCGCTCGGTCCCGGGCGCGGTCTGGATGGCCAATGCCGGCGCCGCGCCCCTCGACCCGGCCCGGGAAGCCCTGTTCCTGAAGCGCGTCGCGGAACTGACCGGAGGCGACAAGGGCCGGGCCGTCGTGGCCTTCTGCCACCCGGAGTGCTGGGGCAGCTGGAACGCGGCCAAGCGCCTGGTGCTCCAGGGCTATACCCGCGTGCACTGGTTCCCCGAGGGCATCGAGGGCTGGCAGGAGCGCCACCCGACCACGGTGATCTCCGAGGACCCCGCCTGGAGCGCCCGCGCCGGGACCGACGCGCAACGCTGAGGCAGCCGCCCGGGCGACATGCCGGTGGGGCGTACCGGCTCGTAGAGCACGATGTTTCCGGGTCCCGCGGCCACGCTCAATTTATCAGCACGCCTGTGCAGGAATACCACTCGCACCACCGTTGACAGCGGTCCTGTTGTGGCGGAATAAAGGCATCCAGCGGCGCCCGGAAGTCTAGGGAGGAAACGCCCGGAGAGAGCACGGAGCAGCGACGCCATCGCTGCTATCGAGGCCCCCGGACAAGACTTTCGGTACAGTTGTCTTTGCCGGACATTGCTGCGCCGAGCTACCTGACATCTGGTATACCACCCGGACGATCAGAGCGTTGCGGGCGCGAATTCGGGCGATCGCCTCATGGCGACAATGCCGTGCGACCGTCATTTTCGGCGCGCGCGCTCGTCGGCGAGGCCGTGTATAGAGACGCCACCAGCAGCCGGCCCGCCGCGTTCCGGCGGTCCGCACCAGCCGGGTGGAGTCGCATGTCGCAAGCCGTTCAGTCCCGCCGCATCCGCGCGATCGACCTGGCCAAGCGCAAGGCCGAGGGGCGCAAGATCATCGCGCTGACCGCCTACCACGCCCACACCGCCGGCATCCTCGACCCGTACTGCGACTTCATCCTCGTGGGCGATTCCCTCGGCATGCTGATGCACGGCATGGAATCGACCCTGCCGGTGACGCTGGAGATGATGATCGTCCAGGCGCAGGCGGTGATCCGGGGCACCTCGCGCGCCCTCGTCGTGGTCGACATGCCGTTCGGCTCCTACGAGGCGAGCCCGCAGCAGGCCTTCCTCAACGCCGCCCGCGTGCTCAAGGAGACGGGTGCCGGAGCGATCAAGATGGAGGGCGGCGCGCGTTTCGCCGAGACCGTGGCCTTCCTGGTGGAGCGCGGCGTGCCGGTGATGGGCCATATCGGCCTCACGCCCCAGTCGGTGAACACCATGGGCGGCTTCAAGGTGCAGGGCCGCGAGGCCGATGGCGAGCGCCGCCTGATGGCCGATGCCCGCGCCATCAACGACGCCGGCGCCTTCGCCATCGTGATGGAGGGCATCGTCGAGCCGGTCGCCCGGGCCATCGCCACCTCCCCCGACATCACCACGCCCACCATCGGCATCGGCGCCACCATGGCCTGCGACGGCCAGATCCTCGTCCTCGAGGATATGCTGGGCCTGAGCGACCGCGTGCCGAAATTCGTGAAGCGCTTCGGCACCCTGCGCGGCCAGATCGAGGCCGCGGTGAAGGACTATGCCGAGGAGGTCCGCTCCGGCACCTTCCCGGCCGAGGAGCACACGTACCAGCCGCTCTGAGCCGAGCCCCGCGGGCTGATCCCGCGGGGGGCCGGTCTCACGCTACCAGCGGTAGCCGATGCTGCCGAGCACCCGGCGGCGCTCACCGTAGTAGCAGGCCGTGACCGAATTGCAGCTGCTCACGATGCGCTCGTCCGAGACGTTCGCAACGTTGAGGGCGAAGCGCCAGCCTTCCCAGTCGTAATGGGCGACGAGGTCGCCGACGACGTAGCCCGGCACGCGGAACTGGTTCAGCTGGTCGGCAAAGGAGCGCCCGACGCCGCGGACGCCTCCGCCAAAGCCCAGCCCGCGCAGATCTCCGCTCTGGATCGTGTAGTCGACGAAGAGCGAGCCGTACTGCTCCGGCGTATTGACCAGGACCTTGCCGATATTGGCCGCGGTCCCGTCCCGGGTCACAGCGAGGTCGTAGGCGGTGTAGGATGCCACGGCGCGCAAGCCCGGCGCAAGGTTGGCCACGGCCTCTACTTCGACACCGCGCGAGTTGACCGCGCCGGTCTGAATGGACTGAAGCACGTTCGCTGGGTTCGCTGTCAGCACGTTCGTACGGGTAAGATCGAACAAGGCGGCAGCAAAGTATCCGTCGAAGCCAGGGGGCTTATATTTTAGACCGACCTCGGTCTGTTCGCTCTTCTCGGGCAGAAAGAGCTGCTGGAGGGAGGTGTTGACCCCGACGAGCGGTGTGAAGCCTTGTGCGTAGGAGACGTAGGGCGCCAGACCCGACTCGTCGTTGTAGATGAGAGCGGCGCGGCCGGTGAAGGCGCTGACGTCACGGCTCTGGCCGATGGCGTTGGGGGTACGGGGATCGTTGTCGGTCGCAACCCAGTCGTTGCGACCCGTGAGCAGCAAGGTGAAATTGCCGAACGTGATCTCATCCTGCAAGTAGGCAGAGAACTGGTTCTGGGTGACGACCGAGTTGTTGAAGGTACCGGACAGGTTGAGCGGCGTGTTCGGGTAAATCGGCCGGATGAGATTCAGGGACGGGCCACTGCCGCCCACTTGGAAGTCGTCGAGCTGGTAGCGGCGATACTCGAAGCCGGCAAGCACCGTGTGCCCGAAATCCCCTGTCCGGAACGGGATGATGATCTGGTTGTCGATGTCGCTCTGCACGCCGGTGTTACGCGCCAGGAAGTCGAACCGACCGAGGTCGCCTGCGGCCGGGGTGGTCGCGTAACCGACGCCGAAGCGGTTGGCGAGGTTGACGCTCACGCTGCCGTGGCGGGCGTTCTGCCGGAACTTGATGTCGTTGTCGAAGCGGTGCTCGAACTCGTAGCCCACGAAATCCTGGGCGCGCGTCAGGCGGTCGGTCGCCGGGTCGCCGGTGAAGCGGCTCGTCTTGATGAAGCCGAAGGGGGCCGGCGTCACCGTGCCCTCGTAGGGCAGGAAGTTCTGCGTGCCGGCGCGGTCGCGCTGCACCTGGGCGAGGACGGTGAGCGAGGTGTCGGCGTCGGGCTTCCAGGTGATCGAGGGCGCGAAGAAGAAGCGGTCGTTGTTGACGTAGTCCACCTGCGTGCCGCCCGCCCGGCCGAGGCCGACGAGCCGATAGAACAGCTTGCCCTCGGTGCCCGGCGCATCCACCGGTCCGCCGATGTCGAAGCCCGCATAGGCATTGCCGTAATTGTCGACCCCGGTCTCGACGTAGCGGATCGGCACGATCGGCGGCCGCTTGCTCACCGCGTTGATGATGCCGCCGGGGCTGGCGCCGCCGTAGAGGCCGGAATTCGGACCGCGCAGGATCTCGAGCCGCTCCAGGCCGAAGGGTTCGAGCTTCCAGGTGGCGAAGGCGGAGGTGAACAGCTGCAGCCCGTCGAGGAAGTACCCGGATTCCTGGGCGGTGAAGCCGCGGATCAGGAACCAGTCGTTGCGCGGGTCGGCGCCGAAGGTCTCGCCGCGCACGCCCGGCGCGTAGCGCGTGGCCTCGGCGAGCGAGGCCGGCTTCTGGTCGTCGATCTGCTGGCGCCCCACCACCGAGATCGCCTGCGGCGTCCGGATGATCGCGGTGTCGGTCTTGGTGCTGGAGACGGAGCGGGTCGCGACGTAGCCGGCGACGGGTCCGCGCGGGTCCTCGGCCGCGCCGATCGCGGTGCCGCCCCGGCGGTCGCCGACCACCTCCAGGGTATCCAGGGTCACACTCGACGCACTCGGCGGGCTGGATTGCTGCGCCGCCGCCGAAGAAACTGCGCCGATGGCGAGAGCAGCCACCGAGCAGAACAGCGTCGCTCGCAAGCTGAACGGCCTGATCGACGGTTGTACGCAGGAAAGCACGGACGAGCGAGGCACGTTTCAACCTATGACCAAATGTATTTTTGTCAGGTGAAACAAAAAGTTTGGCCCGTCAACGAGCGACTTACCGTGCAAAACCCATCTCTTTTACGACGTGCTTATGACGCAACATTTTAGAACTAATACAATTACATGTTCCGCCGCGCGCCCGGTGCGAGGTCCGCCGGATGGTTCCTGCGAAACGACGACGGCCCCGCCGGGGTGGCGGGGCCGTCGTTCATTCAGGGGTGCCGACCGTGCCGGAACGGCGCGGTCGTCGCGTCGGGAGGCGCGGCCTATTCGCAGACGCGGACGCGGCGGACGTGCTCGTAGCCGTAGGCGTCGACGTAGCCGCGGCGCTCCATGTGGCACACCTCTTCCTCGACATAGACCGGGCGCGGGGCCCGGTAGACCGGGCGACCGGGGTAGTAGCCGCCATCGTTCTGCGACGAGGCGATGGCGCCGCCGACGGCGAGGCCGCCGAGCACGCCGAGGGCGGCCGCGCCACCCGGGCTGATGCCATCGCGCGCCTGGGCGCCCGGGATCGCCGCGACGGCGACCGTGGCGGCCACGAGGGCCGCGACCAGCGAGTTCTTCATAGCTCCGTTCCTTTGATCCCGAAGAGCCTGTGCAAATCCAGAAGCGTCACTGTCGGAGGGAATCACCGAACGGTTGATGAACGGTAACGAACCCCGCCCGCGAACGAATCACATCCGTGCGAATCCTCACGCGCGATGGCAAATCGCGCAGGATTGTGCCGCTTCCGTGGCTGCGCGCCGGCGTCCGGCGGTCAGATCGTTCCGGTCGGCTCCTCCACCAGGGTGCGGAGGGTCCGTCGCAGCCATTGATGGGCGGGGTCGTCGTCGTAGGAGGCGTGCCACAGCATCGAGATCGCGACGTCCTCCAGGTCCACCGGAGCCGGGCTCACGGTGAGGCCGAGCGCCCCCGCGAAGAAGGTCGCGAGCCGGGCGTGCATGGTGGTCAGCACGGGGGCGCTGCGTACCAGGAACGGCACCGCGAGGAAGCGCGGCGTCGTCACCGCCAGGGTGCGCCGGCGCCCGAGCCGCGCCAGGGCATCGTCGACCACGCCGTGGGCGGTCTCCTTCAGGCTGGTGAGCACGTGCGGGAAGCGCAGGTAGTCGTCGAGCGAGATCGGCGGCGCCAGGCCGACGAGGTCGGCGTTGAACACGCAGAGGTAGCTGTCGCGGTAGAGCAGGCGCTGCTTGTGGTGGGTCTGCCCGTCCGAGAAGAAGCCGATGCCGAGGTCGACCCGGTCCGCGTCGAGCTCCTGCAGGATGCGGATCCGGTCGATGGAGCGCAGGAGCAGGCTGATGCCCGGCGCCTCCCTCCGCAGGTGGGCGAGGAGGCGCGGGCCGATCAGCACCTCGGCGCTGTCGGGCAGGCCGATGGTGAAGGTGCGGGTCACGGTCGCCGGATCGAACTCGGCATCGCGCCGCACCAGCGCCTGGATCTGCCGCAGCAGGGTCCGCACCGGCTCGGCGAGGGCCAAGGCCCGCGGGGTCGGGCGCATGCCCTCGGGCGCCCGCGTCAGGAGCTCGTCGGAGAACAGGATGCGCAGGCGCGCGAGGCTGCTGCTCATCGCCGACTGGCCGATGCCGATGCGGGCGGCGGCCCGGGTGACGCTGCGCTCCGCCAGAAGCGCATCGAGGGCGACGAGCAGGTTGAGGTCGACCCGGGACAGATCGATGTGATCGATGGTCATGATCGGTTCGTTCCGCTCGATCCCCGCAGTACCGCGTCAGCCTCCTCGCTCCGGACGCGCGGGTGTGCAAGGCCCCCGCCGGATCTTCCGAACGCGGCGGACCCCGCAGGAGCCCGGCAGCGCGCGATCGAGCCGCCACGGGTGACATTTCCCGCGATGCCTCGGGATTGATCCGCCACGGGCGCGTTTTTCGGCTGGGCCTCGCCGGGGTGCGGCGCCACAATGCGGCTCCCGAAACGACCCGAGAATCCCCATGCGCCGTACCCTGCCGATCGCCCTGATGGCCCTGATGGCCGGCACCGTCCTGCCTGCGCGCGCGCTGGAGGGGCCGATCCCGGCCAAGCCCGGCGCGACGGCCACGGCGCCCGCAGCCTCGGCCAAGCCCCGCGTCGTCATCGTCGCCACCGGCGGCACCATTGCGGGGGCCGGCGCGGATGCGGCCAACAGCGCCACCTACCAGGCCGCCAAGGTGCCGGTGGACAAGCTGATCGCCGCGGTGCCCGCCATCGCCGCGGTGGCGGACGTGCGCGGCGAGCAGGCCTTCCAGATCGCCTCGGAGAGCTTCACCAACGCGCAGCTCATCGAGCTCGCCAAGAAGGTCTCCGCCCTGGTGAAGCGCGACGACGTCGACGGCGTCGTCATCACCCACGGCACCGACACGGTCGAGGAGACGGCCTACTTCCTCGACCTCGTGGTGAAGACCGACAAGCCCATCGTGATGGTGGCCTCGATGCGCCCCTCCACCGCGATCTCGGCGGACGGCGCCCTCAACCTCCTGGACGCCGTCACGGTGGCGGGCGCCAAGGATGCCCGCGCCAAGGGCGTACTCCTGACCATGAACGACGAGATCCAGGCCGGGCGCGACACCACCAAGCGCGTCAACATCAAGCCTTCGGCCTTCTTCAGCCAGTGGGGGCCGCTGGGAATGGTGGTGGAGGGCAAGACCTACTGGTTCCGCGCGCCGGTCAAGCGCCACGGCACCACCTCCGAGTTCGACATCGACGGCATCGACAGCCTGCCCGAGGTCGCGATCGTGTACGGCTCCGGCAACATGCATCCCGAGCCCTACACCACGGCCGTGGCGGGGGGCGCCAGGGCGATCATCCATGCGGGCACCGGCAATGGCTCCGTGGCCGGCTACCTCGTCGACACCCTCAAGGACCTCCGTGCCAAGGGCGTGCAGATCATCCGCTCGTCCCGCGTCGGCGACGGCTTCGTCCTGCGCAACGCCGAGCAGCCCGACGACAAGTACGACTGGGTGGTGGCCCACGACCTGAACCCGCAGAAGGCCAAGATCCTCGCCGCCGTCGCCCTGACGAAGACGCAGGACACCAAGGAGCTGCAGCGGATCTTCTGGGAATACTGAGCGGCTCGGGTCGACGGCGGACGCTTCGGGAGGTGCCCGCCGTCGACCCGAAGCTACCCTTCACGCCAGGATACGGCCGCCTGCGAACAGACTTCGAAGCAGCCTACAGCCGCCGCCCGAACCGCAAGATCGGTCGAGCGAGCCATGCCCGTGTGCGCCTAGCTGGTCGCGCCACGAAGGTCGGGACGATGCGTGCAGCGATCCGAAACTATCATGCCCGGATGCGGAGGGTGCTGGATCACATCGATCGGCACTTGGACGACGATCTGGGCCTGGAGACGGTCAGCGCCATCGCGGCTTTCTCGAAGTTCCACTTCCATCGGCAGTTCACGGCGACCTTCGGGTTGTCCGTGCACCGCTACGTTCAGCTTGCTCGCATGAAGCGCGCTTCATACCGGCTGGCCTACAGGGACGCCCAAAGCGTCACTGAAATCGCGATGGATGCCGGCTACGACGCACCAGACGCCTTCGCCCGCGCCTTTCGGCAACGGTTTGGGCAATCGCCGTCGTCTTTCAGCAAGGCTCCCGACTGGGGATCGTGGCTTGCGGCCTTCGGGCCACTCGACAATGCGAGGACCAAGCTCATGCCGAGACCATTCACGCCCGACGATGTGACGATCCGCGACGTGCCACCGACGCGGGTGGCGATCATGGAGCACCGCGGTGATCCGGCGACGCTCGGTGCCACCATTCGGCGATTCATCGAATGGCGGAAGGCCGCTGGCTTGCACCCCGGCACGAACCCGACCTTCAACGTCTGGCGGTCCGAGCGGCGGCCCGCGTCGCCGGCCGACTACAGCGTTGACCTCTGTGTCGGAACCGACCAGCCGATCGCGGCGAACGGGAAGCCAATCGAGGTCGGCGAAATCCCCGGCGGACGCTGCGCGGTGCTGCGGGTCGTTGGCAACACCGACAACCTGGAGCCTCCCGCACGCTATCTCTATCGCACGTGGCTCCCGGCCAGCGGCGAGGAGGCGCGGGATTTCCCGCTCTACTGCCAGCGCCTCTCGTTCTTCCCGGAGGTGCCGGAGCACGAGGCGGTCGCGGAGGTGTTCCTGCCGCTGAAGTAACCTTGCGCAACGGCGGCCCGTCTCGGGTCCCCGGCTGGTTCTCCGCCCCTCCCGGGCCCCAGCCGGCGGCACCGGGCCGGCGACCTCGGATGCACGCGGCGGCGCCCTCACGTCAGCAGGAAGCGCTCCGGCACCCGGGGCGGCGGCGCGGTCTCGCCCAGGGCGTCGAGGACGATGCCGTCGACGGTGTGCAGCAGGGCGTCGAGGGGCAGGTCGTTCGGCGCGAGGCCGAAGGGCTCCTCCAGCTCGTCGCCGAGCGCATCGAGGCCGAAGAAGGTGTAGGCGACGAGCGCCGTGGCCACCGGCGTCGCCCAGCCCAGGGACGCCGCGAGGCCGAAGGGCAGCAACAGGCAGTAGATCCAGGCCGTGCGGTAGAGGAGCAGGGTGTAGGCGAAGGGCAGCGGCGTGTTCTGGATCCGCTCGCACACCACCTGGACCTGCGCCAGGGCGGCGATCTTGTGCTCCAGGGCGGCGAGAAGCACATCGGTGAGGACGCCCCGGTGATAGGCCTCCGCAAGATCGCCGGTGAGGCCGGCGAGCACCGCATCCGCGGCGCTCGGATGCAGGACCAGCGCGGCGGCTTCGTCGGCGGGAAGCCAGGGCCCGGCGGCCGCACTCGGCGTGCCCCCGCGCAGTTGCGCGTGCAGGGCGTGCGCGAAGGCCGAGAGACGCCGCAGGCAGCGCCCGCGCAGGGCCGTTTCGGCCTCGTCGGGCAGCAGGGCATTGACGAGCCGGGCGAGGCCCCGCGCCTCGACCACGAGGCTGCCCCAGGCGCGGCGGCCCTCCCACCAGCGGTCGTAGCAGGCGCTGTTGCGGAAGCTCAGGAAGATCGACAGGGCGATGCCGATCAGGGTGAAGGGCCCGACGCCGGCGGTGATCGGGAACGCCTCGGGCCAGCGCCGCTCCACCGCGACCACGCCCACCGCGATCGCGGTGATCCCCAGGACCTTGAGCGCCACCTGCGGCAGGATCGAGCCTCGCAGGGTGAACAGGATGTCGAAGAGGTTGGGGCGCGAACGGACGATCATCCCACCGTCTTCTCAGGCCGCGGCACGCCCCGCAACCGCGCGACCACCCCTGTCGGACCGATGTGATCCGCGGCCCGGACGCTCAGAGCGACCAGCCGCCATCGACCGAGATCGCGGCGCCGGTGACGAAGGCACCGAGATCGGCACTCATCCACAGCACCGCCTCGGCGATCTCCTCCGGCCGGCCCAGGCGCCCGACCGGCTCCAGGTCGATCGCCTTCCGGAGGTCGCCTCCGGTGAAGCGGTCCATCATCGGCGTCGCGATGTTGCCCGGCAGGACGGCGTTCACCCGGATGTTCGCGGTGGCATAGTCGAGGGCGGCCGACTTGGTGAGGCCGATGACGGCGTGCTTCGAGGCGGCGTAGCCGGCCCCGCCCGCGACGCCGCGGATGCCGGCGCCCGACGCGGTGTTGACGATGACCCCGCCGCCCTGACGCAGCATCTGCGCGATCTCATGCTTCATGCAGACGAAGGTGCCGCGCAGGTTGATGTCGAGGATGCGGTCCCAGTCATCGAGCGCGATCTCCGCCACCGGCGCGGCGACGTTCTCCACGCCGGCATTGTTGAAGGCGATGTCGAGCCGTCCGAAGGTTGCGACGGTCTCGGCGACCGCCGCCGCGACCTCCTCGGGCCGTGCGATGTCGCAGGCGAGGACCAGCACCTCGGCGCCGGCCTCCCGGATCGCCTCTGCGGTCCGTTGCAGGGCCTCCCTCGACCGGTCGAGGACGGCGACGCGGGCCCCCTCCTCGGCGAAGGCCACGGCGGTGGCGCGCCCAATGCCGCTGGCGGCTCCGGTGACGAAGGCGACGCGGCCGGTGAAACGATCGGGACGGGACATGGCGGTTCCTTACGGGTTCGGGGAGCGGGGCGCCCCGGATCCGAAGGGTGTCCCGATGGCCGCATCGCCATCGCCCCCTCGTCCCGGTGCACCCGCCTGGATGTAGGCGGGGCGACCGGGGGACGTGAGCGGGCAGCCCCTCATCGGAGCGATGAGGAGCGTTCATCGTGCCCAGCCGATCAGAGATGCCCTAGAGGCCGAGCGGCCGCATCTCGCGGATGAGGGCGATGAGCAGGCGCAGTCCGGTCGGAAGCTGCCGGCGTCCCGAATAATAAAGGTGGAAGCCGGCGCCGACCGGGGACCAGTCGGCGAGCACGCACCGGAGCGCGCCCTCGCGGATCAGCGGCGTCACGCAGGGTTCGGGCAGGTAGGCGAGGCCGGCCCCGGCCCGGGCGAGCGCGATCGCGAGTCCGGTATCGTCGAGGGTGAGCGCCCCCGGCACATCGACGGCGACAGCCTCGCCGCGCCGCTCGAACTCCCAGCGATAGATGCGGTCGTCGCCGAGCCGGATGCGAAGGCCGCGATGGGCGAGGAGGTCGTTGGGATGCACCGGCGTCCCGAAGCGCTCCAGATAGGCGGGCGCGCCGACCACGACCCAGCGGAGGTCGGCGGAAAGGCGCTGGGCGATCATGTCCTCCGGAACCGTGTCGCCGTAGCGGATTCCGGCATCGGCACCCGCATCGACGACGTCGAGCAGGCTGTTCGACACGCGCAGATCGATGGCGATGCCCGGGTAGCGTTCGAGGAAGACCGGGAGGACCGGAGCCAGGAGGAGCGTGCTGGCGTGCTCCGGCACGTTGAGGCGCACGCGCCCGGCCGGCTCGCCGCGATGGCGGTTGAGCGCCTCGATGGCCTGCCCGATCGCCGCGAAGGGCCCGTCGAGGGACGCGAAGAGGTCCTCGCCGGCAGCGGTGAGGGTGACGCTCCGGTTGGTCCGGTTGAGAAGGCGGACGCCGAGCTGCGTCTCCAGGCCCTTCAGGGCATGGCTCAGGGCCGATGCACTGACGCCCAGATCGAGGCCCGCCCGCCGGAAGCTGCGATGCTTGGCGATCGCCAGGAAGGCCCCGAGGGCCGGCAGGCTGGGACGAGGGGGCGGCACGGACCGGTTGTGCCGACGCGGGGGCGCCGACGCAAGGACCATGAGCGCGCCTCAACGTCAGGCGGCTTCGGCTCCCCGGCCGGAGCCGCCCCTCGGCTCACGCCGCCGAGGCGATCGCCGTGGAGGCGCGCCGGATCTTGCCGGCGCCGTCCAGGAAGGCGTGCGCGTCCTCCTTGCGCTCGAAGACGTGGGGCGCGACGCCGCGCCGGGTCAGCGCTTCCTCCATCTTGAGGCGCAGGAAGGCGCTGGTCGCGTAGCGCGTGGTGGTGAGGTAGTAGTTCGCCTGCAGGTATTGGATCATGTGCGCGTAGTCGTCGTACAGGTTCTCGTTGATGCGGAACCCGTCGTGGTTGACGACCGTGTTGACCCGCTGGCCGGCCTTCTTGCAGGCGCCCACCAGCACCATGCGCAGGTCGTCGAGGTCGCTCTTGGCCCGGGCGTGCCAGCCCTCCAGGTTCACGAACAGGATGTTGCGCTCGGAATCGTAGCTCACGCGCTCGGCCAGGTTGAGGTTGAGCAGGTCGGCCAGCAGCTCCATCGGCTCGTCGCGGAACAGGCGCGCGTCCATCGGCATCGGCTGCTTGATGATCGGCCGGAAGCCCATATGGGGCAGGATGTCCCGCTCGATGTCGATGCCCGGCGCCACCTCGATCAGCTCCAGGCCCTCGTCGGTGAGCTGGAAGACGCAGCGCTCGGTGACGTAGATCACCGGCTGCGAGCGCATCTGGGCGTACTGCCCGCTGAAGGTGATCTGCTCCACCTGCGGCAGGAACTTCTGCGAACGGCCTTCCGTGATGATGCGGAGCTGGCCGTCCTCGATCACGGTCTCGAGGCCGCCCACCGTGAAGGTGCCGGCGAAGACCACGGAGCGCGCGTTCTGGCTGATGTTGATGAAGCCGCCGCAGCCGTTGAGACGGCCGCCGAACATGCTGGTGTTGACGTTGCCGTGCTGGTCGCACTCGGCCAGACCCAGGCAGGTCATGTCGAGGCCGCCGCCGTCGTAGAAGTCGAACATCTGGTTCTGGTCGATGACGCAGTCGGCGTTCGTCGCCGCGCCGAAGCTCGACCCGGAGGCCAGCACCCCGCCCACCGCACCGGCCTCGGTGGTCAGGGTGATGTAGGGAGTGACCTTCTCCTCGTTGGCGACCGCCGAGATGCCCTCGGGCGCGCCGACGCCGAGGTTGACGACGCCGTTGGGGGGCAATTCGAAGGCCGCGCGCCGGGCGATGACCTTGCGGGCATCGAGCGGCATCTTCTTCATGCCGCTCACGGGGACGCGGATCTGGCCGGCCAGCGCCGCATCGTGCTGCACGCCGTAGTTCATGCGGTGCATCTCGGGTTCGGCCAGCACCACGCAATCCACCAGGATGCCGGGGACGCGGACGTCCTTGGGCAGCAGGAAGCCGTCGTCGACGATGCGCTCGACCTGGGCGATGACGATGCCGCCGTTGTTGCGGGCGGCCATGGCCTGGGCGAGGCAGTCCAGCGTCAGCGCCTCCTTCTCGAAGGAGATGTTGCCCGACGGGTCGGCGGAGGTGCCGCGGATGAAGGCCACGTCGATCTTGGTGGCGGTGTAGAACAGCCACTCCTCGCCATCGACCTCCACGAGCTTGACGATCTCGTCCTGGGTCACGGTGTTGACCCGGGCGCCGCCGTGGCGCGGGTCGACATAGGTGTGCAGGCCTACCTTCGAGAACAGTCCCGGCTGACCGGCGGCGCAGGCCCGGTAGAGCTGGGAGATCACGCCCTGGGGCAGGTTGTAGCCCAGGATCTTGTCCTCCTGCGCGGCCTTGGCGACCTTCGGCATCCGGCCGAAATTGGCCGCGATGACGCGCCTGAGCAGGCCCTCGTGGTGCAGGCGCCCGGTGCCGAGGCCTTTGCTGTCACCGGCCCCCGCCGTCATGATCAGTGTGAGGTCGCGGGGCGCACCGGTGTCGACGAAGCGCTTCTCCAGGGCCGCGTGCAGGGCTTCGGGAATACAGCTCTGGACGAAGCCCGTCGTGGTGACCACGTCGTTGTGCCGGATCAGCGCGATCGCCTCGCCGGCCGTGATAACCTTGTTTTTCTTCATGAACCGGGCCGTCCTCCACACCCCAGGCCGACGACGGGCGACAGGTCGGAGCCTGCAGCGGGGCGCATGGGGAAGTCTTGTTCTGGCGAGCCAGGGTAAAGATCACCAGGAACCTTCGCAAGGGCACTTCAACTGTCGTTGCAGCGCAATTTGATCTTGGTGCAATGCAAATTTTTCAATCGAGGATCAAACTGAACTGAAAGCCGGGTGGCAGAAGATTTCCCGTTTCTCCCTCCGAGCGCCGCCAAGACGGAACGATGCCTCCGGAACGGCCAAGATTATTCAAAATACTCTTTGGATGCGCCGCGCGCGATATGCCCCTACGCCAGCAGGTAGGTCAGGAGCGCCCGCAACTGGGCCGGCCGGACCGGCTTGTGGACGAGATGGCCCCCGAGGGCGGCGACCTGCGCCTCGATCCCGGGGGAGTGATCGGCCGTGGTGACGATCACCGGCGGACGGGACCCGGTGCGGGCCCGGAGACGGGTCGCCACGTCGAGCCCGCAGGCGCCGTTGTCGAGGTGATAGTCGAGGATGAGGAGGTCGGGCAGGCCCAGGCCGGCCCCGCACGCCGCCTCCACCCCGGCGAGGTCGCGGTGGACGGAAACCTCGGCGTCCCAGGCCCGCAGCAGCCGCTCCAGGGCATCGGCCGTGGGCGGGTCGTTCTCCACCACCAGGACCCGCGCGCCCGTCAGCCGGGTCGTCACGGGGGCCGCCGGAACCGCGCGCTCCGGCGGCGTCGGGCTCACCGGCACGGTCAGGGTCATGCGGGTGCCGCGCCCGACCCGCGAGGCGAGGGCGAGGGGATGGCCGAGGGCCTGGGCCATGCGGCGCACGATGGAGAGGCCGAGGCCGAGGCCCGGCTCGCCCCCCTCGCCTTCCGCGCCGCCGCGGAAGAACTCCTCGAAGACGAGGTCCTGCTCCGCCGGGGCGATGCCGCAGCCCGTGTCGAGCACCTCGATGCGGCAGGCGTCTCCGCGCCGCCGGACCGCCACCAGCACGCCGCCCTGCCGGGTGTAGCGAATGGCGTTCGAGACGAGGTTCTGCAGGATGCGCTGGAGCAGCATCGGATCGCTGGCCACCACGAGGTCGGGCCCACGCAGGGCGAGCCGCAGGCCCTTGCGCTCGGCGAAGGGCCGGAAGCTCGCGACGATGCCGGCGAGAAGCTCGCCGAGGCCCACCGGCTTGATCGCCGGGCGCACCACGCCGGCATCGAGCTTCGAGATGTCGAGGAGGGTCTTGATCAGGTCCTCGATGATCTGGAGCCCGCGCTCGATCTGGCCCGAGATCGCCGCCGCCTCCGGTCCCAGGGGGAGGTCGGCCAGGGCGGAGGCCGAGAGCCGGGCCGCGTTGAGGGGCTGGAGGAGGTCGTGACTGGCGGCGGCGAGGAAGCGGGTCTTGGAGCGGTTGGCGTTCTCCGCCTCCTCCTTGGCGGCCACCAGGGCTTCGTTGGAGCGCTCCAGGCGGTGCATCAGCCCGGTCAGCTCCTCCGTGCGGGTACGGACGCGGCCCTCCAGCATGGTGGCGGTCTGGAACAGGGAATAGGCGCCGCCCTGCTGGTCCATGCTGCGCTCGACATGGGCCATCAGGGCCGCGTTGATGCGTTCCAGCTTGGCGATCCGCTGCAGGTTCGCGTCTTCCCCCGCGGCGGGCGGGGCGGCCGCCGACGGCGGGACGATCATGGTCCGGCCCCGCGGTGGCCCGCCTCGCCCGACTCCGGTTCGGCTCGCCCCGACTCCCCTTGCCCCGACTCCCCTTGCCCCGGTTCGCCCCGCCCGATCGCGATGCCGGTGAAGGTCTGGTTGAGGTGCATCGAGCGGTACTGCTCGCCGTAGGTGTCGAAGCCGACGATGTCGTAGCGCCGGTAGAGGTCGACGATGCCGTGGCGCACCTGCCGGCTCTCGGCGTCGAGGCGGCGCAGCACGCATTCGAACCCGATGACGAGATCGATGCCGCCCAGGGCCGCGTCGAGGCGCGCGAGCTCGGCCTCCGTCGCCGCCACGATGTCGCGGGGGCGCGCCAGGGTGAGCACGACCCCCTCGTCGATGGCGCAGAAGAAGCTGAGCGAGCCATCGGCGTTCATGCGCCGGATCGACCGGCAGAAGTACTCGCCGCCGACCTTCACCGCGAGGGGATAGGCGGCGAAGCTCATCGGCGAGAGCCGTTCGGGATCGAGGCCCACCGCCATGGCGTATTCGCGCGCCGCCGGCTCGGCGTTGAGCTCGTGCACGGTGCGCTGCTCGTCATCCGACGCGGTGACCACGAACCGGGTCCCGGTCGGCTCGAAATTGTCGCTCTTGAAGATCTGGATCGGGAAATCGGAATCCACCAGCAGCAGCACGGCGGCGCGCTGGTGGATGCGGCCGTCATGAAGCAGGACCGTTTCGCGAAAGGTGAGGTCGTCGCCGGCCGAGCCGCCCACGAGGGGAATGCCGTCGAGGGCCCAGGCGATGGCCGAGACCACCGTCTCCTCCGCATTGGTGAGCCCGTCGATGAGCGAGAGGGCGAAGCGGCGCCCGGAAGCCGGATCGGCGCCCGCGCCGTCGAGGCTCCGGCGCAGGGCCCGCACGCTGGAGGCGGTCCGCTCCACGTCGAGGTGGTCGATGGCGTCCAGCAGGGTCGAGACGATGCGGAAGCCCGCCTTCGGGAAGGCGATGACGACGAGGCCGCGATCGAGGCCGCCCGCCGGCGAGATGCCGCCCGACATGGTGCAGCCGGCGATGCCCGCTTCGGGAAAGCGTGCGCAGAGGGCACGATTGAGGGTCTCGACGTCGTAATCGGCCGAGAAGAAGGCCACGACCTGGGCGACGGGGCGCGGGCCGACGGCCGCACCGACCTCGGCCACCGCCGCCTCGGCCGTGGCGGCGTCCGTCCAGGCCGTCGTGATGCCGCACAGATGCGTGCGCACCTGCGTCCCCCCTGCCACGTCGCGTTCCCCCGCTGTCTCGACGCGTGCCGCACTTGACGCCCGGTTCTACGCGATGACACGAGTATGGCGGTCGGCCGGTACCGGCGCAATGCGGCACCGAACAGCCCCGGGACAGGGGCGCGCGCACCGGGCGGAACGGGCATGCATCTCCTCATCGTCGACGATCACCCGCTGTTTCGCGACGCGCTCGCCAGTGCCGTGGGCCTCGCCTACCCGGACGCGACGCTGCACGAGGCCGACGGCATCGCCGGCGCCTGCGCGGTGCTGGCGGCACAGCCCGCCATCGAGATCATCCTCCTCGACCTGTCGATGCAGGGCGTCACCGGCTTCGAGGGATTGCTGGCGATCCGGGCCCAGGCACCGCGGGTGCCGATCCTCGTCGTCTCGGGCCTGGAGGATCCGCGCATCATCCGCGAGGCACTCGACCACGGCGCGGCCGGCTTCGTGCCGAAGGCCGTCGACAAGGCGACGCTGACGCGGGCCATCGCGGACGTGCTGTCGGGAGGCCTCTCGGTGCCGGCCAGCCTGACGAGCGGGACGCTCGCCCCCTCATCCGCCCGCAAGGCGCCGATCGCCGAGCGGATCGCGAGCCTGACTCCGCAGCAGGTACGGGTGCTCGCAATGATCCGCCAGGGCAAGCTCAACAAGCAGATCGCGCACGAGCTTCAGGTCGGGGATTCCACCGTGAAGGCGCATGTCTCCGAGATCCTGCGCAAGCTCGAGGTGATCAGCCGCACGCAGATCGTCATCGAGACGGCGCTCCTCGACTTCGACCGGATCCTGGCGCGGCCCGAGAGCTGAAGCCCCCTCGGCGCCTCAGGCGGTGGGTGCCTTCGCGCCACCGTAGTGGCCGTCGACGCGCTCGCCGAAGGCCGGATCGGCGAAGGGGTCCTCGCCGGCGCCGTGGGTCGGCGCGCCCGCCAGGGTGTCGCGGTCGATGTCGACGATGTAGCCGCCGAGCTCGACGCTGTAGGTCAGCGCCCGCCACGGCACGGGATGGTAGCTCTCGCCGAGACCGAGGAAGCCGCCGAACGAGATGACGGCGTAGGCGACCTGGCCCGAAACCTTGTCGACCATGAAGTTGTAGACCGTGCCGATCGACTCGCCCTCGCGACTGTAGGCGGCCGTGCCCTCGACCTTGTTCGAGGCGATCAGGCGCCGGGTCTCGTCGATGGCGACGCCCTCGGCCGAGGGATCGAGCTCCATGGAGCCGGCCGGGCGGATGCTGCGCTCGTTCGGGAGGTCCGTCGGCATGCGCATTCCTCTTGGTGGATGGGATCTTGACGACGGGTTCGGCGACCCGGGGGCGCCGCGCGCGGCGCCAGACCGGACAAGCCCGCGACCCGCGCAGGGGTTCCGGGCTTACGCCCGCTCGTCCACCGGCACCCCGGTCTCTTCGGCCACCTCGATCTGGCGCACGGCCACCCGCTGGCGCATGCCGCGGCTCGCCAGGAGCATCTCGAAGCCGAACACCATCAGGGCGCTCAGGGTGCAGAGGATGGCGAGGCCGAACAGCACGAACAGGATGTCGGCCACGGTGGCGTCGCGCAGGGCTCCGACGAACAGGGTCAGCACCGCCCCGCAGGTGGCGACCCCGCCGAGCGCCCCGAGGATCACGGCGGCGTCGAGGGCGAGGGAGCGCCGGCGCAGGGCGTTCATGCGGCGGGCGAGGCGGACCTGTTCGTGACCGGAGGCGCCGTCGATCGCCTGGGAGATGCGCTCGGCCTGGTCGGCCACCCGGGCGAGGCGGGTGCCGAACACGTTCAGAAGCGTGGCGATGCCCGAGAGCAGGAAGACGGGCGTCAGCGCGATCTGGATGATGTGGGCCGTGCTGTCGAGGGACGAGGCGACGGAGTTGTCGAACATGCAGGAGCGATCGCGACCGGGAAGGAACCCTGGCGCAACGTTTCGAGGCGGCGGACGGTTCGGGCGCCGACCGTCAGATCAGGCCGGCATCGACGCGCGCGGTCGGCGCGGGTTCGGCCTCGATCGAGACCAGCGTGCCGAGGCCGATGATGAGCGCGACGGCGGCACCCAGCGAGAGCGTGAAGGCGAGGAGGATCATGCCCGCAGCGTCGCCGATCGCCCTTAAGGTTCGATGATGCCTCCGGCCCGGCCCTGTCCCGAATTCGGCCGCCCGGCCGTCGACCGGGCCTTGAAGCCGGCGGCTGCCTCGTTAGTCCCATCAATTCTACGTCGTGGGTCGAAATTCTTGATCGCGGCGCGAAATATTTGATCGGATGGCAGCGCCCTTCGGACCGGGCGAGCGAGCGGGTCTGCATTACCCCGACGCGACGCGGTCCGGGCGGGCGAAGCGGGCGCGGCCCCGCCCGGGCCGAGACGGGCGCCTCGGCGGCGGCAGCGGCTTAAATGCCTGATCCACACCGCTTTTCCGGACGCCGGTCCGTGTCGTCGCGCCCCCGGCCCGCGCCGATGCCGTCGCGAAGTACAGTGCGGGGCCGATCAAGTTCTCGGCCAAGTCGTGGGCGTTCGATCTCGGCGCGGGGTCGCCTCGTCCGCACACGGCGCCCCGCGCCTGTGGATGACGGGCCGGCCGCGGGCGGTTTTCCCTTGGAACGCTCGCGGCACCGCTTAGTTGTTGCAGCTATGCGCTGCGAGGCCACCGGCCGTGGGCGTACCGGCGCTCACCGTCGACATCCGGAGGAAGACCCCATGGCAAAGAGCACCACCAAGACCGCCGAGAAGGCCGCTCCCAAGGCGGCCCCGAAGGACGCCGAGAAGCCCGCCGCCAAGGGCAAGAAGGTCGCTGCGCCGAAGGGCGACGGCGCCAAGCCCAACGCGCTGCAGCAGCCGCTGAAGCCCTCCTCGGAACTCGCCGCCGTCGTCGGCGATGCCGCCCTGCCGCGCGGCGAGGTGGTCAGCAAGGTCTGGGAGTACATCAAGAAGCACAACCTCCAGAACCCCGAGAACAAGCGCGAGATCCTGGCCGACGACAAGCTGAAGAAGGTCTTCGGCAAGGACAAGTGCACCATGTTCGAGATGAACAAGCACCTGGCCGCTCACCTCAAGTCGGCCTGAGCGAAGCTTATCGCGCGCAGAACCCGGATCGGCGGCGGGGAGGGGTCACCCCTCCCCTGGCCGACCGGTGGTTCCGGCCCGCCTGAGGCAGACATCAGCCTCGCGTGCCGGCCCGCCGCGTCCGACGTTCGACCTTGCGGGTCGCCGTCTCCCGGAGATGGCGCTCGATCTCGCCGTTGGCGCGGGCCCGCATCGTGCGCATGGCCTCGGCGTCGTCGAAGGTCTCGGGAAAGCGCCGGGACAGCCAGAGATAGGCGCTGGCGAGCTTCACCGTCCGTTCCTGGTAGTCCAGTTCCCCCGCGAGGTTCGCCCGCAGGGCCGGCACCGTCGTGCCCGCCGCCCGGGCCTGGGTCCAGCGCTCCAGCATGCCGAGGGAGACGGGGTCGCGCCGATCCACCGGGCAGACCGAGAAGGCGAACTTCTCCGCGATCGGCAGCCGCGCCTTGTCCACCACGCGGGCGATCTCCAGGATCTCCTCCAGGGCGGAGGGCTGGAACGGCGAGCCGGCATAGAAGGTGGCGCGGGCGAAGTGCGCCAGCACCTCGCGCAGGCTGTCGGTGCGCATCTCCTCGGCCACGGAATTGATCGCGATGAGGTCGGGGCGCACGAAGAAGCGCGTGTCGGCGGCCGGGGCCGTGGGTGCGCCGGCCAGCGCGGCCCGGATCGGCTCCAGCCCGGTCTCGTCGACGGCGGCGACGTAGCCCTCGTCCTGGTGCCCGAAGCGGCCGGCGCGGCCGGCAATCTGGCGGATCTCGGAATTGGTCAGCGCCCGCTCGCCGACCCCGTCCCACTTGCGCACCGCCGAGAAGACGATCCGCTTCAGCGGGCCAAGATTGAGGCCCATGCCGATGGCGTCGGTGGTGACGAGGACGTCGGCCTCGCCGGCCCGGAAGCGCGCGGCCTCGGCGCGCCGCACCTCGGGCGAGAGGGCGCCGTAGATCGTCGCCACCCGGTGGCCGGCCGCCACCAGGATCTCGCGGTTCTCGTGGACGGCCCGGCGCGAGAATGCCACCACCGCGTCGCCCGGCGTCACCTTCTCCAGGGGCACGGGCGCCTCCTGCAGCACCAGCGGCGTCTTGCGCACGAAGGTGACGACCTCGAGGGACTCGTTGGCGGCCTCCGCGGCGCGGCGCACGGCGGCCAGCGCATCGTCCGAGCCGCAGACCACCACCGTACGGGCGGCCACGCCGAACAGGGCGTTGGTCCAGGCCCAGCCCCGGTCGGGATCGGCGATCATCTGGATCTCGTCGATCACCGCCACGTCGACGGGCCGGGTGAGGTCGGCGGTCTCGATGGTGCGGGCGGTATGGGTCGGGTTGAGGTCGCCCAGCGTCTCCTCGCCCGTCACCATGCCGGCGCGCAGGCCGCGCTCGGCCAGGGCCTCGTAGTTTTCCAGCGCCAGCAGGCGCAAGGGGGCGAGGTAGGTGCCGGTGGGCGCCGCACGCAGCATCTCCAGAGCCGCGTAGGTCTTGCCGGAATTGGTCGGCCCCATATGGAAGATGATGCGCCGGCCGAGGCGCCGGGCCGCAGTGAATTTCTCGATATAGGCCCCGAAGCCGACCTGGTCGCGCAGGCGGCGCAGGCGCGAATCCTCCCGCGCCACGCTGCGGGCGCGGGCGCGCACGCCCTTCAGGGTGTCGGTGAGCGACTGGTTCAGGTTGGGCGAGAGCAGGAAGGCGCGCGAGCGCAGCGACCGGTCGAGATGGTCGATGTAGGTGGCGGCATCGGCGCCCACCTCGCGCAGATCCTCGGCGACCTGATCGCGCAGCCGCTCGACCGCCCGGCGCAGGGATTTCGCGGTGCGCAGCTGGGTCTCGGCGACGGCCGCCCGCAACTCCTCGAGGCGCCAGTTCGGATCGTTGCGGTGGGCCATGCCGGAGAGGATGCCGGCGATCCCGGCTTCGGGCGTCGCGTCGATCCGCAGGTCGAGGCGCCCGCCATCGAGGACGGGGATCAGGGTCCGGATGGTCCAGGCGATGCCGCCGTCGCGCATCACCGCGGCGCGCAGGGCCGGCACCGCCTTCTTCACGGCCGTGGCCCCACCCTCGGCGAAGGCCCGCCGGGCCCTCAGCTCGCGCAGCGCCTTGGCGACCACCGCATCCTCGACGAGACCGCCATAATCGGGCAGGCCGAGGTGAAGCCGCAGGGCATCCACCTCGACGCTCCGGGGCGGCAGGCCGAGGCGGGCCGCCGCCTCCAGCAGGATCTCGTTCGTCGGTCGCGCGCGCTTGCGGGCCATGGGCCTCTCGTCGGGGGGTCTCGATCCGCCGCGGACGGACGACCGGGCCGCGCCAGGGTGCGCGGGACGCGGCCCAAAAAGCAACGGCTCCGATCAGCGCAACGTCGAGCGCCACCGGGATGCCCGGGTTCAGGGGCCGCGCCGCGGGAGCGCCCGATCGGCCGCTGCGATGGTTCGAGCAGACCTTGAAAACCCGACACCCATGCTCCGTGTTCCGAAGACAGGACTCCGGAAACACTTATCCAGAACTTGGAGAAGACACGACCGACACTCTCGAAATCGGCCAAACGACAACCAACGGTCGTTTTTGCTTTGGCTTTGATCCAAGTTATTTAGGGCTTGGCTTTTCCCTTGCTAACCCGATGCAGGGTCGAACGCGCGTCGGGGCAAGCCGCCCCGCCCGATTGGCGCGTCCTCGATCCTGGCCGTGACCACACATGTCAGGGAAGCGATACGATGCACGAGAATTCCGCCGGACCGGCCGCATTCTGGGCTTCGGTGGCGAACGACGTCACGTCGCGGGTCGAGCCGGTGCTCGCCCGCGACGCCAAGGCCCGGGAGGGCGTGATCGAGTATCTGCGCGACCTGGAGGCGGTGGCCCTGCGCGACGGCAGCAGCCGCGAGGCCCTGCAGGTGATCGCCTCCGGGCGGCGTCTCCTCGGCGATCGGAGCGATGCTCCGCCCGCCGAGATCGCCCGCCGAGGTCGCCCGCGCCGTGCGGGCCGCCCTGATCTGAGCGCGTCGGACGAGTCTCGCCCGGCGCCCAGTCGATGAGGTGCGCTACCCGGGCGGCGGCCCCAAAGCCGCCCGGGTGAACGCATCGGCGCCGATATCGTCGGTGCCGTTCATCCCGAGGCTCTCGATCAGCCGGCCGCGGGCGCGGCTCACGCGGCTCTTCATGGTGCCCACGGCGACGCCGCAGATCTCCGCGGCCTCCTCGTAGGTGAAGTTCTGCGCGCCGACGAGGACCAGGGCCTCGCGCTGGCTGAACGGCAGTTCGTTCAGGGCGTCCTGGAACTCGCGCATCTCGACCCGGATCTCCTGCTCGGGCAGGCTCGTCAGGCGCCCGGCCAGGGCGCCGTCGGCGTCCTCCACCTCGCGCTTGCGCTTGCGCTGCTCGGAGTAGAACAGGTTGCGCAGGATGGTGAACAGCCACGCCGTGAGGTTTGTCCCCCGGGTGAAGCTGTCGGCCTTGGTCCAGGCCCGGACCAGGGTGTCCTGGACGAGGTCGTCGCTGCGGTCGAGATCGTAGGTCAGCGAGAAGGCGAAGGCCCGCAGGGCCGGAATCGCCCCGAGCAGGAGCTGGCGCATCTCGTCGTCGGCGCCCTGCGGCGTGCCGATTGGATTGGGCATCGCGTTGCTCATGAGGATCCTCGCGTCGTGCTGCGGGCGGCCAGATCGGCGAGGAGGGCGTCGAAGCGGTCGGGGAGCGGCTGGCTCAGCACCTCGGCGTAGAGGAGGCGCAGGTTGCGTCCGATGCGCCGGCGGGCTTCCACGGTCATCCCGGCCTCGCCGGGGTCGGACGGGGCCGGAGCGGAAGGCGCGAGCCCGAGATCGGTCGCGCGCGCGATGTCGGCTTTCGCGACTTCGGCCTCGCCGATCTCGGACTTGGCGGCTTCAGACTTGGCGGCTTCAGACTTGACCGCTTCAGACTTGGCCGCTTCAGACTTGGCGATCTCGGCCTCGCCGATCTCGGACTTGGCGAAGTCCGGGCACACCCCTGCCGCCGGGACCGAAGTCGCCCCGGCGAGGCGGGACGTCGTCGGCGCCGCGAGCTGGATCTCGCCAGGTCCGCTGCTGCGGTTCGGGTCGCTCGAATCAATGCTCATTGCTGCTCATCGCTCGACGGCCGGGGCCGGAGAGTCCGGAGCTCCGTCATGTCGGCGGCCGTGCTACGGCTGCGCGATTTAACGACCTCTGAAAAAAGCATTCATCTGATCTTAAGCTGCAGAATGCAGGCGAAAGACCATGAGCATCACTTGGAAACAGTTAGAAACAATTTCGATACATCGGTCAAGCGTCGCCGTTGAAGATCTATAGTCTCGCAATTCTGTCAGCAAGCTGAACAGTAGCCGGCCGCGGCCCGGGCGGCCCGCGGCCGTGAAGCGCCTCGCGGAACCGGGCCTTCATCGCGCAGGACGATACTCAGCCGGCCCCCCGGCGTGGCCCGGCGCTTGCGCGCTGGCCCGCACCTCATCCACGCCACGGAAGCGCTGCCCGATGCCGTCAGACCTGCCCGATCTCGACCTTGTCGTCCGCGAGATCGCCGACGAGATGCGGGAGAGGCCGGATCGGGGCGAGGTGGCGACCTACATACCCGAACTCGCCGGGGTCGACGCCAAGGCCTTCGGCCTCGTGGTGATCGACGCCGAGGGGCGGGTCGCGGCCGCCGGCGACTGCGACGAACCCTTCTCGATCCAGAGCATCTCGAAGGTCTTCACCCTGACCCTCGCCCTCGGCATGGCCGGCGACCGGCTCTGGCGCCGGGTCGGGCGCGAGCCTTCCGGCAGCCCGTTCAACTCCATCGTCCAGCTCGAACGCGAGCGCGGAATTCCGCGCAATCCGTTCATCAATGCCGGTGCGATCGCGGTGACGGACCTGATCCTGTCCGGGCACCAGCCCCGCGAGGCCATCGGCGAGATCCTGCGCTTCATGCAGTTCCTGGCACAGGACCCCACCATCGCCATCGACGAGGCGGTGGCCGCCTCCGAGCTGCGCACCGGGTTCCGCAACATGGCGCTGGCCCACTACATGAAGTCCTTCGGGGTGCTCGACAATCCGGTCGACTTCACCCTCGGCGTCTACTTCCACCATTGCGCCATCAGCATGTCGTGCCGGCAGCTCGCCCAGGCCGGCCGCTTCCTGGCCCATTCGGGCCGCAACCCGTTGACGGGGCTGTCCGTGGTCTCGCCCGAGCGGGCCCGCCGGATCAACGCGGTGATGCTGACCTGCGGGCACTACGACGGCTCGGGGGAGTTCGCCTATCGGGTGGGTCTTCCGGGCAAGAGCGGCGTCGGTGGCGGCATCCTGGCGATCGCGCCGGGCAAGGCCTCGATCGCCGTCTGGTCGCCCGGCCTCGACGCCTCGGGCAATTCCCATCTCGGGCGGATCGCCCTGGAGATGCTGACCAAGCGGCTGGGCTGGTCGATCTTCGGCGCCTGAAGGACGAGGCTCGGCCGTCCCCAGGACTTGCCGCCGGAACAGGCAAAAAGAAGGGCCCGCCGCGCGGAACGCGGCGGGCCCTGCCTAGGCCTGAAGCAAATCAGGCCAATTAGTGCCTAAATCTTAGGCGGCTGCCTGCTGGCTCGTCTCGGTCGGAACCGAGGAGATCGTCTTCAGGATCTGCGAGGCGATCTGGTAGGGGTCTCCCTGGCTGTTCGGGCGACGATCTTCCAGGTAGCCCTTGTACTCGTTGTTGACGAAGCTGTGCGGCACGCGGATCGAGGCTCCGCGGTCGGCGACGCCGTAGCTGAACTGGTCGATGGCCGCGGTCTCGTGCTTGCCGGTCAGGCGCATGTGGTTGTCGGGGCCGTAGACCGCGATGTGGTCGTCGAGGTTCTCCTTGAAGGCCGCCATCAGGGCTTCGAAATACGCCTTGCCGCCGACCGTGCGCATGTGCTCGGTCGAGAAGTTGGCGTGCATGCCCGAGCCGTTCCAGTCGGTCGCGCCGAGCGGCTTGCAATGGTACTCGACGTCGATCTCGTAGGTCTCGCACAGGCGCTGGAGCAGGTAGCGGGCGACCCACATCTCGTCGGCGGCCTTCTTGGAGCCCTTGCCGAAGATCTGGAATTCCCACTGGCCCTTGGCCACCTCGGCATTGATGCCCTCGTGGTTGATGCCGGCATCGAGGCAGAGGTCGAGGTGCTCCTCGACGATCTTGCGGGCGATGCTGCCGACTTCCTTGTAGCCGACGCCGCAATAGTACGGACCCTGCGGGGCCGGGTAGCCGGAGGCGGGGAAGCCGAGGGGACGGCCGTCCTTGTAGAAGAAGTACTCCTGCTCGAAGCCGAACCAGGCGCCGTCATCGTCGAGGATGGTGGCGCGCTTGTTGGAAGCGTGCGGGGTGACGCCGTCCGGCATCATCACTTCGCACATCACCAGAACGCCGTTCTTGCGCGTGGAATCGGGGAAGTGGCGCACGGGCTTCAACATGCAATCGGAGCTGCCGCCTTCGGCCTGCATCGTCGAGCTGCCGTCGAAGCCCCAAAGCGGAAGCTGCTCAAGGGTCGGGAACGCGTCGAATTCCTTGATCTGGGTCTTACCGCGAAGGTTCGGCACCGGAGTGTAGCCGTCGAGCCATATATACTCGAGTTTGTATTTCGTCATTCCGAGCCTCTCGTCCTGAAGCGATGCGACATCCCAGGACACCTGACGGGATTCGCAGCCATCGCTGGCTGGGGCGGCATAAGCAACGTTCGCGCCAATTCGCCGGTTACCGATCGTGCGACAGATCGGCCGGGGCAAGCGTCGTGAGACTTCCTTAACGGGTTCGGTCTAGCGCTGGCGAAGTCAGGAGATCGCGATGCGCAGACAGGTGAGCGCCGCGTTCGCCGGCCTTGCCCTCGTCGCCCTGGCGGTGGCCGGGTTCGGGTTACGCGCTTCGGGCGCCGGCGAGCCGGAACGAGCGGATACCAGCACGACGCAGGCCGAACTGTCGGCGCTGCGCGAGGCCTATCGGCGCGTCGACGAGGCGCTTCATCCGGCCGAGAATCCCTACAGCCCGGCCAAGGCCGATCTCGGCCGGCGCCTGTTCTTCGATACCCTGCTCTCGGGCGGGCGCACCATGAGTTGCGCCAGTTGCCACCTGCCGACTCGGTCCTGGAGCGACGGCCGCCCCCGCGGCATCGGCGAGACCGGCGCGGCGATGAAGGTGCGCACGCCGACTCTGCTCGACGTGGCCCAGATCCCGATCCTCGGCTGGGACGGCAAGTTCCGCAGCCTCGAGGACGTCGCCTTCACGCCGATCACCGGCACGAACGCGATGAACCTGCCCGAGGACACGCTGATCGCGCGTCTCAAGGCGGATGCCGGCTACGTCCGCGCCTTCGCGGCCGCGTTCCCGGACCGGGTCGGCGCGGACGGCGCGATCGGCCGCCGGACGGTCGAGCTGGCGCTGGCGACCTTCCAACGCTCCATCGTCTCCGGCGAGACGCCCTTCGACCGCTGGGTGGCGGGCGATGCCGGCGCCATCGGTCCGAGCGCCAGGGCCGGCTTCGTGCTGTTCAACGGCAAGGCGCAGTGCGCCGGCTGCCATTCCGGCTGGACCTTCACGGACGGGTCCTTCCACGACATCGGCGTCGGCATCGGTACGGATATCGGCCGGGCCGCGTTCTTTCCGGATTCGGTTCAGCTGCGCTACGCGTTCAAGACCCCGACCCTGCGGGACGTGGCCACGCGCGGGCCCTACATGCACGACGGCTCGCTGGCCTCCCTGCGCGAGGTCATCGACCTCTACGATCGCGGCGGCATCGATCGGCCGAGCCGCTCGCCGGCGATCAAGCCGCTCGGCCTGACCGAGGCCGAGAAGCACGATCTGATCGCCTTCCTGCAGACCCTGAGCGCCGACGGGACCGCCAGCCTCGCGGTGCCGCCCCGCCTCAACTGAGCGGGCGAGCCCGTCCGCGATCCTCCGCCGGCCGTGACTTCGCCGTCAACGGAACAGCGGCAGCGCGGCCCCGAGCAGTCCCAGCCCTCCGAGGAGGAGCCGCCCGGACCAGCGCTCCAGGCTTTCGGCCCGGCTCGGCGTCCGGATCGCCGCGTAGGACAGTCCGGTGCCCACCATCAGGCTCGACAGGCTCAGGGTCGCGATCATCGGACTCTTCGGGTGAGACGGCTCGTCCCCCTCGCTAGCGCCGGGACGGTTAGCAAACGCTCTCCGCGCGAAAGCTTTCCAGAAGCATCGTCACCGAACCGTTACACGGTCCCATGCATTCGTGCGGACGAGCCCGCTCGGGCGTCCGATGCCGAGACGCCACAGGTTAACCATTTGGCAAGGACTATTAACAAGTTCCTTCCGCAAACCGGAGAAGGCGCGTAGTTTTCATCGCGCCGGTAAGCCCCCGCGCCGGTTTCGTGAACAGGGCCTCCCCCCATGCAACCTGGAAGACGCTGGCTGCCGCGTGTCGCAGTCATGATGACGACGGCTGTCCTCACCGTCGCGGGCTCCGGCGCCGCGATGGCTCACGTGAAATGGTTCTGCGCCTACGACCTCGTCGGCGCTCCCCGGGACCTCGGCGAAGTCCTGTGCGCGGACTTCGAGAAGCTGGTCGGCCTGTCCGTCCTCGCCCTGATCGTGGGCGGTCTCCTGGAGGGAACGGTGCTGGGGGCAGCACTGACCCGATCCCTTGACCGGACCACCGCCTGGGCGCGCGAGAACACCGAGCTTCTGTTCCGCGCGGTGCTGGGCGGCTTCTTCGTCTCGCTGTGGACCCTCGGCGGCATCATCCTGACGCCCGAACTCAAGACCGCCAACACCGTCCTCCCCTGGTTCCAGCTCGCCATCGCGGCCGGCTTCCTGTGGCGGCGCACGATGGTGTTCTCGGCCCTCGGCATCGTCGTGCTGTTCACGACCGCCGTGGTCCAGTACGGCGCGTTCCACCTCGCGGACTATCCGGTGTTCCTCGGCGTCGCCGCCTATTGCGCGCTCACCGGCCTCGGGCTTTCCCTGCCGGGCAACATCCGGCCCCTCGACGTCGTCCGCTACACCGCCGCCATCACGCTGATGTGGGCGTCCGTCGAGAAGTGGGCCTACCCGCAATGGTCGTTCCCGCTCTTCGTCGAGCATCCGGGCATGACCTTCGGGTTCACCGGCGAGTACTTCATGAAGGCCGCCGGCGCCGTGGAATTCGCCCTCGCCTTCGCCCTGGTCTGCACGCCGCTGGTGCGTCGGATCTCCGCGATCCTGCTGGCCGCGACCTTCATCTCGGCGATCTTCGAGTTCGGGAAGGTCGACGCCATCGGGCACGCGCCGATCATCGTCGCCATGGTGGCCCTGGCCGCCGACAACGCCTCCGCGCCCTACCGCCTGCGCAACCTCGCCGTCACCCCCTTTGGATACGGAGCGGCCCTGGCGGCCTTCATCGGGCTCTATTACGGCGCCCACGCCGTGCTGCAGGGCGCGCCCCTGACCTGAGGGGCCGCCCGCGCGGGCACCGGGATCGGCCGCCTCAGCGGCCGTCCACGCGCACCGTCAGCTTCATCTTCGGGTGGATCCCGCACAGCACCGCGAAGGTCCCACCCACGTCGAAGACCACCTGGGTCCGGCTGCCGGGCTTCAGGTCTCCGGAATCGAAGGTGAAGTCGGGCGAATCGATGTAGACGTGGTGGAGGAGGTCGCCGTCGTCGTTGACGATCTCCACCTGGGCGCCGCGCCGGACGGTGAGGGCGTTGGGCTGGAAGGCCCGCCCTTTCTGGGACACGTGCAGGCTCGGCGTTCCGACGGCCGCCAAGGCCAACCCGCCGCAGGTCGCACCGGCAATTCCAAAGGCCACGCAAACGAGTGTGAGGCGCCGCATCCGCGTTCCGTCCGTTATCCGATGACGAGGGTCGAGATGATCCCCGGTGGAAATGTGACGAGCAGCTTCACAGATCAGATCGGCCCCGTCCGCAAATACGGTTTCATACCTCGATGAACTGCCGGTTAAGAACCGAATCCGCGCACGCCATCTCAAGACGGCCTTAACAACTATCATTCATCCTACCCTCCATCATTGGACGGGACAGACTGGATGACATCGCCCGAAACCCCGATGCCATCGCGTTCACGCACCGGCCGCTGGCTGGTCGACCGGCTGGGTGCGATGCTCGGCACGATCCGGGGCCGGATCGTGATCGCGTTCCTGGTGATGAGCGCGATCACGGGCGCCCTCGGGCTCTCGGCGGCGTCGAGCATCCGCCGGGCGGACGAACTCGTCAGCCAGACCTTCGACCGCTCGCTGATGTCCATCAACTACGCCCGCGCCGCCGCCACCGACTTCGCCGGGATGCGCACCGTCGAGGCGCGACGCTGGATGATCACCGATCCGGCGGCCCGCACGCTCCTCGACGAGCGCTTCGCCAGCCTCCAGCGCCTCCTCGCCGAGGACCTCGAGATCGCCGTGGAGCGCGCGCAGTCCGAGCGGGCGACCGGCGCGGCGCAGGCCGCCGAGCGGGCGGTGTCCGAATGGACGGAGGCCCGGGCCAGGATCACGGATCTTGGCCGGAGCGAGGCCGCCTACGCCGAACTCGACCGCCATGCCGCGGTGGCGGAGGAAAACTTCGACCTGTTCATCAACTACACGGCCGGCGACGGCTTCATCTATCGCCAGCAGGCCCGGGCCATCGTCGCGCGCGAGACCCGGCTCAACCTGATCGGCACCCTGATCGCCGTGCTCCTCTCCGGCACCGTGGCCTTCTGCCTGGCGCGCCGCATCATGGGGCCCCTGGCCGATGCCTCACAGGCCGCCACCCGCATCGCCGGCGGCGACCTCAGCGGCACCATGCCGGCCGGCGGGGCCGACGAGGTCGGAACGCTGCTGGCCGCCATGGGCACCATGCGCGACAGCATCCGCCAGGCGATGGAGAAGGAGGTGGCGCAGCGGATCTCCGCCGAGGATCGCCTCGCCGATGCCCTGGAGACCTCCCGCGAAGGCATCGTCGTGGTCGACGAGGCCGGGCGGATCACCCTCACCAACAGCCAGGCCGAGGATTACCTCGGCTTTCGCGCCGGCACCCTGCCCGCGGGCCGCACCATCGCCGCCCTCGCGGAGGCCGGAGCCGGTCCGGGCGGCCTCGCCCAGGCGCTCCTATCCACGCCCGACGAGCGCAGCGAGCTGCGCCTCGCCGACGGCCGCTGGCTCCGGATCAGCCGGAGCGCCACGCGCACGGGCGGCTTCATCGCGGTCTGCAGCGACATCACCCTGCTCAAGCAGCAGGAAGCGGTCCTCCAGTCGACCAACCTGCGCCTCGACACCGCCCTCGACAACATGTCCCAGGGGCTCTGCCTGTTCGACGCCGCCGGCTGCCTGATCGTCGTCAACCGGCGCTACTGCGAGATCTTCGGCCTGAAGGCCGACGAGCTTCCCCTCGGCCTGTCCTACCGGGAGGTCGCCGGCCTCAGCGCGACGCGGGGCGACTGCCCGCAGCCGGATTCCGACGCCTTCGCCCTGGCCCAGGCCGAGACCGCCGGCGGCGGCTCGGTCGATTCGGACTTCCTGCACCTCGGCGACGGGCGCGTGGTTGCGGTCTCGCACAAGGCGGTGCGCGGGGGCGGGCTGGTGGCGACCTACGAGGACGTCACCGAGCGCCGGGAGGCGGATGCGCGCATCGCCTTCATGGCCCGCCACGACGTGCTCACGGGCCTGCCGAACCGGGCGATGTTCGGCGAGCGGATCGAGGAGGCGGTCGCCCATCTCGGGCGCGGCAGCCCGTTCGCGGTGCTCTGTCTCGACCTCGACCGCTTCAAGGAGGTCAACGACACTTTGGGCCATCCCGTGGGCGACGCCCTGCTGCGCGCGGTGGCCGACCGGCTGCGGGCCTGCGTGCGCGAGGTCGACACCGTGGCCCGGCTCGGCGGCGACGAGTTCGCCATCATCCTGTCGCAGGCCGAGCGGCCGCAGGATGCCGCCCTGCTCGCCCGCCGGATCGTGGAGGTGATCAGCGCGCCCTACGATCTCGACGGGCACCGGGCCGGCGTCGGCGTCAGCATCGGCATCTGCTTCGCGCCGGGCGACGGCACCACCTGCGACAAGCTCCTCAAGAACGCCGACGCCGCCCTCTACCGGGCCAAGGCGGACGGGCGCGGCACCTGGCGCTTCTTCGAGGCGGAGATGGACGTCAGCCTCCAGGCACGCCGGGCCCTCGAGCTCGACCTGCGCGAGGCCCTGGCACGCGAGGAGTTCGAGCTGCACTACCAGCCGATCTACGATTTCCGCGCCCGGCGCATCGGCGGGTTCGAGGCGCTGGTCCGCTGGCGCCATCCGGTGCGCGGTCTCGTTCCCCCGGGAGAGTTCATCTCGGTCGCCGAAGAGATCGGCCTCATCGTGCCGCTCGGTGCCTGGTGCCTCACTAAGGCCTGCACCGAGGCGATGCGCTGGCCCGACGGCATCAAGGTGGCGGTCAACGTCTCGGCGGTGCAGTTCCGCGACGAGGTCATCGTCGAGGCCGTGCGCCAGGCCCTGACGCAGAGCCGGCTGCCGCCGGGACGGCTCGAACTGGAGATCACCGAATCGGTGCTCCTGAAGGACAACCTCGCGACCCTGGCGACGCTCTACGCCCTGCGCCGCCTCGGGGTGCGGATCGCCATGGATGATTTCGGCACCGGCTACTCGTCGCTGAGCTACCTGCGCTCGTTCCCCTTCGACAAGATCAAGATCGACCAGTCCTTCGTGCGCGACATCACCAACAAGACCGATTCCGGCCTCATCGTCCGGGCGGTGATCGGGCTCGGCCTCAGCCTCGGCATGCGCACCACCGCCGAGGGCATCGAGACGGAGGCGCAGTTCGACCGGCTGCGCAGCGAGGGCTGCGACGAGGGTCAGGGCTACTTCTTCGCGCGGCCGAGTCCCGCCTCCGACGTGCCGAAGACGATCGAGCGCTGGTCGCGCGGGCACACCGACGCCGCACGAGCCGTGGCCTGAGGGGCGGCTCCGGCCGCCGCGGACGCGGGACCGGCGAAGAAACCCTGCCGGCAAGTCTCGCTAGCGAGTCCCGCCGGCCGAACCCGTTGGCGGGTCCGGCGCCGGTGCGGCGAGCCGCTTTCGGATCAGTCGACCACCTTGAGGTCGTCCAGGGCGACGTCGCCGTTCTGGCTCGAGAAGGTCGGCGAGCGACCGTTCGACTGCGAGACGCCGCCGATCCTATGGTCGCCGCTGTCGTAGGTCGTCAGCTTGCCATCCCGCTCGATCAGCAGGCGGTGCTTGTCGGGGAAGAACGCGTAGCGCATGTCGTTCTGGCCGCCGCTGGTGGAGGGCTGCCCCAGTTCCTGCGGCCACCAGGGCTCGGACCCCTTCATCGGCTCCATGGGTTTCATCGGCTTCATGGGTTTCATCGGTTCCATGGGCTTCATGGGTTTCATCGGTTCCATCGGAATCGTCCCGCTTTCGTGTGAAGGCACGGCTACGCCCGAGACCCGCGAAGGTTGCGTGCCGGCGCGGTGAAATCCGAGGCAACGGCGCGCGAATGTCCGTCCCCGTGATCCCTCCCCATGATCCGTCTCTATGAACCGGGTACCGACCCGGGTGCCCGGTTCATGGGGAGACGTCCGGACCCGGCTCGACCTTGGCCGCCATTGAATTCGCCGGAAGGCGACGGCATATCGCGCACGCTTCATTCATTCTTCGACATCAGGAGGCGTTCCCTTGAGCGACACCGTGGAACGGCACGAATTCGGTGCCGAGGTCGGGCGTCTGTTGGACCTCGTGGTCCACGCCCTCTATTCGGACCGGGAGATCTTCCTGCGCGAGCTGGTGGCCAACGCCGCGGACGCCATGGACCGGCGCCGCTTCGAGGCGCTGACCGATCAGGCCTCCGCGCTGCCCGCCGACGCCAAGGTCCGCATCGTTCCGGACAAGGCGGCCCGCACCCTGACGCTCTCGGATGCCGGCATCGGCATGACCAAGGCGGAACTGGCCCAGAACCTCGGCACCATCGCCCGCTCGGGCACCCGCGCCTTCAGCCAGACCCTCAGCGACGCCAAGCCCGAGGACAAGCCGAGCCTGATCGGCCAGTTCGGCGTCGGCTTCTACTCGGCCTTCATGGTCGCCGACCGGGTCACCGTGACCTCGCGCCGGGCCGGCTCCGAGGAGGCCTGGACCTGGGCCTCCGAGGGCCAGGGCAGCTACACGCTCGAGCCCGCCACCCGCGCCGAGCCCGGCACCGACATCGTCCTGCATCTCAAGGAGGATGCCGACGAGTACCTGGAGAGCTACCGGCTCGACCACGTCGTGCGCAAATGGGCCGACCACATCACCGTGCCGATCGCGATCCGCGGCGAGGACGGCCAGGAGGAGAACGCCAACCAGGGCACGGCCCTGTGGCGCAAGGCGAAGTCCGAGGTCACGCCGGAGCAGTACACCGAGTTCTACCGCCACGTCGGCATGAACTTCGACGAGCCCTGGGCGACCCTGCACTGGCGCGCGGAGGGCGCGCTGGAATTCTCGGCCCTGCTGTTCGTGCCCGGCATGAAGCCGTTCCAGGCGGTGGAGGGCGAGCGCGCCAGCAAGGTGCGCCTGCACGTGCGGCGCATGTTCATCACCGATGAGGCGGAACTCCTCCCCTCCTGGCTGCGCTTCGTCCAGGGCGTGGTCGACACCGAGGACCTGCCCCTCAACGTCTCCCGCGAGATGCTGCAGGCGACGCCGGTGCTGACCAAGATCCGCCGCGCCGTCACCGGCCGAGTGCTCTCCGAACTCACCACCCGGGCCAAGGATGCGGAGGGCTACCGCCCGTTCTGGGAGAATTTTGGTCCCGTCCTCAAGGAGGGCATCTACGAGGACCACGAGCGCCGCGCCGAGATCGCCCCGCTGCTGCGCTTCCACTCCTCGGCCGTCGAGGGCTGGACCTCCCTGCCCGACTACGTCTCGCGGATGAAGGACGGCCAGGAGGCGATCTACTACCTCGTCGCCGACGATGCCGACGCCCTGAAGCGCTCGCCCCAGCTCGAGGGCTTCCGTGCCCGGGGCATCGAGGTGCTGCTGCTCTCCGACCACGTCGACGCCTTCTGGCCCGAAGCCCTGGCCCGCTTCGACGACAAGCCGCTGCGCTCGGTGACGCAGGGGGCCGTCGACCTCTCGAAGTTCGCGGGCGAGACGCCCGAGGGCGAGGAGGCACCGGCCTCCGTCGAGGCCCTGGTCGCGGCCCTCAAGGACGCGCTCGGCCCCGACGTTTCCGACGTGCGGGCCACCGACCGCCTCGTCGAGAGCGCCGTGGTCCTCTCCGCCTCGGGCCACGGCCCGGACCTGCAGATGCAGCGGCTCCTGCGCCGGGCCGGCCGGGCCGGCGGCGGCATGCCGGTGCTGGAGATCAACCCGCGCCATCCGCTGATCCGCGCCCTCAGCGCCAAGGTCGAGGCGCAGGAGGCGATCACCGAGGCGGCCGGGACGCTCCTCGACCTCGCCCGGGTGCAGGATGGCGACACGCCGCGAGATCCCGTCGCCTTCGCCCAGAAGATGGCGGCCGCTCTGGCGACGGCCTGAGGCCAGTCAAAAACCCAAGATTGCATTCCGGTGGCCTGTATCCGCCGGAATATCTGCCCACGTTGAAGAGGATCAATTTTGGAACGTGTGGGCGCATACCGGGTTTGATCTCCAGAATAATTATCCCTGGAGGAAATTCGACCATGCGAAATCTTGCCCTCGCGACCGCCGCCCTGATGCTGACGGTCACCACCGCGTTCGCAGCCCCCTGCGCGACCGGCACCACCAGCTCCATGAAGGACAAGTCCGCCGCCATGGACAAGTCCTCCAACGTGGATGGCGGTTCGGCCGCCAAGGTGACGCCCGGCGCCAAGGCCGAGTCGCCCGGCACCGTCGGGGCGATGAACAATGTCGGCGCCAACACGCAGCCCGCGCCGGGCGAGAAGAAGCCCGCCGAGGGGCAGGTCGTGAAGGGTGACAAAGCCGACAATTGCTGAGCGCGGACGCGGACACGGCCGACAGGTCGAGCCTCGCACCGAAGGAACGAAACGCCCTGCGCGCCCCCGGCACGCGGGGCGTTTCCGCGTCCGGCCCCTACCGGGAGCGATGCGTCTCAGGGGTGCCGGCGTTTCCGAGGTCCGGCTGCCGGCCCCGTGACGCGTCGAGATCCCAGCCCGGTTCCCGGTGGCGGGCTGGTGCGAACCCGCCTAGAAGGCCCCCTTGGAACGACCGATCCTACACCGCGTCACGCGACGCCTCGTGACCGGCACGAGGGGCGCGACGCCCCAGCACGAGGCGCTAGGGTGAACCTCCTCAAGCGACTGTTCGGGCGAAGCGAGACGGCCAGCACCCCGTTCCGGGCCCTCGGCATCGCGGCCGCCCGCATCGCGCAGGGCGACTGGGGACCGTCCGGCGGAGCCGGCAGAAGGGCCCTCCCCTCGACAGGCTCGACGGCGATGTCGTGGCGGAACGCCATGTCATCCTGAATGGGCTCCCGGGCTGACAGCACGATTCCGGGACGGCTTGGAACGACATCGACACCCCGACCCGATCCCGGAGGTCCCGGCCGCCGATCCGGCCCCCGCTCGATCGACCTGCCCCTGCGCCCCCAGACCAATTCCGAGACACGCACCGAATCCCCAGCGATGGACCTTCGTCCCTACCAGCGCGCCAGCCTCGATGCCCTCCACGCCGCCTGGACGCGGGGCGAAGGTGCCGGCCTCATCGTCCTGCCGACGGGCGCGGGCAAGTCCCTGGTGATCGCGGCCCTGGTGCGCGAGACCCTGGATGCCCACCCAGCCCACCGCATCCTGGTCGTCACCCATACCCGCGAGCTGATCGCCCAGAACCATGGCGAACTCCTAGCGCTCTGGCCCGCGGCGCCGGCCGGGATCTATTCCGCCGGCCTCGGCCGCCGGGACGGGACCGCGCAGGTCCTGTTCTGCGGCATCCAGTCCGTCTGGAACCGTGTGCCCGAACTCGGAGGCTTCGATCTCGTCATCGTGGACGAGGCCCATCTCATCCCGCGCGACGCCGAGACCCGCTACGGCCGCTTCCTCGGCGCCCTGCGCGCCGAGCGCCCGGACCTGCGCGTCGTCGGCCTCACGGCGACGCCCTACCGCCTCGACAGCGGACGTCTCGATGAAGGTCCGGGCCGGATCTTCGAGGCCATCGTCTACGAGGCCAATGTCGGCGACCTGATCCACCAGGGCTACCTCGCGCCGCTCGTCTCCAAGGCCACCGCCACGCTTCTCGACGTCAGCGGCGTGCCCCGGCGCGGAGGCGACTACATCCCGAGCGCGCTCGAGGCCGCCGTCAACCAGGACTGGATCACCCGGGCGGCGGTGGAGGAAATGGTGGGCTACGGCCAGGGCCGCCGGGCCTGGCTCGCCTTCTGCGCCGGCGTCGCCCACGCGACCGCGGTACGCGACGCGATCCGGGCCGAGGGCCACACCTGCGAGACCCTCTCGGGCGAGACCCCCAAGCGGGCGCGCGACCGCATAGTGCGCGACTTCCGCGAGGGCCGGATCCGCTGCCTGACCTCGGTCGGCGTCCTCGCCACCGGGTTCAACGTGCCCCAGGTCGATCTCGTCGCCCTGCTGCGGCCGACCCAGAGCACAGGCCTCTATGTGCAGCAGGTCGGCCGGGCCCTGCGCCGCGCGCCGGGCAAGACCGATGCCCTCGTCCTCGACTATGCCGGCCTCGTCCGCATGCATGGCCCCGTCGACATCGTCACCGCCCGCAGCGCCGCTGCGATCCGCGGCCGAGAGGGCGAGATCCGGGCCAAGGCCTGCCCCGGCTGCGGCGCCCTGATCGCCCTCAACGCCAGCACCTGCGAGGCCTGCTGGGTCGAACCCGAGGCGGAGGAGGCCGGCCCGGCCCACGAGGCCTCCGCGGACGATGCGCATCCGATCCTGTCGAGCCAGGTGCCCGACCGCGGCGCCCCCGGGTGGCAATCGGTCGGCGGCTGGACCTTCGCGGCCCAGCCGGAATCCGACGGTGACCTCGCGGTCACCTTCCACCTGCATGACGGGCGACAGCACCGGATCGTGCTCGGCCTTGCCCGGGCCGGATATCCCCGCGAGAAGGCGGTGCAGTGGTGGCGCCAACTCGGCGGCGGACGCGATGCGCCGATGACGGGAGCCGAGGCCCTGGACCGACAGGACGGCCTCACCCGCCCGGACGCGATCGAGATCCGGGGGCAGGGACGCCTGACGGAATCGGTCCGCTACCGCTTCCCGGACGGCCGCATCTTCGCCGAGACCCGCCGCCTCGGCGACCTCGCCGCCTGACGATGTCGGGCTTGCGCCGGACCAACGGCGCTGATAGCGCAGGACGGCACGCCGGTTTAGCTCAGCTGGTAGAGCAACCGCCTTGTAAGCGGTAGGTCGCGAGTTCAAGTCCCGCAACCGGCACCACATTTTCTGATCCGAATCGGCCTGCGACATCGGCCCGGGCGCGGGCTCCATCGACACGGGGCTCGCCCGCCGCCGTCGCCCTCATCCTTCGATCCCACCCGGCCCGCACCGAACGCCGGATCGTGGGCGCTTCGCGGTAGGATCGGCGGCGCCGGGCTGCCGGATGAGGCCGCGCCTCGGCGCGGGCGGCTCGTGAAATTCCCGGGGGAACGAAAGACCCGCCGCGGATCGCTCCGGGCGGGTGAGTGTCGATGATGTCCCTCGGGGGTGAGGGCTTCGATTCGTAGCAGGTCGGGCGGACGCTGCCTCTCGCATTTGATGGCTCGTCCCGCGCATCCGGGCGCGGGCGAAGCCGGGGCGGAGATCTATCGCGGACCGGGAGGCGGCGGCAGCGCGGCGACGAGCTGGCGCAGGAAGGCCTGCACGGCATGCGGCAGCCTGCGGTCGCGCATGACCTGGACCTGGATGCCGCGCATCAGGTTCGCCCGCGAGCGCACCGGAATGCAGACGAGTTCGCCCAGACGCACCGGCGTCTGCACGGAGAGGGCCGACATCAGCGCCAGCCCCCGCGTGCGGCGCACGAAGGGCAGCAGGGCGGAGAGGATGTTGGCCGTCAGCGTCGGCTCGATGGCGATCCCCTCCGCCAGGCAGGCGGCGTCGAAGACCCGCCGGGCGGTGGTGTCGAGGGTCGGCACCGCGATCGGATAGGCCTTGAGGTCCGCGAGCTGGATCGAGGGGCGGCGCGCCAGCGGATGATCGGGCGCGCTCAGGGCCACCATCTCGACGGCGTTGTCGTACACGACCGCGACCAGACTCGACGGGGCCATGGCGAAGGTGATGCCGATATCGGCGTCGCCGGCCGCGACCACGTGCGTGACCTGGGCCGGGGGCAGCATCTGCACCTCGAAGCGGATGCCCGGATGGGCGGAGTGGAACTCCGCGATGGCGTTCGGCAGGAGGTCGAGGGCGAAGCCCTCCGAGGTCGCGATGCGGATGAAGCCCCGCGCCAGCCCCTGCAGCTCCTGGATCTCGGCCGCCACCTGCTCGGCCCGCAGCAGGGTCTGGTGCGCATGCGCGGCCAGCAGCTCCCCGGCCGGGCTCGGCACCATGCCGCGCGGGCGACGCTCGAACAGAACACAGTCCAGCTCCGCCTCGAGATTGGAGATCTGCCGGCTGATCGCCGAAGCCGCAACGTTCAGTTGCGTAGAGGCGGACGCGATCGAACCTGTCCTGGCGACGGCGAGGAAGTAGCGCAGGCCCGAAATGTTCATGACACTTGGTCCCTTGCCGAAACGGCACGGCAGCAATCGCGAAATTCTACTTGTTGCGATGCAAAATGCACAACACCATGGCAGGGCGAAAAAAGCGGCAGACCGCTGCGGCCGGCATCCGGCCGTCGTGCGAACGGGCGAGAGGGATCGACATCATGGCGAGCGGGATCATGACGAGACACGGCTCCACGGCGCGCGCCGCGCTCACCCTGCTGATGCTGGCCGCGAGCGTGCCGGCCCTGGCCGGCAAGGCCGACGACACTCTGGTCTACGCCTCCGACACGGAGCCGGAGAACGTCAGCCCCTATCACAACAGCGCCCGCGAGGGCGTGATCCTGGCCCGCAACGTCTGGGACACCCTGATCTATCGCGACCCGAAGACCGGCGCCTACCAGCCGATGCTGGCCACCGCCTGGAAATGGGTCGATCCCCTCACCCTCGAACTGACCCTGCGCGACGGCGTGACCTTCCACAACGGCGACGCCTTCGGCCCTGAAGACGTCGCCTTCACCTTCAACTACGTTCTGACGCCGGAAGCCCGCACGGTGACGAAGCAGAACGTCGACTGGATGACGTCGACGGACGTGGTGGATGCCCACACGGTCCGCATCCATCTGAAGAACGCCTTCCCGGCGGCGCTCGAATATCTCGCGGGCCCGACCCCGATCTTCCCGGCCGCCTATTTCAAACGTGTCGGCCTGGACGGTTTCGCCAAGGCGCCCGTTGGCACCGGCCCCTACCGCATCACCGCGGTGGAGAACGGGCGCGGCGTGAAGATGGAGCGCTTCGCCAAGTACTGGCCCGGCAGCCCCATCGGTTCCCCGAAGATCGGCAAGCTCGAATTCCGGGTCATCCCGGACGCCGACAGCCGCATGGCCGAGCTCGTCACCGGCGGCATCGACTGGATCTGGCGCGTGCCGAGCGACCAGGCCGACCAGCTCAAGGCGGCCCCGAACGTCACCGTGCTCAGCGCCGAGACCATGCGGGTCGGCTTCCTGCAGTTCGACACCCTGGGGCGGGCCGCCGCCAATTCGCCCCTCAAGGACGTGCGCGTCCGCCAAGCGATCTCCTACGCCATCGATCGCAAGGCCATGGTCGACAACCTCGTGCGCGGCGGTAGCCGGGTGATGAACGCGGCCTGCTTCATCGATCAGTTCGGCTGCACCGACGAGGGCGTGCCGCGCTACCTCTACGACCCGTCGAAAGCCAAGGCGCTCCTGAAGGAGGCCGGCTATCCGGACGGCTTCGAGATCGACCTCGGGGCCTACCGCGAGCGCGACTACGCGGAGGCGGTGATCGGCTACCTGCGCGCGGTCGGCATCAAGGCGCGGCTGAACTACCTGCGCTACGCCGCCCTGCGCGACCAGATCCGCGGCGGCAAGGTCTCGATCGCCTTCCAGACCTGGGGCTCGTTCTCGGTGCTCGACGTCTCGGCCTTCACGGGCGTGTACTTCAAGGGCGGCGACGAGGACCTGACCAAGGACCCGGAGACGATCGCGGCCCTCCAGGCCGGCGACGGCGCCACCGACCCGGCCGCCCGCAAGGTGAAGTACGCCGAGGCGCTGAAGCGCATCGCCGGCCAAGCCTATGCCCTGCCGCTGTTCTCCTACTCCACGAACTACGCCTTCACCTCGGACCTCGCCTTCACGGCGCAGCCCGACGAGCTGCCGCGCTTCTACGCGGCACAGTGGAAGTGACGGCGCGCGGAACGGCCGGTCCCTGACGACGGGCCGACGGACAGCTCCGAACGAGGAAAGCGGGCCATGCTCCGGTTCATGATCCAACGAAGTCTGGTGGCGCTCGCGGTCGCCGTGACGGTGTCGGTGGCGAGCTTCATGCTGCTGCACCTCTCCGGCGACCTCGCCGCCGCCATCGCGGGGCCGGAGGCGACCTCCGTGCAGGTGGAGGCGATCCGGGTCCAGTACGGGCTCAACCAGCCCCTCCTGGCGCAGTTCGTCGCCTGGGCGGCCCGAGCGATCCGGCTCGATTTCGGAAATTCGTTCTATTTCCGCGAGAGCGTGATCGACCTGCTCGCCGCCCGCCTGCCGATCACCCTGTTCCTCGGCGTGGTGGCGCTGGCCGTCGCGCTCTTCGTGGCGATCCCGCTCGGGGTGCTCGCCGCGGTCAAGCGCGGCACCTGGATCGACCGGGCCGCCCTGTCGGTCTCGGTGCTGGGCCAAGCCATGCCGAGCTTCTGGTTCGGCCTGACCCTGATCATGATCTTCTCGGTGAACCTGCGCTGGCTGCCGGTCTCGGGCAACACGACCTGGAAGCACTTCGTGCTGCCGGCCGTCGCGCTCGGCTACTACGCCATGCCGGCGGTGATGCGGCTGACCCGCAACGGCATGCTCGAGGTCCTCGCGTCGGATTACGTCCGCACGGCACGGGCGAAAGGTCTCCCACCGCGAAAAATCCTGATCCGGCACGCCCTGCGCAACGCCGTCATCCCGGTGATCGCGCTCGCCGCCGTCCAGTTCGGCTTCATGCTCGGCGGCTCCATCGTGATCGAGGCGGTGTTCTCGCTTCAGGGGCTCGGCCAGCTCGCCTGGGAATCCATCGCCCGCAACGACTTCCCCGTGGTGCAGGCGATCGTGCTCGTCCTGGCGATGATCTACATCGCCCTGACGCTGGCCGCCGACCTCCTCAACGCCTTCCTCGATCCTCGGCTGCGCCAATGACCCTCCAGCCTTCCGCATCCCCCCTCGGTGCCGGCCTTCCGGAGACGCCGGCGACCCGCCCGGCCGACGGCCCGGCGCCGCTGCCCGCGGCCCGCTCGCCCACCGCCCTGGCACTCCGGCGCGGCCTCCACCACGGCGGCTTCCTGATCGGCGCGGGCATCCTCGGGATCATCCTGCTCTGCGCCCTCGCCGCGCCGGTGATCGCCCCCCACGATCCCTATGCCCAGGACGTCTCCCGGCGCCTGATCCCGCCGATCTGGCACCTGAAGGGTAGCTGGGAGCACGTGCTCGGCACCGACAAGCTCGGGCGCGACTACCTCAGCCGCCTGATCTACGGCAGCCAGATCTCCCTCCTGATCGGGATCGCGGCCGCCGCCATCTCGGGGGTGATCGGCACGACGCTCGGCATCTGCGCCGGCTATTTCGGCGGCAAGGTCGACGCGGTGGTGAGCTACGTCGTGACCACGCGGCTCGCCATGCCGGTGGTGCTGGTGGCGCTCGCCATGGCCTCCCTGGTGGGCGGCTCGCTGAAGGTGGTGGTGCTGGTGCTCGGCTTCCTGCTCTGGGACCGCTTCGCCGTGGTCACCCGCGCGGCGACCCGCCAGATCCGCGACCAGGACTTCATCGCGGCGGCCCGCGCCACCGGATTCTCCCCGGCCCGCATCCTGTTCCAGGAGGTGCTGCCGAACATCCTCAACGCGCTGATCGTGGTGGCGACCCTGGAGATGGCCCACGCCATCCTGCTCGAGGCCGCCCTGTCCTTCCTCGGCCTCGGCGTGCAGCCGCCCCTGCCGTCCTGGGGCCTGATGATCGCCGAGGGCAAGCCGTACATGTTCTTCCAGCCCTGGGTCATCACCATCCCGGGCGTCGCCCTCCTGGTCCTCGTCCTGGCGATCAACCTGCTCGGCGACGGCATCCGCGACGTCACCGCCCCCGAGGGCCGGCGCTGAGCCCCCCGAACCGACCCGTCCGAGCGTCCCCCGACCCGTCACCGAGATCGAGTGAGTCCATGTCCCGACACGATGCGATCGCGCGCGCCGCGCGCCACTACGACGAGGGCGATTTCCTCACCGTGCTGCAGGACGCCGTCGCCCGCCCCACCGAGAGCCAGACCTCCGGCCAATTGCCGAAGCTGCGGGCCTATCTCGACGATTTCCTCGTGCCCCTGATCGCGCCGCTCGGCTTCGCCAGCCGCATCCTCGACAACCCGGACGGCACGCACGGCCCCTTCCTCATCGCGGAGCGGCACGAGGGCTCCGACCTGCCCACGGTGCTGATCTACGGCCACGGCGACACCGTGCGCGGCTACCCCGAGCAGTGGCGCGACGGGCTCGACCCCTGGACCATCACCATCGAGGGCGAGCGCTGGTACGGGCGCGGCACCGCCGACAACAAGGGCCAGCACATCCTCAACCTGGGCGCGCTGGCGGCGGTCATGGCGGCGCGGGACGGACGGCTCGGCTTCAACACCAAGCTGCTGATCGAGATGGGCGAGGAATCCGGCTCGCCGGGCCTGCGCGAGGTCTGCCGGGCCGAGGCCGAGGCCCTGAAGGCCGACGTCCTCATCGCCTCGGACGGACCGCGGGTCAGCGCCGAGCGCCCGACCGTCTTCCTCGGCTCGCGGGGCGGCTACACCTTCGAGATGCTGCTGGACCTGCGCGCCGGCAGCCACCATTCCGGCAATTGGGGCGGCCTCCTGCGCAACCCCGGCACGGTGCTGGCCAACGCCATCGCCACCCTCGTCGACGGGCGCGGCAAGATTCTCCTCGACGCCCTGCGGCCGCCGGCGATTCCCGACGCCGTCCGCGCGGCGCTGGCCGACATCACCGTCGGCACCGACCCGACCGCGCCCGCGATCGATACGGATTGGGGCGAGCCCGGCCTGACCGATGCCGAGCGGGTCTTCGCCTGGAATACCCTGGAGGTGCTGGCCTTCAAGACCGGCGACCCGGACGGCCCCCTCAACGCCGTGCCGCCCACCGCCAAGGCGACCCTGCAGCTGCGCTTCGTCGTGGGTACCGACTGGGAGGGCATCCTGCCGGCCCTGCGCGCCCATCTCGACGCGCACGGCTATCCGATGGTCGAGGTCCGCGCCGCCCGCACCGAGGTCTTCCGCGCCACCCGGCTCCCCGTCGAGGACCCGTGGGTCGACTGGGCGCTGGCCTCCATCGCCGAGAGCACCGGCAAGCGGCCGGCCCTGCTGCCGAACCTCGGCGGCTCCCTGCCCAACGACGCCTTCTCGGAGATCCTCGGCCTGCCCACCCTGTGGGTGCCCCATTCCTACCCGGCCTGCCTCCAGCACGGGCCCGACGAGCACCTGCTCGGGTCGCCCTCCCGCGAGGCCCTGATGCTGATGGCGGGGCTGTACTGGGACCTCGCCGAGACCGGACCGGCGGTGCTGGCCCGGCGCAAAGCCCTCCAGGGAGCCTGAGCATGAGCGAGCCCGTCGTCCGCATCCGGAACCTCACCCTGGCGCTGCCGAAGGGCTCGGACCGGCTCCACGCCGTCGAGGACCTCTCCCTCGACCTGATGCCGGGCAAGATCCTCTGCGTCGTCGGCGAATCGGGCTCGGGCAAGTCGATGAGCGCCTACGCGCTCACCGGCCTCCTGCCCCGGGCGCTGAAACCGGTCGGCGGGGAGATCCTGTTCGAGGGCCGGGACCTCCTCACCCTGGACGAGCGCGGCTGGCGCGCCCTGCGCGGGCGCCGCATCGCCATGGTGTTCCAGGAGCCGATGACGGCCCTCAACCCGGTCATGCGCATCGGCGACCAGATCGCCGAGATGTTCGAGGCGCACGACCTCCTCACCCCAGCCGAGCGCAGGGCCCGGGCGGTGGCGCTCGCCGCCGAGGTCGGCCTGCCCGATCCGGCCCAGATCGTACGGGCCTACCCGCACCAGCTCTCCGGCGGCCAGCGCCAGCGGGCCATGATCGCCATGGCGCTCGCCCTCGAACCCTCGATCCTCGTCGCCGACGAGCCGACCACGGCGCTGGACGTCACCACCCAGGCGCAGATCCTCAAGCTCATCCGCGCGCTGCAGCAGCGCCGGGGCATGAGCGTCCTGTTCATCACCCACGATTTCGGCGTGGTGGCCGACATCGCCGACCAGGTCGCGGTGCTCCAGCGCGGGCGCCTGGTCGAGCAGGGCAGCGCCGGGGCGGTGCTGCGGAACCCGCAGCATCCCTACACCCAGGCCCTGCTCGCGGCGGTGCCGAGCCTGGTGCCGCCCGCGCGCACCTCCCGCGAGGCCGAGCCCCTCGCCCTCTCGGCCATCGGCCTGACCAAGACCTACACCAGCCGCGCCGGATTGTTCGGCAAGCCGCGCGTGGTCGCGGCGGTCCAGGAGGTGGCCTTCGACGTCCGGCGCGGGGAGACCCTGGGCCTCGTCGGCGAATCCGGCTCGGGCAAGTCCACCACCGCCCGCCTCGCGATCCGGCTGATCGAGCCCGACCGGGGCACGGTGCGCCTCGGCAGCCTCGACTACACGGCGCTGGGGCCCCGCGCCCTGCGCAACGAGCGCAAGCGCATCCAGATGATCTTCCAGGACCCCTTCGCCTCCCTGAACCCGCGCCGCACCGTCGAGCAGATCATCACCGCCGGCCCGATCGCGCACGGCACGCCGGCCCGTGAGGCGAAGGCGCGCGCCCGCGAACTTCTCGACCTCGTGGGCCTCTCGCCGAGCGCGGCCGAGCGCTACCCCAATGCCTTCTCGGGCGGCCAGCGCCAGCGCATCGGCATCGCCCGGGCGCTGGCCATGGAGCCCGACGTGCTCGTGGCCGACGAGGCGGTCTCGGCCCTCGACGTCTCGGTCCAGGCGCAGGTGCTCGATCTCCTCGAAGACCTCAAGCAGCGCCTGAACCTCGCGATGCTGTTCATCACCCACGACCTGCGCGTCGCCGCCAAGATCTGCGACCGCATCGCCGTGATGCATCGGGGCAGCATCGTCGAGATGCGCCCCACCGCCGAGCTGTTCCGCGCGCCGGAGCACGCCTACACCCGCGACCTCCTCGGGGCGGTGCCGGGGCTGCAGGCGACCGGCCCGTGAGGCGTCGATCCGCGACGGGCCGGCCGGGCGAGCGCCGGGGCGCTCCGGCCTCCGGAGATTGGCGCGCCGCCCGCCGCCGTCTGTAACGGACCGGCGTGAGCGGACGGAGATGTCGGCCGCTCCTCCGGCTCCGATCGGATGGACGTATCGATGCGCCTGTCCATGGCGACCGTCCGGAGCCACCCGAAACGGATCTTCGCGAAGACTCGAGACCTCCGGACAGAGCGAGCTGCTGCTGTTGCTCAGCCGCCAGGCCTCCCACTGAAACCGGGATTTCGCCGGAGGTCTGCTTGGCGGATCGTGATCTGGATGTCGTGCGCGAAGATCGGCGCGGGGCAGGTCTCGCCCTCGACCAGAACATTTCCGAACCGTTTCATCGTGAACTCTGCTAGGACTCCCATATTCGGCTCATGAGATAGGGATACGCCCGGATCCCTGCGGTGAACTCGTCATCTGAGAGAGACACCGCATGGCCTACGAGAAGCCCAACATGGAATTCTCGGACCTGACCGGACGGGCGACCCAGGACGGCGTCACGGTCACGGTGAACGTCTACCGCTTCGCCGGCACCCAGGACCCCTGGACTCTGGAGGTCATCGACCAGACGGGGTGGTCGACGGTCTGGAGCGACACCTTCGAATCCGACGAGGATGCGCTCGACGCCTTCACCGACGCGGTCGAGGAAGGCGGGGGCATGCGCGCGTTCCTGGAGCCGCCGCCCACCCTGCACTGAGCGGCGTCCGCCATCCCGCGGACCGGCGCGGCGCGCGCCCGCGCCCCGGATTCCACGGCCGGACGGCACGCGTCCCGGCCGGCCGTTGCCTTTCCAGGAGAGACACCATGCGCATCCTCGTCGGCTGCGAGATGACCTACAGCTTCCCTCAGCCGACGCCGGTCATCGCGACGCTGAACGTCCATGCCTCGCGGTTCCCGGACCTGGAGCGACCGGACCATCTCGTCACCAGCCCCGCCGTGCCGCTGGAAGGCTATCGCGACAGCTTCGGGAACTGGTGCCAGCGCATGACCGCGCCGGCCGGGACCTTCACGCTGAGGACCGAGACCGTCGTCCGCGACGGGGGCCAGGGCGACCGCCCCGAGACCGATGCCGCCGAGACGCCGGTGGCGAAGCTCCCGACGGACAGCCTGCTGTTCCTCCTCGGCAGCCGCTACTGCGAGACCGACCGGCTCTCGCAGATCGCCTGGGACCTGTTCGGGCATCGGCCCCCGGGCTGGAGCCGGGTCCAGGCGATCTGCGACTACGTGCACGACCGCATCACCTTCGGCTACGAGCACGCGCGCGCCACGCGGACCGCGTTCGACGTCTTCGAGGAACAGCGGGGCGTGTGCCGCGACTATGCGCATCTCGCGATCGCGTTCTGCCGATGCCTGAACATCCCGGCGCGCTACTGCAACGGCTACGTGAGCGACATCGGCCTTCCCCTCCCCCACGCGCCCGGCGATTTCGCCGCGTGGATGCAGGTCTTCCTCGACGGCCGCTGGCACACCTTCGATCCGCGCAACAACGCGTCCCGGATCGGCCGGATCCTGATCGCCTACGGTCGGGACGCGGCCGACGTGCCGCTCACCCTCACCTTCGGGGCGAACACCCTGACGAAGTTCCTGGTCACGACCGAGGAAGCCGCGCCCAGCGCCTGACACACCGCCCGACGCCCCCGGCCCGTTCCGGGGGCGTCGCTCCGAACCGACCCGAAAGCAGAGACACCATGACCACAGCCGACATGCTCGCCGAGAACGTCTCGATCGCGGACCTCACCGGACGGGCGGCGGACCGCCTCGCGTATCTGAAGGGCGTCTATCTCAACATGGTCCCGGATCAGGCCGGAAACCCGACCCTGCGCGTCCGCCTCAGCCGGGTCGGGCCGCCGGCCCAGCCGCCCTACCGGATCGAACGGGACGATTCCGACGGCCAGACCGTCATCCTCGGGTTCTACCAGGGCGACAAGCACAAGCCGCTGGCCAAGCGGCTCCACGATTGCGACGGACCGACCTGGAGCCGCGAGACCATGAGCTACGCCGACGTTCGGGCGCTCCACAACGGAGCGGTCGGAGCCTGAAGCCTCCGGGATGCATCGCGGGCCCGGCCGGGCGCGCGTCGCGCCAGGTCGAGGCCGCCGCGGGGCCGGGCCGGGATTCAGGCGAGGTGGAGGTCGGGCCGATCGGGACGACCCGGCCGGACCGTATCCGGATCCGACCGGCACGCGCCCGGACCCGCGGGGCCCCCTCGTCTCAGGGACCGCCGCGCCCCCCGGTGGCGCCGAAGACCTGGCCGGTCGCGTAGCTCGCCTCGTTGGAGGCGAGCAGGACGTAGAGGCCGGCGAGTTCGGCCGGCTGGCCCGGGCGGCCCATCGGCGTGTCCTTGCCGAAGTTCGGCAGCTTCTCCGGCGGCTGCCCGCCGCAGACCTGCAGCGGCGTCCAGAACGGGCCCGGCGCCACCGCGTTCACCCGGATGCCGCTCTCCGCCAGCTGCTTGGCGAGCCCCTTGGAGAAATTCACGATCACCGCCTTGGTCGAGGCGTAGTCGAGCAGGTTCTCGGAGGGGTCGTAGGCGTTGACGGACGCGGTGTTGACGATCGCCCCGCCGGGTCCGAGATGGGCGAGGGCGGCCTTGGTGATCCAGAACATCGCGTACACGTTGGTCCGGAAGGTCTGGTCGAACTGCTCGGTGGTGATGTCGAGGATCGAGACCTGGGACTTCTGGTAGACCGCGTTGTTGACGAGGATGTCGAGGCCGCCGAGTTCGCGCGCCGCATCCGCCACCAGGCGCTGGCAGAAGGCCTCTTCGCGAATGTCGCCCGGCAGCGCGACCGCCCTGCGCCCGGCCCGGCGGATGAGTGCCACCACCTCGGCCGCGTCCGGCTCCTCGGCCGGCAGATAGTTGATGGCGACATCGGCGCCCTCGCGGGCATACGCGATGGCCGCGGCGCGGCCGATGCCCGAATCGCCGCCGGTGATCAGCGCCTTGCGGCCGGCGAGGCGGCCGGACCCTTTGTAGCTGGTCTCGCCGTGGTCCGGACGGGGTACCATCCGGCTCGCCAGGCCCGGCCAGTCCTGCTGCTGCCTCTCGAACGGGGGCTTCGGATAGCTGCGCGGCGGGTTCGGGGCGGGGTCGGTCTGCGCCACCCGCTCCTGCGCGCCGGCCGCGCTCCCCAGCGCCACCGCCATGCCGGCGGAGAGGCCGCCCACGAGGGCGCGCCGCGAGGGGTCGGTCTTGGTCTCTGTCATGGGGCTTTCGCTGCTGTCGGGGGCGTCGCGCATCCGGGCCGGGCCTCGCGGCCCGGCCCCTGGATCGGCTCGGCGGCCGCTACTGGGTCCGGCTGGTGGCGCTCACCCGCCAGATCGTCTTGCCGACATCGTCCGAGACCAGCAGCGCGCCGGTCCTGTCGAGGATCACGCCGACGGGGCGCCCCTGGGCCTTCTCGTCGGCGTTGAGGAAGCCGGTCAGCGCGTCGACCGGCTGACCGGTGGGCTTGCCGTCCTTGAAGGGCACGTAGATCACCTTGTAGCCGCTCTTCGGCCGGCGGTTCCACGAGCCGTGCTGGGCGACGAACAGGCCGCTCTTCCAGGCTTCCGGCAGGCTGCTCGCCTGCGAGAAGGCGATGCCGAGGGAGGCGGTGTGGGTGCCGACCGCGTAGTCCGGGGCGATGGCCTTGGCGACGAGGTCGGGCTTCTGCGGCTGCACGCGCTCGTCCACGTTCTTGCCCCAGTAGCTGAAGGGCCAGCCGTAGAAGCCGCCCTCCTGCACCGAGGTGATGTAGTCCGGCACGAGGTCGCTGCCGATCTCGTCGCGCTCGTTCACCGCCGTCCAGAGCTTGCCCGTCACCGGCTCGAAGCCGAGGCCGTTGGGGTTGCGTAGGCCGGTGGCGTATTCGCGCATCTGCTTGTTCGAGATCGTGTATTCCCAGATCGCCGCGCGGCCGGTCTCTTTGTCGAGGCCGTTCTCGCCGACATTGCTGTTCGAGCCGACGGTCACGTAGAGCGTCTGCCCGTCGGGGCTGGCGATGACGTTCTTGGTCCAGTGGTGGTTGATGCCGGAGGGCAGGTCGACGACCTTCTCGGGCGTCGCGGTGATCTCGGTCTGGCCCACCTGGTAGGGCACCTTCACCAGCGAATCCGCATTGGCGACGTAGAGGTCGGAGCCGACCAGCGCCATGCCGAAGGGCGAGTGCAGGTCCTTCAGGAGCACGTGGCGCTCCTCGGCGACGCCGTCGCCGTTCGCGTCGCGCAGGAGCACGATGCGGTCGGGGCTCTTCACGCCGGCGCCGGCCATGCTCTTGACCTTGTCGGCCACCCAGTCGGCGACGCCGGTCGAGGGGTCGTCGGTCTGCGGCTTGTTGGCCTCCGCCACCAGCACGTCGCCGTTGGGCAGGAGATACATCCAGCGCGGATGATCGAAGCCCTCGGCATAGGCCGCCACCTGCAGCCCGGACGCGGCCTGGGGCTTGGCGCCGTTCTCCCAGCGGGCGACGCGGGCGATGTTCACGGTGGGCATCAGGGTCGGGTTGGGAGCCGGCAGCGTCGGGCTCGCGCCCTGGCCGGCCGAGGCCTCGAGGGTGGCCTGCTCGGGATAGACGATGAAGCGCACGAAGGCCGCGCCGCCGAGGAGGAGGACGGCCAGGGCCGCGAGGCCGAGTTTCGATCGAGTCCGCATGACGATCACTTCAGCTTGCACGTTGCGCGCAGCCCGCGCGGCCACGCCTCGCAGGATCAAGCCTCCGAGACCGCTTTTGGCTCCCTGGCGGCGCGACGCGGGCCTTGCGCGACGCCGGCCGCCTCCGCTTGAATGGCGGCCCCGATCCCCCGGATCCCCCGACCTCGTGGGCCGGGGCGCTCCCGGGCGACACCGGCCCCCTGACACACCGGGTGCACCCATGCGCAGGCGCACATTCCTCCTCGGAGCCACGGCGGCGACGCTGATCCGGCCCGGACGGGCGCGATCGGCCGGCGCGCCGGACGGCCTCGTGCTGGCGACGGCGACGCCGGGGGGCTCGTTCCCCGCCTTCGGTCAGGCCCTGGTGGAGGCGCTCCGCACGGTGGACCCCGCCCTGTCCGTCACCCTTCAGCCCTCGAAGGGCTCGGCCGAGAATGTGGGCCTCCTCCGGAGCGGCGCCGTCGATCTCGCCCTCGTCCAGGGCGACTATGCCACCGACGCCCTCGCGGCGGGACCCGAGGCGGGTCCGCGCCTCACCGTGGTCGCGCCCGTGAACGCCTCGCCGGGCCTCTTCGTCGTCCCGGCGGCCAGCGACATCCGCGGGGTGCCGGACCTGCGGGGCCGGCGCGTCGTCCTCGGCACCCACGCCTCCGGCCTCACCGTCATGGGCCGGACCGTTCTGGCGGGATCGGGCATCGACCCCGACCGCGACATCGAGCCGATCCTCCTCGACCGGGCCGGCGACGGGGCGGTCCTGGTCCAGGACGGCCGCGCCGCGGCGCTCTGGGGCGCCGGCCTCGGCTGGCCGGGCTTCCGGACGCTGGCGGAGGCGCCCGGCGGCGCCCGCTTCTTCGGGCCCGCGCCGGACGCGATCGCGCGCATCCTGGCGCTGGGCACCTCCCTGCGCCGCCGCACCGTGCCGGCGGACGCCCTGAAGAGCCAGCACACGCCCATCGACACGGTGGGCTCCTGGAGCTTCGTCCTCGCCCGTCCGGGCATCGACGGCGCCGCCGTCACGCGCTTCGTCGCGGCCCTGGCCGGGAGCCAGGCGCACTTGGCGCGGAACTACCCGCAGGGGGGCGACAGCGACCCGCGCAACCTCGTCGAGGCCGCGCCCCGTGCCTGGCTGCACCCGGCGAGCGCCGCCTACCTGCGCGGCATCGGCGCTCTCCCCTGAGACGCGGCGCAACCTTCCCTCCCGCCGCCCGGTTGCGCTGAGCAGATGCGGGGGAAACGATCATGCGACAGGCCATCTTCGGGATCGCCCTCACGGCCCTGGCCGGCCCGGCCGGCGCGGTCGAGGTCTCCCGCAGCCGCGACATCCCAGCCCCGCCCGCCGCCGTCTGGGCGCTCGTCGGCGGCTTCTGCGCGATCGCCCTGTGGCATCCGCAGGTCGTCGCCTGCGAGACCTCCGGGACCCGGGACGATGCGGACCGGGAGGACAACGAGCCGATGCGCCGGCTCACCATCGCCGGAGGCCTCGGCATCCTGGTCGAGGCCGAGACCCGGCGCGACGAGGCCGGGATGAGCTACAGCTACGCCTTCATCGAGGGTCCCTTGCCGGTGGCGGCCTACAACGCCACCCTCCAGGTCCGGCCGAACGGCACCGGTGCGACCGTGGTGTGGAGCGCCACCTTCGACCCGGCCGGCATGGGCGAGGCGGAAGCCCGGGCCGATATCGAGGGCGTCTACGACCAGGGCCTCGCCGGCATCGCCCGGGAACTCGGCGCCCCGGCAGCCAAGCCGAGATCGGCTCCGCCGGTGATTCCCGATGGGCCTCCGCCGGTCCTGCCGAGATAGGCTCCGCCGGTCCTGCCGAAATAGGCTCCGCCGGTCTTGCCGAAATAGGCTCCGCCGGTCTTGCGCCCGGGAATCAGCCCGCCGCCAGGCGGAGGCCGGCCTTGTCCCGGCGCCGCACCTGCACCTGGTTGCGCCCGTTCGCCTTGGCCGCATACAGCGCCTGGTCCGCCGCCTCGACGAAGGCGGCCGGGTCGACCGCCCGGATCTCGGGGATCTGCGCCACGCCGATGCTGACGGTGAGAATGCCCAGCGGGCTGCTCGCATGGGGCAGCGCCCAGCCCGCCACGGCGTCGCGGATGCGGTGGGCGACGATCTCCGCCCCCGCCGCGTCGGTGTCGGGGAGGATGACGGCGAACTCCTCGCCGCCGATGCGGCAGGCCGTGTCGGAGGCGCTGGCGATGCTCGCGTCGATGGAGCGGGCGATCAGCCGGAGGGCCTCGTCGCCCTGCTGGTGCCCGTAGCGATCGTTGAAGCCCTTGAAGTAGTCGGCATCGAGCACGAGGAGCGAGAGCGGCAGCCGGTTGCGGACCGCGCGGCGCCATTCGCGCCCGAGGGCGTCGTCGAACCGGCGCCGGTTGGCGAGGCCCGTCAGGGCGTCGGTGGTCGCCAGCTTCTCCAGCTGGACGTTCAGGTCGAGGGCGGCCTGCTCGGCCGCCTTGCGCTGGTGCAGTTCGCGCCGGAACAGCCCGGTGAGGACGATGGTGGTGGCGCAGAGGCTGAGCACCACCCCGCCGAGGACGAGGGCGCGGTGCCACCAGTCGGCGTAGATCTCCTCCGGAGACACCGCGATGCTGAGGTGGAGCGGCAGGTCACCGACCTGCGTGAAGACGAAGTCGCGGGTTCCCTCGCCCACCATCGCGGGGCCGCTGAAGTGGTCCCCCGAGGCATCGAAGAACTTCCGGTAGCTGTCGGTCGCCGAGACGCTGCGGCCGATCACGCTCTCGTCGTAGGGCTCGCGCATGATGATCGCGCCGCCCGGACCGTAGAGGGTGACGGTGCCGGCATGCTCCGCGCCGACGGCGGCGAAGAGCTGGCGGAAATAGTCGAGGTAGATCGAGCCGAGGACCACCCCGGCGAAGCTGCCGTCCGGGTCCGACAGGCGCCGGCTGATGATCAGCACGCGCTTGCCCGTGAGGCGCGAGATCAGGGGCTGGCTGACGTGCAGCTCGTTCCCGGGATGCTTGACGTGGTACTGGAAATACTCGCGGTCGGCGTAGTTGAGCGGCTCGGGCTCGAGGGATTTCGAGCTGATGATGAGCTTGCCCGTCCTGTCGAACACGAGGGTATGCCCAAAATTCTCGGCCGTGGCGGCCCGGTCGAACAGGATCATCTGCCGGAGCGCGGGATCGGCCTGAGCGAGTTCGGGCAGCTTCAGGCCGTCGACGACCGCCCGCAGCGAGAGGTCGTAGAGCTCGATGTTGCGGGCGATGTCCCGCCCGAGGACCTGCACGAGGCTGCGCGACGTCACCTCGGAGCGCCGGGCCGCATCGACGCGCATCTGCCAGAGCATGTAGCCCGAGACCAGGCAGAGGCCGACCACCGCGAGCAGGTTGATGGCGCTCAGCCAGCGGGCCGAGTGCGTCCACCGAAAGCGCTGCGTCCGGATCAATCGTGCCTTCATCATGATGATCTTGGCATCCATCGGTGATCCGGTGATCCGCGCGCCGAGAGAACCAACGACGACCGCCGGCAAGTCCCGGTCATCGGCCAGGGGCGGTTAAGACTTCATCCGTCGATCGCTCCAACGTGTGATTCCACACACTTTCAGCCGCCCCGGTCGACGGATCGAGAGAACGTCCGGATGCGTTGCCGTGGGTACGCGACTTGGACGGAAGGCTTCAGCATGAGATTCCGGCACGGCCACATCCTGCTCCTGGCCCTCGGCCTGGCGACGCCGGCCGCGGCGCAGCCGGCGCCTCCGGACTCCCGCGCGGAGTCGCCCGGCGAGGCGGTCTGCCGGGCGCAGGCGGACAGGAGCGGCATCACGGGCGCCGGCCGCGACACGTACCTGCGGGAATGCGTGGCCGGCGAGACGCTGGACCGGCCGAAATCGGATGCGCCGAAGCCGTGACGGTCCCGCCGGCCGCCGCCGCTCAGAGCACGGCCTTCAGCTTGTCCGCCATGGATTGCGCCTTGTCGCGCCGCGACGAGAACGCCATCGTGAAGAACACGCGCTGGACGCCGATCTCGCTGAGCCTGGCCTCGCAGGCCTCGATCAGCGCGCAGATGTCGCCGAGTTCGCCCTCGATGTTGGTCCCGTTGGCATGCATCTCGGCCTGGAGAGGGCTGGCGTCGATGATCGCCTTGATCTCCTTCACGTAGGGCGAGACCGAGGGGCCGACGCCCATCGGGACGATGCACAGATCCGCGACGACCTTCATGTTGGTTCTCCCTGCGCTTCACGGTGCTCCCAGAGGTCGCACGCGCCCCGGCCTGTCAATCGCCCGCCGTATCTCCCGCCCCCCGCATCTCCCGGGCGCATCTCCTCGGCGGGTACGGGCCCGAGATCGCCCGTTCCGCGAGGTCGGAGGCCGGAAGCCGGATCCTGCCGGGCGGAACGGTCTTGCCACCTTCGCCGTATCTGCTGACCAACGGGGACCCCGCCGCGGCCCGGGCGGGAGGGGGTCCGGTGGACGGGAGACGAGAGCCTTGACCGACCGGTTTCGCGCCTTTGCCGCGGCGATCGCCGCCGCGCTGCTGCTGATGGTGGCGGAGACGCCCGCCCGGAGCGCCACCGAGGCGCCGGACGTCCCGGTGGAGGAGGAGGTCCGGCCGGGGCCGCCGCCTCCGCTGCCGGACCTGGCGGATTCCAACGGGCGTGCGGGCGAGCCCCTGAACCAGCCCGGGCCCGCCTCCGGGATTCCCAGGGCGCTTCGCGGCTCGGCCGACAGGGCCGGCGGCCCCGCCAACGACCTCACCCCGACCGACCGCCCCGACGAGGCGCCGCTGCCCAAGGCCGACCTCGTCCAGGTGCTGGAGGGCAAGGCCCTGTTTCACGGCAATTACTGCGGCGCCGGCCAGCGCGGCGAAGGTCTTGCGCCCACCGACGACCTCGACGCGGCCTGCATGCGCCACGACGCCTGCTTCGACACGGCCGGACATCGGTCCTGCGCCTGCAACGCCACCCTCGAGCGCGAGGCCGCCGCGGTCTCGGAGCGGCCGGGCCTGTCCCGCCAGGTTCGCGAGCGGGCCCTCAGCGTGGCCCAGGCGGCCGAGGTGATGGCCTGCCAGGCGCCCTGACCGCTCTCGGGGCCAGGGCGAAACGAAGCTCTTCGTGCCGGCGGAATCGAAACGGCCGCCGCTCGGGGAGCGGCGGTCGGGCTTTTCGGGTCCGGCGCTGCGGATCAGATGTGGATCGCGCGCTTGCCCACCGCGAGGGCGGCTTCCTTCACCGCTTCCGTCAGGGTCGGATGGGCGTGGCACGTGCGGGCCACGTCCTCGGCCGAGGCGCCGAACTCCATCGCCACCGCGACCTCCGCGATCAGGTTTCCGGCATCGGCCCCGACGATGTGGACGCCGAGCACCCGGTCGGTGGTGGCGTCGGCCAGGATCTTCACGAACCCGTCCGTGGTGTGGTTCACCTTGGCGCGGCCATTGGCGGTGAAGGGGAATTTCCCGCTGTTGTAGGCGATGCCGTCCTTCTTGAGCTCCTCCTCCGTCTTTCCGACCGAGGCGACCTCCGGATAGGTGTAGACCACGTTCGGGATCACGCCGTAATTCACGTGGCCCGACTGGCCAGCCAGCAGCTCGGCCACGGCGACACCCTCGTCCTCGGCCTTGTGGGCCAGCATCGGCCCGGCGATGACGTCGCCGATGGCGTAGATGCCCGTGACGTTGGTGGCGTAATGGCTGTCCGTCTGGATGCGGCCCTTGTTGTCGAGGCCGACGCCCACCGTCTCCAGGCCGAGGCCCTCGGTGTAGGGCACCCGGCCGATGGCCACGAGCACGACGTCGGCCTGCAGCTTCTCGGCCTCGCCGCCGGCGGCGGGCTCCACCGTGACGGTGGCGGCCCCGTCCTTGACCTCGACGCCCGTGACCTTGGACGAGAGCTTGAACTGCATGCCCTGCTTGCCGAGGATGCGCTGGAACTGCTTGCCGACCTCGCCGTCCATGCCCGGCAGGATCCGGTCGAGGTACTCGACCACGGTCACCTCGGAGCCGAGGCGGCGCCAGACCGAGCCGAGTTCGAGGCCGATGACGCCGGCGCCGATGATGAGGAGCTTGCCCGGGACCTTCTCCAGCGCGAGGGCGCCGGTGGAGGAGACGACGATGGTCTCGTCGATGGTGACGCCCGGGAGCCGGGTGACGTCCGAGCCCGTGGCGATGACGACGTTCTTCGTCTCCAGGAGCTGGTTGCCGCCGTCCTCGGACAGCACCTCGACGCGGCCCGCACCCGCGAGGCGCGCGGTGCCGCGATAGGCGTCGATGCCGTTCTTCTTCAGCAGGTACTCGACGCCCTTGGTGTTGCCGTCGACGCCGTCCTGCTTGAAGGTCATCATCTTCGCGAGGTCGAGTTCGGGCGCGTTCACGATCACGCCCATGTCGGCGAAGTGCTTGCCCGCCTCCTCGAACGCCTCCGAGGCGTGCAGCAAGGCCTTCGAGGGGATGCAGCCGACGTTGAGGCAGGTGCCGCCATGGGCGGCCCGCTTCTCCACCACGGCCGTCTTGAGGCCGAGCTGGGCGGCGCGGATGGCGCAGACGTAACCGCCGGGGCCGGTGCCGATGACGACGAGATCGTAGGACATGGGAATCTGACTCGCTGGATTGGGCGGCGGGTCATGCCCCACCATCGATGGACGAAGCGCGCGGAAGCGTCCGGCCGCGCGGGGGCGCGGCCGGCGGACGGCAGCTGCCGGGCCTTAGAGGTCGAGCACGAGGCGTGCCGGATCCTCCAGCGCCTCCTTGACGCGCACGAGGAAGGTCACGGCCTCCTTCCCGTCGACGATGCGGTGATCGTAGGACAGGGCGAGGTACATCATCGGCCGCGCCTCGATCTTGCCGGCGCGGACCACCGGGCGTTCCTCGATGCGGTGCATGCCGAGGATGCCGGATTGCGGCGCGTTGAGGATCGGGGTCGACATCAGCGAGCCGTAGATGCCGCCGTTGGTGATGGTGAAGGTGCCGCCCTGCATCTCGTCGATGGAGAGCTTGCCCTCGCGGGCCTTCTTGCCGAAGCCGGCGATCTTCTTCTCGATGCCGGCGATCGAGAGGTCGTCGGCGTCGCGCACCACGGGCACCACGAGGCCCTTGTCGGTGCCGACGGCGATGCCGATGTGGTAGTAGTTCTTGTAGACGAGGTCCTGCCCGTCGATCTCGGCGTTCACCGCCGGCACGTCCTTGAGGGCGCCGATCACCGCCTTGGTGAAGAAGCCCATGAAGCCGAGCTTGGTGCCGTGCTTCTTCTCGAAGATGTCCTTGTACTGGCTCCGCATCGCCATCACGGCCGACATGTCGACGTCGTTGAACGTCGTCAGCATCGCGGCGGTGTCCTGCGCGTCCTTGAGACGGCGGGCGATGGTCTGGCGCAGCTTGGTCATGCGCACGCGTTCCTCGCGCGCCGCATCGTCGGGCTTCGAGGGCGCGCGCGGGGCGGCCGGCTTGGCCTCCCGGGCGGGTGCGGGCACCGGGGCGGACGGGCCCTTGGCGGTCGCCTCCAGCATGTCGCCCTTGGTGACGCGGCCGTCCTTGCCGCTGCCGTTCAGGGTCGCGGGGTCGATGCCCGACTCGCGCGCCATCTTGGCGACCGCAGGGCCGTGGTCGCCGGATTCGCGGGTCGCCTGGGGAACGGCCTCGCCGTGGTTGCCGTAGCCGGCCGAGGAGGTCTGGGCCGGCGCCTCGGCCGGCTTGCCCTCGCTCTTGCCCTCTGTCCTGGTCTCGGCCTTCGCGTCGGCCTTCTTCGGCGCCGCGGCCTTGCCCCCGCCGGCCTCGACGATGGAGCCGAGAAGCGCGCCGGGCTCCACCGTCTCGCCGTCCTTGGCCAGGATCTCGCCGAGCTCGCCCGCGGCCGGGGCGTTCACCTCCAGGGTGACCTTGTCGGTCTCGAGTTCCACCAGGGGCTCGTCGGCCGCCACGGCGTCGCCCGGCTTCTTGAACCAGCGGCCGATGGTGGCCTCGCTCACGGATTCGCCCAGGGTCGGGACGACGATATCGGTTGCCATGGTTCAGTGTCCGTCCGGAGGGTTCGGGACGCCGTTCGCGCGGCGCCCTCGGATCGAAAAGGGTCGGGAAGGGCCGGCGGTCAGACCGCCAGCGCCTCGTTGAGGAAGGCCTGGAGCTGGGCCTGGTGCTTCGAGAGCATGCCCACCGCCGTGGAGGCGGAGGCCGGGCGGCCGACGTAGCGGGCGCGCTTGACCGGCGACTGGGCCTGGCCCAGCACCCATTCGAGGTAAGGCTCGACGAAGGTCCAGGAGCCCATGTTCTTCGGCTCCTCCTGGCACCACACCACCTCGGCGTTGCGGAAGCGCGCCATCTCGCCCGCCAGCGCCTTCAGGGGGAACGGGTAGAGTTGCTCGACGCGCATCAGGTAGACGTCGTTGACGCCGCGCTTCTCGCGCTCCTCGTAGAGGTCGTAATAGACCTTGCCCGAGCAGAGCACGACGCGCCGGACCTTGTCGTCCTTGACGAGCTTGATGCCGTCCTCGTCGCGCTCGGCATCGTCCCAGAGCACGCGGTGGAAGCTCGAGCCCTCCGCCATCGCCTCGATCGGCGAGACCGCCTTCTTGTGGCGCAGGAGCGACTTCGGCGTCATCAGGATCAGCGGCTTGCGGAACTCGCGGTGCAGCTGGCGGCGCAGGATGTGGAAGTAGTTCGACGGCGTCGTGCAGTTGGCGACCTGCATGTTGTCCTCGGCGCACATCTGCAGGAAGCGCTCCAGGCGGGCGGAGGAGTGCTCCGGCCCCTGGCCCTCGTAGCCGTGCGGCAGCAGCAGGGTCAGGCCCGACATGCGCAGCCACTTGCGCTCGCCCGACGAGATGAACTGGTCGATGACCACCTGGGCGCCGTTGGCGAAGTCGCCGAACTGCGCCTCCCACAGCACCAGGGCGTTGGGCTCGGCCGCGGAGTAGCCGTACTCGAAGCCGAGCACCGCCTCCTCGGAGAGCATCGAGTTGATGACCTCCAGGCTGGCCTGGCCCTCGCGGATCGAGTTCAGCGAGGTGTAGCGCTGCTCGTTCTCCTGGTCGATCACCACGGCGTGGCGCTGGGAGAAGGTGCCGCGCTCGACGTCCTGGCCCGAGAGCCGGACCCGGTGGCCCTCGATGAGGAGCGAGCCGAAGGCCAGGGCCTCGGCGGTGGCCCAGTCGATGCCCTGGCCCGATTCCACCGCCTTGGCGCGGTTGTCGAAGAAGCGCTGGATCGTGCGGTGCAGGTGGAAGCCGGGCGGCGGCGTGGTGATGCGCTGGGCGATCTCGCGCAGCGTCTCCACCGCCACGCCGGTCTTGCCGCGGCGGGGATCGTCCACGTCCTCGCGCACGGCCTTGAAGCCGGCCCAGCGGCCGTCGAGCCAGTCGGCCTTGTTGGCCTTGTAGTTGCCCGCCACCTCCAGCTCGGCATCGAGCATCGCGCGGAACTCGGCCTTGCGCGCGTCGAGCTGCTCCTGGCTCAGGACGCCCTCGGCCACGAGCTTCTTGCCGTAGGTCTCCAGCGCGGTCGGGTGCTTGCGGATGCGCTGGTACATCTTCGGCTGGGTGAAGGCCGGCTCGTCGCCCTCGTTGTGGCCGAAGCGGCGGTAGCACAGCATGTCGATGACGACGGGCTTGCCGAACTTCTGGCGGTACTCGATCGCGATCTTGGCCGCGAAGGTCACGACCTCCGGGTCGTCGCCGTTGCAGTGGAAGATCGGCGCCTCCACCATCTTCGCGACATCCGACGGGTAAGGGGACGATCGCGAAAAACGCGGATCGGTGGTGAAGCCGATCTGGTTGTTGATGATGAAGTGGATCGAGCCGCCGGTGCGGTGGCCCTTCAGGCCGGAGAGGCCGAGGCACTCGGCCACCACGCCCTGGCCCGCGAAGGCCGCGTCGCCATGGATGAGCAGCGGCACCACGCGGGTGCGCTCCACCGTGGGCTTGGCCCGCTGGTCCTGCTTGGCGCGCACCTTGCCGAGCACCACGGGATCGACGATCTCGAGATGCGACGGGTTGGCGGTCAGCGAGAGGTGGACGTTGTTGCCGTCGAAGGCGCGGTCCGACGAAGCACCGAGGTGGTACTTCACGTCGCCCGAGCCCTCGACCTCGGCCGGGTTGGCCGAGCCGCCCTTGAACTCGTTAAACACCGCCCGGAAGGGCTTGGCCATCACGTTGGTGAGCACGTTGAGGCGGCCGCGATGGGCCATGCCCACGACGATCTCCTCGGCGCCGAGAGCGCCGCCGCGCTTGATGATCTGCTCGAGCGCCGGGATCATCGCCTCGGAGCCGTCCAGGCCGAAGCGCTTGGTGCCGGTGTACTTGAGGTCGAGGAACTTCTCGAAGCCCTCGGCCTCGATCAGCTTGTTGAGGATCGCCCGCCGGCCCTCGGGGGTGAAGGTGATCTCCTTGCCCTTGCCCTCGATGCGCTCCTGGATCCAGGCCTTCTCCTCCGGATTGGAGATGTGCATGAACTCGACGCCGAGCGTCTGGCAGTAGGTGCGCTCCAGGATCTCGACGATCTCCCGGATGGTCGAGAATTCGAGGCCGAGCACGTTGTCGAGGAAGATCGGGCGGTCCCAGTCCTTCTCCTCGAAGCCGTAATGCTGCGGGTGCAGTTCCTCGTGGTCGCCGCGCGGGGCGAGACCGAGGGGGTCGAGCTTGGCGTGCAGGTGGCCGCGCATGCGGTAGGCGCGGATCAGCATGATCGCGCGGACCGAATCCTTCGTCGCCTGCTCGACCGAGATGCCGGGCGCCGAGGCGATGACGGCGCCCTTGGTCGGCGCCGACGCGGTGTCGGACTTGGCGCGGATCTTGTCGCCCATCGCCTTCTCGACGGTGGCCCAGTTGCCGTCCAGCGCCGAGACGATCTCGCCGTTGGCGTGGATCGGCCAGTTCGGCCGCTCCCACGAGGCGCCGGCCGCGTTCTTCTCCGCCAGACCCTTGTCCTCGTTCAGGGACCGGAAGAACGTCTGCCACTCGGGATCGACCGAGTTCGGGTCCCGGGCGTAAGCCGCCTGCAGCTCCTCGATGTAGGCGGCGTTGCCGCCGTAGAGGAACGAGGTTTCGAGCGCGTCCTGGCGTGCCATCGTTCGGGTCATCCTGCCGCTGTGCGGGGTCCTCCGCCGGGGAGGGCCCCTGCCCGACCCCGTCCGCGCGGATCGCGGCCGGAATCGGATGTACCGGGAAAGACGCGGGCCCCAGCGGGCTCGCGTCGCTCGTTCGTCAGATGGGGGCGCGGACCTGAACCTCGTACAACGCGAGGCCCGCGTCCCGTGCGTGTCAGCCGCGCAGAACCTCGACGAGGGTGCTGCCGAGGCGGGCCGGCGAGGGCGAGACCCGGATGCCGGCCGCTTCCATCGCGGCGATCTTGTCCTCCGCGCCGCCCTTGCCGCCCGAGATGATGGCGCCGGCATGGCCCATGCGGCGGCCCGGAGGCGCCGTGCGGCCGGCGATGAAGCCGACCATGGGCTTCTTGCGGCCGCGCTTGGCCTCGTCGGCGAGGAACTGCGCCGCCTCTTCCTCGGCCGAGCCGCCGATCTCACCGATCATCACGATCGACTCGGTCTTGTCGTCGGCGAGGAACAGCTCGAGCATCGAGATGAACTCGGTGCCCTTCACCGGGTCGCCGCCGATGCCGACCGCCGTGGTCTGGCCGAGGCCGGCATTCGTGGTCTGGAACACGGCCTCGTAGGTCAGCGTGCCGGAGCGGGAGACGATGCCCACCGAGCCCGGCTTGAAGATGTTGGCCGGCATGATGCCGATCTTGCACTGGCCGGCGGTGACGATGCCGGGGCAGTTCGGGCCGACGAGGCGGGACTTCGAGCCCTCGAGCGCGCGCTTGACCCGCACCATGTCGAGCACCGGAATGCCTTCGGTGATGCAGACGATGAGCGGGATCTCGGCCTGGATCGCCTCGCAGATCGCGTCCGCCGCGCCCGGCGGCGGCACGTAGACGACCGAGGCCGTCGCACCCGTGGCCTCGCGGGCCTCCGCCACCGTGTCGAAGACCGGCAGGTTGAGGTGCTTGGAGCCGCCCTTACCCGGCGAGGTGCCGCCGACCATCTTGGTGCCGTAGGCGATGGCCTGCTCGGAGTGGAAGGTCCCGTTCTTGCCGGTGAAGCCCTGGCAGAGGACCTTGGTGTTCGCGTCGATCAGGATGGACATGGGGTCTCTCAGCCCTTCTTCACGGCGGCGACGATCTTCTGCGCGGCATCGTCCAGGTCGTCGGCCGGGATCACGTTCAGGCCGGAATTCCGGATGATCTCCTTGCCCTTCTCGACGTTGGTGCCTTCCAGGCGCACCACCAGCGGCACCTGCAGGCCGACCGCCTTCACCGCCGCGATCACGCCGTTGGCGATCACGTCGCACTTCATGATGCCGCCGAAGATGTTGACCAGGATGCCCTTCACCTGCGGGTCGGCGGTGATGATCTTGAAGGCCGCCGTGACCTTCTCCTCACTGGCGCCGCCGCCGACGTCGAGGAAGTTCGCCGGCTCCTCGCCGTAGAGCTTGATGATGTCGAGGGTCGCCATGGCGAGGCCCGCGCCGTTGACCATGCAGCCGATGGTGCCGTCGAGCGCGATGTAGGCCAGGTCGTACTTGGAGGCCTCGATCTCCTTGGCGTCCTCCTCGGTCTCGTCGCGGAGCGCCACGATGTCCGGGTGACGGTAGAGGGCGTTCGAGTCGAAGGAGATCTTGGCGTCGAGGCACTTGAGGTGGCCGTCGCCGGTGAGCACCAGCGGGTTGATCTCCAGCATGCTCATGTCCTTGGCGGTGAACGCCGCGTAGAGCCGCGTGGTGAGGTCGCCCGCCTCCTTGGCCTGGGCGCCGGTGAGGCCGAGCGTCTTGGCGACGAGGCGGCCGTGATGGGGCATCACGCCGGTGGCGGGATCGACCGAGAAGGTGACGATCTTCTCGGGCGTGTCGTGCGCCACCGTCTCGATGTCCATGCCGCCTTCCGTCGAGACGACGTAGGCGACGCGGCCGGTCTCGCGGTCCACCAGCATCGAGAGGTAGAACTCCGCCTCGATCTGGGCGCCCTCCTCGATGTAGAGGCGGTTGACCTGCTTGCCGGCCTCGCCGGTCTGGATCGTGACCAGGGTCTGGCCCAGCATTTCGCCAGCGAACTGCTTGACCTCGTCGAGGGACTTGGTGACGCGCACGCCGCCCTTGGCCCCGGCGGGCGCGCCCTTGAAGGTGCCCTTGCCGCGGCCACCCGCGTGGATCTGCGACTTCACCACCCAGACCGGGCCGCCGAGTTCCTTCGCGGCCGCCTCGGCCTCGTCCGGCTTGAAGATCGCCACACCCTTGGAAACGGGCAGGCCGAATTCCTTCAGCACCGCCTTGGCCTGGTACTCGTGAATGTTCATGGATGAGAACCTCAACGTCATCCCGGGGCCGCGCAGCGGAACCCGGGATCCAGAAACACAGGTTGCGATCCAGCCTGCCGCCTCGGCCGCCCTGGATTCCGGGCTCGCCTGCGGCGCCCCGGAATGACGGTCGTGCTAGGCCAGCGCGGGGTTCACGCCCTTGCAGGCCTCGATCAGGGTCTTCACGGCACCGACCGACTTGTCGAACATCGCCTTCTCGTCGCCGTTGAATTCGACCTCGAGGACGCGCTCGACACCGTTGGCACCGATCACGATCGGCACGCCGACATACATGTCGGTGACGCCGTACTCGCCGTTGAGGTAGGCGGCGCAGGGGAGCACCCGGCGCTTGTCGCGCAGGTAGCTCTCGGCCATGGCGATGGCGGAGGCGGCGGGGGCGTAGAAGGCCGAGCCGGTCTTGAGCAGGTTGACGATCTCGCCGCCGCCCTTGCGGGTGCGCTCGACCATGGCGTCGAGCTTCTCCTGGGTGGTCCAGCCGAGCTTGACCAGGTCGGGGAGCGGCACGCCGGCCACCGTGGAGTAGCGCACCAGCGGGACCATGTCGTCGCCGTGGCCGCCGAGCACGAAGGCGGTGACGTCCTCCACCGAGACCTTGAACTCGTCGGCGAGGAAGTGGCGGAAGCGGGCCGAATCGAGGACGCCGGCCATGCCGACCACCTTGTGGGTGGGAAGCCCGGAGAACTTCTGCAGGGCCCAGACCATCGCGTCGAGGGGATTGGTGATGCAGATCACGAAGGCGTCGGGCGCGTGCTGCTTGATGCCGGTGCCGACGGCCTCCATGACCTTCAGGTTGATCCCGATCAGGTCGTCGCGGCTCATGCCGGGCTTGCGCGGCACGCCGGCGGTGACGATCACCACGTCGGCGCCGGCGATCGCCGCATAGTCGCTGGCGCCCGTGTAGGTCGCGTCGAACCCGTCGACGGGCGCGGATTCCGCGATGTCGAGGCCCTTGCCCTGGGGGACGCCGTCGGCGATGTCGAACAGCACGACGTCGCCGAGTTCCTTCAGGCCCGCCAGGTGCGCGAGGGTTCCACCGATCTGTCCAGCGCCGATGAGCGCGATCTTGCTGCGTGCCATGGGGGAAACGAACCTCCGGTCCTTGCGTGGCGGTCACGGCGCTCGGAGGCTTGCACAACCACCGGCGCGTTGCTGCGGCGGTGTGTGGCCGAAAAGGCCCAGGGCTTCAACCGAGACACGAAGGGCAAAGCAGGGTTCGGGCCAGGGTCCGGGGCGATCAGGTTCGGCGCCCTCCGCGAAAAAGCCGAGCAGTCCGAGGACGTTGGCGGCGAGACCGCAAAACCTACCTGCGCGCGAAGGCCAAGTGACAGAGCCGAAAATCTGTCACGGAGGCTCAGAGCGTCCCCGTCCGCAACACCTTCTGGATCGCCAGAATCACCGCGCCGAGGCGGGCTTCCACCAGGTCGCGCGGCAGGTCGGCGTCGTGCTGGATCGCCAGCGGATGGGTGAAGCGGTAGCTGGCGTCGAAGATGTGGGCGATGGCCCGCTCGCGGTCCCGGGCCACGAAGGCGCCGGCGCCGATGCCCTCCTCGACCACGCGCTCGACGAGGCTGCGCAGGCGCACCCGGTGGCGCCGGGCGATGGGGCGCGCGCCCACGGTGGCGTCGAGATGAACGGCGAAGAGGTTGGGCTCGTGGACCAGCGTCTCGCGCTGGACGCTGGCCAGGGCGGTGAGCAGGCGCTCGATCTTGTCGTCGGCCGGGTCCGGCGCATCGGCGATGCGGGCGAGCTCCGACTCGACGTCGCGCAGCCAGCGCCCCGCCACCGCGTCGAGGAGCGCGTCCTTCGACGGGAAGTAGCGGTAGACGTTGGCATGCGTCATGCCGGCCTCGGCGGCGACGGCCACCACGGTGACCCGCTTGGGACCGAGGCGCCGGAGATGCTCCGTGGCGACGGCGAGCAGGCGCGCGTCGACGGCCAGGGGCGCCGCGGCCCGGGGCGCCGGACGGGCGACCCGAGGCACCGAGATGCGGACGGCGCTCTCCGGGGCCGTCTGGTCCTCCGAAGGTTCGCGTCCCCGGCTCTCGCTGAGGTCGATCTCGTGCCCGAAGGCGAAGGGCGGGCCGGGCGGCTGCATCAAATCGGACACCGGGGCTCGTGAAGGGGCGGGACGAAACCTCCCGGACAGGTCCGCTTCGCGAGAAGCCGATTTCCTGGCCGAAAGTCCAAGGAGGCCAGTATCAATGACAGCACTAGCCTCGCTGTAACGCCCCTTTAACGACTCAGAACCGGTTCTTCCAGGCCCTCAATGCGGCAAAGACAACCGAAGGCTGGGTCCCGGGCGCCAGGTCCACCCCTCGGGCGAGGCTCGGCTCGCCGGCGCGCAGGAACGGGTTGGTCGCGCGCTCGGCCCCCAGGGTGCTGGGAATCACGAAGCGCCCCTCCGCCGCGGCGCGCTCGGCCTCGGCCGCCCGGGCGGCGAGGGCGGCGTTGCCGGGCTCGGCCGCCAGCGCGAAGCGGGCATTGGAGAGCACGTAGTCGTGGCCGCTATAGACCGCCGTCGCATCGGGCAGCGGCCGGAAGCGCTCCAGGGAGCGCCAGAGGGTCGTGGGCTCGGCCTCCATCACCCGGCCGCAGCCGAGGGTGAACAGGGTGTCGCCGGCGAACACCACGCCCGCCCTCTCGAACCAGTAGGTGACGTGATCGGCGCAGTGTCCCGGCGTCTCCCAGACCTGCGCCGCGAGTTCGCCGACCCGGACCACGTCGCCCTCCGAGACGGCGACGTCGACCTCCGGCACCGCGTCGCCCGCCTTCAGCGGCGCCGTGACCCGCGCGCCGGTGCGGCGCTTCACCTCCGGGATGCCCTCCACGTGGTCGCCGTGCCGGTGCGTGACCAGGATGTCGGTGAGGGTCCAGCCGGCTTCGTCGAGGGCCGCCAGGACGGGGCCGGCCTCGGGGACGTCGATGGCGGCGCAGGCGCCGGTGGCGGGATCGCGGATCAGGACGCCGATATTGTCGCTGCGGCACAGGAAGGTGCGGATCTCGGGGCTCTGGGCTGGCATGGGGTGTCCTTCCGGATCGGGATGCGCGACGGGCGGCGGAACCTCGGTGCCGCCGAACGGGGTCACGGGGCCAAATGGATGCGGGACGAGGCAGGTCCAGGGGCGAGGTCCCGGGCCCGTGTCCCCCGGTCCTTCGGGGCCTCGGCTGATCCGGGCTTGTCGTGCCGGGTCGCGGCCCCCATTGATGCGGGAGGACCTTTTTCGCGCCGCGGGCCTCCTGCCGGAGCCGAGCGACCGTACCGAAACCCGATCCATGCGCCTCGACGTCACCGATCTGCGCGCCTTCTACGCGAGCCCCCTGGGGGGCGTGACGCACCGCATCGTGGCGCGCGCGATCCACGGCTTCCTCGGTTCGGTCTCGGGCCTGCGCGTGCTCGGGCTCGGCTACGCCACGCCCTATCTCGGCCCCGTCCACGTCATCGCCGAGCGGACCCTGGCCTTCATGCCGGCCACGCAGGGGGTGGTGAACTGGCCCGGCAGCGGCCGCTCCTGCTCGGCGCTCGCCGACCCGACCATGATGCCCCTGCCCGAGGCGGCGGTGGACCGGGTGATCCTGGTCCATGCGCTGGAATCCGTCGAGAGCCCGACCGAGCTCCTGCAGGACGTCTGGCGGGTGCTGACCCCGGGCGGCCGGATGATCCTGGTGGTGCCCAACCGGCGCGGCGTCTGGGCCCGGCGCGACGCGACCCCCTTCGGCCACGGCCAGCCCTACAGCCGCTCGCAGCTCGCCCGGCTGATGCGCACCACCCAGTTCTCCCCCGAGGGCTGGGCCGAGACCCTCTACATGCCGCCGGTGGAGAACCGGCTGCTGCTGCGCACCGCCGGGGCCTGGGAGCGGCTGGGCACCAGCCTGTCCCTGCCCTTCGCCGGCCTGCACGTGGTCGACGCCACCAAGCAGCTCTACCGCCCCGTCGCCGTGCGCCGGGTGCGCCGGGCGACCCGCCTCGCCCCAGCCCGCGTGCTGGTGCCCGCCCCCTCCCCGGGCTGAGCGGATGCTGAGCCTGATCGCGCCCGAGGCGGCGCTGCAAAGCTTCGTGCTCGCCTTCTCCTCGCTGTTCTCCATCGTGAATCCGGTGGGCTCGTCGCTGATCTTCGCGCAGGTGACGGCCCTGAACTCTCATGCCGAGCGCCTGGAGCTCGCCAGGCGCATCGGCTTCTACGCCGCCCTGATCATGCTTTCGACGCTCTGGGCCGGCGCGCCGATCCTCAACTTCTTCGGGGTCTCGCTGGCCGCCCTGCGCATCGCCGGCGGCCTCGTGGTGGCGGCCTCGGCCTGGACGCTGCTGACCGCGCCGGAGGCGCGCGAGGCCCGCAAGCAGGCGGAGGCGACCCGGGAACCGGCCGGCAACCTCGCGGAGATCGCGTTCTTCCCCCTGACGCTGCCCTTCACCACCGGCCCCGGCACCATCGCGGTGGCGATCGCGCTCGGCTCCAACCGGCCGGCGCCCGGGCCGGACCGGATCGGCTTCTACGTCGGCATGTCCCTGGCGGCCCTGGCCATCGCGGTGCTGGTGCGCTTCACCTACGGCTCGGCCGACCGGGTGGTGACCTGGATCGGCCCCGTCGGCGCCCGGGTGCTGGGGCGCCTCTTCGCCTTCCTGCTCCTCTGCGTCGGCACCCAGATCACCGTGAACGGGGTCACGGACGTGCTCGGGCCCCTGCTGGCGCAAGCCGGGCGCTGAATCCAAGCCGGGCGCTGAATCCTTGTCCGCTCCGGCCTGAGGCTGTACCGCAGCGCGGAGGCGACAGGTGGCGACAAGTTCGGGAGGCTGAGGACGATGCGGCTCGTGGTGGTCGGCGCCGACGGGCGCATGGGGCGGATGCTGATCCGCGCGGTGGCGGAGACCGAGGGCTGCACCCTGTCGGGCGCCATCGAGCGCGCGGGCTCCGCGGCCCTGGGGCAGGATGCCGGCACGCTGGCGGGCCTCGCGCCCCTCGGCGTCGCGGTCACGGACGATCCCCTGCCGGTCTTCGCGGCGGCCGAGGGCGTCCTCGACTTCACGGCGCCGGCCGCCACCACCTTCTTCGCCGAGCTCGCCGCGCAGGCCCGCATCGTCCACGTGGTCGGCACCACGGGCCTGCAGGAGGCGGATCTCGCCAAGCTCTCGGCGGCCGCCCACCACGCCCGCATCGTGCGCTCGGGCAACATGTCCCTCGGGGTCAACCTCGTGGCCGGGCTCGTGCGCCGGATGGCGGCGGCCCTCGGGGAGGAGTTCGACATCGAGATCGTCGAGATGCACCACCGCATGAAGGTGGACGCCCCGTCCGGCACCGCCCTCCTCCTCGGCGAGGCGGCGGCGGAGGGGCGCGGGGTCGCCCTCGCCGACGCGCGGGTCTCCACCCGCGACGGCCATACCGGCGCGCGCCGGCCCGGCGACATCGGCTTCGCCACCCTGCGCGGCGGCACGGTGGTGGGCGACCACAGCGTGGTCTTCGCCGGCCCCGGCGAGCGGATCACCGTCGGCCACCATGCCGAGGACCGGGCGATCTTCGCCCGCGGCGCCGTGCGGGCGGCCCTCTGGGCCTTCGCCCGGCCGCCCGGCCTCTACGGGATGGACGACGTCCTCGGGCTTTAATACGAAGCTCACGCGCCGCGGGCGGGTTTCGTCATCCGCCGTTCAGATTGACGCGCGCATGAGCCGCCCGATGCGCCTTCGCTGCGCTGCACCATCGTCCCCGCCCAGGCTTTCGCCAAGGCCCGTGCCGTCTCCAAGACCAAGAGGATCGTCCCCCGATGGATCGCCTTCTCGTCCTCGCTCGCCATGGCCAGAGCGACTGGAACCTCAAGAAGCTGTTCACGGGCTGGCGTGATCCCGAGCTGACGGATCTTGGCGTCGAGGAGGCCCGCAATGCCGGTCGCTGGCTCAAGGAGCAGGGCTACGGCTTCGACGTGGCCTTCACCTCCAACCTGCGGCGCGCCCAGCGCACCTGCGCGCTGATCCTGGAGGAGATGGACCACGGCGGGATCGAGACGATCCGCAACGAGGCCCTGAACGAGCGCGACTACGGCGACCTCTCGGGCCTCAACAAGGACGATGCCCGCGAGCGCTGGGGCGACGCCCAGGTGCACCAGTGGCGCCGCTCCTACGACGTGCCGCCCCCCGGCGGCGAGAGCCTGAAGGACACCGCCGCCCGGGTGCTGCCCTACTACATCCAGTTCATCCTGCCCCGCGTCATGGCGGGCGAGCGCGTGCTGGTGGCCGCCCACGGCAACTCCCTGCGCGCCCTCGTGATGGTGCTCGACGGCATGACCACCAAGACCATCGCCAGCCTCGAGATCGCCACCGGCATCCCGCTCGTCTACCAGCTCAAGGCCGACACCACGGTGGAGAGCAAGACGGTGCTCGAGCACGACATCGACCACAAGGTCTGACCGGCCCCGCCCATGGCCGCCCGCGTTCCGGCCGGGACCGTCCTGGTTCCCGGCCTGATCCACGTCCCCGGCTATCTCGACGGCGCGGCGCAGGCGCGCCTCGCTGCCGAACTCGCGGCGGCGCTGGCGGCCGCGCCCCCCTACACGCCGCGGATGCCCCGCACCGACCGGCCCTTCTCGGTGCGGATGTCGAATTGCGGCCCGCTCGGCTGGGTCTCCGACCGGGCCGGCTACCGCTACCAGCCGCGCCACCCCGTGACGGACGCGCCCTGGCCGGCCATCCCGGCCACCGCCCTCGCCGCCTGGGAGGCCCTGTCGGGCTATCCGGCGCCGCCCGAGGCCTGCCTCGTCAACCTGTACGGGCCCGACGCCCGCATGGGCCTGCACCAGGACCGCGACGAGGAGGCCCAGGATGCGCCCGTGGTCTCGCTCTCCCTCGGCGCCACCGCGCTCTTCCGCTACGGCGGCCTGCAGCGCGCGGACCCGACCCGCTCGCTGCGCCTGCGGGCCGGTGACGCGCTCGTGATCGGCGGTCCGGCCCGGCTGATCCATCACGGGGTCGACCGCCTCGTCCCGGAGGCGCCGGACCTGCTCTCGGGCGCCGCCCCCGGCGGGCCGCCCGATTTTCTGGTGCCCGGCGGGCGCTGCAACCTGACCCTGCGACGCGTGACGCGGCCCTCCGGCGCTTGACAGCGGCGGGGTGTTGAGCCGACCCATCGGATCAGCCTCAGCGTCGGCCTGCCCCGCCAGGGGCGACCCGGCGGACCTGCCCGGCGCGAGACCGGAGCCTTGCGGAGAATCGATTCGATGCGTCTGCGTAACCTCGTTCGTCCGGTGTCCATCCTGGTCCTCGCCCTGGGGCTGGCCGTGCCGGCCCTGGCAGCGGACCCGGTCTTCCCGCCGAGCTCCCGCTTCGGCTTCGACCCGCCCTCCGACATGGTCTCGTCGAAGCGCTTCTCCGGCCTGGAGCGGCTGGAGGGCGGCGCGACGGTCTCGGTGGTGGAGCTGCCGGCCAACGCCTTCGCCGACCTCGAGACCAACTTCACCGACTCGAACCTGAAGGCCCAGGGCTTCGTCGTCAGCAGCCGCCAGGCCATCAAGGTCGCGGGCGACGTCGACGCGGTGCTGTTCACGGGCGAGCAGCCGGCGGTGGAATCGGCCGGGACCCCGGCCATCAAGAAGTGGATGCTCCTCGTGGGCGATCCGACCGTCACCGGCATCATCATCGCGCAGGCGACGCCCGATGCCGAGACCGAGGAGACCATGAAGCGGCTGCTGACCGGCATCCACATCCGGCCGGCGCTCACCCTGGAGCAGCAGGTCGCCGCCCTGCCCTTCCGGATCGGCAACGACGCGGGCTTCCGCCCGGTGCGGGTGCTCGCCGGCAACTCGGTGCTGATGACCCAGGGCACGAAGGACGAGATGCTCGGCCTGGAGCAGCCGATCCTGGTGCTGGCCCAGGCAGTGCAGCCGCCGCCGGCCACGGAGCAGCGCGACGCCTTCGCGCGCGCCGCGCTGTATTCCAACCAGACCATGAAGGACTTCGTGATCGAGCGGGCCCAGAGCTACCGCCAGAACGGCGTCGACTGGCACGAGATCGTGGCGCGCGCGGTCGACACCGCCTCGAGCACGCCGGTGGTCATCTCACAGACCATCCGCTTCGCCCCGGACGGCTACCTGCGCGCCGTCGGCGTCGTGAAAGCCGACAAGCGCGAGGGCGTCCTGGCGAAGTTCCGCGAGATCGTCGACAGCGTGCAGCTGCGCTAGGGGCGACCGTTCGACCCGGTCGCAAGGTCCTTCTCCCCTCCGCGGGAGAAGGTGGCCCGCGAAGCGGGTCGGATGAGGGCAGCGACGGTTCCGGAGAGGGTTTCCCCTCTCCCGCCTGCTCCGCAGGCACCCTCCCCCACAGAGGGGGGAGGGTCACAGGCGCCACGCTCAGGCGGCGTCGGCCGGGGTGGCGGCCGGCTTCGGGCCGCCCTTGGCCACGCCCACCAGGGCCGGGCGCAGGACCCGGTCGCCGATGATGTAGCCGGCCTGCATCACCTGCACGACGGTGCCGGTGGGGACCTCGGGGTCCGGCACCTCGAACATCGCCTGGTGGCGGTTGGGGTCGAAGCGCTGGCCCTTCGGCTCGATCAGCTTGACGCCGTGCCGTTCCAGGGTCTTGGCGAGGTCGCGCTCGGTGAGCTCGATGCCGTCGATCAGGGCCTTGAAGGCGCCGTCGGCGCTCGTCCGGTCGGCTTCGGGAATGCTCTCCAGGGCGCGGCGGATGTTGTCGGCGGAATTCAGGAGGTCGCGGGCGAAGTTCGTCACCGCGTAGGCGCGGGCATCGGCGACCTCGCGCTCGGTGCGCCGGCGCAGGTTCTCCATCTCGGCCAGGGTGCGCAGGACGCGGTCCTTCAGCTCGTCGCGCTCGGCCACGAGGGGGGCCAGCGCCTCGCCCTGCATCGCCTCGCCGGAGCCCTCGGTCTGCGCGGCCCCCTGGGTCTCCTCGACCGCCTGGGCCGGATCGCGCCGCTCGTCGTGCATGTCGTTCGCCATCATGGGGTTTCGTCAGGGAAATTCAGGTTCGGGGTTGGCGCTGATATCAGGCGGTGGCGCCGCGAAATCAAGCGCGCGGGGGCTCGGGCCCTGCGCGCGCCCCGGCTCCGGGCCGGGCTCAGGCCTCGCGCGGGGGCGGCGAGTCGATCAGCGCATCGAGCCCTTCCGCGCGCAGGGCGGCGACGTCGCCGGCGAAGACCTCCATCACGGCGGTCCGGATCGCCACCTGGCGGTCGGGCTGGGTCACCCGGGTGCCGGTGAGGTCGGTCACGTAGAACACGTCCACCGCCCGCTCGCCGAAGGTCGCCACGTGGGCCGAGGTGATGTTGAGGCTGAGCCGGCTCAGCGCCGTGGTCAGCTCGTAGAGCAGGCCGGGGCGGTCGAGGCCGGTGATCTCGATCACGGTCTCGCGGCTCGACAGGGCGTTGTCGATCGCCATGTCGGGCGGCACCAGGAAGGTGCGCGAGCGCTCGCTCGGGGGGTGCTTGTCAGCCACGAGGTCGGCGATGCGGATCTCGCCGCGCAGGGCCTTCTCGATGGCGGTGGTGATGCGTCCGGCCCGGCGCAGCTCGTCCTCGTCCCGCTCGAAGGCGCGCGAGATGAAGATCGAGTCGAGGGCGAAGCCGTCCGTGGTGGTGAAGATCTGCGCGTCGACGATGTTGCCGCCCGACGCGGCGCAGGCCCCGGTGACGATGGCGAGCAGGCGCGGATGGTCGGGCGAGTAGATCGTCAGCTCGGTGACGCCGCGGACCGGATCGGTCTCGGTGGCGGTGGCCACCGTGCGCCCCTCGGCCGTCAGCGCCTTGACGAAGCCGGCATGCTTGAACTGGCGCGTGGTGTCGACCTTGAGCCAGTAGGCCTGGTTGTGGCGCGCCGCGTAGGCGTCGAACGCCTCCGACTGCCAGTCGCTGAGCTGCTCGCGCAGGGCCATCTGGATCAGGCGGACCCGGTCGGTGCGCGCGATCTCGGAATGGCCGCCGGAGAGCACCACCTCGGTCTCGTCGTAGAGGGTGCGGATCAGGGTGCCCTTCCAGGCGGTCCAGACGCCGGGGCCCACGGCCTTGATGTCGGCCACCGTCAGGATGGTGAGGAGCTTCAGGCGCTCCAGGGTCTGCACCACGCCGGCGAACTTCTCGATGGTCTTGGGGTCCGAGAGGTCGCGGCTCTGGGCGGTCATCGACATCAGCAGGTGGTGCTCCACCAGCCAGGCCACCATCTCGGTCTCGGCCGCGGTGAGGCCGAAGCGCGGCCCGAGCTTCTCGGCGATCGCCGCCCCCGCGATGGAATGGTCCTCCGGCCGGCCCTTGGCGATGTCGTGCAGCAGCACCGTGACGTAGAGCGCCCGCCGGTGGCTGATCGTGTCGATGAGCCGGGTCGCCAGCGGATGCTCCTCCTCGGTGCGGCCCGATTCGATCGCCGAGAGCACCCCGAGGGCGCGCAGCAGGTGCTCGTCCACCGTGAAGTGGTGGTACATGTTGAACTGCATCATCGCGACGATGCGGCCGAAATCCGGGATGAAGCGGCCGAGCACGCCGGCCTCGTTCATCAGCCGCAGGATGGTCTCGGGCGAGTTCTTCGAGGTCAGGATGTCGAGGAAGAGCCGGTTGGCCTCCTCGTCGGCCCGCAGGGACTGGCCGATCAGGCGCAAGGCGCGGTTGGCCGCCCGGGTGGCGTCGGGGTGGATCGGCAGGTTGTGGCGGTCGGCGAGCCAGAACAGCCGGATCAGGTTCACGGGATCGCGGCTGAAGGCGTCGGCGTCGCGCAGGTTGATGCGGCCGTGGTCGTCGACGAAGTCCTCCGCCTCGATGGCGGTGGCGCGGAAGCGGTCGCGGAACCGGCCGATCCAGCGGTCGAGCACGGGCGTGCGCTTGGCGTGGCGCGCCTCCAGCGCCGCGCAGACGATAGCGGTGAGGTCGCCGACCTCCTTGGCGATGAGGAAATACGCCTTCATGAAGCGCTCGACGCCCGAGAGGCCGCCGCGCGGCTCGTAGCCGAAGCGCTCGGCGATCCGCGGCTGCAGCCCGAAGGACAGGCGCTCCTCGGCCCGGCCGGTGACGAAGTGCATGTGGCAGCGCACCCGCCACAGGAGCTCGTCGCAGCGCTCGAACACCCGGTACTCCTCCGGGGTGAACAGGCCGGCGGCCACGAGCTCGCTCTGGTCCCGGACCCGGTAGGTGTACTTGGCGATCCAGAACAGGGTGTTGAGGTCGCGCAGCCCCCCCTTGCCGTCCTTCACATTGGGCTCGACGAGGTAGCGCGAGGCGCCCGCCTTCGAGACCCGGGCGTCGCGCTCGCGCAGCTTGGCCTCGACGAATTCGGGCGCGGTCCACATCACCAGCTCGGTGTCGAAGCGGGTGACGAGCTCCTCGAACAGGGCGCGGGTGCCGAACAGGTAGCGGGCCTCGAGGAGCGAGGTCCGGATGGTCATGTCGGCCCGGCCCTCGCGCAGGCACTCCTCGACCGAGCGGGTGGCGTGGCCGACCTTCAGCTTGAGGTCCCACAGCACGTAGAGCATCGCCTCGACGACGCTCTCGGACCAGGCGGTCTGCTTGTAGGGCAGCAGGAACAGGAGATCGATGTCCGAGCCCGGCGCCATGGTGCCCCGGCCGTAGCCGCCGGTGGCCACCACGGCGAGCTGCTCGCCGGTGGAGGGGTTGTCGTTGGGGTAGAGCCGCCAGACCACCGCGTCGTGGATGGTGCGGATCACCGCGTCGGTGAGCCGGCTCAGGCGCTGGGCGCAGGCGATGCCGTCGCGCTCCTCCAGGAGGCGCTCCTCGGCATCCGCCCGCCCCAGCTCGATGACCCGTCGCAGCTCCGGCACCAGCACCGCCCGCAGGCGCGTCGCCTCGCGGGCATCGCGGTCCAGGTTCTCGAGGATGTCGTGGAGGGCGGCGACGGCGTCGAACATGGCCAACCCCGTTAGCATGTTGGCGGAACGACGCCAGCGGCATCACCGCGCGGAGCCCGCACAGGTGCGGGATCGCGAGGCGTTTTCATCGCCAGTCCAGAGGCGCGGCGGCGGCCCGCCGCCAGTCCAAGGGCGCGGCGGCGGCCCGCCGCCTTGTCTACCGGGTTCGGTCTCCCGGGTCCGGGCGGGCCACGGTTGCGCCGCAAGGCCGGGCTAGCGCTATGCGGTCTCCCGTCCAGACCGTCGCCCCCGCGCACCCCAGCATTCACGAAGGCTCCCGATGCGTTCGATCCTGCGTCCGATGTCCGCCCGCCCGGCCCGGGCCCTCGCCCTCGCGGCCGGCCTCCTGCCGGCGCTCGCCGCCCCGGCCTGGGCCGCCTCCTTCGAGTTCGTGCCGGCCCCCCAGATCGACCTCAACCGGGTCTACCGGGTCGACAAGGTCACGGGCGAGGTCACCTCCTGCCAGTACGGCCTGCGCGAGGGCGCGGTGGGCAGCGTCGGCGTCACCGTCTGCTACGGTGCCGGCGAGGGCGCGAGCGCCCAGGCCCCCTCGGAATACGGCCTCGTGGCCTCCCGCCACACCCGCGAGGCGGGGGTGTTCCGGGTCAATTACCGCACCGGCGAGATGAGCATCTGCTACGTGCAGCTGCAGAAGGAGGCCGTGGTCTGCACCGCGCAGGCCAACCCGGCGAGCCCGGGGGCCGACGAGGCCCCGGCCACCGGCGCCGCCCCGGGCCGGGCGGGCCCGAGCGCCACGCCGCCGCAGGGCGGCCGGCCCTGAACCCGTCCCGCCCCATCACGTCCTGCCCTGATCCCGGCCCGCGCCGCGTTGGAGCGGCCGGCCCGGCGTGCTAGGGGCAGCCGGTCGCGCCCGCCCGGCGGCGCGCGCCGTTCGATCCGTTCCCCGCCGCTTCGTCCCACGCCCGAGCCGTCCCATGCCGCACGCCCTCCCCTTCCCGGCCCCCGGAGCCCTCGCGTGAGCGGGCCGGATCTGCGCCGCGCGGCGGCCGAGGTCGCCGTCGAGCTCGTCACCCCCGGGATGCGGCTCGGGATCGGCACCGGCTCCACCGCCAACGTCTTCGTCGAATTGCTGGGCGCCCGCGTCCGGGCCGGCCTCGACGTCGTCGGCGTGCCGACCTCGGAGGCGACCCGGGTCGCCGCGGAGGCCGCCGGCATCCGCCTCGCCACCCTGGAGGAGCTGCCCGAGCTCGACCTCACCATCGACGGGGCCGACGAGATCGACGGGGCGATGCGCCTGGTGAAGGGCGGCGGCGGCGCGCTGCTGCGCGAGAAGATCGTCGCCTTCGCCAGCCGCCGGATGGTGGTGATCGCGGACGCCGCCAAGCGCGTGGAGACCCTCGGGGCGTTCCCCCTGCCGGTCGAGGTCAACGCCTTCGGCCTCGGCGCCACCCGGCGGGCCGTGGCCGCCGCCCTTCAGGCGAGCGGCTGCACCGGCGAACTCGTCCTGCGGGCCAGGGACGGCGCGCCCTTCCTCACCGATGGCGGCCACCACATCCTCGACGCCCATCTCGGGCGCATCCCCGATCCCGAGGCCCTCTCGGGTGCCCTCTGGGCGGTGCCGGGCGTGGTCGAGCACGGCCTGTTCCTCGGCCTCGCCAGCGGGGCCATCCTGGCCGAGGCGCGGGACGGGCAGGCGGTGGTGAGCCGGCTCGGCACCGTCTGAACCCGCCCCCTCTCCGCACATCCTTCCCATCGCCGAACCCCGTCGCCGAACCCCTTCCGGAGCGTCCGCCATGTCCCGCCGCCTCGCCGCCCTGGCCGCCCTCGTCCTCGCCAGCGCCCCCTTGAGCGCCCCGGCGCAAGTCCTGGCGCAAGCCCCGGCGCAGAAGCCGCCGGCGGCCAAGCCCGGCGCCAAGCCGCCCGCCCCCGCGCCGGCCCCGAGCACCCCCGCCGCGCAGAGTCCGGCCTATTCGGCCAACCACCTCGCCCTCGCCCGCGAGGTCATGCTGAATTCCGGCATCGCCCGGTCGTTCGACTCGATCATCCCCGCCTTCAGCGACCGCATCCGCCAGGGCGCCGTCACCCGGCCCGAGATCACCAAGGACCTCGACACGGTCCTGACCGCGCTGGAGCCCGAGATGGAGATGCAGAAGCAGGCGATGATCGACACCGCCGCCCGGATCTACGCCTCGCGCCTGTCCGAGTCCGAGCTGAACGAGATCGCGACCTTCTTCCGCTCGCCCGCCGGCAAGCGCTACGTCGAGACCCAGCCGCAGGTGCTCGACGAGATGGTCCAGGCGATGCAGACCTGGACCCAGGACGTGTCGGAATACATCATGGTCCGCGTGCGCGCCGAGATGGCCAAGAAGGGCCACCAGCTGCAGTAGCGGCCCCGCCGCCGGCGGCCCTGCCGCCGGCCGGGTCTCAGGCCGCGGCCGCCTCGACCCGGTTCCGGCCGGTGCTCTTGGCCCGGTAGAGGGCGAGGTCGGCGCGCTTGAGCATGTCGGCCGGCCCGGCATCCTCGGCCCGGCGCCAGGCCACGCCGATGGAGACGGTCACCGGCACCGTGCGGGTGTCGCGCTGGATCGCGAACGGCACCGCCTCGATGCGCTCGCGGATGCGCTCGGCGATGGCGTAGGCGCCCTCGGCCTCGGCATCCGGCAGGACGATGACGATCTCCTCGCCGCCGTAGCGGGCCACGATGTCGATGCCGCGCGTATGGGTGCGGATGCGCTCGGCGAAGGCCTTGAGCACCTCGTCGCCGGCCTCGTGCCCGTAGGTGTCGTTGATCGACTTGAAGCGGTCGATGTCGAGCATCAGCGCCGCCACCGGCCGGTTGCGCAGGGCCGCCTCGCCGAACAGGGCGCCGAGATGGCTGTCGAGGTAGCGCCGGTTGTGCAGCCCCGTCAGCCCGTCGGTGACGGCGAGCTCCATCGAGGCCTGGACGGCGCCGCGCAGGGCCTCCGAGAAGCGGCGGCGGCGCACCTGCGTGCGCACCCGGGCCACGAGCTCGTTCCGGTCCACCGGCCGCATCAGGTAGTCGTGCACGCCGAATTCGAGGCCCCGGATCACCCGGGCGCGGTCGTGCTCCTCGGCGATCATCATCACGGGCATCAGGCGGGTGCGGTCGAGGGAGCGCAGCTGGCTGCACAGGCGCAGGCCGTCGAAGCCCTGGATGTCGAGGCTGACCAGGGCGAGGTCGAAGCTGCCCTCGGCGGCCAGCACCAGGGCCTTGTGCGGGTCCGCCTCCACCATCAGCGTGTGGTGCTGGCCCAGCGCCGCCGCGAGGCGGTCGGCCGAGCCGGGGCGGTCCTCCACGAGGAGGATCGAGGCGTTAAGGCCGGTCTCGGCCGCCGCCAGGGCCAGGGGATCGCCGATGCCGAAATCCCGCGAGGCCACGGCACGGGAGCGCAGCTCGTCCGTCACCGCCTTCAGGCGCACCAGGCTGCGCACCCGGGCGAACAGGGCGGTGTCGTCGATGGGCTTCGTCAGGAAGTCGTCGGCGCCCGCATCGAGGCCGCGCAGGCGGTCGGAGGGCTGGTCGAGGGCGGTGACCATCACCACCGGCAGGTGGGCCGTGTTGGGGTTGCTCTTGAGCCGGCGGCAGACCTCGAAGCCGTCCATGCCGGGCATCATCACGTCGAGGAGGACGAGGTCGCAGAGACCCTTCTCGCAGATGGTGAGCGCGTCGGGGCCGTTCATCGCCGCCAGAACGTCGAAGTATTCCATCGAGAGCTTCGTCTCCAGGAGCTTCACGTTCGGGAAGAGATCATCGACGATCAGGATTCGGGCCGACATCGTTCCTCGCGCAGGGTCGTACTACTGGGCCGTCGGGACGCTTCGAGCGAGGCGTGCGGGTCAGGCGCCCCTGGCGTCGCCGAGGTACTGGCGCACGGTGGCGAGGAACTTCGCCACCGAGATCGGCTTCGAGAGGTAGGCCTCGCAGCCGCCCTCGCGGATGCGTTCCTCGTCGCCCTTCATGGCGAAGGCCGTGATCGCGATCACCGGGATGGCCTTGAGGTCGTCGTCCTCCTTGAGCCACTTCGTGACTTCGAGGCCGGACACCTCGGGCAGCTGGATGTCCATGAGGATGAGGTCGGGGCGGTGGGCCCGGGCGAGTTCGATCGCCTCGATGCCGTTGGCGGTCTTCAACGTGGCGTAGCCATGGCCCTCCAACAGGTCGTTGAAGAGCTTCATATTGAGTTCATTGTCCTCAACGATGAGCACGGTCTTCTTCATGGCCCGTTGTTCCCGGTGCGTGGACGGCCCATTGTCGTTCGACGCATGCCCCGCCTCAGGAGATTTAGCGGATACATGTTGACGAAACGCAAACCCACGGGCGGAGACGATTCCGCAGAGGGCGTGGCCCTGGCGGCGCTCGCCTGGATGGCCACCGACGACGAGCGCCTGTTCGCCTTCCTCAACGCCACCGGGGCGACGCCCGAGACCCTGCGGGCCAGCGCGCAGGACCCCGGCTTCCTGGCGGGCATCCTCGATCATATCATGAGTGACGAGAGCACGCTCCTCGCCTGCGCCGAGGCCCTCGACACCAAGCCCGAGCGCATCGCCGCCGCCTGGCGCCGCCTCGGCCCGCCGGACTTCGACGACGGGATGTGAATGGGGGATGCGGGGCCGGATATCCCCGCCGGATTGTCCCCCGAGGCTCGCCCCGTCGCGTGCAGTGCGGTATGGCTCGGCGGCTTCGCGCCGGCACCAGCCGCGCGACGCGCCCATCGCCGGAGGCCGTTCGCCCATGTCCCTCGCCAACCTGTCGACGACCTGGGCCCCGCGCCTGCTCAGCGTCCTGCGGATCATGGCCGGCCTGCTCTTCCTCGAGCACGGCACCCAGAAGCTGTTCGGCTTTCCCATGCGGATGGGTGGCGGCCCCGCGCCCGATCTCCTGTCCCTCCCGGGCATCGCCGGCTGCCTCGAACTGGTGGGCGGGACGCTGATCGTCCTCGGCCTGTTCACCCGGCCGGTGGCCTTCCTGCTCTCGGGCCAGATGGCGGTAGCCTACTTCCTGGCGCACGCGCCGAAGAGCCCGTTCCCGGCGCTCAACGGGGGCGATGCCGCGATCCTGTTCTGCTTCGTCTTCCTCTACCTCGCCGCCGCCGGCGCCGGTCCCTGGAGCCTCGACGCGCAGCGCCGCGGCCGGTTCTGAGGGCGGCTCAGGCGCTGAAGCGCCAGACGCTGCTGCGCTTGATCTCGGCATCCTCCAGGGAGCGGCTCACCGGCACCGCGTAGGTGGCGAGCTCGGTGAGCCGGTCGCGGGGCAGGTAGGAGCGGCCGGGATCGCCCACCAGCACGGTGGCGCCGCGGGCATGCAGGCCGGAGAGCCAGCCGGTGACGCGGGCCGCGAGGTCCCGCTCGTAGAAGATGTCGGCGGCCAGCACCACGGCCGAGCCCGGATCGGAGCCGACGAGGTCCCGCGACACCGCCTCGATCCGATCCGCGACGCCGTTGGCCGCCGCGTTGAGGCCGATGGCCGGGATCGCGAAGGGATCGAGGTCGCTGGCCGTGACGTGGACCGCGCCGGCCCGCGCCGCCGCGATGGCGACGAGACCCGAGCCGGAGGCGAAGTCGAGCACCCGGCGCCCCGCCACGAGGCCGGGATTGTCGAGGACGTAGCGGGCGAGCGCCTGCCCGCCGGCCCAGGCGAAGGCCCAGAACGGCGGCGGCAGGCCGATCGCCTCCAGCTCGTCCTCGGTCTTCTGCCAGAGCTCGGTGGCCTCGTCGGCCACGTGCAGGACGATCTCGGGCGCGTGCGGCACCGGGCGCAGCCGGGTGTTGGCCCGGATGAAGGCGAGGGGATCAGCCGACGGCGTCATGATTCCACGCTCATGCCCGGCCGAACTCGCCGTAGAGGCTGGCGGCCGCCGCGCCCAGCCCGTCCTCCCTCGGTCCGTCCGCATCCGCGAGCGCCAGCGCCGTATCGGCCGGGTCGAGGCCGAGGGCGGCGGCATCGGCCGCGGTCTCGCAGAGGTATCGGGTGCTCCGGGTGGCGAGGGGGCCGCGCAGGGCCTGACGCAGGCCGAAGCGCGTCAGGCGCCCGGCGGCATCGGTGCGGGCGCCCAGCGCCGCGAGGTCGTCGGGCTGGTAGATCCGCGCCGCGATGCCCGACATCGCCGCCGCCGTGCCGCCGACCACGATCGCCCGCAGGCCGATGGCGTGCAGGAGGTCGGCCTCCAGGGCCTTGAGGATGCCGGCGAACTGGCCCGCCTCGTAGCCCGCCGCCATCGGGTTGATGCGCGAGGTCCCGAGCGCGAAGGGCACGACCCGGGCGCCCGCCGCCTCGATCGCCCCGCGATGCGCCGCCACCCGCGTCACCACCGTCGCGGCCAGCCCGGCGGCCCGGGCTGCCGCGACCAGGGGCAGGAAGCGGGACGCGAAGCCCGCATCGTCGGGGGCGAGGAGGACGAGATGCCGGGGCCTGGTGCCGGAAGCGGGATGATCCATCGGACGCCTTGTAGCATGCCCCGCCCGGAACAGGGGATGGCGCGGCCCCGTTGACGGCCAACGAGACACCACGAGGGACGGAACCGGAGCATGGCCACGGCGCGCGACGAAGAGGGCACGGTCGCCGACCCGCGCGACGCCGCCGAGGAGGCGGGCCTGCGCTACGTCGACGACGCCATGCCGGGGCTGACGCGCCGGAAGAGCGGCACGGGCTTCGCCTATCGCGACGCCCGGGGCCAGCCGGTGCGGGACGCAAAGACCCTGGCGCGCATCCGCTCCCTCGCGATCCCGCCGGCCTATACCGACGTCTGGATCTGCCCCCGGGCCAACGGCCACATCCAGGCGACGGGCCGCGACGCCAAGGGACGCAAGCAGTACCGCTACCACCCGGATTTCCGCGCCGCCCGCGACCTCACCAAGTTCGAGCACGTCATGGCCTTCGCCGACGCGCTCCCGGCGATCCGCGCCCGGGTCGATGCTGACATGGGCCGGCGCGACCTCCCCCGTGAAAAGGTGCTGGCCACCGTGGTCCACCTCCTGGAGACCACGCTGATCCGGGTCGGCAACGACGATTACGCCCGCACCAACAAGAGCTTCGGCCTCACCACCCTGCGCGACCGGCATGCCCGGATCGAGGGCTCGGCGCTCACCTTCCGGTTCAAGGGCAAGAGCGGCAAGACCTGGGACCTCGGCCTCAAGGACCGGCGCGTCGCCCGCATCGTCAAGGCCTGCCAGGACCTGCCGGGCCAGGAGCTGTTCCAGTACCGCGACGCCGACGGCACCGTGCGCGACGTGACCTCGGCGGACGTCAACGCCTACCTGCGCGAGATCACCGGCCAGGACATCACCGCCAAGGATTTCCGGACCTGGGCGGGCACGGTGCTGGCCGCCCTGGCGCTGCAGGAATTCGAGGCCTTCGACAGCGAGGCCAAGGCCAAGAAGAACCTGCGCGCCGCCATCGAGGGCGTCGCCGCGCGGCTCGGCAACACGCCGACCATCTGCCGCAAGTGCTACATCCACCCCCAGGTGCTCGACTGCTACCTCGAGGGCGCCCTCCTGCTGCAGATTAAGGACGCGGTGGAGGACGAGCTGCGCGAGGATCTCCAGGGGCTCAAGCCCGAGGAGGCCGCCGTGCTCGGCCTGCTCCAGGCGCGCCTCGCCGAGGTCAAGGACGGCAGGGGCCGGGATCTGTCGGACCAGGGGACGGCCAGGATGGCCGGGGCGGCGGCGCGCAAGCGGGGCGCGAAGGCATCGGAATCCCGGCAGGGTCAGGCTGCCTGAGTCACAGCTCCGGCCCGCCTCGGTTCAGCGCGGAAGAGCCCCTCCCCCCTCTGCGGGGGAGGGTGGCCCTCGCGTCAGCGAGGGTCGGGAGAGGGGAACGCCCTGTCCGGAGAGGTCGCCCCCTCTCCCGCCTGCTCCGCAGGCACCCGCCCCCGCAGAGGGGGGAGGGTTTTCGCTGAGCCTCGTCCCCCCGTGTCGTTTGGGCACGCATCCCCGCCGGCACCAGGTCGCCCCCGAACCCGTTGGCGCCACGTGCTCACCGAGGATGAAACATCATGAAGGTCGCGGTCGTCACCGGGGGAACCGCCGGAATCGGGCTCGCCACCGCCCATCTCTTCGCCCGGCGGGGCTGGGCCGTGGCGGTCATCGCCCGCGACGCCGGCCGTCTGGGCGACACGGAGGCCGCCCTGATCGCCTATGGCCGTCCCGTCCTGGCGATCTCGGCCGACGTGGCGGACGCCGAGGCGATCGATGCCGCCGCCGAGCGGATCGAGCGCGAGTTCGGGCCGATCCGGGCCTGGGTCAACAACGCTATGGCGACCATCGTCAACCCGGCCGACCGGATCACGCCCGCGGAGTACCGGCGCGTCACCGAGACGACCTACCTGAGCCAGGTCTACGGCACGCTGGCGGCCCTGCGCCACATGAAGCCGCGCAACCGCGGCGCCATCATCCAGGTCTCGTCGGGGCTCGGCATCCGCGCCGCCCCGCTCCAGGCGCCCTATTGCGCGGCGAAGTTCGCGGTCTCGGGCTTCACCGACGCCCTGCGCTCCGAGCTGATCCACGACCGCGTGGACGTCTCCCTGAGCGTGGTCTACCTGCCCGCCGTCAACACCCCGCAGTTCAACTGGGCCCGCAACCGCACCGGCCACGGCCAGTATGCGCCCGACCCGGTCTACGATCCGCGCCTCTGCGCCGAGGCCATCGTCGCCACCGCCGACAAGCCGAGCCGCGAGGTCTGGGTCGGGCACAGCACGGTGATGATGGCCGCCGCCCAGGCCCTGATGCCGGGCTACGCCGATTCCAAGGCCGCCACGATGTGGTCGGCCCAGCTCACCGACGCGCCCGCCCCCGACAAGGCCGGCAACCTGTTCGCCCCGGTGCCGGGCGATGTCGGCATCGACGGGCGCTTCTCGGACCGGACCAAGTCGACGCGCAGCGCCTACTGGACCAGCCGCGACCGCGACCTCCTCGTGGCCGGCCTGACGGGGGTGGTGGCCCTCGGCCTGTTCGGGGTGGCGACCCTGGCCCGCGCGCCGCGCCGCCTGCTGCCGCGGCGCTGACGCCCCGGGGGCCGGTGCGACCCCATCGCGATTCGCGAACCGGATGCAGCTCTGCGCTCTTCACGCTATAGCTGTTCCAGGGGCCCCTGATTCCGGGCCCCGCTTCGGACGAGGTTCGCCATGGAAGTCGACGCGCTGCTGCTCTCGCGCATCCAGTTCGGCTTCACCATGGCCTTCCACATCATCTTCCCGGCCTTCACCATCGGGCTGGCGAGCTTCCTCGCCCGGCTGGAGGCGCAGTGGCTCTGGACCGGGAACCCGATGTACCGGAACCTGTACCGGTTCTGGGTGAAGGTGTTCGCGGTCTCCTTCGGCCTCGGCGTCGTCTCCGGCATCGTGATGAGCTACCAGCTCGGCACCAACTGGTCGCGCTATTCCGACTTCACCGGCAACGTGCTCGGGCCGCTGATCCAGTACGAGGTCATCACGGCCTTCTTCCTGGAGGCCGGCTTCCTCGGGATCATGCTGTTCGGCTGGGACCGGGTCGGCGACCGGCTGCACTTCGTCTCGACCTGCATGGTGGCGATCGGCACCCTGATCTCGGCCTTCTGGATCCTGTCGGCCAATTCCTGGATGCAGACGCCGGACGGCTTCGTGGTCGAGAACGGCCGGGCCATCGCCACCGACTGGTGGAAGGTGATCTTCAACCCGTCCTTCCCGATCCGCTACGCCCACATGGTGCTGGGCTGCTTCCTCACCACGGCCTTCGCGGTGGCGGGCATGTCGGCCTGGATGATCCTGCGGGCGCGCAAGGAGCCGGCCGAGAAGGTGGCGGGCGCCCGGCTCTCGCTCTCCATGGCGCTCTGGTTCGCGGTGATCTTCACGCCGATCCAGATCTTCGTCGGCGACAGCCACGGCCTCGCCGTGCTCAAGCTGCAGCCGACCAAGCTCGCGGCGATCGAGGCGAACTGGGACCGGCAGGACAACATGCCCCTGCTGCTCTTCGCGATCCCCAACATGGAGGCGGAGAAGAACGACTTCGAGATCGGCATCCCGCGGCTGGGCAGCTTCATCCTCACCCACGACTTCTCGGGCGTGGTGCCGGGCCTGAAGGACGTGCCGCGCGACCAGCGCCCGCCGGTCTGGCCGGTGTTCTATTCGTTCCGCATCATGGTCGCGATCGGCATGGCGATGCTGGGCCTGAGCCTGTGGAGCCTCTACCTGCGCTGGCGCGGCACGCTCTACACGAACCGCTGGTTCCTGAACGCGGCGATGCTGATGACGCCGTCCGGCTTCGGCGCGGTGCTGTTCGGCTGGTTCACCGCCGAGATCGGGCGCCAGCCCTACATCGTCTACGGGCAGCTGCGCACGGCGGACGCCCACTCGCCCCTGACGGTCAATGCCGTGACGACCTCGCTGGTCGCGTTCCTGATCGCCTACGCGTTCATCTTCGGCTTCGGCAGCTACTATCTCGCCAAGCTCCTACGCAAGGGCCCGGAGCCGCTGGAGGAGGCCATGCGCGGCGGCGACGTGGCGCAGAAGCCCAAGCGTCCCCTGTCCGCGGTCAACGAAGGCCTGAATCCCGCCTGACGGGTCCCGACGTCCACCCGATCCGTCCTGGTGCCCCACCCGCGGGGCGGCGCGGCCCGGCTCAGAGCCGGGCCAGGGACTCGCTCGGGTGGTGTCCGCGGCCGCGGTCGGCGCCATTCACCCGGACCGGGCCGGCATCGACCACGGGGGCGAGGCCGAGATGGCGGGCCAGGGCGACGAGGTCCTTCAGGCGCCCGGTCTGGGTCTTGCGGCGCAGGTTCAGGCGGTGGGTCTCCACGGTGCGCACGCTGAGGTTCAGGCGGCGCGCCACCTCCTTGTTGCTGAAGCCGGCGCTGAGGAAGCGCAGGATCTCGGCCTCCCGCGGGGTCAGGCCGTCGGCGACCGGCACGACGGTGGGCGCATCGGCGTCCCAGGCCGCCTCGGCCGCGCCCGCCGCGAGGGCCAGGAGGGCCGTGCACATGTCGCGCGCCGGCGCCGAGCGGGCGATGAAGGCATCCGCCCCGGCCTCGATCAGGCGGGTCACGAAATCGGCGCGCAGCACCTCGAAGCCGACGAGGACGCCGAGGCCCGGCGCCCGCCCCTTCAGGGCCGCGATCCGCTGGTCGAGGCCGGGCTCGGGCTCCGCCCCGACGAAGATCAGGGCGACCTTGCGGGCCGGTCCGTGCGAAAGCTCCGCCTCGCTCAAGGTGTGCAGGCGCGGCTCGTGCTCAATGACGGCGCGAAAGGCGGATTCGGGCCCGAGGGGCTCGCCGACGATCAATACTCCCACGGCGTCATGCATGCCGCTGAACTCCCCACTGTCCCACCGCGACACACCGCAGCGTTTCTTCCGGGGATCAGATCAAGTTCCGTTCCAGAGCTTTACTCGGCGGGACTCCAGCACATCGTTCGCAGCTCTCGGACAAGACTCGGCCTGGATTCGACCACGATTCCCCGAAGACTGGGAATCCGGCACGGTTAATTCGGCGGAACCTTGGTAAACGCCCGCGACCGGTTGACCAGGGCCGCCGCAGCGGCGTTCCGCAACGGCACAGGGGCGCTGCCGGAGCGGTCCCCGATTCGAGACAGGGTCCCGGCTCAGCCGGCCCGGGCCAGGACGAGGTCGGAAGCGGCGCTGACGACGCGGTTGCGGCCGGTGGTCTTGGCCTCGTAGAGGGCGATGTCGGCCCGCTTGAGCAGCCCCTCGATGGTGTCGCCCTCGGTCCACTCGCTGACGCCGAAGCTGCAGGTCAGGCGGATCGGCACCCGGCCGCCGCGGATGCGCAGGGCCTCCATCGCGCGGCGCAGGCGGGTCGCCTGAGCCTCGGCGTCGCTGCCGGAGCGGTGGGGCAGGATGATGCCGAACTCCTCGCCGCCGAGGCGTCCGACGATGCCGTCGACCGCCAGTTCGCGGCACACGGCCTGGATGGCCGCGTCGCCGACATCGTGGCCGTACTCGTCGTTGATGCGCTTGAAATGGTCGATGTCGAGGAGGATGGCGGACATCCTGCCGTGGTCGCCCACGCGCTCGGCGGCGTCGCGCGACTTCTGGAGGAAGGCGCGCCGGTTGAGGAGCCCCGTCAGCGAATCCGTGTCGGCGAGGCGGATCAGCTCGCTCTGCATCGTGGTGAGCCGCTCGGCGGCCCGCAGTCGAGCATGCAGTTCCTCCGGTCCCGGCGGCTTCTCGATGAAGTCGTCGGCGCCGCTGTCGAGGGCCTCGGCGAGGTTCCGGGCGTTCCGGGCCGACGACATGGTGATGATGTAGAGGGGGCGGTTGGCCTCGGCCAGCAGGCGGGCGGACCAGCACAGCTCCAGGCCGCCGAGGGGCCGGACCTCGAGGCTGGTGATCAGCACCCGGACCGAGGCGGTGTTCTCGACGAAGTCCAGGGCCTCGGTCGAGTCCGTGAAGGCCGAGACGGTGTGGCCGTTGGGTTCGAGGACGGCCGCGATCATCTTGAGGACGACCCGACTGGTGTCGACGAGGACGATATGCATGGCGCGGCCTGATCACCTTCGCGGTTCTGGCGATCAGGATGGCACCAATTGATTAATGCTTGCGAAAGCCCGTCCGGGCCGGATCGCCGTCGCGGCACGAACGCCTCAGCGGTGGGAGACCCGGACCGGGACGACCCGGGCGCCGCCGCTCATCTCGCCGGCGGGCGGCGCGGCCTGGAAGCCGCCGCCCTGCGCCTGGAAGGCCCTGCTGCCGGCCTGGGAGCGCGCGTCTCCGGGGGCGGCGGACCAGCGCTCCTGCCGGTTGCGCGTCAGCACCCGGGACCGGCCGGGCGCAGCGGCCCGGGCGACGGAGCGCGGCGCATCGATGACGTAGACGGTCGGCGTGCCGGCCGGCGCGCTGCGGATGCCCGCCACCGTCGGGATGCCGTAGGTGCCGTAGCCCCAGGCGCCGGGGACGAGTTCGCTCGGGCGCGGGACGCGGGTGAACGGCGCGCCGACATAGTCGCCGCGGATCAGCGGGCCGCCGAAGCCGCCCGCGTAGCCGGCCTCGTCATCCCGGCCGTAGATCAGGTCCTGACCCTGGGCGGTGCCGGCCAGGCCCGAGAGGATCAGGGCGCCGGCGAGGGCGACGGAGCGCAGCGGAATCGATCCCGGGAACGAGGTTCGCGACGCCGTGGTCTTGGATCGATGGGTCATGCGACGCCGGACTCCCGCGCTGGCCGATTTCGAGGAGAACCGGCACCGACATCCTGTCGTTCCGGACATCCGGCCCGCCGCCAACGTCGAAGACTGCTTAGCAGGACGGCCGGGGCGGACCGACCGGGCAAGGGGCTCGGAGACGCCTCTCCGCAACGGCGACCGGAGGAGCGGGCGCCCCCGATCGCAAGCCGCGCCGGCCCTGGATGGCGCTGGCCCCGGGACACCGTCGTCTCGGACGAGACCCCGTCGCGTGCCGGCCTCGGTTATCTCCGGTCGAACCCCTGCCTGGCGGCAGGACTTCCGATGAAACACCCTGCCTCGCGGCAGAAGCCCCAACAAAAACCCTGCCTCGCGGCAGGACTTCCGATGAAAAACCCTGCCTCGCGGCAGGAGCCCCCACAAAACCCCTGACTCGCGGCAGGAGCCCAACAAAAAACCCTGCCTCGCGGCAGGGTCGGGTCGTCCGGTGGTGGCGGGCGGCGATGGGTCCGGGCCGCGGCGCCGGCCTCAGCGGCAGGTGGTGACGCGGCGGACGATCCAGCCCTCGCCCTCGACCCAGAGGCGCTTGCGCGAGCGGCTGCAATTGACGGCCTCGTCCTCCGATTCGGTGATGGCCGCGACGGGGGTGACGGCGGCGGAGGCGGCGGCGGCCTTGTCCGGGCCCGGGTTGGCGACCGGGGCGGCGAGAGCGGCGGGAGCGAGGGCGCCCGTGAAACCGGCGCCCATCAGAAGAACCGTGCCGGCCAGCACGGACACGTGCAGTCGATTCGCTTTCATGAGAAGATTCTCGCTCGCACATCCTCTGGCGGACGTGCCCTCAACATGTCGGGATCGTGCGACGGCGTGCGCTGTCGTCTTGGACTGTTAAGTCGCGAGGGGCCGGAAGGGTTGCAGTCAAGGGGCCGGCCGATCAGCAATCCTTGAGCGCGGGGCGCGGTCTTTCGGGCCGTGCCGGATCAGGGCATCGCCGAGACCGCGATCATCGGCAGCGTGACCGCGAGCTGGGTCACGGCCGGGCGCGGCAGCGCGCGGTCGGACAGGACCAGGGCGCCGAGCCCGAGCACGAGGCTGAAGGCGAGGAGACTCGTCTCGATGCCGCGATAGAACCCGTCCATCTCACACTCCCGGCGCGCCGATGCGGGGCCGTCATCCGGCGCGTGCCGCCCCCGTCCGGCCCGCGGGCATGTTCGACCCGGGAGTATGAGGGAATCGTAACCGTGCCGCCTCAGGCGCGCCCGAGGGGCGTCATGCGGGCGAGATCGGGCCCGGGCGGCTGCATCAGGGCGGCCGCGAGGTTGGCCTCCAGCACGATGAGGTCGCAATCCGGGTCCGGCTCCCAGCCGCAGCGGCAGCCCTGCGGGCCCTCATGCGCCTGGGCCACCTGCCGGTAGAGGGCACCCACGACCCGGGCCGCCACCTCCAGCGCCGCCATGGCCGGCAGGGGCGCCCGGTTCAGGCTTTGCCAGAAGGCCCGGCGCAGGGCCTCGTCGAGATGGGCCTCGGGAGAGGGGCCCTCGGCACAGGCCGGGCCCGCCTCGCTCGGGGCGGCAATGCGCGCGTCGCGCCCGCTCATGCCCGGCCTCCCCAGATCCGGCCCGTCGAGGCTCGCCCTTCGAAGGCCGGACCCGACAGGCGCTCGCGCCAATGGGCCGGGACCAGGGCGGGGTCCGCCTCCGGGACGCCGGCCAGGGCGTCGATGAGATCGGTGAAGCGGTGCAGGCGCAGGTCGAGGGACGAGCCGTCCCACCAGGCGATCCGCGCAGTGCCGCGCAGCCAGTCCAGCGTGCGTTCCATCATCCGCTCTCCTCTTGCGATCGACGCCCCGGGAGAGGGTTTGAAAGCTCAACCTCCGCTTGGCAAGCAATTCACGAAACATTGGAATTGATTGAATCTTGGTCCTAGCGGTCGCTCTACTGTGTTCGAATTTGGAAGAATTCCATTCGTCCGAAAAAGACCCGCGCCGGCCGATGCTTGATCCTGCGACGGGGCGGCGGCGGGCGGGTCTCAACCCCGATAGGCCACCAGGACGGCCCCGGCCGCGATGAGGGCGACGCCGATCCAGTTCGGCACCGAGAGGCTCTCGCCGAGGAGAATCACCCCGAGGATCGCCACCAGGACGACGCTGAGCTTGTCGAGGGGCGCCACCCGCGCCGCGTCGCCGAGGGCGAGGGCCCGGAAGTAGCAGAGCCAGGAGGCGCCGGTGGCGAGGCCCGAGGCCACCAGGAAGCCGACGCTGCGGCCCGGGATCGCCGCGAGGCCGGGCGCCTGCCCGGTGCCGAGCAGGATCGCGCCCGTGAGGGCGAGGATCACCACGGTGCGGACGAAGGTCGCGACGTCGGGCGCGACGCCGGTGACGCCCACCTTCGCCAGGATGGCGGTGAGCGCGGCGAACAGGGCCGAGAGCAGGGCCCAGAACCGCCAGGATTGCAGCAGCGCGCTCAGCATCGCGGCGCCCCGGGCCCGCTCACAGGATCATCCGCATGACCATCAGGCCGAGGAGCAGGCCGGCGAGGCCCAGCACCACCGAACCCAGGATGTAGATGATGGCGGCGGCCACCTCGCCGCGCTCGAGGAGGAGGATGCCGTCGAGGGCATAGGACGAGAAGGTGGTGAAGCCCCCGAGCACGCCGGTGGCGAGGAACAGCCGCATCGGCTGGCTGCCGCTGCGCATGGCGTACCAGCCCGCCAGCACCCCCATCAGGATCGAGCCGAGGATGTTGATGCCCATGGTGCCGTAGGGAAAGGACGTGCCGAAGCGCAGGGCGGCGAGCCCGACGCCGTGCCGGGCCATGCCGCCCAGGCCGGCCCCGAGAAAGACGATGAGAAACCCCATTGCGGGTACGATCCCCCTGCAGCCGGCCGCCGGCTTGGCCCAGCGTTCACGATACGCAGAAAATCCCACGCGGTTCGCCGCCCGGGCCGGGCTTGCCCCCGAGGTCCACAGGGCACGGCCCGCGTTTCGTGCGCCGGCGCGCCGATCCGTGGGCGGCGTCTCCCGGATAGGCTCCGTCGTCAGCGCGCAGCGGAGGGGTCCGCCAAGGGCTCACCCGGCCGGGACGCAGTTTTTTCCACAAGATGTGCCGCGGTTTATCTCGGATTAACCAAGTTGCGGCTGAATAGGGCCAGTTAAGGTTGATGTTTTCCTAACGGGCATCTTTCGCGTCTCGCGTCTTCGCTTAACCTTTCCTTGAGGTCTGCGTCGAAGAGGCCGTGCCGGTTCGGGAACCGCGTATCCGAGTTCGCCCGCATGAACGACGCTGTGTCCCCGTCCGGCCGCCGCCTCCGCCGTCGCCGCCGGCCCCACGGGCCGGTGCTGCTGCGGACCTCCGCGGCGGCCCTCCTCTGCGCCGTCTTCCCGCACCTGACCGCGCCGGACGCGCCCGTCCCCGCCGGGCCGGGCCGGCCGGCCCTGGCGGCGGCCTCCGCCCCCGGCGCCTATGCCTGGATGCTCGACCCGACCCCGGTCCTCGGCGCCGGCGCCCGCGGCCTGGCCCGGGCCGCCCCGCTCAGCGCCGCCCTGGTGCCGCCCCCGGGCCCGGCCCGGACCGTGCTGGCGCTGGCCGCCCCGCGCCCGGCGCCCGCCCCGGCCGCGGGTCCGGTCCGGGTCGCGCAGCCGCTGCCCCAGACCATTCCCCTGCCGGTGCCGCGCCCGGCCGGCCTCGTGGCGCAGGCCGAGCCGGCGCGCCTGGCCCTGCGCGCCGCCCCCGCCCTGCGCTCGCTGGCCGCCCGCCGGACCCAGGTCGCCCGCGCGGGCGCCGATGCGGCGGCCGAGCGCTCGTTCTTCGACACGGTGTTCGGGACGCGCCCCGAGCCGGAGCCCGAGCCGCGCACCACCCTCGCCTACGCCTCCGTGGATCCCAGCATCGATCCGGGTCCGCGCCGGGTGATCGAGAGCAGCCCGGCGGTCGGGGCCGGCACGGCGATCTACGACATCACGGCGCGCACCGTGACCCTGCCGAGCGGCGAGCGCCTGGAGGCGCATTCCGGCCTCGGCGAGAGCATGGACAACCCGCGCCACGTCCACCGCCGGATGCGCGGCTCGACCCCACCCGGCACCTACGACCTCACCGAGCGCGAGGCGCTGTTCCACGGGGTGCGGGCGATCCGCCTCAACCCGGTCGGCGGCAGCGCGGCGATCCACGGCCGCGACGGCATCCTGGCCCACACCTACATGCTCGGCCCCAGCGGTGCCTCGAACGGCTGCGTCTCGTTCAGGGACTACAACCGCTTCCTGCAGGCCTTCCTGCGCGGCGAGGTCCGCCGCCTCGTCGTGGTCGCCGGGCGCGGCGACGCCGGCCCGACCTTCGCCGAGCGCCTGTTCGGCCGCGCCACGCGCTGAAACAAGGAGAGCCGCGCCCCCGGAGGGGCGCGGCTCCCGATCGTCGGACCTTCAGGGCCCGAGGGTCAGCCGATGATCTTGTCGATGGTGATCGGCAGTTCGCGGATGCGCTTGCCAGTGGCGTGGAAGACCGCGTTGGCCACCGCCGCCGCGGTGCCGACGATGCCGATCTCGCCCAGGCCCTTCACGCCCATCGGGTTGGCCTTGTCCTCCTCGTCCACGAAGATCACGTCGATGTCGTGGATGTCGGCGTTCACCGGCACGTGGTACTCGCCGAGATTGTGGTTCATGAACCGGCCGAGGGTGTGGTCGAGCATGGATTCCTCCTCCAGCGCCGAGCCGATGCCCATCACGACGCCGCCCAGGATCTGGCTGCGCGCCGTCTTGGTGTTGAGGATCTTGCCCGCCGCGATCGCCGAGACGACGCGGGTGACGCGCACCACGCCGAGGTCCTCGTCGACCTTCACCTCGACGAAGACGGCCGAGTGGGTGTAGCCGGCGAATTCCTGGGAATGGTTGGAATCCGGGCCGGCCGAGCCGGTGGCCTCGATCTTGTCCAGGCCTCCCTTGGCCATCACCTCCGTGAGGGCGATGCTGCGGGACGGGTCGCCCGCCACCGAGATGCGCCCCTCCTTGAACACCGCGCGCTCGAAATCGACGTTGGCCAGGGGCGAATCGTCGAGGCCGCGGGCCAGGGTGAAGACCTGGGCGGCGATGTCGCGGCAGGCCTTCATCACCGCCGTGCCCGAGGAGGCCGCGGTCCAGGAGCCGCCGGCGATCGGCGCGTCGGCGAGCTTCGAATCGCCGAGCTTCGTCGTCACGTCCGTCATCGGCAGGCCGAGCGCGTCGGCGGCGATCTGGGTCAGGATGGTGTAGGTGCCGGTGCCGATGTCGCCGGTCTGGTTGCCGACCACGAGCTTGCCGTCGGCGGTCAGGGTCGCCCGGGCGCTCGACTGCATCATCATCGATTCCCAGATGCCGGTGGCCATGCCCCAGCCGACGAGTTCGCGCCCCTCCTTCATGGAGCGCGGCTCCGGGTTGCGGGCCGACCAGCCGAAGCGCTCGGCGCCCTGGGTATAGGCCGCCCGCAGGGACTTGGAGCTGAACGGCTTGTCCTGGGTCCGGTCCTTCTCGGCGTAGTTCCGCAGGCGCAGGTCGATCGGGTCCTGGCCGGTCTCGTGGGCGAGCTCGTCCATCGCCACCTCGAGGGCGAACACGCCCGTCACGGCGCCGGGTGCCCGCATGTCGGAGGGGGTGTAGGTGTCGATCTTGGCGAGCCGGTAGTCGAGGGCGACGTTCGGGCAGTCGTAGAGGACGCCCGACCAGTTCACGACCACCTCCTGGTAGTCCTCGAAGCCGGAGGTGCCCGAGATCGCCTCGTGCCGGACGGAGGTCAGCGCGCCGTCGGCCTCGGCCCCGAGGGCGATGGTCTGGCGCACGTCGGGCCGGTAGCCGAAGGTGAACATCTGGTCGCGGGTCAGGGTCACCCGCACCGAGCGCTCCAGCTCCCGGGCCGCCATCACGGCGAGGAAGAGCTGGTATTGCGGACGAAGCCCGGAGCCGAAGCCGCCGCCGAGATAGGGGTTGAGGACGTGGACGTCGTCCTTCTTCATCCCGAACACGCCGGTGATGTAGCCGAGGCTGTTCGAGACGCCCTGGATCTTGTCGTAGACGGTGAGCTTGCCGTCGCCCTCCCAGACCACGGTCGAGGCATGGGGCTCCATCGGGTTATGGTGCTCCACGGCCAGGTGGTAGTGGTTGGTGAGCTGGACCGGGGCGGCCTTGTAGGCGCCGTCCGCGTCGCCCCAGGGCGCCGGCGGCGGCTTGATGCCGGAGCGCTTCTTGGGCGGCACGTAGGCCGCGTCCTCGAGGGTCCGCAGGTCCGTGGTCGGCGCGTCGGCCTCGTAGGTGAGCTTGACCAGCGAGGCGGCGTAGCGCGCGGTGCCGAAATCCTCCGCCACCACCAGGGCCACCGGCTGACCGCTGTAATGGACCTTCTCGTCGTAGAGGGGCCGGAAGGGCGAGCCGGGGGGCGCGACCTGATCCTGATAATTGTAGTCGAGCCAGGCCGTGCGCGGCCGGTTCTGGTGGGTGAAGACCTTGAGGACGCCCGGCACCGCCTCGGCGGCCGCCGTGTCGATGGAGAGGATGCGGCCGCGGGCGATGCCGCTCGAGACCACGTAGCCGTGGGTCAGGTCGGGGGCGGCGAACTCGGCCGCGTACTTCGCCTGGCCGGTGACCTTGGCCGGGCCGTCGACGCGGCTCTGCGCGGTGCCGACATAGGTGTCGGTGCCGGAGGTGCTGATGCTGTGGGCCATGGGGGTTCCTTCAGGCGATGCGCTTGTCGGACTGCGACTGGGGCGTGCCGGCGGCGGCCTGGGCCAGACCGCGAATGAGCGCGCGCCGCGCGAGTTCGATCTTGAAGCCGTTCTCGGATTGGGGTCGTGCCTCGGCCACCACGATGTTGGCGGCCGCGGCGAAGGTCTCGTGGGTGGCGGGCTTGCCCGCCAGGAAGGCTTCGGCCTGGGGGTCGCGCCAGGGCTTGTGGGCGACGCCGCCCAGCGCGAAGCGCGCGCTTGCGATGGTGTCGCCGTCGAGCTTGATCACGGCCGCCACCGAGACGAGGGCGAAGGCGTAGGAGAGCCGGTCGCGCAGCTTCAGGTAGGTGTGGTGGGCGCCGAACTCCTCGTCGGGCAGGTCGACCGAGAGCACGATCTCGTCGGCCGCCAGATTGGTGTCGCGCTCGGGGGTGTCGCCCGGCAGGCGGTGGAACTCGGCGAAGGGAATCGTGCGCTCGCCGCCCGGGCCGGCGACCCGGACCGTCGCCTCCAGCGCGGCCAGGGCCACGCACATGTCGGAGGGGTGGGTGGCGATGCAGGACGGGCTCGTCCCGAAGATGGCGTGGATGCGGTTGACCCCGCCGATGGCGGCGCAGCCGGTGCCGGGCTCGCGCTTGTTGCAGGGCGTGGCGTCGTCGTAGAAATAATAGCAGCGGGTGCGCTGCAGCAGGTTGCCGCCCGTGGTGGCGGCGTTGCGCAGCTGGCCCGAGGCGCCGGCCAGGATCGCGCTCGACAGGAGCGGGTAGCGGGCCTGGACCTGGGCGTCGTAGGCCACGGTCGCATTCGTCACCAGGGCGCCGAGGCTGAGGCCGCCGTCGCGCGCCTCGATCCGGTCCAGGGGCAGGCGGGTGATGTCGACGAGGCGCTCGGGGCGCTCGACGTTGTACTTCATCAGGTCGACGAGGTTGGTGCCGCCGGCGATGAAGCGGGCCTGGGCCCCGGAGGCGATGGCGCGCACCGCCTCGTCCACGGTGGTCGGGCGGACGTAGTCGAAGCGGTTCATTTCGCGGCTCCCGCGTGCATCACGTCTTCGATGGCGTCGACGATGTTGGTGTAGGCGCCGCAGCGGCAGATGTTGCCGCTCATCGCCTCGCGGATCTCGTCGCGCGAATGGGCGTGGCCCTCGGAGAGCATGCCCACCGCCGAGCAGAGCTGGCCGGGGGTGCAGTAGCCGCACTGGAAGGCGTCGTGCTCGACGAAGGCCGCCTGCAGCGGGTGCAGCCCCTCGGCGCCGGCAAGACCTTCGGCGCCGGCCAATCCCTCGACGGTGGTGATGCTGGCCCCGTCCTTCATCACCGCCAGGGTCAGGCAGGAATTGATGCGCGTGCCGTTCACCAGCACCGTGCAGGCGCCGCACTGGCCGTGGTCGCAGCCCTTCTTGGTGCCGGTGAGGTCGAGATCCTCGCGCAGGAGGTCGAGCAAGGTGGTCCAGGGCGCGACCTGGAGCGACCGGCTTTCGCCGTTGATCGTCAGGGTGATGCCGATGGTGTTCGCAGCATCGGTGGAGCCGCTTTCGATGAGCATGGCGGTATCCGTGGCTTGCGCGGCGCGAAGGGCGCGACGTCGATGGTCTTCGAAGGGAACTCGCAAGGGCTGAAACGGGGAAAAAACATCCGCCCCAGCCCGGTCCACTCGATAACAGTTCCAAAAAGCCGGTGTTCCACCCGTGCATCACCGGGCCCGGTTCAGGTTTGACGAGAGCACCCTTTCGCGGGGGGATTTCACATGGGGACCGACTGGGGTTCGGGCCCTGTGTCGCGGGGCGCTCCACGATGTCGCGTGCGCGAGGCTGCGTGGCGAGGTTGCTCGGTCGAGGTTGCATGGGCGAGGTTGCTTGGGTGAGGTTGCTTGGCCCAGCCGCCATGGGCTAACCCGGGAGGCCGCCGCCCGCCTTCGCCCAAGGACGCCCGATGACCGCGCTCGCCCCCGTTCTCAACGACATCGACCGCGACCTCGACAACGCCCTGGAGCGGCTCTTCGCCTTCCTGCGCATCCCCTCGATCTCCACCGATCCGGCCTTCGCGCCCCAGTGCCGCGACGCGGCGACCTGGCTCGCCGGCACCCTGACGGCGCTCGGCTTCGAGACCGGCATCCACGAGACCTCCCTGCACCCGGTGGTGCTGGCCCATCGGCCGAAGCCCGGCACCCCGCACGTGCTGTTCTACGGGCATTACGACGTGCAGCCGGTGGACCCGCTGGCCCTCTGGGAGACCCCGCCCTTCGAGCCGCGCCTCGCCACCGACGCCACCGGAAAGACGACGATCGTCGGGCGCGGCGCCTCGGACGACAAGGGCCAGGTGATGACCTTCGTCGAGGCCTGCCGGGCGCATCTGGCGATGGCGGGCGAGTTGCCCTGCGGCGTCACTATCCTGGTCGAGGGCGCCGAGGAGAACGGCTCCCAGGGGTTGCCCGAATGGGTCGCGGCCAACCGCGACAAGCTCGCCGCCGACATCGTGCTCGTGTGCGACACCAGCATGTGGAACCCGGCAACGCCCGCCATCACCACCTCCCTGCGCGGCCTCGCCTATTTCGAGGTCAAGGTGACCTGCGCCGACCGCGACCTGCATTCGGGCTTCTTCGGGGGTGCGGCGCGCAACCCGATCCACGTCCTGTCGAAGATCATCGCCGACCTGCACGATTCCGACGGGAAGGTGGCGCTGCCGGGCTTCTACGAGGGCGTGCGCGAGACGCCGCCGGAGGTGCTGGAGCAGTGGCGCGGCCTCGACTTCACGGCGGACAAGTTCCTCGGGCCCATCGGGCTGTCGGAGCCGGCCGGCGAGCGCGGCCGCATGCTGATCGAGCTGATCCAGTCGCGACCCGCCTGCGACGTCAACGGCATCATCGGCGGCTATACCGGCGAGGGCACCAAGACGGTGATCGCCGGGCAGGCCAGCGCCAAGGTCTCGTTCCGCCTCGTCGACGACCAGGACCCGGAGGTTCTGGCGACCACCTTCGAGGCTTTCGTGCGTGAAAGAATCCCCGCCGACTGCTCGGTGGAGGTGATCTGCTACAAGGGCAGCCGTGCCATCAGCCTGCCCTTCGACATGCCCGAGCTCGAGACCGCCCGCGCGGCGCTCGCCGAGGAATGGGGCGTGCCCGCCGTGACCATCGGCGCCGGCGGCTCGATCCCCATCGTGGGCGACTTCAAGCGCCTGCTCGACCGCAACACGCTGCTGATCGGCTTCGGCCTCGACGACGACCGCATCCACTCGCCCAACGAGAAGTACGACCTGAACAGCTTCCACAAGGGCACCCGCTCCTGGGCCCGCATCCTGGCCGCCTTCGGGGGCCAGCGGGCCGGCTGAGCGGCCCTGGTCGCCCGTGACCCGTGGCGTCGCACCCCGCCGCTCGGGGGCGAACCCCACGGAGCCGCGCTGCCGGCGTGATACCGGCATCCAGGACGCGTTCGGATTCCTCGGCGGCGGTGTTCGCAAGCCAAGCCGGTTGGGACCGGACGCACCGGTGCCCCCTCTCCTGCAAGGAGAGGGTTGGGGTGAGGTGTGTGACCTCTCCGGACAACCCGCACACCTCACCCTGTCCCTCTCCTTCCAGGAGAGGGGACCCGCGCTGCTGGCGGGCCGGCGCGTCCCCGCCGGCCGGCCGGGTCGGATGACTTCGCCCGTTCGAGATCCGCGGACCCACGCTCCGCCCCAGTCCCAAGGCCGCATGACCGACACTTCCGCCCCTCCCACGCCCACCGAGGCCCGCCTGTTCGCGGCCGGCCACGGCGTGCTGGTCTGCCGGTACCCGGTCGGCACCGACCTGCCGATTCCGCTCGCGGTCTCGGACCCGCCCGGCCTCGGCCTGCTGACCTGGGCCTTCGCCGGCTTCGGCGGGCCCGAGCCCGACCCCGCCGGGCTCCTCGTGCTGCACGATGCGCAAGCGACGCTGGCGGAGGGCGGCACCCTGACCCTGGAGACGCATTTTCGCGACGCGGCGATCGCCTGCCCGAAGCCCCGCCCCATCGCGGAGCTGGCCCGGCCCGAGCGCGCCGCCCTCGGGGAGGCGGTGCTGGCGGCGGTGGCGCCGGACAGCCTCGACGTGCTGGCGACGCTGTTCCCGCTGCTGGCCCCCGCCGTCGCGGAAGGGCCGGTGCCGGAGACGGCGCCCCGCCTCGCCCTCGCCCGCGACGACGCGGACCGGGCCACGCTCTCCGGCTCCAGCGTGCCGAACTACCTGCTGCTGCGGGCCGGCAGCAGCTGGAGCTGCGCCCGCGTGGCGGCCGCCGAGCTGCGCTTCGGCCCGGCCCCCGAGATCGGCCTCACCCTGGCGCCGGCCTGGGGCAACCCCCGCGGGGCCTCCGTCGAGACCGCGCTCCTCCTCGGCACCGGCCACGTCGCGCCCGCCGCCTTGCGCCGCGAGGGCAGCCGGTGAGCGGCCCCGCGATCCTCGTGCTGGCGCCGATGCCGGCCTTCCCGACCAGCGCCGGCAACCGGCGCCGGCTGCTCACCACCTGCGCCGCCCTGCAGCGCGGCGGCTACGCCGTCGACCTCGCCTATTACGCCCACGAGGACCAGATCTACCGGCGCTTCGGGCAGCACCCGCCCACCGACGAGGCCGCCGCGGCGGGCCTGTTCCGCCACACCTTCCGGATCGAGCCGCGGGCGACCATCCCGCTCACCACCCGCGCGCGCTGCTTTTCCATCGACGACTGGTGCCCCGACGAGGTCGGCGCCTTCGTGGCGTGGTATGGGCAGGCCCACCCCGAGACCCGCGCGATCCTGGTGAACTACGTGTTCCTGTCCCGCGCGCTGGAGGCGGCCCCGCCCGGCCTCACGAGGCTAATCGACACGCACGACCGCTTCGCCGACCGGCAGCGGCAGTACCGCCCGTTCCGGGCGGAGCCGAACTTCTTCTACACCGACCGGCCCGGCGAGGCGGCGGGCCTCGCCCGGGCCGACATCGTGCTGGCGATCCAGTCCGAGGAAGCGGCCTATTTCCGGACGATCACCGACCGGCGCGTGCACCTGCTGCCGCCGCGCTTCCCCACCCGCCGGCCCTTCGCGGCCCCGGCCCGGGTGAAACGGATCGGCTTCCTCGGCCACGGCAACGACCCGAACCTGTTCTCGATCCGGCGCTTCGCCGCCGCCTGGAGCGCGGGCTGGACCCCGGCCCGGCCGGAACTCGTCATCGCGGGGGAGATCGGCAACAGCCTCGGCCCGGCCGCGGGGCCCGGTATCCATCTCGCCGGCTACCTGCCGGAACTCGAGGCCTTCTACGACGGCGTCGACCTCGTGGTGGCGCCGATCCTGATGGGCAGCGGCCTCAAGATGAAGGTCGCCGAGGCCCTGTCCTTCGGCAAGCCCGTCATCGGCACCGCCCTCGGCTTCGAGGGCTTCGACCCAGCCGACCCGGCCCATCGCCTGCGCACCGCCGAGGCGGTGAAGGCCGAGGTCCTGGCGCTCGCCGACGATGCGGCCGGCCTCGCGGCGCTCACCCGCGCCTGCCAGGATCTGTTTGCCGCCTACAATACGCGCGCCGAGCAGGCCGAAACCGATTTGCTGGCAATCCTTTCTGCTTCCAGCGAGAAAACAAACGCGATGGAGTCTCCGGCGGCGCCCGCCCCGGCCTCCGAACCGGACCGGGTGGTCACTCGCCTCGGGAGCGGGCGCCTGACCCGCGAGACCTCCCTGCGCTCCGCTCTGCGCGACGATCCCGAGCTCGGCCTCCTCGTCGCCACCGAGCGCGGCCCACCGCCCAGCGCCGATCCCTACACCCCCGTGCGCCGGCGCTGGTTCGCCCGGGCGGAGGACGGTGGGCCGGGGGCCGGAGCGCCGGATGCCGGAGCGCCGGATGCAGGCCTGGCCGGGCTCCGCCTCGCCCTCTCCCCCGAATGGGTCCGCGACCGGCGCCTCCCCCCGCCCCTCCGGGCGGATCTCGCGTCACAGCTGGCGGAGGTCGCCGTCGACTGGGACGCGCGGGCGGTCCGCGTCGGTGCCGCCGGGGACGCGACGACCCTCGCCCTGACCCTGCCGCGCCACCTCGCCGTCGGCACCCACCCCAGCGCGGCCTTCCGGGTCGGGGCATCGCCGCGCGAGATCACGCTCGAGCGCGTCACCCTTCTGAATACCAGCGGCGATCCGCTGTATACCAATCCGTATACGACGGCCCGCGCGGACCTGCCGGGCGCCCCGGCGGCCGTGACCTTCACGGGCCTCGGGACGGGCGCGGAGGCGGCCACGATCCTGTTCCTGCACGACGACCTCATCGGCCGCATCACGGTCCTGCCCGCTCCGGAGCCCCTGCCATGATGGCGGCCCCCGATGTCCTCGACGCCCCCGCGGGCCGGAAGGCGGCCCTGGTCGAGGCCGCCCTGATCTGGAACGCGTTGTTTCTCAACGACATCCGCATCGCGTTCCGCCCCGAGGCCGAACCCGCGATCTCCGTGGTGATCGTCTCGCGCGGGGCCCCGCACCTCCTCGCCTGGACCCTGGCCAAGCTCGCCGGGCACCAGGCCTTCGCCGGGCCGTCCTTCGAGGTGATCCTGGTGGACAACGCCTCCGACGCCGAGACCCGGACCCTGTTCGGGCGGATCGACGGCGCCCGGATCCTGCTCAACCCGGAGAACACCGGCTTCGGTCCGGCCTGCAACCAGGGTGCCGCCGAGGCCCGCGGCCGCTACGTGCTGTTCCTCAATCCGGACATCGACCTGATGCCCGGCGCCCTGGCGGCCCTCGCCGGCACCTTCGCGGAGGCCGACGACGTCGGCATCGTCGGCGGCCGCCTGGTGTTCCCCGGCGGCATCCTGCAGGAGGCCGGGGCGGGCTTCCAGGACGACCCGCAGCTCACCCATCCGGCCGGCCGCGGCGGCCTCGATCCCTTCGCGCCGGAGGCCTCCTACGCCCGCGAAGCGGGCTACGTCTCCGGCGCCCTGCTGATGATCGAGGCCCGGCTGTTCACGCAGCTCGGCGGCTTCGACGACCTGTTCGCGCCGGCTTATTTCGAGGACACCGACCTGTGCGCGCGCTGCCACCAGGCCGGATGGCGGGTCGTCTACCAGCCGCGCGCCATCGCGATCCACGTGGAGAGCGGCACCAGCGTCCGGCGCGCCGACGTCGAGGCCCTCCTCGACCGCAACCGGGTCCGCTTCCGCGAGCGGCACGGTGCCTGGCTCTTCGGGCAGGGTCCGCGGCGCACCGGCTTCGGGCCCCGCGACGACGCGCCCTTCGCCCTGCGCGTCCTCTACGTCGACGACCGGGCGCCCCACCAGGATCTCGGGGCCGGGCTGCCGCGGGCCAACACCATCGTCAACGCCATGGCGGATCTCGGCTACGCGGTGACGGTGTGCTCGGTCTACGGCGAGCGCGAGGCGCCGGCGGCGACCTACCGCGACCTCTCGGACCGCATCGAGATCATCGAGCCCTGCGGCCGGGAGGGCTTCCGCCGCCTCGTCACCGAGCGCGCGGGCGCCTACGACGTGCTCTGGGTCAGCCGGCCGCCGCATATCCGCATGGTGTGCGAGGTGCTGGCGGATCTCGGCCTCAACCCGCGGGATGTCGGCCGCTCCCGCGTCGTGTTCGACTCCGAATCCCTCTACGCCCTGCGCGAGTTCGTCGTCGACGCCCTCAAGGGCCGCCCGGCGCCGGGGCCGGCCCTCGCCCGGGCGACCGCGCTCGAACTCCGGTCGATCGCCGCGGCCGACCGGGTGGTCTGCGTCTCTCCCGCCGACGCGCGCCTGCTGCGGCGGGCCGGGGTCGCCGATCCGGTGGTGCTCGGCCACGTCCAGGCGCCGCATCCGAACCCGCCCGGCTTCGCGGACCGCCGGGGCTTCGTCTTCCTCGGCTCCCTCGCCCGCGAGGGCGAGCCCAACATCGATTCCCTCGACTGGTTCTTCGGTCAGGCCTGGGAGTGCCTGCGGGGGATCCTGCCGGAGGCGCAGGTCACCCTCATCGGTACCGCCGCGCCCTCGATCGCCGAGCGGCTGGCGCGCCCCGGCGTCACGGTGCTGGGCCGGGTCGACGACATCGGCCCCGCCCTCGACGCCGCGCGCGTCGCCCTCGCGCCGACGCGCTTCGCCGCCGGCATCCCGCACAAGGTCCTGGAGACCGTGGCCCGCGGCCTGCCGGGCGTCGTCACCCCCGTCCTGGCCGGGCAGATGGGCTGGCCCGACGGCACCGGATACCGGGTCCACGACTGGCACGATCCCCGGGGCTTCGCCGAGACGCTGGCGCTTCTCCACGAGGACGAGGCGGCGTGGACGCAGGTGCAGCGCGCCGGCCTCGCCCAGGTCGGCCGCGACGAGGACGCCGAGGCCTACCGCGCGGTCCTGCGCCGCCTGTGCGAGGCGCCGACCTTCACATGACACTCGCCCTCCGCTCCCGCGCCGTCCGCATCGCCACGACCCTCGTCCGCCGGGCGATCCTGGGCCGCGTCCCCCGCCTGTTCGACGCGGCCTATTACCGGGCCAACCACCCGGACGTGGCGCGCTCGGGCATCGATCCGTTCCTGCACTACGTCTGGCGCGGGGCGGCGCAGGACCGCGATCCCAGCGCCGATTTCGACACCGCCTTCTACAGGCGCCAGAGCGGCCCGACCCGCCTCGACCCGGTGCGGCACTACCTGCGCGTGGGTGCCAAGGCCGGCCTCGACCCGAACCCCGCCTTCAGCACGCTGATGTACGTGGCGCGCTATCCCGATGTCGGGCTCGCCGGGGTCAACCCCCTGGTGCATTACCGCCAGGACGGCCGGGCGGAGGGCCGGGTCGCCGCCCCGTCCGCTTCGCAGCCGGACGAGTGGGTGCCGTTCCAGGGCGTGCGCGAGGCGCATCGCTGGGCCTATCCGACGCCCGACTCGCCCCGCTTCGCCCTGACCCTGCGGCGCGACGTGCCGGTCTCCGCCTGCCCCACCGCCCTGCCCCGGCTCTGCCTGGTGCTGACCCTCGACGGAAGCGAGATCGACGGTCTGGTCCGGAGCTTCGAGGCCTTCCCGGGCTCGGCCGCGGACGCCCTCAGCCTCGCGGTCGACACCACCCTGCGCCCGCATCCGCCGCGCCCGACCCTGGTGGTCGCCCTGGAGCAGTGCTTCCACGGGCCGGGGCCGGACGGGGCGGTGCTGCTGCGCTACGCGGAGGCCCGAATCTGGGACGTGCTGCCGGAACGCCCGCACGTGCTGCGGATCTGCCCGGCCGGAGCGCTCGCGCTCCGGGTGCCGTGAGGCCCCCTGTCGCGGGGCGAGCGGATCAGGCCCCGGAGGCCGGGCGCACGAGGTCGGCGAGTTCGACCGGGCAATCGCCGTCGCGGGCGATGACGACGACCGGGACGGCCTGGTGCCGGGCGATCGCCGCCGCGACGAAGTCGGGCGGCGTCGGGGCGTCCGGGCTGGCACAGACGACGAGCCCGAGGAGCGGGACGCCGTGCGCGCGCAGGGTCTCGGCCGCCGTGAGCGCGTGGCTGATCGCCCCGAGATAGGAGCCCGAGACGAGAAGCGCCGGCAGGCGGAGCGCCTTGAGCCAGTCGAGGCCGGTCGCCTCCCCGGTCACCGGGCTCATCACGCCGCCGACCCCCTCGATCAGCAGGGTGGTGCCCGGGGGCGTGGCCGCGATCTGCGTCCCGCACCAGTCGACGAGGTCGTCGAGGGCGAGGCTTCGGCCCTCGCGGGCGGCGGCGAGGTCGGGGCTGAGCGGAGCGGCGAAGCGCCAGGGCGAGCAGGCGGCGACCGTCTCGGGCGTCACGGCGAGGCCCTGCGCCGCGAGCAGGCGACCGGTGTCGCTCTGCGCGAAGTCCGCGGCGTCGAGGGGTGGAACGCCGCTCGCCAGGGGCTTGAGGGTGCGCACGCCCTGGCCCAGGACGCGCAGCCGCCGCGTCAGGGCGGCGGTGACGTAGGTCTTGCCGATCTCGGTCCCGGCGCCGGCGACGAAGACAGCGCGGGGGTCGCTCACTTCTCGACGAAGGCCTTCTCGATGACGTAGTGGCCGGCCTCGCCGTGATTGCCCTCCTCGTAGCCCCCTTCGGTCAGCAGCTGGCGGGTGTCGCGGATCATGTCGGGCGAGCCGCAGAGCATGAAGCGGTCGTTCTCCACCGACATCGGCGGCAGGCCGATATCCTCGAACAGCTTGCCCGAGGTCATCAGGTCGGTGATGCGGCCGCGGTTGCGGAAGGGCTCGCGGGTCACGGTCGGGTAGTAGATCAGCCCGGCGCTGATGACCTCGCCCAGGAACTCGTGGTTCGGCAGGTCCTGGGTGATGGTCTCGCCATAGGCGAGTTCCTGCACCTGGCGGCAGCCGTGCACGAGCACGACCTTCTCGAAGCGCTCGTAGGTTTCCGGATCCTTGATGATCGACATGAACGGCGCGAGGCCGGTGCCGGTGCCGAGGAGGTAGAGGTTCTTGCCGGGCATCAGGTTGTCGAGCACCAGGGTGCCGGTGGGCTTCTTGCCGACGATGATCGGGTCGCCGACCTTGAGGTGCTGCAGCTTCGAGGTGAGCGGACCGTTCGGAACCTTGATCGAGAAGAACTCCAGCTCCTCCTCGTAATTGGCCGAGACGACGCTGTAGGCGCGCAGCAGCGGCCGGCCCTCGACCTCGAGGCCCATCATCACGAACTCGCCGTTGCGGAAGCGGAAGGCGGGGTCACGGGTGGTGCGGAAGGAGAACAGCGTGTCGGTCCAGTGGTGGACGCTCAGCACACGCTCCTCGTTGAACTTGCTCATCGACGGTCCGTCTCGAATTTCGCTCGAATCTCGAAGCTTTGCGTGGGGTCTTCTCGCACCTGCGGTAGGCCCGTCAAGGCGGCGCGCGTACGCAGGCGCACCACGGTGAGCGGCCTGGAATCGTTCTTAATTCCGCCCGCAGGGGTCAGAGCGGCTTCAGCCCGGCCTCGATCTCCGCGCGGCGGGGTTCGAGGAAGGGCGGCAGCGCGAGGCGCTCGCCCAGGGTCTCCATCGGCTCGTCGGTGGCGAAGCCGGGCCCGTCGGTGGCGATCTCGAACAGGATCCCGTTGGGTTCGCGGAAGTAGAGGCTGCGGAAATAGTAGCGGTCCACCGGTCCGCTGGAGGGCATGCGCCGCTGCTTGAGGCGGTCGGCCCAGGCCCCGTAATCGGCGTCCGGGATGCGGAAGGCGACGTGGTGCACGGCGCCGGCCCCTTGGCGAGCGGGCGGCAGAGCCGGCTCGGCCACGAGGTGGAGTTCGGCGGCGGGGCCGCCTGCACCCATCCGATAGACGCGGACCTCACCCTCGGGAAGCTCATAGGTTCGGTCGCGGCTCATGCCGAGGATCTCGGTGAGCACGGCCTCGGTCCGCTCGACCTGCGCCACGCTGAGGCGGATCGGCCCGAGGCCGCGGATCTGGTGCTCGGCCGGCACGGGGCTCCGCGCCCAGGGATGGGCCTCGCCGGCGCCGGCGTCGTCCACCAGCATCAGGCGCTGGCCCTCGCCATCCTCGAAATCGAGGGTGAGGCGGCCGTCGCGCTCCACCGGCACGGCATGGCTCACGCCCTGCCGGGCGAAGTGCTCGCGCCACCATTCGATCGCGTCGGCCCCCGAGACGCGCAGGCCGGTGCGGCTGATGCTGTCGGTGCCGCGCCGCTCGGGAGGCGCCGGCCAGTCGAAGAAGGTCACGTCCGTGCCGGGCGCGGCGAGCCCATCGGCATAGAACAGGTGGTAGGCCGATACGTCGTCCTGGTTCACCGTCTTCTTGACCAGGCGGAGGCCGAGGACCCGCGTGTAGAAGGCGAGGTTGTCGGCCGCCTGCGCGGTGATGGCGGTGAGATGGTGGATTCCGGTGATCTGCATCGGCTGATCCCTGTGCGGCGGGCGAACCCGTGAGGTGGGGCGGCAGGCCCGAAAACGAAACGGCCCCCGGGAGGGGGCCGTTCGACGACGCCGGACCGGCTGCTCAGAGGGCGCCGGCCAGGAGGCCGAGGCCCGCGACGGCGAGGCCCGCACCCGCCACCCGCAGGGCGGCGAGGCTGCGCACGAGGCGTCCGGCCGAGAGGCCGAGACCGAGGCCCGCAGCATGCAGGAGCGCGGTCGCACCGAGGAATCCGAGGCCGTAGGCGAGGCCCGAGCCGGTCCCCGGCATCTCGGCGCCGTGGGCGTGGCCGTGGAAGACCGCGAAGGCGCCCACCAGGGCCATGGCCGCGGCCACCGGAAGGGCCGGGCGCAGGGCCAGGGATGCACCGAGCACCACCACCGAGAGGGCGATCCCGATCTCGACGAAGGGCAGGCCGACGCCCGCGGCCCCGAGGGCGCCGCCGACGGCCATCATGCCAAGGAAGGACAGGGGCACGAGGACCAGGGCCCGGCCCCCGATCCGGGCCGCGATCAGCCCGACCGCCACCATCGCAAGGACGTGGTCGAGGCCGCTCATGGGATGAAGGAAGCCCTGAGTCAGGCCGCCGGCGGCCTCGTGCCCGGGATGGGCCAGGGCCGGCGTCGCGGCGAGGCCCATCGCCGCCACGAGGGCGAGGCGGGCCGGCAGGGAGGCGAGGCGTGATGTCATCCGGACTGTCCCGAGCTTGAAAACCAGCGGTGCAGCATCGTCGCCGCCCCGGCGGAAACTAGCAACCGCCGTGCCCGCGTACAGTCCCGATCAGACGCTCCCGGGCGCGGCGGTTCGTCCGCGCCCTCGGGCATCCGTGTTTCCTCAGAAGTCCGTGGGCCGGCCGGCGGCGACAACCAGCATCTTCCCGTCCGCGAAGGTGCGGGCGCCGGCGCGGCGGATATCGGCCTGGGTCACGTTGGCGACGAGATCGTTGCGGCGGGCGATGTAGTCCATGCCCAGGCCCTCGAAGGCGATCTGCACGAGCTGGTGCGCGATCTTGGTCGAGGTGTCGAAGCCGAGGGCGTAGGAGCCGGTCAGGTAGTCCTTGGCCTTCTGGAGCTCCTCGTCCGAGGGGCCGTCCGTGATCAGGCGGCCGATCTCCTCGCCGATCACCGACAGGGCCTCGCCGACGCGCTCGTTCTTGGTGGCGGTGTAGCCCCAGGTCATCGAGGCGGCCCGGTGGCTGACGAGGGAGGTGCCGACCGAATAGGCGAGGCCGCGCTTCTCGCGCACCTCCTGGAACAGGCGCGAGGTGAAGGAGCCGCCGCCGAGGATGTGGTTCAGGACGTAGGCCGGGATGAAGTCCGGGTCGCACCACGGCACGCCGTTCATGCCGAAGCGGATCACGGATTGCGGCACGTCGAGATCGACCACGTGGCGCGTGCCGATGTTCTGCATCCGGGTCTGGGGCACGGCCTTGAGGGGGGCGGCCATGTCGAGCCTGCCGAAGGCCCGGTCGAGGCTTTCGGCGAGGCGCGCCGCGTCGATGGCGCCCACCGCCGCGACCTTCACGGCCCGGCGCCCGATGATCTGGCGATGCATCGCCACGAGGTCGTCGCGGGTGATCGACGCGATGCTCTCGGGAGTGCCCGAGGAGGGGCGGGCATAGGGGTGGCCGGCATAGGCCTCGGCGAAGAAGCGGCGCGAGGCCATCACGCCCGGATCGTTCTGCTGGTAGCGCAGGCCCGCCAGGGTCTGGGCCCGGACCCGCTCGATGGCGTCAGGGTCGAGGCGGGGCTTGGCCAGGGCCAGGGCCAGGAGGTCGATGGCCTCGTCGGCATGCTTGACCAGCATCTTCAGGGAGCCGCCGAGGGCATCGGAGCCCGCATGGAACGAAAGCTCGATGGCCCGGGCCGCGAGGCGCTCCTGGAAGGCGTCGGAGGAGAGGTCGCCGGCGCCCTCGTCGAGGAGGCGGGCGAGCATCTGGGCCACGCCGGCCTTGCCCTCGGGATCCTGCGCCGCGCCGCCCTCGAAGGTGAAGGCCAGGGCGATCAGCGGCACCACCGGGGATTCGACGTGCCACGCCTCAATGCCGGGCGCCGCCGCGACGGGGACCGCCCGGGTCGGCGAGGTCGCGGAGCGGGTGGCGGCGGAATCGAGCAGGTCGGTGGTGGCCACGGTCATGGGAACCTCAAACTGTGCGCGGGGCGCGGCGGCGGACGCCGCTGCCTCTCGAATTGCGTGGCCCGGCCGCGGGGGCCGGGGACGGCCTCAGGCCGCGTCGGCCTCGCGGGCCTTGGTCAGGTAGCCGGTGACGGACCGGGACGGCGTCAGGTAGCGCTCGGCCACCGCCGCGAGCCGGGCCTTGGTCACCCCCTCGATGTCGGCGGGCCAGCGGCGGACCTCGTCGATACTCTCGCCGATGGCGAGCGCCGAGCCGTAGATGCGGGCGAGCGAGGACTGGCTGTCGGAGGAATAGACCGTCTCGGCCACGAGCCGGGTCTTGGCCCGCTCGATCGCCTCGGGCTCCAGGGCCTCGGAGGAGACGCGGCGCAGGACGCGGTCGACCTCCTCCTCCAGCTTCTCCAGGCTGACGCCCTCGGCGGGGATCGCGTAGACGGAGAAGCGGGTGTCGTCGATGGCCGAGCCCATGTACCAGGCCCCGGCATTCACGGCGACGCCGAGCTCCATCACCAGCTTGCGGTAGAGGTAGGAGGTGGAGCCGCCGCCCATCACCTCGGCCAGTAGTTCCAGCGCGTGGCACTCGCCGTCCCGCGCGGTGATGCAGGACGGGGTCAGGTAGAGCCGCTGCAGGGTCGGCTGCTCGACCTTGGGATCGGCCACGGCGAGGCGGCGGAGCGCCCGGGGCTCCGGCTCCCGGGCGCGGATGCGCAGGGGCCGGGCGCCCTGGGGGGTGACGCGGCCATAGGTGTCGTCGGCGATGCGGCGGACGTCGTCCGGGGTGACGTCGCCCGCCACCACCAGGATGGCGTTCTCGGGCGTGTAGAAGCGCTTGTAGTAGTCGAGGGCGTGGGTGCGGTTCAGCTCCTCGATCTCGTGCATCCAGCCGATGATCGGCGTGCCGTAGGGATGGTGCACGAACAGGGAGGCGGCCATGGCCTCGGAGAGCTGGGCCGAGGGGTCGGTCTCGACCCGCATGCGGCGCTCTTCGAGCACCACGTCGCGCTCGGGCGCCACCACGGCGTCGTCGAGGACGAGGCCGGTCATGCGGTCGGCCTCGAACTCCATCATGGTCCGGAGGTGGTCGCGGGCGACGCGCTGGAAATAGGCGGTGTAGTCGTAGGAGGTGAAGGCGTTCTCCTGGCCGCCGAGGCCCGAGACGGCCTTCGAGAACGCACCGATCGGGTGTCGCTCGGTGCCCTTGAACATCAGGTGCTCGAGGAAGTGGGCGATGCCCGACTGGCCGAGCGGATCATCGGCCGAGCCGTTGCGGTACCACACCATGTGGGTGACGACCGGGGCGCGGTGATCGGGAACGACGACGACGTCGAGGCCATTGTCGAGCGCGAAGGCGCTGACCTCGGGTCCGCCCGCCTCGGAGCGCCCGAAGGGGGCGGCGTCCGCACGGCCGGCGCTGGCATGGCCACGCGACGGACCGAAGAGGGGGGTGTCCTTCCTGAACAGATGCATCAAGCTTGATCCTTCCAACGGCCGGCCGCGCGTGAGGGCCATCCCGTCATGTTGGCATTGCGCCGCCTCCGCGCCACCGGGGTGCGTCGGAGGGGCAGGAAACGGGTCCTCGTCCGGTGCGCGCTGCCCCTGCGGCACCGGGTCGGACCCGGGATGTCAGTTCGCGGAGCGGGCCCGGACATAGGCGCCCGGATCGGATTCCTCGCGCTCGCGATAGGGATTGTTCACGGGGTCGCCGTTGGACTTGGCGACCTTGCGCGGCGGCTTGCGGTAGCCGGTCGGCGGATCGGTGAGCATGTCGCGGTCGGGCTCGACCGCGGAGGGCTCCGCCACCTCGGCCGAGCGCAGGCCGAAGGGATTCGACCAGAAGGAATTGCGGTCGTCGTTCTCGCCCTCGGGCCGGCCGGGCTCGGTGCGGGTCTGGGCGCCCGCACGGCGCCCGCCGCGCATCTCGTCGATGGAGAGGGTCATGTTGTTGTCGTTCATGCGTCCCTGGGCGCCGCGCACGATCGGCTTCTTGGCCTCGTCGCGCTCGCGTTCCCGCTGGACGATCTCGGGATCCTTGGGCCACTGGGCCGAGGCCTCAGGCTGGCGCGGCGGCGGCAGGGCCTTGCCGTCGAGCTTGGGCGGCATCACGAGGGGCGCGCGCTCGCGGTAGGTGATCGCGGGCTTCTCGGGCTCGATCAGACCGATGCTGCTGAGGGTGTCGCGCATGAACACGCCCTGCTGCGCCTGCGCGCTTCCGGCCGTCAGGACGCCCGCCACCACCATCAGCAACCCGCGATGTCCGATCATGCTATCCCCGCTCTTCGCCCGGTTGTGGGTCTCGGTCTCCCGAGCCCGGATGGTCGCCTTGTGCAGCGATCCTGATCCGACCTCCTCGGCCTGATCCCGGTTTCGGGCGATCGTATGGCGCCTTGACCGCACTGCACCAGCCTCCCCGGCACAACGATCCCGGTTGTGGTTTACGGATCACAGGTCGGCGGGAAACGACAGGGGCGGCTCAGAGGCCGGAACCGGTGCTCCGCGGCGCCGGCCTGAGGCTGTCGAGGATGAGGCCGACGACGCCCGCGACGATCGCCGCATCGGCGATGTTGAAGACGTACCAGGACCAGGTGCGCCAGTGCAGGTGCACGAAGTCGAACACCGCGCCGTAGGCCGCGCGGTCGATGGCGTTGCCGATGGCCCCGCCCGCCACGAGCCCGAGGGCCACGGCGAGCAGGCGCGATTCCGCCCGCCGCATCCAGAGCGTCAGGCCGAGGGCGGCGAGGCACGAGACGCCGACCAGCACCCAGCGCCCGATCCCGCCCTCCTGCTGGAACATCCCGTAGGACACCCCCCGGTTCCAGACGACCAGGAACTCGGCGAAGGGCGCAAGGCGCCAGGGCTGCGTCAGCACCAGGTCGGTGCCGAGATAGAGCCAGAGCTTCGAGGCCTGGTCGAGGACCAGGGTGACGAGGAGCGCGACGAGCCCCAGGCGGAAGGGCGTCACGGACAAGGGCGGGTCCTCCCCCCGCGACGGGGGAAGGGCAGGCGCGGCATCGGCCTCACGCGGCGCTCGTGCCGGCATGCGCCGCGTCCCACTCGCGCAGGGCGCGCGCGTCGCGCGGCGTCACGTCGGGGTAGTCCGGGTCGCTGCCGACCTCGGGCGTCACCCGCCAGGACCGGGCGCATTTGCGGCCCGCGGCGAGGGCGGGCACCACCGCGACGCCGCGCACGTCCTCGAGACGGAACGCCTCCGCAGGGCCCTCGCCCGCCGCGATGCGGATGGCGGAGGTGATGCAGATATCGGCGAAGTCGACACCCTCGACCACGGCGCGCAGCTCTGCATCCGCGACGTACACGGTGGGCGCCGCCTCCAGGCTGGCGCCGATGCGCTTGGCCGTACGCTCGATCTCCAGGGCGCCGGTGACGACCCGGCGCACCCGGCGGATGGTCTGCCAGCGCGCCGCCAGCGCCTCGTCCCGCCAGGCGGCGGGCGTCTCCGGCAGGGTCTGGAGATGGACCGAGCCGGTCTCCGACGGGTAACGGTCGAGCCAGGCCTCCTCCGCCGTGAAGGCGAGGACGGGCGCCAGCCAGATCGTGACCCGGCGGAAGGTCTCGTCGATGACCTGGAGGGCGGCCCGGCGCACCGGCGACGAGGCCGGGTCGCAGTAGAGCACGTCCTTGCGCACGTCGAAGTAGAAGGCCGAGAGGTCGCCGGTCATGAAGCCGTTGAGGAGCGCCACCACGCGCTTGGTGTCGAAGGTGGCGTAGGCCTCGCGGATCTCGCCGTCGAGCTCGGACAGCCGGTGCCGGATCAGGCGCTCGAGTTCGGGCAGTTCGGCCTGGGCGATCTCGGCGTCGGGCTCGAAATGCGCCAGCGACCCGAGCATCCAGCGGATCGAGTTGCGCAGCTTGCGGTAGGTCTCGGCGAAGGTCTTGATGATCTCCGGGCCGATGCGCAGGTCGTCGGCATAGTCGGAGGCCGCCACCCACAGGCGCAGGATGTCGGCGCCCGAATCCTTGATGACGTTCTGCGGCGCGACGACGTTGCCCTTCGACTTCGACATCTTCAGGCCCTTCGGGTCGAGGACGAACCCGTGGGTGAGGACGATGTCGTAGGGGGCGCGGCCGCGCGTGCCGGCGGATTCGAGCAGCGAGGACTGGAACCAGCCGCGATGCTGGTCGGAGCCCTCGAGATACATCACCGTGTCGGCGCCGCCGTCGCGGCGGCGCCTGACGCCGGACAGGCCGGGGAACTGCTCCGGATCGTCGAGCACGAAGGCGTGGGTCGAGCCGGAATCGAACCAGACGTCGAGGACGTCCGTGACCTTCTCGTACTCGGCCGGATCGTGGTCGGGGGCGAGGAACCGGGCCCCGTCCGCATCCGTGAACCAGGCATCGGCACCTTCCGCCGCGAAAGCCTCGGCGATGCGCGCGTTCACCGCCTCGTCGCGCAGGACCTCGTGGGTGCCGCGCTTGACGAAGACGGTGATCGGCACGCCCCAGGCGCGCTGGCGCGAGACCACCCAATCGGGCCGGTTGGCGACCATGCCGTTGATGCGGTTCCTACCCTGGGGCGGCACCCAGCGGGTGTCCTCGATCCCCCGCATGGCGACCTCGCGCAGGGTCCGGCCGCCGAGCGACTCGACCGGCTTGTCCATGGCGATGAACCATTGCGGCGTATTGCGGAAGATGACCGGCTTCTTCGAGCGCCAGGAATGGGGATAGCTGTGCTTGAGCGTGCCGCGCGCCACCAGGGCGCCGGCCTCGGTCAGCGCCGCGATGACCGCCTTGTTGGCGTCGCCCTTCTCGCCCTTGTGGTTAAGGACGAGTTTTCCCGTGAAACCGGGAGCCTCCTCGGTCAGCGCTCCGTCGGCATCCACGGTGTAGGGGATGCGGGTCTCGATGCCGCGCTGGGCGAGGGCCCGTCCGTTGGCCGTCCAGACCTCGAAATCCTCGCGGCCATGGCCCGGCGCCGTGTGGACGAAGCCGGTGCCGGCCTCGTCGGTGACGTGCTCGCCCTCCAGGAGAGGCACGGCGAAGTCGTAGCCGGGCACGTGGCCGGCCAGAGGATGGCTCAGGGTCAGGCCGGCGAGCTCGGCCGGGGCGACGTCGCGCAGGCGCTCGAAGGCCTCGACACGGGCGCTCGCGAAGACGGACGCCGCCAGGGTATCGGCGAGGACGTAGCGGTCGCCGACCTTGGCCCAGTTGTCCTCGGCGGCCGCCGTGACCCGATAGAGGCCGTAGGCGACCTTGCGCGAATAGGCGACGGCGCGGTTGCCCGGCATGGTCCAGGGGGTCGTGGTCCAGATCACCACGCGCGCGTTGGCGAGATCCGGGGACGCGCCGGCGATCGGCCGGAACGCGGCGAAGATCGTGTCGCTGACATGGTCCTCGTACTCGACCTCGGCCTCGGCCAGGGCGGTCTTCTCCACCACCGACCACATCACCGGCTTCGAGCCGCGGTAGAGCTGGCCCGTCATCGCGAAGGTCATGAGTTCGCGGGCGATCGCGGCCTCGGCCGGGAACGACATGGTCACGTAGGGGTGTTCCCAGTCGCCGGTGACGCCGAGGCGCTTGAACTCCTCGCGCTGCACGCCGAGCCAGTGACTCGCGAAGCTGCGGCATTCCTGGCGGAACTCGATGACCGGCACGTCGTCCTTGTTGCGGCCCTTGGCGCGGTACTGCTCCTCGATCTTCCACTCGATCGGCAGGCCGTGGCAGTCCCAGCCCGGCACGTAGTTGGCGTCGTAGCCGAGCGTTCCCTGCGCGCGGACGATCACGTCCTTCAGGATCTTGTTCAGCGCCGTGCCGATGTGGATGTTGCCGTTGGCGTAGGGGGGGCCGTCGTGCAGCACGAATTTCGGCCGGCCGGCGGCCTGCGCGCGGATCTGCCCGTAGAGGTCCGTGGCCGCCCAGCGCTCCAGCAGCAGGGGCTCGCGCACCGGCAGGCCGGCCCGCATGGGGAATTCGGTCTGGGGCAGGAACAGGGTCTTCGAGTAGTCGCGGGCGGGGGCCGCGGCGGGGGAGGTCTGGTCGCTCATGGGATGTCTGTGAGGTCTTCGGCGCGGATCGGCATGGAGGCGGTCGGCGGGCGGAGGTGCCACCGGGGCCGGCGGAACGGAGGCGAGTCGTCGCCCTCCCGGCCTTCGCATCGGTCCGCCGCAGCGGCCCTCAGGCGCAGGCCGGGCTCATAATTCGAGGCCGGGACGCGCTCGGCACGCCGAACCGTCCGCGCAGATCACCATCGACGCCCATGCGGCGGCTTCTAGCAGCGGCGCAGGCGCGAGACCAGCGAGCTTTCCGGGTTCCGCCCGCGCGATGCATTTGCCGCCCTCGAATCGCCGAGTCGTGCATTTCCCGGTCCTGCATTCCTCAGTCCAGATTTTCTCAGTCCTGAATTTCTCTCGGGACCTTTTTCAAGCTCGGCCGTTGTTCCGCACGCGTTCGGGTGCCCTCCGGCCTCCTGCCGGGAACCACGTCTGTCCGGGTGACCGAGACGCGGCGTCATAGGGAGACACGACCATGAGAAAAGCTCTGCTCGCCGCCAGCCTCGTCCTGTCCGCCTTCGCCCTGTCGGGCGCGGCCGAAGCCCAGGGCCTGCCGGGCGGCATCCGCCGCGGCGCGGCCGAGGGCGACCGGGTCGCCGGTCCGGTGGGCGGCATCGTCGGCGGCGCCGTCGGCGGCGCGGTGGGCACCGTGAACGGGGCGCTCGGCATCGATCCGGGCCGGCGCGCCTACCGCACCCGCATGAAGTCCCGCCGCCACTACCATCACCGCCGCCACCGCTGAGGCGGTCAGGAATCCCGCGGGACGAGCCCGGCCTCCGGCCGGCGGCGCCCGCGGGATTCCTGGGCCAGGAGGTAGAGCCCGGAGCCGATGACGATGGACGCGCCGGTCAGCGTCCACCGGTTCGGCACGTCGCCGAAGACGAGGTAGCCGAGCAGCACCGACCAGAGCAGCTGGGTGTAGATGAAGGGCGCCAGCACGTTGGCCGGCGCCCGGGCATGGGCCAGGACCAGCAGCCAGTGCCCCAGCGTACCGAACAGGCCGACCCCGATCAGGAGGGCCCAGGCGCTCCATGCCGTCGGGGTGGTCCAGATCCAGGGCAGCAGCGGGCTCATCACCGCGAGGCCGGCGAGGCCCGAGTAGAACACCGTCGTGGCCGTCGAATCGACGCCCGCGAGCTTGCGGGTGATCAGCACGTAGAACGCGTAGCACAGCATGTTGCCGATGCTGAGAAGCACCGCCGGCTGGAACGCGCCGACGCCCGGCCGGACGATGACCAGCACGCCGAGGAAGCCGATCCCCACCGCCACGAGCCGCCGCGGCGACGACCATTCGCCCAGCAGCGGGCCGGCGAGCAGCGCCACCATCAGGGGCGTCGCGAACTGGATCGACAGGGTCTCGGCGAGCTGGAGCTTGCGCAGCGCCAGGAAGTTGAGGGCCGTCGACCCGAACAGCAGCAGCGAGCGCAGCACCTGGAGCGTGAGCCGGTTCGTACGCGCCACCCCGGGCGTCCGCACGGGATTGAGGACCATCAGCACCAGGGAGACGTTCACGGCGTAGCGCATGAAGGTCGAGAGCAGCGGATCGACGCCGAGGCCGGCGAGGGTCTTGGCCGAGGCGTCGAGACAGGCGAAGAACGCCAGCGTGCCGCACATCAGGGCGATGCCGGCCAGGCGCCGGTTCGTGGGCGCGGCGCCCCCTGGTTCTGACCTCACGACCCGATCCCGATCCGGGGCGGCGTTCCGCCCGTCTGCACTGTGCGACGGAGGTGGTTTAGAGCAGGCACCCCGCCCCGCACACCCGCGCTCAGGTCGGGTCGGCTCCGGCGCCGAAGCATCGCTCCACCCCGCCGGGAAACGGAATGCCAACCATCCGTTGCACGCAGGACGGTCAATCGTGCGACCTGCACCCAGTCTTATCGATCTCCGCCTGAGCCTGTTCGGCGAACGTCACCGGCGGAGGCCATCCATGACGAAGGCCATACCCCTGATCGCCACCTTCGGGCTGCTCTGCCTGATGATTCTGCCCGCGCCCGGAATCCTGGGGCTGATGATCGGCCTCGCCTGCGCGATCACCATCGTGCTCTGCGCGGTCCTCTGGCTGTTCGACCGGGCCGCCTCGCAGCTCGCCCTCGCCATGGAGCGGACCGGCGAGCGCTTCAAGCGCCGGCGGGCGGTGCATGCGGGCTCGGGCATGATGCGCAAGGCCAAGTCCCCGAAGATCCCGCCCCCGAAGATCCCGGCCCCGAAGAGCTCGGCTCCCCAGACCTAGGCTTCGACGGCCAGGCCGCTCCAGCCGGCACCGGCGGGAACGCGCCCTGCCCCGAGGGACCTCGGCCCTAGAGCGCCTCCGGAACCGCCAGGGTCTCCGGCTCGTCCTCGTCCATCTCGGAATCGCCCTCGACCTCGTGGCCGGTGACGCCGGACACCTCGGCGAGGTTGCGGGCGGCCTTGCGCAGGAGCTTGCGCAGCCGGCGCTTCTCCTTGCCGTCGAACCCGTCCAGGAGTTCCGCCTCGACATCGTCCCAGAGCCGCTCGATGGCCGCCGCCTTGGCCAGACCCGTCTCGGTGAGGCGCACGCGCACGATGCGGCCGTCGCCGGCCTCGGCGCGGCGCTCGACGAACCCGAGGGCGGCGAGCCGCGAGATGGTCTTGGACGCGGTCGGCGGGCGCACCCGGAGGGTCGCGGCGAGGTCGCCCATGGTCATGGTCCCGGCCGCGGCCAGGGCCTGCACCACCTGCTCCTGCCCGGCGAAGAGATCGAGGGCGGCGAGGCGGTCGCCGATGCGGGAGCGGTGCAGGCGCGCGGCCTGGACCAGGGCCCAGCCCACGCTCTTCGAGCCCGGGGGCCGCAGGCGCTTGTCGGACTTGCTCATGCTCCGCTCGCCATCCCTGTCACCGCCCGTCCCGGGGAGCGAGGCCATCGCCGCGCGGGCCAAGCCCTCGCCGGGTTCGGCCATCCCGCGCTCGTCAGCCGCCCGCATCGCTCGTCCTCTCCGACATGTTAACCCGCGGGCGGTGGGCCCGCGCCGGTCAATCCGGACGCATCCACCGGCAACCCGGCCCCGCAGACCCGGATACCGGCGACCGCAGCCGTTCCCGCCTGATGGCGGCATGACCGGCCCGTATGAAGCTGCGATGACAGAGCCCCCGGCTCGTGGCCGCCAGGACGGGAAAAGTCGGCTAAACGGCCGTTCGCGCCGTCGCCTGGACGAAGCCCGACCCCTGGATTAAGCGTTGCGGACCATCGTCGGCGGGCCCGATCCCGGCCCCGCGAAGACATCACAGCCCCGCGAAGACATTCCGGCCCCGGCGAAGCCCTCCCGGGACCCGATGCCCTCTCTCAGGAGCCCCATGAAGGCAGTCATCCTCGCAGGCGGTCTCGGCACGCGCCTCTCCGAGGAGACGGTGACCCGCCCCAAGCCCATGCTGGAGATCGGCGGCCGGCCGATCCTCTGGCACATCATGCAGATCTTCGCCGCCCACGGGGTGCGCGAATTCGTGATCTGCCTCGGCTACAAGGGCTACGTCATCAAGGAGTTCTTCCTGAACTACCGTCTGCACCTGTCCGACGTGACCGTCGACGTCGGGCGCGGCCATGTCGATTTCCACCGCAGCACCGCCGAGGACTGGCGCGTCTCGCTGATCGAGACCGGCGAGACCACGATGACGGGCGGACGCCTGAAGCGGGTGCGCGACTACCTCGGCGACGACGACTTCTTCATGACCTACGGCGACGGCGTCGCCGACGTGGACCTGACGGCGCTGGCCGCCTTCCACCGGGCGCACGGCAAGCTCGCCACGCTGACGGCGGTGACGCCGCCGGGCCGCTTCGGCGCGCTGGAACTCGAGGACGGCACGGTGCGGCGCTTCCGCGAGAAGCCCGCCGGCGACGGCGCGACCATCAACGGCGGCTTCTTCGTGCTCTCGCCGCGCGTGCTCGACCGGATCGCGGGGGACGCCACCGTCTGGGAAGCCGAGCCCCTGGAGGGCCTCGCCGCCGACGGGCAGCTCGCGGCCTACGTCCATGCGGGCTTCTGGCAGGCCATGGACACCCTGCGGGACAAGAACCACCTCGAAGCCCTGTGGGCGGGGGACGCGCCGCCCTGGAAGTGCTGGTAGTCTGGCGCGCCAGCGCAGATCGTTTCCGGAGATCGTTTCACAGCGTGCAGCCCTCGCCCTTTCCCCTGCCGCGCACGCGCGACCCGAATCCCGATCCCGCCTTCTGGGCCGGGCGGCGGGTGCTCGTCACCGGCCATACCGGCTTCAAGGGCGGCTGGCTCTGCCTGTGGCTGGAGCGCCTGGGCGCCCGGGTGAGCGGGCTGGCGCTGGCCCCCGAGACCACCCCGAGCCTGTTCGCGGCAACCGGCCTCGGCAGCGGGCTCGATTCGCACCTCGCCGACATCCGCGACGCCGCGGCGGTCCGGGCGTGCCTGGACGCGACCGCCCCCGAGATCGTCGTCCACATGGCGGCCCAGGCCCTGGTGCGCGCCTCCTACCGCGATCCGCTGGCCACCTACGCCACCAACGTGATGGGCACCGCCCACGTGCTGGAGGCCGTGCGGGCGACGCCCTCCGTGCGGGCCGTCGTGGTGGTGACGAGCGACAAGGCCTATGCGAACCGCGAATGGCCCTGGGGCTACCGCGAGACCGAAGCGCTCGGCGGCCACGATCCCTACAGCAGCTCCAAGGGCTGCACCGAGCTGGTCGCGGCAGCCTACCGGGCCTCGTTCCTCGCAGAGCGGGACTGCCGGGTCGCCACCGCCCGGGCGGGCAACGTCATCGGCGGCGGCGACTGGTCCGAGGACCGGCTCGTGCCCGACATCGTCCGCGCCTTCGCACGGGGCGAATCGGTCGAGATCCGCGCGCCGCACGCCACCCGGCCCTGGCAGCACGTGCTCGAACCCCTGAGCGGCTACCTGCGTCTCGCCGAGTGCCTGGCGGCGGACGAGGGGCCGCGCTACGCCGAGGCCTGGAACTTCGGCCCGGCCGACGAGGATTGCCGGCCGGTGGCGCATCTCGTCGACGGGCTCGCCCAGGCTTGGGGGTCCGATGCCCTGTGGCACCTGTCGGAGGCGATCCACCCGCACGAGGCGACCTTCCTCAAGGTGGATTCCGCCAAGGCGCGGGCGCATCTCGGCTGGGACCGGCGCCTGCGCCTCGACGCGGCGCTGACCTGGACCGCGGCCTGGTACCGGGCGCAGGCCGGCGGGGCCTGCGCCCGCGACCTCACCCTGGCGCAGATCGGCGCCTACGAAGCCCTGGGAGCCCGACCGGCGTGAGCGCACACCGTCCCTGCCGTCTCTGCGGAGCGCCCCTCGCCCGGAGCCTGGTCGATCTCGGCCTGTCGCCGCTCGCCAACGCCTACGTGCCGGCGACCAGCGCCAACCGGGGCGAGCGGGTGCATCCCCTCCACGCCTTCGTCTGCGAGGCCTGCTTCCTCGTGCAGCTGGAAGCCTTCGAGACGCCGGAGGCGATCTTCTCGGACTACGCCTACTTCTCGGGCTTCTCGGCGGGCTGGCTCGCCCATGCGGAGGCCTATGTCGCGGCGATGCAGGCCCGCTTCGGCCTCGGCACCGCGAGCCGGGTCGTGGAGGTGGCGAGCAATGACGGCTACCTGCTCCGCTCGGTGGTGGCGCGCGGGATTCCCGCCCTCGGGGTCGAGCCGGCCGCCAACGTGGCGGCGGTGGCGCGGGCGCGCGGCATTCCCACCGAGGTCGCCTTCTTCGGGGCCGAGACCGCCACCCGCCTCCGTGCCGAGGGCCACGCGGCCGACCTGATGGCGGCCAACAACGTACTCGCCCACGTGCCCGACCTGCACGACTTCGTGGCGGGCTTCCGCATCCTCCTGAAGCCCGAGGGCGTGGCCACCTTCGAGTTCCCGCACCTCCTGCGGATGATCGAGGCGCGCCAGTTCGACACCATCTACCACGAGCACTTCTCGTACCTCTCCCTCGGCGTCGTCGCGCGGCTCCTCGAGGCGCACGGCCTGCGGGTCTTCGACGTGGAGGAATGGCCGACCCATGGCGGCTCGTTGCGGGTCTTCGCCTGCCACGGGGCGGCCGCGCAGCCGCAGGGTCCGGCGGTGGCCCGGGTGCTCGCCGAGGAGCGCGCCGGCGGCCTGTTCGAGGCGAGCGGCTATGCGGCCTTCGCGGAGGCGGTCGTGCGCATCAAATGCACCACCCTCGCCTTCCTGGCGGAGCTGCGGCTCAGCGGAAAGACCGTCTGCGCCTACGGGGCGGCGGCCAAGGGCAACACCTTCCTCAATTACTGCGGCATCGGCCCCGAGCTGGTGCGGGCGGTAGCGGACCGCTCGCCGCACAAGCAGGGCACCCTCCTGCCCGGCAGCCGCATCCCGGTGGTCGCGCCGGAGGCCCTCCTGGCGCAGCGGCCGGACTACGTCCTGATCCTGCCCTGGAACCTGAAGGACGAGATCGCCGGCGAGATGGCGGCCATCCGGGACTGGGGCGGGCGCTTCGTCACCGCGATCCCGCGCCTCTCGGTGTTCTGAGCCGATGCGCTTCGAGGCCCTGCCGCTCTCCGGCGCCTTCCGCGTCAGCCCCGAGCCCCATGCCGACGAACGCGGCTTCTTCGCCCGCACCGCCTGCGCGGAGGCGTTCGCCGCGCAGGGGCTCATCGGCACCTTCGCCCAGTCCAGCATCTCCTACAACGCCCGGCGCGGCACCGTGCGCGGCCTGCACTTCTCCGCCGAGCCCCATGCGGAGACCAAGCTGGTGCGCTGCACGGCCGGCGCGATCCACGACGTCATCGTCGACCTGCGACCGGATTCGGCGACCTATCTCCGGGCCTACGGGACCGAACTCAGCGCCGCGAACCGCCATGCCCTCTACATTCCGGCCGGCTTCGGCCACGGCTTCCAGGCCCTCAGCGACGGCGCCGAGGTGCTCTACATGATCGACCGCCCCTACGTGGCCGGCAGCGCCCGGGGCCTGCGCTGGAACGACCCGAGCCTCGACGTCGCCTGGCCGGAGCCCGTCACGGTGATCGCCGAGCGCGACCTCGCCTATCCCGACTGGGTGCGGTGAGCGGCCGTGTCCTCGTCACCGGCGCGGCCGGCTTCGTCGGCCGCCACGCCGTGCCGGCCCTGCGGGCGCGCGGCTTCGAGGTCCACGGCGTCGGGCGGGCCGCATCGGCGGACGCGCACTGGCACGCGGCCGACCTGCTCGTGCCGGAAGAGCGGCGCGCGCTGATCGCGAGGATCCGGCCGAGCCATCTCCTCCACCTCGCCTGGGACGCGGAGCCCGGCCGCTACTGGACCTCGGCGCGCAACCTCGACTGGGTCGCGGCCACCCTCGATCTCGCCCAGGCCTTCGCGGCGGCGGGAGGCCGGCGCTTCGTCGGGACCGGCACCTGCGCCGAATACGAATGGGGACCGGCCCGCTTCCACGAGGCGACCACGCCCTGCCGGCCCGCGACGCTCTACGGCGCCGCCAAGGACGGGACGCGGCGCATCCTGGAGGCCTATGCCGGCACGGCAGGCCTCGGCTTCGCCTGGGGCCGGCTGTTCTACCTCTACGGCCCCGGCGAGCGCCGCGGGCGGCTCGTGCCGGACGCGATCCGGGCACTGACCGCCCGCACCGGGTTCCCGACCTCGCACGGGCGCCAGCGCCGCGATTTCCTGCATGTCGCCGATGCCGCCGAGGGTCTGGCCGCCCTGGTCGCGCGTGACGTCAGCGGGCCCGTGAACATCGCCTCCGGCGCGGCGATCCCGGTGCGCACGCTCCTCGAAGGACTCGCCGCCCGGATCGGGGGCGCCGAGCATCTGGCCTTCGGCGCCCGGCCTCTGAGCCCGGCGGAACCGCCGGTGATCGAGGCCGAGACGCGCCTTCTGACGGACGCGCTCGGGTTCAGGGCGCGCTTCGACCTGGACCGCGGGCTCGACGACACCGTCGCGTGGTGGCGCGCCCGAGGGGACGCGCCGGGTTGAGGCGTCGGGCCCTCAGCAGGGCAGCAGGCCCTTGAGCTGGGACAGGATGTCCTCGCCGGTGCAGGGCCGGGCGATGAACCGGGCGCCCTTCGGCATCCGCTCGGGATCGGGCGCGGCGCGGCCCGAGACGATGACGATGGGCAGTTGCGGCCGGGCCTCGGAGACCGCGGTCGCGAGCTCGAAGCCGTTGGTCTTGCCCGACAATTCCACGTCGGTGATCAGGCCGCAGATGTCGGGGCGGTCCTGGATGATGCCGAGCGCCCGCTCGGCCGAGGCGCATTGCACGGTCTCGTAGCCGCCATTCTCGAGAACGTCGCCGAGATCCATGATCGTCAGGGCCTCGTCCTCCACCAGCAGGATCACCGGCCGGTCGTCGTTCGCCTTCGCCTCATCCACCACGATGCACCCTCCAGCCTGTCTGGCCGCGGGCCCCGCCCGGGACCGCCCCCCCGCCTGGAGCCAGGGGGCCCGCACGGCGCGATCAGGGATTCCGGAGATCCTGGACATGGGGCCAGCGCAACGTCATCCCAACGAGCGACGGGGGCGTGGGTTGCACCGGATGCGGGCTTGTGCCGTCAGGGGGCGACCGCCCGCACCACCGCCCGCATGGCGCCGAGGAGCTCGGCGAGATCCGCCGGCGCGATGGTGAGCGCCGGGGTCAGGTAGACGATGTTGCCGAAGGGCCGGACCCAGGTGCCGTGCGCCAGGAAGCGGCGCTTCAGGTCGGCGAGGTCGGGCGCCCGGCGGAACTGCACCGCCCCGATCGCCCCGAGGACCCGGATGTCGGCGACGTGCGGCAGGCCCCGCAGGGGTTCGAGGCCGTCGGCGAGGGCGGCCGCGAGAGCGGCGACCTGATCGAGGCGCGGCTCGCGCGCGAACAGGTCGAGGCTGGCATTGGCCGCCGCGCAGGCGAGCGGGTTCGCCATGAAGGTCGGCCCGTGCATCAGGGCGGCGGCGGGATCGTCGGAGAGGAAGCTCTCGAACACGGCCCCCGTGGCCACGGTGGCGGCCAGCGCCATCGTGCCCCCGGTGAGCGCCTTCGAGAGACAGAGGATGTCCGGCACGATGCCGGCCTGCTCGCAGGCGAACAGGGTGCCGGTGCGCCCGAACCCGGTGAAGATCTCGTCGGCGATCAGCGGCAGCCCGTGGCGCGCCGCCAGCCGCGCCACCCTCGCCAGCACCTCGGGGGGGTGCATCCGCATGCCGCCGGCCCCCTGCACCAGGGGCTCGACGATCACCGCAGCCAGGGTCTCGCGCTCGGCCGCCAGGGTCGCGTCGAGGGCGGCGACCTGCGCCGCCGTCCGGGGCAGGTCGCAGAAGACCTGGGCCGGCAGGTAGGCGCCGAAGCGCCGGTGCATGCCCTCGTCGGGATCGCAGACCGACATCGCCCCCAGGGTGTCGCCGTGATAGCCCTCGCGGAAGGCCAGGATGCGGGTGCGGCCGGGCACGCCGCGGTTGATCCACATCTGCACCGCCATCTTCAGGGCGACCTCGACGGCGACCGAGCCGGAATCCGTGAAGAAGACGTGGTCGAGGTCGCCGGGCAGCAGGGCGGCCAGGCGCGCGGCCAGCCGCTCCGCCGGTGCGTGGGTGAGCCCGCCGAACATCACGTGCGGCATCGCCTCCAGCTGCGCGGCCACGGCGGCGCGGATGTGGGGATGGTTGTAGCCGTGGGCCGCCGTCCACCACGAGGCGATGCCGTCGATCAGCTCGCGCCCGTCGGCGAGCACGATGCGCGAGCCGTGGGTGCGCACGGCTTCCAGCGGCGGGGCCGCCCCCTTCATCTGCGTGTAGGGCCGCCAGAGATGCTGGATGCGCGGGCTGTCCATGGTCCGCAGGGGATGGGCCGGCGCAGCGGCGGGGTCAAGGCCGTCCGAGATGCGCCCGGCGCCGGCCGGGATCATCTGGCAGGAAGTTTATTTTGAGAACTATATCGATAAACTGATCTATAGACCATATCATTTAGATAAATTCCAATGTTTTACGCGTCTATTGTCAACAATACTATCCTGATCTACGGCGGATGGTGACTCAACCCAGGAGCGATCATGTCCCGTCATGCCCCGCATCGTCACCGCACCTCCGCCGGCCGCCGGCGCGCGGGCGCGGCGGGATGGCTCTCGGGGGCCGCCTTCCTGCTCCAGGGCGGCTCGGCGGTCGCGCAGTCGCCCGACGTCTCGACCGTCGCCCTCGGTGAACTCACGGTCACGGGCGACGCCGGGGCGGTGCTCGGCTACCAGCCCCGGCGCACCAGCTTCGGTGCGGGGTCCGACACGGCCCTCCTCGACACGCCGGCCAACATCGCCGTCGTGTCGGGGGCCGTCCTGCGCGACCAGCGCGTGCTGAGCCTCGACGAGGCCCTGCGCAACGTCAGCAGCGTGGTGCAGACCAACAGCCTCGGCGGCACGCAGGAGGCCGTCATCCGGCGCGGCTTCGGGTTTTCCCGGGACAGTTCCATCCTGCGCGACGGGCGCCGCACGGTTCTGCAGCAGAACTTCAACCACGCCATCGAGCGGGTCGAGGTCCTGAAGGGCCCGGCCTCGCTCCTCTACGGCATCTCGGAGCCCGGCGGCCTCATCAACCTCGTCTCGAAGCGCCCGGACTTCACCCCCCGGGGCTCCCTCGAACTGACCGGAACCAGCTTCGGCGGCGGCCTCGTCCAGGCCGACCTCACCGGCCCGGTCACGGATACCAACCTCGCCTACCGGGTCGTCGGCGACGTTCAGGACTACGCCTACTGGCGCAACTTCGGGCAGATCCGCCGTCAGGTCGTCGCGCCGTCGCTGACCTGGCGCGGCGACGACACCACCGTGACGGTGGGCTATGAATTCACGCATTACAGCATCCCCTTCGATCGGGGCACCACCTTCGACCCGCGCACCGGGCGCCCCCTGCGCGTGCCCCGCGACCGGCGCTTCGACGAGCGGGTCAGCAAGGTGGACGCCACCAGCCACCTCGCCACGATCGATCTCGACCACCGGTTCAGCGAGGATTGGACGCTGCATGCCGGCTACAGCTATTCCCGGCTCGGCTACGACGACAACCAGATCCGGCCGGTCATCTACGATTCCGACACCCGCCTCCTGACGCGCCGGGCCGATGCGACGCGCGGCGGGGATTTCGAGGCCCACGTCGCCCGCCTCGACCTGACGGGGCGCTTCGAGACCTTCGGACTGCGCAACGATCTCCTCGCCGGGGCGATGTTCGAGCGGATCGACTATTACCGGAAGACCAGCGTGCGGGGATCGAACGTCGGCGGGTTCGATCCGTTCGACCCCGTCTACGGCCTGATCGGCGCCTCCGACCGGGTCTCGCTGGCGGCCAGCAACAACCGCGACCGGCTCAGCAACACCAGCCTGTACCTGCAGGATTCGCTCCACCTCACCGACCGGCTCATCCTGGTGGGCGGGGTCAGCGCCCAGATCTACGACCAGATCGCCTATGCGGGGCGCCCCGCCGTGGTCTCGACCGACATCGACGGGGTGAAGCCGGTGCCGCGGGCCGGGCTCGTCTACAAGCTCGCGCCCAACCTCTCGCTCTACGGCAGCTACACGCAGTCCTTCCGCCCCAACGTCACCGACCTCGATGTGACCGGGGCCCTGCTGCCGGAAGAGGGGACGGCCTACGAGGTGGGGGTCAAGGCGGAGGTCGCCGACGGCCTCCTGATCACCGGCGCGATGTTCGATGCCGAGAAAAGCAACGTGCTGATCACCCAGGTGGTCAACGGCAACCGCTTCGGCTCCACCGCCGGCAAGGTGCGCTCGCGCGGCTTCGAGCTCGATTTCGCGGGGCAGATCCTGCCCGACTGGGCCGTGATCGGCAGCTACGGCTTCACCCAGGCGGTCGTCACCGAGGATCCGGTGCTCGCCGGCAAGCAGCTCCAGAACACGCCGCGCGTCACAGCCTCGCTGTTCCTCACCCACCAACTCGGCGCGGTGGCCGAGGCGACGGCGTTCGGCTCGACCCTCCTCGGCCCGGGCTTCCTGGAGGCCGGGTTCGGCAGCCGCTACGTCGGCGCGCGGCCCGGGGACGCCGCCAACAGCTTCACCATGCCGGACTACGTGGTCTGCGACGCGTTCCTGGCCTACCGGACCCAGGTGAACGGCCTGCCGACCACCCTGCAGCTGAACCTGAAGAACCTGTTCGACGAGACCTATTATCCCTCGTCCGGCGCCAGCAACCTGCTGGTGGCGGTGGGCGAGCCCTTCCAGGCCCTCGTCACCGCCCGCGTCGCCTGGTGAGCGCCCGACCATGAAAGCCGGACCGTCTTGTGGTTATCTTGGAAATACCCTGGAATTCATCCAATCTCTTTCCCAGATCTAGTAGCACGTCGAGTTTCGAACGCTTCTAAGCTTGGATTTGACAATTGAATCTCTTCCGGGGAGCCGATAGGGGTGCCGGGTCTTTCCGCCGGACCCGTCATGCCGCTCCACCCGCCCGCCGCCTCGCGCCTGCCCCTCCCGGCCGGCCTCCTCCTGCTCCTCGCCGCCGGGACGCCCGCACAGGCCCAGCGCGCCCCGGACGGGGAGGCCTCCACCGTCACCCTCGAGGAACTCAGCGTCGCCGGCCTCGGCAACGGGCTCTCGACCGTCGGCTACCAGCCCAGGCGCTCGACCTTCGGGGCGGGCGCGGACACCGCGCTCCTCGACACGCCGGCCAACATCGCCGTGGTCTCCGCCGAGGTGCTGCGCGACCAGCGCGTGATCTCCCTCGACGAGGCCCTGCGCAACGTCAGCGGCATCGCCCAGACCAACAGCGTCGGCGGCACGCAGGAGGCGGTGGTGCGGCGCGGCTTCGGCACCTTCCGCGACGACTCGATCCTGCGGGACGGGCGCCGCACGGTGCTGCAGCAGAACTTCAGCTACGCCATCGAGCGGGTCGAGGTGCTGAAAGGCCCGGCCTCGCTCCTCTACGGCATCACCGACCCGGGCGGCCTGATCAACCTCGTCTCGAAGCGGCCCGAATTCACCCCGCACGGCTCCCTCAACCTCACGGGGACGAGCTTCGGCGGCGGCCTCGTCCAGGGCGACCTCACCGGCCCCGTGGAGGGCACCAATCTCGCCTACCGGATGGTGGCCGACCTCCAGAGCTACGACTATTGGCGCAACTTCGGCCACATCAGCCGGCAGGTCGTGGCCCCCTCGCTCACCTGGAAGGGCGACGACACCACCGTGACGGTGGGCTACGAGTTCGGGCATTACCGCGTGCCCTACGACCGCGGCACGATCTTCGATCCGCGCACCGGGCGCCCCCTGCGGGTGCCGCGCGACCGCCGCTTCGACGAGCGCTCGAGCCAGCACGAAGCCACCAGCCACCTCGCCACCCTCGACGTCGACCACCGCTTCGACAACACCTGGACGCTGCATTTCGGCTACACCTACTCCCATCTCGGCTACGACGAGGACCAGATCCGGCCGGTCACCTACATCCCGGCCACCGGCCTCCTCACCCGTCGGGCCGACGGCACCCGCAACGCGGACTTCAACGCCCACGTCGCCCGCCTCGACCTGACCGGGAGCTTCGATACCTTCGGCCTGCGCCACGACCTCCTGGCCGGCGTGACCTACGAGAACATCGACTACGGCCGGCCCGACATCATCCGGGGTCCGAACCGGGCGGGGTTCAACCCGTTCCAACCGGTCTACGGCACCCTCGCCGCGGTGCCGGTGATCTCGCCCGCGGACAGCAACCTGCGCGAACGCTTAGTGAATACCAGCTTGTATTTGCAGGACTCGCTGCACCTCAGCGACCAGTGGATTCTGGTGGCCGGCATCAGCACGCAGATCTTCGACCAGTTCGGCGCCAAGGGGACGCCGGCGGTGGTCTACACCGACATCGACGGGGTGCGCGTCCTGCCGCGGGTCGGCCTCGTCTACAAGCTCAGCCCCAACCTGTCGCTCTACGGCAGCTATTCGCAGTCCTTCAAACCCAACACGTCGCTGGCCAACATCGTGGGCGCCCTGCCCCCCGAGGAAGGCGAGGCCTTCGAGGTCGGCGTGAAGGCGGACGTCGCCGCCGGGCTCACCGTGACGGGCGCGATGTTCGACATCGAGAAGGCCAACGTGCTGGTGACGCAGGTCGTCAACGGCCTCACGGTGGCGAGCACCGCCGGCAAGGTGCGCTCGCGCGGGTTCGAACTCGACGTCGCCGGCCAGATCCTGCCCGACTGGGCGGTGATCGCCAGCTACGGCTTCACCCAGGCCGAGGTCACCCAGGACCCGGTGCTGGCGGGCAAGCAACTCCTCAACACCCCGCGCGTCACCGCCACGGCCTTCCTGACCCACCAGTTCGGCGCCATCGCCGAGGCGACCGAGTTCGGCGCGAACCGCCTCGGTGCGGGCTTCCTGGAGGCGGGCTTCGGCGCGCGCTACGTCGGCGCCCGGCCGGGGGATGCCGCCAACACCTTCACGCTGCCCGATTACGTCGTCTGTGACGCGTTCCTGGCCTACAACACGCAGGTGAACGGCTTGCCGACCACGCTCCAGCTCAACCTCAAGAACCTGTTCGATCGCACCTATTATCCCTCCTCGGGCGGCAGCAACCTGCTGGTGGCTGTGGGCGAACCCTTCCAGGCCCTCGTGACGGCACGGGTGGCGTGGTGAGGCACCTGCGCGCCATCCTGTTCCAGCTGCACTGGCTGCTCGGGCTCGGGGCCGGCCTCGTCCTCGCGGTGGCGGGCGTCACCGGCGCACTCCTGAGCTACGAGGACGCGATCGGCGAGGCCATCGATGCCGACCTGATCCGGGTCGCGCCCCAGGCGGAAGATCCGCTCTCGCCGGACGCTCTCCTCGCCCGCTTCCATGCCCAGCGGGCCGGCACGGTGGCGAACCTCACGCTCGCGGCCGAGCCCGGCACCGCCGCGATGGTGCGCCTCGGGCGCGACCCCGCCACCGGCCAGCGCCCGCCCTCCCTCTACCTCGACCCCCATGACGGCACGGTGCGGGGCGCAGCGCGGACGGAGGAGGCCTTTGCCACGATCCGGCGCCTGCACCGCTGGCTGCTCCTGCCCGGCGACGGCAAGGGCTGGGGCCGGACCCTGACCGGCGCCAGCACCCTTGCGCTCCTCGTCCTTCTCTGCACCGGCCTCTACCTGCGCTGGCCGAAGGTGATGTCCGTCCGCATCTGGCTGAAGCCCAGCCTGCGGCAGTGGGGCCGGCCGACCTACTGGTCGCTGCATGCGGTGGCCGGAACCTGGGTGCTGCCGGTCTACCTCGTGATCGCCCTGAGCGGCCTGTGGTGGTCTTACGACGGCTACCGCGAGGTCGTCACCGCCCTCCTCACGCGCGGCGAGACCATCGCGCGGATGGCGGACGGCAAGCCGCCGGCGGACAAGGTCGGCGGGCCGGCGCCCGCCCGGAAGGAGGCGGCGACGAAGGGCGAAGGGCCGGGCCGGGCCGCCCGCCGCGAGGAGGGCCTGGGAAGCCCCGGGGCGCCGAGCCTCGACGCCGCCTGGACGGCCTTCCGTACCGTGGATGCGGGTCAGTTCACCCGGGCGACCCTGATCCTGCCGAGCGGAGGGACCGGACCCGTCCGAATCCGCTCGGAGAACCGGAACGGCTGGCGCGACGACACCCGGATCGAGGCGGCCACCGGGCGCATCCTCGTGCGCGAGGTCGGTGGGGAGCGCCCCCTCGGCGTCCGCATCGCCGGCAACATGCTCGACCTGCACAGCGGCCGCATCTTCGGCCTCTTCGGTCCGCCGGTCTTCCTTGCGGCGGCGCTGCTGATGCCGCTCTTCCTGGTGACGGGACTGCTGCTCTACATCGGGCGACGTGCGGCCAAGGCCCGGCGCCGCGGGCGGGCGGCACCGGCCGGCGGCGCGACCCCCGCGCTCGGCCCGCGCGCTTGACCCTCCGACCGGTTTTCGACAGGTTCCGCCGCCACAGCCTCCGACCCCGACCGCTGCAACTCCCGAGATCCGATGTCGTCTGGCGACGAATCCGCCGTTCCGCCCGCCGCATCCGCGCGAGAGCGACGCTTCACGATCTGCCGCGAGGACGAACCGGTCCCGCCCGCGATCGCCGGCGCCATCGCGGCGATCGGCAATTTCGACGGGGTGCATCTCGGCCACCGTGCGCTCATCGCCGCCGTCCGGGAAACCGCCCGGGCGGCCGGGCGGCCTGCGGTCGCGCTCACCTTCGAGCCGCACCCGCGAGCCTATTTCGCGCCGCATCTGCCCATGTTCCGGCTCACCGACGCGGACGCCAAGGAGATCGTCTTCGCGCATCTCGGCCTCGACGGGCTGATCGTGCGCCGCTTCGACGCCACCCTGGCGGGGACCGGTGCGCGCGACTTCGTCGAAGGCCTTCTGGTGCGCGATCTCGGGGTGGCGGGCGTCGTCATCGGCCACGACTTCCATTTCGGCCGTGGCCGCGAGGGCACGCCCGCGGTGCTCGCCGGCCTCTGCGCGCAGGCGGGCCTGAGCTGCCGCGTCATTCCGCCCGTCGCCCTGAATGCGGGCGCGGAGCCCGTCTCGTCGAGCGCGATCCGGGCGGCGTTGGCCGAGGGCGCGGTGGCGCGGGCGAACGCGCTCCTGGGCTATCGCTGGTTCGTCTCCGGCGAGGTCCGCCATGGCGACAAGCGCGGGCGCACGCTCGGCTATCCCACCGCCAACGTGGCGCTCGCCGACTGCAACCTCGCCCACGGCATCTACGCGGTACGGGTGCGCCTGCCCGACGGGCGGGTGAACGACGGGGTCGCGAGCTACGGCCGGCGCCCGACCTTCGACGACGGCGCGCCGCTCCTCGAGGTGAACCTGTTCGACTTCGCCGGCGACCTCTACGGCCAGGCGATCGCTGTGGAGTTCCTGGGGTACATCCGGGGCGAGGAGCGATTCGACGGGGCCGATGCTCTGATCGCCCGCATGCATCTCGACGCCGCCGAAGCGCGCCGGATCATCGCCCAGGACCCGGTCCCGTCGATGTTCGACGCCTGAGGCGCGCCTACTCCGCCTCGTCCTCGGTGTCCGGCGTGCGGTTGGGCCAGGTCACGATCCGATCGAGGAGTTCGTCGGCCGTGAACTCCTCCTCGTTGCCCGAGACCCGGCCGCGCACGGAGATGCCGGCCTCGTGCACGCTGGCGGCACGGCCCGAGACGAGTGGGTGCCAGTCGTGGAGGTCGCGGCCCTCGCGGACCAGACGGTAGGCGCAGGTCGGCGGCAGCCACGGGATCGTGCGCACGGCTTCCGGCGTCAGGCGCACGCAGTCGGGCACCCGCTTCTGGCGCCGCGCATAGTCGCGGCAGCGGCAGCCATGGCCGTCCAGGAGGGTGCAGCCGACATCGGTGTGGTAGACCTCCGCCGTGTCCTCGTCCTCGAGCTTGAGGAGGCAGCAGCGGCCGCAGCCGTCGCACAGGCTCTCCCACTCGGCCGGCGACATCGCCTCCAGGCTCTTGGTCCGCCAGAACGGCTCCGCGGCCGGGGCAGCCGGCTCGGGCCGGGCAGTTTCTGGGAAGGCCTGCGGCGTCGGGGAACGCGCGGCCGAGCGGTCCCGCATGGGGAACACCTTGGGCTGGAAGCGGCGAGAATCCGGGTGATCCGCTCCTGTGCCGCAACGCGGAGCCCGGAGCAAGCGTTGCCGGCACAGGGCATGACGCCACGCGCGGCGTTCCTCCGGGCGCGCCACCGCCCCGCCCCATTCCGGCATCAAGGTTAACGACAGGTTACGGCCTGCGGCGGCGGGACGCTTGCCCTTGTCGGGCGTTCCCTTCAACGAAGCCTCGCGGCCGGGCGCGGGTGTTGGTAGGATCACGGGGCCGGCATCCTGCCGGATCCGGGTGCGGAAGGACTGGAACTCAGGTGCGCCTGCCCAAAGCGACCTCCCTCACGACCCGGATCAAGCACGCCGCCCTCGCCTTCGACGCCTGGGTGAACGCCAGCCTGTACGACGGCGGCCGCTCGGCCGGCGAGACCTACGAGCGCTTCCAGGAGCGCATGAACGTGTTCTCGGTGCGGGGCTGGAAGCGGTTCGCCCTCGACCTGACGAGCGAGGCGGTGACCCTCGGCACCGGCGGCGCCGTGCTCATGCTGGCCCTGGCCCAGCCCGCCTTCAACCTGACCAGCGACAACTGGCTGAAGGCCCAGGACCTCGCCGTGACCTTCCTCGACCGCTTCGGCACCGAGGTCGGGCGGCGCGGCATCAAGCACGACGATTCTCTGAAGCTCGACGATTTTCCCGACATCATGATCAAGGCCCTGGTCTCGACCGAGGACCGGCGCTTCTACGAGCACTGGGGCATCGATCCCATCGGCACCGCCCGCGCGCTGGTCTCGAACTCGCGCGGCGGCGGCAACACCCAGGGCGGCTCGTCGATCACGCAGCAGCTCGCCAAGAACCTGTTCCTCACCAACGAGCGCTCCCTCGAGCGCAAGATCAACGAGGCCTTCCTGGCGCTCTGGCTGGAGAGCCACCTCTCCAAGAACGAGATCCTGAAGCTCTACCTCGACCGGGCCTATATGGGCGGCGGCACCTTCGGCGCCGTGGCGGCGGCGGATTACTATTTCGGCAAGCCGCTCAAGGACATCACCCTGGCCGAGGCCGCGATGCTCGCCGGCCTGTTCAAGGCGCCGACGAAGTACGCGCCCCACGTGAACCTGCCGGCCGCCCGCGCCCGCGCGGCCGACGTGCTGCACAACATGGTCGAGGCCGGATTCCTCACCGAGGGCCAGATCCAGACCGCCCTGCGCAATCCCGCGACGCCGGTGACCCGGACCCGGGACATCACGGCGGACTACTACCTCGACTGGGCCTTCGGCGAGATCAAGCAGATGGCCGATGCCGGCCGCTTCCGCAGCGACCGCGTCCTCACTGTGAAGACCCCCCTCGACCTCACGATCCAGCGCCGGGCCGACGAGACCGTGCAGAACACCCTGCGCCGCTACGGCGACCAGTACGAGGTCGACGAAGCCGCCATGGTGATCCTCGATCCCGACGGCGCCCTGCGGGCAATGGTCGGCGGCGCCGATTACGGCGAGAGCCAGTTCAACCGCGCCACCGATGCGCTCCGCCAGCCCGGCTCGTCCTTCAAGCCCTACGTCTACGCCGCGGGCCTCGCCGCGGGCCTGTACCGCCCGGATACCCGCGTCGTCGACAGGCCCGTCTGCATCGGCAACTGGTGCCCGCAGAATTATGGGCGCTCATTCTCGGGCGCCACGACGCTCACCGTCGCGGTGGCGAAATCCATCAACACCATTCCGATCCAGGTCTCGATCGCCCTGGGCAAGGCGATGGGCATCTCCCACGAAGCCAGGGCGGCCGCCGCCGGGCGCAAGAAGATCATCGAGACCGCCCACGCCATGGGCATCACCACGCAGCTGACCGATTCCGTCTCGCTGCCGATCGGCTCGGCGGAGGTGAACGTCATCGACCAGGCCGCCGGCTACGCCGTGTTCGCCAATGGCGGACGCAAGGCCAAGCCCTACGCGGCCATGGAGGTCCGCAACTCGTCCGGCGAGGTGATCTACCGCCACGCCGACGAGCAGGTGCAGCAGGTCCTGTCGACCCAGGTGGTGGCCGACATGAACTACATGCTGACCAAGGTGGTCGAGGAAGGCACCGGCAAGCGCGCGGCGCTGGAGGGGATCAAGGTCGCGGGCAAGTCCGGTACCACGAACGCCTATCGCGACGCCTGGTTCGTCGGCTACACGGGCAATTACGTCGGTGCCGTCTGGTTCGGCAACGACGATCACACCTCCACCAACAAGATGACCGGCGGCTCGCTTCCCGCCATGACTTGGCACGACGTGATGGAAGTCGCCCACCAGGGCATCGAACTCAAGCCGATGCCGGGGCTGAAGGATCCGGGACGCGCGGTGGCGCAGTCGGGCCAGAGCGCGGCGCCGGTCAACGCGGCCGCGAGCGCGGCCGGCAAGCTCTCCCGGCGCTCCTTCGAGGTCATCGGCAGCATGAACGGCCTGTTCCGCCAGGTGGAGAAGACCGCCGCCAAGGCGCCCGAGAAGACCTCCGCCCTGGAGCCGGTGAACGCGCCCGGCGTGGTGGCGGAGGGGGCCCGCGCCGTCGGCGGCCGGATCGGGACTCCGTAACCGGCGATCATGCGCATGACATTGGCCGAGACGGTCGCGCGGCTGCGCCCGGACCAGACCCGAACGTCCCCCGCCGGGCAGCGGCGCTCGGGCGACATCACCGGAACCGGTGGACGCCTGGCAGGCGTGCTGCGGCGCGGCGTGCGCCGGGCCTCGACCGTGACGCTGGTGCTCTACGCCCTGGCTCTCGGCGCGGGGATCGGGCTCGTCACGGCCGATTATGCCACCCGGGGCGGCTATCCCTTCGGCGGCGTCCGGGTGGGAGCCTGGACCGCGTGGCCGAAGGTCGGTTCGTTGGGCGCCGATCCCTATGCCCGCGCGGTCAACGCGCGCCGGGGCGAGATTCCCCTGGCGATCGGCGAGGGCATGCTGCTCACGGCCGAGCACGACGAATCCGGGCGGAGCCTCGATGCCGCCTGCACCTACCGGGTGGCGGGGGTGACGCCGCCGGCCCGCGCCTGGACCGTGACGGTGGCCGGGCGCGGGCCGCGGGATGCGGAGGTCGCACCGATGCGGGAGGGTTTCACCGCCACCGAGATCCTGCGCGAGACCGACGGGCGGTTCGTGATCACCCTGTCGCCCGAGGTTCAGCCGGGCAACTGGCTGCCGATGCCGCGCGCCAAGGGCGCCGTCCGCCTCGCTCTCCGCCTGTACGACACGCCCGTGGCGGCCAGCGCGGGCAACCTCGACCGCGCGTCGGTACCGGCGATCACCCGCATCGGATGCCCGTCATGACGCCGCGGGGACGCTTCCTGGTCGCCACCCTGTCGGGGCTGGTCCTCGCCGGCCTCGTGCATGTGACCGCGGTGCTGTTGATCCCGAGGCTGGCGGAATCCGATGCCCTGTCGCGGGCGCGCTCGGGGGAGAGCCTCGACCACCCGATGGCGATCAACACGGTGGCGGCCGCCGGCGACGCCGCCCCACCCGTCGAGGCCTGGCTTCCGATTCCCGATCCGGCGGTGGCGGTGGGGCTCTGTGCCTACGATCTCGCCGAGGGACCGATGCGGGTCTCGGCGCGCACCGGCACCCTGATGCTGTCGCTCGCGGTGCACGGCCCGCGCGGCGCTTTCTATGCGGTGACCGATCAGGCGGCGGTGCGCGGCGCCCTCGATCTCGTGGTGCTAACCCGGGCGCAATACGACGAGGCGCTCGCCAATGCCGACGAGGACGAGGTCAGTCACGACGTCCGCATCGTCGCCGGCGAAACGCGCGGGTTCGTGGTGGTGCGGGTGATCGCGGCCCTGCCGAGCCAGCGCGCGGCCGCCGACGCGGCAGTCCAGGCGGTCTCCTGCACCGTCGACAGCGCGGGCGACGAGAAGACCGGCGGCTGAAACCGTCCTCAGTTCTTGGCGACGATCGGCCTCGGGGCTGCGACAACGACCTCCGCCTCGGGCAGGAGCCCGCACCGCGCCTCGGCTTCCGGCGGCACCAGCGGATCGAGCAGCGGGCGTCGTCCGTCGAGGGCGGCCAGGGTCCGCTCCACCGACACGACCCCCGGACCCGGCACCTCGATCATCAGGTGTTCGAGGGCGTAGCGGTAGCGACGGGAGCGGCGGCCCGTCTCGAACCGGACCCAGGCGATGAGGCACCGGTTCTCGGCCACCCGCAGGGCGGCCTGGCGCACGTCGTGATCGTCGAGGCTCTTGGCGAAGGGCAGGCTGCGCAGGCGCAGGGCATCGCCCTCCTTCACCCGCAGGGCCAGGGCGGCGAATTGCGGGATCAGCCGGGCGTCGGTGCCGATATCCTCCGACAGGCGCCGGTAGCGCGAGACCAGCGAGCGGAAGCCCTCCGCCATCAGGGTGTCGTGATAGGCTGCGGGATCATCGGTCCGCCAGGACGCGGGCAGCACGCGGGAGCGGGTGAGATTGGCGAGGATGTCCGTGAAGGCGTCGTGCCCGGCCGCGGGCATCAGGAAACGCCAGGCGCGGTCGCGCAGGGTGCGTTCCTCGTCGGTGAAGGGAAAGCTCGACGCCGGCTCCTCGCGCTCCCGCGCCGCCAGGGTCCCGGTGGTCTCGATCAGGCTGTTCCAGGCGCCGGCCTTCGGCCGCCCGAAATCGCCCTCCTGCGCGCAGCCGGCGAGCAGCATCAGGATCGCGAGGGGCATCAGGCGCCCGGAGCGCGGCCTCGCGGCGCACCGGCGTCCGGTCCGGGGAGAGGGCACCATGCGGAGTCGGGCCGGCCGCGGATCAGGAGCGGCGGCGCAGGCGCGGCGCGGGTGCGTCCGGCTCCGGCATGCGCTCGTAGCGGATTCCTGTGAAGAGCAGGATCGCGCCGCGCGGCGCGTCGGCGTCGGGTCGGCGGAAGCGGCGCGTTGTGGACGGGAACGTGACGACCGTGGCCGTCGGACGCTCGGGGCGGCGATCGGCGCCGCCGGTATCGGGCAACCTGTGGCTGTTCATCGGCTGATTTCCGATTCCATTCGATCTCTGAGGCGAGCCGCTGTCGGCCTGCCACCGCCGCATCCGGGCCGTTCCGGCGTCGGGGTGATGCCGGCAGAGATCAGCATGGGGTGGTTAACGGAACCTTGCGATGCCGCGCCCGGTGCCGTCTTCCGCCCGCCTCCCACGGCGGATGGACCGGGCGTTGCTTTGCTGCCACGCCTGGGCTCCGCCGCCATGGCTCGCGACTTGCATGATGGAGAGTTGCCCATGGCGGGCATTTCCTCCCTTGTACTCGGCCCCGCTCGCCCGGCGAGCGGGGCTTTTTTGTGGGACCGGCGCCGACGCGATGCTTCGAACCAAGCCGGATGCGGGGGCGTCCGCATGGAACACGCGGCGGCCGGAGCGCTTGCTAAGGGCCGGTCGCGCCCGATATGCCGTGTCGCTTCCGATCGAACGGCCGGACTTTTCCGCGAACGTACTCTCCCGTCCTACGCATTTCTCTTCCGTACACTCCCACTTTCGATTGAAGGACACCGCCGGATGCGCGTGGTTATCTCCCGATTCTCGAGCTCGCCCAGAGGACTCCGCGCGGCCCTGCGGGTCGCACCGTTCGCCCTCCTGATGGTGGCGGTCAGCCCGGCCCAGGCCCAGCGCGAGGATCAGGGCTTGCAGCTCGGATGCGCGAACGATTATTTCCGCCTCTGCGCCGGCGTCGATCCCAACAGCCAGGATGCGGAGCGCTGCATGGACCGCAACCGCGCCCGCCTCTCGCCCGAGTGCAAGGCCGCCATCGGCGACTACGACCGCCGCACCGGTGGAAAATCCCAGAAGTAAGGTGCCCCGCGGCACACCGCATCACGGTCGGGACGGGCATCGACGGTGCCCGTCCCCAGACAGAGGTTTGACAGCATGACTCTGACCGTCGCGGTGCAGATGGACCCGATCCAGGCGATCCGGATCGCCGGGGACACCACCTTCGCGCTCCTCCTCGAAGCCCAGGCGCGCGGGCATCGGCTGCTGCACTACACGCCGGACCGGCTGTCGATGCAGGGCCGGGCCGTGACGGCGCGTGTCGAGGCTCTCACGGTCCAGGACGTGGAGGGCGCGCACGCCACCCTCGGCCCGATCGAGCGCATCGACCTGTCGAGGGTCGACGTGGTCCTGATGCGCCAGGACCCGCCCTTCGACATGGCCTACATCACCGCGACCCATATGCTGGAGCGGATCCACCCGCGCACCCTGGTGGTGAACAACCCCGCCGAAGTCCGCAATGCGCCGGAGAAGCTGTTCGTCCTGGACTTTCCCGAGCTGATGCCCCCGACCCTGATCACGCGCGACAAGGCCGAGATCGAGGCCTTCCGGGCCGAGCACGGTGCCATCGTGATGAAGCCCCTGCACGGCCATGGCGGGGCGGCGGTGTTCCGGGTCCTGCCGGAGGACGCGAATTTCGGATCGATGTTCGACCTGTTCTCGGTGACCTTCCGCGAACAATGGGTGGTGCAGCGCTTCCTGCCCCGCATCACCGAGGGCGACAAGCGCATCATCCTGGTGGATGGCGAGCCGATGGGCGCCATCAACCGGGTGCCCGCCCTCAACGACATCCGATCGAACATGGTGCGGGGCGGGGCCGCGGCGGCGTCCGACCTCACCGAGCGTGAGCGCGCGATCTGCGCCACCATCGGGCCCGAACTGAAGCGCCGGGGCCTGATCCTCGTCGGCATCGACGTCATCGACGGCAACCTGACCGAGATCAACGTGACCTCGCCCACCGGCATCCGGGCGATCAAGCGCCTCGGCGGCCCGGACTTGGCGGTCTCGGTGTGGGATGCGATCGAGGGCCGTGTCGGCAAGGTCCTGTCGGCCTGACCGGCGCCCACCCTCGGTGGATCGAGGGGCAGGCCCCGGGCAATCCTGGGCCCCCCGCTCCCGGGCCTTCCGGACTCAGACCAGTCCGAGCTTCTGCGCCAGGCCGATCCGCTGGAGCTTTCCGGTGGCGCCCTTCGGAATCTCGTCCAGGATCATGATCTTGGACGGCACCTTGAAGGCGGCGAGCCGCTCCGAGGCGAAGCCGCGCAGCTCCTTCTCGACGAGGTGATGCCCCTCGCGCAGCACGATCGCGGCGCAGACGTCCTCGCCGAGCTTGTCGTGCGGCATCGCGAAGGTGACGCATTGCGAGACGGCGGGATGATCCATCAGGATCTCGTCGACCTCGCGCGGGGAGATCTTCTCGCCGCCCCGGTTGATGATCTCCTTGAGGCGTCCCGTGATGGTCAGGTAGCCTTCCGGGCTGAGCGAGCCCTGGTCGCCCGTGCGGAACCAACCCTGCTTCGTGAAGGCCTCCGCGTTGGCCTTGTCGTTGTTCTCGTAGCCCGACATCACGTTGTCGCCGCGGATGACGATCTCGCCGGTCTCGCCGGCGGGCAGCGGCTCGCCCTCCTCGTCCACGATGGCGATCTTGGGGCCGGCCGCGAGACCGACCGAGCCGGCGTAGTGCGGGCGCGGCGGCAGCGGGTTCGAGGCCATCTGGTGGGAGGCCTCGGTCATGCCGTAGGCCTCGATCAGGGGCGCGCCGAAGACGTCCTCGATCTCCTTCATGACCTGCGGCGGCATGGAGGAGGAGGAGGAGCGGATGAAGCGCAGCGGGTTGGCCTCGATGATCTCCCGGTTGCGGGAGGCGCGCCCGAGGATCGCCTGGTGCATCGTCGGCACCGCCGTATACCAGGTCGGCCGGACCTCGCTCATCCAGCCGAAGAACTTCAAGGCGTTGAAGCCCGGTGTGCAGCAGACCTGGCCACCCCCCGAGAGCGGCGCCAGGATGCCGGCGATCAGCCCGTGGATGTGGAAGAGCGGCATGATGTTGAGGCCGCGATCCTCGGCCGTGAAGGCAAGGGTGGTGCGGATGTTACGGGCCGAGGCGCAGACGTTCGACTGCTTCAGGGGCACGATCTTGGGGCGCGAGGTGGTGCCCGAGGTGTGCAGCACGAGGCCGATATCGTCGGGATGCGCCGGGCCTCCGGTGCGGGCGGGCGCGGCGGCCTCGCCCTCGAAGGCCAGGGTGAAGCTGCCGGCACCCTCTGCCGGAGTCGGGGTCAGGCGCACCACCGGCACGCCGAGGCGGGCGGCCACCGCGACGGCCGGGCTCTCGGAGCCGTCCGCGACCACGAGCAGGCGAGCGTTGAGGTCGGACAGGTAGAACGTGAACTCGTCCGCCTTGTAGCTCGGGTTGAGGGGGGCGGCCGTCGTGCCCGCCCCGATCGCGATGAAGGCGGCGGCCATCTCCGGTCCGTTGTCGAGGACGATGCCGACCCGGTCGTTCCGCCCGATGCCCTGCGCGTTGAGCGCCGCGATCGTCCGGTCGGTGAGCGCACGGAGCCGGCCGAAGGTCAGCGGGACGCCGCCGGGGCTCGATAGGGCGGTGGCTTCCTCGGCCCCCGCGCGGATCAGGGCGTGGAGGGTGGTGGCGGTCGTCGGTGCGGCGGTCTCGGCCATGGTCATCGTCCTCGAATGTCTGGGGTCAGGCCGGCGTTATGGAGAGGCGCCCCTGTGCCCGCTCCAGGCTCTGGGCGAGGAGGCGCATCAGGGCGTAGACGGTGTCGATATGCGGGGTCGGAGTGTCCGTGAGGCGCCCGAGCTCGATGATCGAGCCGACCAGGGCCTCGAGTTCGATCGGCCGGCCGGCCTCGACGTCCTGCAGCATCGAGGTCTTGTGCGCGCCGACCTTCTCGGCACCCGCGATGCGGCGCTCGATGCCGAGCTTGAAGGTGACGCCGAGGCGGTTCGCGATCGTCTCCGCTTCCCGCATCATGTCGGCGGCGAGCGCCCGGGTCTCGGGGAACTGGCAGATGTCCACGAGGGTGGCGTGGGCGAGCGCCGAGATCGGGTTGAAGCTGAGGTTGCCCCAGAGCTTGAGCCAGATCTCCGCCCGGATGTCGCTGGTCACCGGCGCGCGGAAGCCCGCCTTGATCAGGGTCTGGGCCAGTGACTGCACCCGGGCGGACATGGAGCCGTCGAGCTCTCCGAGGCCGAAACGGTGCCCCTCCACCACCTGCACCACGCCGGGCTCGGTGAGCACGGCGGCCGGGTACACCACCGAGCCGATGACGTGCTTGGGATCGAGATGCTGGGCGATGAGTCCGCCCGGGTCGGCGGTCTCCAGGTGCGTGCCCGTCAGGTCTCCGCCGTGCCCCTGCGAGAAGTACCACCACGGAATGCCGTTCTGCATCGTCACCACCATCGTGTCCGGTCCGATGAGGTGGTGAAGATCGGCCGCGATCGGCCCGACCTGATGTGCCTTGACGGTGAGGAGCACGATGTCGTGCGGTCCCGCCTCGGCCATGGACTTGGTGGCCTTGAGGTTCGTCACGTGGATCTCGGAGCCGTCCTCCTCGATCAGCCGCATGCCGTTGCGCTGGATGGCGTCGAGGTTCGCGCCGCGCGCGATGAAGGTGACGTCCTCGCCCGCGTGGGCGAGGCGCACGCCGAGAAATCCTCCGATGGCGCCGGCGCCGACGATCGCGATGCTCATGTGGGTGTCCCTGAAACCTGTCCTGATCACGTCCGCTTCGTAGGCGTCGGATGCCTCACGAAAAGCCGTTCGACAACACGCCGATGCCGGCGATCTCGACCTCGACCGTGGCGCCCTTCGGGATCGGCCCGGAGCCCACCGAGGTGCCGCAGGCGATGAGGTCCCCCGGCTCCAGGGTCATGCCCCGGGACAGCTCGGCCACGAGCTCCGCGGGCCGGCGCATCATGTCGGCGAGGGGATAGCGCTGGCGCTCGCGCCCGTTCACCCGGACCGCGACCTCGAGCATCTCCGGATCGATATCGGTGGCGATCACCGGGCCGAAGGGACCGAAGCCGTCATAGCCCTTCGATCGGGTCCAGTGCACGAAGCTCGGATCGGCCTTGAGCGCCTCCAGGGCGGTGACGTCGTTCACACAGGTGTAGCCGAAGATGTGCGCGCCCGCCGTCTCCGGGGTGAGGTCGCGGCCGCGCCGGCCGATCACGATCCCGAGTTCGCCCTCGAACAGCAGCCGGCCGGCCCCCTCCGGGGCCGTCACGGTCTGTCCGCTGGCGAGATAGCTGCTCGCCGGCTTCACGAAGTACAGCGGCACCTCGGGTCGCGTCAGGCCCTGCTTCTCCGCCGAGGCGTGGAAGTTGTTCCACAGGGCGATGTATTTCGAGGGCCGGCACGGCAGGTCGAGGGTGACTTGCGCCAGCGGCAGGGTCGCACCGGTGGGTGTCGGGTCCGCGAAGAGGTCGCCCGCGTGGACGAGAATGGTCTCCCCGTCGAGGCGTCCGAAACCGCGCGCGCCGTCGTGGAGGTAGCGAAGCCATCGAGCCATCGGGTCAGCTCCGGGCGATGAACCGCGCGCGCATCGGCTTCAGCACGAAGAGCGCGAGGAACCCGGCCAGGAAGGCCATGCCGGAGGCGGCATAGAACACGTTCTGCCAGCTGCCGGTCTTGGCCTGGATGGTGAGCAGGATCGGCAGCAGCAGGGCGGCGGTGCCCTTGGCGGTGTAGAGGAGGCCGGCATTGGCCGCCGCATTCTTGTCGCCGTAGGTGTCGCTGCAGGTGGCCGGGAACAGCGAGTAGATCTCGCCCCAGGCGAAGAACACGAGCCCGGTGAGCAGCACGAAGGCCATCGGGATGTGGGCGAACATGCCGAGCGCCAGGATGCCGGCGCCCTCGATCAGGAAGGCGATGACCATCGTGTTCTCGCGGCCGATCCTGTCCGAGACCCAGCCGAAGAACGGCCGCGTCACACCGTTGAGCACCCGGTCGATGGTGAGCGCGAAGGTCAGGGCCGGCAGGGTGATGCCGATGAGCGAGACCTCGACGCCCGCGACCTTGAAGTCCTTGGCGATGGGGGCGAGGGAGGCGGCCGCCATCAGGCCGCCGGCCGCCATCATCACGAACATGAGGTAGAGCAGCCAGAAGACCGGCGTCCGGACCATCTCGGCGGTGGAGTACTGGCGCCGGGTGACGGTGTTCACGGTCGCGGTGCGGCCCGCGAGCATCCGGTCCTTGAAGGCGGCGCTCGGCGAGACGAGGAGCAGGGCGGCCAGCATGACGATGAGGCCCTGGCCGAGGCCGAACACGAAGAAGGTGTGCTGGTAGCCGGACTCCCGGATCATGTTGGCGATCGGGATGACGGTGAGGGCCGAGCCGGCGCCGAAGCCGGCGGCGGTGAGGCCGGCCGCGAAGCCGCGACGGTCGGGAAACCACTTGAGGGCGTTGCCCACGCAGGTGCCGTAGACCGCGCCTGCGCCGACGCCGCTGACGGCGGCGGCCGCGTACAGCGTGCCCAGGGAATCCGCGTAGGAGTTCATCACCCAGCCGAGGGCGCAGAGGGCGCCCCCGAAGATGGTGACGAGGCGCGGACCGTACTTGTCGACGAACCAGCCCTCGATCGGCACCAGCCAGGTTTCCATCACCACGAAGATGGTGAAGGCCCATTGGATCGCGGTGCGCTCCCAGCCGAACTTCTGCTGGATCGGATCGACGAAGAGCGTCCAGCCGTATTGCAGGTTGGCGATCATCGACATGCACAGCACGCCCAGGACCAGCTGACCCCAGCGGCCGAGGGGCGGCGCATCCACCTTCGCAGGCGTCTCGACCCTGGCGGCATGGGCGTCCGCAGGCGCGATCGATGGTGCCCCGCGAGTAGCAGGCGCAGCAGTGCGCGCGGTCATGGGCGTCTTCCTCGGGTCAAATCTTGTTTGGTGGCTTTGGTTTTATCGGCAATTATTCTGAATTCAAGGATCTATACATCGGCCAAACCTGCACTTCGTCTGCAAAATTTTTGGGTTAAGCCCCTAAAAAATTTGAGATGCTGCAGGCTGCATCATCGAAGCTGGTTTTTACCCCGCGCTGCGAAAGGACTGTTTGCAGTGCGGTGTTCTGAGGCGTCGCGATTCCAGATCAGCCGACCCGAAGTGTCGGAATTGGAACCAACCGCGGGAGACACCGTTACGCTTGCCAGACGACGCCGGGTTGCATGCCGCGACCGGACGTTCAGCCTGATATCGGCTTCACGGAGGGTTCGATGAGCAGCACGACCGACAAGATCAAGGGTCTCGCCAACGAGGCTGTCGGCAACATCAAGCAGGGCATCGGTTCGGCCACCGGCAACGAGAAGCTGCAGGCCGAGGGCAAGGCCCAGGAACTGAAGGGCGAGGCCCAGAAGACGGTCGGCGATGCCAAGGACGGCATCAAGGGCGCGGCCCAGAGTGCTGCCGACGCCGTCAAGAAGATCTGACGAACCTGTCCCCGCGCTTCGGCTCCTGATGGGCCGGGGCGCCGAGCGGCCGGAGCGACCGGCCGCATCGTGGACACAGGCCCGGCCGGAACGACCGCCCACGCGCGGCCGGGCGTCCCGGCACGGGCCGAGATGAAAAGGATCCCCAGTATGAATCGCGACCAGATCGAGGGTGGAATCCGGAACATCCGAGGCCGTGGGCGCTCGGCCCTCGGCGCCGTGACCGGACGGGTTCGCCCGCAGGCCGTGGGCGCCTACGACCAGGCGGCCGGGGCCGTCCAGTATGCGTATGGCCGGGCCCGCGACACGGCCCATGACCTGCAGCGCGACGGCGCCCACCTGGTCGACGAGGCTCGTCACCGGGGCCGGGCGATCGCCGGAGACCTGCAGGACCGCGGCCGTCACTACCAGGACGAGGCCGTTCGGCGCGGCCGGGCCGTGGCCCGCCGGGCCGACGAGAACAAGGCTTCCACGCTCCTTCTCGTAGCCGCGGCGGCCTTCGGCGCCGGCTGGCTGCTGCGCCGGGCCCGCTGAAACGCCTATCCGTGACCGAATGGAGGGTCGGGCGCTCGCGCGTCCCGGCCCTCCGTCGCGTTCGATGATCCGACGCGGCGCCCCCCCTTGGAGGAGGCACGGTTTCCGTGGCAGGCAGGGCGAGGCGGTTCGATACCCCGCCCGAGGAGAGCGGGGATGCCGGTACGCCACTGGGCCGAGTTGACGACCGATGAGATCCGGGCGCGCGACATGGGTCGCGCCATCGCGGTGCTGCCCGTCGCCGCCATCGAGCAGCACGGTCCGCACCTGCCGCTGGCCACCGATGCGATCATCGCCGAGGGCTACCTCGCACGCCTGATGGCGCTCCCCGCCGACGGGCTCGATGTGCTGCTGCTGCCCGTTCAGACCGTCGGCAAGTCCGACGAGCACGAGAGCTTCCCCGGAACCCTGTCACTGACCACCGTGACGGCTCTCCAGGCCTGGACCGAGATCGGCGCTGCCGTTCACCGGGCCGGCTGCGCGAAACTTGTCATCGTCACCTCGCACGGAGGCAACAGCGGCCTGATCGACCTCGTGGCCGGGGAGCTGCGGGGGCGCCACGCAATGGTGGCGGTGACCACAGCCTGGAGCCGGTTCGGCTATCCCGACGGGCTGTTCCCCGAGGAGGAGATCCGTCACGGCATCCATGGCGGCGGCATCGAGACCGCCCTGATGCTCGCCCTGCGGCCGGATCTGGTGCGGCGCGGCGAGGTCGCGGACTTCACGCCGCGCACGCTGGCGATGGCGCGTACCTTCACCCACCTGCGTGCCGGCCGCCCTGCCGCCTTCGCCTGGCGGGCGGAAGACCTCAACCCGGCCGGTGCCATCGGCGATGCCCGGCTCGGTACGGCGGAGGCGGGGGACCGTGCCCTCGACCACGGCGCGCGGGCCTTCCTCGAACTCCTGCATGACGTCGATCGCTTCGACCTCGCCGGCTGAGACGTCGAAAGGATGGCTTCGGTCCCATGCGCTCCGTAACCTTGGGGGATGTCGGGGCGAACAGGCCTGATGCGAGACGCCCGACCTCTCGGATCAGGGAGCCCACCCGATGGCCTGCGCCGTCCCGGCCGGACACGACCTGCCTGCAGCGCCCAGGCGCGATGCCTTCGGCTGGGCCCGGGGCATCGGCCAGACGGCGGCGCGTAGAGGGATCGCTGAGCGCATGAGCCAGGACCAGGCGCTCGCGGCCGGCATGGCGGCGGCCCAGGCGGGCGATGCGGAAGCCTATCGTCGCCTGCTGCGCGACTGCCTGCCGGTGATCGCCGCGATGGCGCGGGCGCAGGGCGTCCGTCCCGAGGCCGTGGACGACGTGGTGCAGGACGTGCTGCTGACGATCCACCGGGCGCGGGCGACCTACGATCCGTCCCGGCCCTTCCTGCCCTGGCTGCGGGCCATCACCCAGCGCCGGGCGATCGACGGGATGCGCCGGGCCGGCCGGCGCCCGCGGGAGGTCCACGACCCCATCGCCTACGAGGCGGAGGTCGATCGCGGCCCTGCCCCGGGACACAGCCTGGAGGCGCGCGACCGCGAACGGGTCCTCGCCCGGGCGGTGGCCGCCCTGCCCGAGGGGCAGCGCCAGGCGGTGGAACATCTCGCCCTGCAGGAGCGCAGCCTCGACGAGACCGCCGAACTGACGGGACGCAGCAAGGGCGCCCTGAAGGTCAACCTGCACCGGGCGCTCAAGGCCCTGCGCCGGACGCTCGGGCCGGGATCCGCCGACCCGGACGCGGCCGAGTCCCGGACGGACGCGCGAGGAACACACGATGTCTGACGCGACCCGCACCTCCGCGCACGACCGCCTCGTGGACAGCCTCGCGGGCGGTCTGCGGCCCGTCCGGCGCCTGCCGGCACCGGCGTTCCGGGCGCTCGCCTGGTGTGCGCTCGCCCTCGGGCTGGGGCTCGCCCTGCTGCCGTTCGCCGATCTCGAGGCCCTGCGCCTGCGCATGGCGGTGGCCGACCTGCGCTACGCCGCCCTCGGCGCGGTCGCGACCGCCCTCACGGCGGCGGTCGCGGCGTTCCAGACCAGCGTGCCGGGGCGCTCCGCCGCCTGGGCGCTGCTGCCCCTGGGGCCGGCCGTGTTCTGGATCGGGGCCAGCGGCGCCGGCTGCCTGCGGGACTGGACGGTGACCGACCCCGCCGGCCTGCACCAGACGGGGGGATGCGTCGTCTTCCTGCTCGCCGTCTCGATCCCGCTGTCGCTGATCCTCGTCTGGATGCTGCGCCGCGCCTGCCCGCTGCGGCCCAACCTCACGGCGGCGCTGGCGGGACTCTCGGCGGCCGCGACCGCAGCCGCACTCCTCGTGCCGTTCCATCCGCACGACGCCACCGCGACGGACCTCGCACTCCACGCGCTCGTGGTGGGCCTCGTGATCGCCGCCAACGGCCTCGCCGGCGGCCGCCTGCTGGGACGGGGCTGAGAGCCGCGGGGGCGGGGTCGGGAACGCGCCGGTATACCGATGGGGTCGCGTCGAGGTCGCGCGCGGGTCCGGCCCGCGGCGCTCAGGCGGCGCGGATCGCGTCCGCGACCTCGCCCGGATACTCCTCGTGCGGGCTGAGCGCCCCCGGCACCGAGGCCCGGGCGACCCGGCCGGTGGCGATCAGCGCGTCCATCTCGGCGCCGGAGCGGCGCGGGGCCCGCTCCGGCCGCAGGACCAGGACCGGCGGCAGGCCGGGGGCCTCGAACAGGTCGAGGAAGTCCCGGCGATTCGCGAAGGGGTCGAGGCCGCCGGTGACGAAGGCGGCGGTGCCGAAGCGGCCGCCGTTCTGGCGGGTGATGGCGTGCTTGTCGGCGATGACCCCGGGGGTGACGTGGTCGGGGTCGGCATAGACGTGGGCGCGCATCATCCGGCCGATGACGGGGCGGCTGATGTTGATGCGGTAGAGGGCGTCGCCCAGCAGCGGCAGCTCGACGGCCCGGCGCAGGCCGGCGAACAGGCCCTGGCGCTCGGGCCCGAGGGCGGTGGGCAGGGGGCCGCGCCAGGTCGGGGCGACGAGGACGAGGCGCGCGAAGGCCCCGGGATGGCGCCGGGCCGCGGCCACGAGGTAGCCGGCGGCGTGGCCGGCCCCGACCGCGAGGGCGTAGGGGCCGGGGGCCGCCGCCAGCAGGGCGTCGAGGAAGGCGTGCATCGTCTCCGGGCTCATCGGCACCCGGGCGCGGACATGGTCGCCGAAGCCGGGCCAGTCCGGCACGAGGCAGCGATAGGCGTGGCCGAGATCCTTGGCCAGGGGCCGCATCTCGACCCGGGCCGAGATCGAGGACAGGGCCGGCAGCAGAAGGGCGTCGGGGCCGCTGCCGACGACGTCGTAGGGGGTCGGCACGCGGCGCCCGGCGAAGGTCAGCGCGAAGCTGCGGGCGGAATGGGCCGGGTCGATCATCGTACTCCTCTCTCCTCGCATCCGGGACGATTCCACCGGCCCCAGATGGGGCAGGGCCGGCCGCTCCGGCACGCGACCGAGCGCCGCCCCGAAGAGGCTTCGCTCGGATTTCGGTCAAGCGACCCGGCGACGCCCCGAAAGCGGCTTCACTCGGATGTTCGGCCTTATGGAGCAAATGCACCAAATGCCATCGTATCGGCTGGGATTTGCGGCTTAAAAGAATTGCACTTCACGGGCCAGTGCGCCGTCCGTCGCGATCTCCGTAAACGCTGTGAAGGGCCTCTCGGCGCTCCAATTCAGCCGCGATCTGGACATCTCCTAAAAGACGGCCTTCGTCCTTGCTCACAAACTGCGCGAGGTCCTTGCGGCTGAGACGGCCCGGCATGCCGTTGAGGGCAATGTCGAGATCGACGCCGCGTATTTCGGCGGAACCGTGCGTCCTGAGAACCGCAAGGAGAATTGGAAGGACCGTCGCTCCAAGGCCAACCTGTCGGACGGTCGCCGGGTCGTCATCGTCATGCGCCAGCGCCGTACCCTGACATTCGTTGCCAAGCGCGAGGCGGAGGGCGTGAAGCTGGCCGAGCAGCACGTCGCGCACGGCTCCAAGGTCTATGCCGACGAGGCGACCCACTGGGACGATCTAGAGGCCAAGTTTCCCGACGCTGGCCGCATCAATCACTCGCTGGCCTACTCAGCGGATGGCGCGAACACGAACCAAGCTGAGAACTTCTTCGCCCGCCTGCGCCGTATGGTGGCCGGCCAGCACCACTTCGCGACCGCGCGCTACCTCCATCAGTACGTCGCCGAAGCCGCTTGGAAGGAGGACAACCGTCGCCTGCCGAATGGCGAGGCGTTTACGCAGACCGTCCGCCTCACGATGGCGTCGCCGGTCAGCCGGACGTGGAAGGGCTACTGGCAGCGGCACGAGGCATAATGCTGTCGGCTCAGACTTGAGCTGGCAGCATCCGGTGCTGGCTTCCGTAAAGTTCCAGCACTCGACAGGCGGCTTCGAAAGAGGAGCACTTTGCGAGCACGTTCGTACAACGGCTTGCGCTTACACCACCTTCGGTTTCATAAATGAAGTAACCGAAGGAGTCGCCGAGGCCATCGACGCCGAGTTCGTCCAAAATCTCATCGGAGAGGGGCGACAGACAGATGTAGTGGCCGGGGCGCAGCTCATAGCGAAAGTGCGAGTCGTCCATGCTGGCCTCCGAAATGGATTACGATGTCTACCATTCTCCGCGACTGAGCCCTATTCAGTTCGGAGATTACGTTGCCGCCGATGGCGGTGAGCGCGAAAGAATTCTACGTGCGGCAAAGTTTTACAAGCGCGGGCCTCGGGCTCGCGCTTGGTTCGCCAAGCAGCACATCACATCCTACCTCACAAGCGCGAGCCGGAACATTGGCCACCTAGACGCGGCCTTGGCAGAGGCTTCGCGCGATGCCGCAAACTCATCACTCTCCGATCTCAAGAGAGATGATGCTAGCGTAAGCGTACAAAATCTATCTGTATTTATTAAGATGCTCAATAAATTCAAATTTACAGGCAAGGACTTAACGCCGCTTGAAGAGAAACAACCACCAGTGGTTATAGAAGGGGTTAAAGTTCAGACTGACCTTGCATGCCTTGTCAGGAGTGTTTCTAGGTCTGATGTGCCGCGAGTTGGTGCAGTATTTTTGAATACACAAGCAGGGAATGGGTTAGGAACTCGAGAGGAAACAAAAAGAAAACGCACTAAGGCGGGAGAAACTGTTTCGTTGATCGTTCTTGGTCGACTTATCAACGAATTTTCGGATTTTGGTGAGCCTCATCCTGAAGACTGTCTCCATGTTTATGTGAGAGCTGGTCACTTCTGGTCGGCACCAAAATCGTATGTAAACAAAATGGAAAACGTAAAAGCTGAGGCGAGATCCGTAGCGAATGGGTGGGATGCGATTGTCCCACCATCGGATTATGACCCAGCGCGGGCTAACCACTTGCAGTAGAACAACTACTTAGCTTCCTGCCAAACCTGCCCCGCCTGCGTCCGCTCCCCCTCCACCATCCGGCTCGCGCGCATTTTCCTGAGTGCGCAGCCGACGCGGCGGATGACGTCGGCCAGCAAGCGCCGGTCCCGGCCGTCCTTCCCCTCCGTCCAGCAGACGAGAAGCGCCAACTGGCGGGCCGTCAGCGGCTCCCCTGCCTTGCGTAGCTCGGCCAAGAGGTAGTCCCGTAGCTCGTTGCGGTAGAACAGCACGATCCGGGCCGCGCGGGGCGTGGAGCCCTCTAGCTCGCCCCTGAACCCACACGCCTCCAGAACCCTGTCCAGGGCCTCTATGTTGTTGGAGAGGATCGCCATGCGCTCGCGCAAATCGGCGTTCCCTCGGCTGGCGACGCCCCTCCCGGCAGGGGCGTCGCTTAGAAACGGGTCAGACGCCCCGGGATCAGGTGCGCAGGAGCTCGTTGATGGCGGTCTTGGAGCGGGTTCCGGCATCGACGCGCTTGACGATCACGGCGCAGTAGAGGCCCGGGCCGGGGCTGCCGTCGGGCAGGTCCTTGCCCGGCGTGGTGCCGGAGACCACCACCGAGTAGGGCGGCACGCGGCCGTACATCACCTCGCCGGTGATCCGGTCGATGATCTTGGTCGAGGCGCCGATATAGACGCCCATGGAGAGCACGCTGCCCTCGCCGACGATCACGCCCTCGGCCACCTCGGCGCGGGCGCCGATGAAGCAGTTGTCCTCGATGATGACCGGGTTGGCCTGGAGCGGCTCGAGCACGCCCGCGATGCCGGCGCCGCCGGAGATGTGGCAGTTCTTCCCCACCTGGGCGCAGGAGCCGATGGTGACCCAGGTGTCGACCATGGTGCCCTCGCCCACATGGGCGCCGAGGTTGATGAAGCTCGGCATCAGCACCGCGCCGGGGGCGATGTAGGAGCCGCGGCGCACGACGCAGCCCGGCACCGCCCGGAAGCCGGCCTCGCGAAAGTGCTTCTTCTTCCAGCCCTCGAACTTCGAGGGCACCTTGTCCCACCAGGTGGCGCCGTCGGGGCCGCCGTGGATGATCTCCATGTCGTTGAGGCGGAAGGAGAGCAGCACCGCCTTCTTGAGCCACTGGTTGACCTGCCAGTCGTCGCCGACCTTCTCGGCGACCCGGGCCTGGCCGGAATCGAGCAGCTCCAGGGCCGCGTCGACGGCCTCGCGCACGGCGCCTTTGGTGCCGGTGTCGATGCCGGCGCGCTCCTCCCAGGCGGTCTCGATGGTGGCGGCGAGGTCGGCGGCGGACGCGGGGTGCGACATGGGGCGGGTTCCGGCAACGGTTCGGGACGGGCCCCGTGCTTACAAAAGCCCGTCCGGCCTGTCACCTTCGCGGCCGCCCGTCATGAATCAGCCGGCGGTCACGAACCAGCCGGCCGTCATGGACTAGCCGGCCGTCATGGGCTTGGAGCTGGCATGGCCGCAGGCGTCGTAGCGGCGCTCGATGAAGAAGTAGTCCTGCATCGTGGTGTTGAAGTACTTGGCCGAGACCGAGACCTCGCGCTTGCCCGGCCGGCCCTCGGTGACGGCGCTCGGCACCCGCTCGATGGTGCAGCACTCGGTCTTGTCCCCGAGATAGTCGAGCCGGTTGGCATAGGCCCGCCCGCCGTGATCGCCGTTCTTGACGATGTCGCGGATCATGATGTCGACATAGGCCTCGTCGGGCAGGGTCGCGTTGGTCTCGTAGCAGATCAGCAGGCGGGTCGAGCGCTCGTAGATCAGGTAGCCCGCGCCCGCGACCACGGCCGCGAACACGGCGACGGCCGCCGCCTGCGCGGCCCATCCCCGCGGTCTCTCGTCTGCGGCTTCCGCCATGGCATCACACCCCCTCGCGCATCCGGCCGGCCCCCGAGGAGGGCGGAGCCCCGGCCTCCGTCCGCGCGCCGGACGACGCGCAGGACCGAGCTTGCACCGGAAAATCATCACAAATGGTTTCGAACCGGGAGAGGATTGTCGCCGCCGGGGGTTCGGGGCCGAATTGGACAGGTGGGCCGATCGGACAATACTTCGCTAGACCACCGCGCTCGAACCCGGCACTGGCGCCATCCTCAAGGCATTCGGAAGGCCAGGACATTCCGGCCGGATGATCTGATGTTCGCCCCGATCGACCCCCGGGCCGCGCCGTTCGGGAGGCCGCGCCGCACGGCGCTTCGGAGCCGGGGACGCCCCCTCGCCTACGGGGCGATCCGGTCGAATCGTTCGCTCAAGCCGGCGAGGTCGCCCGCGAAGCCGGCGAGGTCGGCGCTCAGCTCGCCGTGGATCGCGCGGGCGGCGTCGGGGAATTCCTCCAGCACCCGGCGCATCAGCGTGGGGGTGATGCGGATCACCTCGGCGGCGCCGACCGCGTCGGCGTCGCAGGGGCGCTCGCCGCGCTGGAACAGGGCGAGGCGCCCGATCAGGCTCGAGCGGCCGACGGTGACGGGGGCCGTGCGGCCGCCCCGCGGGGTCAGCGCGAGGCCGCCGGACATCACCACGTAGCCGCCGTCGCCGCGATCCCCCTGGGCGAACAGGCGCTCGCCCGCCGCGAGGCCGCGGCGCTCGGCGGCGAAGGAGAGCAGGCGCAGGGCGTCCCGGCTCAGGAAGCCGAACAGCGGCGCGGCGCTCAGGATCGCGATGTCGTCGTCGAGCCCCACCTGCCCTCCCGTCCTGCCCCGTCCCGGCCGGCCTGCGCCGGGTCGCCGGGAGCTTAGCCGAACCGGCGGGCGGACGAAACGGCGCCAGGGCCGGACGAGGGGGGGACGCCGCCTTATCGACGCGCGGGGGCGCCGGCGGGCCCGCTCAGGGCAGCAGCTTGTAGCCGCCGCCCTCGGTGACGAGGATCGCGGCCAGCGCCGGGTTCGGCTCGATCTTCTGGCGCAGGCGGTAGATGTGCGTCTCGAGGGTGTGGGTGGTGACCTGGGCGTTGTAGCCCCAGACCTCGGCCAGCAGGGTGTCGCGGCCGACCACCTCGCGGCCCGCCCGGTAGAGGAAGCGCAGGATCGCGGTCTCCTTCTCCGTGAGCTTCAGCTTCGAGCCGCGCTCGCCCACCAGCAGCTTGGCGCCGGGGCGGAAGGTGTAGGGGCCGATCTGGAACACGGCGTCCTCGCTGGCCTCGTGGCTGCGCAGGTGGGCGCGGATGCGCGCCAGCAGGACCGCGAACTTGAACGGCTTGGTGACGTAGTCGTTGGCGCCCGCCTCCAGGCCCTCGACCGTGTCGTCCTCGGAATCCTGCGCCGTCAGCATGATGACCGGGCCGCGATAGCCGCCGCGGCGCATGGCCCGCACGGCCTCGCGTCCGTCCATGTCCGGCAGGCCGACATCCATCACCGCGAGGTCGATCCGATCCTCGATGACGCGGGTCACGGCGCTCTGACCGTCCAGGGCGGTCAGCACGGTGAATTCCTCGTAGAGGTCGAGCTGCTCCGTCAGCGTCTCGCGCAGCGAGGCGTCGTCGTCGCAGATGAGCAGGCGATGGGTATTCGGCATCGACCGAAAGTCTTTCAGGCAGTGTGCAGGACGCGCCGACGGGTCTTGAAGACCAGCAGGCGGGCGATAGCGTGGAGGATCGCCGATCGTAACACGACCCTCGGGTATCCTGACGACACGTGCCCTGCATCTTGGCTCGTGTCGATCACGATATGCTCATTAAACCAACAATCCCGGCCGCGCACAATACGGTTGTGCACAGCCTAACATCCCCGCAACGAGGCGGACCCGGGAAAAGTTTCACGCCGGAGGCCGTGATCGGGCGCGCAGTCGCGGCCGAGACTTGCTGTGGCGGGGTTGCGGTGACGGTCTTGCTGTGACGGGCTTGCGGTGGCGGGTCCGGAACCGCACGCGATCAGGGACCGGACCGACGAGACCCGATTTGCCGAGACCCGATTTGCCGAGACCAAACCTGCCGAAACCCCGCGACCGGAGCCGATGAAGCCGACGATGACGAAGCGGACCACCCTCCCCCGCCTGCGGGTGCGCGCCCTCGTGACCGACCGGAGCCGGGGCCAGCTCCTGGCCGGGGGCGCCGTCATTCCCTGCGCCCTCGGGCGGAGCGGGATCACGCAGGCCAAGCGCGAGGGCGACGGCGCCTCGCCCCGGGGCACGTTCCGCCTGCGCGGCGGAATCTACCGGCCGGACCATTTCGCGGGCCGGCCGGCAAGCCCCCTCCCCTTGCGCCCGAGCGCGCCGGGCGACGGCTGGTGCGACGACGCCCGGGACCGGCGCTACAACCGGCCGATCCGCCTGCCCGCCCCGGGGGTCGGGCACGAGCGGATGTGGCGGGAGGACGGGCTCTACGACCTCGTGGTCGATCTCGACTACAACCGCGGCCCGATCCGGCCCGGGCGCGGCTCGGCGATCTTCCTGCACGTGGCCCGGGGCGGCTTCCTGCCGACCGAGGGCTGCGTCGCCCTGCGCCGGGCCGACCTCGTGCGCCTGCTGCGCCGGGTCGGGCCGGGCACCCGGATGCGGATCGGCTGACCGGGTTCAGGCGGACGGGCACGGCCCCGGAAGGTTCGGCATCCGGCGCGTCCCGCACGAGGAGCTGCGCCACCTCCGCCGCATCCGCCATGTTCGATCATACGGCCACGGGACCGGTCAGGTATCGCGGGGAATAATTGCCGGCTCAGCAAGCGTGTAGCCGGCTGTCTGGTGCATGCGAGCTCTAGGTCTCGCACCCCACCCGGCCTGACACGCGCGGGCTGCCTTCACCCCCCGTCATTCCGGGGCCGCGCAGCGGAGCCCGGGATCCAGACACGCAGGTTGCGCAAGACGTTGCACCGTCGGCGGCTCTGGATTGCACGCCTCCGGCGCGCCCCTGCGGGTCCGGGCTCGCCTTCGGCGCCCCGGAATGACGGTGCGGTGCTGGCCGCGATCGCGCTGTCTGGAGGGATAGGATCGGGCCGGACACGTCGCACTCGGCACTCCGTCATCCCGGGGCCGCGCAGCGGAGCCCGGGATCCAGACACGAAGGTTGCGCAAGACGTTGCACCGTCGGCGGTTCTGGATTCCGGGCTCGCCTGCGGCGCCCCGGAATGACGGTGCGGTGAAGGCTGTCTCACGTCGCTGTCGGGACAGAGCGCACGCGAAGCCAAGAAGGGAAGAGGCAAACCCCCTCCCCTGCCCGGGTTCAGTCCACCGCCTCGGCCGAGGCCGCCGTCAGCGCCGTCATGTTGACGATGCCGCGGACGGTGGCGGTGGGGGTGAGGATGTGCACCGGCCGGGCCGCGCCGAGCAGGATCGGGCCGACGGAGACGCTCTGGCCGGCCACCACCTTCAGGGCGTTGAAGGTGATGTTGGCCGCTTCCAGGTTCGGCATGACCAGCAGGTTGGTCTCGGCGGTGAGGGCCGAATCCGGCCGCAGGCGGCCGAGGATCGTGCGGCTCAGCGCGGTGTCGGCCGACATCTCCCCGTCGACCTCGAGATCCGGCGCCTGGGCCCGGATCAGGGCGAGGGCCTCCCGCATCTTGCGCGAGACCGGATCGTCGACGCTGCCGAAATTCGCGGACGCGACCAGGGCGACGTGCGGCGTCTGCCCGAAGCGGCGCATCTCGGCGGCGGCCAGCACCGTCATGTCGGCGATCTCCGCCGCGCTCGGGTCGCGGTGGATGTAGGGATCGCAGATGAACAGCGTGTGCCGGGGCAGCTGCAGCAGGCCCATGGCGGCGAGGCCCTGCGCGCCCGGCTTCAGGCCGATCGCCCCGGTCACCTCCGCGAGATGGGCCGGATAGGTGCCGGTGGTGCCGCAGAGCATGCCGTCGACGTCGCCGGCGGCGAGGAGCCGGGCGGCCTGCACGGTGGCGCCGGCCTCGGGGCTGGTCTCGACGACGTGCACGTCGGTGCCGATGCGGAGGCGCAGGCCGAGGCTGGCGATCCGGCTCACGATGGTCTCGGCCCGGCCGACCAGGACCGGGGTGGCGAGGCGCTCGTCCACCACCACCTGGGCGGCGCGCAGCACGCGCTCCTCCTCGCCCTCCGCATAGGCGATCCGCCTGGCGCCCGTTTCGGAGTTCGCGCCGGCCTCGGCGGCGGCGGCGAAGACCGGCTGCATCACCGTGCCGGAGGTGTAGACCAGGCGCTCCAGGGAGCGGCGGTAGGACTCGACGTCCTTGAACGGCCGGGTGGCGACGCCGCTGTCGATGGCGGCCTGGGCCACCGCCGGGGCGACGGTGGTGATCAGGCGCGGGTCGAAGGGCCGGGGGATGAGGTAGTCCGGCCCGAAGCGCAGGTCGTTGGCGCCGTAGGCGGCGGCCACCACGTCCGACTGCTCGGCATGGACGAGGTCGGCGATGGCGCGCACGGCGGCGAGCTTCATGGCCTCGTTGATCTCGGTGGCGCCGACGTCGAGGGCGCCCCGGAAGATAAAGGGGAAGCACAGGACGTTGTTGACCTGGTTCGGATAGTCCGAGCGGCCGGTGGCGATGAGGCAGTCCGGCCGCACCTGCTTGGCCAGCGCCGGCAGGATCTCCGGGTCGGGGTTGGCGAGCGCCAGGATGATCGGCTTGTCGGCCATGCCGGCGACCATCTCGGGCTTGAGCACGCCGCCCTGGGAGACGCCGAGGAAGATGTCGGCGCCCGCGACCGCGTCGCCCAGCGTCCGGGCCGCGGTGTCCCGGGCATAGGCCCGCTTCTGCGCGTCGAGGGAGGCCATCCGGTCGGTGGAGACGACGCCGCGGGAATCGCAGACGAGGATGTTCTCCTTGCGCAGGCCGAGGCCCACCAGGATGTTGAGGCAGGCGATGGCGGCCGCGCCCGCGCCCGAGCAGACCAGGCGGGCGGATTCGATCGGCTTGCCCACCACCGCGAGGGCGTTGATCAGGGCGGCGGCGGCGACGATGGCGGTGCCGTGCTGGTCGTCGTGGAAGACCGGGATCTTCATGCGCTCGCGCAGCTTCGTCTCGATGACGAAGCATTCGGGGGCCTTGATGTCCTCGAGGTTGATGCCGCCGAAGGTCGGCTCCAGCCGGGCGACGGTCTCGATGAACTTCTCCGGGTCGGTCTCGTCGACCTCGATGTCGAACACGTCGATGCCGGCGAACTTCTTGAACAGGCAGCCCTTGCCCTCCATCACGGGCTTGCCGGCCAATGCGCCGATATTGCCGAGGCCGAGCACCGCCGTGCCGTTGGTGATGACGGCGACGAGGTTGCCGCGGGAGGTCAGGGTGTAGGCCTCCTCGGGCGCGTGCGCGATCGCCATGCAGGCGGCGGCGACACCCGGGGAATAGGCGAGCGCCAGGTCGCGCTGGGTGCTCATGTCCTTGGTGGGCAGGACCGCGATCTTACCGGGCGTCGGGAAGCGGTGATAGTCGAGGGCGGCCCGGGTCAGGGCGGCCTCGGTGCCGGCATCGGCATTCGCGGCGGCGCCGGCGGTGCGCAGGTCGGTGTCTTTGCTCATGGTGCGGTCCTTCGGTTCGGGTGACAGGCGCCGTCCGCCCCGCCGAGGGCGGGGTCGGTGGCATCCGGATGGGGCATCTCGGAACGGGTTCGGGGGCCGGCGGCTCAGGACGGGCCGGGATCGGCCGGCGGCGCGGCCGGATCGGGCTCCACGGCCGGATCCGGGTCCTCGGTCGGCTCGGGATGTCCGGCCGGCTCTGGATGTCCGGCCGGGTCACTCCGGGCCGCCCGGCGGCCCTCGGCGAGGAGGTCCAGGGCCTGCGCACGGGCGAGGTCCCAATCGCGCACGGCCCAGTCCATTTGCCGGCGCAGGAAATCCTGCTGCACCTGCAGCAGGGCCGGCAGGGTGCGGGCCGCCATCATGTCCTGCACCAGGGCGAGGTTGGCGGCGAGCTGGCGCTGGGTGCTGCGGGCCACCAGCCGGCCGGCGGCCTGCAGGTCCGCGTCGAGGTCGCTGCCGGCCGTCCGGCCGAGGGCGGCGAGGCGCTCGAGATGGTCGTCCAGGGCCTCCGCCACGGCATCGCGGGCGGCCTCCGCGCGCCGGAGCGACGGGTCCGCATCGAGATCGGAATCGGGTGGGTTCGATGGCATCCGTTGCGTCTCCCGAAGCCGGAGCCCGACGGGGCTCCGCGAGGACCGCGCCGGCCCCGGCGCGATCCTGTCTTCCCGATGCGGCGGCCGGTCCCGCCTGTCCGCCCCCGAGGGGCCCGGGCGCAAGGCCCCGGCCTCAGTGACCAGGCTCGGTGACCGGCCTCAGTGACCGACCTTCTTGGGCCCGTCCTTCCGGGGCATGTAGAGGTCGGTGATGGTGCCCTCGAAGGCCTCCGCCGCCAAGCCGATCGTCTCCGACAGGGTCGGGTGCGGGTGGATGGTCAGGCCGATATCCTCGGCATCCGCCCCCATCTCGATGGCGAGCGCGGCCTCCGCGATGAGGTCGCCGGCCGAGGGGCCGACGATGCCGCAGCCGAGGATGCGGTCGGTCTCGGGGGCGAACAGGACCTTGGTCAGGCCCTCCTCGCGTCCCAGCGCCAGGGAGCGCCCGGAGGCCGCCCAGGGGAAGACGCCCTTGCCGACCTTGATCCCCTTCGCCTTGGCCTCGTTCTCGGTCAGGCCGACCCAGGCCACCTCCGGGTCGGTATAGGCCACCGAGGGGATGACCTTGGCGTCGAAGGCGCTGGGCTTGCCGGCGGCCACCTCCGCCGCGACCTTGCCCTCGTGCGTCGCCTTGTGGGCCAGCATCGGCTGGCCGACCACGTCGCCGATGGCGAAGATGTGGGGCACGTTGGTGCGCATCTGCCGGTCCACGGCGATGAAGCCGCGCGCGTCGACGGCCACGCCCGCCGCCTCCGCGCCGATGCGCTGGCCGTTCGGGCGCCGCCCGACCGAGACCAGCACCTTGTCGAAGGTGTCGCTGGCCGGCGCGGTGCCGCCCTCGAAGGAGACCTTCAGCCCCGCCGGCGTCGCCTCGACGGCCGTGACCTTGGCCTTGAGGTGGATCGCCTCGTACTGCTTCGAGATCCGCTTCATCAGCGGCGTGACCATGTCCTTGTCGGCGCCGGGGATGATCTGGTCCATCAGCTCGACGATGGTCACCTTCGAGCCGAGCGCGTGGTAGACGGTGGCCATCTCCAGCCCGATGATGCCGCCGCCGATCACCAGGAGGCGGGCCGGCACGCCGTCGAGTTCCAGCGCTCCCGTCGAGTCGATGACCCGCGGGTCGTCGTGCGGGATGAAGGGCATCCGCACCGGCTCGGAGCCGGCCGCGATGATGGCGTGGTCGAAGCCGATCACCCGGGTCTGGCCCTCGTGCTCGACCGCGACCTGGTGGGGCGAGACGAAGCGGGCCTCGCCCGTCACCACCGTGACCTTGCGCTGCTTGGCGAGACCCGAGAGGCCGCCGGTGAGGCGCTTGACCACCCCGTCCTTCCAGTCCCGCAGCTTGTCGATGTCGATCTGCGGCGCCGTGAAGCTGATGCCGTGCGCCGCCATGGCGTGGCTCTCGTCGATGACCTTGGCGGCGTGCAGCAGGGCCTTGGAGGGGATGCAGCCGACGTTGAGGCAGACGCCGCCGAGGCTCGGCCAGCGCTCGACCAGCACCACCGACTGTCCGAGATCGGCCGCCCGGAAGGCGGCGGTGTAGCCGCCCGGACCGGCGCCGATGACGAGGACCTGGGCCCGCATCGCCTCGCCGGAGACGGGGGCCGCGGCCTTCGGGGCCGGCGCGGGCGCCGCCCCGCCGGTGGCGGTGGCCGAGGAGCCGTAGCCGGCCTGGCCCTCGCCCGGGGCGTGGCCGGGGACGCCCGCGCCGTTCGCGGGCGCGCCGTTCGTGGGGCCGCCCGCCCGGGTGGTGTCGGTCACGGCGGGCTTGGCCGCGCCGGCGCCGGCCGCCTCGGCCATCACCAGGATCAGGTCGCCCTGGCTCACGGTGTCGCCCGGCTTGATCCGCACCTCGGCCACCGTGCCGGCCACCGGGGACGGGATGTCCATGGTGGCCTTGTCCGATTCCAGCACGATGATCACGTCGTCGGCCGAGATCACGTCGCCGGGGCTGACGCTGACCTCGATCACGGGCACGTTCTTGAAGTCGCCGATATCCGGCAGGTGGACGTCGTTGCTGCTCATCGCTTCACCTCACTCGTTGGGTCGCGTGGGCCGGGCTTCGTCAGACGACGAGGCGGCGGACGTCCTCCAGGACGTGGGCGAGGTGGCGGGCGAAGCGCGCGGCGAGCGCGCCGTCGATGACGCGGTGGTCGTAGGAGAGCGAGAGCGGCACGATCAGGCGCGGCTTGAACTCCGTGCCGTCCCAGACCGGGCTCATCTTGGAGCGGGCGACGCCGAGGATGGCGACTTCCGGCGCGTTGACGAGCGGCGTGAAGGCGGTGCCGCCGATGCCGCCGAGGCTGGAGATCGAGAAGGTGGCGCCCTGCATGTCGGCGGCCGAGAGCTTGCCGTCGCGGGCTTTCGCCGAGATCGCGCCGAGGTCGCGGCTGATCTCGATGATGCCCTTGCGGTCGGCATCCTTGATCACCGGGACCACGAGGCCGTCCGGCGTGTCGACCGCGACGCCGATGTTGTAGTAGCGCTTGAGGATCAGCGCGTCCTTCTCAGGCGACAGCGAGGCGTTGAACTCGGGGTGCTTGCGTAAGGCAGAGACCGCGGCCTTGATCAGGAAGGCCAGCAGGGTGACGCGGTAGCCCTTGTCCTTGAGTTCCTTGCCGGCGTTGTCGAGTTCCCGGCGGTAGGCCTCGGTCTCGGTGATGTCCGACTCGTCCTGGTGGGTGACGAGCGGCACGTTGAGCCAGGACCGGTGCAGGTGCGCGCCGGAGATCTTCTTGATCCGCGACAGGGGCTGCGTCTCGACCGGGCCGAATTTCGAGAAGTCGACGGCCGGGATCTCCGGGATGCCCATGCCGCCGCCGGAGAAGGCGGCCGTGCCGGAGGCCGCCGGCGCGGGGGCGGCCGAGCGGGTGAGGTGACCCTTCACGTCCTCCTTGGTGATCCGGCCCTTCTCGCCGGTGCCCTTCACCGCCGTGAGGTCGAGGCCGAGCTCGCGGGCGAGGCGCCGCACGCCGGGGCTGGCATGGACCTGGGAGAAATCGGGCAGGGTGCCGGCCGGGGCGGCCGGTGCAGACGACGCTGCGGCGCTCGATGCCGGAGGGGAACTCGATGCCGGAGGGGAACTCGGGGCCGGCTCCTGCTTGGCCAGCAGCGCGGCGCTGTCGGCGCCGGCGGGCGCGTCGGCGGCCGTCTCGGCGCCCTTCACGTCACCCTGGGACGCCTCGCCCTTGAACACCAGGAGCGGCGAGCCCTCGCTGACCTTGTCGCCCAGCTTGACCAGGATCCTCTCGACCACGCCGGCGCTCGGCGAGGGCACGTCCATGGTCGCCTTGTCGGATTCCAGCGAGACCAGCGGGTCGTCGGGCCCGATCGTGTCGCCCTCCTTCACGTGGATCTCGATGATCGGGATGTCCTTGAAGTCGCCGATGTCCGGAATCTGGATCTCGATGCCCACTGCGCGTTCTCCCTGGCTCTGAGTCGAGGCCTCTCGCGGGCCCCCTCGTGCGGTCGCTTGTCGTCGATGATGGCGGAAAGGGTCGGGGCACCGGCCGCGCTCGGGCGGCCGGTGCCGGGCCGGCCGCGCTCGGGCGGCCGGCGCCGGGCCGGATCAGACGGTCCAGGGTGCCGGCCGGTCCGTGTCGATGCCGTACTGGGCGATGGCGTCGGCCACGGTCTGGGCCGGGATCACGCCCTCCTCGGCGAGGCTGTGCAGGGCCGCCACCACGACCCAGTGCCGGTTGACCTCGAAGAAGTCGCGCAGGCGGGCCCGGTAGTCGGAGCGGCCGAAGCCGTCGGTGCCGAGCACACGGTAGCGTCCGGGCACCCAGGTGCGGATCTGGTCGGCGAACAGGCGCATGTAGTCGGTGGCCGCGATCACCGGGCCGGTGCGGCCGGTCAGGCAGGTCTCGACATGGGAGAGGCGCTTGCCCTCGAGCGGGTGCAGGAGGTTCCAGCGCTCGGCGGCCATCGCGTCCCGGCGCAGTTCCGTGAAGCTCGGGCAGCTCCAGATGTCTGCGCCGATCCCGAAATCCCGCTCCAGCAGCTCGGCCGCCGCGATCACCTCCCGCAGGATGGTGCCCGAGCCCAGGAGTTGCACCCGGTGGCCCTGCTTCGTCTCCTTCGGGCCCTCCTTGAACAGGTACATGCCCTTGATGATGTCGGCCTCCGCGCCCTCCGGCATGCCGGGGTGCTCGTAGTTCTCGTTCATCACGGTGATGTAGTAGAACACGTCCTCCTGCTCGGCATACATCCGGCGCAGGCCGTCCTGTACGATCACCGCCACTTCGTAGGAGAAGGTCGGGTCGTAGGAGACGCAGTTCGGGATGGTGGACGAGATCAGGTGGCTGTGGCCGTCCTCGTGCTGCAGGCCCTCGCCGTTGAGCGTGGTGCGCCCCGCCGTGCCGCCGATGAGGAAGCCGCGGGCCCGCATGTCGCCCGCCGCCCAGGCCAGGTCGCCGACCCGCTGGAAGCCGAACATCGAGTAGTAGACGTAGAAGGGAATCGTCGGCGCGTCGGAATGCGAGTAGGAGGTCGCGGCCGCGATCCAGGACGACATCGCGCCCGGCTCGTTGATGCCCTCCTGGAGCATCTGACCGTTCTTGTCCTCCTTGTAGTACATCAGCTGGTTGGCATCCTCCGGCCGGTAGAGCTGGCCGACCTGGGAGAAGATGCCGAACTGGCGGAACATGCCCTCCATGCCGAAGGTGCGGCTCTCGTCGGGCACGATCGGCACGATGCGGTTGCCGATGTTCTTGTCGCGCAGCAGCGTGTTGAGGATGCGCACGAAGGCCATGGTGGTGGAGATCTCGCGGCCCGCGGTCTCCTTGAGCTGGGCCGAGAAGGCCGAGAGCGGCGGGATCTCCAGGGCCTGCGATGTGCGCCGCCGGGCCGGGAGCGGACCGCCCAGCGCCTCGCGCCGCGCCATCAGGTAGCGGTGCTCGGGGCTGCCCTCGGGGAACTTGATGAAGGGGATCTCCTTCAACTGGTCGTCGCTCAGCTCGATCTGGAAGCGGTCGCGGAACTGGCGCAGGACCGCCTCGCCCATCTTCTTCTGCTGGTGGGTGATGTTCTGGCCCTCGCCGGACTCGCCCATGCCGTAGCCCTTGACGGTCTTGGCGAGGATGAGGGTCGGCTGGCCCTTGTGCTTGGAGGCGGCGCTGTAGGCGGCGAAGACCTTGCGCGGGTCGTGGCCGCCGCGGGTCAGGCGCCAGATGTCGTCGTCGCTCATGTCGGCGACCAGCGCCGCGGTCTCCGGGTAGCGCCCGAAGAAGTGCTCGCGGATATAGGCGCCGTTCTTCGACTTGAAGTCCTGGTACTCGCCGTCGACGCATTCCTCCATCAGGCGCGCCAGCATGCCGGTGTGATCCTTCTGGATCAGGGCGTCCCAGCCCGAGCCCCACAGCACCTTGATGACGTTCCAGCCGGCACCCCGGAAATCGGCCTCGAGCTCCTGGACGATCTTGCCGTTGCCGCGCACCGGGCCGTCGAGGCGCTGCAGGTTGCAGTTGATGACGAAGACGAGGTTGTCGAGCTTCTCACGCGCCGCGAGCGCGATGGCGCCGAGGCTTTCGGGCTCGTCCATCTCGCCGTCGCCCATGAAGGCCCAGACCTTGCGGCCGTCCGTCTGCGCGAGGTTGCGGTGGTGCAGGTAGCGCAGGAAGCGCGCCTGATAGATCGCCATCAGGGGGCCGAGGCCCATGGAGACGGTGGGGAACTGCCAGAAATCCGGCATCAGCCAGGGATGCGGATAGGACGACAGGCCCTTGCCGCCGACCTCCTGCCGGAAGCCGAGGAGCTGCTCCTCGGTCAGGCGGCCTTCCAGGAAGGCGCGGGCATAGACGCCGGGCGAGGAATGGCCCTGCACGTAGATCAGGTCGCCGCCGTGGCTGGCATCGGCCGCCCGCCAGAAATGCATGAAGCCGGTGTCGTAGAGGGTCGCGGCGGACTGGAAGCTGGCGATGTGGCCGCCGAGCTCGGACGAGTCCTTGTTCGCCCGCAGGATGATCGCGATGGCGTTCCAGCGGATGGCCGAGCGGATGCGGTGCTCGATGGCCCGGTCGCCGGGATGCGGGTCCTGCTTCTCGGGCAGGATCGTGTTCAGGTAGGCGGTGTTGGCGGAATAGGGGACCGGAGCGCCCTTCTTGCGGGCCCCGTCGATGACCTGCTCGATCAGGTAATGCGCCCGCTCCGGCCCGTCGACGTCGAGGACGCCGTCCAGCGAATCGAGCCATTCCTGCGTCTCGACGGGATCGAGGTCGCGGCTACGCTCCATGGCATCCTCCTGGAATTCTTTCGCGGCTCTCACGGACCGCTCTTTGGCTCGCCACCGTCAGCAGCGTTCGTGCCACGGCCAACCAAGCGCTTTTCGTCTTATGTGGCAATGGCTTCGGCAGAGCGGAAAGTTTTTGGTCTGCGAAATTTGTTACGGGTTTCAATTTTTTTGTCCGGCTTTCCGGACCGGAGCCACCGGCAAGAGGCCGCCCGCCGACGAATCCCGGCCCTCCCGGCAGGGAGCGTTTCGCGGATCGGGGGAGCCGGCCCCAACGACAGAGAGCCGGTTCCGTGTCATCGGAACCGGCTCTCTGTCGTTCGCCGTCCGGCGCGGGATCGGTGCGCCCGCCAGGGGCGCTCGGATCAGCGCAGGGCGATCAGTGCACCAGGATCTTGGACAGGAAGTTCTGCGCCCGCTCCGAGCGGGCATTGCCGAAGAAGTCGTCCTTGGTGGCGTCCTCGACGATCTCGCCCTTGTCCATGAAGATCACCCGGTTGGCGACCTTGCGGGCGAAGCCCATCTCGTGGGTCACGCACATCATGGTCATGCCCTCGCGGGCGAGCTGCACCATGACGTCGAGCACCTCGCCGACCATCTCGGGATCGAGGGCCGAGGTCGGCTCGTCGAACAGCATCACCACCGGGTTCATGGCCAGCGCCCGGGCGATGGCCACGCGCTGCTGCTGGCCGCCGGAGAGCTGGCCGGGAAACTTCTTGGCATGGGCCGAGAGGCCGACCCGGTCGAGCAGCTTGAGGCCGGTGTCGAGGGCGACGCCCGGGTCGCGCTTGAGCACCTTGATCTGGGCCAGGGTCAGGTTGTCGGTGATCGAGAGGTGCGGGAACAGCTCGAAGTGCTGGAACACCATGCCGACCCGGGCGCGCAGCTTGGGCAGGTTGGTCTTCTTGTCGTGCACGGGCGTGCCGTCGACGACGATCTCGCCCTTCTGGAAGGGCTCGAGGGCGTTGACGCACTTGATCAGGGTCGACTTGCCCGAGCCCGAGGGGCCGCAGACCACGACGACCTCGCCCTTGTTCACGGCGGTGGTGCAATCGGTGAGGACCTGGAAGTCGCCGTACCATTTGCTGACGGACTTCATGGTGATCATCGGGCCGGTGGTCTCGGGGGCCTGCGACGTGTTCAGCGGGGTGCGCATGGAAAAAACCTCAGGGCTCGGAATGCGAGGGTGACGATCCGGCGGGGGAGCGTCCGGCGTCAGCGGATGATGGCAATCTTCCTCTGGAGATGGCGCACCGCCATCGAGGCCACGAAGCAGACCGCGAAGTAGACCACGGCGGCGAAGAGATACATTTCGACGAGGCGGCCGTCGCGCTGGGCGATCTTCGAGGCCGCGCCGAGGAAGTCGGTGATCGAGAGGACGTAGACCAGCGAGGTGTCCTGGAAGAGGACGATGGTCTGGGTCAGCAGGATCGGCGTCATGTTGCGGAAGACCTGGGGCAGGATCACGCTCCGCATCGCGGAGAAGTAGGTCAGGCCGAGCGCCGAGGCCGCGGCGGCCTGGCCCTTGGGGATAGACTGGATGCCGGCGCGCATGATCTCGGAGAAGTAGGCCGCCTCGAACAGCGTGAAGGTCACCAGCGACGAGGTGAAGGCGCCCACCGTCATCGGCCGGTCGGCCCCGGTCACCCACTGCCCGAGATAGGGCACCAGGAAGTAGAACCAGAAGATCACCAGCACGAGGGGCAGCGACCGCATCAGGTTGACGTAGCCCTTGGCCACCTGCGGGATCACCGGGATGCTGGAGAGCCGCATCATCGCGATGAGCGTGCCGAGCACGATGCCCCCGAGGGCGGCGAGGGCCGTGAGCGTCAGGGTGAAGCGCATGCCATCGAGGAACAGGTACGGCAGCGCGGAGGTGATGACGGAGAAGTCGAAATTCGCGAGCATCGCGGCGATCCTTGAGGATGAGGGGGCTGAGGGCGATCCCTCAGCGATGACCCGGGACGGCGACGCGGCGCTCGATCCAGCCGGAGGTGAAGATCACCACGACGTTGATCAGGACGTAGAGGATGGTGGCGGCGGTGAAGGCCTCGAACACCTGGAACGAGAATTCCTGCATGGCGCGGGCCCGGGCGGTGAGTTCGAGCAGGCCGATGGTCAGGGCCACGGAGGTGTTCTTGAGGTTGTTCAGGAATTCCGAGGTCAGCGGCGGCAGGATCATCCGGTAGGCGCTGGGCAGCAGCACGTAGCGGTAGGTCTGGTAGACGGTCAGGCCCATGGCGGTGCCGGCCATCTTCTGCCCGCGGGGCAGGGCCTGGATGCCGGCGCGCACCTGCTCGGCGACGCGGGAGGCGGTGAAGAAGCCGAGGCAGACCACGGCCGTGTAGAACGGCGCGTTCGGCAGCTGCTTGACCCAGTTGCCCCAGGAACCCGGCAGCACCTCCGGCAGGACGAAGTACCAGAGGAACATCTGCACCAGGAGCGGGATGTTGCGGAACAGCTCGACATAGACCGTGCCGACGGCATTGGCGGTCTTCGAGGGCAGGGTGCGCATCACGCCGATGAGGGAGCCGAGGAAGAAGGCGATCACCCAGGCGCAGAGGGCCGTCACCACCGTCCACGTCAGGCCCGAGAGCAGCATGTCGGCGTAGGTGCCGGTGCCTTCCGGGGATTGTTCGAAGAAGATGCCCCAGTTCCAGTTGTAGTTCATCGCGTCGTCGTCCCCTGTGATCGGGCATCCGGGCGAGCGCCCGTGGCAGATGAGCGGGCGAACGCCCGTGAATGTGGCGGTGCTGTGTCGGACAGTGCCGAGACCTTGAGCGGAAGGTCCAGGGCCTTGAGGGTCGCGCCCCGGTCCCACACTGACATTTCCAGAGTTTTGCTGCTTTTCCGGGCACGGCCCCGCGCACGCCACGCGACGACCGCCGACTCGTCCCGAGGGGGCGGAGCGGCGGCCCTCGGGCGATTCGACCGGGCACGGAGGGGGGCGGGACGGATCGGACGGGACCCAGGGTGGCACATCGGTGCCCGCCCCTAGCATCATCCGGACCAGTGCCCGAGGGGGCGGGCCGGCCCCGGCTCAGGCCCGGGCCGGTGTGGCCGCCGGGACACCCTGCGGCGCCGGGCGGCCGAGGGTGAGGACCAGCAGGGCGGCGGCGAGGCAGAGCGCCCCGGCGGCGAAGAAGGCCGGCAGGTAGCTCGCCAGCTCCGTGCGCGAGAGGCCGGCGCCGTAGGCGATCGTCGCCGCGCCGAGCTGGTGGCCGGCGAAGACCCAGCCGAAGACGAGATTGGCGCGCTCGCGCCCGAACCGCGCCGCGGTCAGCCGCACGGTGGGCGGCACCGTGGCGATCCAGTCGAGGCCGTAGAACACCGCGAACAGCGACAGGCCCACGAAGGAGAAGTCCGAGAACGGCAGGAACATCAGCGAGAGGCCGCGCAGGCCGTAGTACCAGAACAGGAGCCAGCGGTTGTCGTAGCGGTCGGAGAGCCAGCCCGAGGCCACCGTGCCGACGAAGTCGAACACGCCCATCGCCGCCAGCACGCTGGCGCTCTGCACCGGCCCGATGCCGAAATCGGCGCAGAGGGGGATGAAGTCGGTCTGGATCAGCCCGTTGGTGCTGGCCCCGCAGATGAAGAACGTGGCGAACAGCACCCAGAACACGCGGGTGCGGGCCGCCTCGCGCAGGGCCGCGAGGGCGCCGCCGGCGCTCGGGCCCGGGGCTGTCGGAGCCGCGACGGGGCGCGTCTCGCCGTAGGGCGCGAGCCCGAGATCCTCCGGCCGGTCGCGCATCAGGGCGAGGACGCCGAGGGCCGCCGCCAGGAGCAGCGCGCAGATCACCAGGAGGGCGGCGCGCCAGCCGAGCGCCTCCGTGAGGGCGGCCAGCAGCGGCAGCACGACGAGCTGGCCCGTGGCGGAACTGGCGGTGAGGAGGCCGACCACGAGGCCGCGCGAGCGCGAGAACCAGCGCGTCGCCACCGTGGCGCCGAGCACCAGGGCGGTGAGCCCCGTGCCGATACCCACCACCACGCCCCAGAGCAGGACGAGCTGCCAGACTTGGGTCATCCCCAAGGAGGCCAGCAGGCCGCCGGCGATCAGCGCCAGGGCCAGGAGCACGATCCGGCGCGGGCCGTAGCGGTTCATCAGGGCGGCGGCGAAGGGGCCCATCAGGCCGAACAGGACGAGGCGCACGGCCAGCGCCGAGCCGATCGTCGCCGTGTCCCAGCCGAACTCCTTCTGGAGCGGCAGCATCAGGACGCCGGGGGCCCCGACCGCGCCCGCCGTCACCAGCATGGTCAGGAAGGTGGCGCCGGCGACCGCCCAGCCGTAATGCACGCCGCGGCGGGCGAGGCCGCGCGCGACGGCGTCGGACAGGCGCAGGGTGGGATCGGCGGCCATGGCACGTCTCCGGAGCGCCGCCCGACCGGCGCCACGCTTGCATAAGCGCATATGCACGCTTTAGACAAGGGGCCGCGTTTCAGGACCCCCGATGGCCGAGCCCCCACGCCCCGTCCCCCTCTGCCACTGCACCGCGATCCGCCAGGGCGCCCGGCAGGTGACGCAGTTCTACGACCGGCACCTGGCGCCGGCGGGCCTGCGCACCTCGCAATACGCGATGCTGGTGGGGTTGCGGCGGCTCGGCCCGATCTCGATCAACGCCTTCGCGGAGGCCATGGCCATGGACCGCACCACCATGGGCCGGGGCCTGAAGCCCCTCGAGCGCGACGGCCTCCTCGCCGTCGGGCCGGGACCGGACGGGCGCACCCGCGCGTTGCACCTCACCGAGGCGGGCCGGCGGCGCATCGCCGAGGCCGAGCCCCTCTGGCGCGTGGCCCAGGCGGGCTTCGAGGCGCGCTACGGCGCCGAGGCGGCGGCGGACCTGCGCAGCGCCCTGGCGCGGGTGGTCCGAGTGGTGTGACAGGGGCTCCGGTTGATGGCTTCGGTCAGCCTGTGCGTGCCGTTCTCCCTCTCCTTCCAGGAGAGGGGACCCGCGCCGGAACCCGAACGGGTCGGCCGGAGACCGGATGAGACGGAGTGCCTACCCCTTGCGGGGACGGGCCCCGAAGATCGCCGTGCCGACCCGGACATGGGTCGCGCCCATCTGGATCGCCGCGGGGTAATCCGCGCTCATGCCCATCGACAGGATCGGCAGGGTGTGGCGCTCGGCGATCCGGGCCAGCAGGGCGAAGTGGGGCGAGGGCGGCGCCTCGGCGGGCGGGATGCACATCAGCCCCTGGATCGCGAGGCCGTGGGTCTCGCGGCACGCGGAGAGCAGAGTGTCGACCTGGGCCGGCGAGACGCCGCCCTTCTGCGGCTCGTCGCCGGTATTGACCTGGATCAGGAGCTTGGGCGCCCGCCCCGCCCGCTCGATCTCCTTGGCCAGCGCCGCCGCCAGGGAGAGCCGGTCGAGGCCGTGGATGACGTCGAACAGCTCCACCGCCTCCCGGGCCTTGTTGGATTGCAGCGGGCCGACGAGGTGGAGCTCGACATCCGGGAAGCGCTCCCGCAGGGCGGGCCACTTGGCCTTCGATTCCTGCACGTAGTTCTCGCCGAACAGGCGCTGCCCGGCCTCGAGGGCCGGCAGGATGCCCGCCGCGGGGATCGTCTTCGACACCGCCACCAGGGCGACCGAGGCGGGATCGCGCTCCGCATCCTCCGCCGCCTGGGCGATCTGCCGGCGCACCGCCGCCAGCCCGGCCACCACGTCGGCGGCGCTCGGGGGGGACGGGGCGTCGCCGGGGGAGGCGTCGGCGCGGGACGCATCGTCGGGGGAGGCGTCGTGGGAAAGGGGGTCGGCCATGCTGCCTCGACGGGACGGGGTTCGGTGGGACGGTCGGCCCGGGACTACCATCCCGGGCGCGGGGTCGCGAAGGAAAAGGCGCATCGCGCCAACGCGGCGCCCGCGACGAAGCTCCCCCGCGGGCGGCGCACCCCGATCCGTGTTGACCCCTCCCCTCCCCGTGGTAGTCCGGCCCCCAGCCTCTCCGGGCAGGCCCGCGCCGCGCGGGCCGCCCCTCACCCCCAGAACCCCGGCGCCCGGCCCATGACGACCACCCCCAAACCCGCTCCCGAGCGCTACAACGCCAAGGAGACCGAGCCGCGCTGGCAGCAGGCCTGGGACGCGGCGGGCATCTACGCCACGCAGAACGACGATCCCCGGCCGAAATACTACGTGCTGGAGATGTTCCCCTACCCGTCGGGGCGCATCCACATGGGCCACGTGCGCAACTACGCGATGGGCGACGTGGTGGCGCGCTACAAGCGGGCGCGCGGCTTCAACGTGCTGCACCCGATGGGCTGGGACGCCTTCGGCCTGCCGGCCGAGAACGCCGCCATGGAGCGCAAGGTCAACCCGCGCGACTGGACCTACGCCAACATCGCGACCATGCGCGGCCAGTTGCAGAGCATGGGCCTGTCGCTGGACTGGAGCCGCGAGATCGCGACCTGCGATCCCGACTACTACAAGCACCAGCAGCGCATGTTCCTCGACTTCCTGGGCAAGGGGCTGGTGACGCGGCGCACGGCCAAGGTGAACTGGGACCCGGTGGACCACACCGTGCTGGCCAACGAGCAGGTCATCGACGGGCGCGGCTGGCGCTCCGGCGCCCTGGTCGAGCAGCGCGAGCTGACCCAGTGGTTCTTCAAGATCACCGATTTCGCGCAGGACCTCTACGACGCCCTCGACGGCCTGGAGCGCTGGCCGGAGAAGGTCCGGGTGATGCAGAAGAACTGGATCGGCCGCTCCGAGGGGCTGGAGGTCCGCTTCGCCCTCGAGGCGCCGCCGTCCCCGATCGAGCCCGAAATCAAGGTCTACACCACGCGGCCCGACACCCTGTTCGGGGCGAAGTTCCTGGCCATCGCGGCCGACCACCCGATCGCGGCGGCGCTCGCGCCGGCCCACCCGGCGCTGCAGGACTTCATCGAGGAGTGCCGGCGCACCGGCACGGCCCAGGCCGCCATCGACACGGCGGAGAAGCTCGGCTTCGACACCGGGCTGAAGGTCCGCCACCCCCTCGACCCGTCCTGGCTGCTGCCGGTCTACGTCGCGAACTTCGTGCTCATGGAGTACGGCACCGGCGCCGTGTTCGGCTGCCCGGCCCACGACCAGCGCGACCTCGACTTCGCCAACAAGTACGGGCTCGGCAACACCCCGGTGGTCTGCCCGGAGGACCAGGACGCGGCGCGCTTCGTCGTCACCGACACCGCCTATGACGGCGACGGGCGGATGATCAACTCGCGCTTCCTCGACGACATGACCACCGACGAGGCCTTCCACGCGGTGGCCAACCGCCTGGAGGCGGAGATCCTCGACGGAGAGCCGGTGGCGCAGCGCAAGGTGCAGTTCCGCCTGCGCGACTGGGGCGTCTCGCGCCAGCGCTATTGGGGCTGTCCGATCCCGATCATCCATTGCGAGGCCTGCGGCCCCGTGGCCGTGCCGGTGGCCGACCTGCCGGTGAAGCTGCCCGACGAGGTCTCCTTCGACGTGCCCGGCAACCCGCTGGAGCGGGACCACGCCTGGCGCAACGTCCCCTGCCCCACCTGCGGGCAGCCGGCGCGGCGCGAGACCGACACCATGGACACCTTCGTGGACTCGTCCTGGTACTATGCCCGCTTCACCGCGCCCTGGCTGCAGGACGCGCCCACCGACCGCAGGGCCGTCGACCAGTGGCTCGCCGTCGACCAGTATATCGGCGGCATCGAGCACGCGATCCTGCACCTGCTCTACGCCCGCTTCTTCATGCGGGCGATGAAGGCCACCGAGTGGTCCGGCGTCTCGGAGCCCTTTGACGGCCTGTTCACGCAGGGCATGGTCGTCCACGAGACCTACAAGGATGCGGCCGGGGCCTGGGTCCCGCCGGCCGACATCCGGATCTCGGCCGAGTCCGGCACGCGCGAGGCGTTTCACGTGAAAACGGCCGAGCCGATCAGCATCGGCGCGATCGAGAAGATGTCGAAGTCGAAGAAGAACGTCGTCGACCCGGACGACATCATCGCCAGCTACGGCGCCGACACCGCGCGCTGGTTCATGCTCTCCGACTCGCCGCCCGAGCGCGACGTGATCTGGACCGAGGACGGCGTCCAGGGCGCGGCCCGCTTCGTCCAGCGCGTCTGGCGCCTCGTCTCCCTGGCGAGCGCCGTCGAGACGGCCGAGGGAGCGGGCGACGCCGCCCTGCGCAAGGCCGCGCACAAGGCCCTGGCCGCGGTGGAGGAGGACGTGGAGCGCCTGCGCTTCAACCGCTGCGTCGCCCACATCTACACCCTGGCCAATGCCCTGGACGAGGCCCTGCGGGGCGGCGTCTCGCGGACGGTCGCCGGGGAGGCGGCCGGGATCCTGACCCAGCTGATCGCCCCGATGATGCCGCATCTGGCCGAGGAATGCTGGCGGGCGCTCGGCCGCGACGGCCTCGTCGCGCAGGCGGCTTGGCCGGAGGTGGAGCGTGCGCTCCTCGTCGAGGACAGCGTCACCTTGCCCGTCCAGCTCAACGGCAAGAAGCGGGCGGACGTCACGGTGCCGCGCAGCGCCGACGTCGCCGCGGTCCAGGCCCTGGTGCTCGCCGACGAGGCGGTGCAGCGGGCCCTGGAGGGCCGCGCCCCGAAGAAGGTGATCGTGGTTCCGGGCCGGATCGTGAACCTCGTCGTCTGATCGGGATCCGCGCCGCCAGGCCCTCCGCCCCATCGGATCTCGGGCCTGCCCGCGATCCGTCGAGCCTGCGGGGAGGCGTTGGCGGAAGGGGTAGTTGGGTGACCCTCACGCACAGGGGGCTGGCGGCACGACCCCCGCTCCCGGCCTCTCCCCGCGAGGGACGGAGGGACGCTTACAACGTCCACACCCCCGGTCCGGCGACCATGATCCTGCCGGATAGGAAACGTAAAGCTTGCGCCGATTAGGCTGTCGTCGGACCCCGGTTCGCCGTACAGACGGGCGGGACGAGACAGCGAGACGGCGGCGGGCATGATGCGCTTGGCAAACGGGGCAGGGGCGGTTCGGGCAGCGGCGACCGGCACGGTCGGCCGGGCCGCGCGGGTCGCCGTCGTCGCCACCCTGGCGCTCAACCTGTCGGCCTGCTTCCGCCCCCTCTACGGCCCCACCGCCTCGGGCGAGCCGATGGCCGCCCTCCTCGCCTCGGTGCAGGTCGACGACGTGGCGATGGCGCAGGGCCAGGAACGCCTTGGGCATTACCTGCGCAGCGAGCTCATCTTCGACCTCGACGGCTCGGGCCAGCCCTCGACCAAGCGCTACCGCCTGAAGATGCAGGGCAGCGAGTCGGTGCAGACCCCGATCGTCTCCTCGCAGACCGGTCGCGCCGAGGCCGGCACCATCGTGGGTACGGTCAAGTACGCCCTCGAAGACTTGAGCGGCACCAAGATCATCAGCGAGGGCGTGGCGACTTCGACCGCGACCTACGACCGCTCGATCCAGCGCTTCGCCAGCCTGCGGGCCGCCCGCGACGCCGAGATCCGCCTCGCCAAGGTCCTGGCCGAGCAGATCAAGACGCGCATCGCCTCCGTGCTGGTGACCAAGCCCTGAGCCGGACCGCCCCGTGACCGCCGTCAAGGCCAGCGACGTCGACGGGCTGATCCGGCGCGGGCCCGACCCGCGCATCGCGGTCCTGCTCGTCTACGGCCCCGATACCGGCCTCGTCTTCACCCGTGCCAAGGCGCTGGCGGAAGCCTTCGTCAGCGATCCGGGCGACCCCTTCGCGATGGTGAAGATCGACGGGGACGTGCTCGCCCAGGACCCCGGCCGCCTCGTGGACGAGGCCGGCACCGTCGGGCTGTTCGACGGCACCCGCACGATCTGGGTCCGGTCGGGCAGCCGCAACTACGCCCCCGCGGTCGAGGCGGCCCTGAAGGCCGAGATCCAGAACGCCCGCATCGTGGTGGAGGGCGGCGACCTGGCCAAGAGCGCCCCCCTGCGCACCCTCTGCGAGAAGTCGCCGAAGGCCCTCGCCCTGCCCTGCTACCCGGACGATGAGCGGGCGCTGGCCGACCTCATCGACCGCACGCTCCAGGACCAGGGCCTGCGCATCGCCCGCGACGCCCGGGACGTCCTCGCCACCAGCCTCGGCGGCGACCGCGGCGCCAGCCTGTCGGAGATCGAGAAGCTCGCCCTCTACGCCCGCGGGCAGGGCCAGGTCAGCCTGGACGACGTCGAGGCGGTGGTCAGCGACGTCGCCGGCAGCGTGCTCAACACGCTGATCGACGCCGCCTTCGCCGGGCGCAGCGGCGAGGTGGAGCGCGACTACCGCCGCTTCCGCCACGAGGGCATGGACCCGTCCGTCATGCTCGGCTCGGCCCTGCGGCACGCCCTGACGCTGCTGGCCACCCGGCTCGCCGGGGAGGGGCAGAGCGCCGGCGCGATGGTGGCGAACTGGCGCGGCCTGCATTTCCGGCGCAAGGCGCTCGTGGAGACCCAGCTCGCCCGCTGGTCGCCCCCGGCCCTGCGGCACGCGATCCAGCTGCTGCAGGACGCGGTGCTGGCCTGCCGCCGGGCGGACCCGGACCTGGCTCATGCCCACGCGTCGAGCACGCTCCTGCGCATCGCCGGCGAGGCCGCCCGCCGGCGCTGAGCGTCAGCCCTCCGGCAGCACGACCTTGAAGCGGTTGCAGAGCCCCCGGAGCTCCTCGGCGGTCTCGTAGCGGATGCGGATCTCGCCCGCCCCCGCCACCTTGGATTTCAGCGCCACGGTCACGCCGAGCGCCCGGGCCATGGCCTGTTCGAGGGTGCGGATCTCGGCGTCCTTCTCGGCCGCGCGGCGGGGCCGGCCGGGCCGGGGGGCGTCGCCCTCCGGCACCTCGGCGGAGGCCAGGGCCTCGACCTCGCGGACGGACAGCCCCTCCTCCACGATGCGGCGGGCGACGCCCTCGGCATCGCGCACGCCCAGCAGCGCGCGGGCATGGCCCGCCGTGATCTCGCCGGCCACGACCCGGTCCTGGATCGCCGGGGCGAGCTGGAGCAGGCGCAGGGTGTTGGCGAGGTGGCTCCGGCTCTTGCCCAGGATCTCGGCGAGTTCACTCTGGCTGTACTGGAACTCGCTCATCAGGCGCTCGTAGCCGGCGGCCTCCTCAATGGCGTTGAGGTCGGTACGCTGGACGTTCTCCAGGATGGCGAATTCGAGGGAGGTCCGGTCGTCGATCTCCACCGTGACCACCGGCACCTCGTGGAGCCCGGCGCGCTGGGCCGCGCGCCAGCGGCGCTCGCCCGCCACGATCTCGTAGGTGTCCGGCACGCCCGCGAGCGCCCGCACCACGATCGGCTGGATGATCCCGCGCAGCTTGATCGAGGCGGACAGCTCCTCGAGGTCCGACTCGTTGAAGCGGCGGCGCGGGTTGCGCGGGTTCGGGCGTAGGAACTCCACCGCGACCTTGCGCTGCGCCTGGGACTTGCTCGCCTCGGCATTGTCGTCGCCGAAATCGCCGATCAGGGCCGCGAGGCCGCGCCCGAGCCGGGGCCGCACCACATCATCCGCCATCGCCACCTGCTTCAACTCCGAACCTGACTGAACCGCTTCACAGGGCGGGGGCAGGGTGCCCCCGCCTCGTCACGCCGCGACGGGCAGGCGCCCCTCGCGCTGGATGATCTCCGAGGCAAGGCGCAGATAGGCTTGGCTGCCCGCGCATTTGAGATCGTAGAGCAGCACCGGCTTGCCGTGCGACGGCGCCTCGGACACGCGCACGTTGCGCGGGATCATGGTCTCGTAGACCTTCTCGCCCATGAAGCTGCGCACATCCGCCACCACCTGCGCCGACAGGTTGTTGCGCGGATCGAACATCGTCAGGACAATGCCCTGGATGGTCAGGCGCGGATTGAGGGCGCCGCGGACCTGCTCGACGGTGCGCAGGAGCTGGCTCAGGCCCTCCAGGGCGAAGAACTCGCATTGCAGCGGCACCAGCACCGCATCGGAGGCGGCCAGGGCATTGATGGTGAGGAGGTTGAGCGAGGGCGGGCAGTCGATCAGCACGTAGGTGACGCCCGCCGTAGCGCCGGCCTCGCCGACGCCCTTGAGCACGTTGCGCAGGCGGTGGGCGCGGTCCGGCGCGCTCGCCATCTCCAGCTCCAGGCCGAGCAGGTCCATGGTGGAGGGGGCCACCATCAGGCGCGGCACCGCGGTCGGGATGCAGGCCTGGCCCAGGGAAGCCTCGCCGGCCAGCACGTGGTAGGTCGAGACCTTGCGCTGGCGCCGGTCGATGCCGAGGCCTGTCGAGGCGTTGCCCTGCGGATCGAGGTCGATCACCAGCACGCTCTCGCCGATGGCCGCCAGGGCCGTCCCCAGGTTGATCGCCGTCGTCGTCTTGCCGACGCCGCCCTTCTGATTGGCCAGCGCCAGGATGCGCAGCGGCCGATCCGGATGGCCTCCGGTCGTCGGTACGGGAGTCGGATCGCTTGTCATGAATCCACGCGAGATAGGGTCGTGACGCGGACGATCCGCGCTTCCGACTCGGTTCGGCTCGGCACGAGATCGTAAACGAATCTCCACCGTTGCGCGGCCTCGGTCAATTCCGATTGGACATCACGTCCTTTCGGAAACAGGCCGACCGTGCCGGTTGTCAACAGCGGCTCCGCCCAGGCGAGCAGCTGGGCGAGGGGGGCGAGCGCCCGGGCGCAGACCACCGCGACCCCGCGATGGCCACCGATGACCTGCTCGATGCGGGCATTGTGCACCCGGGCCGGCGCAGCGGTGAGGCGGGCGGTCTCGGTGAGGAAGGCGCATTTGCGCGCGTTGCTCTCCACGAGATCAACCTGAAATCCGGTCCGCTCGCGGCCCGCGATGGCGAGGACCAGCCCCGGCAGGCCGGCGCCGGCGCCGAGATCGAGCCAGGTCTGCGCCTCCGGGGCGATTTCCCGGAGCTGGAGCGCATCGGCGATGTGGCGGGTCCAGACCTCGGACAGGGTGGCGGGCCCGACGAGGTTCTTCACGTTCTGCCAGCGCCGGAGCTGCTCGACATAGAGATCGAGGCGCTGCGCTGTTTCACGTGAAACACCCGCTGACGCCAGGACCCGATCGCGGTCGCGATCAGAGGCCATGGCCGGCCCCGCGGTCGGCTCGGCGGGCATGGGCGGCGAGCAGGGTCAGGGCGGCCGGGGTCACCCCCTCGATCCGCGCGGCCTGCCCCAGGGTCCCGGGGCGCACGGCTTCGAGCTTCAGGCGCATCTCGTTCGACAGGCCGGGAATCCCCGCATAGTCCAGCCGGATCGGCAGGGCGACCGCCTCGTCCCGCCGGAAGGCGGCGATGTCCGCCTGCTGGCGGTCGAGATAGACCGCATAGGTGGCGTCGGTGCAGAGCCGCTCGGCCACGCGGGCCCGCACGGCGGCGAGGTCCGGCCAGACCGCGCAGAGCCGCGCCCAGTCGATCCCCGGGTAGGACAGGAGCTGGAAGGCGCTGCGGCGGATGCCGTCCTGGTTGAGCTCAATGCCGACGGCGCGAGCCTGGTTGGGGGTCAGGCTCAGGCTGTCGAGTTGGGCGCGCGCGGCGTCGAGGGCCGTCTGAGCGGCGGCGAAATGCGCGGCCCGGCGCCCGCCGACGCAGCCGAGGGCGGCGCCCTTCGGCGTCAGGCGCTCGTCGGCATTGTCGATGCGGAGCGAGAGGCGGTATTCCGAGCGCGAGGTGAACATGCGGTAGGGCTCGCTCACCCCATGGGTGACGAGGTCGTCGATCATCACCCCGAGATAGGATTCGGCCCGGTCGAAGGTGGTGAGCGGAGAGCCCCCGGCGAGGCGGGCGGCGTTGATGCCGGCGACCAACCCCTGCCCCGCCGCTTCCTCGTAGCCCGTGGTGCCGTTGATCTGCCCGGCCAGGAACAGGCCCGGCAGACGCTTGGCCTGGAGAGTGGCGTCGAGTTCGCGCGGATCGACGTAATCGTACTCGATGGCGTAGCCCGGCCGCAGGATGGCGGCCCGCTCCAGGCCGGGGATCAGCGCGATGAGGTCGCGCTGGACGCTCTCGGGCAGCGCGGTGGAGATGCCGTTCGGATAGACCGTCGGGTCGTCGAGGCCTTCCGGCTCGAGGAAGATCTGGTGGCCCTCGCGGTCGCCGAAGCGGACGACCTTGTCCTCGATCGAGGGGCAGTAGCGCGGGCCCCGGCTGGCGATCCCACCCGAATACATCGGCGAGCGATGCAGGTTGGCGCGGATCAGATCGTGCACCGCCTGGGTGGTGCGGGTGATGCCGCACTGGATCTGCGGCGTGGTGATCCGCTCCGTCAGGGTCGAGAACGGGACGGGGTCCTCGTCCGCCGACTGCATCTCCAGGCCGGACCAGTCGATGGTGCGGCCGTCGAGCCGGGCGGGCGTGCCGGTCTTCAGGCGGCCGAGGGCGAAACCGGCCCGGTCCAACGTCCGGGCCAGGCCCAGGGACGGGGCCTCACCGACCCGGCCCGCCGGGATCTGGGTCTCGCCGATATGGATGAGGCCGCGCAGGAAGGTGCCGGTGGTGAGCACCACGGCGGCGCAGGGGAGGGTGCGTCCGTCGGCCAGGATCACGGCGGAGACGCGGCCCTGTGCGAGGACGAGGTCGGCCACCTCCCCTTCGATCACGCTGAGGTTTGCGGTCTCGGCGATGGCGGCCTGCATGGCGCGGGCGTAGAGCTTGCGGTCGGCCTGGGTGCGCGGGCCGCGCACCGCCGGACCCTTGCGCCGGTTCAGCAGCCGGAACTGGATGCCGGCGGCATCGGCGACGCGCCCCATCAGGCCGTCGAGGGCATCGACCTCGCGCACGAGGTGACCCTTGCCGAGCCCGCCGATCGCCGGATTGCAGGACATCGCGCCGATGGTGGCGGCCTGATGGGTGACGAGGGCCGTCCGCGCGCCGATCCGCGCCGATGCCGCGGCGGCCTCGACGCCGGCATGGCCTCCACCGACGACGATGACGTCGTAGGAATCAGGTGTGTGGTGCATGGGATCGATTAAGCGGCTGGGGCGCCGATGGTCAATCGAAGGATCGGCCGGGCCGCGGTTTTCACGTGAAACCGCCGGCTCATGCTCCCGCGGTCACAGACAGATGTTCGGCCCGGTCACTTGCCGATGCAGAAGCCCGAGAACAGCCGGTCCAGCATCTCCTCGACGCCCACATGTCCGGCGACCTCGCCCAGCGCCCGCACGGCGAGCCGCAGGTCCTCGGCGGCGAGTTCCGGCAGGGCCGTCCCGGCCAGTAGGCGGTCGAGATGCTCGCGGCAGCGGGTCAGTCCGAGCCGATGGCGCTCGCGGGTGATGAGGGCATCCCCGCTTCCCACCGCCTCTTCCGCCTTCGCCTCGATCGCCGTCAGCAGCCGGTCGAGGCCCGCCCCGGTCTTCGCCGAGATGCCGATCCCACCCTCCGGCAGGGCCGTCGCGGGGTCGAGATCGCGCTTGGTGTGGACGCGCAGCACGGGTCCGTCCGGCATCGGCAGGGACGGCGCGGATTCGGCGTCCGGTCCGGCCAGCAATACGATCAGGTCGGCCTGCTGCATGCGGGCGCGCGTCCGGCGGATGCCCTCCGCCTCGATCGCATCGCCGGCCTCGCGCAGGCCGGCGGTGTCGACGAGGACCACCGGCAGGCCGCCGAGATCGCAGCGGATTTCGATCACGTCGCGGGTGGTGCCGGGGGTGGCGGAGACGATCGCCGCCTCGCGTCGGCTCAGGGCGTTCAGGAGTGTCGACTTGCCGGCATTGGGCGGCCCGGCCAGGACCACCGTGAAGCCGTCGCGCAGGCGCTCGCCGCGGCGGGCATCGGCGAGCACCGTCGTGACCGCGTCGCGGATTGCCCGCGCCTTGTCCGCCAGCGCGGCATCCAGGGCCGCGTCGTCGACGTCGCCCTCGTCCGAGAAGTCGAGGGCCGCCTCGACGCCGGCGAGCAGGTCGATGAGGCGCCGGCGCCAGTCGGCCACGATCCCGCCGAGCGCGCCGTCGAGCTGGCGCAGGGCCTGTCGCCGCTGCGCCTCGGTCTCGGCGTCGATGAGGTCGGCGATGCCCTCGGCCTCGGTGAGATCGAGGCGACCGTTGAGGAAGGCCCGGCGGGTGAAGGCCCCGGGTCCGGCCGGGATGCATCCGGGGATGTCGGCCAGGGCCCGCAGGACCGCGCTGCGGACCGCGACGCCGCCATGCAGGTGAAGCTCCACCATGTCCTCGCCGGTGAAGCTGGCAGGCGCCGGCATCCAGGCGACGAGGGCCTGGTCGAGCGGCGTACCGTCGGGCGCGCGCAGGGTGCGAAGGGAGAGGCGACGGGGGACGGGGAGGGGACCGGCGAGGCTGCGGATCACCTCCGCCGCGGCCGGCCCGCTGATCCGGACGACGCCGACGGCCGAGCGGCCGGGGCCGGTGGCAGGCGCGAAGAGGGTGGTCTGTTCGGGCATGGGAGCGACGCCCCGGACGCCGACGCGAGTCGCGTCAAGCTGTCGTTAACCAGCTAACGAATTCGTTTCGTCGGGAAATCGTCGAATAGCAGCAAAGCACTGGCCGGACGCGGCGGACCCCGCCCCCGCGTCCGGCCGGATGAATCTCAGGTGTTCATCGAGTCGAAGAAGTCGTTGTTGCTCTTGGTCTGGCGCAGCTTGTCCATGAGGAACTCGATCGCGTCGGTGACGCCCATCGGGTTGAGGATCCGGCGCAGGACGTAGGTCTTCTTGAGCGCGTCCGGCGGCACCAGGAGCTCTTCCTTGCGGGTGCCCGAGCGGGTGATGTCGATGGCCGGGAAGATGCGCTTGTCGGAGACCTTGCGGTCGAGAATGATCTCGGAGTTGCCGGTGCCCTTGAACTCCTCGAAGATCACCTCGTCCATGCGCGAGCCGGTGTCGATGAGCGCCGTGGCAATGATCGAGAGCGAGCCGCCCTCCTCGATGTTGCGGGCCGCACCGAAGAAGCGCTTCGGGCGCTGCAGGGCGTTGGCGTCGACGCCGCCGGTCAGCACCTTGCCGGAGGAGGGGACGACCGTGTTGTAGGCGCGTCCGAGGCGCGTGATCGAGTCGAGCAGGATGACCACGTCGCGGCCGTGCTCCACCAGGCGCTTGGCCTTCTCGATCACCATCTCGGCGACCTGCACGTGGCGGGTGGCCGGCTCGTCGAAGGTCGAGGCGATGACCTCGCCCTTCACCGAGCGGATCATGTCGGTGACTTCCTCGGGGCGCTCGTCGATGAGCAGCACGATGAGGTAGCATTCCGGGTGGTTGATGGTGATCGACTGCGCGATGTTCTGCATCAGCACGGTCTTGCCGGTGCGCGGCGGCGCCACGATCAGCGCGCGCTGGCCCTTGCCGATCGGAGCGACGATGTCGATGATCCGCGGCGAGAAATCCTTCTTCGGCGGATTGTCCAGTTCGAGCTTGAAGCGCTGCGTCGGGAAGAGCGGCGTCAGGTTGTCGAAATGGACCTTGTGCTTGATCTTCTCCGGGTTCTCGAAGTTGATCGTGTTGACCTTCAGCAGGGCGAAGTAGCGCTCGCCGTCCTTCGGGCCGCGGATCGGTCCCTCGACCGTGTCGCCGGTGCGCAGGCCGAAGCGCCGGATCTGGGTCGGCGAGATGTAGATGTCGTCGGGGCCCGGCAGGTAGTTCGAATCGGACGAGCGCAGGAAGCCGAAGCCGTCCTGCAGCACCTCGACGGTGCCGGCGCCGATGATCTCGACCTCCTTGGCAGCGAGCTGCTTCAGGATCGCGAACATCAGCTCCTGCTTGCGCATGGTCGAGGCGTTCTCGACCTCGACCTCCTCGGCGAAGGCGATCAGGTCGGTCGGCGTCTTGGACTTGAGGTCCTGGAGCTTGACCTCGCGCATGCCGTCGAGATCGGCGGCGACGATTCCGCCCTCGGCCGGGCTTTCCACGGGGAGGGTCTCGTACGGTGACGTCATGGGGGATTCAGAACCGGCGGGAAGGGCGAGGCGGGGCAGAGGGTCGGACAGGGCAGTCGGGGAGTTTGGTCGCCGGGCGCCGTTTCGGCGCCGATCAGTCGGTCCGTCCTGGGGAAAGACGGCTCCGCGCATCGTCTTGGCGGAGCCAGGGGCTCACGGATGCAACGCGGCGTAACGAGGAGAGGCCCTAGCGGTACCGCGTTTCGCGGGATTTCGCAAGGTCCGCCCGCGGGGCATGCCTCGGGCCCTCCCGGGACCGCGCGGAACGCGCTTCCCAGAGGCTTCAGCGGCGGCGCAGGCGGACGTAGAGGGCCCCGGCGCCGCCATGGTGGCGGGCCGCCTCCTCGAAGCCCAGGACCACGTTGCGCAGCTCCGGCGCGCGCAGCCAGTGAGGCACGCTGCGGCGGAGCACGCCGCGCTCCGAGAAGGCGTCGTCGTAGGTCGGGCCGCCCTTGCCGGTGACCACGAGGACGTGGGTGTGACCGGATGCGCGGGCCCGCATCAGGAAGCCGATCAGCGCCCCGTGCGCCTCCGCCTGGTACATCCCGTGCAGGTCGATCCGGGCATCGACCTGGAGGGCGCCCCGGCGCAGGGCGAGGCGGACCCGGCGCTCCAGGCCGGGCGCGGTCGGGGGTGCGGGGGCCAGGACGGGGGCCGGCGGCACCGGCGGCGGGGTCGGCTTCAGCGCCGCGCGCTTGGCCAGCGTCCGGGGCATCGGCTTCGGCGGCGCGGGCTTCGTCGAGACAGGCTTCGAGGGGGCGGGCTTGGTGGGCGCCGCCTGGGTCGCCGCCGCCGCCGGGGTGGGCGTGGCGGCGGACGGCTTGCCCGCGGCGCCCCGCCCGGCGAGGCGGCCGCGCAGGGGCGTGATCAGCCGGGCGATCTCGCCCCAGAGATAGGCGTCCTCGCCGGAGAGGCCGCGCGGGCGCCGGGGCGTCTTCATGGGGCGGACGCCCCGGATTTCGGCAGCAGCACGACGAAGCCGACCGCGTCGCGCAGGTTTCCGGCGGCGACACCCGCCTCCGCGCCGGTGCCGAGGTAGAGGTCGCCCCGCGCCGGCCCGACGATGGCCGAGCCGGTATCGGCGGCGACGACGAGGCGCCCCGGCTCGGAGGCCCCGGCGATCCGCCCCTCGAGCCAGAACGGCAGGCCGTAGCGCCAGAGGGTGGCGTCCACCGCGAGGTTGCGGCCCGGGCTGAGCGGCACGCCGGCGCCGCCGGGCGGCCCGAGGCTCGGGTCGTCGATCTCGGCGAGGCGGAAGAAGATGTAGGAGGCGTTGGCCCGCATCAGCCGGGCGGCGTGCTGCGGGTTCGCCCGCAGCCAGCCGGTCCAGCGCGCCAGGGTGAGGCCGTCGAGGGGCAGGTGCCCCTCCGCCACGATGAGCTTGCCGATGGAGGTGTAGGGCCGGCCGTTGCGGCCGTCGTAGAGCACCCGGACCGAGCGCCCGTCGGTCAGGCGGACCCGGCCCGAGCCCTGGACCTGGAGCACGAACAGGTCGACGGCGTCGCGCAGGTAGAGCAGGGGCCGGGCCCGGGCCCCGAGGGCGCCGTCCTCGATCGCGGCCCGGTCGGGATAGGCCTCGAAGCCGTCGCCGACCCGGCGCGCGGCACGCAGGGACGGGTCGAGGCCGGGCCGCGTCTCGCCGGGCTCCAGGCTGACCAAGTCGTCGGGCCGGGCGAGCACCGGGGTGGTGAAATCCGGGCCCGGGGCGGGTGCGCCGACGAGTTCCGGTTCGAAATAGCCGGTGAGGAAGCCGGTGCGCCGCTCCGGGTCGCCGCCGGCCGCGGGCCTGACGATCCGGTAGGCCTCGAAGGCCTCCGCGAAGAAGCGCGCCGCCTCGGCCTCGGGCACGGTCTCGGCCCGGGCGCAGGCGGCCCGCAGCGCCTCGGGCGCGCCCGTGACGGTGGCGGGCTGGGGCGTCGCCGGCGGGGTCCGGCAGGTCCGCCGGAAGGCCGCCAGCGCCCCGGCGGCGTCGGGGCCGGGAAAGCCCGGCAGGGCGGCGGTCGCGACGGGCTCCAGCACGGCCCCGCCCACGCGAAACGGCTCGGCCGCGGGGGCGGCCGAGCCGGGGGAGGGGAGGCTGAGGGCGGCGAGGAGGATCGCCGCGGGACGGGAGAACCGGGTCACGCGATCCTGTACGGCGTCGGGCTCAGGCGCCGGCTTCCGTGGCGACGAGCTGCCAGTTCGGGTCGCGGGTGCCGAGGGTGCGGGCGAAGGTCCAGACGTCGGGGACCTCCACCACCGCCTCGGCGCTGCCGTCGGTGACCTGGCCCTGCGCGTTGCGGGTGGCGGTGATGAGGTGGGAGAGGAAGCGCACGGTGATCTGCGCGACGCGGTTCTTCACGTCGACGGAGACGATCTCGGCCTTGTCGAGGGAGACGAAGGTGGTCTCCACGGTCTCGCGGCGGCCCTCGCGGGCATCGATCTCGCGCTCGAAGCCCTCGCAGACCTCGCGGGAGAGCAGGCTGCGCAGGGTCTTGCGGTCCCCCTTGGCGAAGGCGATCACGATGGCCTCGTAGGCGCTGCGGGCGCCCTCCACGAAGGCGCGCGGATCGAAGGCGGGCTCGACCTGGACGACGGCCTCGAGGCCGTGGGCGATGGCCGAGCCGGGCTCGGCGATGCCGCGCCAGTCGCGCACGTCCGTCTTCACCGCGGTCTGGCCGCGCTCCGCCTGGGGCTGGACCCGGTCGGCGCCCGGCAGGCGCACGACGTTGTCGCCGTCCCCGCGCGCGGCCGGCGGCTCGGTGCGGCTGCGGTCCACCGGCTTGAAGGGCGAGCGCTCCGTGCCGGTCTTCTGACCCAGCACCGAACGCAGGCGCCAGATGACGAAGACCGCCAGCGCGAGGAAGATCAGGGTCGTCAAGTCGAAGGAGTCCTGCATCACTGATCCGATCGTGGCCGTGGCACGAATACGTTACTTCACGGGGCTCTGGAAACCCGGCCCGATTCTTCGGCTGACAGGCCTGGCCGAGGGAATCCCGGCCCAGTCGCGCAGCCATGTCGCGCAGTTGACGGCCCCTGCGCAAGGCGCGGGCCGGCGTCCCGCGCGCGGAGTCTCGGCCGGGACCGAACCTCCGGGGTCGTGCGATGATATGGATATCGCGGATGCCGATTCCAGGCGAGGGCGCGCGGCTGCGCCGCCTTGACCCGCCCGCGCGCCGCCTCGCCTTGTCCCGTGCGGACGAGCATGATAGCGCGCTATCGCGCCGGCCGGGCGGTGGCGGCGTGTCGGTGTGCAGGCCGGTCCGGCCGGCTCCGGGCGACCGGGACCGGCGCCTGTCACGGGTTCGCCTCCCGGACCCGGGGGCACAAGACCCGGGCTCCACCGCGCCCCGACGATTCAGGAAGAGGACAGAACGCCATGGCCGACACTCCGGCACCGAACGGCAACGGTGGCGCCACGGCGCAGACCGACGACGCGACGCCGACGATCAACGCGCTCGCGCAGTACACCAAGGATCTCTCCTTCGAGAATCCGAATGCGCCGCGCTCGCTGCAGCCGCAGGAGAGCGGACCGCAGATCAACATCCAGGTCAACGTCAACGCCAAGCAGATTGCCGAGTTCGATTTCGAGGTCGACCTGACCCTGGAGGGCGATGCCAAGATCGCCAACGAGGTGCTGTTCGCCTTCGAGCTGACCTATGCGGGCATCTTCCGCATGCGCAACATCCCGCAGGACCAGCTCCACCCGGCCGTGATGATCGAGTGCCCGCGCCTGCTCTTCCCCTTCGCGCGCCAGATCGTCGCCGAGGCCGTGCGCAACGGCGGCTTCCCGCCCCTCTACATCGACCCGATCGACTTCGTCGGCCTCTACCGCCAGAAGGCGATGGAAGCCCAGGCCCAGGGCGAGACCGGACCGCTCGCCTCCTGAGGGCTCTTCGCCCGGGGGCCTGCTCTGGGGCTCCTGCGCCCGGGGCGGGATCCGGCAGTTCCGCGGATCGAAGGCCGAACCCGAGCCTTGAAGGTCGGACCTGAAAAAAGAAGGCCGGACCTAAAAAGAAGGCCGGACCCGGCCGTTACGCGCAGCCGGTCCGGCCGCGGCCCATCCTGCCGCCGGCCGCCGGATCGCATCAGTTCCTGGATCGCATGCTCGCCACGCACCACCTCGCCCTGATCAATGTCTTCACGGGCGACATCCAGGGCGGGCTCGGCCCCTTCCTCGGTACCTGGCTCGCCGAATCCGCCTCCTGGAGCCCCTCGCGGGTGGGCTTCGTGACCACCCTGGTGGGCATCGGCTCCCTCCTCCTCAGCGGCCCCTTCGGCGCCCTGGTCGACCGGCTCGGCCGGCCCCGGCTGCTGATCGCGGTCGCCTGCGGGGCGATCCTGTGCGGCACCCTGCTGCTGCTGCCGGCCCGGGGCGTGATCCCGGTCTTCGCCGCGCAGATGATGGCGGCGGCGGGCGGCACGCTGCTGCTGCCCGCGGTCACCGCCCTCACCCTCGGCATCGTCGGCAAGGACCGCTTCCCGAAGCAGCAGGGCCGCAACCAGGCCTTCAACCATCTTGGCATCCTGCTCGCGGCCGGCGGCATCGGCCTCGGCACCGGCTGGTTCGGCCCGGCCATCGCCTTCTGGGTGCTCGGCGCCATGGCGGTCCTGGCCATCGTCGCCACGCTCACCACCCCGGGCCATTGCTACAGCGAGCGCCGGGCGGTGGGCTGGCAGGAGGATTCCGACGACAAGCCGGAGCGCGCCGGCCTGCGCAGCATCGTCGGCAACCGCAAGCTCCTCGTGCTGGCGGTGGCGCTGGCCCTGTTCAACCTCGGCAATGGCGGCATGCTCTCGCTGCTGGGCCAGAAGCTGGTGGCCACCGCCGTCGACGCCACGAGCTGGACCGCCCGCTACGTCATGGTGGCGCAGCTGGTGATGATTCCCGTGGCGCTGTTCGCCGGGTCGCTCGCCGACCGGCGCGGCCGGCGCCAGCTCCTCCTCGCCGCCTGCGCGGTGCTCCCCGTTCGCGCCGCGCTCTCGGCCTTCATCGACGATCCTCTCTGGCTGATCTCGGCCGAGATTCTCGACGGCGTCGCCTCGGGCATCATCGGCGTCGCGGTGCCGGTGGTGGTGGCCGACCTGACCTGGGGCTCCGGCCGTACCCAGACGGCCCTGGGCTCCCTCAACGCCATCCAGGGCATCGGCGGCGCGCTCTCGGCGTGGTACGGCGGCCTCGCCCAGGCGATGCTCGGCTGGACCGGGGCCTTCCTGGCGCTGGGTGCCCCGGCCCTCGTCGCCCTGGCCCTGGTGCTCTGGCTCGACACCACCAGCGAGGGCCGTGGCGGGCTCAAGGGCGACGCCGCGCCGGAGACGGCGTCCGGACTGAAGGGGTCCGAAGCGGCGGCCGAGGCCGGCGCGGGGACCGGCCCGACCCGGCGCGCGCCCCAGCCCGAGACGGCCTGAGGACGGATTGCCGCCGGGCGGAACGGCCCGCGCCCGCCCCGGTTTGGCGAGGGTGCCTCAGCCACCGGAGCCCCAGACGATGGACGATCGACCCGACGGACGGACCCTGCGGGTCACCGAGCCGCGCGCCGTGCCCTGGCTCAGCGTGGTGTTCGGCTACGGCCCGATGCTGCCCTTCGCCGCCGGCGCGCTGGCCGCCTGGGTCTGGAACGGCGCCCCCCTCGGACAGGCCGCCGCCGCGCTGACCATCCTGTGGGGCTGCGCCATCCTGCTGTTCCTGTCGGGGGTGCGCCGGGGCGTCAGCTTCCGCACCGAGGGCGGGGCCACCGTCACCCAGATCGCAACCATGATCGGCCTGTTCAGCCTCGGCTTCGCCGCCCTGGTGCTCACGACCCTCGACGAGGCCGTGCCGGCCCTGGTCCTGCTCCTCCTCGGCTTCGGCGCGATCGCCGTGCTCGATCCGATCGCGGCCCGGCGCGGGGAGGCGCCGCTGTTCTTCGCCCGCCTGCGCCCGGTGCAGATCCCCATCGCCATCCTGAGCCTCGCGGCGCTGCTCGCCCTCGCGCTCTGATGCCCGACGCGCCGATCCTTGGCGCGCGGATCCTTGGCGCGCCGATCCTCGACGCGCTTGCCGCCCCAGGCCGCCCGCGATAGAGCCCCCGGGACCCCGAACAGCCCCGACGGACGCGAAGATCACCATGGCCAAGGCCGATTCAACGAAGGCCGACACCCTGAAGCCGCGCCTGCCGCGCGGTTTCGTCGACCGGCGCGAGGACGAGATCGCCGCCCAGCACCGCATGCTGGAGACGATCCGCCGGAGCTTCGAGCTCTACGGCTTCGAGGCGCTGGAGACGCCCTTCGTCGAGTACACCGAGGCTTTGGGCAAGTTCCTGCCCGATCTCGACCGCCCGAACGAGGGCGTGTTCTCGTTCCAGGACGACGACGAATCCTGGCTCTCGCTGCGCTACGACCTGACCGCGCCGCTCGCCCGGCACGTGGCCGAGCATTTCGACGCGATCCCCAAGCCCTACCGGAGCTTCCGCGCCGGCTACGTCTTCCGCAACGAGAAGCCGGGCCCGGGCCGCTTCCGCCAGTTCATGCAGTTCGACGCCGACATCGTGGGCGCCGGCTCGGTGGCGGCCGATGCCGAGATCTGCATGCTGATGGCCGACACCCTGGAGAAGCTCGGGCTGACCGGCCAGTACGTGGTCAAGGTCAACAACCGGAAGGTCCTCGACGGGCTGATGGAATCGATCGGGCTCAGCGGTCCCGACAGCGCCGGCCAGCGCCTGACCGTACTGCGCGCCATCGACAAGCTCGACCGCCTCGGCGATGCGGGCGTGCGCGAATTGCTGGGCGCCGGCCGCAGGGACGAGAGCGGCGACTTCACCAAGGGCGCGGGGCTGGCGGAGGAGGCGATCGGCCGGGTCCTGGCCTTCACCGGCTGGACCGGAGCGGACGCGGCGCCGGCCGACACCGCCACCACGCTGGCGAATTTCGAGGCGTCCCTCGCGGGCAGCGCCGTCGGCCTCGAGGGCGTGCGCGAACTCGCCGACATGGCAGCCCTGTTCGGGGCGGCCGGCTACGACGGCCGCATCCGCATCGATCCCTCGGTGGTGCGCGGGCTCGAATACTACACCGGCCCGGTCTACGAGGCGGAGCTGACCTTCCCGGTCACCAACGACGAGGGCCAGGTGGTGCGCTTCGGCTCGGTCTCGGGGGGCGGGCGCTACGACGGCCTCGTCGGGCGCTTCCGCAGCGAGCCGGTGCCGGCCACCGGCTTCTCCATCGGCGTCTCGCGCCTGTTCTCGGCGCTGCAACTCGTGAAGAGCCCGCTCCTGGAGGGCATCGCCAAGCCCGGCCCCGTGGTGGTGCTGGTGCTCGACCGGGACAACATCGCGGATTACCAGCGCCTGGTCTCGACCCTGCGCGAGGCCGGCATCCGGGCCGAGCTCTATCTCGGCGGCTCGGGCATGAAGGCGCAGATGAAATACGCCGACCGGCGCGGCAGCCCCTGCGCCATCATCCAGGGCTCGAACGAGCGCGAGGCCGGCGAGGTCCAGATCAAGGACCTGATCGAGGGCGCCAAGGCGGCGGCCGCCATCACCAGCAACGCCGAGTGGAAGGCCGCGCGCCCGGCCCAGTTCTCGGTGCCGGTGGCCGAGATGGTCGAGCGGGTGCGCGAGGTCCTGGGACGCCACTTCTGACGTCCCAGGACTTCCGAGGTCCCAGGATTTCCGAGGTCCCAGGACTTCCGAGGTCCCAGGCGCGACCCGGGGCCGTGGAGGCGGGCTCCACGGCCGGGCGGGATCAGGCGACCGAGATGTCGACCTGGATGTTGCCGCGGGTGGCGTGGGAATAGGGGCACACCACGTCGGCGCGCTTCACGAGATCCTCGGCCACGGCCCGGTCGAGGCCCGGCAGGGTCGCCTTGAGGGCGACCACGAGGCCGAAGCCGGTGCCGTCGTCGCGCGGGCCGATGCCGACGCTCGACTCGATCTTGGACTCCTCCGAAACCTGGATCTTGTCCTTGCCGGCCACGAACTTGATCGCGCCGAGGAAGCAGGCGGCGTAGCCGGCCGCGAAGAGCTGCTCCGGATTGGTGCCGGCGCCGCCGCCGCCGCCCAGCTCCTTCGGGGTCGAGAGCTTGACGTCCACCTTGGAGTCGTCGGTCGCGGCGGAGCCCTCGCGGCCGCCGGTGGCATGGGCGTGTGCGGTGTAGAGTGCCTTCATGTCGGTCTCTCCTCGTGGTGAACGGACGCGTCGGTTCGGGCGCTCCGCCCCGGCCGGGCCGGGACGATCTCGATTGCGCGCAACCTAGTTTTCATCTCGCACGGAACTTGATTGTGCGCAATACGAGTTTTGCATAAGGTCGTGACAGGTCGCCGGTTCCGTACGGCCACCCATGAGGAAGGACACCGCACCATGTCGGGACGGACCACCCGCCCCCGCACCGAGCCGGCCATCGACCCGGGCGCCGACGCCCTGAGCCTCGACAGCCAGCTCTGCTTCGCCGTCTACGCCACGGCCCACGCCTTCGGGCGCGCCTACCGGGCGCTGCTCGCCGGGCATGACCTGACCTACCCCCAGTATCTGGTCCTGCTGGTGCTGTGGGAAGAGGAGGGCCTGACGGTCAAGGAGATCGGCCAGCGCCTGTTCCTCGATTCCGGGACCCTGACGCCCCTGCTGAAGCGCCTGGAGGCGGCCGGCCATGTCCGGCGCGCCCGGGACCGGGCCGACGAGCGGCAGGTCAGCATCTTCCTCACCCCGGCCGGCCGGTCCCTGCGCGAGCGGATGGAATGCGTGCCGGGCCTCGCGGGCGGCCTCACGGGCCTCGACCTCGACGGCCGCCGCGCCCTCCTCGACACCCTCGTCCAGCTGCGCAGTTCCCTGCACGAGAACCTCGCGCAGGAGCCGGGCCCGGACGCGGCACGGGAACACCCCCGGGCGGAAGCCGAAGCCCGATAAAGAAAGGGCCGTCCCCACCGCGGTGGGAACGACCCTTCGGAAGGCTTTCGCCGATGGCGACCCGGCCCCGCACGGGACCGGAGGCGACGCTTACTTCTGCGTGCCGAGATAGGCGATCACGTCGGCGAGCTTCTTGTCGTCCTTGAGGCCCGGATAGACCATCTTGTTGCCCGGCACCTTGGCCTTGGGGTCCTTCAGCCATTCCTTGAGGTTGGCTTCGTCCCAGGTGATGCCCGAGCCCTTCAGGGCGGCGGAGTAGTTGTAGCCCTCGTGCGTGCCGGCCTTGCGGCCCACGACGCCCTTCAGGTCCGGGCCGACGCCGTTCTTGCCGAAGGCGTGGCAGGCCTTGCAGGGCGCGAAGGCCTTCTCGCCGGCCGCGGCGTCGCCGGCCTCCTGGGCCTGTGCGGAGAGCGGCAGCAGAAGCGCGAGCGCGGCGCCGAGGATCAGATGACGCATTGTTGTTTTCCTCCTTAGGGCGGCCGAAGCCGCCTTCGCTTATGGCAGAGCTTAGGCATTTAGAACAGATCGAGACTGAGAACGCCTCAACTCTCGGTCCCGTCCTGCGACGAAACGAAGCTTCAGGGCGCGGGTTTCGTCCCAAGGCCCGCATTCGGCATCCCCGCAGGATGCGGAAACCCGTGGTTTGGCCTAAGGTCCGTCACAAAGCGCCCCCTGCTCGCGGCATCGGTCTTAGGCCGCTGCGCCTGAGTGCAGGCTGAAGGCGAAGCCGTGTGCGAGGAGCCGCCCCCATGTCGATCGCCTTTCCCGTGCCCGATGCCGCCATCGTTGCCCGCCGCGAGGCGATCATCGCCGGCCTCGCGCCGCTGGTCGCGCCGGAGGCCCTGGTGACCACCGAGGACGAGCGCCGCGCCTTCGAGACCGACGGGCTCACCGCCTACCGCAAGATGCCCCTGGCCGTCGTCCTGCCCTCGACCACCGCCGAGGTCTCGGCCGTGATGGCGTTCTGCCACGCCAACGGCGTCCGGGTGGTGCCGCGGGGCGCCGGCACCTCGCTCGCCGGCGGCGCCATCGCGCAGGAGGACGCGGTGATCCTCGGCATCTCCAAGATGAACCGCATCCTGGCCGTCGATTACGAGAACCGCGCCGCGCGGGTCGAGGCCGGCATCACCAACCTCGCCATCTCGGGCGCGGTCAGCCACGAGGGCTTCTTCTACGCCCCCGACCCGTCGAGCCAGCTCGCCTGCACCATCGCGGGCAACATCGCGATGAATTCCGGCGGCGCGCACTGCCTCAAGTACGGGGTGACCACCAACAACCTGCTCGGCGTCACCCTGGTGATGAACGACGGCACCGTGGTGGAGATCGGCGGCGAGCACCTCGACGCGGCCGGCTACGACCTCCTCGGCCTCGTCTGCGGCTCCGAGGGGCAGCTCGGCATCGTCACCGAGGCCACCGTGCGCATCCTGCGGGCGGCGGAGGGCGCGCGCCCGGCCCTCGTCGGCTTCGGCTCGGTGGAGGATGCGGGCGCCTGCACGGCCGCCATCATCGGCGCCGGCATCATCCCGGTGGCGATCGAGTACATGGACCGCGAGGCGATCCTCATCACCGAGGATTTCGCCCAGGCCGGCTACCCGCGCGACGCCGAGGCCATGCTGATCATCGAGGTCGAGGGCTCGGACGCCGAATGCACGGCGATGCTCGCCCGCATCGAGGCCATCGCCAGCGACTTCAACCCGACCAGCATCCGGGTCTCGAAATCGGAAGCCGAGAGCGCCGCGATCTGGAAGGGCCGCAAGTCCGCCTTCGGCGCCACCGGCCGGATCTCGGACTACATCTGCATGGACGGCACCATCCCCACCGGCCAGCTCCCCGGGGTGCTGGAGCGCATCGGGGCGATCTGCGCCGAGAAGGGCCTGCGCGTCGCCAACGTGTTCCATGCCGGCGACGGCAACCTCCACCCGCTGATCCTGTTCGACATCAACAAGCCGGGCGAGATGGAGAAGGCCGAGGCGGCCGGCGACGAGATCCTCAAGCTCTGCGTCGAGGTCGGCGGCTGCCTGACGGGCGAGCACGGCGTCGGCATCGAGAAGCGCGAACTCATGCGCTTCCAGTACGCCCAGGTCGATCTCGAGCAGCAGATGCGGGTGAAGAACGTCTTCGACCCGCACTGGCTGATGAACCCCGCCAAGGTGTTTCCGCTGGAGGGGCGCCTCGTCGCCTGATCGCGTCGGTTGCAGGCGGTTTCAGTGGGTTTCAGTGGGTTCCCCGTCCTTTCGGGAGACAGGGTCCGCGCTCGCGGAATGCCGATCTGGAGCTGATCGATGTCGGGGGGTCGAACCGACCCGCCCAAGGGGTGTCCGTGATCCGGCGGCCTTGGCCAAATCACCGTCGACGATCTGTTCGTGATCGATGCCTGCACCGGCAGGCGCGCTCAGCGAGAGGGGGCGGGCGCCAGGAGGCCCGCCAGGGCACCGACCGCCGCCGAACCCAGCGCGATCAGGCCCTCCGGGGTGGACTTCGATTCCACGAAACTCAGGACGATCAGTCCAACGGCCACGATGGTTACGACGCCTCCCAGGAAGCCGACGACCATGCGGTAGACCCAGACGTCTCCGTTGAGGGGAGTTGTCCTCTTGGCCTCCGCGGCAGCCTCGCGGAGGGTCGGAGCCGGATCGGTCCTCAGCTTCTCGATCGTGTCCTCGTTGCCCAGAAGGGCATCAACCATGACGTCCGCAGACCTTAACTCCGGCATCCTCGCCTCCTCGTCACACCTGATCACGCAACATCCGGCGTCTCTGCCTTCAGGGCTGCCCAGGTCGCGTCGTCGACGATCCCGGTGACGGGTCGTCGCTGGCGCCGCTGGAACTCCATCACCGCCGCGCGCGTCACAGCCCCGAAGACCCCGTCCGCGTCGATCTCCCCGGAGATCGCCAGGGCGAGGCGGCGCTGGACCCCCAGCACCTCCGACCCGCGATCCCCGAACTCGGCGAAGGCCGGCGCGGAATCCTGCCCCTCGCCGAACAGACGCCCCTCGCGATGCCAGCTTCGGATCAACTGGTCGGAGGCTTCGAAATGCATGGCGTCCTCGGTCGGGAACGCGGCTCCCCAGTAGAAGCCGTGCCGGTTGAAGACGGGATGGATCGCGAGCAGGCCCCTTTGAGCCCGGTTATCGCCTCGGCGGTCGAGGATCCCATCGATCGTCAGATCGATCGCCGTGCCCCAGGAGTGATTGCTGATCGCACTGCGGCTCCCCCTGACGAAGCGGCAGCACAACATTCCCACTTGCCCGAGCAGAGCGTGAATCTCGGGATGTTCGGTCTTCACGTCGGCGAGGATGGCGCGCAGGGTCTCGACGGCCGGCTGCAAGCCCCGAACTTTGAAGGGCCCGACATCCTCGCGGACGATGCGTCGGACGAGGTCGGGGTTGGTGGGATCGCGACAGGTCTCGTCGTAGCTCGACCGAGGATTTCCGAGGAGTTCGAGCATCGTCGCGTTGCGCGCGCCGCGCAGATCGCCGTTCAATAGCCGGCGCGAGGCATCCAACGGAACTGTTTCCGTCCACTTGGACATCTGTACGCCCCCCGGGATTTGTTCGTGTTGATCCGCCTTCCACACTCTAGGAGTGAAAAATATAATTCCTCAACCACCAGTCAGGTGATGACAGGAACGAGGAACCGTGAACGGCTCGAGGAAGGGCGCCGATTCGAGGCACGGCGGCCGCGTGTTGCCGGACGCTCAGGCCTCGGCGCCGAACGCCTCGCAGCGGAAGGCGCCGTAATCGGTGCGGGCGAGGCGCTCGGCCAGCGCCGGCAGGAACAGCATCGCCTCCTCGCCGAGCCGCCAGGGCGGGTTGACGATCACGAGGCCGGTGCCGTTGAGCCGGGTCGGGTCGGGCTCGGAGACCATCAGGTCGAGGCGCAGGGCCGGGCGGGCGAGCTCCCGGTCGAGCTGCGCCACCATGTGGTCGACCTTGGCGACGTCCTTGATCGGATACCAGCCGAGATAGATGCCGGTCGGCCACTTGCGCGCCGCCCTGGCCAGCGCCACCCCGAGCCGGTCGATCTCGCCGAGCTCCTCGTAGGGCGGGTCGATCAGGACGAGGCCGCGGCGCTCAGGGGGCGGGATCAGCGCGTTGAGGGCCGTCCAGCCGTCGAGATGCATCACCTTCGAGAGCGAATCCTGGTTGAAGCGCGCCCGCAGGGTCTCGGCGTCGGCCGGATGCAGCTCCACGAACACGCCCTGGTCGCTGGGGCGCAGGAACTCGCGGATGATCGCGGGCGAGCCCGGATAGATCGCAGGCCCGTGCCGGTCCTGCACCGCCGCCACCGCCGCCCGGTAGGGGGCGAGCAGGGTCTCGACGGCTTCGGGGAACGGCGTCGCGAGGCGGCCCCAGCCCTCGTGCCACTCGCCGGTGCGCCCGGCCTCGTCGGCGGTCAGGTCGTAGAAGCCGAGGCCCGCATGGGTGTCGATCGCCCGGAACCCCGTCGGCTTCTGGCAGAGATGGGCCAGAACGCGGCTGAGCACGAGGTGCTTCAGGACGTCGGCGAAATTTCCGGCGTGGAAGGCGTGGCGGTAATTCATGACGTCCGGGCCTGTCTCACCGCGGGCCCCGGCGAGCGGACCCGGGGGCGGAGCGCGGCATCCTCTACCGCGCGGCGTCGATGGCAACCTCGCCGGCGCGGCAATTCTGGCGCGCCACCTCGGGGCAGGGGGTGAAGCCGCGCAGGTCCTTGGTAAAGCAGATCCGCACCTCCTGGAGCTGGCCGCCCCGGCAGGTCACCGACATCATGTCGGGGCGCAGGCCCCGGTTGGCCGCCACGAACTGCCGGGCGACCTCGATCGGCGCCATCCGGGTGTCGCGCTCGGGGGCCTTGAAGGCGTCCGGGATGGTCACCGCCGCGCGGGCGTCCCGGGCCGCCTGGAAATACGAGACCGGGTCGAGGCCCGAGCAGGTGCCGTGGGTGCGCCACTCGTGCCGGGCCAGCCCCTCGCTGGGATAGACCTGGCCCGCCACCTCGATCGCCTGCCGGGTCGGCGAGCGCTCGACGGACGAGCAGTTCGAGGGGTAGCCGCGGCTGTATTGCGGCCAGAGCCCGTGCACGACGAAGCCGAGGCCGCGCCCCGGCCGGCACTGGCCCTCCGCCTCGCGCCGGGCGCCGGGCCCCTCGCAATAGGTCGGCGACCAGGACAGGGCCAGGACGTAGAAGTCGAACGCGCCCGGCGTGCCGCCGCGCTCGAAGCCCTGCGCGAGCGCGCCCGGCGCCATCAGCGCGAGGGCGAGACCCGCACCGGCGAGGCGTCGAGAGCGCCGAGAGGCGTGGCTCACGGACGGGCTTCGCGGCAGGCCGAGGAATAGGCGTAGGCGAGGTTGCGATCGAGGCCGTGGACGCAGAACTCGACGCCCCAGTCGGCGCCGATGATCCCGAGCCCGTCGCGCACCGAGTAGTCGACCTTTCGGCGGACGCCGTCCGAGGTGGTGGCCACGGCGCTGCAGAAGCGGCGCGGATAGTAATCGAGGCCCCAGGGGCGCCAGGCCGTGCGCTCGATGTGCTCGTAGCGCAGGATCGTGAGGGAGGAGTTCCAGAACTTCGCCTCCTTCTCGGCGAAGTGCGTCGAGAGCCGCTCCAGCACCTCGGGGGCCTGGCAGCCGGGGATGTCGGCCTCGAAGTTGAACTCGCGCTCCTCGGCGGGGGTGATCTCCTCGCGGCCGGAGCGGGCGAGCGCCGGCTGGAGGGCGCCCGCCAGGACGAGGCCGAGGGCGAAGGCGGTGGAGAGGGGATTCGGGCGCATGCCGGCGTCTTTGTTCCGCTGGAGTCCGTGAACGTCCCGGAACGATGGCGCCTCGCATCGCCCTGTCAAGCACGGGGCCGGGCGCCGCGTCGCTTTCCGAGCGCCCTGGGTTGCGCCGGGCACACTCCGAACGGGGTAGGCCGGGGCCTCAGTAGATCGGTTCGGCGAGGCCCGGCGCGGCCAGCGAGAGCGGCTCGGCGGCGAAGTCCTCCGGGGGGAGGGCGGCCGCGACCCGGGGGGCGGGGAGCCGCGCGGCGGAGCTGCGCGGGGCCGCCGCGTAGGCGCTCGGCGGCGCGGGTGCACGCACCGGGGCCGGCCCGTGGGCGAGCTGCGCGGCGGGCGCCCGGGCGGGCTGGCGCGCCGACATCGGAGTGACGCCGTAGGGATCGTCCTCCTCGACGTCGATCGGGGCCTGCGGCGGGGCGGGCAGGCGCTCGGGCGGACGCGGACGGGCCGTGGCGCGGGGGGCGCCGTCGGCGCCGAGCTGCGGCACGAACTTGATCAGCGGCTGGCAGATGCGGCGCAGGCCGCGCGGGTCGTGCCGGGCGAGGTCGACGTGGATGTGGTCGTAGTGGAACACGTTCGAGCCCGGCGCCAGCACGGTGGAGAACCGGGCGCAGGCCCCGAGGAAGACCTCGCGCAGGAAGCCCTGCTCGGCCTCGGTGCCGCGCCAGCCGCCCTTCACGGTGATGACGTAGCCGTCGGCGAGCTTGAACGACATGATGTCGACGGCGTTGCCGAAGGAATGCTCGGAGAGCTTGGCGCCGGCCTGGTTGTTGCGGCCCCGGCAGGCATAGGTGCCGGCGTTGATCTCGGCCACGGGCTGGCCGAAATACAGGTTCGCGGCCGGCTGGATGGTGTCGGCGAGCCATGCCTCGGCCTCGGTCAGGGCCGGGCAGGCCAGGGTGACCCGCTGCTTGAGGGCGACGGTGCCCTTGCCCAGGCGGGTGACGCGGTAGGGCTGCAGCATGCCGCAGACGCCGGGGCCGCTGATCTCCTTGACGGGGGTGACGAACTCCGTCGTCTCCACCAGACGCTTGGCGTTGCAGGCCTGCTCGGTCTGGTCACGCCAGGGCTCGCGCTGCTCAAACTTGTTGAGAGCACAGCCGGTGAGGCCCGCGCCGAACAGCGTCAGGGCCGAGAACGCGAATACGCTACGCCACATGATGCGGACGATGCGCAGGGTTCCGTAAACGTTGCGTCAACGATGCGGTGCGGGTCCGCGTCCGTGTGGACGGGTGTTGACAGGAGCCCCGCGAGACCGGACCAAGCCCGCATGCTGTCCCTCGTCGATCTCCGCACCCGCATCGCCGCCGGCACCCTCGATCCCGCCGGCGCCATCCGCCTCGCCGAGGCCGCCATCGCGGCCCGCGACCCCGGCATCGGGGCGATCGTCAGCCAGCATCCCGCACCGGCGATCGCCGGCTCGGGCCCGCTGGCGGGCATCGCGGTGGGGATCAAGGACATCATCGACACCGCCGACCTGCCCACCCAGATGGGTTCGCCGATCTACGCCGGCTGGCGGCCCCGGGCGGATGCCGCCATCGTGGCGCGCCTGCGGGCGCTCGGCGCCGTGCCCCTGGTCAAGACCACCACCTCGCCCTTCGCGAGCCACGACCCGACCGCGACGGTCAACCCGCGCGACCCCGGCCACACGCCCGGCGGCTCCTCGGCGGGCTCGGCCGCGGCCGTCGCCGCCGGGATGGTGCCCCTGGCGCTCGGCACCCAGACCGGCGGCTCGGTGATCCGCCCGGCCGCCTTCTGCGGGGTGGCGGCGATCAAGCCGTCCTTCCGGCTGCTACCGACGGTCGGCGTGAAGACCTTCTCCTGGGCCCTCGACACCGTCGGGCTGTTCGGGGCGGGCATCCGCGACGTCGCCCGGGGCCTGAGCCTGATCGCCGACCGGCCCGCCCTCGACCTCGACGCAGCCCCCCAGGCCCCGCGCCTCGGCCTCTGCCTCCAGGATTTCGCGCAGGGCGCCGATCCGGAGGCCGTCGCAGCCCTGCACCGGGCCGCCCGCGCGGCGGAGGCCGCCGGCGCCCGGATCGTCGACCTCGTCCTGCCGGCCCCGCTGCCGGAGGCCTGGGCGCAGCACGCGATCATCCAGGATTACGAGGCGCGCCAGGCGCTGGCCTGGGAATACGCCCACCATCGGGCGCAGCTCAGCCCGGAACTCGGCGCGCAGCTCGACGCGGCCCAGGGCCTCGTCGCCGCCCAGTACGACGCGGCCCGCCGCGCCGCCCACCGGGCCCGGCGCGCGTTGAAGGACCTGTTCGGAGATTTCGACGCGATCCTGACCCTGTCGGCCCCGGGCCGGGCGCCGGCCGGCCTCGGCACCACCGGCGATGCGCGCTTCAACCGCCTTTGGACCCTGATGGGCGTGCCCTGCGTCACCGTCCCGGTTCCCGGCGACGGCCTGCCGCTCGGCGTGCAGGTCGTCGCCCGCTTCGGCGACGACGGCCGCGCGCTGGCCGTGGCGGGGATGATCGAGCAGGCGCTGGCGGTCTGAACCGAATCGCCGCACCCTGCGACCGCGGGGGGACTTCTGTTTGACGCCGGGGTCGGCGCGATCTCGTGCGCGGCGGGAGTTCGATGCCGGAACCGATAGACGTGCGGGAAGCACGGCACCTGGCCTGCGCGACCGTCGCCGCTCGCCTGCAGGGGCGCCTGCCGGCCCTGCATCTCACGGAAATCGACGCCGCGGCCCTGGCCGCCGCCAGGGCCTGGCCTCTCGCCAGCCGCCATGTGACCTGGGACTGGACCGGCATCGTCAAGCGACGCGAAACGGGACGTCTCGAGGTCGCGATCTGGTGGAATCGGCGACTCTGCGGGTTGGCCTATGGGCCAATGCGCGGTGGTGCCCTCTGCCTCTCGCGTCTGGAAGGCGATCCTGATCCGGCCCATCCGTTGAAGGGACGGGTCGTGGATATCGGTATCGCCATCCTCGAGACCCAGGCCCTGATCCTCGGCATCCCGGAGACGCGCCTCGAAAGTCCCGACCCCGGTCTCGTGGAGCGCTACCGCGGGATCGGCCACGATTGGCTGGTGGAAAAAGGCGTGCCGCGCTACCTTAGGAAGGTCAGGACGTTCCGATGAACCCGTACAGCCAGCCTCACAGCGCGATCGCCCGGAAAGTGTCGGTCAAACGGCGCTACGGCGCTTCCATGCCGGCCGTCGCGTCCGATCGGCTTCGTCGACGCTGGATGAGGCCCGCATCGGAGGAGCGATCCGTCGCCATGCAGGATGCGACGCCGGGCTTGGCCCAGTGCCATGCGCGCCTCGCGGCGATGCCGGCCGACTTCCTGGATTGGATGGAGGACGTCCCCCCCTGGCCTGCGAACGTCCGCGAACACCTGGGCGCGGCGCATGACGGGCCTTAGCCCGCGCCATGGGCGTTGCCCAGGCGCATGGATCACCCCTGATCGCTTCCGTGGCCACCGCATCCCGTAACGCATCCCGGGCGTCTCCCGTCGCACCCACGGCCCCGATGCATCCCTGGAAACAGGCCGTGGCCCGGGCCTTCGACGGGGCCGAGGGCTATGACGGCGCCGCGGCGATCCAGGCCGAGGTGGCGGGGCGGCTGGCGCGGTGCATCGCCGGCGAGGCCCTGGCGCCGGCGCCGCGCATCCTCGAGATCGGCTGCGGCACCGGCCTGCTGACGGCGGCCCTGCGCCGGCACCTGCCGGAGGGGCGCCTCGTCGCCTCGGACATCGCCCCCGCCATGGTGCGGCGCTGCCGCGCGCGCCTGCCCGGGGCGTCCGGCCCGGCCTTCCTCGTCATGGATGCTGAGCGGCCCGCCCTCGCGCCCGGCTTCGACCTCGTCGCGTCGAGCCTCGCCGCGCAATGGTTCGAGGACCTGCCCGGGAGCCTGGCGCGCCTCGCGGGGCTGCTGGCGCCCGGCGGCCTGCTGGCGGTGGCGACCCTCGGGGCGGGCACCTTCGCCGAGTGGCGGGCGGCGCACGCGGCCCTCGGCCTGACGGCGGCGACGCCCGTCTATCCGACCCTGCAGGCCCTCGGCGCGCTGCGGTTTCCGGGCTGCACCCGCGCGGTCTCCGTTGAGCCCCTGGTGGAGGCCCATGCCGACGGGCGCGCCTTCCTGGCTTCGCTGCGGGCCATCGGCGCCGGCACGCCGGGCACGGCGGGGTCCCTCTCGCCCGGGGCGATGCGGCGGGTGCTGCGGGGCTTCGAGGCGGGGGGCGCGCGGGTCACCTACGAGGTCGCGACCCTGCTCGTCCGGCGCGACCGACAGGGTTAAGGGTTTTCACGTGCAACAGCGGCTCAGGGCGCGGCCTCGCGATCGCCGCCCGCGCGCCGGTGCAGCAGGAACACGCCCTGCGCGCCCATCAGGTTCCAGACCCACCAGGGCATCGCGAAGCGCATCGGCCGGCCCCTGGCATCCAGGGCGGTGGCCTTCTCGATCTCGGCGTTCACCGTCCGGCACAGGCCGACGAAGTCGCGGATCGTGCAATGGTGGATGTTCTGGGTCTCGTACCATTCCTCCGGCATCAGGGCGGTGACCGGCATGCGCCCGCGCAGGGCGAGCTCCGAGCGGACCCGCCAATGGCCGAAATTCGGAAACGAGATGATGACCTGCCGGCCGATGCGCAGGAGGTGCTCCAGCACGATGCGCGGGTTGCGCGTGGCCTGGATGGTCTGGGACAGGACGACCACGTCGAAGGCGTCGTCGGGATAATTCGCCAGATCGGTGTCGGCATCGCCCTGGATCACCGGCAGGCCGCGGGCGAGGCAGGCGTTGACGCCCTCCCGCGACAGCTCGATGCCGCGCCCGTCGACGCCGCGCCGGTCGCGCAGCAGGGCGAGCAGGGCGCCGTCGCCGCAGCCGATGTCGAGCACCCGGGCGTTCGCCGGCACCAAGTCGAGCACCACGAGGTGGTCGACGCGGGTGCTGCCGGCCTCCTCCCGCGGCAGGGTCTCCGCCGTCTCCCAGGGCCGATGCGCGGAGGCGTTCGATCCCGTCACAGGCCGCGGGCCCGGGCGGCGGCGTCGATGTAGCCCCGCGCGGCGGCGAACATCGCCGGCTCGTCGAGGAGGAAGGCGTCGTGGCCCTTGTCGCTCTCCACCTCTACGAAGGCGACCGGGGCCGAGGCCGCGTTCAGGGCGTGCACGATGGCGCGGGATTCGGAGGTCGGGAACAGCCAGTCGGAGGTGAAGGACATCACGCAGAACCGGGTCTTCGTGCCCTTGAAGGCGTTGGCCAGCACCCCGCCCCGGTCGGCGGCGAGGTCGAAGTAGTCCATCGCCCGGGTGAGGTAGAGATAGGCGTTGGCGTCGAAGCGCTCGACGAAGCTGAGGCCCTGGTGGCGCAGGTAGCTCTCGATCTGGAAGTCGGCGTTGAACGAGAAGGTCGGCGCGGACCCGCCCTGGAAGCGGCGGCCGAACTTGCGGTGCAGGGCCGGCTCCGACAGGTAGGTGATGTGCGCACCCATGCGGGCGACGCCGAGGCCCTTGGCCGGCCGGGTGCCCGCCTCGAGGTAGCGCCCCTCGCTCCAGGCGGGATCGGCCATGATCGCCTGCCGGCCGACCTCGTGGAAGGCGATGTTCTGGGCCGAGTGGCGCGGGCCGGTGGCGATCGGCATCGCGGCGAAGACCCGCTCGGGGTAGCTCGCCGCCCATTGCAGCACCTGCATGCCGCCCATGGAGCCGCCGATGCAGAGGAACAGGTCGCGGATGCCGAGGCGGTCGAGCAGCATCGCCTGGGCCCGGACCATGTCGCGGATGGTCACCAACGGGAAGTCGAGGCCGTAGGCGCGGCCCGTGGCCGGGTCGATCGAGGCCGGGCCGGTGGAGCCCATGCACGAGCCGATGACGTTCGAGCAGAGGACGAAGTAGCGGTCGGTGTCCACGGGCTTGCCCGGCCCCACCAGGGTCTCCCACCAGCCGCGCTTGCCCGTCACCGGATGGGTGTGGGCGAAGTGCTGGTCGCCCGTCAGTGCATGGCAGATCAGGACGGCGTTGGAACGGTCCGCGTTGAGGGTGCCCGCCGTCCGGTAGGCGATCTGGAAGGGGGCGAGCTGCACGCCGGCATCCATCGCCAGGGGCTCGTCCAGGCCGAACTGCGCCACGAGGCCCTTCGGCTCGCGGGCCTGGGACAGCTCGGCGCCCGGCGCGTCGGCGCGCGCCGACTCGTCTTCGGGCGTGCCTGGCTTGAGGGCGGTATCCAGCGACATGGCCATGAAACGGGTTGGAGGAGGCGGCGCGTCGGTCGGGGCGGAACGGACGGGACGGCGCGGCGTGCCATCCGGAGATCGGGACCATGCGTCGTGAGGCGTTGAGGTAGTGTGCGCTTCCTCACGCGTCAACGAAAGGGCGCCGGGGCCATGCGGCACGCGCGGTTTCAGAACCGGCGGGCCGATCCGGTTCGGGGCAAACGGCTCTGGTCCTTCGGCGCGCGCGATCGTAGACCGGGCGACGGCGCCGGGGAGGCGAGACCCCGGCGCCGGCTCTCCCGACCGTCCCCACCGCAGCCTCGCGAGCCCCCGATGCGCTTCACGACGAGACCCGCGCCGCCCCTCGACAACCTCGGCGACCTGCGCGCCGAGATCGACCGGATCGACGCCGAGATGCACGCCCTGCTGATCCAGCGCGGGTCGATCATCGACCGGCTGATCGCGGTCAAGCGCACCTCGGCCAGCGGCTCGGCCTTCCGCCCCGGGCGCGAGGCCTCGATGATGCGGCGGGTCGCCGAGCGCCACCGGGGCCTGCTGCCCCTCGACACCGTGGAGGGGATCTGGCGGGTCATCATCGCCACCTTCACCTACGTCCAGGCGCCGTTCTCGGTGCATGCCGACATCTCGGGCGGGGATGCGCCGATGCGCGATTCCGCCCGCTTCCATTTCGGCTTCACGGTGCCCTACCGGCCGCACCCCACCTGCCTCGCGGTGATCGAGGCGGTGGCCGCCTCCCGGGGCGATCTCGGCATCTTCCGCCTCGATCCGGACGGCTCGGGTCCCTCCACCGACGCGGCGCCCTGGTGGGAGGGGCTCGTGGGCGAGGGCCGCCCCAAGGTCATCGCGCGCCTGCCCTTCATCGAGCGGCCCACCCATCCGGCCGGCACCCCGGTCTTCGTGGTCTCGAACCCGCTGGACGATCCGGCCGCGGCCCAGCGCGACTGGGTCCTGCACGCCACCCGCGTCGCCGCCTGGGAGCCGGAGGCCATGCGCGCCCTGCAGGACCTCTACGGCGAAGTCGTCGCCCGCGCGCCCGGGCCGGACGGGCACGGCCTCCTCCTCGCCGTCCCGGGCGGGGTCAGCGCCCGGCAGCTGCACGAGGCCCTGACCCGGGCCGGCGCCGCGCCGGAGCGTCTCGACGAGATCGGCAGCCACGCCGCCCGCTTCCGGGTCTGAGCCGGGCTGCCTGCTCAATCCGGTTGAGGCGCGCGAATACCCGACAAGGGGCGGCGCGATAGGCTCGCGCGTTCAGCGCCGCGAGGGTCCGGCAAGGCCTAGACGAAAGGGTCGGCCCGGAGCCCGGGCGGTTTTTCCCAGCGAACCAGGACCCCGTTCGGTCGAGAGCGCCCGCGCCTCGGCCAGGAACCGCCGGGCCGCGGAGCGGAAGCGCGTGGGGCAGCCGGACCGGGGAGGCGTCGCGGGGGAGCGCACCCTTTCCCCGGGGTTGGCCCAATCCCGCGGCCCGGCGTCGGAGGTCAGTACCCGGTAGCCGTGAGGGCAGCCGACTCGTCCCAAGCGCTGTGCGCCGTCAGCGAAGCCGCGAACACGGTACGGAGACGCGCGCGCTCGGCCTCGACGACGGGTCCGTCGACGGCCACCGGCCGGCAACGGCTCGACAGGCCGGGCACGACGAAATCCGGGTTGTGCAAGGCATGGTCGGAGCCCTCTTCGAAAAACGGACGATCGCCCCCGTCGAGATAGCTCTCGGCGGGCAGCCCCTCCGCCAGCAGGATGTCGTGGCGGTCGAGTTCCACGTGCCAGTAGGTCACGGCGGGGGTCGGCTGACGGGCGATGCTGGTGCCGTTGATCAGGCACATGATCGGCACGAGATGGCCGCCCTCGCCGTCCGCGCCGGCTCCCACCAGAACGGGGTGGCCGGGCGAGAGGGAGAGGGTGCGGGCCGGCAGGCCAGGGCCGAAGGCGCCCGCGCGAACGCGGACCGGCTGCTGCTGGTGCGGAAGGGCACCGTCCCGCCCGGTGAGGTCGCGATGACCGATCCAGGCGATCGGCCGGATCGCGCCCGAGACCGTGACGGCGTGATCGCCGACGCGCAGGTTCTCGACGGCGACGTCGCCGCGCGTGGTGCGAATGCGGGTGCCCGTCGTGAAGCAGACCGGCGCGTAGTCCCCGACGGTGTTGTTGCTGTCGAAGGTGACGCGCTGGCGGGCGGTCAGCGCCGTATTGGACAGGACATAGCGCGTCGAGGTGCCGTTCGGGGTCGCGCTGTCCGAGAACTGGATCATGGACGGGGAATCGTACTGCGTCGCGTAGAGGGTCCTCGTCTCCGCCGTCGTTTCGCCCGGAAAGATGCCGGATGCCTGCACCGGATCGCCGGTCCGGCTCACGGTTCCATTGACGGTGATCGGCGACGTCGAGACATCGTCGAGACCAAATCCCGCGCTCGGCGCACCATCGTCCGACGCGACAAACCCGGCTCCGTACACAGTATTTACAAAATTAATAGCCACCGCGTATCCTCCCGTTTTCCCTTCGACGAAGAAATTCTGACCGAGTACATTGCGCTTTGATACGCATTGTTGTGCTCTGGCATTTGTCCTCAATGTTGTTTTTATGTTGGGAAGTGCATGAGGCGTCCATGGCAAATCTTCCCAAGACGATTGCCACAATTGCCCAAACCGGCCATCCGCCGCGATCATGCGAAGGAGCGCAAGGCGTTTCCGCGTCGATGTGCCATTTTTGCCGCGCCCGGGCGGGGGTAGCCCCGACGTCGGCACGAACTCGCGATCGGACGCTCGCCCAGTCCGAGCCGTCCGGGGGGCCGACCGCCATGCCAGTCCCGAGGCCTCGCGACCGCGACCTCGTGCGGGGAAGCCGGTCCGCGGCGGGAGCTTCCCCCCGCCGAGGGCACCGCGACCGACGCACGGCCGGGCAGCGGGACGCGCCCCTGCTCGCCATGCCGGGCGAGCTTTGTTAGACGGGCGCTTCGCCGAACCACCGGCGGCCTCCAGGTCTCCCCCATGTCCGCTGCCCCGATAGCTTCCGCCCCCCCGGCTCCCACGCGCCCGGTGCCCCGCCCCGGCGTCCTCGCCATCGAGGCCTACGTGCCGGGCAAGAGCGGGGCGCCCGGCCTTGCCAAGGTGCACAAGCTCTCCTCCAACGAGACGCCGCTCGGCCCGAGCCCGAAGGCGGTGGCGGCGATGCGGGCGGAGGCGGCCAAGCTCGAGCTCTACCCGGAGGGCACCTCGCGGGTGCTGCGCGAGGCGATCGCCGCCCGCTACGGCCTCGATCCGGCGCGGATCGTCTGCGGCGCCGGCTCGGACGAGCTCCTGTCCTTCCTGGCCTACGCCTATCTCGGCGCCGGCGACGAGGGGATCTTCACCGAGCACGGCTTCCTGGTCTACCGGATCGCGATCCTGGCCGCGGGCGGCACCCCCGTGGTGGTGCCCGAGCGCGCGCTGCGCGCCGACGTCGACGCGCTGCTGGCCGCCGTCACGCCCCGGACCAAGATCGTCTACCTCGCCAACCCCAACAACCCGACCGGCACCTACCTGCCCTTCGACGAGATCCGGCGCCTGCATGCGGGCCTGCCGCCCCACGTCCTCCTCGTCCTCGACGGGGCCTATGCGGAGTACGTGCGGGCGAACGACTACAGCGCCGGCCTCGACCTCGTGCTGGAGGCCAACAACGTCGTGATGACCCGGACCTTCTCGAAGATCCACGGGCTCGCGGCGCTGCGCATCGGCTGGATGGTCGGCCCGTCGGAGGTGGTCGACGCGATCAACCGCATCCGCGGTCCCTTCAACCTGTCGGGGGCCGGCATCGCCGCGGGGGCGGCCGCCATCGCCGACGACGTACACGTGGCCGCGGCCGTCGCCCACAACGACCACTGGCTCGCCGCGATGACCCGGGCGGTGCAGGAGCTCGGCCTCACCGTGACGCCGAGCGTGGCGAACTTCATCCTCGTCCACTTCCCCGACGCGCCGGGCCGGTCGGCCGCAGAGGCCGACGCGTTCCTCTCGGCCCGGGGGGTCGTCACCCGGCGGGTCTCGTCCTACGGCCTGCCCCACGCCCTGCGGGTTACCGTCGGCAGCGAGGAGGCGAACACCGCCTTCCTGGAGGCCCTGACCGCCTTCGTCCAGGGCGAGACCCGTGCCTGAGCTCGACGCGCGTCCCCTGGAGACCCTGGCCATCGTCGGCCTCGGGCTGATCGGCTCCTCGATCGCCCGGGGCGCCCGGCAGTTCGGCCTCGCCCGGCGCATCGTCGCCATCGACCGCGACCCCGCGGTGCTGCAGCGGGTGCGGGCGCTCGCCCTCGCGGACGCGGCCACGGACGACCTCGCCGCCGGCGTGGCCGAGGCCGACCTCGTCATCCTGTGCGTGCCGGTGGGGGCCGTGGGCACGGTGGCGCAGGTCATGGGTCCGGCCCTGAGGCCCGGGGCCATCGTGTCGGATGTCGGCTCGGTCAAGGCCTCGGTGGTCGCGGCCGTCGCGCCGCACCTGCCGGCGGGCGTGCATTTCGTGCCGGCGCATCCCGTGGCCGGGACCGAGTATTCCGGGCCGGATGCCGGGTTCTCGACCCTGTTCTCCGGGCGCTGGTGCATCCTCACCCCCGCCGAGGACACCGACCCGGCCGCGACCGCGCGGGTCCAGACCTTCTGGGAGGGCCTGCGCGCCATCGTGGAGACGATGACGCCGGAGCATCACGACCTCGTCCTGGCGATCACCAGCCACGTGCCGCACCTCATCGCCTACAACATCGTCGGCACCGCCGCCGACCTGGAGGCCGTGACCCAGTCCGAGGTGATCAAGTTCTCCGCCGGCGGCTTTCGCGATTTCACCCGCATCGCCGCCTCCGACCCGACCATGTGGCGGGACGTGTTCCTGACGAACAAGGACGCGGTGCTGGAGATGCTGGGGCGCTTCAACGAGGACCTCGCGGCCCTGGCCCGGGCGATCCGCTGGGGCGACGGCGAGGCCCTGCACGACCTGTTCACGCGCACCCGCGCCATCCGCCGCGGCATCGTCGCCATGGGTCAGGAGACGGCCGAGGCCGATTTCGGGCGCGGCCGCCCGAGCGACCCGGCGGCCTGAGGGCGAGCCGCCGCTCAGTAGAGCGGCGGGAGCTGCACGTTGGGGATCGGGAACGGGCCGAGCATCAGGCGGCCCTCGGCGAGGCGCAGGGGCGGCAGGGGCTTCAGCGCATCGTCGGCCGGGGCCGCGACGCCGGCCTCGGCGCTCGCCTGGTTCCGGCGGCCGCCGAGGAGCTGGCCGACGAGGCTGCCGATCAACGCGCCCTTCTCCGCCCCGAAGCGCTGGCCCATGACCTGACCGACCAGGGCCTCGACCCCGGCCGCCCGCAGGTCGAGCTGGCCCTGGAGCCGGTGCGCCGCGTCGAGGTCGAGGCGACCCTTGGCCTGGAGCCGGCGCTCGCCCTTGGCCAGGGAGAGGAGCGCGAGGTCGAGGGCGCCGCCGGCCTGGCGCCAGTCCTCCAGTTCCCGGGCCACGGTGCCGGTGCCGAGGGCGGTGGCGCGGCTCACGGTGGCGTCGAGAGCGAGGTCGGCCGGGTCGGCATTGCCCAGCGCCGCGTCGGCGAGCGGCAGGCGGATCCGGTTCACCCGCAGGCTGGTGTCGATGGCCCCCTCCGATTCGAAGCGTCCCGGGGTCGGGCGGGCATGGAGCTCGAGATGCTCGGTGTCGAAGGCGATCGGGTCCGGCCCGGCCCCGCGCACAACGCCCTTGGCGCCGTTGGCCACCACGGAGGCGCGCACGAAGCCGTCGGAGGCACCGTGGAAGCTGCCCTCCAGGGAGGTCCAGGTCGCGTCCGCCGTGAGGTCGCCCTGCTCGACGTGGAACGGGCCGCCGACTTCGAGGATGCCCTGGCGCGGCTGGTAGACCTGGGTCACCGCCGTCACGGGGCCGAGGGTGAAGCGGCTGTCGGAGCGGCTGAAGGCCAGGGAGGCGCAGCGCAGTTCGAGCCGGAACGGGTAGCCCGTGATGCTGCGGTCGGCGCAGGTCCAGGTCCGGCCCGCGGCCGCCTCCCCGGCGAGCCAGCCATCCATCTCGGTGGCGGCCCGGTGGCGGATGTAGAGCCAGCCGAGCGACCAGACGATCACGAGGGAAGCGAGGAGGATGTAGGGAAGGAACAGCCCCTTGCGCGAGAGGGGACGGGTCGGTGTCGGGCTCTGCGCCATCGCGTGTCGGTATCCTGCGCTCGCGTCACGGGCCTGCGACCATCGTCAGGGCAGCCCGGATGCAAGGCTTGGCAGGGTCTCGGCGGCGAAAGCATGGCAGGGGCGCCCCGGCGCCGCAAAACGCGAACCCGTGAAGCCGTGAAGCCGTGAAGCCGTAACGCCAGCGGAGGCGCGACCGCTTCGCCGCGGATCAGTTCGCGGCGTCGGCCTTCTGCTCGCTGCCGAGATCGGCCACGATGGCCTTGCGCTCGGCCTCGTCCTCGGCCAGCCGGTGGACGTGCATCTCCGTCGCGCCCTTGTGCCGGGCCCGGGCGATCCAGTTCCGGTTCAGGCGCTCGCGCGGGCTCTGCCCGGCGGAGGCCACCGAGACGAGCTCGCCGACGCCGGCCGCGTCGCGGCGCACGGCCATCACCACGGCCTCGCCCATGTCGTCGAGCTCGGGCTCCGCCAGCTCGTGGATGCCGACCACGTAGCGGCGGCCGGACCGGCCGCGCCAGGCGCTGAGCACCAGGGCGGGGGTCCCGCGCAGGCCGGCCGTCGTCCTCAGACGTTCCTCGCGCACTTCCTGTCTCCGTGCTCGATCGTCCTTCAGGTCGCGGAGTGCGGCCGACCAGGACAGGGCTCTCTTGTTCGCCATTTGTTCCACATTAATCTTAACGTTTCGTTGGCGTCAAGGACGACGCCTCGGTCTCCAATCAGATGGGGATGACGCGAGTTATCCACAAGCCATGCACAGGGTCGATCGACCCCCGGCGGGTCGCTCAGGCGACGGGCGATCCGTTGCGCGAGGCCTGGGTGCGGGAGGCCTGGGCGGGGTCCGGAACCGCGTGTCCGGCGGCCGCGAGTTCCGAGCGGCCGACGGCCAGCAGCGCGTCGGAGGCCGCCTCGATCCGGCCCTGGGCCACCTCGAGGAAGCGGGCCCGGTCCAGGCCCGGCGGGATCGGGGCCAGGAACTCGATCACGGAGGTGCCAGGCCGGCGGACCAGGCTGCGCCGGGGCCAGTGCAGGCCCGTGTTGAGGGCGACCGGCAGGCAGGGCACGCCGAGGGCGGCGTACAGGTGGGTGATGCCGAGCTTGTAGGCGGGGGGCGCGCCGGGCGGCCGGCGGGTGCCCTCGGGGAAGATGATGAGCTGGCGCCCGTCCCGGATGGCCTGGGCCGCGGCCTCGTTCATGGCGGCCATCGCCCGGGCGCCCTTGCTGCGGTCGATGGCGACCATGCCGGAACGCGAGAGGAACCAGCCGATCAGCGGGATCCAGAGCAGCTCGCGCTTGAGGATGTAGGCGAAATCGGGAAAGGCCGTGACCAGGGCCAGGGTCTCCAGGGCCGACTGGTGCTTGGCCGCCACCAGGAGGGGACCGGGCGGGATGTTCTCCACGCCCCGGAATTCCACCCGGATGCCGCCCACCACGCGCAGGAGCCACAGCGTCACGCGCCCCCAGAGCTGCGCCAGCCGGATCACGCCGCGCCGGGAGACCAGGGTCGGCAGGCCCGCGATCGCGATGATCGTGGTGGCGACGTAGAAGGCGAGGTTGAACGCGAGCGAACGGACGAGAAGCATCGGGAACCTGGAGGAGACAGCCCGGGACGGGGCACGGCCCAGCTCCCGTGTAGCGTGCGATCTCGCCCCAGGCCATCCGAAGGCGGGATTATCCGAGCCCTCAGTCGCCCTCCGCCAGGGTGCCGCGCTGGCGCGGATCGGCGGCGCCCGCCAGCAGCCCGTCGCCGACCTGCACGGAATTGGCCGAGCCGGAGGTCGCCCCGACCCGGACCTTGTGGCCGCGGGCCCGGAGCAGGGCCAGGGTGTCGGGGGAGAGGCCCTCCTCGGCCATCAGCACGTCCGGCTGCCACTGGTGGTGGATGCGGGGCGCGGCGACCGCCTCGGCGAGGTTCATGCGGAAATCGAGCACGTTGACGATGACCTGCAGCACCGTCGAGATGATGCGGCTGCCGCCGGGGCTGCCCGTCACCAGGACGAGGCGGCCGTCGCGGAAGACGAAGGCGGGGGTCATCGAGGAGAGCGGCCGGGCCCCGGGCGAGACCGCGTTGGCGACGCTGCCGACGAGGCCGTAGGCGTTGAGGGCGCCGGGCTTGGCCGAGAAATCGTCCATCTCGTTGTTCAGGAGCACGCCCGTGCCCTCCGCCACGAGGCCGAGCCCGTAGGAGAAGTTCAGGGTCGTGGTGTTCGAGACCGCGTTGCCGGCGCCGTCCACCACCGAGAAATGCGTGGTCTGGTCGGATTCGAAGGGGAGGGGATCGCCCGCCTTGACCTCGGCGGCGGGCCGGGCCCGGGCGGGGTCGATGCCGGCCCGCACCGTGGCCGCGTAGGACTTGGCGGTCAGGCCCTCCACCGGCACCTGCGTGCGGGCGGGGTCGCCGAGCCAGGTCGCCCGGTCGGCATAGGCCGGCTTCATCGCCTCGGCCAGGATGTGGAGGGCGTCGGCGCTGCCCGCGCCCATGCGGGCGAGGTCGAAGCCCTCCAGCACGTTGAGGATCTCGATGAGGTGGATGCCGCCGGAGCTCGGCGGCGGCATCGACGCGACGGCGTAGCCCCGATAGGTGCCGCGCACGGGCTCGCGCAGCACCGGGCGATAGGCGGCCAGGTCCTCGGCGGTCATTACCCCGCCCGCGGCCCGCACGGCCGCGGCGATGCGCTCGGCGATGGGGCCGGTGTGGAAGGCGTCGGGACCGGACCTGGCGATGGCCGCCAGGGTGTCGGCGAGGTCCGCCTGGACCAGGCGCTCCCCGCGCTGCAGGGGCCGGTCGCCGGCAAAGAAGATCTTTCGCGAGGAGGGCCAGCGCCCGAGCAGGCCGGCGGCCCGGGGCAGCGAATCGGCGAGGCCCGATTCCACCGGGATGCCCTCGCGGGCGAGCGCCTCGGCCGGGGCGATCAGGTCGGCCAGGGTGAAGCGGCCCGAGCCGTAGAGGCGGTGCGCCTCGGCGAGACCCCGCACGGTGCCGGGCACGCCCACCGCCTTGCCGGTGCGGGTGGAGGCGGCGCGGTCGGGCTCCCCCTTGGCGTCGAGGAACATGTCGGAGCGGGCGGCGGCCGGGGCGGTTTCGCGGTAATCGAGGGCGATCGTCTCGTCGCCCTGCGCCCGGTGGATCATCATGAAGCCGCCGCCGCCGAGGTTGCCGGCCCGCGGCAGGGTCACGGCGAGGGCGAAGCCCACCGCCACGGCGGCGTCGACGGCGTTGCCGCCGGCCCGCAGGATCGCGACGCCGACGCGGGTGGCCCGTGCCTCCTGCGAGGAGACCATGCCGTGGGCGCCGAGCACCGGCAGCAGGCGGGCATCGTCGGACTGGATCGGCGCCGGCTCGGGCGGGCCCGGGGCAGGGCCGGAATCCCCTTGCGCGAGACCCGGCGCCGTGGCGGCCAGGACCAGGACGAGGGCGATGCGCGAGGAGGTCAGCCGCATGTCAGACGCGTCCGTTGCCGCGGGGCGGGAGGGCGGCGCCGTGATGGCGCCCGGCGATCAGCCAGTAGACGAGACCCGAGGCCGCGCCGGTGAGGAACAGCACCGCGGTGATGCGCGCCTCGAGGGCCAGGGCCTCGGCGCCGGCCCCCGTGCGCGTGAAGCCGCGGGCGAGCCAGGGCACGGAGGCGGTGAGGAGGCCGGTTCCGGCGCCGTACCAGGTGGCGGCGCGCCAGGTCAGGACGGCGCCGAGGACGGCCACCAGGACGGGCGGCACCACGAGCAGCACGAACAGGGCGCGGGCGATGGCGGCGAGTGCGAACAGCAGGATCTCGGGACCGATCCCGGAGGCGAGATCGGTCAGGCCCGAGAACAGCCCGACGAGGCCGAGGCGCGACAGCGTCTCGCCGGTGACCGGATCGAGCATCGCGCCGAGGGCCAGGACGGCCGCGCCGCAGGGGATCGCCAGGACCAGGGCGAGGCTCGCGATGAACAGGCCGCCGAGGAACCGCACCCGTCAGTCTTCGTCGCCGTCGTCGGCGCCCGCATAGACGCCCTCGGCGCCGATGCCGTCCTCCAGCATCATCCGGGCCCGGGCGCGCAGCTTCTCGGTCTCGCTCTTGAGCTGGCCGCAGGCGGCCAGGATGTCCCGGCCGCGCGGCGTCCGGACCGGGGACGCGTAGCCGGCTTCGTAGACGATTTCCGAGAAGCGCTCGATGCGCTCCCAGTCCGAGCATTCGTAGGCGCTGCCCGGCCAGGGATTGAACGGGATCAGGTTGATCTTGGCCGGGATGCCCTTGAGCAGGCGCACCAGCTCGCGCGCATCGGCGTCGGTGTCGTTGATGCCCTTCAGCATCACGTACTCGAAGGTGATGCGCCGGGCGTTGTTGAGGCCCGGATAGGCCCGGCAGGCGGCCAGCAGCTCGGCGAGCGGATACTTGCGGTTCAGGGGCACCAGGGTGTCGCGCAGGTCGTCGCGCACCGCGTGGAGCGAGATCGCCAGCATGGCATGGGCCTCGTCGCCGAGGCGCTGCATCTGGGGCACGACGCCGGAGGTCGAGACGGTGATGCGCCGGCGGGAGAGGCCGAGGCCCTCCTGGTCGGCCATGACGCCGACCGCGTCGACCACGTTGTCGAGATTGTACAGGGGCTCGCCCATGCCCATGAAGACGATGTTGGTGACCTTGCGCCGGGTCTCGTCCTCGCCCGGCGCCGTCGGGTTCTGGCCGGCCCAGTCGTTGAGATGGTCGCGGGCGACGACGAGCTGCGCCGTGATCTCGGCCGCCGTCAGGTTGCGCACGAGGCGCTGGGTGCCGGTGTGGCAGAACGAGCAGGTCAGGGTGCAGCCGACCTGGCTCGAGACGCAGAGGGTGCCGCGCCCGCGCCCCGGGATGTAGACGCACTCGATCTCGGCGCCGCGGTTGTGGTCGTGCTTGCCCGTGGGGGCCATGCGCATCAGCCACTTGCGGGTGCCGTCGCGGGACACCTGCTCGGTGATCACCTCGGGCCGCTCGAGGGTGTAGGCGTCGGCGAGCTGGGCCTTCAGCCCCTTGCCGACATTGGTCATCTCGTCGAAGGCCTTGGCGCCGCGCACGTTGAGCCAGTGCCAGATCTGGCCCGAGCGCATGCGCTGCTCGCGCTCGGAGACGCCGATGGCGCCGAGCCGGGCCTTCAGCTGCTCGCGGGTGAGCCCCACCAGGGACGAGCGCCCAGGCGGCAGCGCCGGGCTCCCGGCCTGGGGCTCGAACTCGGGCAGCTTCTCGATTGCGGGAACGGCGCTCGCGTCGCGCCGGGCGGTGTCGAACGACGCCGTCGCCATGATCTGGATGAACCTTCGGACTTGGAATGGGTCCGATATAGGGGATTCGGGTCCAAAACGCGAATGCGGGCCGGGGCTGCGCCGGATTCATGCGCCCCGCCGGGGCTCGCCCCGGTCGCACCGGGGACCGGACGGCCGGAACGGCCCGGCCGCGGGGTGCCTACTGCGCGGGCTTGGCCTCGGCCGGCGGGGTGCCGGCGGCGGGCGCTTCGGCGGGCAGGAGGACGTTCTTGCTGATGCTGCCCTCGGGGCCGTATTCCCCGGCCACCGCCGGGCAGGCCTGCGCGCGGTTGAGCTGCATCTGGTTCGACATCAGGGCGAACATGGTCTGCACCCGGCCGCCGAAGGGTCCGCGCGGGCTGACGTCGGCGGCGCGCACGTTCTGCTTCTCGAGGAGGGCGTCGAACTCCTGCGTGCCGATGCGGTAGCCGCAGACATTGGCGGCGGCGAAGATGTAGGCGGCGAATTCCAGCGCCCGCGGCGCGGGGGCGTTGCGGATCTGGGCCTGCGCGGCGTGCGGGAGCGCCAGGGACGTGGCCAGGGACATGGCCAGGCAGGCGGCGAGGCCGGCGGCCGGCGAGAGGCGAGCGAACATGGGCGGGGTTTCCTCGGGCGCGGAGGCTTCAGGCTCCGCTTGCGCGCAGAGATAGGCCCCCGGCGTCCGGCGTCAAACGCCGGCCTCAGCCGAGCCGGGCGAGCAGCCGGTCCATCAGCGGGTTGTCCGGCGTGAAGGCGTAGTCGATCTTGCGCACGTTCACGGCCCCCGCCCCGGCCTTGACCAGGGCGTCGGCCAGATCGAACACCGCGTCGACGGGACAATGCAGCACCATCTCGCCGCGGCCCTCAGGCGCGCCGTAGGGCAGGCCGGCATCGTGCAGGGCGGCGATGCCGGCCAGGTCGATGTCGCCGTCGTCCGGCATGGCGGCGCGGACCTCGCGGGTGGTGCGGGCACGCTCCTCCGCCTGGATGCGGCCGAGGACGGCGCGCAGGGCCCGGCGCTGGGGCTCGCCCCAGGGCGCGTTCAGGGAGGCGACGAGGTTCGCCTCCGAGCGCAGGATGATCCCGTCCTCCAGGATCTTCAGGGCGTTGGCGGCCAGCGTCGCCCCCGTGGTGGTGATGTCGACGATGATCTCGGCCGAGCCCGCCGCCGGCGCGCCCTCGGTGGCGCCCAGGCTCTCGACGATGCGGTAATCCGCCACGCCGTGCTCGGCGAAGAACCGGCGGGTGAGGTTGATGTACTTCGTGGCGATGCGCAGGCGCTTGCCCTGGCGGATCCGCATCTCGGCGGCGACCTCGTCGAGGTCGCTCATGGCGCGGACGTCGATCCAGGCCTGGGGCACGGCGACCACCACGGTGGCCTGGCCGAAGCCGAGCGGCGTCAGGAGTTCGACCTGGCCCCGCGCGTCGGGCAGCGACTCGCGGATCAGGTCCTCACCGGTGATGCCGAGATGGGCGGCGCCGCTGGCGAGCTGCGCCGCGATCTCGGAGGCCGAGAGGTAGCGCACCTCGACGCCGGGCACGCCCACCAGCTTTCCGCGATAGTCGCGCGCGCCGGTGTTCTGGGCGAGCTTGAGGCCGGCCCGGGCGAAGAAGGCGGCGGCGTTCTCCTGCAGCCGGCCCTTGGAGGGCACCGCGAGGACGAGGGAATCCGGTTCAGCCAACGGTCGCGTCCTTCTCGGTGGGAGCGTCCGCGGCGACCCGCGAGAGCCAGACGGCGCAGCCGACGGCGGGCACGGGCACGGGGCTCCCGAGGTGCTGGAGCAGGCCGTCGTAGCGGCCGCCGCCCACCAGGGGCAGCTTCGGCGCATCCGGCGCCGTGCCCTCGAAGATGAAGCCGGTGTAGTAGTCGAGGTTGCGGGCGAAGCCGCCGGAGAAATGGAAGCGCTCCACGGCCAGGCCGCGGGCGGCCATGAAGCCGGTGCGCTCCTCGAACAGGTCGAGGGCCGCATCGAGGGGCGGGTGGTCGAGGCCGGCCTCCTGCACCAGGGCCCGCACCGCCGCGGCGGCGCTGTCGGGATCGCCCTCGATGGCGCGGTAGCGCTCGACGATGGCGCGGTTCTCGGGGTTGAGCCCGGAGCCGCCGCTCGCCTGCGCGGCCGCCTTGGCGAGGAAGCGCTCGGCGATCTCCCCGGCGCTGCGGCCGCCCACCCGCGAGATGCCGGCGATCGACAGCACGTCCTCCACGAAGGCGCGCACGCCCTTCGGGTCCTGGCCCTGGATCGCGGCCAGCAGACCCGCATGCGGATCCTCGCTGCGCAGGCCGTTGGTGACCGCATCGAGGGAGCGGCCGGCGGCCAGCGCCCGCAGGGTGCGGCGCTTGGCGGTGGGGGGCACGCCGAGGGCGTCGAGCAGGGCGTCGACGAGGCCCATGTCGCCGAGGCGGACGGCGACGTCGCTGCGCCCGAGCAGGGCGAGGCCCTCCAGGGCGAGGCCGATCACCTCCGCGTCCGCGGCCGGCGTGTCGATGCGTCCGACCGACTCGATGCCGGCCTGGAGGAACTCGTCCGGCTCGTCGCCGGCCAGCCGGAAGACCGGCCCGAGATAGCTGTAGTCGGCCCCCTGCGGCGCGCCCCGGGGCGCGGAGAATTTCGGGGCGTGTGCGAGGTGGTGGCGGCAGACCGGGATCGTGAATTCCGGACGCAGGCAGAGTTCGCTGCCCGCGGCGTCCTGGGTCACGAAGATGCGCCGGCGGATATCCTCGCCGGACAGTTCGAGGAACGGCTCCACCGGCTGGAGCACCGGCGGCGTCACGGCGCCGTATCCGGCCTCCTGGAAATGGGCGAGCAGGCGCAGGTGGTCCTGCGATCGTTCCCCCGCGGTGCCCCCGCCTGCCTCCGGTCTCGTCATCGTCTCGCCTGCCGCCTCGTCGCGGGCTCTAGTAGCAACCGGGCCTGCGCTTGGCGATGGCTTTCGGCGGAGGCCTCCGGCCCGGCGGATCTAGACCCAACCCTGCAATTCGCGCCGGACCACGGTCTCGATCACCCGCATGCCGAGGTCGCTGTCGTTCAGGCAGGGGATGTAGGCGAACTGCTCGCCGCCGTTGTCCTCGAAATAATGGCGGTTCTCGCCGTCGAGCTCCTCCAGGGTCTCGAGGCAGTCCGCGGTGAAGCCCGGCGCCACGATCGCCATGCGCTTGACGCCGCTCTTGGCGAGGTTCTGCACGGTCTCGTCGGTGTAGGGCCGCAGCCATTCCTCGTTGCCGAAGCGCGACTGGAAGGTGGTGCGCATCTTCTCCGTCGAGAAGCCCAGGGCCTCGCGGATCAGGCGCCCGGTCTTCACGCACTGGCAATGGTAGGGGTCGCCCTTGAGGAGGTAGCTCTTGGGCACCCCGTGGAACGAGGTCAGGATCACCTCGGGCTCGAAGTCGAGCTTGGCCAGGCCCTCGCGGATCGAGGTCGCCATCGCCTCGATGTAGACCGGGTCGTCGTGATAGGGCGGCGAGACGCGCACCGTCGGCTGCCAGCGCATCTGCATCAGGGCCTTGAAGGCCTGGTCGCAGGCCGTGGCCGAGGTGGCGGCGGCGTATTGGGGATAGAGCGGCACCAGCAGGATGCGGTCGCAGCCCTGGTCGAGCAGGGCCTGGATGCGCACGGAGACCTCCGGCTTGCCGTAGCGCATGGCCCAGTCGACCACGACCGAATCCCCCATCGCCGCCTGCAGGCGCTCGGCCTGCCCGCGGGTGATGGTCTTGAGCGGGCCCTCGTCGCGCTCGTTGTTCCATACGCTGGCATAGTCGCGGCCCTTCGGCCCCGGGCGCTTCGTCAGGATGACGAGGTTGAGGAGCGGCCACCAGATCAGGCGCGGCACCTCGATCACCCGGCGGTCGGAGAGGAATTCCTTGAGATAGCGGCGCATCGGCCAGTAGCTCGTGCCCTCCGGCGTGCCGAGATTCATCAGGAGGACGCCGACCCGGCCCCAGCGCACCGGCGGATGCTCGGCCGGCAGGGGGGCCCTCGTCTGGGTCGGGAGCGACAGGCCGTCCTGCGGGAGCGGCGGTGCGACGCGTTCGTTCATCGGGTTTCCGTATCGCTCCAGAAATGAGCGCTTGAGAGCGGTGGATTCACACAGGTTGTGCCATCGGGGATATCTATCTAGAGCCTGAAGCCTTCCAGCGATCACACGATGGATGAAGGCGCGACATGCCGTCTCCCCGGTACTTCCTCAACCACTTCATGCCCTTCACGGGCTATCCCTATACGGGGGGGCCGACCGCCTGCAATCTCTGCGGCTCGGCGGAATCCGTGGTGGTGGCCGAGAGCGACCGCCGGCTGAAGACTCTGCGCTCCATCGCCTGCCGCCAGTGCGGCCTGATCCGCACCGATCCGATGCCGACCCCGACCGAACTCGCGGACTACTACGCCAGCGCCTACCGGGCCGACTACCAGCTCGCCTTCGCGGGCGGGCCGCCCCGGGTCCACCTCAAGCGCTCGGCCCGCGAGGCCGCCTTCCGCACCGGCCTCCTGGCCCCCAAGCTGAAGCCCGGCGCCCGGGTGCTCGATTTCGGCTCCGGCTCGGGCGAGTTCCTGGCCGAGGCCCGTGCGAAGGGCTGCGAGGCGATCGGCATCGAGCCGGGGCGGGACTACGCCAACTACGCCCGCAGCCACCACGGCGTCGAGGTGCTGGACGATGCCGGCGACGAGCGCTTCCCGGAGGCGCATTTCGACGTCATCACCACCCGGCACGTGCTGGAGCACCTGCGCGACCCGGCCGACGTGATGGAGCGCCTGTCGCGCTGGCTGAAGCCGGACGGCGTGCTCTTCGCCGCGGTGCCCGACATGGCCACCACCGGCAAGCCGGCGCACGAGCGCTTCCACTTCGCCCATGTCCACGGCTTCGTGCGCGAGACCTTCGACCTCACCGCCCGCCGGGCCGGCCTCGTGCCGCATCCGGACTATCCGCGCGAGAACACGGCGGTGGTCTACGCCAAGACCGACGCCGCGCCCGTCGTCCTGGCCAATCCCGGCCTCGCCGAGCGCCTGGCCGTGGAGCTGAAGCCGATGCCCCCCGCCATCTTCCTGGCCTCCGGCGCCTGGCTCTGGCCGATGGTCCGCCGCAACGCCAAGGCGGTACGCGACACCTTCGTGTCGCGCTGAGGCGGCCGGAGACACCTGACACGGGGGCCGGACCCTCGCGCGGCGGCGGCCGGCCGTCGTAGGCCCTTCGCGAACGGCGTCCTAGAACACGGGGATCAGGCGGCGGCATCCGGCCGCCCGCCCGACGCCCGAGACGCCGCCGTGACGAATCCTCCCACAACGAATCCCGCCGGACCGATCCCGAACCGGCGCCAGACCCTCGCCTTCGGGGCGGGTCTCGCCGTCGCTCTGGGCAGCCCGGCCGAAGCCGCGCCCGCGACGGCGCCGGACCCGACCTTCACCCTGCTCCTCGTCAACGACCTCTACCAGATGGCCGAGGTGGACGGCCGGGGCGGCTTCGCCCGCCTCGCCGCCATCGTGAAGGCCGAGCGAGCCCGGGGCGTGCCGACGTTCTACGCCCATGCGGGCGACGCCCTCTCGCCCTCGCTGATGTCGGGCTTCGACCGCGGCGCCCACATCGTCGAGCTCCTCAACCGGGCGCCGCCCGACGCGTTCGTGCCCGGCAACCACGAGTTCGATTTCGGCCCCGCGGTCTTTGCCCAGCGCATGGGCGAGGCCACCTTCCCGGTCCTGGCGGCCAACCTGCGCGACGGCGCTGGCCGGCCCCTCGCGGGCCTGCGCGACCGCCTGGTCGTGACCCTCGGGGGCATCCGGGTCGGCGTGGTGGGGATCGCGCTGGCGAGCACGCCGGAGAAGTCGCAGGCGGGCGACCTGCGCTTCGCTCCCGAGATCGAGACCCTGGCCGGCCAGGTCCAGGCCCTGCGGGCGGAGGGCGTCGACCTCGTGGTGGGGGTCTGCCACACCGACCGGGCCACCGACGACGCCATCGTGGCCGCGCGCCTCGTCGACATCCTGCTCTCGGGGCACGACCACGACCTCGTGGTCCGCTACGACGGCCGGACCGTGATGGCGGAATCGAGCTTCGACGCCCAGTACGTCACCGCCATCGACGTCACCGCGACGGTGACCGGGACGGGCCGGGACCGCCGGGTGGACTGGCGCCCGAGCTTCCGCATCCACGACTCGGCCCGGGTCACCCCCGACCCCGAGACCCTGGCGCTGGTGCAGCGCCTCCAAGACGCGCTCGCGCGGGAGCTCGACCTTCCGGTGGGCGTGACCCGCGCCCCCCTCGACAGCCGGGTCTCCGCGGCGCGGGTCCGCGAGTCGAGCTTCGGCAGCCTCGTGGCCGATGCCCTGCGCGCGGCCACGGGGGCGCAGGTCGCGATCACCAATGGCGGCGGCATCCGCGGCAACCGGCTCTATCCCGCCGGCGCGACCCTGACCCGCCGCGACATCCTCACCGAGCTGCCCTTCGGGAACACCGTCGTCCTGGTGTCGCTGACGGGCGCCCGCATCCGGGCCCTCCTCGAGGGGGCGCTGGCCGACTGGGGCCGCCCGGCGGGCCGCTTCCCGCACGTCTCCGGCCTCGTCGTCACCCTCGATCCCGCCGCCCCGCCCGGCGCGCGGATCGTGTCGCTGAGCGCGGACGGCGTCCCCCTCGACCCCGAGGCATCCTACACGGTCGCCTCGAACAACTTCCTGTACGACGGGGGCAACGGCTACGGCGAGCTCGCCCGGGGCAGGACCCTGATCGGCCGGACGGACGGGCAGCTCGTGGCCAACGCGGTGATGGCCTATATCCGGGCCAACACTCCGCTCTCCGCCCCCGCGGAAGGCCGCATCCTGGTCCGCTGATGCCCGAAACCCCCGTCGCCGATGCCCTCGCCCGCTTCCGCAGATCGGGCTCGCCCTGGCTCGCCCTGCCGTTCTTCGAAGACGGCGCGGCCGAGGCGGTGGCCGCCCGGGTCGATGCCCGCCTCGCCGCCGGCGCGGCCGTGCTGCCGGCGCCCGAGACCATCTTCAACGCTCTCGCGCTCACGCCCCTCGACCGGGTCAAGGTCGTCATCCTGGGCCAGGACCCCTATCCGACGCCGGGCGACGCCAACGGCCTTGCCTTCTCGTATGTCGGCCCGCGGCGTCTCCCGGCCTCGCTCAAGGTGATCCTGGCCGAACTCGCCGAACCGGGCGCGCCGCCGGCCAAGCCCCGGACGGGCGACCTCACGCCCTGGGCCCGGCAGGGCGTGCTCCTCCTCAACGCCGCCCTCACGGTGGAGGCCGGCAAGGCCGGCGCGCATCTGCGCTACGGCTGGGCGGCCCTGACCGACCAGGCGGTGGCGGCGGTCTCGGCCCGCCCGGAGCCGGCGGTGTTCCTGCTCTGGGGCGCCCAGGCCCGGGCCCGGGCCTCCCTGGTGGAGGCCGGCCGCCACGGCATCGTGGAATGCGGCCATCCCTCGCCGCTCAACCGCGCGCGGGACTTCCCCGGCTCGCGCCCCTTCGATGCCGCCAATGCCTGGCTGTCGGCCCACGGCGTCGCGCCGATCGACTGGCGTCTCGGCTGAGACCGGGAGTCCCGGCCCGGATCGTTGCCGGCTCCGGGTCGTCAGAGCGGCCCCTGCTTGGCGAATTCGGAGAACACGGCCCGCAGGACCGTCAGCCGGCCCTCGTAGGATTGCTTCAGGCAGGCGACGTCGCCGCCGCAGGCGCGGCGCTCGGTGAGCCAGGTCTCCTGGTCCTCGCGCAGCTTGGCGTTGCCGCCCATGGGCAGCATCGCCCGCAGGATCTCGAAGCGGGTCGCCATCTCGACGTCGAGATCGTTGAGGGGCAGGTGGGCGCAGATCGCCTTCTCGTCGGCGGTCTCCGCCTTCTCGCAGGGGAAGCTCGCCGCCTCGGCCGCGCCGGCCGCGAGGACGAGGAGCAGGGCGCCGAGGAGCGGGCGCAGATTCGTCACCATGGAGCAGGTCTCGCGGGGTCGGTCGGTCGTCAGAAGCTGAGCCAGCCCCGGGCCCGCAGCCGCGCCAGGAGCGGCAGCAGCGGCAGGCCGAGGATGGTGGAATGGTCGCCCGCGATCGCCGCGAACAGGTGGATGCCGAGACCCTCGAGCTGATAGCCGCCGACGCTGGCGCAGACCCGGTCGGGCCCGGCGAGATCGACATAGGCCGCGATCGCCGCGGCATCGAGGGGCCGCAGGGTCAGGTGCGCGGTCTCGACGAAGCTCTCGACCACGGCGCCGTCCACGGCCAGGGCCACCGCCGAGCGCAGCGCATGGGTCCGGCCCGCGAGGGCGGTGATCTGCGCAGCGGCGGCGGTGAGGTCCGCCGGCTTGTGGAACAGGGTGCCGTCGCATTCGAGGACCTGGTCGGCCCCGACGACCACGCGCTCGGGCCGGCGGGCCGCCACGGCCGAAGCCTTGGCCTCGGCCAGCCGACGGGCCAGGGCCTCGGGCGGGAGACCGGCGCAAGCCGCCTCCAACGCGCGCTCGTCGACGCCCGGGCTCTCGGTGTCGACGGCGAGGCCCGCGCTCGCGAGGAGCGCGCGCCGGGTGGCGCTGGTGGAGGCGAGGAGAAGGGGCAGGTCCCCGCGCCAGGGGGAGGCCGGCCTCGGAGAACCGGGCATCGGGTGGCTCGGCGCACTCACGAGGCGATGAATTTCAGGCGGTGCTCGCGGTGCAGGTCGAGGATGGCTGCGGCCGTCTCCTCGATCGAGCGCCGGGTCACGTCGATGGTCGGCCAGCGATGCTTGGCGCAGAGCCGCCGGCAGGCGGCGATCTCGTCGGCCACCGCGCTGCGGTCGACGTAGAGCGAGGAATCGTCGGCCTTCAGGCTGAGGAGCCGGTTCTGGCGGATCTGGACGATGCGCTCGGGGCTGGCGAGCAGCCCGACGAGGAGGGGCTTGCGCGCGTTCTCCAGGCTCTCGGGCAGGGGCATGCCCGGCACCAGGGGGAAATTCGCGGTCTTGAGCCCGCGATTGGCGAGGTAGATCGCCGTCGGGGTCTTCGAGGTGCGGCTGACCCCGACGAGGATCACGTCGGCCTCGTCCACGTCGGGCGGCAGGTTGCCGTCGTCGTGCAGGAGCGTGAAGTTCATCGCGTCGATGCGCTTGAAGTACTCGGCGTTGAGCATGTGCTGCGCGCCCGGCCGGGCCGTCGAGTCCGCCCCGAGATAGGATTGCAGCAGGGCGTGCACCGGTTGCAGCACCGAGAGGCAGGGCGAGCCGGTCTCGCGGCAGGCCGCCTCCAGCCGCTCGGTGAGGTCGTGGCCCACCAGGGTGTAGAGCACGAGCCCCGGCGCGGCCTCGATCTCGGAGATCACCCGCTCGAGCTGCGGTGCGGAGCGCACCAGGGGATAGACGTGCTCGATCGCCGAGACGCCTTCGTACTGGGCGGCGGCCGCGCGGCCCACGTTGATCAGCGTCTCGCCGGTGGAATCCGAGACGAGGTGCAGGTGGAAATAGCTACGGCTCATCGAGGGGCAGTCTCCTCCGGCCCGGCGGAAAGGTGCCCGGGCGGCGCGCCGCAGGGTCTTGTCCACCGGGCTCGGTCAGGGGAGTCGATAAGGGTGGATAAGCCGGCTTGCCCGAACGGTCCAGCGGGTGACTGAGCCGGCTTGTCGACTCCGGCGTCAACACGCGATCACACCGGCGCGATTCCCGCGCGGTTTTGGGAGAATCCGGGACCGAGGCCCGGTCGGGAGCGGCCGGGCAGGGGCAAGGCACTGTAGGCCATCACCTATCCGGGACATTGGACCCAATCCGTTAAAGCCTGATTAACGCCGCGGCCGCGGGGACGCCCTGTGGACGGTTCTTCGCTCCCGCCATCCGCCCCTCTAAAAGAAAAAACAGAGTCCTAGAATCTCTCTTTCCTTTTAGAGAGGCGGTGTGGGGATGACGGCCCGAGCGCCTCTCCGGCACCCGAACGAAGGCCGCGTCCTTCGCGGGCGCGGCATTTCGAGAGCCCGGGTTTTCGAGAGGAGGACATCCGACGCTTCGGTGCTACATACCGGCCCTCAGAGAACGGGACGTCGGAGATCGGATGAGCCAGGCAGATGCAGGGGACCGCGGTCCAGGAGATCGCGGGCCGGGGGATCGGGCGGTCCTGCGGGTTCTGGCGGGCGAGGCCCTGCCCCGACCCCCCGCCTGGATGATGCGCCAGGCCGGGCGCTACCTGCCGGAATACCGTGAGGTCCGGGCCCGGGCCGGCTCCTTCCTCGACCTCTGCTACAATCCCGACTTCGCCACCGAGGTGACGCTGCAGCCGATCCGACGCTTCGGCTTCGAGGCCTCGATCCTGTTCTCCGACATCCTGGTGATCCCGGACGCGCTCGGCCAGAACGTCCGCTTCGTGGAAGGGGAGGGGCCACGCCTCGACGCCCTGGCCGGCCGGGCCGAGTTCGGGCGCCTGCGCGAGGCCGGCGACCCGGCGATTTTTTCGCACTTGGCGCCGGTCTTCGAGACCGTTCGGCGCCTGCGTGCCGAACTGCCGAACGAGACCACGCTGCTGGGCTTCTGCGGCGCGCCCTGGACCGTGGCGAGCTACATGATCGGCGGCCGCGGCACGCCAGACCTCGCCCCCGCCCGGGCGCTGGCCCGGCACGACACCGCCCTGGTGGAGGCGCTGATCGACCGCCTCGTCACGGTGCAGACCGAGTATCTGGTGCGCCAGCTCGAGGCCGGCGCCGACGCGGTGCAGATCTTTGAATCCCATGCCGGCGCGCTGCCCGACGCGCGCGGCGCGGAGGCATCCTCCGAGGAGACGGTCAACGACGTCTCGGAGAGCGCTCTGCCCGAGGCCGGCGAGCGCGACGCCCTGACCCGCTGGTCGCTCCAGCCGATCGCCCGGATGATCGCCGGCGTCCGCGCCCAGGTACCGGGGGCCAGGATCATCGTGTTCGCCCGCGGCTCCGGTCTCGACGGCCATGCCCGCGTGGTGCCCGAGACCGCCGCCGACGCGGTCGGCGTCGACTGGTCGGTGGACCTCAAGGCCCTGCGCGACCGGGTGCCTGCCACCACGGTGACCCAGGGCAACGTCCATCCCGAGACCCTGATCGAGGGGGGCGCGGCCCTGGACGCGGCGGTGGACGGGGTGCTCGCGGCCACCGAAGGCCTGCCGCACATCTTCAATCTCGGCCACGGCATCACGCCGCAGACGCCGATCGCCCATGTCGAGCGCATGCTCGCCCGGCTCCGGGGCTGAGGCGGCGGTGGACGGTCTCTATCCCTGGCTCAAGGCCGGGCACCTCGTCGCGCTGATCTCCTGGATGGCGGCGATGCTCTACCTGCCGCGCCTGTTCGTCTACCACGCCGCCTTGGTGCCGGGGCCGCACGCGGCGGCGCAGTCCGAGACCTTCAAGGTCATGGAACGGCGCCTGCTGAAGGCGATCATGACCCCGGCCATGATCGCCACCTGGATCTTCGGGCTGATCCTGGCCTGGATGAGCGGCTACTACGCCGCCGGCTGGCTCCAGGCGAAGTTCGTGCTGGTGCTCGCCATGAGCGGCATCCACGGCTGGCTCGCCCGGATGGTCAAGGACTTCGCGGCCGACCGGAACACGCGCGGCCACCGGTTCTACCGGGTGATCAACGAGGTGCCGACGCTCCTCATGATCCTGATCGTGATCCTGGCCGCCGTGAAGCCGAGTTTCGGGTGAGGGCCCCGGTCCTGTATTCCGGGATCACAGGATGCCGGGATGCGGTGAACCCGGGATGCGGGGCGAACCGACGCACCGGCCGGGCCCGGGGCGGGACGGAAGGCGGGACCGATGGCTGAGCATACGCACGATCCGCACGATCACGGGCATGACCGTTCGCATGCCGGGCACGGCCATTCCCACGGGGGCGGGCATTCGCATGGCGGGCATTCCCACGCGCCGGCCACCTTCGGGCGGGCCTTCGCCATCGGCATCAGCCTGAACATCGCCTTCGTGGTCATCGAGGCGATCTACGGCTTCGCCAGCGAGTCCATGGCCCTGGTGGCGGATGCCGGCCACAACCTCTCGGACGTGCTCGGGCTCCTCGTCGCCTGGATCGCCTCTGTGCTGGTCAAGCGCGCGCCGACCGCCCGCTTCACCTACGGCCTGCGCGGCTCCTCGATCCTCGCCGCACTGTTCAACGCGGTGTTCCTGCTAGTGGCCACCGGCGCCATCGCCTGGGAGGCGGTGGCCCGCCTGATCGCCCCCGAGCCGCAGCCGGTGGCGGGCCTGACCGTGATGGTGGTGGCCGGCATCGGCATCCTCATCAACGGCGCCACCGCCTGGCTCTTCGCCTCGGGCAGCGACGACATCAACATCCGCGGCGCCTACCTGCACATGCTGGCCGATGCCGCCGTCTCGGCCGGCGTGGTGGTGACCGGCCTCATCATCGTGCTGACGGGGGCGGCCTGGATCGACCCCGTGGTCAGCCTCGTGATCGCCGGCCTCATCGTCTGGGCGACCTGGGGCCTCCTGCGCGACAGCGTGGTGATGTCCCTCTCGGCGGTGCCCCCCGGCATCGACCCGACGGCGGTGGGCGCCTACCTGCGCGGGCGCTCCGGCGTCGCGGACCTGCACGACCTCCACATCTGGCCGATGAGCACCACCGACATCGCTCTGACGGCGCACCTCGTCATGGCGGAGGGACACCCGGGCAACGGCTTCCTCATCGCCACGGCCGCCGAGCTGCGGACCCGCTTCGGCATCGGCCACGCCACCCTGCAGATCGAGGAGGCGGGCGGCCCCGCCTGCACCTTGGCCGGAGACTGCACCGTATGATCCGCGCCTTCGTCGTCGGCCATCCCATCGCGCATTCGCGCTCGCCCCTGATCCACGGCCACTGGCTCGGCGAGCACGCCATCGACGGCCGCTACGAGCGCATCGACGTGGCGCCCGAGGCCTTTCCGGCCTTCCTGGCCGCGCTCCGCGAGAACGGCTTCGCCGGCGGCAACGTCACCATCCCGCACAAGGAGGCGGCGTTCGAGCTCGTCGAGTCCCGGACGCCGCGCGCGGACAGGATCGGGGCGGTCAACACCCTGTTCTTCGACGGGGCCGGGCGCCTCTGCGGCGACAACACGGACGCGCCGGGCTTCATCGCGCATCTCGACCAGAGTCTCGGTTCGGTCTGGCCCGAGCGGGGGGCCGGCACCGCCCTGGTGCTTGGGGCCGGGGGAGCCGCCCGGGCCATCGTGGTCGGCCTGCTGGAGCGCGGCCTCGCCCGGGTCCGGGTCGCCAACCGGACGCCGGCCCGGGCCGAGGCCCTGGTGGCGCTCGATCCCGCCCGGGTCGAGGCCGTGGCCTGGCACGACCTGCCGGACGCGATGGCGCGGACGGGGCTCCTCGTGAACACCACCTCCCTCGGCATGGTCGGCCATCCGCCCCTCGATCTAGACCTGCGGCCGCTGCCCGGGGACGCCGCGGTGGCCGACATCGTCTACGCCCCCCTGGAGACGGCCCTCCTCGCCGCGGCGCGGGCGCGGGGGCTGGCCGCCGTCGACGGTCTCGGCATGCTGCTGCACCAGGCGGTGCCGGGCTTCGCCCGCTGGTTCCGCACCACGCCGCGCGTGACGCCGGCCCTGCGGGCCCGGATCGTCGCGGATCTCGCGCCCGCATGAGCCGGCCCGTCATTCTCGGGCTCACCGGCTCGATCGGCATGGGCAAGTCCGCCACCGCGGCGATGTTCGCGCGCCACGGCGTGCCGGTCCACGACGCGGATGCGGCCGTGCACGCCCTCTACGGCGCCGGCGGCGCGGCGACCGCGGCCATCGGGGAAGCCTTCCCCGGCACGCTGGACGCGGACGGCGCCGTCGATCGGACGCGCCTGCGCGAGGCCGTGATCGGCGCGCCCGAGCGCCTCGCCGCCCTGGAGGCCCTGGTCCATCCCCTGGCCCAGGCGGCGGCCCGCGATTTCCTCGCCCGCCACGCCGACGCCCCCCTGGTGCTCCTCGACATCCCGCTCCTGTACGAGACCGGCGCCGAGGCCCGCTGCGACCGGGTCCTCGTCGTCACCGCCCCGCCCGACATGCAGCGCGCCCGGGTGCTCGCCCGGCCCGGCATGGATGCGGCGACCTTCGAGGCGATCCGCGCCAAGCAGCTGCCCGATGCCGAGAAGCGGGCCCGGGCCGATTTCGTCCTCGATACCAGCCTGGGCTTCGACCACGCCGAGGCCGAGGTGGCGGCGATCATCCGGCGACTGACCGCGGGACCGGGGCCGGCCGCGCCTTGACGCGGTCTGCGGAGAGCGCATGGTCCGATGGCCGAACGCCACCCTCCAGGATCCTTCGATGCTGCGCGAGATCGTCCTCGACACCGAGACCACCGGCACGGACGCCAAGAACGGCGACCGCCTGATCGAGATCGGCTGCGTCGAGCTGATCAACCACGTCCAGACCGGCAAGTCCTTCCACCAGTTCATCAACCCGACCCGGCCTGTCTCCCAGGGCGCCTTCGCGGTGCACGGGATCTCCGACGCCTTCCTGGCCGACAAGCCGCTCTTCGCCGACATCGTCGACGCGTTCCGCGATTTCTGCGGCGACTCGCCCCTGGTGATCCACAACGCGCCCTTCGACGTCGGCTTCCTCAACATGGAATACGCCCGCCTCGGCGCGGCCGCGCCCCCGCCCATCGACCTCGCCGACGTCGTGGACACCCTGCAGCTCGCCCGCCGCAAGCATACGGGAGCGGCCAACAACCTCGACGCCCTGTGCTCGCGCTACGGCATCGACACCACGCGGCGGACCAAGCACGGCGCCCTCCTCGACGCGCAGATCCTGGCGGAGGTCTATGTCGAGCTCCTCGGCGGTAAGCAGACCAGCCTCGGCCTCGCCATGACGGAGGTGGAGGAGGTGGTGATCCTCGGGGATGGCGGCGAGGCGGTGCCGGTCGGCCCGCGCCAGCTGCGCCACCGGCTCAGCGAGGCCGAGCGCGCCCGGCACGCCGCCTTCATCGCGACCCTCGGCGGCGGCGGCGCGATCTGGCGCGACTATCTCGGCGAGGAGGAGTCCGCCTGACAGCGGACCGAACCTGTCCGGCCCGGGCGGGATTGTCCGTTCGACGGGTCCGTCCTTGCCGTCACGCCCTGCGTCACGATGCTGCGACGCACGACCCAACATATTGCATCGCAGCAAAGACCTCCCATATACCATCCAGTGGGATGGTAGCGGGAAGGTACGATGCTCGATCTTGAGGACAAGCCCAAGGCGCCGATCCGGGTCGGCGACACCGAGAAGATCACGATCAATCTCGGCTATGTCGACCTCGGCCACATCGATCTCCTCGTCTCCGAGAGCGTCTATGCCAACCGGAGCGACTTCATCCGCACGGCCGTGCGCAACCAGATCGCCCGCCACGGCGACGTCACCCGTCAATCCGTCGCCCGCAAGGGCGTCGAACTCGGCCTGCGCCGCTACGACCGGGCCGAACTCGAGGCCGCGCGCGCCAGCGGCATCCGCCTCGACATCCGCGTCCTCGGGCTCGCCAGCATCGCGCCCGACGTGACCCCGGAACTGGCCCGCGACGCCATCGCGTCGATCGAGGTCATGGGAAGCCTGCAGGCGACCCCGGCCGTGAAGGCGGCCCTCGCCGACCGCCTTCTCTAGACAGCGTCCCAGCCCGTATTCCCGACCTCGCATGGTTCGACACGGCGTCGAGCCGGAAAGCGACCCCCATGACCGATCCTTCGAACCGGATGCAGGACCGCCTCGCCGACATGATGGAGGCGACGCGCCTCACGGCGGCCGGACGCCTGCAGGACGCGACGGACCTGCTGCAGCGTGGCTTTTCCGGCGCACCGCCCGCGCCCCGGCCCCCGGTGGGACACGCCGCCCCGGCGGCTGAGCCCCGCACGATCGACCTCGTGGCCGAGCGCATCGAGACCGGTCTCGCCGCCCAGCGCGCGGCATCCGACCACCCCGGCACGTCGGCCAGGGCCACCGGACATCCCGCGTCGCGGCCAGGTCCGGCCTCCGGCGAGGAGGCCGGCCTCGCCGCGATCCTGCCCGAGAAGCTGCGCAAGGTCGTGGAGACGGTGACGCGGGGGATCGCCCCGGTGCTCGGCGGCCTGGGCAAGACCGGCCAGGGCGGCGGCAATCTCGGCTCCCTCGTCTCGGGGCTGGCCGGGGGCCTCGGCCCGTCGGGCTTCAACCAGGCCCGCGCACCCCTCACCGAGGGCGGCAGCTTCACCACGCACAGCTTCTCGAACGCCGCCGGCGCGCGGGACTACAAGCTGTTCGTCCCCAGCGATGCACGTCCCAACCTGCCCCTGGTGGTGATGCTGCACGGCTGTACCCAGTCGCCGGACGATTTCGCCGCCGGCACCGGCATGAACGCCCTCGCCGAGGCGGAAGGCTTCCTCGTCGCCTATCCGGCCCAGAGCGGGCGCGCCAACGGCCAGCGCTGCTGGAACTGGTTCCAGCCCGTCGACCAGGGCCGGGAGTCCGGCGAGGCCGGGATCATCGCCGGGCTGACGCGCGCGATCATCGCCGAGCACCGGGTCGATCCGAGCCGGGTCTACATCGCCGGTCTGTCGGCGGGCGCCGCCGCGGCGGTGAACATCGCCCGGGTCTATCCCGACCTCTACGCCGCGGTGGGCATCCATTCCGGCCTCGCGGCAGGCTGTGCCCGCGACGTCTCGACCGCGCTCACGGTGATGCGCCTCGGCCCCGTGGCCACCGCCGACGGCGCGGTCTCCACGGTGCGGGTGCCCACCATCGTGTTCCACGGGGAGAGCGACGGCACGGTCAATCCCCGCAACGGCGAGCAGGCGCTGGCCCAGGCCGGCATCGACGGGCTGACGCCCGAGGCGGCGGAGGCGGTGAGCCCGGGCGGCCTGTCCTACACCCGCACCCGCTACGCCGACGCGGACGGCCGGGTCGCGGTGGAGGGCTGGATCGTGCGCGGCCTCGGCCATGCCTGGTCCGGCGGCAGTCCGGCCGGGAGCTACACCGATCCGCGCGGACCCGACGCCACGCGGGCGATGCTCGACTTCTTCCGGGCGAACCCTCTGGCGGCGGGCCGGGCCTGAGCGTCCGGCGGCTCAGCCCACCGCGACGTTGTCGATGAGGCGCGTGGCCCCGAGATAGGCCGCCGCCAGCACCCGGGCCGGCCGGGTCGCGCGCTTCACCGGCGCCAGCGTCTCGGCATCGCGGACCTCGAGATACTGCACCGGCGCGAAGCCCGCCGCCGCCAGGGCGGCCCGGCCCCGCGCGACCAGGGGACCGGCATCCGCGCCGGCCGCGAGCCCGGCGGCAATCTCGGACAGGACGGCGTGGAGGCGCGGCGCGCGCGCCCGCTCGTCGGGGGCGAGGTAGCGGTTGCGCGAGGACAGCGCCAGGCCGTCCGCTTCCCGCAGGGTCGGCACCCCCTGGATCTCGACGGGCAGGTCGAGGTCGCGCACGGCACGGCGGATCACCAGGAGCTGCTGGTAATCCTTCTCGCCGAACAGGGCGCAGTCGGGCTGGACCTGGTTGAGGAGCTTGGTCACCACCGTGGCGACGCCCGCGAAGTGGCCCGGCCGATAGGCGCCGCACAGGCCCTCGGTGAGGTCCCCCACCTCGATCCGGGTCGAGAAATGCTCGGGATACATGCCGGAGACCTCCGGCAGGTAGGCGGCGTCGACGCCCGCCTCCGCCAGCAGGGCGAGGTCGGCCTCGGTGTCGCGGGGATAGCGCGAAAAATCCTCGTTCGGGCCGAATTGGGTCGGATTGACGAAGATGCTCGCCACCACGCGCCGGCCGAGGCTGCGCGCCCGCGCCATCAGGGCGAGGTGGCCGGCATGGAGCGCACCCATCGTCGGCACCAGCACCACCCGCTCGCCGGCCCGGCGCCAGGCGGCGACCTCGGCGCGCAGGGGACCGACGGCCGTGAACCGGAGCGGGGAAGCGGGATCGGACATCGGTGGATCGTCCTCGGCAGGTCCTCGGGGCGGGAATCGCGCCTCGGGCGCGAGACCTAATCGCACCGCCGTCCGGATGCCAGACGCCTCAGGGACAATAGGGCCGCAGGGGCCGGCCATAGGGATCGTCGACCCCGAGGGGCGGGGTGAAGCCGTAATAGCTCGGCTTGCCGAGGCCGTAGGCCGAGCCGACATAGCTCGGGTCGCCGAGCGCATCGGTGGGGATGGGAACCCGCCGGGGAATGCAGCCGGCCAGCTGCCGACGCACCACCGGCGGGCGGCGAACCGCCCCGCCCTCCTCGTCCGCCCGGGGGAAGTAGCGCGGCAGGCCCTCGGGCTCCGGGGCATACCCGTCCGCCGCGCGGCCGGGCGTCCGGAAGGTGAGGCCGCCGAAATCCGCCGCCTCGGCGGGGATTGCCGTCAGCCCGGCCAGGAGTACCAGCACCGGCCCGCCCCGTCTGATCGCCACACAGCCACGCCGCATCGGGTCCACTCCTCGCGGGACGACGGTGGCAGGCAGGCGTGAACCGAGTGTTAACCATAGGCCGCCGCGATGACCCGACCGATCGCCGCATGGGCCGCGTCGCGGGCCTCGCTCGCGGCGTCCGATCCCGTCAGGTAGACGGCCGCCGCCAGGGGTGCCCGGGCCGGCGGACGCAGGAGCGCCACCACGTTGGCGGTGCCGTTCGCCCCGCTGCCGGTCTTGTCGCCGACCCCCCACGCGGCGGGAAGTCCTGCCCGCAGGCGCTTCGTCCCGGTGCGGGAGGCCGTCATCCAGCCCTCGAGCCGGGCACGGCCCGCCTCCGTCAGCGACGGCCCGAGCAGGATCTTTCCGGCGGTGGCCGCCATCGCGGCCGGCCGGGTGGTGTCGCGGGGATCGCCGGGCACGGCCGAATTCAGGTCGGGCTCGGTCCGGTCGAGGCGGGTCACCGGGTCGCCGAGGCTCCGGCACCAGGCGGTCAGGGCCGCGGGTCCGCCGAGGGCGCCGAGCAGGAGATTGGCAGCGGTGTTGTCGCTCCAGACCATCGCGGCCGCGCACAGGGCCTCCACGGACATCGCCCCGGCCTCCGGGCCGCCCGCCCTGAGGGCGCCCCCGGTGACGGGAGCGTAGCTGTCGAGGTCGGCCTCGCCGTAGGCGAGGCGCCGGTCCAGGCGCTCGTGGCCGGCCTCGACCCTGGCCAGGATCGCGGCGGTAAGGAGCAGCTTGAAGGTGCTGCACATCGGGAAGGTGGCCTCGGCGTCGTGCAGCAGGGCGGGGCCGCCGCCCAGGTCGAGGACCGCGATCCCGGCCCGGCCGCCGAGGTCCCGGGCGATCCGCGCCAACGCCGCCTCGGCCTCGGCGAACCGCCCGGCACCCCCTCGATCCGGCCCGTCCTGCGCCGCTCCCGGCTGCGCCAGCATCGGCAGGAGGGCGCTCGCTCCGAGGAGTGTCCGTCGCGTCAGGCTCATGGTGTTCCGGCGTGTCGGGGCGGGGTTCAGCCTGCGGCCCGCGCCCGGCCGTCGAGGGGGGCGAGGCGCGCAGGCGCGTCCGTCGCCGTCGCGGGTGTGGCGACGGGGCGTGCCAGGGCGCGGGCAAGGCCGGGCAGGTCCGGCCCGGCCGCGCTGCCGGGCCCGTAAAGATGGGCGTCGAGGGCGTCGAGGCCCGCGGCGATCTCGGGGTCGGCCCGCCAGGCGCGGGCGAGGTCCGGCTGTTCCAGGAGGACGGGATCGAGCCGGGCCCGGAAGGCGCGCGCATCCCGGGCCGAGGCGGCCCGGCCCAGCGCCCGGCGCGTCCGCCCGTCGAGGCGCCGGCGTCCCGTGCGGGCGCCGGTGCCGAAGCCCAGCAGGGCGAGGCCGAGGCCGAAGGCGCCCAGGGCCGCCGTCGCCACCACCAGGGGGGAGGCGGGCAGGACGGGTTTCGCCTCGTCGTCACGGTCGGGCAGTCCGCCGCCGATCTGGCGGGCGGGAATCTCGGCCTCGCGCAGGGTGCGCGAGACGGTGTCGAACCACGGGATGACGATCGCGTCGAGGGGGATGATCTCCTCGATCGCGGGGCGCACGTCCCACTGGTAGGTCGCCCGCGCCACCGGGCCGGCCGGGGTGATGATCGTCTCGCGGGTCACCGGCCCGGCGAAGGTGAGGATGCCGCGCGTGCGCATCACCGGGCGGGGCGGCAGTCCCTCGGCGACCATGCCCTGCGCCTCCAGGGTGACGATGCGCCGGGTGGTCTCGCCGAGCTTGACCGTCTCGGGATCGGGACTCCAGGAATCCGTGATCGTCACGTCCTTGGCCGGCAGCCACCAGGGCTCCTTGGCGTCGGGACCGCCCACCGGCTTCGTCCAGGTGGCGACGGGCAGGGTCACCGGGGCCGAGGGCACGTCGACCACGACCCGCTTGCCGCCGTCGTTGACGGTGAGGCGGTGCAGGAACGGATCGATGGTGAAGTCGCCCGGATGGTGCGGGAAGACCGCCACCACCCGGTCGAAGGCGATGGCCACCTGCCCGTCGGGCAGGCGGGTCTTCGACCAGGCGTCGCGGCCGAGCTGCGTCCAGCTGAAATTGGCCAGCGAGGGCTGGATCACCTCCTCCAGCAGGATCGGCTGGCGGTAGACCCCGTGGATGCGCAGCAGCACCATCTCGCGGGGGAACGGATCGGCGTTGCCGTTGCGCTCCGGGGTCACCGTGAGGGTGAGGTCGCCGGGGCCGATCTCGGCGCGGGTGGGGCAGGGCGCGAGGAGGACGAGGGCGAGGCACACCACCAGAACCCTCGTCCCTCGGCGGGCCACCGGATCCACGCAATTGTGACGAAACCGACCGCGCTCAGGAACAGTGTGACGAAAGTCCTTCCCGGGTGGGTGCAAGGCGCCACCGTGCTCCCTCTCCTGGAAGGAGAGGGCTGGGGTGAGGTGCGTGACCTCTCCGGAGATGGACCACACCTCATCCTGTCCCTCTCCTTCCAGGAGAGGGGACCCGCCCGTCCCACGAGATGTGTAAATGCCATGGCGCGGGGGGGAGAGAAATCGCGCGATGCGATTCGCCAAGCTCACCATGGATTGCTTCCTCCCGGCACCGCGGTGCCGGCCTCGACGCGGGCCGCCTGTTCCGCCTTCAGGCGCAGCTTGAGATAGCGTCCGGGATCGTCCGGCAGGGTCTGCAGCCAGAGGCGGTCGGGGCGGATCTCGTGGGCCTCGAAGCTCTTCGTCACCCGGCGCACCTCCCGCTCGGGGGCGGCCGCGACCATGGCGGAGCCCGCCCCGGTGCGGCCGCGCCCCGCCGCGTCGCTGGCCGAGCCGCGGGCCTCGCCCTTGCCGGAATCCACCGAGACCTGCTCGGCCTTGCCGCGCCGGGCGACCTTGCTGTTGCCCGGCGTCGAGGAGGTGGTGCCGCCCTCCTTGTTGCCGGCCAGGCCCTCGCCGCTGGAGGTCGCCTGGGTGTCGTCGTTGGGGTCCTGGTTCGAGGTCTTGTTGTAGCGCGCGCCCACCGTGGCGGTGGCGTTGGCCACGCCGCCGCCCTTGCCGGGATCGCCGGCGCCCTCGTCCACGAGGCGGGCGATCAGCGAGCGGTTGGCCTGCGCGTCGGCATCGCGCGGGTTGTACTGCAGGGCGGCGTCGTAGGCGTCCAACGCCCCCTGCAGGTCGCCGGATTTCGCGAGCGCGTTTCCGAGGTTGTAGGCGTTGCGCCGGCCGCCGTTGCGGAACAGGGCGGCGGCTTCCGTGTAGCGCCCGGCCTGGTAGAGGGCCGGGCCGCGCCAGGCCGGATCGTCGAACACCCAGGCGGCGGCCCCCGGCAGGCCGGCCCCCATCAGGGCGCGGCCGAGGCCGGTGCGCGGCTGCGCGGTGGCGGTGAGGCCGAGGATGCTGGCGCCCGCGAGCCCGAGGGCGGCGAAGCGCGCCCAGCGGGTCCAGTCGCGGGGGAGGGCCGGCAGGCGGTCGGAGAGGATACCGAGGGCCATCAGGCGCTCCTGCGGAACAGGACGAGGGCCGGCAGCAGGGCCAGCAGCACGAGCCAGCGCCCGAGATCGGCGAAGGCCAGCACGGTGTAGCCCCCGGCGGCGAGGTGCTGGGCGGTGCTGGCGCCGACCGCGTCGAGAACCGGGGCGGGGCTGTCGAGGAGGGCGAAGCGGCCCGCGCCCGCATCGGTCAGGCGCTCGAGGGCGCCCCGGTCGGGCTTGGGCGAACCCGCCGGCAGGCCGGGACCGGCCGGCACGAACAGCCCGTGCAGGTGCCAGCCCTTGGCCCGAATCGCCGTGGCCTCGCGCAGGGCCGCGTCGCCGATGCCGTCGCCGTCGGTGACGAGGACCACGTCGCCCGCGATCACCCCGGCCTCCTCCAGGGTGCGGCGGGCGAGCGCGAGCCCGCGCTCGGGATGGGTGCCCCGGTCCGGAACGGTGTCGCCGTCGAGGGCGAACAGGGTCGAGGCGAGGGCGTCCCGGTCGGTGGTGGGCGGGGCGGCGAGGTAACTGTCCCCGGCATAGACCACCACGGCGACGCTGCGGGTGCCCGCGGCCTCGGCCACCGCCTGCGCGATCTGGCGCACGTCCTTGAGATGGCCGCCCTCCGCGATGGAGCGCGACAGGTCGCATACCACCACGGTCGCGTCGAGGTTGCGGAAGGTGGCGGCGTCCGGGCGCTCCACCGCCGGGCCGGTGAGGGCCAGCGCGACGAGCCCGGCCGCGATCGCCGCGGCGAGGTTCGCCTGCCGGCGTCCGCCGAGCACCGCCCCGCGCCGGGCGAGCAGCGCCATCAGGCCGGGATCGACGGCCCGGGTCCAGTCGCCGAGGGGGGCCGAGCGCCAGGCGGCACGCAGCGCCAGGGCGGCGACGAGGGGGATCGCCACCAGCCACCAGGGCCGCAGGACTGCGCAAGAGGCGAGGAACGTGTCGAGGAGGTTCATGCGGTCCGCCGCGACGCGAGGAGGCCGGCCGCGGCCAGGAAGGCGAGGGCGGCGGGCCAGGGCCAGAGGTCCTTGCGCAGGGGCACCGGCGGCGCCTTGGCGCGGCCGCCCTCGATCGCGTCGATGGCCTCCGCCATGGCGATGAGGTCGTCGGTGGTCTTCACCCGGAACATCCGGCCGCCGGTGAGGTCGGCGATGTCGCGCAGGGTCTCGGTGTCGACGACGTCCTGCTCGCCCTCGGCGTTGGAGAGGTCGCGGGGCCCCAGCGCGATGGTGTGGACGCGCACGCCGAGCTCCTTGGCGAGGCCGGCCACGTCCCGGGGCGTGGTCTGGCCGGCATTGTTGGCGCCGTCGGTCATCAGGATCACCACCTTGGCGGTGGTGGGCGGCGCGCCCTCGACCTCCGGCCCCGCCGGGGTCAGGCGCTTGAGGGCGAGGCCGAGGCCGTCGCCGATGCCGGTGGAGCGGCCGACGAGGCCGATGGTCGCCTCGTCGAGGGCGCGGGCGACGGTGGCGGTATCGAAGCTCGGGCTCGCGGCCACGTAGGATTCGTTGGCGAAGATGACGAGGCCGATGCGGTCGCCGGCCCGGCGGCGGATGAAGTCGGTGCCGACCCGCTTGACCGCGGCGAGCCGGGTCACGGTCTGGCCGTCGAGGGCGAAGTCGCGCCGCTCCATCGAGCCCGAGAGGTCCATCACCAGCATGATCTCGCGGCCCGAGGCCGGCAGGGCCGTGGCCGGCAGGACGAGGCGCGGCCCCGCCAGCGCGACCACCAGGGCCGCCCACAGGGTCCAGACCAGGACGGTGCGGCCGCGCCCGCGCGCCGCCACGCTGTCGCCCCGGGCGGCCTCGGCCACCAGGGAGGGCGGCACCCGCAGGGCGCCGCTCGCCCCGACCCGCTCGGGCGGCATCAGCCGGGCCGCCAGGAGCGGCAGGGGCAGCAGCAGCAGGGCATAAGGGCTCGCGAGGTCGAAGGCCGAGGTCAGGGCGGTGAGCCAGTGCGGCCAAAATTCCGTCAGCATGGCTCAGGCCCCGATCCGGGCGAACAGCCGCGCCAGCTCGGCCTCCACCGGGCCGGGCTCGGCCGCGTCGCGCCGGTAGAGGCCCTCGGCGAAGATCCGGCCCGCGCCGGCGCTGAAGAAGGTCGTGGCGAAGAGCCGGTCGAGGGTGGCGGCCCAGGCTGTCCCCTGGGCATCCGCCGCGGCGTCGCCCTGGAGGGTGCGGGCGAGGCGGCGCAGGAGCTGCGCCTGCGCCACCCGGCGGTGCTCCGGCGGCAGGGCGTTGGCGGCGGCGAGATCGGCCAGGGCCGCGCGCCGGACGGAGCCGCGCCGACGCGCCCGCAGCCAGCGCAGCAGCCCGAGGACCAGGGCCGCGGTGAAGCCCAGCGCGATGGCGAGCATCACGGCGCCCTGCGCCCCGCCCGTCTCGGCGGGCAGGTGCAGGCCGCGCAGCTGGTCGAGGCCGGCCGGGGCGTCGGGCGTCACCGGGCCACTCCCTGGCGACTTGGTCCCCGAGAGCTTGGTCCCCGAGAGCTTGGTGCCAGAGTGCTTGGTCCCCGAGAGCTTGGTCCCCGAATGCTTGGCGCCCTACAGCATCGCATCGAGGCGCTCCATCAGCGGCGCGTAGGCCTCCGGACCGGCCTCGACGTCGAGGCGCAGGCCCGCGATGCCGCGCTGGGCATAGGCGACGAGGCGGGCATCGGTGCCCGGGGAGGCCCGGTCGGCCCGGCTCGCCTGCACGGTGCCGCGCCGGCCGTCCGGCGTGGCGAAGGGGTAGAAGCCCGGCGGCCGGGCGCGCTCGAAGGCGTCGCTGACGAGGACGAGGCGGATCGACAGGCGCTCGGCCATGATCGTCAGGAGGGGGTCGAAATCCGGGCCCGGCGCGTCGAGGGCGCTGCCGATGACGAGGTGGCCGCCGGAGGGCAGCAGGCTCTGGGCGAGCGTCAGGGCCGGCGCGAGGGGCGGGTCCTCGGCGGCGCCGTCGGCCAGGGCGCGGGCATGGGCGAGCGCCAGGGCGCCCGTGAGGGCGGTCATCGCCCGCTCGCCGCCGGCCGGGCGCACCACCACGGGCTCGCCGGTCCCCGCCGCCACGAGGCCGATGCGGCCGCCGTCGCCGACGATGCGCCAGCCGAGCAGGACCAGGGCCTCGGCCGCCGCCACCGAGCGCAGGGCGCGCCGGGTGCCGAACAGCATCGAGGGCCGGACATCGGCGAGCAGCACCACGGCCCGGTCGCGCTCGTCGTGGTGAGTGCGCACGTGCAGGATGCCGGTGCGGGCGGTGGCGTTGCGGTCGATGTGCCGGCGGTCGTCGCCCTCGGACCAGAGGCGCACGTCGTCCGGCTCGGAGCCGCGCCCGCGCCGCCGGGTCACGATCCCGCCGGGCAGGCCCGCCAGCGTCCGGGTGGCCGGGCCGGAGCCGCGCCGGGCGAGGTGGCGCAGGCCCATCAGCGCCTCGCCGGAGAGGTGGATGCCCGGCGCCATCAGCGGGTCGGTGTCCGGCAGGGCGACTGCGGCTGCGACTGCGGCTGGGGCCGGGCTCGGCACGGTCATTCTCCCGCTCAGAGCGCCCGCACCCGCTGGACGAGGCCGCGGATGATGCCCCGCGCCGTCTGGCCCTCGGCGGCGGCGCGCCAGGTCAGGCCGATGCGGTGGGCCAGCGCGTCCGGGGCGAGCTCCGCCACGTCTTCGGGGATGACGTGGTCGCGGCCACGCAGGTAGGCCCGCGCCTTGCCGGCCACCATCAGCGCCAGGGTGCCGCGCGGCGAGGCCGGGTGCTCGATGGCGGCGCGGAGATCCGGGGCCGCCCCGTCGGTTCGGGTGCCGGCCACCAGCCGCACGAGATAATCCTTGAGGGCCGGGGAGACGTAGACGTTGAGCGCGGCCTCGCGGGCGGCGCGGATCTCCGCCACCGAGAGCCGCACCGGCATCGCCTCGGCGTGGTGGTTCAGCTCGCCCTCCACGAGGTCGAGGATGCGGCGCTCGGCGGCCTCGTCGGGCATCTCGACCAGGACGTGGAGGAGGAAGCGGTCGAGCTGCGCCTCCGGCAGCGGGAAGGTGCCGGCGTGCTCGATCGGGTTCTGGGTCGCCACCACCATGAACGGGTCGGGCAGGGCATGGGTGTGGCCCGAGACCGTGATCTGGCCCTCGGCCATGGCCTCGAGCAGCGCCGACTGCACCTTTGGCGGGGCGCGGTTCACCTCGTCGACGAGGACGAGGGAGTGGAACAGGGGGCCGGGCAGGAACTCGAAGTCGCCGGCATCCTGGCGCCACACGGTGGTGCCGGTGAGATCGGCGGGCATCAGGTCGGGGGTGCACTGGATGCGGGCGAAGCTGCCGTCGAGCCCGTCCGACAGGCGCTTGACCGCCCGGGTCTTGGCGAGGCCGGGCGCGCCCTCGATGAGCAGGTGGCCGCCGGTGAGAAGTCCGATGAGGAGGCGCTCGACCATGGCGTCGGCGCCGATGAGCCCGTGCAGAAGGCCGTCGCGAAGCGCGAGGATGCGGCCGCGCAGGGCGGCGTCCACGGGCGGGGCGCCGGGTGCCGGCCGTTCGGCGAGGGCTGCGCCGCTCATGCGGACGGGCTCGCGCCGGCCGGACGGAGCGCCCGGATCGTCGATGGAGCAGGAACGGTGGGCCGGTCCATGCGCGTCTCCTCGGTGACATTTTTATGGTGCGGATTCTTGAGCGATCCGCAGCCTTCGGGTGTGCCCGCTGCGGAGGCCGGGCGTCAATCCCGCCCCGGCATCCGCGAGGCCGCAGGGCGCGCGCCCGGGCGTCCTGTGCGGACACGACTTCGCGGGTGGACCGGAGCCGGAACTCCGGTCCGGTCCGGCTCAGAGCTTCTTCGACATCGGCGCCCCGCCATGGCCGGCCATGCCGTCGCAGCAGCAGGCGGCCTTCCTGGTCCGGGACGGTTTCATGGCGCCCGCCCGCATGTCCATCTTGGCCTTGCCGCACATCATGGCGCCGCCACCGCCGCAGCACCCGGCGGCCTGGGCGGGAGCGAGGCTGGCCAGGGCGAGGCCGGCGGCCAGGGCGAGGGCGGTCAAACACGTCTGCATCGGGAAAAGTCCTGCTGAGGCGGGAAGATGTGGCAGATCTAGTTGGAAAGCCGCCTGCTTCCAGCCGAAACGCCATCGTTCGCGATCGCGAACCGGCGCCCGGCCCCGCGCGTTCCCCCGGCCCCTGCCGGAGGCGCCCCCGTGACCACCGACCTCTTCCCCGACTTCGCCGCTCCCTGGATCGACATTCCGGCCGGGCGCTTCTTCGCCCGCATCGGCGGGCCGGAGGACGGGATGCCGCTCCTCCTCCTCCACGGCTTCCCGCAAAGCCATGCCTGCTGGCACCGGATCGCGCCGGCCCTGGCCGAGCGCCACCGGGTGATCTGCCTCGACCTCAAGGGCTACGGCTGGTCGGCCGCGCCGGAGGGCGACCCCCGCCACGAGGCCTATGCCAAGCGCACGCTCGCGGCCGAGGTCGTGGCGCTGATGGAATCCCTCGGCCACGTCCACTTCGCCCTCGTCGGGCACGACCGGGGCGCCCGCATCGGCTACCGCCTCGCCCTCGACGAACCGGGACGGATCGCCCGGCTGGCCCTGCTCGACATCCTGCCGACCCTGGTCCAGTGGGAGCGGATCGAGGCGAACCCGCGCAAGCCCTCGCACTGGCACTTCCTGGCCGAGGCCGCGCCGGGGCCCGAGCAGGCCATCGGCCGGAATGCGGATTCCTATTTCGAGGGCCTCCTGCGCGACTGGAGCGGGGACACGTCCCTCGACGCCTTCGCGCCCGCCGCGCTGCACCTCTACCGGCAGGCCTGGGCCGTGCCCGAGCGCATCCACGCCTTCTGCGAGGATTACCGGGCGGGGGCCACCCGCGACCGCGAGGCCGACCTCGCGGACCTCGCCGCCGGGCGGCGGCTCGCCTGCCCGACCCTGATCCTCACCGGGGACAGCTACCTCGACCGCAGCACGGAGACGCCGCTCGCCGCCTGGCAGCGCACCTTCGCGCCGAACGCCGTGGCCGCCGAGGTCAGCGCCGGCCATTTCCTGGCCGAGGAGAATCCCGAAGCGACCCTGGCGGCCCTGCGAGCCTTCCTGGGCTGAGCCGGCGGGACGACGCGCGCCTGTTCGAGCGCGGTGGATGCCGGCTCGCCTGAAGACGATGCGACCGCGCACTCAGAGAGAGCCTGTCCGGTGATCCGAGGATCGCCGAACAGGCTCCGGCGGAGCATCGTATCCGCCCGCAGCCGCGCTTTGTCTCCGTGATATTCGCCTGCCTTCCAACCGTATTCCGATGCCGTGTGAGACGAAGAGCAGGGTTTGGCGCCACCCGTTCGCCGCGACACCCGGCAGGCGTCGCGGGCGAGATCGATCAGAGACCGTCGCGCCGGATCGGAAAGCTTCGGAATACAACCGAGAGGCCGCGGAACTTCCATCAGTGGCGGCAAAATCGGCCTGCGTTAATCATTATTTTAGCGCATCATCACAGAAATGTGAGCTCGACGCCGCGTCCCGAGAGACCGATCAAGGTCCTGCGCCGGCGCCGATCCAGGGGGTCCCATGCGCGCGTTCAACAACCTCAAGCTTCTGGCGAAGCTCGCCCTGCCGAGCCTGATCCTCACCCTGGTGGCGGTCGGGCTGGTGGTCCTGGCCTGGGCCAACATCGCCACCCTCGAGCGGAACACGACGCAGATCGTCGATGTCCGCGCCAGCCGGCTCTCGGTCGCCCAGCAACTGGCCCTGGCCGTGGACGAAGCGGTGATCGCCGAGAAGAACACCATCATCGAGACCGACGACGCGCAGATGCAGAAGGACTTCGCCCATTACCAGGCGAGCCGCGCGGCCGCCTTCGCGGCGATCGACCGCCTGCTCGCCCTGGCCGACACGCCGGAGCGCCGGGGAATCCTGCAGGGCGTGCGCGCAGACCTCGAGGCCTTCTTCGCCACCGCCGACCGCTCCACCGCCCTCGGGTTGCGGAACGAGAACACGGCGGCCGCCCGGATCTCGATGCTGGAGGTCCGCCCGGCCCGGCTCCGGATCGCCCAGAGCGTGGCGGCCCGCGTCGCCTCCAACCTGCGCGACCTCGAGACCGCCAAGCGGGAGGCGGCCGAGACGGCCGGGAGCGCCACGCGCACCCTCATCGTCACCGCCGCCCTGGGCCTCGGCTTCGCGGTCGGCCTGCTCGCCCTTATCACGGTCTACGGCGTCACCCGCCCCCTCGCCGGCATGACGGCGGCGATGGGCCGCCTCGCGGCCGGCGATCTCGGCGTGACGGTGGCGGGCACCGAGCGGCGGGACGAGGTCGGTCTCCTCGCCCGTTCGCTCCAGGTCTTCCGGGACAACGCCCTGGAGGCCCGGCGCCTCGCCGAGGCGCAGGCGGCCGAGGACGCCGCCAAGATGCGGCGGGCCCAGCGCCTCGATGCCCTGACCCGGGCGTTCGAGACCAACGTCTCGACCCTGACCCAGGGCCTGGCGGGCGCCGCCACCGAGATGGAGGCCACCGCCCAGTCGATGAGCAGCGTCGCCGGCCAGACCAACCAGCAGACCGTGATCGTCGCCGGCGCTGCCGAGCAGACCTCCGCCAACGTCCAGACCGTGGCGGCGGCCAGCGAGGAGATGTCGGCCTCCGTGCAGGAGATCGTGGGCCAGGTCAGCCTGTCGGCCCGGATCGCCGGCCAGGCGGTGGCGAGCGCCGAGCGGACCGACGCCACGGTGCGGCGCCTGGCCGGCACCACCGAGCGGATCGGCGCCTTCGTCGAGGTGATCTCCAGCATCGCCGCCCAGACCAACCTGCTGGCGCTCAACGCCACCATCGAGGCGGCCCGCGCCGGCGAGGCCGGCCGCGGCTTTGCCGTGGTGGCCGCCGAGGTGAAGGAGCTGGCGTCCCAGACCACCCGGGCCACGGGGGAGATCGGCGAGCGCATCCTCGAGATCCGCACCGCGACCCAGGAGGCCGTCACCGACATCGCGGCGATCGGCCGGATCATCGCCGAGATGTCCAGCACCGCCGCCTCGATCGCCGCCGCCATGGAGGAGCAGGGGGCCGCGACCCAGGAGATCACCCGCAACGTGCAGGAGGCCGCGCGCGGCACCGAGGAGGTGACCACCCACATCGCCGGCGTGCGCGACGGCGCCGGCCAGACGGGGGCGGCCGCCTCCCAGGTGCTCGGCGCCGCCCAGGACCTCGCCCGGCACTCGGAGAGCCTGACCCGCGAGGTCGGCGGATTCCTCGCCGACGTGAAGGCGGCCTGAGCAGGCCCGCGGGGTCGCGCCCATCTCCAGGGTTGACGCCCCTGGCGGTTGGCGGGATGGAGAACCCAACCCTTCAGACGGATGCGCGGCCCCTCCCGGAGGCGGGACGGGACCGCGGCCGCCGCCCGCACGAGAGCGAACCCCGCGCATGACGACCTCCTTCCTGCCGATCGACCGCGCCGTGATCGCCCGCGAGGCGGCCAAGATGCTGCTCGAGATCAAGGCGGTGCACTTCTACCAGGACAAGCCCTTCACCTTCACGTCCGGCTGGGCGAGCCCGGTCTACATCGACTGCCGCAAGATCATCTCGTATCCGCGCCTGCGCTCGACGCTCAACGACTTCGCCGCCGCCACCATCGTGCGCGACATCGGCTACGAGTCGATCACCCATGTCGCCGGCGGCGAGACCGCGGGCATTCCCTTCGCGGCCTGGATCTCCGACCGCCTGATGCTGCCGATGCAGTACGTGCGCAAGAAGGCCAAGGGCTTCGGCCGCAACGCCCAGATCGAGGGCGAGGTGGTGGAGGGCGCCCGGACCCTGCTGGTGGAGGACCTGGCCACCGACGGGCGCAGCAAGGCGCTGTTCTGCAAGGCCCTGCGCGATGCCGGGGCCCAGGTCGACCATTGCTTCGTGATGTTCTTCTACGACATCTTCCCCAACAGCCGCGAACTCATGGCCGACCTCGGCATCCAGCTGCACTACCTCACCACCTGGTGGGACGTGCTCAGCGTCGCCAAGGAGAGCGGCCACTTCGACCCGAAGGTGCTGGCCGAGGTCGAGAGCTTCCTGCACGAGCCCGCCCGCTGGTCGGCGGCGCATGGCGGCATCGCCGATTACCCGCAGGCCTGATCTGGGCCGCGCCGTCATGGTCCCGTCACGGGACGGCGTCAGGGCAGGACGATGAGTTCCTTCCTGTCCGGGCCGTGGCCCGAGGCCGTCAATTCGGCGATCAGCCTCCTCGTCGCCTTCGGGCTCGGCACCCTGATCGGGGCCGAGCGCCAGTACCGCCAGCGCACGGCGGGCCTGCGCACCAACGTCCTGGTGGCGGTGGGGGCGGCCGCCTTCGTCGACCTCGGCATGCGCCTCGAAGGGGCGGCCGGCGGCACCCGCACGGTGGCCTACGTGATCTCGGGCGTCGGCTTCCTCGGCGCCGGCGTGATCATGAAGGAGGGCATGAACGTCCGCGGCCTCAACACCGCCGCGACCCTGTGGTGCTCGGCCGCCGTCGGCGCCTTCGCGGGGGCCGACCTGCCCCTGGAGGCGGCCTTCGTCACCACCGCGGTGCTCGCCGGCAACACCCTGCTGCGGCCCCTCGTCAACGCCATCAACCGCGCGCCCATCGACGAGAGCCAGACCGAGGCGACCTACGAGGTCCAGGTGACGGTGCAGGCGGAGGGCGCCGGCCCCGCCCGCGACCTCCTGGTCGAGCGCCTGGAGGCGGCGCAGTATCCCGTCGGCGGCATCGAGGTGGTGGAGCGCGGCGAGGACACCGTCGAGGTGGTGGCGACCCTGGTGGCGACGGCGGTGGCCGGGGCCGAACTCGATGCCGTGGTGGCGGGCCTGGCCCGCATGCCCGGCATCGAGCACGCGACCTGGTCGGTGCAGACGGCGGATTGAGGCCCGCGCGGGTGCGCCCGCGCACCTCGGCGCGGGCGGCCCGGATTGCCGGACCCGCTCCTCCGTCCAACCTCCCCCGCGAGGGACGGGCGGCGCTGCCCCCGGGCGGCCGGCCCCTCCGCGAACCAGGGACACGGACCACCATGACATCCCAGAAGAACGCCCTCATCGTCGGGGCCTCGCGCGGCCTCGGGCTCGGCCTCGTCGAGACCTTCCTGCAACGCGGCTGGCGGGTGACCGCGACCCAGCGCTCGGCCTCCCCGGGCCTCGCCGCGCTGGCCTCCGACGCCCTCACGGTCGAGACCGCCGACATCGACGACGATCGCGCGGTGTCCGCCCTGCACGAGCGCCTGGCGGGCCGGAGCTTCGACCTGATCTTCGTGGTGGCGGGCGTGGCGACGCAGGCCCACGAGCCGCTCCATCGGGTGCCGCGCGCGGTCGCCGCCCAGGTCTATCTGACCAACGCGGTGAGCCCGGTGCGCTTCGCCGAGGCCTTCCTCGACCGGCTCGCGCCCCAGGGCCTCGTCGCCTTCATGAGCTCGATCCTCGGCAGCGTCGGCCTCAACGAATCCGGCGGCTGGGAGACCTACCGGGCGAGCAAGGCCGCCCTCAACACCCTGGTGCGCAGCTTCGAGATCCGCCACCGCGAGGCGGGCTTGGGCGTCCTGCTGCTGCATCCGGGCTGGGTCCGCACCGAGATGGGCGGGGCCGAGGCCGATCTCGACGTCGCCACCAGCGTCACCGGCATGGCCGACGTGATCACGGCCCAGCTCGGACGGACCGGCACGGCCTATCTCGACTATACCGGCAAGACTCTGGACTGGTGACAAGACCCTGGACTGGTAGCGGGCGTCCGGACCGCTGGAGAGCGGGACGATCCGGGGCCGGACGAGAGCCGGCCCCGCGGTCAGGGGCGCCCGATCGGCGGGCGCCCGCGCCGCTCGACCACCACCGGCGGCCGGGTCCGGCGCTCGACGATCACCGTGCGCGGCGCCCGGCTCGGGCTGGCGGCGGTGAGGATGCGCTCGGGCATCCGCTCGGAGTGGCGCTCGGGCCTGGCCTCGGATTTCGCCTTGGCGGCCGCGACCACGTGCTCGCGGACCGCCTCCGCCGGCAGGCCCATGAGGCCGGCGGCGATCTCCACCTGCTGCTCGATCTCGTCGGCGAGGTCCTGGGCGGCGGCGACGGCCTCGGGAATGGTCGGCGGCTCGCGCCGCACGCGGATCGGCGGGAGATCCTGGAAGGATTTCGAGGTCTTCTTCACGGCGCGACTCGCTGGGGGCATCTCCGGAGCATAAGCCCGATCGGGCGGTTTGTGCAGTGCACACCTTCGCGGACGACCTGCGCGTCGGGCGCATCGCGGCGGCGTGATGGATTTTCGATCAGCGCCTCCGGACCGCTCCGTAGGGCCTGCACGGACGGGCGGCGCCCTGCCGGAGGATTGGGCAGGTCCGGGCGTCGAAATGCCGCGCCCGTCGTCGGCCCCTCCGGCCTGTTGCGATGCGGCCGCCGAGGGCGGATAGTCCAAGCATGCAGGCCGTCCCGTTCGATCTCTCCGATCCCCGTCTCGTTCCGGCCCGGCCCGAGATCGCCGATGCCCGCCTGCGCGGTCATGTCGAGGCCGAGCGCTTCGTCGTGGGCGAGCCGCGCAGCGTCGTGGTGACCTCCGCTCCCCTGCGCCGCACGCCCCGCTTCGATGCCGGCCTCGAGACCGAGGCGGTGATGGGCGACGCGGTGACCGCCTACGGCGCCGAGGAGGGCTTCGCCTTCGTCCAGTTCGCCCATGACGGCTATGTCGGCTACCTGCCCGAGGCGGCCATCGGCCTCGCCGAAGCGCCGACCCACCGCGTCACCGCCCTGCGCAGCTTCCTCTACCCGGGCCCCGACCTGAAGCAGCCCGCCAGCGGTTGGCTGACCCTGGGGGCCCGTCTCCGCGTCGCGGAGACCCACGGCGATTATCTCCGCCTCTCCGGCGGTGCCTACGTCTTCGCCGGCCACTGCGCGCCCCTCGACGCGGTCGAGCCCGACTACGCCGCCACCGCCGAGCGCCTCGTCGGCACGCCCTATCTCTGGGGCGGGCGCACCAGCCTCGGGCTCGACTGCTCCGGCCTCCTCCAGCTCTGCCTCGCGCAGGCCGGGATCGCGGCGCCGCGGGATGCCGACCAGCAGGAGCGCGGCCTCGGCGAGGCCTTGCCCCTGGACTTCGACGGGCTGCGGCGCGGCGATTTCGTGTTCTGGCGCGGCCATGTCGGGCTGATGCTCGACGCCACCCGCCTCATCCACGCCAACGGCCACCACATGGCGGTGGCGGTGGAGCCCCTCGCCGAGGCCGCCGCGCGCATCCAGGAGAAGAGCTACGGCCCGGTGACGTCGCTCCGGCGGCTCAGGCCTTCAGCCGCCGATCGCGAAGGACGGTCGTAACCGCCGCATTCGCCGGACATCCGGCATCAAGGCCGCCGCCGTGCGAGCGGGATGTTTCGAACGCGTCTCGCGGAAGCTTCCTGATTCTGGGCCGCTCCGGCGGAACGCGATGCCGTCACCCGAAGGAGCCATCGCGGAGACGATCAGAGCGTGCGGATTCGGTTGCTCGTCGGTGGCAGTTCGTACATCGATCCGGCCGCGCTGCGGTCACCGAACGTGACGATGTCGTCCCAGAGCGCCAGGATGCGCTCGGCCTTCTTCACCAGCGGCGCCTTGTTCAGCCCCGCGGACAGGAAGAAACCGATCAGGCGAGAGGTTCGGAAGGCCTGGAATTCGGCCCTGGTCTTCTTGATCCTGCGATCGGCCGAGAGAACGATCCAGCGTCCTTCCTGGCCGAGTTCGGGTATCCATTGAAGGTCCCTCACTCCGGGCCCGTAGCGATCCCGGATATGGATGATGTCGTGCTCGCCGGCGAACAGGGCATGAAGGGCACGGGCGAGGGCAGGCGGAAGGTTCTCGTCGACGACGATCTTCACGCGGCTTGCAGAGAGGCTTCGAAACGTACGGCGTCCCGGACGATTGCGGAGGGAACCTCGTAGAGGCGCGCCACCCGGTCCACCGATCCTTCCGCCGTCACGGCCTCCGCCAGGGCCACCGTCGGGATGCCGTAGGCCGCGGCGATCGGCTGCCCGAACGACCGGTGCGGATCGATCACGATGGTGTCCTTGCCGCCGAACGGGCGCCACCGGGCGACGACCTCGTTGTCGAGATCGAGATCCCTGAACGTTCGCTCGATGACGGACTTGATGACGAATTGGCCGCGTTTCAGATCCAGGAGCTCGCTCTCGCCCGTCGCCTTGAGGGTGTCCAGGAAGATCGTCCGCCCGTCTGTCCGGAAGCGCCGCGTCGAGAACGGCCGAGAGTCCCGAACGGCCTCGCGCGCATGCTCCAGGCAACTCCGGATGATCCGCAGATCGACGCCTTCCTCCGTGAAGGCATTGACGAATCGAAGCTCGATGAGGTCCCGGAAGCCCAGTTCGAGATGTGCGCCGCTCGCCGGCAATTCGGGCGACCAGAGCGGCGGCATGCGGCGGAGCTTGCCACCCGATGGGAAGGTGTAGCCGCCCAGCCAGCGTCGGATGTTGACCCCGGGCATGCGGACGAGCCGCGCCGCTTCGGGAACGGTGTAATACCCGATCCCAAGGGGTGGCGCGTCGGGCGCGGCCTTCGATTCCAAGCGCTCCAGCATCACCGCGACCGTACGCGTCGGAACCCGGTACCGCCACGGGAATCCGCACGGATCGCCGCCGTGCGGAATGCCGATCAACCGCCATCGTGCGCCCGCGTCGCTCCGGCGGCTCAGGCCTTCAGCCGCATCTTGATCCGGTAGACCAGCCCGTCGCGGACGTCGCGGTAGGCGTCGAGGCGCTGCTCGCGGGTGCCGTCCTGGATGATGGTCGGGTCGGGCGTCGGCCAGTACTCGACCTCGACCGCGTTGGTGCGGGTCAGCTCCAGGGCGGCGTGGTGGGCCTCCGGCGCCAGGGTGACGATGAGGTCGAAGTTCAGGCCCTCCCACTCCTCGAGCTGGGCGAGGGTACGCGGCTTGTGGCGCGTCGCGTCGATGCCGATCTCGTCGAGGGCCGCCACCATGAACGGGTCGGCCGGCTCGCCGGAGCGCACCCCGGCCGACTGCACGTAGATCGACTTGCCGAAGTAGTGGCGCGCGATGGCCTCCGCCGCGAGCGAGCGCACGGCGTTGAAGTTGCACATGAACAGGGCCGACTGCACGCGCGTCTTCTTCGGGCCGGTCGCGTCCGCCATCCGGTCGTCTCAGCCTCGCACTTCCAGAGGGGGCGCCGCTCTAAGCCTTCCAGTGCAAGGCGAAGACCAGGGTGAAGAGGCGCCGCGCGGTGTCGTGGTCGAGGTCGACCTTCCCCTCGAGGCGCTGGCGCAGCAGGTCGGAGGCCTCGTTGTGCAGGCCGCGCCGGCCCATGTCGATTGCCTCGATCTGGGTCGGCGAGGCGGTGCGGATGGCGTTGTAGTAGCTCTCGCAGATCATCTCGTAGTCACGGATCACCCGGCGGAACGGGGTCAGCGACAGGAGGTGGGTCATCACCGGCTCGCCGTCCTCGCGCTTGATCACGAGGGCGAGCTTGCTCTCCACGAGCCCGAGGGTGAGGGCGTAGGGGCCCTCGCGGCCCGGGACCGTGAAGCTGTTGTCCTCGAGGATGTCGAAGATCGCGATGGCGCGCTCGTGTTCCTGGTCCGGGTTGCCCCGCCCGATCGACTCCTCGTCGAGGGTCACCACCGCGAGGCGATGGGGCGATCTGGGCTCGCTCGATTTGGCCGCGCCGGACATCAGGCCCTCACAGGTTGAGGCGGATCGCCACCGAGCGGGCGTGGCCCTCCAGGCCCTCCGACCGTCCGAGGGCGATGGCCGAGGGGCCCAGCGCCCGGAGGGCCGCCGGGTCGCAGCGCAGGATCGTGGTGCGCTTCATGAAGTCGAGGACGCCGAGCCCGGAGGAGAACCGCGCCGAGCGGGCGGTGGGCAGGACGTGGTTGGGGCCGCCGACATAATCGCCGATGGCCTCCGGCGTGTGCGAGCCGAGGAAGATCGCCCCCGCATTGCGCACCTTGGCCGCCAGCGCCTCGGCGTCGGCGGTCTCGATCTCCAGGTGCTCCGGGGCGAGGCGGTCGACGAGCGGCACCGCCTCGTCGAAGTCCCGCACCACCACGATCGCGCCGTAGTCGCGCCAGCTCGCCCGGGCGATCGCGGCCCGGGGCAGGGTGGTGAGCGCGCGCTCCACCGCCGCGGCGACGTTGTCGGCCAGGGCCTCGGAATCGGTGATCAGGATCGACTGGGCCGCGGCGTCGTGCTCGGCCTGGGCCAGGAGGTCGGCCGCCACCCAGTCGGGATTGGCATGCGCGTCGGCCAGGATCAGCACCTCGGAGGGGCCGGCGATCATGTCGATGCCGACCTGCCCGAACACCCGGCGCTTGGCCGCCGCCACCCAGGCATTGCCGGGGCCGACGATCTTGGCCACCGGCGCGATCGTGTCGGTGCCGTAGGCGAGCGCGGCCACCGCCTGGGCGCCGCCGACCCGGTAGACCTCGTCGACGCCGGCGAGCTGCGCGGCGGCGAGCACCAGCGGGTTCACGGTGCCCTCCGGCATCGGCGCCACCATGACGACCCGGGGCACCCCGGCGACGCGGGCGGGGATCGCGTTCATCAGCACCGAGGAGGGGTAGCTCGCGGTGCCGCCAGGGACGTAGAGCCCGACGGATTCGAGCGCCGTCCAGCGCCAGCCGGCGGTGACGCCCAGGCTGTCGGTGGCCATGTGGTCGCCGGGCACCTGGGCGGCGTGGAACGCCTCGATGCGCTGGGCCGCGAAGCGCAGGGCCTCCAGGGCGTCCGCCGGACAGGCCGCGACGGCGGCCTCGATCTCGGCCGGCGTCACCCGCAGGGAGGCGACGGTGAAATCCTCGCCGAATCGGTCGAAGCGGCGGGTGTAGTCGACCAGGGCCGCGTCGCCGCCCGCGACCACGCCGGCGATGATGCCGCGCACGGTCTCGTCGACATCCTCCGAGATCTCGCGCTTGACGCTGAGCAGGCGCGCGAAGGCGGCGGCGAAGTCCGCGTCGCGGGAATCGAGGCGGACCATCAGGCGTTTCCCTTTGGGGCGTTGTCCCAGGAGGCGTTGTCCCCTGCGGCGTTGCCCGCGATCGCGGCGCGGCCGACGGCCGCGGCCTCGTGGTCGGGCCGCCCCTCCACCTCCCAGACCGGCCCCAGATCCTTGAGCTGCACCTCGATGCATTCGAGGTCGAGCTGGATCGCCGCGCCGCCGGCGAAGACCAGGGTGGCGGTGCCGGAGGGCGCCTCGGTGGGCTCGAAGGTGACGGCGAGGAGTTCGAGGGGCGCGTCGGACTCGGTACCGGGGGTGAGGCCGCGGCTGCGCACCCGCAGCACCCGGTCGAAATGCATGCCGGCGAGGCGGCGGCGCGGCGGTGCGCCCTCCTCCGCCGACCAGTCGAAGCGGCGCGCCACCAGGACGAAGCGGTGCTGGCCCGCGAGATAGGCGAGGTCGCTCGCCTTCAGGATCGCGTCCTGCAGGTGGGCGGAGATGACGCCCAGGTCTTCGGCGTCGAGGGCGGCGAGCCTGAGAAGCTCCATGATCGGGTGTCGCGCTCTTGTCGGCGGGCCGGCCCGGGTGCGGACGCGGCCGTTCAGGGTGTGGGAGCCGTAGGTAGCGAGGCGGCCCGCCCACGGCAACCGGTCGGGGGGAACTCCGCCATTGTCCCGCCGGCCGAACCTGCTAGGGACGCCTCGCTGCGCCGGCCCTTCGCCGGCGAACGGAGTCGCGACGTGTCGGCCGCATCCCTGTCCCTGCCCGGCGAGGCTCGCCGCCCTCCCGATGCCGCCACGGTCCGCGCCGTGGTCGCGATCCCGGTGCGCAACGAGGCCGAGCGCATCGCCGCCTGCCTGCGGGCGATCGACGCCCAGACCGGCCTCGCGCCGGGCAGCCTCGGGGTGGTGCTGTTCCTCAACAACTGCACCGACGCCACCGCGGCCATCGTGGCCGATCTCGTGCCGCGGATGTCGGTGCCGGTCCGGGTCACGAACGTCGACTATGCCGGGGCCCATGCGGGCTGGGCCCGGCGCGAGGCCATGGACCGGGCGGCCGACTGGCTCGGCGCCGAGGGCATGATCCTCTCGACCGATGCCGACAGCCGGGTCCCGCCCGACTGGGTCGCGCGCAACCGGGTCGCCCTCGACCGGGGCGCCGACGCGGTGGCCGGCCGCATCCGGCTCGATCCGGACGAGCGCGCCCTGCTGCCGCCCTCCCTGCACTGGCGCGGCGACCGGGAGGACATCTACAGCGACCTCCTGACCGAGGCCGAGGCGCGCATCGATCCCGATCCGCACGATCCCTGGCCCTGCCACCGCACCACCATCGGGGCCACCCTCGGCGTCAGCGTCGCGGCCTACCGGGCAGTGGGCGGCATGCCCGCGATCGCCTTGGGGGAGGACGGGGCCTTCGTGGCGCTGCTGCTGGCGCAGGGCCTGCACGTCCGGCACGACCCCTCCATCCTCGTCACCGTCTCGGGCCGGCTCGTGGGCCGGGCGCCGGGCGGCGTCGCCGACACCATCCGGGCGCGCTGCGAGAAGCCCGACAGCCTCTGCGACGCCCGCCTCGAACCGGTGCCGCGGGCGCTGTTCCGCTACGCCTGGCGCCGCCGCCTGCGCCGGCTGCACGCGGCGGGCCGCCTCGGCACCGAGCGCGGCTGGGCCCGGGCCCTGCGGATCACGGAAGCGGACGCCGCCCGCGTCGCGGCCCATCCCCTCGCCGGTCACGCCGTGGCCGAGGCCGAGCGGGCCAGCCCGCGCCTCGTGCATCGCCCCCTTGGCCCGCGCCAGCTGCCGGGCCAGATCCGGGTCGCCCGGATCGCGCTGCCGCTGGTGCGCCTGGTCACGCGGTTCCTCGGCTGACAACGAGAATCCGCGAAACGCGGCAGGCCTCTCAGGCAGCGTTCAGCCCGGGGTCGTTAGATCAGCCATGATGAAACGGCACATCCGAGGGGAGCCATCCATGACCCGCACGTCCATGACGACCATCAAGTCCACGATCCTCGCCCTCGCCACCGCGGCGACGCTGGGCACCGGCCTCGGCGCCTTCGAGGCGCGGGCACAGTATTACGGCGACGACGACCGGCCCCGCCGCTACGAGCGCCGCTACGACGAGGATCGCTACGAGCGCCGGCGCTACGACGAGGACCGGTACGACCGGCGCCCCCGCGGCTACGGCGGCGGGTTCGGCCGCCTCTGCCTGACCCAGCGCGGCAACTGCATCACCCGCCCGCAGCCCTACGGCTCGCGCTGCGGCTGCGACATCCCGGGCTTCGGCCGCAAGCACGGCGAGATCGGCGGCTGACCACCCGGCGGCTCCCCGCGCCCCGAGCGGGCGGGGAGCCGTTGCCGTCAGCTGCGGACGCGGGTGATCTCGGCGCCGCAGCGGGCGAGCTTGGCCTCCAGGGCCTCGAAGCCGCGGTCCAGGTGATAGACCCGGTTGATGCTGGTCTCGCCTTCCGCCGCGAGGCCCGCGATGACGAGGGAGACCGAGGCGCGCAGGTCGGTCGCCATCACGGGCGCCCCCTTGAGGCGCTCGACGCCCTCGACGATGGCCAGATCGCCCTCGAGCCGGATCCGGGCGCCGAGGCGGGCCAGCTCCTGCACGTGCATGAAGCGGTTCTCGAAGATCGTCTCGCGGATGTTGGACTGGCCCTTGGCCAGCGTCATCAGCGCCATGAACTGCGCCTGCAGGTCGGTGGGGAAGCCCGGGAACGGATCGGTGGTGACGTCGACCGCGGCGATGCCGCCGCCGTTGCGGCGGATGCGGATCGTGTCGGTGCCCGTCGTGATCTCGGCCCCCGTGGTCGAGAGCACGTCCAGGGCCGCATGCAGCAGGTCCGCGCGGGTGTTCTCCAGGGTGACGTCGCCGCCGGTCATGGCCACCGCCATGGCGTAGGTGCCGGTCTCGATCCGGTCGGGCAGCACGTCGTGGCGGGCGCCGTGCAGGCGCGAGACGCCCTCGACGGTGATGCGGGGCGTGCCGGCGCCCTCGATGCGGGCCCCCATCTTGGTGAGGCAGGCGGCCAGATCGACGACCTCGGGCTCGCGCGCCGCGTTCTCGATCAGGGTCGAGCCGCTGGCGAGCGCCGCCGCCATCAGCGCCACGTGGGTGCCGCCCACGGTGACCTTGGGGAAGTGGATCTCGCCGCCGCGCAGGCCGTTCTTAGCCTTGGCGACGACGTAGCCGCCATCGACCTCGACGGTGGCGCCGAGGCGCTCCAGGGCCATCAGCAGCAGGTCGACGGGACGCGTCCCGATGGCGCAGCCGCCCGGCATCGAGACCCGGGCCTCGCCGAAGCGGGCGAGCAGCGGCGCGATCACCCAGAAGCTCGCCCGCATGGTCGAGACAAGCTCGTAGGGCGCCGTGGTGTCGATGACGTTGGAGGCGGTGAGGCGGATGGTCTGGCCGGTCTCGGTGGTCTGGCCCGGGCGCTTGCCCACCACCATATGGTCGACGCCGTGATTGCCGAGGATGCGCAGCAGGGCGTTGATGTCGGCGAGCCGCGGCACGTTGCCGAGCTCCAGGGTCTCGCCGGTCATCAGGCTGGCGATCATCAGGGGCAGCGCGGCGTTCTTGGCGCCCGAGATCGGGATGACCCCGTGCAGCGGCCGGCCGCCGATGATGTTGATGCGGTCCATCGTTCTAAAACCTTGCCCAAAACCTTGCCCGGCCGGGACGCATCGCGCGCCGCGGGCCGGAGACATACGAGATCGAAACCCGGCAGATCGAAACTTGGCGAGAGAGCCCTGGCGAGAGAACCCCGGCGAGAGAACCCCGGCGGCCCCTGCACCGTCCACGCGGAAACGGGACCGTTATAGCCAGGTTTTGTCGAAAAGGAGGTTCGCGGCGCGCGATTATGCGTCCCCGCCCGGCTCGTCGTCGCGCGCCGGGTCCGGCGGGCCCGCGCGTCCGCGCGACTGGGCCTTGCGCCGGCGCAGGTTTTCCCGAAGGGCGGCCTTCAGGCGCGCGGCCTTCTGCTCGGCGGCGCTCCTGGGCGGCGCCCCGGGCGTGTCCCGGGGCATGTCCGTGCGGGGCGGCTCGGGCTCGTCGTCCATCATGCGTCGCGGAAATCCGGGTGGGGCGGACGCAGAGTGCGCCGCGCGAAGGGTCGACACGAAGGGTCGGGAAGGGCGACGCGACCCATCGTCGCCACGTCGTCGTGTCGGCTTTGCAGCCCCGGGGCGATGGATGCAAAGCAGGAATGCGGATGTCGACTTGAACCAATTCCAAGTTCACCTGTATCGTCGCCACCGCATCGGGGAAACCCGAGCCAGGGCGAGCGTCGTCAGCAACTCCTTCACGGAGTGTGCGCCAGGCTCGCCATCGAGATCGCTTTCATCGCGGATCCCCGCACGAGGGTCCGCGTGGGAACGATCCCGCCGGAGGCCGCGACCCCACCGCCGGCCCCTCAGCCCAAGCGTGAAGGACGGATGCCCGTGAACCGCATGCCCGCGACGATCAAGATCAGCGACACCAAGCAGGGAGCGGGCCAGGAATCCGGGCAGGGGCGCAACATCGGGCCGGCCGGCCGGGGCCGGACCGACTACGAGTCGCATTTCCGCACCGCGCTGGACCGCCTGCACGGCGAGCGCCGCTACCGGGTCTTCGCCGATATCGAGCGCATCGCGGGCCGCTTTCCCACCGCGCACTGGCGCAAGCCCGACGGCGGCACCTCCGAGATCACCGTCTGGTGCTCCAACGACTACCTCGGCATGGGCCAGCATCCGGACGTGGTCGGGGCCATGACCCGCACCGCCGCCCGCTGCGGCGTGGGCGCGGGCGGCACCCGCAACATCGCCGGCAATAACTCGCCGCTCGTCGACCTGGAGCGCGAACTCGCCGACCTGCACGGCAAGGAGGCGGGCCTCGTCTTCACCTCGGGCTACGTCTCGAACCAGGCCGGCATCTCCACCATCGCCAAGCTGATCCCGAACTGCCTGATCCTGTCGGATGCCTTCAACCACAACTCGATGATCGAGGGCGTGCGCCATTCGGGCTGCGAGAAGCGCGTCTTCCGGCACAACGACCTCGCCCATCTCGAGGAGCTGCTGATCGCGGCGGGCGACCGCCCGAAGCTGATCGCCTTCGAGAGCGTCTACTCCATGGACGGCGACGTCTCCGACATCGCCGCGATCTGCGATCTCGCCGACCGGTACGGCGCCCTGACCTATCTCGACGAGGTCCACGCGGTCGGCCTCTACGGTCCCCGCGGCGGCGGCATCGCCGAGCGCGACGGGGTGATGCACCGGGTCGACGTGATCGAGGGCACGCTGGCCAAGGGCTTCGGCTGCGTCGGCGGCTACATCACCGGCTCGGCGGTGCTCTGCGACGCGGTCCGCAGCCACGCCCCGGGCTTCATCTTCACCACCGCCCTGCCGCCGGCCATCGCGGCGGCCGCCATCGCCTCGGTGCGCTACCTCAAGCGCTCGAGCGGCGAGCGCGAGGCGCACCAGCGCCAGGCCGCCCGGACCAAGGCCGCCCTGGAGGCCGCCGGCCTGCCGGTGCTGCACACCGACACCCATATCGTGCCCGTGATGGTGGGCGACGCCGAGCTGTGCAAGGCGGCGGCCGACCACCTGCTGGAGCACCACGGCATCTACATCCAGCCGATCAACTACCCCACCGTGCCGCGCGGCACCGAGCGCCTGCGCATCACGCCCTCGCCCTTCCACGACGATGCCCGCATCGCCCGGCTGACGGCGGCGCTGACCGAGACCTGGGACACCCTGGACCTGCCCCGCGCCGGCACCGTCTTCGTCGAGGCGGCCGAGTAGGCCGCCCCGGCCGCCTCAGTTCAGGCGCCAGATCGCGCCGGTGAGCACGGTGGCGAAACCGACCCAGGCGGCGTAGGGCACCAGCAGCCACGCCGCCGCCCGGTCGAAGCGCCAGGACAGGCGGATCGTCCAGAGGATCATCACCCACATCGCCGCCGAGACCACCAGGGCGGCCCCTAGCGCGTGGGCGGAAAAGAAGGACGGCGTCCAGGCGGCGTTGAGGGCGAGCTGCACCGCGAAGGCGGCGAGCGCCAGGCGCCAGCCCTCCCGCGTCGGCCCCGTGCGGGGCCTGGCCCCGAGCAGCCGGAAGGCCGAGACCGCGATCATCGCGTAGAGGATCGTCCAGGCCACCGGGAACGCCCAGTTCGGCGGGTTGAAGGACGGTTTCGTCAGGCCCGCATACCAGCCCTCGATGTTCGGTCCCGTGGCGGCCGAGCCCAGCACGGCCGTCAGCGCCACGGGCAGGATCGCCGCCGCCAGCCGCCAGGGCAGGGCGAGGGCGGGCTCGGCGGGGACGTGGATCGGCGACGATGCGGGCGCGCGGGACATGACGAACGGATTTCCTTTCCTCTGAACCGGGCCTCGGCACGGAGCGACGCGGGCTCGGCTTGCGGTCCGTGCACGGGTCTGCGAGGCCGGGTCAACCGAACCCCGACCTCGTGGACCCGCCCATGCCGGACCCCTTGTCAGAACCGAACGCGCCGACCGGGCCTTCGGATGCCGCGCCCGCCTTCGCCAAGCGCAGCCTCGCGGCGCAGGCCCTCGGCCGGATCGATCCGGTGACCCGGGGCGTGGTGACGCCGCTGCACGTCGCCACCACCTTCCTGCGCGATCCCGACAACGGCTACAGCTCGGGCTTCTCCTATGCCCGGCCGGACAACGCCACCGTGCGCGAGGCCGAAGGCGTGCTGGCGATGCTGGAGGACGCGGCGGCCGGCGCCCTGCTGTTCGGCTCCGGCATGGCGGCGGCCACGGCGGTGTTCACCGCCCTGGAGCCCGGCGACCACGTGGTGGCGCCCCGTGTGATGTACTGGGGCCTGAAGCGCTGGCTCAACGCCGAGATGCCGCGTCGGCGGATCGCGGTCGATTTCGTCGCCATGGACGACCTCGCCGCCCTGGCCCGGGCGATCCGGCCGGGCACCACGAAGCTCGTCTGGATCGAGACCCCCGGCAATCCCCTCTGGACGATCACCGACATCACCGAGGCCGCCCGCCTCGCCCATGCGGCGGGCGCGCGGCTGGCCGTCGATTCCACCGCCGCCTCGCCGATCCACACCCGGCCGCTGACGCTGGGGGCCGACCTCGTGATGCACTCGGCCACCAAGATCCTGAACGGCCATTCCGACGTGGTGGCGGGCGTGCTCGCCGGGGCCCGGGCGGACGGGTTCTGGGAGCGCCTCGTCGTGATCCGCTCGGGCGGCGGCGCCATCCTGGGGCCGTTCGAGGCCTACCTGCTGATGCGCTCGCTGCGCACCCTGCCGCTGCGGGCGGCGGCGCAAGCGGCCGGCGCCGCCGCGCTGGCGCGCCGGTTCCAGGGGCATCCTTGCGTCTCGCACGTGCTCTATCCCGGCCTGCCGGAGGATCCCGGCCACGCGGTGGCGGCCCGGCAGATGGAGGGCGGCTTCGGCTTCATGCTGTCGATCCGGGTCCGGGACGGCGAGGCGGCGGCGATCCGGGCGGCGGCGCGGGTGCGCCTGTGGAAGCGGGCCACCTCCCTCGGGGGCGTCGAGAGCCTGATCGAGCATCGCGCCTCGGTGGAGGGGCCGGACTCGCCGTGCCCCCCCGATCTCCTGCGCCTCTCCGTCGGGATCGAGGCGGTGGACGACCTGTTCGCCGATCTCGACGCCGCCCTGCGGAGCGCCTGAAGCGCCCCGCAGCCGCCGTGAACTTTTCGGTGGTGCCGGGGCGGGGCCTCGCGCGTTGGTGGGGCACATCCCGATCCCGCGACCGGATGCCGGCGCCGGGTCATGCCCCGAGAGACCGCCCGACCATGATGAAGCCCGTCCTCCTCTCCGGACCCCTCGCCCTCCTGCTCCTCGGGGTCCCGGCCCGGGCCGAGAGCGGACCGCCGGAGCTGAACATCGAGCGGACCTGCCAGTCGGCGGCCTCCGCGAGCGTCAGCGACAATGCCAGCCAGGAGGGATGCCTGCGCTCGGAGCGCGCCTCGCGCGACGAGGTCAAGCGCCGCTGGGGCGAGTTCTCCCCCGCCGCCAAGCGCCAGTGCGAGAAGCAGTTCGAGGCGGGCGGCTTCCCGTCCTACGTCGAGATGGTGACCTGCCTCGAACTCGCGAGCGGCACCGGCCTGCCGAATCAGCCGCATGATTCGGGCGCGGGCCGGGGCACCAGCAGCGCCACGAAGGAGCCGAGCCCGGCCCAGCGCACCGATCCGATCAAGGTGCTCGAGCGCCCGTAGGCCGCCGCGCCGGCCTCCGGATCAGGTCGACGAGGCCGGGACCTCCTCGGCGATCCAGGCCGGCTGCGGCCGGCCGCGACCGGGCTCGACCACACCGCCCCGGCTCTGCGCGAGGGCGGTGAGTTCCGGCGCGCGGGCGGTGTCGTCCACCGTCAGGAACAGGCGCCGCCCTTGCGAGATCCGGCCGAGGCGGGCGCTGCTGGTCAGCACGCTCTGGGCCGGGCTCGACAGCAGGCCGAGGACCACCGGCGCCATCCAGAGGGCGAGCCAGGCATCGCCGGCCCAGGCGAGGCCGGCCGCCAGGAGGGTGCCCGCCACGAGGGTGTCGACCTGCAGCCGGCAGGCTTCCGCCCAGGGCACGCGGCGGTCGTCGCGGACCTGCGCATCCCAGCGCACCACGCGGCCCACGAAGGTGGTGGCGACGGCACCCGCCGCGAACAGCGTCATCACCGGCCAGAGCAGCACCCAGATCGCCTGTTCGAGGACCGCGCTCTTGAGCAGCGAGGCGGTGCCGCCGAAGGCCGCGCGCCGCTCGCGCGAGGCCAGGACGTGGCCGAGGCTCAGGAGCTTCGGCAGGGCCAGGACCGCCAGGACGAGGGCGGCCAGGGCGTGGGCGGCGGCGCCCGTGCCGGTCAGGCCGTAGCCGAGCAGGCCGAGATCCCCGGTCCGGGCCGCCTGGAACGTTCCGAGGGCGAGGAACAGGACCCAGAGCGGGCAGGCCATGTAGGACAGGATGCCGACGGCGAGGTGCCAGCGGCTGGCCGGGCGCAGGCCCGGCATCGCGGTGACGCGCAGGTGCTGCATGTTGCCCTGGCACCAGCGGCGCTCGCGCCCGAGGAGGTCGACGAGGTTCGTGGGCATTTCCTCCCAGGTCCCGCCCATCTCCGGCAGCAGGCGGACCTCCCAGCCGGCGCGGCGCAGCAGCGCGCCCTCGACGATGTCGTGGCACAGGATCTCGCCGCCGAGCGGCGCCTTGCCCGGCAGCACCGGTAGTTCGGCGTTGTCGGCGAAGGCCGCGATCCGCACGATCGCGTTGTGGCCCCAGTAGCTGCCGTCCGGCCCCTGCCAGGTCTCCAGGCAGCGGATCGCCAGCGGTGCGTAGAGCCGCACGGCGAATTGCTGGATGCGGGCGAACAGGGTGTCGCGTCCGGTGGCGTAGGACACGGTCTGGATCAGGCCGACCCGGGGGCTCTCCTCCATCAGCCGGGCCAGGCGGCGCATGGCGCTGCCGGTCATCAGGCTGTCGGCGTCGAGCACGATCATGAAGTCGTATTCGGAGCCGTAGGTCTTGCAGAACTCGGCGATGTTGCCGGCCTTGCGGCCCGCATTGTCGCGGCGCCGGCGATAGCGGATGCGCGGCAGGCCGGGGCCGTGCTGGCGGGTCCAGGCCGCGATGCGCGCGAATTCATGCTCCTCGATGGCCGCGATGGCGCCGTCCCGCGTGTCGGAGAGGACGAAGATGTCGAGGTCGCCGCCGTCGCCCCCGGCCCGCTGCAGCGAGCGCGCCATGACCCGCAGGGCCGCGAACACCGCGACCGCGTCCTCGGCGTGGATCGCCACCACCGCTGCCGTGCGGCTCAGGCCCGAGGCCTCCGCCGGGACGGTGAGGGAACGCCGCTCCAGGGCGGATTTCGCCCGGTCGCCGAAGGCCGTGGCCACGAGGCCGTAGACGTATTGCCAGGCCACGAAGGCCTGCCAGGTCATGACCAGGGCGAACAGCCCGAGCACCGCGGCCCCGAGGAGGCCGGACGGCATCCCGTAGGCGGCCAGCGCCAGGGCGGCGATGGCCGCGCCCAGGGCGAGGGGCGGCAGGGCCAGCAGCAGGCGGCGGCCCAGGAAGCCGCCCGGCCGCGCGGCCGACGCCTCCGGTGCGATTTCCAGCGGCGCCGGGATTTCGGCCGCCGGGGCGTCATGCGACAACCTGTGGGACATGGGGCGCGGGGAACTCGAAGGAGGGACACCGCGATCCACCACCGGGCGCGATGCCGGAAAAGGGGAAGCGATGCGCGATGGCGAGGGTCTCGAAGGATGCGGGCGGACCGAACCCTTCTCGCGGCGGCAGGCCCTGCGGACCACGCTGAGCGCGGCCGTCGGGATGGTCCTGCCTACCGCGCATGATCTGAATGCGGGCCGAACGCGCGCCGCGGCCCCCGAACCCATAACATTCGAGGCGGTGAAGGCGAAGGCGCGGACCCTGGCGGCGATCCCCTATCAGGCGCCGCAGGACGATCTGCCGCCGGCCCTGGCCGGCCTCTCCTACGACGGCTACCGCGCCATCACCTTCCGGCCGGAGGCGCGCCTGCCCCTGGGCCGCTCCTTCTCGGCCCAGCTGTTCCATCGCGGCTTCCTCCAGCGCAAGCGCGTCGCCCTGTTCCTGCAGCCGCGGAACGGCCCGGCCCGGGCCATCCCCTACGCCCCCGACCTGTTCGACCTCGGACCGGACCTGAAGGGCCGGAGCTTCGCGCCCGAACTCGGCTTCGCCGGCTTCCGGCTGCACTACGCCTTCGCGGCCGACCGGCCGGGCGACCAGGAGGAGTTCCTGGTCTTCCTCGGCGCCTCCTACTTCCGGCTGCGCGGGTCCGGCCAGGAATACGGGCTCTCCGCCCGCGGCGCCGCGATCCGCACCGGGGGGCCGGGCGCGGAGGAATTCCCGGACTTCACGGCCTTCTGGATCTGCGAGCCGGAGGCCGATGCCCGCGCCATCGAGATCTGGGCCCTGCTCGACTCGCCGAGCCTCGCCGGGGCCTACCGCTTCCGCGTGGCGCCGGGCGACCCCTCGGTGATGCGGGTCGAGGCCGCGCTGCATGCCCGCACCGCCCTCGACCATCTCGGGCTCGCGCCCCTGACCAGCATGTTCCTGCACGGGGCGAACGGGCCGGGCGCGCGGGGGGCCGCGCCCTTCGACGATTTCCGTCCCCAGGTGCATGATTCCGACGGGCTGGCGGTGGTGACCCGGGGCGAGCGGCTGTGGCGCCCCCTCGTCAACGGCCGGGCGCAGCCGCAGATCTCGGCCTTCGGCGTCGATCCGCTGGAGGGCTTCGGGCTCCTCCAGAGGGCCCGCGACTTTCCCGCCTATCTCGACGTGCAGGCCCGGCACGAGGCGCGGCCCGGGCTCTGGGTCACGCCGGAATCGGGGTTCGGGGCCGGCGCGGTCCGGCTGTTCGAGATCCCGTCGCGCGAGGAGTATATGGACAACGTCGTGGCGGCCTTCGTGCCCGCCGCCGCCGTGCCGGCCGGGGCCGAGCGGAGCCTGTCCTACAGCCTCACGACGGTCGGCGCGGAGCCGGCGGCGGTCGTGCCCGGTGCCCTCGGGCGGGTCGTCTCGACCCGGGTCGGCTCGGCCGAGCGCCTGCGCCCGACCACGCCGCCGAGCCCGCAGCGCCGCCTCTACGTCGTCGATTTCGAGGGGCCGGGCCTGCCGGTCGAGCACGGGGCGGCCCTGGCCGCCGACGTCTCGGCGAGCGCGGGCACGATGGTCGACCCGGTGGTGGAATTCGTGCCCCAGACCGGCGGCTGGCGGCTCTACGTCGAGTGGCGGCCGCCGACGCCGCTGCCGGCGGGCGACGTGATCCTGCGCGCCCGTCTGCTGCAGGACGGGCGGGCCGTGACCGAGACGTGGGACGCGGCCGCCTGAGGCCGAGCGGGGCGAGCGGCCACCGCAGCCGTGCCGGCAGCGGCCGTTCGCGGAATCGGGGACGGGGCCCGTCCGCGGCCTCGCCGCGGATCGGTCGTTCCGCGTCGCCCGGCCGATCGGCGTCCGGGTCGGGCCCTACTGGCAATCGTAGGATTGCGCGTCCGCCGGATGTGCATTGAGGGTCAGTGCATAGGTATCGATGCGCGAAACGGTCCGTGCCTCGGAGACCGGAGGCTTGGTCAGCATCGTGATCGCGAATGCGGCGGCAGCCATAACAAATGCTACCGCAAGCGTTATCAGTGAACGCATGGAAGCCTCCATTGGTATGGATTGCTGCGAACACTTCGTTGTGTCGAGCGGGATGAGAAATAGATTGATTCGATTGGTGACTCAATCTCCGAATATTGGAGTCTGCGGCTAAATATTGTGCGATACCGAATGTTCGGGGCGTTGGCGCCTCACCCCGGCCCCGCTCCGCTCACCGAAACCGCAGCGCGTCCCGGCTTCGGAAAGGCCGTGCGGGACGTCCGTCGCGGCGCCGGGTTTGACCTCCCGGCGGACGGCCCTGTAGACACCCGGCCCCACCCGGAGACGCCTCATGGCCGCCATCAACACGAGTCTCGCCGCCGAACTCGGCGTCGCGGAATGGCAGGTGAAGGCCGCGGTCGACCTGCTCGACGGCGGCGCGACGGTGCCGTTCATCGCGCGCTACCGCAAGGAGGTCACCGGCACCCTCGACGACGCGCAACTGCGCAATCTGGAGGAGCGCCTCGCCTACCTGCGCGACCTGGAGGCCCGCCGGGCCGCCGTGCTGGAGGCGATCGAGGCCCAGGGCAAGCTCGAGGCCGGCCTGAAGGCCCGCATCCTCGCCGCCGACACCAAGGCCCGGCTCGAGGACCTCTACCTGCCGTTCAAGCTGAAGCGCCGGACGAAGGCGCAGATCGCCCGCGAGGCCGGGCTCGAACCCCTCGCCGAAGCGCTGCTGGCCCGGCCCGACCAGCACCCCGACGGGGCCGCCAAGGCCTACGTGGATGCGGGCAGGGGCATCGCCGATCTCGAGGCGGCCCTGGAGGGCGCACGCGCCATCCTGATCGAGCGCTTCAGCGAGGACCCGGAACTGGTGGGTTCGCTCCGCGAGACCGGCTGGCAGCGCGGCCGGATGGTCGCCACGGTGAAGGCCGGCAAGGCCGCCTCCGGCGAGAAGTTCTCGGACTATTTCGACTTCTCGGAAGCGCTCGCCAAGCTGCCCTCGCACCGCATCCTCGCCCTGTTCCGGGGCGAGAAGGAGGAGGTGCTCGACCTCGCCATCGCCGACGCGGCGGGCGAGGAGCCCGCCAAGGGCCAGCCCTCGTCGCAGGAGCTGCGCATCGCCAGGACCTTCGGCATCCGCGACCAGGGGCGGCCGGGCGACGCCTTCCTGGTGGAGACGGTGCGGCGTGCTTGGCGTACCCGCCTGAAGCCCGCCACCGACACCGACCTGCGGGCCCGTCTCTGGGCGGTGGCCGAGGCCGGGGCCGTCACGGTCTTCGCCGGCAACCTGCGCGACCTCCTGCTCGCGGCCCCGGCCGGGGCGCGCCCGACCCTCGGGCTCGACCCGGGCTTCCGCACCGGCGTGAAGGTCGCGGTGGTCGATGCCACCGGCAAGGTGGTGGCCACCGACACGATCTACCCGCACGAGCCGCGCCGCGACTGGAACGGCGCCCTGATCGCCCTGGCCAAGCTCTGCCGGGCGCATGGGGTGGAACTCGTCGCCATCGGCAACGGCACCGCCTCGCGGGAGACCGACAGGCTCGCCGCCGAGCTCATCGCCAAGCAGCCCGAGCTCAAGCTCACCAAGGTGATGGTCTCGGAGGCCGGCGCCTCGGTCTACTCGGCCTCGGCCTATGCCAGCGCGGAGCTGCCCGAGCTCGACGTCTCGATCCGCGGCGCGGTCTCCATCGCCCGGCGCCTGCAGGACCCGCTGGCCGAGCTCGTCAAGATCGAGCCGAAGGCGATCGGCGTCGGGCAGTACCAGCACGATCTCGCCGAGGGGAAGCTCGCGCGCTCCCTCGACGCGGTGGTGGAGGATTGCGTGAACGGCGTCGGGGTCGACGTGAACACGGCGTCCGCGCCGCTGCTGGCCCGGGTCTCGGGCCTGACCGCGCGGGTCGCCTCCAACATCATCGTGCACCGGGACGCCCACGGCCCGTTCCGCAGCCGCGCCGGCCTCAAGAAGGTGGCGGGGCTCGGGCCCAAGGCCTACGAGCTCGCCGCCGGCTTCCTGCGCATCCGCGACGGGAGCGATCCCCTCGACGCCTCGGGCGTGCACCCGGAGGCCTACCCGGTGGTGCGCCGCATCCTGGCCGCCACCGGCCAGCCGATCCAGGCGCTGATCGGCAATACCGGCGCCCTGCGGAGCCTGGACCCCAAAAAATTCACCGACGCGACCTTCGGCCTGCCCACCGTCACCGACATCCTGTCGGAGCTGGAGAAGCCGGGCCGCGACCCGCGCCCGGCCTTCCGGACCGCGGCCTTCCAGGAGGGCGTCGAAAAGATCTCCGACCTGAAGCCGGGCATGCGCCTGGAGGGCGTCGTCACCAACGTGGCGGCCTTCGGCGCCTTCGTGGATGTCGGGGTCCACCAGGACGGGCTGGTGCACATCTCGATGCTGGCCGACCGCTTCGTGAAGGACCCGCGCAAGGTGGTGAAGCCCGGCGACGTCGTGCAGGTGCGGGTGGTCGAGGTGGATCCCAACCGCAAGCGCATCGCCCTCACGATGCGCTCGGACGAGGCCGGCGCGCCGCGTCCCGCCGCCCGCCGCGAGGCGCCGGCCGCTCCGGCTCCGGCCGCGAGACCGGCCCCGCGGGCCAATCCGGCGCCGGCGCCCGAGGCCGGCGGCGCCCTGGCGGAGGCCCTGCGGCGCGCGGCCCTCGCCAAGGGAATGCCGAAGCGCTGAGCGCTCCGTCTCCGTCCGGCGGGCGCCGATGGCGCGCCGCCGAAGACGGGCTCAGTGGAAGAACGGCAGCGTGTGCGGCGCGTAGAGGCCGAAACCCAGCAGGGCCAGCCCGGCCACGCCCAGGAGGCCGCCGCCGACCACCAGGGCGAAGATGCCGGTGATGACTTCCGCCGAGGCCAGCACGATACCGATCTGGAAGGCGGCCGAGGCGAACTCGTAATGGTGGTAGCGGTGCAGGGCGAGGTCGCGCACCTCCTGCGAGTGGCGCGCCTTCTCGGCCAGTTCCTTGCGCCCCTCGCCGGTGGCGGGCTCGCTGTCCCAGCGCGCCATGGTCTTGGCCCACTCCGCCCGCTTGGCCTTCACCGCCTCGGAATTCGCCACCTCCGGCGGCAGCAGCGCCAGGGTCTCGTCGGCGGTCTTGAGGACCGTGCCCCGGATGGTACGGGCCTGAAAATAGGCCCATTGGTTGGAGGCCTCGACATTGGCCCCGAGGGCGTCGGTCTGCGCGCCCTTGGCCAGGGTCTCCGCCAGCGCCAGGAACAGCGCCAGCACCGAGATCAGCAGCGCCACGCGCTTGTTCGAACTGCCGCCCGCCCCGTGACCACCCGACATGCTGCCTCCTCCTGATTTGGACGGCGGCAGTCACACCCGATCGCGCCGGCGAGCGCAAGGCGATTTCCCGTCCGTGCGGAAGACGCCGCGCTAATTCGGGAACACGTGGCCGCCGATGATCCGCAGGCCCACCGGGCTGCCGGCGGCGAAGCGGTTGGTGTCGGCGGCCTCCACCACCACGGTCTTGCCCTCGGGCCGGTCGACCTCGATGCGCTGGCGCCCCTGCGTCCGGTAGGACGAGCGCACCACGCCGTGGAGATGGGCCTCGCCGCCCTCGGCGAACTGGAGCTGCCAGGGCCGCGCATAGAGCTTGACCGGGCCGACGAGGCCCTCCGGCGCCCGCACCGGGGTCAGCCGGCCGTCGACGCGGACCTCGCCGCCCTGCGCGATCGCCCCGACCTCGATGGTGTCGCCGAGGAACTTCAGCACGGTGGCGGAGACGGGCGCTTCCTGCACCTCGTCCGGCGTGCCGACCTGTTCCAGGCGGCCCTTGTCCAGCACCGCGACCCGGTCGGAGAGCTCCAGGGCCTCGTCCTGGTCGTGGGTGACGAAGATCGTGGTCTGGCCGGTGCGGTCGTGGATCTCGCGCAGCCAGCGGCGCAGGTCCTTTCGCACCTGGGCGTCGAGGGCGCCGAACGGCTCGTCGAGCAGGAGGACGCGGGGTTCCACCGCGAGCGCCCGGGCCAGGGCGACGCGCTGGCGCTGGCCGCCGGACAGCTGACTCGGATAGCGGTCGGCGAAGCCCGAGAGCTTGATCAGGTCGAGAAGGTCACCGACCCGGCGCTTGATCTCGGCCTTGGCGGGGCGGTCGGCGCGCTTCCGGGCATTGAGCCCGTAGGCGATGTTCTCGGCCACGCTCATGTGCTTGAACAGGGCGTAGTGCTGGAACACGAAGCCCACCGCGCGCTGCTGCACGGGGAGCCGGGTCGCGTCCTCCGCCCCGAACACGATGCGGCCCGCATCGGGGAAGTCGAGGCCGGCGATGATGCGCAGCAGCGTGGTCTTGCCCGAGCCCGAGGGGCCGAGCAGCGCCAGCAGCTCGCCCGCCCGCACGTCGAGGGAGAAATCGTGCAGCACCGCGGCGGTGTCGAAGGTCTTCGACAGGTCCTCGACGCGGATGGCGGTGGAGCCGCCCACCCGCTCAGTGGCCCCGGGCACCCGCGGCGATCTCGTCGGCGTAGCGCCATTCGAGGAGGGATTTGACGCAGAGGGTGACGAGGGCGAGGCCGGCCAGGAGGGAGGCGACGGCGAAAGCGGCAACGAAGTTGTACTCATTGTAGAGGATCTCCACGTGGAGCGGCAGCGTGTTGGTGAGGCCGCGGATGTGGCCGGAGACCACCGAGACCGCACCGAACTCGCCCATCGCGCGGGCATTGCAGAGGAGCACGCTGTACAGGAGGCCCCACCGGATGTTGGGCAGCGTCACCGTGCGGAAGGCGTGCCAGCCGGACGCCCCGAGGGTCAGCGCCGCCTCCTCCTCCGCCGTGCCCTGCTCCTGCATCAGCGGGATGAGCTGGCGGGCGACGAAGGGAAAGGTGACGAAGATGGTCGCCAGCACGATGCCGGGCACCGCGAAGATGACCTGGATGTCGTGGGCCAGCAGCCAGGGCCCGAGGAGCCCCTGCGCGCCGAAGACGAGCACGTAGATCAGCCCCGAGACCACCGGCGAGACCGAGAACGGCAGGTCGATCAGGGTGACGAGCAGGTTCTTGCCCCAGAACTCGAACTTGGCGATGGCCCAGGAGGCCATGATGCCGAAGACGAGGTTGAACGGCACCGCGATGGCGGCGGTCAGCAGCGTCAGCCGGATCGCCGCGTGGGCGTCGGCCTCGGTGAAGGCGGCGAGATACGCGGCGAAGCCCTTGGCGAAGGCCTGCGCGAACACGGTGAGCAGCGGCAGCACCAGGAACAGCGCGAGGAACAGGATCGCGACGCCGATCAGCAGCCAGCGGATCCAGCGGCCTTCCGTGACGACGCTGGCCGGACGGGCCTCGGCCAGGGCGACGGGGGCGAAGGTCTCAGACATAGCCGAATCTCCGCCGGCTCCAGGCCTGGATCAGGTTGATGGCGAGCAGGGTGAGGAACGAGATGCCGAGCATGATCGTGGCGATGGCGCAGGCGCCGCCGTAATCGTACTCGGACAGCTTGATGACGATGAGGAGCGGCGCGATCTCGGAGACGTAGGGCAGATTGCCGGCGATGAAGATGATCGAGCCGTACTCGCCGACGCCGCGGGCGAAGGCGAGGGCGAAGCCCGTGAGCACGGCCGGGATCAGCGGCGGCAGCACCACCCGCACCAGGGTGTGGACCCGCCCCGCCCCGAGGGTGGCGGAGGCCTCCTCGATCTCCTTGTCGATCTCGGCGATCAGCGGCTGCACGGTGCGCACCGCGAAGGGCAGGCCGATGAACACCATGGCGATGTAGATGCCCACGGGCGTGTAGGCGGCCTCGATGCCGAGCCGTGCCAGTTGCGCGCCGACGAGGCCGTTGGGCGCGTAGAGGGCGGCCAGGGCGATGCCCGCGACGGCGGTGGGCAGGGCGAAGGGCAGGTCCACCACCGCGTCGACGATCTTGCGGCCGGGAAAGCGGTAGCGCGTCAGCACCCAGGCGATGAGGAAGCCGAACACCGAGGCGGTCAGCGCCGCCACCAGGGAGACGCCGAAGCTGACCCGCAGGGCGCTGGCCACGCGCGGATCGGTGGCGACCTCCCAGATCCCCGCCAGGCCGAGCCCGGAGGCGCGCGTCACCAGCGCGGCGAGCGGCAGAAGCACGATCAGGCCGAGGCAGGTCAGGGTGTAGCCGAAGGCGAGCCCGAAGCCGGGGATCACGCTCGGGCGGAGAAAGCGCCGCTTGGCGCGGAGGGGCTCGGCGCGCAGGGGCTCCGCGCGCAAGGGTTCGGCGCGCAAGGGCTCGGCACGGATGGGTTCGGCACGGATGGGCGGAGCCATGGCGGTGTCCTGCTCAGGTCTCGGCCCCCTCCCGGAGCGGGAAGGGGCGGGGAGGTCGGCTCGCGTCAGCGCCCCGCCTTGCTCAACTGGTCGAACAGGCCCCCGTTGTCGAAGTTCTTCTTCTGAATCTCGTCCCAGTCGCCCTGCAGGTCCTCGATCTTGAACAGCTTGAGTTCGGGCAATTGCGCCAGATCCTCAGGCTTGGCCGCCGCCCGGTTGAGCGGGCGGTAATGGTGCTTGGCGAAGATGGCCTGCGCCCGGTCGGAATAGAGGAACTGGAGATAAGCCTCGGCCTGCTTGCGGGTTCCCTTCTTGTCGACGTTGGCGTCGACCAGGGCGACCGGCGGCTCGGCGTAGATCGAGCTGGGCGGCACGACCACATCGAACTTGTCGCGGCCGAATTCCTCGAACACCAGGTAGGCCTCGTTCTCCCAGGTCGGCAGCACGTCGCCGAGGCCCCGCTGCGCGAAGGTCACGGTGGAGCCGCGGGCGCCGGTGTCGAGGACGGGCACGTTCTTGTAGACCTCGCCCACGAAGGCGTTGGCCTTGTCGGCGTTCTTGCCGTCGCGCTCGTAGGCGTAGCCCCAGGCGGCCAGGAAATTCCAGCGGCCGCCCGCGGAGGTCTTCGGGTTGGGGGTGATGACCTTGATGTCGGGCTTCACGAGGTCGCCCCAGTCCTTCACGCCCTTCGGGTTGCCCTTGCGCACGAGGAACACCACCGTCGAGGTGTAGGGCAGGCCCTGGTTCGGCAGCTTGGTGCGCCAGTCCGCCGGGATCTTCTTCGAGATGCGGCTGATCGCGTCGATGTCGGAGGGGATGCCGAGGGTCACCACGTCGGCCGGAATGCCGTCGATCACGGTCCGGGCCTGCGAGCCCGAGCCGCCATGGGCCGCGCGCACCGTCAGGGTCTCGCCGGTCTTGGCCTTCCACTCCTCGGAGAAGGCGGCGTTGATCTCCCGGTAGAGCTCGCGGGTCGGATCGTAGGACACGTTGAGGAGTTCGGTCTGGGCGCAGGCGAGGGTGGGGGCGAGCAGGGCGGCCGCGAGGCCGGCGCCGAGCAGGACCGCATGGCGGCGGGTGCGTCCGGTGGTCCGGGAAAGGGTCTCGCTCACGGGAAGGCTCCGAATCTGGCATGCGCAGCCGGAGCGGAGGCATCCGCCCCGCGACCCCGGCGAGGCTGGTTTCGTTCGTTTTAACGAACATTGTCAAGCATCGCGACTGGGCGGGATAAGGGCGCCGGCGCAGATTCGTTCCCCAGTAGCTTAAAGAACAGCAGCGATTTTTCTCCCTCGTAGAACCAAATCCTCCTTCGGCGCCGAGAAAGAGAAGAAACCGCTCACGCGATCAGGGTTCTATAGAAAGGACATTCTGAAGAAAATTGGACGGTGGGGCTGCATCTCGCGCTGCAGACCCTGCATGCAGGCGCGCCGCAGCCGTTCGCGGGGCGCGAAGCCGCGTCCGGCCGCCCAGGGCGGGCATCTGCGGCCCCTGGAAACAGGGCACGGCCGGCCGAGCGCCGGTCTCCGCGGACGGGAGGCTCGGAGCGAAGCGTTGAAAGATCCGCGTTGGTGAAACCCGCGGGCGCCGGCTTTCAAGCCTCGGCGCGGAGTACCCGGCCGCTCAGTCCGCCGCGACGGCGATGAGCGAGAACAGGGACGCCAGCAGGATGTTGCCGACGACGACGAGGGCCAGGGTGATCATGGGGGTGCTTCATGTGAGAGTGCGGCCGAGTGCCCGCACGCATCGGATCAACGCCCAACTAGCCGTCTCGGCGTGAACCGTCAGTGAATTCTCGCACAGGCCACGGAAACATCCGGAAACGCGGTAAACGCGCCACACCCGGACGGTCAGCGCTTCCCCTTGCCGAGGCGCGCGAGCAGCGCTTCGAGCCGTGCGCCCGGAGGGTCGGACAGGATATCGGCGTAGACGGTGCGCAGGGTGTGCCCGAGGTGGCGGCGGATGCCGGGACCCAGCGTCGGCGTCGCGGGGGGCGCGCCATCGGGACGGGACGCGGACTCGCTTCGGGTCTTGGGCATGGAACGGACCCCGGCCTCGGGCATGGCGCGCCCTGCCCGAGGCAGGCGCGGCCGAAGCGTGAGCATGCCACCGATCGGTTAAGGATAAGCTGACGCCGAGGGGGTTCGTGCCGGCCCTCCGCGGGAGCGCGGACCCTCTTATCAAAGGTTGTCAAGCGCATAGGTGGGAATCGGAGGGCTAAAAAAAACCTGCGCGGCCGGGTGCCGGGGGAAACGGCGACCGGGCAAAGACTTGGCCGTTCGGGACCGGTCCGGACCGATGCTGAAATGGCTAACGGACCGTTTCCGGTTGTGGACGAATCCGCCGAGATTCGCTTACAACATTCAAGCTCACGGCGCCGCAGAGTGGTTGTTTTTCGACCTCCCGCAACCAACAACGGGAATTATAATCGGCATGCAGAATATTACCATCACCGATCGAGAACGCGATGCTGTATTGGCCGCGCTTCGCTATTATCAATTTTATCGTTTGCAGGGGCATCCCTTCAGTCCGCACCAAGATCATCTGATCGATGCCATTGCGAGTGATTCCGGAGAAGCCCTCGATCTTGCAGAGATCGATGATCTCTGTGCCGGCCTGAACGGCAACGATCACGCCCTCGCGGCCGTCACCAGCGCCTGAACGCCCCTATGCCGATGGGGCGGACGCCGCCGCCCCGATGTCCACGTTCCCCGATATCCGTCTCCTGAGACCCGCGCCGGCCCCTGATGACGGGGCCAGCGCTCCCCCGGCGATCCCGCCCTGCGCCTCAGGGTGCGCTGTTCACCTGCTTCTGCGCCCGATCGACCGCCTCGTCACAGGCCTTGGCATCGCCCTTCTTGTCGGCCGTGCGCGCCTCGTCGAGGGCGACCTTCGCCTGCATCGCCTTGTCGCCGCCCTGTCCCGCCTCCGCCGACTTCTCCGGGGGCGCGGCCTCGGCCGAAGCGCTGCCGCCGCTCCCCGTGATACCCTGGCCGCTGCGGGCGCTGGCCGCGGCCTTGCCGCTGGTATTGGCGGAGATCGCCTCCTTTGCCAGATCCTTCACCGAGCCCTCGAGCTGGGCGATCCGGTCGCCGCAGGGGGAGGCGAGGGCGGGTGCCGCACTCGCCGCGAGGAGGCCGCCGGCGAGGAGACCGGAGGCGAGACACCCGGCAGCGGGCCACACGAAACGCGTCATCGATTGTTGTCCTTGATTCGGAAGGTGGGGCCGGCCCGTCCGGGCCGCCGTCGTCCCGGGGTCAACCCGCGGGATCGATGCCGGGCTCCCTGCGGGGGCCGGAATTCCGCGAAGGAGGCCCCTGGCCGGCGATCCGCCGACGGATGAGGCCGTGATTCGCAGGCGCGCGACGGACCCGATCAGGCCATGGGCGCGCAAGCGCGGGCGACCGGCGGCGCCGGTGGAGGGGTGTCCGATACGAAACGGGGTGCGGAACGGCGCGAAGCCGTCCCGCACCCCGGGCCCGCCCCGAAACCGGGGAGGGACGCGCCCGCTCAGGCGCTGAGCTGGTCGCGGATCGGCAATTGCCGGATGCGGCGGCCGGTGGCGGCGAAGATCGCGTTGGCGATCGCCGGGGCCACGGGGGGGACGCCGGGCTCGCCGACGCCGCCCAGGGGACGGCTGTAGTCCGGGTTCGGCAGCAGGTGGACGTGGATCTCCTTCGGCGCCGCGTCGATGCGGGTGATCTCGTAGCCGTCGAAGTTGTTCTGCTGCGCGCGCCCGTCCTTGAAGGTGATCTCGGCCGAGAGGGCGAGACCCATGCCCATGACGACCGCGCCCTCCATCTGCGAACGGATCCGCTCCGGGTTGACCTGCGGCCCGCAATCGACGGCGATGTCGACGCGCTTGACCTGGACCTCGCCCTTGGGGCCGACCGCCACCTCCGCCGCCACCGCCGTATGGGTGACGAAGCTGTAGTGGCCGGCGATGCCGAGGCCGGTGCCCTTCTCCATCTTGCGGCCCCAGCCGATCCCCTTGGCCGCCGCCTCGATCACGCGGCGCAGGCGCCCCGTGTCGATCGGGTAGCGGGCCGGGTCCTCGCCGTAGTTCCACACGTCGCTGATGCTCGTCGGGTCGATGACCCGGTCGGGACCGATCAGCGCGAGCAGGTACTCCTTCGGGTCCTTGCCGGCCGCGTGGGCGAGTTCGGAGACGAAGGACTGGATCGCGAAGGCGTGCGGGATGTTCGAGACCGAGCGGAACCAGCCGATGCGCACATGCGCGTCCGCCGCCGGGTTCTCGAGGCGGATGTTGGGCACGTTGAACGGCGTGTTGGTCAGGCCCATGCCGAGCTCGAAGGGCAGCTCGTGCTTCGGGTCGGGCGCGAAGATCGACCCGATGGTGGGCGCCGCGGAGCGGTGCAGCCAGGCGACCGGCATGCCCTTGTCGTCGAGACCCGCCTCCAGGCGCTCCACCGAGATGGTGTGGTAGTAGCCGTGGTGGAGGTCGTCGTCGCGGGTCCAGATCAGCTTGACGGGCGCGCCGTCCACGGCCTGGCTGCAGAGCGCGGCCTCGAGCACGTAGTCGGGCTTCGACTTGCGGCCGAAGCCGCCGCCCAGCAGCGTCACGTTCACCCGCACCTTGTCGGCGGGCAGGTTCAGCTTCTTGGCGAGGCGGTCATGGGTCGCCTGCGGCGCCTGGGTGCAGGCCCAGGCCTCGCAGAATCCGTCCTTGATCCGCACGGTGGCGGCCGGCGGCTCCATCGGGGCCTGGACGAGATGGGGCACGAAGTACTCGGCCTCGAGCTTCGTCTTGGCCCTGGCCATGGCGCCGGCGACGTCGCCCTGGTCACGCACGACCTTCCCCGGTGCACGCGCGGCCTTCTCCAGTTCGCCCCGGAAGGCGACGGAATCGTAGCCGGCGTTCGGACCGTCGTCCCAGGTGATCTTGAGGGCCTCGCGGGCCTTCATCGCCGCCCAGGTGTTCTTGGCCACCACGGCGACGCCGCCGACGGGCTGGAACTCGGAGGGGATCTCGGGCGCGTCGATCGTGAAGATCTTGACCACGCCGGCGACCTTCCTGGCCTCGGTGTCGTCGAAGCTCACGACCTTGCCGCCGTAGACGGGCGGGCGGGCGACGAGGGCGTAGAGCATCCCGTCGAGGCGGGTGTCGATGCCGTACATCGCCTTGCCGACGGTGAAGTCGTGGTTGTCGATGAGGCCGATCTTGCCCTTGCCGATGTAGCGGAAGGCGTCCTGCTTCTTGAGTACGACGCTCTCGCGGGCCGGCACCGGCAGCTCGGCGGCGGCCGCCGCGAGCTCGCCGTAGCCCAGGGTCCGCTTCGACTTGGCGTGGGTGACCACGTGGTTCTCGGCCTTCACCTCGCCTGCCGGCACGCCCCACTGCTTGGCGGCGGCCTGGACCAACATGGCGCGGGCAGCGGCACCGGCGTGGCGCAGGTGCGGGAAGAAATGGCGCAGCGAGCGCGAGCCGTCGGTGTCCTGGTTGCCGAAGCGGGCCTCGTCGCCCCAGGCCTGGGCGACCTTCACCTTCGACCAGTCGGCCTCGAGCTCGTCGGCCACCACCAGGGCGACCGAGGTGCGCACGCCCTGGCCCATCTCGGAGCGATGGCACGTCACCGTCACGGTGCCGTCGGGGGCGATGGCGACGAACACCTTCGGGTCGTCCTGCCAGCCGTGGGGCATGGCATCGGCACCGTATTTCTTGGGCTCGTCCTTCTTGTCCTCGGCCCGGGCGGAATCGCGCCAGGACAGGGCGAGCACGAGGGCGCCCATGCCACCGAGCATGGCGCGGCGGCTGACATTGGCGAGCGCGCTCGGCGCGGTCTGGTCAGGTCCGGATCCGGCCGGCGCGGTGGCGAGGTCCGCCATGGTCTGAGCTTCGTGGATCACAGGCGCTCTCCCTTGTTCGCAGCAGGCTTCTGGCCGGCACCGGCCGCCTGGCCGGCGGCCTGGTGGATCGCGGCGCGGATGCGCGGATAGGTGCCGCAGCGGCACAGGTTTCCGCTCATCGCCTCGTCGATCTGCGCGTCGGTGGGCTTCGGGGTGTCGGTGAGGAGGGAGGCGGCCTGCATCATCTGCCCGCACTGGCAGTAGCCGCACTGGGCCACGTTCAGGTCGCGCCAGGCCACCTGGACCGGATGGTTGCCGTCGGGGGAGAGGCCCTCGATGGTGACGACGGCCTGCCCCTCGGCGGCCGAGACGGGGGTGACGCAGCCGCGCACGGCGGTGCCGCCCACATGGATGGTGCAGGCGCCGCAGAGAGCCTGCCCGCAGCCGAACTTGGTTCCGGTGAGCCCGACCTCGTCGCGCAGGTACCACAGCAGCGGCATGTTGGGATCGCCGTCGAAGCTGCGTTCAGCTCCGTTCACGGTCAGTTTGATCATCGGTGTATCCTGTCATGGATCAGGCCACGGGCCGGCCGGGATCGGCATCACGCCGATCCATCAACCGGCGGGAAGCCGTCGGGGTCACATGTCGGGCGTCGGGAGCGTGGTCCGCCCCCCGGAAGGGTCCTGAGACACGGCGGCGGATCCGGCTCCTCGCAGGAGCCGTCGCAGCGCACGAAGCCCCCACGCCCCGTACCTCGGAATGAATACAATTAAACGCCGGGTCCGCCGCAGCGCAACCTGACGGCGGCCCCCGTCATCCGTCCGGGGCCGGCCGCTCCGACCTCCATGTGCCGTTGCGCACGAGGCAATGCGGTATCGGCGATCCACATGGCCGCGCGGCGCGTTGGCTATGCCGGCTTTCCCGCAAATCCCAAATCCGGCCGCTCGGGCCTGGTCTCAGGTCTCGACGAGACCGGCGCTCGACCCGCTCGCGCCTGAATCGCCGGCCCCGTGCGGCAGGGCGAGGTATTCCGACGAGCGCATCTCGATCAGGCGGGAGACCGTGCGATCGAACTCGAACGCCTCGCGGCCCTCGGTGGCGGTGTAGAGCTCGTGCGGCTCGGCCGCGGCCGAGGCGACGAGTTTCACGTGGGCGTCGTAGAGGGTGTCCACCAGGGTGATGAAGCGCTTGGCCTCGTTGCGGTTGTCCGGGCCCATCACGGGGATGTCCGAGACGATCACGGTGTGGAAGGCGCGCGCCACCGCCAGGTAGTCGGAGGCGCCGAGCGGCCGGGCGCAGAGATCGGCGAAGCCGAACCGGGCGACGCCGCCGGTCTCCTCGGGCACCGGGACGTCATGGCCCTTCACCCGCAGGGTCGCGGGCCGGCCCCTGGCCTTGCCGGTGAGGCCCTTGAAGGCGGCCGCGAGGGCCGCCTCCGCCGCCGCATCCGCGGGCACGTGGTAGACGGAAGCGCCCCCGAGCTTTTCCAGCCGGAAGTCCGTGCGGGAATCGAGTCGCAGCACCTCCACGCGCTCCTGCAGCTCGGCGATGAAGGGCAGGAACAGGGCGCGGTTCAGGCCGCCCTCGTAGAGCCGGTCGGGCTCGACGTTGGAGGTCGCCACCACGGTGACGCCGCGCTTGAACAGGGCGCCGAACAGGCGGCCGAGGATCATCGCGTCGGCGATGTCGGTGACGGTGAACTCGTCGAAGCAGAGCAGCGTCGCCTCGTCGGCGAGGGCGTCGGCGACCACCGGGATCGGATCGTCGCCCTTGGCGGTGCCGGCCTTCAGCGCCTGGCGGTGGGCGTGGATGCGCTCATGCGCGTCGGCGAGGAAGCCGTGGAAATGCACCCGGCGCTTCGGCTCGGGCGCGGCCTCGTGGAAGAGGTCCATCAGCATGGTCTTGCCGCGCCCCACCGACCCCCAGATGTAGAGCCCCTTCGGCGGCGTCGCGACGTCGTCCCGGCGGCCGAACAGCCAGCCGAGGGCGCTGCCCTTGCGGGCACGCTTGCGCCGCCCGAGCTCCAGCACCAGACGGTCGAGGGCGCGCACGAGGTGGATCTGCGCCGGGTCGCGCTCGATGGCCGCCGCGCGGACCAGGGCCTCGTAGCGGTCGAAGACCGGCCCGGGGGACACGGCGCCGGCCTTGGCCTGGCTCGACGGCTCGAGGCTCGCGGAGGAGGGGGCGTTCACGGTGGGGGCGACCTGTTCGCGGAGGGATCAGAAAGGCGGGGATCGGGTGGCCGGCGGGCCTGCCGGTCTGACGCGGCCGACCCACCGGATCAAGCCCCGGACCCGGTTCCGGCGCCGGACGCGCGGCAGTCGGTCACTTTGCTGCATTGCACAACCGTGGCGGCGATGCCAGATCTGGTGCGCCTTGAGGGAGGCTACGCCCGGAACCGGCGCGCCCCGCGCGCCCCGAAACCGGAGACCGGCACCCGATGCCCGATACGCATTCGACCTTCCCGTCGATCGTCCCGCCACCGATCGTCCGCCGCCTGTGGCCTAAGGACGGCCCGGCCGTGGAAGCCTACTTCCTGCGGCTCGATCCGGAGACCCGCGCCAACCGCTTCATGGGCGCGTTGAGCGACGCGGCCGCCGTCACCTATGCCCGCAGCGCCATGAGCGCCGAAGGCCTGATGTTCGGCAGTTTCGTCGACGGCACCCTGCGGGGGCTCGGCGAATTGCGGCCCGCCTCGGCGCCACCGCCCGGTTTCGTCCTCGGGGCGGAGGCGGAGGCCGCCTTCGCGGTGGAGAAGGGATTTCGGCGGAACGGCCTCGGCCAGGCCCTGTTCCGCCGCATCGCGGCCGCCGCCCGCAACCGCGGCGTGCGCGACCTGCATGTCCGTTGCCTGCCCTGGAACCGCCCGATGCGGGGTCTGGCCACCAAGGTCGGGGCGGACCTGCGCATCACCGGCGGCGAGGCGGACGGCGCCCTGCACCTGGAGCGCCCGACCCCCGTCTCCCTGTGGCAGGAGGGCGTCACCGAGGCGGTGGACTTCACCCTCGCCCTCACGGCGGCGTGACCGCGACTTTGCCGGACGCGCGGGCCGGGCTAACCTGCCCGCAGACGACGCCGTCCGGCCGGGTTCCCCGCCCCGGGGACGGCCGGAGGCCATCCCCCATGACGGACCTTTCCCGGCGGCGCCTGTCCGCCCTCCTCGTCTCAGCGATGCTCCTGCCCGGAGCGGCCCTCGCCCAAGGCCGGCCCGACGTCACCGCCATGACCTGCGCCGAGGCCTCGGCCCTGGTGTCGCGGGCCGGGGCCATCGTGATGACCACCGGGCCGGTGACCTACGCGCGCTTCGTGCGCGACGTCGGGTTCTGTCCGCTGCCGGAGACGACGCGCCCCTCCTGGGAGATGACGCGCGACGATCCCAAATGCTTCGTCGGGTACATCTGCCGCGACAAGTTCAACGAGGGCCAGGGCCGCGACTGACCGCGTGGGCCCCGCCGCGAGATCTACGGCCAAGCTGCCATGTTGCCGCCCCGGCGCCTGACGATGCTCGCCGTCGAGACCCGTCTCCCGAGAGGACGGGCTCGCGGACGAGGGGCCGAGGCATGGATCAGACCGAGATCACCCAGATCACCCGACGGCCGAGCCGGCCGGCCGAGGCGCGCCTCGAGCGCTCCGTGGCCGATGCCCTGCGGGTCATCCGGGCCGCCTGCGAGGAGCGGAACCAAGCTCCGGTCAAGGCCGCCCGGCGCCACCTCGCCGAGATCTACGGCGCCACCCGCCTGAGCCGCCGGCGCGAGGGCCGGGGCGCCTCCGCCTGATCCCCCGTCACCGGGCCGGCCGCTCGGCGAGCCAGATGGTGTGGCGCGCGCCCCGCGCCCGTCCGGCCCGCACGGCGACCGCCTCGACCCGGAAGCCGCCCCGCGCCAGGCGCTGGGTGAAGGCGGGGTCGGGATGGGCCGACCAGACCGCCAGCACGCCGCCGGGGCGCAGGGCGGCCCGCGCCGCGGCGAGGCCCGCCGCGTCGTAGAGCCGGTCGTTGGTGCGGCGCGTCAGGCCGTCGGGGCCGTTGTCGACATCGAGCAGGATCGCGTCGTAAGTGCCGCGCCCGGCCCGGATCACCGCGGCGACGTCCGCCACCCGCGCCTCGGCGCGAGGGTCCGACAGCGCCTCCGATGAGAGGCCCGCCAGAGGGCCGCGGCCCCAGTCCAGCACCGCCGGCACGAGTTCGGCCAGCACGATCCGGGCTTCCTCCGGCAGCGCGTCGAGGGCGGCCCGGAGGGTGAAGCCCATGCCGTAGCCCCCGATCAGCCAGCAGGCCTTCGGCCGGTTTCCGAGCCGCCCGGCGGTCAGGGTCGCCAGCGCTTCCTCGGAACCGCTGAGCCGGCTGTTCATCAATTCGTTGTGGCCGAGCTGGATCGAGAACTCGGTGCCCCGCTGCAGCAGGCGCAGGGGCTCCGCCCCGCCGGGGACCGGCGCGGTGTCGAGGACGAGCCAGGGGATCACGATCGGGACTCGGGAGGCAGGTTCATCCGCTCCGGCTAGCATGGTCCGCGCGCCGGATCACGCCGGCGGGCCCCCCGCCGGTCGGACAGGGGGCCCGCCGCGCGGGTCTTTTAGAACAGTCCCTCGATCTGCCCGTTGGCGTCGAGGTGGATGCCCTCCGAGGCCGGGACCTTGGGCAGGCCCGGCATGGTCATGATCTCACCGCAGATCACCACGACGAAGCCCGCGCCCGCCGAGAGGCGCACGTCGCGCACCGCGATGAGGTGGCCGGAGGGCGCACCCATCAGGCTCGGATCGGTGGAGAACGAGTACTGCGTCTTGGCCATGCAGACGGGCAGGTGGCCGTAGCCGTCCTTCTCGAACTGGGCGAGCTTGGCGGCGGCCTTGGACTCCACCTGGATGTCGCCGGCGCCGTAGAGCTTGGTGGCGATGGCGAGGATCTTGTCGGTCAGTTTGGTCTCGGTCTCGTAGACGAAGTTCAGGGGCTTCTGCTCGCCCTCCGCCAGCTTGACCACCGCGCGGGCGAGCTCCTCGGCGCCGGCGCCGCCCTCCGCCCAGTGCTTGCAGGTGATCGCCTCGACCTGGAGCCTGTCGCGGCACAGCTCCTTCAGCTTGGCGTGCTCGGCATCGGTGTCGGCGTAGAAATGGTTCACGCCGACGACGACGGGCAGGCCGAAGCTGCGCACGTTGGTGACGTGGCGCGCCAGGTTCGCGAACCCCCTCTCCAGGGCGTCGAGGTTCTCGGAGCCGAGCTCCTTCTTCGAGACGCCGCCATGCATCTTGAGGGCGCGCACGGTGGCGACGATGACCACCGCGGAGGGCTTCAGGCCGGCCTGGCGGCACTTGATGTCGATGAACTTCTCCGCGCCGAGATCGGCACCGAAGCCGGCCTCCGTGACCACGTAGTCGCCGAGCTTGAGGCCGGCGCGGGTGGCGATCACCGAGTTGCAGCCATGGGCGATGTTGGCGAAGGGGCCGCCGTGGATCAGGGCGGGGTTGCCCTCCAGGGTCTGCACGAGGTTGGGCTGCAGGGCGTCCTTGAGGAGCACCGTCATGGCGCCGGTGGCCTTGACGTCCTTGAGCGTCACCGGCTTGCGGTCGCGGGTCTCGGCGATGACGATGCGGCCGAGGCGGGCCTCCAGGTCGTCGAGGTCCTTGGCGAGGCAGAACACCGCCATGACCTCGGAGGCCACGGTGATGTCGAAGCCGTCCTCCCGGGGGAAGCCGTTGGCGACGCCGCCGAGGGACTGGGTGATGGCGCGCAGCGCCCGGTCGTTCATGTCGACCACCCGGCGCCAGTGGATGCGGCGCACGTCGATGTTGAGCTCGTTGGCCCAGTAGACGTGGTTGTCGATGAGCGCGGCCGCCAGGCTGTGCGCGGAGGTGATGGCGTGGAAGTCGCCGGTGAAATGCAGGTTGATCTGCTCCATCGGCACGACCTGGGCCTTGCCGCCGCCGGCCGCGCCGCCCTTCATGCCGAAGCAGGGGCCCAGCGAGGGCTCGCGCAGGCACATCACCGTCTTCTGGCCGATGCGGTTGAGCGCATCGCCGAGGCCGACCGTGGTGGTGGTCTTGCCTTCGCCGGCCGGCGTCGGGCTGATCGCCGTCACGAGGACGAGCTTGCCCTCGGGCTTGCTCTCCAGCGACTTGATGAAGGCGTGGTCGATCTTGGCGATATGCTTGCCGTAGTGGTGCAGCGCATCGTCCGGGATGCCGATCCTGGCGGCGACCTCGGTGATCGGCTGAAGCGTCGCTGCGCGCGCGATCTCGATATCTGAGGGCATTGTTGCGTTTCTCCCGGATTGTTCTTGTGCGTCCGGGCCGGCGCGAGGCCGGATTCCGTCCGCTGGCGTTCTTCGTCCGCCGCCAGGACCGGATCCGCCGACGTTGGGCCGTGCGGATCGGCCGAGCGGCCACGCATCATCGATCGCATCAGTTTGCGGGAAGGGACAAGCAAAAGCGCGTCGGAAATTTTGAATTTGCAGGCAAAAATTTGTTTGGGATCAGACCTGTGTCAGCCCGTCATGGCACTGGCTGTGTATCCGGCCTCGGTCAGAGCCTCGGCGATGCTCAGGGCCTGGGCGGTCGTCGTCACGGCGACGCGGCCGTGATCGAGGTCGACCGCGACCCGGGCGTCGGGGTCGAGCCGCTGGATGGCCCGGCGCACCGCCGCCGCGCAGCCGTCGCAGGTCATGCCCTCCACCTGCATCAGGAGGTCCGATGGCGTCGCGTCCATGAGGTTCGCTCCGGGCTTCTCGATCCGCAGGCCGCATTGTGGCGCCTCGCCGCGCTGATGCAAGCGGCCCGGTGCGCGCGGCCCGGAACCACAAGTCACAGTTCGGGAAAATCCGTTTCCGCCGCCGCCCGGTGGCTTGTGGGCCGCGAGCGTCTCGGCAACAAAAGGGCATCGGACCGGCCCGAGGCCGGGACGGCTCCCGTGTTCTCCCCTGGTTTCGAGGATCGAAGACTCCGATGGCCCGGATCATCGGCCGGCGTACGAGCCTGTGGGCCCTCGGCCTGCTCGGGCTCTGCCTTCTCGGACCGCTCGCGGTCTTCTCCCCGCTCGGGGCGAGCCTCGGGCTCGCCGGGATCGGGCTGGCGGCTGCCCTCGTCGCCCACCGTCGCGCGGGGACGCTCAACGCCCGCTGCGAGAAGCTGTCGGGCGAGGTCAACGTGCTGTCGCAGCGCCTGGTCCGGCTGGAGACGGTCACCCGCGCCCTGGCCGAGCAGCAGGTCCGCGCCGTCGATGCCGAACTCCCGGCGGCCGCATCCGGCCCGGATACCCGCGACCTCAGCGCCGGTATCGAGGAAGTCACGGCCGAGATCGGGCTCCTCAGCGGCATCGTGCGGGAACTCGCGGCCGTGGTCGCGGCGCAGGACGGGGACATCGCGGTCCTCAAGGCCGCGCCACCCCCGGTCGCTCCCCCCGTCGCACCCCCGGTGCGCCCTGCGCCGCGGGTCCTCGCCCCCGAGCCCGAGATGCGCCTGGAGCCGCGCTTCGAGGCACCGCCCCGGCGCGCCGATCCGTCCCCGGCCGTGCCCTGGACGCCGCGGGCCCTCGGCCGGGCGGAAGCCCCGGCCCGCGATCCGGAGCGCGACGCCGCCCTGATCGCCGCCTTCGATGCGGCCGGGCTCGAGGTCCATCTCCAGCCCATCGTGTCGCTGCCCCAGCGCAAGGTGGTGTCCTACGAGGCGATGGCGCGCCTGCGGCTGGCCGGCGAGACCCTGATGCCCGAGGCCTTCGTGCCGGTGCTTGAGCGCCACGGGCGCACCACCGACCTCGACCGCCGCATGATCCAGCGCGTCGCGACCATCGCGCAGCACCTCGCCGGGCGCGGCAGCCAGGCGGCGGTGGCCTATGGGCTGTCGCCGCGCTCCCTGTTCGAGCCGGGCTTCCTGCGCTCCCTCGGACGCCTGGTGGAGGGCACGCCGGACCTGTCGGGCCGGGTCATGCTGGCGCTGCCGCAGCTGAGCTGGCGCAGCCTCGACGCCGAGCAGGCCGGGGCCCTCTCCGACCTGCGCGGCCGCATCGGCTTCATCCTGGACCGGCCCCTCGACCTGCGCCTCGATCCCCTGGCCCTCGCCGACCGCGGAGTCGCGCAGGTGAAGGTCCCGGCGGACCTGCTCCTGCGCCCAGATTCACGCCAGTCGATGCCCGACATCGCCCTCGAGGACCTCGTGGCGTCCCTGGCGCGGGCCGGCATCCGCCTCGTGGCCGAGCGCGTCGAGCGCGAGACCGACGTGCCGGACCTCATCGAGCTCGACGTACCCATGGCGCAGGGCAGCGTGTTCGCGCCCGCCCGCGTGGTGCGTGCCGAGGTGCTCAACGCGGCCCCGCCCGCGCCGGAGCCCGGTCCGCCGAACGAGGATCCGGAACCGCCGCCCCAGCGCCGGCCCTTCCGCGACTTCCTGCGCAGGGCGGGCTGAAACCCGCGCGGCGTTGATTTTCGGCCGGGTCCCGCCTAACCGGACGGCGCTCCCCCGCCACGTCCGCCGTCCAGGTTGAGGCCCGCCGCATGCCCGATACGTCCGCACGCCCCGCTGCGTCCCGGCCCGTCCCGACCCTTGAGGGCTTCGCCGCGATCGCGGCCGATTACGACCTCGTCCTCTGCGATGTCTGGGGTGTGCTGCACGACGGCACCAACGCCCATCGGGGCGCCGGCGAGGCGCTGATCCGCTTCCGGGCCCTCCCGCAGGACGGGCGGCCGCGCCGGGTGGTCCTGGTCTCGAACGCGCCGCGTCCCTGGGCCGGGGTGCAGGCGATCCTCGACGGGTTCGGCGTGCCCCGCGATGCCTACGATGCGATCCTGACCTCGGGCGACCTGACCCGCAGCCTGATCGCCGCCCGGCCCGGCGAGCACCTGCACCATCTCGGGCCGGAGCGCGACGCCACGATCTTCGACGGCCTCGACGTGACCCTGGTCGACGTCGCCCGGGCCGAGCGCGTCGTCTGCACCGGACTGTTCGACGATACCCGCGAGACCGCCGAGGATTACCGCGGGACGCTGGAGGGAATGCTGGCCCGGGGCGTCCCGATGATCTGCGCCAATCCCGACCTCGTGGTCGAGCGCCGGGGCGAACTCATTCCCTGCGCCGGGCTGATCGCGGAGGCCTACGCGGCGATGGGCGGCGCGGTGACCTATGCGGGCAAGCCGCATCGCCCCGTCTACGACGCCGCCCTCGCGCTGGCGGGCGGCCTCGACGACCGGGCCGCGCCGGAGCGGGGCCGGGTGCTCGCCATCGGGGACGCCCTGCGCACCGACATCGCGGGCGCGTCCGGGTTCGGAATTTCCAGCCTGCTGGTGGCGCGCGGAATCCACGCGGAGGAACTCGGCGTCTCGGCGGCGCATGCCAGCCTCGGGGACATCGCCGATTGGCTCGACCGTCAGGCGGTCCGGCCGGATGCGGTGATCGAGCGCCTGGTCTGGTGATCAGGCGAACAGCGCGTCGATCTCGTCCTGGGCGACGGCCGGGCCGTTGAGCTGCGGGCCGTTGAGGATGAGCAGTTCCTTGCGCACCCGGCGCTCGACCTCCTCCGGATCGATGCCGCCCTCGTCCTTGGCCTTGACGGCGCTGGCGAAGCGCGAGAGCCGGCTCTCGAGCTGGCGCAGCGCCTCCACCACCTTGGCGATCCGCTGGCCAGTGATGTCCTGGAAGGTGCAGGCCTCGAAGATGTCGTTCATGCGCGCCTCGACGGTGGCGCGGTAGTTCTTGTCGTCGGGCAGGCCGAGGATCTCCTCGGCCGTGTTCATGATGGAGTTCGTGGCGCCCGCCGTGGCGGCCACCACGCTGCCGAGCTCCTCGTGCGCCATCGGCAGGCGGTCCCGGGTGAACTCGTTGGCCCGCAAGGCGGCGATCTCGTTGCGCAGGTGGGCGATGTAGTCCGCGATCTCGACCAGCTCTCGGATCAAGGACGGCTTGTCTGGCGCGGCATTCACTTTCCGCGCCTGCTTGGCGAATGCCATGAGCTTCCGGCTCCCCGAATGCGGTGTTCCGCGGCTGCGTTCCGGATCGATCAGGCGCCGCAGACGGCTTCGATCTTGCTCTTGAGGGTGGCGGCGTTGAACGGCTTGACGATGTAGTTGTTCACGCCGGCCTTCTTGGCGGCGATGACGTTCTCGGTCTTCGACTCGGCGGTGACCATGATGAACGGGGTGGTGCGCAGGGCCTCGTCGGCGCGGACGTGGCGCAGCAGCTCGTAGCCCGTCATCGGCTCCATGTTCCAGTCGGAGATCACGAGGCCGTACTTGCGGTTCTTGAGGCGGGCGAGGGCGGCGGTGCCGTCGGAGGCGTCGTCGACCTCCTCGAAGCCGAGCTGCTTCAGGAGGTTGCGGATGATACGGACCATCGTCTGATAATCGTCGACGACGAGGATCGGCATGCCGAGATCGAGGGCCATGGTTCGGTGTGCTCCGTCAGGGGATGGCGCGTGCCTCGGCACGGCGCTCCGGGAATGGGCCGGAGCGCCGAAGTCCGGACGCCCCTTGCCGATGAAACTACGCCGCATCGCATTGCGAAGCGGTTAACTGCCCAAGCGGTCCATCTTGTCTTGACTTGCCGAATGTCCGGGGATGGCGGGAATGGACCAAGTCCGTCTTGACAAGGCCGCCGCCCTCGCCCCCATGCGGTCGCCATGTCCCTCGCGCCGCGCCCGTCCGACACCGCCGGTTCCGACCCGTCCAGCCTCGACGCCTTCGCCCGGCAGACCCTGGCCGACCTCGAGGCGCGCGCCCTGCGCCGCCGCCTCGTCGACACCGCCCGCGGACCCGGACCGGAGGCGCGCCGGCAAGGTCGGAGCCTGATCTCGTTCTCCTGCAACGATTACCTCGGGCTCTCCGACGATCCGCGGGTGATCGCCGCGGCACAGGAGGCGCTGGCGCGCTACGGGGCCGGGGCGGGCGCCTCCCGCCTCGTCACCGGCAACCATCCCGTCCTCGCCGCCCTGGAGGCGCGGCTCGCGGCCCACAAGGGCAAGGCCGCTGCCCTGGTCTTCGGCAGCGGCTACATGGCCAATCTCGGCATCGTGCCGGCCCTGGCCGGGCCCAAGGACCTCGTCCTCGTCGATGCGCTCGGCCATTCCTGCCTGTTCGCCGGGACGCAGGTTTCCGGGGCGACGATGCTGCGCTTCCGGCACAACGACGTCGGGCACCTGCGGGACATCCTCGCCGCGCGCCGGGGTCGGCACGGACGGGCCCTGATCCTGACCGAGCGGGTCTTCAGCATGGACGGGGACCGCGCGCCCCTGGAGGCGATCCTGGAGGTCGCCGCCGCCCACGATGCCTGGACCCTGGTGGACGATGCCCACGGCCTGGGCGTGGTGGAGGCGGGCGCCCGCGCGCCCCTCGAGATGGGCACCCTGTCGAAGTCGCTGGGCTCCTATGGCGGCTATCTCTGCGCCTCGCGCGACGTCGTCGACCTGATGACGAGCCGGGCCCGCAGCTTCGTCTACACCACGGGCCTTCCGCCCGCTTCGGCGGCGGCGGCCCTGCGCGCCCTGGAGATCATCGAGGCGGAACCCGAACGGGCGGCCCGGACCCTGGCCCTCGCCCGCCGCTTCACGGCGCGGCTCGGGCTACCCGAGGCGGCCAGTCCGATCGTGCCCGTCCTCGTCGGCGCGGCGGAGGCGGCGCTGGCCCTCTCGGCCGCGCTGGAGGCGCGGGGCTACCTCGTCGTCGCGATCCGCCCGCCGACGGTGCCGCCCGGCACCGCCCGCCTGCGGGTGGCGTTCTCGGCCGCGCACGTGGCGGACCAGGTCGACGGCCTCGCCGATGCGCTGCGCGAGCTCGGCATCGGGCCGCAGAGCCCGTCCGAGTCCTGACGCGGACGGGGATCAGGAGTTGGAGCGGGCCTCGCTGCCCCCGTGATGGCGGTCCCGGAGCCGGTTCGAGCGCTCCTGCGCCCGCCGGCGCTGGGCCGAGAACCCGATCCAGCGCGTCACCAGGGGGCCGCGGCGGCGCATGATCTGCGCCGTGTTCCCGATGTCGTGGAATTCCACGGCCTCGTCCTCGGGGAGGCCCTCATCGGAGGATCCGTCGTGGCCGAAGGCTTCGGGATGGGTCTTTTCCGTCACGACCGTGAGTCTCCCCCGGGGATACTGAGTGGTGCCATGGGCAGGCAGGGCGATGCGCGAGAGCACGACGGGGCGGGCGCCGGCCGTCGCGTCCGGAAGGCCCGATGCCGCCGCGCCGGTCCTGTCGCCGGGGGATCGGAACGTGCGAATGTCAGCGGTCATCTCGCCTGTTGCCATCTGTGCGAGATCCAGCGTGGCGCGCCGCGCGCACCCGTGATCCCATCCCCTGCACGGCCCGGCCATCGGGTCCAGCAGCGTGGGCAACAGCATAATCGATCCCGCCGCCGGGTTGAGTCGGTTGCTTGGTCTGGGAGTCCATATCTGTTGTCTCGGCGTCCCAAACCGCCGCCCGGACGGTGATTTTCCGGGCTCGGAGGCGGGGCGCCGGACGATGGGCCGGCGCGGATGGGCCTGAATCCGGACCGGCGAATCCGGCGTCCGGCCGCGCACGGGGGCCCGGAGCGAGGCCGCGCTCAGGCCGCCGCGGGCGCCTCGCCGGCGGCGCGCTCGCGGGCGAGCTTGACCACGCTGACCTGATCGACCTTGCCGGTGCCGAGCATGGGGACGCGCTCCAGGACCACGACCTCGGCGGGCATCGCGATCTCCGGCACGCCCTTGCCCTTGGCGAAGCTCAGGTAGGCGGCGCGGGTCGCGTCCTTGGCTTGCGTGAACAGCACCAGCCGTTCGCCCTTGCGCGCATCCGGCACCGCGGCGACGGCGCTCGGCACGTCCGGCCAGAGTTCGGCCGCGACGGCCTCGACGCTCGCGAGCGACACCATCTCGCCCGCGATCTTGGCGAAGCGCTTGGCCCGCCCCTTGATGGTGACGAAGCCCTGGGCATCGAGGGCGACGATGTCGCCGGTGTCGTGCCAGCCTTGCGGAGGCGCCTCGATGCTGCCGGGGCGCTCGGGCCGCAGGTAGCCCAGCATGATGTTGGGGCCGCGCAGGGACAGGCGCCCCCCCTCCTCGATGCCGGGCACCGGCTCCAGGCGCCATTCCTGGCCCGGCAGGAGCCGGCCGACCGTGCCGAAGCGGTTGAACATCGGTGTGTTGAGGGCGACCACCGGGCCGCACTCGGTGACGCCGTAGCCTTCCAGGATGCGCAGGCCGAACTTCTCGCCCCAGGTCTTGCGGGTGGAATCCTTCACCGCCTCGGCGCCGGCCACCACGTAGCGCAACGAGCGCAGATCGTAGGAATGGGCGGTCTTGGCGTAGCCGGCCAGGAAGGTGTCGGTGCCGAACAGGACGGTGGCGTTGGAGCCGTAGATGAGTTCGGGCACGATCCGGTAGTGCAGGGGCGAGGGGTAGAGGTAGACCGGGACGCCCGAGACCAGGGGCAGCACCAGCCCCGCCGTTAGCCCGAAGGCGTGGAACACCGGCAGCACGTTGAACACTTTGTCGCTCGGGCCGAAATCGATCCGGGCCGCCACCTGCGCGGTGTTGGCGAGCATGTTGCGGTTGGCGAGCACCACACCCTTGGGCGCGCCCTCCGAGCCGGAGGTGAACAGGATCGCGGCCGGATCGTCGCCGCGCCGGGCCACCAGGGGCGCGCGTTTGGCCAGGAAGCCGCGCAGCTTGTCGCCCGTCGTGATGCCGGCGCGGATGTCCTCGAGGTAGACCAGGGTGACGGCGCCCCCGATCGCCTCCACGAGGGCGCCGAGGCGACCCTTCTCGATGAAGGCGCGGGAGGTCAGGACGGTGTCGACCTCGGCCGTCCTGCAGGCCGACAGGATATTAGCGGCCCCGGCCGAGAAGTTGATCATCGCCGGGACGCGGCCGGCCGAGGCCAGGGCGAACAGGGTGACGGCGGCGCCGTTGGCGTTCGGCAGCATCACGCCGAGCGGCTTACCCGGGGCGCCGAGCCCCTGGAGCTTGCGCCCCAGGATGTTGGCGCCCATCACCAGCCGGGAGAAGCTCAAGGCGCCGGTGGGATCCTCGACGGCCGTGCGGCGCCAGCCGTGGCGGTCGCCCGCCGCGATCAGGGCCTGCATCAGGCCGCGGTCGATATCCGTGGTGCGGAAGACGAGGTCGGACATGATCCCGTAGAGCGCGGCGCCCGCCGCCTGCCGGCGAGCCTTGCCCTTGAGGGCCGGGTCCACGTTAAGGGCGACCGGCGAAAGGATCGTGACGGTGACCTTCGGCCACCAGCGCCGCTTCACCTGGTTCTTCGACAGGCGCGAGAAGACCGTCTTCTCCAGGCCGTCGATCTTCACCGGCACCACCATGGCCCCGGATTTGTCGGCGATGAGGCCGGCCCCGTCATAGACCTTCATCAGGCTGCCGGTGACGGTGAGGCGGCCTTCGGGGAAGATGATCAGCGTCTCGCCGTTCTTGACCGCGTTGATCAGGGTGCGGGTGGCCAGGGGCCGGGTCGGGTCCAGCGGCATCGCCTTCGTCATCGCTAGGAAGGGCTTCACCCACCAGCGCTGCGCGATGCCGTGGTCGACGGCGAAGACGGGCTCCTGGTCGAGGAGCGAGAGGGCGAGCGGCGCATCGAGGAAGGAGACGTGGTTGAGGGCGATGATGGCGTTCGGGCCGGCCTTCTCGACGTTCTCGAGGCCGCGCACCTCCAGGCGGTAGAAGGCCCGGAACAGGATCGACAGGAAATCGCGGAACGGGCTCGTCGGCAGGACGGCGAGGATGACGATGCCGGCGATGAGGTTGAGCACGCCGAGCAGAGCGAGCAGCGCCGCCATCGACCAGCCGGCGCCCTGCAGGGCGGCGAGGCCCAGCGCCCCCGTCACCATGAAGGCGGCGGTGAGCACGTTGACGGCGCCGATGACGCGGGCGCGCTTGTCCTTGTCGGTCCAGGCCTGCACGGCGGCGAAGGAGGGCACGATGTAGAGGCCGCCCGCGACCGCGAGGCCGAACAGGTCGACCGTGACGCGCAGGCCGGTGCCCGTGGTGAGGAAGTCCCAGGCTCCCGAGGGATCGCCCGAGACGGGGGGGAGATGCGCGACCGTCCAGGCGAGGTCGAGGCCGAAGGCCCCCATCAGCAGGGCGCCGACGGGGGTGGGCAGCAGCACGATGCGGCCGCTGGCGAGCCAGGAGGCCAGTCCCGAGCCCACCGCGATGCCGATGGAGAACACCGCGAGCAGGGTCGTCACCACGGTCTCGGAGCCGTTGAGGCTCTGCCGCACCAGCACGGGAAGCAGCGACAGCACCACCGCCCCCACGAGCCAGAACCAGCTCACGATGAGCGAGCCGCGCCACAGCCGGGTGTCGCCCCAGAGATCGCGCAGGAGGGCGCCGGTGGAGCGGGCGACGTTGGGGTCGACCCGCAGGGTCGGGGCGGCCTCGCCGGTGGACGGGATCGCCCGGGCCGAGAGCCAGCACAGGACGGCGAACACCATGATCATCGAGCTGAAGGCCAGCGCGCCGCCGCCCATGGCGGTGGCGAGGCCCGCCACGATGGTGCCCAGCAGGATGGCGAGGAAGGTCGCGGCCTCGACCAGCGCGTTCCCGGCCGTGAGTTCCTCCCGGCGCAGATGGTCGGGCAGGATGCCGTACTTGATCGGCCCGAACAGGGCCGCGATCGTGCCGAACAGGCCCAGCGCCACGAACAGCACCGGGACGGCGTGCATCCAGAAGCCCAGGGCGGCGGCGGCGGCGGCGAAGATCTCGGCGAATTTCAGCCGCTTGGCGATGAGCGCCTTGTCGTAGCGATCGGCCATCTGCCCGCCGAGGCCAGAGAGGATGAAGAACGGGCCGATGAAGACCGCCCCCGCCAAAGTCACCAGCATCGGCGAGCCGCCGCCCTCGCCGCCCACCTTGAACAGGATCAGGAACACCAGGGCGTTCTTGAGGAAGTTGTCGTTGAAGGCCGAGAAGAACTGGCACCAGAACAGGGGTGCGAACCGGCGCGTCGTCATCAAGGTACGGAACATGGAAGTCTCCTCGGACGACGCATGACTGCCCGCGCGAGGCGGTAGCGTCAAATGGCAGGCCGTGCGTCCTTTGAACAACGTTCAAAACATATCGCCGCCGCAGATCGGGTTCAATGGCGCGATTGCACGGCGTGCAATCAGAGGGGCGGACCTGTGCGGCGGCACACCGTCGCCCGTGCAATCGGGGCCGGATCGGCGGAGCGGGAGTGGCGATGGCGGGGGTGGAGAAGCGGGGCACGGGCCCGCGCGGCGAGCACAATCGCGACGAGTTCCTGGCGCTGGTGACGAAGGCCGCCGAAGGGCTCGTCCGGCGCGAGGGCCTGCGGGGCCTCGGGATGCGCCGGCTCGCCAGTGCCATCGGCTACGCGCCGAACTCGATCTACAACGCGGTCGGCGACCTCGACGCGGTGACGATGCGGGTGAATGCCCGCACCCTGGCGCGCCTGCAGGCGACCCTCGAGGCGGCCGTGGCCTCGGAGGCCGCGCCGCCGGAGAAGGCCCTGGCGCTCGCCGATGCCTACCTCGCCTTCGTCGCCGCCGACCCGCAGGTCTGGAGCCTCGTCTACGAGCACCAGATCGCACCGGACAGTGCTTTCCCGGACTGGTACGCCGAGGCTCTGGGGCAGACGACCGATCTCGTCGCCCGGGTGCTCGCGCCGATGATCCCCGATGCGGATGAGCGCCGGCAGGCGGTGGCGACCCTCTGGGCGGCCCTGCACGGGCTCGCCTCGCTCTCGACCTCGCGCAAACTCGCGGTGCTGACCCCGGAATCCCCGCGCGACCTCGCGCGTCTGCTGATCCGGCGGTTTCTCGGGACATCGGGCTCGCTGGCGCCGGATCGGCAGGACGCCTGAGCGGTGCCGATCGGAGCGGTCAGCGCGCGGATCCGTTGCGGCGGTTGCTCAGGCCCTTGAACAGGGCCGGGTGCGGATCGTTGAGCCCGCGCGGGGACGAAGTCTCCGGCATGCCGGGGGGCGGGCTCGCTCCGGCGGCGGCCTCGCGCGCGCGGCTCTTGGCGCCGGTCCGCCGGGCGCTCCGGTGCGGGGTCTCGTCCTTCGTCCCGCCCTCGCCCGGCCGGGGCGAGGGGAAGAGCGACAGACCCCCGAAGGCCGCCAGGCAGGCGAGGCCGATGCCGGCGGAATGCCAGCTCGGTTCGGGCGCGAGCATCATCGCGCCGAGCCCGAATACGGCGAAGGTCGCGGCGAGGTTGCGCGCTGAGAGGGGATCGCTGGCCATGACCGCCATCCTGACGCGCCGCCGCTCACGAAGTCGTGAAGCGAGGGATTCAATTTGTAGGGATTAGGCGCTCGCGGCGCGACGATGCTCGGAGCGGCCCCCGCGAGCAGACCGGCAGTCACGGTTCGGGGATTGGGTGCCGGAGCCCGTGAAGCACAGCGTCCGGAACCGGCCCGGCGCGTCTCTCCGGACCTCGGCCGCAACCGGAGACGCCGAAAACCCGACTATCGGCTCGAACATCTTCCCGGTTCTGTTTCCTGCAACCAGCGGTAACTGCGTTCTATTTCGCGGAGGCGATATCTTAAGCATTCGCTGCGCTCTTTCGCTTCCAGCCGTGCATGCTGGTCTGGTCGGGCGGCTCCCCGGGTGAGGTTCGTCGTGTCGTTGCAAAATCTGTCCATCCGCGCCCGGTTGATCGCGGCCTTCTCGGTGATGACCCTGTTCGTGGTCGGGCTGGGTCTCCTCGGGCTCCTCGGCACGCAGCGCATGCGCGAGCAGAGCCTGGAGATCGAGACGAACTGGCTCCCGAGCATCCGGGTGCTGGGCGAGATCGACACCCTCACGGCGCGCATCAGCGCCGTCGTCCTGCGCCACACGCAGGCCACCGATCCGAAGCTCGCGGCCGTGATCGAGGCGGATCTGGAGCGCTTCGACAAGAAGCTGGCCGAGCGCCGGGCACTCTACGAGCCGATGATCGCCTCGCCGGAGGAGCGCGCCCTCTACGAGACCTACATGCGCGAGGCGGCCGCCTTCCTGCCCGTGCGCCAGGCCATCCTGGATCTGTCGCGCAGCGGCCAGAAGGCCCAGGCCTTCGAACTCTACGAGAGCAAGGGCCTGCCGGTCCGCCGGGCCGCCTCCAACGCCCTCGACAAGCTCTCCGCCCTCAACAACGACGGCGCCGCGCAGGCGCAGGCCCAGAGCAAGGCGGTCTTCGAGGACACCCGCAGCTGGGGCCTCGCGGCCATGGGCTTGGCGGTCGTGCTCTCGGCCCTCTCGGCCGTGTCGATCATCCGCGGCGTGTCCGGCGGCATCGGTGCCGTCGTGAGGCCCATGCAGGCGCTGGCGGCCGGCGACCTCTCCGCGACCATCCCGAACCAGGGGGCGCGCACCGAGATCGGCACCATCGCGGACGCCGTGCAGGTGTTCAAGGACGGCCTGATCCGGATGCGGGCCCTCGAGGAGGAGACGGTCCTGGCGCGGGCGGGGGCGGAGGCGCAGCGCCAGGCGGGGATGCGGGCGATGGCGGACCGCTTCGAGGGGGCGGTGGGGGGCATCATCAGCATGGTGACGAGCTCGGCCACCGAGCTGCAGGCCACCGCCCAGAGCATGGCCGGCACCGCCACCCAGACCGCCAACCAGTCCACCAGCGTGGCGGCGGCCGCCGACGAGGCCGCCTGCAACGTCAACACGGTGGCGGCGGCGGCCGAGGAGCTCGGCTCGTCGGTCCAGGAGATCGGGCGCCAAGTCAGCGCCTCGGCGGCCATGGCCCAGACGGCCGTGACGGAGGCGGCCCAGACGGCGGCCTTCGTGCAGACCCTCAACACGGCGGTGGCGCGCATCGGCGACGTGGTGACGATGATCACCTCGATCGCCGGCCAGACCAACCTGCTGGCGCTCAACGCCACCATCGAGGCGGCCCGCGCGGGCGAGGCGGGCCGGGGCTTTGCCGTGGTGGCGGCCGAGGTCAAGGAGCTGGCCAACCAGACGGCCCGGGCCACCGAGGAGATCGGCGAGCACATCGCCCAGATCCAGGGGTCGACGGGCCAGGCGGTGGAGGCGATCGGCGGGATCGCGGCGCGCATCCGCGAGATCAGCGGTGTGGCCACCTCGATCTCGGCGGCGGTGGAGGAGCAGGGGGCGGCCACCCAGGAGATCGTGCGCAACGTGGCCCAGGCGGCCATGGGCACGGGGGCGGTGACCACCAACATCGCCGGGGTGGCGGGGGCGGCCGAGGAGACGGGGGCGGCGGCCGCCCAGGTCCTGGGCGCGGCCTCCGAGCTCTCGCGCCAGTCCGAGCATCTCAGCGCCGAGGTCCAGCGCTTCCTCGCCACCGTACGCGCCGCCTGAGCGGCGACGAGGACGATCGGATAAAAAAGGGCCCGGAGCGATCCGGGCCCTTCGGCGTCTCAGCGGCCGGCGGGCGCGCCGGGCGCGACGTCGGTCATGCCGGGGGCCGGACGGCCGGTCGAGCCCGTGGTCGGGACCCGGTCCTGGGCCGGCGCGGTGTCGGCGGGAGCGCCGTACTGGGAGGCGTTCCGCGCGCCGTTCTGCTCCAGCTCCTGGGCCGGCGCGTTGTTGGCCGAGCCCGGGCCGCTGCCGGCGGCGAGGGCGGCGCCCCCGAGGGTGAAGGTCGCGATGACGGCGAGGGTGACGGCTTTCATGGGGAACTCTCTGCGGGGCGTCGGGGCCGGGCGTCGGGGGCAGACAACGTCCGTTCGACGACAGGTGTTCCCGGGGCGGACGGGGCGGTGGTTTGGCGGATCCCGCCGCGCGGGTGCCGTGAGAGCGGCGTCACCGGTGCCCGCCGCGACGCTCCGGTCCGGGCCGGGAGGCCCGTCTCAGGCCAGGGCCGCTTCCGCCTGCCGGTAGGCCACCCCGTGGGCCACGTAGCCCTCGACCACCCGGGCCATCATGGCGCGCTTCTCGGCATCGAGGGGTCCGAGGATGCGGGCCGGGCGCCCGCCCCAGAGATGGCCGCCCTCCAGGAGCTGGCCCGGATCGGTGGCGGCGCCGGCGGCCAGCAGCACGTCGTCGGCGATCACGGTGCCGGGCGCCACGACGCAGCCGATGCCGATCAGGCTGCGCGCGCCGATGCGGCAGTCGGAGAGCCGGACGTTGTGGCCGACCGTGGTGTCGCGCCCGAGCACGACGCCCTCGCCGCGGCTGCGGATGACGCTGTTGTCCTGGATGTTGGTGTTGGCCCCGACCACGATGGGGCCGACCTCGGCATGGAGGTCGCAGGAGAACAGCACGGTGGAGCCGGCGCCGAGGGCGATGCGGCCGCGCAGGCGCGCCGTGCGGGCGACGTAGACGCTGGGATCGGGCTCGGGCTCGTCGGCGGCCGGGGGCGTCGGCAGGTCGCCGGAGGCCTCGCGCAGGCGCTCCGCCTGCTCGGCGATCTCCGGCAGGCTGATCGCCCGCACCGCCTTGGCGGGGCTGCCCGCATAGGCGAAGCCGGCGGCCAGATGCGCCCGGGGGAACACGGTGGCCCCCGCCTCGATCAGCACGCCGCTCTCCACGCGCGCGCCGTCGAGCACGATCACGTCGTCCTCGATCACCACGTCCGAGCCGACGGTGCAGGCATGCACCACGGCGTTGCGGCCCACCGTCACCCGGTCGCCCACCAGGGTCGGGTAGGTGTTGGTGGCGATGTGGACGGTGGAGCGGTGGCCGAGCCAGAAGCGCTCGCCGATGACGATCCGGTCGCCGTCGGCGCGGATGACGCTGTGGTCGCCGAGCCAGGCCTGGGCGCCGAGGGTGGCGTCACCGATCACCGTGCTCGCGCGCCCGCACCAGACCGGACGGGCCGAGAAGACCGGCAGGACGCCGTCATGGGGCAGGATCAGCTCTGGGGTCACGGCGGAAAATGTCCTTCGCATCCCGGTGGCGTCGCCGGGCGTTCGGGGGCATAGAGCGCCCGTGCCCGTGAGGGCAGGTTCGCCGGGCCTCGTCAAGAGTGTAGCGCCCGGAAAGGCGGCTCCGGGCCGGGGCCGTTCCGAGGGGAGATCATGCCCGACGTCAGCATCCAGAGCACGCCCTTCGACGCCGGCGCCGAGATCGCGCGCCTCACCGACGCGCTCGGCGGCCGGGCCGGGGCCATCGTCACCTTCACGGGCTTGTGCCGCGACGAGGGCGGCCGTCTCACCGGGCTGGAGCTCGAGCATTACCCCGGCATGGCCGAGGCGGAGATCGGCCGGGTGGTCGAGACCGCCCGCGGGCGCTGGCCGCTCCAGGCGGTGCGCGTGATCCACCGCCACGGGCTCGTGGCGCCGGGGGAGGGCATCGTCCTGGTGGTCACCGCGTCGAGCCACCGGATCGCGGCCTTCGAGGCGGCCAGCTTCCTGATGGATTACCTCAAGACCCGGGCGCCGTTCTGGAAGCGCGAGCACCTCGCCGACGGCAGCACCGGCGGATGGGTCGAGGCGACGGAGGCGGACGACCAGGCCGCGGCCCGCTGGGACGCGACGACGGCCGGGCCGGCCTAGCCGCGCGGGGCCGTCCGGCGACGGAACCCAAGCTGCGCTGGCGACATCCTTTTGCAGGAGGGGTCTGGCGCTGGGCGGCCGGACCCGCCCGGAGATCCGTCCGACATCCGCGTGCCCGACCGGCACGCCAGGAGCCCAACCCGTTCATGGCCATTCCCTTCCTCAGCGAGGAGCCCGCCGGCCCGCGCCCGCGCCGCTGGTCGCTCGCCGTCTCCGGCATCGCCGTCGTGGCCTTCATCGCCGTCCTGGCGCTCGCCTGGATGGCGGCCTCGACCCTGCTCCTCGTCTTCGCCGGCATCCTGCTCGGCGTCTTCCTCGACGGGCTGACGCGCCTCCTCGGCCAGGTGATGCCGGGCAGCCGGGGCCTGCGCCTCAGCCTCGTCAGCCTCGTGCTGGCCGGGCTGACCCTGGCCCTCATCGCCTTCGGCGGCGCCACCATCGTGCAGCAGGGGCGGGACCTCGGCCAGACGGTGGCGGCCCAGGCCGGCACCGTGCGCGACCGGCTCAAAGATTACGGCATCGACGTGCCCGAGATCGCCCCCGGCAAGAGCGGCGAAACGAAGAGCGGCGAAAAGAAGAGCGACGAAAACAAGGGTGGCGCGAGCAAGCCCGTCGCCGGCGGAGGGGATTCGGGCCCTCGGCGCGACGACGATTCCGCATCCTCCGGCCATAAGCCCGGCGGCCTCGCGGGCCTCGCCTCGGGGGCGATGAAGAGCCCCGGCTCGCTGCTGTCGGATGCCGGCAGCGTGCTCGGGCCGGCGGCCACCGTGGTGATCGGCCTGTTCAGCGCGCTCGGCAACGCCCTCGTCATCGTCTTCCTCGGCCTCTCGGTGGCGGCCGATCCGGGCGCCTACCGCGACGGCCTCGTGCGCTTCGTGCCGCCCGCGCACCGGGAGCGCGCCACCGCCCTCCTCGACGGCATGGGCGAGACCCTGCGCCACTGGCTGTTCGGCCAGCTCGTCACCATGGCGGTGATCTTCGTCTGCACCTGGGCGGGCCTCGCCTTCTTAGGCATCGGCGGCGCCCTCATCCTCGGCCTCCAGGCCGGGCTCCTGGCCTTCATCCCGACCATCGGCCCGCTGATCGCCGGCGTCGTGATCCTGCTCGCCTCCCTGGCCTCGGGCACCACGGCGCTGCTCGGAGCCCTCGGCGTCTATCTCGCGGTGCAGACCCTGGAGAGCTACGGGCTGACGCCCTTCATCCAGAAGAAGGCCCTCGACATCCCCCCGGCCACGATCTTCGCCGGGCAGCTGGTCCTCGGCGTGATCTTCGGCCTCTGGGGCATCGCCCTGGCCCTGCCGCTGATGGCGGTGGCGAAGGTGCTGCTGGCGCAGCTCTACATCGAGGACACCCTGCACGAGGCGGCGGAGGGCTGAAGCCGCCGGCCCTCACTCGTCCATCAGCGGGTGCAGGTCGCGGACCATGCTCTTCAGGCGCTCGTCGAGGACGTGGGTGTAGATCTGCGTCGTCGAGATGTCGGCGTGGCCCAGCAGCTCCTGGACGATGCGCAGGTCCGCGCCGTTCTGCAGCAGGTGGCTCGCGAAGGCGTGCCGCAGCACGTGCGGGCTGACCCGGTCGGCCCGGAGGCCGGCCGCGGCGGCCACCATCTTCAGGTCCCGGGCGAAGGATTGCCGGGTCAGGTGCCCGCTCTCGCTGTCGGCGGGAAACAGCCAGGGGCCGTCGGCGCGCAGGTTGGCGAGGTGGTCGCGCATGGCGCTGCGGGCGATCTCCGTGAGCGGCACCAGCCGCTCGCGCCCGCCCTTGCCCCGGACCACGAGGTAGCGCTCCTTCGTGGAGGCCGCCGCCCGGGGCAGGGCGATGAGCTCCGAGACGCGCAGGCCCGTGGCGTAGAGGAGCTCGATCAGACAGAGCAGGCGCGTGCCGCGTGCGTCGCCCGCCGCGCTCTCGCGCGCCACCGCGAGCAGCCCGTCGACCTCGGCCACCGACAGCACCTTGGGCAGGGCCCGGACCCGCCGCGGCCCGCCGATCGGCGCGCTGGGATCGTCCTCGGCGAGGCCCTCGGCGTAGAGGAAGCGGTGGAAGCCGCGGATGCAGGAGAGCCGCCGCGCGGCGGAGGCCGCCGAGAGGCCGCGCGTCTCGAGGTCGGCGAGGTAGGCGCGCAGCGGCGCGGCCTCCATCGCGACGGGGTCGTGCCCGCCCCGCGCCAGGGCGGCGAGGTAGTCGGCGAGGTCGCGCCGGTAGGCCGCGAGCGTGTTGGCGGCCGCGCCCCGCTCGGCGGCCAGCATGTCGAGGTAGTCGCGGATCAGGACCTCGCCAGGAGATCCTTCAACCGGAGCTCCTTCATCCGGAGCCCTTTCGCCCCGAGCCTCTTCGCCCGGAACTCTCGCGCCCGGCCCGGCCGGGGCTGGGACCGGCGCCCGCGTCACCGGTTCGGCGGCTGCAGCTTCGAGGCCGGGATGGTCACGCTCATCTCGCGCGGCGTCGGCACCACGAAGGTCGCGAGCGCGAACATCCCCGCGAAGGCGAGCCCGGCCAGGATGGCGAGGGTGGCGAGGAAGCGGAACAGGGTCGGCACTCGGACGAACCTCGATCGTGCGGCGCTGGGGACGGGGCGCGCCTCGGGGGCCAGATGGCCTCGGGGGCCGGGGTAAGGCTGACGACAAGCTTGGGGTTGCATCACGCGCGGGCGCCGATGGCAATGACTTCGGGGCCACAGGCGCCGCGGCATTCCGGTGCGCGCGCCGCGCCGGGTGCTTCGCCCCCACCGGAAAACGCGCTAAGACCCGCCCAACGATGTGTAGATGTCCGTGATGACCGAAGTCCCTCCTCAGGGCGGCGTTCCGCCCCCGGGCGAACCGCCGGGCGCCGCCTCCGGCGGCGAGCCGATCGAACTGCGCCTGCGCCGGGCCCTCGGGCACCGGTCGATCGTGCTCGTCGGCCTCATGGGGGCCGGCAAGAGCACCGTCGGCCGCCGGCTGGCCACGCGCCTCGGGCTGATGTTCAAGGATGCCGACAACGAGATCGAGACGGCGGCCAAGCTCACCATCCCCGACATCTTCGCGATCTACGGCGAGCCGAGTTTTCGCGACGGCGAGGAGCGGGTGATCGCCCGCCTGATGCGCGAGGGGCCCCTGGTGCTCGCCACCGGCGGCGGCGCCTTCATGCGCGAGACCACCCGCGCCCGCATCGCCGAGGGCGGCGTCTCGATCTGGCTGAAGGCCGAGCTCGACGTGCTGATGCGCCGGGTGCGCAAGCGCGGCGGACGCCCGCTCCTCCAGACCGAGGACCCGGAGGAGACCCTGCGCCAGCTCATGGCCCAGCGCCATCCGGTCTACGCCACCGCCGACGTGGAGGTGATCTCCCGCGACGTCGCCCACGACCGGGTCGTCCAGGACGTCATGGAGGCCCTGGACGCCTATCTGAACCGTCCCTCGCAGACCGGAATCGCAGCCCAGTGACCGACCGCCGCACCGTGGCCGTGCCCCTCGACCAGGGGCGGGCCTACGACATCCTGATCGGGCGCGGCCTCCTCGACGAGGCCGGCCGGCACGTGGCCGCCCTCGGGGCGAAGGCGGCGGTGATCGTCTCCGACACCAACGTGGCCGCCCTCTACGGCGCACGCCTGCAGGACGGCCTCGCGGCGGCGGGCCTGCGCTCGGGCCTCGTCACCGTGGCCCCGGGCGAGGCCTCGAAATCCTACGCCACCTACGCGGCGGTCTGCGACGGGCTCCTCGCCCACAAGGTCGAGCGCAACGACCTCGTGGTGGCCCTCGGCGGCGGCGTCGTCGGCGACCTCGCGGGCTTCGCGGCCGCCACCCTGCGCCGCGGCGTGCGCTTCGTGCAGGCGCCGACGAGCCTGCTCGCCCAGGTCGATTCCTCGGTCGGCGGCAAGACCGGGATCAACTCGCCCCACGGCAAGAACCTCATCGGCGCCTTCCACCAGCCCCGCCTCGTGCTCGCCGACACCGGCACCCTCGACACCCTGTCGGAGCGGGAGATGCGGGCGGGCTACGCCGAGGTGGCCAAGTACGGCCTCATCAACGACGCCGCCTTCTTCGACTGGTGCGAGGCGCACTGGGCCGGCATCTTCGCGGGCGGGCCGGAGCGGGACGAGGCGGTGGCGATCTGCTGCCGGTCCAAGGCCGGCGTGGTGGTGCGCGACGAGCGCGAGGACGGCGAGCGCGCCCTGCTCAACCTCGGCCACACCTTCGCGCACGCCCTGGAGCGGCTGACCGGCTACGAATCCGCCCGCCTCGTCCACGGCGAGGCGGTGGCGATCGGGCTGGCGCTCGCCTTCCGCTTCTCCGCCCGCCTCGGCCTGTGCCCGGGCCAGGACGCGGGCCGGGTCGCCAACCACCTCGCCCTCGCGGGCCTGCCGACCCGGCTCCAGGCGGTGCCGGGCGGCTGCGGCGACGCCGATGCCCTCGTGGCGGCGATGGCCCAGGACAAGAAGGTCCGCGACGGGGCGCTGACCTTCATCCTGGCGCGCGGCATCGGCCGGAGCTTCATCGCGCCGGGCATCGACGGGGCCGAGGTCCGCGCCTTCCTGGATGCCGAGCTGAGCGCCGCTTGAGCGAATCCGGGACAGAGGACCCGCACCGCCGCATCGCCGCGCTGGAGGCCGAGATCGCCCGCCTGCGCGGCGCCCCGGCGGGACAGCGCGAGACGGAGCTGCGCCTGATCACCGACGCGCTGCCGGTGCTCGTGGCCTATCTCGACCGCGACTACACCTACCGGTTCAACAACCGCTACTACGAGACCTGGTTCGGGCGCCGGGTCGAGACCCTGGTCGGCCGTTCCGCCCGGGAGGTGCTCGGCGCCGAAGCCTTCGCGGAGCGCCGCCCCGACATGGATCGGGCGCTGGCCGGCGCGACCATCGCGGTCGACGGGTTCCTGCCGGACGGCGACGGCCGCCGCCGCGCCTGCGCCATCCAGTACATCCCGCGCCGGAACGAGGCCGGCGCGGTGGAGGGCTTCTTCGTCCTCGCCATCGACATCGAGGAGCGCCGGGCCGCCGAGGCCCGGCGCATCGCCGTGGCCGAGCTCGGCGACCGCCTGCGCGACCTCGACGACACCGCCGCCATCGCGTACGCGGCCGCCGAGATCCTCGGCACCACCCTCGGGGTCAGCCGGGCCGGCTACGGCACCATCGACCCGGTGGCCGAGACGATCCTGATCGAGCGCGACTGGAACGCCCCTGGCATCCGGAGCCTCGCCGGGACCCTGCATTTCCGCGACTACGGCTCCTACATCGAGGATCTGAAGCGCGGCGAGACCGTGACCTGCAGCGATGCCGACACGGACCCGCGCACCGCCTCCGGCGCCGAGGCCCTGAAGGCGATCAGCGCGCACGCCTTCGTCAACATGCCGGTGACCGAGCGCGGCGGCTTCGTCGCGCTGCTCTACCTCAACCACGCCACCGCCCGGTCCTGGTCGCCGGAAGAGCTCGCCTTCCTGCGCAACGTCGCCGAGCGCGTGCGGGCGGCCACCGAGCGCAGCCGCGCGACCGCGGCCCGCCGGGCGAGCGACGCGCAGTTCCACGCCTTCGCGCAGGCGGTGCCGATCCACGTCTGGGCGGCGTCCGCCGACGGGCGCCTCGACTGGTTCAACGCCGCCTGCGCCGCCTATTGCGGCCCCGCCCTCGAGGCCGTCCGGGGCGCGGCCTGGACCGCGATCGTCCATCCGGCCGACCGGGCGGCGGTGGAGGACTGGGAGGCCTGCTGCGCCGACGGCCGGCCCTATGCGGGCGAGGTCCGCATCCGCCGCGCGGACGGGGCCTATCGCTGGTTCCTGGTCCGGGCCGAGTCGATCCGGGCGGCGGAGGGCGCCATCCTGCGCTGGGTCGGCACCGGCACCGACATCGACGACCAGAAGGCCGCGAGCGCCGAGCTCGCCCGGCTCAACGCCAGCCTGGAGCGCCAGGTCGAGAGCCGCACCCGCGAGCGCGACCGCATCTGGGAGACCACCACCGACCTGATGGGCACCGCCGGGCTCGACGGCTACCTGAAGACCATCAACCCGGCCTGGAGCCGCACCCTCGGCTGGGACCACGACACCCTGCTCGCCCGGCCCTTCGCGGCTTTGATCGATCCGGCCGACCACGCCGAGACCGCCGAGGCGATCCGGCGCCTCGCCCGGGGCGAGACCGTGACCGGCTTCGTCGACCGCGTCCTGACCAGGGCGGGCGAGCGCCGCACGGTGATGTGGACGGCGGCCCCCGACGGCGAGACCTTCACCATCATCGGGCGCGACATCACCGACCAGCGCCGGACCGAGGCGGCCCTGCGCCAGGCGCAGAAGATGGAGGCGGTGGGCCAGCTCACCGGCGGCCTCGCCCACGACTTCAACAACCTGCTCACGGGCATCTCCGGCAGCCTCGAGCTGCTCCAGGCCCGGATGGCGCAGGGACGGGTCACCGACCTCGACCGCTACATCAACGCGGCGCAGGGCGCGGCCAAGCGCGCCGCCGCCCTGACGCACCGGCTCCTGGCCTTCTCGCGCCGGCAGACCCTGGCCCCGAAGCCCACCGGCGTGAACGGCCTCATCGCCGGCATGGAGGAGCTGGTGCGCCGCACGGTCGGCCCCGCGGTGACCATCGAGGTGGTGGGCGCGGCCGGGCTCTGGACCGCCCTGGTCGATCCGAACCAGCTCGAGAACGCCCTCCTCAACCTCTGCATCAACGCCCGCGACGCCATGCCGGAGGGCGGGCGCATCACCATCGAGACCGCCAACAAGTGGCTCGACCAGCGCGCCGCCCGCGAGCGCGACCTCGAACCCGGCCAGTTCCTCTCCCTCTGCGTCACCGACACCGGCACCGGCATGACGCCGGAGGTGATCGCCCGCGCCTTCGACCCGTTCTTCACCACCAAGCCGCTGGGCGAGGGCACCGGCCTCGGCCTGTCGATGATCTACGGCTTCGCCCGCCAGTCGGGCGGGCAGGTGCGGATCTACTCGGAGGTCGGCCAGGGCACGACGGTGTGCCTCTACCTGCCCCGCCACTACGGGGAGGCCGAGGCGCGCGAGGCCGAGGCCGACCTCGCCCACGCGCCCCGGGCCGAGCAGGGCCAGACCGTGCTCATCGTCGACGACGAGCCCACGGTGCGGATGCTGGTCACCGAGGTGCTGGAGGATCTCGGCTACACCGCGATCGAGGCGGCGGACGGGGCGGCCGGCCTCAAGGTGCTCGAATCGGACGTGCGGCTCGACCTCCTGGTGACGGATGTCGGCCTGCCCGGCGGCATGAACGGCCGCCAGATGGCCGATGCCGGCCGGGTCGCGCGCCCCGGCCTGAAGGTGCTGTTCATCACCGGCTACGCCGAGAACGCCGTGCTCGGCAACGGCTACCTCGAGCCCGGCATGCAGGTGCTGACGAAGCCCTTCGTGATGGAGGCGCTCGCCGGGCGGATCAGGGACCTGATCGCCGGGACCGACGGCGCGTGACCGGCCCGGCCCGCGCCGTGGTAATCAGGCGCTCGTCCTGACGACACCCTCCGGCATCGGCGCGCATGGAACCCCATACCGATCTCTGGCTGGCCGCGAGCATCGTGGTGATCTCGCTCCTGCTCTCGGCCTTCTTCGCGGGCGCCGAGACCGCCTTCACGGCGGCCTCCCGGGCCCGCATGCTGGCCCTGGAGAATGCCGGCGACGGGCGCGCCCGCCTCGTCAACGCCATCCTGGCGAGCCGGGAGCGCTTCATCGGCGCCATGCTCATCGGCTACAACATCGTGGCGATCGGCGCCTCGGCCTTCACCACCAGCGTGCTCACCACCCTGTTCGGCAAGAGCGGCGTCCTCTACGCCACCGGGGTGATGTCGGTCCTCGTCATCATCTTCGCCGAGGTGCTGCCCAAGACCCTCGCGATCAACAAGCCGGACAGCGCCGCCCTGGTCATGGCCCGCCCCGTGGCCTTCGCGGTGGCCCTGCTGGGGCCGGCGGCGCTCGCCATCGAGGCCCTGGTCCGGGCCATGCTCCGGCCCTTCGGCATCCGGGTCGGCGAGCGCCAGACCATCCTCTCGGCCACCGACGAGATCCGCGGCCAGGTCGCCCTGCTGCATCGCGAGGGCGGGGTCGCCAAGGCCGAGCGCGACATGCTCGGCGGCCTCCTCGACCTGTCCGACCTCACCGTCTCGGAGGTGATGGTCCACCGCACCAAGATGCGCACCATCGATGCCGACCTGCCCTCGGAGGAGATCGTGCGCGCGGTGCTGGCCTCGCCCTACACGCGCATGCCCCTCTGGCGCGGCACCACCGAGAACATCGTCGGGGTGCTGCACGCCAAGGACCTCCTGCGGGCGCTCGACGCCGCCGGCGGGGACGCCTCCGGCCTCCAGGTCGAGGCCCTGGCCCTGGAGACCTGGTTCGTGCCCGACACCACCTCCCTGCGCGACCAGCTCAAGGCCTTCCTCACCAAGAAGACCCACTTCGCCCTGGTGGTCGACGAGTACGGCGAGGTGATGGGTCTCGTGACCCTGGAGGACATCCTCGAGGAGATCGTCGGCGACATCGCCGACGAGCACGACGTGACCGTGTCCGGGGTGCGGCCCCAGGGCGACGGCTCGGTGCATGCCGACGGCAGCGTGCCGATCCGCGACCTCAACCGGGCGATGGACTGGGACCTGCCCGACGACGAGGCCACCACCATCGCGGGCCTCGTCATCCACGAGGCCCGGGCGATTCCCGACACCGGCACGGCCTTCAACTTCCACGGCTTCCGCTTCCAGGTCCTGCGCAAGGCCCGCAACCGGATCACCGCCCTGCGGATCACGCCGCTCGGCCCCGGTCCTCGCAAGGTCGAACCGTGAAGACCCGCCGCGCGCGGATGTCGTCGATGCACATCGCGGGGCGGATCTGGGTATCCGCGATCATTTAGGATAACATCGTCGCTCTGTCGGCTGTCCCAGGGGGCAGGCGATGCCTGATCGTCGGACGAGCGAGGGGAGCGGAACCGACCGATGCTGCTCGACGCCTCGACCCTGCTGCTCGTGACCGTGATCCTGACCTTCATGGTCGGGAGCCTGTTCTTGCTGTCCTGGAGCCAGGCCCGCCACGTCCACGCCCTGGCGATCTGGGGGGTCGCCCACATCACCGGCGCGATGGCCTCGGCCCTGCTGGCCCTGCGGGGCGTGATTCCGGACTGGGTCTCGATCGGCGTCGCCAACGGCGTGATGATCGGGGCCTACGGGCTGATCTGGGCCGGGACCCGCGCCTTCGAGGGACGGCGCGCGCGCCTGGCGCCGATCCTGATCGCGATGGGGACCTGGTGCGTGGGCTGCCTGATCCCGGCCTTCTTCGCCTCGCTTCAGGCCCGGGTGATGCTGGCCTCCGGCCTCGCCGGCGGCTTCTGCTTCCTCGCCGCGCGCGAGATCTGGCGGGCGCGGGCCGAACCCCTGGTGTCGCGCTATCCCGGGGTCGCCCTGCTGCTGCTCTACACCTTCGCCTACTGGATCCGCGTCCCCCTGGCGGTCGTGGCGCCGCCGCAGGCCGGGCCGAACCCGCTGCAGACGCCCTGGCTGACGATCCTGTGCCTGGCCGGGATGCTCTTCACCCTGGCGATCGCCTTCGTGTTCATGTCGCTGACGAAGGAGCGCGCGGAGCGGCTGCAGCGGCTGGCCGCCGAGACCGACGCGCTCACCGGCATCCTCAGCCGGCGCGCCTTCGTGGCCCGGGCGGAGGCCGCCCTGGCGGCGGGGGGCGACGTCACCCTGCTGCTGTTCGACCTCGACCACTTCAAGCGCATCAACGACCGGTACGGCCACGCGGTGGGCGACGGGGTCCTGGTCGGCTTCTGCCATACGGTGGCGGCGCTGCTGCCGGGCTCCGCGATCTTCGGGCGGATGGGCGGCGAGGAATTCGCCTGCCTCCTGCGCGGCGTGCGCCCGGAGGAGGCCCTGGCCAAGGCCGAGTTCCTGCGCCGCGCCGTGGCCGCGGTCGCCGTGCCGGAACTGCCGCAGCTCGCGATCGGCGTCAGCATCGGCCTCGCGGCGCCGGAGGACGCCGCCGCGGCGCCCGGGCGCCAGCTCGACGCCCTGCTCAGCCGGGCCGACGCCGCGCTCTACCGGGCCAAGCGCGACGGGCGCGGGCGGACCGAGCCCGCGCCGCAGGCGCTGCGCCGGGTCGCCTGAGGCCCCTTACGGCGCCTTCTGGGCCGGGGCGGGCGCCACGGCCGGGGCCGCGGCCGTGCGCTCGATCTTGGCGCCCTCGCGCAGCTTCAGGATCAGGTCCTGCTGCGCCTTGCGGGTGAGGTACTGGTCGACCTGCTCCCGCATCTCGTCGAAGGTCGGGACCGGCTTGGTGCGCTTCTCCTCGAGCTTGATCACGTGCCAGCCGAACTGGGTCTTGACCGGATCGGAGACCTGGCCCGGGTTCATCTTGAAGGCGGCCTCGGCGAAGGGGGCGACCATGCGCTCCTTGGTGAACCAGCCGAGATCGCCGCCCTCGGTCTTCGAGCCGGGGTCCTTCGACACCTCGGCCGCCACCCGGGCGAAGTCCTCGCCGCCCTTGATGCGCGCGGCGATCTTCCTGGCCTCGTCCTCGCTCTCCACGAGGATGTGGCGGGCATGCACCTCCTCCTCGGGCTTCATCGCCTTGACCGTCTGGTCGTAGAGGGCCTTGGCCGCCTCCGGCGTCGCCGCCTTCTTGGCCTCGCGCTCCAGGTACTCGTCGAGCAGGAGCTTGTCCTTGAAGTAGGCGAGCTTGCGCTGGAAGTCCGGCGAATCGCCGACCTTGGCGGCCTCCGCCGCCTGGGCGCCGACCTTGAGGTCGATCATGTAGTCGACGAGCAGGCCCTTCTTCTGGGCGTCGTCGACGCCCGGCAGCGACAGGGCCGGGTCCTCGGACGCGATGGCGAGATCGCCCGCCGTGATCGGCGCCCCGTTCACCTTCGCCACCACGGTCTCGGGGGCGACCGGTGCGGCGGCCGGGGCCGCCGGGGCCGCCGGGGCCGCGGCGGGCGCCTGGGCCCGGGCGGAGGCCAGCGGCAGGCCGAGCGCCAGGGCGACGGCGCCGGAGCGCAGGAGGCCGGAGCGCAGGAGGCTGGGGCGCAGGAGACCGGGGCGCGAGAGGGGCTTGATCATCGTCATGGAGGCGTCCTTGGGAGCGCCGCCCGCGTCCCGGCGCGGGGCCGGCCGGAGGTCGTCGCATGGGGCGGTCGAGAGAGACGTGCGGCCGGGAGCCGCGGTTTTGCCGCGACATCAGGTGGCGCGTGCGTGTTCCGATGGCAAGACTCCGACGGCAAGCCTCCGGCGGCAAGTGGCAAGCCTCCGGCGGCAAGTGGCAAGCCTCCGGCGGCAAGTGGCAAGCCTCCGGCGGCAAGTGGCAAGCCTCCGGCGGCAAGTGGCAAGCCTCCGGCGGCAAGTGGCAAGCCTCCGACGCCAAGTGGCAAGCCTCCGACTGGGATTGCCCCGGTTTGGTGGACACCGACAACGCTTTCGCGTGAGGTGTTTATCCGATGCCCAAGAGCCATCCCCCATACCCCGCCGAGTTCCGCCGACAGATGGTCGAGTTGGTCCGCGCCGGCCGTGATCCGAACGATCTGGCTCGCGAGTTCGAGCCCTCCGCACAGGCCATCCGCAACTGGGTGGCCGAGGCCGACCGCAGCGAAGGACGGCGTGATGCGAAGCCACCGCCTGCCGACCCCGGCCTGACAGCGGTTGAGCGCGATGAACTCGTCCGGCTACGGCGCGAGAACCGGCAGCTGAAGCTGGAGCGCGATATCCTCTCTCGCGCGACGGCCTGGTTTGCTCGGGAGACCGGGGTTCTGCCGTCGGGGTCTTCCGGTTCATGAACGCGAACCAGGCCGACTTCCCGATCGCTGCCATGGCACGCATGCTCGGCGTGTCGAAGGCGGGATACTATGCCTGGGCTGGCCGGCAGCCCTCGGCGCGTCGGACAGCGGACGCAGCCCTGCTCAAGCGAATCCGCACCGTCCATCTCGGCTCGCACGAGACTTATGGCGCGCCACGCGTCCACGCCGACCTGCGCGAACAGGGCGAGCGGCACTCTCGCAAACGCATAGCCCGGTTGATGCGCGAGGCTGGCCTTGTCGGAGCCAGTCATCGGCGTGGTGGCCCTGTCACGACGCGGCGAGATCGAGAGGCGCGCCCGGCTCCCGACCTGGTCGACCGTAACTTTGCCGCCGCTGCCCCGAACCGGCTCTGGGTAGCGGATATCACCTACGTGCCGACTGATGCGGGCTTCCTCTACCTCAGCATCGTGCTTGACGCCTTCAGCCGCCGGATCGTCGGCTGGGCCATGGCCAATCACCTGCGTTCGGAGTTGGTTCTGGACGCTTTGGAGATGGCCGTGACACAGCGCAGGCCCCGCGACGTGATCCATCACTCGGACCAAGGATCGCAGTACACGTCGCTGGCCTTCGGCAGCCGCTGCCAGGAGGCGGGCGTGCGACCCTCGATGGGTTCGGTCGGCGACGCCTACGACAACGCCATGGCCGAGAGCTTCTTCTCGACCCTCGAATGCGAGTTGCTCGCCCGCCGCCGCTTCCGTTCGCAGGCCGAGGCACGAATGGCCTGCTTCAGCTACATCGAGGGCTTCTATAACCCGCTGCGCCGGCACTCGGCGCTCGGATACCGCTCGCCCGTCGTATACGAGCAGGAGACCCGACCGCACCCGTCACCTGAGACCCGGCTCAGCCAAGCCCCCTAACCGTCCACAGAAACGGGGCAATCCCAGACGGCAAGCGCGACCCGGCCGTGGAACGGTCGAATCCGGGCGCGGCGTCACGGTCGGGGCGGCGGGTCCGCCGGGGGCGCCGTCGAGGGGGCCCGCCTCGCCCGGGAGCCGCCCGGCGCGGGGCGATCACGATGCGGGGAGGTTCCGCCGCCGCCGCGGCGGGCCGGCTCGCGGCGGTGTTCCCGGTATCCCGCATGGCCGTGACGGGCCGGTCGCCGCGCGCCGGATCGAAACGAAGCCCTGCCGCGTTTGCCGAGCGACGCCGGCGGCCGCCCGTCCTGTGCGCCCCCTCCGGGCCCACCCGGACGCGCGGCCGCTCGGCCTCGCGCCTCCGCCTTGCGCCGACCCGGCCGCACCTCCATCCGGGTGTTGAGGCCGAGCCGGCTCTTTCGGATGCGCCGGCCCGTGTTTACCTCTATAAGCCCGGCCAACATTCGCCTTCAGACTTATTCGATCGACCGTAGGTTCACGATGCTCGGTGCCCTCGCCAAGAAGATTTTCGGCTCGTCCAACGACCGGCGCGTGAAGGGCTATCGTCCCCGTGTGGCCGAGATCAACGCCCTGGAGCCGCAGGTCGCCGCGCTCTCGGACGACGACCTGCGCGCCCGGACCGCGACGCTGAAGGCCGAACTCGCCGCCGGCAAGACCCTCGACGACATCCTGGTGCCGGCCTTCGCCACCGTGCGCGAGGCCGCCAAGCGCGTGCTCGGCCAGCGCCACTTCGACGTGCAGCTCATCGGCGGCATGGTGTTGCACGAGAGCGGCATCGCCGAGATGCGCACCGGCGAGGGCAAGACCCTGGTGGCGACCCTGCCGGTCTACCTCAACGCCCTCTCGGGCCTCGGCGTCCACGTCGTCACCGTGAACGACTACCTCGCCGCCCGCGACGCGGAGTGGATGGGCCGGGTCTACCGCTTCCTCGGCCTCTCCGTCGGCACCATCGTGCACGGCCTCGACGACCAGCAGCGCAAGGAAGCCTACGCCGCCGACATCACCTACGGCACCAACAACGAGTTCGGGTTCGACTACCTGCGCGACAACATGAAGTACGAGCTTAGCCAGCTCTCGCAGCGGGGCCACAACTACGCGATCGTCGACGAGGTCGACTCGATCCTGATCGACGAGGCGCGGACCCCGCTCATCATCTCCGGCCCGGTGGACGACCGCTCGGAACTCTACGTGTCCGTCGACGCGCTGATGCCGCATCTGGAGCGCGAGCATTACGACCTCGATGAGAAGCAGCGCACGGTCTCGCTGACCGAGAGCGGCAACGAGTTCGTCGAGGACCTCCTGCGCGGCGCCGATCTGCTCAGGGAAGGCGACCTCTACGACGCGCACAACGTCTCCCTGGTCCACCACGTGAACCTGGCCTTGCGTGCCCACACCCTGTTCACGCTGGACAAGGACTACATCGTCAAGAACGACGAGGTGGTGATCATCGACGAGTTCACCGGCCGCATGATGCAGGGCCGGCGCTACTCGGAGGGCCTGCACCAGGCCCTGGAGGCCAAGGAGCGGGTGACGATCCAGCCCGAGAACCAGACGCTGGCCTCGATCACCTTCCAGAACTACTTCCGCCTCTATTCCAAGCTCGCCGGCATGACCGGCACCGCCTCCACCGAGGCGGACGAGTTCGCCGAGATCTACAAGCTCGAGGTGGTCGACATCCCGACCAACAAGGAAGTCGAGCGCGTCGACGAGGACGACGAGGTCTACCGGACGGTGGCCGAGAAGTACGACGGCATCATCGCCGAGATCGAGAAGGCGCATGCGCGCCACCAGCCGATCCTGGTCGGCACCGGCTCGATCGAGAAGTCGCAGCACCTCGCCGAGATGCTGGTCAAGGCGGGCTTCCGCCAGCTCGACTACTCGGACCCCAACGCCCTGACCGACGTCTACGCCGCCGCCCGCGAGGGCCGGGTGACGAAGCGCTTCGCCGTGCTGAACGCCCGCTTCCACGAGCAGGAGGCCTACATCGTCGCCGAGGCCGGCGTGCCCGGCGCCATCACCATCGCGACCAACATGGCCGGCCGCGGCACCGACATCAAACTCGGCGGCAACGTCGAGATGCGGGTGGAGAAGGAACTGGCCGGCGTGCCCGAGGGGCCGGAGCGCGACGCGAAGATCGACGCCATCAAGGCCGAGATCGCCGAGAACCGCGACAAGGTGCTGGCCTCGGGCGAGCCGGCCGACCCGGCCGCAGGCCGCAAGGTCGCCCTGCCGGGCGGTCTCTACATCATCGGAACCGAGCGCCACGAATCCCGCCGCATCGACAACCAGCTGCGCGGCCGCTCCGGCCGCCAGGGCGATCCCGGCCGCTCGAAGTTCTACCTGTCGCTCCAGGACGACCTGATGCGGATCTTCGGGTCCGACCGCATGGACGGCATGCTGACCCGCCTCGGCCTGGAGCAGGGCGAGGCGATCATCCATCCCTGGATCAACAAGGCCATCGAGAAGGCGCAGCAGAAGGTCGAGGCGCGCAACTTCGACATGCGCAAGAACGTGCTCAAGTACGACAACGTCATGAACGACCAGCGCAAGGTCGTGTTCGAGCAGCGCCGCGACTTCATGGGCCAGGACAGCGTGCGCGAAACCGTGGACGAGATGCGCCACGGCGTCGTCGACGACCTCGTCGCCGTGCACGTGCCCGAGAACGCCTATGCGGAGCAGTGGGACATCGAGGGCCTGCGCGAGCGGGTCCAGACGGTGCTCAACCTCGACGTGCCGGTGGAGGACTGGGCCAAGGAGGAGGGCATCGCCGACGAGGAGATGCGCGACCGCCTGCGCCAGGCCGCCGACGAGGCCTATGCCCAGCGCACCGAGAAGAACACGCCGGAGGTGATGACCTATGTCGAGAAGCAGGTGCTCCTGCAGACCCTCGACCACCTCTGGCGCGAGCACCTCGTTACCCTCGACCACCTGCGCCAGGTGGTGGGCTGGCGCGGCGTCGCCCAGCGCGATCCCCTCAACGAGTACAAGTCCGAGGCGTTCGAGCTGTTCAACAGCCTGGTCGCGTCCTTACGCGAGCAGGTCACCCAGCAACTCTCGCGCATCGAGATCATGTACGAGGAGCCGCCGGCGGAGGGCGCCGACAACCCCTTCGCCCAGCCCGGCCTGCCGCCGATGTTCGCCCAGCACCTCGATCCCGTCACCGGCGAGAACGAGATGGCGGGCAACGGCACCGGCAGCGACGGCGGCGCGGGCCCCGCCTACGGCTACGCCGCCCGCGAGATGGCCACCGACACCGCCGTCCTCGAACGCGACCCGGACGATGCCACCACCTGGGGCCGCGTCGGTCGGAACGAGCCGTGCCCCTGCGGTTCGGGCAAGAAGTACAAGCACTGCCACGGGACGCTGACGGCCTGAGCGTGGCGGAGGTCGCCTACGGCCTCGAACCGGACCTCGACGCGGAGGCGTTCCGCCGCGTCCTGATCGATTCGGGCCTTGCCCCGCGACGCCCGGTCGAGGACCTGCCGCGCCTCGCCCGGATGCTGGCCCAGGCCGACCTCGTCGTCACCGCCCGGCGGGACGGCGACCTCGTCGGGGTCGCGCGCACGCTCACCGATTTCGTGTTCTGCGCCTACCTTTCCGACCTGGCCGTGAGCCGCTCGGTCCAGGGCCTCCGGATCGGCCAGGGTCTGATCGCGGCCACCCGCGCGGCGCTGGGGCCGCAGGCCTCGCTCCTGCTGACGGCCGCCCCCGGGGCCGTCACCTTCTACGATCACATCGGGATGCCGCGGGTGGCGGACGCCTTCCGCTACGACCGCGAGGCCTGACGCGGCGCGCCGCCTCGAAATTGCCGCCACTGCCCGAAAACGAACCCATTTGGTGGTCAAGCCATATGGATACGCTTGAGGGAGTGGAGCGAGACGGCATGCAGGAAATCCGATCGGCGACGACGCTGCCTCTACTTGGTCTTTTCCTGGCGGTTCCGGCTCTCGGTGGTTGCAATACCTATGCGGGTGCACCCAACACGACGGGCTCGACGCTCGCAGCCAAGCCGGTGTCTGTCACCGATGAGGAGCGCGACTGTCTCGGTCGGGCGATGTACTTCGAATCGAATCGCAGCGACGCGGAAGGCCTGCTGGCCGTCGGCACGGTGGTGATGAACCGGCTCGAGGCCGCCGCCTTCCCCAACGGGGGGATCTGCGCCGTGGTCGGCCAGCCCCGGCAATTCGCCCCCGGCGTCCTGACAAAGAAGATGGACGAGAAGAGCCTGCAGAAGGTCGCCGAGGTGACGGATGCCGTCCTCGACGGCCAGCGCCACCCGAAGGTCGGCCGGGCGATGTACTTCCACACCGCCGGCCTGCGCTTCCCCTACAACAACATGCACTACGTGGCGGTGGCCGGCGGCAACGCCTTCTACGAGAAGCGCAAACCCGGTGCCGTCGAGCAGGCCGAGCCGCCCGCGCGCACCACCGCGCTCGCCTTCGCCTCAGCCGAGGCCCCCGCGGCGCCGACGATGCCGACGATGCCGATGCGCGCGGCCCCGGTCTCTTCCGCCGCGGCGCCGGCCTCGATCGCCCCGGCCGTGACCCCGCCGGTTGCCGCGACCCCGGCCGCGTCGGCGCCGACCCCGCGCCCGGCTCCGATCCGCACGGCGCGGGCCGTCGAGGAGAGGACGGCGCCCGTCGCCCAGGTGCGCGTCGCCCAGGTGCCCGTCGTCAAGGCGCCGAAGGCGCCCCGCAGCCGCCTCGCCCTGACGCCGGCCGCCCTGGCTCCGGAGCCGCCGGTCCCGCCGACCGTCCTGAACCTGCCGAGGCCGTGAGCCGACGCCCGGGGCCACCGGCTCCGGGTCGCCGAGCGGTCTCCGGCGCCCCGCCGGTTCCGGTGCCCCGCGTGCCGCTTTCGGTCGCGGGGACCGGCGCGGCCCTCGCCCTATCTCGGATCGTGCCCGCCCGTCACCGAAGGTCACGATGAACATGCTTCGTCCGCTCGCCCACCTCGCAACGGCCTGCACGCGCGCGATCGTGCGTGCCATCACCGCGGGCTTCGATGCCCTGACGGGTCCGGTCGGGCGCCTGAACGACCGCGTCGAGGCCCATCTGCGCGATCGGACATCCTTGCTCAGGGCCTATTACGCGCGTCCCGCGAACCGGCAGGCCGCGCCGCTGCCCGTCCTCGACGGACCCGTCGACCTGGCGCTGCGCGGCGGGACCCGCGAGACCGGGGCCGCCCGGCCGTCGGGCGCGACGCCGGCGCCCTCGTCGGCCATGGCGTGAGCCCGGTGCCGCACGGCGCAACCGGCTGATCCCCGCTTCGCGCGGCGGTTTCGCCCGGATGCGGTCAAGGGCCGCGCGAGGGAAATCTCCAACGCGGCCCGGCCTGGAACCAATCCCCGGAGCGGTCCCTACACGGTGACCTGGGTTCCGACCTCGACCACGCGGCCGGTGGGGATCTGGAAGAAGTCCGTGGCGTCGTTGGCGTTCTTGGCCAGGGTGATGAAGATCCGGTCCTGCCACAGGGGCATGCCCGAATGGGCGGCCGGGCGGATCGAGCGGCGCGACAGGAAGAACGACGTCGCCATGATGTCGAACTTGAAGCCCTGCTTGCGCAGCAGCGTCAGGGTCCGGGGGATGTTCGGCGTCTCCATGTAGCCGAACTTCATCACGACCTTGTGGAAGTGCGGGCCGATCGGCTCGATGTGGATGCGGTCGGCCTCCGCGGCCCGGGGCGTGTCCACGGTCTCGACCGTGAGCACGACGTTCTTCTCGTGCAGCACCTTGTTGTGCTTGAGGTTGTGCAGCAGGGCGGCCGGCGCGATGTAGGGGTCGCTCGTCAGGAACACGGCCGTGCCGCGCACGTGGTGCGGCGGGCTCTTCTCCAGCATGCTGACGAGCTCGGTCAGCGGCACGTCGGTCTTGCGCGTCTTGTTGATGAGGATGCCGACGCCGCGCACCCAGGTCCACATCATCACGATCAGGGCGCCCGCGAAGAGCAGGGGCACGTAGCCGCCCTCGAACACCTTCAGCATGTTCGACAGCAGGAACAGGAACTCCACCGCCGCGAAGGGCAGGATCGCGAGGCCGGCGGCCCAGGGCGACCACTTCCAGGTCTTCCACAGCACCAGGAAGGCCAGGCTCGCGGTGATCAGCATCGTGCCCGTCACGGCGATGCCGTAGGCCGAGGCCAGGGCCGCCGAGGAGCGGAACAGCACGGCCAGGATCACGACGCCGACCATCAGGAGGGCGTTGATCTGCGGCAGGTAGATCTGGCCCGAATGTGATTCGGAGGTGTGGCGGATCTCGAGGCGCGGCAGCAGGCCGAGCTGGATCGCCTGGCGCGACAGGGAGAAGGCGCCGGTGATCACCGCCTGGCTCGCCGTGACGGTGGCGGCGGTGGCGAGCAGCACCATCGGCAGCAGGCCCCATTCGGGCACGAGCTGGAAGAACGGATCGGTGGTGTCGGGCTTCGACAGGACCAGGGCCGCCTGGCCGAAATAATTCAGCACGAGGCAGGGGCCGACGAGGCCGAGCCAGGCGATCTGGATCGGCCGGCGCCCGAAATGGCCGAGATCGGCGAACAGCGCCTCGGCCCCCGTCACCGCGAGGAACACCGCGCCGAGGGCCACCAGGGCGCCCGTGCCGTGCCCGAGGAGATAGTGGACGGCGTAGTACGGGTTGAGCGCCCAGAACACGTCGGTGTTGGCCGCGATATGGGGCAGGGCGGCCAGCGCCATCGCGGCGAACCACACCGCCATGATCGGCCCGAAGAAGGCCGCGACCTTGCTGGTGCCCCGCACCTGGATGAGGAACAGCGGCACGATGATCGCGATGGTGATCGGCAGCACGTAGGCGTCGAAGGCCGGGGTGACGAGCTTCAGGCCCTCCACCGCCGAGAGCACCGAGATCGCCGGCGTGATAATGGCGTCGCCGTAGAACAGCGAGGCGCCGAGCAGGCCGAACATGAACACCACCCGGGAGCCGCCCAGCGCCGTGCGGGCGAGCGCCATCAGCGAGAGGATGCCGCCCTCGCCGTTGTTGTCCATCCGCATCAGGATGACGACGTACTTGATGGTGACGATGAGGACGAGCGCCCAGAGGATGAGCGAGGCGACGCCGAGGACCTCCTCGCGCAGCAGGATGCCGTCGGCGCGGGCGGAGACCAGGGCCTCCCGGAAGGCGTAGAGCGGGCTCGTCCCGATATCGCCGTAGACCACGCCGATGGAGCCGAGGATGAGGGTCCAGAGGCTGGCCGGCGCGTGGGCGCGGGCGGTCTCGGCGGTCCCGTCGGCGACGGGGGGCGGGCTGCCGGCTCCCTCGGGTTTGGCGGCGGGCGCGCTCGAAGGGGCGGTCTGCGTCATTCGGCTCGATCGAGGCTCGTTGCGAGCCCAACGTCTCGCGGCGCGGCGTCAAGCTGCGCCCGGGAACGCCGGGGCCGGCTCCGACGAAGTCGGCCGGCGGGGGACGGATGCGTTCACGCTACCATGCGGCGCAGCATGCGAGAACGGCAACCTGTCCGAAGGCCGCCGTGCCGTCGCAGGGACCCGCGCCGTCCGGGTCGGTCGCTACTCGGCGGCGGTGCGGGCGCCCGAGCCGAAGCGCCGCTCGATGTAGTCGGTGACCACGGTCTCGAAATCCTTAGCCAGGGTCGGCCCGCGCAGGGTCATGGCCTTCTTGCCGTCGATGAAGACCGGGGCGGTCGGGGTCTCGCCGGTGCCCGGCAGGGAGATGCCGATATCGGCGTGCTTCGATTCGCCGGGGCCGTTCACGATGCAGCCCATCACCGCGACGTTGAGGCCCTCGACGCCCGGATAGGCCTTCTTCCACTCCGGCATCGAGTTGACGATCCAGCTCTGGATGTCGCGGGCGAGCTCCTGGAACGTGGTCGAGGTGGTGCGGCCGCAGCCCGGGCAGGCCGCGACGAGCGGCACGAAGGTGCGGAAGCCCATGGTCTGCAGCAGTTCCTGCGCGGCCTTCACCTCCACGGTGCGGTCGCCGCCCGGCTCGGGGGTCAGCGAGTAGCGGATGGTGTCGCCGATGCCTTCCTGCAGCAGCACCCCGATGGCGGCGGAGGCGGCCACCAGGCCCTTCGAGCCCATGCCCGCCTCGGTCAGGCCGAGATGGATGGCGAAGTCGGAGCGGCGCGCCACCTCGCGATAGACCGCGATCAGGTCCTGCACCGCCGAGACCTTGGCCGAGAGGATGATCTTGTCCTTCGACAGGCCGAGTTCCACGGCGCGCTCGGCCGAGGTGAGGGCCGACTGCACCATGGCCTCGCGCATCACCGCGCGGGCGTCGATCGGCCGGGGCAGCTTCGCGTTCTCATCCATCAGGTGGGTGAGAAGCGCCTCGTCGAGGGAGCCCCAGTTCGCACCGATGCGCACGGTCTTGCCGTAGCGGATCGCCTGCTCGATGATGGTCGAGAACTGCGTGTCCTTCTTCTCCTTGAAGCCGACATTGCCCGGGTTGATCCGGTACTTGGCCAGCGCCTCGGCGCAGGCCGGATGGTCGGAGAGGAGCTTGTGGCCGATGTAGTGGAAATCGCCCACCAGCGGCACGTGCACGCCGATGCGGTCGAGGCGCTCGCGGATCTTCGGCACTGCGGCCGCGGCCTCGTCGCGGTCGACGGTGATGCGCACGAGCTCCGAGCCCGCGCGGGCGAGCTGGGCCACCTGGGCCACCGTGCCGTCGATGTCGGCGGTGTCGGTGTTGGTCATCGACTGGACGACGATCGGCGCGCCGCCGCCCACCGTGACCGCGCCCTCGCCGGACCCGATGGTGACGCCGACCGTGCGGTGCCGGAGGCTCGGGCCTGCGATCTCGGGGCCGGTACCGCTGATCGGATTGACGGGGGTCGCGTCCATGATGTCCATCGTTGACTGTGCGCTCCGAGGAACGTCCGCCGGTGACCGTACCGCGCCGACCGGGCCGGCCGGGGCCGGTCGGCGGCGTTCCGATGCCGCGAACTCTACGCCCTCGATCGTTTAGCTGAGATGACGGCGGGCGGGCGTCAAGCCCGCTGCGTCACCCGGCGTCCCGGGCGGCACAGCGAGCACGCTGATCGGTTTCGGCTTCTCCCATGTCCCATCCGGGCGTCGATGTCGAGTTTCGGGGGACCGGCGGGGGGCAGGGCTGCGTGACGGACAGGGAACCGCTGCATCTTCGCGCCTGTTTGTGGCCTTGCGGCATCATATATTGCGTTGCAGCATCACCATCGGGAGATTCGCATGCTCGATCCGAACAAGGAACCGGCGATCGATTCGCTCATCGACGTCCCCGTCGAGCACGACCTGCCGATGCAGCCCGCCGCCGGCACCCGCGTGATCGCGGGGCCGCGGGCGGAGAAGACGGTGGCCCTCGCCCTGCAGGGCGGCGGCGCGCACGGGGCCTTCACCTGGGGCGTGCTCGACGCGCTGATCGAGGATGGGCGCCTCGGTTTCGAGGCCATCACCGGCGCCAGCGCCGGGGCCATGAACGCCGTCGTGATGGTCGATGGCTGGCTCGAGGACGGCCCCGCGGGCGCCCGCCGCGCCCTGGAGCGGTTCTGGCGGGAGGTCAGCCTCGACGGGGACCTCTGGCCGGCCCAGCGCCGCGCCTTCAGCGGCCTGTTCGAGTTCTGGTCGAACAACCCCGTCGCGGAGTTCTGGAGCCGGGCGCTGAGGATCAGCCCCTACACGTCGAATCCCCTCAACTACAATCCGCTGCGCAAGGTGCTGGCGGCCCAGGTGGATTTCGAGCGCCTGCGCGCGGCCGAGACGGCGTCGGTCTTCGTGTCCGCCACCAATGTCTGGACCGGCAAGCTCGCGGTCTTCGAGCGCGCGACCCTCGACGTCGATCACCTCATGGCCTCGGCCTGCCTGCCGACGGTGTTCCAGGCGGTGGAGATCGACGGCGTGCCGTACTGGGATGGCGGCTACCTGGGCAACCCGCCGCTCTATCCCCTCTATCGCGGCGCCGAGACCCGCGACATCGTCCTGGTCCAGATCAACCCGGTGGAGCGCCGCGAGACGCCGCGCACGCCGCAGGAGATCCAGGACCGCCTCAACGAGATCACCTTCAACGCCAACCTGATGCGCGAGCTGCGCGCCATCGACTTCGTCGATCACCTGATCGCCGAAGGCGTGCTCGGCCGGGGCGAGTACCGCTCGCAATACGTCCACCGCATCGACGGCACCGGGGCCCTCGACGAGTACCAGGCCTCCTCGCGCCTCGATGCCCGCTGGCGGGTGTTCGAGCGCCTGCGCGACAAGGGCCGCGGCGCGGCCCAGGCCTGGATCGCCGAGAACTACGACCAGATCGGCCGGCGCTGCACCCTCGACCTGGAGGCGACCTACCGCTGATGCGTTTGTGCGCCGGGCGGCTGGATTAAGCGCCCGGGTTCGTGCGTTGATGCTCTTATGACGACCGAACCGAACCGGACCGGCCCCGCCGCCATCGTCGACCTGCTCGTGCCGCTGCGGCGCTACGCCCGGGCCCTGACGCGCGACACCCTGCGGGCCGACGATCTCGTGCACGACGCCCTGGTGCGGGCCCTAGAATCGGGCCAGGCGGCGCGGCCGAACACCAATCTGCGCACCTGGATGATGACGGTGCTGCACAACGTCTTCATCGACGAGCAGCGCCGGAAGCGGGTCGAGGCCCGCCACGCCGACACGCTGGTCCAGATGAGCGAGGAGATGGCGCCCCCGGCCCAGGAGGCCCAGGTCCGCCTGGCGCAGATCCGCCGCGCCTTCCTGACCCTTCCGGAGGAGCAGCGCGCCGCCCTTCACCTCGTCACCCTGGAGGGCATGGCCTACGCCGACGCGGCCGCCGTGCTCGGCATTCCCATCGGGACGCTGATGTCGCGGCTCGGCCGGGGGCGCGCCGCCCTACGGGCCTTCGAGGAGGGCGAGCGGCAGGGCGGGGGCGTCGCCGAGCGGCGCCAGCGCCTCGCCGCCGAGCGGCCGCGCCTGCGCCTCGTCGCCCAGGACGATCCGGACGCCGCGCCGCGCCGGGCCGTCGGCGACACCTGAGTTTTGGAAGACCCGACAGTTTAGAAGACCGGGACGGAGCGCCGGCGACAGGCCGATCCGTCCCCAGCGCGGCCGGGACTCCATGTCCGGGGACGCGCCCCCTGTATCCGACCGGAGCCGACGCCATGGAACAGACCGCGATGATCGATCCGATCACCGAGAACGACCTCACCGCCTTCGTGGACGGGCAGCTCGACGGCATGCGCCGCCTCGACGTGGAGGCGCATCTGGCGCGCAACCCCGAGACCGCCGCGCGGATCATGGCCGAACTGCATGACCGCGATGCCCTGCGGCAGGCCTTCGCCATCCTTCCGGGCCCGGGACCGGAGCGCAACCGGGCCGCCGCGCGCCGGCTCGACCGCAGCCTGGCCTGGCGCCGGTTCGGCGACCGCCTGCGCCGGGCCGCCGTGATCGCGCTCCTCGTCGGCACCGGCTGGCTCGCCCATTCGGACGGCCCCTTCCTCGGCGTGCCGGACACCTTCGCCTCCCCCGTCGATCCGGCCCTGGTGGCGGATGCCCGCCACGCCCGCGAGGCGGCGCAGGTCCGCGCCCGCATCGCCGCGCAGCGGGGCAGCCAGACCCAGCCCTACGACCGTGCCGGCATCGCCGCGGCCACCGGCATCGCCCTGCCCGACCTGCCGTCCGACTGGACGGTGCGCGACGTGCAGGTGGTGCCGGCCCGGCACGGCACCGGCATCGAGGTGATGATCGACGCGGGCAAGCTCGGCGAGGTCTCGCTCTTCGCCACCCGCAACCTCGACGGCCACGTCGCCCCGAGCGAGGTCACGAGCCCCGGCGACGGCGAGACCGCCTACTGGACCGCGGGCCGCTCCGCCTATGCCCTCAGCGGCGGGCACGACCAGGCGGGTCTCGAGACCGCGGCGCGCAGCCTTGCCGGCCGGACCGCGACGAAGCTCTGACCCGGCGTCGGGCCGGAGCGGCCCGTGCCCCCTGCGACCAGCCTGCCCCGAGGCGCGGCGGATCCTCCGCCGCGCCTCGTCGCGTAGGGTCGTCTCGCGCCCGAGCCGCTCGCCGGCGGCCTCCCTGCCTGGGCGGAGCCGGACCGTGCGGGGGCGCAAAAAGATCCGGCCTCCCTCGAAATTCGGGCGGTCCGGCGAGACACCGGCGGCAATTTCGTCCGCGTTCAGATCAGGCCTGCCATAGGCCTGTTGTAAAGGCGTTCTATACTGACGCATCACCTGCTCTGTGCTGACCTCCGATACCGAGACGCCGATGGCCCGCCTGTCCCAGATCCTGACGTTCCTCGCGGTCGTGCCGATCGGAGGCGTGCCCGCGGCGGTGCAGGCGGAGGAGACGGCGCAGAAGCCGACTTCCGCCCCCTCCGTCAGCGCCGCGCCGCTGACGCCCGGCAAGCCGGCCCGGGCGCCCTACCTCTCGGAGACCCAGGCCCCCGACACCGTGGCGATCCTCGGCCCGCCGCCCCGGGGCCAGTCGGCGGCCGAGGCCGCGGACAAGGCGGCCTTCGTCGCCACCCGGTCCCTCAAGGGAACCCCGCGCTGGACCCTGGCCACGACCGATGTGGCCGACGGCGCCTCCGCGATCCTCGACGATTTCGCCTGCGTCATCGGCCAGCGCATCGAGCAGTCGCGCGCGCCCGCCCTGATGACCCTGATGGAGCGCGCACGCCTCGACATCGCGCAGGCGACCCGGGCCCCGAAGCTGCATTATCGCCGCCTGCGCCCCTTCGTCGGCAACGACGCGGAGATCTGCGTGATGCGCACCTCCGATCTCGGCAACGCCTTCAGCTTCCCGTCGAGCCACGCGACGCAGGCCTGGACCTACGCGGCGATCATGGCGGCCCTGATGCCCGAGAAGGCGACCCAGTTCTTCGTCCGGGCCCGCTCCTACGGCGAGAGCCGCATCGTCTGCGGCCTGCACTGGGCCAGCGACATCGAGGCCGGCCGCACGGCCGCCAGCGCGGTCTTCGCCGCCCTCCAGGGCGATGCCGGTTTCCGGGCCGATCTGGAGAAGGCCCGTGCCGAGCTCGCAAAGCTCGTGACCGCCGGTGGCCCGGCCCCCGATCGGGCGGTCTGTGCCCGTGAGGAAGCGGCCGCGCGCGAGCCCGTGCTCTAGCCCTCATCCGATCCGGCCGAGGGTCGAGGCCCCTTTCGCAAGGCACGTCCGGGCCGATTTGCCGGTCCGGACGCCGCGTGACCCTGTCGGGACGGGCGCGCGATCACATTCCGGCACGTCGGCCTTGGCATCGGCGCGGCAGGGTCCGGTTGCGAGCCGGTCCGGACGCGAGCGAGCCCGAACGTGAGCAGGCCCGGCCGATCGCTCGGCCGGGCCTGCTCACGGGTTTTCCCGTGAAACGTTAACCATGGCGTTTCAGGTCCGGGTCGGGGCTCCCGCCCGGGTGCGCTTGCGGCGCCGGGCCAGCATGTTCAGCCCCTCCACGGCGGCCGAGAAGGCCATGGCGGTGTAGATGTACCCCTTCGGCACGTGGGCGCCGAAGCCCTCGGCGATCAGCGTCATGCCGATCATGATGAGGAAGCCCAGCGCCAGCATGACCACCGTCGGATTGGCGGCGATGAAGCGCGAGAGCGGGTCGGCGGCCAGCAGCATCACGGTCACGGCCGTGACGACGGCGATCACCATGATCGGCACGTGCTCGGTCATGCCCACCGCCGTGATGATGCTGTCGATGGAGAACACGAGGTCGAGAACGAGGATCTGGCCGATGGCGGCGGCGAAGCCGAGCCGCACGGCGCCGCTGCCCGGGGTCTCCGGCTCCGGATCGACGGTGTGATGGATCTCCTTCGTGGCCTTCCACAGCAGGAACAGGCCGCCGGCGATGAGGATCAGGTCGCGCCAGGAGAAGCCCTTGCCGAACACCGCGAAGACCGGCTGCGTCAGCGCGACGATGTAGGCGATGGTGGCGAGGAGGCCGAGGCGCAGGATCAGGGCGAGGCCGATGCCGATGCGGCGTGCCTTCTGCTGGTGCTCGGGCGGGAGCTTGTTGGTCAGGATCGAGATGAAGATCAGGTTGTCGATGCCGAGCACGACCTCCATCACCACCAGGGTGGCGAGGGCCGCCCAGGCGGTGGGGTCGCTGGCGAGTTGAAGCAGGCTGTCCACGATGGCCTCGTTTCGTCGGTCGGGCCTGCTCCGCGTCCGACGTCGCGCCGGGAGCAGGCGTGCGGAGGAGAGGGACCGGCCCCGGCCCCGGATTCGGCTCGGTCAGGCTGTGAGGGGGGAACTGCGCGTGGCCACGCCCGGCCGCTCGGCCGGGGCCGGGCTGAAGATCCGCACCGCCTGCGGCACCACCTTGAAATGGGCCGGGGTGTAGGTCGACAGCTCGCCGTCGGTGTTCACCGGCCGCGGCTTCTTGGTCTTCACCACGATCTCGGTGGTGCTGAAGGCCCGCACGTCGGCCGCCTTGCCCTGGGTGCCCTTGCGCAGGGCCGGCAGCAGCATCAGCAGCCGCCACCAATGGGCGACCTCCAGGCTGTAGAAATCCAGCTTGCCGTCGTCGACGGTGGCCGTCTCCTCCACGGTCATGCCGCCGCCGTAGTGGCGGCCGTTGCCCACCGAGACCTGGATGGTGCGCACGGTCTCGGTCTGGCCGTCATGCTCGATATAGACCGTGAAGGGCCGCATCCGCCGGAGCACGCGAACCGCCGCGATGCCGTAGCCCAGGGTGCCCCAGGTCTTCTTCGATTCCGCCGTGAGATCGCCGGCGAGGTCCGCCGAGAATCCGATGCTGGCGACGTTGAAGTAGTAGTGTCCGTTGACGCAGCCGAGATCGGCCGGGCGCGCCTCCTCGGTGGTGATGAGGCGGGCCGCCTCCACCGGGTCGACGGGCAGGCCCAGGGAACGGGCGAGGTCGTTGGCCGTGCCGAGGGGCAGGATGCCAAGCGGCAATCCCGTCTCCACCAGGGCGGGCGCGGCCGCGTTGAGCGTGCCGTCGCCGCCCCCGAGGATGACGAGGTCGCAACCCTGCGCGTGGCGCTTGATCACGGCGGTGCAGTCGGCATCGCCCGGCGGCTCGAAGGGCTCGATGCCTCCGGCGCGCAGGACATCGCGCACCTCGTCGAGGGAGAAGCTGCCGTTGCGGGCCTTCGGGTTAACGAGGAGGAGCGCCTTGCGGGCGGGCGCGCTCATCGCGAGCCTCCGGACCGGCACGGGGCGGGCCGAATCGGATCGAGCGGGAGACTACGAGGGACCATGAGGTTCGACACCCTCCGGTGCGTTCGCGCCGCGTCAGCGCAAAAGCATGGAAGGGTCCGACATCACGGTCGACGCCTCGACCGCCAGAGGGGCCCGGACCCGCACCACAAGGTGGGTTCAGGCTTGGCAATGACAAGAGCCCGGCGGCACAAGAGTCCGTGCCTGGGGGCGTCCCCGCAATCCCCGCACTCGTCCACACCCCGGAACACGGGGCCGGGTCCTTCCGTGCGCATTCAGGGAAACTTAGCGGGCACGCCCGACGTTTCACCCCGGTCGATCGGTCCCGCACGCGCTTTTCCGAAACCCCGGCCGCGACCCCGGTGATGATACCATGCACCACGGTCCAAGCTCCCACGGACGCTCCCACGGAACCGGCCTCGTCCGACTGGGCCTCGCCTCGTCCGTCGCGCTGGTGAGCGCCGCTTTGTCCCTGGGGACGGCGGAGGCCCAGACGCGCCCGGGCTGGGTCGACCCGCCGGCCCGCCAGGCCCAGCAGCCCGGCACGGACAAGGCCGCCCCCGAGAAGTCGTCGCCCGAGAAGCCCGTGACCGGGAAGTCCCTGACCGGGAAGTCCATGACCGGGAAGTCCATGACCGGGAAGTCCCTGGCCGAGACGCCGGTGGCCGAGACGCCCGCGGTGGAAACGCCCGCGACGGCCCGGGCCCAGGCGGACGGCCAGGCGGCTCAGGACTCGGCCGCCGCGGAGCGGACCCCGATGGCCTCGCACCGGCGGCGCGTGGCCGGACCGTCCGCCGAAGGCCGCCGCCTCGCGACCCGTAGCGCCGCGCCGGAACGGCTCCACATCCACCCGCGCCTGGCCGACACGCCGACGCCGATGGCGCCGCCGCCGGCGGCCTCCGAGGCGCGCTTCCCCGAATGGGCCGCCACCGCGACGCGGCTGACGGACCGCTATCTCGACAGCGTCTCGGCCCCCGGCGACGCGATGGTGGCTGCCGCACCCCGGTTCTATGCCGAGCGCGTCCGCTTCCACGGCCGCACCCTGTCGCTGGCGGCCCTGATCGCCGAGAAGCGCCGCTTCGTCCGGCGCTGGCCCGAGCGGCGCTACGAAGCGCAGGGCGGCGCGACCCGGACCGCCTGCAACGCCGCCAGCGCGACCTGCATCGTCCACACCACCTTCGATTTCCGCGCCGACAATCCGGCGCGCGGCGTGCGCTCGCAGGGCGTATCGGAACTCAGCCTCACCATCAGCTTCGCCGGGGAGCGCCCGCTCATCGTCGCCGAGTCGAGCCGCGTCCTGCGCCGCTATGGTGCCGGGCCGCAGAGCGCTATAGCGGGTGCTCAGCGCGGTGCCTGAGGCCGGCCCGCTGCGATCGGTGCGTCACACCCGGAGTTGTTCGCGTCTTGGATGATCGGAATCCACCCTCGCCGGTGCCGGGTGACGCGCGACGGGACGGAACGGCCTCGGACCGCGCGGCCCTGCGCGCGCGCATCGCCGAGGCGGTCGCGCAGGCCGGCGCCTATCCGGTGGCGGAGCGGACGCTCGCGCTCCTGGCGGAGGCGGCCCTGGTGCCGGGCCTGGAATCGCCCGGCTACCGCGTGGTGGATCGCGCGGGCGTGCCGCGCCAGATCACCGGGGCGGACGGGACCGCGGTCCCGATGGACCTGCCGGCCCTGCTCGCGGAACTGCGCGACCAGCATCCCGCCCTGTTCCGGCCGATCCCCGAGCCGGCGCCCGAGCCCGAACCGGAGCCCGTCCCGACCGAGGATTTCCGGACGGCGACGGCGCGCTTCGTCGGGGCCCAGTCGGTTCTCGCCCGATCCCTGGTCGCGCGCTCGGCCACCCGCGGCCGGGCGTTCGCCACCTCCGTCTCCGACCGCCTTTCGACGCTCCGGCGGAGCCGGGCCGAAGGCTCGACGGCCGAACCGTCCGCTCCCGGCCTCGCGACGGAAGCTCCGGAACCGACCCGGGCCGGGCTCGTCGCCGGCCGTGTCCGCGACGGCGCGCAGCGCGTCGGTGGTTATGCCCGCGGCCGGCTCGCCGACAGCGCCTCGCGCTTCGGCGAGGTCGCGCGCGACCGCAACGTGCTGCGCGACGCCCTGTCCCGGCGCGCGCTTCCGATCGGGCTCGGGGCCGCCGCGCTGGTGGCCCTCATCGCCGTCCTCGGCGGGCGCACGCCCCCGGAGACCGCGCCCGCCGAGACGGGGTCCCCGCCTTCGTCCCAATCCCAACCCCAGTCCCAACCCTCGGCATCCGCGACCGCCGCGCCGCCGCCGAGCGCCCCCGACATGAGCCCGGCCGCGCCGGAGGAGGCACCGCCGAAGCAGGCCGCGGCCAACGAGATCAGCGGCCCGGTCGAGGTCATCGACACCGCGACCCTGCGCGTCGGCGGCAAGCTCGTGCGCCTGTTCGGGGTCGAGTGGGTGCGCGGCGGACAGGCCGACGAACTCACCCGCTACCTCGCCGGCCGCACCGTGACCTGCCAGCCGGTGGCGGGCAGCGAGGCCCGCCTGTGCTCGGTGGAGGGGCGCGATCTCTCCGAGGTGGTGCTGTTCAACGGCGGCGGCCGCGCCTCGCCCGAGGCGACGCCCGACCTCGTGGCCGCCGAGGACCATGCCCGCGCCGAACGCCTCGGCGTCTGGGCGCGCTGACCGCACGGGCCCCCTCCGGGTCGCGGCCGCGTGAACAACGCCCTTGCGTCGTCGCGGCCCGCCGGTCTCAATGCCGGCGGGACGGCCGGGGGACGAGGCATGGATTTCTCTGTGGGCGTGAGCGTCGCCGCCGTGGTGCTCGTGGCGCTCGTCGTCGTCACCCTGGGGATCGGCATCAACATCGTGCCGCAGGGGCACGTCTACACCGTGGAGCGGTTCGGCAAGTACCACCGCAGCCTGGAATCCGGCCTCGGCCTCATCGCCCCCTATGTCGAGCGCCTCGGCCGGCGGGTGAACGTGATGGAGCAGGTCATCGACGTGCCGAGCCAGGAGGCCTTCACCCGCGACAATGCCGGGGTGCGGATCGATGCCGTGGTCTTCTACCAGGTGCTCGATGGGGCCCGCGCCTCCTACGAGGTCTCGAACCTCGAGGTGGCGATGATGACCCTGACCATGACCAACATCCGCACCGTGGTCGGCTCGATGGACCTCGATCAGCTCCTGTCGCACCGCGACGAGATCAACGAGCGCCTGCTGAGGGTGATGGATGCGGCGGCCTCGCCCTGGGGGGTGAAGATGACCCGCATCGAGATCAAGGACATCGTGCCGCCCGCCGACCTCGCCGGCGCGATGGCGCGCCAGATGAAGGCTGAGCGCGAGAAGCGCGCCTCGGTGCTGGAGGCGGAAGGGCACCGGCAGGCGGAGATCCTGCGGGCCGAGGGGCGCAAGCAATCGGCCATCCTGGAGGCCGAAGGGCGCAAGGAGGCGGCCTTTCGCGACGCGGAGGCGCGCGAGCGCGGCGCCGAGGCGGAGGCGCGGGCGACCCAACTCGTGAGCGAGGCCATCGCCAAGGGCGACCTCGCGGCGGCGAACTTCCTCGTGGCCGAGAAATACGTCGAGGCGGTGAAGGCCATTGCCACGGCGCCGAACCAGCGCGTCGTGGTGGTGCCGATCGAGGCGGCGGCCCTGGCCGGCACGCTGGGCGGCATCGCCGAGATCACCCGCAGCGTCTTCGGCGAGGGCGCGCCTCAGCGCAAGAGCGCCGGCCTGCCGCCGAACGTCGGAGGCGGCGCCCGATGATCGCGTCGTTCGTCGAGGCGATCGGACCCGCCTGGACCTGGATCCTGATCGGCCTCGTGCTGATGGGGACGGAGCTCGTGGCGTCCGGGGTCTTCCTGCTCTGGCTCGGGTTGGCGGCTCTGGTGACGGGGCTGCAGATCCTCCTGGTGCCGATGCCCTGGCAGGGCCAGATCCTGCTCTTCGGTGTCCTCTCCGTGCTCTTCGCCGTGGTGGCGAGCCGGCGGACGCGGGCGACCAACACCCTGAACCGGGGGCCCCAGGGGCTGGTCGGACGCGAATATCCCCTGTCGGCCCCGATCGTGGCGGGCGAGGGCCAGATCCGCGTCAACGACACCCTCTGGCGCGTCACCGGCCCGGATGCACCGCTGGGCGCGCGGGTGCGGGTGACGGGGGTGGAGGGCACGCTGCTGACGGTGGTGACGGCGTCGTAGCCGGCGCCCCGACCTCGCTCGGCCACGCCCCCACGATGCGGGCCACGAGCGTCTTTACGGGCGCGCGTTCCCCGTCTCTGCGAGCCTATAGGCGACGGCCTCCGGGATTCATTTGAGAAAGCGGGCGGCTGTTAATAGAAGCGCAGCTGACGCTCCCTCTCGCCATCGCGTCGCGCGCCTCTGACAGGACATCTCATGAGCAGCTTGAAGTTCGGAACGAGCGGTTTGCGCGGGCTGGTCACCGATCTCGTGGGCTGGCCGAGCTACGCCTATGCGAGCGCCTTCTTCCGCTCCATCGCCGCGACCACCGGCCCCGGCCAGACCCCCGTGCGGACCGTCGTGATCGGGCGGGACCTGCGCGACAGCAGCCCCGGCATCGCCGCGACGGTGGCCGCCGCCGCCGCGGGCGCCGGCTTCACGGCGATCGATTGCGGCGCGCTGCCGACGCCGGCCCTGGCCCTGGAGGCCCTCCGGCGCGGTGCCTGCGCCGTGATGGTCACCGGGAGCCACATCCCCGAGGACCGGAACGGCCTGAAGTTCTATCGGCCCGACGGCGAGATCACCAAGACCGACGAGGCCGCGATCCTGGCCGCCCTCGGGGACGTCTCCACGGAAGGGCCCATGGCGGCGGCCGACGCCGCCCCGCAGGAATCCGGCGCGACGGACCGCTACCGCCAGCGCTACCGTGACGCCTTCGCCCCCGACATGCTGGCCGGCCTCAGGATCGCGGTCTACCAGCAGAGTTCCGTGGCGCGGGACCTGCTCGTCGAGCTCCTGACGGCGCTGGGGGCGGACGTGACCGCGATCGGACGCGCGGCGCGCTTCGTGCCGATCGACACGGAGGCCCATCGCCCGGAGGACGTCGCCTTCATCCGCGAGGCCATGACGTCCGGTGCGTTCGATGCCCTGGTGACGACCGACGGCGACGCCGACCGGCCGCTGGTCGCGGATGCCGCCGGGCGGATCCTGCGGGGAGACGTTCTCGGGCTGATCACGGCGCGCCACCTCGGCGTCGATACCGTCGTCGTGCCGGTCACGGCCGGCTCGGCCATCGAGCATGCGGGCGGGTTCCGGCGGGTGCTGCGCACCCGGGTCGGCTCCCCCTACGTCATCGCCGGCATGGCCCAGGCGGAGACCGAGGGCGCCGAGGCCGTCGTCGGCTTCGAGGCGAATGGCGGCTTCCTGCTCGGCTCGGACGTGACCCGCGACGGCCGGACCCTGCCCGCGCTGCCGACCCGCGATGCGATGCTGCCCATCCTGGCGACGCTGGCCGCGGCGCGCGGGGCCGGATTGTCCCTCGCGGACCTCGTCGCCTCCCTGTCCGTGGGCGAGACCGCGAGCGACCGCCTGCCCAACACGCCGGCCGAGCACAGCGGCGCCTTCCTGCGACGGCTCGGCCAGGAGGCGTATCGGCGGGATTTCGTTCGACCGGTCGGAACGCCGCGCGCCGTCGACGAGCAGGACGGCGTGAGGATGGAGCTCGACGGCGGGCGCACCATCCACTTTCGCGCCTCCGGCAACGCGCCCGAGCTGCGCTGCTACGCCGAGGCGGGAACGGCCGGCGAGGCGGAGGAGCTGGTCCGCTGGGGATTGGCGGCCGCGGCGGCCGCGATGAAGCCGGACGCGGCGGGCGGGGATTCCGCGCCGCGCTGAGCGGCGGCCGGACCCGCTTCTCCGCCGCGGCCGCCGGCGCGATCCGGCGGCCGCGGCGGGGCCGCGAATCCCGGCCTCACCCGAACGCGCCCACCTCGTGCTGGATCATGCCCGAGATCTCGCGCACCCGCTGGAAGCTGCGCCGGATCGGCTCGAACAGCGTCCTGTGCTCGGCCTCGTAGGTGCCGACGTCGCGCGGCCCGGCGGGCTCGCCGAAGTTCAGGCCGAGGGTCGGGTCCGGGGTGATCGGGAAGATGTCCTCCAGCAGCGTCAGGCAGCCGTCGATGTCGAGGCGCAGGAAGCGCTCGATCAGCGCCTCGCGGCTCACCCCCGATTGCGGGCGGAACCCCGGGATGTGCACGGCCAGGAACCAGATCCGGTGGATCAGCGCGAGGCGGATCGCGTGCAGCAGGGTCAGGCGGGCCGACATCCGGCCGAGGTCGGGCGCCGCGACCTGCAGGTTGAGCCAGTCGCAGGTGAGCCGGCCGAACAGGTGGCGCAGGTCGGGGGCGAGGCGCAGCCGGTCGAGGGCGTTGGCGATCACCACGAGCTCCTCGCGCCGGCCGTCGCGCTGGGTGCGCCGGGCCCGCTCCAGCCACACCGCCGGGTCGAGGGTGTCGATGTAGGCCCGCAGCACGTCGAGATCGGCGACGCTGGCGGCATGCTGCACCAGGCGGAAGGCGCGGGAGAAGCGCACCGAATCCCGGCGCATGTCGCGGAACAGGTCCGGGGTGCGGCCGGCGGCCCGGCCGACGCCGTGCAGGGAGTTGGCCAGGAAACCGAGCTGCTGCAGGATCGCGTTGTTGGGGATCGCCCGCATCTGGCGCGGATGGGTGATCATGGTCGGGCCGCCGCCATCGGTCTGGCGGGCGACGGGCCGGGAGCCGGTGCGGTCGAGGAGGCTCGGGCCGAAGGTGCCGAGCAGGGCGGCGTAGCCGGGATCGTCCACCAGCGCCTCCATGTCCTGGCGCACCACGGTGAAGAACTCGGCGGCGAAGTCCGGCTCGGCGTAGATCGGGTCGTCGGTCTCGTCGGCCCCGCTCGCCGGATCGGAGAGGACGTAGTCGGCGAAGCTGTCGTCGTCGGCGACGTCGAAGGCGAAGACGTGCTCGGCGATGCGCTCCACCGTGGCCTCGGCCAGGGGCAGGGTGCCGAACATCAGGTAGCCGTCCGAGCCCTGGAAGCTCGATTCGAGGCGCACGCGGATGCCGGCGGTCCGGTTGCGCCGGCGCGCATCCTCCGGGGCGAGATAGGCGAGGCGGTCGCGCAGGGAGGTCGGGTGCGCCCCCCGGCCGATGGATTCCCCGTGGGTGTCGAAGATCGCGAGCTCCACCCCCGTGAGGTCGTTCTGCACCATCAGCTCGGTGATGCGCAGGCGCAGGCGCTCGATCCAGAAGCTCGCGGCGAGCTGGCCGACGTAGCGCCCGGAATCCGAGTAGCCGAACTGCACCGTCAGGCGCCCGATGCGCTTGAGGTAGGCCCGCCAGTGCGGATTGCGGAGCGCATCGTCGAGGACGCGGATGCCCTGTTCGAGGGCGCTGGCCGTCTCAAACAGCGGCGTGATCTCGACCTTGTCGGCGATGCCGTAGTGCCGCGCCAGCCAGAGGGCGGCGAGCAGCGTGTAGCCGGTCTCGGTCTCGGCGATGAGGAAGCGGACCGGGTGGGTGCCGTCGACGTGCTTGAGGATCTGGGTGATCGTCATCATCAGCCGGGCGGCCGAGGCCCGCTCGGCGGCCAGCGCGCCGAAATCGACGTCCACCGCCTGCACGTCGTTGAGGAGCGCGTGGATGGTGGCGAGGTGGGACCGGCGCTGGGCGGCGTCGGTGGGCTCGCCCTCGAGGTCGGTGACGCGGCGCACCGCATTGTGGATCTGGCTGGCGTTCAGCCGGAAATGCGGCAGGGCGTTCGAGAGGCCGTGCGTGGCGATGCCGGAGCGCAGGAGCGCGATGCTGCGCCTGTCCGCGTCGGATTCGGCGGCTCCGACCGCCCCCGCGAGCCCGGCCAGGATCGCGCCGGAATCGGTCTGGGCCCGCTCGCGCTCGATGATCAGCGCGAGGGCGAAGCGGTGCACCGCCTCGAGGGTCGGCTTGGTCCCGAGCCGGGGCGCCACCGCGAGCTGGCGGTTCACGGCGGCGAGCGCGTTCCCGGTGAGCTCGCGCACCACCTGGGTCGCCGGCACCTGCGGCAGCTGGCGCATCACCCGGTCGAGCTGCATCCGCTTCGATTCCAGGCGGTAGCGCAGGGTGTCCCACCAGCCGATATCGGTGCGCCCGTCGGTGTCGCAGCCGACCCAGCTCGCGATCGCGAACGGCTTGGGCACGAGCTCGGTCCAGCGGTCCGGCCAGCGCGCCCGGGCGGCGTCGAGGAGCGCGGCGTTGAAGCCATCGAGGGCGGTGCGGCCGTGATTGGCCGCGACGCAGGCCTGGTCGAACTCGTCGTCGAGGCTGATGTTCGGGTCGGGCCGCGTCGAGAGGCCGGCCGCGCGCGCGAGCAGCGGCTGCCGGGCGGCACCCTCGGCCTCGCTCGCCGCCTGGGCGATCAGGGCGGCGACGGCGCGCGGCATCCCGAAGGTCGGGTGGGCGGTGAAGACCACAGCGAAGCCGGTGCGGCCGACGAGATCCCGGAAGGTCTCGAAATCCCCCTGGCGCGCCGGTACCGCCGCCACGAGGCGGGCGGCCATCCGGCTGTCGGGCGCCGCCGCCGCGTCCCGGTCGAGCCCGACATAGGCGCGCAGGCGCTCGGCGCGGGCGCTCAGGGACTGGGCCCGGAGCCGGGGGAACAGGGCATCGAGGTCGTCCTCGCCGATCTCGCCCCGGTCGAAGCGCCGGGTGATGGCCAGCGTCACCGCCAGCACCGGATTGCGGAACGGATCCTCCGCCGCCTGCTCGCGGGATTCCTCGATCAGCCGCAGGAGGTCCCGCTCCAGGCTCTCCGCCCCCTCCGGGGCATGGCCGGAATCGTGGCCGGCATCGGCCGGATTGAGGTCATGCAGGCGCATCGATCGACCTTGGGGTTCGGGAGCGGGCTACGGCGTCATACGGTATGCGGACGACGCCGGTGCGTCGGACCTGCGCGGAATCCACGGCCATCGACGGGGGAGGGCAGGTCCGCCCCGGGTCGCCGCGGTCGCACGCTCCATGCCTGACGGCCCCGGGGCGGGGGGCATCGGGCCGGGATGGAGACGTACCTTCTGACATCGCCGGTCCGGGACGCAAGGACCGTTCCGGGCCCGGGCCGGCTCCGGCGAAAGCGCCGGGGGAGGATGCAACGCGGCGCGTCCTGGGCTAACGCTGGACCCGGCATGGAAACACTCCTGATCCTGGGGGCCCTCGGCGTCCTCCTGTTCTCCGGCTTCCTCGTGGCCCTGCAGCTCGCGCGCGCGCGCCGCCCCGAACTCCGCATGGCGCGCGAGGAGGATCTCTTGGACGAGGACGACGGCGAGGACCTGCTGCTCCGCAGCCTGGAGCCGCCGCGCGCCAGCCCGATCGACCGCACGGCGACCATCCTGGACATCGAGCCCGAGCGGCCGCACGCGATCCCGGGCGAGGCCCCGCCCCGCGAGCTGCCATCGCCACCCCTCCGAGACCCGTATCGAGATCGAGAGCTTCGCTGATGGTGTGCTCCCGCACGCGCCGGTGGGCGGTCCTCCTGCCGCTGGCCGCCCTGCTGGCGGTCGGCCCCGCCCGGGCCCAGGCCCCCGAGCCGGCCGCCGAGGCCGAGGCTCCGGCCGCGCCGCCTTCCCGGGAGGCGGCCCCGAAGCCCAAACCCAAACCCAAACCGAAGCCCATTCCCAAGTCGGCACCGAAGCCGGCCGCCGAGGCCCGGCCGACCGCGCCGGTCGCCCCGGACCCCGTGGCCGCCGCCCCTCCTGCGCCGATGCCGGCCGCCAACCTGGCCGGCCTGACCGTGCAGTGCGAGGCGCGGGCGGCGCTCTACGAGGGGCCGAAGGACTTCGCGGTCTGGGTCACCCGCACGGGGGCCGTGGTGGTCGAGAACCCGCTGCGCCCGCTCACGCCGGAGACGACCCGGGTGCTCGAGGTCGTCATCGCCGGCAAGGCCGCCACGGCCTACGGCCCCGACCTGTTCGCCCTGCGGCGCGGCGGAAGCCCCGCGGCGCTGGGCGCGCTGCTCGGCGCCCCGGTCCGCTGGGACCCTGTGCCGGCGACCCTTCCCGACACGCTCAACATCGTCTCCGAGACCGGCCAGAGCCTGGCGCAGCTCGGCTTTCGCGAATGCGGCGAGGCGCCCGCGGTGAAGAGCGCCCCGGTCGCGGCCAAGGACGAGGCGGCCAAGGGCGGCAAGGCTGCGGCGAAGCCGAAGAGCCGGCCCAAGGTCTCGGCGGGCGGGGCGTCGGGCGCCAAGGCGCCCCCCGGCCTCAGCCTGCCGCAGGGGGCCATCGAGTGACTTGGCTTGTCGAGCGAGACTTGGCTTGTCGAGGGAGACTTGGCTTGTCGAGCAAGACTTGGCCTGCGGGCCTTCGACCAGGAGTTCCAGGATGAGTGTTCGCCGATGAGTGCCGGATCGCAGGGACCCACCGCCGCGGAGGTGATCGCCCGCCTCGGCCTCGTGCCGCACCCGGAGGGCGGGCATTATCGCGAGACCTTCCGGGACCCCCGCACCGTGGACGGGCGCTCGGTGGGCAGCGCGATCTACTACCTCCTCGATCTCGGCGAGGTCTCCGAGTGGCACCGGGTCGATGCGGCCGAGATCTGGCACTGGCACGCGGGCGCGCCCCTCGTCCTCACGGTCAGCCCCAACGGCCACGATGCCAGCGCGGCCTATCTCGGTCCCGACCTGACCCGCGGCCAGCAGCCGCAGATCGTGGTTCCGGCCGGGCACTGGCAGACCGCCACCAGCCTCGGCGCCTGGACGCTGGTGGGCTGCACGGTCTCGCCGGCCTTTGAGTTCGCCGGCTTCGAGCTGGCGCCGCCGGACTGGCGGCCGGTGCCCAGGTCCTGACGAGCAGGCCCTAGCGCGGCCCGGCGCGGGACGCCCGCACCGCCACGAGCGCGCCGAGGACGATGAGGAGGCAGGCGAGCGCCAGGGCCGGGCTCGGCTCGGCATAGCCGGCGAGCACCAGGGTCAGGGTCGACAGGATCGGGGCGGCGTAGGCCGCGACTCCGAGGAGGCGCAGGTCGCCCCGCTTCACGCCGATGTCCCAGAGGTAGAAGGCAGCACCCACCGGGCCGAGCCCGAGGGCGACGACGGCGCCCCATTGCACCGCGCCCGCCGGCCACAGGGTCGTCTCGAAGGCGCGGTGGCAGGCGAGGCTGAGGGCGGCGGTGGCGAGGCAGAAGCCCGCCACCGCGTCGGTCGGCACCGCCCCGACCCGGGAGGAGAGCACCGAATAGCCCGACCAGACGAAGGCGGCCGCCAGCGCCGCGAGGTATCCGGGCAGGGCCCCGGCGGCGAAGTCGATCCCGCCCCGTCCGGCGAACAGCACCACGACGCCGACGAGCCCGAGGGCGGCTCCGCCGAGATGGCCGGCGCGCAGGCCCGCCGCCCCGGGGAGCCGGGCCGACAGCAGCACGATGAGGAGCGGCCAGAGGTAGTTGAGCAGGCCCGCCTCCGCCGGCGGGGCGAGGCGCAGGGCGGCGAAGTAGAGGGCGTGGTACCCGAACAGGCCGCCGACGCCGAGGAGCCAGACCGGCCAGGGCTGGCGCAAGGCGCGCAGGCCCGCGGGGCGCACGAGCCAGCTGGCGCAGCCGACGAGGCCGCCGAGCGCGAAGGTCATCGCCGCGAGCTGGAACGGCGGCACCGCCCCCGACAGGGCCGTGAGCAGGGCGAGCAGCGACCAGAGCAGGATCGCGCCGAAGCCGAGCAGGGTCGCGGAAGGCATGGGAAACCGGGTGTCCGAGGCGGGAGGCCGTGCCGCTGTCCCATGCCGGAGGCGTCCCGGGCAAGGCGGGGATGTCCCGGGGCGGCCGCCTTCATCGACCGGTCACGGGCGGGCCCTACCTGCTGGGGGGCGACACGCGGCGGGGAGGCGGAGCATGGACACGGCATCTCTCGGATCAGGACGCGTCCGGAGGGCGGCCCTGGGCATGGCCTCGGCCCTGCTCCTCTGCGCAGGCCCGGCAGCGGCCGGCGAGCCGGCCCAGCTCGGGCCGCGGCCCTTCTACCTCGTGGACAGCATGAAGCCCGGGCCCCTGAAGGACCGCCTGCGGGCCTGCGGCGCCGACCGCCCCTACACCGCCCGCACCTTCTCGATCTCACACCGGGGCGCGCCGCTGCAGTTTCCCGAGCATACCCGGGAGGGCGTCCTGGCGGCTGCCCGCATGGGCGCCGGCGTGATCGAGTGCGACGTCGCCTTCACGCGGGACCGGCAGCTGGTCTGCCGGCACGCCCAGTGCGACCTCCATGCCACCACGGACATCCTCGCCCGTCCGGACTTGGCGGCCAAGTGCAGCCAGGATTTCCAGCCCGCCGACCCCGCCACCGGGCGCAAGGCCTCGGCCCGCTGCTGCACCAGCGACCTGACCCTGGCCGAGTTCAAGAGCCTCAACGGCAAGATGGACGCGAGCGACCCACAGGCCACGACGCGGGAGGCCTACGCGCATGCGACCCCCCGCTGGCGGACCGATCTCTACGCCACCACCGGCACGCTGATGAGTCATGACGAATACATCGCGCTGGTCAGATCCCTGGGGCGCCGGTTCACGCCGGAACTGAAGGCGCCCGAGGTGCCGATGCCCTTCGAGGGCTACGGCCAGGACCAGTATGCCCAGGCGATGATCGACGCCTACAAGCGGGCGGGCATCCCGGCCTCGGCGGTGCGGCCGCAGAGCTTCCAGCTCCGGGACATCCAGTACTGGCTGAAGGCCGAGCCCGACTTCGGACGGCAGGCCCTCTGGCTCGACAACCGGGACGAGACCGATCCGGGCTTCGACCCCGAGCGGCCGGAGAGCTGGAAGCCCGGCATGGCGGAACTGGCGGCGCTGGGCCTGCGCACCCTGGCGCCGCCCCTCTGGATACTGGTCCGGGTCGGGCCGAACGGGACGATCGAACCCTCGGCCTACGCGCGGGCGGCCCGGGCCGCCGGCCTCGACCTGATCACCTGGTCGCTGGAGCGCTCGGGGCCGCTGAAGGAGGGGGGCGGCTACTACTACAAGTCGATCCGCCCGGTGATCGACCGGGACGGCGACACCTTCGCGCTCCTCGACGTGCTCGCGCGCGACGTCGGGGTGAAGGGGGTCTTCTCGGACTGGCCGGCGACGGTGACGTTCTACGCCAATTGCCTCGGCCTCGAGTGAGGGGCGCGGCTCCCGCGGGGGGAGCCGCGCGGACCACTAGCCGGCGATGTACTGGGCGCCGTTGATGGTCAGGGTCGAGCCGGTGATGAAGCCGGAATCCTCGGCCGCGAGGTACTCCACCGCGCGGGCGATCTCCTCGGCCTCGCCGAGGCGGCCCACGGGGATCGTCGAGATGATCTTGTTGCGCACGTCCTCCGGCACCGCCATGACCATGTCGGTGGCGATGTAGCCCGGCGCGATCACGTTGACGGTGATGCCCTTCGCGGCGCTCTCCTGGGCCAGCGCCTTGGCGAAGCCGATCACGCCGGCCTTGGCGGCGGAGTAGTTGGCCTGGCCGACCTGGCCCTTCTGGCCGTTGATCGACGAGATCAGGATGATGCGGCCGAAGCCCCGGTTGCGCATGCCCTCGATGACCGGCCGGGTCACCGTGAAGGCGGAATCGAGGTTGGTCTTGATGACCGCCTGCCACTTCTCGAAGGTCATCTTGTGGAACAGGCCGTCGCGGGTGATGCCGGCGTTGTTGACCAGAATGTCGACCGGGCCGACCTCGGACTCGACGGCCTTGATGCCGGCCTCGCAGGCGGCGTAGTCGCCGACGTCGAACTTGAAGACCGGGATGCCGGTCTCTTCCTTGAAGGCGTTGGCGGCCTCGTCGTTGCCGCCGTAATTGGCCGCGACCTTGTAGCCCTTGGCCTTCAGGCCCTTCGAGATGGCGGCGCCGATGCCGCGGGTGCCGCCGGTGACGAGTGCGACGCGTTCCTGAGCCATGGTTTCCTCCGAACTCCGGTTTCTTGTGATTATGATTGCCCGGTCGTGCTTTAGCGGAGCGCCCGCGCGTCGCGCGACCGATTTAAATTTGCGGCGCCGTCAAGAATTCATGCGAGAATTCCTGCGGCGCCGCTCAAGCCGGAGCTCAGACGCGCTCGACGCAGAGGGCGACGCCCATGCCGCCGCCGATGCAGAGGGTGGCGAGGCCGCGCTTGGCGTCCCGGCGCTTCAGCTCGTGCAGCAGGGTGACGAGGACGCGGGCGCCGGAGGCGCCGATCGGGTGGCCGATGGCGATGGCGCCGCCATTGACGTTCACCTTGTCGGTGTCCCAGCCCATGTCCTTGTTCACGGCGAGCGCCTGGGCGGCGAAGGCCTCGTTGGCCTCGATCAGGTCGAGGTCGGAGGCCTTCCAGCCGGCCTTGTCCAGGGCCTTGCGCGAGGCCGGGATCGGACCAGTGCCCATCACCTTGGGGTCGACGCCGGCGGTGGCCCAGGAGACGATCCGGGCCAAGGGCTTGATGCCCCGGCGCTCGGCCTCGGAGGCCGACATCAGCACGATGGCGGCGGCGCCGTCGTTGAGGCCGGAGGCGTTGGCGGCGGTCACGGTGCCGTCCTTGGTGAAGGCCGGCTTCAGCTTAGCCATCGCCTCCATGGTGGCGCCGTCACGGATGTACTCGTCGGTGTCGACGATCACGTCGCCCTTGCGGCCCGGCACGGTGACGGGGGCGATCTCCTCCTTGAAGCGGCCCTCCTTGCGGGCGGCCTCGGCCTTGTTCTGCGAGGCGGTGGCGAACTGGTCCTGCTGCTCGCGGGTGAGCTGGAAGGCCTGGGCCACGTTCTCCGCCGTCTGGCCCATGTGGTAGCCGTTGAAGGCGTCCCAGAGCCCGTCCTTGATCATGGTGTCGACGAGCTTGACGTCGCCCATCTTCTGGCCGCCGCGCAGATACTGCGCGTGGGGGGAAAGCGACATCGATTCCTGGCCGCCGGCCACGATGACGGTGGCGTCGCCGTTGGCGATCTGCTGCATGCCGATGGCGACGGTGCGCAGGCCCGAGCCGCAGACCTGGTTGACGCCCCAGGCCGTGGCCTTCTCGGGAATGCCCGCCTTGATGGCGGCCTGGCGGGCGGGGTTCTGGCCGGCACCGGCCGTGAGCACCTGGCCGAAGATCACCTCGTCCACGTCGTCGGCGGGGACGCCGGCGCGCTCGAGGGCCGCCTTGATCGCCACGGCGCCGAGGTCGTGCGCGGGCACGGTGTTGAATGCGCCGCCGAACGAGCCCACCGCGGTGCGCGCCGCGCCGACGATGACGATGTCTTCTGCTGCCATGGTGACGTTCTCCTCATCCCGGCCGGCGCTCCCTTGACGCTCCGATTTCAATCGGGCGTGGGCGCCATTGTGCCGTTCTCTCGGATGAAAGCCGTCGACCCTACGAAGTCAAGGCACCCTGGAGTTGTTTGCGGCTCCTGTCGTGACAGGAGTCGCCCCCTTGCGTGGTATTCCGCGGGATGGGCGATAAATTGCTGTTTTCGTCGGCACGCGAACGTCTTAAGGTGCACTTGTGCGCCGCGAGATCGAGCAGCGGTCCGTAGCGCGACCGAAAGAAGATCACGCGGCCATGAACGCGTCGGGAGAGGCCCCCAGAAATGGCGGATAACGGTAAGTCCAACCACACCGTCATCAAGAAATACGCCAACCGGCGCCTCTATCACACCGGGACGTCGACCTACGTCACCCTCGAGGACTTGGCGACGATGGTGCAGAACGGCGAGGATTTCCTCGTCTACGATGCACGCTCGGGCGACGACATCACCCGGTCGGTGCTGACGCAGATCATCTTCGAGCAGGAGAACAAGGCCGGTGAGGACAACCTGCTGCCGGTGGCCTTCCTGCGCCAGCTGATCCGCTTCTACGGCGACAGCATGCGCACCATGGTGCCGAGCTTCCTGGAATTCTCCATGGCGAACTTCGCCCGGGACCAGGAAGGCCTGCGCGAGAAGATGGCCCAGAGCTTCGCCCCCACCGCGTTCCAGAGCGCGATGGAGGAGCAGGTCCGGGCCAACATGAGCTTCTTCGGCGACGCCATGAAGATGTTCACCACCTTCGGCACCGGCCCGCTCTCGGGCATGGGCGCGCATCCCTCCTCGGCGGGCAAGTCGGGCGCGGGCGTTCCCACACCGGTCCAGCACGGCTCCGGGGGGAGCGACCTCGACGACCTCAAGCGCCAGATGGCCGAGATGCAGTCCCGCCTCGAGGATCTGGCCAAGAAGTAGGCGCGCGGCGCCGGCGGGACTCGACCCCCGCCCGCGGCCGGTAACCTTGCCGCGCGATGGGCGCCCGAGCAAAGGTTGACGAACCGTTAACGCGGACCAATTCTGTTCCCACGGGCCATGCGGGCGCGGGGAGCGACGGCCATGGAGCACGCCGGGACGGACCGGGACTGCCCGTCGGGCGCGAGGCCCGAATCGGATGCGCCCGCGCGCCGCGAGCTCGTGGTGATCTCCGGTGGCCAAGAATCGGGTAGCCAAGAATCGGGTAGCCAAGAATCGGGTGGCCAAGAATCAGCCAGCCAGACATCGGGATTTCGGCCGGTCCCGGCCCGTCCCCTCTCCGGCTTCCTCGCCCAGCTCCTCGTCAGCGTCGAGCCGACCTTGCGGCCGTCCCGCATCGAACGCACGCGCTCGGCCGCCGCGCATTACGCGGCGGCGGCACGCCGGGCCTGACCGCCCACGGCGGACGGGAACCATCCGGCGAAATCGGGAACGCCCAACGAAAAGAGCCGGGCCCTTGCGGGGCCGCGGCTCATGACTCTCGGGCGTATCATGCCGTCCGGGGCAGCCGTGCGGCGCCCCGCGGGGCTCAGGCCTCGGTCGACTTCACCTTCAGGACCTGACGGCCGCGGTACATGCCGGTCTTCAGGTCGATGTGGTGGGGACGGCGCAGCTCGCCCGAATCCTTGTCGGTGACGTAGGTCGGGGCCTTGAGGGCGTCGGCGGAGCGGCGCATGCCGCGACGCGAGGGAGAGGTCTTTCGCTTCGGAACGGCCATCGGAAGAGTCCTGTACGGCAAAAAAGGCACCGTGGGCGCGACTTCCAGGGGAAGGCCGCCTCGGTACCGTGGTCAAACGGAGATTCGCTGGCGGCTCTATAACGCCGCGCACGGGTTCTGGCTAGAGGCGGTCCCGCGCAGGATGCCAGGACACGCCGGATGCCAGGACACGCCGGATGCCCGGACGCGCAGGTCCAGGGCGGTCCGCCCGGGGGATTCGAACCGTCCGGGGGATTCGAACAGATAGATCCGGGCCCGCGCGGGCGCGAGGACTTTAATCTGCGGTTCAAGTTGGACCTTCTATTCGTAAGGACAGGCTCGCTGCCGCATCGCGCGGACGGCGATGCTTTCGGGAGACGTCCATGTCCTCATCCCTGCTGCGTACCCTCGCCGTCCTGACCTGCTTCGCCGCCGGCCCCGCCCTGGCCCAGGCGCCGAGCCCGGCGACCCCCGCCCCCGCGACCGCACCCAGGACGGTGGCGCCCACGGCCCCCAAGGCGCCCACGGTCGAGCCGGCAGCGAAGACGGCCCTGGTCGACATCAACAGCGCCACCGCCGCCGAACTCGACGCCCTTCCGGGCATCGGCGCCGCCCGCGCCGCCGCGATCATCAAGGGGCGTCCCTACCGCGGCAAGGACGAGCTTCTGTCCAAGAAGATCATCCCGCAGAACGCCTATGACGGCATCAAGGACAAGGTCATCGCCAAGCAGAAGTAGGGCCGGGCGGGCGCAGGCCGATCCGGCCGACGCGACACGGGCCTGACGCGGCGCGCGGGGTGACCCCGCGCGCCGCGCAATCCGCCACCTTGCGGGGGTCCGGGCCGGGTGATAGGCGCCGGGGATCACACGAGAAACGCCGTTCGTGGCCCGTCGTCGATCCCAGCGCGGAAACCTTCCGTCCATGCCGCCTTCCACCCGCCTGCATCGCGGCGACCTGCCGGCCGACTACGTCGCCGGCCCGGCCATCGCCATCGACACCGAGACCCTCGGGCTCAACCCCCATCGCGACCGGCTCTGCGTCGTGCAGATCTCGCAGGGCGACGGCAGCGCCGACGTGGTGCAGATCGTTCCCGGCGGTCCGGCCCCGGAGACGCTGATGCGCGTGCTGGCGGACCCCGCTACGCTGAAGATCTTCCACTTCGCGCGCTTCGACCTCGCGGTGCTGTTCCGCGGCCTCGGCGTCATGCCGGCGCCCGTCTACTGCACCAAGGTCGCCTCGAAGCTGGCACGCACCTATACCGACCGGCATGGCCTGAAGGACGTGGTCCGCGAACTCGTGGGCGTCGATCTCTCCAAGCAGCAGCAATCCTCGGATTGGGGGGCCGAAACCCTGAGCCAGGCGCAGGTCGATTACGCGGCCTCCGACGTGCTCTACCTCCACGCCGCGCGGGCACGCCTCGACGCGATGCTGGAGCGGGAGGGCCGCACGGACCTCGCCAGGAACTGTTTCGACTTCCTGCCGACCCGGGCCCGGCTCGATCTGGCCGGCTGGGCGGAGACCGACATCTTCGCGCATGCCTGAGGGCGGGCGCCGACCCGCGGGCCGCCGTGCGCCGTCGCACATCCCCCATCTGGCGCCTGCGCCATTCCGGCTTTCGGAAGCGCGCAGGCTTGATGGTTTCTCAAGCTTCCGGTCATAACTTCGCCACTGCCCCCGGGCATCCGGCGGTCGACCCAGCCGTGGCGCGCCCCTCGCGGGCGTCGACGCCGCCGGGGCACGATGTTGGAAAGATCATGCACGTGGGCGCGGCGATCGAGACGGGGCAGACGAGCGGCGACCGCGTCGATGCGCGCCGGACCCGTGCCCATGCGCGGGCGCGCAACCACAGCAGCCACGTGCGCGCCCTGCGCCGGCTGATCCCCCTCGCCGCCGGAACCGCCGTGCTGGCGCTGGCGGTCGTCACCCTGTTCAATCCCTTCGGGGCCGGCCTGCCCGACGTCTCGATGGGCCAGGTCAGCCTGTCGGGCAGCAAGGTGAAGATGGAGAACCCGCGCCTGTCCGGCTTCCGGAAGGGCGACCGGGGCTACGAGGTCACCGCCACCGCCGCCTTCCAGGACGTGCGCAAGCCGAGCGTGATCGAGCTGCAGGCGATGAAGGGCCAGCTCAACACCGACGACAAGGGCGGCCTCGTCCACCTCGAAGCCGCCTCCGGCGTGTTCGATTCCTCCCGGGAGTCCCTGAACCTCGAGCGCGACATCCGCCTCTGGACCGACAAGGGCGAGGAGATCCGCCTGAAGACGGCCGCCGTCGACTTCAAGGCCGGCAGCGTCCGCTCCAATGAGACCGTCGCGGTCTCGATGCCGAGCGGCACCATCGTGGCCGATACCCTCGAGGTGGTCGACAACGGCCACGTGATCTCCTTCGTCGGCAACGTCCACACCGTGCTGCACGGTCGCGACCCGTCGGGCGGAGAGTCCCGGGACAAGTCCGAAGCCCGGGCCGACGAGGCCCAGGTCGCCGGCCTGCCCGACAGGCCGGCGCGCATCCGGACCACCGCGGCCGAGCCCGAGGACGGGGAGCGCCGCCGGTGACGCGGCCCGCGGCGATGGGCGTCGTCCCGCACCGGCGCTTCGCGCCCCTCGCGCTCGCCCTGGCGGCCCTGGTGGCGGCGGGGTCGGCCGCGGCGCAGACGGCGCCCGCGGCTCCGCGCAAGGAGAAGGCGGCCTCGCCGCTCGGCAATCTCGGCGGCGGCGGCAAAGAGCCGATCAAGATCGACGCCGACCGGCTCGACGTGTTCGACCGCGAGAACAAGGCGGTCTTCGCCGGCAACGTCGTCGCCGTGCAGGGCGACAGCACCATCCGGTGCTCCAGCATGACGGTGCGCTACAAGCGCGGCAAGGACAAGAAGGAGCCTGCGGAGGCGGGTGCCGAGTCGGCGAGCCAGGCCGAGCGCGCCGCTGGCCTGAACGAGAACGGGATCCAGCGCGTGGAATGCGCCGGCCCGGTCACGGTGGTGCAGAAGGACCAGATCGCCACCGGCGACAACGCCGTGTTCGACCAGGAGGCCAAGCGCATCGTGGTCACCGGCAACGTCATCCTGAGCCAGTGCCAGAACGTCACCCGGGGCTCGCGCCTCGTCTACGACATGAACACCGGCCGGGCGAACATGGACCCGGTGGCGGGCGGTCGGGTCTCCGCCCTGCTGGTGCCGCAGAAGGAGGACGGGGCCAAGGGCAAGGGCTGTACGCAGGCCCCCATCGCCGGGCGCGCGGCCAGGCCGCCGGCCGATAAGTCCCCCGCCGACAAGTCCTCCACCGAGAAGTCCTCCGAGGCCTCCGCCGAGAAGCCGGCCGGCAAGACCCGGGCCCAGACGAATTGAGTGCCGCATCGCCGGCGCCCGCCCTGGCGGAGCGCTCCTCCGACCGTGCCGGCGCGCCGCCTGCGCCCTCCCTGATCCGACGGCTGTTCGGCGGCCGCGCCCGCCGCCGGGCGGCCGAGGCGGCCGCCATCGTCGAGGAGGGCGGCGGGCCGGGCATCCTCTGCGTGCGCGGCCTGCGCAAGAGCTACGGCGCCCGCACCGTCGTGCACGAGGCCGGTCTGACCGTGCGGAACGGCGAGGCGGTCGGCCTCCTCGGCCCCAACGGAGCCGGCAAGACGACGATCTTCTACATGATCACCGGTCTCGTCACGGCCGATCGGGGGACGATCACCCTCGACGGCCTGCCGATCACCCAGCTGCCGATGTACCAGCGGGCCCGGCTCGGCATCGGCTACCTGCCGCAGGAGGCCTCGATCTTTCGCGGCCTCACCGTGGAGGACAACATCCGCGCGGTGCTCGAGGTGGCCGAGCCGGACCGCAAGGAGCGCGCCCGCAAGCTCGAATCGCTGCTCGAGGAATTCGACATCGCCCGCCTGCGCAAGTCGCCCTCCATCGCCCTGTCGGGCGGCGAGCGCCGGCGCTGCGAGATCGCCCGGGCGCTGGCCTCCTCGCCGAGCTTCATGCTGCTCGACGAGCCCTTCGCGGGCATCGACCCCATCGCGGTGGGCGACATCCAGGACCTGGTGAAGCACCTCAAGCAGCGCGGCATCGGCGTGCTCATCACCGACCACAACGTGCGCGAGACCCTCGGGCTGATCGACCGCGCCTACATCGCGCATTCGGGCCGGATCCTCACGGAGGGGACGCCCGAGGAGATCGTGGCCAATCCGGAGGCGCGCCGCCTCTATCTCGGCGAGGATTTCCGCCTTTAGGCAGGGGATGTCCACCCGTCCGGGGGCGTGAGCCCTGCATCCACCTCGTATCCCGCAGATTTTTTTGCCGGCTTCGACGGCCGCGCTCCGTGCCCCGTCTGGGTGCAGTGCGGGAATTTCCCTTGATCGCAGAAGCTTTTGTTAGTGCGCGCGATGCGAAGCTCGGGTCGGGGCGGCGCGGCCTCCCCCGTCCTGCTGTCATGGCCTGCCTAATTTGCGTGCAAATAAGGCCCGTCACACTTTGACGTGTGGCTGGGTTGGCGCTAGACCTGGGAGCAGACAACAGGAAGCAAGATTTGTGCCGAGGCTCGGCTCACCGCGACGTGCGCCGCTGACCTGAGGTGCGACTCACCCGGGGCGACAACCATGAGTCTGCTGCAACGGCTGGAAATGCGCCAGGGGCAAGCCCTGGTGATGACGCCTCAGCTTCTCCAGGCCATCAAGCTCCTCCAACTCTCCCAACTGGACCTCGCCGCCTACGTCGACGCCGAACTCGAGCGCAACCCGCTGCTGGAGCGCGCCGAGGGCGAGAGCGAGATCGAGCGCCCCGCGGCCGAGACGCCATCCGAATCCTCGGTGGATCGCGAAGGGGACGGCGAGGGCGGCGACTACGAGGGAGGCGACGAGACCTGGATCGCCACCACGCTGACGGCGAGCGGCGCCGATATGGAGAGCGCCCTCGACACCCGCCTCGACAACGTCTTCTCGGACGAGAACCCCTCCCATGCCCGCGAGGCGGCCTCCGGCGACATGCTCTCGCTGACGCCGGCCCCCTACGGCAATACCGGCGGCAGCTTCGACGGCGAGGCTCCCGACTTCGAGGCGAGCCTGACCGCCGAGATCTCCCTGCGCGAGCATCTTGGGAGCCAGCTCGATCTCGCCACCCGCGATCCCATGGACCGCCTGATCGGCGGCTTCCTGATCGATGCCGTCGACGATGCCGGCTACCTGCGCGAATCGATCGACGACGTGGCCGAGCGCCTCGGCGCCTCCCTCGACCGGGTCGCCCGGGTGCTGAAGCTGGTCCAGAGCTTCGAGCCGGCCGGCATCGCCGCCCGCGACCTCGCCGAGTGCCTCGCCCTGCAGCTGCGCGACCGCGACCGCTTCGATCCGGCCATGCAGGCCCTGGTCTCGCGCCTCGATCTGGTGGCCAAGCGCGACTTCACGGCTTTGCGCCGGCTCTGCGGCGTCGACGACGAGGATCTCGTCGACATGCTGGCCGAGCTGCGCCGGCTCGACCCGAAGCCCGGCCGCGCCTTCGGGGCCCGGGCCGTGGAGGTGCTGATCCCCGACGTCTTCGTGCGCGCCGCGCCCGACGGGTCCTGGCTGGTCGAGCTCAATGCCGAGGCGCTGCCGCGGGTGCTGGTCAACCAGAGCTACTATGCCCGCGTCTCGCGCGGCGCGGTGGCCGAGGGCGACAAGGCCTTCCTGTCGGAGTGCCTGCAGACCGCCAACTGGCTGACCCGCAGCCTGGAGCAGCGGGCCCGCACCATCCTCAAGGTCGCCTCCGAGATCGTGCGCCAGCAGGATGCCTTCTTCCTGCACGGCGTCGCGCACCTGCGCCCGCTCAACCTCAAGACCGTGGCCGAGGCGATCGGCATGCACGAATCGACCGTCTCGCGGGTCACCTCCAACAAGTCGATCGGCACCAGCCGCGGTACGCTGGAGATGAAGTACTTCTTCACCGCCGCGATCCCGGGTGCCGCCGGCACCGCCTCGCACTCCTCCGAAGCCGTGCGTCACCGCATCAAGCAGCTCGTGGACGGCGAGGCGCCGAGCGACGTGCTCTCCGACGACGCCCTGGTTCAGAAGCTGCGCGACGAGGGCATCGACATCGCCCGTCGCACCGTCGCCAAGTACCGGGAATCCCTGCGGATTCCCTCCTCGATCGAGCGCCGGCGCGAGCATTTCGCCTACGCGGGCCGCTGAGGCGGCCTCCGGGCGCCGGAATCGGGCCCGATCAGCGGTGCGAGGCCGATCGAGCCCCGGACAGGTCGAGGCCGCTCGGCTGCACGGCGCGCAACCTGCGCGGTCATCCGACCCGATCTCCGCCCCCGGGATCGCCCCGCGCCCCTCGCGTTGACTTCTCCGCGCAGGGCTCCTTAACTCGTAGCCCGAAAGCAACGAAAACCGGAGGGATCATGGGGTCATTGCGCGTGACGGGCCACGGCCTGGATCTTGGCGAAGCCCTGCGGGGCCGGGTCGAGGAGCGAATGGCGGCCACCCTCTCGAAATACCTCGACAGCCACATGAGCGGGACCTGCTCCGGCCACGTCACCCTGCGGCGGGACGGAACGGCCTACCGCACCGATTGCGTGCTCCACCTCGTCTCGGGCCTGACCCTGGAAGCGTCCGGCGCCGCGCACGATGCCCATGCGAGCTTCGAACAGACGGCGGACCGCCTCGAAAAGCGCCTGCGGCGCTACAAGCACAAGCTGAAGGATCACGGTGCGGCCGGTCATGACGGCGCGACGGTGCAGGCGGCCTACGCCGTGTTCGCGGCCCCGAGCGAGGCCGACGCCCTCGACCTGGACGAGGACGGCGAGGACGAGGAGGCGGCGCATCCCCCCGTGGTGGCCGAGAGCACCAAGACCCTGAAGCGCCACTCGGTCAGCGAGGCGGTCACCGCCCTCGACCTCACGGGGGCTCCGGTCATCGTGTTCGTTCACGCTGGCACCGGACGCATCAACGTCGTATACCGCCGCACAGACGGGGCCATCGGCTGGGTCGATCCGGCCGAGGCGGCTTCGTAGGCGCGGGTCGGGAACAGAGCCTGAACCCGTCCGATTGAGTCCAAGGGTCGCCCGTGCGGCCCGACCTTTCATGGAGTGGCGGCCGGGTCGGCCGCCGCCGACGGGGCGACGGTCCTTCATGCCAGTGCTGGAATTCCTCTCTCCGGATTCCGTGGTGCCGTCCCTGCGCGTCCGCGCCAAGAAGTCGATGCTGCAGGAGCTCAGCGCTCATGCGGTGCGTCAGCTTCCGGCCCTGGACGAGCGCGAGGTGTTCGAGACCCTGCTGCAGCGCGAGCGCCTGGGCTCCACCGGAATCGGCGACGGTGTCGCCATTCCGCACGGCAAGCTGCCCGGCCTCGACCGGCTGTTCGGCCTCGTCGCCCGGTTGGAGAAGCCGGTGGATTTCGATGCCCTCGACGGCCAGCCCGTCGACATCGCCTTCCTGCTCCTGGCTCCCGAGGGCGCCGGCGCCGACCACCTCAAGGCCCTGGCCCAGGTCGCCCGCCTCCTGCGCGAGCCCGGCATCCTGGAACGCATCCGCGCCGCCCGCGACGCCAGCGCCCTCTACGCGCTGCTCACCCACACCTCGGCCTCCCAGGCCGCATGACCATGCGTGGTCCGACCCGCGCGGCCGTGGCGGCCGCCCTCCTGCTCGCCGCGATGCCCGCCTTGGCGCAGCAGCGCGGCGCCACCGACACGGCCTGCGCCCGCGACGTCCTGGTGGCCAATTCGATGCAGCGCCAGGCGATCGATCAGCTCGAGCAGGCCGGCAGCGAGGCGGCCGACCAGTGCCGCGTCTGGCGCCGGCACGTGGAGACCATGCGCCGGGTGGCCAGCGTCTACGGCCGCTGCCTCTCGGGTGCCGAGCGCACGGACCGCCTCAATCAGGTCCAGACCTCCGAGAAGGAGTTTTCGGGGATGATCCGGAGCCAGTGCAAGGGGCTCTGAGCCAGGGTCCTTGCGCCAAGGACTTCGAGCCAAGGACTTCGAGCCAGGAACTTCGAGCAGAGGTCTCCGACGGGGGCTCCGGCCAGCAGACCTGAGAGCAGGCGCCTGCGAAGCCGCGGGCGCCAGCGGTTCTCCGTCCGATTCGGCTATTCCTGTCCGCGCAGCAGCAGCGGTTCGGCGACCATCTTGATCGGCTTGCGGCGTCCGATCAGGATGGCGGCCCGCGAGCGCTCCGGATCGGCCTCGAAGCGGGTCCGGACCCAGGCCACGAGGAATTTCAGGTATTCCGAAGCCAGGAGCTTGGCCGAGGAGGGATGGTGCCACCAGCGGTCGGCGTCGAAGCCTTCCGCGACCACCGGATGGGGCACGATGCGGTCGCCGCCCATCAGGGCGTGGTCGAGTTCCACCAGCGTGCGGGGCATGTGGTAGTTCGAGGTCACCACCGTCACCGTGCTGAAGCGGTGCTGGCGCATCCAGCGCCGGGTCTCGATGGCGTTGCCGATGGTGTTGCGGGCCCGGTAGTCGAGATCGACGCAGCAATCGATCCAGTGCCGCTGGGTCGGATTGAGGCGGGCGATCTCGTCGCGGCTGGTGCGCTCGTTGACGCCGGTGATCAGGAGGCGGCGGCCGTACCCGTTGGCCAGGAGATCGATGGCGTCGCCGATGCGCTGGGCGCCGCCGGTGAGCGCTACGATGCCGTCGGCCCGGCCCTGCGGCACGCGCTCGTCCCGCTCCAGGCAGGCCACGAAGGCGAGGAAGCCGCAGAACAGCGCGACCGCGCCGGCGGCGGCCAGGCCGAGCGTGGCCCTGGCGGTGGGGCCGAGGCCAGTCCGGGCCGCGAGATCGGAACCAGCCGCGACCGGAGGGAGCCGTACCGGTGCCGGCACGCGGGATGCGGCGTCGGTCCAGGCCCATCCGAAAGCCTCGGAGGGCTTCATGGTGCCGCTGGCTGACATCCGCGTCGTCATTCCCCCAGAGAGTAGCCCCGATTGGGGCGTTCACGAGGCAAGTATCTCCGCCCGGAAAGGTTCACGAAGGGTTAACGGGATCGGCCGGACCCGACAGGTTCCCCGGCCCCTGTCGCCGGACGCGCCGTCAGGCCAGGAAACGCCGCACGGTGAGGCGGGAGACGATGCCGGTGACCACCGAGGCGATGACGCCGATGAGCAGCACGGCGGCGTAGCCGCGCCAGCCGATGTGGAAGGTCCCGAACAGGGCCTCGATCTCCTCGCCGGCCGGGCCCGAGCGCCAGTTGCGCGCCACCAGCCCCGCCAGGGCGAAGGCCGCAATCGCCGCGCCGGAGCCGATGATGCCGCCGCGCAGGCCGAGGCCGAAGAAGCGGCGCTGGAAGGCGCGGGCGATGAAGTCGTCGTTGGCGCCCACGAAGTGCAGCACCTCCACCACCTCCCGGTTGCCCGCCATGGCGCCGCGGGTCGCGAAGACCACGGCGAGGCCCGTCGCCACCAGCACCAGCAGGACGATGCCGATGCCGACGCCCACGAAGGTGTTGGCCGCCGTTGAGAGCCGGCGCAGCCAGAGGGCGTGGTCGTCCAGGCTCGCCACCCCGGGCAGGGCCTCCGCGAGGGAACTCCGCAGGGGTTTGAGGTCGGGGGCCGTCTCGGCGAGCTTCAGGGTCACGAGGCGGGGGACCGGCAGGTCCGAGAGGTCGAGGCCGCTGCCGAGCCAGGGCTCGAGCAGCCGCTCGGCCTCCGACTTCGAGAAGACCCGCACGGCGGCGATGCCGGGCGTGGCCTTGGCCAGGCCCTCGGCGCGGGCGACGTCGGCGTCGATGTCCCGCCCGGGGCTCGGACGCACCTGGATCGTCACCTCCTGGGCCACCGTGTCCTGCCACTGGACGGCGCTGGAGGCCACGATCTCGGCCGCGCCCGCGCAGAGGGCGGCCAGGAAGGTCAGGATGGCGATGACGGCGGCGAGCGCCCGGCTCGCCGCCGAATCGGTCGGCACCAGGGGCGCGTTGCGGCGCAGGGTCGGGGGCAGGGGGGCGCCGCGCGAATCCGGCGGGGCCGGGGGCCTGACCGGCGGCCGATCGTCGGCGCGGGCGGGCGCGCGGTTCGGCGCGGCGGGGGGCGTGCCGGTCTCGCCCATCATGCCTCGACCGTCAGGCGGCCGTCGCCGAGGACGAAGCGCCGGGCATCGACGAGGTCCATCAGGGCGAAGTCGTGGGTGGCGATCAGCACGGAGGTGCCCAGCCGGTTGAGTTCGATGAACAGGCGCAGCAGGCGCCGGCCGAGGCCGGGGTCGACGTTGCCGGTGGGCTCGTCGGCCAGCAGCAGTTCCGGCCGGGCGATGAGCGCGCGGGCGATGGCGGCGCGCTGCTTCTCGCCGCCCGAGAGCAGGGGCGGCAGCACGTGCATCCGTTCCCCGAGCCCGACCCAGCGCAGGAGCTCGACGACCTCGGCCCGGTAGCTCGTCTCCGACCGGCCCTGGACGCGCAGGGGCAGCGCCACGTTCTCGTAGGTGGTGAGGTGGTCGAGCAGGCGGAAATCCTGGAAGACCACGCCCATGCGCCGGCGCAGGCCGGTCAGCGCCTCGCTGGAGATGTCGCTGACCTCCTCGCCGAAGACCGAGACGAGGCCGCGTGTCGGGCGCACGGACAGGAGGATCAGGCGCAGCAGGGTGGTCTTGCCCGCGCCGGACGGCCCCGTGAGGAACTGGAACGAGCGCGGCGCGATCTGGAAGCTGACGTCGCTCAGCACCTCCGGCCCGAGGCCGTAGCGCATGCCGACGCTCTCGAACTGGACCACCGGCTCTTCCGCCCCGGAGAGGAGCGACTGCGTGTTCACCCGATCCGCCACGATCCCCCCAAGGTCCTGCCCGCCGAAGTGTCCTGCGCGCCGAAGTGTCCTGCGCGCCGAAGTGTCCTGCCCGCCGAAGTCCGATCTCTCGCGACGGCCCGGCGCATGCCGGTTATAGGCCGGCCGCTTCACGGACGGTTAACCGTGTTGGCCGAGAACCGTTTGAGTCTTTTTGCCCCCGTCGGCAACCGTCCATCGAGATCCGAGGCACACGGACGCCATGCTGATCGTCTGCCCGTCCTGTGCCAGCGAGTACGAGATCGACATCGACCGCGTCGGCGCGGACGGGCGCTCGGTGCGCTGCGCGGCCTGCCGCGAGACCTGGTTCATCTCCCCCGACGACGTCTCGGCCGCCCTCGAAGCCGAGATGACCGCCGCCATGATGGCCGCCTCCGAGCTCGGGCCCGACGCGGCGCAGAGCCGCGCCTCGGCCCAGGCCGATCTCGATGCCTGGGAATCGGCCCTGGCCGCCGAGCCGGAGCCGGCCCCGCCGCCCGAGGCGCCGCGCCCGCGGGCCAGGACGAAGCCCGCCAAGCCCAGGCGCAAGGGGTTCCCCCTGGCCTCGCCCGGCGCCGCCCTCGGGCTCGCCGTGGTGGGCGGGCTCGGCCTCGCCGTCCTCGGGCGCGCCACGGTGGTGCGGGCGATGCCCCAGAGCGCCGGGCTCTATGCCCGCGTCGGGCTCCCGGTGAACCTGCGCGGCCTCGCGTTCCGCGACGTCGTGGCGTTCCAGAGCCCGGGCGAGGGTGCCCAGGGGCAGCTCGTGGTGGAGGGCGACCTCGTCGGGGTCGCCGCCGAGGCCGACGTACCGCCGATCGAGGTGGAGGTCCGGGACGGGCGCGACCAGCCGCTCTATCGCTGGCGCATCGCGCCCCCGCGCGCGTCCCTGGAGCGGAGCGAGACCGCGCGGTTCCGGGCGAGCCTGTCGGCGCCGCCAGCGCAGGGCCGCTCGGTGCGCGTGAACTTTGCCGCCCCGGAGACGGGCGAGACCGGATCGAAGGCCGATGCCAGCGCGCCGGCCCCGTGATATGGAATGCGGATGAGCAGCACGTCCCCCAACCCCTCCCCGAGCACCTCCCGACGCGTCCGCGTTCTCTTCGACGAAACCGCCATCGCCCGGCGCACCGAGGAACTCGCGGCCGCCATCGCGGCCGCCAACCCCGAGAATCTCCTCGTGGTGGCGGTGCTCAAGGGCAGCTTCATGTTCGCCGCCGACCTCCTGCGGGCCCTGCACCGGGTCGGCCTGGAGCCGCAGGCCGAGTTCGTCCACCTGTCGAGCTACCGCACCGCCACGGTCTCCTCGGGGCAGGTCGAGATCCTGCGCGACGTGGAGAGCGAGGTGCGCGGGCGCGACGTGCTCCTCGTCGACGACATCCTCGAATCGGGCCGCACCATCGTGTTCGCCAAGGACCTGCTGATGGCGCGGGGCGCCAAGCGGGTGCTCACCGCCGTGCTCCTGGAGAAGCCCGGCAAGCGCGCCGTGACGATCGACGCGGATTTCGTCGGCTTCACCTGTCCGGACGTGTTCGTCGTCGGCTACGGCATGGATGTCGCCCATGCCTACCGGCAGCTGCCCTTCGTCGGCCTCGTCGATTACGAGAGCCGCGAGCCGGATCTGTTCGGCGGCACCTGATGCGCAGCCTGCCGCGGAGGCCGAAACCTGCGGCGCACACGAACAATGTGAAACGATTCGGCCCTTAAAGGGCTCGCTGTGTCCGACGATCCCTTGACAGGGCGCGTCGGCGCTTGCGTGACTGAGCGTACGGACCCCACAGAGAGACACAGACGCACGATGGCCCGCATCCTCCTGGTGGATGACGAAGAGACGGTGCGGGGCTTCCTCAAGCGGGGCCTCGAGATCGACGGCCATGCCGTGGTCACGGCCACCGACGGCAGCGACGGTCTCGACCGGCTGACCGAGGCGGACGGCGCGTTCGACCTCATGCTCACCGACATCCGCATGCCGCTGATGGACGGCATCGCCCTGGCGCTGGCGGCCAAGCGCGACTTTCCCAACCTCACCATCCTGCTGATGACCGGCTTCGCCGACCAGCGCGAGCGCGCGCGGGGCCTCGATGCCATCGTGACGGACGTGCTGACGAAGCCGTTCTCGCTGGCCGACCTGCGCTCCACGGTGAACCGGGCGCTCGCCGCCTGAGGCGCCCCGTCCGCCGCCTCTCTCTCGGAGTCCCGCGCATGAGCGTCCACGCCGATCGACGTCTGCCCGACCATTCCCTGCCCGACATCCTCTCGGCCATCGGCGCCACGCCGCTGATCCGCCTGGCACGCGCCTCGGAGGAGACCGGCTGCACCATCCTGGGCAAGGCCGAGTTCCTGAATCCCGGCCTCTCGGTGAAGGACCGGGCGGCGCTGTCCATCGTGCGCGACGCCGAGGCCCGGGGCGCCATCCGGCCCGGCGGTACCATCGTGGAGGGCACGGCCGGCAACACCGGCATCGGCCTGGCGCTCGTCGCCTCGGTGCGCGGCTACCGCACGGTGATCGTGATCCCGGAGACACAGTCGGCCGAGAAGAAGGAAACCCTGCGCCTGGCCGGCGCCCACCTCGTCGAGGTCCCGGCGGTGCCGTTCGCGAACCCCGACAACTACGTCCACGCCGCCCGCCGGCTGGCCGAGCGCCTGGCCGAGACCGAGCCGTCCGGCGCCTTCTTCGCCGACCAGTTCGACAACCTGGCCAACCGGCGGGCGCATGTGGAGACGACGGGTCCGGAGATCCTGGCGGCGACCGGCGGCGCCGTCGACGGCTTCATCTGTGCGGCCGGGACCGGGGGCACCCTCGCGGGGACCGCCGAGGCCCTGCGCGCCGCGCGCCCCGGCGTGCGGATCGGCCTCGCCGACCCGGACGGCTCGGCGCTGCACGCCCACTACACCACCGGCACCCTGAAGGCCGAGGGCTCCTCGATCACGGAAGGCATCGGCCAGGGTCGGATCACCCGCAACCTCGCGGGCTTCACCCCGGACGTCTCGTTTCGGATCCCTGATTCCGAGGCCCTCGACATCGTCTTCCGGCTGATGCGCGAGGAGGGCCTCAGCCTCGGCGGCTCGTCCGGCATGAACGTCGCCGGGGCGATCCGGCTCGCCCGGGAGCTCGGGCCGGGGCACACCATCGTGACCATCCTGTGCGACGGCGCGGCCCGCTACGCCTCGAAGCTGTTCAACCCCGCTTTCCTGTCCGAGCGCGGCCTGCCGGTGCCGTCCTGGCTCGGCGCCGCGTCCGCATCCCTGCCGGATTGGCGGGCCTGAAGCCGGGACGGCGAGGAACGCGGCAAAAAACCTTTGCTTCGTGGGATTATGCCGCACGGACCGTTGAACGGAATCGCCACGGCGACGTTTGTACGGTCAAGCTCAAGCAATTCCGGTTGGGCGCGTGACGGAGTTCCCATCCATGACCCTGACCACCATTCTTCTCATTGTCCTGATCCTGATCGTGCTCGGCGGCGGCAACTTCCTCGGCGGCGGTGCCTATCGCGGTCCAAGCTTCGGCCTCGGCGGCCTGCTCGTCATCATCCTGATCGTGCTCCTCGTCACCGGGCGAATCTGACGGTTCCCCCTCAGGGCTGGCACGTGATCGGCACCACCGCGCCCGCCAGGGTCGCGGCGGCCGCGCCGAGCGTGCCGGCCTCTTTCTGACGCGCCGTCCGCAGGCCGGCCGCCCCGAGGAAGTCCGCAAGGGTCGCCGCCGGCACCAGGCCGTAGCGCGCCGGCGGCAGGATCCCCGCCACGAGGCGGGGACGTAACGGCACCGTCGCGACCAGCCCCGCGAGCGCGCCCGAGCGGTCGAGGACCGGGGCGCCCCCCGCACCGGGCTGGAGCGGGGCCGCGATGCGGGTGATTCCCGCCGCTTCTCCCAGGACCGCCTCTCCGAAGATCACCTCGCCCGGCGCCACGGCGACGCCGCCCTCCGCATCGATGGCGAGGGCCGCCACCGCCTCGCTCCCGGCGAGGGCATGTCCGCGAACGGACGGCGTGATCGCGGCCCGGCCCGGGAGGGCGCCGGTCTCCAGAATCAGAAGCTCGGCCGTGGCGCCGGCACCCGTCCGCGCCGGCTGGCCCGCGACCAGGGGTGCCCGGCAGCCGGACAGGGCCGCGGCACTTGTCAGGACGCGCCCGGGCGCCACGAGGAGGCCTGTCGCGGCCGGTGCCGCGCGCGGACCCGGCACGGGCGGCGGCGTCGGGGCCGGGACGGCGGTCGCGACCGGCGCCGCGGCGGTGGCCGGGGCCGCATCGGGGAAGGGCACGAAGCTGTTGGCGATGGCGATGGCGAGGCGGTCGACCTCGCCCGCCAGGGCCTTGTCGTAGCCGAGGGTGAGCCCGCGCAGGCCGGCCTCGCCGGCGGCGTAGCGGATATAGGACTTGCCCGTCCCGGTCTCGGCGGTCACCACCAAGAAGTCGGGGCGCAGGAGCTTGTAGGTCACCCGCCGGTCGGGGCTCGGCGCGGTAATGCGCGCGAAGACCGCCTCGAGCCCGGTCTCGCCGGCCGGATAGGATTTCGTCTCCAGGGTGATTCGCCCGTCGGCGCTCTGCCAGCGGGTGCCGCCGGGCTGCGGCGAGCGCTTCGGCAGCACGCGCTCCGGCACGCCGAGCACCACGCCGCTGGCCGGGTCGGGCTTGACGGCGAAGCGCGCGCCCGCCCGCGCCGCGGCGCCCTCCTTCAGCAGGGCGGCCCGGCCGGCCGCGTCGGGCAGCCCGGACCCGCCGCTGCGCTTGGCATAGGCCTGCAGCGCCTCGTAGCTGCGCCGCCCGAAGGTGCCGTTGACCACGCTGTTGTAGTCGCCGGTCCAGACCAGGGCGTCCTGCAGGCCCTTGCGCTCGGCCTCGGGCAGGGCCTCGAAGGCGGCCCGCGCCGCCTCGAAGGCCGGATCGGGTGCGGCCGGCTTGGCCCGCGCGGGCGGCGGGGCGGAGGGTGGTGGTGCGGGGGGCGTCTGGGCGGCAGCCGTACCCGCCATCGTCCCGAGCAGCAATCCGGTCACGCCCCGGATGATCCGATCCCGTCGCGTCATGGCCGAGTCGCGTCTCCTCCGCGAGAACCGATCCGGTGTGGCAGAGCCCGCCACCGAATTCCAGGCCGTTGCGGCCGATGCGCGAAGTGCTACGGTCCCGCCCGGCGCCCTGCACCGGCGCCCGGACGACGGGGTGGAAGCATGTCGGGATCAACCGGACACGGGCGCTCGCCCCGATCGGCGGTCGGCGTCGCCGGCCTCCTGCAGGCCCTGGCGCTCGCCGGCCTGCTGGCGCTCCCCGCCACGGTCCAGGCCCAGGCTCCGATTCAGGCCCCGGTTCAGGCCCCCCGGTCCGCGGCCAAGGCCATGCCCCGGCCCTCCGCCGCGAAGAGCTTCGTGCGCGAAGACCTCGCCAGCGACGGCGTCCGGCTCGAGGCCACCCTGAAGGGCGAGGCGGGCACGGCGAAGCCCGATGCGAAGACCGCCGCGAAGGCCCGGGCGGAGGGCGAGGCCCTGGTCGAGGCCGAGAAGCCGGCGGACGCCCTCAAGCCCCTCGGCCTCGCCGTGGCGGGGGAGCCCGGCGAGCCGGCGAACTGGCTCGCCTATGCGCGCGCGGCGAGCACCGTCGGCAACGACGACCAGACCGGCGACTATGCGAGCCGCCTGCGCCTGCGCCGCAACGCCCGGGCCGCGGCCTATCAGGGCTACTTGCGGGCCGCGACGGCGGCGGCCGAGGCCGGGGCCCTCGCTGTCCTGGGCGAGGTCTACGCGGACGAGGCGGAGTGGCGCCCGTCGCTGGAGGCCTACCGCGCCAGCCTGGCGCTTGCCGACGATGCGGAGGTGCGCGAGACCTACGAAGCCCTGCGGGCCGAGCACGGCTTCCGCATCCTCAACTACACCGTCGATTCGGACGCGGCGGCACCGCGCATCTGCTTCCAGTTCTCCGAGGGCGTCGCCGCCAAGACCGACTTCACGCCCTACATCGCGGTCTCGGGCGCGGCCAACGCTGCCGTCACCGCCACCGGTCAGCAGGTCTGCGTCGACGGCCTCAAGCACGGCGAGCGCTACGCCTTCGTGGTGCGTTCCGGCCTGCCCTCCAGCGCTGGGGAGACCCTGCTCAAAGCAGCCGATTACGAGGTCTATGTCCGGGACCGCTCGCCCCAGGTCCGCTTCACGGGGCGCAACTACGTCCTGCCCCGCACCGGCCAGGCCGGCGTGCCCCTGGTCTCGGTGAACGCGGCCCGGATCGACGTGGAGGTGCTGCGCGTCGGCGACCGTGGCCTCCTGCCGTCCCTGCGGGCCGAGGACTTCCTGTCCCAGCTCACCGGCGCCACCGCCCGCACCATCGCCGACCAGAAGGGCCAGCGCGTTTGGAAGGGCGTGCTCGACACCGCCAAGGCCGAACTGAACCAGGAGGCCGTCACCGCCTTCCCGGTGCTCCAGGCCGTCGGCAAGCTGGAGCCGGGCATCTACATCATGCTGGCCCAGGCCAGCGGAGCCGCGACCGCGTCCGCCGACGAGGAGGGCGGCTACGAGACCCAGGCGACGCAGTGGTTCGTGGTCTCGGATCTCGGCCTCACCGCCTTCAAGGGCCGCGACGGCGTCCACGTCTTCGCCCGCTCCCTGGCCTCGGCCGAGACCGTGCCGGGCGCCGAGATCCGGCTGGTGGCCCGCAACAACGAGGTCCTGGCCACCGCCAGGACCGACCGCCAGGGTCACGCCGCCTTCGCGGCCGGCCTCGCGCGCGGGGAGGGGGGCATCGCGCCCGGCCTCGTGGTGGCGCAGATCGGCGACGATTACGGTTTCCTCGATCTCGGCCAGTCGGCCTTCGACCTCACCGATCGCGGCGTGAAGGGCCGGCCCCAGCCCGGCGCGGTCGAGGCCTACGTGTTCCCCGAGCGCGGGGTCTACCGCTCGGGCGAGACCGTGAACCTCACCGGGCTCCTGCGCGACGCCACCGGCCTCGCGGTGCCGGAGATCCCGCTCACCCTTGTGGTCAAGCGCCCGGACGGGGTCGAGTACCGGCGCGCCCAGGTGGCGGATGCGGGCCTCGGCGGACGCGCCCTGGCGCTGCCCCTCCTTCCCGGCGCGCAGCACGGCACCTGGCGGGTGGCGGCCTATACCGACCCGAAGGCACCGGCCGTCGGTGAAGCGAGCTTCCTCGTGGAGGATTACGTCCCCGAGCGCCTCGACGTGACCCTGGAGAGCGCGACGCCGAGCCTGACCCGGGGGGCACCCGCCACGGTCGACGTGGCCGCCCGCTACCTCTACGGCGCCCCCGGCGCCGGGCTGGAAATCTCCGGCACCGTGCTGGTGCAGCAGGCGGCCGGCAACGGCATCAAGGGGCTGGAGGGCTTCTCCGTCGGCCTCGACGACGAGCGGGTGGAGGCCGTCTCGACGGAGATCGACGCCCGCGCCACGACCGATGCCGCCGGCAGGGCCCGGCTCGTGGTGCCGGTCCAGGCGCCCGCCGCCCCGCGCCCCCTTGAGGCAAAGATCACCCTGCAGGTGGGCGAGCCCGGCGGGCGTGCGCTGAGCCGCAGCCTGACCCTGCCGATCCTGCCCGAGGGGCCGGTGCTCGCCATTCGGAAGGAGTTCGGCGGCGATCTGACCGAGGGCAGCGTCGCCGGCTTCGACGTGGTGATGGCCGCCCCCGATGGCCGGCGCCTGGCCCAGGGCGACGTCGCCTGGACGCTGCAGCGCGTCGAGAAGAGCTATCAGTGGTATCGCGAGAACGGGCGCTGGTCCTACGAGCCGGTCACCAGCACCCGCCGCATCGCTGACGGCCGCCTCGATCTGACCCCCGACGCGCCGGGCCGCGTCAGCGCCACGGTGAGCTACGGCACCTATCGGCTGGAGGCGAACCTGCCCGGCCGCCCGGCCGCCACCGCGAGCGTGACCTTCACGGTGGGCTGGAGCGGCGGCGAGACCGCGGACGTGCCCGACCTCCTCGACCTGCGCCTCGACAAGGCGGCCTACGCCGCCGGCGAGACCCTGCGCGCGCGGCTGCAGCCGAAGTTCAAGGGCCAGGCGACGCTCGCCGTCGTCAGCGACAAGCTGCACGCGCTCCTCACCGTCGACGTGCCGGCCGCCGGCACCACCGTCGACATTCCCGTCAAGGCCGAGTGGGGCTCGGGCGCCTACCTCGTGGCCACCGCCTACCGGCCCCTCGACCAGGCGGCCAAGCGCCTGCCGGGCCGGGCCCTGGGCCTCGCCTGGTTCGGGGTCGACCGGGACAGCCGCACCCTCGGCGTCGCCCTGCAGGCGCCGGCGAAGGTCCGCCCGCGCGAGACCCTGACCCTGCCGATCCAGCTCGCCGGCCTGACATCCGGCGAGGAGGCCCGGGTCAGCGTGGCGCTGGTGGACGTCGGCATCCTCAACCTGACCCGCTACGAGGCGCCCAACCCCTTCGGCTACTTCTTCGGCCAGAAGGCCCTCGGCCCCGAGATCCGCGACCTCTACGGATACCTCATCGACGGCATGCAGGGGACGCTCGGCGCCATCCGCTCCGGCGGCGACGGCGGGGCGGCGGAACTGGCCGATTCGCCCCCGACCCAGGCGCCGCTGGCGCTCTATTCCGGGCCCATCACGGTCGGGCCGGACGGCAGGGCGAGCGTCAGCTTCCCCCTGCCGGCCTTCAATGGGACGGGGCGGGTGATGGTCACCGCCTGGAGCCGTGCCAAGGTGGGCGCGGCCCAGGCCGACGTGACCATCCGGGACCCCGTCGTCCTCACCGGCACCCTGCCGCGCTTCCTCAATGTCGGCGACCGCTCGCGCTTCCACGTTGCCATCGACAATGTCGAGGGGCAGGCCGGCGACTACACGGTGGATCTTGATCTCGCTGGCTCCGTCCTCGTCGGCGCCGAGGCCGTGCACAGGACCCTGCGCCTGGAGGCCGGCGCCAAGGGCGCCCTCGTCATCCCCATCACGGCCACCGGGCCGGGCCTGTCGCGGATCGACCTGACCCTGCGGGGGCCCGGGCTGCCCGAGGGCGTCGGCCAGAGCTTCGCCCTCAACATCGGTCCCGGCACGGGGGCGCTCGCCCGCCGCTCCGTGCAGACCCTCGAACCCGGCGCGAGCCTGACGCTCTCGGAGGAACTCCTGGCCGACATCCTGCCCGGCACCGGCACGGTCTCGCTCTCCGCCTCGAACCTCGCCGGCATCGACGTGCCGGCCCTGCTCCAGTCCCTCGACCGCTATCCCTACGGCTGCTCCGAGCAGACGGTGAGCCGGGCGATGCCGCTCCTCTACGTCGACCGCCTCGCGGCCCTCGACGGGCTCGGGATCGACACACAAGCCGACGAGCGCGTGCGCCAGGCGATCGAGCGGGTGCTCGGGCGCCAGAACGCGGCCGGCGATTTCGGCCTGTGGTCCACGGACGGGGCCAGCGACACCTGGCTCAACGCCTACGTCACCGACTTCCTGACCCGGGCCCGCGAGCGCGGATTCGCCGTGCCCCAGACCGCCTTCGCCAACGCCCTCGATCGCCTGCGCAACGCGGTGGCCAACACCACGGAGGTCGGCGGGGGCGGCATGGACATCGCCTACGCGGCCTATGTGCTGGCCCGAAACGGTCGGCCCGTGATGGGTGACCTGCGCTATCTCGCCGACACCAAGCTCGCGGCCTTCGCCACCCCGCTCGCGCGGGGCCAGATCGCGGCGGCCCTGGCCCTGCTCGGCGACCGTGGCCGGGCGGCGAAGGCCTTTACCTCGGCGATGGCCGGCTTCCGGGAGACGGCCGCGAGTCCCGCCTACCGGCCGGATTACGGCTCCCGCCTGCGCGACGGCGCCGGCCTGCTGGCGCTGGCCGCCGAGACGGGGCTCGCCCGCGACAGCATCCAGCCGCTGGGCGCGCTCATCGCGGCCGAGCGCGCCGGCGGCCGGCCCACCAGCACCCAGGAGGAGGCCTGGATGGTGCTCGCCGCCGAGGGCCTGAGCGCGGAATCCGAGAATCTGCGCTTCACCCTCGACGGCCGTCCCCAGAGCGGCGCCGTGGCGCGCAGCTTCCGGGCCGCCGCCCTGGAGGCGAGGCCCGTGACCCTGGCCAACGCGGGCAGCCAGGCCGTGCAGGCGGTGATCAGCGTCAGCGGCAATCCGATCGCGCCGGAGCCGGCCGAGGCGCGCGGCTACACGATCGAGCGGCGCTACCACCGTCTCGACGGGACGCCGGTCGATCTCGCGCAAGGGGTCCGCCAGAACGACCGCCTCGTGGTGGTGCTCACGGTGACCGAGGCCAAGGCCAGCGCCGGCCGCCTCCTCCTCGTCGACCGCCTGCCCGCCGGCCTCGAGATCGACAACCCGAAGCTCCTCGATGCCGACGCGCTCACCGGGCTCGCCTTCGCCAAATCGGACGTGGCCCCGGTCCATACCGAGTTCCGCGACGACCGCTTTGTGGCCGCCTACGAGCGCAGCCCCGAGCAATCCGCCTTCTTCCGGGTCGCCTACACCGTGCGGGCGGTCTCGCCCGGCACTTACGTCCATCCGGCCGCCACCGTCGAGGACATGTACCGGCTGGAGCGCTTCGGACGCACGGGCTTCGGGTCGATGACGGTGAGCGCGAAGTAGGGCCGTGGAGACGGGTCGCCTGAACCCTCCCCCCGCAGAGCGGGGAGGGCGTCTCGCAATCGTCGCGGGCCTCCTCCTCCTCCTCCTGCTCGTCCCGGCCCTCGCCCTCTGGCGCTTCGTCGACACCCTGCCGCCGCTCGACCTCAGCCAGGCCGGGCTCCGCTCGACGGTGGTGCTCGACCGCGACGGGCGTCTGCTGCGCCCCTTCGCCACCGCTGACGGGCGCTGGCGCCTGCCGGTGACCGGACACCAGGTCGATCCGCGCTTCCTGGCCATGCTCACCGCCTACGAGGACCGGCGCTTCGCCTCGCATCCCGGCATCGACCCAGCCGCGACGCTCCGGGCCGCATGGCAATGGTTCACGGCGGGGCGCATCGTCTCGGGGGGCTCGACCCTGTCGATGCAGGTGGCCCGCCTCGTCGAGCCCCGCGCCGAGCGCTCGCTGGCCGCCAAGCTCCGCCAGATGGTGCGGGCGGTGCAGCTGGAGCGGCGCCTCGGCAAGGACGGGGTGCTCGACCTCTACCTGGCGCTCGCCCCCTATGGCGGCCCGGTGGAGGGGCTGCGCGCCGCCAGCCTCGCGTATTTCGGGCGGGAACCCGCCCGGCTGTCCTTCGCCGAGAGCGCGCTCCTCGTCGCCCTGCCGCAGGCGCCGGAGGCCCGGCGGCCGGACCGCTTCCCGCAGGCGGCCCGGCGCGCCCGCGACCGGGTCCTCGCCATCGCGGCGGCCGGGGGCGTGATCACGCCCGCCGAGGCCGAGGCCGAGTCCGCCCGCGCCGAGCCGGTGCCCGTCGGGCGAAAGCCCTTCCCGATGCTGGCTGCCCACGCGGCGGAGGCGGCGCATGCCGCCGATCCCGCGGCGCAGGCAATCCGCCTGACCCTCGACGGCCGCCTGCAGGCGAGCCTCGAGACCCTCGTCGCCGAGCGCGCGGCCGCCCTGGGGCCCGGGATCTCGGCCGCGATCCTGGCCCTCGACAACCGCACCGGCGCGGTTCTGGCCCAGGTCGGCAGCCCCGGCTACCTCGATGCGGGCCGGGCCGGCGCCATCGACATGACGGGCGCGATCCGCTCGCCGGGCTCCGCCCTCAAGCCCTTCATCTACGCGCTCGCCTTCGAGACGGGCCTCGCCCATCCCGAGACGCAGCTCGACGACCGGCCGGTGCGCTTTGCAGGCGCCTATGCCCCGGAGAATTTCGACCTCGGCTACCAGGGCAGCGTGACGGCGCGGCGCGCCCTCCAGCTCTCGCTGAACGTGCCCGCGGTGGATTTGCTGGAGGTGGTCGGGCCCGCCCGCTTCATCGCGCGCCTGCGGGCGGCCGGCGCCCGGGTCGATCTCCCCCGCGACACCGCCCCGGGCCTGCCGGTGGCGCTCGGCGGCCTCGGCATCACGCTGACCGACCTTGCCCGCCTGTTTTCGGGCCTGGCCCGGCAGGGGCTGGTGCCGAACCTGGTGCGTCGCCTCGACGGGCCGCCCGACGAGGTGGTCCCGGAGGCGCGCGTCACGGAAGGCGTCGCCGCCTGGTACGTCGCCGACATCCTGCGGGGGGCGCCTCCGCCGGAGAACGCCCTGGCCGGCCGGATCGCCTACAAGACCGGCACCTCCTACGGCTATCGGGACGCCCTGGCGGTGGGGTTCGACCGGCACGTCACGATCGCGGTCTGGGTCGGGCGGCCGGACGGCAATGCCGTGCCGGGCCTCGTCGGCCGGGTGGTCGCGGCGCCGATCCTGTTCGACGCCTTCGCGCGCTTCGGCGGGGAGCCCGACCCGGTACCGATGCCGCGCGACGCCCTGGTGACCACCACGGCCGGCCTGCCGCCACCCCTGCGCCACATCCGGCGGGATATCCCCAAGACCCTGTCGGCGGCCCTGGGCGGCGCCCTGAAGATCGCCTACCCGCCGGACGGCGCCCGCATCGATCTCGGCCTGTCCGAACCGGAGGCCGGGCCGTCCGCGCGCCTCGCCCTGAAGGCGCTGGGCGGCGTGCCGCCCCTGACCTGGATGGTCGACGGCCTGCCGGTGGCGGCCGGCGCCCGCCGGCAATCGGCCTGGGCCCCGGAGGGCGCGGGCTTCGCGCGGATCTCGGTGATGGACGCCACGGGCGCCAGCGACAGCGTGATGGTGCGGCTCGAGTGACGCCCCCGCCCGGGGTTCAAGCGGGAGACCTCGCGGGCCCCTGGTCGGACGGAAACCCGCCCCTACCTGCGAGCGGCAGAGCGAACCTTCGCCGTTTCCGGAGAGCGTGCCCGTGGCCCACGACGAATCCCGAACGGGACGGCCGGCCCTGCGCCCGGCGGTGATGCTGGGGGCGCTCGGCATCGTCTACGGCGATATCGGCACCTCGCCCCTCTACGCCTTCAAGGAGGCCGTGCGCGCCGCGAGCGCCGGGGCTCCGCCGACGCCGATCGCGGTGACGGGCGCCGTCTCGCTGATCCTGTGGTCGCTGATCCTCATCGTCTCGATCAAGTACGCCGTGCTGATCCTGCGCGCGGACAACCGCGGCGAGGGCGGCATCGTCGCCATGCTGGCGCTGCTCGGGGCCCGGAACGCCAAGCCCGGCTCCTGGGCCGGCGTGCTCCTCGTGGTCGGCCTCGTCGGGGCCGCCCTCCTCTACGGCGACGGGGCGATCACGCCGGCGATCTCGGTGCTCTCGGCGGTCGAGGGCCTCAAGGTCGAGGCGCCGGCCCTGTCGCGCTTCGTCGTGCCGATCACGGTGCTGATCCTGGTCGGGCTCTTCCTGGTCCAGAGCCGGGGCGTGGCCTTCATCGGACGCATCTTCGGCCCGGTGATGCTGGTTTGGTTCGTCGTGCTGGCGCTGCTCGGCCTCGGCGGCATCTGGCACGCGCCGCAGATCCTGTCCGCGCTCAATCCGCTGAAAGCCGTGGAATTCCTGACCCATGCGGGCTGGCATGTCAGCTTCGCCATGCTGGGGGCGGCCTTCCTCGCGGTCACCGGCGGCGAGGCGATGTATGCCGATCTCGGGCATTTCGGAGCCGGGCCGATCCGCGCCTCCTGGTTCGGCCTCGTGCTGCCGGCCCTGGTGATCCATTATTTCGGGCAGGGCGCCCTCCTGCTGGTGGAGCCCGACGCCATCGAGAACCCGTTCTATCGCCTGAGTCCCGACTGGGCGCATTACCCGCTGATCGGCCTCGCGACCGTCGCCACCGTGATCGCCTCGCAATCGATCATCTCGGGTGCGTTCTCGCTCACCCAGCAATCGATCCAGCTCGGCTTCCTGCCGCCGATGCGGGTGGTCCACACCGCCCGGCACGAGCGCGGGCAGATCTACGTGCCGATGGTGAACTGGCTGCTCGCCGCTGCCACCCTGAGCGCGGTCCTGATCTTCGGCACCTCGGACGCGCTCGCCGGCGCCTACGGCATCGCGGTGGCCTCCCTGATGGCGATCACCACCCTGCTGGCCGCCCTCGTGGCGTTGAAATGGGGCTACAACCCCGTGGCCGTGCTGGCGGTGAACGGGTTCTTCCTCCTCATCGACCTCGTGTTCCTCGGGGCCAACAGCGTGAAGCTGTTCGAGGGCGGCTGGTTTCCGCTGATGCTGGCCGCCCTGGTGGCGTTCCTGATGCTGACCTGGCGCAAGGGCAACCAGCTCGTCGAGGCGGCGCGGGTCTCCCTGCGCCAGCCCGAGGGCGAGTTCCTGGCGCAGCTCCGGCGCGACCCACCGATCGTCCTGCCGGGCAACGCCGCGTTCCTGTCCTCGGCCACCAGCGCGATTCCGCTGCACCTGTCCCGCTTCGTCGAGCGCAGCCACGCCCTGCACAAGCGCATCCTCATCGTCACCGCCCGCTACGAGGAGGAGCCCACCCTGCCCCGCGATCAGCGCGCGGAGGTCGTGGTGATCACGCCCGACATCACCCGCGTGATCCTGCGCTACGGCTTCATGGAGGACGCCTCGATCCCCGACGGCCTGCGCTGCGCGGTGGAGTCCAAGCGCCTGCCGCCCGAATTCCTCGAGGATCTCACGATCTTCATCGGGCACGAGACCATCATCCCGAAGAGCGATCACCGCGGCATGGCCACCTGGCGGGAGGAGATCTACGCCTTTCTCCTGCGCAACGCCGAGCGCACCGGGGCGCATTTCTGCGTGCCGACGCGGCAACTGGTCGAGGTCGGCACCGAGATCGAGATCTGAGCCGGGTCCGGGCCATCAACTCTCGCGCAGAGCCGACCGGATACCCTTGCGGGCAGCGCTCCGGGTGTCGCAAAAGGAGGTCACGCGGGCGGGCGGCCCGGCCGCACCGAAACCCGGACGTGTAGCGTAGCGATGACCGAACTGGCGCCGAAGGCCCTGGCGATCCGCCTGCGGCAGCAGGCGATCCTCTCCGATTTCGGGGTCGAGGCCCTGCGGGCCACCGAGCTGCTGCCCCTGCTCCAGCGCGCCACCGAACTCTGCGCCGAGGGCATGGAGGCGCAGTTCTGCAAGGCACTGGAATACAAGCCGCACCAGGACTGCCTCCTCGTCTGCGCCGGGGTGGGCTGGGCCGCGGATGCGGTGGGCACCACCATCATCGGTGCCGACCTTGCTTCGCCGGCGGGCTTCGCCCTGAAGACCGGCCGGCCCGTGATCTCGAACCACCTCGAGAACGAGACCCGCTTCCGCACGCCGAAGCTGATGGCCGACCACGGCATCCGCCGGGCGATCAACGTGCTGATCGCCAACCGCGACGGCAATTACGGCGTGCTGGAGGTGGACGACACCCGCGAGGGCCGGTTCGAGGAGGCCGACATCGCCTTCATGCAGGGCTTCGCCAACCTCGTCGGCGGCGCGATCGAGCGCCAGCGGGCCGAGGCGCGGCTGAAGGCGGCCCTGGAGCGCCAGGAACTCCTGTCCCGGGAGATGAGCCACCGGGTCAAGAACAGCCTCGCGGTGGTGGCGGGCTTCCTCGGTCTGCAGGCCCGGGGTTCCGACAACGCCGACGTGAAGAGCGCGCTCGCCGATGCCCGCACCCGGGTCGAGGCGGTGGCCCAGGTCCACGACCAGCTCTGGCGTCAGCCGAGCCTGGAGGCGATCGACGTCGCGGGCTTCCTCGAGGCTCTCTGCGCCAAGCTGCAGGAGAGCGCGCCGCGCCACCGCCTCGTCTGCCGCGCGGCGCGGACGAACATCCCCGCCGACCTCGCGATCCCCCTCGGGCTCTTCGTGAACGAGCTCGTCACCAACGCGATCAAGTACGCCTACGCGGACGGCGAGGGCGAGATCCGGGTCGAGGCCCGGCCCGACGAGGCGGGCGGCCTGATCCTCGGGGTGGAGGATGACGGCGCAGGGCTTCCCGAGGGGTTCGATCCCACGGCGGCGCGCAGCGCGAGCCTCGGCATGCGCATCATCAACAGCCTCGCCCGCCAGCTCGGCGGCCCCCTCGCGGTCGCCCCGGACGTGCAGGGCGCGCACTTCTCCCTGCGGGTGGCACCGGTAACCTGAGGCCGTCGGGCGCCCGCGGCTCAGGTTTCGGCCCGGGGCGTCGCGTTCATCTCGGCCCAGTCGAACTCCTCCTCCAGCACGTAGTAGGCGTCGTCGCCGATGTCGCCGGAGCGGCGCAGCGCCAGCACCCGGTCGCGCGCCGCCTCGATGGCGCGGCGCCGGGCGGCGTCGGCGGGCAGCGCCTCGGAGGCGAAGCCCGTGTCGCGGGCCTCTGCCTGCTCCAGGGCGATGCGGAACTCCTCGCGCAGGGCCTCGGAGGGCGCGTCGTCGGCATTCTCCAGGCTCTCGAGGGCGGCCCGGTAGGCCTCGGTCCGGCCGTGCCCGACCTCACGGCCGACGGGATCGTCGTCCTCCAGCCCGAGCCGGCCGAGCAGGAGGCGCAGGGTCAGCCCCTGCACCGTCAGCGTGCCGATGATGACGCAGAAGGCGGTGAGCACGATGAGGTCGCGATAGGGAAAGCCGGGATCGCCGTCGGGCAGGGCCAGCGCCGTGGCGATGGTGACGATGCCGCGCATGCCCGCCCAGGAGACCGCGATGCCGGCGGAGAGGCCACGGTCGCGGGTCTCGGTCCCGTCCGCGCCGAGGCGGGCGAGGTAGGCGGTGGGCAGGACCCAGAGGAAGCGCACCACCACCACGGTGAGGAACACCGCCGCGCCGACCAGCGCGTAGGAGATCCGCTGCTCCCGGGTCAGGCGCTCGAGGATCGGGCCGATCTGAAGGCCGATCAGCACGAAGGCGAGCACGTTGAGCACGAACACCGCCGTGTCCCAGACCGCGTAGGAAACGATACGGGTGCGCGGCGGGGTGTGGCCGGGCGCGATGCGCGCCACCGTGATGGCGAAGGAGACCACGGTCAGCACCCCGGACAGGTGCACGTGTTCCGCTCCGATCCAGATGCCGAAGGCGGCCACGAACTGCAGCACGATGACGCTCGGCGCGTCGGCGACCGGGCGCGTGGCGGCGCTGTAGAGGAGGGCGAGGACCGGCCCGGCGACGAGGCTGCCGAGGATGCCCACGAGGAAGGCCGGCCCGATCTCGGCCGCCGAGAACGTGCCGGAGACCGCCGCCGTGACGCCGAGGCGATAGATCAGCAGCGAGCCCGCATCGTTGAGGAGGCTCTCGCCGCGCAGGATCGTGGTGAGGCGGTGAGGCAGCGAGACGTGGCGCAGCACCGAGAGCGCCGCCACGGCGTCGGGGGGCGCCACCACGGCGCCGAGCACGATGCAGGCCGCCCAGGGCATGTCGGGCACGAGCCACTTGACCATCACGGCCACAGCAGCCGTGGTCGCCACCACCGCACCGAAGGCGAGGCCGGCGATCGGGCGCCAGTGGGTGCGCAGGTCCCGCACCGAAGTGTCGTAGCCGGCATCGAGCAGGACGGGCGCGAGGAACAGGGCCAGCGCCAGCTCCGGATCGAGCACGAGGTTGGGCACGGCCGGAATGAAGGCGAGGCCGATCCCGCCGAGCGCCAGGAAGACCGGGTAGGGAGCGCCCACCCGGCGGGCCAGCCCGGCCAGGAGCACGGCGCCGAGGAGGACGCCGACCGTCCATTGGAAAATCATCATGTCGGAGGGAACGCACCATCACGGCGCCGGGATCATTCGTCCCGGCGCGAAACCTGCGCCGTCGCTCAGTCCTGCGCGAGGGTGACGGCGAGTTCCGGCTTGGTGTTCAGGGTCTGGAACACGACGCAGTAGCGCTCGGTCAGCTTGAGGAGCTGGTCGAGCTTGTCCTGGGGGGCGTCGGTATCGAGGGCGAAGGCGAGGCGGATCGCCCGGAAGCCGACAGGGGCCTCCTTGTCGACCCCGAGGGTGCCGCGGAAGTCGAGGTCGCCCTCGGCGCTCACCGTCCCGGAGCGGAGCTCGACGCCGATCGCCGTGGCCACCGCCTTGAGGGTGACGCCGGCGCAGGCCACCAGGGCCTCGAGCAGCATGTCGCCCGAGCAGAGCTCGGCGCCGGAGCCGCCGGTGGCCGGGTGCAGGCCCGCCACCGCGAGGGCGCGCCCGGTCTCGACCTTGCAGGCGATCGCGCTGTCGTCGAGGCGGCCCCGGGCGCGCAGGGTCACCACGGCCGAATCCGGGGCGTTGCGGTAGCGATCCTTGATCGGGGCCTGGAGCGAGCGCAGGGTATCGGCGTCCATCGGCGTATCCTCCCGTCTTCCGGTTCTTCTTCTGCGGACCCATCTAGGGCGTCCCCGCGGCGCGGCGAATGCGGACGGCGCCGATCGAACCTCGCTCGGGCCCGCCGGATGCCCTATCTGGGGGCGTCACGGGGTTCGGCATCCTCCGGCCCCGCCCTGTCAGGAGAGTCCATGCGTCGTCCCAGCATGCGTGCAGCCGCCGTGATGGCGCGGGTAGCCTTCCCCGGCATCGCCGCCGGCTTCGTCCTGTCCGTAACGGCGGCGGCGGCCGCGGCGCCGATCACCCTCGCCAACCACCGGGCCGTCTACGACCTCTCCCTGGCAGAGAGCAGCGGTACCCGGGCGGTGGAGAGCGCGCGTGGACGCATCGTGATCGATTTCACCGGGGATGCCTGCAAGGGCTACACGATGCAGACCCGGCAGGTGACGGTGCTGGAGAGCGGCGAGACCGGTAGCCGCACCTCGGACCTGCGCAACACCACCTTCGAGAGCGGGGACGGGCGCAGCTACCGCTTCAAGACCAGCACGGTTCTCAACGGCACCCCCGGCCAGGCGGTGGACGGCACCGCCGAGTCGAATTCCGACCTGCTGAAGGTCAAGCTGAAGGAACCCCAGCGCGACCAGTTCCAGGATTCGGGCGAGGTCCTGTTCCCCACGGTGCACATGCGGCGCCTGATCCAGGCGGCCCGCGACGGCCAGAGCACCATCTCGGTCAAGGTCTTCGACGGCTCGGACGACGGGCGCAAGGTCTACGACACCCTGGCGGTGATCGGCCGGCAGGTCCCGGCCCCGGCGGCTTCCGACAAGGCGGCCGAGCGCGACAAGCCGCTGCGGAACGGGCCGATGGCCAGCGTGCCGCGCTGGCCCGTCACCCTGAGCTACTACATCCCCGGGCAGGGCGAGCGTACGCCGATCTACGTGCTCAGCTTCGATCTCTACGAGAACGGCGTCAGCGGCGCGTTGCGGCTCAACTACGGCGAATTCGCCGTGGTCGGCGACCTGACCCGCCTCGACACCCTGCCGTCGAGCACCGGCTGCAACCCCTGAATGATGTGGGCCGCAGGTCCGGACCGAGGCGAATTGCGCCGACGATGGTAGCGAACCCATGCATCGTGCGCAGGCATCGCGGTCCCATGATCCCGGTTGGATCGAATTCTCCGCATCCGGGTAAAGGAATCTGCGCGACCGGGCGCGCCCTTATGGGCCCGTAGCCGCAGGATGATTATGAGCGAGCCCCTTACAGCGACGCCGACGAGACTCATCCTGCCTGCCCTCTGCTGGAACCGGTATCGCGCGGATTTCTATGCCGTCACCGCCGACCTGTCCGTGGCCGGCCTTCGCTTCCGCTCCTCCGTCGTGCCGTCCCGCGGTGAGACCCTGTCCTGCAGCATCCGGCACGCGGGCTCCCTCGAGGCGCTGGTCATCGAGGGCGGCAAGGAGCAGTTCGTCACCCGCGTGACCCGCGCCGAGGCGCCGCTCTCCGTCATCGTGCGCCGCCTGCTCGACCTCGCGACGGAGCAGAACAGCGGCGAATTCCCCCAGCGCGTCCATTCCCGCTTCGTGCCGGACAATCCCGACATCATCGTCACCATGGCCTGCGGCACCCGCATCCCGGGCCGGCTCATCAACGTCTCGGCCTCCGGCGCTGCCCTGCGGATCGATATCCCCCTGGAGACGGGCATGCGGATCACCATCGGGCGAACGCCTGCCACGGTCGCCCGCCGCTTCGAGGACGGCATCGGTGCCGCATTTCTCCAGCCTCTGCCGGCCCAGGAACTCGGGCCCCATGTGGTGTTGTGATCCACACGTCGGGGGGTGAAGCGGGCGTCCTGGTGTGAGCCGGGATCGGCCTCACCGAATCCCGACACGCCGGTTCGGGGACGGTCCCGTTCCACGCGAGACAAGCGGCATCCCGGCCGTCCGCAATGCGACATCCGAGGATGCAGTCGAGGCAGGATAGAGGCCGAGGGAATTAAGTCTCTATCAAATGATAAAGGCTAGTCTGCAGTCTTGTCCTCCGTGCGGAGACTTGACGATGCAAGACGCGGACGATGCGGGCATCCCGAACCCACCGAAGCCCGTTCTGTCCCGTCTCGTGCGCCCGAGACGGCAGGGCGCCGCTGTCGGCGAAACTCTGAAGCTCGTGCACCGAATGCGCCGTCTGCCTGACCCGCTCCTCGCCGGATCCGCCCGCGCCGCCGAGTCGCTTGCCGCTTGCGCAAGCGGATTGCGGACGCCCGAGGCGGCATGGGGGTGCCGGGCGAGCGACCGCGCGTGCGTCTCGGCCCCCGCCGGCCCGGAGCCGATTGCCGCCCCGGCTCCGTTGTACCGCAGGAGCCGCCTGACCGAGCGCTATGATCTGGAGGCACGGGCCGGCCACCTCGACGAGGTGCTGCGATTCGCCCCCTACATCGCCTCGGCCCATACGGTGGTCGTCTGCGCCGTACTGATCCTGTTCTGGAGCGAGGCACACCGGATCTACCTGTTGGTCCTGTTCTCCAGCGTCGTCGGTCCGATCACCCTCGCGGCGATGGGGGCGCGGCGCTACCGCCTGCGCCCCCTGGGAGAACGCGACGTCGTCGCCGGCCATCGGCTCGCCGCCCTGTTCTCGTTGATCCTGGGGCTGGCCTGGGCCAGCATGCCGCTGGCCATCCTCCCGCTCGCGGGCACGCAGGACCAGACCTTCGTGGTGGCCATCAGTGCCGGTCTGATGGCCACCACCTACACCTTCGGCTCGATCGCGCATCTCGGTCTGCTCTATTCCGTGCCGATCGCCCTCGGCAGCCTGGCTGCCCTGTTCCTGGTCGGAGGGCATGCCAACTGGTGGCTGGCGATGCTGATGGGCGTCTATTCGGCCTTCGTCGCCTCCACCGCCGGGCGGATGAGCCGCCTTTCGGAACAGCGGATCCTCGACCGCGTCCGGGTCGGCGAGCAGGACGAGACGATCAGCCTGCTGCTCCACGACTTCGAGGCGAGCACCAGCGACTGGCTCTGGGAGACCGATGCCGAGGGGCGGCTGCAGCACGTGTCCGAGCGCATCGGCCAGGTGACGGGGGAGCCTCCGGCCGCCCTGCACCAGGCGCCGTTCGAGGCCCTCTTCCTCGGCCGCCGCGAAGCCCGGCCGATGACTCCCGAGATCGCCGAGATCCTGACCCTCGTGGCCGAGCGCCAGGTGTTCCGCGAGCGCGTGGTCGAAGTCGCCATCGGCGGCCTGGCGCGCTGGTGGCGGCTCAGCGGCCGGCCGATCACCGATAGCGGCGGGACCTTCCTGGGCTTCCGCGGCGTCGGATCGGACATCACCGACGCCCGCCAGTCCGAGGCGCGGATCGCCTATCTGGCGACCTACGATTCGCTCACGGGCCTGGCCAACCGCACCCGGTTCCAGGACATGGCGACCCAGTTCTGTGCACGGGCACAGGCCGGGGACGAGCCCTGCGCGCTGCTCTACCTCGACCTCGACGGCTTCAAGTTCGTCAACGACACCTTCGGCCACGCCCTCGGCGACATCCTGCTGGTCCGGGTGGCGCAGCGCCTGACCGGCGTGGTCCCGCCCGAGGCGCTGGTCTCGCGCCTCGGCGGCGACGAGTTCGCCGTCCTCCTCGCCGGCGGGGACGACGAGGCCCTGGTCGCCCTGGGCCGGCGCCTCATTGAGGCGCTGAGCATGCCCTACACCCTCGACGGGGTTCAGGTGGAGATCGGCGCCAGCGTCGGCCTCGCGATGGCGCCGCGCGACGCGCACAGCCCAGAAGGCCTCCTCAGCAAGGCCGACCTCGCCCTCTACCGCGCCAAGGCCACCGGCCGCGGCAAGGTCAGGATCTTCTCGCCCGACCTCGAGGCCACGATGCGCCTGCGGCGCGAACTCGAAATCGACCTCAAGCGGGCGGTCGCGCTGGGCGAGTTCAGCCTGCACTATCAGCCCCTGGTGGGGCTGAAGGACGGCCGGGTGCGCAGCTTCGAGGCCCTCCTGCGCTGGACCCGCAGTTCCGGCGAGCGGGTTTCCCCGGCCGTTTTCGTACCCGTCGCCGAGGCCTCGGGCCTGATCACCGAGATCGGCCGCTGGGTCCTGATGCAGGCCTGCCGGGAGGCCGTGCGCTGGCCCGACGAGATCCGGCTCGCGGTCAACCTCTCGCCCATCCAGTTCCGGAACACCGACCTTGTCGCGGACGTGACGCGGGCGCTGGAGACCAGTGGACTGGCGCCGGAGCGCCTGGAGATCGAGGTCACCGAGTCGGTGTTCTTCGAGATGAACGCGACGACGATCGCCAATCTCAACGAACTGCGCGCGCTGGGCATCCGCGTGGCGCTCGACGATTTCGGTACTGGCTATTCGTCGCTCAGCTACCTAGTCCGGTTCCCCGTGGACAAGATCAAGATCGACCGCTCCTTCATCAAGGACATGGACAGCCGACCCGAGTGCCTGGCGATCGTCGAAGCGATTCTCGCCCTGGCCCACAAGCTCTCGATTACCGTCACGGCCGAGGGCGTGGAGACGGTGCAGCAGGCGCAGATGCTCAAGGCCGGCCGCTGCGACGACATCCAGGGCTTCCTCTTCAGCCCCGCTCGGCCGGCCGACGAGATCGCACATCTCATCGCGTCCCTGCCGACGCGCTTCGGCGAGGTCTTCCCCCTCCGGCCGGTGACCTTCCGCCGCGCGGTCCCGCGCGGGCGGCCCAATCCCGCGACGTAACTCCGCCGATCAACCCCGCAGACGGTCGGCCACGGCCGCCGCCGCCCGCGTGCCCTCCTCGTAGGCGCCTCCCGCCGTGCCCCATTGCAGGCGCGACAGGGCCTCGCCGGCGAACCACACCCGGTCCGCCACGGGAGCCTGCAACTGCGCCCGGGCGCCGGCATGGCCGGGCGGCACCACCGCCCAGGACCCGAGCGCCCAGGGGTCGTGGCGCCAGGCGCTCACCGCCGGGATGGTCAGGTTGTGCAGGGCCCGGGCCCCGAAATGCGCGGCGAGCGTCGCCCGGACCAGGCGGCGGACCCCGTCCGCCCCGACCCGGCGGGCGTCCAGGGCGGCGGCCATGGGCGCGTCGAGCTCGAAGAAGTGGAACGGGGTTCCGTCGATCCGGGTAAGGAGGCCGGGGCTCGCTTCGCGCCCGCCGACGAGGCTGGCGAGCCGGTCCGCCCCGCGGAACGGGCAGGACGGCCAGTGCAGCACCGCGTGCTCGTAGATGCCGGTGGTAAACCCCGTGATCGCGTCCGCGATTTCCGGGGGGAGGGCGGGGGTGAAGAGCGGCGTGGCCCGCAGCACCATCGTGGGAACCGTGACGATGACGGCCCGGGCCGCGAAGCTCCGGGACCCCGCGCGCACCCGCACGCCCGGCCCCGTCCAGTCGATGCCGGTGACCGGCGCCCCGAGGGCGATCGGCAGGCCCTGGGCGAGGCGGGCGAGGTAGCCGCCGTAGCCGCCGGCGATGAAGCGGTTGTCGCCGTACTCCATGCTGGGGAAATCCTGGAGCGAGACCCGGCCCAGGGATTGGCCGGAGACGAGGCCGTGGACCCGCTCCACCCGTCGGCCCCAGGGGCCGAGGCCCGGCGGCAGGGCGCTGGCGGCCGGCCGGTCCGGCTCCGCCCAGCCCGCCTGGGTGCTCATCGCCCGGTCGGCCACCGCGAAGGCGCGGCCCAGGGCCGCCGCCTCGGACGGGCGGCCGCGCCGGCGCCCGACCCAGAGGTGGCTGTCCTGCGCCGCCACCCGCAGGGGCTCTCCCCGCCCGGTGCCCAGCCGCACCAGCGGGTTGATCGGCCCCGCATGCAGCCAGTGCCCGCCGAGATCGACGGCGTGGCCCCGCAGGGACACGGTGACGAGGCGCCCGCCGACCCGGTCGCGCGCCTCCAGCACCGCCACCCGGATCCCGCGTGCCGCGAGGCCCCGGGCCGCCGCGATGCCGGTGGCGCCGGCTCCGACGACGACGACCTCCGGATCGTCGGGCAGCGGCGCCAGGCGCGGCGCGATGCTCGGGCGCCAGCGTTCGTGCTCGGGGCGGGACGTCCTCATGGATGACGGTCTCGTTCCTGACTGAAGGATGGCGACGGGCCTATCAGAGCGCGCTGGCCGGCGACACCGCGCCTCCGGTCGCAATTCGGTCGCACCGGTTCAGTCACACGGGAGAAACCTCCGGCGTCGAGGATCGCGGCGGCGAATCGCCGTCTCGCCGGCCCGCCCTTGCGCCGGGGCACGGCCATAGCCAGAACCAGTGGCCGGAACCTCGGGATACGGTGCGCGCGGGGGCGACGCAGGCCGGGCCCTCCACGACCGGACCGACACGAGACCACGGGATCCCCAGGTATGCTCATCCAGGCCGCCTTCGCCGCCATCCGGCAGGTGTTCTCAGCCCCCTTGCGCGCGATCCTGTGGAAGTCCCTCGGGCTCACGGTGGGCATCCTCCTCGTCGTCTGGTTCGGCCTGACGCGGGCGATCAACTGGTTCCTGTCCCAGCACCACCTCTCGGTGGATTATCCCTTCCTCGACACCCTGGCGGTGTTCTTCGCCGGGGCCGGCCTGTTCATCGGGCTCGCCTACGTGATGCCGGCGGTGTCGATCCTGGTGGCGGGCTACTTCCTCGACGACGCGGCCGAGATCGTCGAGCGCACGGACTTTCCCGGCGACCCGCCCGGCCTCGCTCTGCCGCTCGGCACCGCGATGTTCTACGCCGTCCGCTTCGCCGGCCTCGCCCTGCTGGTGAATCTCGTGGCGCTGATCCTGTTCTTCGTGCCGGGGGTGAACCTCGTCGCGTTCTTCGGGGCCAATGCCTACCTGCTGTCGCGGGAGTATTTCGAGTTGGCCGCCGGGCGCTTCCGGCCCATGGCCGAGGCCGGCGCCATGCGGCGCCATTACGGCGGCACCACGCTCCTCGCCGGCGTGCTGCTCGCCGGCCTCATGGTGGTACCGGTGCTCAATCTCGTCACCCCGCTCTTCGGCATCGCCCTGATGGTACATGTCCACAAGAGCCTGAGCCGGCGCACCCCGGTCGCCGGCCCGCAGGCCCAGCCGCGCCTGCGCTGAGGCCGCCCCGGCCCCTCGGGACAGCCGGGTCCGAATTTCACCGCGCGGCCTCCCGTCTTGCCTGGAAGTGGTCTAGATACGCTGCACCAGGCTCAAGGACCGGCGCCGATCGATGCCCTGCGGGGATCGGACGGGCGCGGGGGCCGCTTTTCGAGACGCACGAGCGATGACCGGCTTCGAGACCCTTCCCCTGACCCGCCCCGCCTCGCAGCTCGTCACCGTGTTCGGCGGATCGGGCTTCCTCGGGCGCCACGTGGTGCGGGCGCTGGCCAAGCGCGGCTACCGGATCCGGGTGGCCGTGCGCCGGCCCGACCTCGCCCTGTTCCTGCAGCCCCTCGGCAAGGTCGGCCAGATCGTCGCCGTGCAGGCCAACCTGCGCTACCCCGAGTCGATCGCCCGGGCGGTCCAGGGGGCCGACATCGTCGTCAACCTCGTGGGCATCCTGCAGGAGACCGGAAAGCAGAGCTTCTCGCAGCTCCAGGCCGAGGGCGCGGGCGAGATCGCCCGGGCGGCGGCGGCCGTCGGCGCGCCCCTGGTCCACGTCTCGGCCATCGGCGCCGACGCGACCTCGCCGTCGCAATACGCCCGCACCAAGGCCCTGGGCGAGGCCCGGGTCGCCGAGGCCGGCGGCCCTCACGTGATCCTGCGGCCTTCCCTGGTGTTCGGCCCCGGCGACAGCTTCTTCAACCGCTTCGCCGCCCTGGCCCGCGCCCTGCCGGTTCTGCCGCTGGCCGGCGCCGAGTCGCGCTTCCAGCCCGTCTACGTCGCGGACGTGGCCGAGGCGGTGGCCCGCGCGGTGGAGGGCCACGTGCCCGCCGGCAAGGTCTACGAGCTCGGCGGCCCCGAGGTGGAGACCCTCGAGGCGCTGGTGCGCTACATGCTCAAGGTGACGATGCGCAAGCGCATGGTCCTGGGCCTGCCCCAGCCCGCGGCCCTGCTCCAGGCCCGTGCCCTCGAGGTGGTCGACACCCTGACCCTCGGGCTCCTGCCGGACAGCCTCAAGCTGACCCGCGACCAGGTCATCCTGCTCCAGAACGACAACGTCGTCTCCGAGGCCGCCAAGGTGGAGGGACGCACCCTGGAGGGCATCGGCCTGCAGCCCACCGCCATGGAGGCGGTGGTGCCGGGCTATCTCTGGCGTTTCCGCAAGGCGGGCCAGTTCGCCAAGATCCAGGAGCATGAGAGCGCCATCCCCGAGACCCTGGCCCCGAAGCCCTTCGTGCCGCGCAGCGGCAGCGGGCCGGCGCTCGGGCCGGATTCCAACGCCCCGAGCCGCATGGGCGTCCGCTGGGGCACCCGCGGCTGACGCCTGTCCGCGTCACCGGAGTCCTCAGGGCCGGCGAAATGGTCTAGAGGGCGCCCATGACCCAGACCACTCCGCCCGAAGCCGGCGCACCCCTCGTGCGCTTCGCGCCGTCCCCCACCGGCTATCTGCATATCGGCAATGCCCGGCCGGCGCTCCTGAACGCACTCTTCGCCCGGGCACGGGGCGGGCGATTCCTGCTGCGCCTCGACGACACCGACCGGGAGCGCTCGACGCAAGCCTTCGCCGACGCGGTCTCGGAGGATCTCGCCTGGCTCGGAATCGTGCCCGACCTGTTCGCCCGGCAATCTGACCGGGTGGCGATCCACGACGCGGCCGCCGAGCGGCTGAAGGCGCTGGGCCGGCTCTATCCCTGCTACGAGACGCAGGAGGAACTGGAGCGCCGGCGCCGGCGCCAACTCGGGCGCGGCCAGCCGCCGATCTACGACCGCGCCGCCCTGAACCTCACGCAGGCCGACCGCGCCGCCCTGGAGGCGGAGGGGCGCACGCCCCACTGGCGCTTCAAGCTCGACGCCCGCACCGTGGCCTGGAACGACCTCGTGCGGGGCGAGGCCCATGTCGATTGCGCCTCGCTCTCCGATCCCGTCCTGATCCGCGCCGATGGCAGCTACCTCTACACCCTGCCCTCCGTGGTCGACGACGCCGAGATGGGCATCACCCACGTCATCCGGGGCGAGGACCACGTCACCAACACCGGCGTCCAGGTGCAGATCTTCGAGGCGCTCGGCAGCGCGATCCCGGTCTTCGGGCACCACAACCTCCTGACCACCGCGGACGGGGAGGGGCTCTCGAAGCGCCTCGGTCACCTCTCGCTCCGGGGCCTGCGCGAGGCCGGTTACGAGCCGGGCGCGGTGCGCTCGCTGGCGGTGCTCACCGGCTCGGCGGAATCCGTCCGCGCCGTGGCGGGGCTCGACGAACTCGCCGCCCTGGTGGACCTCGCGCAGATTTCGCGGGCGCCGGCGAAGTTCGATCCGCACGAGCTCGACGGGCTCAACGCCCGCCTCGTCCACGCCATGCCCTACGCGGAGGTCGCCGACCGCCTCGCGGCGCAAGGGATCGCCTCCGAGCGCGCCGAAGCCTTCTGGGAGGCGGTACGGCCCAACCTCGCCAAGGTCTCCGAGGCGGGAGACTGGTGGCGCGTGGTCACCGGGCCCGTATCCCCGGTCATCGCCGATCCGGCCTTCATCGGGGCCGCCGCCGCGCTCCTGCCGGCCGAGCCCTGGGAAGCCGAGACCTGGAAAGCCTGGACGGGCGCCGTGAAGGCGACCACGGGGGCCAAGGGCAAGGCGCTGTTCATGCCGCTGCGCCTCGCCCTCACGGGCCTCGAGCACGGGCCGGACCTCGCCGGCCTTCTGCCGCTGATCGGGCGGGACGCGGTGCTGCGCCGGCTGGCGGGAGAGGGCTGAGGGCATTTCCCTGCGGCGCAAGTTCCTGCGGCGCAAGTTCCTGCGGCGCAAGTTCCTGCGGCGCAAGTTCCTGCGGCGCAAGTTCCTGCTGCGCATGTGCCTGCGGCGCATGCAGGTCCGCCCCCTCGGCATCGGTGACTGTCGCCGGGCGACCGGCACGCCTATATGCGGGCTCGACGCCGATTGAATCCCGAGCCCCAGATCCGAATGAGCACCGACCCCGCACCGGCGGCACCGGTCGCGGCCGCGCCGCCCGCGCGCCCCGGCCTCGTCGCCACCTATCGCCGTCTCTGGCCCTATCTCTGGCCCCATGGCCGGCCCGACCTGCAGCGGCGCGTCTTCCTCGCCTTCGGCCTGCTGATCGTCGCCAAGTTCGTCACGATGGTGACGCCCTTCACCTTCAAGTGGGCCACCGACGCCCTGGTGGCGATGACCGATGGCAAGGCGGGGGCTGCGGTGCCCACCGGTCTGCTCGCCGCGCCGATGCTGCTCATCGGCCTCTACGGCCTGTCCCGCATCCTGATGGCGGGGCTGACGCAGGTGCGCGACGGATTGTTCGCCAAGGTGGCGATGCATGCCGTGCGCCGCCTCGCGCTCCAGACCTTCAAGCACATGCACCGGCTCTCCCTGCGCTTCCACCTGGAGCGCAAGACCGGCGGCCTGACCCGCGTGCTGGAGCGCGGGCGCGGCGGCATCGAGGAACTCTCGCGCCTGATGGTGCTGACCCTGGTGCCCACCATCGTCGAGTTCCTGCTCGTGATCGGCGTGCTCGCCTACGAGTTCGACTGGATTTACTCGGTGGTCGTGTTCGTGATGGTGGCCGCTTACCTCGCCTTCACCTGGAAGGCGACGCAGTGGCGCATCGAGATCCGTCGGCGGATGAACAACTCCGACACCGACGCCAACACCAAGGCGGTGGATTCGCTGCTGAACTTCGAGACGGTGAAGTATTTCGGCGCGGAACTCCGCGAGGCCGAGCGCTACGACGTCTCGATGGCGAAATACGAAAAGGCCTCGACACAGACCTACGTGTCGCTCGCGGTCCTCAACGCCGGCCAGGCGGTGATCTTCACCGTCGGCATGACCGTCGTGATGTGGCTGGCCGCGCGGGACATCATGGCCGGGCGCACCACACTCGGCGGCTTCGTGCTGGTCAACACCATGCTGGTGCAGCTCTCGATGCCGCTGAACTTCATGGGCATGATCTACCGCGAGATCAAACAGGCGCTGATCGACATCGACGACATGTTCCAGATTTTGCACCGCAATCCGGAGATCGCCGATCGGCCGGACGCGTTGCCGCTCGCCGTCTCGGACGGCGTGGTACGGTTCGAGGACGTGCGCTTCGCCTACGATCCGGCCCGGCCCATCCTCCGGGGCGTCAGCTTCGAGGTGCCGCCGGGCCGGACGGTGGCCATCGTCGGTCCCTCGGGGGCGGGCAAGTCGACCCTGTCGCGCCTGCTGTTCCGGTTCTACGAGCCGCAGGGCGGCCGCATCCTCATCGACGGCCAGGACATCGCGCAGGTCCGGCAGGCGTCCTTGAGGGCCGCCATCGGCATGGTGCCGCAGGACACGGTGCTGTTCAACGACACCATCGGCTACAACATCCGCTACGGCCGCTGGGACGCCACCCCGGCGGAGGTGCGCGCCGCCGCGTCCCTGGCGCAGATCGATCGCTTCATCTCCGCCCTGCCGGAGGGCTACGACACGCCCGTGGGCGAGCGCGGGCTCAAGCTCTCGGGCGGCGAGAAGCAGCGCGTCGCCATCGCGCGCACCATCCTGAAGGGGCCGCCGATCCTCGTCCTCGACGAGGCGACCTCGGCCCTGGATTCCTTCACCGAGCGCGAGATCCAGGATGCCTTGGACACGGTGAGCCAGGGCCGCACCACCCTGGTCATCGCCCACCGCCTCTCGACGGTGGTGAATGCCGACGAGATCATCGTCCTCGACAAGGGCGTCATCGTCGAGCGCGGCGACCACGCCACTCTGCTCGAGCGGGACGGCGTCTACGCCTCCATGTGGAGCCGCCAGCGCGAGGCCGACGCCGCCCTGGAGGTCCTCCAGCGCAACGAGGCGGTGCTGCCGCTATCCAAGGAGCGTGCGGCCCCGGTGCCGGAGCGCGTGCCCGCCGAGTAGGCCGCAGGCGCGTCCTCAGCCCCGCCGGTCGGCCTGCGGCACCGCCGCCGTGCCGTCGGCGGGCAGGACGAAGATCTGGCCCGGATAGATCAGGTCCGGATTGCGGATCTGCGGCTGGTTGGCGTCGAAGATCACCGTGTAGCGCGTGCCCTTGCCGTAGATGCGCCGGCTGATCTGCCACAGGCTGTCGCCCCGGATGATCTTCGCGGTCCCGATCTCCGGGACGAAGACCGTGGGGCTCCGATCCGCCAGCGGCACGGCGGGGGGCTGGCTCGACATCGCCGGCGCCTCGGCCTCGGCTGCCCCTCGCGGGGCCGGTTCCGGCTGCGCCCGCGCCTGCAGGCCCGGTGCCTGCGGCTCCCGAACGGACGGTGTCGAGGTTTGGGGCGCCGAGAGTGGGGACGGCTGAGATTGAGTCGTCGGAGCCTGGGTCGTGGGAGCTTGGTTCGCGGCAGCTTGGGGCGTTCCGGCTCCGGACGTCGGGGACGGGAGCGCGGACAGGGCCTTCGAAGCCGCCGTCTTCGGCAGCGCCGCTGCGGGTAGCGTGGCCGGGTTCTCCGGCGTTCCCAGGCGGGCGACCGGCCCTGGCGCCACCGGCGCCGGAGTACCCTGCGCGAGGATTGCCGGTTTGGTCACGGTGGCCGGTACGTTGAAGGCGACCTCGGAGCGGGTCTTCACCTTGCCGGAGACGGGGTCGACCTGATCCACCCGGACCTTGTAGTCGCCCGGCCGGACGCCGCGCCCGATGGTGAACGCGACGCGCCCGTCGGCGCCGGCACTGCCGGGTGCCACCAGGGCGTCGTTCAGGTACAGCCGTACGGTGGCGCCGGGCGGGGCCTGGCTCGTGACGTAGAGCCGTCCGCCTTCCTCCGCCTCGACGCTGACGATCTTCACCGGCCCGGTGCGGTCCGCCTCGGCCTTGTCGGACGTGGCCGCGGCCGGAGCGCCCGACCCGGCCGGTCCCGGCTGGGCGCGGGTGCCGGGCATGTTCGTTGCGAGCTTGCTCGCCGCGAGGTCGTTCACAGCAGTCTTGCCACCGTCGATCTTGCTTCCGTCGGTCTTGCCGGCCCTGCCCGCAGCGGTCCTGCCTGCCTCGGCGAGATCGGTTCCGGGCGTCGCGGAGTCCGGTTGCGAGAGCACGATGGTGGGCTTGTCCGGGGAGGTGAGGGCGATGAGGGGCTTGGCATTGCGGAGCGACGAGACCACCACCGCCACGCTGTCGCGCGAGAGGCGGGCCTGACCGTCGGCGCCCAGGACCCGCAGGGTGATCTCACTGTTGCCGGTGGGCAGGGCCGGGGGCACGATGGCGAATTGCCCGGACGGGTCGACGAGCGCACGGGCAATCGGCTCGTTGTCGCGCAGCAGTTCGACGGTGGTGTTGGGGGCGGCCCGCCCGGCGATCACCGCCTCGCCATTCGGTTCGATCCGGATGATGTCGAAGGTCGGCGCCTCGCTGGCCCCCTGGGTACCCGGCCCTTGCGCCGGCGCCCGGCCCGGCTCCAGGGCCGCCAAGGGCTTTCCCGCCGGTGCCGCCCCCTCCCCGGGGCCTGCATCCCGGCGGGCGGGGGCGTCGGGCCCGGTCGCGCCGTTCGGGGCGCGGGAATTGCTGTCGGGGGGGAGGGCGGCCGGAGCGCCGCTGTCCTGCGTCGACCCGAGGCCGACCGGAGAGCCGAGCCCGCGCTTGAACAGGGTGCCCGCGCCGTAGAGGGTGACCACCAGGGCGAAGCCCGCCAGAAGCCCCACGCAGGCGAGGAAGATGCTCCGTCGCAACTCCGCCCTCATGACACGCCACTCCTTCGTCCACCGGCACGGCGGCCGAAATTCCATCGCCGCGGGATCGAGCCCGTCGACAAACCGGCGATTGATGGCGACATATTAGCGAACATGACCGGATCACCAAATCACACCTGCCGCATCACGGCCGGATCTTCCGTAAAATCAGCAGTTTGGCTCGTGGATAGGGGCATACGGGCCCTGGACCCGGCGCATCAGGGAGGTCCGGCATGGCTCCGGTAAGGACGGTCTGCGTCTATTGCGGCTCCGGCTTCGGCGGCGATCCGGCCTTCACGGAGGCCGCGGTGACCCTCGGCAAGGCGCTGGCGGAGGCCGGGATCGGGCTCGTCTACGGTGGCGGCAACGTCGGCCTGATGGGCACGGTCGCGCGGGCGGTTCTCGAGAACGGCGGTCACGTCACCGGCATCATTCCCGACTTCCTGAAATCGCGCGAGCGCATGCTCGACGAGATCCAGGAGACCATCGTCGTGGAGGACATGCACACGCGCAAGCGGCTGATGTTCGAGCGCTCGGACGCCTTCGTGGCTTTGCCCGGCGGCATCGGTACCCTGGAGGAGCTGGTGGAGCAGCTCACCTGGGCGCAGCTCGGCCAGCACAACAAGCCGATCCTGCTGCTCTCGGTGGCGGATTTCTGGACGCCGCTCCTGACGCTCCTCGACCACATGCGGGCGCAGGGCTTCATCCGCGAAGGGCTCGACCTGAGCTATCTCGTGGCCACCGAGGCGGCCGACGTGGTCGGCCTCCTGCGCGACGCGGCCGGGGCGGTCGCGCCGGCACCGGCCGCCGAGGCCCTGGTGGCGGAGCGGTTCTGAGGCGACGTCCCCGCGCGGCGGCCCGGGTTCAGGTCGCCACGCTCCAGGTCGTCCCGTCCTTGCCGTCCTTCACGGCGACGCCCATGCCCAGGAGTTCGTCGCGGATCCGGTCCGAAGCGGCCCAGTCCTTGGCGGCCCGGGCCGCGCGGCGGTCGGCGATCAGCGCTTCGACCCGGGCGACATCGACGCCGGCCGCCCGGATCGTACCCTGATCGCGGGCCGACTTCGTTTGGGTGAGCAGGCCGAGCAGGTTGGCTCCGGCCTTCAGCGCCGCCGCATCGTCGAGGCGGTGCAGTTCGGCCAGGGCCGCGGCGGTATTGAGGTCGTCGAGCAGCGGCTCGCGCACGCTCTCCGGGATCGAGCCGGCGGCGTCCGCGTCGCCGACGACGCCGTACCAGCGGTCGAGCATCCGGGCCGCTTCTTCCAGGCCGCGCAGAGTCCAGTCGATCGGCTGGCGATAATGGGTCTTCAGCATCGCGAGGCGCGCAACCTCTCCGGGCCAGTCCTTCAGCACGTCGCGGATGGTGATGAAGTTGCCGAGCGACTTCGACATCTTCTCCCCCTCCACCTGCAGGAAGCCGTTGTGGAGCCAGACGTCGGCCATCACGTCGGTGCCGAAGCAGCAGCGCGACTGGGCCACCTCGTTCTCATGGTGGGGGAAGATGAGGTCGATGCCGCCGGCATGGATGTCGAAGCGCTCGCCGAGATGCTTCCACGACATCGCCGAGCACTCGATGTGCCAGCCGGGCCGGCCCGGCACCGCGATCCCGCAGGGGGAGGGCCAGGACGGCTCGCCGGGCTTCGAGGGCTTCCACAGCACGAAGTCGAGGGGCGAGCGCTTGTAGGGCGCGACCTCGACGCGGGCTCCGGCCTCCATCTCGTCGAGCGGGCGCTTCGAGAGGGCGCCGTAATCCGGCATCGAGGGCACGTCGAACAGCACGTGGCCGTCCGCCACGTAGGCGTGGCCGCGATCCACCAGGCCCGCGATGATGGTGTGCATCTCGGCGATGTGGTCGGTGGCCCGCGGCTCGACGAAGCGCGGCCGCGCGCCCGGCACGTTGACGTCCTCCGGCATCAGCACGCCGAGTTCGCGGATGTCGGCGTGGAAGGCCTTCAGGGTCCCGTCGGTCAGTTCGCGGATGCTGATCCCACGCTCGGAGGCCCGGGCATTGATCTTGTCGTCCACGTCCGTGACGTTGCGGGCATAGGTGACGTGGGCCTCGCCGTAGAGGTGGCGCAGCAGGCGGAACAGCAGGTCGAAGACGATGATCGGCCGGGCGTTGCCGATATGTGCCGCGTCGTAGACCGTCGGACCACAGGCATACATCCGCACGTTCGTCGGATCGATCGGCGTGAAGGCGGCCTTCTCGCGGGTCAGCGTGTTGTAGAGCCGCAACATCGAGGCCATGAAACTTTCCTTGCGTCCCGGGCCTCCATCCGGACCCGTCCGTCCCTGATCCGCCGCACCGCGTTGGTTTCGTACGGCTTTTGCCGCACCGCATCCAACCGCCCGCCACATCGTCGCCGCGTTCCGCTCGGGGTCCTGTTGCGCGAAGGCGACGGCCCCGACGCCCGTCCTGCGCTACCCCAAAACCATGAGCAATTCGAGAACGACGCCGGACCGGCAGACCTCGGAACCCGCTGTCTCGAAAACGACGACGCGGCGAAAGGGTTTGTTAACCCGGTGCCGTGAAATTTTCGCCCCATACGCTTCCGACATCAGCAAGGTTCTGCCCATGCGCCGCGCGGCCGCCAGTATCGGCGCTCTCTTCGCCCTCGCCTTCACCGTTCACGGCAGCTTGGCCTCCGACGGCGAGAGCCCGGCCAAGGCCCCCGGCACGGTCGAGAAGACGTTCTTGATCCCGTCGAGTGAGGGCTACGGCGTCGGCGACTGCCTCACCAACGGCGAGAGCGCCTGCGGGCAGGTCGTCGCCAATGCCTGGTGCGAGGCGCAGGGCTTCGCTTCGGCCGGCTCCTTCGGCGTCGCGGCCCAGGACGAGTACACGGGCGCGATTCCGCCGGCTCCGGTGGCGAAGCCCGCCGAGCGCCCGATCCGGATCACCTGTCAGGACTGATCACCCGCGAGAATCGATGGGCGACCGGGCCGTCCCATGCGGAGCGGCCCGGCCCCGCGGCCTACTTGTCCATGAACGCGTCGCAGCGCGGCGGCGGCTCGGTGCCCCAGGGCATCAGCGGCACGGCCGAGGTGGAGTTCTTGGGCGAGCCCTGGATCACCTTGTCCGAATAGACCATGTAGATCAGCGTATTGCGCTTTGTATCGCAGCCGCGCACGATCTGCATCGATTTGAAGATCAGCGATCGGCGCTCGCTGAACACCACGGCGCCCTGCTTGAACTTCTCCTTGAACTGGACCGGGCCGACCTGACGGCAGGCGAGCGAGATGTCCGAGACATCCTCCGCCAGGCCGAGCGTGCCCTTGATGCCGCCCTTCTCGGGCTGCGTGTACCAGCAGGCGACGCCGGCCACCGACGGATCGTCGATCCCGTAGACCACGAGCTTGTCGTTGGGCGTCAGCGGACGCCAGACCGTCGACTTGTCGAAGATGCGGTCCGCATCGTCCGCGCGCGCAGGGAGTGCGGCGAGGCCGAGCCCCAGCGCCAGCGCGCAGCCTGTGAGACCCCGAAGCCACATCATCGTATCATTCCCCTCAGTTTGTTCCGGGCGGATGTGGGAAGGGTGTCGCCGTCGTGCGAGGGTCGCTAATAAACTTGTGTTGAGCCCGTTCGCCCCGCTTCGCCGAAGTCTCTCGCTCGGGAGGCCTCGCGCGGCGGCGTCCCGCCATTCATTGCAATCAGGCCATGCCGCTGATCCCCTTCCAGATCCGCACGCTCGTCCGAGTGCTCGCCGGCGTCCTCACCGCCACCGCCCTGACCGGTGCCGCCGAGGCCCAGACCTCCGCCTGCCTGCGCTACCGCTCGGAACTCGCCGGCCTCAGCGACGGGGCCAGCACCGCGCGGGCGCTGCAGAACGAGATCGGCCGGCTCAACGCCTATTACCGCACCCTGAACTGCGAGGGCGGACGCTTCCTGTTCTTCGATTCGCGCCCCCCGCAATGCGGCGCGGTCGAGCAGCGCATCCGGGCCCTCAATGCCGGCTACGGCGCCGAGAACGGCGAGGTGACGGCCGCCCGCCGGCAGCAGCTCACCGAGGCGATCGCCTCCGCCTGCACGGATGCGGCGAGCCGCAGCCTGATCAAGGCGGACGGTGCTCCGGGCGAGGCGCGGGCGCGGGGCGGCGCGCAGGTGATCTGCGTGCGGACCTGCGACGGGGCCTATTTCCCGATGACCAACCTGCCCGACGGGCGCGAGGGGGCCGACGAGCTCTGCCAGGCGCTCTGCCCGGGCGCCGAGGCTGCCGCCTATTCGATGCCGCATGGCGACGAGGCCCTCAAGCAGGCCGCCACCCTGAAGGGGAGCCGCGCCTACACCGCCCTGCCCAACGCCTTCAAGTTCCGCACCTCGTTCACGCCGAACTGCTCGTGCAAGCGCGAGGGGCAGACCTGGGCACAGTCGCTGGTCAAGGCCGAGAGCATGCTCGTGCGCCACAAGGGCGATATCTTCGTCACCCCGATGCAGGCCGAGGCCCTGTCGCGTCCGCCCAAGGTGCGCCTGACCCTGGTGGGTCGGGCCGACAAGACCGCCGCCGGGATCGCCGCCGACGCGGCCACGCGCAATGCCGGCATCGCCACCGATGCCGCCGCTCCGCCGGAGCCGACCGTCGCGGCGACGCCGGCGGTCGGCGAGGAGCGTCAGCCCGTGCGGATCATCGCCCCGAACCTGTTCTCGACCGCCGCGCGCCAAGGAGCCCCCTGAGGCCACCTGTGCGCGCCGGTTGGCCGAAAAACGGGAACCATCCCGCCCGCATTCTGTTCCGAAGGCCTCATCAACGACGTGAGTGACCTTCGATGCGGAGCATCCGCCACCTTCTTCTGACCGGCACGGTCCTGCCCGCCCTGATCCTCTCCGGACCGGGGCTGGCCCGACAGGAATCCATGCCGGGCGGCGCCATCCTGCTGGCCCAGGCCGGGCCGGGCGAGGGGCCGCGGGGTGGTGGCGAAGGTCCGCGTGGGGGCCCGCCCGGTGGCGGGCGCGAACGGCCCGAGCCGCGCCAGGAGCGACCGGAACCCCGTCAGGAGCGGCCGGAGCCTCGCCAGGAGCGGCCGGCTCCCCGTCCCGAGCCGCGTCAGGAGCGACCGGAACCCCGTCAGGAGCGGCCGGAGCCACGCCAGGAACGGCCGGAGCCACGCCAGGAACGGCCCGAGCCGCGCCAGGAGCGACCGGCTCCCCGTCCCGAGCCGCGTCAGGAACGGCCAGAGCCCCGTCAGGAGCGTCCCGAGCCGCGCCCGGACCGTCAAGAGCGTGCTCCGGCGGCGCAGCCGGAGCGTCCGGCCGCCCGGCCGGACCGACCCGAGCCGCGCCAGGAGCGCCCCGCCCGCGACGAGCGCGGTTCCGGCGCCGATCGCGACCAGAATCCGCAGCGGCGCGCGCCCGGTGCCGAGGGACCGGGAGAGCGTCCGTCGCCCCCGCCGGCGGCGCGTGAGCGCGCTCCCGATCGCCCGAACACGCCCGAGCGTCCCACCGAGCCAAACCGCCCCGCTCCCGCGCAGCCGCGGCAAGCCCCGACGCCTGGCCAAGCCCCGACGCCTGGGCAAGCCCCAGCACCCGGACAAGCCCCGACTCCCGGGCAAGCTCCCGCGCCCAATGCGCCCGAAATCCGCAATCCTGCCAATCCTGCCAATCCGAACGTGCCGGGCGCGGCTCAGCCTAGCCGCCCGAATGCGCCCGGCGAGCCGCGTGCCCCTGGCCAGCCGACTCCGCAGCCCGGTCAGCCGGGCGCCGTGGCCCCCAACGCGCGGCCCGGCGTTCCGGGTCGTCCGTTCGTCCCGCCGGGCGCGCCCAATCCGGACGCGCAGCGGCCGGACGGGCGTCCGGGTGCCGGCGCCAACCCGGCCGATGCGCGGCCGGATCGAGAGGGACCGGTTCCCGGCGGCCGGGATCCGCGAGATCCGGCTGCTCGGGATTCAGGGACCCGTGACCTGCGCCGCGACGATGCGGGTCGGCCCGATCTCCGGCCGGGCGATGCCCGTCGCGACGACCGCGGCATCGACGACCGCCGCGAGGACCGTGAGCGTCGCGACGCCTTCGAGCGTCGCGATGCCCGCAGCGGCTTCAACGCGCCGGGGCGGCCGGGCTACGTTCCGGGCGGCTTCCGCGACGACGACGACGTGCGCGACTACGATCAGGTGCGGCGCGACCGGCGCGAGTTCTCGGAAGGGGGGCGCACCTATATCCGCGAGCCCGGCCGGATCATCGTGCGCGACCGCGACACCTACTTCATCCGGCACGACGAGAACGAGCGTTTCCGCGACCTCGACCGGCGAGCCTACCGCAGCGAGCGTCGCGGCGGAGACACCATCACGTATCTCGACCGGCCGGGCGGCGAGCAGATCGTCACCATCGTGGACGATGACGGCCGCCTCGTGCGTCGCTCCCGCCGCTTCCGCGACGGCCGCGAAGTCGTGATCATCGACAACAGCTTCGGTGGCGGCGTCGCCCGGCCGATCTACGAGGATGTCGTCGACCTGCCGCCGCCGGACATCCGCATCCCGCGCGACCGCTACATCGTCGATTACGACGGCGCCGACGAACGCACCGTCTACGAGGCGCTCTCGGCCCCGCCGGTGGTGGCGGTGGACCGGCGCTACACCCTCGATCAGGTGCGCTACAGCCCGCAGCTCCGGGCCCGTATGCGCAGCGTCGACATCGACACGATCACCTTCGACACCGGTTCGTTCACGGTGACGCCGGACCAGGCCGCCCGCCTCTCCACCATCGCGGCGGCGATGAACCGGGCGATCAAGGCCAACCCGCAGGAGGTTTTCCTGATCGAGGGCTACACCGACGCGGTGGGCTCCGACATCGACAACCTCTCGCTCTCCGACCGCCGCGCACAGTCCGTGGCCACCGTGCTGACCCAGAACTTCCAGGTCCCGCCCGAGAACCTGACCACCCAGGGCTACGGCGAGCAGAACCTGAAGGTGAACACGCAGAACGCCTCGCGGGAAAACCGCCGGGTCACGGTCCGTCGGATCACGCCCCTGATCCAGCAGCAGGGCGAGGCGTCCCCGCGCTAGAGGACGAGCTTTCCGACGAACCGAATCCTGGTTCCGTCGGAGGTGCACGGACGGCCGGTCATGCGCGAGGCGCTGGCTGGCCGTCCCGCTTTTCGGCGTCGCACGACCGGCCCGTTGGCCTATTCGCGCGCCTCCGGATGCGGATCGGAAAGCCGCTTTTTCAAGCACACGGCTCGGTCGTGCGTCCGATTTCCTCCTTAAGGGAGGACAATCCAAGTCCTTGTTTCCGTATCGTATTTGTTTTTAATCACTTTTTAAGGGATAATCTGGAAATATAGGCTGTCTCTCAAGGCCTGTTATTTTCTGTCCGCCGCAGATATGGCAGTATCTCCAGTGCGCCGATCGGACTATGAATATCAATCTGAAGTGGATATTGATCTCGATCATCGGTTCTTTGATCGGGGCATTGAGTATTCAAGGGTTCGTAGCAGTCAGCGGTCTTCAAAAAATTCGGGAAAATACCACTGAGATATCTGAAGCTTGGCTCCCGAGTGTAAAATCTTTGGGTGAAGTCAAATACACAATGACGAATTTGCGTCTCGTTGATGCCCGTTACGCTCTCGGTCGCGAAACACCCTCGTCGCTGAATAAGCTCGATGCAGAGCGTTCAACGGCGGTCAAGCTGGCCCTGCGGGCTTATCAACCCTTCGTCACCTCGCCCGAGGAGCGTGTGGTGGCGGATGACATCGGCAAGCGCTTCCTCGACTATGACAAGATGCGCGACGGGTTCCGGGAGCTGTTCAGAGCCGGCGATCAGCTAGCCATGGTCAATGCGTTCGAGATGACGCGCTCGGCCTACCAGGATCTGATGAACGTCATCGACGACGATGTCGCGCTCAACAACCGTGGTGCCGCCGCGGCGGAGGCCACCTCGAAGGAGCGCTACGAGCATGCTTTCTGGCTCACGGTTGCGGTCTGCGTGGGCTCCGTCCTGATCGGCGTTTGTGGCGCGATATTCGTCCTCTTCGGCGTGACGCGGCCGATCACCCGGATCACCGGTGCGATGCAGGCCGTCGCCGGCGGCAACCTGGGTGCGGAGATCCCCTATTCATCCAGCCGTAACGAGATCGGCGCGATGGCGTCCGCCCTGTCGGTCTTCCGCGACAACCTCCAGGAGACCGAGCGCCTGCGCGAGCAGCAGAAGACGCGGGAACTCGCCGCCGAGGAGCTACGTCGGCAGGGCATGCACCAGATGGCCGACGGCTTCGAGAGTGCGGTGAGCGGCATCATCACCATGGTGACGTCGGCCGCGACCGAGCTTCAGGCGACGGCCCAGAGCATGTCGGGCACCGCCAACGAGACGGCCAACCAATCCACCGCCGTGGCCGCGGCGGCGGAAGAGGCCGCCTCGAACGTCAGCACCGTGGCGGCGGCCGCCGAGGAACTCGGCTCCTCCGTGCATGAGATCGGGCGGCAGGTGGACGGCTCGGCTCAGCTCGCCCAGCTCGGCGTGGTCGAAGCGGAGCGGACGGTCTCCCTGGTCCAGGATCTCAGCACGGCCGCGACCAAGATCGGCGATGTGGTCGCGATGATCTCCACGATTGCCGGGCAGACGAACCTCCTGGCCCTCAACGCGACGATCGAGGCGGCGCGGGCCGGCGAGGCGGGCCGGGGCTTCGCGGTGGTGGCGGCGGAAGTGAAGGAGCTCGCCAACCAGACCGCGCGGGCCACGGACGAGATCGGGACCCAGATCGGGCAGATCCAGGGCTCGACGGGACAGGCGGTGACCGCCATCGGCAGCATCACCCACCGCATCCGCGAAATCAGCGGCGTATCGACCACCATCGCGGCCGCGGTGGAGGAGCAGGGCGCGGCGACCCAGGAGATCGTCCGCAACGTCTCGCAGGCGGCCGTCGGCACCGAGCTGGTCACCTCCAACATCGCGGGCGTGGCGGGTGCCGCCGAGGAGACCGGGGCCGCCGCCGCCCAGGTGCTGTCCTCCGCGAGCGAGCTCTCGCGGCAATCCGAGCATCTCGGTGCCGAGGTCGCCCGCTTTCTCGCCACCGTTCGGGCGGCCTGATCGCCGCCTTCGAGGACGCGAACGCGTTCAGTGACATCCGGCGTTCCCTGTCACGCCGGACGCCGACGCGGTTGCCCCATCGTCGACCCGACCTGTATACCCGCCTCGGCCGCGCCGACCCCGAGGTATCCGCTGCCCTCGGGCCTCCTTCGTGAGGGGCCGGTGGCCGGGCGAGATCGTCCGCTGCGGCGCGTCACGGTCCCCGGGCCGACTCCGCAGGAGCATCCATGAACGAGGCGAGCGAGCGGTTGATCGAGGCCGGAACCCCGGCCTTCCGCCGCACCGCCATCGCGCTGGGAGCGGCCGGGTTCTCGACCTTCGCGGTGCTCTACGGGGTGCAGCCGCTGCTGCCCGTCTTCGCCGACGACTTCGCGGTCTCGCCCGCCGAGAGCAGCCTCGCCCTGTCGCTGCCCTGCGCCATGCTGGCGATCGCGCTGCTCGTGGTCAGCCCGCTCTCCGAGGTCTGGGGCCGCAAGCCCATCATGGTGGCCTCGCTCTTCGCCTCGGCGCTCCTGACCATCGTCGCCGTCCTGGTCCCGAGCTGGCACGGATTCCTGGCCCTGCGCGCGCTGACGGGGCTCGCCGCCTCCGGCCTGCCGGCCGTGGCGATGGCCTATCTCGGCGAGGAGATGCACGGGCGCGCCATCGGCCTGTCGATGGGTCTCCTCATCGGGGGCAACGCGCTCGGCGGCATGGTCGGCCGCCTGCTCGCCGGGATCATCGCCGACCATGCCTCCTGGCGCTGGGGGCTCGGCACCATCGGCGTGCTGGCGCTGCTGGCGGCCATCGCCTTCGTCTACCTCCTGCCGGATTCCCGCCGTTTCCGGGCCAACCGGATGCGCTGGCGCGAGGTGCCCGGCACGTTCGGCCAGCACTTCCGCGATCCCGGCCTGCCCTGGCTGTTCGCCGAGGCGTTCCTGCTGATGGGCGGGTTCGTGTGCATCTACAACTACATCGGCTTCCGCCTGCTCGATCCGCCCTTCTCCCTGAGTCAGAGCGCCATCGGGGCGATCTTCGTCGTCTACCTGTTCGGGACCTTCTCCTCGGCGCTCACGGGCGAGATCGCGAGCCGGCTCGGGCGGCGCAAGGTGCTGTGGCTCGCCATCCTGCTCGGCCTCGCGGGCGTGAGCCTGACGCTGTCCGGCCACTTGGCGCTGATCATCCTCGGCATCGTCCTCGTCACGGTGGGCTTCTTCGGCGCGCATTCCGTGGCCAGCAGCTGGGTCGGGCGCCGCGCCCTGCGCGACCGGGCCCAGGCTTCGTCGATCTATCTCTGCCTGTACTATCTCGGATCCTCGGTGCTCGGCACCGCCGGCGGCTGGTTCTTCGCCCATTCGGGCTGGATCGGCGTGGTGGCGTTCTTCGCGACCCTCTACGGGGTGGCGCTGGCCATCGCCCTGCGGCTGTCCCGGCTGCCGCCCCTCGTCCAGGCCGACGGCTGAGCGGATCGCCGCGGCGGCCTCGCGCGTCCTTGATGCGGAACCGCGCTGGGATGCCTCGCGCGTTCCTGATCCGAAACCGCGCTGGGACGCCTCGCGCGTCCCTGATCCGAAACCGTATGACGGACGCGCGTCCGTGCCTTATGAGGGGGCCCCTGCCCAGGGAGCCTTCCGGGGGCGCCCACCAGACGAAAGCAGTCCTGAGCCCTCATGACCGACCTCCTCGAGACGATTCGCCGGACGCTCGTGCCGATCCACAAGGAGGGCTATCCCTTCATCGTCATCGGCATCGTGCTGACGGTGATCGGCGCCTACTTCGCGCAGTTCCTCGGCTGGGTCTTCCTGATCCTGACCCTGTGGGTCTGCTACTTCTTCCGCGATCCGGAACGGATCACCCCCGTGGGCGACGGCCTCGTGGTCTCGCCGGCCGACGGGCGGGTGAACCTCATCTCCACCGTGCTGCCGCCGCCGGAACTCGACCTGCCGCAGGAGCCGATGCTGCGCATCTCGGTCTTCATGAACGTGTTCGACTGCCACGTGAACCGGGTGCCGGTGACGGGCCGGATCGGACAGATCCACTACACGCCGGGCCTGTTCCTGAATGCGGAGCTCGACAAGGCCAGCGACGACAACGAGCGCAACGGCCTCGTGATGGAGACGACGCACAAGGGCCAGCCCCTGCGGGTCGGCGTGGTGCAGATCGCCGGGCTGGTGGCGCGCCGGATCGTCGGATGGGTGCATGCCAACGACACCCTGAACGTCGGCGAGCGCTTCGGCCTCATCCGCTTCGGCTCGCGCGTCGACGTCTACCTCCCCGTCGGGACCCGCGTGCTTGTCGGCCTCGGCCAGAAGGCCGTGGCGGGCGAGACCGTGCTCGCCGATCTCGGCGGCGGGCCCGAGCGCGTGTTCCGGCGCATCTGAGGGGTTCCCATGGACGATCTGTTCCCACCCTTCGCGCCCGACGCGAACGAGCCCCGGCCCCGCCGCTTCAAGCCGGTGCCGTTCCGGATGATCGCGCCCAACATGATCACCCTGATGGCGCTCTGCCTCGGGCTGACCGCGATCCGTCTCGCCTTCGAGGGCAAGTTCGAGCCGGCGGTGATCTCCATCGTGGCCGCGGCGTTTCTCGACGGCATCGACGGGCGCGTGGCCCGGATGCTCAAGGGCACCTCGCGCTTCGGGGCGGAGCTCGACTCCCTCGCGGACTTCGTCAATTTCGGCTGTGCACCGGCGCTGATCCTGTACGGGTTCGCCCTGAAGGAGCTGCGCTCGGTCGGCTGGATCGTGGCGCTGATCTTCGCCATCGCCATGGCGCTGCGGCTCGCCCGCTTCAACGCGATGCTCGACGACCCCAACCGCCCGGCCTGGAAGAAGGATTTCTTCGTCGGCATGCCGGCGCCCGCCGGCGCCCTGACGGCCATGCTCCCGCTCTACCTCAACTTCCTGGGCCTGCCGATGGAGCATTGGGCGGCCCCCGTGGTGCTCGGCTACATGCTCTGCATCGCCCTCCTCGTGGTCTCCACCGTGCCGACCTTCTCGGGCAAGACCATGGGCAAGCGCGTGCCCCGGGACTGGGTGCTGCCGATCTTCCTCGTGGTGGTGGCGGCCTTCGGCCTGTTCATCAGCTTCCCCTTCGAGGCGATGGTGGCCCTGGCACTCGGCTACCTCGTCACGCTGCCGATCGGGGCGGCTCAGTATCGCCGCCGGGCCAAGGCGGAGGGGCACGGTGCGGCCTCGATCCCGGTGGGCGAAGACCTGGCTGAGCCAGCGGGCCCTGCGCATGATCGGGCCGTGGACATCTGAGGGGCGGCGCTGTCGCTTCCGGCTCGTCTTCGACTAAGCTGGAGGTTGCCCGGATGCTTCGTCCGGGCTCGGAGGCAAGGCGATGCTCGAGGAGTTCAAGAAGTTCGCGCTGCGCGGCAACGTCGTGGACTTGGCCGTCGGCGTCATCATCGGCGCCGCCTTCGGGGCGATCGTCACGTCGGCGGTCCAGGACCTGTTCATGCCGATGATCGGCGCGATCACCGGCGGTCTCGACTTCTCGAACTACTACATCGCCCTCTCTTCGAGCGTGCAAAAGGGTGCGGCCTACGCCGATGCCAAGAAGCAGGGCGCCGTGATCGGCTACGGTCAGTTCATCACGGTGGCGCTGAACTTCATCATCGTCGCCTTCGTGCTGTTCCTCGTGATCCGGGCGATGAACCGCCTCGTCAGCAAGGAGGAAGCCAAGCCCGAGGCCGTGGCCGAGGTGCCGGCCGACGTGAAGCTCCTCTCCGAGATCCGTGACATCCTGGCGACGAAGCCGACGGTCTGATCGACCTCGCTCAGCCCTTCGGCATGGTCCCAGAGACGGCTCCGAGATCGCCGAGCAGGCCTTCGAGGGCCTGTTCCACGGCCTCCGTGCCCTCCTCGTGGGTCTTCAATCGCACCTCGAGGCGCTTGAGCTGCGGGGCGAAGGCGTCGGGGACGGCCGGATCGCCGAGATATTCAGGGACCGTGTCGCCGGTGGTGAACACCGTCCGGAGCTGCTGGCCGAGATGATCGCGCACCGGCTCGGGAAGGGCCGGATCGACCATGGAATCGTCTGCCATTGTCTGGGTATCCTTCGCGTCCATCGACAAATTCGTACCCACGCAACGCGTGCCGGAGGAAGAACGGCCGAGATCGCCAAGTGTTGCACCGTCCATCGCCATGGATCGCCGGCCCGGCAACTCGCCTGAACAGTTCCGGACAGACAAAGGCCCCCGGCGATCGGGTCGCCGGAGGCCTCGATCAATCACCGCGCCGGGGCGCGGTGGTCACGTCTTAGTCGATCACTTCGACGATGCGGTGGCTGCGGTCGACCAGCACCGGACGCTCGTTGACGATGGTGTAGCGGGCGCCGCGGGCGTTGTACTCGGCGGGGACGTCGTAATAGGTCACGCCGGAGCTCGGCAGCACGGCGCCGACGCGGACATCGCCGTTATAGTCGTAGGACGAGCGACGCTCGCGGGTGACGTACTGGCGGAAGCGGGGACGGTCATCGACGCCGAGGATGCCACCGACCGTGCCGGTGGCCGCGCCGACGGCGCCGCCGACGATCGCGCCGACCGGGCCGGCCGCATCCGCACCCTCTTGGGCGCCGCGCTCGGCGCCGCGGACCAGGCCCTGCGCCTGGGCGGCCATGGGCAGGCTGAGGGCGATCGCGGAGGCGGCGAGAAGGGTCTTGAAGTTCATCGTGAAGCTCCTGAACGAGTGTCCCGCGACGCTGTGAAGCGCTGCCGGGTTCAGGGCAGTAACGTCCAACTCCCGGAAGGGATGCGTCGAAAACTCCGGGAACGAACGGAGCCGACGGCACCGTCCGCCGCGCCGGAGGGCGCGGACGGACGCTGGGAGGTCAGGCGGTCGCGGAGGTCCGGGCTCAGGCGTCCTTGGGCATCGCCGACTGGATCAGCCGGTCCGAACTCAGGTCCTCCTCGTCGTAGCCCAGGAGTTCGGCGAGGCGCCCGCGGGCGCGGCTGACGCGGCTCTTCACGGTGCCGACCTTGCAGCCCATGATGGCGGCGGCCTCCTCGTAGGACACGCCCTCGGCACCGACGAGCACCAGCGCCTCGCGCTGGTCCGGCGGCAGCTTGCCCAGGGCCGTCTGCAGGTCCTCGACGTCGAGGCGGTCACCCTGGTGCGGGGCGGTGGCGAGGCGGGCGGCGTAGGAGCCGTCCTGGTCCTCGACCTCGCGCACGCGCTTGCGGTGGTCCGAGTAGAAGATGTTGCGCAGGATCGTGAACAGCCACGCGTTCAGGTTCGTGCCCGGCTGGAAGCGGGCGCGGTGCTGCCAGCCCTTCAGCAGGGTGTCCTGCACGAGGTCGTCCGAGCGGGCCGGGTTGCTCGTCAGCGAGAGGGCGAAGGCGCGCAGGGACGGCACGGCGGCGAGCAGGCCGTTGCGGAACTCGGGCTCGATCGCCTCGCCGCGCGCCTTCAGCGCGGCTTCCAGCTGCGCGACGAGCTCGGCGAAGCGGGTCGGTTGCTCGTCCGGCGCCAGTCGCTCGTAGACCGTGCGCAGGTGCTCGCCGAGATGGCTGCGGATGTTGGAAGACAGGTTCGGCCGGCCATCGGCGGAGGCCGACAGGGCGTCGGGGGCGGTGTCGGTCACGTCGCGTGTCATGGCTCGTCGTAATCTGGGGCGGTCAGGTTTCGTGTCGGCCCGAGGCGTCCGAGAAGCACCCGCGCGGTCCACTGATCCCGGGCGTTGTAGCGCATCTGTGCCGGTGACGCATCCCGCAGGCAAACCGTAGCGGTTGTGGCCGGCGCCGCATCAACAGCCGCAGGGGGACGGAATGCGCACGGCGCGCGGGGGCTTGTCGGCGGCGGCCTTCGGGGCGGCCGGTTTGAGAATGCGCACCGCGCCGTCGCGCAGCGAGAGCACGTGGCCGCGTTCCACGTCGGTCCAGCACTCGTCGCGGGTGAGCGCCTTCGTGGCGATCACCGTGACGACGTCCTTCGCCCCGGTCTCCTGCGCGAAATCGACCCGCCAGTCCTCGTCCACCAGGGTCGCGGTGCCGAAGGGCGCGCAGCGCGTCAGGTAGCACAGGCGCTTGCCGCAATGGGCATAGAGGGTGCGGCTGTCCGACAAGAGCATGTTGAACACGCCGAGGCCGTGCAGCGCGGCGCAGAGATCGGCCACGGCCCGGTCGATCCGCGCCGGGCTCGGCAGGTCCGGCCAGCGCTGCTGGAGCTGGTCGAGCATCCAGCAGAAGGCATGCTCACTGTCGGTGGAGCCCACGGGCTTGAACCAGGTCAGGGGCCACTTCTTCACGCCCTTGAGCTGGCCGTTATGCGCGAAGGTCCAGCGCCGGCCCCACAATTCGCGGCTGAAGGGGTGGGTGTTCTCGAGGTTCACCCGGCCCCGATTGGCCTTGCGCACATGGGCGATGACGATGCGGCTCTTGATCGGCGTCCGGCGCAGGAGCCTGGCCAGCTCCGACTGCGCGCTCGGCTCCGGCTCGTGGAAGGCGCGGGCCCCGCGTCCCTCGTAGAAGCTGATGCCCCAGCCGTCGGCGTGCGGGCCGGTCTCGCCTCCGCGCCGCGCCAGGGCGGCGAAGGAGAAGCGGATATCGGTGGGCACGTTCGCGCTCATGCCGAGCAATTCGCACATGGAGGTTCGGGAGACTCGGGTGGGAAGGACCAAGGGGCCTGACGAGGCGGCGGACCCCCGGGAGTGACCGCAGGGCCACGCACTCTAGAGGGATTTTCCCGCCCGCGGGAGCCGGCAATCCTCTCGAAACGCTTCGGATGGCGCAATCGGCCTACCGGCGAGGCGAATCGACGGCGGAGAAGAGAGGCAGGCCCCCGAGGTGCGTCCCCACGCTTTCGCCCCTGGGGGTGATCCTCTAAGCCGCTCCCGGGCCCCAGTTTCCCGGGGCGTCGTGGACAGGGTGCCGATGGACCGCGATCCGATCGCCTTCACCTGGCGGACCGCGCGGAGGGAGCATGCCGCCGCGGTCGGGCTGGCGCTCGGTCTCGGCGGCCCCCTCGCGCTGCTCGCGCTGCTGTGCCTGCGCGATCTCGTCGGCGTCCAGGTGCACGACACCGATCCGGCGCGCCCGTTCCTGCGGATCGCCGCGGCCCTGCCCTGGCGTCCCGCCGCCGAGGGCCCCTTCGTGGCCTTCGGCGGCTGGATCCTGCCGCACGGCGAATTGGTGCGGGCGGCCTTCCTGGGACTCGCGGCGGCGGCACTGGCCTCGGCCGGCCTCGGCTGGGCCGTGGCGCGCCTGTGTTTCCACGCCCAGACCCGCTCGGTGGCGGCCCTGCAGGGACGGGTCACCGAGGCGATCCTGCGTGCGCCGCCCGGCGCCCGCGACGAGGCCCGCGCCCTGGCGCAGGCCATGGGCGATCTGCTCGCCCGGCTCGACACCCTGTTCGGCCTGGCGATCCTGGTACCGGCATTGGCGATCGGCAGTGCCGTCCTCGCCCTGGTCCTCGCCGGCCTCGCCGCACCGCGCCTCGTGCCCACGGTTGCCGCGGGGATCCTGGCCGCCGGCCTCGCCCGGGCGCTGATCCAGCGGCGGATGCAGGACCGGGCCGCCCTGCGCCTCCGGGCCGGCGGGGCCGCCGGACGGGCGCTGTCCGACCTGATCCGGCGCATGCCGGCGGTGCGGGCGCACGGGGCCGTGGCCTTCGAGCGCCGGCGCCTGGCCGCCAAGGGCGCCAGCACCCGCGACGCCCTCGAGGCTTCGGAATCCGCCCTGGCCTATGCCCGCGCACCCTCTATGGCGCTGGCGATCCTCTTGCCGGCGATCGTCGTCGCAGTGGCGCTGTGGCGCGGCCATGACGGGACCACCGCGCCGGTGGAACCCGGGGCGCTGCTGGCCGCCGCCGGCGGCTTCGCCCTCGCGGTGGTGGCCCTGACCGTGACCCTGAGGCTGGCGAGCCTTCATCGCGCCCTCACCGGACCGTTCCGCGACGTCGCCATCGCCGTACCGGCCCTGGAAGGCCGTGCCCCGGCCCGGCCCGGTACGGTGACGGCCCTGCCCGAGGCCGGCACCCTGGTGGCGCAGGGGGTCGGGGCCTACGATCCCGCCACCGGCGAGCGCCTAGCCGGCGTCGACGCCACCCTTCCGATGCCGGGTCACGTCGCCATCCTGGGCGAGCGCGGCAGCGGCAGCCGGGTCCTCGCCGCGATCCTGGCCGGGCAGCTCGAACCCTCCGCCGGCGCGGTCACCTACGGCGGCATCGATCTGCGCGCCTTCGAGCCTGAGGAGCGGGCCCGGCGCATCGCCCTGGCCGGCGCGGAGGCCATCCTCATCGAGGGGTCCCTGCGCCAGAACATCCTCTACGGCGCCTCCGGCACGCCCGACCCCGACGACCTGATCACCACCCTGCGGATCACCGGGCTCGACGCCTTCGCGTATGCGCGCGGGCTGGAAGGCACCGTCGATCCGGCGGCCGAGCCGGAGATCGCCCGCGCCGTGGTGGCCGCCCGCCGCGCGGTCCGCGAGGCGCTTGCCGCCGACAAGGCCGGCCGCCTGGTCGAGCCCTTCGATCCGGCCCGCTACAACCACCAGGCCACGGTGGGCGAGAACATCCTCTTCGGCGAGGCGGTGGGGCCGGCCTTCGCCCCCGACCACATCGCCGCGCACCCGTATCTCCGCGCCGTGCTGGAGGCGGAGGGACTCAGCCGCCCCCTCACCGAGATCGGCCTCCAGGTCGCCCGGAGCCTCGTGGAGATCTTCGCCGACCTGCCCGACGACCATCCGCTCTTCGAGACCTTCTCGCTGTTCCCGGCGGCCGAGCGCGGCTTCTTCGAGGATCTCGTCGGGCGCCAGCCCGAGGCCAGGGGCTGGCGCCGCGGCCCGGCCGGCCAGCGGGATCGCAAGCGCCTGATCGGCCTCGCCCTCCGCTACAGCGAGACCCGGCACCGCTTCGGCCTCATCGACGCCGCCTTCGAGGAGCGGCTGGTGGATGCGCGCCGCTCCTTCGCACGCCTGATGCCGCCCAACCTGCGGGGGGGCGTCGAGTTCTACGACCCGGCCCGGCTCACGGCCGCCGCGAGCCTGGAGGAGAACATCCTGTTCGGACGCATCAACGGCGAGGAGGCCGGTGCCGAGGCGCGGGTGCGGGCCCTGGTGCGCCGGGTGCTCGCCGACGAGGGCCTGGAGCCGGCCGTCTACCGGCTCGGCCTCGAGAGCCGGGTCGAGCCCGGCCTCGCCGGCGGCGGCGCCAGCCTGGGCGAGAACGCCATCGGTCCGCGCGAGCGCATCGCCATCGATCTCGCCCGCTGCCTCGTGCGCCGCCCGGACATCGTCGTCGTCGCGATCGCGCTGGAGGACCGGAAGGGCGACGAGATCCGCGCCCGCCTCGCGGCCCTGCGCGCGGCCCGGGCCGGATGCGGGCTCATCGTCTGCCTGCCGGATGCCGAGGCCCTCGCCGGGGGCGAGCCCTTCGACGCGGTGCTGCGCATCGAGCGCAACACGGTCCTGGCCGCCTGATCGCGGGGGAGGACCGGGCCGCCGCTGAGGTTCCGCGGCATTCCCCTATTGCCGCCCCATTGGGATGCGATAGGCAGGAGAGCGTGCATCGTGCACGGGCGTCCGCCCGCCAGCGGACGGGTCGCTCTTCGGGACCACGCATGGTCTTCCTGTTCCGGGATCCGCTCCGCCGTGCGGCATCGGCCCTTCTCGCCCTCTCGGCGCCGCTCCTGGCCCTCGGCGCCGTGATCGCGGCGTCGCCCGCCCCGGCCGAGCCATCCAAGGCCTTCGCACCGATTCCGGCCGCGACCCTGGCGCTGATGCAGGCCCGCGGCACCACCGCCTCGGCCCCGGTGCTGTTCCGGGCCTACAAGAAGGAATCCGAGATCGAGGTCTGGAAGCGGGCCGGCAGCGGCCGTTTCGTCCACGTGAAGACCTTTCCGATCTGCCGCTGGTCGGGCCAGCTCGGCCCCAAGCGCAAGAGCGGCGACCGTCAGACCCCCGAGGGGTTCTACACGGTGCCCCAGCGCCAGATGAACCCGAACTCGCGCTACTATCTCTCCTTCGACGTCGGCTACCCCAATGCCTACGACCGGGCCCACGGCTCCACCGGTTCCGCCGTGATGGTGCACGGGGTCTGCTCCTCGATGGGCTGCTTCGCCATGACGGATCAGGTGGTGGGCGAGATCTACGCCATCGCCCGGGAGGCCTTCGCCGGCGGGCAATCCGCCTTCCAGTTCCAGTCCTACCCGTTCCGGATGACGGCTGCGAACATGGCCCGGCACCGGACCGACCCGAACATCGACTTCTGGCGCCAGCTCAAGGAGGGGGCCGACCGGTTCGACGCCATCGGCGAGGAGCCCGCCGTCGGCGTGGTCGCCGGGCGCTACACCTTCGCGCCGGCGAAGGATCCGGCCAAGGAAGCCCAAGTCGTCGCCTATCGCCGGGCCGAGGAGGCGCGCATCGCCACCCTGGTGGAGGAGGGGAGTGCCGCCGTCCGCACCACCTATTCCGACGGGGCGCAGCATCCGTTCTGGGCGGCGCTCGCCGCCAGGGGCGCTCCCCTGGGAGACGTCAGCCGGCCCGAGGCCCTCGCCTATGCGGGACAGGAGGTGGTGGTCATCGCGGCCCGGCCGCGCCCGGTCCAGGTGGCCGAAGCGGTGTGGTCGCGCTGGATCGCCCCGGATTCGCTGCTGTCGCGGACGCGGATGCCGGGCTTCGTCCCCGCCTATGAGCGCGCCGGGCCGCTGTTCGCGCCGCTGGCCACGGCCACCCCCGGGACGCCGACCTACCCGCTCGCCTGGCCGCGCCTGGTCCGCCTCGGCCTCTCGGGCGATCTCCCGCCGCCCGCGATCGCTCCGGCGCGGGGCGCGATCGACGTGCTGGCGCAGCGGTAAATCGGGCTGGTGGCCGGGTCGACACAGTGCGCCGGCGAAATTTTCCGCGCGCCGCATCCCTGCCCGGCCATGTGCGGGCTCGCACATCGGGGTCGGAGGCGGCTTACTACCTCAGAGCAGTTCCACTTCGATCCCGGCACCCGCCTGTCGCCGACCAGCGAGGATTTGGATCGCGCCGGTGCGACGAAGGGCACCCGATCCGCGTTGGGATCGGGGCACATGGTAATCGAACGATGACCTTCTCCTCCCGCCCCATCGCGGATGACGGCCTCACCCTGACCTTCTGGGGGGTGCGCGGTTCGACGCCCGTCAGTGGCCCGGACTACGTCGAGTTCGGCGGCAGCACGCCCTGTCTCGAGATCCGGTGCGGCGAGCGCCTGTTCCTGCTCGATGCGGGCTCGGGTCTGAATGCCTGCGGGCGCCATCACCGCGATGCGATGCCCAAGGAGATCGATCTCCTGTTCAGCCACCTGCACCTCGACCACACCGCCGGTCTGCCGTTCTTCAAACCTGTGGTGCTCGATCCGGGGCGGACCCTCAACACCTATTGCGGCAACCTCGACGGGGAGAGCGCTGCGGCGGCCCTCGACCGGCTGTTCTCGCCGCCGCTGTTTCCCGTCACCCTCGACATCATCCCCTGCCGGCTGGCCCATCACGGCTTCAAGGCCGGCGAGCGGCTGACCTTCCCGGACGGCGCCACCGTCGACACGATCCTGCTCAACCATCCGCAGGGCTCGGTGGGGTATCGCTTCGAGCATGCGGGCCGGCGGCTCTGCGTGATCAGCGACATCGAACACAGCGATCCGTGGCCCGACACGGCCCTGATGGATTTCGTGCGGGACGCCGACCTCGTGGTCTATGACGGCATGTTCACGGAGGGCGAGTACCCGGTCTGCCGGGGCTGGGGCCACTCGACCTGGCAGAAGGGCGTGGAACTGGCACAGGCGGCCGGGGTCAAGGCGCTCGCCATCATCCACCTCCATCCCTGCCACACCGACGCGATGCTGCGCAGCGTCGAGGCCGACATGCAGGCGGAGATGCCCTCCGCCTTCATCGCCCGCGAGCGCCAGACCGTGGCCGTGGGCGAGCCGGTTCGGAGCGCGCCCACATTGGCGCTGGCGCGCACCGCCTGAGGCGTGGCGCCTCGCCGGCGAGGCGAGAAATCGCCTGGTTCGTTCAGGCCGCTTCCTCGCGCCCGACCCGGCTGTGGCGCCGGCTCCAGGCGAAGTAGATGACCAGACCGATGGCGAGCCAGATCAGCAGGCGCAGCCAGGTCTCCCCGTCGAGCGACACCATCATGGCAAAGCAGCTGAGGATGCCGAGGATCGGCACCAGGGGCACGAGCGGCGTGCGGTAGTCGCGCCGCGCCTCCGGCTGGGTCCGGCGCAGGATGATGACGCCGACGCAGACGAGGATGAAGGCCAGCAGCGTGCCGATGCTCGTCATGTGGCCGAGCTGGGAGATCGGCAGGAAGCCGCCGAGCGCACTGGTGAACACCATGAAGAACAGGTTCGAGCGGTAGGGCGTCTTCCAGGTCGGGTGGATCTTGGAGAAGAAGCCCGGCAGCAGCCGGTCCTGGCTCATGGAGTAGAACACCCGGCTCTGGCCCAGCAGCAGCACCAGGATGACGGTGGAGAAGCCCGCGATCACCCCGAGGGTCACGAGGCTGCGCAGCCAGGGAAAGGGCGTCTGCGCGATGGCGGTGTTCACCGGGGCGGCGTCGCCCTTCATCTGGTCGTAATGCACGAGGCCGGTGAGCACGCCCGCGAAGGCGATGTAGATCACCGTGCAGATGGCCAGCGACCCCAGGATGCCGATCATCATGTTGCGCTGGGGGTTCTTGGCTTCCTGCGCCGCCGTCGAGACCGCGTCGAAGCCCACATAGGCGAAGAACACCACGCCGGCGCCGCGCATGATCCCGCTCCAGCCGTACTCGCCGAAGGTGCCGGTGTTCTCGGGGATGAACGGCACGTAGTTCTGTGCCTTGATGTAGAACAGGCCGACCCCGACCACGACCGCCACCACCGCGAGCTTGACCAGCACCACCACGGCGTTGACCCGGGCCGATTCCCGGATTCCAATCATCAGGAGGGCGGAGGCCGCCACGATGATGAGGATCGCCGGCAGGTTAACGAGGCCGTGCGCCACCGTGCCGTCGGCGAGCTTGTAGGTCTCGAAGGGCGAATTCACCAGGCTGGGGGGCAGGTTGACCCCGAGTGTGTCGCGCAGGAACCGCGTGACGTAGCTGGACCAACTCACCGACACGGTGGCGGCGCCCACCGCGTATTCGAGCACGAGATCCCATCCGATGATCCAGGCCACGAACTCGCCCATGGTGGCGTAGGCGTAGGTGTAGGCCGAGCCCGCCACGGGGATCATGCCGGCGAGCTCGCTGTAGCACATGCCCGCGAAGGCGCAGGCGATGGAGGCGATGGCGAAGGAGATCACCACCGCGGGGCCCGCGTGCTCGGCCGCCGCGATGCCGGTGAGCGAGAACAGGCCGGCGCCGATCACCGCGCCGATTCCGAGCGCGATCAGGCTCCAGGGGCCGAGGGTGCGGGCGAGCTTGTGCTCGCCGCCTTCCGCGTCGCTGTTCAGCCGTTCCAGCGATTTCGTACGCGTGAGGTCGCCCGCGAGGCCTGCCGCCATGGGTTGGTCCTATCCTTTTTCGGAGCGGATGGGCCGCCCGGTGTTGCGCGCGGTCCCGGAAGGTGACGGCAAAGATGTGAGCTTCGGAGTGCGATCTTGGCGTGTGCCCGACGCAGTGGCAAACGGCCATTGAGGACACCAGCAGGTTTCGGGCCGCGGCCCGATCACGGACGCGTGAAATCCGCTGCGGCCGCCGCGGCTTCCGCACCGTCGATCAGCGGGCGGAGGATCGCCCGCGCCCGCGCGGTGATGGCCGGGCCGGCCGTGGCGGGCGTTCCCGCCTCGAAGGGCGGTGCCGGGGCGTACTCGGCCACGAGCTGGCTCGTGCGGGCCGCCTCGGACCCGGCGAGGCGGGCGGAGAGCGCCAGGGCGAAGTCGAGCCCCGCCGAGATGCCCGCCGCCGTGACCCGGTTCCGGTCGAAGACCACGCGTTCATCCACCGGGATGGCGCCGAGGCGCGGCAGCACCCGGTCGCGCACGCACCAGTGCGAGGTGGCGCGGTAGCCTCGAAGCAGGCCGGCCGCCCCGAGAATCAGCGAGCCGGTGCAGACGCTGGTGATCCAGCCGGCGCGCGCCGCCCGGTCGCGCAGGAAGGAGAGCGTGTCGCGGTCACGCATCTGGGCGGGGGTCCCGTCGCCCCCCGGCACGAACAGCACGTCGAGGTCGCGCGGGCAGGTCTCGAAGCTGTCGCCGGCCACCAGGGCCAGCCCGGTATCCGATGGGACGGCCCCGGTCGTGCGCCCCACGAGATGCAGCCCGCCCCCGGCGATGCCGGACAGGAGGGCCTGCGGGCCGACGAGGTCGAGGGCGGTCATTCCCGGGTAGAGCAGCATCGCGATGCGCAGCGGCCTGCCCGGCGCCGGCGCTTCCCCGGACGTGCCGGCCGCGGGTGCGCCGGCCGCGGATGTGCCGGACTTGGACGAGCCCGGGGCGGCCAACGCGGCGGCGCCCGCAAGCCCGGTGGCCGTGACCGTACGGCGGGTCGGACCGGGTGGGCGGCTCACGCGGTCGGCCTGGCCTCGAAGGACTCGATCGCCTTGATCAGCGTCGCCGCCCGGTAGGGCTTGGTGAAGAACACGCTGCCCTCGATGAGGCGGGGCGGCGTTTGCGAGAAGCCCGTGGCGTAGATGATCGGCAGGCCCGGCCGCAGCGCCCGCGCGGCCTCGGCCAGCTGCCATCCATCCATGAGGCCGGGCAGCCGGATATCGGTGAACAGGAGGTCGACGGACGCCTCGGCCTTGAGGATGTTCAGGGCGATCTCGGCGGTGGCCGCCTGGAAGACGACGAAGCCCGCATCCTCGAGATCGGCCGTGATGACTTCGAGCAGCAGGGGCTCGTCCTCGACCATCAGGATGCGCGGTTTGGGTGCGTTGCTCATCGTCGTCACAGTCCGTCAGGCGTAACCGACGCGCGGTGCATGCGTGATCCCTGCCGTCTCGCTGCTCGCGCGCGGCGACGATACCTCAGTGCGGTCACGGGGCAAGTAGATCCAGACGGTCGTGCCGCGACCCGGTTCGCTTTCGATCTGGGCGTGCCCATCGGACTGCTTGGCGAAGCCGAAGACCTGGCTCAGGCCGAGGCCGGTGCCTTCTCCCACCGCCTTGGTGGTGAAGAACGGCTCGAAGGCACGCGCGAGGATGTCCGGGCTCATGCCCCGTCCGCTGTCCGCGATCGCGATGGCGACATGGTCGACGTCGCGCAGGGTGGGGATCGTCGCGGCCTCGGCGGCTGGAACGTTGCGCGTGCGGATCACCGCGTGGCCCCCCTCCCGGATCGCGTCGCGGGCATTCACCGCGAGATTCAGCAGGGCGTTCTCCAACTGATTGGCGTCGACGCAGACCGGCCAGACCTTGGGGGCGAGGACCATCTCAGGGACCTCCACCGTCCCGAGGGCGCCGCGCAGGAGTTCCGACAGGTCGCGGATCAGGCCGTTGGGGTCGACCCGCGCCGGCTGGAGAGGCTGGCGCCGGGCGAAGGCGAGCATCTTCTGGACGAGGGCCGCCGCGCGTTCGGCCCCCGTCAGGGCTCCCTGCAGGGATCGGCGTGCGCCGCTCTCCGCGGGCAGGAAGCGCTCGATCCGATCGAGATTGCTGATGACGACGCCGAGCAGATTGTTGAAGTCGTGGGCGACGCCTCCGGTGAGGGCGCCGATGGCCTCCATCTTCTGGCTCTGGCGCAGCATCTCCTCGGCCCGGTCGCGCTCGGCATAGGCCTCCTGCAGGGCGGCAAGCGCCGCGTCACGCTCGCGTATGCGGGCCAGCAGCTCGGCATTCGCGGTGCGCAGCTGTGCGGGCGAGGGCAAGGCGAGGGCTCGCGGCAGCAGGACCCAGAGCAGCACCGCGGTCATGATCGAGGCCGCGGCCGTGACCGCCTTGACCGCCGCCTCGGCCGCGTAGTCCGGCACCCACAGGGTCCAGATCTCGAAGAGATGGGTGGTGCCGCAGGCGAGGATGAACACGGCGAAGGCCCAGAACATCCAGCCGAAGGCGACGTCGCGCCGACGGGTCACGAAGACGCCGAGGGCGACCGGAATCGTGAAGTAGGCCAGGGCGATGATCGCGTCGGAGACGACATGCGTCCAGATCAGCTCCGGCCGCCAGAGCAGGCAGATCCCATGCGGCGCCAGGCTGGTGCGATCGAGGAAGCCGGTCAGGATTTCGAGCATGTCGGATCTCGAAGGGTCACGGGGGTAGCCGCTTCGGACCCGGCGGGTACCGCGGGACTGATGCAGTCCTATCTATAGCCTGCCGTGTGGCCGTCGTCTTCGACAAAAGCATCCGTCGACTGTGAGCTTTTTCAGGTCAAAACTGTAAGAGCCGCAGTTCAACAGAGCCGTTCCTACGACCATCGGGCGCCGGGGCCGGACTACTCCACCACGACCTTGTAGGTCTGACCGGCGCGCAGGGTGGCGCCGCGCTCCAGGCCGTTGAGCACGAGGAAGCGCTCAACCGGCTTGTCGGGGACGACCATGCGCTGCGCCAGGGTCTCGACGCTCTCGCCGGGGCCGGCGGTCACCACGACGAGGCGCAGGGGCCGCAGGGTCCGGGCCTCGGCCGGATCGATCGCGGACAGGCTCTCGGTCCAGCGCCGGAAGGCACCGTCCGGATCGGTGCTGCCCTTGGCCGCCATGATCATCCGGAAGCTGGTCTCGCCGACGCGGATCACGGCGAGGCGGAAGGTCCAGTCCTTGCCGCGGGACAGGGCCGTCGCCGCCGGGAAGCCGGCGACCATGCGGTTCTCCAGGGAGCCGGGCTCGACGACGTCGTTCCAGGTCGCCTTCAACACCTCCTCGAGGCTCTGGCCCGGATTGCTCTCGACCTGGTCGAAGAGCAGGCGCCGGCTGCCCTCGCCGGTGGTGCCGAGGACCGCGTTCCGGGTGTTCTCGATGGAGAAGGCCTCCGGCACCTCGAAGGCGATGCCGAGGGCGGGATGGAGGAACTTGCTCCCGCGCACGACCCCGTCGCCGGGATTGTCGCCGTAGGCGATGCCGTCGATGGCCGCGAGGTAGCGGGTGCGCTCGTCGACGCCGAGGCCCGGCGCGCCGATGAGGCGGGCGGCGCGGGTCACCAGGGTGATGCGCTCGACGGTGCCCGGATGGGTCGCCAGCATGTCGGGCTCGCCGGCTTGGCCGGTGCCGGTCTTCAGGGCGGTGGTCCGGTTCAGCGCGGTGAGGAAGCGACCGGCCCCGAACGGATCGTAGCCGGCGCGGGCCAGGGTGCGCACGCCGACGCTGTCGGCCTCGAGTTCCTGATCCCGCGAGAACCGTGCCAGGGCGAATTTCGACTGGCTCTGGAGCTGGGCGCCCGTGACGGGATCGTTGAGCACGTCGGCCACGACCTTGCTCACCAGCTGCGAGCGCAGCGCCAATTCGGTGCGCGCCGTGGCGTGGCGCAGGGTGACGTGGGCGATCTCGTGGGCGAGGACGGCGGCGACCTCGGAGGTGTCGCTCGCCAGTGCCAGCAGGCCCCGGGTGACGTAGAGCCGGCCGCTCGGTAGCGCGAAGGCGTTGATCACCGGCGAGTCCAGCAGGGTGACCGCGTAGGTCTCCTCCGGCCGCTCGGTCGCCTTGACGAGGCGGTCGGTCACGTCGCTGACCAGCCGGAGCGTCGCCGGGGACCGGTACTCCCCGCCGAAGGAGGCCACCAGCTTGGCGTGGTCGGCATCCGAGGCGGTGCGCTCGCGCCCCGTCGTGCGCGGGGCCTCGCGGGGCACGGCCAGCGCCGCCTTCTGCACGACGGCACCGGTCTGGTCGCCGATGCAGCCCGTGAGCAGCAGGCCGAGCAGCGGCCAGGGAGCGACGCGGACGCCGAGCCGGACCCGGCCCGCGAGAGGATGGGCGGCGGCCGTGCGCATCGTGAGGCGGAGGATCGAAGCCATGCCGTTCAGCGCCTCTGCGCCTGCTCCCCGTCCAGAAGTTCGATCATGTCGGCACTCGCGATGTCGAGGGTCGGGCCACGCCAAGCCTCCATCACCCCCCGGACCCGGACCTGCCGCCCGCGCAGGGAGGCGGCACTCAAACCACGTTCCTGCAAGGCGCGCCAAGTGCGTTTCGACACGGTCACCGTGAGCCCGTCCTCGCCCCGGCGCGCGAAGTCGAGATAGGTGCGGCGCGGGCGTTCTCCGACCCAGAGCACGACGCCCTGGGCCACGACGAAACGACCCAGTCTGGTCCGCAGGGCGGGGCCGTCCCGGACGTCCGGAGCGGCCTGGCGCCAGAGGCCGCTTCCGCTCCGGCGCGCCCCGGCCTCGACGGCAAGGAGAGCCGGCCGGCACAGGGCGTCCCGCTCCCCCGCATCGACCGCGACGAGGCCGAGCGCCACCAGCCCGGCCGCGAGGTCGGGCGCCGCCTCCGCGGTGGGGTCCAGCGGCATCGCATCGACATGGGACCGGCCCCAGCGATCGACCTCGCCCCGGGCGACCAGGGTCAGGCGGTGTCCGCTCCGGGCGAGGAGCCAGGCATGGGCCTCCGCCGCGGCCTCGGGGGCGTCCGGCCAGCGCACGCCGTCGAGCACCGCCCGGGCGCCCGAGGCGAGGACCAGTTCGCCCCGTGGGCCGAGGCCGGCCAGACGGTCCTCCCGGGCCGGCGCCGCCAGGCATTCGGGCGCGACCGCGCGCGCCGGGCCCTGCAGTCCCGTGACGAAGCCCGGGATGACGCCGAGGAGCAGCACTCCCCGGACGAAGAGCGATCGTCGCCGCGCGATCGTCACGAAACCCGGCCCCCCGATGTGCGAATCCCCCGTCATTGTCGCCCCGCACGGGGGCGAGGCAAGGAAGAGCGCCCCCGCGAAGGGCGGTTCATGTGGCATTGCGGCAAGATGGCCACAGGCGGACGATGCCGATGGGGGCCGAGACAATCACCGGTGGAGGAGGGGCCGCCGACGGGCGACCGGAGTCCCCGGTCGTCGAGCCGGGACGTGCGAGCCCGGTTGGCGGCTCCGGGTGATGATGCTAGGAACGCCCTCGGTGAGTCTCCGTAGCTCAGCTGGACAGAGCACAGGTTTCCTAGGTCACAATTGGGCGTCGCGATGGGAAACCGCGCGGCGGATCCGCTCAAATTCGGGGAACGCTCAACGTGTGCCGCTGGCACGCGCAGCCAATCCCGAGCCAAGCCCGGCGCCCGCTCCCACGGGCACCGGGACGGTGTAGAGACTAGACGGGCGGCACCTAAGGGCCCCGGCGACGGGACCTACGGTGAAGGGATAGTCCAGACCACGAACGCACGCCTTCGGGCGGGCGGCGGCGGAAGCCGAAGTGGGATGAAACCTGGGGTCGCAGGTTCGAGACCTGCCGGGGACGCCACCACGCCGGACGGCCCTCTCGGGCTTGCCGTCGAGTTCCATGCCCGATGGAGTCCCATGGGGACGGGCGGCGGGCCGCCGGTCCCCGCTCTCAGGATCCCGCGTTCTCAGAACGCGCCTTTGCCGGCCGCCGGGCTTCCGGGCATCAGGCGGAGCTTTTCCGCGCCGGGATCGACGAACCGGGGATCGGCGTAGGTCTCGCCGGGGCCGAGGGTCATGGACCAGTTGTTGAACAGGTGCGTGGCCTTGTCCTGCAGGTGGAACACGTTGCCGGTGTGATAGCCGCCTTCGCGCTTGAACACGCTGTCCCCGGAGTTGAGACTGATGATGTTGTCCGCGATGCTGAAGGCGCCGGGCGCCGGATCGGCATCCAGGTAGAAGATACCCATCGCCTTGGCATTGGCCTTCGTCGCCACGATGGTGTTGCGCCGGAGGGTCACGTTGCGGAAGTCGACGGCGAACTGGCCCCCGCCGTTGTGCGGGTTGAAGAAGGGTTTGTTGCGCAGATCGAGCCCGACATTGAAGGCGATGTCCACGTTCTGGATGACGTCGCCCTTCTGTCCGCCCAGTTCCATGAAGCCGACGCTGTCCGCGCACCAGTTGTGATGCACGCGCAGGTCGGAGACGGATCCGAACAGCTCCACGCAACCCCCGTCCTCGCCGTAATCGTCGCTGGGCGCCGCATTGCGGAAGAACCGGTTGTGGGCGACCTCGTGTCCGGTGCCGGCCACCAGGACTCCGTTGGCACCGTAATCGTCGTCGGGATTCACCGACTTCGGCGTCATCTTCACCATCGTGAGGTCATGGATGACGTTGTTGAGCACCCGGCCCCGGCTGCCGAGCAACCCGACGCCGATGCCGACCCGGGTCATCTCGCTGTTCTGCACGGTCACGCCGACCGTGTCCTTGGGGGCCGCCACCCCGTAGCGGTTGGTGTCCGTGAGGAGCAGCCCATCGATGACCGTGTACGAACCGACGGTCAGGGCGTCGGTATAGGCGGTGGCGGCCCCGGTGATCCGGGGGAGCGCTCCGCTCCCGGATCGCTTCACGACGATGGGCTTGCCGGGCGATCCGACGGATTGCAGGACCACCGGACCGTTGATGACGGTGCCGGCGGGAATCAGAATGGTCGTCCCGGGCGGATAGGCCTTGGCGAGGCCCTGAGCGTCCGTGACGGTGACGGTGCTGTCCGGCCGCGCCCAGCAGGGGGGCGCCGCGAGCAGGCCCAGCACGGCCCCGGCCCCGAGGAGGGTCCTGCCCGTTCTTGCCGTTGTCCTTGCCATTCCGGATCCTTGTTCTCTGGTGCTGTCGCCAGCGCTCGAAGGTTCGGAATCCGTCCGGTCACGGCGGGCGCTCCGTCGACAGCAGGGTACGGTGCGACCTGCCCAGAGCGCCCATCGTCGCGCGCTACGGGGGACGGAATCACGGGTGGCCGGCCATCCGGGTCCGGGTCGTCCGGGGTAAGGAGTGTCATGTCAAGCGCCGGGCTGCCGATACGAGCTTGAATGATCAGCGGCCAGCTTCGTTCCTGCGGCGGGCGTGAGCGGCTGATTGTCCGCCCTTTCGGTCGATGGATCGCAGATTCGCGACGTACCGTTCGGCCACGGAGCAGACGCATCCTCTTCGAATGAAGATCGGCATTCGAGGCGCTCGTCGACACCTATGAATGACCGGCTGCGCGCGGCGATCTTTGCCGTGACGACTTTCCTCTGCTGCACAGAAGCGGATCGGCCAACCGCAGATCGCGGCCCAGCCGACCGAAGGGCGAGCCGGGGCGCGACCCGAAGGCGAGTGGCGCGGCGGGCGAAGGGCCCTTCGGCGATCCTGCCGCCAAATCTCTCGCTCGACAGGGGGGGGGCGTACAGTTTTCATTCGCAAGTTTTGCGAGAAAACTTCAAAGAGACGACCGAATTCTATCTGTACTGCTTGTGGGCGGATCGTGATTTCAAATTATAACACGATAAACACCAATTTGGATCATCAGAAAACTATTATTACCAGTTTAATAGTTATAAACTGTTGAGAAGGCGCATGTTTATTTTGTATTTTGAAGATATTATTTCATCGAATTGGCTCATTAACCTGCGCAATGCATAGGTAATCGATATCCTGTGGTGAGCGGATTGACGCGCATTGACAATAAAAATTCGTGCGAGCTGCGTATTCGAGTCAGATTTCGGTTGGAATTTTCTGTTGCGTAATAGAAAAATCCGAGTCATTGGAATAAATATGACTTCCGGATAGGGCTGGGCCTATTAACTTTTATGTAATCAATCGGGAATCTGAAATCGAGCGTCGAGGGCAGATATTTCAAGTCGCTTCGTATTTTCAGGTTGTATTTTGTTGAATGCTCGATCGGATGCGAGGTGGAAGACGATCAGCCTGTGGGCCTGCGCCTCGATATATCTGCCGATGCCGGTGAGACCGCTCCTTCACGCATCCCTTCAGGAAAATCGGGTCCGGACTGCACGTGAATCCCGAAATTCGTGGCTATCCTTGTGTTTAAATCTGACGGGTATGTGAGATGGTGCCGCAACGTCTTGGAAAATCGATCATACTTGATAATATACAGTATATGAGAGGTATTGCGGCCCTCCTGGTGGTTTTTTCCCATATTCTAGATGAGAGGTATTCTGCGCTCGGTGCGTTAGGCGTCGGAATCTTTTTTGTAATCAGCGGTTTCATCATGACCGTGACCGCCTGGGATTCCTTCGCGACGGTGGATGCACCCCGTGAGTTTCTGCTGCGGCGGATCCAGCGGGTCTTTCCGCTTTATTGGATCGCCCTGTCGATCAAGATTTTCATCGATAGCCGACAGAAGGACTTTGTCTGGACGACGGGCTCATATTTCCTGCTTCCCGTCGTCTCTCCGAACGGTCTGGTGGAGCCTGTTCACGGCGTAGGTTGGTCGCTGGTCTGGGAAATGATGTTCTATTACATTTTTGCCTTGTCTTTGTCGCTTCAACGTAGATCGGGCTTGGTCCTCATCTTGTCGGCTCTGGTCGCATTGACCTTCGCTGGATATCTGACGACCTTCAGGAGCGTCGCCTGGCATGGCAGTGCGATCTTCCTGCTGTTTGCACTGGGAATCCTCATCGGCATTGTCACGCAGGTTTCGGCCATCGATCGATCGCGGCATGGCCTCCTCGGGGGAGGTCTCGCCCTCGCGGCGCTGGTGATCGGCATCGCGATCGTCGTGTTCCAGATCAGAGAGGGATGGTTCGAGTTCCTCGAACTCGTCCTGTCGGGGGCCATCATCCTGGCGGCCGCGATTGCACCCAACATCAGCCCCTCGTCATGGGTGCTGAAAACCATGCATCTTATCGGAGACGCATCGTACAGTCTCTATCTGACCCATACCCTGACCTTCAGCCTGGGTCGGTCAATCCTGAAAAGAGCGCATCTGCTATCGTTGGAAGCCAGTCTCTGGCCGGTGATGATCGTCGCCGCCTGCGTCGTCGGAGTTCTGGTTCACATGGTCGTGGAAAAGAGGATCATCGCGTATTTCCGAGTTCGGACATCGCGCGGCAGGGCGATTGCTGCAAAGGCCGAAGTGTCCTAGCGACTTCCTCGTACGGGCTGTGTCGGCGTGCGAGGCGGGCGAAAGCGTTCCGCGATCGGAACGCGCGACCCTACGGGCGGCCCGTTCGGCCTCAAGGATGATGGCGAGTCTCCGGGTCCTAGACGCCGGACTCCTGCAACGCCTGATCGCCGATACGCGACTGCGGCGATCGTACCCCGTTCGGGCCGCTTCCATGACAGTCCAGGTTTGTTGTCATTCGAAAGATGAAGGATCGTGCTTAGCGGCAGCCTTTATCCTTGCGTAGCGGATGTCGGGGATGCATCATACTACGTAGCCGCGCCGCCAGTGCGTGGAGAGGACGTCCAAGTTGCCGCTATGCTTGCCTATCTGAACATCTATATCGGGTGCCTGGCGCTCTTCCTCGAGTTGAGCGTACGCGCGCCGGTCTGGCAGGATTAGCGTCGTTCGTCCGGGGGGCGCGGGGACCGCGCTTCACCACCCGACGCGTCCGAGGGCTGGGAGCTTGAGGGCCGGCCGCCGGAGGTCCAGGCCCGCGACGGCCCCGAGGATGTTCAGCTCCAGGCCCTCGACCCAGGCGACCGTCAGCCCGAGATAGCCGCCGAGGTTGAGCCGGAATCCGGTCCGCGACGGCGTCGGGCCGATCCAGCGGCCGTCATAGGGAAAGTCCTTGCCGATCGCGGTGGCGGGCAGGCTCGCCGCCATCTCCGGCACCGCGCTCATCACGGCGGCCACGAAGGTGTTCGAGTTCGGCCCGGGCCAGACGGTGTAGTCCCCGGGCTGCGCGTAGCGGTAGGTCCGGATCGTCTCCCGGATGCGCGGGATCATCGCCTCGGCGGTCGGACCGTCGGCGCCCACGACGGTCTCGGGCACGCTCCCGAACCAGCGTCCGTCCGGCACGAAGCGATCGATCCAGATCGGCTGGCCCCAGGCCGTGTAGTCGAAGCGCTGATAGGCGGGCGCACCGGCCTCCTTGACGACGATCCAACTGTGGGTGGCGACGATGCCGCGCCAGCTCACCGTCCGGGCCGAGAAGATCCGCACGATCGCCTCCGGATGCGTCGAGGCCGGAGGCAGCAGGCCGGTGCTGGAGCGGTCGGCGGAGCGCCAGTCCCCCCGGGTCTGGCTGGCATAGAGAACGGCTGAGATCGCGATGGGTGCGAGGTAGACCAGGACGAAGGCGAGAGCGGCGATCTTGAGCAAGGCGGTTCCGGACGGCGGGAGGACAGGACCGATATGGGAAGCCCGGCTGCCGGGCGGGAGGGCCGCCGGGGGGCGGACCCGGCTGCGAGGGCGGCGCGGATGTCGCGCGGGGGAACCGTCCGCATGCCGAAAAGGGCTTCCTTAACCAATCCGGAGTATCCCGGGAATGCTTCGTCCTCTGGTTGATTGACGGTCCTGCCCGATGAGCCACCACTCGGAAACGCTCGTGATCGGGGCGGGTCCCGCCGGCCTGACCGCCGCCTACCTGCTGGCGAAGGCCGGGCGCTCCGTAACGGTCCTGGAGAAGGATCCGGTCCAGGTTGGCGGCATCAGCCGCACGGTGGCGCATAACGGCTACCTGTTCGACATCGGCGGCCATCGCTTCTTCTCGAAGTCGAAGGCCGTGGTCGACCTCTGGGACGAGCTCCTGCCGGACGACTTCATCGAACGGCCGCGGCTGTCGCGGATCTTCTACAAGGGCAAGTACTACGCCTATCCGCTCAAGGCCTTCGAGGCCCTGCGCAACCTCGGGCTCCTGGAGAGCACCGCCTGCGTCGCCTCCTACCTCTATGCCCGCGCACGGCCGATCGCGGAGCCGAAGAGCTTCCACGACTGGGTCCGCAACCGCTTCGGCGAGCGCCTGTTCTCGATCTTCTTCAAGACCTACACCGAGAAGGTCTGGGGCATGTCCTGCGACGCCATCTCGGCGGACTGGGCGGCCCAGCGCATCAACGGCCTCGATCTGGGGGCGGCGATCCGCGACGCTCTGGTGCGCTCCCTCGGCCTGCGCAAGGCGCCGCGCGCCGGCGAGCCCGTGATCAAGACGCTGATCGAATCCTTCCGCTACCCCCGCAAGGGGCCGGGCATGATGTGGGAGGCGGCTGCCGCGAAGGTGGTCGCCCGGGGCGGAACCCTGCATCTCGACCGGGGCGTCGACGGCCTGCACTTCGAGGCCCGGACCGGGCTCTGGACCGTCACGGCCAAGGCCGTGGACGGCACCCGCGAGACCTTCACGGCGCGCAACGTCATCTCCTCCGCGCCCCTGCGCGAACTCGTCGGGTCCCTTTCGCCCGCCCCGATCAGCACCTTCCAGGCCCGCGCCCTACAATACCGCGACTTCCTCACCGTGGCGCTGATCGCGCGCTCGGACCGGAATTTCCCCGACAACTGGATCTACATCCACGATCCGTCCGTGCAGGTCGGGCGCGTGCAGAACTTCCGCTCCTGGTCGCCCGAGATGGTACCCGACGCGGCGCATACCTGCCTCGGCCTGGAATACTTCTGCTTCGAGGGCGATGGGCTGTGGACGCGGTCCGATGCCGACCTCATCGCCCTCGCCAAGCGCGAGATCGGCCAGATCGGGCTGATCCGGTCCGAGGACGTGGTCGATGCCTGCGTGGTGCGCCAGCCCAAGGCCTATCCGGTCTACGACGAGGATTACAAGGCGCACGTCGCCACGATCCGGCGCGACCTCGAGCACGCCTACCCGAGCCTGCACCTCGTCGGGCGCAACGGCATGCACAAGTACAACAACCAGGACCACGCGATGATGACCGCGATGCTCACGGTGGAGAACATCCTCGCCGGAGAGCGGCGCTACGATCCCTGGTGCGTGAACGAGGATGCGGAATACACCGAGGCGGGCGTCTCGGGTGCGCAGGACGCGCTGACGAGCGAGCGCCTGGTGCCGCGCCGGGCGGCCTGACCGCGATGGCGACGGCAGGGATCACGGAGCGCCCGGTGCCCGTGCCGGACCCCGCACCCGGCCTCGCCGCTCCGCGCTGGCCCTCGGCCCTGCGCCGCTCCACCTGGCCCCTCCTCGGGATCGCCGGTCTCGCCCTCCTGCTGCATCCCTACGAAGGCATCCACGGCGACGCCCGCATCTATGTGGGACGGGCCCTGGCCGACCTCGACCCGGAGGGGGTCGGGCGCGACCTCATGTTCACCCATGACGGGCAGTCGCGCTTCAGCCTGTTCCCGCTCGCGCTGCGGGGTTTGGTGGCGGCCCTCGGCGCCGGCCCGGCGGCGCTCGCCGTCGGCCTCGCGGGGCTGGTCGCCTGGTTCTGGGCCGCCTCGGTCCTGGCGGGCGCCCTCGGCGCCGGACGGCGGCGCTGGATCGTGCTCGCCGCCATGGCGGTCCTGCCCGCCTGGTACGGCCTGCCCGGCATCTTCCGGATCGGCGAGGCGATCGCGGCGCCGCGGACCCTGGCGGAGGCGGCGGTGCTCGCCGGTCTCGCGGCCATCCTCTCGGGCCGCCGTGCCCGGGCGCTCGGGTTCGTGGCGCTCGGCGGCCTCGTCCATCCGATCATGGGGCTGGCGGGCCTGGCAGTGATCGTTTTCGCCCTCGTCGCGGAGAACCGACGCTGGCTGCTGGTGCTACTGCCGCTGCCCGTCGCGATCCTGGTCGCCGCCGGTCTCGGCGTGCCGCTGTTCGCGCGCCTGCTGCAACCCGTCGATCCCGAATTCCTCGGTATCCTGCGCCAGCGCTGCGCCGAACTCTTCCCCGTGCTCTGGCCGAGCGAGGCCTGGGGGCCGCCCGCCGTGCAGGCCGCGTCGATCCTCATCGCCGCGACCCTGGTTCCGAACCGGACGCGTCGCGTGCTCCTGGCCGCGCTCCTCGCCGGCGCCTGCGGGGTGGCCGCCACCACGCTGTTCGAGGAACTGTGGTCGTCGCTCCTGGTGATCCAGGTCCAGCCCTGGCGCTTTCTGTGGATCACCTCCGTCCTCGGCGCCGGCGCCTTCGGCCTCTGCGCGGCCATCCTTCCGCAGGGGCGGCCGGGAGACCGGATCACCCTCGCCCTCCTGGGGCTGGCCTGGGTGTTCTCCTTCGACCTCGTCCTCGGGGCCACCGCCGGCTTCCTCGCCGTCGGGGTCCACGCGGCGGTCCGGCGGGACTGGCTGACGCCGTCCCGCACCCTGATGCGCGCGACCCTGGCCCTGGTCGGCCTCCTCGTCGCCGGCCGTCTCTGCCTCGAAGCGCTCACCCTCGGGTGGCTCGCCACCCACCTGACCGAGGGGGCCCAGCTCGAACTCAGCCTGATCCGGAATTTCCCGATCGTGCCGCCCCTGGCCTTCGCCGCCGGCCTCGCCTGGATCGCCGCGGAGCGGTCCCGGCCCGCGAGGGCGGTCCTGGCCCTGGCGCTCGTCCTCGCCCTCGTCGGTTTCTGGGACGGGCGCTCCCCAGCATTCCGGCGCATCGAGGACCGCACCCTGCTGCCCGGCCTCGCCGCCGCCATCGCGGAGCGGTCCGGGGAGGTGCTCTGGCTCGACGGCGGAGCGGAGACCTGGCTGGCGCTCGGCCGGCCGAGCTGGATCACCAGCCTGCAGGGCGCCAGCATCGTGTTCTCGCGACCCCTGGCGCTGCTTTGGGCCGACCGGACGGAGCGGCTGATCGCGCTCGGCCTCGCCACCGATGCGCAGCGCCGGCCGTTCGCGCCGCCGGTTCCCCTGCGGGCCGCCGATCCGCCGCCCGGGGCCGTCGCGACCCTGTGCGCGGCGCCGGACGCACCCGCCTGGGTCGTGGTGCCCATGGGCGACGGCCAGGCGCCACCGGCCGGCGCGCGGGTGTTCACCCTCGCCGATCCGCTCGTGGTAGCGCTCGCCACCCCGGACGGCCTGACTTGGCGTTGGACGATCGCCTACGGGCTGCTGGCCTGCGGTGCCTGAAGCACCCTTCGCGCCGCGTCAGGCACGGTGGAGGAGCACGAGGCCGACCAGCGCCGCGATGGGGATCGCGACACAGGCGAACGAGAGGGCGGCGACGCCGAAGGCGCCCGCGAGCGCCCCGACGGCGAAGGCCAGCACCGCCGGCAGCATCCGGCGCATCCGTCCCCGTGCGGCCCCGTCCGGCGGGACGACGCCCCGCCCCCAGTCCACGAGGTCGATCACCGCCTGGGTGACGTTGACCGTCATCACCGTGGTGGCGGCCAGATGGGCGAGGCCGAGGCGGCCGATCGCGTTCTGGACTCCCATCGCCCCGACGCCGAGCATCCCGACCGTCACCGCCGCCGCGCCGTCGGGCGAGCCCAGCGGCGAGAGCGCGAGGCCGGCGGTGCCGAAGGCGGTGAGCAGCACGATCTCGAGCCCGAGGAGCCAGCGCAGGGGCGCCACGCCCCGGCGCTCCAGCGCCAGGGCGAGGAGGCGGGTGGCTGCGACCGCGATCACGAAGGCCGGCAGGGCAAGCAGCTTGGCGACCACGCCGGTCGAGGTCGACACGAGTTCGGCGCCCAGCAGCACGAAGTTGCCGGTGACGTGCGCGGTGAACAGGCCCGCCAGGGCGATGAAGGCCGCGGCATCCACGAAGCCTGCCACGAAGGCGAGGCCGATCCCGGCGGCGAGGTCCGTATCGAAGTGCGGGCTGGAGAAGGAGCTCGATGCCATCGTTGCGTCCGCCGAGGGGCTTGGCGGAGCCGGACCGGCCGGGCACCCGCCATACGCCGCCGGTTCTGGCCGAACCCAGAACGGAACGGAAGCACCCTTCGGCCCCGACGCCTCGGGACGGGGCGTACGAGCCTCCGGACGCGCGATCCCGCATGCGGCATTTTCGGCCTCGCACGGTGCGACCTCCGGCGTCGATGGCACGAAATCCTGCGGAGGCTGGCCCGGCCCCCTGAACCGCCGCCAGGGCCGTTCGTTGTGTCGACATGACGAACACAGCAACCGACCCGTCCACCGCCGCCGCTGCCCGGATCGCGGATGCGCGCCACCGCGAGCTCGCCACCGAGCACCTTCTGTTCGGGACGATCCGCTTCCTGGCCCAGGAGCATCCGGAGCTTCTCAACGCCCTGGAGGCCAGCGTCGACCATCTCTGGGACAAGGCCGACGACGACACCCGGGACGACGAGGCGGTGCGGGAGGTGGCGCGCCGCTTCCTCAAGAGCCTGCGGGCCGAGCGCTGATCGTCCCGGCGCGAGGCCGCGTCCCGCACGTCCGTTCCGCGACTCCGTTCTCAACGATTCAGGAGGTCATCATGTCGAATGGTCCGGCGCAGTCGAAATCGATCCTGCGCACCACGCTCGCCGCAACCCTCGTGCTGGGTCTGTGCGGCGGCGCCCTGGCCCGCGGCGGCGGCAGCGGGGGCGACGGCCTGTCGCCCTACGCCGCCCTGAGCGGAAACGACCGCTCCGCCGGCGTGAACAACGGCAACTACCGCGATCCCGCCCTCGACCCCTATCTCGGCGCCTACGAGGGCCGCTACGACCGCCCGGTGCGTGAGCGCTACCGCCCGAGCCGGCAGCCCTATTACGGCACGCCGTACTGACTGACCGGCGTCGGGCGGACGGCGCCCGGCAGCGGGTCTCGGACCGGATCGGCATCGCGAACCGATCCGGGGCCGGGAACTTGCGTTCTTTCCGGGACGGCCACGTCTCGACCCCGGGAGGACCCCATGGACGCCAGCCCCTTGCCCCCATCCGCCTTCGATGCCCCCGCGATTCTCCTGTCGGGAACGGTCGACCAGGACATGTACCGGGATTTCCGGCGCCAGCTCGATGGGGTCGGCGACCGGGATCTCGTGGTGGTCGAGTTGACGACCCTCGGCGGCGATCCCGAGGTCGCCCGGATGATGGGCGAGGACATCCGCTTCAAGACCGGCATCCTCACGGACCGCCGGTTCGTCTTCCTCGGCAAGGCCGCGATCTATTCCGCCGGCACCACCTTCATGAGCTTCTTCGCCCGATCGAACCGCTATCTCACCCGGGGCACGCGGCTGATGGTCCATGAGCGCAAGCTCGACAAGAAGGTGGTCCTCAACGGCCCCCTGACCACCTGCATCGCCTCCGTGAAGGCGGCGCTGCACGAGATCGAATGCTCCATCGAGATCCAGAACGAGGGCTTCGCCAACCTCGTCCGGGGATCGCAGGTGACCCTGGAGGAGGTGCTGCGCCGGGCACCCGAGAACTGGTACATCGAGGCGGGCGAGGCGCAGGCGCTCGGACTGATCGAGGGCGTCCTCTGACGCCGTGCGGCGCGCTCGCTCAGGCCGGTCCGTCGAGGAAAGCGGGGTTGGGTTCGGCTTCCTCCGTCCTCTCCGGTCGCCCGGCCGTCTGCAGGCGCGCGGCCTGCCGGGTCGAGGCTCGCTCGCCGGCTTCGAGACCGCATTTCTCCACGTGCACCACGCGGTTGACGACCTGGAGGTTGGGGGCGCCCCAGAAGCCGAGAAGCGTCGGCCAGGGATCGTCGCGGTGCTCGCGCCAGACGCGGTAGAGGGGCACCCGGTGGTCGACCTCCGCGGTCTTGAACAGGCGCTTGCCGGAGGCGGCGCAGCGATGGCGCTGATGCGCCTTCAGCACCTTCACCTGATCGCTGGGCGCTACCCAGAGCTTCCACGCCGCGACGCAGGCCGCGTGCCAGCGCGCGTTCTTGTTCGGCACGCCAACCCCCCAGAGGTCCCGGTGCCAGCCGAAGCGGAAGACCGGCTGCCCGCAGATGCAGCAATGACCCTTGCCGCGCGCATGGGCCGGCTCCCGGAAGGGGGAGGGCGGCATCCGGAAGGTGGCGGCGAGGCCGGCACCCTTCTCGGTGCCGAGGCGCCAGGACCAGCCCTCGGGATGTCCCGAGCGCGTCGCGAGCGCCCGGGCCAGCCGGTCCGCCCGCAGGAGATGCGCCCGCCAGTAGCTCTCCACCGCGAGGCGCGGGGTCGGGGGAATCAGCGGACGCGACAGGGCATGGCGCAGGACGGATGCCGGGAAGACGCCCGGCAGGGCACGGTCGAGGCGGGCACGCGCTGCGACGTTTCGCTCGGCCCTCCACTCCGAGGCGGCGCTCACGCCCGGACGAGGCCGTCGTCGGCGGGGGCAGCCACCGGCAGGACGGGCGTTGCCGGGCGTCCTGCGACCGCATCCGCCAGCCGGTTCAGGCGCCGGCCAAGATCGACCACCTCGTTCAGGGCAATGGACTTCTCGCCGTTCTTCACGGCGCGGGTGATATCGCTGAGCTGAAGCTTGGAAATGCGAAGCAACTCGGCGGCAAGCTGGTCTCTGGTCATCGGGCGCATCGCGGAATGAGGTGGGCGGCGGGATCAGCGAGATCTAGGACGTAACGGTTACCGAGGTGTTGCGGCCGGCGGCCTTGCCTCCGGGCCAAATGATGATGACCATCATCGGTTTTTGCGCGCCGAACCGGTTCTGTGCCGAGGATCCGGGGCGCATCGACCTCTTTCGACAAGAGCAGGTCTTGTCCTGCGGCGTCCGCAACAAAATCGCACCTCGTTATTGTTTCGGATGCGACGAGGCCCGGACGAATCTTCGTGCTGCCACCGGCCAAGGCACGCGTTCACTGATCACGCCGTCTGTCAGACTTGGCTCTTGCACTGGTCACGGACCCGTGAGTTGTACTCGGCGCCCCCGACACCCTATTCGGGAGGGTGTTGGGGGCGCCGGTCGGGCATCGTCCGATCGGCCGTGTTCCCTCCCGCCGGGTTCCACCAGACGTGTCCCTCCCGTCATTCGCCTTTTCCACGCAGGAGGTCCGTCCGGACTACGCGTTCGAGGCGTACCGCGATCTCTATTCGGGCGGGGCCGACGTCGCCCGGATCAGCCCGGAATTCCACGCCCAGGTCCGGGCCTACCGGCTCGACCGGATGATCCTGTTCAAGCGCCGCCTGAACGGGCTGCAGCACAGCCGGTCGCCGCAGCGGGTTCGCCAGGACGGCTTCGACCACGTCACGCTTCACCTCCTCCTCGAGGGCGAGCTGGTGGCCGGCCCGCCCGGGAACGAGCGTCGCGTGCGACCGGAAGAGATCCTGGTCTGCGACAACACGCTGCCGCATCTGAGCCGGGCGCACAACGTCTGCCAGATCTCGACCCCCGTGGCGCGCGCGCTGATCGAGCCGCTGGTGCCTGATCTGCGCCGCTTCCACGGGGCGATCCTGCCGCAGGCCGTCGGCGGCCTGATCGCGGATTTCATCCTGTCCCTGACCCGCCGCTCGGACTCCCTCGATCCGACCGTCGTCGCACAGTCGAGTGCCGTCCTGGGCATGCTGCTGGGTGCCGCCCTGCGCGGATATTCGGCACCCGCCGATGCCGTCGTCTGGGCGGCCGCCCACGATGGTCCGGACGACCTCGTCCGGCGCCGGGAGGCCGAGGCCTACGTGGAGCGCCACCTGGGCGACCGCGACCTCAGCGCCGACACCCTCGCGGCGGGGGTCGGGATCTCGCGCAGCCTCCTCTACCGGGCCTTCGCACCGGATGGCGGGGTCGCCCGCTTCGTGCAGCAGCGCCGCCTGGAGCGGGTGCGCGACGCCCTGCGGCGGCGGACCGAGACGCGCTCGATCGCCAGCCTCGCCTATGCGTACGGCTTCTCCAGCGAGCAGCATTTCAACCGGGCCTTCCGCACGACCTTCGGCCGCCCGCCCGGGCAGTTCCGCACCCACATGCAGCGGATGCGCAGCGAGGCCCATGGCGGGGCGGGCCGGTCCTGGCCTCTCGCGGACTGGCACAGCGAGCTCTATTGATGCGGGCCATTCCCGACGTGACGCGGGCGCGCGCCGCGTCGCGGGCCGCATGAGCGGCGGCCTCCGGAACGACCCAGGCAGGGTTCCCGTGCGAGCGGCTCTGGGCTTCGGCCCCCTGGCGCTGCTCATCCTGGCGCAGCTCTCGGCGGCCAGCGACCGCTTCCTCATCACCCTGGTGACGACCCCGGTGAAGCAGGACCTCGCCCTGAGCGACGCCCAGCTCGGGCTGCTCCACGGCTCGGCTTTCGTGGTCTTCTATGCCCTGGCGATGCCGCTCTTCGGCAGCCTGGCGGATCGCGGCCACCAGCGCAGGATCCTGCTCGCCAGCATCGGCCTCTGGACCCTGGCGACCCTGGGCTTCGGCCTAGCCGGCTCCTTCGCGGTGCTGTGCCTCAGCCGGCTTGCCCTGGGACTGGGCCAGGCCGGTCTCGCGCCGGCCTCGCTGTCGCTCATTGCCCACGGCTCCGGACCCGGCCGCATGGCGCGGAACGTGTCCCTCTTCACGGTGGGCGGCAGCTTCGGGCAGAGCTTCGCCCTTCTCGCCGGCGGCGCGGTCCTGGCCTGGCTCGTCCTGCGGGGCGGGCTGGCCTTCCCCGGGATCGGACCGCTTGCGCCCTGGCGGGCCCTGTTCGTCCTCGCCTGCCTGCCGAACCTCGCGCTGATCCTCGGCGCGGCCGCCCTCCGGCTGCCAAGGCCGCCGCCGGCGGCCAGGCCCGGCTTGAGGCCCGCCTGGACGTGGATCCTGCGCCGGCGGCGGAGCTACCTGCCGCACTGCGCCGCGGCCGCCTGCGCCGTGCTGATGGGCCGGACCCTGGCCGCCTGGGGGCCGACCCTCTACGTGCGCAGCCACGGCATGAGCCCGGCGGAGAGCGGCGTCGTGCTGGGGGGGCTGCTACTGATCGGGGGGCCGATCGGCCACCTGTCCGCCGGCTTGATCCTGGATCGCGTCGCACGGAGGCACCGCCGTGCGGCCGCCTCGCGGATGCTCGGCCTCGGCCTCCTCGCCGCGTTGCCGGTCGCGATCCTGATGGCCCTGGCCCCGGATCGGACCCTCTCGCTCGCCGCCTTCACCCTTCTGACGGCCGTGATCGGGTTCACCGCGCCGCCCGCGGTCACGGGGGTGCAACTCCTCACGCCCGTCAGCCTGCGCGGGCGGGTCAGCGCACTCTTCATCGCCGCCGTGACCCTGACCGCCTCGGGCACCGGCCCGCCGCTCCTCGGTCTCCTGGCCGACACCGTCTTCGGCGCCGATCATCTCGGGCGCGCGCTGATCGTGCTCTACGCCCTCGTGGGCGTTCCCGGGATGCTGCTGGCCTTTCGCGCGGCGCGGTCGTCGGGCCCGCGCGGCGATGCCTCGCGATCTCCCGTCGGAGGGAACGTCAGCGCCGGGCGGCCATCATGTCATGGGTGAGCACCGTCAGCTTTCCGATCAGGCCGGTGATGTCGGCGCCGTTACAGGACCATTGCGTGCCGATGGCCTCGCCATCCGCGGACACGGAAACGACGGCCACCGAGCGCAGCTTGCCTTCCCGCGCCAGGGCGAGCTGATCCTGAAGCACCGCGATCATCGAGGCGATGTCCGCATCCGGCGTCGTCGGCGCGATACGGGGCGGAAACGGTACGATCCCCGCGCCATTCGGCTGTCCCTGGTTGTTCATGGCGACTGTCCTGCGCTGACCTCGATGACACAGACATGCAGACGGCCTGGGGACGGAGTGTGGCAGCTTGTCCGTGTCGGTGCAGGTCGATCGCGAGTGTGGCCGTACGAACACAGTCGGGGAGCGTCCGGCATTCCTGGCGATGAAAACGGTTCCCCACGTCAGGCGCGGCAGGGCCGCTGACCGCGATCAATCGCGGCGAACCGGTGCGGCGCCGGATGGTCGGAGAACGGACGCATGGGACAGGCCGACACTCCGCGGCGTGCTTCCACCACGCGACGGAAGATACCGAAGAAAATCAGCCATCTGCTCGAAAAAACTTGGCGCACTCGACACGATTCGAACCTGTGACCTTTGCTTTCGGAAGGCAATTCATAGTCATATAAGACGTTCAGGGACGACTGAGTACGCTCTTGTTGCTGAACTTATTCGTCCTCAAGAACCTGTCCCGTGTGTGAGACGGAGTGTGGGACGCCCGATGGCGAAGACTTTGCCGATTGATACGGCCGCGAACGGTCGAAGCGCCCATCCCGCAAAAACCGGACTGGCATGGCGTGTCCGGCGGGCGTGGCGGTGCGATGAACGCGCCGAAGCCAGCGGAGGCCGCCTATGAGCTCCTGAACGTCGCCGGCAACGGCCGGGAGGCGGTCGAGGGCGCTCGCCGCACGTTCTGGGACAGCCTCGAGGGTCAGGGACGCAGCAGAGGCGAGACCACGGCCAGCATCGATGGCGTGCAGCCGTGGATGCCGCGGCGCGTCGCCCGCTTCCCGGAGGATACGCGCAATCGTGCCGTCGCGGAGCGGCTCTATCGGGACGACCCGGAGCACCGGCGCAACATCGAGAAGATCACCGACGCGCTCCAGACCGTCGACACGCGCTTGCGCGCCCGCGCGACGGGCTCGTCCGGCACGGCGCAGGGCGTCGGCCAGGTCTTGTCGCCCAAGACCCTGCAGAGCCGGCTCTAAGCCGACTAGCGCGGGCAGGTCTCGGGCACCTTCCTCATCACCAGCATCGCCGCCGTGGCCGGTCGGCGCGGCGTGGCGCGCGCTGACAGAGGCCCTTGGCCGTCTGGTCGACGAGGCCCTGGCTCTCCCATCTGGCACGCCGAGCTGCGGGACGATCCACCATCCGAGGCACGACCGCCTCCACTCAGCGGGATCGATCGCACCTTCGGCACACGCGGCGCTGTCGCGCTGTGGCTCGGTGGCGCGCCGGTTTTGGAGGCCTTTGAGGAAGTTTATGCACCCGCTTCGGGTACGGACCCTGAGCTTGAGAGAGCGTTTGGTACCGCACCAAATTCGCCTCGGCCGTAACGTCGATCGGTTCTCGAGACCTGACCTTCGTAGAGGGGCATGGCCCCGGGTCCACAGGCCGTCGATGCCTGCGCCGCACGCCACACGCCCCGGCCGCCGCTCAGCGCACCGTCGGGTCGGCGGCGAGACGGGTGCGGATGGCCTCCGTGAGGCCGCCCTCGAAGAGCAGGGCCGAGCCGTAATGGTACTCGATGTCGAAGGCCCGGCGCGAGTTCATGGACAGGGAGGCGCTGTGGAGGGCGAGGAGGCGGCCCTCGGCGTCGAACAGGCCCGAGCCGGAGCCGCCATAGCCGTTGTTGCAGTCGTGGCGGACGCGCCGGATCGCGTCCTCGCTCGGCGGGTCGATCCGGTGGATCGTGCAGGGCTCGAGGCTGCTCTGGCCGGGATAGTTCGCATGGCCGCCGGGGGAGACCATGACGACCGGGACCGGCACAGACCCGGTCGGCAGGTCGGGGATGGCCGGCACCGGCTGCGGGCGCACGCCCTCGGCCGGCTCCGCCAGGTCGACCAGCGCCCAATCGTCGGTGATGTGCAGCGACATCGCCCCCGGCACGGTGCCGAGGCGCAGGGTCTCGGGGGCGAAGGCGTAGTTCCGGCCGCCGATCTGGAAGAAGCAGTCGGCGATGTCGCGCGTGGGCTCCAGGTGCCGGCTGCGAAAGTTGTGGGCGTTCAGCACCACGAGGCGCGGGCTGCCGATCAGCCAGGCGGCGGCCGCCTTCCGGGGAATACCGTCCGCCCGGCAGTAGAGCACGCCGGCGCCGGGATAGCGGGCGTAGTCCGACCCCTCCAGTTCGCGCCGATCGTCCTGCGGATAGAGCGCCGCCCAAAGCTGGGGGCCCTCCGCCCGCCCCGCACCGCTCCAGCCGAGGCCGACGAGCCCCGCACCGGCGAGCACGAGGCCTAGCAGCGCTCCGCCCCCTCGGACGCGCGCCCGAATCGACCGCCTCGGTCCACCGCTGCCCTGGCCCAAGCGCCTACTCGTCGGCTGTCTGGTGGACGGAGACGCAGATCTTCACCGCCTGCTCCAGCTTGGTGTCGCGCGGATTGCCGATATTCGCCGTCTCCTCGAGGCAGCGGACGAAATAGTCCCGGTCGAGCTGCGGCGAGAGGCTCGAGAACGCCTTGCCCATCCGGGTGGCGAAATCGACCCGGTCCGCGGTCGGGGTGCGCGACCAGCTCGCGACCGGATCGTCCAGCGTCAGGCGTGCCGCCTCGGCGCGCGATGTCGCGCCGAGGGCACAGAATAAGAATATCGTAAGATTGCGAGCCATATTCAAAAGTCTTTCTTGGATCTCTCAAGCTGCTCGATCAGGTGCACCATCATTCCACGGGAGACATCCTGTCAATTGCCCGGCCGATATTCCCCGAATTGCCAGAGAAAAGGCCTTTTTATTCCGATTTTCACAGCATCGATTGCCGATTGATCCCGATAAAAAAGTGCCAACATCCCGCAGACAGCGCGAAAGACAAATGCTTGTATGAATAGCCAGCCGATCAGTAATAAAACATTCATAAGAAGCACTATATCTCAAGATAGTCTTATGAATACGACGGGCCCCTGGGATCAATACGGGGGTTTGTGCTGACCCGGCGAAATCAAAGGCTGTGCCCGACCGGACGGTCGACGGACGCGGCCATCAGGGTAGGAGACGTTGAGATGAACAGGTTTCTGGCTTCGGTCTCGGTGATGGCGCTCGGCGCCCTGGCGCCGTTGGGCCTGCCGAGCATGGCCGCCGCGAACGACAAGCTCGTCGAGATGGCGAAGGACGACGCCAACTGGGTGATGCCCGGCAAGAACTACGACTCGGACAATTACAGCCCGCTCAAGCAGATCAACACCAGCAACGTGAAGGACCTGAAGGTGTCCTGGACGTTCTCCACCGGCTTGCTCAACGGCCACGAGGGCGCCCCGGTGGTGGTCGACGGGAAGATGTACGTCCACACCTCCTTCCCCAACAACACCTTCGCGCTGGGCCTCGACGATCCGGGCAAGATCCTCTGGCAGGACAAGCCCAAGCAGAACCCGGCCGCCCGCGCGGTGGCCTGCTGCGATCTCGTGAACCGCGGCCTCGCCTACTGGCCCGGCGACGGCAAGACCCCGGCGCTCATCCTCAAGACGCTCCTCGACGGCAACGTCATGGCCCTCAACGCCGAGACCGGCGAGACCGTCTGGAAGGTCGAGAACTCCGACATCAAGGTCGGCTCGACGCTGACGATCGCGCCCTACGTGGTCAAGGACAAGGTCATCATCGGCTCCTCCGGCGCCGAGCTCGGCGTGCGCGGCTACCTCACCGCCTACGACGTGAAGACCGGCGCCCAGGTCTGGCGCGCCTACGCCACCGGCCCGGACAAGGACCTGCTGCTGGCCGACGACTTCAACATCCGCAACGCCCATTACGGACAGAAGGGGCTCGGCACCTCCACCTGGGAGGGCGATGCCTGGAAGATCGGCGGCGGCACCAACTGGGGCTGGTACGCCTACGATCCCGGCACCAACCTGATCTATTTCGGCACCGGCAACCCGGCGCCCTGGAACGAGACCATGCGTCCGGGCGACAACAAGTGGACGATGACGATCTTCGGCCGCGACGTCGACACGGGCGAGGCCAAGTTCGGCTACCAGAAGACCCCGCACGACGAGTGGGATTACGCGGGCGTCAACGTGATGATGCTCTCGAACCAGAAGGACAAGGACGGCAAGGACCGCAAGCTCCTGACCCATCCGGACCGGAACGGCATCGTCTATACGCTGGACCGCACGGACGGCTCGCTGGTCTCGGCCAACAAGATCGACGACACCGTCAACGTCTTCAAGTCCGTGGACCTGAAGACCGGCCAGCCGGTCCGCGACCCGGAATACGGCACCCGGATGGACCATCTCGGCAAGGACATCTGTCCCTCGGCGATGGGCTACCACAACCAGGGCCACGATTCCTACGATCCGGAGCGCAAGGCGTTCTTCATGGGCATCAACCACATCTGCATGGATTGGGAGCCCTTCATGCTGCCCTACCGCGCGGGCCAGTTCTTCGTCGGCGCGACGCTGAACATGTATCCGGGTCCGAAGGGCGACCGGCAGAACTACGAGGGCCTCGGCCAGATCAAGAGCTACAACGCCATCACGGGCGCCTTCCAGTGGGAGAAGATGGAGCGCTTCGCGGTCTGGGGCGGCACGACGGCCACCGCCGGCGGGCTGGTGTTCTACGGAACCCTCGACGGCTACATCAAGGCGCGCAACTCGGACACCGGAGACCTCCTCTGGAAGTTCAAGATGCCCTCCGGCGCCATCGGCTACCCGATCACCTACACCCACAAGGGTGAGCAGTACGTGGCGATCTACTACGGCGTCGGCGGCTGGCCGGGCGTCGGCCTGGTCTTCGACCTGCAGGACCCGACCGCCGGCCTCGGCGCGGTGGGCGCTTTCAAGAAGCTCGCCAACTACACCCAGATGGGCGGCGGCGTGATGGTGTTCTCGCTGGGCGGCAAGGGCCCCTACGACGACCCGAACGTCGGCGAGTACCAGACGGCGGCGGCGAAGTAGGCCGCACGAGGAGGCCGCGCCCGCAGCGTGCGCGTGTCCCCCTCCCCCCTGTGGGAAGGGGTCAGGGGTGGGGGTGGCTCCGCTGGCCTTCGTCCGTCGCGGGGCCTCCGGCCACCCCCACCGCCAACGCCTCCCCGCGAGAGTTGGGTGATCGCATCCGCCAACTGCTTGTCCGCGATCTGCTTGTCCGCGATCTGCTTGCCGAACGACTGATTCCGGCACCCCGTCATCCCGGGGCCGCGCAGCGGAGCCCGGGATCCAGAAACGCGGGGGAGGCCATTTCTGACGCTGTCGGCGGCTCTGGATTCCGGGCTCGCCGACGGCGACCCGGAATGACGGTGTGCCTCATCCGTGATCGCTCTGCCGCAACGGGCCGGGGAGCCGCGTCCCGGTCCCACAAGACTCCGACCAACGAGAACAACGGAAACGCTCCCATGTCCTTCGCCACAGGATGCTCCTTCGCCGCAGGATGCCTGTCCGCTGCGGTTCTTCTCGCCCTCGGCGGGGCCGCGCTCGCGCAAGGCGACACGAAATCCGCCCCCGACGACAAGATCCTGCGGGTCTGCGCCGCCAACCAGCCGCCGCTCTCGCTCAAGGACGGCAGCGGGCTGGAGAACCGCATCGCCGCGGCGATCGCCGAGGCGATGGGGCGCAAGGCCGCGTTCGTCTGGTCGGACAAGGCGGCGATCTACCTCGTGCGCGACAGCCTCGACAAGAAGCTCTGCGACGTGGTGGTCGGCCTCGACAGCGACGACCAGCGGGTGCTCACGACCAAGCCGTACTACCGCAGCGGCTACGTGTTCATCACCCGCGCCGACCGCGACCTCGACGTGAAGTCCTGGTCCGATCCGCGGCTCAAGACCGTCGACCACATGGTGGTCGGCTTCGGTACCCCCGGCGAGGTCATGCTGAAGGATATCGGCCGCTACGAGGAGGACATGGCCTACCTCTACTCGCTGGTGAACTTCCGCGCGGCCCGCAACACCTACACGCAGATCGATCCGGCCCGGATGGTCAGCGAGGTCGCCACCGGCAAGGCCGACGTGGCGGTCGCCTTCGGCCCGGACGTCGCCCGCTACGTGAAGGACTCGGCCCAGCCCCTGCGCATGACCCTGGTGCCCGACGACACCACCCGCAGCGACGGCCGGAAGATGCCGCAGAGCTTCGACCAGTCCATGGGCGTGCGGCGGGACGATGCCGCCCTGAAGGCCGCCCTCGATGCGGCCATCGTCAAGGCGAAGCCGAAGATCGAGGCGATCCTGAAGCAGGACGGCGTGCCCCTCGTCCCCGTCACCAACTGACGCGGCGCCCGACGCGCCCGCCCCGAGATCCGCTCCCTCGCCGGCGCCCCGACGGGCGTCCGGTCCAGCCCCGCCCGGCCGGTCAGCCGTCCGGCGTCATCAGGTCGATTTCATGCGTGATTCCCACGGCATCCTGGCCATCTGCCTCAGCCTCGCCGCGGTGCTGGGCGGCGTCGCGGCCCTGGCCCAGCCCGCCGCCGGCCCCCAGACCGGCTTCGTCTTCCGCAACACGGTCACGGGCGAGCAGCTCAACGTCGCCGAAGGCAAGGAGGGCGGCCGCGACACCCCGGCGGTGAAGGACTTCTTCCAGACCGGCAAGAACGCCTACATCGACGACAAGTCCTGCCTGCGCAACGGCGAGTCCCTCTTCGCCACCTCGTGTTCCGGCTGTCACGGCCACCTGGCCGAGGGCAAGCTCGGACCGGGGCTCAACGACAATTACTGGACCTATCCGGCCAACACCGAGGACACCGGCCTGTTCGCCACGATCTTCGGCGGCGCCAACGGCATGATGGGCCCGCACAACGAGAACCTGACCCCCGACGAGATGCTCCAGGTCATCGCCTGGATCCGGCACCTCTATACAGGCCCGGTCCAGGATGCCGTCTGGCTCAACGACGCGCAGAAGAAGAACTACACGCCCTACAAGCAGGGCGAGACCTTCCCCAAGGACGTCAAGGGCCAGTGTCCGCCGCTGGCGGAGTGACGTCCGAGGAAGTCACGGGCGCCATCCGTGAGCCACCACGGCGCAGAGCCGCAACACCCGATCACCCCACACGCGATCGATCAAGGAGACGACCATGCGGACATTCATCACGGCCCTGGCCCTCGGTGCGGGCGCGCTGCTCGCACTCCCGGCGCTCGCCTATGACGGCACCAAGTGCAAGGCCGCCGGGAATTGCTGGGAGCCCAAGCCCGGCTTCCCCGAGAAGATCGCCGGCACGAAGTACGATCCGAAGCACGACCCGAAGGAACTCAACAAGCAATCCGAGTCGATCAAGGCCATGGAAGAGCGCAACAAGAAGCGCATCGAGGCCGCCAAGAAGAGCGGCAAGTTCGAGTACGACGTCACCAAGCTGTCCTCGAACTGATCCCGGGATTCCCTCCGAGCCCTTCTGTTCGGGTCTTCGAGCGGGATTGACGGTCGCCCCTCACCCCGCGGGCGGCCGTCGCGTCGACCGCGATCCGGCCGGGCGACCTCCGGACGCGCCGTCCCGGGTCGCGGTCGTTCCTCCAAGGCGAGCCATGATGAACCAGTTCCGCTCCGGCGACGCGATGCTCACCGATTGGCGCGAGGCGGCCGGCCGCTTCGAGACGACGGTGGGCGCGGCCGTGCTCGGACAGGCCCGCGCGATCCGGCTCCTGACCATCGCGCTCTTCGCCCGCGGCCACGTCCTGCTCGAGGGCGATGTCGGCGTTGGCAAGACCACGCTGCTGCGCGCCGTGGCCCGGGCCGTCGGGGGCGCCTATGCCCGCGTCGAGGGCACCGTCGACATGATGCCCACCGACCTCGTCTACCACACCTACCTCGCCGAGGACGGCCGCCCCCGGGTCGAGCCGGGGCCGGTCCTGCGGCAATCCGAGGACCTGTCGATCTTCTTCTTCAACGAGATCAACCGGGCCCGGCCCCAGGTCCACGCGCTGCTCCTGCGCCTGATGGCCGAGCGCACGCTCACGGCTTTCAATCGCGAGTACCGGTTTCCCAACCTCCAGGTCTTCGCCGACCGCAACCGGGTCGAGCGCGAGGAGACCTTCGAGCTTCCCGCCGCCGCCCGCGACCGCTTCCTCATGGAGATCGGGCTCGAAGCGCCCCGGGACGCCGAGGCCCGCCGGGCCCTGGTCTTCGATCCGCGCTTCCACGACACCGACGCCCTGATCGCCGGCCTCGACGGCGACGTCCTCGACCACGCCGCCCTCGCGGGCATCGCCGCCGCGATCCAGCACGGCATCCAGGCGAGCCCCGCCATCGAGGCCTACGTGATCGGCCTCTGGGAGGCGCTGGTGCGGCCGGGGCAGGCCGGCATCCGCCTGCCCGGCCTCGACATGGAGGCCCTGGTCCAGGGCGGGGCTTCCCCCCGCGGCGTCGCCTTCCTGGTCCGCGCCGCCCGCGTCCGCGCCTGGCTGGAAGGCCGCGACTGGATGGTGCCCGAGGACGTTCGGGCGGTCTTCCCCGAGGTCATGGCCCACCGGGTCTTCCTGGAGCCGATCTACGAGCTGCGCCGGGCCGCGATCATGCCCGAGCTCTGCCGGGCCGTGTTCGAGATCGTGCCGGCGCCATGACGGAGACGGCGCAACCCGACATCGTCTACCGCCCCCGCGGGCGCCTGCCCGGCACCCGCCCCGGCGCCCATCGCGGCCGCGAGGCCGGCGGCCTCGGCACCTTTCGCGATCAGGTGCCGTTCCTGCGGATGCCGGATGCCCGCCGCATCGACGTTCGCGCCACCCTGCGCGACCCCTTCGAGGGCACCGTCGTGCGCCGCTTCGAGGCGCGCACCCCGGTGGAGGTCTGGGCGCTCCTCGACCTCTCCGCCTCCATGCGCTTCAGCGGCGAAGCCGACCGCATGGCCCTGGCCTCCGCCTTCTGCGTCGGCCTCGCCGCCTCGGCCACGCGGATCGGCGATGCCTTCGGTCTCATCGGCTGCGACGAGGGGGTGCGGGACGACGTGTTCCTGGCGCCCAGCCGCGCCCCGACCCGGGCCGCCGAGGTGGCGCGGCGCCTCGCGGACGCCGCCTGCACCGGCCACGGCGCCGCCGGCATGGTGGCGGCGACCCGCCGCCTCGCCGGCCGGCCGAAGATCGTGTTCCTGCTCTCCGACTTCCGCTGGCCGGAGGCGCTGATCACCGAGGTCTTCGCCGCCTTGGGCCGGCACGACCTGGTCCCGGTGCTTCTCGGCGACGCCGCCGAGGCGGAGGGCCTGCCGGACTGGGGCCTCCTCGAACTCGACGATCTCGAAGGCGTCGGGCGCCGGCTGGTCTTCATGCGACCCGCCCTGCGCCGGCGCTGGATCGCCCGCGAAGCCGCCCGGATCGAGACCCTGCGGCGCCTCGCGACGGCCCATGGCCGCCCGCCCTTCCGCCTCGCCGGCCGCTTCGATCCCGACGCGGTCAGCCGCCACCTCCTCGGCGCCTGAGGCGGTATCATGCGTCTCCGTTGCCTCGCCCTGATCCTCGCCCCGCTCCTGTCCGGCCCGGCCGGGGCCCAGGTCCGCTCCGTCGAGGTCCGCACGCCGCGCCCGTTCGGCTACTTTCTCGGGGACCTGATCCGAGCCGAAGTCGACCTCGTGGTCGAGCCGGGCTTCCGGCTCCAGGCCGCGTCGCTGCCGAAGCCCGGGGCGCTCACCTACTGGCTCGACCTGCGCGACCTCGACGCGACCGCGTCGGTATACGGCGACGCCCAGCGCGTGCGCCTCGGCCTCACCTACCAGACCTTCTACGCCGCCCTCGATGCCCGCGCCCTGGAGATCCCGGGCTTCACCGTGACCTTCGTGAGCGAGAGCGATCACGGCGCCACCACCGTCAAGGCCGCGGTGCCGGCCTGGTCGTTCAACGTCTCGCCGCTGCGCGAAGTCCAGCCGCCCGCCCGGGACGACCCGCGCGACTACATGCGTCCCGACGGGACGGTCGGCCCCGGCGATCCGCGGCCCCTGCTCCTCGGCGCCGCCGGCTCCGCCGCCCTTGCCCTCCTGGCCCTCGCGGGACTCGCCCGGGACCGGACCTGGTGGCCGTTCAGGGCCCGGCGCGGCCGTCCATTCGCCCTCGCGGCGCGCCGGATCCGAGCTCTGGCACGCCGGCCGGACCCAACGCCCCATTACCGGGACGCGTTGCTGGCACTCCATGTCGGCCTCGACACGGCAGCCGGCCGTCGGCTGCTCGCCGATGATCTCGACGATTTCCTGAGGACCCATCCGGCCTATGCGCCGGAGGGGCCGGCCCTGGCCCGGTTCTTCGCGGCCTCCCGCCGGACCTTCTTCGGTCCCGGCCCGGAGCCGGACCTCGGCGCGTTCACCCTGGTCGATCTCGCCGCTCTCGCGCGGCACCTCGCGCATGCGGAGCGCACCGCATGATCGATGCGCTCGCCCGCTTCTCCGCCGACCATCCGGCGCTGCTCTGGCTCCTACCCCTCGCCCTGCTGCCGCTCCTGACCTCGGCCCAGCGCCGGGTCCCCGTGGCCGCGCTCGCGGCGGCCCCGCCCGACGGCCCGTCGCGGGCGATCGGCGCCCTCCTGCGCGTGGCCGGAATCGTCGCTATCGCGAGCCTGATCCTCGCCCTGGCCGGTCCCTATCGCCGGGGCGAGACCCTGACGCGGACCGGGATCGGCGCCCAGGTCTCGATCCTGATCGACCGTTCGGGCAGCATGAACGAGACCTTCGCCGGACGGCAGCCCTCCGGCGCCGAGGAATCGAAGGCCGCCGCCTCGCGCCGACTGCTCGCCGCTTTCGTGGGCAGCCGAGCCCACGACCAGTTCGCGGTCACGGCGTTCTCGACGGCGCCGATGCTGGTGATTCCCATGACCGACCGGCACGCGGCGGTCCGGGCGGCCATCGCGGCCATCGACCGGCCGGGCCTCGACTACACCAACATCGCCCGCGGCCTCGCCATGGCGCTGTCTCAGTTCGGGCCGGCCAGCCCCGCCACCTCCCGGGCGCTTCTGCTGGTCTCGGACGGGGCTGCCGTGATCGACCCGCGCGTGCAGGACACCCTGCGCGCCGCGTTCACCCGCTTGCGGCCGAACCTCTACTGGCTCTTCCTGCGCACGAAGGGCTCGCCCTCCATCTCCGATCGGCCGGCGGGCGAGGACACCCCGCAGGCGGCGCCCGAGCGCCACCTCGACCTGTTCTTCAAGAGTTTGCGGACGCCCTACCGTGCCTTTGAGGCCGAGGGTGCGGAGGCGGTGGCCGAGGCGATCGCCCAGATCGAGCGGCTGGAGCGCGACCCGATCCCCTACACCGAGCAGCGTCCCCGCCGAGATCTGGCAGGGTTCGCCTACGCCGCCAGCCTAGTCGGACTCGTGGTCCTCGTCGCGGCCAAGCTGGGCGAGGCGGACCTCTGTCGAACCCGCACGTCGGCCGCCCCGGTCCTCGCCACCGCATCCGATCCCGCGAGGCGCGCCGCATGACGATGACCGCGATCCTGCCGTGGCGCCCATCGCCACCCTCCCTCGGGAACCGCACCCGCACGCACCGCACGGACCTGCGCGAGGGCTGGCAGCGGTTGCGCCCGCGCCTCCTCGTCCTGTTGCCGGTCCTGTTCGCTATGGCTGCGCTCGGCTGTAGCTACGGCGCTTGGCGGATCGCGCGCGACAACGCCGCCATCCGGGCGCTCTCCGCCGGCCAGGACGTCGTGGTTCCGATCGGGGCCGCTCCGGCTCTTCTCCTGGCCCGTGTCCAGCACCTCGCCCGACGCGGCGCCGTGGAGGCGATCGAGCCTCTCGTCGATGCCCTCGAGCGGCAGGGCGCTGTCGAGCGCGCCGCCCGTGCCCGCTTCGCCCTCGCCAATGCCCATCTGCGTCAGGCCTTCGACCACCTCGAGCGCGGCGACCTCGACCCCGCCGGACCCCGCATCACCCTGGCGCGCCAGGAATACCGGCGCGCCCTCCAGGCTCGGCCGGATTACTGGGATGCCAAGTTCAACCTCGACGTCGCCTCGCGTCTCCTGCGCGACTTTCCGGAGTTCGATCGCAAGTCCGGGGACGAACTGAAGGCCGAACCGAAGAAGATCTGGACCGACATTCCGGGCCAGCCGCGGGGCGAGCCGTGACCCTGGCCCGACTGATCCTGCGGAACCGGTCGGATGGACGCCTGCGCCTCCTAGCCGGAGCCCTCGTGCTGGTGGCCCTGGCCCTTGTCGCGCGTCCGGTTCCGTTCGCCCGCGACGGCGTCTCGGTCCTGGCGATCGTCGACATCACCGGCAGCATGAACGTCCGCGACTACGTCGGCGCCGGCGGAGTTCCGACGAGCCGACTCGACACCGCGAAGGCGGCGCTGCGCGACCTCGTCGCCGGCCTGCCGTGCGGATCGCGGGTCGCCCTCGGCCTCTTCACCGAGCGCCGACCCTTTCTCCTGTTCACGCCCATCGAGACTTGCGCCGGTTTTGCGCCGATTGATGGGGCTGTCGCAGGGATCGACTGGCGCATGGCCTGGGAGGGCGACAGTCGGATCTCGGCGGGATTGTTCCGCAGCATCGCCATGGCAGAGGAACTCGGCACCGACCTCGTCTTCATCACCGACGGGCAGGAGGCTCCGCCCCTGCCGAGCCGGGGTGGACCAGCCTTTGAGGGCCGACCCGGCAGCGTGCGAGGCCTCATCGTGGGGGCGGGTGCACCCGGTCTGTCGCCGATCCCGCGCTACGATGACCGGGGCCGCGAGACCGGCTTCTACGGTGCCGGCGACGTCCAGCAGGAGAACCGTTTCGGCCCGCCGCCAGCCGATGCCGCGCAGCGCGAGGGCTACAATCCGCGCAATGCCCCCTTCGGCGCGGCCGCCGCCAGCGGCACCGAGCATCTGTCCTCGGTGCGTGCATCCTACCTGCGCACCCTCGCCGGCGAGACCGGCCTCGTTTACGCGCCGCTTGACGGATCGCACGGACTCAGCGCGGCGCTCAGGGGCGCCGCGACGCCACGCCCGGTTCCGGGCCGCTTCGACCCGCGCCCCGTTCTGGGAGCGGCTGCCCTGCTGCTGCTGCTCGCTGCCTTCCTCGCGCCCCTGCTCCGCGCCCGCGGATTCCCGACCTGGAAAAAGGCCTGATCGATGCGTCTCGGAGTTCCCGCCCTCGTCCTGATCTTCATCTCCGGGGCGGCCCTCGCCCACGGCCCGACGCCGCAGAAAGTCGATCAGAGCATCGTCATCGCTGCCAAGCCGGATGCCGTTTGGAAGGTGGTCGGCGAGTTCGCGGGCATTGGGTCCTGGCACCCGGATGTCGCCAGGAGCGAGGGCAGCGGCGGCAACGGGTCCGGCGGCCAGCGGAAGGTCACGCTCAAGGCGGGTGGCACCCTGAACGAAGGGCTCGACGAGATGAGTGCCGCCGGGCGGAGCTATTCCTACCGCCTGTCCGATCCCGACCTGAAGGCGCTCCCGGTCTCATCCTACTCGGCCACCCTCACGGTGTCCCCCGAGGGCGACGGCTCCCGGGTCGAGTGGCTCGGCCGCTTCTATCGGGGCGATACCGGCAACGAGCCGCCGGAGGACCTCAGCGACGAGGCCGGCCGCACCGCCATGAACCGCTACTTCGCAAATGGTCTGAAGGGTTTGAAGGCGAAGGTCGAGGGGAACGCTGCTCCATGATGGGGGCCCCGGTGATTGGACGACGCGCCTGGGCCGGCCTGATTCTCGGCCTCGCGCCCTGTGTGGCCGGAGCGCAGACCGTCTACGTCGCGAGCCAGGGCGCCGGGACCCTGGTCGCTCTGGCGCCTGAATCCACGTCGGGCGGGGCGCCCCTCGCGGTCGGGCGCGGCCCGGCCCAGATGGCGGCGAGCTCCGGAGGGCAACTCTACCTCACCCATCCGGATACGGGCCAGGTCACGCTGGTCGATGAGCCCGGCGGGTCGATCCGGCGGACCTATCCAGTGCCCGGACAGCCCTTCGGCATCGCGATCTCGGCCGATGGCGCGCAGCTCTATGTCGGTGATTGGGCCGGCAACCGGGTGATGCGGCTCTCCGCCGAAAGCGGCAGGTTGGAGGGGACGGTGCCGGTCGGCCGCGAACCGGCCGCCCTCGTCCTCGACGGCCGAGGCACGCTGTATGTAGCCGACCGGGAAAGCCGGCAGGTCAGCGTCGTCGACACCACCGCGATGGCGCGCGTCGCGACGATTCCTGTGGGCGAGGCGCCGTTCGCGCTGACGCTGAGCCCGGCCGGCGACAGGCTCTACGTGGCCAACGTGCGTGGCGGCACCGTGAGCGTCATCGACACCGCCAATCGCCGGTCCGTCGCGACCTTCGCGGTGGGCGGCATGCCATACGGGGTGGCCGTGAGCCCGGACGGCGCTCGGATCCTCGTCACCGACCAGCGGGCCGGAACCCTGGTCGTCGTCGATGCGGCCAGCGGCGCGACGGTGGCCGCCGTGCCGGTCGGGCGCTACCCGGAGGGCGTGGCGGTGGCCGGCCCCCGGGTCTACGTCGCCAACTGGTTCTCTGATTCCGTCTCCGTCATCGATCTAACGACGCTGCGCGAGACCCACCGGATCGCCGTACCGGAGGGTCCACGCAGCCTTGCGGTTCCCCCCGGAGCCGGCCGATGAGGCACGCTGCCGTTCCTGCACCGGCCCTGCCCCTGCTCCTAGCGCTGGCCCTGGGCGTGGCCGCCTGCGACGGCAGCGAGCCCGCGCAGGAGGCGACGGTGGTGGCGACGAAGTCCGACGCTGAGGTGCCGGCTTGGCTATCGCCCACCGACGGCATGGAGCCGGCGCTCTGGCTTGCCCAGCGCGAGCCCGGACAGCCGGCGGCCAGCGCACACGTGCGCAGCGACCACCTGCGTCACAGCCTGGCACGGGCCGCCGAGACCTTCATCGAAGATCCCCGCATGATCGCCAACCGCACGGTTCAGCTCGGGCAGATGCTCGCCGCGGCCGGCGCGCCGGAGACCTATGCCGACCTTCTCGACGGCCTCGAGGAGGCCGCGGCCCCGACCCACCGCAAGCAGCTCTACGGCGAGCTGTGCCAGCACTACTACAACACCCGGCAGCAGGGATTGGACAGGGCACGGACCCTCGCGCGCCTGACCGAGCGCTACGCCGCGCAACCCGCCGCACCGGCGACCACGCCATGAGGGCGCCGCCGACGAGCATTCTCATCGCAGACGATCACCCAGTGATCCTGAGGGGCTTTCGCACCCTCATGGAGGATGTCGGCATCGACACGATCCATGAGGCGACCACTATCGTGGAGGCCTATCGGGCCTTCTACCGGCAACGTCCGGGCATGGTGATTGCGGACCTCACCTTCGGCGACCAAGGCGTTTCGGGCCTGTCCCTGATCCGGCGCATCCGCGATCTGGAGCGCCGGACCCGGATCCTCGCCTTCAGCATGCACGACGATCCCACCATCGTGGCACGCGCGTTGGAAAGCGGGGCGAGCGGCTATGTCCTCAAGGATGCGCCGGCTGCGGAATTCCTCAGGGCGTTCGACCAAGTGCGCAGTGGCAGAAGCTACCTCGATCACGACCTCGCCCTGCGAGTGGCCATGCTCAATGCCACCGCCCACCGCTCGACCGCCGTGAATCTCACGGAGCGCGAACTGCAAGTCCTCACCCTGATCAAGGAGGGAAACTCCTACCAGTTGATCGCCGACAAGCTGTCGATGAAATACAAGACCGTTGTCAATGTCATTTCGGCGATCCGCCGGAAATCTGGAGCACACAGTTTTGCTGAACTGATCAATTTTTCGATGAACGTCATTATATAAATAAAGCTAAAGCAAAGATAGATTTTCGAAACTTATTCGATATATGAGATTTAAAAACTTCAGGATGCACGACGTCATTGCTCGTCGTCTGCCCCATCTGGCCCTCACGGCTGTCTTCAAACTACCGTCGTCCGGCCTTTAATAGGGTCTATTCAGGAGTGGCCGGAGCTTGGCGGCCCTGTTTCCAAAACCCTGCGTGGCAGCCCCGTCTATGACACTTCCGGTGTCAGCCTTTACCGCCGCCATGGCGGGCATTGCGCTCCCCCAAGCTGGATATAGAGCAAAACGGCTGATCCTTTACCGCAGCCAATTATCGTCCTCGTGGCCAAGCAAGCCGTCGGTGACGCTGACGTCCCGCCTGGCATGCCGAGTTACCAAAACGATCTACCACCGGACAAGCGCCCGCACCCGTTCAGCAAGGTCGATCATACCTTCGGCACGCTCGATACCGTTATGGCGTGGCTCGGAGGTGCAGCCATAGCCAACGACCCGCTGGCCGCTCAGCCGTTAAGGATTTGAAAACTTCGCCGAGGCGAACTATCCGGTGAATGCACGTCAGGCATGTAATTAAGTAAAAGCGACTGCCTTCGCCTGATTGCTTGTCTTGGATCATCGATGTGCCTACTACGGGGGCAAATAAATCAAAGAGCATTATAACTGAAAACTTAGATGCCCAATCAACTGATTTCCTTGATCTGACAGGCGACATCGTCTCTGCCTATGTGTCGAATAATCCTGTTCGTCCTTCCGATCTGCCGGACCTGATCCGGAACGTCTACGGCGCTCTCAGCGGCCTCGACAACGGCACTGCAAAAGCCGCGGCGGTGCCCGAGGTCGAAAAGCCGTCGGCAGCCCAGATCCGCAAGTCGGTGATACCCGAGGGCATCATCAGCTTCTTGGACGGCAAGACCTACAAGACCTTGAAGAGACACCTCAGCACCCACGGTCTGGATCCGCAGAGCTACCGGGCTCGCTTCGGCCTGTCGGCCGACTACGCAATGGTCGCCCCGGAATACGCGGCGCGTCGTTCCGAGCTTGCGAAGTCGATCGGCCTAGGCCGGATCACCGATCGCGCCGAGGATGAGCAGTCGCCTGCGAAGGGTCGCAAGAAGGCTGCGTAATTTTGGCGAAGCTGCGATGACCGCCAAATGATCCAGTCCCTGTGAACTTTGCCGACGCGTCAGCTCTGGCCAAGTCGCTCGTACCAATCGTGCGCCAGGGCCGGGGATCTCTCGAACGTCAGAGCTGAGTAGCCGACACGGGTGTGGCGCCATTCGCGAGGCGCCACCCCGTAGCGGCTCCGAAAACTTCGGCTGAGGTGGGCCAAAGTCTTGAACCCGAGTTCGCTCGCCAGGCGCGTGATCGACCGGGTCTCAAGCGGATCCTCGAGCGCTGTCCGGATCGCCTCCAGCCGCTTCTCCCAGACGCGGTACATGACCCCGCCAGTTTGCTCGAACGCGCGATAGAGCGACGTCCGTGACGTTCCCAAACGTTCGGCGAGCCACTCGGGCGAGAGCCTCGATGAGGGCAGGTTCAGGTCGATCAGGCGTTCGGCCATCTCCACGACGCTCGCGTCGAGTTCTTGACCTCGAAGGACGTCCGACGCCGAAGAGCCATCGAGGAGGCGACGGACGAACCCTGTCAGCTCGGCCGCAACCTCCTCGGCTCTCTCAACTCGTGTCGAGGGCAGATGCCGATACAGCGCGTAAAGGCGTGCGAGTAGCAGCCTGTTGCGCTCGCGATCGAAGAACATCGGAATGCGCTCAATATCAACATCCGCCAGGAGCTGACGCGGCACTGTCAGCCCGATCGCACTGGAGCGTGTGCCGCGCGCATCGAGTTCCCGGCCCATGTCGGCGGCCATCACCCTGTTCCGTTGTTGCGTCACCGCGCAGCCTGCAATCTCGCCCGTCAGTCCCCCAGAGACGTAAAGCATGAATGTCAGATGATCTGGCGTCACCGCTGCGTGACGGCGGTCTCGGATCATTCGCTGCGGTGTAAAAATCATCCGGCTAGCGAGTATGTCGCCGAGCATCGTGCAGGATAGATTGCCGCGCGGCGGCGCGGCCCCCTCACTCTGCTCAACCCGAATGATTGGCGCCATCAGATCCCGCCATGCTGCAAAGGCATGGGCTGGATCGAGACCATCGGTGTTGAAGTGTAGAGTGGGAACGATGGTCATCTGGCCTACAAAGCCTAAGGATCGCCGAAGTGTTACAGCCCTACGATGCTAGAGGCGAACAGTCACGCCTCAACCTTCATATCCCTCGGATAAGAAGCAGCTCACCGGCGTCAACAGCGCCTCCCGCGCCCGGTGGCCGGCGTTGTGAAGACCACGGCGTGAAGGTTCAAGGATGGGCAACCTTCCCATGGCGGAAGGTTGCCCTAGGTCGCTGGGATGGCTCGAAGCGTCTCCTACCAAGTCACTTCTACCAATTCTCATTGATCAGAACCCATAGGCCCATTCGCGGCGTCCGATCGACATGATGCGCCCGGGTCGGTCGATGAGGGTGTTCCAGGCGTGGCAGCAGTGGTCGAGGATGTCGGCGTAGGATGTGAAGGTTCGATTGCCGAGCCAGTTGTCGCGCATGAACTGCCAGAGGTTCTCGACCGGGTTGAGTTCGGGGGAACGGGCCGGCAACGGCAGCAGGGTGATGTTGCCGGGCACTGCGAGGTTCTTCGTCGTGTGCCAGCCGGCCTGATCAAGCAGCAGGACGGCGTGCGCACCAGGGGCGACGGCCTGGGCGATCTCTTCGAGGTGCAGGGCCATCGCCTCGGTGGTGCAGCGGGGCATGACGAGACCGGCGCCCGTTCCCCGTGCCGGGCAGATGGCGCCGAAGATGTAGGCGGAGGCGGTGCGCTGGTCCTTCGGGGCTGAGGGGCGCGTGCCGCGCTTGGTCCAGCGCCGGGTGATCGTGTTCTTCTGGCCGACCCGAGCCTCGTCGGCGAACCAGACCTCTATCGGCTTGCCGCCGACGGCCCGCGCGATCTCCGCCATGCGGGCGGGGAAGGCTTTTTAAAAGCGGGGATCGCGTCCGGAGCTTGAGCGTGATGGCGCGGACGGGCCGAGAGTTTGCGGTAACCCATCCCCCGCAAGACCCGGCTCAGGGTCTGCTCGGACACCGACACGCCGTGATCCTCGCACAGGATCTGGGCCAGATCGCACAAGCGCCAACGCACTACCCCGTGGGTGGCCGGCATCGGCCCCTGCTCGACCAGGGTACGCAGCACCTCCCGCTGCTCGATGCTCAGGCGCGGGCGGGCGCCAGGGGCCTTGCCGCCGATCAGCCCGTCCGGACCGTGCGCGTTGAACGCCACCACCCAGTCCCGCACCGTCTGCAGCCCGACCCCGCCAAGCGCGGCAGCGGTCGAGCGTGAGCCGCCCGCGTAGATCGCCGACAAAGCCAGCAGGCGCCGGGTCTGGGCAGGATCGCGCGCGGCCTTGGCCAAGGCGCGCAGGCCCTCGGCGTCGAAGTCCCGCCGCAGCAGCACCGGAGCAGACATGACATCCTCCTCAGGCTCCAAACCCGAAGACAGAATCACCACTCAACCCGGGAGGCTACCCCGTGAGTCCCGATCAATGAGGGTTGGTATAAGTGCTTGATAATGTTGGCGCACCCGACACGATTCGAACGTGTGACCTTTGCCTTCGGAGGGCAACGCTCTATCCAGCTGAGCTACGGGTGCTGACCGTGTCGCTCTGGTAGCCCATGCGGCGGCGGCGCGCAACGGGTCTGTGGGAGGCCTTAGGCCCAACGGAATGGCTGCGTGGGCACCGAAGGCAAGGTCTTCGTTCGAATCGGGTCGGGTGCGCAGAAAGCGACGGAGCACCGTCTGTGCGCCGGGATGTTGCTGCAGATACGGCGCGCGCGGGCGGCGCTCAATGCGCACCCCGCTTGTGCCGCGCCGAACACGCTTTGCGGCAGCGCGACGATGGCGTCAGGCATCGGCTGAGCACCGTATGATTGCAGGGGCGCGCCAGGATCGGGATTCGATGGGCTCTCACAGACAAAGCTCACGCGGCCGCTTACCAATTCGAGCGCAAAGTCCTCGACGGTCTCTGCATCACCCCGGTCGTGATGCACGGCCAGTCGCACGCGACAAGCGCTCGGCTCGATAAGCCCAGGGCCGTCGCCTGAGACAACGGGGTCGGTCGAATCGTCGTGAGGCCCTGGAACTTCCGGTCGACCTTGCCGGTCCTGATAGGCCGGTCCAGCTACCGATCGGCTCATCACCGGAGAGCCTCCTTGTCGTCCAGAGCCCGGATCTACACGTCGCCGTCGGCGTTCCCGAACCCCCAGCGCCTTCGCCTCTTCCTGCACGAGAAGGGGATCGCCGACGCCTTCGAGGAGGTGGTCTACGACATGGCCCCAAAGGGGGAACAGCGCGGCTGGCGCCACCTCAAGATGAACCCGTGGGGTGAGACGCCGACGCTGGAACTGCCCGACGGCACCTACCTGTCGGAATCCTCGGCGATCGTGCGCTACCTTGATGCGCATCACCAGGGCCGCCGGATCACCGGTGAAACGCCCCTCGAGCAGGGGCTCGATGCGATGTGGGACAATCGCGTCTGGGTGCAGATCCTCTACCGGCTCACGACGCTGTTCCACGTCTCGCACCAGGGTCTCGGGCCGAAGCTCGAGCTGACGAGCAACCCGCAATGGGGCGAGCATTGCCGCAAGGAGGCCTTGTCGCACGCCGCCCTCGTCGACCGGCACCTGTCTGAAGGACGCGAATGGCTGCTCGGCGGCGAGCACCCGACCTTTGCCGACGTCACCCTCTGCACGGCCATCGCCTTCTCGAAGTTCGGTCCCGTCGCCACGCCGCTCGACGAACGGTTCGAGCAGCTCGACCGATTCTGGCAGCGCTGGAAGGGGCGCGAGAGCTTCCGGAAGGCCTATGCCGATGGCGGCGGCCTCGAAGAGCTGGCACGCCCCGCACCGTAGGCTCGGGCCGATGCAGGACGCGTTCCGGCTCCGGGCCGGGACGCTTCGCCCGCCGGATCAGTCGTCGAACCCGGCGAGGACGACCTTGCCCTTCGCCTTCCCGCTCTCGATGAGCGCGTGGGCGCGTGCCAGGTTGGCGGCGTCGATCGGACCGAAGGTTTCGCTCAACGTCGTGCGCAGCCGTCCCGCATCGATCAGGCGGGCGATCTCGGTCAGGATCGCGTGCTGCCGTTCCATGTCGGCGGTCTGGAACAGCGAGCGGGTGAACATCAGCTCCCAGTGCAGCGACAGGCTCTTGGGCTTGAGCGGCATCACGTCCAGGGTCTCGGGATCGTCGATCGGGCCGAGGCGTCCCTGCGGCGCGAGAAGCTCGATGATCTGGGGGAGATGCGCACCGGTCTGCGTCGTCGCGAACACGAACCCGGGCGCGCCGGGAAGACCGAGCGCCGCGACCTCGGCGGCGAGGGGCTTCGCATGGTCGATCACGTGGTGGGCGCCGAGGTCCCGGCACCATTGCGCCGTCTCGGGGCGCGAGGCCGTGGCGATCACAGTGAGGTCCGTGAGCTGCCGGGCGAGCTGGATCGCGATCGAGCCGACGCCGCCGGCGCCGCCGACGATCAGGATCGCCGGTGTGGCACCCGGCACGGGTCTGGCGACGTCGATTCGGTCGAACAGCATCTCCCAGGCGGTCAGCGCAGTGAGCGGCAGCGCCGCGGCGGCGGCGAAATCGAGGGTGGCCGGCTTGGCACCGACGATGCGCTCGTCCACGCACTGAAGCGCGGCGTTGCTGCCCGGCCGGTCGAGAGCACCGGCGTAGAACACCGCGTCGCCGGGCTTGAACAGGCGCGCCTCCGGTCCGACCGAGACCACGGTTCCGGCCGCATCCCAGCCGAGGATCTTCGGCTCGCAGCCCTGCTTGTAGGCGCCTTGGCGCACCTTGGTGTCGATCGGGTTCACCGAGACGGCCTGCACGCGCACGAGCAGGTCGCGCCCGGTCGGCACGGGATCGGGGAAGGTCGTGTTGAGGAGGGCGTCCGGCGCATCGATCCGGGCGCCTTCGGTGTAGGTAACGGCACGCATGGGTGTCTCCCAGGATGTCGCGACGGGCGGCCCCGCGCCGCCGTCCCGGACCGTCTCATAGCGGGCCGCTCCCTCCGGCGCAGCGGCGTGGCACGCGCATCACGCCCGCGCCACCGGAGGGGCCGGCCCGGGGCAGGGGGCATCGCCCGGGGGCCCGCTCAGGCCAGGCGCAGATGCCGGATCTGCCGGCCCGGGGCGATGGCCTGGGCCGCCGTGGCGATGCCGCGCGCGTCGATGCCGAAGTGACGGTAGAGGTCGGCGATCGTTCCGGTCTGGCCGAACTGCGAGACGCCGAGCGCCCGGGTGCGGTGGCCCCTCACCGAGCCGAGCCAGCCGAGGGTGGCCGGGTGGCCGTCGAGGACGGTGACGAGGCCGCAGGCGGCGGGCACCGCGGCGAGCAGGCGCTCGACATGGCTCGATGCCTCGGGCCGGCCCTGCTCGCGCAGGCCCTGTGCCGCCGTCCAGCCGGCCTGCAGCCGGTCGGCGGAGGTGACGGCGAGGAGGCCGACGTCGCGCCGGTCCTCGGCCATCAGCCCCGTGGCGGCGATGGCCTCGGGGGCGACGGCGCCCTGGTAGGCGACGACCACCTCGGCGTTCGGGCCGGGCCGGCGCAGCCAGTAGGCGCCCGCCGCCATGTCGGCGGCGAGATCCGGGCCGATCTCCCGGGCCGGCTGCTCCAGGCTCCGCGTCGAGAGCCGGAAGTAGGCCGAGCCGCCGGCCGCATCGGGCAGGCAGGTCACCGGGTCCGGCTCGGCGGGGCCGGAGCGCTGCATGTGCGCGAAGGCGAAGCGCAGCAGCACCGCGAGCTCGTCCACGAAGGCGGGCTCGAAGGCCGAGAGGCCGTCCTGGCCCATGCCGATCAGCGGCGTCTTGATCGACTGGTGGGCGCCGCCCTCGGGCGCGAGGGTGACGCCCGCCGGGGTCGCCACCAAGAGGAAGCGCGCGTCCTGGTAGCAGGCGTAGTTCAGGGCATCGAGGCCGCGCTCGATGAAGGGGTCGTAGAGGGTCCCCACCGGCAGCAGGCGCTCGCCGAAGATCGAATGCGACAGGCCCAGCGCCGAGAGCGCGGTGAACAGGTTCGACTCGGCGATGCCGAGCTCGAGGTGCTGGCCGGACGGCGCGAAGGTCCAGTTGAAGGTCGAGGGGATGCGCTCCTTGCGGAAGAGGTCGGCCACCGCCTCCTTGGCGAAGAGGCCGCGCCGGTTCACCCAGGCGCCGAGATTGGTCGAGACCGTGACGTCGGGGGAGGTGGTGACGATGCGCGCCGCGAAGGCCGAGTCGGTCTTGGCGATCTCGTGCAGGATCAGGCCGAACCCGGCCTGCGTCGAGAGCGCGGCCTGCTTCGGCGCCGCGAGGCGGTCGGGCACGGGAATGGCCGGCGCCTCGTAGCGGCGGCGCCCGCGCTGCACGAAGGGCACCTCGGCGAGGAAGCGGCGCATGGCGTCCGGGGCGACGTCGAGACCCTCGAAGGGCTCCCATTCGTGGCCGGGCCGGATCGCCATCTCGGCTTGAAAGCCCTCGATCTGGGTCGGCGTCAGCAGGCCGGCGTGGTTGTCCTTGTGGCCGGCGAGCGGCAGGCCGTGGCCCTTGATGGTGTAGGCGATGAAGCAGACCGGGCGGTCATGGGCGCGGGCCGCCTCGAAGGCTTCGAGCAGCATCGGCAGGTCGTGGCCGCCGAGATTGCCCATCAGAGCGGCGAGCTCCGCGTCCGAGCGCCGGTCGATCAGGGCCGAGACCTCGCCCTGGTCGCCGAGCTCCTCCGTCAGGCGCCGGCGCCAGGCCGCGCCGCCCTGGAAGGCCAGCGCCGAGTAGACCGGGTTCGGGCAGGCCTCGATCCAGTCCTTCAGGCGGGCGCCGCCCGGCTCCGCGAAGGCGGCGCGCTGGAGCGAACCGTGGCGCAGCACGACCACGTCCCAGCCGAAGTTGCGGAACATCGCCTCGAATTTCGCCCACAGCCCCTCGCGCACCACCGCGTCGAGACTCTGGCGGTTGTAGTCGACGATCCACCAGGTGTTGCGCAGGCCGTGCTTCCAGCCCTCCAGCAGGGCCTCGAAGATGTTGCCCTCGTCCATCTCGGCGTCGCCGATCAGCGCCACCATCTTGCCCTCGGGCCGGTCGCCGCCCCAGCCCTTCGCCCGGACGTAGTCCTGCGTCAGCGACGCGAACAGCGTCTGCGCCACGCCGAGCCCGACCGAGCCGGTGGAGAAGTCGACGTCGTCGACGTCCTTGGTCCGCGAGGGATAGGACTGGGCGCCCCCGAAGCCCCGAAAATTCTCCAGCTTCTCCCGGGTCTGGTGGCCGAACAGGTATTGCAGGGCGTGGAAGATCGGGCTCGCATGCGGCTTCACCGCGACCCGGTCCTCGGGGCGCAGCACCGCCCCGTAGAGCGCCGTCATGATCGCGCACAGGGACGCCGACGAGGCCTGGTGCCCGCCCACCTTCAACCCGTCGGCGGAGGCACGCAGATGGTTGGCGTGGTGGATCGTCCAGGTCGAGAGCCAGAGGCTCTTGGCGGCCAGGGCGGCGAGGTAGGGCAGTCGCGGATCGCTCATGGCCCGATCCTAGCCGCTCCGCCGCGGTGAAACTGGCCAAAAATCCTTGCCGTCGCGCCACGCCGTGGCACAGATACGCTGTCGAAGCGCCCGGGGGAGCCCGTTCATGCCAAAACCCGTCCTCGACGCCATCGATCGCCGGATCCTCGCCTGCCTGCAGGAGGATGCCCGACTCACGGTGCAGCAGATCGGCGACCGGGTCGGCCTCTCCGCCTCGCCCTGCGCCCGGCGGGTGCGACTCCTCGAGGCGGCGGGGGTGATCCGGGGCTACGCCGCCGTCGTCGACCAAGTCGCGGTCGGCCTGCCGGTCAGCGTTTTCGCCTCGGTGAAGCTGGAGCGCCAGCGGGAGGAGGAACTCGACCGCTTCGCCGTGGCCGTCGCCCGCTGGCCGGAGGTGGTCGATTGCTACCTGATGACCGGGCAGCGCGACTACCTGATGCGGATCGTGGTCGAGGACCTGGAGGCCTACGAGCGCTTCCTCAAGGACAAGCTCACCCGCCTCGACGGCGTCGCGGCGATCGAATCGAGCTTCGCCCTCGGTCAGGTCAAGCGCGCGAACGCACTGCCGATCCCCGGGGCCGCCCGCGGCTGAGCGGCCGCAGCGCCGGCGCGCCGTGGGGCCGGACGCGGGACCCAATGGTGCCCGCCGGCGTTACCCGTGCTCACCCCGCAGGACCACACCGATGGATATGAATCGACTGGCCGAGACCGAGGCGGGCCTCGCCCGTGCCGACCAGGTCTGGCGCTCCGAGGTGACCCGCCTGCATGGCCCGGACGGCGTTCTGCGTTTCGGCTATGCGCCCGAGGGCCGCGGGGAGGAGGGCTCGCGGGTGCGGCGGGCCTACGAGGCGCGCCGACATGCCGTGGCGCTGTGGCGGCACGAGCGCCGGGCCGCTGTCTGACCCGTGACCAATGGGGCCAAGTGGCCCGGCCTCAGGGCTTGCGGGTCCGCGAGGCCTCCTCGATGGCCGCCTGGTGGTACCAACTGTCGTAGACGGCCACCGGGGGCAGCCGCTGTTCCTTGGTCTCCGCATCCATCTTGCCGATCCGGCTCGGCCCCTGTGCCGACGTCTTCGGCCCGGTGCGGAACGGCAGGATCGTGGCGCTGTGCTGATGATGTCCCATAGTCATGGATCGAAAGGTCCTTTCGTGCGCTGCCTTCGCAGCGCCGTTGAACCAGAGTATAGGCGCGTCTGATCAGTTTTACATCATGAGACCCTTGCGAAAACGCCGAGATGCGAGAAATATAGGCGTGCCGTATATTCTTTCAGGATCGGTCAAGAACCCTGACCGTTCCCGGCGCGAAAGCGGGCATGATCGTTTCTTCATCGGTCGACGCCGAACCGGTCTGGCGCCGGCCTGCCGCTGGAGCCTCTGTCCGCCGGAATGCGGGGCAGAGCGGATTGTCCACATGATGGCCGCCCACCGCGCCGCTCGGCGCGCGCTTCGGTTTGACGCATGCGGGAGGGAGCCATACCGTCCCGCCGGGCGCGGGGGCGGCACGTCGTCCCTGCAACGAAGCCCTCCCCGGGGCCCTATGGTCGGGACCTCATCATGCCCTGGCGTTGCCGAGGGCTCGCAGCAGAGCGTGGGACGGGCGAGATGGCCGGGCAGAAGACCGACGCACGGGACGTGCATGTGGGGCAGCGCATCGCCGAGCAGCGCAAGAGGGCATCCCTGACCCAGAAGCGCGTCGCCCAGAGCTTCGGGATGTCCGCCGCGCAACTGCAGAAATACGAGAAGGGGACCAATCGGATCAGCGCGATCCATCTCGACACCTTCAGCCGCCTGACCGGGGTGCCGATCGCCTACTTCTTCGACGGATTGGAGCGCGGGGACGAGGCGCCGTCCGCCGAGCCCGCGGCGCCCGGCTTCTCGGAGGCGGCGCAGCAGACCTACGCGGCCGACAACCCCTGGGTCGGGCTCGCCGACGTCGTGGTCCGGCACGTGAACGCGCATTTCCCGGAGCAGGACCGGCGCCGGTTCGCCGCGATCCTCACCGCCATGGGCGGCCAGCTCGGCGACTGATCTATCGGCCGGTTCGTTCGCTTTGGCGGATTTATCCGGTCTTTCGGCTTGACCATGCGCGGGCAGCCTGCCAGACACTCGCCTCTGTTCATCGGGAACGGCGCCGCGACATCCTGGGCGCCCACAGCATCGGGGGCCTTCAATGCCGCGTTCGAACTATCTGTTCACGAGTGAGTCGGTCTCGGAAGGCCATCCCGACAAGGTCTGCGACCGAATCTCCGACACCGTCGTGGATGCCTACCTCGCGGCGATGCCCGAGGCGCGCCTCGGCGTCGAGACCCTGGCCACCACCAACCGCATCGTGATCGCGGGCGAGGTGCGCGGCCCGGATTCGGTGACCTTCGACCACCTCACCGATCTCACTCGCGAGGCGGTCAAGGACATCGGCTACGAGCAGTCGGGCTTCCACTGGAAGAACAACGACATCGCCATCCACCTGCACGCCCAGTCGGCCGACATCGCCCAGGGCGTGGACTCGTCCGGTAATAAGGACGAGGGCGCGGGCGATCAGGGCATCATGTTCGGCTACGCCTCCGACGAGACGCCCGAGCTGATGCCGGCGCCGATCTACTACGCCCATAAGATCCTCAAGGACCTCGCCGACGCCCGCAAGGCGAAGCAGGGCGACGCCGCCAAGCTCGGCCCCGACGCCAAGAGCCAGGTCACGGTCCGCTACGAGAACGGCCGCCCGGTCGGCGTGACCCAGATCGTGCTGTCGACCCAGCACCTCGACGAGTCCCTCGACTCGGCCGACGTGCGCGCCATCGTCGAGCCCTACATCCTCGCCGCCCTGCCGCGGAACTGGGTCTCCGAGGAGACCGTGTGGCACGTGAACCCCACTGGTAAGTTCGTCATCGGCGGTCCCGACGGCGATGCCGGCCTCACCGGCCGCAAGATCATCGTCGACACCTACGGCGGCGCGGCGCCCCACGGCGGCGGCGCCTTCTCGGGCAAGGACCCGACGAAGGTCGACCGCTCGGCCGCCTACGCGGCCCGCTACCTCGCCAAGAACGTGGTAGCGGCCGGCCTCGCCACCCGCGCGACGATCCAGCTCGCCTACGCCATCGGCGTCGCCAAGCCACTCTCGATCTATGTCGACCTGCACGGTACCGGCCAGGTCGACGAGGCCCGGCTCGAGGACGTGCTGATGAACGCCTTCGACCTGTCGCCCCGCGGCATCCGCACGAAGCTCGGCCTCAACAAGCCGATCTACGCCCGCACCTCCGCCTACGGCCATTTCGGCCGCGCGCCGGAGGCCGATGGCGGCTTCTCGTGGGAGCGCACCGACCTCGCCGACAGCCTCAAGTCGGCCCTGTCCTGACCCCATGAACCTGGGGCGGGACCATCTCCCGCCCCATCCGGGCGGACACGGCTCGGACGGCCCGAGCGCTGACGGCACGGTCGGGGAGGGCGCCGACCGCGCCTTCTACGGCCGCCGCAAGGGCAAGCGCCTGCGCGCCGGTCAGGAGCAGCGCCTGGCCGAGCTGCTGCCGGTCCTCCGCCTGAGCCTGCCGCCGGCCGGAGACCGGCTCGACCCGCCGAGCCTGTTCCCGGTGCCGGTGGACGAGGTCTGGCTCGAGATCGGGTTCGGCGGCGGCGAGCACCTCGCCGCCCAGGCGGCCGCCCGTCCCCGCACCGGCATCATCGGCGCCGAGCCCTTCGTGAACGGGGTCGTCAAGCTCCTGCGCGCCGTGGACGAGGCCGCCCTGCGCAACGTCCGGGTCTGGGACGAGGACGCGACGGCCCTGCTCGCGGCCCTGCCGGATGCCAGCCTGACCCGGGTCTACCTGCTCTATCCCGATCCCTGGCCGAAGCGCCGGCAGCGCAAGCGCCGCTTCGTCTCCGAGGGCGCCCTGGTCGAGATCGCCCGCGTGCTCAGGCCTGGCGGCGTGTTCCGCTTCGCCAGCGACATCGACGAATATGCGGGCTGGACCCTCGTGCGCGCCGCACGCTGCCCGGACCTCGTCTGGACCGCCGAGGCGGCGACGGACTGGACGCGGCCCTGGGCGGACTGGCCCGGCACCCGCTACGAGGCCAAGGCCCTGGCGGCCGGGCGTCCGCCGAGCTACCTCGAATTCCGACGCACCGGGCCCTAGCGCCGCCCGGGCCGCCGTCGTCCTCGTGCCCCCGGCGTCGTGGCGTCGTCGTCCTTGTGCACCCGGCGCTGCGGCGCCGTCATCCTTGTGATGGGGTTGTACGGGAAACACGCATCTCCCATCTCAGCCCGGCCTTGTTCCGCCCGGCCTTCGGTTGTCTGATAGGCGCCGACCGCGTGCCGGCCTGTGGGCGGAGCGCGGGCGCGAGTCCCTGACACGACGTCGGACTCGCCGAGCGAGGATGTGGCGTGGACGACGCTTCGGACAAATCTGCCATCGCGGGACTCGGAGCGGACCCGGCCTCGGAGCCCGGCCCGGGACCGGAGTGCGGGCCGGGGCGGGACCTGCACGGGACGGCCTTCGCGCAGGCGCCCATCGGTATCCTCGTCGTCGACGGCGCCGGCCTCGTCCGGGAAGCCAACCCCCACCTCTGCGAACTCCTCGGCTATGCGCCCGGCGCCCTCGACGGGCGGGCGCTCTCGGTCCTCGGCGCGGTGGCCCAACGCGTCTGCATCCGGCGCTGGCTGCGCGCGGACGGGACCGGCCTCGACATGCGCATCCGCCCCTCGGCGCGGCGCGACGACCTGCAGGTCCTCGTCGTCGAGGCGGTCGATCCCGACGAGGTCGTGCGGGCCGAGGAGAACCGCGCCGCCCTGACGGCGGCAGGGCTCGGCGAGTGGCGCTACGATTTCGCCGACGGCCGGGTCGTCCTCTCGCGCCGGGCCGCACATCTCCTGGGCCATGCCGCCGACAGGCCGGTCACCTGGGCGGTGCTGCAGGACGCCCTGGAAGCCGGGGAGGTCGCCCGCATCCGCGCCCAGGTTCGCGCCGCCCTGCGCGACGGCGCGCCCTTCGCCTTCGAGTGCCGCCTGCGCCGGGCCCGGGACGGTGCCGTCATCGCCGTCGGCGTCCGGGGCCAGGCCATCCCGGCCGGCGAGGGCACGGGCCGGCCGACGATCCTGGTCGGCGTGGTCGAGGACGTGACCACCCATGTGGAGGCCCGCAACGCGCTCCGCGACGGCGAGCAGCGCCTGCGCATCGCCACCTCCCTCGCGGCCCTCGGGATTTTCGAGTGGCACATGCTCGACGACCAGGCTGTCTGGGAGAACGAGCGCATGTTCGCGATCTTCGGGCGCAGTCCCGCCGACGGAGCGGTGGGGAAGCGCGAATTCCTCGAGACCCTGCTCCATCCCGAGGACCGTCCCGGCTTTCGCGCCGCCATCACGCGGGCCCTGCGCGAGGACAGCGTCCTGTCGGTGTCGGGCCGCATCCGCCGCAGCGACGGGGCCTGGCGGACCCTCGATTTCGCCGGGCGCTTCGAGCGCGACGCCCCCGGCCGCCTGCCGCGCCGCCTGATCGGGGTCGTGGCCGACGTGACGGAGCGCCGGCTCGCCGAGGAGCGCCAGACGCTGCTGATTCGCGAGTTGCACCACCGGGTGAAGAACACCCTGGCGACGGTGCAGGCGATCGTCGGATCGACGGCTCGCACCGCCTCGAGCATTGAGAGCTTCTACGAGGCCTTCGTCGGCCGGATCATGTCGCTGGCCCACACCCACTCGGTCCTCACCGAGGACACCTGGCAGACCGCCTCCCTGCGCACCCTGCTCGCCAACGAGCTCAAGCCCTACGCGGAGGGCGCCCTGGACAGGGCCGAGGATCGCGACGCCCGGATCCAGCTGTCGGGGCCGCCCGTCGACATGTCGTCCGAGATCGCGGTGCCGATCGGCATGGCGATCCACGAACTGACCACGAACGCCGCCAAATACGGTGCGCTCTCGACCCGCGACGGCCGGGTCGCGATCACCTGGTCCCTGGAGCCCGGCGGTCCGGCCGGCACCCTGCACTTCACCTGGGTCGAGAGCGGCGGGCCCACGGTCAGCCCGCCCAAGCGCCAGGGCTTCGGCTCGCGCCTGCTCCAGCGCGTGCTGACGGCACAGGTGCGGGCCGAGGTCTCGATGCACTACCCGCCGGACGGGTTCACCCTGACGATGCGGGCGCCCCTCCCGGTCCGCAACGCGGCGCTGAATCCGCTGGCCTGAAGGGTGCGGGGGCTCCCGGAGCGCCGGGTCAGGCCGCGCCGCGGCTGTCGGTTTCCCCGCCCGCCTCGACGAAGGCCTTGAGCTCGTCGAGGGAGCCGAAGGTGAAGCGGCCGCGCGGCGTGTCGGCCTCGATCACGCCGGTGGAATACATCACGTAGGTGTTGCCGCCCGAGGCGTAGGTGCCGACGACCTGCGGCTCCTCGTCGACGGGGGGCTTGGGCTCGGCGGCGGGCGGCTCGGGCGCCGGTTCGGGCCTGTCGGCCGGCTCCTCCGCGAATGTGCCGGTCTCGACGAGGGACGGACGCAGGGCGATCGGTTCGGGCGTGGGAAGGGACGCGGTCTCGGCCTCGGGCTTAATCTCGGCCTCAGGCTTGGCCTCGGGCTCGAACGCGGGCTCGCTCTTGAGCGCAGGCACGGGCTCGGCGAACAGGGGCGCGTGTTCCGGCGGGGCCGCCGGCTCGGGTGCCGGGCGTTCGAACAGGTCGTCCTCCGTCGCGCGCAGATCGGGCTCCGCGGACCGCGGACGATCCTGGGGCTCCTCCGCGGGCAGCAGGTTCGGCAGCAGCGGCTCGGCGGCCTGCGGCTCCGGCGGCGCGGGATCGAAGAAGGTCGGCTCCAGGCCGGGGCGGGTGGAGGCGGCGCCCCCGAGGCTCGCTCCAGGGTTCGCTCCAAGACCCGCACCCAGACCCGCGCCGGCGCCGAGGCTCGCGGCGGTCAGGCTCGGCCGCGGGCGCTGGGGCGCGCCCGTCTCCGGGGTGCCGCCGACGAAACCGGTCTCCACCGAAGCGGCCGGGGGGGGCGCCGCGCGGGCCTCGCCGAGGGCCTGCGCCAGGCCGCGCAGGCGGCCCGCGACGACCGCCAGCCCGAGCACCACGGCGCCGGCCGAGGCCGTGGTGGCGCCCGCGATGGTCATGGCGAGGCCGCTCTCCAGCCGGACGAAGGGGAATCCCTGGATGACCGATACGATGCCGCCGACGATCATGACGGCGGCCAGCGCGAACAGCGCGATGCTCATGGACTTCTCGACAAACGCCTGCACCTTCAGATGCGGCGCGCACACTAAAGGCCTGGGAGGCATTTGCAAAACCCGCGATCGGCCGGCTCGCGCGTCCTCGCGCCTCACCCGCGCGCCTCACCCCCGGGCCGAGGCGCGCCGGCGGGCGCCGGGCATCGACTTCGCCCCGGCATCGACTTACGTAACGGCGCGTTGGTGCGGAGTTCGCGCACGGGTCGCGCGAAATCCAGCGTCCAATGTCTCACGAGCCGGAGAGTTGCCCATGACCTTCACCCTGCCCGAACTGCCCTACGCCTACGACGCGCTCGGCCCCTACATGTCGAAGGAAACCCTCGAGTTTCACCACGACAAGCACCACAAGGCCTATGTCGACACGGGCAACAAGCTGCTCGAGGGCACGGGGCTCGAGGGCAAGAGCGTCGAGGAGGTCCTGACCTCGGCCTACGGCAATAACCAGCCGCTCTTCAACAATGCCGGCCAGCACTACAACCACATCCACTTCTGGCAGTGGATGAAGCCGAACGGCGGCGGCGCCGCCCCGGGCGCGCTCGCTAAGAAGATCGACGAGGATCTCGGCGGCTTCGAGAAGTTCAAGGCCGACTTCATCCAGGCCGGCATCGGCCAGTTCGGCTCGGGCTGGGCCTGGCTCGCGGTCAAGGATGGCAAGCTCGCCATCATGAAGACCCCGAACGGCGAGAACCCCCTCGTGCACGGCGCCAAGCCGATCCTGGGCGTCGACGTCTGGGAGCACTCCTACTACATCGACTACCGCAACCGTCGTCCCGACTACCTCAAGGCGTTCATCGAGAACCTGGTGAACTGGGAGCACGTCGAGAAGATGTACGGCGAAGCCACCGCGTAAGGTTTTCCGCCCGGCCATTCGCGCCGCGAGCCACCTGGCTCGCGGCGTTGCCGTGTCCGGTCCTGGGTCCGGCCTTGGGTCCGACTTTGGGTCCGGTCCTGGGCTCGTTCGCCGCCCCGGATTGCAGGCGCGATCCTGCCTCGGCATCTCCGCACTGACTTCCCCAGGCGCCCGAGTCCCTCCCCCGCGGAGAGGGGAGGGTTCCGTCGCGCGCGTCGAGCGAGCCCATGATCCGCAGCATCCTCTCCGTCGGCGGCTGGACGCTGGTCTCCCGCGTCACCGGCTTCGCCCGCGACGTCGTGATGGCCGCGATCCTGGGGGCGGGGCCGCTCGCCGACGCCTTCGTGGTGGCGTTCCGCCTGCCGAACCACTTCCGGGCGATCTTCGGCGAGGGCGCCTTCAACACCGCCTTCGTGCCGAGCTATGCCGGCCTCTCGGAGACGGACAAGGCCGAGGCCGGTGCGGCGCGGCGCTTCGCCGACCGCATCTTCACCCTGATGCTCCTCGTGCAGATCGCCGTCCTGGCCCTCGCCCTGGCGGCGATGCCCTGGGTGGTGCGGGCCCTGGCGCCGGGCTTCTCCGAGGACCCCGAGCGCTTCGCCCTGGCCGTGTCGCTGACCCGGATCACCTTCCCGTACCTCCTGTTCATCACCCTGGTCACCCTGTTCTCCGGCCTCCTCAACGCCCATCGGCGCTTCGCGGTGGCGGCCGGCGCGCCGGTGCTGCTGAACCTGTCGATGCTGGTCGCGCTGGGACTCGCCGCGCTGTTTCCGAACGCCGCCTACGCCGCCGCCTGGGGCGTGACTGTCTCGGGCGTGCTGCAATTCACCCTCGTCTGGTGGGATTGCCGGCGGGCGGGCATCGCCCCCGCCCTGACGACCCCGACCCTGCGCGACCCGGCGATGCGGCGCTTCTTCAAGGTGCTGGGCCCGGCGGTGATCGGCTCGGCCGGGTTCCAGATTGCCTCCTTCGCCGACACCATCCTGGCGAGCCTCCTTCCCACCGGGGCGATCTCGGCGCTGTGGTACGCCGACCGGCTCTACCAGCTGCCCTTCGGGGTCATCGCCATCGCGGCCGGCACGGTGCTGCTGCCGGAGATGAGCCGGCGCATCGCCGCCGGCGACGTCGCCGGGGCGCACGCGGCGCAGAACCGGGCGGCGGGCTTCTCCCTCGCCCTCTCGGCGCCCTTCACGGTGGCCTTCCTCACCTTGCCGGCCCTCATCATGGCGGCCCTGTTCCAGCGCGGCGCCTTCGGGGCCGAGGATGCGGCCCGGGCGGCCTCGGTGCTCGCCGCCTACGGGCTGGCGCTGCCCGCCGTGGTGCTCCTGCGCAGCGCGCTGGCGAGCTTCTACGCCCGCCAGGACACGATGACCCCGCTCATCGCCTCCCTCACCGCCATCGCGATCAACGTCGCCCTCAAGGTGGTGCTCACCGGGCCCTACGGCGTCACCGGCCTCGCGATGGCCACCGCCATCGGCCAGTGGGTCAATCTCGGCATCCTGGTGGCGCTCGCCTGGCGGCGCGGCTGGATGGCGCCGGGCCGGACCCTCGGCGTCACCGTCCTCGGCGTCGTGGCGGCCTGCATCGCGCTCGCGGCCACCGCTGTCTACGGCCTGCCGCTGGCCGACGCCCTGGTGCCGGCCCTGCCGCGCCTGCGCGAGATCGCGGTGCTGGGCTTGCTCGGGATCGCCGGAACGCTGGTCTACGCCGTGCTGTTATTGGGGACGCTGCGCCTCTTCGGAATCCGCCTGCGACGCGCCTGAATTCCGCGCGCGATCCGCGTGACGGCGAAGGCCGCCGTCCCAGTGAGCATCGACCGCCTCCCGCTGTGAGAAGTCCCGCATGGCCGAATCCCCCCGCATCGCCGTCTTCGACGCCTACGGCACCCTGTTCGACGTCCATGCGGCGGTGGCGCGCCATGCCGCCGCGATCGGGCCGGAGGCGATGGCCCTGTCCGAGACCTGGCGCGCCAAGCAGCTCGAATATTCCTGGGTGACCGGCCTGATGGGGCGCCACGCCCCGTTCTGGGACCTGACCGAGCGGGCCCTGGACTACGCTCTGGCGCGCTGTCCCGGCGTCGACCGGGCGCTCCGGCCCCGCCTGCTCGACGCCTATCGCGACCTCGACGCCTACCCGGAGGTGCCCGGCACGCTCCGGGCCCTGCGCGCGGCGGGCTGGCGGACCGCCATCCTCTCCAACGGCGACGCGGCGATGCTGGAGCGGGCGGCGACCTCCGCCGGGCTGGCGGACGCCTTCGACGCGGTGCTCTCGGTGGAGACGGCCCGGACCTTCAAGACCGCCCCGGCCGCCTACCGCGTCGCCACGGAGCGGTTCGGGGTGGCGCCCGGCGCCGTGCTGTTCTGCTCGTCGAACCGCTGGGACGTGGCGGGCGCGGCCGCCTTCGGCTTCCGGCCGGTCTGGGTCAACCGCACAGGGTTGCCCGACGAGTACCCGGACGATCCGCCCGAGCGGGTGATCGCGGGCCTCGACGCCCTGCTCTGAGCGCGGCTCTTGAGCCGCCCGGACGCGGCCCTTAGGCCGCCCGGATGGTGGCGAGGAAGTGGGCGACCTGTCCGCCGAGCGCGTCCGACTGGCGCGAGAGCTCGCTCGCCGAGGCCAGCACCTGGGCGGCGGCCGCCCCCGTCTCCTCGGCGGCCCCGGCCACGCCGGCGACGTTCTGGGTGACCTCGCCGGTCCCGACCGAGGCCTGGGCGACGTTGCGCACGATCTCCTGGGTGGCCGCGCCCTGCTCCTCGACGGCCGCCGCGATGGACGTCGCCACGTCGCTGATCTCGCGGATGCGGCCGGTGATGCCGCCGATCGCCTCCACCGCCTGGCCCGTGGAGGCCTGGATGCGGGCTATCTGGCCGGTGATCTCGTCGGTGGCCCGGGCGGTCTGGTTGGCGAGTTCCTTGACCTCGGCGGCGACCACGGCGAAGCCGCGGCCGGCTTCCCCGGCGCGGGCCGCCTCGATGGTGGCGTTGAGCGCCAGCAGGTTGGTCTGGCCCGCGATGGTCGAGATCATCGCCACCACGTCGCCGATGCGCTGGGCCGCCTCGCTGAGGTCGCGCACGAAGGTCGCGGTCTGGCCGGCATTGGTCACCGCCTCGCGGGCGAGGGTGGCCGAGCCCTGAACCTGGCGGCCGATCTCGACCACGGAGGAGCCGAGTTCCTCGGCGGCCGCCGCCACCGTGGTAACGTTGGAGGAGGCTTCCTCGGCGGCCGCCGCCACGGTGACGGAGCGCTGCGCGGTCTCGCCGGCATTGACCGACATGCTGCCGGCGGTGGCCTGCAGCTGCGCCGCCGCCGTGCCGACCTGAGCCACGACGCCGCCCACCGCGGCCTCGAACTGGTCGGCGAGCGTGCGCATGGTCTCCCGGCGCAGGGCCTCGGCGCCGGCCCGGGCCGCCGCGGTCTCGGATTCGAGGGCGCGGGTGCGCAGGAGGTTGTCCTTGAAGACCTGCACGGCGCCCGCCATCGCGCCGATCTCGTCGCCGCGCCCGGCTCCCGGCACGGCGATCGTGGCGTCGCCGTCGGCGAGGCGGCCCATGGCGTCGGTCATCCGGCGCAGGGGGCGGCTGACGCCGAGGGTGAGGCCGATGGCGGCGCCGGCCGCGATCAGCAGGGCGACGCCGACCAGGATCGTGGTGACGAGGGAGGCGGTGTCGTAGGTGTCCTGGGCGCGGGCGCCGCTGGCGGCGGCGCTGCGCTCCTCGTACTCGACAAGCTTCTGGAGCGGGCCGAGCACCATGTTCACCCCCGCCGACATCTCGACGTTGTAGATGCGCTGTGCCGCCGCGCCGTCGCCAGCCTTCACCAGCCCGATCACCGATTCCTGCATCGCCTTGTAGGCGGTCCAGTTCGTCTCGAAGGTCTGATAGAGGGCGGCGGCCTCCGGGGCCTTGGGCCGTGCGGCGAAGGCGGTCTGGACGGCGGTCATCTCGGCCTCCCGCTTGGCCAGGGTCGCCGAGACCTCGTTGCGCAGCTCGGGCGTATCGGCGGTGATCAGCCGCGCGCCGTTGGTGCGGGTGCGCAGCACCAGCACCTGGATCTTGCCGAGGAGCTGCACGTTCGGCACGCGTTCGTCGCGCATCTCGCGCGCGACCTCGTTCACGGAGCGCAGCTGCACCAGCGCCGACACGCCGATTCCCGCCACGAGAAGGAAAACGAGGCCGAAGCTGAGGAACAGCTTCGTTCGGATGGACAGGGAGCCGAACGACATGATGCGACGAGCCGGGTTCGAGAGCCGAATGTCGATCTTGACCAGCGAAGATTAAAATTTCGCCCCGATCCGCGCGGGAGCGACTTGTATTGCGTAGTCTTGTCTAGGAAGTGGAGATTACATCGGCGTTGCAACAGACTGGGATGATTCAACGACGAGGATCGTGCGGACCGAAATCCGCGCGCCGGCCATCTCTCATGTTGTAGGAACGAATCCTAATGTAATCCTGGGTTGTAGGCATCGAGGCCGTGTCCCCATTGGGCCGTGCCGCCCGTGCCACGAGGCGGTCAGGATCGGCCCAGGGCGGCCTCGATCAGCCGGATTCCGTCCGCGCTGTCCCACTCCGCCGGCCCCTTCATCACTCCGAGGGTGCAGCCGCGCCCGTCCACCAGCAAGGTCGTGGGCAGGCCGAGGGAGCCGGTGGCCTTCTGGATCGCCGGCAGCACCCGGCCGCCCGGATCAGCATAGTAGGCCAGCCGGGCGATGCCGTTCTGCTTGAGCCAAGCGGGGGGAGCGTCGAGGTTGCGGGTGTCGACGTTGATCGCCACCACGGTGAAATCCGGGCCGCCGAGGCGGGCCTGGAGCCGGTCGAGGGCCGGCATCTCGGCCTTGCAGGGGGCGCACCAGGTCGCCCACAGGTTCACGAGGCGCAGGCCCGCCACGCCCGCGAGGCTGGCCTCGGCGCCGTCCGGTCCCCGGAAGGCGAGGGCGGGGGCGGGCACCGGCGGGACCGCGACCTGGAGGGCGGCGACCTCGCCCCGCGCCAGGGGCGCGATCCGGCCCGCCGCGGCGGCCGAGGCCGTGCAGGGAGCGGAGTTGCCGCCGGTCGAGCCCGTCCCGTATACGGCAAGCCATGCGCCGCACAGGGCGACGAGGGCGGCTCCGCCGGCGAGGATCGCCCGGGTGCCGGGCATCATCGTTGCTTGCCCGGGTGGGCAGGGCGAAGGGCTGGAAGGGTCATTGACAGCATGAGCAACCGGATGTGGGGCGGGCGCTTCGCGAGCGGCCCCGCCGAGATCATGGAGGAGATCAACGCCTCCATCGGGTTCGACAAGCGCCTCGCGCCCCAGGACATCCGCGGCTCGCTGGCGCATGTGGCGATGCTGGGTGCAGCCGGCATCCTGCCATCCACCGATGTGGCCGCGATTCAAGACGGCCTCAAGGCCGTGCGCGACGAAATCGAGGCGGGCGGTTTCGTGTTCAAGCGCGAGCTCGAGGACATCCACATGTCCGTCGAGAGCCGCCTCACCGAGATCGTCGGCCCGGCAGCCGGGCGCCTGCATACCGCGCGCTCGCGCAACGACCAGGTCGCCACCGACATGAAGCTGTGGGTGCGCGACACCCTGGACAGCCTCGACGCCCAGGCGGCCGACCTGCAGCGGGCGCTGGCCGAGAAGGCCCTGGCGCATGCCGGCACGGTGATGCCGGGCTTCACCCACCTGCAATCGGCCCAGCCGGTCACCTTCGGGCACCATTGCCTCGCCTACGTGGAGATGCTGGCCCGCGACCGCGGCCGGTTCCGCGATGCCCGTGCGCGGCTCAACGAGTGCCCGCTCGGCGCCGCGGCGCTGGCCGGCACCTCCTTCCCCATCGACCGGCACGCCACGGCCGCGGCCCTGGGCTTCGACCGGCCCACCGCGAACTCGCTCGATTCGGTGGCCGACCGCGACTTCGCCCTCGAATCGCTCGCCGCCGCCTCGATCTGCGCCGTCCACCTCTCGCGCTTCGCCGAGGAGCTCGTGGTCTGGACCTCGGCCCAGTTCAACTTCATCCGGCTGTCGGACGGCTACACCACCGGCTCGTCGATCATGCCGCAGAAGCGCAACCCGGACGCGGCGGAGCTGGTGCGGGCGAAGTCCGGCCGCGTCATCGGCGCGCTCACGGGCCTGCTCATCGTGATGAAGGGCCTGCCGCTCGCCTATTCGAAGGACATGCAGGAGGACAAGGAGGGCACCTTCGACGCCCTCCAGGCGCTCTCCTTGTGTCTCGCCGCCATGACCGGCATGGTGCGCGACCTCGAGCCCAACGCCCCGGTGCTCGCCCGCGCCGCCGGGTCCGGCTACGCCACCGCCACCGACCTCGCCGACTGGCTGGTGCGCGAGCTCGGCCTGCCGTTCCGCGAGGCGCACCACGTCACCGGCCGCCTCGTCGGCGCGGCCTCTGCCCGCAACGTCGGGCTGGAGGAGCTCTCCCTGGCGGAGATGCAGGCCGCCGAGCCGCGGATCACGCCGGCGGTCTACGCCGTGCTCGGCGTCGAGAACTCGGTCTCGAGCCGCACCAGCTACGGCGGCACCGCGCCGGACAACGTGCGGTCGCAGGCGAACCGCTGGCTCGCGGCGCTCGGGCAGGACTGAGGCGAAAGAACCCGAATCGGGGCAGGTGCGTTCACGGCTCAGCTATGTGATGCTGTGTAGGACCCTGTCCCGAGCCTCTCGGAGATCTTCTCATGCCCGCTGCTGAAAGCTGGATTGCGCCGGATGACGTCCCCGCCCTCGCGGCCGAGGCCACGGCCCTGATCGACACCGCCCTGAGCCGCCTGCCCGAGGACGACCGGGTCGCGTTCTGGGCCTCGGTGCGCAAGTGCTACAACACGCCCTACAACGATCCGAAGCCCCGCGCGCTGCCGCGCCTGCCGATGTCCGCGGCTTCCGCGGCGGCGGGTCCGGCCCCCGCGGAGGCCCCCGCCCTGTCGACGCTGGCCGCCCCCGCCCTCGCGAGCGTGATGGCGGCGTTCTCCGGCGCCGAGACCCACGCCGCCTGATCGGGGCGGGCACGCAATCCTGAAACCGGCGCCCCGCGGCGCCGAACATCCGGACGGTCGGGTCTTTCGGCCCGGCGACGTCCCGAAGGGTCTTCCATGGTTCCTGTTCTGCGACGCGGCCTCCGACTCGGGGCCGCCTTCCTCGTCCTGTCCGGCCCCGCCGCCCTCGTCGGCGCCCCCCATCCCTTCGCGGCCGGCCCGGCCCGAGCCCAGGTGCCGGAGGCCGCCCCCGAGGAGGCGGAGGCCCCGGGCCGCAAGAAGTCCCGCCGGGGGCGCGAGCGGGCCTCGAAGGCCGCCGTGACAGCGCCCGGCATGCAGCAGGCGACGCCGGTGGCGATCTTCGGCGACTGGAACGTGTTCGCCAACGGCCAGGGCAAGACCCGCGTCTGCTACGCCATCGCCCAGCCGCAGACGCGCTCGCCCAAGACCCTGAAGCGCGACACGGCCTACCTCTTCGTCACCGTGCGCAAGGCCGAGAACGTGGCCAACGAGGTCGCGGTGATGCTGGGCTTCCCGGCCAAGCCCGCGGGGAGCCAGGCCAAGGCCAATGCGGGCCCGGCGTCCACCGACCCGACCCTGAACCTCGGCGCCACCCGCTACGGCCTCGTCACCAAGGACAACAACGCCTGGCTCCAGAACCCGGCGGAGGAGACCCGGGTGGTCACCGAGATGACCCGCACGCCGAAGCTGCAGATCAAGACCACCTCGATGCGGGGCAATCCCACCAGCGACGAGTACGCCCTGGCCGGGTTCGGCGACGCGATGAAGCGCGCCCGCGAGGAGTGCAAGTAAGGGGGGCTACCCCGCCGCCCGGGCCGCCTCGGCCCGGATCGCCGCCAGAGTGAGATGGGCCGGCGGGCCGTCGCCGGCGAGGTTGAGCCCGTCGGCCCCGGAGGCGAGGAGGAGCGACAGCGCCTCCCGCAGCGAGGCCCCGGCGGCGATGGCGGGGGCGTCCGGCACGGCGCCGGGGCGCGCCAGGCTCCCGGCGGCGATCAGGGCGAGACGGCGCAGGGCCCGGTCCTGCCCGACGAAGCCGGCGACGAAGGCGTCGGCCGGGGCGGCGAGGAGGCGCTCGGGCGTGTCGGCCTGGACGATGCGGCCGGCGCGCATCAGCACGACCCGGTCGCCCATGCGCATCGCCTCGTCGATGTCGTGGGTGACGATGAGCACGGTCTTGCCCAGGCGCCGCAGGATGGCACCGATCTCGGCCTGTAGGCGGTCGCGGGCGACGGGGTCCACCGCGCCGAAGGGCTCGTCCATCAGCAGGACCGGCGGGTCGGCCGCGAGCGCCCGGGCGACGCCGACGCGCTGGCGCTGGCCGCCGGAGAGCTCGTGCGGGCGGCGCGCCCGGTACTGGGCCGGATCGAGCCCGACGAGGTCGAGCATCGCGTCGACCCGCTCGGCGATCCGGGCCCGCCCCCAGCCGAGCAGGCCCGGCACGGTGCCGACGTTGTCGGCGACGCTGCGATGGGGAAACAGGCCGACGCCCTGGAGCACGTAGCCGATGCGCCGGCGCAGGGCGACGGGGTCGCCCCGCATCACGTCCTGGCCGGCCACCAGCACCCGGCCGGAATCCGGCTCGACCAGCCGGTTGACCATGCGGAGCGTGGTGGACTTGCCGCAGCCGGACGGGCCGATCAGGGCGCAGACGCTGCCCTCGGCGACGGCGAGGTCGAGGGCGTCGACGGCCGGGCGTTCGGCCCCGGGGAACCGCTTGCTGACGCCCTCCAGGCGGATCACGGGGCCTGGGCCGGCGCGCGGTCCGGCGGCCTCAGCAGCCCTTGCAGATCGAGCCCATGGTGGTGCGCATCTTGGTGTCCCAGGCCTTGTCGCGGGCGGCGGAGGCGCGCTGGGCCTTGGCCATGTCCGCCTCGGTGGAGGCGCGGGTATAGGGGGCCTTGCCCGCATCCGCCCGGCCCGGCGGCTTGGTCACCCCGGTCGGGGCGATGTTGCGCGGGGGCGCGCCCGGCGAGGGCTGAGCCAGGACCGGCGCGGCACCGAGGAGGACGGCCAGGGCGGAGGCGGCGACGATGCGGGACATGATGGCGGACGATCCCTGACAGGTGACGAAGCGTCGGGACGGCCGGGCGTGACCGGTCCCGCGACCCGCTGGTCCCGTGCGTCTACGACGAAGACCGTCCGGGATTATGGCACCTCGGCCGCGCGGCGCGAGGGATCGGCCGGGCAGCGCGTGCGAAATGGCACTCCTGGCGGGCGGTTCCCCGCCCGGCGCCGGCTCAGGGGCCGCTGAGGAAGCCGATCCGCTCCCGCGCCGGCTGGCCGAGCCAGAGCAGGACGGCGCCGATCACGAGGCCGATCAGGGCGGCGGGCGCGAGGGTGAGGGGCAGGACCAGGATCTTCCAGAGCCAGGGGGCGACGCTCTCCACCGTGCCCTGGAGGGCGTTCGCCCGGTCCTTGAACAGGGTGAAGGCGAGGTCGCTGACGCTGGTGACCCGCAGGGTGTTGTTCGCGATTGAGCGGGCGCCGTCATAGACGAGGCAGACGAAGCCCGCCGCCAGGAAGACGAGGCCGAGGAAGCGGCTGAGGAAACGGACCATCGTACCCGATCGCACCCGCCGGCATCCGCGCCGGCCCTGGGGCTGAGTAGGAGGGCGCGCCGATGGGCGCAAGCCACCGACGCCGGTGCCGCCGATACCGGACCCTGGCGGCCTCGCGGTTTGCGCCGGATGGCGAGCGCGCCATATGCGGGCACGGGGCCGCGCCGCGGGCGGGGCCCGGCCGCAACCCGAGAGCCGACCCAGACCCATGCGCGATGCCTCCGCCCTCCTCGACCCGGTGCCCGCGCCCGGCGAGACCGCCCCGCCCCTCGGGCTGGTGATCTTCGATTGCGACGGGGTGCTCGTCGACAGCGAGCCGATCAGCCTGGCGCGCCTCACGGCCGGCCTCAACCGCATCGGCGTGCCCATCGACGTCGAGACCGTGCGGGCGCGCTTCGCCGGTACCTCGATGGTCTCGATCATGGGCCACATCGCGCAGGATTACGGGATCACGGCGCCGGAGGGCTTCGTCGAGGCCGTGAAGGCGGACACGCTCCGGGCCTTCGACACGGAGCTGCGCGCGGTGGCGGGCGTCGCCGCGGCGGTGTCCGCCCTCGGCCTGCCCTCCTGCGTCGCCTCGAGCAGCGACCCCGTGCGGCTGCGCCATTCCCTGGGCCTCACGGGGCTGCTGCCGCTGTTCGAGGGGCGGATCTTCTCCTCGACCATGGTGGCGCGGGGCAAACCGGCGCCGGACCTGTTCCTCCACGCCGCCGCCACGATGGGCGTCGCCCCCGCGGCCTGCCTCGTCATCGAGGACAGCGTGCCCGGCGTCACGGCGGCCCGCGCCGCCGGCATGCGGGTGGTCGGCTTCAGCGGCGGCGGGCACTGGGTCCACGATCCGGCGGCCGCGGACCTGACCCGGGCCGGCGCCGCCCGGATCTTTCGCGATTACCGGGATCTCGCCGGCGTCATCGCGGCCGCTTGATCGGGTTTACGAAGGAAGCACGCGCGCCGGCGGCCGAGCGAGGCCGTTTCTGCCAAGGATTGCACTGCATTCGGAAGATCGATCCGTTGACGAAATGCGGTCTGATGAGCATCTTGAAGACGTCCGGCGACGCCACTTGGTGCCGCCGGACCGCGGTGATTTGAAGTGTGTAGCTTGCGCCGCGTCATCAAACGCTAAAGCACCGCGATGCGCTCGCGCCTCGTGGTCCTTCTTTGAAAGGATGACTTGCCGTGACTGTCTGCAACGCAATCCCTGGGCGGGGCGATGCCTCGGCTCTCCCGTCCTCGGCTCTCCGGGCCCAACGCGGCTGCTGTCGACGCTGACCTCTCCGTCGCGTCCCACCGTTCGTTGTCCGCCGGCCCCGCGCCGGCCACCGGAGTCCTTGTCATGCCCCATCTTCAGATCGAGGCCGAGCGGGCGCTCAATCGCCTGCACGCGCCCCCCGGCTTCGTGGATCACCGGGCGGAGCGCGCCCGCAACCGCCTCCATGCCGAGCCCGCCCCGCCGCGGGTGATCGAGATCGGCGAAATCACCGCCGGGATCGCCGTGCCCGAGCCGGGCGGCGTGCGCTTCTTCTCGTCGAGCCGCGACTTCGCCCCCCTCGACGGCACGGTCTTCCGCAGCGTCGAGCAGGCGGCCCGCGCCGCCCGGGACCGGTTCCGCAGCCGGACCCGCCTGGGCGCCGGCGCGCGGGCGCCCCGGCTCCAGGCCCTGTGAGCGTCGTCCGTCGCGGGTCGATCCCTCCGGGTCCGGGCTTGCCTGCGGCGCCCCGGAATGACGGCGCGGTGCCGTCTGCGATCAACTGGCCTGCATGCAGAGGGCCTGACGCGAGCGTGCCGACCGACGTGACCGGCCGGAGCGGGTTTCAGACCGGCCAGGCCGCGTCGCGATAGGCCCCGTCCCAGAACAGGTATTCGAGGCGGGTGGCCTGCGTGTAGACCCGGTGCATCCCGGCCCGGACCTCCGGCGAGGCGCTCCGGGCGGCCTCGTCGGTGGCGGCGATCATGGCGGCGACCGCCTGCGCGAACTCCTCGCCCGCATAGGTGTCGATCCAGGCGCGGTACGGATTGTCGGCCCGCGCCCGGGCGAAGATGTCCCGGCCGATCTCGGCATAGATCCAGAAGCAGGGCAGCAGCGCCCCGAGCACCACGGCGTAGGGCTCCGCATAGGCGGTGGCCACGAGGTAGGACACGTAGTGGTCGCAGGGCGGCGAGAGCGGGGTCTTCGCGAAGGTCTCGGCGTCGATGCCGTAATCGCGGAAGAAGCCGCCGTGGAGCGAGCGCTCCACCACGATGGCGGTCTCGGCCGCCCGGGCGAACTGCACCATCCGGTCGGGGTTCGGCGCCTTGGCGGCGGCGAGCGCCAGGGCGCGGCCGAAGCCCACGAGGTAGTGCGCGTCCTGCACGATGTAGTGGATGAAGCGCGCCCGGGTCAGGGTGCCGGCGGCGAGCTCGGCATTGAACGGCATGGTGCGGATGGCCTCGTAGGCCGCCGCGTTGCGGGCCCAGGCCTGTGCGGAAAAGGCTTCCTCGGAGAGCGATGTCTCGGGCGGGACCGTGCCGGTCATGCTCGGGTCTCCCGCTCGAAGGACAGGGTGACGCCGTGGCGGGCGCGACCGCCCGGCGCCAGCAGGCGCTGCGAATCGCGGTCCTTGAGATCGCCCGCGAAGCCGGCCCAGTCGGCATGGCCGGTCCAGCATTCCAGCGAGAGGAAGGGCGCCGTCGGCTTGGTCCAGACCGCGAGGTGGGGGAAGTCCGACACCGCGAGGCGGATCGCCGTGCCGTCCGGGCCTGTGAAGCGCATCCAGCCGCTCGCCGCATCGCGGAAGACCAGTGCCTCGGTGAAGAGCGCCGGATCGAGGGGCAGGGTGTCGCCCTCCAAGGGGATCGGCCGCTCGTCGCGCAGGAGCAGCCCGCCCGCCCCGACCTCGGGGGCGAAGGGGCGCTCGGGGTGCTCGAACCGGACCGCGTAGCCGCCCCCGGCCGCCCGGGTGCCGCCGGCGAAGGGCCAGGGAAAGGCCGGGTGGAAGCCGAGCCCGTAGGGCAGGGGCACCGTGTCGGTGTTCTCGATCCAGATCTCGAAATCGAGGAGCCCGGGGCCGACCCGGGCCGTGATGTCGAGGCGGAAGGTGTAAGGGTAGTGCACCCGGGTCTCGGCGCTGTCGGCGAGGCGCAGGCTCACGCTGTCGCCGGAGCGCTCGATCACCGTGAAGGGCAGGTCGCGGGCGAAGCCGTGCTGGGGCATCGGGTAGGCCGCCTCGCCCACATGGACCGTGCCGCCGGTCGAGGCGCCGACCACGGGGAAGAGCCAGGGCGCGTGCCGATTCCAGTGCGCCGGGTCGCCGCTCCAGAGGTACTCGCCGCCCCCGACCCGCCAGGAGACGGGCTCGGCCCCGTCGGCATCGATGACCGCCTGCGTGCCGTCGCCGGCCGTGATCGTGATCCGTTCGCCCATCGCTCGTCCTGTCGTCCGGCTGGCCGTCCCCGCGCCGGGAGCGGCGGGAGAGGTGCTTCAGCGCGCCTTGAGCACCGCCCGGCAGGCGGCCGGCAGCGCGGCCATCGTCATCGGCGGCTTCGGGCGCGCCGGCTTCGTCGCGGGCTTCGGGTTCATGATCGCGTCGCTGAACCAGTAGGCCAGCTCCTCGCCGCAGCCGTCGCCGGCGGGCGGCGGGGCCTGGTCGCCGCATTGGTCCTGGCCAGCCGGGCAGGCGAGGCGGATGTGGTAGTGGTAGTTGTGCCCGTACATCGGCCGCACCTTGGAGAGCCAGGCGCGGTCGCCGCCGGCCTCGCGGCACAGGGCCTTCTTGATCGCCGGGTTGACGAAGATGCGCGCCACCTCGCGCTCCTGGGCCGTCATCCGGATCAGCTTGAGGTGCTCGGGGGTCCAGACCTGCGGGTCGATGTCGAGGCGGTCGGGCCGGACCACGTTGGTGGCGGAGGTCTCCTCGCGCTCGACCCGGCTCATGCGGTGGTCGGGCATCGGGGTCAGCCAGACATCGGCGTCGAGGCCGAGCTGGTGCGAGGCGTGGCCGGTGAGCATCGGGCCGCCGCGGGGCTGGGACATGTCGCCGACGAGGAGGCCGTTCCAGCCGATGCGGGGCGCCTTGGCGGCCAGGCGCTCCAGGAAGTCGACGAGCGGCGGAGTGCCCCACATCCGGTTGCGCGATAGGCGCATGACCTGCCAGTTCGGCCCGTCGACGGCCAGGGCCTCGCCGCCCGAGAAGCAGCCCTTGGCATAGGAGCCGTAGGCGTGGGCAGGGCCCGGCGCCGGGGTGGTGGCCCGGCCGAACAGGGCCTTGGCCGGCGTGTCCGGGGCGTCCGGGTTGGCGAGCGGCGGCAGCGGCTTCGGGTTGACGCTGCCCCGGTCCTGGGCCTGGGCGGACAGGCTCAGACAGGGGCCGAGGAGCAGCAGCGTCGCGAGGCGGAGGCGAAGGGTCAGCGGAGGGCTCCCGGGATCGCGTCCCCGCCGGGCGGGGCGCCGAGGATCGTCTGAGGCGAAGGGTCGAGGGCGAAGGGTCGAGGGCGAAGGGTCGAGGTCTCGGCGCCACGCTAGTCCATCGGGGATCGCCCCGTCGAGGGTCCGCGGCGCCGCCCTACTCCGCCGGCGCCACGGCGATCCGGATCGTGTCGGCGGGCGCGCCGCTGACCAGGAGGGTGATCGGCGCGGTGCCGAGCTGGAAGCGCACGCTCTTGGCAAGCAGGGGGCAGCCGGGCCGCATCGTGCTCGCGGTCGGGGGCCGGGTGGTCTTGCCGTCCTGGCTCACGTCGATCCAGGCGGGCTGCGACAGGGTGACCTGATAGGCCCCCGGAGACAGGGGCGCCTCGAGCCGCAGCAGGCCGCCATAGGTGCCGGGCTTCGGCTCCCGCGACGGCGGGACGGGCGCCTCGACCGCGTCCTGCGGCTTCATGGCCAGGATCGCGGCCGGCATCGCCGCCGGCAGGGTGCCGCCGGACTCGACCCGGGGCAGGCTCGCGGCCGAGAACCAGGCCTGCTCGCGCAGGAGCGACCAGTCGAACTGCGTGCAGGCCGCCGGGTCTGCGGCCGGCATCGCACCGGGCTCGCGGGGCGGCGGGTCCTGCGCCCAGGCCGACGGGGCGGACAGGGCGAGGAGCGCGAGCGCGGCGAGCCGGCGCATCGTCCTCAATCCACCGCCACCAGCACGTCGGAGGACTTCACCACGGCATAGGCCTCGCCGCCCACGGTGAGCTTCAGGCTGTCGACAGATTCGTTGGTGATCGAGGCGGTGACCAGCTGGCCGCCGGCGATCTCGATCTTCACATGGGCCGTGGTGGCCCCCTTCTCGACCGAGACGACCTTGCCTTTGAGGACGTTGCGCGCGCTGATCTTCATGACGACCTGTTCCCTGTACTGGACCGGCCCGGGGGGAGGGGGCCGGCGCGGCGGGACGATGCCGTCCGGGCCGGCGCGGTGCAAGGTGCCCGGATGCAACCCAGCACCGGAGCCCACGCGACCGTGATCGCGCTCAGGCGGACTCGTCGTCCTCCGGCGCGGCGGTCTCCTCCTCCGAGACCCGGCGGCGCGAGCCCCATTCGGCCAGCACGGCGTTGAGGTCGTCGAGGACGAAGTGCCGGGCGCTGTCGCGGTCGTAGCCCTCGTCCAGCAGGGCGTCGTACTCGGTGAAGACGTGGCGGGCATAGGACACCAGGGCGAGCCAGGCCGCGTTGTCCGGGCGCGCGTTGCGCAGGCCCGGACTCGCCAGGGCGCGGTCGACCACCGCCTCCGACTCGAATTCGGGCAGGCGCGGGGCGAGTTGCGCCAGGGCCGCCGCCACGACCTCGCGCCGGTTCATCGCCCGTCTCCCATCCATCCCACCCCTTGCCGTCCGCACCGTGCGGGCAGGAGGTGCGCGACCGGGCCGCAAAAGTCCACGCCCGCCGATCGTCGCCCCGAGGCGGGTCGTCACGCCGGGGCGGAGCGATCGGACGAGGTCCGCGAGGTTTGTCGGAGATGCCCAGTGCTGGCCCGTGCCGGGTGGGATTTCGCCCAGCCCGTATCCCTGGCTGATCCGCAGAAAACACGTAGACGGATCATCACGACTGGGTGATGCTTTGTCGTGAATTGTTCGATAATGAATTGGTGTCAAATGTTGAGGGTCGGGCTCTGGAGCCGGACCGCAGACCACGTTGACGGACCCTCTCGTGACCCAGGACAATTCCGTTCTCATCGTCTCGGACAGGCCACAGCTGGCGGCCCTGCTCTGTCGCGCCGTCGAGAACGTGGTCGCCTGCCGCTGTATCGAGCCGCGCGAGGCCCTGCCGGCGGTACAGCCCCTCGTCGCCGTCATCGACATCACCGGGGACGCGCACCTCGCCACCCTCTGGATCGCCCGGCTCCACGGCGCCCGCATCGCGAGCCTGCAGCTGACCAACCGGCCGCCCGTCGCCCGCGGCCGGGCCCCCGTCGCCACCCGCACCCTGCCGGCGGACGCGCCCCGCACGGCGGTCCTCGCCACCCTGTTCGCCCTGGTGGACACCTGGCAGGCGGCCCGCCGGAGCACCGCCGCCCCTATCCGGAAGGTCCGCGACATCGGCGAACGGGCGCGGGCGGCCGTCACCATGGTGGCGGGCGCCTTCCGGTCAGCCGAGACCGGGCGCCCCGTGAACGCCGAGGAGGTCGATGCCGGGACCGAGCTGATCCTGGAGGCGGTCTCGGATTCCGGCATCCGCGCCTGGCTCGACGTCGTCCAGAGCCACGACCAGCAGCTCTACCAGCACTCCCTCAGCGTCGCGGGCTATGCCGCCTCCTTCGGGGCCGGCCTGCGCCTCGCCCGCGCCGACCAGAAGCGGCTGGCGCGCGCCGCCCTGCTGCACGACGTCGGCAAGGCGAAGATCCCCCTGGCGATCCTGAACAAGCCCGGCCGCCTCACCGACGCGGAGATGGCGGTGATGCGGACCCATCCGGGCATCGGCGCCGACCTGCTCGCCGCCCAGGGCGGCTTCGACGCGGCGACCCTCGATGTGGTGCGCTCCCACCACGAGATGCTCGACGGCAGCGGCTACCCCGACGGCCTCGTGGGCGCGGCGATCCCCGACCTCGTGCGCCTCGTCACCATCTGCGACATCCACTCGGCCCTGACCGAGCGGCGCCCCTACCGCGATCCGCTGCCCCACGCGGAGGCCCACGCCCTAATGCAGGGCATGCTGCCCAAGCTCGACGCCGACCTGCTGGCGGCCTTCCGGCGGCTGGTGCTGCAGGGCGTGCTCGACGACGCCGTCGCCTGACGGCGCGCCGCCCCGGTTCGGCGGAGCTCGATCGGCCCAGGCGGTGAAAATTCCGGCATCATAATGCCTGTCGAACGGGATCATCTCCCGATGGCCCGCGGGCCGGAGAGATCGTCTCCCGCGTGCTGCGCATTCAAAAGAACCTTTCATTGATTCTCGGACGTGCAACGGGCACGTTTTCGACAGACGCGGCGTCACGAAAAACACGTGGCCCGGCCCGTTTTGCAGAGCGAAGATCTTCGGAATCACCGGTGCTGACCAGCGCTCGTCTTGAGCGCGTGCGCCGACGTGTCAGGAGAACTTGGCGCCTACGAGAGTCACTCCATGTCGCTGCCCCGTATCGTCGGCTTCACCGCCAACCTCCAGCGCCCCTCGAAGACCCGGGCGCTGGCCGAATCCCTGGCCGAGGCGGTCGGCGCGCAGCTGCGGGCCGAGATCCGCCTGTACGACATGCTCGATGCCGGCACCGGCCTCGGCGCGGCCTGGTCGCGGGACTTGCTGCCGCTGCCGGCCCGCCGCATCGTCGAGGCGATCGAGGGTGCCGACGCCCTCATCGTGGGCTCGCCGGTCTACAAGGGCGCCTATACGGGCCTGTTCAAGCACCTGTTCGATTTCGTCGATCCGGCGGCCTTGGTGGGCAAGCCCGTGATCCTCTCGGCCACCGGCGGCGGCCCGCGCCACGCCCTCGTGGTCGAGCATTCCCTGCGCCCGCTCTTCGGGTTCTTCAGCGCCCACACCATTCCCAGCGCGGTCTACGGCTCGGACGCGGATTTTCGCGACGGCGTCCTCGTCGATCCGGGCGTGAAGGCCCGCATCGCCGACGCGGCGGGCCAGCTCGCGGAGCTGCTCCAGGCCCGGGCCGCCCGCGCCGGGACGCCGGAGGCCCCGGTCGCCGCCTTCGCGAGCGCCGGCTAAGGACCGCCCCGATGCTCTCCCGACGCGACCTCCTCGTCGGCGCCCTGGCGGCGGCGGCCCTGCCCGGGCCGGCCGCCGCACCGGCGCGGGCCGAGAGCGGCACCTTCCGGATCGGCTACCAGAAGAACGGCATCCTCGTCGTCGCCAAGCAGCAGGGCGCGATCGAGCAGGCGCTGAAGCCCCTCGGCGTTTCCGTACGCTGGACCGAGTTCTCGTTCGGGCCCCCGGTCCTCGAGGCCCTCGGCGTGGGCGCCATCGATTTCGGCCAGACCGGCGCGCCGCCCCCGGTCTTCGCCCAGTCCGCCGGCAACACCCTGCTCTATGTCGCGGCCCAGGATTCCGGCGGCTCGGGCGAGGCGATCCTCGTGCCGCAGGGCTCGCCCCTGAAGACGCTCGCCGATCTCAAGGGCCGGCGCGTCGCCTTCGCCAAGGGCTCGAGCTCGCATTACCTCGTGGTCCGCGCCCTGGAGACGGCCGGTCTGACCTATGCCGACATCGAGCCCGTCACCCTGGCGCCGGCGGATGCGGCCGCCGCCTTCGCGCGGGGCGCCGTCGACGCCTGGGCGATCTGGGACCCGTACTTCGCCATCGCCGAGCGCCAGCCCGGCACCCGCATCCTGGCCAGCGCCGCCGAGATCGAGAAGCCCACCAACTTCTTCCTCGGCAACCGGGACTTCACCCAGGGCAACGCCCCCGTGGTCCAGGCGGCGGTCGGCGCCCTCGGCGCGGTCGCGGCCTGGTGCGAGGCGCATCGCCCGGAGGTCGCCGCGCTGCTCTCGAAGGGCACCGGCGTACCCCTCGACGCGACCCAGCGCGCCGTCGACCGCAGCGTCTACGTGATCGCGCCGCTCAGCGAGGCGGTCATCGCCGGCCAGCAGCGCGTGGCCGACCGCTTCCAGGCGCTGGGCCTGATCCCCAACCCCATCCGCGTCCGCGATGCCGTGTGGACGCCGCCGGCTCCCCCGGCGAGCAAGGGCTGAACCCCATGACGACCTCGTTCCACACCCGCACCCTGGAGCGCCTGACGCCCTGGCTCGTGCCCGCCGCGATCCTGCTCGGCTGGCAGGTCGCCGCCTCCACCGGCCTCGTCTCCACCCGCTTCATGCCGGCGCCCTCGGGCGTCGTCGCGGCGGGCTGGCAGGCGGCCCGCAGCGGCGAGCTCTGGACCAACCTCTCGATCAGCTTCGCCCGCGCGGCTGTCGGCTTTCTGATCGGCGGCGGCATCGGCTTCGCGCTCGGCCTCGCCAACGGCCTGTCGCGGCTCTCCGAGCGCCTCACCGACACGACGCTGCAGATGATCCGCAACATCCCGCACCTGTCGCTGATCCCCCTGGTGATCCTGTGGTTCGGCATCGACGAGGAGGCCAAGCTCTTCCTGGTGGCCATCGGGGTGTTCTTCCCCGTTTATGCCAACACCCTGCACGGCATCCGCTCGGTGGACCCGCAGCTCGTCGAGATGGGCCGGGTCTACGGCATGTCGCCCACCACCCTGTTCCTGCGCGTGGTGCTGCCCGGCGCGCTGCCCTCGATCTTCGTGGGCCTGCGCTATGCGCTCGGCATCATGTGGCTGACGCTCATCGTCGCCGAGACGATCTCGGCCTCCTCCGGCCTCGGCTACATGGCGATGCAGGCGCGCGAGTTCATGCTCGTCGACGTCGTGGTGCTGGCGATCGTGATCTATGCCGGCCTCGGCAAGGCCGCCGACGCCGTGACCCGGCTGCTGGAGCGCCGGTTCCTTGCCTGGAACCCGGCCTACCGGAACACCTGACGGAACGTGGGTTTCCTTCCCCGCAAGGGGGAGGGAGTGCCCGAATCTCGATGCCCCACGGCTTCTTTCCCAGACACTTCTCCCCTTCGACGGTCCGTCCCATGCTCGCCACCGCCCTTCGCGTCCCCGAGGACAGCCAGATCCGCGATCCGAAACCCCGCGAGGTCGCCGCCCCGAAGGCGTCGGCCCGGACTGCGCCCGCGCCCTCCGCCGCGGGCATCGGCGTCACCCTGCGCGACCTGCGCAAGGCGTTCGACGGCCACACCGTGATCGAGGGGCTCGACCTGCACATCCCGGCCGGGCAGTTCGTGGCCGTAGTCGGGCGCTCGGGCTGCGGCAAGAGCACCCTGCTGCGCCTGATCCTCGGCCTGGAGCAGCCGAGCGCCGGCCGGATCACCCTCGAATCGCAGGCCCTGCGCACCCCGCCCAAGCGGATCATGTTCCAGGAGCCGCGCCTGCTGCCCTGGGCCCGGGTCGTCGACAACGTGGCGGTGGGCCTCGGCGAGGACGGCCGCAAGGCGGAGCGCCGCGCCAAGGCGCAGGCCGCCCTGGGGGAGGTCGGCCTCTCCGAGAAGGCCGGCAACTGGCCCGCGACCCTGTCGGGCGGCCAGCGCCAGCGGGTGGCGCTCGCCCGCGCCCTCGTCAGCCGCCCGGGGCTGCTCGCCCTTGACGAGCCGCTGGGCGCCCTCGACGCCCTGACCCGCATCGACATGCAGGCGATGATCGAGCGGATCTGGCGGGCGCAGGGCTTCACCGCGATCCTCGTCACCCACGACGTCGCCGAAGCCGTGGCGATGGCCGACCGCATCCTGGTGGTGGAGGCCGGCCGCATCGCCCTCGACGTCGCCGTGGACGTGCCGCGCCCGCGCCGCCGGGGCGACGCCGACCTCGCGGCCCTGGAAGGCCGCATCCTCGACCACCTGTTGTCCGAGCGCGCGCCCGCCTGAGCGCTGCCGCCAACCGCGAGAAAGAACCCCCATGACCGGACAGACCGACGTTCTCTGGTTCCTCCCCACCCACGGCGACGGCCGCTACCTCGGCGCCCAGGAAGGTGCCCGCGACGTCTCGATCGCGTATCTGCGCCAGATCGCCCAGGCCGCCGACGAGCTCGGCTATTACGGCGTGCTCCTGCCCACCGGCCGCTCCTGCGAGGATTCCTGGGTGGTGGCCTCGGCGCTGGCGCCGCTCACGAAGCGCCTGCGCTTCCTCGTGGCCGTCCGGCCCGGCCTGCAGGAGCCGTCCATGGCCGCCCGCATGGCCGCGACCCTCGACCGGGTCTCGGACGGGCGCCTGCTCATCAACGTCGTCACGGGCGGCGACCCCGTCGAGCTGCGCGGCGACGGCGTCTTCCTCGACCACGACGAGCGCTACGTCGTGACGGACGAGTTCCTGCACATCTGGCGCGGGCTGATGTCGGGCGAGACGGTCAGCTACGAAGGCAAGCACCTCCGGGTGGAGGAGGGACGGGTGATCTTCCAGCCCGTGCAGAAGCCCTATCCGCCGCTGTATTTCGGCGGCTCCTCGCCGGCCGGCATCGAGGTCGCGGCCGAGCATTGCGAGGTCTACCTGACCTGGGGCGAGCCCCCGGCCGGCGTCGCCGAGAAGATCGCCCGGGCCCGGGAGGCCGCCGACCGCAAGGGCAAGACCTTCTCCTACGGCATCCGCCTGCACGTCATCGTGCGCGAGACGGAAGGGGAGGCTTGGGCGGCCGCCGAGAACCTGATCTCGCGCCTCGACGACGAGACTATCGCCAAGGCCCAGGCCACCCTGAAGCGCCAGGATTCCGTGGGCCAGAGCCGCATGATGGCCCTGCACGGGGGCGACCGCACCAAGCTCGAGGTCTCACCGAACCTCTGGGCCGGCGTCGGCCTGGTGCGCGGCGGCGCCGGCACCGCCCTGGTCGGCTCGGCCGATCAGGTGGCCGACCGGATGAAGGAATACATCGACCTCGGCATCGACCGCTTCATTCTCTCGGGCTACCCGCACCTGGAGGAGGCCTACCGCTTCGCCGAGCTGGTCTTCCCCAAGCTCCCCCTGCGCGCCACCACCGGCGTCGCGCCCTCGAACGCCCGCAACAACGGCCCGTTCGGCGAGGTCATCGCCAACGACATCGTGCCCGGCCGCCGCATCGCGGCGCATTGAGGGGGGGCTCGGGCGAAAGCCTTGCCGCCAAAAGCCTTGCCGCCGGGAGAGCGGGTGTCATTCCGGGGCGCCGCAGGCGAGCCCGGACCCGAAGGGGCGCGCCAGCGGCGTGCAATCCAGAGCCGCCGACAGCGTCAGGTTCGGCACCACCTGCGGATCTGTATCCCGGGCTCCGCCGCGCGGCCCCGGGATGACGGCCTGCAGGGGGAAGCCGATCGAGCTGGATGATCCATCGAACATCAAGTCCCATCACCCCAGCCCAGAGGACATCCCCATGCCCGCCGCCACCCGCGCGCTCGCGCTCCGCTCCGACGGCACCCGCCGCGCCTGGATCCTGCTCACCGCCCTGGCGCTCCTGACCCTCGGCGTCGTGCACGCCCGCGCGGACGAGCGGGTGATCCGGATCGGCTACCAGAAATACGGCACGCTGGTCCTCCTCAAGGGCAAGGGCCTGCTGGAGCAGCGCCTGAAGCCGCTCGGCTACCGCGTCACCTGGGCCGAGTTCCCCTCGGGCCCGCCCCTGATGGAGGCGCTGAACGCCGGGGCCGTCGATCTCGGCTCGGCTGGCGAGGCGCCCCCGATCTTCGCCCAGGCCGCCAACCCGGACCTGCTCTATGTCGGACACGAGCCGGCCGCCCCCAAGGGCGAGGCGATCCTGGTGGCGAAGGACAGCCCGATCCGGACGGTCGCGGACCTGCGCGGCAGGAAGATCGCCCTGAACAAGGGCTCGAACGTCCACTACTTCCTGGTCCGGGCCCTCGAGCAGGCGGGCGTGCCCTACGAGGCGGTGACGCCGACCTTCTTGGCGCCGGCCGACGGGGCCGCCGCCTTCGCGCGGGGCGCCGTCGACGCCTGGGCGATCTGGGACCCCTACCTCGCCTCGGGCGAGCGCAGCACCGGCGGGCGCATCCTCGTCGACGGCACCGACCTCGTGCCGAACCGCCAGTTCTACCTCTCGACCCGCGCCTTCGCCGCCGCCCACGGCCCGGCCCTCGACGCGACGCTCGCCGCCATCGGCGAGATCGACGCCTGGGCCAAGGAGAACACCGACGCGGTGGCGGCCGAGCTCGCCCCCTCCGTCGGCATCCCGGCGCCGATCCTCACGGTGGCCCTGCGCCGCCTCACCTACGGGGTCACGCCGCTGAACGCCGAGACCACCGCCGACCAGCAGAAGGTCGCCGACACCTTCCACCGCCTCGGCCTGCTGCCCAAGCCCCTCGACGTCGCCTCGGCGGTGCGGAAGCCCGGGAGCTAGATTCCCAATCCGGGCGTTCGGCGAGAGGCGGAGCGGCCGAGCCTGTCGAAAGCACACCTTTTGATTGAATAGGAGCGAATCGAGCGCTACCGTGAGGTCGTGTCGGACGTGGGCCGACGGTCCTCGATCCGAGGTGGCACGATGAGAGGCCGGTCGTTCGTCCACCTGTTCGTCGGAGCGATCCTGCTCGCCTTCGCCGCCCTGGTCGCGGTGCCGGTCTGGATCCTTCGGACTGCTTCGCCGGTGGTCGCGACGCCCTCCCTCGTCCGGGACCTTCCGCCCGGGCCCGCCGAGGCCGGCCTCGCCTTCCAGGCTCGCGTCGCGGATGCCTTCCCGCCCGGCTCTTCGGAGGCCGACCTGCTCGAGCGCCTGCGGGCCGAAGGCTTCACGCGGCGCATCTACGGGGAGGCGAACCCGCCGAAGACGCCGTGGGCGTTCTTCGAGGTTCCCCTGTCGGGATGCGTCGTGACCTGGCGCGTGCACTGGCAGGCACGGGGCGGCAGCATCGTCTCGGCCGCCGGAGATCAGGACGCCGTCTGCCTGTGAAGCGCGGCCGATCCGATTGGCTGACGACGGCCGCCATCATGGCCGTGACCGTCGCGCGCGCCGTCGTCCTGGTCCTGCACCGGCGCGATCCGAGTCCGCCCGGCTCGCTGCTCCACGGCCGCGCGGCATGCCGAACCTTGCCGCGGGCAGCGGCCCCGGATCAAGACCCCGGCAGCACCGGCGCCTTGACCCCCGGCAGGCGGTCGAGATCCGCTGCGCTGAGATGGGTGTGCGCCGCCACCAGGGTGTGCGGGGTGAGGGCGAGCCACTGGCGCAGGGAGATGTCGGCGTAGGTCGGGCTGCGGAACATCTCCAGGAAGGTCAGGGGCGTCGTGCCGGTGTTCTCGATGTAGTGGCCCATGGCGAAGGGCACGTAGCCGACGTCGCCGGCCTGGTAGTCGAAGGTGCGGGCCTTCGATTCCGAGCCGAACACGGTCATGCGGCCCTGGCCGGCGATGTAGAACTGCCACTCGTCGCCGTTCGGGTGCCAGTGCAGCTCGCGGATCGCACCCGGCTCCAGCTCCACCAGGGTGGCCGCGATGGTCTTCGAGGCCTTGAACACCGAGGAATCGGTGATGCGCACGGTGCCGCCCGGCAGGCTCAGGGGCGCCTGGGCCAGCATCCGGTGGCTGAAGGGCTCCGGCACCGGGCCGGCGCCGCCCATCCGGTCGGCGTCGAGGGGGCCGGGGGTCGGCCCGGGGAAGATGTAGAGCTCCTTCTCCGGCACGCCCGCGAAGGCGCTCTCCGGCAGGTCGAAGTTCTTGGCGAGGATGTCCCTCGGCGTATGCGCCAGCCAGTCCGTCAGGAGGAAGGTGGAATCCTCCGAGAAGCCGCCGTCGTCGAAGACCAGCAGGAACTCGCAACCGTCGACGCCGTCGGCGGCCAGGCCTTGGATCGAGTGCGGGATGCCCGAGGGGAAGTACCAGAGGTCGCCCTCGCCGACATCGTCCGCGAAGGTCCGGCCCTGCGCATCCACCGCGGTGATCCGGGCCCGGCCCTTCAGCATGTAGGCCCACTCGGCTTCCTTGTGCCAGTGCATCTCGCGCACCACCCCGGCGCCGAGCCGCATGTTCACCCCCGCCATCGCCTTCGACACCGGCAGTTCGCGGATCGTCGTCTGCCGGGCCCAGCCCCCCTCCTCGAGGCGCATGTGGCTGTCGGCGAAGGACCATTTCAGGTTCGGCATCGTGCCGTGGTCGGTCGCGGGCGGGCGCAGGGTGAAGGGGTCCTCGGCCTCCCGGGCGGGGTTGCGCGGCCCGAGGATCGAGGCGCCGTCCTTGCCCCGGATCGGGCTCTGCGCCGCGGGCTGGCCCTGCGCCCCGGCCACGGTGAGCAGCGATCCCCCGGCGGCGGTGGCGGCCAGCAGGCTTCGGCGGGACAGGTCGGTCATGGGCATCGGGTCTCGCGTGGCGTCGGGGGCGCCCCCCCGGGCGCCCCTCACCGTCGTCAATCGGCCCCCGCCGACGGCCGTTCCGTCCCTCACGGCCTCGTGCGGACCCCCGTCACGCCGCCGCCTCGACCACGGGCGGCGCCGGGCGCGCGCCCTGGGCCCGCAGGCGCTCCAGGAAGGCGGCGGCGAGGCGCCCGCGCGTCGCCGGGTCCTCGCTGCCCTGACGCAGCAGCACGCGGTTGTCCTTGCGCACGATGTGGGCGTGGACGGGGACCTGCAGCGGCGGCGCGTTCGGCCGCAGGTCGGCGGCCAGCCCCTGGGGCCCGCCGCTGAGGCGGTGGATGCCGAGCCCGAGGCAGCCGACCCGGAGCCGGGCCAGGGCGATCAGGTCCTCGAAGGGCGCAGGTGGCGGGCCGAAGCGGTCGACCACCTCGCTGCGCAGGGCCTCCACCTCCTCCGGGTTCGCGAGGCGCAGGAGGCGGGTGTAGAGGCTGAGGCGCACCTCCGGCTCGGGCACGTAGTCGGCCGGCACGGCGCCCGAGAGGCCCAGCCGGATCTCCGGGTTCCAGTCCTCGGCGGGCTCGCCCTTGGCGGCGCGCAGCGCCAGGTGCAGCAGGTGCTGGTAGAGCCCGAGGCCGATGAGCTTGACGTGGCCGGCCTGGTTCTCGCCCACGAGGTCGCCCGCTCCGCGCAGGTCCAGGTCCCGGGCGCTGATGGCGAAGCCCGCGCCGAGGCGGTCGAGGGCCTCCAGCGTCCGCAGGCGCTTCTCGGTGGCCGGCGTCAGCGGCCGGTCGGGGCGGCTGAGGAGGTAGACTACGCCGCGGCGCTGGCCGCGCCCAACCCGGCCGCGCAGCTGGTGGAGCTGCGACAGGCCGAAGCGCTCGGCGTCCCAGACCAGCATGGTGTTGGCGCGCGGCACGTCGAGCCCGCTCTCGATGATGCTGGTGGCGAGCAGCACGTCGCCCTCGCCGTCGGCGAAGCGCACCATCACGTCGTCCATCTCGGCGGCGTTGAGCCCGCCATGCGCCACCCGTGTCTGCAGGTCCGGCACCAGCTTGGCGAGGCGCGCCGCCATGGGAGCGATGTCCTCGATGCGTGGGCAGACCACGAAGCTCTGGCCGCCGCGCCGGTGCTCGCGCGTGAGGGCGTCGCGCATCGCCTCGTCCTCGAAGGGGGCGATCACGGTGCGGATGGGCTGGCGCACGGAGGGCGGCGTGGCGATGACGCTGAGGCTCTGGAGCCCCACCAGGGCACTCTGCAGGGTGCGGGGGATCGGGGTCGCGGTGAGCGTGAGCACGTGGCCCTCGCCCGCCGCCTCCCGCAGACCCTGCTTGATCTTGGCCCCGAAGCGCTGCTCCTCGTCGATGACCATCAGGCCGAGATCGGCGAAGCCCACGCCCTTGGCGGCAAGGCAGTGGGTGCCGACCACGAGGCGGATGGTGCCGTTGGCCAGCCCCGCCTTGACCCGCTTGGCCTCGGCCGGAGAGACGAGGCGGGACAGGTGGGCGACCTCGACGCCGAAGCGGGCGAAGCGCCGGGTGAAGGTCTGCACGTGCTGGCGCGCCAGCACCGTGGTGGGGGCGACGATCGCCACCTGCTTGCCGGCGAACACCGCCGCGGCGGCGGCGCGCAGGGCCACCTCGGTCTTGCCGAAGCCGACGTCGCCGCAGACGAGGCGGTCCATCGGCCGGCCCGAGGCGAGGTCCGCCATCACGCCGGTGACGGCGCTCGCCTGGTCGGCGGTCAGCGCGAAGCCGAAGCCGGCCGCGAAGCGCTCCATCTCCCGGTCGGGCGGCACCAGCACCGGCGCCCGGATCGACCGGCGCTTCTCGGCATCGGCCAGCATCACCCGGGCGGCCCGGGCCATGCAGGCCTCCGCCTCCAGGCGCCGGCGTCCCCAAGATCCCTTTGCCCAGCTTCCGCCTTCCAGCTTGTCAAGGGTCACGGCCTCGACCTCGGAGCCGTAGCGCCAGATCCGGTCGGCCTGCGAGACCGGCACCATCAGGATGCCGTCGCCGGCGAAGCGCAGGCGCAGGGCGTCCTCGCTGCCGCCGTCGCCGGTCCCGACCGGCTCCAGCCCCTCGAACACGCAGAGCCCGTTGTCGCGGTCGACGGCGACGTCGCCGATGCGCAGCTCGACCTCGCCGATGGGCAGGATGGCGCTCGGGCCCCCGGCCGCCACGGCGGCGGCACGGGCGCCGAAGAGGTCGGCGGCGGCGATCACCGCCACGCCCGCGCCCGGCACCCGGAAGCCCGCCTCGATCGGAGCCTCCAGCTGGAGGAGCGCGCCGGATTTCGCCGCCACGGCCTCGGCCCAGTCCCGCACCGTCCGAGCCTTGCGGCCGAGCGCCCGCTCGGCGACGCGCACCAGCCGCGCCAGGGGCTCGGCCGGCCCCGTCAGGAGGATGCGGTCGCCCGCCTTCAGGTGCTCGCGCAGGGTCTCGGCCAGGGCCGTGTTCGGCCGGGCCCTGCGCACGAAGACCGGCATGGTCAGGTCCTCGGCGCCGTCCGCCTCGGCCTCGGCGACGCGGCGCGCATCGAGCTGGGCCGCCCAATCCTCGGGGCTCAGGTAGAGGCCGCTGTCGTCGGCGCCGCCGCGCCGGGACCGGGCCGCGGCCTCGCGCCCTTCCGCGATCTGCTCGAAGAAGGCCTGCGCCCGCTCCTCGGCCCCACCCTCGACCACGAGGCGGGCGTCGGGCACCTGGTCGAGGACGGTGACCAGGGACGGGTAGTACCGGGCGAGGCCGTGCTCCTGGCCCGTGAAGGGCGCGAGCCGGCTCTCCGAGCCCTCGGGCAGGACGATCTCGGTGGCAGGGTCGATCACCAGCACTGCGGCATCGGCGAGCGAGCGCTGCGAGACCGGGTCGTAGGAGCGGATCGCGGTGACGCGGCCCTCCTCGTACTCGATGCGGCAGGGGCGGTCGGCGGCGGCCGGGAAGACGTCCACGGTCCGGCCCCAGACCGCGACCTCGCCGGGCTCATCGACCCGGTCGTCGAGGATGTAGCCGAGGCGCTGCAGGAAGGCCGAGACGGCCGTCGGGTCGAGGGCGTCGCCGACCCGGACCTCCAGGCGCGCCTGCGCCCAGGTCTCGGCCGGCGGCACGCGCTGGATCAGGGCCGGGCCGGTGGTGAGGACGATGTCGGGCAGGCTGGCGGTGTCGGTGAGCCAGCGCAGCACGCCGGTGCGCGCGCCCATCACCCCGCGCGAGGGCGAGGCACGGTCGTAGGGCAGGCAGTCCCATTCCGGGTAGATCGCCACGCTGCGCTCGGGCGAGAGCGCCCGCAGGATGCCCGCGATGGCCTCGAGCCGGTGGCTCTCGCGGGCCATGTGGACCAGCGGCTTCCCGGTTTTCGTCAGGTCCAGGAGGGCGACCGCCAGGGCGCCGGTGGGCACCAGCGGCGCCACGATCTCCGGGGCGGGCGCCGCCCCGGCCGCCGGCGCCGCTCCCTGGCCGGAGGCCGGCTTCGACGCCGATTTCGGGCCGGGCGTCTTGCTGCTCGATGCCTTGCTGCTCGATGTCTTGCTGCTCGATGCCTTGCTGCTCGATGACTTGGCGCCGGATACCTTGGTCACCGCAGGCTCGGTCCCCGCCGTCTTGCTCCCCGCAGTCTTGGCGGACGTCCGGGCCTTCGCCCGGACCGGCCCCTCCGCGGGCCGCTGGGCCGAATCTTTGGCCGATCCTCTTGCTGTCTCGGCCGGAGCGGGAGACGACGCGGTCCTGCGTTTTGCCATCTGGGGTGTGCGCTGCCCGGCTTGGAGGATGGGAGTCTGGAAACGCGGCCGGCGGGCGCGGGCTCCGCGCTTTCGGCGTCCGTCCCCAGTTTGTCGCAGGCCTGTGGATCACATCTCCGGGTCGGGCGCCGCCTCCAGGCGCCCCTGCGCGATGGCCGCCTGGAAGGCCGCGTAGTCGGCCTCGTTCTGGTCGCCGTAAGCGAGCGCCCAGGCGGCCAGGGCCTCGCGCAGGTCGCAGTGCCGGTCGCGGCCGCAATAGCCCGCGATGGCGGCGGCGTCCCCGGTGCGGGCATGCGCCCGTGCCAGCAGGGCGCCGTAGGCCCAGGAGAAGTAGATCAGCGGCTGGCCCGTCAGGCCGGCCACGGGGATGTCGCCCTTCATGTTCTTCATCTGGCGCACGTAGAACGGGCGGCCGTCGATGCTGGTCCAGCCCAGCAGCGGGTCGCCCACCGCCTGGAGCAGGCGCTGGCCGTAGATCACCCGCTCGCCCTCGTGGTCGCCATAGGCTTCGGGCATGCCCGCGAGGTAGGGGGCATGGGCCGGCGTCACCGCCTCCTTGACCTGGAGGAAGAGGACGTCCTGGTCCGAATTCCCGCACAGGAGCGCGACGTAGGCGCGGGTGCCGACGCTGCCGACCCCGACGACCCGGTGGGCCACGTCCACCACGTGGTAGCGGCTCAGCATGAACCGGCGCTCGCGCGGCAGGGTCTCGGCATAGTGCTCCAGCCCGACGATCACCGCCTCGCGGGTCTCCGCATCGACACCGGTGAGGATCGGGGGCTGCTCCTTGAAGCGCCAGCCGCCGTCGGTGCGGCGCTCGCCGACCCGGGCGAGCAGGCTCTTGTTGTGCTTCTTGCGCGCCTTCTCCACCGCCTTGGCGATGACCGCCTCGGAATGGGCGTCGATGGTGAGGCCGGCGAAATCGAGCTGGTCGGCCCGGGCGGCCTGGTGCCAGACGTCGAGGGGTCCCTGCGGCGCCAGCTCGGTCATGGTGTGCTGGTAGCCGGCCACCGCCGCGAGGGCGGCCTCGCGGCGCTCGGCCTTGGCGACCCCGTCGGTGCGCGCCGCCACCTCGATGCTGGCGACGAGGCGCTTCAGGTCCCATTCCCAAGGGCCGATCGTGACCTCGTCGAAGTCGTTGAGGTCGAGGACGATGTCGCGCTGGGGCGTGCCGAACAGGCCGAAATTGGCCAGGTGCGCGTCGCCGTTCATCACCACCGCGATGCCGCTGCGCGGGGTGTGGGCGAGGTCCCAGGCCATGACGTGGGCGGCCCCGCGCAGGAAGGCGAAGGGCGAGCTCGCCATGCGGGCGACCCGCAGGGGAATCAGGTGCTCCTGGCGGCCGGCATGGGCGGTCTCGATCAGAGAGACGGGGTCCGGCCGGCCGGCGGGCGGGTGCCACGGCGCGTGCGCCGCATGGGGCACGACCTCGCGCAGGGCCTTGCCGGCGTGCCGACGCTTGTCCCAGGGCTCGCCGGCCTCGCGCAGGTCGATGCGGGGGATGTCGGCCAGGGGCGCCAGGAGGATGTCGTCGGCCTCCTGCTGGATGGCCTCCTGCTGGGTCTCGGGCGTGTTCGAGCCGTCGGCGCGCAGGCCGACATCCTGGGGAATTTCCATGCACGGTCCTCACACGCGAATTCGTGAAGGACAAATCTTGACCGTTTCCGATCGTTCCCGGGGCAACACGTCTCATCCCGGGGTTTCATCCCAAGAAAAACCAAGGTGAACGATCTGGAAAGGGGCGTGCAAGTGGACGTTGCGCTGGCGGCCGTGACGGTCCAGTCGATCGTCCGTACACGACGAAGAGCGCTCACGTCCAATCCGCAAGACCTGGTAAAGACCTGGCGATGCGGCGTGGAGGCCGGGGTCCGGATTTGAACCGGACGTGCGAATCCTTGCGGGGATCCTGGCTGAACACTCACCCACCTGGCCGAGATCCACCAACCACGGATCTGTCGACGTGGCAAGCGGACTATAGTGTCGAGGCGACCGTTCCGTTAGCGATCTCTTAAGATCAGGCCCGTCGTCGCCGCATCCTTGAGCTGTGAGACCCTGCCTCGGATCGGCGCGATGCTTGCCTTACGGCCCGGCCGCGACGGGATGATCCCGGCCGCCGCCCCGCGCGGGCGCCCGGCGGGCGCCGCCGATTGACCCGCGGGGACAAACCGCGTTCTTGAGCGCGGCGATTCAGGAGTGCTTGAACGATGTCCGTAACGACCGTCCCGACGACGCCCTATGACGACCAGAAGCCGGGCACGTCCGGCCTGCGCAAGAAGGTGCCGGTGTTCCAGCAGGCGCGCTACGTCGAGAACTTCGTCCAGGCGATCATCGACTGCATCCCCGACCGGGCCGGCACCACCCTGGTGCTCGGCGGCGATGGCCGCTTCCTGAACCGCCAGGTGGTGCAGACCACCCTGAGAATCGCCGCCGCCAACGGCTTCGCCCGGGTGCTGGTGGGCCAGGGCGGCCTGCTCTCGACCCCGGCGGCCTCCTGCGTCATCCGCAAGCACGGCGCCATCGGCGGCATCATCCTGTCGGCGAGCCACAACCCGGGCGGCCCCGAGGGCGATTTCGGCATCAAGTTCAACACCGCCAACGGCGGCCCGGCGCCCGAGACCGTCACGGCGGCGATCTACGCGCGCACCCGGGCGCTGACCGAGTACCGCATCGTCGAGGGGCCCGACCTCGACCTCGATACCCTCGGCGAGACCCGGATCGGCGACATGACCGTCGCGGTGATCAATCCCGTGGCGGACTACCTCGCGCTGATGCGCGAGCTCATCGACTTCGACGCGATCACGCGCCTGTTCGGAGGCGGCTTCCGCATGCGCTTCGACGCCATGAGCGCGGTCACCGGCCCCTACGCCCACGCCATCCTGGAAGGCGTGTTCGGGGCCGAGCCCGGCACCGTCCTCAACGGCACACCGCGGGAGGATTTCGGCGGCCACCATCCGGACCCGAACCCGGTCCACGCCCACGACCTCTACGAACTGATGCTGAGCGACGCCGCGCCGAACCTGGGTGCTGCCTCGGACGGCGACGGCGACCGCAACATGATCGTGGCGCCCGGCCTGTTCGTGACCCCGAGCGACAGCCTGGCGATCCTAGCGGCGCATGCCCACCTCGCCCCCGGCTACGCCCGGGGCCTAGCCGGCGTCGCCCGCTCCATGCCCACGAGCCGGGCCCTCGACCGGGTGGCGGCGTCGCTCGGCATCAAGGCCTACGAGACCCCCACCGGCTGGAAATTCTTCGGCAACCTGCTCGATGCCGGCCTGATCACCCTCTGCGGCGAGGAGAGCGCCGGCACCGGCTCGAACCATGTCCGCGAGAAGGACGGGCTCTGGGCCGTGCTGATCTGGCTCAACATCCTGGCGGTCACGGGCAAGCCGGCCGACGCCGTGGTGCGGGACCACTGGGCCACGTTCGGGCGCGACTACTACACCCGGCACGATTACGAGGAGATCGACTCGGAGGCTGCCAAGCGCCTGATGGACGGGTTGCGGGCCAAGCTCGCCACGCTGCCGGGCCAGAAGCTCGGCGATCTCACCGTCTCGGCCGCGGACGACTTCCGCTACGTCGATCCCGTCGACGGCTCCGTCACCGAGCAGCAGGGCGTGCGCGTCACCTTCGCGGAGGACGCCCGGGTGGTCTACCGCCTCTCCGGCACGGGCACGGCGGGTGCGACCCTGCGGGTCTACATCGAACGCTACGAATCCGCCCCCGACCGGCTCGAACGGCCGGTGGCGGAGGTGCTGGCCCCGGTGGTGGCGGTGGCCCATGAACTGGCCGACATCGCCGCGCTCACCGGACGCTCGGAGCCGAGCGTCGTCACCTGAGTCGCGCAGGTCCGAGAAACACGAAGGTTCGCACGGGCGCCCGTGATCCGGCGTCGCGGCCCGGAACAGGGCCGGGCGCCGGGCCCTTGTCCCCGCATCGATTCGAACGGTGCGAGGAGACCGGTCCACCATGACATCGCAGGGCAACGGGACGCTGCACGGCAAGCGCGCACTCATTACGGGCGCGGATTCGGGGATCGGCCAGGCGACGGCCGAGCTGTTCGCGCGCCAGGGCGCCGATGTCGCCATCACCTACAACACCGACGCGGACGGCGCCCGCGAGACCGCGCGCCGGGTCGAGGCGACGGGCCGCCGCTGCCTCGTGATCCAGAACGACGTCGGCGACCCGGCCTCCGTGGAGGCGACCTTCGCGCGGGTCGCGCAGGAGCTCGGTGTCCTCGACATCCTGGTGAACAATGCCGGCCAGGCGATGAGCGGCATGCCGGTGGCCGAGATGGACGACGGCAAGCTCGAGCAGATCCTGCGCGTCAACCTGATGGCTCCGGTCTTCTGCGCCCGGGCCTTCATCAAGGTCCGCCGGGCCCAGGGCGGGCGCGGCAAGATCGTCATCGTCTCCTCGGTGGCCCAGCACCTGCCCACCCCGGAGAGCGCCCCCTACGGCATGTCGAAGGCGGGCGTCGGCTCCCTCTGCCGCAGCCTGGCACGGGAGCTCGCCGAGGACCGGATCAACGTCAACAACGTGGCGCCCGGCCTGATCGAGACGCCGATGACCGCCGACCGCTTCGAGAACCCGGACAAGCTCGCCCAATCCCTGGAGCGCATCCCGTGGCACCGGGCGGGCCAGCCCGACGAGATCGCCAAGGCGATCCTCTACCTCGCCTCGGACGATGCCGACTACGTCACCGGCCACACCCTGGTGGTCGATGGCGGCCTGACCATGCAATGGGGCGGCGCCTGACGGCATCGGGCGCGGGGTCCGGCCTCATCGCTGTCCGCCTGCGCGACGGCGGTCATCCGCCGGCCCCTCACGGGTCCCGACCATGGGCCGGGATCGGTGAGATCCGGGATCAGGCGGCCGCGATCTCGGCGGCGCGCTCGCGGTAGGTCCTCAAGGGGCGGCCCAGGAGCGCGGTCAGCCGCGCGACGTCGCCGGCCTCGGGGACCATGCCGTCGGAGAGGAAGCGCTCGGCCATCAGGCGCATGTCGTAGGCCATCCAGCCGGGCATGAACGCCTGCAGGTTCCGCTCGAACCCGGCGGTGTCGTCGCCGCCATAGGCGACCGGGCGGCCGAGCACCGCCGACCAGATCGCGGCCACGGCCTCGCCCGTCAGGGTCTCCGGGCCGACGACGTTGATCCGCTCGAGGGGGAGGGGTCCGTCGGACTGAGCCCCCCGGATCAGCGCCAGGGCCGCGACCTCGCCGAGATCGCGCTCGTCGACCATGGCGAGCCCCCTGGACCCGATCGGCATCGGGTAGATCCCGTGCTGGAGGACCACGTCCTTGATCGTGTGCTCGTTGCTCATGAAGTAGGCGGGCCGCAGGATGGTGGCCTCGAAGCCCATCGCCTCGATCATCCGCTCGACGGCGAACTTGCCGGCGAAGTGCGGCACGTTCACGTAGACGTCGCTGTGGATCACCGACAGGTAGACCACCCGCCTGATTCCGGCCTCGCGGGCGATGTTGAGGGCGATCAGCGCCTGGGTGACTTCGTCGGCCGCCACCGCATTCAGCAGGAACAGGGTGGAGGCGCCTGTGAAGGCCTCGCGCAAGGAGGCGACGTCGAGGAGGTCGCCCCGGACGACGGCAACGCCCGCCGGCAGGCCGGCCTTGGCCGGGTCGCGGACAAGGGCGCGGACATCGGCGCCGCGTTGCATGAGATGGTCGACGACCTGGCGGCCGAGGGTACCGGTGGCGCCTGTCACGAGGATGGTCATGGTGTCTCTCCGGGTTGCCGGGGGTGGCAGCCCGATAGGTAGTGATCCACACCTGTGCCGATAGCCGCTATATCGGGACAGTCCGTCTCACGGATGGAACACACCCGGGTGGACCCCATGGACCTCCTCGCCCTCGCGGATTTCAACCTCGTCGCCCGCCACGGCGGGTTCGGGCGCGCCGCCCGGGCGGCCGGGCGTCCGAAGGCGACCCTGTCGCGCCGGGTCTCGGAACTGGAGGCCGCCCTTGATCTGCGCCTGTTCGAGCGCGGCGCCCGCGCGCTCACCCTGACCGAGGAGGGGCGCGCCCTGCACGCGCGGACCGGGATGCTGCTAGCCGAGCTCGACGAGACGGCGGCGGCCATCGCCTCGGGCAGCGCGACGCCGCGCGGCCGGCTCCGGGTCAGCGCGCCGCTCCTGTTCTCGCAGATCGCCATGGGCAAGCTCGCGGCCACCTTCGCGCTGGCGCATCCCGAGGTCCGGCTCGAGGTCACCACGGAAGACCGGGCCGTCGACATGGTCGAGGAGGGCTACGACCTCGCGATCCGGGTCAATCCGGAACCCGATGCGAGCCTGATCGGGCGCATCGTGCTGCACGACCACCTGGTCGTGGTGGCGAGCCCGGGCCTCGCCCGGCCGGCCGCGCCCCGGGCCGCACCGGCCGTGGTGCGCGGGGCGGGCGGCGGCGGGGTCTGGACGGTGCGGAGCCCCGGCGGGGGTGCGGCCATTCCCTTCGAGCCGGTGCTGCGCCTGTCGTCGTTGATCATGGTGCGCGATGCGATCCGGGCCGGCGTCGGGGCCGGGCGTCTGCCGATCTCGCTCGTCAGCCGCGACCTGGCCGTCGGCACCCTGGTGCTCTGGGGCGACGTCGAGGGGCCGGACGTTGCGCTCTGGGCGCTCTATCCCTCGCGCCGGCTGCTCAGCGCCCGGGTCTCGGCCTTCATCGAGCACCTGAAGCGGGCCTTCCCGCACGGCACGCCGGACGAACTCGCGGCCTATGTCGGCGGGTGAGGGGCCGGGCCGGCGCCGGCCGCTCCGCGCGCCGCTAGCGCGGGTTCCGCCAGGTGGTCGCGGCGGGGGCGGTCGTCACCGGGGTGAGGCTGCCGGTGGCGACCGGGGCGACCGGGCGCATCGGCGCGGCGCGCTCCTCCGCCACACGCAGCTTGCGCGGGGCGAGGGCGGCCCGCCGGGCGGCTCGCACCCGGCGGCGGCGCGGCCGGGGGCTCTCCGAGGTGGCGCCGATATAGCCGCCGACGATGCCGCCCACGACCGCGCCCACCGGTCCGCCAACCAGGGCGCCCGCCACCGCGCCGGTGCCGACGCCGACCGTGGTCTTGCTCGCGGCCATCGCGGCCTGCGGGGCGGCGAGGGCGCCGACGAGCAGCAGCGCGGAGGTGAATGCCTTCATGATGACCGTAACCCCTTGATTCCGGCTGCGGTCCCTGGCGGTCCACCGTGACGAAATCTGGGCCGGGCCGGGCCGGGGCGTGGTTTCGATCCGTCGCGGCCTATCCCGGACGGCGCCTGTGCTTTCCGCACATCAGTCGGCGCGGCCGGTGTCGTCGGTCCCAGGCGGCAGCAGCGCGAGCAGGTCCGAAAAATCCGGCCGGCCCGCGATGTCGGGCCCCGTGCAGGTCCGCTCCAGGTCGCGCCAGGGGCCTGCTTCGAGGCCCGCCATGGTGAGGAGTTCGCCCAGGAGCAGCCCCCAGGCCCGCATCTCGACCCGGCGCAGGGCCGCGCCGGCGGGGCCTTTGGGCAGGATCGAGGCGGCGCCGAAATCGCTGACGACGGCGGCCCCCTCGGTGCCGTCCCACAGGATGTTGTGGCCGTAAAGGTCACCGTGCAGGATGCCGCGGGCGTGGAGATGGGCGCAGGCTTCCGCGGCGGCGCGGGCGAGGCGCAGGGCCGTCGCGGGCGCCAGGGTGAGGCCGGGCGCGTAGACGTCGCGGCTGCAGCTCTCCAGGCTCGGCGGGCCGGCGAGCACCCGCCACTCCGCCGGCAGCAGCGGCATCAGCAGGCCCTCCAGGCCCTCCGGGTGGTCGACGATGCGCCCGAGGGCGCCGGTGAGGTGCGGGTGCGCGCCGGCCGCGAGGCAGGCCGCCATCTCACGCTCGGGCAGGCCGTCGCTGGTCATCGCTCCCTTGAACAGTTTCAAGGCGACCGCCTCGGCCGGCGCGTCGCCCCGGCGCCAGAGCGCCCGGTGCACGCGGCCCGAGGCGCCCTCGCCGAGGAGGTCGCCCGGTTCGAGGGCGGCCCAGGATACCCCCGGCACGTCGGGGAGCCCGGGCTCGTCGCCGACGGGATTGCCCGCGAAGGAGGTCCAGGCCATGGCCGGCAGGCGGGTCAGCCAGGGCGGCAGCGCCTCCAGCCGGTTGGCGGCCAGCCGCACCAGTTCAAGGTTCGGCGCGCCCGCCAGGCTCTCGGGCAGCCGGGTCAGGGCGTTGCCGGACAGCATGAGCTTCTGCAGGCGCGGGCGCTGCCCGAGGGCGTCCGGCAGGGTCGCGATGCGGTTGTCCGTGAGGGTGAGCCAGCGCAGGGCGGGGGGCAGGGCCTCGCCCGGAACCTCCACGAGCCCGGTGCCGCGAAAGCCGACCTGACTCAGGGTCGGGCAATCCCCCAGCGCCGGCGGCAGGCGGGTGAAGCGGCTGCCCGAGCAGAACAGCACGCGCAGGTGCCGCAGGCGCCCGAAATCCGCCGGCAGCGCATCAAGGTGGCTGCCGCTCAGGTCCAGGAGTTCGAGGGTATCGGCGAGCCCGAAGATCTCGCGCGGGAATTCGGCGAGGCCGGGGGGGAAGCGCAGCGCCTTCGCTCCGGCGCAGTCACCCCGGCGCAGGGTGGCCAGCAGGTCCTGGGTCATCGCGAGGCGGCGGGAAGGCGGGTCATGCCGCCGGTCCTAGCGCGGACGGGGGGCTGGGCGCACGGCTTTTCTCGCGCAGGGCCGCCGCCCGGGCGGGGCCGGTACCGGCACGCGGATGGGCGGCGTCGAAGGCCTCCATCAGGCGGGTCGCATCGATCTTGGTGTAGAGCTGCGTCGTGGAGAGCGAGGCGTGGCCGAGCAGCTCTTGGATCGCCCGCAGTTCGCCCTGGCGCGCCAGCAGGTGGGTGGCGAAGGAGTGGCGCAGGGCGTGGGGCGTGGCGCTCTCGGGCAGGCCGAGCCCGCCCCGCATCGCCGCCACGGCGTACTGGATGACGCGCGGCGAGAGCGGGCCGCCCTTGGCGCCCACGAAGAGCGGACCCTCCGGCGCGAGGCCGTAGGGGCAGGTGGCGCGGTACGCCACCACCGCCGCCGCCACCACGGGCAGCACCGGCACCATCCGCATCTTGCCGCCCTTGCCGAGCACCGTGACGGCATCGACCCCCGGCACCGGCGCGTCCCGGGCGCTCAACCCGAGAGCCTCCGAGATGCGCAGGCCCGAGCCGTAGAGCAGGGCCAGCACGGCGGCGTCGCGGGCGAGGATCCACGGCTCGCGGGTCTCGCCGGCCCGCAGCTCCGGCCCGGTCATCGCCCGGGCGGCGGCGACGGGAATCGGGCGCGGCAGGCGCCGCTCGACCTTAGGCGAGCGCACGGCGCCCAAGGCCGCCACGCTGCCGTGGCCCTGGCGCTCAAGGTGGCGGGCGAAGGAGCGCAGACCCGCCAGCGCCCGCATCAGCGAGCGCCCGCCGACCCCATCGGCCCGGCGCGCCGCCATGAAGGCGCGCACGTCCCGGGGCTTGAGGGCGACGAGTTCTGCGATGCCGTGGGGGGCGTGCCGCCCGGCCCGATGGGCCAGGAACTGGCGCAGGTCCCGGGCATAGGCCTCGACGGTGTTGGACGAGAGGCGCCGCTCGCGGGCGAGCTCGTCCTGCCAGGCCAGGGCCTCGGCGCGAAGGTCCGCATCGCCGGGAAAGGCCAGGGCGTCGGCGGGCAGCGGGGATGGGCCGGATGCGGAGGATGCCATCCCGCCACTGAATCCTGAGAGGCGTTGACACTCCGTTGCGGCCCCCCGACAGGACCACGCCCGACAGCGTCGCGCCCGCCGCTCCGGGCGGCGTCCCGGCCACCCGGAGCGGGATCGGCGCCCCGGGCCGGAGGCCGCGTCCCTCCGGACGAGGCAGGTCTATTTCGACTGCGATCTCAACGCGTTGCTGAGCCCGGCGATCTCGCCGCCCGCACCCGCCGGGCGGCGAGATCGCCGGCTCGTCAGCATCGAGTCCGGCCTCCTGCAATATCCCGCCACGAGTTGCCGAACAGGCGCCCGATATGCTAGTCGGCACCGAAATTGCCAGAATGATCATCTCGATCATAGAAAAATCTTCCGCAGCTATAGCGGCATTCGGCAATGGAAGCGGGACTCTAGATGCTATTTAATAGCTGGACCTTCTTTGGATTCATCATAGTATTCTATCCAATATACTATGTAGTCCATAGTAAAGTCGTCTGGAGAAATATAGTATTACTGCTCGGCAGCTACCTCTTCTATGGCTGGTGGGATAGCCGTTTCCTGATACTTGTAGCAGTGTCGACCGCCGTCGACTATTGCGCCGCGCTGGGGGCGAGCGGCAAGCCTGTATTGTGGAATGATCGGCTGAAAAGTATTGGTTTTATGATCGCGACGACGGTCGCCGCACTGGCCGTCATACGATCCGATGCTTGGATTCTCTCCGTCGTCGCCGCCGGCATCGTTGCCTTCATCGTCCTCGGCGAGTTGATCGAGCGCGCGCCCGCGGCGCAGCGGCGGGCCTTCTGGCTGGCCATGTCCCTGTCGGTGAACCTGGGCATCCTGCTGTTCTTCAAATACTTCAACTTCTTCATCGACTCGGCGATCGGAGCGGCGGCGCTCTTCAGTCTCACGCTCGATTTCCCGACCCTGAAGATCCTCCTGCCGGTCGGACTGTCGTTCTACACCTTCCAGGCGATCAGCCGGACGGTCGACAGCTATCGGGGTTCGTTCGACCCGCAGCGCAGCCTGCTGAATTACGCCGCCTACCACGCGTTCTTCCCCCAGCTCGTCGCCGGACCGATCGAGCGCGCCTCCCATTTCATGCCCCAGTTCGAAGGCGCGCGCGCGATCACCCAACAGATGGTCAGCTCCGGGGTGCTGCTGTTCCTGTGGGGCATGTTCAAGAAGGTGGTCATCGCCGACAACATGGCTCCGATCGCCGATACGGTCTTCGGCAGCGGAGCCGGAAACTATACCTCGGCCGAGGCCGTGGTCGCGGTGATCGCCTTCACGTTCCAGATCTACGGGGATTTTTCGGGATACTCGGACATGGCCAGAGGTCTGGCGAGGACCTTGGGCTTCGATCTGATGAACAACTTCAACCTGCCCTACTTCTCCCGAAGCCCGCAGGAATTCTGGCGCCGCTGGCACATCAGCCTGTCGCGCTGGCTGCGCGATTACCTCTACATACCGCTCGGGGGGAATCGGCGTGGCCACCTGGCCATGTACCGCAACCTGATGCTGACCATGATCCTGGGCGGCCTCTGGCACGGCGCGGCCTGGACGTTCGTGATCTGGGGGGCGTTCCACGGGGCCATCCAGGTCGCCTACAGCGCCCTCGGGATCGACAAGGTCCTGACGCGGGTCTCGTCGCACCATCCGGCCGGTTTCGCGGTCCATCTCGCGGCCTGGGCCGTGACGATGGTCTTGGTGATGATCGGCTGGGTGTTCTTCCGGGCGCCGACGATCGGGTCGGCGGTGACGATCATCCATCGCTGCTTAGGCCTCGACGGGTATTCCTACGCGCTGCTCCAGCCTTTGCTGTTCTACATACTGCCCCTGATCATCGTCGAATTGTATCAGCGTGCATCGGGCAACATCGAGTTCATGACTTCGGGGCCGCGGATCGTGCGGTTCCACATGGTCATGATGGTCACATTGGCAGTCGTCGTGCTAGGAGCTTCCGGTGGCCAGCAATTCATTTACTTCGACTTCTAAGGCGGCGGAACCGGGCAGGACGCGGGGGCTGCCGGCACGGGCCCTGCGGTCGGGCGTCGTGGCGCTCCTGTGCGTCGCCTACGGCCTGATCTTCGCGGAAGGCTTCATCCGGCTGCTCGATCCGCAATCCCTCATGCCGCGCTACATCACCGGGACCGCCTGGGGCGTCCGCGGCAACATCCCCAACGCCCGCTACCACCACACCACGCCGGAAACCGCCGTCGATTTCCGGATCAACGCCCAAGGCATGCGCTCCGATCGCGACGCCGCGATCGCCAAGCCGCCCAACACCTGCCGGATCGAGCTGTTCGGCGACAGCTTCTTCATGGGCTACGAGCTCAACATCGAGGACACGTTCGCCCGGCGGATCGAGCAGCTGATCCAGGCCCGCGGTGTGAACGTCGAGGTGCTGAACCTGGCCGTGAGCGGATTCAGCACCGCCGAGATGCTGCGCACCTACGAGAAGTTCGGAGCCCAGTTCGAGCCCGACCTGGTTCTGTTCTCGTGGCACTCGAGTGATTTCGCCGAGAACGGGGCTTCCAATCTCTACCGGATCGCCGGCCAGACGCTCGAGGAGGACCGGGCGACCTATCTCCCGTCGGTGCAGCTGCAGGACCGGCTGATGGGCTACTCGCTCTATCGCTGGCTGGTGAACAACAGCCACCTCTACAGTTTCGCCCGCGAGACGGCGTCGCGGCTGTTCAAGGGTCTGGTGGCGACCTATCAGCGCCTGCTCCGGCCGGCGCTGGATCAACCCGCGGCGGCGGCGGCGAAAGGCTCGGACTCGATCGGGTTCCTGACCACGCCCTACAACACGGCCCTGTCCGCGGCCCTGCTCGAACAGGCCCGGGCGGAGATCGCGGCGCACCAGGCCGGGTTCGCCCTCGTGGAGATCCCGTTCCGCCTCACGAACCAGATCCTCCGGAGTTCCGCGAACCTGCTGCCTCCGGAGCTCTGGCGGACCATCCTGCGGGTGAACCCGACGGAGCCGATGCAGGCGGTCAACACGCCGTCCGACCCGATCTACTACAAGCGTGGGCAGGGTCATTTCACGCCCAAGGGCACGGACCTGCTGGCCAACGTCACGATCGACGCGCTCTGGGACTCGCAGCCCTTCGCCAGGTGCCGCGCCGTGGGGAAGCGCCAGGGGAGCAGCGCGCTGGGATCCGGGCCGCGCCACCCTTCAAATTGACGTAAACCCCGGCTCCAATGGGGATCGCGACGTCGCGCGCCTCAGCTTCCTGACGATGCTGCTCGATCCCAGGCCGATTCGATGTGTGCAGAGTGATCGACATGAACAGATACAAAGCTGGCTCCATCTCTGCTGTCGGTTCGGTCGATCAGGGCAGGGTAAATTCTAGGGTGGTGAATAAATCTACCCCCCAGGAAGAGACCTCATCGCTCGATATCTTTATCTTCTCGACCCTGTTCATCGTATTGCTGGTTTCCTACGCTTCGCTCGGCAAGAACATTTTCCTGAACGCATCGGAGGTCGAGGTCGCCAACGACCCGATCAGCGCGAATATCGGCTACGTGCGAATGCTCGTCAGCTTCACGATGCTGGTCTACGTGACGGTTCGCTTCGGCCTGTACAGCATCCTGGAGGGCGTACCCTGGAGCCTGGCACCCTTCGTCGCTTGGGCGACCGTCTCCGGGACATGGGCCGACGATGCCTGGACGACCTACCGGAATGCTTTCTTCCTGATCCTGATCTTCTTCACGCTGCCCGTCTTCCTGCGATATCTGGGCATCGTTCGCATGATCGGGCTTCTGCTGCACCTGATCGCGGTCGTCCTGATCGCCAGTACGCTGTTCGCCCTCCTGGTTCCGTCGATCGGCACGCACACCGATACGACGGTCTGGGCGGCGCATGCTGGCCGGTGGCGGGGGATCTTCGGCCACAAGAACGGTTTGGGACCCTGGGCCGCCTACGGCGCCATTCTGCTGACCTTCTATTCCTGGATGGCGCGGGGACCGCGGGTCTACTGGTGGATCGCCCGCGTCTGCGCGGTGGCCTGCCTCCTGTTCTCGGGATCGGCGACATCCGTCGTCGCGGCCGTCTTCATGGTCGTGTCCATCGCGGCGTTCCACCTGCGCCGCAAGATCTCCGACGGGCTCATTGCCGTTGGCTGCAGCGTGGTGATCGTCGTGTTCGTCGGGAGCTACGTCTCTCTTCGTCCCATCATCTTCGAGCTGCTGGGCCGCGATGAGTCGTTCACGGGCAGAACGGAGGTCTGGGCGCTGGCCGCCGACTTCATCGCGCAGCACCCGTTCCTCGGCTCAGGCTACCTGACCGTCGGCGGCCCGCAGTTCCAGGCCAGCATCTTCACCCTGCTCCAGCAGGAAATTCCCGGCGCCGAGAACGCCTATCTGACGGCCATGCTCGAGCTCGGGGTGACGGGGCTGGTGCTGTTCTTCGTGCCGCTCCTGTTCGGGATGGCGCGCGCGCTCTCGATCTGGAACGAGGTTGGGGCAAAGGAAAAAGCCGCCCTGGAGGTGATCGTGACGGTGATCGCCGCGGCTCTGTTGATGGGTTTCACCGAGTCCACGCCGTTCATCTGTACGGGATATGACGGGATCCTGACCTTCCCGGCGGTGTTCGCCCTCACGGCCCTGTCGACGTACTTTCCCGCGCATCGCCGCGTCGGCCGGGTCTCCTACGCCTGAGCGTCCGGCCCCGGGCGTCCGCGTGAGCGGGGGCCGGGGCCGCTATTCGCCGACCTCGACGACTGGATGGGTCAGGGCGACGGCGCCGGCGGGCGCATCGCCGTCACCCTTCCAGCGCAGCTGAAAACTCCAGGTCACCCGCGACGTCGTCCCGCCCACGTCCAGCCACGGCGTCAGGAACTGCAGGACGGAGGACGAGCGCGGCTCGAGCGGAAGCGTGTCCCAGCCCGTCCAGCCGTCGTAGCTTTCCGGGGCGCCGTCCCCGGCCGTGCTCACCTTGAGGCCGATCGACGTCAGGCCGACCACGTCCCGCAGGTCCAGCCTGACGCCGGCGCGCACCCGTCGGCCGGCCGGGGCGTCGAGCGGGACGGATTGCTGGACCCCGATGATGGTGTTGCGCACGCCCTGCAGCCTGGAGAGGGGGGCGATCACCAGCGCGGTGCCGGCCGGCGAGGCTTCCGTCGCGACCTGGATGCTGCCCGCCAGGTTGGCGCCGCCGTTGACGGTGACCGCGAACGGCGCGGGGAGGACGTTCCCGTTGCGGTCCGGCTGGCCCCCTGAGAAATCCGGGTTGGCGATCCGGTTGGGCCGGTCGGATCGATGCGCGACGAACGCCGTCCCGCGGTTCAGGAGGCGCGCGGCGAGGCTGTCCTTGACGGCCTCGGCGAATTTGAGGCCGGCCGGCGCGGCGAAGTGGATCTGATCCGGCGACCATTTCAGGTCCATCTCGGCGCCGCGGGAATCCTTGCGGACCAGCAGGGGAAACGGGTCGAGGACGACGAGCTTGTCGTTCCTGGCCTGCCCGGCCCAGGCGAGCAGCCGCCGGCGCAGCTCCCCGTAGCCCTCGCGTGCCTGGTCCGGGCTCTGCGCCACGCCCTGGGACACGGCCGGATTGGTGAAGTCGACCGGTTGCGGCAGGACGAGGACCACGCGCTTGCCGCGCCCGATCTGGTCCTGCGTGAAGAAGACGAGGTTCTCCGCGGCCTGGGCCGGGCTCAGCCCGTGGCGGATGTCGTTGACGCCCCCCTGCAGGAACAGGACGTCGTACTGGTCGGATCGCGCCAGAATGCCGTCCGCATAGCGCGACCGCATCTGCTGGGTATCGTTGCCGGCGATGCCGGCGTTGAAGGCGATCTCGAAGGGCGCGCCCAGCACGCGGTTGATCCAGTTGAAGTAGCCGAAGTTCGAGAGCTTCCGGCTGTCCCCGGACTGGAAGACGAAGGCCGAATTCGAATCGCCGAACAGGGCGGCCCGCAGGGGCCGGTCGGCGGCGCGGGCCGGGCTCAGGCCGGCGACACAGACCGGCAGGGCGAGGATGAGGGCCAGGGCAAGCGCAAAGGCATGGGCAAAGACATCGGCCGAGCCCCGGCCGAAGACGCGAAGCGCCGTCCTGCGTTCGACGGACCTGTTCATGCGCGCTCTCCAGACGACCGGTTGCGGAGAGGACCCATACCGCACTTCAGGCTCGGCCGCGCCACGAAGCCGCGCGATCCCCGAAAGGACGGAAGCTCATCCCTGCCCGGGCGGGCAGTCGGGCGCGATCGCCTTCAGCAGGGTCGGGACGATGATGCGCGCCGCCGCGTCCTCCCGGGGATGGACGCCGTCCGGGATGCTGGCCGAGAGCGCCTCCTTCGACAATCCGTTCCAGGCCGGCCGGTGATCGACGAACGCGACGCCGAGTTCCGCCGCGAGGGCGACGTAGCTGTCGTAGAACGTGCCGAGGCGGGGTCGAAGCCAGTGGCCGCGCAGCCCGTGCATCGGGTTCATCGCCATCAGGACGATGCGGACCGTCTTCGTGGTCTGCCGGAGCCGGTGCACCATCGCGCGGATGTTCTCCTGGCTCCGGGAGAAGGTGATCAGGTTGTGGAGCGCCGCGTCGTTGGCGGAAAACTCGATCGTGACCAGGTCCGGATTCTGCGCCGCGACCTCGTCGATGTGCCGCAGGCCCCAGTTCGAGTTCTCGCCGCTCTTGGCGAGGTTCTGCAGGGCGACGGGCCGCCCGAGGCAGGCGCCGAGACGCTCGGTGAGCGCCCTGGGCCATTCGTCGCCGGCGGTCAGGCTCGTGCCGAAGGCCACGAACCGCAGGTCCGGGGCCTGCGCGGGCGCGCCGGACCCGGTCGAGGCGGCGGCCAGCGAGCCGGCCATCGGGATGAGCAGGAGAACGGCCTTCCGGATCGTTCCTGTCGATCTCCGTGCGGTCATGGATGCAGTCCTCGCTCGGTCCGTCTGAAGCGCGCGCCGGGATCGGTCCGAGAGACCTGGCCGTTGGGGCTTGCCTCGATCTGCCGGCCCCTCGCCTGGAGAGCCTGCATTTGCTCACGCAGGCCCGCGATCTGCTCGGTGAGCCACGTCGTGCGCGTCTCGGCGATGTCGCTCGGCTCGCGGTCGGCCCGATCCCGCGCCGCGAGGTAACGGCCGATGCTCGCCTCGACCTGCGCCATGCGGGCCTCGACCTTGGCGGCGCTGAAGGTCATGTCGCGGTTGTTGACCGCCTTGAACTTGCTGCCGTCGACCGCGACGACCGCTTTGCCGAGCAGGTTCGACCGGCGGGACAGCACCACGAACTGCGCGCGGGCCGCCTGGATGGCAGAACCGTTGTCCTTGCGGAAGTTGGCCAGCGTCTCGAAGTCGGGCATTCGGCGGCCGGTCAGCCAGATCAGCTCCATGCTGCGGTGGCTCTCGCGTTCGAGGCGGCGGCTCGACGGAATGCGGTTGAGGTAGCCGGAGAGGTAAATCTTGAGCACCGTCGCCGGATGGTCGACAGGACGACCCGTTGCCTCCGGCATCGCGCCTGCGAAGCCGAGCGCGGTCAGATCCAGCTCGTCGATGAACACTTCGACGAGGCGAACCGGATTGTCCGCGGTGATGTCGTCGTCCAGGCAATCGGGAAAGAGCGTGATCTGCCGACGATCCTCGCCTGCAATGAAACGCTTCATCCCGACCCCCTCAGATCGGACTTTTCTACCAGACTAGCACGTTCTCACACAGCCTGGACCCGTTGCAGATCTTCGGCTCGGCATCAGGATATCGTAGTCCATCGTCGATGGGCCAGCGCAGGATAGCCGCTGCGGACTGGGATGGCTGCGGTGGTCTCCTGACCCTGGCTTCACGCTCACCAAGGGCCAGAGACGTTCGCGGTTCAAGCGTGCCGGTGAGCTTGGGTCGAGGGGTCGACCCCCGGGGGGAAATGGACTGGCTGATTCATTGCCGTCATCTGTGTATCGGCCGTTGGCGTGGCTCCGAAGGTTGCCATGGCGGAAACGAATTGTGATGCCTGCGTGGCGGCTTGCAGGTTCGCCGTCGCCCCCGAGTCTCCCGCCTATCCCTGGTTCGCGCTGCTTGGGGCGGTGCGGAAGTCCACGTCCGTTTCATTGAAAGAACGGCCAACATTAAATTTCTGAAGTTTATCTTGATTGGCAGGTATTTTCAAGAACTCTCCAGGAGGACATTTTGTAGGAATATCAAACGGCAAAGGAATGCTAGCATTACGAATTGCGGTAACTACAACATAAATCAATTCAATATTTTAGAAAGCATGTATTCAATGCTCATGCGCCGCTTCCATCATGTGTTTAGCAATGGGATCAAGCAAGAATTCTAACACTTGACGTCGGCCGGTGGCAACGTCGACCTGGGCGGCCATGCCGGATCGCAGCGGCACGGCGCGGCCGTCGACCTCGATGGTGGACAGGTCCAGCTGCACGGCGACCCGGTATCCGCCCTCGTCCGGTGTCGCCCCGGCCGAGGACTCGGCGGGCGCACGCCCCCGAGCAGGCGCCGTCTGCCCCGGGCCGGTCGCTTCCCGGCTCACGAGCTGCACGGTGCCCGGCACGGTGCAGTAGCGGGTGAACGGGAAGGCTTCGAGCTTGACCTCCGCATGCTGGCCCTCGTGCACGAACCCCGCCTCCCGGTGCGGCAGGAAGGCCTCGGCCTCCAGGCGCGCATCGTCCGGCACCAGCGTCAGTAGGCAGAGCGAAGGCAGCCGGTCGGCCACGACCATCGGCCAAACAATGGATTGGGCCTTCATGTGGGAAGCGTCGAGCGTCAACCCGTCTGGAACGGGGCCTGTGGCCGCGATCCTGGCAAACAACCGCTGCCAGATCCCGCGCTGGGACCGCCTGTTGTCGCAGCTGTAGATCGTCGTGTGCGGGGGGGGGGCGTAGGCGGAGGGCGTGTCCGGCCAGTGGTTGCCACCTTCGGCACGTGCAGGATGCCGCTGATGACCCATCTGTCGTCGACCCGGAGTTTGCCGGGTTGGCCATGCGGCAGGTGCGGCTCGATCCGCGCCCATGCTTCATCCGAGAACCAGAACAGCCGGGCCATCGCGATCCTCCTGCGCCCGAAACCCCAAACTCAGGAAGAAAACGCAAGCGCCAGCAATTGATTGTATGAGTTCCCTACCTAGTCATCGTCCTGCCGCCCGCCGATTGACGATCCGTTTACCCTGTCCTTCGCCCGTTTCAATCTGGGCTTTACATAGAACAAATCAGGAACAAAACTCGGGGCGACAACGAAAGGCGATGCCCATGTTCAAGCGGATGATCCTGACGGGTGCGGTCGAGTTCATGGCCTTCGGGCTCCTGGCGGTCTCCATAGCTGCCTGGGCTGTCGCACTGGCGCCCTTGCGATAGCGTTGCGGCGGAGTCACAGGGGTCGTGCGGTCCACAGGGAAATGAGTCCGACCGCCGGTTTCTCATGGATTGGAAACCCCGACTCGGGCTGTTGGTCTTATGGCGCGCATCCTCAAAGACCCGGCTTACGTCCACCTCCACGTTCACTCGTCGTTCTCCCTGCTCGAGGGCGCCCTCAAGGTCGCCGACATCGTCAAGGCGGCGCTGGCCGACCGGCAGCCGGCCCTGGCGCTCACCGATACCAACAACCTGTTCGGCGCGCTGGAATTCTCCGAGAAGGCCGCCGGCGCCGGCATCCAGCCCATTCCCGGCCTCCAGCTCACCGTGGCCTTCGAGGCGCCCGACCCGACGGCACGCGTCGGGCAGGCACAGGCCGGCTGCGCCAATATCGTGGTGCTGGCGCAAGACGAGACCGGCTACGGCAACCTGCTGCGGCTGGCGAGCCGGGCCTATTTCGACGGGGCCCTCGGCGACGCCCCCCGGGTCGGGGTCGAGGCCCTGGCCGAGTCGAGCGCCGGCCTGATCGCCCTGACCGGCGGCTCCACCGGGCCCCTCGACAGCGCCCTGCGGATGGGCCGGGCCGAGCTCGCCGCCGGCCGCCTGGCGCAGCTGCGCGCGGCCTTCGGCGAGGACAACCTCTACGTCGAGATCCTGCGCCATGGCCTGCCCGACGAGCGCATGATCGAGCGCGAATTGCTGCGGCTCGCCGACGGCCACGGCCTCTCGGTGGTGGCGGCCAACGAGCCGTTCTTCGCCCGCGAGAGCGATTACGACGCCCACGACGCGCTCCTGGCCATCGCGGACGGCCGCCTCGTCTCGGACGACCGCCGCCGCAGGCTGACTCCGCGCCACGGCTTCAAGACCCGCGCGGAGATGGCGACCCTGTTCGCCGACCTGCCCGACGCCCTCAACGGCACCGTCGAGATCGCCATGCGCTGCGCCCACCGCGTGCGCACCCGCAAGCCGATCCTGCCGAATTTCGGCGTCGTCGCCGCCCTCGACGCCGCCGCCCCCGAGGCCGAGGCGGCGCCGCCCCTCGACGAGCCGGCGGAGTTGCGCCGGCAGGCGGAGGCCGGCCTCGAATTGCGCCTCGCCCAGCACGGCACCGCGCCGGGCATGTCCGAGCAGGTCTACCGCGACCGCCTGGCCTTCGAGCTCGACGTCATCGTGGGCATGAAGTTTCCCGGCTACTTCCTCATCGTGTCGGACTTCATCAAGTGGGCCAAGGACCACGACATCCCGGTGGGGCCGGGCCGCGGCTCCGGCGCCGGCTCCCTGGTGGCCTGGTCGCTGCTCATCACCGACCTCGACCCCTTGCGCTTCGGCCTGCTGTTCGAGCGCTTCCTCAACCCCGAGCGCGTCTCGATGCCGGATTTCGACATCGATTTCTGCGTCGAGGGCCGCGAGCGCGTGATCCAGTACGTGCAGCAGCGCTACGGCGAGCGGCAGGTGGCGCAGATCATCACCTTCGGCACGCTGCTCGCCCGCGGCGTGCTGCGCGACGTCGGCCGCGTGCTGGAGATGCCCTACGGGCAGGTCGACAAGCTGACCAAGCTCGTGCCGCAGAACCCGGCCAACCCCGTCACCCTGGTCCAGGCCATCGAGGGCGAGCCCAAGCTTCAGCAGGCGATCGAGGAGGAGCCGATCGTAGCCCGCCTCATGGAGATCTCGAAGAAGCTCGAGGGCCTGCACCGGCACGCCTCGACCCACGCCGCCGGCGTCGTCATCGGCGACCGTCCCCTCGAGCAGCTGGTGCCGCTCTACCGCGACCCGAAGACCGGGATGCGGGTGACCCAGTTCAATATGAAGTGGGTCGAGGCCGCGGGCCTCGTGAAGTTCGACTTCCTCGGCCTGAAGACGCTGACGCTGCTGCGTTGCTGCACCGACTTCCTGGCCAAGCGCGGCATCATCGTCGACCTCGCCTCGCTGCCCCTCGACGACCCGGCGACCTACGCGCCGATGAAGCGCGGCGAGACGGTGGGCGTGTTCCAGGTGGAATCGGCCGGCATGCGCAAGGCGCTGGTCGAGATGCAGGCCGACCGCTTCGAGGACATCATCGCCCTGGTGGCGCTCTACCGTCCAGGCCCGATGGCCAATATCCCGGTCTATTGCGAGCGCAAGCTTGGGCGCGACGCCGGCAACGAGGCGAGCTGGTACCCGCACGAGAAGCTGGAGCCGATCCTCAAGGAGACCTTCGGCATCATCGTCTACCAGGAACAGGTGATGGAGGTGGCCAAGGTCCTGGCCGGCTACTCCCTGGGTGAAGCCGACATGCTCCGCCGCGCCATGGGCAAGAAGATCAAGGCCGAGATGGACGCCCAGCGCGACCGCTTCGTGAAGGGCTGCGTCGAGCGCAACCTGACCAAGGCCAAGGCCAACGAGATTTTCGACCTGCTCGCCAAGTTCGCTGATTACGGCTTCAACAAGTCGCACGCCGCGGCCTACGCCCTGCTGACCTACCAGACCGCCTACCTGAAGGCGAACCACCCGGTGGAGTTCCTGGCCGCCGCGATGCAGCTCGACATCGACGTCACCGACAAGCTCGCGGAGTTCCGCCAGGACGCCCAGCGCCTGAAGATCACCGTCGAGCCGCCCTCGATCAACACCTCGGGCGTCGGCTTCGAGGTGCACGAGGGCCGCATCTCCTACGCCCTGTCGGCGATCAAGGGCGTCGGGCGCGGCGCCGTCGAGAGCATCGTGCAGGCCCGCGGCGACCGGCCCTTCAAGGACCTCGCCTGCCTCGCCCGCCGCATCAACCCGCGGATGATCAACAAGCGCACCCTGGAGAACCTCGTGGCGGCCGGCGCCATGGACCCGATCGAGCCGAACCGGGCCCGGGCCTGCGCCGCCATCGAGCCGATGATGAAGCTGGCGCAAGGGGCGGCCGAGGCCGAGAGCACCGGCATCGTCGACATGTTCGGCGGGGTCACCGCCGCCGACGTCACCCTGCGGATCCCGAACTACGATCCCTGGCCGATGGCCGACAAGCTGAAGAAGGAATACGACGCGATCGGCTTCTTCCTCTCGGGCCATCCCCTGGACGAGTACGGCGACCTGCTGAGCAAGCTTCGGGTCCAGACCTGGGCCGAGTTCTGCCGGGCGGTGCGCGCCGGCACCACCAGCGTGGGCCGCGTGGCAGCCTCGGTCCTCGACCGCTCGGAGCGCCGGACCAAGACCGGCAACAAGCTCGGCATCGTCATCCTCTCGGACCAGACCGGGCATTTCGAGGCGATCATCTTCTCGGAAGGCCTCGGCCAGTACCGTGAGATCCTGGAGCCCGGACGCCCCCTGGTGCTGCAGCTCCAGGCCAACCTCGAGGGCGAGGACGTGCGCGCCCGCATCATGACCGCCGAACCCCTCGACGTGGCGGTGGCCCGCCACCAGAAGGGCATGCGCGTCTACCTGCGCGATGAGCGCCCGATCCCCAGCGTGCAGCAGCGCCTGCAGGTGCGCGGGGAGGGTGAGGTCTCCCTCATTCTCCTCCTCGACGGCGCCCGTGAGGTCGAGGTCAAGCTGCCCGGCAAGTACCAGGCGACGCCCCAGATCGCCGGAGCGCTCCGGGCCGTGCCGGGGGTGGTGCAGGTCGAGGTGAACTGAGGCGCCGGCCCGGCTTCCGGGATGGGCACCTGAGCGTCGGCCGGGCAGGAAGGGCCCGACCGAAGCCCCCTCTCACGCGGCGCGGATGGCGGCGAGGAAGCCTTCCACCTCCTGGCGCACGTTGACCGACTGGACCGAGAGTTCGCCCGCCGCCATCAGCACCTGATGGGCTGCCGAGCCAGTCTCACCCGTGGAGGCCAGGACCCGGGCGACGTTCATCGAGACGTCCTGGGTCCCGCGCGCCGCCTCGGCGGCGTTGCGCGAGATCTCGCCGGTCGCCGCGGTCTGCTCCACCACCGTCGCGGCGATGCTCTCCGTGATCGCGTTCACTGAGACGATGGTCTGGCCGATCTGGCGGATCGCCGCGACGGCCTGCGCCGTGGCCTGCTGGATCGCCGTGATCTGGCCGCCGATCTGGTCGGTGGCGCGAGCGGTCTGGCCGGCGAGTTCCTTGACCTCGGCGGCGACCACCGCGAAGCCGCGCCCGGCTTCCCCGGCGCGGGCCGCCTCGATGGTGGCGTTCAGCGCCAGCAGGTTGGTCTGGCCGGCGATGCTGGAGATCATCGTCACGGCCTCGCCGATGCGGTCGGCGGCCTGCATCAGGCTGCCCATGGCGACGTCCGTCGCCTGCGCCTCGCGGGCGGCGGTCCCAGCGGCGGCGTTGGATTGCTGAACCTGGCGCTCGATCTCGTGCAGGGAGGCGACCATCTCCTCGGCGGCGGCCGCCACGGTCTGCACGTTCGCGGAGGTCTCCTCCGCGGCGGCGCTGGAGGCGACCGCCTGGCCGTTGGTGCTCTCGGCCACCTGGCTCATCGAGCGCGCGGTCGCGTCGAGTTCGGTCGCCGCGGAGGTGACGATGCCGATCGCGCCGGAGATGGACTGCTCGAAACTCTGCACGAGCCCGTCGACCCGGTCGGCCCGGCGCTGGCGCGCCGACTGCGCCGCGACCTGCTGCGCCTCCAGTTCGAGGCGCGCGATCGCGTTCTGGCGGAACACGTCGACGGCCTTGGCCATCTCGCCCATCTCGTCCACCGCATCCTGCGACGGCACCGTGACCGCCGTCTCGCCGGCGGCCAGGCGGCTCATCGCGCCCGTCATGCCGGTGATCGGGCCGATGATGCTGCGCGCGATCAGGAAGGCGAGGGCGCCGCCGAGGGCCAGCGCCAGGGCGACGAAGGCCATCTGCAGGGTACGGGCGCGGCCGACGCTGGCCTCGGTGGCCGCACTGATCTCGGCGACCGCCGCCTCGATCTTCGTCCGGATCACCAGGCCCGCCTGCATCAGGGCCGCCGCGTGCGGCTTGAGCTTGTCGTCGTAGGCGACCCGGGTGCCGTCGATCGCGGCGGCGGCGGCGTTGAAGGCACCGACATAGGCGCCGACCGTCTCCTGCAACTGCTTGATCGGCCGCGTGAATTCGGCGGCGGTATCGAGCTCCCGCAGCACCTTGAGGGCGGCTTCGGCCTTCTGGCTGTTGGTGGCGAAGGTCGCCGGACCCTGGGGATCGCGGGTGGCGAGGAAGCGCCAGTTCGCCACCCGCATCAGCAGGACCGCGCTCTCGACCTGCGCGGCCTGGGCGACCTGCGCCGCCGATCCGCTCCGGCGGATCTCGGTGGTCAGGGCGCCGGTCACGCGGGTCAGCTCGTCGCCGGTGCGGAACAGCTTGCCCCGGCTCTCCGCCAGCGCCTCGCCGGCCTGGCCGAGGCGCTGGATGTCCTCCTTCAGCACGGCGGACTCGTCGCGCATGGCGGCATACGTCGCCCGGCGCTCCTCGGAGACGGCGATGTCGACTTGGCGCTGGAGCAGGGTCGCGATGCCCTGGCGCGTCTGCTCCATCTGGCCGACCTGCTCGGACTTCTGGTTCGCCTGGTAGTCCAGGGCCTGGCCGAACAGGCGTTCGCCGAGCCCGTTCACCGAGAAGACGTTCCGAGCGCCCTCTTCGAGGCGGGCGAGCTGGGCGTAGTCGGCGGCGACGGAGGCGAGCTGATACTGTGCGGTGGCCCCGATTCCGGCGGTGATGACGATCAGACTGCCGAAGCCGGCATAGAGGCGCGTGCGAATACCGAATTTCATCGACGTTGTCCGATCGAGGGAAAAGCTGTGCCTCCTCACTGTATACAGTGGGGGATAAATAAGTATTAAGCCTGAGGTTAGCCACTATCACAGTCGCGCTTTGAGCTGTTTTTGTTCAACTCAGTCTTCACCCCTATAGAGCCGTGATCGGATTTCGTCCGGTACGGGGATCATAGGTTGTCGTCTCTTCCGCATTGCTCGGGCGCCGGGCTGGCTCGATCCCTCGGTTTGCCGGCCCGTGAACTCAGGCGCCGAGCGGAACCGAGATTCCGGCGGCGACCCGCGCCTGCAGCCGCTGCGCCACCATCGCCTGCAGGGTCATCAGGTGCGGGCAGCGGATGCCTTCCGCGAGGCAGGCGGACACGGTGCGGAACAGGTATTCGGCACTGGGGCCGAGATGTCCGGCCCCGGCGGCGATCCGATCCGCGATCGTTTCGTCTGCGATTGGGCCGGTGTAGCGGTCGCTCTCGGGGTTCACCAGGAAGGTCAGGGCCTGGATCGTGCCGGCGGCCGTCTCCACCGGCACCCAGCGCCCGATATAGCCGTTGCCGCGCATCTCGCGGCGCCAGACCGGCAGCAGGGTCTCGGCGGCCTCGGGGCCGGTCAGCCGGAAGGCGACCCCCTCGCAACTGCCGCCCGCGTCCAGGGCCAGGACGAGGCCGGGATTGTCGGCGCTGCCGCGGAACCGGCGCTGGAGCAGGCAGAAGCGCCGGTGATAACCGTGGACCGTGCCGACCCGGCGCTCGGAATAGGTGAATTCCGGCTGCCAGATCAGCGAGCCGTAGCCGAACACCCATAGGCCCTCGGCGGGCATCGGCCGGGCGGCGAGGGCGGCGGCGAGGCCCGGTGCCAGCTCGGCATCCGTCATCAGGGCCAGGGCGGTGGCGTCGTCCGCCACCGGCATCGGATGGGCGCGGGCGATCAGGTCGAGGTTCAGGTCGAGGGGCTGGTCCGGCATGGCCCCAGCGAACCATCCCGGCGGGCGGGGTGCAAGAGTCGCGACCCTGAGAAGACTCCCGAAATGGCTCTGCTTGAAATGGCTCTGCTTGAAATGGCTTGGCTTTGAATGGCTTGGCTCTCAGGTTTTGGCGCCGGCCATCGTCTCGAGTTCGGGCAGCGGCTCGCTGCGGTGGAAGTCGCAGACCTCCTTGTCCTCGTCGATGACGCTGAGGACTCCGGCCTTCTCCTGGATGACGATCTTGAGTCGCTCGGCCCGGCCGAACGTGCGCCCCCGCATCCGGCTCGACACGCAGTAGAGGGCTCGTCCCTCGTCGAGGAAGGGTCCGGAGACCCGGCTCTGGACGAACCGGACCGGGATCAGCGAGATCGATCCGAATTCCGGCTGGCGCAAGGCGAGGGCGGCGAGGCGCTCGTGCATGGGCGCGGTGGCGGACGGCGTCGGGATCGCCGCGCGGACGCCGCAGCCGGCGAGGCCTACGCCCGCGAGGCCCGCGAGAAGGAGGCCAGGGCGCGGCAGGCGGCAGGTGCGGGGCATGGCGGGATGGCCTCGGTTCGTTTCGGATCGGATCGAGTCTAGCATGATTCGCGTCCCGCGAGAGTCGATGTGGAGATGCAACCGGATTCGTCGGCGGCATTTGCAAGGGACGGGCATCGCCGTAAGACGACGCATGCAATGGACCGACGAGGCCCTGGTGCTCGGTCTGCGCCGACAGGGCGAGACCAGCGTCATCCTCGAACTCATGACCCGGAACCACGGCCGCCATCTCGGGCTCGTGCATGGCGGGCGCTCGCGCCGGATGCAGCCGGTGCTGCAGGCCGGCAACCGGGTCCAGGCCACCTGGAGGGCGCGCCTCGACGAGAGCCTGGGCGCCTTCGCGGTCGAGCCCGTCGAATCCGTCGCCGCCCGGCTGATGGGCTCCGGGCTCGCCCTCTACGGCATGAGTTACCTCGCCGGCCTGCTGCGCCTGCTGCCCGAGCGCGATCCCCATCCCGAGCTGTTCGCGGCGGCCGGGCTCCTCGTCGCCCACCTGCACGACCCGGACATCGCCCCGCCCCTGATGGTGCGCTTCGAACTCGCCATCCTGGCCGAGCTCGGCTTCGGGCTCGATCTGGCGGCCTGCGCCGCCACGGGGGGCAACGACGCCCTGATCTACGTCTCGCCCCGCAGCGGGCGGGCGGTGAGCGCCTCGGCCGGCGAGCCCTACCGCGACAAGCTGCTGGCGCTGCCGGACTTCCTGCGCGGGCGCCCGCCCGACGCCCCGCTGCCGATGACGCCGGACGCCCGGGACGTTACCGAGGGGTTTACCTTGACGGGGTATTTCCTCGACCAGCACATATGGGGGCCGCGCGCGATCCCCGTGCCCGAGGAGCGCGCGCGCTTCGTTGCATTGGGCACGCGGAACGCCTAAATTCCGTTCGTGGTTTGTTCTGATTTGGGTCCCCTGCGGCCCGGGAGTTCGTGATGGGCCAGCCCTTCGAGCCGCCATCGGGTCCCGATGGCATCGAGAGCGTCGAACTGAAGACCGCGCTGGAGGATCGCTACCTCGCCTATGCGCTGTCGACGATCATGCACCGGGCGCTGCCCGATGCCCGCGACGGGCTCAAGCCCGTCCATCGCCGCATCCTGTTCGCCATGCGGCTCCTGAAGCTCGACCCGACCTCGGCCTTCAAGAAATGCGCCCGCATCGTCGGCGACGTCATCGGCAAGTATCACCCGCACGGCGACACGGCGGCCTACGACGCCCTGGTGCGCATGGCGCAGGACTTCGCGCAGCGCTACCCGCTCGTCGACGGGCAGGGCAATTTCGGCAACATCGACGGCGATAATGCCGCCGCCCAGCGCTACACCGAGGCCCGGATGACGGAGGTGGCGCGCCTCCTCCTCGAAGGCCTCGACGACGATTCGGTGGATTTCCGCCCGAACTACGACGGGCAGGAGGAGGAGCCGGTGGTGCTCCCCGCCGCCTTCCCGAACCTGCTCGCCAACGGCTCGCAGGGCATCGCGGTCGGCATGGCGACCTCGATCCCGCCTCACAACGCGGCCGAGCTCTGCGACGCGGCGCTCTACCTCATCACCCACCCGGAGGCGACCTCGGCTCAGCTCCTCACCTTCGTGAAGGGGCCGGACTTCCCCACCGGCGGCATCCTGATCGACAGCGCCGAATCGATCACCGAGGCCTACCGCACCGGGCGCGGCGGCTTCCGCGTGCGCGCGCGCTGGGCCAAGGAGGATCTTGGGCGCGGGACCTGGACCATCGTGGTCACGGAGATCCCCTACGGCGTGCAGAAGGCGCGCCTGATCGAGAAGCTCGCGGAGCTGCTGCAGGAGCGCAAGCTGCCGCTGCTCGCCGACGTGCGCGACGAATCGGCCGAGGACGTGCGCATCGTGCTGGAGCCGCGGGCCCGCAACGTCGACCCCGTCATCCTGATGGAATCGCTGTTCCGGCTCACCGAGCTCGAGTCGCGCATCTCGCTCAACATGAACGTACTGGTGGGCGGGCTCGTGCCCCGCGTCATCGGCCTCGCCGAGGCGCTGCGCGAGTGGCTCGACCACCGCCGCGTCGTGCTCCAGCGCCGCTCGCGCCACCGCCTCGCCCAGATCGACCGCCGCCTGGAGATCCTCGGCGGCCTGCTCATCGTCTATCTCGACCTCGACGAGGTGATCCGCATCATCCGCGAGGAGGACGAGCCGAAGCCCGCCCTGATGAAGCGCTTCGAGCTCACTGAGATTCAGGCCAACGCCATCCTCGACACGCGCCTGCGCTCCTTGCGCAAGCTCGAGGAGATGGAGATGAAGCGCGAACTCGACGCGTTGACCCAGGAGAAGGACGGCATCGAGGGCCTGCTCGGCTCCGACAAGCTGCAATGGGCCGACATCACCAAGCAGATCCGCGCGGTGAAGAAGACCTTCGGCCCCGAGACCAAGATCGGCGCCCGGCGCACCACCCTCGAGAACCCGCCCGACACCGCCGGCATCGACTTCGCCGCCGCCATGGTGGAGCGCGAGCCCGTCACCGTGATCGTCTCCAACAAGGGCTGGATCCGCGCCCTCAAGGGCCACGTCGCCGACCTGTCGGGCGTGGCCTTCAAGGGCGACGACGGCCTCAAGCTCGCCTTTCCGAGCGAGACCACGGCCAAGCTGCTGGTGCTGGCCTCGAACGGCAAGGTGTTCACCCTGGAGGCGTCCAAGCTGCCGGGCGGGCGCGGCTTCGGCGACCCGATCCGCCTGATGGTGGATTTCGACGACGGCACCGAGATCGTCGCGGCCATCCCCTACCAGCCCGGCGCGAAGGTCCTGGTCGCGGCCACCGACGGGCGTGGCTTCCTGGCGCCGGCCGACGCGCTGGTCGCCAACACCCGCAAGGGCAAGGGGATCATGGGCCTCGACGCGCCGGCGACGGCCGCCGTGCTGGTACCGGCGGCCGGCGACCACATCGCGGTGTGCAGCGCCGACCGGCTGATGCTGGTCTTCCCATTAAGCGAGCTGCCCGAGATGGTGCGCGGCAAGGGCGTGCGCCTGCAACGCTGCCGCCAGACGACGCTCACCGACGCCCACGTCTTCACCCTGGCCGAGGGCCTGCCCTGGCGCGAGGCCGGTGGCGAGGCGCGGCTCGCCCAGGCGAGCATCCTGGAGAAGTGGATGGGCCACCGTTCGGACGCGGGCACGCTGATGACCCGGAGCTTCCCGAAATTCGAGCGGTTCGGGAAGTAGGGTGGTTCGGAAAGTAGGGCCGGGTCGAGCGGAGGGCGAAGGCCGCGCAGTCCGCTCGATCCTTGCCGCTCGATCCTCGCCGCTTGATCCCTGCCGCCAGGGTTGCGATATCTCAGTGGTGTGATTCAGCGCGACGAGAGACGGCTCCGATGGCCGAGGGTGCAATACCGCTGACGCCCGACCTCGAGGAGCAGATCGGCCGCATCCGTCGTACGCGCGAGGAAAGCGAAAAATTCGTCGCCGAGCAGCGGAAGTTGATGGCTGAGGCCATGAAGCGCGAGCGCGACCGGATGCTCGCACCCTGGCAGGTTGCCCTATCCGGTATGGCAGCCGGTGCCGCCCTCTTCGGGGCGGGGGCGGCGTTCATCAAGATCATCGGTGGGTGACGCGGGATCACCTGCACGCGAATGGTTTCGGCCGAGTCACGCTCGGACGCCACCCTCTTCGTACCCATGCCTCTCAGTCAAGGGAGGCATGGAGCAGGATGCGGACTCCCCGGCGCAGGAGGGTCAGCGGCGGCGGAACTGGCCGCGCATCGGCGGGCGCGGGCCGGCGGAGCGCTCGTCCTTGTGTCGGAACACGAGACGGCCCTTCTCCAGGTCGTAGGGGGACATCTCGACGGTGACCCGGTCGCCGGCCAGAGTCTTGATGCGGTTCTTCTTCATCTTGCCGGCCGTGTAGGCCACGATCTCGTGGCCCTGATCGAGCTGCACGCGGTAGCGCGCGTCCGGCAGGATCTCGATCACGAGACCGTCGAACTGCATCAACTCTTCTTTCGCCATCCACACTCTCCAGCCGGACGGCCTGAAAGGGGCGACCCGGGACACAAAACGAAGCCGTTCGGCAAAACGCAGCGGGCGGCGGGTCCGATCCCATCGGATGCGCAACACCGGCGAGCGTTGCCCCGACATAATGTCCGGACCGGCCGGAAGCAAGCTTTTCCCGATGCAGACCGGTGATGAACCCGGCACAGGCCGCACGAAGATTCGGAAAGATCAAGATTCGGCGCGCGATTCACACCGTTCGGCCCGCGATTTCGTCGCGCGGCGCGTCCCACCCTGCCGTGCGACGGCGCTGAGGGCCGCCTTCAGGGCGTGACGTCGTTGCCGGCATAGTCGATCCGTCCGTCCGGGGTCCGCTTCCAGGCCTGCAGGATGGTGCCCGGCCGTCGGGGATCGGGCCTGAGGTCGCCCCGGGCATCGTAGGCGAGCTCGCCGAGAACCGTCCGCAGGGCGCGGCCCTGGTGCAGGTAGGCGGCGACCGCCCGACCATCCGCCACGCCGGCCCCCAGAATGCCCTGGCGCAGGACTTCGACGGCCGCATAGGCCTGGGCGGCCACCGCGTTCGCCTCCGGGTTGCGCGGCAGCCTCGCGGTTTTCGCCTCTGGCCCCTTGGCCTCGGGCAGCCGGGGCGGATCGGGGGTCAGGGTCATCACCGTGCCCTCGGCCGCGGCGCCGGCCGCCTGCGGAAAGGCCGGATCGAGGAGGCCGTCGCTGCCCACCAGGGGCGCGTTCAGCCCGGCCTCGCGCAGGCCGCGCAGGAGCACGGCCGCATCCGCCGCGAGGCCGCCGAAATACACGACCTCGACGCGGGCCCGCTTCAGGCGCGCGACCAGTCCGGAGAGGTCGCGCTCGCCGCGGGTCAGGGTCTCGAAGGCCGCCTCCGGCTGGCCCGCGGCCTTCAGGGTGCGGCTCACGCCCTCCGCGAGCCCGCGGCCGAACGGACTCTTGTCGTGCACGAGGCCGACGCGCTGGCCGCCGTGACGGCCGAGGAGGTAGGCCCCGGCGAGCGTTCCCTGCTCGGCCTCGTTCGGCACGGTGCGGAACACGTTCCACCAGCCCCGGGCCGTCAGCCCGGGATAGCCGCTGCCCGGCGTCACGGCGACGATGCCGGCCTCCTCGTAGACCGGCAGCGCCAGCCCCGCGACGCCGGCATTGAAGGGGCCGACCACGAGGCCGATACGCTCGGTGGCGAACCGCCGGGCGACGGCGAGGCCCTGCTTGCCCTCGCCGGCATCGTCGGCGATCACCAGGACGAGGCGCTGCCCGTTGACGCCGCCGGCCCGGTTCAGATCGGCCACCGCCTGCTCGGCCCCGAGGCGCAGGCCCTGTCCGAAGGCGGCGTCCGGGCCGCTCAGCGGCGCCGACAGCCCGATCCGGACCTGCGCCTCGGCGCGGCCGGACGCCGGACCGGCCAGCAAGCCGGCGAAGGTGAGGGCGCAGGCGGCGGCGCGGAGGCTGGGCATCGAGGCGCGAATCCATCGGGGCGGGTGAGCGGGGCCGCACGATAGGGCCGCTTGGTCGGTGCGGAAAGTCACGCCGGTTGGTGCGGCACGTCACGGCCCGGCATCGGCGTCCGCCGGATCGCATTGCCACGGCCGCGCGGGACCTTACCTCGTGCTCTCGGGTTCCCCATTCGCGGGTCCGATCCCGCGCCGGAGTTCGTCAGGGCCATGCTCTCCACCGACAACGACATCCTCGGGGCCGCCGAGGCCTGGCGCCGGGCGGGCCGCACGGTGGCGCTCGCCACCGTGATCGAGACCTGGGGCTCGGCCCCGCGGCCGGTGGGCAGCCATCTCGTCGTGGACGGCGAGGGCAACTTCCTCGGCTCGGTCTCGGGCGGCTGCGTCGAGGGCGCGGTGATCACTGAGGGCCTGGAGGCGATCGCGGACGGGCGCGCGCGGGTGATCGAGTTCGGCGTGGCCGACGAGACCGCCTGGCGGGTCGGCCTGTCCTGCGGCGGGCGCATCCGCGTCTTCGTCGAGCCCGTGGCCTGAGGCGCCGGCATGCAGCTCGAAACCCTCGCGATCCTCAATGCCGAGCGCGCCGCGCGCCGTGCTGCCATCCTGGTGACCGACCTCGGTGGCGGTGCCCAGCGGGTGGTGCGCGAGGCCGAGATCGCCGGCGACCCCCTTGCCGACCTCCTCGCCCGCCACCTCGCCTCCGGCAAGAGCGGCCTCGCGGAGGTGGAGGGCCGCTCCGTCTTCCTCACCGTGCAGGCGCCGCCGGTGCGGCTGGTGGTGATCGGCGCCGTGCATATCAGCCAGGCCCTGTGCCCGATGGCCCTGGCCCTCGACCTCGCCGTCACCGTCATCGATCCGCGCACCGCCTTCGCGACGCCGGAACGCTTTCCCGGCATCGACCTCGTGGCCGAATGGCCGGACGATGCCCTGGTCGGGCCGGTCCCGCCCCTCGACCGCTACTGCGCCGTGGCGGCCCTGACCCACGACCCGAAGATCGACGATCCGGCCCTGGCGGCCGCGCTCCGGGCTGGGTGCTTCTATGTCGGGGCCCTCGGCTCGCGCAAAACCCACGCGGCCCGCGTCGCCCGCCTCGCCCAGGCCGGGTTTTCCGAGGCCGAGATCGGCCGGATCGCGGCGCCGATCGGCCTTCCCATCCAGGCCGTCAGCCCGGCCGAGATCGCGGTCTCGATCCTGGCGCAGATCGTCGCCGCGCAGCGCACCCCCCGCACCGGAGCCGGCGCGTGAAGTTCGGCGCCGTCCCGACGCGCGAGGCCGCCGGGCTCATCGCCGCCCATACGGTGCGGTCCCACGACGTGACCCTGCGCAAGGGCCGGGTGATCCCGGCCGAGGACGCCGCGCGCCTCGCCGCCGCCGGGCTGTCCGAACTCGTGGCCGTCGCCCTGGAGCCGGGCGACGTGGCCGAGGACGCGGCAGCCGAGCGCCTCGCCGCGCATCTCGCCGGCCCGCACTTGCGCCGCGAGCCGCCCTTCACCGGCCGCTGCAACCTGCACGCGGCCACTGCCGGGCTCCTGCATATCGACCGGGCCGCCGTCGACGCCGTCAACGGCATCGACGAGTCGATCACGGTGGCGACGCTCGCGCCCTACAAGCCGGTGGTGGCCGGCGAGATGGTCGCCACGGTGAAGATCATCCCCTACGCGGTCCCGGGCGCTGCCCTCGACCGGGCCTGCGGCGCCGCGCCCGTCGGGGCGCTCGCGGTCGCGCCCTACCGGTTGAGCCGGGTCGCCGTCGTCTCGACCCTGCTGCCCGGCCTCAAGCCCGCGACCATCGACAAGACGCTGGCCAACCTGCGCCACCGCCTCGCCCCCACGGGCGCCGAACTCGTCACCGACGCCCGGGTGCCCCATCGGCGCGAGGCCGTGGCCGATGCGATCCGGGCGGCCGTCGCAGAGGATCGCGCCGAGCTAGTGGTGGTGTTCGGCGCCTCGGCCATCGCCGACCGGCGCGACGTGATTCCCGCCGCGATCGAGGCGGCGGACGGGCACGTGGAGCATCTCGGCATGCCGGTGGACCCGGGCAACCTCCTCCTCGTCGGACGGGTCGCCGCGGTGCCGGTCATCGGCGCACCGGGCTGCGCGCGCTCGCCCAAGGAGAACGGCTTCGACTGGGTGCTGCACCGGCTGCTCGCCGAGCTCGCCGTGACCCGGGCCGACATCGTCGCCCTCGGCGTCGGCGGCCTCCTCATGGAGATCGTGTCGCGGCCCCAGCCCCGCTCCGGCGGCGACCCCGCCGAGGAGGAGGCCTGAGGCCGATGCCCGAACTCGGACTCATCCTGCTCGCGGCGGGGCGCGGGACCCGCTTCGGCGCGGAGCCGAAGCTGCTGCAGGCCCTGGCCGGGCGGGCCCTGGTGCGCCACGCAGCCGAGGCCGCCGTCGGCTCCGGGCTCGGCCCGGTGGTGGCGGTGCTCGGCGCCCATGCCGACCGGGTCGGAGCCGCCCTCGACGGGCTCGACCTCGTCCGGGTCGTGAACCCGGCCTATGCCGACGGCCTCGCCACCTCGCTCCAGGCCGGGCTCGCGGCCCTGCCGAGGGGTTTGGACGGTGCGATCGTGCTCCTCGGCGACATGCCCCGGGTGAGCGCCCGCCACCTGACGGCCCTGGCCGACGCCTTCCGTGCGGCGGACCCTTCCCCCTCTGCCGTGGTGCCGGTCCATGCGGGCGTGCGCGGCAACCCGGTCCTGCTGAACCTGCGGCGCTTGGGGCCGGCGCTTGCCGGCCTCTCCGGCGACCAGGGGGCGGGACGCCTGCTCGCCGGACGCGACGACGTGCTGGACTGCGCGATGGACGCCGGCGTCACCCAGGACGTCGACACGCCGGACGGCCTCGCCGCCCTGGCCTGAGGCGGCTCATTCCTGCCCCGCCGCCCGTGCCGGAACCCGCTTGGCCTCCGCCCGGCACCGGTCCGAGCAGTAGCGGACCTCGTCCCAGACCCGCTCCCACTTCTTGCGCCACGCGAACGGCTTGCCGCACTGGACGCAGATCTTGGTGGGGAGATCGGCCTTCTTGCGCATCCGCGCCATGGGATCTGCTCAATCGCTCGGGTGACGATATCGCCCTGATATAGGGCAGCCTACCGCCCGAGCTGGCCGGCCTCGCTGGCCGGGACGGGGCTCCAGCGGTTGAGCTGGATGTAGCCGTCGCGGGCGGCGATGACGACGTGGCGGCGGTAGCGCTGCACCACCGTCCCGGGCGTGTGGCGATGCGCCTCCCGCCAGCCCTCCGCCGCCGCCACGTAGACCCGGGACTCGCCGACCCGGGCGATTGTCTCGATCGTGCCGAAGGCCCGGACCCGGCGCAGGATCGCCTCGACCTCGGAGCGGAAGTCGAGGGTGCGGTCCGCATCCGTCACCCGCGGCCAGTAGGAACCGGTGCCCTGGGGCGTCGGCGTCCGCCAGAGGCCGGGCAGGTCCCGGGCGATGGGGCCCGCGGCGATGCGGCGCGCCGCCATCTGGCACTTGGCGAGCAGGGTCTCGTGCGATTCCAGGGGCGAGAGCGGGAAGCGCTCCTGGGCCAGGATGTCGCCGGTGTCGAAGCCGTCCTCGGCGAGGACGTGCGCGGTGACGCCCCAGTCCGGCTGCGCGTCGCTGATCGCCTTGAAGAGCGGGTAGGGGCCGCGGCCGAGGGGCAGCGGGGAGGGGTGGAAGTTGAGCCCGTAGGCGGCTTGGCCCCGCCAGCCCCGGATCAGCCAGGGATAGCCGGCCACCACCAGGGCCCAGTCCCGGCCGTGCGCCTCCGCCAGCCCGGCAAGGTCCTCCGGCCGCATCCGCGAGATCTGCATCGGCACGCGGTAGCGGCGGGCCTGGGCCACCACCGCCTCGTTGTGGTCGTAGAGCCCGTCGCAGGGCCGGGTGAACAGTTTGATCGGCGTCCAGCCCGCCCCGAGCAGGGCCTCGAACACGCCGCCGAGGAAATCGATGCCGGCAAAAGCGAACTTCATGAGGCTCCCGACGGTCCTGCGACGTCACGGATCGGTCGATCCCGCGTGACGACGGCTCCCCGCCTCCCGCTTTCGCCATACCTATCCGATCTAGAGCGATTTGGGAGCACGCATGAGGCGGGACATCGTCGCCGGGGGAGCCGAAGGCGGAATGCCGGGCCGGGATCCGGCCGGCGCGTGCCCATGGGCCGGAGGCTGAGTCTCATCCACACGCTCCGCTTCCTCCTCGGCGACCAGCTCACCCGCCGCATCGCCACCCTGACCGACCTCGATCCAGAGCACGACGTGGTGCTGATGGTCGAGGTCCGGGCGGAGGCGACCTATGTCCGCCACCACAAGCAGAAGATCGCGTTCCTGTTCTCGGCGATGCGCCACTTCGCGGCAGAGCTGGAGGCGGAGGGCATCACCGTGGATTACGTCCGCCTCGATGCCCCGGGCAACACCGGCAGCTTCACCGGCGAGCTGGAACGCGCGGTCGCGCGCCACGCGGTCGACCGGGTCGTGGTCACCGAGCCCGGCGAGTGGCGGGTCTGGGAGATGATGCAGGGCTGGCGCGACGATCTCGGGCCGCCCGTGGAGATCCGCGACGACAACCGTTTCCTCTGCCCGCGGGCGGAGTTCGCCGCCTGGGCCGGCGACCGTCGCAGCCTGCGCATGGAGACCTTCTACCGCGGCATGCGCCGCCGCACCGGCCTGCTGATGGAGGGGGGCGAGCCCGTCGGCGGCCGCTGGAACTTCGACGCCGAGAACCGCAAGGGCCTGCCCAAGGGCCACGTCGTGCCCGAGCGCATCGGCTTTCCGCCCGATGCCATGACCCGGGAGGTCATCGCCCTGGTGGAGGCTGCGTTCGGCGACCATTTCGGCGAGACCGCGGCCTTCGCCTGGCCGGTGACGCGGACCGAGGCCGTCGCCGCCTTCAAGCACTTCCTCGCCGTCGGCCTGCCGACCTTCGGCGACTATCAGGACGCGATGCGCACGGATGCGCCGTTCCTGTACCACGCCCTGATCGGGCCGGCGTTGAACGCCGGGCTCCTGACGCCGGAGGAGGTCTGCCGGGCGGCGGAGCGGGCCTACCGCGCCGGCGACGCCCCGCTCCACTGCGCCGAGGGCTTCATCCGCCAGGTCCTCGGCTGGCGAGAATACGTGCGCGGGCTGTACTGGGCGCGGATGCCGGACTACGCGGCCTCGAACGCCCTCGAGGCAGGGCGCGACCTGCCCTGGTTCTACTGGTCCGGCGAGACCGAGATGAACTGCCTGGCGCAGTGCATCGGCGCGACCCGGACCCACGCCTACGCCCACCACATCCAGCGCCTGATGGTGACGGGCAACTTCGCGCTGCTCGCGGGCCTCGCCCCGGCGCAGGTGGAGGAATGGTACCTCGTCGTCTATGCCGACGCCTACGAGTGGGTCGAGCTGCCCAACGTCCACGGCATGGTGCTCTGGGCCGATGGCGGCGTGATGGGCTCGAAGCCCTATGCGGCCTCGGGCGCCTACATCAACCGGATGTCGGATTACTGCCGGGGCTGCAGCTACGACGTGGCGAAGAAGACCGGCGGCACGGCCTGCCCGTTTAACTACCTTTATTGGGACTTCCTCATCCGTCACGCGGAGCGGCTGGCGGACAATCCGCGCCTCGCCATGCCCTACCGCACCCTGGCGCGCATGGACCCGGCTAAGCGGGCCGCCATCGTCGACGATGCGGCCCGCTTCCTCGACGGGCTCGACGCCGCGCCCCCGATCCCCAGGGTCGAGCAGGGCAGCCTGGACCTGACGTCGCCCGGCGCGGGCGAGAGCCGCCGCCCGGCCCGGCGGCGCGAGGTCGCCGAGGACAAGGTCGCCGAGGACAGGCGTGCCAAGGGCAGGCACGCCAAGAACGAGGTCATCGAGGACAAGGTCCCGAAGGAAAAACTTACCAGGGCGTCCAGACGGTGAGGCCGAGATAGGGGCCGGGCTCCCCGTCGCCGGCGAGTTGCAGCCCGGCCGAGAGCCGCAGCCCGAACCGGCCGACGGCGAAATCGGTCGCGTGCAGCCCGAGGTTCCACTTCCGGTACCCGGTCTCGTCCAGATAGAGGGCGGCCTCGGGTCCGAGATAGGCCCCCGCGGCCCGGTAACCCCAGGCGAGGCGGCCCCAGGCGCTCATGCGGAGCGTGCCTGTAACTAGCGTCGCGGTGAGGAGGGTGTCGTCCGTGGGCCTAGCCCAGACCTCCCCGTGCAGGCGCAGGCCGAAGCGGGGCGGCAGGGCCTGCACGCAGCCGCAGCCCGACACCACCTCCATCGAGACTTCGGGACCCAAATGGGCCGCGACGACGCCCCAGTCGCGAAACCATTGATAGCCGAGCACGACCGCGGCGATCGCGGAATCACGGATGACCGGTCCCTCCCGGCGCCGTTGGCCTCCGAGGCTCGCGAGAGCGACGAACCCTTCGCGGTCGATCCGGTCCAGCGCCACCTTGGCGCCGGTGGTCACGAAGACGGAGGGGCTGGCCTCCAGGCTTCCGAACAGGAGGAGCGAGGCGGGCGAGGATGCCGGGGCGGGTGCCGCGAAGAGCGCCGTGGACCAAGCCGCCGCCCCAGCGAGGCTCGCCAATCTTCGGGATCTGCTGCGATCGCTCCCGGCCCTCGATAGCATGGGCTCCCTGCCTCGATGCCGATCAGAGCCCTAGTCTTCCGGCGGCGCGGGCAGAAATCAATCTTCGATGCGTATAATCTGAAACAGATACAAGTTTAGGTGTTAATCCTATCTCGGATGTCTCGATATTCCTAAGCTTCGACGACCTCAGCGAAACTAACCCGCCGAACGGCATCTCTAGATTGACGCGGTGTCGGTCGACATTCTTCGTATCGAGGGTCCTGTCCGCACCGCCCGTGTGATTCGACGCCGTCCGGGCGTGCGGATGCGCCGCTTGGCCTGGGCCCCCATCTCGGCTACAGCCCGGCCCAGGACCGTCGCCAATGGCCGAGCTTTCTTGTCACCTGCTGCCAGAACTTCCGAGGTTCTCACCGTGCTCGCCGAGCAGGAAGGGGAACGGCTGACCGTCGGTGACATCGTCGCCGTCCTGAAGGACCGCGCCTTCGCGCTCCTCATCGTGATCCTCGGGTTGCCGAACTGCCTGCCGATGCCGCCGCCGATCCCACTGGTCTGCGGGCTGCTACTGCTGCTGGTGGCGATCCAGATCACCGCCGGCATGGCCTCGCCCTGGCTGCCGCGGGCACTGCTGCGCCGGTCCGTCGCCCGCAGCGACGTCGAGCGGGCGGCGAACCGGGCCGTCCCGCTCCTGCGCCGCCTGGAGCATTGGTCGCGCCCGCGCATGAGCCTGTTCGAGACCGCCCTCGGCATGCGCGGCGTCGGCCTCATCCTGCTCACCCTGTCGCTGGCCCTGATCGTGGCCGCGCCGATCGTCGGGCAGATTCCCCTCGGCCTCGCCATCTGCCTCGTCGGCCTCGGCCTCGTCGAGCGCGACGGCGTCGTGGTGCTGGGCGGCCTCGCGATCGGGACGGTGGGCGTCCTGCTCAATGCCGGCTTCGTCTACGCGATCATCTCGGGCCTGATGAGCCTGTTCAATCTCTGAGGCGCCCGCTCCGAGCCTCTGATTCGAGGCTTCGGCCCCCGTCGATCACGCTTCCAGGTGGCGGGCCCGGACGAGCCGGTAGACCAGCCCGCCCCGGCGTCCCACCAGCATCGAGACGACGTAGAAGCAGCCGGCCGCGAGCACGATCGCGGGTCCGGTCGGCAGATCGGCTTGGTAGGACACGATGAGGCCGACCACGCTCGACAGCATCGCGATCAGCACCGAGACCGGGATCATGCCCGACAGGTCCGCTGCCCAGAAGCGCGCCGCGATGGCCGGGAGCAGCATCAGCCCCACCGCCAGCAGGGTGCCCAGGGCCTGGAACCCGCCGACCAGGTTCATCACCACGAGGCCGAGGAAGGCGTAGTGCACCGGTCCGCCGGCGCGGCTCACCGTGCGCAGGAACAGCGGGTCGACGCATTCCATCACCAGGGGCCGGTAGATCGCCGCCAGGCCGAACAGGGTCACGGTGGCGATGCCCCCGAGCAGCCAGAGGGCCGGATCGTCGAGGGCGAGCACGCTGCCGAACAGGATGTGCAGCAGGTCGATCTGCGATCCGCGCAGGGACACTAGGAGGACGCCGCCGGCGAGCGAGATCAGGTAGAAGGCCGCCAGGCTCGCATCCTCCTTGATCACGGTGGAGCGGGTGACGAGCCCTGCCATTAGCGCCACCGCGAGGCCGGCCGCGAGGCCGCCCAGCGTCATGGCCGGCAGCGACAGCCCCGCCACCAGGAAGCCAACGGCCGCCCCGGGTAGGATCGCGTGGCTCATAGCGTCGCTCATCAGGCTCATGCGCCGCAGCATCAGGAACACGCCCACGGGCGGCGCCGAGAGCGACAGGGCGAGGCAGCCCACCAGCGCCCGGCGCATGAAGCCGAACTCGACGAAGGGACCGAACAGGAGATCGATCACGCGGCGTGCCCCCGGTCGTGCGCAGGCCCGTGTTCATGCTCCTGATCATGCGCGGGCTCGTGATCGCGGGGATGCGCGGGCTCATGCGGGTGCGCATGACCCTGGCCGTGGTCATGGCCGTGCTCGTGATCATGGCCTTGGGACGGTCCGGTCTGCGCGTGGCGGCCGCAGACCGCCGCATCCTCGTCCCAGGCCTCCGACAGGCTCTGGGCGCGGGCGAGGTTCCGGGGCGTGAGCACCCGCTCGGTCGGTCCCCAGGCCACCGCCTCCCGCGCCAGGAGGAGGGTGTGCGGAAAGTGGCTCCGGACCTGTCCGAGATCGTGCAGGGCGGCCACGATGGTGCGTCCCTGCCCGTGCCAGGCGCGGACCAGGGCCAAGAGGTCGGAGGTGGTGCGCCCGTCGACGCCGGTGAACGGCTCGTCTAGGAGCAGCACGCGGGCATCCTGCACGATCAGGCGGGCGAACAGGGCGCGCTGGAACTGGCCGCCCGACAGGGTGCCGATCAGGCGCGTCTCGAACCCGGCGAGGCCGACAGCGGCCAAGGCCTGCAGCAAGGTCGCCCGGTGACGCCGCGCGCTCCGCCAGGGACCGAGGCGGCGCCACAGGCCCATCGCCACGAGATCGAGGACGCTGAGGGGAAAGCTGCGGTCGATCTCCGCCGCCTGGGGCAGGTAGGCGATGGCGTCGTCGAGCCCGGGCCGCGCGATCCGGCCCTCGAGGCACGGGATCTCGCCGACGATGCCCTTCAGGAGGGTCGACTTGCCGGCGCCGTTCGGCCCGACCAGGGCCAGGAGGGCGCCGGGGGCGATGATCCCGTCGAGGTGATGGACGGCCGGATGGCGGTCGTAGCCGAGGGTCAGCCCCTGGAGCGCGATGGCGCCGGGCAGGTCGCCGCTCATCGGGAGGCCCACAGGATCGCGACCCAGAGCAGCAGGGTCAGCGCCGACGCCACCGCGAAGCGCAGGGACGCACCGGCCTGAAACAGCGAGTGGCGGAGGGAGACGGGGGGACGCGGGTTTCGGGTCACGGATGGATCATTTGCCCGAACGGGAGCGCCAGCTTATGTTGGCGGTGATACACTGTAACACTCGGGCAGTTCAACGGGCCGGCTCGATCCAACATCCCGGGCTGATGGGGCAGACCATGCACGACCATGCGGCGGCGCATGACCACGGTTGCGGCGGGGCGCCGGAAGCGATCGCCCGGGCGGAGCGCCTGTGCCGCGAACGCGACCTGCAGTTCACACGCCTGCGCCGCGACGTGCTGGCGGCGGTGGCCGGGCAGACGCGGCCGATGGGCGCCTACGATATCGCCGAGGCCCTGAGCGAACCGGGGCGCCGCGTCGCGGCGGTCTCGGTCTACCGCGCCCTCGACTTCCTCACCGAGCACGGGCTCGTCCACCGGATCGCGAGCCGCAACGCCTTCGTGTCCTGCGGTCACTCGCACACGGACGGCGCCGGCCTCGTCTTCCTGATCTGCCGCAATTGCGGCTCGATCGACGAGACCACCTCGCCGGAGGTGGAAGACCAGCTCGGACGCACCCTGGCCAAGGCCGGCTTCAAGCCCACGAGCCGCATCCTCGAGGTCGAGGGCGAGTGCGGCGCCTGCCTCGGCCGGTCCGGCGCGGACTAGCGTCCGGGCCGGGCGCGCCTCCGGCTCAGCCGGCGTTCCTGTAGGCGCGCGGCGAGAACACGGTCATGAACATGATCCGCAGGTCGAGCCAGATCGACCAGTTGTCGATGTAGTGCAGGTCGTGCTGGACCCGCCGCTCCATGTCGAGGTCGGTGAGGGTCTCGCCGCGCAGGCCGTTCACCTGCGCCCAGCCGGTGATGCCCGGCATGACGTTGTGGCGGCGGGCGTAGAGGGCGATGCGGTTCTCGAAGCTGCGGTCGTGCGCCAGGGCGTGGGGGCGCGGCCCGACGAGGGACATCTCGCCCAGCAGGACGTTGATGAGCTGGGGCAGTTCGTCGATGTTCGAACGGCGCAGCACCCGGCCGATCCGTGTGATGCGGCTGTCGTTGCGGGTGGCCTGCCGGAAGACCGTCTCCGGCTCGGCCCTCATGCTGCGGAACTTGAAGACGCCGAAGGGCTGCTGGTTGAAGCCGTAGCGCTTCTGCCGGAAGAATACCGGGCCCGGGCTGTCGATCTTGATCAGGGCCGCGACCACGAGGAAGAGCGGCCCAAGCAGCACCAGGGCCGTCAGGGCGAGGGCGAGATCGAGGCTGCGCTTCAGGAAGAGCTCGCCCGCCTGGAGCGGCCGGCGCCCGATATTGATTCCCGAGAGGCGGCCGACCCGGGCGAGGGTGAGATCGGGGAAGCGGTCCATCACCGAGCCCGGGCGCAGATGCAAGGCCGCCGGCACCCGCAGGAAGGCGTCGATGCAGCGCTCGATGTCGGAGGCCTCCGACCACGGCACCAGGATGAACACGTCGTCCGGGCGCAGGAAGCGCACCACGGAGACCGCGAGATCAAGATCTTCCGACATCTGGGCGCGGCGGGCTTCGGCGTCGCCCGCGGGGTCGAGCGGGCGCAGATAGCTGGTGCCGATGACGCGCAGGCCGAGGGCCTCGGGGTCGTTGTGGCCGTAGAAGCGCGCGATGTCCTCCTCGTAGCCGACGAGATGGACCCGGTTGGTCTGGCCGGAGGTCGAGGTCGCCGCGCTGCGCACCAGGCGCAGCATCACCCCCCGGGTCAGCAGGATCGCGGGCAGGCCCACCAGGAAGAACCCCACCGAGACGAGGCGCGAATACTCGTGGGTCGTCTTCGTGGCGAAGCCGATCAGCAGGACGACGGCCCAGGCGCCGGTCCAGACTATGGCCGCACGCCGCAGGTGGGGGCGCCGCGCGAGCAGCGTCTCGATGTCGTAATCCTCGCGGACGAGATTCGTCAGCAGGACGAAGATCGCCACCAGGGCGGCGAGTTCGAAGCTGCCGCTATGGACCACCACCGGCTGGGTGGCGTCGAAGGCGGCGTGGTAGGCGAGATCGATCCCGGCCGCGATGCAGAAGATGACGAGGACATCCGCGACGGCGGTCGCGGCCGATAGGCCGAGGCGGAAGGCGGCACGGCTGCGGCGGGGGAGAAGGGCCGCCCAGACGTCGCGGCGCGGACGGAGGACCGGAAATTTCTCGAGAGCGGCTGGGATGCGATCATGAAACATCTGGAGCGCCGTGTCCCGTCCTGATGCGATGACTGTGCGGGATTGAGCCGAATCCCGAATCAGTCATGGTGACAGAGAATAGCCGTGCAAGACACGGGCCTGAAGTCCTCGGACCGTTCGACCGGCCCGGACTCAGTCCTCGTTTCGTGCACTGTTTCGCGAGCCGCGACGGAGCCGCGGTTTCGACAAGGTTTCGCGAGGCCAGAGATGTCCGCTTCGGCGTCACGCATGGATCGCGCGCATGAATCGACGGTCGCGCAACCGCCTGATCTCGCGCACGGCCTCACAACGTCGATCCGACGAAGAGGGTTGCGCAGGAAATTTCACGCGTGACTGCGCGAAGACTGTCACGTGCCCGATGCGACCGAACCTGCGGTCCTCGGCGGGGCGGTCCGGCCGCGTCGCGAAGACCCGCGTAGGCCGCGGCCCGGCGTGGTGCGCCGGGCCGGCCATTTCGAATTGCGGCCCAGCGCCGGGCCGCGCCGCGAATCAGGCGGCCGTCTCCGAATCAGCCCGCGCGACGGTCTGGATCGTCTCGAATCCCTCGAATTGCGGATGGCCCAGATAGAGGGGCTTGGTCGACGGCACCCGGCCATGGGCCTTTCGAAACTGCTCGGAACGGGTCCAGGCCTCGAAATCGGCCTTCGACGACCAGATCGTGTGCGAGGCGTAGAGGACGTGATCCTCGGCTTCGGGACCGCGCAGCAGATGGAACTCGACGAAGCCCGGCATCTCGCCGAGATGACTGTCGCGCCCGAGCCAGACTTGCTCGAAATCTTCCGTGGCGTCCTTGACTACTTTGAAGCGATTCATAGCGATATACATGATCCACCTGGGTTTTTCGGCGTCGCGAACGATCCGGTCCGACAGTCTAGACCTGGGGCGGCGCTGCACGAAAGCCATCGCCCCGGCGCATGCGTCGCGCTTCGTCCGATGCGGTGCGGCCCGGAACGGGGCCTCTCCGCGCGCCGTCCGCGGGCTCCGACCCGTGCGGCGCAGCGAAAACTGGCGAGGGACGGTTACAACGTCAGGCTTGCAATTTATGCCGGCTTTGTGGTCAAGCTCTCAGAACGGTCACGTCCGATGCTGATGCGGAGTAAACATCCAGTGGCATTTGACTGCAGACAAGGATAGTCTCTCCCGTCCGGTTCTATCGACGGTCGACTGCCCTGGTTTCGTAGGGAATGAACTTAAGGAATCCTGCACGCCTCCGTACGAAAGCGTTCAAACCTCATCGCCCCGGGGCTGGTCCGGGCGGGGGCTGAGAAAATTCTTTAGGGACTGAAACGAGAGATGATGCCGAAGCAGACTACCGACGTCGATCGCCTCGTCGGATTGAGGATCACCGCCCTGCGCAAGGCGCGCGGCCTGAGCCAGACCGCGCTCGGGACCGCCGTCGGCGTGACCTTCCAGCAGGTCCAGAAGTACGAGAAGGGTCAGAACCGCGTCGGCGCCGGGCGCCTGCGCGAGATCGCCCGCCTCCTGGAAGTGCCGGTCTCGGCCTTCTTCGAGGAGGACGAGGTCGGCGGCACGCAGTCCGACGTGTTCGGCTTCCTCAGCGCGCAGGGGGCGATCGAACTTCTGCGCGCCTATGCGCTGATCGAGGACGATCAGCTGCGACGCGACGTGCTCGCCATCGTGCGGACGGCCGCGAAGATGGGCAAGCAGGCGCCCGAGCCCGCCGCGGCTCCCGCCGCACCCGCTGCCGCAGCCGGTTAGGGGCTCTCGGTGAGTCCCTAACCGATCCAGTGGAAGAAGCTCCCGGTGACGCAGCCGCGCCGATGCCCGGCGATCCCGAGGGGCACGCCTTCGGCATCGGTCACCGCCGCAAGCCCCGTCTCGGGCGTCGGCGGCGCGCTCCGCTCGCTGGCATAGTGGAACTCGTGCCCCACAAGGCGCGCGTTCACTCCCCCGAGGGGGCCGTCGGCTAGTAGCGTCGCGACCCGGTAGCCAAGATGCAGGCGGCGCGTCCTGTAGGAGGTCGCCACCGGCAGCAGGCCTGCCATGGCGTGCGTCACGCCCTCCGCATCCTCCAGGCTCTCGCCCAGAACCATGTAGCCGCCGCACTCGCCGTGCACCGGCTTGCCGCGCGCGAAATCCCTGAGGCCGGCAAGGAAGCGATCCGCCCGCGCCAGGGGGGCGGCATGAAGTTCGGGATAGCCGCCGGGCAGCCAGCAGGCATCGCAATCGGCCGGGGGCGGCTCGTCGGCCAGGGGCGAGAACGGGACGAGTTCGGCCCCCGCCGTCCGCCAACCCGCCGCCATGTGCGGATACAGGAACGAGAACGCCGCATCGGACGCGATAGCGATGCGCTGGCCCGGCGGGCGGGGCAGGAGGCCGGCGCCGGGAGCGGGGGCCGCCCCGGCCGCGACCGCCAGGATCGCGTCGAGGTCGAGGCCCGCCTCTGCGAGGTCGGCGAGGCGGTCGAGGCGGCTCTCGAGGTCGTTGGTCTCGCGGGCCTGGACGAGGCCGAGATGGCGCTCGGGCAGGACGAGGCTCGCATCCCGCATCAGCGCCCCGAGCACCGGCATGCCGATGCGGCTCAGGCCCGTCTCGACGAGGCGGCGGTGGCGGGCGCTCGCGACCTTGTTGAGGATCACCCCGGCGATGCGGATGCGTGGGTCGTAGGCCCTGCAGCCGAGGGCGAGGGCGGCGGCCGATTGGGCGGCGCCGGAGACGTCGAGGACGAGGATCACGGGCCAGCCGTAGCGCGCGGCGATGTCGGCATTGGCGCCCGTGCGCCCCTCCGCCGCCACGATGCCGTCGAACAGCCCCATCGAGCCCTCCGCGACGACGAGGTCGGCGCCCGTGGCCGCGAGGGCCGCCACCGCGTCGAGCATCGGCTCCGGCATGGCGAAGCTGTCGAGGTTGAAGCTCGGATGGCCGGTGGCGGCCTGGTGGAAGGCGGGGTCGATGTAGTCGGGCCCGCACTTGGCGCCGCGCACGGCGAGGCCCCGGCGGGCGAGCGCCCGCATCAGCGCCAGGGTCACGGTGGTCTTGCCCGAACTGGAGCGCGGCGCCGCGACGAGGAGGCCGGGCACGCTCATGCCCGCTCTCCGTCCACGCGCTCGGCCAGCACGGTCTCGCCCGTCGGGCGGAAGCGCCGGTCATAGTCGGGGGAATACAGGGCGCTCTCCCGGAACTCCGCCGGGTCGAGGGCGGGGCCCACCAGGATCAGCGCCGTGCGCTCCAGCCCGGCCTCGGCCACCTGGCCGGCGATCGTCGCCAGGGTTCCGGTGAGCACCCGCTCGTCGGGCCAGGTGGCGCGAAACACCACCGCAGCCGGGCAGCTGGCCCCGTAAAACGGCGTCAGCTCGGCGACGACCGCGTCGATGACGTGGATCGAGAGGTGCAGAGCGAGGGTGGCGCCGGTGGCCGCGAAGGCCGCCAGGGTCTCGCGCTCCGGCATGGCGCTGGCGCGCCCCGAGGTGCGGGTGAGGACGACCGACTGGGCGAGGCCCGGCACGGTGAGCTCGCGCCGCAGGAGCGCGGCGGCGGCGGCGAAGGAAGGCACGCCCGGGGTCACGGTGAAGGGAATGCCGGCCTGGGTGAGGCGGCGGGTCTGTTCGGCGAGCGCGCTCCAGATCGAGAGGTCGCCCGAATGCAGGCGCGCCACGTCCTGGCCCGCCGCGTGGGCGGCCGCGCATTCGGCCACGATGGCGTCGAGGTCGAGGGGCGCGGTGTCGACGATGCGGGCGCCCGGCGGGCACCAGCCCAGGATCTCGGGCGCGACGAGGGACCCCGCATGCAGGCAGACGGGGCAGCGCGCGATGAGGTCGCGGCCGCGGACGGTGATGAGGTCGGCGGCACCCGGTCCGGCGCCGATGAAGTGAACGGTCATGGCCCCTGCGTGACGGATTGTGCGCGAAGCGCAAGGGCGCAGGTCGCCCCCGCACTGGCGATTCGGGGTGCCAGCAGCGTCGCACCGGCCCCGGCGGCGGCGAGGGCTGCGGCCTCCGCGACCGAGCCGATCCGGCGAGACGTCTCGATGCGCTGCGAGCGGGTGGGAACGCGGGCGTCCACGGCGATCAGGGCGTCGGGGTCGATCGCATCCAAGGGGCAATCCATGGCCTCGGCGACGGCACGAATCGCCGGCTCCCCCGCTCGGTCGGCGGCGGTGGCCAGGCGCGCGAGGCGCGCGCGCGGCAGGCTGGCCTCCGTGAAGGCCCGTTCGATCAGGGTGACGATCTCGACGGCCGTGGTGGCGTGGCGGAAACCAAGTCCCGCGACGATGTCGGGCGTGCAGGATTGGCCTGGTATCACCGCTTGACCCACGCCCATTGCGTCACCGGCATCGCGGCGCGCCAGCCATGCAGGTGCCCGACCGGATCGGCATGGGCCACCGTCAGGCGCTTGAGGGTCCCGCCGCGCTGCGCGAAGGCCGCGAGCAGCACGGCCTCACCCTCTAGGGTTACCACGTTGGCGACGAGGCGTCCGCCCGGGGGGAGGGCGGCGAGGGCCGCGTCGAGGACCCCCGGCGCGGTGACGCCGCCGCCGATGAAGATCGCGTCCGGCGCCGGCAATCCGGCGAGCGCCCCCGGCGCCCCGCCTTCCGCCACGCGCAGGTCCGGCACGCCGAGGCGGCCTGCGTTGCGGGCGATGCGGGCGGCCCGGGCCGGATTGCCCTCGACGGCGATGGCCCGGAGGCTCGGATGGCGCAGCATCCATTCGATGGAGATCGAGCCGGCCCCGGCACCGATGTCCCACAGGATCTGGCCGGCGCGCGGGCGCAGGGCCGCCAGCGTCACGGCCCGGATGTCGGCCTTGGTGAGCTGGCCGTCATGTTCGAACCAGGCGTCGTCGAGGCCGGGGCTGAGGGTGACGACCTGCGCCGTCGGCGGGCCGACGACCTCGATGCCGAGGGTGTTGAGCGGGTCGATCCCGGTGAGGTCGAAGCCCTCGGCGGTCGCGCTGCGCCGGCGCTCGCGCGGGCCGCCCATGGCCTCCAGGACGGTGAGGCGGGACGCACCGAGGCCGCGCTCGGCCAGGAGCGCGGCGACCGCCGCCGGGGTGGTCTCGTCCCAGGTCAGGACCAGGAGGCGGGCGCCGGGCTGGAGATGCGGGATCAGCCGGGGCAGCGCCCGGCCGTGCAGGGTGAGGCAGCCCGTCTCCGCCAGGGGCCAGCCGAGGCGGGCACCCGCGAGGCTGAAGGCGGAGGGCTGGGAGAAGACCCGCATCTCTTCGGCCGGGACGAGGCGGGCGATCTCGGCGCCGATGCCGTAATGGAACGGATCGCCGGTCGCCAGGATGCAGGTCGGTGTCCCGCGCCGGGCCAGGAGGCCCGGATAGGCATCCGCGATCGGGCTCGGCCAGACCTGCGTCTCGGCGGCCAGCGGCGCGGCCAGGGCAAGGTGCCGACGTCCGCCGTAGACGAGGCGCGCGCCGTCGAGGGCTGTGGCGGCGGCGGGGCTCAAGCCGGCGCGGCCATCCTCGCCGATGCCCACGATGGTGAGCCAGGGGGCGGCCGGCGGGGCGGTGGACAGGCTGTCACCGGTCATGGAGAACGGCCCCGAGGGTGGGGGGAGCATGCGGATACTGATCCTGGGCGGCACCGGCGAGGCGAGCGCCCTGGTGCGCGGGCTCCTGGCCATGGGTCGCCGCGACGCAATCACCCTGTCGCTCGCCGGCCGCACCAGCCAGCCGAAGGCGGAGCCCGTACCGACGCGGATCGGCGGGTTCGGCGGCGCGGCGGGCCTGGCTGCCTGGCTGGCCGAGGACCGCACCGACCTCGTGGTCGACTCCACGCATCCCTTCGCGGCCCGGATGAGCGCCAACGCCGCCGAGGCCTGCGCCCGGACCGGGACGCGCCTGCTGGCGATCCGCCGTCCGGCCTGGACGCGGGTGGCCGGCGACCGCTGGACGGAAGTGCCCGACATGGCCGCCGCCGCCCGGGCGCTCGGCCCCGAACCGCGCCGGGTCTTCCTCACCATCGGCCGGCAGGAGGTCGCGGCCTTCGCCGGCGCGCCACAGCACGACTACGTCGTGCGGGCCATTGAGGACATCGTCCTGCCGGTGCCGCGGCTGACGTCCATCCAGGCCCGCGGTCCGTTCGACGAAGGCGCCGAGGCGGCGTTCCTGGCCGAGGGGGCGATCGAGATCCTGGTCAGCAAGAATTCCGGGGGCAGCGCCACCTACGGCAAGATCGCCGCCGCGCGGGCGCTGGGCCTGCCGGTCGTGATGGTCGACCGCCCGGAGAAACCGGACGTGTCGAGCGTGCCGGACGCCGCGGCGGCCCTCGCGGGGATCGCCGCGCTCTGAAGCCTGCGCCGACCCGCGCATCACGCCGCCGGCACGCTGCGCGGCGTGTAGACGAAGGGCGTCGCGTCGCCGCGCGGGATCAGGCGGGTGGCCGAGGCGCCGATGATCACCATCGTGGCCATGTCGGCCGTCGCCGTGCGGGCCTCGTCGAGGGTGAGCACCCGGATCGCCTCGTCGGGCCGCGAGACCGCGCGCGCGAAGATCACCGGCGTGTCGCCGCGCCGGATCTCGGCGGCCAGGTCGAGGGCCTTGCCGAGCTGCCACGGCCGGGCGGAGGAGATCGGATTGTAGAGGGAGATCACGAAATCCGCCCGCAGCACCGCCTCCAGCCGGGCGGTGATGACCTCCCAGGGCTTGAGGTTGTCCGAGAGCGACATCGCGCAGAAATCGCCGCCGAGCGGCGCGCCGAGGCGGGCGGCCGCGGCCAGCATCGCGGTGATGCCGGGCTCCACCGTGATGGGGAGCCGAGCCCAGGCCGGGTCGCCGGCCTCCACCGCCTCGAACACGGCCGCAGCCATGGCGAACACGCCGGGATCGCCGCCCGAGACCACCGCGACGCGCCGGCCGGCGGCGGCGAGTTCGAGGGCGTGGCGGGCCCGGTCGACCTCGACGCGGTTGTCGCTGGCGTGGCGGACGAGCCCCGGCCGCTCGGGCACGCGGGCGACGTAGGGGATGTAGCCGATGAGGTCCTGCGCCTGGGCCAGGGCCTCCTGGGCGGCGGCCGTCAGCAGGCGCGGATCGCCGGGGCCCAAACCGATGACCGTGACCGAACCGGTCCCCGCAGACGGGCCGCTCACGGCCGGCGTCCCTCGCCGGGCAGGAGCACCATCGAGAAATAGGGCGCTACGTCGTCGGGCTTGTCCTTGAGGGCGATCACCTGCTCGCCCGCCATGGTGCCGCGCTCGACATAGACCGCGCGCTCCAGCACGCCGGCCTCGGCCAGCGCCGCCCGCACCTTCGGCAGGTGGCGGCCGAGCTTCATCAGCACGGCGGCGTCCGTGGCGCGCAGGCGCTCCACCAGGGCGGCGTGCGGCAGGGTGGCGGGAAGCACGGTGAGCACGTCGTCGCCCCAGGTGATCGGGGTGCCGGCCCGGGTCCAGCAGCCGGACATGCCGGTGACGCCGGGCACCACCTCCACGGGGAAGCGGTCCTTCAGGCGGCGCCACAGGTGCATGAACGAACCGTAGAAGAACGGATCGCCCTCCGACAGGATCGCCACGTCCCGGCCTGCGCCGAGATGGTCGGCGAGGCGCCCGGCCGCGTCGTCGTAGAAGGCCGCGAGCGCCGCGACGTAGTCCGGGTGCTCGGGGTGCAGCTCGGTGGTGTAGGGATAGACCAGAGGGTATTCGCGCCCCGGCTCGGCGGCGAGCACGGCGTCCGCGATGGTGCGGGCATTGCCGCGCCGGCCCTTCTTGCAGAAATGCACCAGCACTGGGGCCCGCTCCAGCACCCGCATGGCGCGCACGGTGAGGTAGTCCGGCTCGCCCGGGCCCATGCCGACCCCGAACAGGGTGCCGGTGGTCGCCGCGCGCGGGATCTCGGTCCGCTCCGCCACCTCGAGGAGACGCCGCTCGCCCGACTCCATCACTCGATCTCTTGCGCGAGCGCGTTGACGGCCGCGGCCGTCATGGCGCTGCCGCCACGCCGGCCATGGACCACGATGAAGGGCACACGGCCGTCGCGGGCGAGCGCTTCCTTCGATTCGGCGGCGCCGACGAAGCCCACCGGGATGCCGATGACGGCCGCCGGTGGCGGCACGCCCTCGTCGAGGAGTTCGAGCAGGCGGAACAGCGAGGTCGGGGCATTGCCCACCGCCACGACGCTGCCGGGCAGGTGCTCGCGCCAGAGCTCCATGGCGGCGGCCGAGCGGGTGGTGTTCATGGCGGCGGCGAGCTCCGGCACGCGCGGGTCGCTCAGGGTGCAGATCACCCGGTTGTCGGCGGGCAGCCGCGCCCGCGTGACGCCGTCGGCGACCATGCGCACGTCGCACAGGATCGGCGCGCCGGCCTTCAGGGCCGCTTCGCCGGCTTGCGCGAAATCGGGCGAGGCCTCGACGTCGCGCGGCAGGTCGGTCATGCCGCAGGCATGGATCATCCGCACCACGACACGCTCGGCGGTGCCCTGGAAGCGCGCGAGATCGGCCTCGGCCCGGATCATCGCGAAGGAGCGGGCATAGATCGCCCCTCCGTCACGCAGGTAGTCGAGGCGGGAACTCATGACGGTCGTGGTCCTGGCGGGTGTTCTGGGACGATCTGGGCGAGGGATAATGCCGAATCCGCCCTCCTTACGCGCTCCAGCGCGGCCTCGAAAGGGAGGCGCGTCGCCGGCAACGCATCGGGCCGCCCGGACAGCACCACGTCGTACTGTCCGTCCCGCCCGACGAGGGTAAGGTCGGCGGCCCCCGGATGGGCGCAGCCCTTGGGGCAGCCCGAGACATGGGCGCGCAGGCCGCGGGCCGCGAAGGGCCGGAACGCCTCCGCCAGGCGGGCGGCGTCGCGCAGGGTCGGCGTCGAGCCCGAGGCGCAGGCCGGCGCGCCCGGGCAGGCGGCTACCGCCCCGCGCGGATCGTCGGCCCGCGTCAGGAAGCCGGCTTCGGCGAGGGTCTTTCGCGCGATCTCGGCGGTTCCGGCGTTTCGGCACACGAGAAGGAAGCCACGCGTCGGCGAGAGGCGCAGATCGTTCGCACCGGCGGCATCCGCCGTGTCGGCGAGACTGTCGAGGGCATCGGCGGTGCAGCGCCCGAACGGGGCGTCGACGAGGAGCGCGACGGGCCCCTCCGCTTGAGAGCCTGAAGCGCGCCTGCGCTCCCTCTCCTGGAAGGAGAGGGTTGGGGTGAAGTGTGTGAGCTCTCCGGATGATCCACGCACCTCACCCTGTCCCTCTCCTTTTGGGATTTTGCCTTCCAGGAGAGGCGATTGCGGATGGCACCACTCCATCATTCCGGAGCGCCGCAGGCGAGCTCGGAATCCAGAGCCGCTGACGGTGTAAAATCTTGCGCCGCCAGCGTTTCTGGATCCCGGGTTCCGCTGCGCGGCCCCGGGATGACGGGGGGCTGCATGTGGGTTTTCAACGGGCAGACCCGTAACTGCGATCGCCCTGCCTTCCAGGAGAGGGGACCCGCGCTCGGACCTGACAGGGGTGGTGGGCGAACTGTTCTCAAGAACGAACAAGCCTGGTTGCGGGATTCCCCGAACGGCCGGGGCCGGGACGCGGTGCAGGCCGAAGCGCGCCAGGGCGTCCGCGCGAACCTCGGCGGAGACATCGCGCATCCGGCGTGCTCCGCTCGCCGCGAGCAGGCGCATGGCTGCCTCCACGACGGTCTGGGCGTCGGCGGCGGGCAGGTGCCACCAAGCTGCATTGCCGGCCAGATGCAGCGCCAGGTCTCGCCCGGTCACGACGCAGTGAAGGTCGGCCTCCGCCGTGCCGAGGGTGATCCCGTGCGCGTCTGCCTCGACCGCGACGAGCGTCTTCGGCGGCAGGCCAGGGATCGCAAGCCCGATCGCCTCGATTCGTCGCGCTAGGGCCGGCACATCGATTGGCGCGCCGGATTCGAGCCCCGCTAGCGGCGTGGTCAGGGTCAGGCGCTGCGGGCCTCCGTCATGGCGGACATCGCCGAGCCCGACGGCCGCCAACGCCTCGGAGAGACCGCAGCGGGTCGCCTCGGTGACGCCGCGGATCTGCAGGTTGGCCCGGGCAGTGACGTCGACATGGCCGTTGCCGAAGCGGCGCGCCCCCGCCGCGACCGCCCGGGCCTGGGCTGATGTGAGGCGTCCGAGAGGCGGGTGGACGCGGGCGAGCAGGCCGTCGCCGGTGGGCATCGGCCGGGCGAGGCTCGGGCACCAGCCGCGCCGGCTCGGCGCCTCCGGGGCGACGCGGCGGGGCGCGCTCATTCCGCCGCCTCGCGCAGCAACTCGTCGGCCGCCATCTCATCAGAAGCCATGGCGTTGCGCCGGGTGGTCCAGAGGCCGCGCCGGCGGGCTTCGTCGAAGCGCTCGAGGATGGCGCGGGCCGCCTCCGGATTGGCCGCCCGCAGTGTCTCGAAGGTCTCGAGGTCGGCGATCATCGCCCCGTAGAGCCGGTCGAGATCGGCGTCCGAGACCGCGTCCGTGGTCGCGGCAAGAACGAACACCGCGTCGACCCCTTGCGCCAGTTCCTGGGCGCCGCGATAGCCGTGCCGGAGCTGCGCCGCGATCCAGCGCGGATGGGCGAGGCGCCCCCGAATCAGGCGGGCGGCGTCCTCGCGGGCGGTCCGGGCCTTCGGGGTCTCGGACGTAGCGACGTCGAGACTGTAGAGCGCGGGGCTCGCCCCTGTCAGCGCGGCGGCGGCCGAGAAGCCGCCCATCGCCTCCACGGCGGCGTCGCCGTCGAGGAGGTCGCGCTCAGCCACGTCGAAGGCGTGCACGTAGGCGTCGGCCGCCGCCACCCGGGCGGCGAAGCCCGCATCCGCCGCATCCGCCGCGCCGCCATAGGCGTGCGACGTGGCGTCGAGATAGGCGCGCCCGAGATCGTCGCGGCTGTCCCAGGCCCCGTCGAGTGCGAGGCCGCCGGCCCCCGCGCCGTAGCGCCCGGGCGCCGCGCCGTAGACGCGAGCCGGCGCCTCGCCCCGCCGGCGGGCGGCGGCCAGCGGGTTCTCGTCGTCCTCTTCCTCGCGGGCGGCCACCGCCTCGGAGGCGCGCGCGAGCAGCGACAGCGTCTCGGGAAAGGTATCCCGGAAGGCGCCGGAGACCCGCACCGTCACGTCGATGCGCGGCCTGTCGAGGAGCGCCAGCGGCAGCACCTCGAAACCGGTGACCCGGGTGGAGGCATGGTCCCAGACCGGGCGCACGCCCATCAGCGCCAGGGCGTGCGCAATGTCCTCGCCGCCGGTGCGCAGGGTGGGCGAGGCCCAGAGGTCCATGACGATCCGGGCCGGGTACTCGCCCTCGTCCTGCAGGTAGCGCAGCACCACGGCGTCTGCAGCCCTGGCGCCCAGGGTGGTCGCGGCCCGGGTCGGCAGGCTGCGCGGGTCGAGGGTGGCGAGGTTGCGCCCCGTCGGCATCACGTCGGTGCGCCCGCGCGACGGCGAGCCGGCCGGACCGGGCGCCACGAAGCGCCCGTCGAGGGCCCGCAGCAGGCCGAGGCGCTCGCCCTCGGCGCAGGCCGCCACGGCGGCGGGCGCCTCCGGGTCGGCGCGGCCGAAGACGTGCAGCCCGTCGCGGGCGGTGACCTCTCCGAGGTCGCAGAGATGCGCGTCGAGGGCCGCCAGCGCGTCCGGCATCGGGGTGTCGGCGTCGATTCCGGCGCCGGCCAGGAGCCCGGCCGACATCGCCTCGTCGAGGATGGTGCGGGCCAGGATCGCGGCGCGGCGCGGATCGAGGACGCTGGCGGCGGAGTATTCCTCCACGAGCTCGCGCAGGCGCGCCGCGTCGGGGTCGAGCCCCGTCACGCCGGTCTGCGGCGTCAGGTGCCCGAGGGCGACGCCGCCCAGGCGCCGCTTCAGGGGCGCGGCCTCGCCCGGATCGTCGACGATGAACGGATAGACCACCGGGAGCGCCCCGACGGCGCGGGCCGGCCAGCATTCCGGCGACAGCGCGACCGCCTTGCCCGGCAGCCACTCCGTGGTGCCGTGGGTGCCGAGATGGACCAGGGCGTCGAACCGGGTGCGCAGGCCGAGATGGAAGGCGAGATAGGCGTGGGTCGGCACCGCGTCGGGGTCGTGATAGGCGGCCTTCCGGTCCGCCGACCGTCCGCGATCGGGCTGGAGGAACACGGCGAGGCGTCCGCCCTCCGGGGCCACGCTCGCGAAGCGGAACGCGCCGTCCCGGCAGGCCGGGTCGGCCTCGGGCGGACCCCACTCGGCGTCGAGGGCCGCACGGGCGGTCTCGGGCAGCGTGCCGAGCCACTCCCGATAGGCTTCGAGGGCGACCGCGAAGTCCTTCGCTTCCCCCGTCAGCCCCCGCATGAGGGCATCGGCCTCAGGCAGCGCGCCGACGCCGTAGCCCGCTTGGCGCAGGTCCGCGACGATCGCCCGTGCGCTCTCCGGGGTGTCGAGGCCGACGGCGAAGCCCGCGCGTCCGCCGCGGGCGGGATAGTCCGAGAGCACCAGGGCGAGGCGGCGCTCGGCCGGGGGCAGGCGCGCGAGGCGGACCCAGGCGGCAGCGCGCTCGGCGAGCGCCGCGATGCCCTCGGCATGGGGCACGGCCCGGCGCCCGGCGAAGCCCTCGGTCTCCGGACCCTCCTCCTTGAACGAGATCGGAAACCCGGAGAGCCGCCCGTCGAATTCCGGCAGGGCGACCTGCATGGCGAGGTCGGCCGCACCCATGCCCCGGGCCGAGGCACTCCAGGCGTCCCGCGCCGCGCCGATGCTGAAGGCCTGGATCACCGGGCAATCGGCGCCGTCGAGGACGAAACCCGCATCCTCCCGGGCCGAGAAGGCGGTGGCGGCGATCACGATGGCGGGCCGATGCGCCGCGATGGCGGCCCGCAGGGGCTCGGTCGCGGCGGGGTCCTTGAGGCTCGACACCGCCACGGCCAGCACCGCGAGGCAGCGAGCCTGGAGCGCGGCGCCGAGGGCGGCGATCGGCGCGGTGTCGCCGGAGAGCACGCTCGACCGGTAGACCACGAGCAGCGCCAGCGGCGCCGCGTGGGGGACGGTCTGGAACGGCCGCCCGGCGGACAGGGCCTGACCGTCCGCGACGGGGCCGCAGCCCGGGCAGCAGACGAAGCCGCGCGGCAGGGGCAGGGGCGGCTCGACCGCCGTGCCGTATCCGATCTCGGCGGCGATGCGCCCGACCAGGCGCCGCAGGTTCGCCGCGCCGCCGGCCCGGAAATAGGCGTTGAAGGCGGGGGCGAGGTCCGGCTTCGTGGAATAGGCGTCGAGGCGCGGGTCGGGCCGGTCGTCGCCCGGCAGCACCACGAGCACGACCCCGGCGGCGCGGGCGGCCGCGCCGGCGCGCTCGAGGCCGTAGCGCCAGTAATCGAGCCCGCCGAGGCAGCGGATCACCACGATCCGCGCCCGGGCGATCACCGATTCGACGTAGAGGTCCACCGACATCGGGTGGCGGAGCTTGGCGAGCTTGGCGAGCCGCAGGGTCGGGATTTCGGCCGAACCCGACGGGAAGGCCGCCGCGTGAGCGCCGGCCATGCCGAAGAGATCCGAATCGGTGAAGGACAGGAACACGATGTCCCCCGGCGCCTGACCGAGATCGACCGCGGCTTCGCCCTCGTCGAGGGAGACCGTATCGATGCGGATCAGGTGCATGGGGGAGCTTATCCCGCCAGGGCGGCGGCGACGGCGCCCTGGTCGAAGCCCTTGAGGCCGATGACCACAAGGCGGCCGTCGCGGGGCTCGGCGGCCTTCCAGGGGCGGTCGTAATGGTGACTGATGCGGGCGCCGACGCCCTGGACCACGAGGCGCATCGGCTTGCCGGTGACCTCGGCGAAGCCCTTGATGCGCAGCACGCCCTCCGTCTCCGCGGCGCGCGCGACGCGGATGGCGAGGTCCTCGGCGGAGGCCGTCGCCGTCACCGGCAACGCCACCGAAGCGAAGTCGTCGTGGTCGTGGTCCTCGCCCTCGCCGTGGTGGGAGGGGCGCGCGTCGAGATCGTCCTCGGCCGCCGCCTGGATTCCCAGGATCACGCGCGGGTCGAGGCGGCCGTGCTCGGCCTCCACCATCTTCACGGCGCGGGGCAGGTGCCCGGCGACCTCGGCGCGGACCTTGGCGCGGCCCGCCTTGTCGAGGAGGTCGGCCTTGTTCATCACCACGAGGTCGGCGCAGAGGAGCTGGTCCTCGAACACCTCTTCCAGCGGATTGTCGTGGTCGACGCTGGCGTCGTCCGCGCGCTGGGCGGCCAGCGCCGCCGGGTCGTCGGCGAAGAAGCCGGCCGCGACCGCGGGACCGTCGATGACCGCCACCACGCCGTCCACGGTCACTCGCGAGCGGATCGCCGGCCACTGGAAGGCCTGGACGAGGGGCTTTGGCAGGGCGAGGCCCGAGGTCTCGATCAGGATGTGCTCGGGCGGATCGGCCCGGTCGAGGAGCTTGTTCAGGGCCGGCACGAAGTCGTCGGCCACGGTGCAGCAGATGCAGCCGTTGGCGAGCTCGACGATGTCCTCGTCGCCGCAGCCCTCGATGCCGCAGGCCGCCAGGAATGAGCCGTCAAAGCCGATATCGCCGAACTCGTTGACGATGATGGCGAGGCGCCGGCCGTTCGCGTTCTCCACGAGGTGGCGCACCAGGGTGGTCTTGCCTGCCCCGAGGAAGCCCGTGACGATGGTGCAGGGGATCTTGGCGACGAGGGTCATTCGGCGGCGTCCGGATGGGGTGTCGCCGCGACCGGCGGCAGGGGAGCGGGGAACGGCGGGATGCGGGCGACGACGCCCTTGCGGAATTCCTGGGGTCGCGCCTTCCACGGCACGAGGCCGTCTGGCGTCTCGGCATAGAGCGCGACGCCGTCCAGGATGGTGCCGGCGGAGGCGACCGGGTCGAGGTCGCCGTAGACGTAGGTCCAGCGGCCTTGCGAGGCCACCGCCACGGTGCAGGGGCGCTTGCAGACCGAGAGGCATTCGACGCCCTCGACCGTGATGCCCGGATGGGCGCCCGTGCTCACCGCCTCCTGGAGGGCGGCGAGCAGGCGGGCGCCGGCGCGCGGCTCGGAGACGTCGCCGGCCGCCCGGCAGGTGGCGCAGACGTAGAGCGTGACGGGGGCGATGGATTCCGGCTCAGGCATGGACCGGCCGATTCCGGCCGAACAGGCCCCAGGCCCAGCCATAGGCCAGCCCGATCACCGCCCAGAACACGAAGGCGATGCCGAGCGAGCGAGCGGCGAACTGCGCCGCGTAGGACGCGGGCAGGTTCGAGGCGGCGTGGCTCGCCTCCGGCGCGCCGGCCAGGTGTGGTGCCACCAGGAGGACGATGCCGCCCGCGATGGTGATCGGCGCCCGCCGGATCGCGATGAGGTAGAGGCCCATGGCGGTGGCGGCGGCCGTCATCAACCACCAGAACTGGCGGTCGGCCAGGGGCGCGGCCTCCATGCCGGGCAGTTCCGGCGCGAGGCCCAGCGCCGGGGCCAGCGCCACCGCGAGGAAGCCGCCGATGGCGAAGCGCAGGCCGGCCTCGGGGCTGGGCTCGCGGTTGCAGGCGAGGAGCACGGCGCCGAGCAGCAGCGCGTAGCCGACGCCGCCCACCAGGGTGGCGAGCGCCGTGAAGGCCATGCGCGGCAGGCCGGGGCCGGGCTGCCATTCGGGCGCAACCTCGCCGCCCGCCACAGAGGGGTCGCGGGGGCCGTGATAGTGCCCACCATGGACGCGCACGATCAGCGAGGCGGGGGTCGGCAGGGCGAACGCCGCGGAGGCCTGCGTCTCGTAGCGCTCGGCCGCGATGATGAGCGGCGAGGTGAGCGCGAGTTGCAGACCCGTCGCGACGACGGCCGCGAGGAAGCCGGCGACCAGGGCCGCCGACACGAGCCGGATGATCATGGGATTGTCTGCCTTAAGCGCAGGCGCTCAGTGGCAGGGGAAGTTCTGGCTGTGGCGGAAGTCGTGCGCCGCGTTGTGCAGCGCCATCGCCGGGGCGAAGCCCGCCATGAACACGAGGCCGAGGCCGAGGAAGGCGGCCACGAGGACGGCGCCGAGGCGCTCGTTGGTGCGGGTGCCGGTCAGGACGAGGGTGTTGGTCGACATCGGGTCATCTCCTGGCCGCCCCGCCGGCGGCCGTCAAGCATCGAGCGGGTGGACGGCAGGTCCACTCTCGGGCGGCAGGTCTCCTGGCTCGCGGGTCGCTGGTCCTGCCGCCTTCCCGGATGGCTCCAGTGGCCGATGGCAGTCCCGTCTCCGCTCACAGTTGCGGGGGCAGCCGCGGTTTCAGGGTCGCCCCCTCACCGCATTCCCTTTTCACCCCGTTGCCGGGGCACCGTCCGATCCATGCTTCTACGCGCTTGCCGGTGCGCTGACAACGCGGCCCGCGCGGGTTTCCCGCCTTTGACCGGAGGCCCCGAATTCGGGCACAGCGTTCTGCATGCCGCACCCGACTCCCCGTATGACCCTTGTGCTCGGCGGCGCGCGCTCGGGCAAGAGCGCCCATGCCGAGGCGCTGATCGAAGCCTGCCCGGCCCCGTGGCTCTACCTCGCCACCGCCCAAGCCTGGGACGACGAGATGCGGGAGCGCATCGCGCTCCACCGCGCCCGCCGCCCGGAGGGCTGGATCACGCAGGACGTGCCGCTCGCCTTGGCCGAGGCGGTCGCCGCCGCGACCGGGCCGGTGCTGGTCGATTGCCTGACCCTCTGGCTCACCAATCTGATTCTGTCCGAGGCCGACATCGAGGCCGCCACCGTCGCGCTGCTGGCGGCCTGCGCGGCGGCGCCCGGCCCGGTGGTCCTGGTCGGCAGCGAGGTCGGGCTCGGGATCGTGCCGGAGAACGCCCTCGCCCGCCGGTTTCGCGATGCGGCCGGGCGCCTGCACCAGCGCCTCGCGGCCCGGGCCGACCGCGTCGTCCTCATGGTGGCAGGCCTTCCCCTGGTCGTGAAACCCCAAACCGGAGCCACCCCATGAACGACGCTGAGACGGAGGCCGTGCGCCATCGCGAGAAGATGGAGAAGCGCAAGGCCGTGCAGGACGCCGAGGTCGCGGAGAAGACGATCGAGAAGGGGCTCCTCATCGTCAATACCGGCCCGGGCAAGGGCAAGACCACGGCGGCCCTCGGGCTGATGCTGCGGGCGCTCGGCCACGGCTGGCGCGTCGGGGTGGTGCAGTTCATCAAGGGCGCCTGGGACACCGGCGAGAAGCACGCCCTGAAGACCTTCGGCGACCGGATCGACTGGCACACGCTGGGCGAAGGCTTCACCTGGGAGACCCAGGACAAGACCCGGGACATCGCCGCTGCCGAGCACGCCTGGGCCAAGGCCCTCGACCTCATGGCCGACCCGACGATCCGCCTCGTGGTGTTGGACGAGCTCAACATCGCCCTGCGCTACGATTACCTGGACCTCGCCGCCGTGGTGGCGGCCTTCCGGGCGCGCCGCCCGGACCTCCACGTCGTCGTCACCGGCCGCAACGCCAAGCCGGCCCTGATCGAGGCCGCCGATCTCGTCACCGAGATGACATCCGTGAAGCACCACTTCGCCGCCGGGGTGAAGGCGCAAGTGGGGATCGAGTTCTGATGCGGGCGGCCACTGTCGCGCTCGCGCTGTCCATGGTGATCGGCGCGGACGGGATCCGTGCCGATCCGGCGCCGTCCTGGCCCGCGACCTATCTCAGCCGCGTCGAGGCCCTGGCGGTGATGGAGGGGCTGAACGCCCGCCTGCTCGCCAGCCGCTCCGCCACCGCGACTCTCGAGGGATGGTGCGCCGAGCACGGCATGGCCGCGACGCCCCGGGTCGTGGCGAACTTGGCGCGCAATGCGGACAAGCCGGCCTCGGAGGAGACGCGCCGGCGCCTGAATGCCGGGTCCGACACGGTCCTCCGCTACCGTCGGGTGAGGCTCGCCTGCGGCGACCACGTCCTGTCGGAGGCGGACAACTGGTACGTGCCCGAGCGCCTGACGCCGGAGATGAACCGTCTCCTCGAGACCACCGACACGCCGTTCGGCCGCGCGGTCCAGGCCCTCCACACGACTCGGCAGACCATCGGCGCGGAGTTCCTGTGGCAGCCCCTGCCGCAAGGGTGGGAGCAGGCGCCGCCCCCGGCGGCGACCTGCGGCGACCTCGCGATCCCGGCCCATCTGTTCCGGCACCGGGCCGTGCTGTTCACGGCGGAGCGGGTGCCGTTTTCCGAGGTCGTCGAGACCTACGGCGCCGCGATCCTGGCCTTTCATCGCGCCGCGCGGCCGGCCGATCCGGCCTGCGCCGCGCCCGCGGCAGCTCGGCCTTCGCCATGACCCGCGCCCTCATGATCCAGGGCACCGGTTCGGATGTCGGCAAGTCGCTGATCGTGGCCGGGCTGTGCCGGGTCTTCGCGCGGCGGGGGCTCGCGGTGCGGCCGTTCAAGCCGCAGAACATGTCGAACAACGCCGCCGTTACCGCGGATGGCGGCGAGATCGGCCGGGCCCAGGCGCTGCAGGCGCGGGCGGCCGGGGTTGCGCCCTCCGTGCACATGAACCCGGTGCTGCTGAAGCCCCAGAGCGAGACCGGGAGCCAGATCGTGGTCCAGGGCCGCATGGTCGGCACCGCCAAGGCGCGGGACTACCAGGCCTGGAAGCCGCGCCTCCTCGCCTCCGTGCTGGAGAGTTTCTCGCACCTGAAGGCCCAAGCCGATCTCGTGGTGGTGGAGGGGGCGGGCTCGGCCTCAGAGGTGAACCTGCGGGCCGGCGACATCGCCAATATGGGGTTCGCCCGCGCCACCGGCACGCCTGTGATCCTGCTCGGCGACATCGACCGGGGCGGCGTCATCGCCAGCCTCGTCGGCACGAAGGCGGTGATCGACCCCGCCGATGCGGCGATGATCCAGGGCTTCCTCGTCAACCGATTCCGCGGCGACCCGAGCCTGTTCGCCGACGGCATGGCGACGATCGCGCAGGCGACCGGCTGGCCGAGCTTCGGTCTGATCCCGCATTTTCCCGACGCGGCCCGCCTGCCGGCCGAGGACGCCCTCGGGCTCGCCGGCTCGGGCGCCGGGGCGGCCCGGCGCAAGGTCGTGGCGGTGCCGGTGCTGCCGCGCATCGCCAATTTCGACGATCTCGACCCGCTCCGGGCCGAGCCCGACGTGGCGGTGGTGCTCGTGCGCCCGGGTGAACCGATCCCGGTGGCCGACCTCGTGCTGCTGCCGGGCTCGAAGACCACCATCGACGATCTCGAGGCCTTTCGCGCCGAGGGCTGGGACATCGACCTGCGCGCCCATGTCCGGCGCGGCGGGCGGGTGCTCGGGCTGTGCGGCGGCTACCAGATGCTCGGCCGGCGCATCGACGACCCGCACGGCATCGAGGGGGCGCCGCGCTCCGTGCCGGGCCTCGGGCTCCTCGACATCGAAACCGTGATGACGCCGGTCAAGCACCTCGCCGCGGTCACCGGCACCAGCCTGCCGGATGGCGTGCCCTTCTCGGGCTACGAGATGCATGTGGGCGACACCACCGGGCCGGATACGGTGCGCCCGGCGATCCGGCTCGCGGACGGGCGCTTCGACGGCGCGGTCTCGGCCGACGGCCGTGTGACCGGCACCTACGTTCACGGCCTGTTCGCCGACGACCGGCAGCGCGGCGCCTGGCTCGCCCGTCTCGGGGCGGCTCCGAGCGGGCTGGCCTACGAGGCCGGTGTCGAGGCGGTGCTCGACCGGCTGGCCGATCATCTGGAGGCGCATGTCGCCTGCGACGCGCTGCTCGCCCTGGCGTTGTAGCGGCCGAACGGATTAGGCTCGGCTCCGGAACGCCCGCACCGAACGGGCGCGATGAGGAAGCATCCGATGAGCCCGGCCCCTCCCCAGGTGGATGCGCGCGTCGCCGAGGCGACGATCCGCATCGTGACGCTGCGGCTGATGCCGCTCCTCGGGGTGATGTACCTGATCGCCTATATCGACCGGCAGAACATCTCCTACGCCAAGTTGCAGATGGTGGGCGATCTCGGCCTCAGCGAGAGCGTCTACGGGCTCGGGGCGTCGCTGTTCTTCCTCGGCTACTTCCTGTTCGAGGTGCCCAGCAACGTGATCCTGGAGCGGGTGGGCGCCCGGCGCTGGTTCACCCGGATCATGCTCACCTGGGGGCTGATCACCATCCTGCTCGGCTTCACCCGGAACACGACGATGTTCTACATCCTCCGCTTCCTGCTCGGGGTGGCGGAGGCGGGGTTCTTCCCCGGTGTCCTGTTCGCCCTGACCCTATGGTTCCCGCAATCGCACCGGGCGCGGATGATCGGCTGGTTCATGATCGCGAGCGCGCTCGCCAACGCGGTCGGCGCGGCCATCGGCGGCGCGCTCCTCGACCTCGACGGCACCCTCGGCCTCAAGGGCTGGCAATGGGTGTTCGTGGCCACCGGCCTACCCGCCCTGGCGCTGGCCGTCATCGTCCTGCGCATCCTGCCCGACGGGCCGGAACAAGCACCCTGGCTGAAGCCGGAGGGACGCGACTGGCTGAGCCGCACCCTCGCGGCCGAGCGGGAATCGGGCGGGAAGGTCGAGCACGGCAACCCCTTCGCGGCCCTCCTCGACCGGCGGGTCTGGATGCTCGCCTCCGTCTACGTCGCCTTCCCGCTGGCCGCCTACGGCCTCAGCTACTGGCTGCCCACGGTGGTGCGCAGCTTCGAGGTCTCGAACACCGTCAACGGTTTCATCAACATCATCCCGTGGCTGATCACGGCGCTGGCCCTGTGGTGGGTGCCGCAGCGGGCGGCGCGCACGGGCGACCAGGTCTGGCACGTGGTGGTGCCGGGCCTCGTCGCGGCGCTGGCGCTGGTGCTCAGCGTCCTGCTGCCGGGCTCGGTGCTGAAGTTCGCCTGCCTCTGCGTCGCCGCCGCCGGCGTGTTCTCCGCCCAGCCCGTGTTCTGGTCCCTGCCGGCGACCTTCCTCAAGGGCGCGAGCGCGGCCGCCGGCATCGCGGCGATCAATTCCGTGGGCAATCTCGGCGGCTTCGTCGCGCAGAACGCCGTGCCGTTCATCCGCGACCAGACCGGCAGCAACCTCGCGCCGATGTACTTCCTGGCGGCCTGCCTCGGCCTCGGCGCGAGCCTGATGTTCGTCGTGCTCTCGGCCCTGCGCCGCGACGCCGCGCGCCGGGTGGCGGCGGAGGCCGGCCCGAGCCTCAAGGGGGCGTAGGCGCTCCGATCTTCGGGATCGGCACCGCGTAGGCGTGCGGCGCCCCGTTCCGGAGGCTGTCGAACAGAATGAGGACCCGGCCCGGTCCGAGCGGGACCACGGCCTCGGCCTTGCCGTCGATGACCTTGCCCTTCTCGTTCTCGCCGCTGACCGGGGCGAGGGTGGCGACGGGGGTCAGCGTCCCGGAGGGCAGTTCGGCGAGGGACAGCCGATAGGGCACCGGCAGGCCGTTGCGGGACGAGCCCGTCAGCACCAGCAATCGACCGTCGGGCAGGACGGAGAGGTCGCGGATGCCCGCATCCTGTCCGGCCTCCAGTACGATCGTGGTGACCTCGGCCGACAGGGGGCCGGGACCTTCCGCGAACAGCGCCTCGACAGGCACGGAGACGAGGAAGGCCTTGCCGTTGAGGCTCGGCGCCCGCAGGCCCGCATAGAGCCGGCCGCCCAGGACGGCGAGGCCCTCGACGTTCAGCCCGTTCGGCTGCGGCGTGCCCTCCGGCGGCAAGGCGTTCCAGTCGAATTCGAGGTCGCGCAGCACGAAGTCGCGCACTGGTCCGGCGGCCATCAGGGCGTCGAACAGGCGGTAGGTGCTCACCGTCTCCGCGGCGGCGGTGCCGTCGGCGTTCGGGCGTAGCCGCGTGAGGATCATCGACGACAGCTTGTACTTGCGCTTACCCCGGGTGCAGCCATGCGACCCGGTGACGTAGAAGTAGGGCTCGGCATAGGCGACGGCCTCGCCGTCGAGCTGGTTGAACTTGCCGGCGCCGCCGCTGCACCAGGACTGCGCGGGGGGCGTGCCGCGGATGTCGGGGGAGGGCGTCGTTCCGAGGTCGTAGGCCGTGGCGCCGGGCGTCAGCGTGGTCTCGCCGAGGCGGGCGAACTGCGCGCCGCGGTTCTCGTCGTTGACGACGACGCAGAGGCGGGTGCCGTCCGCGTCCGCCGGGCGGCAGGCCATGCCGCTGAGGTCGTAGGCCCTGTCGCCCGTCGTCTCGCCGTCGAAGTGGCGCGTCACCGCATAGGGGGTGGGCGCGGTCTCGGCCGCGCGGACGGGTATCGAGAGCGCAACGCCGAGGGCGGCCAGCGCCAGGACCCTGGATCGCCCGGGGCGCGTCGTCTTCGACCGGATCATGCGAGGGCAACCTTGAGGGGGACGAGGATCAGGAGGGCGAGCCCGAACAGGAATCCGCACGCCGTGCGGTAGAGCGCAAGTGCCCGCTCCACGTCGGCGGGGGTCGCCTCGGCGCGCCCGTCGCCCATCCAGCCATCCTCCACGCGGGTGGTGCCGTAGGTGCGGGGGCCGGCGAGGCGCAGCCCCAGCGCGCCGGCCATGGCGGCCTCCGGCCAGCCGGCATTGGGCGAGCGGTGGCGGCCCGCGTCCCGCCGGACCGCGCGCCAGGCATCGCCGGGCGAGGCGCCGGGATGGAGGGTGGCGGCGGCGACGAGGAGCAGGGCGGTCAGCCGCGAGGCCGGAAGGTTGACGAGATCGTCGAGGCGGGCGGCGGCCCAGCCATAGGCCTCGTGGCGCGGGGTGCGGTGGCCGATCATGCTGTCGGCGGTGTTGATCGCCTTGTAGAGCGCGCCGCCCGGCAGGCCGCCGACCCCGATCCAGAAGGCCGGCGCCACGATGCCGTCGGAGAAGTTCTCGGAAAGGCTCTCGATGGCCGCCCGGCAGATGCCGGCTTCGTCGAGGCTCTCGGGATCGCGCCCGACGATCATCGACACCGCGACGCGCCCGCCCGCGAGCCCGTCGCGCCGGAGATCGGCCGCCACCCGGGCGACGTGCGTGTGGAGGCTGCGCTGCGCCGGCAGGCTCGCCGCCAGCAGGGCGAGAACGAGGAGCGCGGGCAGGAAGCCGGCGGCCCCGGCGAGCGCGGTCAGCGCGAGGGCGAGGCCGCCGACGATGGCGAGGAGCACCAGGAGACCGGCCACGCCCGCGCGCCGGCGGCGGGCGGGCCCGCCCCGGTTCCAGTGCCGGTCGAGGGTCCCGATCAGCGCGCCGATCCAGGTGACAGGATGCCCGAGCGCCCTGTAGAGCCGGTCCGGATAGCCGGCCGCCGCCTCGACGGCGAGGGCGAGCACCAGGACGATGAGCGTATCGGGCGGATGGGTGAGGGCGGTCCAGGACATGCGGTCTCGGTGATGGCGCGCGGCCCGGGGACGGGGGAGGCGATCGCCCATGGCGGCGACCTCGATGCCGCCCGGCGCGCATTCCCGCGGGCGCCCGAGCCCTGGATCGATCTCTCCACGGGGATCAATCCGGTGCCCTATCCGTGTCCGGCCCTCGACGCCAGCGCCTTCCGGCGCCTGCCCTCGGCCGCCGACCTCGACGCCCTGCACGCGGCCGCCGCCGATGCCTACGGCGTGGCCGATCGGCAGCGGATCGTCGCCGCGCCCGGAACCCAAATTCTGATCGAGACCCTGCCGCGCCTGGCGGCGCGCGCCCGCGTCGCCGTGGTCGGGCCGACCTATGCCGAGCACGCCGCCGCCTGGGGCCGGGCCGGCCACGACGTCGCGACGGTGCCGGGGCTCGGGGCGGCCCGCGAGGCGGACGTGGTCGTCGTCGTGAATCCCAACAATCCGGACGGGCGAACCTGGGAGACGGGAACGCTGCGGGCGCTCGCCGGCGAACTCGCCGGCCGCGGCGGCCTTCTCGTGGTCGATGAGGCCTTCGCCGATCTGGAGCCGATCGAGACCCTGGGGCCCTTCCTCGGTCCGGGTCTCGTGGTCCTGCGCTCGTTCGGCAAGACCTACGGGCTCGCCGGCATCCGGCTCGGCTTCGCCCTCTGCGAGCCGGCCCTCGCTGCCGCCCTTGCCGAGGCGCTCGGGCCCTGGGCGGTCTCGGGTCCGGCACTGGCCATCGGGCGCGCCGCCCTCGCCGACGTCTCCTGGCGCCGGGCGGCGGCCGTCGCCCGGGCGGCGGATGCGGCGCGCCTCGACCGGATGATCCTGCGGGCCGGTGGGACGCCCGTCGGCGGCACTTGCCTGTTCCGCAGCGCCGACTTTCCCGACGCGGCAGGACTCTACGACCGCCTCGGCGCGGCCGGGATCTATGTCCGGCGCTTCCCCGAGGCACCGGCGCGCCTGCGCTTCGGCCTGGCGGCGGACAGGGCGGCCTGGTGCCGGCTGTCGCGCATCCTCCGGTGAAGGGGGATCAGGCGCCTCTCGGCTCCAGCACGTTCACGAGGAAGCCCGCACCCGCCAGCAGGATGCCGACGGCACAGACGCCGGACCAGCCGGCCAAGAGGAAGGCCTGGGAGCCGGCGAAGGCCCCGAGCGCCCCGAACACGAACATCACGGTGAACAGCACGGTGTTGATCCGGCCCCGGGCGCTCGGCACCAGGGCGTAGACCCGGGTCTGGTTGGCGATGAGCGCGGCGTTGAGGCCGATGTCGATCAGGAGCACCCCGAGCGCCACCGCGACTAGGGACCAGGCGCCCCCCGCCCACAGCACCACGAAGGCCGCGACCACGAAGAGGGCGCCGACGACCACCATCGGCCGGGGACCGCGCCGGTCGGTGAAGCGGCCGGAGAGCGGGGCCACGAAGGCGCCCGCGACACCGATGACGCCGAACAGGCCGGCGCCGGCCGCCGTCAGGTTGAAGGGCGGCGCCTCGACCAGCAGGGCGAGCGTCGCCCAGAAGGCGTTGAAGCTCGCGAACAGCAGGCCCTGCGACAGGCTCGACCGGCGCAGCACGGGCTGGATGCGCACCAGGTGGAGGATCGACAGCATCAGGGCGCGGTAGCGCAGGGGCCGGGTCTGCGGGATCTTCGGCAGCGTGGCGGCGGCGATACCGGCCATCGCCAGTGCCACGAGGGCCGCGGCGAAGAACACTGCACGCCAGCCGTACTGGGCGCCGACGAGGCCGCTGGCGGTACGCGCCAGCAGGATGCCGGTGAGGAGGCCGGTCATCACCTGGCCCACCACGCTGCCGCGGGTGGCGTCCGGGGCTAGTTCTGCTGCGAAGGGCACCGCCTGCTGCGCCGCCGAGGCGAGGAAGCCGATGACGAGGCTGGACAGCGCCAGGCAGGCAAGGTTGGGGCTCAGCGCCGCGGCGAGGAGCGCCAGCGCGAGCCCGAGGGTCTGGCCGATGATCAGGGTGCGGCGGGACAGGCTGTCGCCCAGCGGCACGAGCCCGAGGATGCCGAGCCCGTAGCCCACGAGGGAGGCGGTCGGGACCCAGAGGGCGGCGCGCTCGCCGAAATCTCCGACGAGGAGCCCGAGCAGCGGCTGGTTGTAGTAGATGTTGGCGACCGCGCCGCCCGCGATCAGGGTCAGCCCGAGCCGCGCGCGCGGCGTGAATCCGTGACTCCCGGTCGCGCCGCCCGGCGTGTCGCCGGTCATGCGGCGTTCCCTGCGCGACGGCCCCCGCCGGATGATCGGCGCGCGTGCGGGCGTGACGACGGACAGATGTCGATGGACATGAGTAAGATCTCGGAGGTCGGCGGAGCCGGTGGCGCAACGGGATCGAAGCGCCGGTGTCGGCATCCGCAGCCCGGTTAAGCCTGCGGGCCGGCTTCGGCAACCCGGCTCGGTCTAGCGCGAAGCCCTCGGCCGGCCGTGACCGTCACCGCCGTCCGGTTCGATCTTGCCCTTCTCTTGCCGAAGTCCGGGGTTTGTCTTGGTAGACCGGGCGCGGCCATGTCGTCGCGGGGTGGTTTTCGCGGGATTTCAGGATTCCCATATACCGTATGTTATGGGCGACCTGAATTGCGAAGGTTCCGCGTGCGGCCTGCACTTGGAATCCGTCGCGACTTGCGCTCTGATTGCAGTGGGAATCGGTGAGTCGCAGCGTTCAGGGAGGTCGTGTCGGCGTCCGGCGGGACTTCCGGATCGGCAAGCCTTTCAGAGAGTCAACGCTTCGCTTATCGACCAGGGAGTTCCGAATGGCGACCTACCGCGTCAACTTTGCCAAGCAGATCCTCGGGGTGCCGTTCACGGTCGGCTCGGTGGACATCACCCGCGCCCGCGACCCGATGCGGGCCCTGCGCGCTGCCGAACTGCGCTTCGCCCGTCAGCACGGCGTCGTCGACTGGCGCGAGCGGGCCGACCAAGCGGAGATCGCCACGTCCGGGGAGGCGTGAAGGCTCATGCCGGGTACCGCTTTACGGCCACGGTCTCTGGTCCTGCGCGCGCCGCCGCCCTAAGGTAGCGGCCGAGCCGAGACCCCACGACGTGCGGGGCTCCGGCGCGCCCGGGTCGGGCGCCAGCGAGGGGGCAGGCAGCGGGCCATGGCGGCGATCTCTTTCTTCGGTGATCTGCTCCAGACGATCAGCGACCGCGGCCGGGATCTCATCGGCATCGGGCGCGGCGACCTCGCGGTCCGCGCGAGCGCGCAGGAACTGGTCAAGCTCTGCGAGGACCTGATTTCCCGCCGCGGCGAGGCCTCCGGCGTCGCGCTGGCCCGGCTCATCCTCGAGCGCTACGCCACCCTGGCGGCCCCGGAGCGCGCCAGCTTCCTGCGGCTCGTCGCCACCGAGTTCACCGCCGACCATGCCGCCGTGGACGAGGCGATCGCCGCCTACCGGGCCGATCCGACCCGGGCGGCCCTCGGAGCTCTCCACGACGCGGCCGAGCCGCGCAGCCAGGAGCTCATCCGCCGCCTGAACCTCGCCCGGGACGGCACCCGCGCCCTGGTGCGGATGCGCGAGGACCTGTTCGGCCTTCGCCGCGAGTTGCGGCGCGAGGAGGCCGATCCCGACCTCATCGACGCCGCCGACAGCCTCGACAGCGATTTCAAGCACTTGTTCGCCTCGTGGTTCAACCGCGGCTTCCTGGTGCTGCGCCACATCGACTGGACGACGCCGGCCCACATCCTTGAGAAGATCATCCGCTACGAGGCGGTGCACGAGATCACCGGCTGGGACGATCTGCGCCGCCGGATCGAGCCGACCGACCGGCGCTGCTTCGCCTTCTTCCATCCCGCCCTGGTCGACGAGCCGCTGATCTTCGTCGAGGTCGCGCTCACCGCCGGCATCGCCCCCGCCATCGCGCCGATCCTGGCGCACGAGCGCGAGCCGCTGCCCCTGAAGGCGGCCACCACCGCAATCTTCTACTCGATCTCGAACTGCCAGAAGGGCCTGGCCGGGGTCACCTTCGGCAACTTTCTGATCAAGCAGGTGGTCGAGGACCTCGCCCGGGAGATCCCGAGCCTCAAGACCTTCGTCACCCTCTCGCCGGTGCCCGGCTTCTCGGCCTGGCTCGACCGTGAGCGTCGCTCCGACGCGCCGCAGGGGCTGACCCGCGAAGACGTCGAGGCCCTGCGCGTCATCGACGAGCCGGATTGGCAGAGCGACAAGGCCAAGTGCGAGGCCGTGCGCAAGGCGATGATCCCGGCGGCGGCGGCCTACTTCCTGCGCGCCAAGAACGAGCGTGGGCGGCCCCTGGACCCCGTGGCCCGCTTCCACCTCGGCAACGGCGCCCGGCTGGAGCGCCTGAACTTCCTCGGCGACGTCTCGGCCAAGGGCCTCGCCCAGTCGCGCGGCCTGATGGTGAACTATCTCTACGACCTCTCGGCCATCGAGAAGAACCACGAGACCTACGCCAATCTCGGCACCGTCGCCGCCTCCGGCGCGGTGAGCCGCGAGCTTCGGAGCAACCTGCCGCCGATGCGGGCGGTGGCCCTGGCCGAGGCCTGATCCACCCGGGCCGCGCTCGAGCGGCGCCGCATGTCCTGCCATTTCGATGGAGCGAACCGAAGATCGTAGGAAACCGACGATCGACAGCGTATCCGTCCCCACCATGTCCGAAACGCCGATGACCAATCACCTCTTCGACCTCGTTCGCCAGAACCTGCCGGCCGATCCCGCCGCGAAGCTGTTCCTGGAGACCGGCGAGGGCGCCCGCTATTCCTACGCCGATCTCATCGTGCGCTCGGGCGCCTACGCGGCGGCCCTGGCGGCGGCCGGGGTGAAGCCCGGGGACCGGGTGGCGGTGCAGGCCGAGAAGAGCCCGGACTTCCTGTTCCTCTATCTCGGCGCCGTCCGCGCCGGAGCGGTGTTCCTGCCGCTCAACACCGCCTACACGCCCACCGAGATCGCCTACTTCCTCGGCGATGCGGAGCCGGCGGTGTTCGTCTGCGATCCGGCCAAGCGGGAAGCCCTGGCGCCCGTGGCCCGCGATGCCGGCGTGCCGGTGCTGCATACCCTGGACGGGAAGGGACACGGGAGCCTGCCTGAGGCCGCCGACGCCGAGACGGAGGCCTTCTCCGACGTCGCTCGCGGCCCGGACGACCTCGCCGCCATCCTGTACACCTCGGGAACCACCGGGCGCTCCAAGGGCGCCATGCTGAGCCACGAGAACCTGGCCTCCAACGCCCGCACCCTGGCGGAGACCTGGCGTTTCACGGCCGAGGACGTGCTGCTGCACGCCCTGCCGGTGTTCCACACCCACGGCCTGTTCGTGGCCACCAACACCGTGCTGGCCACCGGCGGCACGATGCTGTTCCTCGGGCGGTTCGACCCGGCCCAGGTGCTCACGCTGATGCCGCGCGCCACCGCGATGATGGGGGTTCCGACCTTCTACACCCGTCTCCTGAAGGAGGCCGGGCTGACGCCGGAGGTCACCGCCGGCATCCGCCTCTTCGTGTCCGGCTCGGCCCCGCTGCTGGCCGAGACCCATCGCGACTGGGAGGCCCGCACCGGTCACGCGATCCTTGAGCGCTACGGCATGACCGAGACCAACATGAACACCTCGAACCCCTATGCGGGGCCGCGGGTGGCCGGCACGGTCGGTCCGGCGCTCCCCGGGGTCAGCGTCCGGGTGGTCGATCCCGAGACCGGCGCGCTCCTCGGCACCGCCGCCGTGGGGATGGTCGAGGTGAAGGGCCCGAACGTGTTCCAGGGCTACTGGCGCATGCCGGAGAAGACGGCGGCCGAGTTCAAGGCCGACGGGTTCTTCGTCACCGGCGACCTCGGCAAGATCGACGGGCAGGGCTACGTCCACATCGTCGGACGCGGCAAGGACCTCATCATCACAGGCGGCTACAACGTCTACCCGAAGGAGATCGAGAACGAGATCGACGCCCTCCCGGGCGTGATCGAATCCGCCGTCATCGGCCTGCCCCACGCCGATTTCGGCGAGGGCGTCACCGCGGTGGTGGTGGGAGGCTCGGGCGTCCCCGACGAGGCCACGATCCTGCGCACCCTCGAGGGCCGCCTCGCCCGCTACAAGTGCCCCAAGCGCGTGCTCTTCGTCGAGGAACTGCCGCGCAACACCATGGGCAAGGTGCAGAAGAACCTCCTTCGGGAGGCCCATGCCGGCCTCTACGGCGCGCCCCGCGGATAACCTCCGCGCGGGCCGGCCCGAAGGCCCGGGCCAGGCCCGGAACCGCCGTGTCCGGCGGTTCTTGCCCGGAAGCGGCGGCGGCGGAGGCGCGATCCTAGGCGGCCCGCACCGTCGCGAGGAAGCGATGCACCTCCGTGCTCAGGTGCTCCGACTGGCGGGACAGTTCCCCGGCGGCGCCGAGCACCTGTCCGGCGGCCGCGCCGGTCTCCTCGGCCGCGCTCGCCACGCCCGTGATGTTGCTGGTGACCTCGGTGGTGCCCGCCGAGGCCTGGGCGACGTTGCGCACGATCTCCTGGGTGGCCGCGCTCTGCTGCTCGACGGAGGCCGAGATCGCCGCCGCCACGCTGTTGATGTCGCGGATGCGCGCGGTGATCGAGCCGATCGCCGAGACCGCCTGCCCGGTGGCGCCCTGGATGTGGCCGATCTGCTGGGAGATCTCCCCGGTGGCCCGGGCGGTCTGGTTGGCGAGTTCCTTGACCTCGGCGGCCACCACGGCGAAGCCGCGGCCGGCCTCGCCGGCGCGGGCCGCCTCGATGGTGGCGTTAAGCGCCAGCAGGTTGGTCTGGCTGGCGATCGTCGAGATCAGGCTCACCACGTCGCCGATCCGGCTCACCGCACCGCTGAGCTCCTGGACGAGGCCGGCCGTCGCATCGGCCTCCGAGACCGCGGCCTGCGCCAGCGAGGCCGAGTTCGTGACCTGGCGTCCGATCTCCTGGACCGACGAGCCGAGCTCCTCGGCCGCCGCCGCCACCGTGTTGACGTTGACCGCGGCCTCCTCGGCGGCGGCCGCCACGCTGGTGGATTGCGAGGCGGTCTGCGTCGCCGTCGCCGTCATGGTCTGGGCGGTCGCCTGCAGCTCGGTGGCCGAGGAGGAGACCATGCCGATAATCCCGCCGACGGCGCCCTCGAAGCTGTCGGCCAGTTCGATCATCGTGCGGCGGCGCTCCGCGGCCGCGGCCTCCTCGGCGATGCGCCGGACCTCGGCGTCCTCGGCGGCTTTCCGGGCGACCATGGTCTTGATGCCGTCCACGGCCTTGCCGACCGCACCGATCTCGTCCCCGCGCCGAGCTTCGGCGATGTCGGCGTCGATCTCGCCCTGCGCCATGCGACGCAGGATCGCGACGAGGCGCGCCAGCGGCCGGGTGATCCCGAAGACGACGATGCTGCCGCACAGGATGGCGGCGAGCCCCAGGCCGATGACCGTGAACGCGATCAGGCGTCCAATCGTGCTGGACACCTCTGCGTCGAGGGCCTGTTTCCCGGCCTGCATCTGTTCCGCGATGATCCGCGTGCGCTGGTCCACCAGCGTGTTCAGCCGGGCTCGGGCGGCCGGAGCCTCCTGCAGGAGGATCTCGGTCGCGACGGCGTTGTCGTTGCGCAGCCCGTATTCCACGGAGCGGTTCAGCACCGACAGATAGGAATCCGTCAGCCCGCGCAGCTCTTCGGCAATCTTGCGGCGCGCCGGCGTTTCCGCCAGGTTCGCCAGCGTGTTCACGGACTGGTAGGCCCTCTCGCTGGCGGCCTGGTACAATCCCTTGTACCTCGCCATCTCAGCCTGCTTCGTCTCCAGGATTATGTTCCGTGACATCAGGCCGGCCTCGGAGAGGTTCATCTGATACCGCAGATAAGCCTCCTGGCGTACGCTGAGGACTTCGATGAACTCCCGCGTCTGGGCCGCGACCGCCTCCAGCTTGACGCGTGCGTAGAGGACGAGTCCGATCGCCAGGATACCCAGGGCGACGAGGGGAATGGCGATCTTGACCAGCACGCTGGCTTGTCTGACGAGTCTCACGTTCTCAACTCCGAGGACTGATGAATCTGGAGGAAATTTGGATGAACGGAGGATTTCATAGGGTATGATCGTTAAAAATCCGATATAATTATAGATTTATAGTGGTGTAAGATTTGATATTGTGATTGTTTCGAATATCTCGATCGGGATTTGTATCGCGTCATGCACTGCAAGATCTTCGAATGATTGCAGACGATTCGTTCTCGTATCTGCGTGACCAATCCTCGTTCAGGCACGACAACCGTAAACTGAGATCATGGTCCGAGGGCGTTTCGTCTCCGAACGACCGGTCGATACTTCCATGGGCCGCTGATTGATGATGTCGGGGATCGCCTGACCGCTCTGTTTCAGCGAAGCCGCCCGTCCCCGTGGAGATCGCCGCCCGAGGCACTCCGCGAACCCGTCGCGCCCCGTCGAAGCGCGAAATAGAGGCGGGCATCGCCGCCGAATCTCGGAACGGCCAAGCCTGCCTCACGTTGAGCGATCGCGCCGAATCGACGCGTCTCTCTTGTCCGGTGTTCCGATGTCGTCCACGCCCCGCCCCACGTCCGATTCCGGCGCCACCGGCTCCGTGCTCTGGACGCTGATGCTCGGAACGGCCCTGATCGCCCTCGCGGCCGCTCCGAAGGGACCGCGTCGCGCCGGGCCGGTGCCGCCATCCTCCACGCCGTCTTCCGGCCAGGGCGCCCGCTCGTACGAAGGGGCGGCGGCGGAAGAGGCGGCGGTGACCCAGGTCGCGCGCGGCCGGGCCGCCGGCTCGCCCACCGAGATCACCGCCGCGGGCTGGAAGGACATCCTCTACAGGGTCTATCTGGAGTTCAATCAGGACCGGGTCCTGTCGGTCGCGGCGGGCGTGACCTTCTACTCGCTGCTCTCGCTGTTCCCCGCCATCGCGGCCCTGGTCTCCTGCTACGGCCTCGTCGCCGATGTCGGCTCGATCAACGAGCATCTGGCCAGCATGCAGGGGGTGCTGCCCTCCGGCGCCATCGAGATCATCGGCGATCAGGTCAAGCGCATCGCAGCCAAGGGCACGGGCACCCTTGGCCTGACCTTCTTCACCAGCCTCCTGCTCTCGCTCTGGAGCGCCAATGCCGCCATGAAGGCGATGTTCGATGCCCTGAACGTGGTCTACGAGGAGGAGGAGAAGCGCTCCTTCGTCATGCTGAACCTGCGCTCCCTTACCTTCACCATCGGGGCGCTCGTCTTCACCATCCTGGCGCTCACCGGCATCGTGGTGCTGCCGGTGGTGTTCAAGTTCGTGGGCCTGAGCGACACCGCCTGGGTCGTCGCCCTCCTGCGCTGGCCGGCCCTCCTCGTCGTACTGCTCGGAGGACTTTCCCTGCTCTATCGCTACGGCCCAAGCCGCCAGCGGCCGCGCTGGCGCTGGGTCGGGGTCGGCGGCGCGGTGGCCGGCCTGCTCTGGCTCCTCGCCTCGATCCTGTTCTCCTGGTACGTCTCGAGTTTCGGCAACTACAACGAGACCTACGGCTCCCTGGGGGCCGCCATCGGCTTCATGACCTGGATCTGGATCTCCACCACGATCGTGCTGCTCGGCGGCGAGATCAACGCCGAGATGGAGCACCAGACCGCTCGCGACACCACCACCGGCCCCGAACGGCCCATGGGCGCACGCCGGGCGCGCATGGCCGACACCCTCGGGGCGGTGGCCTGAGGGTGGCCTCCCCGCGGCGGCACCGGGCGCCTATCTAAGGGGCAGCGTCCCGGCCCCTTTCAGGAGTGCAAGCCCGATGTCTTCTCCCTCGACGTCATCCCCCGCGAGATCTTCGATGCCCACGGACGATGTGCAGACCCGCAGCGAAGCCGAATGGCGCGAGATCCTCACGCCGGACCAGTACCGCGTGCTGCGCGAGCACGGCACCGAGCGGGCCGGCACCAGCTGCCTCAACGCCGAGAAGCGGCCGGGCGTCTTCCACTGCGCCGGCTGCGACGCGCCGCTCTTCGTCACCGGCACCAAGTTCGAGAGCGGCACCGGGTGGCCGAGCTTCTTCGATCCCCTCGACGATGCGGTTGAGACGACCGTCGACCGCAGCCACTGGATGACCCGCACCGAGGTCCATTGCGCCCGCTGCAAAGGCCATCTCGGCCATGTCTTCGACGACGGGCCGCCGCCCACCGGCCTGCGCTACTGCATGAACGGCCTCTCGCTGCGCTTCGAACCGGAAGCGTGAGAGGCGCACCGGCGGGTTTCGATGGGGACGGATCGGGAGACGAGGCGGGGCGACGGCGGCGGTGGTCTTGATTTCGCCGTCGTTTTGCTTAGTCCAAGATGAAGAATTATTGTCCGATCCGTCCCGGCAACGCTGGGAATGATCACAGATCGTATCCTATGTCATCGTTCCGCGCGGAGGGCCGCCGGGTCCGGTGCGGGGAACCACCTGGAAGCCGGCCTGTCCGCCCCGCGGGCGGCCGGTGGCCCTGACGTCAGCGTCCACCCGGACCCACGCCCCCGGGTTGACCGACCTCGCGGAGAATGTCGATGAGCCTCGTACGCCGGTTTCTCGTGGCCCCGTCCCTGGTGCGCCTGATCCGCAAGGAACGCGGCGGCGCCCGGATCAGCGAGGGCTACTTCGCCCCCCAGGCCGGCCGCGTCTCCTACGTGCGGGTCGACGGGCAGACCTGCCACCTCGTCCTGGTGACCACGGCGCCGGACGGGAGTTCGAGCGAGGAGCGCACCGACGTGCCGCGTGCCCACGGCGACGCGCTGATGGATGTCTGCTCGGGCAAGGCCGCCTATGACCGCACGGCGCTGGCCCTCGGCGGAGGCCGCGAGGCCCTGGTCGATCGCTACGTCGCCCCGGGGGAATTCGACCTCGTCAGCGTCTCCTTCGACGGGGCCGACGAGGCTCAGGGCTTCGCGGTTCCGGCCTGGTTCGGCCCCGAGGTCTCCGACGATCCGAGCTACGAGCGCCATGCCGTCGCGCTCCAGGGCGTCCCGCAGCCCGGCGAGATCGGCCTCTCCAACGCCGCCCTCGAAGCGGTGCTGGACCTCATCGAGCCGCGCTTCGGCTTCGGCCGCTACGGTGCTCCGAAGGCCAGCGCCAATGTCAGCACCGGCGACGGCGACGGGATGATGAAGGCCTTGCGCCGGGTCGCGGGCGGCAGCGCGGTGGCGGCTCCCGTCGCCGCCGAGGCCGCGCCCGCACCGGCGCCGCCGGCCGATGAGCCCGCCCCGGTGGAGGCGTCACCCGAGCCCGAGGCCGCCGAGGCCCACGGGCAGCCCGACGGCGGAGCCGAGACGCAGGCCGAGACCGCACCCCACATCGACTCGCGCATCGACGACGTGATCGAGAGCCTGTCGCAGGCCCTCGGTAATCCGCAGCCCCAGCCCAAGGGCGGCGCGCGCGGCGAGGACGACATCGCCGCCGAGTTCGAGCGCTGGACCGTCCGTCCGCGCCGCACGCAGCAGACCTGAGGCCCGCGAGGTCCGAGCCGACCTGCTGACCGCCCGCTCCGAAAGGAGCGGGCGGTCGCTTATCTGGCGCCTCGTGCGGGAAACCCGCGCGCCGGATCGGAGGATCGAGGGGCCGCGCGGCCGAAGGCCCGGATCCGGAACTGCGCGGCGCGCCGGACTTCCCGCCGTCGCCGGCCCGGGATGGAAAGCCGTCGGGGTCTCGAGAGTCCGGGTGCCACGCCTGCGTGCACCCTCCTGCGCCGGCCCGCCCGTGGCCGCGCGGACCCTTTTCCCCGCGAAGAGCATGTAAGCGCCCGCCGTTTGTCATCGCAGCCCACCGCCTGCGATTGAGCGGCGCGAATAAACTGGCTAGCGTCGGGATTAACAATCAGTGGGTTGCGCAGAGCGCATCGGGAGGGATCATGGCCCAGGCGACGACCTATGGAGCGGCACCAGCCGCGATCCCACGTCCGTCCAAGGAGCCCTGGTACAAGGTGCTCTATATCCAGGTGCTGATCGCGATCGTGCTGGGCGTGCTTCTCGGCTGGCTCCATCCCGAATGGGGCAAGTCGGTCAAGTGGCTCGGCGACGCCTTCATCGCCCTGATCAAGATGATGATCGCACCGATCATCTTCTGTACCATCGTGCACGGCATCGCCTCGATCGGCGACCTGAAGAAGGTCGGCCGCGTCGGCCTGAAGGCATTGGTCTACTTCGAGGTGGTCTCCACCATCGCGCTGCTCATCGGCGTCCTCGTCGGCGAGGTCGTCAAGCCGGGCGCCGGCTTCAACGCCGACGTGACGAAGCTCGACGCCAAGGCGGTCGAGAAATACGCCAAGATGGCCGCCGACGATTCGGTGACCGGCCACATCATGGCCCTGATCCCGAAGAGCTTCTTCGACGCCTTCGCCACCGGCGACCTGCTGCAGGTGCTGCTGATCTCGATCCTGACCGGCGTCGTCGTCACCGGCATGGGCCAGCGCGGCGAGGCCATCACCCACGCCATCGACACGGCCGGGCAGATCTTCTTCCGCATCATCGGCCTCGTGGTGAAGCTCGCCCCTATCGGCGCCTTCGGCGCCATGGCCTTCACCATCGGCCAGTACGGCATCGGCAAGGTCATCGACCTCGCCTGGCTCGTGGGCACCTTCTACGTCACGGCCTTCCTGTTCGTGGTCCTCATCCTCGGCGGCATCGCCCGGGTGGCCGGCTTCTCGATCTTCAAGTTCCTGGCCTACATCAAGGACGAACTCCTCATCGTGCTGGGCACCTCGTCCTCCGAGACGGTGCTGCCGCACATGATGACGAAGATGCGCCGCCTCGGCGCCTCGGATTCCGTGGTCGGCCTGGTGATCCCGACGGGCTACTCGTTCAACCTCGACGGCACCAACATCTACATGACCCTGGCGTCGCTCTTCCTGGCCCAGGCGGTGGGCGCCGACCTGTCCTTCGGCCAGTATGCCACCATCATCCTTGTGGCGATGCTGACCTCCAAGGGCGCCTCCGGCGTGACCGGCGCGGGCTTCATCACCCTGGCGGCGACGCTCAGCGCCATTCCGAACAACCCGGTGCCGGTGGCGGCCATGACCCTGATCCTCGGCGTCGACAAGTTCATGTCGGAGTGCCGCGCCATCACCAACCTCATCGGCAACGGCGTCGCCACGGTGGTGGTCAGCCGCTGGGAAGGCGAACTCGACACCGAGAAGCTGCGCCAGGTCATGGCGCACCCGGTCTCGATCGGCACCGACATTTCCGACCACGCCCCGGAAATGGATTCCGGCAGCGCCGCGAGCCCGGCGGGCCCGGTCCCGGCCGCGGCGCGCTGACGGAACCCGGACCTGTCCGGACCCCTGCGCATCGGCATCGATCTCGGCGGCACCAAGATCGCCGGGATCGCCCTCACATCCGATGGCGCGACCCGGGCCGAGCACCGGGTCGCCACGCCGCGTGACGATTATGCGGCGACCCTCGCGGCCATCGCGGACCTCGTGCGGGACCTGGAGACGCGGGCCGGTGCCACCGGGACGGTCGGTATCGGCATGCCGGGGGCGATCTCGCCGCGCACCGGCCTCATCAAGAACGCCAACTCGGTCTGGCTGAACGGCCGGCCGTTCGGCCAGGATCTCGAACGCGCCCTGGCCCGTCCGGTGCGCCTGGAAAACGACGCCAACTGCCTCGCGGTCTCGGAGGCCGTCGACGGGGCCGGGGCGGGCGCATCCGTCGTCTGGGCGATCATCCTCGGCACCGGCGTCGGCTCCGGCATCGCGCTGCAGGGCCGCGCCCTCTCGGGGCGCGACCGCATCGCCGGTGAGTGGGGCCACAACCCGCTGCCATCCCCCCGCGACGACGAGCGCCCCGGACCGGCCTGCTATTGCGGCCGGCACGGCTGCCTCGAAAGCTGGGTCTCCGGCCCGGCGCTCGCCGCCGACCACGCCCGCCGCGCCGGTGCGACGGGCAGCGGCGAGGCCGTTATCGCGTCCCTGCGGGCCGGCGACGCGGAGGCGGAGGCGACCCTCGACCGCTACCTCGACCGCCTCGGACGCGGGATGGCCCAGGTGATCAACCTGATCGACCCCGATGTCATCGTCATCGGCGGCGGTCTCTCGCGCGTGCCCGAGATCCTCAGCGGACTGCCGTCGCGGGTGGCGCCGCACGTGTTTTCCGACGCGTTCGATACGCCCATCCGCCCGAGCCGGTACGGCGATGCCTCCGGCGTCCGCGGGGCCGCCTGGCTCTGGAACGCGCCGTGAGGCGCCCGTGTCCTCGCGACCGCGACTGATGTCGGAGACGCTTGTCAGAGCTCTCGTTTTCACATAAAGATATCTTTATGTCTAACGCGGGATCCTCTCCAGCCACGGCCCTGCCGTTTGCCGACGCCCTCGCCATCCTGCGGGCGGCGGCGGAGGAGACGCGCCTACGCATCCTGGCGCTGCTGGCCGCCGGCGAACTCTCGGTCTCCGACCTCACCGACATCCTGGGTCAGTCGCAGCCGCGCATCTCGCGCCATCTCAAGCTGCTGGTGGAGGCCGGGCTGGTGGAGCGGCACCGCGAGGGTGCCTGGGCCTTCTTCCGCCTGGTGGAGGATCGCGCCGCCCTGGTCGAGCCGCTCGTGGCCGGGCTCGATGCCACCCGGGCGCCGCTCTCCGAGGATTTCGCCCGCCTGGAGGCCGTGCGCACCCAGAGGGCCGAGGCCGCCCAGGCCTTCTTCGCCCGCCTCGCGCCCAAATGGGACCGCCTGCGCTCGCTGCACGTGCCGGAGGCCACCGTCGAGGCCGCGGTGCTCGACGTGCTCGGCAGCCGGCCGATCCAGAACCTGGTCGATCTCGGCACCGGCACCGGACGCATGCTCGGATTGCTGGCCGGACGCGCCGTCCGCGCGGTCGGGCTCGATTCGAACCACGCCATGCTCTCCGTGGCACGGGCGAACCTGGAGCGCCTGGGCCTGTCCCGGGTCGACCTGCGCCAGGGCGACATCCACGCGCCACCCTTCGGGCGCGGCGGGTTCGACCTCGTCGTGGTCCATCAGGTGCTGCACTACCTCGACGATCCGGCCCGGGCCCTGCGCGAGGCCGCCCGCCTCGTCGCCCCCGGCGGGCGCCTGCTGGTGGTGGATTTCGCCCCCCACGACCTCGAATTCCTGCGCGAGGCCCAGGCCCATCGCCGCCTCGGCTTCGCGCCCGAACAGGTGACGGGCTGGCTCAACGATGCGGGGCTGCCCACCGTCACCACCCGGGACCTCGCCCCCACGGGCGAGGTCGAGGACCAGTTGACCGTGACGCTCTGGCTCGCCACCGATGCGGCCGAGATGGCCGCGTCCGACCCGATCCCGGAGCGGGCTGTCGCCTGAGGGCGACTGTCCGCTTCCACCAGAATCCTGCCTTCGAACCCTGATCGACGACCGTCTGAACCGATCGACATAGAGGACGACCCGATGCCATCCGCCTCCCACCATCGCGCCAGCCGCGACAGCTACCGTCCGATCCGGGTCTCCATCGAGTTCTTCCCTCCGAAGACCGAGGAGATGGAGAAGATCCTCTGGTCCTCGATCGAGCGCCTCGCGCCGCTGCAACCGAAGTTCGTCTCGGTGACCTACGGTGCCGGCGGTTCCACCCGCGAGCGCACCCACAACACCGTCGCCCGGATGGTCAAGGAGACGAGCCTCCAGCCGGCCGCCCATCTCACCTGCGTCGACGCCACCCGCGAGGAGATCGACGCCGTCGTGCAATCCTACTGGGATGCCGGCGTGCGCCACATCGTGGCCCTGCGCGGCGACCCGCAGGACGGCATCGGCACCGCCTACCGGCCGCATCCGGGCGGCTACGCCCAGACCTCCGATCTCGTCGCCGGCATCAAGCGCATCGGCGACTTCAAGGTCTCGGTCTCGGCCTATCCGGAGAAGCACCCCGAGGCGCCCTCCCTCGATGCCGACATCGACGCGCTGAAGGCCAAGGTCGACGCGGGCGCCGACCAGGCGATCACGCAGTTCTTCTTCGAGAACGACATCTACCTGCGCTACGTCGACAAGGTGCGGGCCGCGGGCATCGACATCCCGATCATTCCCGGCATTCTGCCGGTGCAGAACTTCAAGCAGGCGGCGAACTTCGCCCGCCGCACGGGCGCCTCCGTGCCGTACTGGCTCGCGGCCCGGTTCGAAGGCCTGGACAACGACGTCGAGACCCGTCGCCTCGTGGCGGCGGCGGTGGCGGCCGAGCAGGTGCTCGACCTCGTCGATCACGGCGTCAACGACTTCCACTTCTATTCGATGAACCGCTCCGACCTCGTCTACGCCATCTGCCACGTGCTCGGCCTGCGGGCTCAGGCCCCGAAGGTTGCCGCCAAGGCGGCCTGACCCCACGTCGTCCCGGGGCGCCGACAAGCGGGCCCGGGATCCGACACGCCGACCCTGTCGAACTTCACTCTCCGGACCCGTCGCGGTTCTGGATTCCGGGCGCCGCTCCGCGGCCCCGGAATGACGCGTGAGAAACCCATGACCGACCTGCGCCCCGTCGACGGAAAAGAGATCGAAGCCGCCCTGCGCCAGCGCGCGGGCGAGAAAATCCTCGTTCTCGACGGGGCGATGGGGACCGTGATCCAGCGCCTCGGCTACGGCGAGGAGGATTTTCGCGGATCGCGGTTCCTGGATCACGGCCACGACCAGAAGGGCAACAACGACCTCCTGATCCTGACCCAGCCCGACGCGATCCGGCAGATCCACCTCGACTACTTCCTGGCCGGTGCCGACGTCTGCGAGACCAACACCTTCTCGGGCACCACGATCGCCCAGGCCGATTACGGCATGGAATCGATTATCCACGAATTGAACGCCGAGGGCGCGCGTCTCGCCCGCGAGGCCGCCCGGCTCGCCGAAGAGCAGGACGGCCGCCGCCGCTTCGTGGCCGGCGCCATCGGCCCGACGAACCGCACCCTGTCGATCTCGCCGGACGTCAACAATCCCGGCTACCGGGCCGTGACCTTCGACCAGGTCAAGCAGGCCTATGTCGAGCAGGTCCGCGGCCTGATGGATGGCGGCGCCGAGCTCATCCTGATCGAGACCATCTTCGACACCCTCAACGCCAAGGCGGCCGTGGCGGCGGCCTGGGCGGTGTTCGAGGAGCGGGGTATGGTCCTGCCGATCATGATCTCGGGCACGATCACCGACCTCTCCGGCCGCACCCTCTCGGGCCAGACTCCCGAGGCGTTCTGGAACGCCCTGCGCCACGCCAACCCGCTCACCATCGGGCTGAACTGCGCGCTCGGCGCCAAGGAAATGCGCGGGCACATCTCGGAGCTGTCGCGGATCGCCGACACCCTGGTCTGCGCCTACCCGAATGCGGGTCTCCCCAACGAGTTCGGCCTCTACGACGAGAGCCCGGAAGCGATGGGCAAGCTGGTGGGCGAGTTCGCCACCGCCGGCCTCGTCAACATGGTCGGCGGCTGCTGCGGCACCACGCCGGACCACATCCGCGCCATCGCGCAGGCCGTCGAAGGGTGCAAGCCCCGCGCGATTCCCGAGGTGCCCCGGCTGATGCGCCTGTCGGGCCTGGAGCCCTTCACCCTGACGAAGGAGATCCCCTTCGTGAACGTGGGCGAGCGCACCAACGTCACCGGCTCGGCCAAGTTTAGGAAGCTGATCACCGCCGGCGACTACGCCGCCGCCCTCGACGTCGCCCGCGACCAGGTCGCGGCGGGTGCCAGCATCATCGACGTCAACATGGACGAGGGCCTGCTCGATTCCGAGAAGGCGATGGTGGAGTTCCTCAACCTCGTGGCCGCCGAGCCCGACATCGCCCGCGTGCCGGTGATGATCGATTCCTCGAAGTTCCACGTCATCGAGGCCGGGCTGAAGTGCGTCCAGGGCAAGGCGATCGTGAACTCGATCTCCATGAAGGAGGGCATCGAGAAGTTCATCGCCGACGCGCGGGTGTGCCGCTCCTACGGCGCGGCGATCGTAGTGATGGCCTTCGACGAGCAGGGCCAGGCCGACACGCTCGAGCGCAAGGTCGAGATCTGCACCAAGGCCTACAAGGTCCTGACCGAGGAGGTGGGATTCCCGCCGGAAGACATCATCTTCGATCCCAACGTGTTCGCGGTCGCCACCGGCATCGAGGAGCATAACGGCTACGGCGTCGCCTTTATCGAGGCGACGAAGACCATCCGCGAGACCCTGCCGCACGCCCACATCTCGGGCGGCATCTCGAACCTGTCCTTCGCCTTCCGGGGCAACGAGCCCGTGCGCGAGGCGATGCACGCGGTGTTCCTCTACCACGCGATCCAGGTCGGCATGGACATGGGCATCGTGAATGCGGGCCAGCTCGCGATCTACGACGAACTGCCGCCCGAACTCCGCGAGCTCTGCGAGGACGTCGTCCTCAACCGGCGCGACGATTCCACCGACCGCCTGCTGGAGGCGGCCGAGCGCTTCAAGTCCGGCGGCGGCGTCCAGGCCAAGACGGCCGACCTGTCCTGGCGCGAGGCGCCGGTCGAGAAGCGGCTGGAGCATGCACTGGTCAACGGCATCACCGAGTTCGTGGTGGCCGACACCGAGGAGGCGCGCCTGAAGTCCGAGCGCCCGCTCCACGTCATCGAGGGGCCGCTCATGGCCGGCATGAACGTGGTCGGCGACCTGTTCGGCTCCGGCAAGATGTTCCTGCCGCAGGTGGTGAAGTCGGCCCGCGTGATGAAGCAGGCGGTGGCCTATCTCGAACCCTTCATGGAGGCGGAGAAGCTCGCCAATGGCGGCGACGGCAAGCGCCAGGCCGCCGGCAAGATCCTGATGGCGACCGTGAAGGGCGACGTCCACGACATCGGAAAGAACATCGTCGGCGTCGTGCTCGCCTGCAACAACTATGAGATCATCGATCTCGGCGTGATGGTGCCGGCGGCCAAGATCCTCGACGTCGCCAAGCGCGAGAACGTCGACATCGTCGGCCTGTCCGGGCTCATCACCCCGTCGCTGGACGAGATGGTGCACGTCGCGGCCGAGATGGAGCGCGAGGGCTTCGACGTGCCGCTCCTCATCGGCGGCGCCACCACGAGCCGCGTCCACACGGCGGTGAAGATCCACCCCTCCTACAATCGGGGCCAGACCGTCTACGTCACCGATGCGAGCCGGGCGGTCGGCGTGGTCTCCAGCCTGCTCTCGAAGGAGACGCGGGATTCGACGATCGCCAACATCCGCGCCGAGTACCGCAAGGTCTCGGACGCCCATGCCCGCTCGGAGCTCGACAAGCAGCGTCTGCCGCTGGCGAAGGCCCGCGCCAATCCGTTCCGGATCGACTGGTCGGGCTACCAGCCGAAGAAGCCGAGCTTCACCGGCGTGCGGGTCTACAGCTCCTACGAGGTCGCAGATCTGGTGCCCTACATCGACTGGACGCCGTTCCTGCAGACCTACGAGTTCAAGGGCCGCTACCCGGCGATCTTCGAGGACCCCAACCAGGGCCCGGCCGCCAAGGCGCTGTTCGACGACGCGCAGGAGATGTTGAAGCAGATCGTCGACGAGCGCTGGTTCAACCCGAAGGCGATCATCGGCTTCTGGCCGGCGAACTCGGTCGGCGACGACATCACGCTGTTCACCGGCGAGAGCCGATCGGAAAAACTCGCGAGCTTCTTCGGCCTGCGCCAGCAGCTGACGAAGCGTGACGGGCGCGCCAATACCTGCCTGTCCGACTTCGTCGCGCCGGCCGAGACCGGCATCGCCGATTATGTCGGCGGCTTCGTCGTCACGGCGGGCCTGGAGGAGGTGCGCATCGCCGAGCGCTTCGAGCGGGCCAACGACGATTACCGCTCGATCCTGGTCAAGGCGCTGGCCGACCGCATCGCCGAGGCCCTGGCCGAGCGCATGCACGAGCGGGTCCGCCGCGAGTTCTGGGGTTACGCCGCCGACGAGACCTTCGCGCCGGAAGACCTGGTGCGCGAGGAATATGCCGGCATCCGTCCCGCGCCCGGCTACCCCTCGCAGCCCGACCATACCGAGAAGGTCACGCTGTTCGACCTGCTCAAGGCGGAGTCGCGCATCGGCGTGAAGCTCACCGAGTCCTACGCCATGTGGCCGGGCTCCTCGGTCTCGGGCCTCTACATCGCCCACCCGGAGGCGCATTACTTCGGCGTCGCCAAGGTGGAGCGCGATCAGGTCGAGGACTACGCGATCCGCAAGGGCATGGACCTGCGGGAGGTCGAGCGCTGGCTCGGCCCGATCCTGAACTACGATCCGGCCCGCTACCTCGCGGCCGCCGCCGAGTAGGGCCCCGGCGCCGCCGTCTCCCTCACGGGGAGGCGGCGGGCTTCGAAACCGCTGGAGTGTGGCCGGGCGAGGCTTGACCGTGGGCGCGCCTGCGCTTCAATGCCGATCCGGCCCAACCATGGCCCGAGACCAGCGAAGGGCGCCCGAAACGTGTACCGGCTCACTGGCTCCCTCGTCGCCACCGTCGCGCTCGGGCTCGTCGCCTCGGGCTGCACGGGCTTCGCCTACATCTCGAAGACCTATGTCAGCCTGACGCCCCAGGTGGTGACCATCGGCTGCAAGGACCCCTACGAGGTCTACGACCAGCGCCGGGTGCGCAAGATGCTGATCGTCTCCAACGCCCTGCGGGAGACTACGGGCTGCGGCATCGACGATGCGTTCGCCGGCGGCGATCCAGCCCTGACCCGGGTCAAGCGCTTCCGCGAGGCGGCGCGCACCTACCTGAACGAGACGGGGCGCGAGGATTGCCGGGTCCGCGGCGAGACCGTGTTCACCGACCTGCAGACCGAGTTCACCTATACCTGTGCTGCGCCGGTGGAGCCCCGCGACACCAAGGTGCAGACCCTGCCGGGCCGCAGCAACCGCGTCGGTCTCTAGGCTCCCTCCGCGGAGATGTGTTTCGGGCGTGCGGTCGGAGCCTCTGGCTCAGCGCTCGTCCGGGCCGGAGGCGCGTGGGAAGGTGCGCTCCATCGCGTCGCCGGAGGCCGCCAGCAGCGCCCGCGCCAGGGTGCGGGCCTCCTCCCGGTCGAGGGCCAGGATCGCCGTGACCGGTGTCCCCTCCAGCCCGGGTAGCCCGATCTCGATCCGGACTCCGTCGGGTGCCGCTGCCACCGCGATGCTCCAGTCCCGTTCTCCGCCCATGGGCTTTCGCACCTCTCCCGCGTTGCCGTCGCTCCCGATCGCCCGCGAGCTTGCCTGATTGGCCTTGCATGATCCGTCTTGCATGACCGATCCGGTGGCACGAGGCCAGGGGTCGGGGGGATGCGGCCTGCGATTGACGTCGTGCCACCCCCTGGTGTTTGTGCGCCCCGACCCATCCCGGCCCACCGGGCGCGGAAAAACATTCAGTGGAGGAAGACCCCATGTCCGAGATCTGGTTCCGTACCGGCGAGGCGACCGTGCTCGCGGCGGAAGGGCAGTACACCGACGCGATGCCGGAGGTGTTGATCGGCTCGACCCGCGGCCCGGTGGGCCAAGCCTTCGCGGGCATGATGGGCCAGGTCCAGGGCCACACCCGGATGTTCGTGGTGCGCGACCTCAACCAGCTCGTGCGCCCGGCCACGATGATGACCACGAAGGTCACGATCCATACGGCCGAGTATGCCGAATTGCTCGGCGGTGTCGTCCAGGCCGCCACGGGGGACGCCATCATCGACTGCGTGATCGAGGGCGTCCTACCCAAGGACGGGCTCGACGAGCTCTGCATGATCATCATGATCTGGCTGGACGAGCGCTGTGGATCTGACCCGAACGTCGACCGCAAGGATCTCTACCGGACGAATTACGAGGCGACGAAGCTCGCGATCGCCCGCGCCATGAAGGGCGAGCCGACGATCGACGAGCTCATCGCCAATCGGAAGACGGTGAAGCACTACGCCCTGGAAGACGTGATCGAATACTGATCCGTTCGAGACGCGACGGCGCGCGGATCCAGTCGAGCCGCGCGTCCGGCGACGGCTAACCTGACGGGATCCGCCCCACCGAGCACAGCGTGCGGATCGAGCCGCCGGCATCGGTGTAGCAGCTCGCCGACCAGCCGTTCTGCTGGATGAAGGATTTGCGCCTGTCCTTCAGGGCGGTGGCGTAGGCTGTGGCGATGGCGCCCTGCACGGCGCTCGCGCTTTCGCCCACCACGATCTCGGCCGCCAGGGCAAGGTCGGCGAAATAGGCCGCCGAGGGCGTCGGGTCCGAGGAGGCCGCCTGCACGATGGGCTCGGCCCGGCAGGTGAGGTCGAGTTTCAGGCCGCCGGAGACCCGCAGATCGATGCTGGGACCGGTGCGCCGGCCGACCTTGCCGCCCATCGCGCCGGCGATCTGCGCGGCGAGGGCATCGCACGTGTCGGCCCGCGCGAGGCTGGGGCCGATCAGGCTCGCGCCGAGGAGAAGCGGGAGGAGGGCGTCGCGCAGTCGCATGTCGGGTTGTCCGGGAGAGGGGAGGCGCCTCAGGGCTTGAAGGCGAGGCGGACCACCGTGCCGCCCGCGTTGATGTAGTCGAGCTGGCCGCCGAGCTGACCCGCGAGACCCTGCGCGATGCGAAAGCCTAGACTGCGGGTGGTGTCGGGGTCGAAATCCGCGGGCATGCCGCGACCGTCATCCGCGATCGTGAGCTGCAGGCGCTCCGTGTCGAGCCGTTCGATCCGGATCGTGATGGTGCCCCGCCGCCCGCCCGGAAAGGCGTGCTTCAGGGCGTTGGTCACCACTTCGACCATGAGGAGCGACAGGGTCGTGAGCTGGGTCAGGTCGAAGCGCACCGGTGGCGTGTCGACGAGACATACGATGTTGTGCGCCCCCGTGGCGTCGAGGAGATCGGTGCAGAGTTCGCTGAGGTACTGTCCGACCGGGCGCTCGATGCTGCTCGGATCGTAGAGGCGGCGGTGGATGCGCGAGATCGTCTCGAGCCGCACCCGCGCCTCGTCGAGGGCGGCGAGCGCCGCCTTCGGATCGTTGCCGACCTTGCGCTTCTGCAGGGTCAGCAGGGCGGCCACGAACTGCATGTTGTTGGCGACCCGGTGCTGCAGCTCCTGGAACATGGTGCGCTGCTGTTCGTAGAGCCCCGCCGAGACCTGCCGCTCGGCGCGCAGCCGCTCGCCCGCCCGGTGCATGACGTGGATCAGCGCGATGTCGACCGCCACGATGAAGACGTAGAAGGCAAGGGCGAGCGCGGTCGGTCCGTCGATGATGAAGGTGCCGGCCGGTGGGATGAAGAAGTACCAGGCGGCGAGGCCGCTGAGCCCCGCGCAGGTGATGCCCGGCCGCAGGCCGAAGAAGAAGGTCGTGAGGATCACGGCCGGGAAGAACGTCAGGTAGGGAAAGCCCGGCGGCAGCACCTCGTCGAGGGCGAAGCGCAGGCCGAGGGCCAGCGCCGACGCGATCAGCGCCGCGCCGTCGCCCAGCCAGGGATGCGTGCGCAGGCGCTCCGTCGCATGGACGATCTGCCAGCCTTTCCAAACAGGGGCGCGTATCGATGATCGGGGCAGTGTCGTGGTCTCGGTGAAGCAAGCCCAAGGTCTAATCCGGGTCGGCACCAGTCACCAGCCCGCCAGGCAAGCTGCCGCGATTCGGCCTCAATGGAAGTCGCGGCTGCGGTAAATCCGCCGATCCTCCGGGACGCCGAAATCGGTGGTCTCGGGCGGCAGCCGCAGGCCCCCGGCCCGCAGGTCGCGCAGGGCCGCCGAGAGGTCGCGGAACTGCTCGGCTAGCAGGTGCACGACGAGACCCTGGCGCTGCACCCGGCCCCGCACCGCGAGGAAGCGGGCGCCCATGGCGGTCGCGCGGTTGGCCTCGAACACGTCGCGCCAGACGATGACGTTGGCGATGCCGGTCTCGTCTTCCAGGGTCAGGAACACGGTGCCGCGCGCCGTGCCCGGTCGCTGCCGGGTGAGCACGAGGCCCGCCACGGTGACCCGGGCGTTGTTCGCGACCCGGGTGCCGTCATGATGGTCGCGCGCGGGAATCGCGCCGATGCGGGCGAGCCGGGTCCGGAAGAACGCCACCGGGTGGCCCTTCAGGGAGAGACCGGTGGCGGCGTAGTCCTCCGCCACGTGCTCGGAAGCCGCCATGGTCGGCAGGGCCACGGCGGGCTCGGCCCGGAACAGCCCGTCATCGGCGTGGAAGGCGAAGAGCGGCATCGGCGTGTCGAGGAGATGGGCCCGCCGGTCGCCGGCGGCCCGCAGGGCGGCCTTGCGGGCCGAGGTGCCCTCCAGGGTCCGCACCGCCCAGAGGGCGGCCCGCCGGTCGAGGTCGAGGGAGCGGAACGCATCCGCCTCGGCCAGCCGCTCCAGGGCGTTGCGCGGCAGGGCGAGGGCCGCCTGCAGGCCCTCGATGCTGGCATAGCCGTTGCCCCGCAAAGCGACGAGACGGTGCATGGCAGCCTGCGGCACCCCGCTCACCTGGCGCAGGCCGAGGCGCACGGCGAAGCGCCGCGGGACGCCGGGCGGTGGTGGTTCCAGGGCCGGTTCGAGGGTGCAGTCCCAATCGCTGGCATTGACGTCGACGCCGCGCACCTCGACCCCGTGGGCGCGGGCGTCGCGCACGAGCTGCGCCGGCTGGTAGAAGCCCATCGGCTGGGAGTTCAGGATCGCCGCGAGGAAGACGTCGGGGTGCCGGCACTTCATCCAGGCCGAGGCGTAGACCAGCAGGGCGAAGCTCGCCGCGTGGCTCTCGGGGAAGCCGTAGGTGGAGAAGCCCTCGATCTGCTTGAAGCAGCGCTCGGTGAAGTCGCGCGGATAGCCGCGCCCGACCATGCCCTCGACGAACTTGGTGCGGAAATTCACGATCTGACCGTTGTGCCGGAAGGTAGCCATGGCCCGGCGCAGGCCGTCGGCCTCGTGCGGTGCGAACCCGGCGGCGGTGATGGCGATCTGCATCGCGTGCTCCTGGAACAGGGGCACGCCGTAGGTCCGCGCGAGCACGCTCTCGAGCTCGTCTTTCGGCCCGTGATCGGGATGGGGGGAGGGGTAGACCACGGGCTCCAGCCCCTGGCGCCGGCGCAGGTAGGGGTGGACCATGTCGCCCTGGATCGGCCCCGGCCGCACGATCGCCACCTGCACCACGAGGTCGTAGAATTCCCGCGGCTTCAAGCGCGGCAGCATCGACATCTGCGCCCGGCTCTCGACCTGGAACACCCCGACGGAATCGGCCTTTGCCAGCATCGCATAGGTGGCTTCGTCCTCGCGCGGCAGGTCGGCCAAAGTCGGGTAGTCGTGGCCATAATCGCGCGCCAAAAAGTCCACGCCCCGGCGTAGGCAGCTCAGCATGCCGAGCGCCAGCACGTCGACCTTCATCAGGCCGAGCACGTCGATGTCGTCCTTGTCCCACTCGATGAAGGTCCGGTCCGCCATGGCGGCGTTGCCCACCGGCACGGTCTCGTCGAGGCGCCCGCGGGTCAGCACGAAGCCGCCCACATGCTGCGACAGGTGGCGCGGGAAGCCGATCAGCGCGTGGGCGAGTTCCAGCGCCTGCCGGATCGACGGGTTGTCCGGGTCGAGGCCGGCCTGGGCGATATGCGCGTCGGGTAGGTCCTTGCCCCAAGAGCCCCAGACCGTGTCGGCCATCACCCCGGTGATGTCGGGGGGCAGGCCCAGAACCTTGCCGACCTCCCGGATGGCGCTGCGCGGGCGATAGTGGATCACCGTGGCGCAGATCGCGGCGCGGTCGCGGCCGTAGCGGTCGTAGAGGTATTGGATCACCTCCTCGCGGCGCTCGTGCTCGAAATCCACGTCGATGTCGGGGGGCTCGGCCCGGTTCTCCGAGATGAAGCGGGCGAAGAGCAGCCGGATCTCGGTGGGGTCGACCGCCGTGATGCCGAGGCAGTAGCAGACCACGGAATTGGCCGCCGAGCCGCGCCCCTGGCATAGGATGCCCCGCTTGCGCGCGAACTCGACGATGTCGAACAGGGTCAGGAAGTAGCGCGCATAGTCCATCTTCGCGATGAGGCGCAGTTCGTCCTGGATCGTGTTCACGATTTGTTCGGGAATGCCATCGGGGTAGCGCCAGCCCGCGCGCTCCATGACCCGGTAGGCCAGGTAATCCTGCGCACCGAAGCCGGGCGGGACCGGCTCGTCGGGATACTCGTACTTGAGCTCGTCGAGGGAAAAGTCGCAGGCCTGCGCGATCTCGATCGTGCGGGCGACGGCCTCGGGATGGTCGGCGAACAGGCGCGCCATCTCTTCCGCTGGCCGCAGGTGGCGCTCGGCATTGGCCTCCAGGCGGTAGCCCGCCGCATTCAGCGTGCAGCCCTCGCGGATGCAGGCGACGATGTCCTGCAGGGGGCGCCGATCCGGGTGGTGGTAGAGCGCATCCGACACCGCCACCAACGGCGCACCGAGGCGCAGCCCCAGTTCGGCGAGGCGCCCGAGGCGGCGTCGCTCGTCGCCGCGCCGGTGGTGGCTTCCCGCCAGGGTGACCCGGCCGGGGGCCTCGGCGGCGAGTTGGCGGACATGGCCGAGGAAGGGGTCGTCGTCGCCGAGCCGCTCCGGCGGAACCGCGATGAGCATCTGGCCTTCACTGGCGTCCAGGAGTTCCGGAAAGTCGAACCGGCACTGGCCCTTCTCGGAGCGGCGGTTGCCGAGGGTGAGGAGCCGGCACAGGCGGCCATAGGCGGCCCGGTCCATCGGGTAGGCCATGGCCTCGAAGCCCTCCTGCGTGACGAGGCGCACGCCGGGCAGGAAGCGGATGCCGGGCTCGCCGGCGGCGGCCCGCCGCTTCGCCTCGGCATGGCCCCGCACCACGCCCGCCAGGGTGTTGCGGTCGGCGATGCCGATGGCGTGCAGCCCCAGTTCGGCGGCCTGCCCCACCATCTCGCCGGGATGCGAGGCCCCGCGCAGAAAGGAGAAGTTCGTGGTGACGGCGAGCTCGGCATAGGCGAGCGGCCCGGACATCGACGTCATCTCCTTTCCGGCTCCGCTGCACCCGACTCGTGGCTGGGAACGAATCTTCGCTAAGAACAAATCTTGGCTGAGAACGAATCGTGATCGTTTCGGATCCCGGGGTGCCGGTTTCGTGTCGAGGAGTCAAAGTCCCGAGGGCGGCTGGCCAAGCTGTTCGGCGTGCGCTAGCCCAGTCCTCCCCAGACAGGATGTCTCATGCTCACCTGCGCGATCCTCGACGATTACCAGGGCGTCGGCCCGACCCTGGCCGACTGGTCGGGTTTGGCGGACCGCCTCACCCTGCGGGACCTGCGCACCACCTTCGCGACGCAGGACGCGCTCGTCGACGCGATCGGGGATTGCGAGATCGTAGTGATGATGCGCGAGCGCACGCCGTTCCCGGCCGAGCTCTTCGCGCGCCTGCCGAAGCTGCGGCTCCTCCTCACCAGCGGGATGCGCAACCTGTCGATCGACCTCGCCGCCGCGAAGGCGCACGGCGTCACGGTCTGCGGCACCGCGAGCCACCCCGAGCCGCCGGTGGAGCTGACCTGGGCGCTGATCCTGGGGCTGGCCCGCCACCTCGTGCCCGAGGTGCAGGCCCTGCGGACGGGCGGCCCCTGGCAGTCCAGCGTCGGCAGCGATCTCGCGGGCCGCCGCCTCGGGTTGCTAGGCCTCGGCAAGACCGGTGCCCGCGTCGCCCGGATCGGGCTAGCCTTCGGTATGGAGGTCAGTGCCTGGAGCCGGAACCTCACGGCCGAACGGGCCGCGGCCGAGGGCGTCACCCTGGCGCCCTCGCTTGAGGCGTTGCTGGAGACCAGCAATGTCGTCTCGATCCACCTCGTCCTCGGCGAGCGCACCCGCGGCCTCGTCGACGACGCGGCGCTGCGCCGGATGCGCCCCGACGCGTTCCTGATCAACACCTCCCGCGCCGCGATCGTGGACGAGGCCGCGCTGCTGGCGGCCCTCGGCGAGAACCGGATCGCCGGTGCCGGCCTCGACGTCTTCGAGACCGAGCCGCTGCTGCCGGATTCACCCTGGCGCACCCTGCCCAACGTGCTGGCGACGCCGCATCTCGGCTACGTCACGGAGCGGAACTACCGCACCTATTTTCCGGAGATCGTGGAGGACATCCGTGCCTACCTCGACGGAGCACCGATCCGCGTGCTCGGCTGAAACCATCGCCGGGCTGAAACCTTCCCCGGCCTGAGGATAGGCCGGGCGGTCCTCAGGCCCGTCCCTCGACGAAGGCCCGCATCAGCAGGTTCGCGATCGCGAGCGGCGGCGGCGTGGTCAGCCCGTCGGGATGGCGACCTTCCAGCATCGCCGCGACGGCATCCCGCGAGAACCAGCGCGCGTCGGCGAGCTCTTCCGGATCGAGGGTGATGGCCTCGTCGAGGCTTTCAGCCACGCAGCCGATCATCAGCGAGGACGGGAACGGCCAGGGCTGCGAGGCGTGGTAGCGCACCGTGCCGATGGTCAGGCCGACCTCCTCGAAGGTCTCGCGCCGCACGGCGGCCTCGACGGTCTCGCCGGGCTCCAGGAAGCCGGCGAGGCAGGAATACATGCCCTGGTTGAAGCGCGGCGAGCGGCCGAGCAAGCAGGCGTCGCCCCGGGTGATCAGCATGATCACCACGGGGTCGGTGCGGGGGAAGTGGTGCGTCCCGCAGGCCGTGCATTCGCGCCGGTAGCCGCCGGCCGCGACGACCGTCGGCGCCCCGCACTGGGCACAGAAGCCGTTGCGCGCGTGCCAGCCGAGCAGGGATTTCGCCGTGGCGAGGAGTCCGAGTTCGTGGGGCGCGATCCGGCCCTCGCCGGCGAGGCTGCGCAGGTCGTTGGTCCGGAAACCCGGATCGGCGTCGAGGGTCTCGGCCATCTCCGCCGGGACGGCGGCGGCGAAGACCGGCTCGCCGTCGAGGCGGCCGAGATAGAGCGTCAGGCTACGCGTACCCGTCTGGACGGCCGTGTCCGGCAGCAGGAGCGCCGTATCGCCTACGAGCACGACGCGGTCGCCGGCCAGGATGACGATGCGCGCGCCGGGCGCGTCGAGGTCGGGGATCGGGGCGGCGCTCTCGGCGGAATGGCGCACGAGGCGGCTCTGGACGTAGCCGAGCTGATCCAGGGAATCGGTCATCGCCTCAGGCCGCCGCGAACAGGGCGCCGATGCGCTCGATCATCTGGGCGCGGGCATGGTGGGGGTAGGGGGTGGCCGTGCCGATGCCCCAGACCGGCTTCGGCCAGGCGGGATCGGAGTGGAAGCGCCCGATCACGTGGACGTGGAGCTGGGCCACGACGTTGCCGAGTGCGGCGACGTTGACCTTGTCGGGCTTGGCCAGCGCCAGCATCACGCCCGTCGCGATCCGCATCTCGTCCATCAGGCCGCGCGCATCCTCCGGCGACAGGTCGGTGATCTCGCTGGCGCCGGCCCGGCGCGGCACGAGGATCAGCCAGGGGAAGCGGGCATCGTCCATGAGGAGGACGCTGCACAGGGCGAGGTCGCCCACATGCACGGTGTCGGCGACCAGCTGTGGGTCGAGGGTGAAGTCTGTGCTCATCGCGACGCGATGTAGAGCGGAACCGTGGCCGATGCGAGGGGCGCGTCCCTCAGATCCCGCTGAACCAGTTGTAGCCCTGATCCTCCCAGTAGCCGCCCGGATAATCGTTGGTCACGAAGACCGCCGCGATGTGCTTGGGGCTCTTGAAGCCGAGCTTCGTCGGCACCCGGACCCGCAGGGGGTAGCCGTACTCGGGCGCGAGGGGCTGGCCGGCGAAGTCGAGTGCCAGGATCGTCTGCGGGTGCAGGGCGCTCGGCATGTCGAGGCTGCCGTAATAGCGGTCGGCGCATTTGAACCCGACATATTTCGCGGTGAGGTCCGCGCCGGTCCGCTCCAGGAAGGTCCGCAGCGGCACGCCGCTCCACTGCCCGATCTGGCTCCAGCCCTCGATGCAGATGTGGCGGGTGATCTGGCTCTCCTGCGGCAGGGCCCGCAGCTTCGCCAGGGTCCAGGGCGACTTGTCGGCGACGAGGCCGGAAACCTCCAGCTTCCAGGTCGCCTCGTCGATCTCCGGGATGTTGTCCGGCGGATAGAAGGCGTTGAAGCGGAAGGGACTGTCGATCATCGAGGCCGGGTAGGTCGGCGCCAGGGTCTTGGGATCGAACAGCCATTGCTGGACCTGGTCGTTGGCCCGCGACATCGCCCAGAGCACCCGGTCGGCCAGGGTGCCGTTGCTGCCCGTGGAGAGGTCGCAGCCCGAAAGCAGGGTCAGGGCTCCCAGCGAGAGGCCGCCGCGCAGCACCATCCGGCGTTCCAGACGGGCGAGGTCGGGGGCGAGGTCGTGGCGCAGGGCCTTGAGGCGGGCGGCGGCGGGATCGCGGGGCATCAGCGGGCGGTCTCCTCGGTGATCCGGGCGCGGCCGGTGATCATCGCCGGCAGTGTGCTCGGGACGACGAAGACGAGGGCGAGGTGGATGAGGATGAAGCCCCCCAAGCCCGCCATGGCGCCGAAATGGACCCGCCGCGCCCATTCGTAGCCGCCGAACAGGTTTGCCAGGACCTGCCATTGGACCGGCTTCCACAGGGCGCAGCCCGAGGCGACGAGGAGGAGACCGAGGACGATGGCGACCACGTAGGCGAGGCGCTGGACGGCGTTGTAGCGGCCGACCCGGTGGCTGAGACGCAGCGCCAGGGCGGCGCGGGCGTCGCGCCAGATCGCCCCCGGGCTCAGGGGCAGGAAGGCGGCGGCGAAGTGGCGGGCGAGGAGACCGTAGACGAGATAGGCGAGGCCGTTGAGAGCGAAGAGCCACATGGCAGCGAAGTGCCAGGCGAGCGCGCCGCCGAGCCAGCCGCCGAGGGTCGCCCATTTCGGGAAGACGAAGGGGAAGAGCGGCGAGGCGTTGTAGATCGCCCAGCCGCTGAACAGCATGCAGAACACCGCGACCGCGTTGATCCAGTGGGTGATCCGCACCACGAGGGGATGGACCACCACGAGCCGCGAGTGGGGGGCGGGGACGATCGTCAACTGGACCTCGGCTTCTCGGGACGGGAAACCCGGCCCGTCCGCCGCGGCGGACAGGGCCGGGGAGGGATCACATCGACGGAACGGTGCCGTTGCGGCCGACGATCAGTACGGCGGCGTTGAGCTTGCCGTCGGCGCCCGCCTTGGTGAAGGCCACGACCTTGGCGCCCGGCACCACGATGCTCTTTTCGCCCGGATCGACGAGCGTCACCGGCACGTCCTCCGGCACCATGACCTTCTTCTCGCCGCCCTGGTACTTGACCAGCATGGTACGGCCCTCAGTGCCGGACAGGCTGCCGATGGCGCCGTTGGTCATGGTGGAGTTGGAGCCGAGGTCCCACGGATAATGGCCGTCGGCGGTACCGCGCAGGGAGGAGGCGAACACCGTCACCTGCAGGGCCTTCTGGGTGCCGTCGGGCTGCGGAATCGCGGCGGTGCCGATGTAGCTCTCGGACTTGATGTCGGAGAGCTTGCCGGTGCTGGCGGCCAGGATCTTGGTGTCGTCTCCGAAGGTCACGGTCTTGGTCTCGCCCATGCGGGGCTTGATCGTCACGGTCGAGCCGTCGACGGACTCGATGGTGCCGCGGTAGCGCACCACGTCTGCGGCGCGCGCCGGTGCGGCGGCGAGGGCGAGGCCGACGGTCAGGCCGGTGAGCAGCGTCTTCATCATGATCATGGCGTTCCTCCTTGTTGGATCTCGAGCGGGACCGGATCGTGAGCGGACGCGGTACGTCCGGCTTGCCGCGGGTGGTTCGACCGGGATGGCGCCCGGGTTACGTTGGCGGGACGCCGCCGTTTCCGCTCGCGATCATCCGGTCGGCCACGCCATCGCAGGCCTCCGGCTCGCCCCGCGGACGCCGGAGAGGGCAGGTACGAAGGGCGGCGACGTCATGCAGGCGTTCCCGGCGGCCGATCGGCGCCGGTGAACAGAACGCTGCTCCCAATCCTGCCAGCGCGCAAGTCAATTGCGCGCGATCCGGATCTGTCGTGGTGCCGGAGGCCCGGTGCGCCGGACTTCAGTGCGCCATCAGCATCGGGATCGCCGCATGGGCGAGGAGATGGCTCGTGGGACCGCCGAAGATCATCTGGCGCAGGCGACTCTGGGTGTAGGCGCCCTTGATCAGCAGGTCGCAGCCGAAGGATTCGGCCTCGGCGACATAGACCTCGCCTGGCGTCCGCCGGCCGGCCGAATAGGCTCGGAAATCCGCGCTGATGCCTTCGCAGGCCAGGGCGCGGGCCAGTTCCTCGGCGGTGGGGCCGGGCACCATCCCGCCCTCGACACTGATGACGCGGATTCGCTTGGCCTGCCGCAGGAACGGCATCGCGAAGGCCACGGCCCGGGCCGTCTCGGTGGAGCCATTCCAGGCGATCAGGATCGCCTCGCCCAGGGTCGCCGGTGCGATCGGGGGGGCCAGCAGGATCGGCCGCCCGCTCTCGAACAGGGCGGTCTCGAAGGTGGTCATGCGCGGGGCGGAATCCTCCGTGCCGGGCCTTCCCACCACCGTGGCGGTGAAAAGGCGCGCATACTGGCCCAGGAAGCCATCGCCCGCCGGCACGTCGGCCCGCCAGCGGTAGCGCGGACCGGCGGCGAGGGCCTCGGGATTGCACGGGCCCTCGGCCGCGAGCGGCACGCCGGCCCGGTTCATGAAGTCGACGAACTGGCTGCCGGCCCGGTCGGCCTCGACCTTGTCGGCCTCCTCGTCGCGGAGCCAAGTCATGCCCCCGACCATGTCCACGGGCACATACTCGGCCAGGGCCGGACGCAGGGAGACACCCTCGATGAGGCTGCTGAAGCGGCGGGCGGTGAGGATCGCGGTCTCGAAGACCGAGGGCAGGGCGTCATGGGACGCGACGGGAACGAGCAGGGTCTTCATCGGGGAGCCTTCCTCGCAGCGGCACGATGGCGTCAGGCTAGTGCGAAACGCGGTCCCGGAAAACAGGACGGCCGTCGTCCGAGAGAGTTTTCCCGGCGTGCCTGCGTCGAGCCGCAGAAATGCATGGCCCTCAGGCTAAACCTCCAGCAAGCTTGGCCTTTGCCAAGACCAGGCTCGATCGCAAAAAGTTCAGATCGGAGATTGTTTACCTTTGGAACCCTATCCGAACTTCGTCGTTGGCCCCCCAACCGTGACAGGCAGGCTCAACCCCGGCGCGAATAGCCTGAGGGTATTCAGGCTGTGCTGTCTCATCGGCTTAGAGGAACCCATGATCAAGAAGACTCTCGCTCTCACCGCCATGATGACCGCCCTCTCCGCTCCCGCCTTCGCGCAGGGCATGGGCGGAGACTTCCGCATGGAGGCCATGCAGGCCAACGCCTTCGAGATTCAGTCGAGCCAGATCGCGCTCAACAAGAGCCGCAACCCGCAGGTGCTGCGCTTCGCCCGCGAGGCGATCCGTGATCACCGCGCCGCCAACGTCGCCCTGGCCGGCGGCGAAGGCAACTACGCCGCGGTGCGTGCCAATGAGGGCCTCGGCGGTCTGATCACGGCTCCGCTCGCGGTGGCGGGTGGCGCCGTCGGCGCTGCCACGGGCGCGGCCGCTGGTGCGGTGGGTGGGACCTTGAGCGGCGGCCCCGTGGCCGGCGTCGAAGGAATCGGAACCGGCGCGGCGCGCGGCGCGGCCACGGGCAGCCAAGCCCTGCGCGGCGACGTGGACACCACCGCCGGGACCACCATCATCCAGCCGAACCCGCAGCAGCAGGCGATGCTCGCCGAGCTGTCGCAGACCCCGGCCGGCCCGCGCTTCGATCGTCTCTACGGTCGCATGCAGGTCCAGTCGCACGAGATGACCATCGGCATGTTCCGCTCCTACGCCGCTTCGGGTCCGAACCCGGCCCTGCGCGCGCATGCCGAGCAGGCCCTGCCGGTCCTGCAGTCGCACTACCAGATGGCACAGAGCCTGCCGGGCGCCCGCTGAGGCTCGCCGACATGCGCCGGGCTCATCGCCTGGCGTGATGCCGGAAATGGGAAGGACGCCGAGCCCCGGGCTCGGCGTCCTTCTTCGTTCCGGGGTGCCTCAGGCGTCGGCGCAGCCGATCATCGAGGCGGGGCTCAGGCTGCGGCCGGCCTGATCGACGGCCGGCTCGAACGCGCCGGTCTCGGGGTTGCGCAGGAGCAACTCGCCGCGCGCGATTCCGAAATGGGCGCCGTGGAGGCTCAGCTGTCCGCTCTCCACACGCTTGCGCACGAACGGGAAGGTCATCAGGTTCTCGAGGCTCTGGGAGACCATCGCGTATTCGAGGCGGGTCAGGTAGTCGGGCGCCTGCGGATCGCCGGCCTTGCTGGCGGCGGGCTCGACTAGAGAGACCCACTTGCCGATGAAGTCGCCCTTCGACAAGGGCTTCGCGGGATTGGCGTAGGCCTTGATGCCGCCGCAGGTGGCGTGACCCAGCACCACGATGTGCTTGACCTCCAGGCCCTCGACCGCGAACTCGATCGCCGCGGAGGTGCCGTGGAAATCGCCGCCCGTCTCGTGCGGGGGCACGATGTTGGCGACGTTGCGGATCACGAAGAGTTCACCGGGCCCGGTGTCGAAGATAACCTCGGGAGACACGCGGCTGTCGCAGCAGCTGATCATCAGGACTTCGGGGCTCTGCCCCTCTGCCAGCTTGGCGTAGCGCTTGGCCTCGTCGGTGAGGCGACCGTCGATGAACGAGCGGTAGCCGGCCTTCAGCGTTTCTGGGAACATAATCGGTTTCTCCTCATGGGTGTCGTTGGCGGCGCGCCACCCCGTGGCGCACCGGATGGCTAGGGCTGCTCTCGCCAGTTTAGGACGATGGGCGTGCCGGGTATCGTCCCGGCAATGATGTCGCGGGCGACCGCGGCCAGCCCTTGCGGCTCGATGTGCTCGGAGGTGGCCTCGAGTTCGGCCAGCGTCCACCAGCGCGTGCCAAGGACCGGATTGTCCTCGGTCTCGGCGAGGCGGCTCGTGTCCACGGTCGCGTCGGGCAGGTGGACGACGAAGTAGCGCTCGCGAGCGTAGCGTGAGGTGCGGAACAGGTGGAAGGGGCCGTCGCAGGCCGCGACCTGCGGCCCGATCTCGGCATCCGCCACGCCGATCTCCTCGGAGAGTTCGCGGCGGCAGGCTTCCACATGCGTCTCCCCGGCCTCCAGCCCGCCCCCGGGCATGAACCAGAAGGTGCGGGCCTCCGGCTTGGCGGGATCGATCGGGCGCACCGACTCGTAGGCGATGAGCAGGAGGCGCTGATCGGGATCGAACACCAGGGCCCGGGCGATGTCGCGAACGGTCAGATCCTGCGTCATGTCCCTCTCACGGCTCCGCTTCGACCTCCGATCTAGCAGGGAATCCGCCTGCGGCCAGGGGGCGACCCGACGGAGCGGCCGGCATCCAGATCACGATGGGAAGACCCTGGTCATCCGATCCGGGCGGATCGGGCAGGGGGCGGGCACGGCCGTCGGCGAGATCGCGGGCGACCACGAGGGCGGCCAGCGCATCGAGATGGTCGTCTGCGCCCACGCCCGGGGGGCGCGCCGCGATCAGGCCCTCGGGCAGGCCGGCGCCCGCCAGCAGCGCGCGGCGCTCGGCGAGGCCCGCCTGGCGCGCCGGGCCCTTCTTGCCCGCCGCCAGCGGGTGCCCGCCGTTGAGGCAGCGGAAGACGATCTCGGGATGGACCTCGTGGAGGCGCGCGACGAGATCCGGGCGTGCGCGCAGCGTGGCGTCGACCGCCCGGATCGCAGGCAGGATATTCCAGCACTGGATCGAGGGGGCGAAGGACGGTGTGCTGTGCGCGCGCGACAGCGCCTTCGCCTCCTCGTAGGTCGCCGCATAGACCGCCGCGCGGGCCGGCACCGGAAACACGCTGGCTCGTCCGGCGCCCAGGAAGGCGCGCGCCGCCCGGTCCGCGCTTCGCCCGCCGCCCGTGACGTGCGCCTCCAGGCCGATGGGACAGTCGATCCCGACGCGGATCGGCACCTCGGGACCATCGAGAAGGTCGACCGGCCGGGCAACGCGCACGGCACGGAAGCGGGCGGGGTCGTCGAGGTCGAGGAGCACGCCGGCCCAGGCCCCGCGGCACCCGTCGAGGCCGCCGATCCAGCGGGTCATCGACGCGGGCCGGACGCGGCCGGCGCGAACCGGATCGGGCCTGGCCCGTTGTCGCTGCTCAAGGCCGCCGCAGCCGGCGGCCGCTGAAACGGGAATGCGTTCATGGACATCGCCGTCGACAAGGTCACCGAAATCATCCTGCGCGTGCGCGCCGTCGATGTGAAGGAAGGGCCGACCGACCCCGATTCCGGCTCGAACCCCATCGATGACGGGGCCACCGACGTGCTGATCTCGGGCACGGACGACGCCACCGAGGAGGAACTGCGGTCGATGATCGGCGCCCTCAACGACGACGAGCGCGCCGACCTCCTGGCGCTCCTCTATATCGGGCGCGGCGACATGGAGCCGGAGGAATGGTCCGAGGCGGTTCGCTTCGCCCGCGAGCGCGAGGCCGCCGGAGAGGGCGCCGCGCACGAAATCCTGGGCATCCCCAACGCGGGCGACCTCCTCGACGAGGGGTTGGCCAACCTCGGCATCACGCCGGACCTGCCTCAGGCCTGATCCGGCGGCAAGAACCCGGGGCGGGCCTCCGGCTCGCCCCGAAGCGTGATCTCAGCGGCAGGGCAGGGCGAGGGCGGTGTCCGCCACGAAGCTCGCCGTGTCCCGCAGGCTCTGGGGCTGGCTCGGATCCTCCGATACCGTCTCCGCTTCCGCATGAAGGCGATCGTTGCAGGCGCAGGTGGGAATCTGGCCTCGCGGCGGCGAGCAGATGTCGTGATGCATGCAGGCGACATCGAGGGCGTCGATGGGCGGCCGGGGACTGCGGTTGCCCGGCCCGCAGTAATTGCCGTGGATCAGGAACGTCCCGCGCTCCGGGTTGACGTAGGGCATCTCCTGCGCCCGAGCGCCGGGCACAAGGGCGGCCGACAGGGTCGCGGCGAGCGCTAGGCGGACCGCCATGGGCCGGACGGTCGAGAACATGCGATCTGCGTCAATCATCAAAGCCTCGTCTTCTCGGTCTGATTGCGCCCTCGCCGGGGGAAATGGGGCCCCGCCCGCGGAGGACAAGCGTCGGGCTGTTGCCGCTGAGGGCGGACAGGAACGACAAGACCAGACCGCATCGCGTGGGCGTCATACCGGTATATCGAGGAAGCGGTAGGACAAAGCGTCGGTCAAAGACTGTTTATCGTCGAACTTTGTTCGGCCGGATGCTGGCCTTGCGTATTCGGGCTCGACGCTGCGGCGGAGGCGGGGGCAAACCTCGGCCAGAGGCGGGGACGACGGCCGGCGGGCCCGTCATCCACACCGTTAACCTTTTCTTAACCCGCCGATTGTGGTGCAACGCCGGGCGTGGGACATTCGTTAACAGAAGCTTAACGGGGCCAAGGGCGGTCATGCGGTACGGGTTTTCCCAGCGTTTCTCGGCTCTGACGTCCCGCCTCGCCGCCCTCGGCGCCGCGGCGCTGGTCGCGGGTCTCGCCACCCTGCCGGGCGCACAGGCGCAGACCCTGGCCGCCCTGCCCACCGTGCCGAGTGCCATCAGTGCCGGCGCCCAGACCCGTCCGATCGCCGCCTGGGTCGATTTCTGCGCCGCCTACGCGACCGAGTGCGCGGTGAACACCGCCGAGCCCGCTCAGATCACCCTCACCCCGGCCATCTGGAATACCATCGTCTCCATCAACCGCCGGGTGAACAAGTCCCTCGTCGCCGTCACCGACATGGACCACCTCCACGTCGCCGACCGCTGGGATCTCGCCGAGGACGGCTCGGGCGATTGCGAGGACTTCCAGCTCCTCAAGCGCAAGCTCCTGGCCGAGACCGGCCTGCCGCGCCGGGCGATGCGGATGACGGTCGTCATCGACGAGAAGGGCGAGGGCCATGCCGTGCTGACCCTGATCACCGACCGCGGCGACCTCATCCTCGACAACAAGACCAGCACGATCCTGCCCTGGCGCCAGACCGGCTACACCTTCATCAAGCGCGAGAGCCAGGATGCCGTGGCCTGGGTCTCCCTCGGCCGCGCCGCCTCGCCCGTCACCACCGCCAACCGCTGAACCGTCCCGGCACGGGATCGTGGAAAACCCGATCCTTTAAGGCGCGGCTAAGCGTGGCGGCGCGAGGGTGATCCCGCTCCGGGATACCCGCCATGACGCTCCGCAACCGCCTCCGCACCGGCGCAGTGCCCGCGCTGCTGCTCCTCTCGGTCGCCTCCGCCGCGGCGCAGGAGGCTCCGAGCGTGGCCGAACGCCACGCATCGTGGCGCGCCTGCCTCAACCGCAACTTCACGCTCCAGGCCGCCCTGTCCAGCCGCGTCGTCGCGGCCGATGCGGCCCTGCGCACCTGCCGGCCGAGCGAGCAGGCCTACCTCACCGCCCTCTCGACCTCGCCCCTCGTCGATGGCGACGACGTCGCTCGGGTCCGTCCGGCCCTGCTCCTACGTGCCAGGGGATGGCTCCTCGAGGGCGGGCGTCAGCGGCCGCTCTGACGGGCCACGTTCGTCCGGGATGCCCTCGTTCGGCCCCGCGGGGCGGGCGCGTCTCAGGCGAAGGATTTCCGCGGGTCGAAGGCGTCGCGCACGGCCTCGCCGGCGAAGACCAGCAGGCTCAGCATCACCGCCACCACGAAGAACCCGGTCAGCCCGAGCCAGGGCGCCTGGATGTTGTCCTTGCCCTGCGCCAGGAGCTCTCCCAGGGAGGCCGAGCCGGGCGGAAGTCCGAAGCCCAGGAAGTCCAGGGAGGTCAGCGTCCCGATCGACCCGTTGAGGATGAAGGGCAGGAAGGTGAGCGTCGCCACCATGGCGTTGGGCAGGAGGTGCCGGCTCATGATGCGGATGTTCGAGAGCCCCAGTGCCCGGGCGGCGCGCACATATTCGAAGTTGCGGGCCCGCAGGAACTCCGCTCGCACGACCCCGACGAGGGAGACCCACGAGAACAGCAGCAGGATGCCCAGCAGCACGAAGAAGCCAGGCTCGATGAAGGCCGAGATGATGATGATGAGGTAGAGGGTCGGGATGCCGCTCCAGACCTCGATGAAGCGCTGCAGGGCGAGGTCGACCCAGCCGCCGAAATAGCCTTGCACGGCCCCCGCGATCACGCCGATCACCGAGGAGATCAGGGCGAGGATCAGCCCGAACAGCACCGAGATGCGGAAGCCGTAGATGATGCGCGCCAGCACGTCGCGGGTGGTGTTGTCGGTCCCGAGCCAGTGCCTCTCCAACTCGGCGCAAGGCTTGCCGACATTCTGGCACTGCGCCTCCGTCAGCATCCAGGTCGGGGGCGAAGGGGAGGGCGTCGGCAGGCCATCGATGATGGTGTCGTAGGAATAGGGGATCGGCGGCCAGATCGCCCAGCCGTTGTCGGCGATCTCCTTGCGCGTCTCCGCCGAGCGGTAGTTCGGCCGGGCGTAGAAGCCGCCGAACTTCTCGTCCGGGTAGTCGATGATCACCGGAAACAGGATCTCGCCCTTGTAGGAGACCACCAGGGGCCGGTCGTTGGCGATGAACTCGGCGAACAGGCTCGTTACGAACAGGCCCGTGAAGATCAGGAACGACCAGTAGCCGAGCCGGTTGCGCCGGAAATTGGCGAGTCGCCGCCGGTTGAGCGGTGACAGGCCGCGACTCGGCGGGGGCAGGGCGACCGCCTCGGCGGCGTCGGGACGCACGATCTCGTTCATCGGGCGCTCCCTGGTCCGGCCGATGTCAGCCGTCGATGCGCGTCGCCGTGCCCTCGATCTCGTTCGGGCGCAGGCCGCCGCGGCGCTCGAGATGGCGCCGCAGCAGGCGCACGTTGCGGCGGTTGGCCTTGAACGCCGCATCGAACAGGTCGCCCGCCAGGGGGACGGCACCGAGCGCCCCATCGGCCGCGATGTTCAGCGCCATCCGGGCGATGAGCCAGCGCGGCGCCCCGAGCCGGCGCGCCTCCACCACGATGTAGGAGGCCAGCAGCATGCCGGCGACGTCGCCCACCACCGGGACGAGGCCGACCAGGGCGTCGAGACCCACCCGGCGGTTGATGCCGGGGATCACGAAGGCCGAGTCCATCAGGTGCGCGAACGCCTCCAGGCGCAGCAGCGTCGCCTCGCGGTCGTCCGCCTTGGGCCGGAAGCGGGTGGTGGCACCGGCGGTCTGGGTGAAGTCCATGGTCGGGCTCCGGGGCAAGTCCAGCCTGTGGGATCGGCGCGGCGTGGGCCTCCGCCGGGATGTGGCCCCGGCCCCCCGCGCCCGCAAGCGCCGCCCGTACGGACCCGCCCATCAGGCCGCCTGCCGCGCGACGGTGGAGAGCCGGTCGAGGGCTCGGTCGAGGACGTCGTCCGCCTTGGCGAAGCACAGCCGCACCAGGTGGCGTACGGAGGCGTCGGGATAGAACGCGCTGATCGGGATCGCGGCCACGCCGTGCCGGCGCACCAGATCGTCGCAGAACGCGACATCGTCGTCGCAGCCGAGCGGCGCGAGATCGACGTTGAGGAAGTAGGTGCCGTAGGAGGGCAGCACTCGGAAGCCGCGTTCCGCGAGGCCCGTCGCGAGGCGGTCGCGGGAGGCCGCGAAGCGCGCGCGCATGCCGGTGAAGTAAGTCTCGTCCTTGGCCAGACCGTAGGCCACCGCCTCCTGGAGGGCGGGGGGCGTCGTGAAGGTGAGGAACTGGTGGGCATTGGCTGCCACGCGCATCAGGGCCGGCGCCGCCATCACAAAGCCGACCTTCCAGCCGGTGAGACCGAAGATCTTGCCGGCCGAGCCGATCTTCACGGTCCGGTCACGCATGCCGGGCAGCGCCATCAGCGGGCAGTGCCGCGCGCCGTCGAAGACGATGTGCTCCCAGACCTCGTCGCAGACCGCCACCACGTCGTGCCGCGTGCAGAACGAGGCCAGCAGCGCCAGGTCCTCGCGCCCGAAGATCGTGGCGCTCGGATTGAGCGGATTGTTGAGGACGACGAGCTTCGTCCGGTCCGAGAAGGCTTCCGCGAGGGCGTCCGCGTCGAGGCGGAAATGCGGTGGCTGGAGCGGCACGATGCGGGCGACGCCGCCGGCCCGGCGCACCAGCGGCAGGTAGGCATCGTAGAGGGGTGCGAACAGCACGACTTCGTCGCCCGGCGCGATCAGGGCGAACAAGGCGGCGGCGATGGCCTCGGTGGCACCCGAGGTCACCATCACCTCGCTCATCGGGTCGAGGTCCAGCCCCTGATGATGCGCGTAATGCGCCGCAATCGCCCGGCGCAGGTCGGGCAGGCCCATCATCGGCGGGTACTGGTTGTCGCCGTGAAGCACGGCCTCGGCGGCCTTGCGCCGGACATCCTCCGGACCCGGATCGTCCGGAAAGCCCTGGCCGAGGTTGATCGCGCCGAGTTCGCGGGCGAGGCCCGACATTACCGTGAAGATGGTCGTCGGCAGATCGGCGAGAACGGGATTCATGGAGCAGGATTCATAAGGAACGGAATTTCGCGGAAACGTTCGCGGGACCGGAAGAATGGCTTGCCGTGGCGTAGCACGCCGCTTCGTCCCGGTGAAATGTGCGTCCTCGCACGCGGCTTCGATACCTCTGCTCGCCGTCGCCTGACGATTGTTGACTTTCATCATCCATCACGTAACTCTCTGCTCACGGCTGGAGCGGTGATTGCCAGCGCGGGACTTCGCCCCCTCGTTCCGTACACGTGTCGTCGCCGCTCCGGTCCGTCTCGAGAAAAGGTCGTCGCTCCCCCCAGCGACGGCCTTTTTCGTTTCGCCGCCTCGGACGAATTGGGCGGAATACGTGTTCTGAACAACGGCATCCGGCATTCGGCATTGCAGCAATACGCCGGAAACGCGAAGGCCCCACTGGAGTCGCATTGGTTCCCTAGGACGTCTCCCATGCCGTGCCGCGACTGCCTTCGAGACCTGGGACCGGCCAGGGCTGCGACCCGATCCCGAGCCGCTCGATCCAGGGTGATCGGGCGTCGGCGAGGCGCCGACGGCGAGGCGGATGGGGTGCGACGTCGTTCGATCCTGTCCCGACGGGCCCGGGGAGCTTATCTCCCTTCGGTTGGCAGCCCGCGCCGGTCCGATTCGGCGCAAACCCGGCGCGCGGCCCGGGATTGCGGCGCGTCCGGGACTGTTGGTCACGGGAAGGCTTTGCGGTTCGTCGCCTCGCATCGCCGACCGCAACACGCCATGATCGTCAGGCCATGAACGAAACCTCGCCCATCCGCACCGAGACAGCGCGTGAATATCCCGGAGCGCTCCCGGGCGAGGCATTGCCGCGCGAGACCCGGAGCGCGCCGCCCGTCCGCCGCCGCAGCCGGGCCCGGTTCTGGTTCGTCCTGCTCCTGATCCTCGCGGGTGCCGGCTATGCCGGATACCGTTACTATCTCGCGCCGAAATCGGAGACCCAGGTCGCGGCCACCCCCGGACGCGGCAAGGGCGCGGGCGGACGCGGCGGCCATGGCGAGCCGCCCCAGGCGGTCGGCATCGCCACGGTGGCACCGGGCGACGTACCGATCGTACTCGCCGGCCTCGGAACCGTGACGCCCCTCGCCACCGTGACGGTGCGCTCGCAGATCAGCGGCTACCTCACCGAGATCGGGTTCCGCGAGGGCCAGACCGTGAAGAAGGGCGATTTCCTCGCCCAGATCGATTCCCGGCCCTACGAGGCCCAGCTCGCCCAGTATCAGGGCCAGCTCATGCGCGACCAAGCGCTGCTGCAGAACTCGAAGCTCGACCTCGCCCGCTTCCAGCGGCTCTCCCAGCAGGATTCGATCTCGAAGCAGAACGTCGACACCCAGGGCGCCCTCGTGAAGCAGAACGAGGGTACGGTGGCGGCCGACCAAGCCCTCGTCGACCAGCAGAAGCTCAACATCACCTACACCCGCATCGTCTCGCCGGTGGAGGGCCGCGTCGGCCTGCGCCAGATCGACCAGGGCAACTACATCACCGCCGCCTCCACCAGCATCGTGGTGGTCACGCAGCTGCATCCGATCTCGGTGGTCTTCACCTTGCCGGAGGACGACGTCGCGCGGGTGATGCGGCGCGTGCGCGCGGGCGCCAAGCTCGCGGTGACGGCCTACGACCGGGGCGATACCAACGTCATCGCCACGGGCGTCCTCGACACCGTGGACAACCAGATCGACACCACCACCGGCACCGTGAAGCTGCGGGCGATCTTCGAGAACCAGGACGACGCCCTGTTCCCGAACCAGTTCGTCAACGCCAAGCTGACCGTCGACACCGTGCGCGACGCGCCCATCGTCCCCACGGCGGCGATCCTGCGGGGCACGCCGGGGACCTACGTCTACCTGATGCAGGGCGACGACAAGGTGGTGGTCCGGCCGGTCAAGCTCGGCGAGGCGGACGGCCCGCGGACGGTGGTCACCGAGGGGCTGAGCAACGGCGACCGCGTGGTCGTGGACGGCACCGACCGCCTGCGCGACGGCGCGCCGGTGCGCGTCACCGAGGAGGGCGGCAAGCCCCGGAACGCCCCGCACCGGGACCATGCGGCCGACGCCCAGGACAAGCCGCCCGGTGGTCCAGGCGCACCCGCGGATGCTCCGAGCACTCCGGCCGCCGCTCCTGTGACCGAGGGGGCCAAGCCCGACGCCGCCAAGGCCGACGCGGTCGCTCCCGAGGGCCAGAAGCGCGAGCGGCGCCGGCAGCGCCCGGCCGAGGCGCAATGACCCGATGAACCCGTCCCGCCTCTTCATCCTGCGGCCGGTCGCCACCACGCTGTTCATGCTGGCGGTTCTCCTGGTCGGCATGGTGTCGTACCTGAACCTGCCGGTCTCGGCCCTGCCGTCGGTGGATTACCCGACGATCCAGATCCAGACCTTCTATCCGGGCGCCAGCCCCGAGGTGATGACCTCGGCAGTGACGGCCCCCCTCGAGCGGCAGTTCGGGCAACTCGCCAACCTCAACCAGATGACCTCGCAGAGTTCGGCGGGAGCCTCCGTCATCACCCTGCAGTTCAGCCTGGATCTCGCCCTCGACATCGCCGAGCAGCAGGTCCAGGCGGCGATCAACGCGGCCGGCAACCTGCTGCCCTCCGACCTGCCGGCACCGCCGATCTACGCGAAGGTCAACCCGGCCGATGCGCCGATCCTGACGCTGGCCCTGACCTCGAAGACCCTGCCGCTGACCGAGGTGCGCGACCTCGCCGAGACGCGGCTGGCGCAGAAGATCTCCCAGGTGGCCGGCGTCGGCCTCGTCAGTACCGGCGGCGGCCAGCGCCCCGCCGTGCGCATCCGCTTCAACGCCCGGGCGCTCGCGGCCTACGGCCTCAACATCGACGACCTGCGCACCACGGTCACCAATCTCAACGTCAATACGCCCAAGGGCACCATCGACGGGCCGACCCAGTCCTATTCCATCAACGCCAACGATCAGATCCGCGACCCGAAGGCCTATGACGACGCGATCATCGCCTACAAGAACGGCGCGCCGGTCCGGCTCTCGGACGTGGCCGACGTGGTCAACGGGCCCGAAAACACCAAGCTCGGCGCCTGGATGGACGAGACGCCCGCCGTCATCCTGAACATCCAGCGCCAGCCCGGCGCCAACGTTATCGCCACCGTCGACAAGATCAAGGCGCTGCTGCCCCAGCTCCAGGCGACCCTGCCGGCCGCCATCGGCGTCACCGTGCTCACCGACCGCACAACCACCATCCGCGCCTCGGTGCACGACGTGCAGGTGGAACTGGCGCTGGCCATCGGCCTCGTGGTGCTGGTGATCTTCCTGTTCCTGCGCAGCGTCTCCGCGACCCTGATCCCGAGCCTGTCGGTGCCCCTGTCGCTCATCGGCTCCCTGGCGATCATGGACCTCTACGGCTTCTCCCTCGACAACCTCTCCCTGATGGCGCTGACCATCGCGACGGGCTTCGTGGTCGACGACGCCATCGTGGTGATCGAGAACATCGCCCGCCACGTGGAGGAGGGCGACTCGCCCCTGGAAGCCGCGCTGAAGGGCAGCCGCGAGATCGGCTTCACCATCATCTCGCTCACGGTCTCGCTGATCGCGGTGCTGATCCCGCTCCTGTTCATGGGCGACGTGGTCGGGCGCCTGTTCCACGAATTCGCGATCACGCTGGCGGCCACCATCATCATCTCGGCGGTAGTCTCGCTCACCCTCGTGCCGATGCTGTGCGCCCGTCTGCTCAAGGCCCACGTGCCCGGGAAGGCCGAACGCCGCGAGGGCTTCATCGCCCGCACCGCACGCCGCGGCATGGACGGCATCATCGCGGGCTACGGCCGCATGCTGCGGGTGGTGCTGCGCCACCAGACGCTGACCCTCGTCGTGACCCTCGGCACGATCGCGCTCACCGCCTACCTGTTCGTGGTGATTCCGAAGGGGTTCTTTCCGGTGCAGGACACCGGCGTCATCCAGGGCGTGACCCAGGCCGACCAGACCGTGTCCTACGCCGCCATGGCGGAGCGCCAGCAGAAGCTCGCCGCCATCGTGCTGAAGGACCCGGACGTGCAGAGCCTGTCCTCCTTCATCGGGGTCGACGGCCAGAACGTCACCCTGAATTCCGGCCGCTTCCTCATCAACCTGAAGCCGCAGGAGCAGCGCACGGCGCGCGCGCCCGAGATCATCGAGCGGCTGAAGGCGGCCACCACCGATGTGGCGGGCATCCGCCTCTACCTGCAATCGGTGCAGGACCTCACCATCGATACGGCGGTGGGGGCGACCCAGTATCAGGTCATCTTGGAGAACCCGAACCTGACGGAGTTCGAGACCTGGGTGCCGCGCTTCGTGCGGGCCCTGCAGGCCTCGCCGCTCCTCATGGACGTGGCGAGCGACCTGCAGGCAAGCGGACTCGCCGCCTACATCACCATCGACCGGCCCACCGCCGGGCGCTACGGCATCACGCCGGCCACCGTCGACAACGCCCTCTACGACGCCTTCGGCCAGCGCATCATCTCGACGATCTTCACCCAGTCGAACCAGTACCGGGTCATCCTCGAGGCCGATCCCGACCTGCACAAGACCATCGAGAGCCTCGATCACATCTACCTGCCGTCCTCGACGGTCGCCTCGGGGCAGGTCCCGCTCTCGGCTGTGGCCCAGGTCAGCGAGCGGCGGGCGCCGCTGCTGATCAGTCATCTCGGCCAGTTCCCGGCCACCACCGTGTCGTTCAACCTCGCGCCCGGCGCGGCGCTGGGCGACGCCGTCTCGGCGGTGGAGGCGGCGCGCCAGTCGATCGACCTGCCGCCGAGCTTCCGCGTCGTGCCCCAGGGTTCGGTCTTCGCCTTCCAGTCGGCGCTCTCGAACCAGCTCTTCCTGGTGCTGGCCGCCATCGTCACCGTCTACATCGTCCTCGGCGTGCTCTACGAAAGCTTCATCCACCCGATCACCATCCTGTCGACCCTGCCCTCGGCCGGCATCGGGGCGCTGATCGGCCTGATGCTGTTCGGGCTCTCGCTGGACATCATCGCGATCATCGGCATCGTGCTCCTCATCGGCATCGTGAAGAAGAACGCGATCATGATGATCGACTTCGCGCTCCAGGCCGAGCGCGAGGAGGGGATGAGCCCCCGCGACGCGATATACGAGGCCTGCATCCTGCGCTTCCGGCCGATCCTGATGACGACGCTGGCGGCCCTGTTCGCCGCGGTGCCGCTCATCGTCGGCACCGGCGTCGGCTCCGAGCTGCGCCAGCCGCTCGGCATCGTCATCGCGGGCGGCCTCATCGTCAGCCAGGTGCTGACCCTGTTCACCACCCCGGTGATCTACCTCGCCTTCGACCGCCTGGAGCGTCGCCTCTCCGGACGCCGCGAAGGTGGCGCCGGCAGCGTCGAGGCGCTGCCGTGAACGTCTCCGAGCCGTTCATCCGGCGGCCCGTCGCCACCACACTGCTGACCATCGGCGTACTGCTCGCCGGCATCTTCGCCTTCATGAAGCTGCCGGTGGCCCCGCTGCCGCAGGTGGATTTTCCCGTCATCCTGGTCCAGGCCCAGATGGCCGGCGCCTCGCCGGAGACCATGGCGACCACCGTGGCGGCGCCCCTGGAGCGGCGCCTCGGCGCTATCGCCGACGTCACCGAGATGACCTCGACGAGTTCGCTCGGCTCGGTCCGCCTCGTGCTGATGTTCGGCCTCAACCGCGACATCGACGGCGCGGCCCGCGACGTCCAGGCGGCGATCAATGCCGCGCGGGCCGACCTGCCGACGGCTTTGCGCTCGAACCCGACCTACCGGAAGTTCAACCCGGCCGACGCGCCGATCCTGATCCTCGGCCTCACCTCGAACACCCTGACGCCGGGCCAGCTCTACGATTCCGCCGCCACGGTGGTGCAGCAGAAGATGTCCCAGCTCCCCGGGGTCGGGAACGTCGATATCGGCGGCTCGTCCCTGCCGGCGGTCCGGGTGGCCCTCGATCCGACCGCCCTGTTCAATTACGGCATCGGCCTGGAGGGCATCCGCGCGGCCCTGGCCTCGGCCAACGCCAATTCGCCGAAGGGCGCCATTGAGACCGAGACGCGCCACTACCAGCTCTACGCCAACGACCAGGGCCGGGTGGCCGCCGACTATCGCGACCTCGTCGTCGCCTACCGGAACGGCGCCGCCGTGCGCCTCACGGATGTCGGCACCATCGAGGATTCGGTGGAGGACCGGCGCAACCTCGGCCTCGTCAACGGCAAGCCGGGCGTGATCCTGTTCATCTACAAGCAGCCGGGCTCGAACGTCGTCGAGACGATCAAGGGGCTGAAGGCCGCGATCCCGCAGGTCAAGGCGGCGCTTCCCGGCGACATCGACCTCACCGTCACGGGCGATCGCAGCGCCACCATCCGCGCCTCGCTGGCCGAGACTGAGGAGACGCTCCTCATCGCGGTCGTCCTCGTCATCTTCGTGGTCTTCCTGTTCCTGCGCTCGGGCCGCGCCACCCTCATCCCGGCGGTGGCCGTGCCGATCTCCATCGTCGGCACCTTCTCGGCGATGTACCTGCTCGACTACAGCCTCAACATCCTCTCGCTGATGGCGCTGATCATCGCCACGGGCTTCGTCGTCGACGACGCCATCGTGGTGCTGGAGAACATCCAGCGCTACATCGAGAAGGGCAGGCCCCGGGTCGAGGCGGCGCTCCTCGGCTCCCGCGAGGTCGGCTTCACCGTCATCTCCATGAGCCTGTCCCTGGTGGCGGTGTTCCTGCCGATCCTGCTGATGGGGGGCATCGTTGGGCGCCTGTTCCAGGAATTCGCCGTCACCCTGTCGCTGGCGATCCTCATCTCCCTGGTGCTGTCGCTCACCACCACGCCGATGATGTGCGCGCTCTTCCTGCGGCCCGAGGCGGCGCACGGCGCCGCCCGCCCCAACGGGTTCGTGCGCGCCCTGGAGACCGGGTTCGATCGCATGCTGGCGGGCTACGAGCGGACCCTGCGGGTCGCCATGCGGCACCGGCGGCTCGTGGCCCTCTCGCTGCTGGCGACCGTGGGGCTCAACGTCTACCTCTACGTCATCGTCCCGAAAGGCTTCTTCCCCGAGCAGGATACGGGGCAGATGATGGGCGGCATCCAGGCCGACCAGCGCATCTCGTTCCAGTCGATGAAGCAGAAGCTGGAACAGGCCACCGCCATCGTGCAGGCCGATCCGGCCGTCGACAGCGTGGTCGGATTCACCGGCGGCCGCGGCACCAACTCGGCCAACGTCTTCGTCGGCCTGAAACCCCGGGGCGAGCGCGATTCGATCACCGCCGTGATGGCGCGCCTGCGCCCGAAACTGTCCCGCGTCGCCGGCGCCCGGCTCTACCTGTTCCCGCGCCAGGACCTGCGCATGGGCGGGCGCCAGAGCTTCGCGCAGTATCAGTACACCCTGCAGGGCGACACCGCGGAGGAACTGTATCAGGCCGCGCCGAAGCTGGTTCAGGCCCTGCAAAAGAACCCGATCTTCGCCGACGTGACCTCGGACCAGCAGGAGGGCGGCCTCGAGAGCCGCCTCGTCATCGACCGGGCCAGTGCGTTCCGCTACGGCCTGACCCCGGACAAGATCGACAACACGCTCTACGACGCCTTCGGCCAGCGCCAGGTCTCGACGATCTACAACCCGCTGAACCAGTACCACGTCGTGATGGAGATCGCCCCGCGCTACCTCCAGAGCCCCGACACCCTGAAGATGCTCTACGTCTCGACCTCGGGCGGCAAGGCGCGGGGCTCGGCCACCACCAACGCGGTGGCGGGCACGGTGGCGGGCGCGCCGGCCGCGACGGCGACCACCGGCGCCGTGGGTGCGGCGGCGACGGCCGATGCCAGCGCCGCCTCCATCGCCACCGATTCGGCCCGCAACGCCGCCGCCAACGCCATCGCGGGCGGCAAGGGAGGCGCCTCCTCCAGCGCGCCGGTATCGAGCGCGAAGGAGACGATGATCCCACTCTCGGCCTTCGCCCGCCTCGAGACCGGCAACGCGCCGGTCCAGGTGAGCCACCAGGGCCTGTTCGTCGCCACCACGATCTCGTTCAACCTCGTGCCGGGCAAGAGTCTGTCGGACGCCACCGCCGCCATCGACGCGGCGATCACCGACCAGCGCCTGCCCGCCACCATCCACGGCGAATTCGCCGGCTCCGCCAAGAGCTTCCAGGAATCGTCCTCGCGCCAGCCGCTGCTGATCCTGGCGGCGTTGCTGGCCGTCTACACGATCCTCGGTATTCTCTACGAAAGCTTCGTCCACCCCGTCACGATCCTGTCGACCCTGCCCTCGGCCGGCATCGGCGCCCTGCTGGCGCTCCTCGTCTCGGGCACCGAGTTCACCGTCATCGCGCTAATCGCGGTCTTCCTCCTCATCGGCATCGTGAAGAAGAACGCGATCATGATGATCGACTTCGCCCTCGATGCCGAGCGCACGCGGGGCGCGTCCCCGCAGGAGGCGATCTTCGAGGCCTGCCTCTTGCGCTTCCGCCCGATCATGATGACAACGCTCGCCGCGATGCTGGGCGCCCTGCCCCTCATCCTCGCCGGCGGGGAGGGCTCCGAGTTGCGCCGGCCCCTCGGCATCGCCATCGTCGGCGGCCTCATCGTGAGCCAGATCCTGACCCTCTACACCACCCCCGTCGTCTATCTGTACCTCGACCGGCTGCGCCGCCGCGCGCCGGCGGCCGGCGCCGCCCTGAGCCCCGCCGAATGAGGCTGCACCCCGGACTTTTCGCGATGCTGGGCCTGCCCGGGCTCGTCTCGGGCTGCATGGTCGGGCCGGATTACGCGCGCCCCTCGGTGGAGACGCCCCTGGCGTTCAAGCAGGGGGGGACGCGCGAGGACAGCGCGGCCTCCGTGGCGAGCCGCAAGGGCTGGCGCCCGGCCGCGCCCAATGACGGCGCCGAACGCGGCGATTGGTGGCGGGTGTTCCGCGATCCCACCCTCGACCGGCTGGTCCGCCTCGTCGACGTGGACAACCAGACTCTGCGGGCCCAGGTGGCCGCCTACGAGCAGGCGCGCGGCTTCGTTGCCCAGGCCCGCGCCGCCCTGTTCCCCACCGTCACGGGCGCCCCCAGCATCTCGCGGTCGCGCTCCATCGGAATCGAGCGGACGAACGTCTCCCTGCAGGGCCAGGCGAGCTGGGAGCTCGACCTCTTCGGACGCATCCGCCGCAACATCGAAAGCGAGGTCGCCACCGCCCAGGCCAGCGCCGCGGAACTCGCCCTGGTGCGTCTGACCATCCAGTCCGAGGTGGCGAACAACTACCTGACGCTGCGCTACCAAGATTCGCTCCAGCGCGTGCTCAACGAGAACATCGAGGGCTACAAGAAGAGCCTCGCAATCACCGAGAACCAGTACAATGCCGGTGTCGCCGCGCGCTCGGACGTGATCACGGCCCAGACCCAGCTCCAGACCACCCAGGCCCAGGCCATCGCCGTCGGCCTCCAGCGCGCCACCTTCGAGCACGCCATCGCGCTCCTGGTCGGCCGGCCACCTTCCGAGTTGAGCCTGCCGGTGGCGCCCCTCGCCGCCCGGCCGCCCGCGGTCCCGGTCGGCATTCCCTCCGCCCTCCTCGAGCGGCGCCCCGACGTCGCGCAGGCCGAGCGCAACGTCCAGGCCCAGAGCGAGCAGATCGGCGTCGCCGTGGCGGCGTTCTACCCCACCGTGACCCTCTCGGCCTCCGGCGGCATTTCGGGCAGCCCGGCCAACGGTCTGTTCTCCGCCGTCAACCAGGTCTGGTCGGTGGCGGCCGCCGGCACGGAGGTGTTCTACGACGGGGGCGCCCGCGCGGCGGCCCTGCGCATCACCCGGGCGGCCTACGACGCCAGCGTGGCGAACTACCGCCAGACCGTGCTCACGGCCTTCTCGGAGGTGGAGAACGGGCTTGCCGGCGTGCGCATTCTCGCCCGCCAGCAGGTGGCTCAGGACGAGGCGGTCGCCTCGGCCCGCCGCGCCGTGGAGATCACCCTGAACGAGTACCGGGCCGGAACGCAGAACTTCACCACCGTGGTCACGGCGCAGGCCCTCGCCCTCAACAACGAGGTCACCGCACTGCAGATCCGCCTCAACCGCTTCACCACCGCGGTCTCGCTGATCCGGGCCCTCGGAGGCGGCTGGGACGTGCGCAGCCTGCCGAGCGGGGACGAGTTGAAGGAAGCCCGCCTGCCGGTGGATTCCGGTCAGGCCGTCCGCACGGACGAATAGAAGCTCGCCCCACGTACCAATCGGGTCGGCCCGTGCGCTCCAGCACGACCTTGGCCGGAACGTCGCCGGACGCCGCAGGTTGACGAGCGGATTTTGCCGGCGCGCCGCGCCGCAGCCGCGAGTGGAGGCCGTGGGCCATGGACCAGACACCCCCCGCCAAAACACCCGACCCGACACCCGATCAGGGAGCGGTTCCGGCGGCGCCCCCCTGCACCCTGGTGATCTTCGGGGCCGGCGGCGACCTTACCAAGCGGCTTCTGATGCCGGCCCTCTACAACCTCGCGGCCGGCGGCCTCCTCGATCTGGGCTTCCGCATCGTCGGCGTCGACCACAACGCCAACACCGACGAGGGCTGGCGCGACGACCTCTCGAAGACGATGCAGTCCTTCACCACGGACCGCACCTCGGAATTCCACCCGGAGCGCATCGATCCCCGAGCCTGGGGCTTCGTCCGCGAGCGCCTGCACTTCCGCCAAGGCGATTTCACCGCCGCCGAGACTTTTTCCGGCCTCGCCCAGGCGGTGTCCGGCAATGCGATCTTCTACCTCGCAGTCTCGGCCCGCTTCTTCGGGCCGATCGTCGACGCCCTGGGTCAGGCGGGCCTCCTGAAGGAAGCGGAGGGCGCGTTCCGCCGGGTGGTCATCGAGAAGCCGTTCGGCAGCGACCTCGCCTCGGCGCGGGCGCTCAATGCGCGCATCCTCAAGCAGGGCACCGAGAGCCAGTTCTTCCGCATCGACCATTTCCTCGGCAAGGAAACGGTGCAGAGCATCCTGGCGATCCGCTTCGCCAACGGCCTGCTCGGCCCGGTCTGGCACCGCGATCACATCGACCATGTCGAGATCACCGCCGCGGAGACCATCGGCGTGGAGGCGCGCGGCGCCTTCTACGAGCCCACCGGAGCGCTGCGCGACATGGTGCCGAATCACCTGTTCCAGCTGCTCTGCATGGTGGCGATGGAGCCGCCCAGGAGCCTCGACGCCGAGGATGTCCGGGACGCGAAGGCCCGCCTGATCCAGGCGGTTCGGCCGGTCCAGCCCGCCGAGGCGGTGCGCGGCCAGTACGGCGCCGGCCAGGAGCACGGGCATGCGGTGCCGGCTTATCGCGACGAGCCGAACGTCTCGAAGGAGTCCCGCACCGAGACCTACGTCGCCCTGAAGCTGGCCATCGACAACCCGCGCTGGAAGGACGTTCCATTCTACCTGCGCACCGGCAAGCGGATGACCGACCGCGTCACCGAGATCGCGCTCCACGTCCGGCCCCCCGCCGCATCGCCCTTCGCGACCCCCGACGCGCCCGTGACGCCCGATGTCCTGCGCTTCCGCATCGATCCCGAGCAGGGCATGGACATCGTCATGAATGCCAAGCGGCCCGGGCCGCGCCTGGATCTCGGACGGGTCACCGCGGCCTTCGATTACGGCGACTTCTTCCGCGAGACGCCGAGCGTCGGCTACGAGACGCTGCTCTACGATTGCCTCACCGGCGACGCGACCCTGTTCCAGCGCGCCGACAGCATCGAGGCGGCCTGGGCGGTTGTCGATCCGCTGCTCGAGGCCTGGGCCGACGCCCTCGTGGAGCCCTATGCCGCCGGCAGCGACGGACCGGAGGGCGCCACCGCTCTGCTGGCCGCGCAGGGCCATCGCTGGCTACCGCTCGGCGAGGGATGAGCGCGGCGGACGGGTCGGTCGCCGCCGGCCGCCCGTCGCGGAGACGACCGGCGGCCGCGGCTGCAACTCGGCCAGGGCATCGTGATGCAGCAGCAGGACGCCGGTCGCGGCGGCGAGCTTGCGCGCCGCCGGCGTGAATCCCGCATTGGAGACCACCGCGGCCATGTCGCCCGACCAGTAGCGCATCGCCGCGGCGATCTCCTGGACGGCGCCGTTGCCCACCGGCCGGGCGTAGCGCTTGCACTGGACCACGAGGCGCGTCCCGGCCCGCTCGGCCACGATGTCGGCGCCCTGGTCGCCGCTGGCCTGGGTCGCGCGGGCGTTCCAGCCCGCCTCCCGCAGGCGCTCCGCGCAGTAGCGCTCGTAGGCGATGCCCTCCTCGGGCGCCTCGCTCTCATCCGGAAGGCGCACGGCATCGGCCACGCGCTCGATGATGGCGAGGATGTCGTCCCAGGCCCCGTCGATCGCCTCGCCGTGACCGCGCGCCTCAAGTTGAGGCACCACGGTGCGCCCGGCGAAATAGGCGCGCTCGCGCTCCCAGCCGTCGTTGATCAGGTTGCCGTAGGCGTCGACGAAGCATTCCTGGCGTCGCCGTAGGGCCAAGGTCGCCGCATGCGGCCGCGCGATCCTGCGGATCAGGCGACGCAGGCGCCGGGGCCGGTCGAGATGGTGCAGGACGAGGCCGGCGAGCGCGAGGCCAGCGCCGATGGCGCCGGGTTGCCCGAACCACAGGGCGCAGCCGCCTCCGATCACGGAAGTCCAGAACAGGCGCGCCACGAGGCGCGATCGGCCCGACATGCGGTGGTCCCAACCCGAGGGGCGCCGCGATCGTCCGACCGCCGGCATCGTCGGGCGCCACCGTGGCAGCGGCGGGTTGCGCGATCTCTAACGCGGGACGACTGCGGGGCCACCGCCACCCGCGCCCCGGCTCGACGTTGCTGGGATTGAACGGGGCGAAATCTGGACAATCGGGGGGCTGTCGCTCCGAAGACCGGCCTGATCTGTGGGCGCCACAGCATTCGTCGGAGGACGGAAGGTCTGTGCAAGAGCCGTCGACAGCCTGTGGATAAGACCGCTGAAAGGGCCTGGGCGCTCGGCCCCGGCCCATTCATCAGTCTGACCCCGACCCGGTCCGGGCCTCAGGCCTGGGCGACGACGCGGGGACGGCGTCCGCGCGGGGCCGATGCGGCCTTGGCCTCGATCTCGGCGGTGGGGGCGGTCTCCTGCTTCCGGCGTTGCTGGCCGAGGCCCATGTTCTTGGCCAGTTCCGAGCGGGCCGCGGCGTAGTTCGGAGCGACCATCGGATAGTCGCTCGGAAGGCTCCACTTGGTGCGGTACTGCTCGGGCGTCATCTCGTAACGCGTGCGCAAGTGGCGCTTCAGCGACTTGAACTTCTTACCGTCTTCCAGGCAGACGATGTAATCCGGCGTAATCGAGCGCTTGACGGACACGGCCGGGGTCAGCGGTTCCGCCTTCTCCTCGGTGCCGACCTGATTCAGCTTGCCGAGGGTGGCGTGAACCGACCCGATCAGCGCCGGTAGGTCTGCGATCGGAACCGAATTGTTGCTCACAAACGCGGATACGATGTCTGCCGCGAGTTCGATGTAGTCCGGCAGGATTCCGTTCTCAGCGCTCATCTCTGAATCTCTCTTTGTGTTCTGAATACCGCCATCCCCGAGGCGACCCGCCGTTTGGGAGGTTTGTAAGGTGACGTCACTGTTGTGACTTGCTGCTAGCTATGATGAAGACAAGAAAAACGCAAGAGCGCAAGCAGGTCTCGTATAGATCGCGTTCGGTTAATGTTTGGTGGACTGGAATAGACCAGCCGCGACTGCCATTCCGGAAATCCGGCCTAAATTTGCAGGATTTTCCCCGTTCCTGCACAGGCGCTCAGCGCTGGCATCTCTAGTGCCTGCGGGATTATGATGACGAATTGGAGAAATAATTTCTTGCTCGCAGTAGAATGATCTCCCAAAGATCATTCTTGCAAAAACTCAGGAGCTAAAGAGGCTCTATTGAGCGAATATCCAGCAAGATCGCACCAAGAGCTAAAATAGCTCTTGAATACAAAATCCGTTCACATTTATGCGCGCGCAGGCTGTGGATGCGATGCGTTCCCGCCCGCATTCCCCCGAAAATTTTTACGTAGATCAATCTCGAATGGCCCCGACGGCCGATTTCAGCACGCGCTCAGGTCGCTGTCGGCCAAATCTACCCATCCGTCCGGTTGCGCGGACCGTAAGACTTGAATCGCTCCACCGTTCGCCAGATCTCGTCGTCCGGCAGCACGGCAGGCGTTCCGACCTGAAGCGCCACGGCGTATTGTCGGCACAGGGCTTCGACCTCGACCGCCAGCCAGAGAGCCTTCGGCAGGTCCGGTCCGATGGCGATCATCCCGTGATTCGCCAGGAGGCAGGCCGTTCGCCCGTCCAGGGCCGCGACGGCCGCTTCCGACAGGGCTTCGGTGCCGTAGGGGGCGTAGGGCGCGCAGCGCACGGTCGGTCCGCCGGCCGCCGCGATCATGTAATGCACCGCAGGGATGTCCTTCCCGCACATCGCGAAGGCGGTGCAGTGGGTCGGGTGCGCGTGGACGACCGCATTGATCTCCGGTCGCGCCGCGAGGATGTCCCGGTGGAAGCGCCACTCGGAGGACGGGGCGAGGGGATGGGCGTGGCTGCCGTCAAATCCCATCGCCACGATGTCCGCCGGTTCCAGGGTCTCGGCCGGGATGCCCGACGGCGTGACGAGGAGGCCGGCGCCCGCCCGCACGGACACGTTGCCGGAGGTGCCCTGGCTCAGGCCGAGGGCGATGAGGTCGCGCATCGTGGCGACGATGCCGGCGCGGGCCGCCGCATCCGCGGATCCGGGAGGGGAGGGGGGCTTCGCCATGTGGGGTCTCCTGGGAGCGAACGCCCTACCGGTCGGGCGCAGGCGGTCTATAACACCGCCTGCCGGGCGCGCTCGTCGTCCGGACCGGTCTGCCGTGCCGCGGTCCCCAGGCGCACGGACTGGTCGAGGGGCGGCTGCCCCGTCACCCGAGCTGAGGCGTTCGGCCGATGAGTACGTACCGCTTCGAGGCGCTGGTTGCCCCGCGCGTGATCGCCCTGGCCGGCCTCGGGTCGGGGCTGGACGGGCTCGCCGAGGCTGTCCTGGCCAATCTGCACCGCGGCGGCTTTTCCGGGCCGATCCACCGGCTCGGTCCGGACACGGCCGCCGGAATGCTCCCGGGCTTCGCCGATCTGCCGGAGGCGCCGGACCTCGTGGTCCTGGCGACGCCCGCTGCGGAGATTCCCGACGGGGTCGCGCAGGCCGGTGCGCGCGGCGCGGCCAGCGCCGTCATCCTGACGCCGGACGTCAGCGACACCGTCTGCGAAGCGGCCCGGGCGGAGGCCCGCCGCCATGGCCTGCGCCTCCTCGGGCCCGGCAGCATCGGTTTGTCCGTTCCGGGCGCCCATCTCGATGCGAGCCTTCTCGCCCGGGCGCCGAAGGTCGGTGACCTGGCCCTGGTCTCGCAATCGGGCACGGTCGCCGCCGGGATCGTCGAATGGGCGGCGCGCCGGGACGTCGGCTTCTCGGCGGTGCTCTCCCTCGGCATCGCCTGCGATATCGACGTGGCGGACTGCCTCGACCATTTCGCCGCCGATCTGCGGACCCGGGCGATCCTGCTCTCCCTCGACGCGGTGGTGGATGCGCGCAAGTTCATGTCGGCGGCGCGGGCCGCTGCGCGCGCCAAGCCGGTGGTGGTCCTGCGGGCGGGGCGGTACCGGGCGCCGACCCGGCACGCCGCAACCCATACGGGCGCGCTCGCCCGGCCCGATACGGTCTACGAGGCCGCCTTCCGGCGCGCCGGCCTGCTCTCGGTCGAGAGCCTGGATGCGATGTTCTCCGCCGTCGAGACCCTCGGGCGCCAGCGTCCCTTCCCGGGTCACCGCCTCGCGATCCTCGGCAACGGGCGCGGCATCGGTGCCCTGGCGGCCGACCGGCTCGCCGATCGCGGCGGCACCCTGGCGGCGGCCGGCACGCTCGGCAACCCCGTGGATCTCGGGGTCGCCGCCGGACCGACGCACTATGCCGAGGCCCTCGCCCCGCTGCTGGCGGACCCCGGCAACGACGCGGTCCTGGCCGTGCACGTGCCGACGGCGCGCTCGGACGGCACCGAGGTCGCCGCCGCGATCGCCGACACCGTCACCCGGGTCCGCCGCACCGGCGCACGCAAGAAGCCGGTCTTCGCCGTTACGATCGGCGAGGAGACTGAGGCCGTCGGCCGTCTGGCCGCCGCCGGCATCCCGCGCTTCTCCACCGACGACGCGGCCGTCGAGGGTTTCCTGCACCTCGTGCGCTATCGCGAGGCGCAGGACGACCTGATGCGCACGCCGGATTCGCTGCCGCGCGACTTCTCGCCGGATGTCGAGGCGGCCCGTGCCTTGGTCGCGCGGGCGGTGGCCGAGGGCCAGACCTGGCTCGATCCGGTGGCGGTGGCCGACCTCCTCGCCGCCTACCGCATCGACAGCGTGCCCCTGACGCTCGCCCCCGACATCGATGCCGCCGCGACGGCCGCTTGGCCCGTCATCGCCCAGGGGGGTGCGGTGGCCCTCAAGGTCGTCTCGCCGGACATCGTGCACAAGTCGGACATCGGTGGCGTGCGCCTCGACCTCACCAGCGAGGCCGACGTACGCGCAGCGGCGGCCGACATCCTGGCACGGGCCCGCCGGCTGGCGCCGGAGGCGCGGATCACCGGTTTCGCGGTCCAGCCCATGATCCGGCGCGGCAAGCAGCGCGAGCTGATCGCGGGGCTCGCCGAGGACCCGACCTTCGGGCCCGTGGTGGTGTTCGGGCGCGGCGGCACCGCGGTGGAGGTCATCGACGACCGGGCCCTCGGCCTGCCGCCCCTCGACCTTCGCCTCGCCTCCGAGTTGATCGACCGCACCCGCGTCGCCCGGCGCCTCGCGGCCTACCGCGACGTTCCGGCAGTGAACCGGCACGCGGTCGCCCTGGTCCTCGTGAAGCTGGCGCAGCTCGCGGCCGACTGCCCCGAGGTGCGCGAGCTCGACATCAACCCCCTCCTGGCGGACGAGACCGGCGCGCTCGCCCTCGATGCCCGCGTGATGGTGGCGCCCGAAGCCGCGACCGGCCGGCGGGCCCGGGGCACCTACCATCCGCGCTTCGCGATCCGGCCCTATCCGGTGGAGTGGGAACGCACCCTCCATCTCCGAGGCGAGACCATCACGGTGCGCCCGGTGCGGCCGGAGGACGAGTCCCTGTTCCTCACCTTCTTCCAATCGGTCAGCGCCGAGGACCTGCGCCTGCGCTTCTTCGCGCCGGTGCGGGACTTCAACCACGCCTTCCTCGCCAAGCTCACCCAGCTCGACTACGCCCGCGCCATCGCCTTCGTGGCCATCGATGCCGCCACCGGGACGATGCTCGGCGCCGTGCGGCTCCACGCCGATGCCAATCACGAGAGCGGCGAATACGCGATCCTGATCCAAGGCGACCGCAAGGGTACCGGCCTCGGCCATGCCCTGATGAGTCTGATGATCGACTGGGCCCGCATCGAGGGGCTCTCCCGGGTGGAGGGGACGGTGCTGCGCGAGAACCGGCCCATGCTCGCGGTCTGCCGCCAGCTCGGCTTCACCGCCCGGCCGGACAAGGAGGATGGCGGCGTGATCAAGGTCTCGCTCGCCTTGTAGCGCATCCGCCCGGTCCGTTTTCCCAGTGGGGGGCCCATACAGGTCCATGCGATGACACAGGAGACGAGCGCGAGGGCGGCCAGATTGTTGCAGGACAAGCGATCCTAGCGGGTCGCGACGCGGCGCCAATTCTTGAGACGGCCGGACCAGCGTTCGATCCGATTGCGCCGCCGATATGCCATTCGGCTATGCATGCAGGGCGCCGGGCACCGTCCAGATCGCCGTGGACTGTGCGTCCGAGAGCCGGAACAGATCCGTCGTCGCGGCCGCCGTGCTGCGAATGGCGGTCTTGAATCACACGGTCATAGCGCTCGCAACGCTTTGGTTCGGTTTACATCCTCGCGGCTCGAACAGGCTCACAGGTGGATACGACAGGGTCGATACCGCGCCGGCAAAACAGTCGCGCCCTTCGACGGATAGCTATATTGCATCATGGCAATCGAAGTTTACCATTTATATTAAAATTAGTCGAAAATCATAAGGAATAATTTATTCTACTTCGTATTGGTGTGAATTTTGTCCGCTCAAGACACATGCTCAGTGAGGCTCTTAGCCAATCGGTGGCTACGGCGCCGTTCGAGAGCAGGATCGATGTCGAAGCATTTCAATCTCGCTTGGGAAGCACTGGTCGCCCATTTCGGCGCTGAGCGGATCAATGGGATCGCCAGTTCGCGGCGTCAGTTCGGCGCTCACCTCCTTCCCGACCTTCAGGCGGCTACGACCGCGCTGACAGCCCCATTCGCGCCTATCTTGGTGGGTGTTCATCAGCTCTACGACCAACTCCCGCTCACGATCTCGAGCCTCCTGGTTCGCGGTGGGCAGTTCGAGGTCGCTGTCACGCCGCTTCAGTATCAGGACATGGACGTCGGAGAGGCAGAAACCTTCGCCGCTCTGAACAACGGGCTATGGTTGTTTCAGGTGGAAGATCGCCCGATTGCCGTCTTGCTGTCGCAGTACACCAAGCCTTTGATGGGGTCGTTCGCCCAAGTTGAAATTGCGACGCTGTCCGATCCCGCCTCGATTGCGTTCTCGCGCAGCTTTCTCACCTCCGTCCAAGCGGCTGGCGCGACATCGACGCTCTACCGCGGGAAAGTCCTCTCCTTTGAAGCAGCCTCTGGTTACTCCGGCATGCGTGCCGCCATGCAGGTCCATAAGCTGCCGCCCGTCACCCGCGATGCCGTCGTCCTTGATGATGCAACGATGGCTCGACTCGACCGTCACGTCTTCGAGTTTGATCGTCATCGCAAGGAGCTGAACAAACTCGGTCAATCCACCCGCAAAGGCTTGCTGCTCTATGGCCCACCCGGCACCGGCAAGACCCATGTCATTCGCTATATCGCGTCCAACCTGCCCGAACGCACCACGGTGCTGATCACCGCAGAAGAGGTAAGGAACCTCACCCAGTATATGCTGCTCGCCAGAACCTTGCAGCCGAGCATCGTCGTTCTGGAAGACGTCGACCTCGTGGGGCGTTCTCGCGAGGGCATGAACAGCCCGAACACGGAAGTCCTGCTCAACCGGTTACTCAACGAGATGGATGGTCTGCGCGATGATGCCGACGTGCTGTTCATCCTGACGACCAACCGGCCCGATGACATCGAGGAGGCGCTGGCCTCCCGACCGGGGCGCGTGGACGAAGCGATCGAGATTGCCAATCCCGACCCCCTATGCAGGGGACGCCTCGTTGCTCTGTACGGTTCGGCGCTCGCTTTCGAGGAGGGGGCGATCGATGACTTCGTGGTGCGGTTGGAAGGGGCAAGCGCAGCCTTCGTGAAGGAGATGGTTCGCCGCCTCGCTCAAACCGCTTTGGCGGGTGGCAAGGGCAACAGGATCAGCTGCGAAGAGGTCGCCCTGGTCCTCGGTGAGGCCACCCAAGCCGACGCTCGGATCGGTCGCCGGATCATCGGACTCCCCGATACGGCACCGCGCCGAGATGGCAGAAAGGCGCCAGCCTTCGATGGGTGTGGCGAGGATCTGTAGTGCCATTCGCCCAGCGTCTCGCTGCCGGTAGAGGAACAGGATATCGAGCGAGGTCGTAATCGGAAGAAATCTCTCAGGAGTTGTATGTTTGGCGCACATATACAGCTCCGATCAAATTTTTAGTTTCCTGAAGCGGATAGGGCGAATCTCTCATTTGGCATTCGTCCGCACCGGTGAGCGGGCGTTGCTTTGGTTCAGAGCAGACCCTGAAATTCGCTTCACGCCTTCCCGGCGATCCGCCGGACTCCGCCGGGATCGGCGCTGGCGCTGAACTGCGACGGAGTCATCCCGTAATGCTGCCGGAACAGGCGGCTGAGCTGGGCCGCACTCCGGAACCCGACTTCCTCGGCCAGCACCGCGATCGGGTGCGGCTGGGCCGGTGCGCTGAGGGCCGCCCGGATCCGCTCGAGGCGGAGCGAGCGGATGAAGGACTCGACCCCGCCCACCGTCTGGAACACCGCGAACAGCTTCGAGCGGGAGGCGCCGATGCTGCGTGCCACCTCGGCCGCGCTCAGGTTCGGATTGCGGAGATTCGCCTCGATATAGAGGCAGGCCTTCTGGAACAACCGGGCCGGATCGCTGAGCGAGGTGCCGTGCCCGAGGGCGGTGGTGACGGCCTGGGCCATCAGCGTCGCGGTCTGGGCCACGGTCTCGGCATCGAGGGCGGACAGGTGCGGCAGGCGCTCGCGCATCCGCAGCAGGTGCGTGGTGTAGGAGGAGGCGACGTCGGGTGGGATGACGAGGCCGTGGATGCGATCCAGCGGACCGAACCAGCGCCGGGCGAAGGCGCGCGGCATGCCGACGAAGTTTCGCCGCTGGCGCGGAATGCCCTGGGCGTCGCGGATGATCGTCGGGCGGGAGAAATCGATCACGTAGACCGAGCCGGGTCCGGTCCGTACCTCCCGGCCGTCGAAATTGCCGATGATGTCGCCGGTCTCGACATGCTGCAGGACGATGCCGTCGAGGCCGTCGTAACCGAGCTTCTGCGCCGGCCGATGAAAGACGAACGGAACGCCGTCCATGAAATGAAACCGCAGGTGCTCGGACCAGAAGCTGGAAATCTCCACGTGGAACGGCTCGACCAAGGGCGTCACCAGGGCCGAGCTGGCGAACATCAGCTGGTAGACCTGCGCAGCGTCTTCCACGGGGTAGTCGCGGCTGGAGAAATGCACCCGCCGCAGGGGGAACGTCCCGGCCGCAGCCTGTTGGTCCAAGAGCGATGCGTGCAAGGCCGGGTTCACGACGATGGGGCGTGGGGTCGAAATCATTAAGGATATCGGCGTCGTCCGGTTCCGCCGCGATCGCGGGATCGATGCGCCGACGCTACCCCGTCGGCGCGGCCGGAGAACGGGAACGGGGAGCTGATATTGCTCGACTTTCGAGCATGATCACGGGCGGAAATAACGAATCCGAACCCGTCGCCACAGCTGTTTTTTCCGTCGAATCTCGGAAATTGCGGCGCCTGATTTGACTTTCGATTTGCTAATCGGCCGCTGAGCGCGTACAGATGAAATATCAACTCAACGGCAGAACCCCGGTGGCGCGGTTTCGTGATGAAATCGCGCGCCAGATTCTTATGTTTCGTGTTGATGACGGAGACGGCCGCGCATGATCGCGTGGACCTCCGGTAGATGAAGCCCGCAAGGGCAAAGGAATACGATGGCTGTCGGTACTGTTAAGTGGTTCAACGAGACTAAGGGTTTCGGTTTCATCCAGCCGGATAACGGCGGAAGCGACGTGTTCGTGCACATCTCGGCCGTCGAGCGCGCCGGCATGCGCGGCCTCGCGGAAGGCCAGAAGGTCTCCTACGAGATGGAAACCGACAAGCGCAGCGGCAAGCAGTCCGCCGGCAGCCTCCAGACCGTCTGATCATGGCGGGCTCCCGCGTGGGGCCCGACCTGTTTCGAGAGCCGCTTCCCGGATGGGAGGCGGCTTGCTTGTGTTCTGAGACCCGATTCCAGGGGAGCGCGCCGATGGCGGCCTCCCGCATGACAGGATCCTGTGTGAGCCAATTCAACCCGAACTCGATGACCGACCGCCTCAAGGCCGCGACCGAAGCCCGCGCCGCAGCGCTGGCCCGCTTCCGCGACCGACCGGCGGCGGATGATCCGGTCGTGCTCGCCCGCAAGGCAGAGCGGGCCCAGATCGCCCGGGAGCGCGAGATCCGCGTGGCGGCCCGCGAGCAGGCCCGGCTCGAGGCCGAGGCTCAGCGTGCCGCCGAGGCCGAGGCCGACCGCGAGCGCCAGGCTGCCGAGGAAATTCGCGCCGCCGAGGAGAGGGTGGCCCAGGCCGCTGCCGCCCGCCTGGAGCAGAAAGCCCAGCGCGACGCCCGCTACGCCGCCCGCAAGGCCAAGGCCCGCCGCTGAGCGCCGTGCGTCGCTGACCTCGTCCGTCGCCGGGATGCCGCGACGCCGCGGCGGGTTCGGTGCGCATCCGTGCGACGGCGCGTCCCACGGGACGGGCCCGCATCATCGGAACCGCCGGCACCGGCGGAACCAGCCTCGGCGCGACGTCCGTCCGCCGGACCTCCACCGAGGAGACAACCACCATGTCCCACAAGTTCAAGATCGGCCAGCGCGTGCGCCGCGCCCAGATCGGCTACACCGCCCCGAAGTCCGACATCACGGACGTGTTCGAGATCGTCCGCCTCGTTCCCGAAGACCAGACCGGAGAGCCGTTCTACCGCATCAAGTCCGGCAGCAGCGAGCGTGCTGTGCGCGAGGGCGAGATCACCGAGGCCTGAGCGGCGGCGGCTCCGCGCGCCCGGCGCGGAGCGCACGCTCCACTGCGATCGGAAGGCCGCGGCCTTCCCTCTCGGGCATGAGGGGGGAGGCCGTTCGCGTCAGCTCAGCACCACCACGCGGGACCCGATCTCGACGCGGCCGTAGAGGTCGATGACGTCTTGGTTGATCATCCGGATGCAGCCCGACGAGACGCTCTTGCCGATCGACTCTGGCTCCAGGGTGCCGTGGATGCGGTAGAGGGTGTCCTTGTTGCCCTGCCACAGATAATGCGCCCGCGCGCCCAGGGGGTTGTGCGCGCCGCCGGGCACGCCGAGGCCGCTCTGGAGCTGCGAGACGGAGCGCGCCAGCTTCGGCGTACGCGCGATCATCTCCTTGGGCGGGTACCAGTCCGGCCACATCTGCTTCGAGTTCACCGTCGAGGCGCCGGACCACGAGAAGCCCTGCTTGCCGACGCCGACACCGTAGCGCCGCGCCCGGCCGTTTGGCTGGACCAGGAACAGGTGGTGGGCGCGCGGATCGATCACGATCGTGCCCGGGGTCTCCGAGCCCGTATACGCGACCTCCTGGCGGAGGAAGGACGGGTTCGCCTTGCGCCAGTTGAAGGCATAGACCGGGAAGGGCTCGTCGGTGATCGCCGCGTAGGCGCGGTTGAAGTCGATCGGGCCGTTGTCGACGGGCTTGGCCGGAGCGGCCTGCTGGGCGGAGGCCGGCGGGACCTGCCGCGGAGCGTAGAGATCCGCATCCGGATCGTCCGCCACGGCGGCGCGGCCGCGCTGGCTCCGGACCGGGTCGAGATCACGCTCGGAGCCACGCTCGGAATAGGGCACGTACTGGCCGCCCCGGCGCCGGTAGAGCCGCCCGTTCTCGTCGCGATAGAGGCGCTCGTCGTCGTAGGGACCGTCGCCGTCGATGGCGCCGCCGAAGAGGCCACGCCCCTGCGCGAGGGCGGACCCGACGGGGGTGAGGAGCGCGAGGCTCGTCGTCGCCCCGGAAAGAAGCGTGCGGCGGGTCGTCTGGGACATGGGACGGTGCTCGGGAAGTCGTCGGAGAAGGGGCGTTCAAGCCCGGGCCTAGCAAGTCGAAGCAGGTCCGTCACGCCATGTGGACGTAGGGCAGCCCTGCAGCGGCGCTAAAGTTTGCGGGCGATGCAGTCCGGGCACAATCACGGGCTCCAGAAACCATTCGGAAATGCTTTCGGAGGCGAAGGTGAATACCCCGGCAGCGCGCTTTCACCATGTCGGCGAAAAAACGGCGGCCGGTGCCGCGATCCGGTTGTTGGCCGGTTGCAAAACGCCGGGCCGTGCCGACATAGGTTGACACCCGCAAATCCCTCCTCTCGAAATCATGGAACGCGACCCGTGCCGGTCCCTCCGCGTCCCCGTAACCGCGCGCCCCACCTGGCGCTCGCGGCGTTGCTGCTGGTCGCCCTGGTGCCGGCGGAGGGGCAGGCCGCCCGCAGCCGGACGGCGCGCCCGTCCGAGCCCGCCGCTCCGGTGACGAGCTGGACGTCCACCGAGCCCGAGAACCCCGTCTGCCAGCGCACCCGGCGCAAGCTCTGGCAGGGCGAGGAGGGCTGGGTCGTGCGCAGCGTCACGGTCTGCCGGTGAAGGCACGGCGCGATCCAGGTCGTGCAAAACCGGGTTGCGCGAAATTGATGATCGACGGGCGGTTGAATGTAGGACAATCGCGCGCGCAGGAGTAAAGCTGGTCGGGCCAGACGTCGGTTCGTGGATCGGGTTCGTGGATCGACGGCCTCGGTCGTCGGCGAGGCGCATCGGCCGGAGTGTGGCCGGAGGAACGATTGAATAGGACCGGCGACGCGCCCGAGACGGGACCGGAAGCCCTCGCGCGCTACGATATCCTGGACACCGCGCCTGAGGATGCGTTCGAGGACATCGTCTCGCTGGCCTCGCGGCTGCTGGAGATGCCGGTCTCCCTGGTCTCCCTGGTGGATGGCGACCGCCAGTGGTTCAAGGCCCGCATCGGGTTTCCGCGCTCCGAGACCGCCCTGACGGAATCGATCTGCGCCCATGCGGTGGGGCATGACGGGCTCTTCGTCATTCCCGATACCACCCGCGACCCGCGCACGGCCGCGAATCCCCTCGTCACCGGCGCGCCGCACGTGCGCTTCTATGCCGGCATGCCCCTGCGCACGCCGGAGGGGGTAGCCCTCGGCACCCTGTGCGTGCTCGACGTCAGGCCGCGCGAACTGACCGAGGCGCAGGCCTTCATCCTGCGCACCCTGGCCGGCCGGGTAATGACCGAACTCGAGCTGCGCCGCGCCCTGAAGGAGCGCCGTGCGGCCGACCGGCACAACGCGGCGATCATCGGCAGCGCCATCGACTACGGCATCGTCGCCGTGGATCTCACCGGCGCGGTGACGAGCTGGAACGGAGGGGCCGAATGCGTCCTCGGCTGGAGCGAAGCCGAGATGCTGGGCCGGTCCGCCGACGTCATCTTCACGGCCGACGACCGGACCCGCGGCGTGCCCGAGCACGAGATGCGCCTCGCCCGCGAGCTCGGCCGGGCCAACGACGAGCGCTGGCACGTCCGCAAGGACGGTTCGCGGTTCTGGGGCATGGGCGAGATGATGCCGCTGCGGGACGACGCGGGCCGCCAGATCGGCTACCTCAAGATCCTGCGCGACCGCACCGCCCAGCGCCAGGCGGACGAGGCCCTGCGCAAGCAGACGGCCCTGCTCCAGACCGTCACCGACCATCTCAGCGAAGCGGTGGTCCGCCTGACCGAGGACGACGTCGTCACCTTCGCCAACCCCGCCGCCGAGGCGATGCTGGGCTGGCCGCGCGGCAGCCTGATCGGCCGCAACCTCCACGACACGGCCCATCACCACCATCCCGACGGCCGGCCGTTCCCGCGCGAGGATTGCGAGGTCGTGCGCTCCCTGCGCAGCGGCGTCGCCCTGCGCGACCGCGAGGCGACGTTCTTCCGCCAGGACGGATCGCGCATCGAGGTCATCACCAACAACGCGCCCATCGTGGAGGACGGCGTGGTGCAGGGCTCCGTCCTGACCCTCACCGACGTCACCGAGCGCAAGGCCGCCAACACCCGCCTGCGCCGGAGCGAGGAGCGCCTGAGTCTGGCGCTGAACGCCTCCGGCATGATCGGCACCTGGGACTGGGACCTGCGCGCGGACGTGGTCTACGCCGATCCGAACTTCGCGCGGATCTACACCGTCGATCCCGAGCGCGCCGCCCTCGGGGTGCCCCTGGCCGACTACATCCGCAACTTCCATCCCGACGACATGCCGCGGTTCCAGGAGGAACTCGACCGCCTCTTCGCGGGCGCCAAGGAATTCGCCTGCGAGTACCGCATCCTCCAGCCGGACGGCTCCCATCGCTGGGTGATCGCCCGCGGCAGCCTGGTGCGTGCCGCCGACGGGACGCCCCTGCGCTTCCCGGGCGCCTCGGTGGACATCACCGAGCGCAAGCGCGCCGAGGAGCGCCAGGCGGCCCTGGTCGAACTCGGCGAGCGCCTGCGGGAGTTGCAGGACCCCGGCGAAATCGCCTTCGTGGCGGCCGAGATCGCGGGCCGCACCCTCGGGCTGACCCGCGCCGCCTACGGCGTCCTCGACGATACGGGGATCTATCTGGACATCGTCCGCGACTGGACCGTGGCCGGCGCGGCGACCCTCGTCGGCCGCCACCACTACGCGGATTATGGCTCCTACCTGCCGGAACTGCGGCAGGGACAGGACGTGGTCATCGCGGACGTGGAGACCGACCCGCGCACCGCCGACCGGTCCGGGGCCTTCCGCGCCCTCGACGTCCGCACCGTGATCAACCTGCCGCTGATGGAGCGCGGGCAGCTCGTCGCGGTGTTCTGCCTGCACGATTCGAAGCGGCGCGACTGGAGCCCGGACATCCTCGACTTCGTGCGCAACGTCGTCGACCGCACCCGCGCCGCCGTGGCCCGCCTCCGTGCCGAGGAGCAGCAGGAGCTGGTCAACCGCGAACTCAGTCACCGCATGAAGAACCTGCTGGCCATGGTGCAGTCGATCGCGACCCAGACCATGCGCACGGCCGTCGACGTCGATACGGCGAAGGAGGTGCTCGCCGGCCGCCTCATCGCCCTGGGCCAGGCCCACGACCTGCTGATGGGCGGCGCCCTCGGCAGCACCCTGATCGGCCCGGTGGTGCGCGGGGCCCTCAAGCTGCACGAGGACCGCGACGGCCGCTTCCGCCTCGACGGGCCCGAACTCGAGATCGGCGCCAAGCCGGCCCTTTCACTGGCGCTGATGCTCCACGAACTCGCCACCAACGCCGCCAAGTACGGGGCGCTCTCCGAGGAGAACGGCCACGTGTCGATCCGCTGGGAAGTCCGCGACGAGGCCGGCGAGGCCAGCCTCGCCTTCTCCTGGGCCGAGATCGGCGGCCCGCCGGTGACGCGGCCGACGCGCAAGGGGTTCGGGTCGCGCTTCATCGAGCGCGGCCTCGCCGGACAGGTCGGCGGCACCATCGCCCTCGATTTCCCCGTCGACGGCGTCACCTGCGTCATCGCCGCCCCCCTGGCGGCCTTCCAGGCGGACGGCTGAGGGCCGGCGCCGGACCCGCGTCCTCAGCATCGTTTCTAGGCAGTGCCGCCTCGCGCGGCAGCCGGATGCCGTCGCGTTCGGCAGGCGGAGACCTGCCTCCGGGGCGGGCACGGCCGGGACGCCGCGTTCCGAATCTCTGGCACGTTCGGTGCTTGGCCCGGTCCGTCGCCGGTCGGCGACGCGCGGAGCAAAGGCGCTCCGCATGCGGACGGCGTGAGTCCGGATCCCTTGGCACGAACGGCCGCCCCGCGGCCGCGAACCTCGAGACGCACTCCATGGCCAGCTTCAAGACCGTGATGAAATCCGGTCATCCCCCGACCCTGTTCGCCGCCTTTCTGTACTTCGACTTCTGCTTCGCGATCTGGGTGCTCAACGGCGCCATGGGCCCGTTCATCACCGAGACCTACAAGCTGACCCCCGCCCAGACCGGGTTCATGATCTCGCTGCCGATCCTGGCGGGCGCGATCATGCGCTTCCCGCTCGGCGTGCTGGCCCAGTATATCGGCCGGAAGAACGCCGCCATCACCGAGATGACGGTGATCATGGTCGCCATGGCCTTCGGCTTCTTCTACGTGAACACCTACGACGAGGTGCTCGCCATGGGCGTGCTCCTGGGCATCGCCGGCGCCTCCTTCGGCGTCGCCCTGTCCCTCGGCTCGGGCTGGTTCCCCAAGGAGCACAAGGGCCTCGCCATGGGCATCGCGGGCGCCGGCAATTCCGGCACCGTGCTCGCCGTGCTGTTCGCGCCGCCCCTGGCCCAGGCCTATGGCTGGCAGACCGTCTACGGCTTCGCCGGCTGCGTCATGGCGATTCCGCTGATCGTGATGATCGTCTTCGCCAAGGAGCCGCCGGACGCCGAGCACCAGTCCTTCAAGGAGCACGTCTCCTGCCTGTTCCAGAAGGACGGCTGGGCCTTCAACCTCATCTACATCATCACCTTCGGCGGCTTCATCGGCCTGTCGAACTTCCTGCCGACCTTCTTCTACGAGCAGTTCGCCGTCACCAAGGTCGAGGCCGGCCGTCTGACCATGCTGGCGGCCCTGATGGGCTCCGGCATCCACGTCGTCGGCGGCTATTTCGCCGACCGGCTCGGCGGCATCCTGGTGCTGTCGGTGGTGCTCCTCGCCGCCGTGGGCTCGTTCCTGCTCCTCACGGCCTCGCCCTCGCTGGCACTGACCACGGCCCTGTTCATGCTGTGCTTCGCCGCCCTCGGGGCCGGCAACGGCGCCCTGTTCCAGCTCGTGCCCCTGCGCTGGCCCGCCAACACGGCGGTGGCCGGCTCGATGATCGGCGAGGTCGGGGCCCTCGGCGGCGCGATCCTGCCCAACGTGATGGGCCTGTCGAAGCAGTATACCGGCTCCTTCGCCCTCGGCTTCGTCGGCTATGCCGTCTTCGCCGCGCTGGTGCTGGTCTGCCTGCTGGTCTGGCAGCGCAAATGGGTCGGCACCTGGGTCGGCCCGCGCGGCAAGGTGCTGGCGCCGGCCACGCCCGAGCGTCCCGAGACGGGACGCCTCGATCCCCTGACCGCCTGAGCGAGGGGTCGCTCATCCGATCTCCTCGGCCACCAGCGCGAAGGTCAGGACATCCACCGCCGCCGCGCCGCCGCGCAGGAGCACCCGCGCCGCGGCGTTGGCCGTCGCGCCGGTGGTCATCACGTCGTCGATGAGGAGGATGCGGCGGCCCTGCAGCCGGGGCCGCATCGCCTCCGGCACCCGGAAGGCCCCCTGGAGGTTCGTCGCCCGGGCCACCCGGCTCAGGCCGACCTGCGGGCGCGTCGCCTTCACGCGGGCGAGATAGGCCGCTTCGGCGGGCCGCCCGGCGATCCGGCCGACCCGCCGCGCCAGGAGCGCGGCCTGGTTGAAGCGGCGCCGCCACAACCGCCAGCGGTGCAGCGGCACCGGCACGAGGCAATCCGCCCGGGACAGGAGCTCCGCACCGGCGCCCGCCATCATGCCGGCGAGGACGGGTGCGAGGTCCAGGCGATCCTCGTATTTCAGGCGGTGAACGAGGTCGCGGGCGACGCCCTCGTAGAGCGCCACCGCCCGGGCCTGTCCGAAGACCGGCGGGTCCGCGATGGCCCGCGGGGAGAGCAGCGCGCCGGTGCCGTGGTCGACCGCGAAGGGCGTGCCGAACCGGGCGCAGCAGGGCTCCTCGATCAGGCGCAGGCCCGACCAGCAGCGAGCGCAGAGGGCGTGCGGATCGGCGATGGCGCCGCCGCAGCCCGGGCAGGTCGGCGGGTAGACCAGCGCGAGGGCACCGCGGAGCGCGGCACGGAGTCCGAGGGAGACGACGCGGGCGGCGGGGGCCATGACGGCCACCCTACCACCCGCATCGCGGCATTGCGATCTGTGATTGTGATCAGCGGGCCGGCTGCTGCGGCTGGGCCTGCTCGCGGTCGCGCTTGTTGGCCTGGTGGCGGCCTACGGCGCAGCCCGCCGCGGCGCCCAGCACGCCATGGCCCGCCACATGGCCGGCAAGGCCGCCGACGAGAGCGCCCTTGATGCAACCCTTGGCCTCGGCCCCGGTGGTGGCGAGGCTGATCCCCGCGAGGGTGAGGGCCGCGCCGAACAGGATGGACTTCATGGCGTCTGATCTCCTCGATTCATCGTCGAATCGCTGGCTCTCAACAGCGAGGGTCGGAATCACGTTCCGTCGCCGGTGCCGCTGGCGCGCGCGCTTCCGGCGCGCCATCTAGAATGTGATGACCGCGCCACCGCTGTTCGATACGGGCCTCGCCCGCCGCCGCCTCGCCCGTGCCCACCGGGCCGGCTATGCCGACTTCCTGCTGCGCCGGGTCGTCGACGATCTCGACGACCGCCTCGGGGCTGTGCTGCGGACCTTCTCCGAGGCCGTCGACCTCGGCACCCCGTCCGCCCTCGCCGCGCAGCGCCTGCGCGCCTCCGGCCGGGTCGGGCACCTCACCCGCCTCGCGCCCCGGGCGGAGGCCGGCGCGGTGCTGGCCGACCCCGAGGCCCTGCCGCTGGCACCGGGCCGGTTCGACCTCGCCGTCTCGCTCCTCGCCCTGCAGCACGTCAACGACCTGCCCGGCGCCCTGGCGCAGCTGCGCCGGACCCTGCGACCCGACGGGCTGTTCATCGGCTGTCTCCTCGGCGGCCGGACCCTGACGGAGCTGCGCCAGGTCTTCGGGCAGGCGGAGAGCGAGGTCGAGGGCGGCGTCAGCCCGCGGGTCGCCCCCTTCGCCGAGGTCCGCGAGATGGGCAGCCTGCTGCAGCGGGCCGGCTTCGCCCTGCCGGTCACCGATGTCGAGACCGTCACCGTGCGCTACCGCGACCCCTTCGCGCTGATGCACGACCTGCGCGCCATGGGGCTGACCAACGTTCTCGTCGACCGCCGCCGCACCCCCCTGCGCCGCGCCACGCTCCTGCGGGCCGCCGCCCTCTACGCCGAGCGCTTCGCCGATCCCGACGGGCGCCTGCGCGCCAGTTTCGAGATCCTGTGGCTCTCCGGCTGGGCCCCGCACGAGAGCCAGCAGAAGCCCCTGAAGCCCGGCAGCGCCCAGACGCGCCTCGCCGAGGCCCTGGGCACCACCGAACGCAAGCCCGAGGGACAGGATTCATGAGACAGCCCGGCCCCGACCATCCGATCACCCTCGCGCCGCATTCGGGCCGCCTGCGGCTCCGACTCGCCGGCACGCTCCTGGCCGAGACCGAGGCGGCCCTGGTCCTCACCGAGGCGAACTATCCGCCCGTGTTCTACGTCCCGCGGGCCGATGCGCGCTGGGCGCATTTCACCCCGAGCACCCGCCGCAGCCACTGCCCCTACAAGGGCGATGCCAGCTACTTCACGCTGACGACGCCGGAGGCCACCCGGCCGGATGCGGTCTGGAGCTACGAGACGCCCTATCCTGCGGTGGCCGCCATCGCCGGATACCTCGCCTTCTATCCCGACAAGATCGACCCGATCGAACAGGACTGAGGGCGCCCGTCCGTCAGTCCCGCACCTGGGACCAGAACGCGGCCTTGCGCCCGTGCAGCCGGCGCAGCGACGCGCGGTAGGCCTCAGGATCTTCCGTCAGGCCGTCGAGGGCTGCGAGGTAGCGGGCGGCGTGGCCGTAGGCGGCGCTGCGCCCGTGCTCCAGGATGGAATCGATGAGCAGGCGGTAGAGTTCGGCCGCGGCCTCGGGCTGCGTCCGCTCCAGGGCCTCGGCGGCGGGCGCCAGGACCTCGTAGCGGCTCCCGTCCCAGCTGCCGCCATGGGCCGCCACCAGGCGAGCCGCACGGGCCGGGTTCGGCCAGTGGATCAGGAAGGCGAGTGCCCGGTAGCGGTCCGGATGCGCCTGCGCATGGTCGAAGGCGCGCTCCAGGGCGTCGTCGTCCTCGAAGTCGGGCAATTTGGCGAGGTAGGCCCGTAGCATCGCGGGGTCGAGGCTGCGCCCGAAGGCGTCCCAGCGCAGGGCCTGCGCGGCCTCCGTCTGGCCGAGGCTCTCGAGGATGCGGATCTCCACGGCCTGGCGCGCCCGCTCCGGGGCATCGTGGTCGAAATGCCCTGTGAGCAGGGCCTCCCGGGTGACCACCACCGGACCGCGCTTCTGCGGCCGGCGGATCCAGGTCAGGGCCTCCGGTGCCCGGCCCGCCGCCAGCAGGCGCTCGGCGATCCGGACCCGATCCGGCTGCTCCGGGGACACCGACTGCTCGAAGGCGATGAAGGCGTCGACGTCGCCGACCCGGTCGGCCAGGGCCTGGCGCATCCGGACGAGGCGGCCGCGGGCGAGCTGCTCCGCCCAGGCCTTCTGGCCGCCGGTCCGGCCTTCGGACGTCGGGGGTGTGGCGTCCGCGAGGGCCGCGTCGAGGGGCGCCAGCGCTGCCTCGGGCAGCCGCGGAATGAGATCGTGCATCAGGGTTTCGACGAAGCCGTACCCGTCGGCGCCGAGGCGGGCCACCAGACCCGTCGCGACCCCGGCCGCCTCCTCCGCGGGCAGGTCGACGATCAGCGCGGCGGCCGCATCCGCCGCCCGTTCGAAGACGCCGTGAATGCGCCCGCTCGAATCGTCGGCGCGCGCCAGGACGTCGCCGGCGCCCCCGAGGAAGCGGATCAGCCGGTCCAGGGCCGCCCTCGGGTCCAGGGCGGCGAGCTCGGTCACCACCGTGGTGAGCATGGCGTCGAGGTCGGCCGCGAAGGCGCGCTGCTTCTGCCAGTCGATGTAGCCCTGGGCCCGCTCCAGGGCGGTGAGGCGCCGGTCGATCAGCGCCGCGATGACGTCCGGCCCCTGCAGGCTCGCCACCGCCGCGGTCACCAGCTTCTTGAAGGTCGGGTTGCGCGCCGTCTCGGACAGCACGAGGCCGATCAGGCGCTCCAGGCCGAGTTCGGTCAGGGACTCGGGGCTCGGCGTCGCTCTTCGCGATGGGCGCTTCGGCTTGGCTGCAACGGGTTTGCCGGCTCCGGATTTGCTGGCCTCGGAGCTGCCGGCTCCCGACTTGCCGGTTCCGGACTTGCCGGCTCCCGACTTGCCACCGACGGACGGCGGAACGGCGCCCGCTCGCGTTGCCGGTTTCGCCGCTGCCCTGCGTGCCATGCACCGCCCTCCCTCTCCCGACGGGGCGGGTCGCGCCGGACGGGATCCGCCTCTCGTACCAACGCCGATGGACCCCTTCCCAACTCCGATGAATCCTTCCGGACTGGCGGATCTGGGCTTCGCGCGAGCGGCGCGCGGGCTTGGCCGATACAGGCGCCGCTTCGATCCAGCCGGTGCCCGTATCAGAACTGGATCAGGGGCCGAGCAGATCCAGCAGGAACGGGATCAGCGGCGCGTCGGCCGGCGGCATCGGCTGGTCCTTGAGGTCGCGCGGGCGCACCCATTTCAGGGCCTGGCCCTCCATGGAGCGCGGCAGGCCCTCCCAGCGCCGGCAGATGTAGAGCGGCATCAGGAGGTGGAAGTCCGGATAGGCGTGGCTCGCGAAGGTAAGGGGTGCGAGGCAGGCCTCCTGCACGGTGATGCCGAGCTCCTCGGACAGCTCGCGGATCAGGGTCTCCTCCGGACGCTCGCCCGGATCGACCTTGCCGCCCGGGAACTCCCAGAGACCGGCGAGCTGCTTGCCCGGCGGGCGCTGAGCGAGCAGCACGCGCCCGTCGGCATCGACCAGCGCGACCGCGACCACGAGGAGGATGCGCAGGGGCGCAGGCGTCGCGGCGCTCACGGGGCGATCGCGAAGGTCGCGGCGACGTCGGCGGCGGTCTCGATGGTGCCGGCGACCAGGGGCACCGGTGTCCCGCCGCGCTTGACCCCCATCGGGGCGGGCGCCGCGAAGGCGACCGGCGAAGGCGCCGTAGTGGCCGGGGACTGGATCGACACCACCCGCCCGAGAGTGACGCCGGCCGCCTCGGCCAGGCGCTCGGCCTGGGCCCGCGCGTCCTTCATCGCGGCGCTGCGCATGGCGCTCTCGGCCGCTTCGGGATCGCGCAGGCCAAAGCCGACGCCGTCGATCCGGTTCGCGCCGCCGTCGAGGGCCCGGCGCATCAGGTCGCCGAGGCGTCCCATGTCGGACAGGCGCACCCGCACCGTGTTGCTGGCCCGGTAGCCGTCGGGCTTCTCGGTGAAGGTCCCATCGGCCTGGCGGACCGAGCGGGTGATGGGCTGCAAGGTCACGGCGGAGGTGCCGAGATCCGCCTCGGGCACCTGGAACTCGGCGGCCAGGACCAGGATCGCCTTGGCGGCGGTGCTGGCGCCGTCGAGGGCGACGGCCGGGGTCGCGCCCTTGGCCTCGACGCCGATCTCGACCGCGGCGAAGTCCGGCGCCACCTCGGAGCGGGCACGCCCGACGACGCTGATGCGGCCCTCGGCCGGCCCCATCCTGTCCTCGGCCCGGGCCTCGGCACCGGCGCCGAGCAGCGCCAGGGCGAGGAGGATGGCGGTGCCGGTGCGCCTCACGAGCGGTAATCCCCGTTGATCTCGATGTAGAGCTTGGTCAGGTCGCAGGTCCAGACGCGGGCGGTGCCCGCGCCGAGGCCGAGATCGACCCGCACGGTGATATCCGATTCGCGCATCACCGCGCTCGCCGCCGCCTCGCTGTAGTCCGGATCGCGGGCGCCTTCGGAGGCAACGCGCACGTCGCCGAACCAGATCGAGAGGCGGTCGCGGTCGGCCGGTTCGCCGGCCTTGCCCACCGCCATCACCACGCGGCCCCAGTTGGCGTCCTCGCCCGCGATGGCGGTCTTCACCAGGGGCGAGTTGGCGATCGACAGGGCGATGCGGTGGGCCGAGGCGTCGGAGGTCGCCCCCGTGATCCGAACGGTGACGAACTTGCGGGCTCCCTCGCCATCCCGGGCGACGAGCTGGGCCAGCTCCACCAGCAGGTCGTCGAGGGCGGCGCGGAACGCGGAGAGACGCGGATCGTCGGCGCTCGCGATCGCGGCGTTGCCGGCCGTGCCCGTCGCGAACAGCATCAGGGTGTCGGAGGTGGAGGTGTCGCTGTCGACCGTCACGCAGTTGAAGCTCGTGGCCGTGCCGGCGCTGAGCAGGCCCTGGAGCACGTCCTGGGGCAGGGCGGCGTCGGTGAAGACGAAGCTCAGCATCGTCGCCATGTCGGGCGCGATCATGCCGGCGCCCTTGGCGATGCCGTTGAGCGTGACGGTGACGCCGTCGATCGTGGCCCGGCGGGTGGCGAGCTTGGGGAAGGTGTCGGTGGTCATGATCGCCTGGGCGGCGGCGGCCCAAGCTTCCGCGCCGTCCTGGGTCCGGCCGGCGCAGTCGGCGAGCACGCCCTCGAACTTGCTGGCGTCCAGGGGCTCGCCGATGACGCCCGTCGAGGCGATGAAGACCTCCTCCGGCCGGCACTGCGCGGCCTCGGCGGCGATCCGGGCCGTCAGCGCCACGGCCTCGCGTCCGCGCAGGCCCGTGAAGGCGTTGGCGTTGCCGGAATTGACCACGAGGGCGCGGGCCCCCGCGCTGCCCAGCGCCTCGCGGCACCAGTCCACCGGGGCGGAGGGGCATTTCGAACGGGTGAACACGCCGGCGGCCTGCGTGCCCGCGGCGAGGGCCACGTAGAGCACGTCCGTGCGGCCCGAATACCGGATGCCGGCCTGGGCGGTCGCGAGCCCGACGCCGCGAATCGCCGGCAGCTGCGGTTGCGTCCGGGGCGCCAGCGGCGAGACGGGGGGGCTCTTGGCAGACGACATCGACAGGGTCTCCGGATCTCTGCGGGCCGTCTCGGGCGCGCGGCGAGGCCGGTGTTGCCCCGCCCGCGCGGTCTCCGTCAACCGCGACGACCGTCATCCGTCCGTCGCATCGGGGCCGTGGGTGCTGAGCCCTTGCGCATCAGGCACTTGCCGCATCCGACGCCGCTCTGCTGCAGCGCGGCATCGCGGCGTTCGGGCGGGGAACCGGACGGGCGCGCGGCAAGGCCACGCGCAAATCCACCGCCGATCCGGGATGAGATCCGGATCGCGTCGGGCAAGAGGGGTCGGGCAAGAGGGGTCGGGCGAGAGGGGTCGGGCGAGAGGGGGCGTGCAAGAGGGCTTGTCTGCGCGAGCGAACGTGACATAGCATGCTGCGACGCACAGTTTCCGAGGTGATCGGCACGCATGTCCAGGCGCCAGGGGGGAGTCTCGACGATGGAAAGACCGACTTCGCCATGTGGCGCCTACGGCGTCCAGGTCCTGATCGCCGGTCGCCAGAAGCATTGGCGCGACGAAGTCTCCTCTCAGATCCGGCGGGCGGGTTTCGCCGCCACCACGGTGGATTGCGGCGTCGATGCCATGACGGTCCTGGCCCTGGGCCTGCCCGTCGATGTGCTCGTCACCGACGTCAGCCTGCAGGGCAAGCTCTGCTGCCAGAGACTGGCCCTGGAAGCCCGCGCGCTCCGGCCCGACCTGCGCATCGTCTTCGCCAGCGATCTCGAATCGCTCGCGAGCGAGGAAGACCCGACGCAGTGGCTCGAGGAGCTGTTCGACACGCAGTTCCCGGACGACCGCGACGGCCTGGTCGCGGTTCGGCGCATCGACAACGTCGCCAGCACGGTCTGGGACGCGCTGCGCAGCCCGGCCTGACCCGAACCGCCAGCGCGACGCCCGGTCTCCGACATCCACCTCCACCGCCGGGATCGACCGGTGATGTCCTCCGGCCCCGCTCGGCGCGCCGGATAGCGCACCGACGTGACGGTTGTCTGACGGTCCGGCGCGGATGACCGGCATGCGGGTCCGAAACACGAAAGCCTTCGCATCTCTGCGAAGGCTTTCGTCGGCCGGATCACCGAGCCCCGATGATCGAGGCTCGGTCAATGTGTTTTGGTCACTGTGCCTTGGGGGCGTCGGCCGGCTTCGTCTCGGTGCTCGTCTTGCCGTCCGTATTCGGCTTGGCCTTGCCGAGATAGACGTATTCGGGCGCGGCGCGGAGCTGGTCCTTGTTGGTGTCGATCGTCGCCTTCAGGGTGGCGTCGTCGACGCGCACCAGCTTCAGGGCGCTCGGATCGATCGCGACGTACTTCGTGCCGATGCCGAGGAAGCCGCCGACGCCGACCACCCAGGACTTCACGGTGTTCTTCTCGTCGAGCACCACGTCGGCGATCTCGCCGATGGTCTCGTTGGCGCCGTTCTGGATGGTGAGGCCGACGAGCTTCGAGGTGACCATGTCGCTCTTGTTCTGCACCACGAAGGTGGGGCGCAGGTCGTTGGCGAGGGTCGCGGGCGCGGCCTGGACCGGTGCCGACGACGAGCCGGCGGGCGCGGCGGCATCCGGCGACTGAGCGAGGGCGAGGGTGGCGCTGGCAGCGAGGAGAAGCGTGCCGAGCAACAGGCTGCGCATGGGCGAAGTCTTTCGAAAGGTCGAGCCGAAGGTCGAGCGATGGGGCGCCGTGATGGCACACGCTCAAGTTCAGGCCTCCGCGAAAGGTTCCCGCGATACGGCATGGTGAATGGACGAACGCCGCGCCGGCCTTAGGTTCCCGGGGACAGGGGCGGCGGAACCGGTCCGCGCGCCCGTCAGGGGTGCCGCTGCATGTCGAACGTCCTGTCGAACCGTTTGCCGCCCGAGACCGGGCTCTCGCTGCCCCGCCGCCACGCCCTGGCGGTCCTCGGCGGGGCGCTGGCCTGGGGCGTCCGCCCGGCCCTCGCCGATACCGTGAAGGCGGGTGCCTTCGCCTTCGAGAAGCCGGAGGGCGGTACCCTGCCGCTCTCGGCCTATGCCGGCCGGCCCATCCTGGTGGTCAACACCGCCACGGCCTGCGGCTATGCGGGCCAATTCACCGGGCTGCAGGGATTGTGGACCCGCTTCGGCGACCGGGGCCTCACCGTCATCGCGGTGCCGTCGCCGGATTTCGGCAACCAGGAGCCCCTGGACGGCGTCGCCATCGCGGAGGCCGCCCGCAGGAACCACGGCGTCACCTTCCCGGTCACCGCCAAGACCCATGTCCGGGGCCCGGCCGCGCATCCGTTCTACCGCTGGGCCGCCGCCGAGAAGCCCGGCAGCACACCGGGCTGGAACTTCCACAAGTACCTCGTCGACCGCGACGGCAGCCTGATCGGCGCCTTCCCGTCCTCGGTCGAGCCCAACGATCCGCGCATTGTCACCGCCGTCGCCAACGCGCTGCCCGCCGCCTGAGGCGTCAGCGCGAGATGTCCCGCGGCGGCCGCAGCGCCTCCGGCTTCTGCGGCGGGCGCCGGAGGCGCCGCGGCCGCTCACCCGCGCCGCGCACCGGCGGCGAGGCGTAGTTCGAGGCGAAGGGGTTGGCCGGCGTCCGCTCAGCGCTGCCGAACAGGCTGAACTCGGCCCGGGCGCCGCCCGCGTACAGCGTCGTCATCAGGAGGGCGAGAAGAAGGGGGCGCATGCGGTTCCAGGCGTTCGGCTTCGGTCGGCAGTCTCTCTTGCTCCGATATCGCAAGCCCCCACATCCGCCGAGGGGCCGATCTCGGATCGTCGGGACATCCGGGCTGCCAGGGACGGGATCGAGGGACGGAATGATGAAGCCGCACCGGTTCGAGCAGGCGGGCGCCGTCTTCGAGATCGCCTTTGAGCGGGCGCCCGAGGGCTGGGTCGCCCATATCCGCCGCGAGGACAGCGAGACCACCCATGCAATCGGCTTTCCCGATGGGCCGGGCTACGACCCGACGGACGTGCGCGGCTCGCTGATCGCGGGCTGCGAGGCGGCCCTTCCCAACCTGTCCTGGGCCAGCCCGACGCGGCATTGAGGGGAACCTCCCGAACCGCCCCGTGTTCGCCCTCCCATATGCGCTTCGCACCTGCGCTCGCGCGCGAAACGGGAAGGAACAGCCGATGTCCGAGGTCACCTATCGCATCGTCGAGCACGACGGCGGCTTCGCCTACAAGGTCGGCGACGTGTTCTCCGAGACCTATCCGAGCCACGACGAGGCTCTCCAGGCGGCCCAGGCCGCCGCGGCCGAGCAGCAGGTTCCCGGCTCGACGGAGGGCATCCGCTACCAGGACGGCAAGGGCGAGTGGCACGACGAGACCGCCCAGGGCAACGACCGCCCCACCGCCCGCGTGGTCGACTGAGGCCCGGCTCCGTCCCGGCGGCGTTCAGGCCGAGCGCCGCCGGGGCGGATCGCCGGCGACCGACCAGGCCGCCAGGGCCGGCTCGGCTCCGGAGCCGGGCGCCGCCTCCGGGCGGTTTCGGGTGCCTTCGCAGCCGGCGCGATTGCGCCCGGCCGATTTCGCCCGGTAGAGCGCCGCGTCGGCGGCCTCGACCAGGGCGTCCGGTGTCTTGGCACCGTCCGGGCTCGCGGCCACGCCGATGCTGACGGTGACGTGGCCCAGGCCGTCGCCGCGCCCGGCATGGGGCAGGGCGCGGGCGTTGAGCGCCAGGCGGATCCGCTCGGCCAGGGCCATGGCGGCCCTGCTGTCGAGGCCCGGGAGGAGCAGCGCGAATTCCTCGCCCCCGTAGCGCGACACCAGATCGGCGCTGCCGCCGGCCCGGGCGGTCAGCAGGCGCGAGATCTCGCACAGGCAGGCATCGCCGGCCCCGTGCCCATAATGGTCGTTGAAGCGCTTGAAGTGGTCGACGTCCACCAGCATCAGCGCGAAGGGGTCGCCGTCCCGCGCGGCTTGCCACAAGGCGTCGAGGCGCTGCGCGAAGGCGCGCCGGTTGGCGAGGCCGGTCAGCGGGTCGGTGGTCGAGAGGCGGGTGAGGCGCGCATTGGCCACCCTCAGCTGCTGGGCCCGAAGCGATTCCCGGAGGGTATAGAGGTAGTTGCGCCGGTTGGCGCTCTCGATCTTGTGCGCGGCCCCGAGGCTGAAGGCGATGCCGATCAGCATGTCGAGCCGGACCAGGCTCGCGAGATCGCGGGGGATCTCCGGATGGGCCGCGATCGCGAGGCCGCCGGCGAGGGCGGTCGTGGCCGAGACGATGCAGGCCCAGGAGAAACGCAGCGCCAGGGAGACGTTGGCGAAGATGACCGTCAGCCAGATCGCCGTGGTCGCGTGGGCGGCGTTCGGTCCGTGCCCGAGCCAGAGGATGATGGCCGGAATCATCGCCGCGGCCAGGACGCCGAGGCCGCACAGGGTCTCCCGGGTCCGGGGGCGCACCCGGCTCATGGCCACGTAGATTCCGATGGCCAGCGGCGTCATCACGCCGATGCGCAGGACGAGGTTGAGGGTCGCCACGTCCGGTGTCGTGACGTAGGCCGCCCAGGCATAGAGGTAGAAGACCGAGAGGCCGATCAGGGTGGCCCGGCGCAGCTGCCGGACCCTCCGGCGGCCGGTCTCGGCCTCGAACCGGGCCTCGAGTTCGGCCGGAAAGGCGAGCCGCCAGCGGGTCGCCTGCAGGGTCCGTTCGATGAGCGCCAGCAGGCGGTCGCTGGCGTGAAACGACAGGGAGCCCGGATCGTCGAACGATCGGGCAGCAGGCGGAGCGGTCACGCGCGGGGAGATCCATGGCTGGGCGGGCGACGACGGCCCCTGGACGAAGAGTGCCCCCAACACATGTGGGCATGCTTTCCCCGGTCGTTAAAATGCGATCGATCCGACCCGCAAGGCCCTCACCACGCCGGGGATGTGCCCGCGCGGCGGCGGGGGGACCGAATGAACAATTGCCACCCCGGCCCCACCTCGTGCATGCCTCGCGGCCATCGGGGCCGGCCACGCCGATCCTTGACCGTCCTCCCGGACCTTTGCCGACTGGAGCCTGCCCGTGACCGCCTCGAACCCGCGCCAGCCCGACCACGCCATCGACCCGCTCTTCATCGAGCGCTGGTCGCCCCGCGCCTTCACCGGCGAGGCGGTGCCGGAATCCGAGCTGCTGCGGATGGTCGAGGCCGCGCGCTGGGCCCCGTCCTCCTACAACTCTCAGCCCTGGCGCTTCGTCTACGCCCTGCGCGGCACCCCCGCATGGGAGACCTTCCTCGACCTCCTGGTGCCGGGAAACCGCAAGTGGGCGGAGGGTGCCGGCGCCCTGGTCATCCTGGTCTCGAGCAAGCTGATGAAGACCGGCGACGGTCTGAAGCCCTCGGCCAGCCATTCCCTCGACGCCGGAGCCGCCTCGGCGAACTTCCAGCTCCAGGCGATCCACCAGGGCTGGCACGTGCACGGCATGGGCGGGTTCGACAAGGAGCGCTCCGTGACCGTGCTCAACGTGCCGCCGGACCACCAGGTCGAGGCCGCCTACGCGGTCGGGCGGGCGGCCGACCCGGCCGACCTCACCGAGGAGCAGCGCGCCAAGGAGGTGCCGAACGGTCGGCGTCCGATCACCGACTTCGCCTTCGCGGGTGCCTTCAAGGCCCGCGAAGCCTGAGCCGTCCGCCGTGCTGAGACCCGCCCCCGACTATGCCGGGCTCGTCGCCGGCTTCGCCTGGGACATCCCGGAGCGCTTCAACATCGGCGTCGACGTCTGCGACCGCTGGGCCGCGCGCGAGCCCGGCCGGGTCGCGATCCAGGAGGTCGTCGGGTCGCGGGTCTCGGAGATCACCTTCGGCGACCTGCGGGACCGCTCCGACCGCCTGGCGGCCGGGTTGCGGGCCCGGGACGTCGGGCCCGGCGAGCGGATCGGCGTGCTGCTGCCGCAATCGGCCGACGTGGTGATCGCCCATGCGGCCGCCTACAAGCTCGGGGCGATCGCCCTGCCGCTCGCCGGCCTGTTCGGGCCGGACGCCCTGCGCTACCGCCTGACCGATGCGGGCGCCCGCGTCCTGATCACCGATGCGGCCGGCCTCGCCAAGATCGACGCCCTCCGCGCCGACCTGCCGGACCTCGCGCTCGTCGTCTGCGTCGACGGGGCCCGGGGGCAGGCCCTCGGCTACGATGCCCTGCTCGCCGAGGCGCCGGAGGGGTTCGTTCCGGTCGAGACCCGGGCCGACGATCCCGCCCTGATGATCTACACCTCCGGCACCACCGGACTGGCCAAGGGCGCCCTGCACGCTCACCGGGTGCTCCTGGGGCACCTGCCGGGCTTCTGCATGATGCATGATTTCCCGCCGAAATCCGGCGACCGGATGTGGACGCCCTCGGACTGGGCCTGGGCCGGCGGCCTCCTGAACGCGACGCTGCCGAGCCTGCATTTCGGGCTGCCGGTGGTGGCCTGCCCGAGCTTCCGCTTCGAGCCGGAGGCGGCGTTCCGGCTGATCGCCGAGCGGGCCGTCACCCTGGCGTTCCTGCCGCCGACCGCCCTGCGCATGCTGCGCGGCGTCGCCGACCCGCGCCGGCGCTTCGACCTGACGCGCCTGCGCAACATCGCCTCCGCCGGCGAGGCCCTGGGCCCCGAGACCTTCGACTGGGCGCGCCGCGAACTCGGGCTCACCATCGGCGAGGCCTATGGCCAGACCGAGTGCAACCTCGTGCTCGCGGCCTGCCGGTCGGCCGGGGTGGCGCGGTCCGGCTCCACCGGGCGCCCGGTGCCGGGACACCGGGTCGCGATCCTACGGCCCGACGGGTCCGAGACCGCCGACGACGAGCCCGGCGAGATCGCCATCGCCCGCCCCGATCCGGTGATGTTCCTGCGCTACTGGAACCAGCCCGAGGCGACGGCGAAGAAGTTCTCCGGCGACTGGATGCTGACCGGCGACACCGCCCGGCGCGACGCGGACGGCTACGTCCACTTCGTCGGACGCGAGGACGACCTCATCACCTCGGCGGCCTACCGCATCGGCCCCACCGAGATCGAGGATTGCCTCGGCGCGCACCCCGCGGTCGCGCTGGCCGCCGCGGTGGGCAAGCCCGATCCCCTGCGCACCGAGATCGTGAAGGCCTTCGTCGTCCTGCGCGCGGGATTCACCGCCTCCGATGCGCTGGCGGCCGAGATCCAGGCCTTCGTGCGCACGCGCCTCTCCGCCCACGAGTACCCGCGCGAGATCGCCTTCCGCGACAGCCTGCCGATGACCACCACGGGCAAGATCATCCGGCGGCAGCTCCGGGACGAAGCGTGAACCCTATCGGACCGTGACGCGGTAGCGCGCACGCCCGACGTTTCCCCGCGGATCGACGAGTTCGATCGAGAACTCGTCCGGTCCGGTATAGCCGGGCGTCGCGGTGTAGAAAATCACGGTCGCGGGCCGCTTGCGGGTGTTGCAGCGCGCGCGGACGTTGAACACCGAGAAGTTCGAAAAATCCTCTCCCTGCCCGACCTGGACGTGGCCGTCATGCGGCGGATCGATGAGGCTGATCGTGAACTGACCGAGGGACCGGCAGGTCGGGTCGAGCGACGAGAACGACCCCACGAGGAGCCGGCTGCCCGACAGGGCGACTTTCTCGAAGGTGGCCATGCGCATCGGGGTGGCCTCTGCCGTGTCGATCGGGGCGAAACCGAGGGCGATAGCCAGGACGAGATGCCGATTCATGAGGGGCCGCTCCGCTCTTCGTGCGCCTGCGCCGGAGCATGGCCGAGTCGCGTCCAAGCGTAAGCTACAACCGATCCCGATCAATACACGTCCAGGGTGATTTGTCGGCTGGCGTCAGCCATCCCCCCGGGAGCGCCGGCTGGAATCATTCGCATAAAGACATCTTTATATCTTGATTGCCTCCGGTCCGGTGCCCTGCTATAGGCCTCGCCGACACGCAACGAGAGACGGAGCGAACCCCCATGGCCCAGGATTACATCGTCAAGGACATCGGCCTCGCCGAGTACGGCCGCAAGGAGATCTCGATCGCCGAGACCGAGATGCCGGGCCTGATGGCCACCCGCCAGGAGTTCGGCCCGTCGCAGCCGCTCAAGGGCGCCAAGATCGCCGGCTCGCTCCACATGACGATCCAGACGGCCGTGCTGATCGAGACCCTGAAGGCGCTCGGCGCCGACATCCGCTGGGTCTCCTGCAACATCTACTCGACCCAGGACCATGCCGCCGCCGCCATCGCGGCCGCCGGCATCCCGGTCTTCGCCATCAAGGGCGAGACCCTCGAGGAGTACTGGGACTACACCTCGAAGCTGTTCGACTGGCATGACGGCGGCATGCCGAACATGATCCTCGATGACGGCGGCGACGCCACCATGTTCGTGCATCTGGGCCTGCGCGCCGAGAACGGCGACACCGCCTTCCTCGACAAGCCGGAATCCGAGGAGGAGGAGATCTTCTTCGCGCTCCTCAAGAAGAAGCTCGCCGAGAAGCCCAAGGGCTGGTTCGCGGGTCTCGCCGACTCGATCAAGGGCGTCTCGGAAGAGACCACCACGGGCGTGCACCGCCTCTACAACCTCGCCAAGGAGGGCAAGCTGCTCTTCCCGGCGATCAACGTGAACGACGCCGTCACCAAGTCGAAGTTCGACAACCTCTACGGCTGCAAGGAGTCGCTGGTCGACGGCATCCGCCGCGGCACCGACGTGATGATGGCCGGCAAGGTCGCCATGGTCGCGGGCTTCGGCGACGTCGGCAAGGGTTCGGCCGCCTCGCTGCGCAACGCCGGCTGCCGCGTGCTGATCTCCGAGATCGACCCGATCTGCGCCCTCCAGGCCGCCATGGAAGGCTACGAGGTCGTGACGATGGAGGACGCCGCGCCGCGCGCCGACATCTTCGTCACCGCCACGGGCAACAAGGACATCATCACCATCGAGCACATGCGGGCGATGAAGGACCGCGCCATCGTGTGCAACATCGGCCACTTCGACAACGAGATTCAGGTCGCCGGCCTGAAGAACCTCACCTGGTCGAACATCAAGCCGCAGGTGGACGAGATCACCTTCCCCGACGGCCACCGCATCATCCTCCTGTCGGAGGGGCGCCTGGTGAACCTCGGCAACGCCACGGGCCACCCGTCCTTCGTGATGTCGGCCTCGTTCACCAACCAGACGCTGGCCCAGATCGAGCTCTGGACCAACCCGGGCAAGTACGAGCGCCAGGTCTACACCCTGCCCAAGGCCCTGGACGAGAAGGTGGCGCTCCTCCACCTCGAGAAGATCGGCGTGAAGCTCTCCAAGCTGCGCCCCGACCAGGCCGCCTATATCGGCGTCTCCGAGAGCGGCCCGTTCAAGCCCGACCACTACCGCTACTGAAGACCGCTCCGGCGCCCCGCGCGGGGCGCCGCGACCCGGCCCGACCACCCTTGCCCCGACCACCCTTGCGAAGCCCGGCCCCGTGCCGGGCTTCTGCGCGTCCGGGGCCCTCGGGTGCGCCTACGCAGTGTGGCTTTTCTGCGCCCTTGCGCGGCCATCGTCTCCGAAGCCTCTAAAGTTAAGCTTAACCCTCTTCCGGGACGATTCCGCCTCGCGCTAGTGTGGGCTGATTCCTCAGATGGAGTGGCTCGCAGCCGGCCTCCGGCCGGTTGCGGGATGGGCGCCTTTCGGCGTCTCATCGAAGATTCGTGGAGGCGGGACGGATCATGAGGGTCGAACGAACGGCGCGCGCCCTGCTGTGCGCCGGCTGTCTCGTCGTCGCTGCGGCCGGCCGCCCGGCCTCGGCGGCCGGGATGGGGATGGACGCCAACGCTGCCGTCTCGGGGTTCGGGCAACACACGCACAACGCGGCCGGTCTCGCGATCCTGATCGGGCTGACGGTGTTCTCCACCATCGTGGCCCTGCTGCACATGCGCGAGCGCGGCCGCTGGACCCGGCGCGAGCGCGACCTCGTCACGGAGCTGTCGGCCCTGCGCGAATCGCACGACCGCGCCGAGATGCTCCTGAACGCCGAGCGCCAGCTCCTCGTCACCTGGTCGGGCCGCGGCGTCCCGAGCATCGAGGGCGACGTCGGCCTGATCGAGGGACGCCACGCCCCCGGCGACGCCGATCCCGGCCTGCCCGCCTTCGAGACCTGGCTGCATGCGGTCGACGCCGATGCCCTCAACACGGCCGTGGAGGCGCTGCGCGCCCGCGGCGCCGGCTTCCGCCTAAGCCTGCGCAGCCAGTCCGGCCGCTTCATCGACGCGCATGGGCAGGCGCTCTCCGGCCGCGCGATCCTGCGCCTGCGGGAGACCACGGACGAGAAGCGCGAACTCATCGACCTGCGCCTCACCCTCTACGAGGCCAAGCGCGGCCTCTCGGCCCTGGGCAGCCTGCTCGACGCGATTCCGCAGCCGGTCTGGCGCCGCAACCGCGACGGCGCGCTCGCCTGGGTCAACCTCGCCTACGTGGCGGCGGTGGAGGCGGGCACCCGCGAGCACGCCCTGGAGGGCGGGGTCGAACTCCTCGACCGGCAGGCCCGCGAGCTCATCGCCCGGGACGAGACCACGCGCTCGACGAGCGGCGGCCGTGCCCCGCACCGCCTCTCCGCCGTCGTCGCGGGCGGACGCCGCACCCTCGACGTCACCGAGAGCGCCATCGAGACGGGCCGCGTCGGCATCGCCGTCGACGTCTCGGAGCTGGAGAGCGTGCGGGCCGACCTGCAGCGCCAGATGGACGCCAACGTCCGCACCCTCGACCAGCTGCCCACCGCCGTGGCGATGTTCGACGCCCGCCAGCGCCTGATCTTCCACAACGCCGCCTACCGCCAGCTCTGGGGCCTCGACCCGGCCTTCCTCGACGGCCGCCCCCTGGACGGCGAGATCCTCGACCGGCTCCGCGCCGCCCGGAAACTCCCCGAGCAGGCCGATTTCAAGTCCTGGAAGGCCGACGTGCTCGCCGCCTACCGCGCCGTGGAGGCCAACGAGGCCTGGTGGTACCTGCCCGACGGGCGCTCCCTGCGCGTGGTCGCCGATCCCAATCCGCAGGGCGGCCTGACCTACCTGTTCGACGACGTCTCCGAGAACATGAAGCTCGAGTCCCGCTACAACGCCCTGATGCGGGTGCAGGCCGAGACCCTCGACACCCTCAAGGAGCCCGTGGCGGTGTTCGGCGCCGACGGCCGCCTCACCTTCGCCAACCGCGCCTTCGCCACCCTCTGGCGCCTCGACCCCGAGACCCTGCGCGAGCGTCCCCGCGTCGATGCCGTCATCGCCGCCTGCCAGACCCTCTCGCCCGACGAGGACCCGTGGATCGACATCCGCGGCGCCATCACGGGCCTCGAAAGCCGCGCCGGCCTGACCTGTCGCCTGGAGATCGTCGACGGCACCGTGCTCGACTGCGCCGCCCAGCCGCTGCCCGAGGGCGCGACGCTGCTCACCCTGATCGACGTCACCGCCAGCGTGAACGTGGAGCGCGCGCTCACCGACAAGAACGACGCCCTGGAGCGCACGTCGCAGCTGCGCGACACCTTCGTGAACCACGTCTCCTACGAGCTGCGCTCGCCGCTCACCAACATCATCGGCTTCACCCAGCTCCTCGGCGACGAGACGGTGGGCGCCCTCAACGAGCGCCAGCGCGAATATTCCGGGCACATCATGCGCTCGTCCGGCGCGCTGCTCGTGATGATCAATGACATCCTCGACCTCGCCTCCATCGATGCGGGCTCCCTCGAGCTCACCCGCGAGGTGGTCGACGTCCGCGCCACCGTCGATGCCGCCGTGCGCGGCCTCGAGGACCGGCTCGCCGATTCCGCGATCGCCCTCGACCTCGACGTGCCCGACGACGTCGGCAGCTTCGTCGCCGACGGCAAGCGCGTCCGCCAGATCCTGTTCAACCTCCTGTCGAACGCCGTCGGCTTCTCGGCACCGGGCCAGCAGGTCCGCGTCGAGGTCCGCCGCAACGCCTCCGAACTCACCCTGGCGGTGGTCGACCAGGGCCAGGGCATGCCGCCCGACGTGGCCGCCCGGGTCTTCGACCGGTTCGAGAGCCACACCCTCGGCACCCGCCATCGCGGCGTCGGCCTCGGCCTCTCGATCGTGCGCTCCTTCGTGGAGCTGCATGGCGGGCGCGTCGGCCTGGAATCGGCGCCCGGGGCCGGCACCCGCGTCACCTGCACCTTCCCCATCACGGAGCCGACCGCGCGGCGGGATGCCGCCGAGTAGGACGGGCCCGCCGACCCCATGCCGCGGGAGCCTTGGGCCGGCCCGCGATTTGGTTAAGGATGCTCCGCTATGACAGCGGTGCTCCGCGCGATCCGGATCCGGCCGCGGCGGCACACGGCCAGGGAGGAATTGGGCGTTGAACGAGGATGGTGCCGACACGCCCCAGCGTGAGGTGAAATCGGCCTGGGAGATCATGCTCCCGGAGGAGGGCGCAACCGAGGATCTCGGCCGCTTCCTCGCGGGGCTCCTCGTGCCGGGGGACATCGTCGCCCTGTCCGGCGGCCTCGGCGGCGGCAAGACCACCCTCGCGCGCGCGCTGATCCGCGAACTCGTCGGCGACCCCGACCTCGACGTGCCGAGCCCGACCTTCACGCTGATCCAGCCCTACGAGGCGGCCGACGGGCGGGCCATCGTGCATGCCGACCTCTACCGTCTGCGCAGCCCCGACGAACTCGTCGAGCTGGGCTTCGACGAGATGGCCGAGACCGCCATCACCCTGGTGGAATGGCCCGAGCGCCTCGGACCCCGCGACGCCCCGATGCTCACCGTCGACCTCTCCCTGCGGGCCGAGTTCGGCGACGGCGCCCGCTTCGCCCGCATCGACGGCAGCGGCGGCATGGCCGCCCGCCTGAAGCGGGCCCGCGCCCTGCGCATCCTCCTCGTGCGCAGCGGCTGGGACGAGGCCACGCGCATCAACATGCAGGGCGACGCCTCCTCGCGCGCCTACGAGCGACTGGTGAAGCCGGACGGCAGGAGCGCGGTGCTGATGATCTCGCCGCCCCGCGCCGACGGGCCGCCGGTGCGCAACGGCCGCCCCTACAGCGCCATCGTCAAGCTCGCCGAGAGCGTCCACGCCTTCGTCGGCATGGATCGCGGCCTGCGCGCCCTCGGCTTCTCGGCGCCGCGCATCTACGGCGAGGACCTCGCCGAGGGCCTGCTGATCCTGGAAGACCTCGGGTCCGAGCCGGTGGTCGACGCCAACGGGCCCCGGCCCGAGCGCTACGCCGAGGCGGTGCGTCTCCTCGCCAAGCTCCACGCCACCGAGCTGCCGGGTGTCCTGCCCGTGGCCGACGGCATCGACCACGTGCTGCCGCCCTACGACCTCGAAGCCCTGGTGTTCGAGACCGAATTGCTGCCCGACTGGTATTGCCCGGCGATCCGCGGGGCCGAACTGCCCCACGCGGCCCGATCCGAGTTCGTGGCCCTGTGGGCGGAGGTGCTCGACAGCATCAAGCCCGACCGCCCGACCTGGACCCTGCGCGACTACCACTCGCCGAACCTGATCTGGCTGCCCGAGCGCGAGGGGCTGGAGCGCATCGGCGTCATCGACTTCCAGGACGCGGTCCTCGGCCATCCGGCCTACGACGTCGCCTCGCTGCTCCAGGATGCGCGGGTGGACGCGAGCGCCGAGTTCGAATTGCGCCTGCTCGGCCTCTACGTGCGCGAGCGCCGGGCCCGCGAGCCCGATTTCGACATGCACGCCTTCGCCCGTGCCTACGCGGTGCTGGCGGCCCAGCGCGCCACCAAGATCCTCGGCATCTTCGCCCGCCTCGACCGGCGCGACGGCAAGCCGGCCTACCTCGCGCACCTGCCGCGCATCGAGGGCTACCTCGCGCGCAACCTCAACCACCCGGCCCTGACCCACCTGCGGATCTGGCACGAGGCCCACCTGCCGCACCTCGTGCCGAAGGCCGCCACCGAGCCGGGCGAGGGCGCCTGACGGACCTGCGAGACCCGGGCGCGGCCGCCGGACGGCGGTCCGCGCCCGCCCGAGATCGTCCAACAAGACTCCCCGACGAGACGAAGCCGCCATGTCCGACACAGCCCCCATCACCCGCGCCTTCGTCCTCGCGGCGGGTCTCGGCAAGCGCATGCGCCCGATCACCGCCACGGTGCCCAAGCCCCTGGTGGAGGTGGCCGGCCGGGCACTCCTCGACCACGCCCTCGACCGGGCGGCCGAGGGCGGCATCACCGAGGCGGTGGTGAACGTCCACTACCTCGCCGACCTGATCGAGGGGCACGTGCGCAAGCGCCGGACCGCCCCGACGATCGTGCTCTCGGACGAGCGCGAGGCCCTGCTGGAGACCGGGGGCGGCGTGAAGAAGGCCCTGCCGCTCCTCGGCGACGATCCGTTCGTGGTCTTCAACGCCGATTCGTTCTGGCTGGAGGGGCCGGACTCCAATCTCGGCCGCCTGATCGCCGCCTGGGACCCGGAGCGGATGGACATCCTCCTCCTCGTCGCGCCCACCGCGACCAGCCTCGGCTACGAGGGCAACGGCGACTTCGTGATGGATTCCTCCGGGGCCCTGGAGCGCCGCGGCGAGCGCGAGGTGGCGCCCTTCATCTATGCCGGCGTCGCCATCCTGAAGCCCGGCCTATTCGCCGACACCCCCGAGGGCGCCTTCTCCCTCAACATCCTGTTCGACCGCGCCATCGCGGCCGGCCGCCTGCACGGCCTGCGCCTCGACGGACAATGGCTCCATGTGGGCACGCCGGAGGCGATCATCGCGGCCGAGGCGCGGGTGAAATCGACGGCACCGACGCCCTGAGGACCGATCGGCGATTCGGCAGGGCGCCGCATTCCAGCCCACGGGATTTGGTGGCATGGAGGGTGGGATGCCGACCTCAGACGTCCCGACCGCCCACGTCTTCTCGATCCCGCCCGGCGCGCCCTTCCTGCCGACCCTCGCCGATGCCCTGATCTCGGGGCGCCTCGTGGGCGCGATCGGCGACGATCCCTTCGCGCTCGCCTCCGTCACCCTCTACCTGCCGACCCAGCGGGCGGTGCGGGCGCTGGCCGCGATCCTCGCCGCCCGCCTCGGCCACGCGGCCCTGCTGCCCCGGATGGTTCCCCTCGGCGAGGCCGACGAGGCGGAGCTGGATCTGGCCGCCAACCCGCTCCTCGAGAACGGCCCGGAGCTGCTCGCCCCGGCGATGCCGCCCCTGGAGCGCCGGCTCATCCTCGCCCGGCTCGTCCAGGGCTGGGCCGAGGCCGTGGACCGCACGCTGCTGCCCATCGACGACGACGTGCCCTTCCTGGTGCCGTCCTCCCCCGCCGACGCGATCGGGCTCGCCGCCGACCTCGAACGCCTGATGGACGCGCTCACCGTCGAGGGCCTGCCCTGGACCGAGATCGGCGGCGCCGTCGAGGCCGAGTATTCGCGCTATTTCGGCCTGACCCTGGATTTCGTGAAGATCGCCGCCGAGGCCTGGCCCGAGATCCTCGCCGAGCGCGGGATGAGCGACCCGGTCTCGCGCTCGCGCCGCCTCGTCCTGGCCGAGGCCGACCGGCTGATCCGCGACCGCCCCGCCGATCCGGTGATCGTGGCCGGCTCAACCGGCTCGGTGCCGGCCACCGCCCGCCTGATCGCCGCGGTGGCCGGGCTGCCCCGCGGCGCCGTGGTCCTGCCGGGCCTCGACGCCGACCTCGACGCGGCCGGCTGGGACGCCATCGAGACCGGCGAGGGCGCCTCCCGCGAGATCGCGCACGGCCATCCGCAGGCCATCCTGCACCGTCTCCTCGGGCCCACCGGCCTGAACCGCGACCGGGCGCAGGTGGCGACCCTCGGCGACCCGTCCGACACCGCCCGCGCCCGCTTCGGGCTGCTGTCGCAGGCCCTGCGCCCGGCCGAGACCACGGAGGCCTGGGCCGCCCTCGACCCCGCCGACCGCGCCCGGCTGGCGGAGGAGGGCATGCAGGGCCTGGCCGTGGTCGAGGCCAGCGACGAGCGCGAGGAAGCGCTGATCATCGCCCTCGCCCTGCGCGAGACCCTGGAGACCCCCGGCGCGACGGCGGCCCTGGTGACGCCCGACCGCGCCCTGGCGCTGCGCGTCGCGGCCGAACTCGCCCGCTGGGACATCGTCGCGGAGGATTCCGGGGGCGAGGCCCTGTCGCGTAGCCGGGCCGGGCGCCTGGCGCGCCTCGCCGCCGAAGTCGCGGCCGATCTCGAACCGGCGCGCCTGATCACGCTGCTGTCCCATCCCTATGTCCGTCTCGGGATGCCGCGCAGCGACGTGGTCCGGGCCGCCGCCGCCCTGGAGATCGGCGCCCTGCGCGGACCCGCGCCGGCGCCGGGCTTCGCCGGGCTGCGGCAGGCCCTGGCCGACCAGCGCGCCGCCACCGGGCGGCGGCCCCGGGCCAAGCGCCGCCTCACCGAGCTCGACTGGGATCTGGCCGCCGGCCTCCTCGACCGGCTCGAACTGGCCTTCGGCGGCTTCCTCGACACGGACCACAGCGGGGTCGGCAACCTCGTCGCCTACGCCGCCTCCCACCGCGCCACCTTCGACAGGCTGATCGACGCGGCCGAGGGCGAGGCCGTCGACGATGCCTCCCTCGGCGTGCTCGACACCCTGTTCGACGACCTGGAGATGGCCGAGCCCGGGCTGCTGCCCGGCCGCTTCGGCGACTATCCCGCCTTCTTCACGGCGCTCGCCCGCGAGCGGCTGGTGGCCTGCAGCGACGGGCGACCGCATCCGCGCCTGCGCATCCTCGGCCTGCTGGAGGCGCGGCTGATGAGCGTCGATCGGGTCGTGCTCGGCGGCCTCGACGAGGGCGTCTGGCCGATGCAGACGACCACCGACGCCTTCCTCAACCGGCCCATGCGCGAGCGCATCGGCCTCAACCCGCCCGAGCGCCGCATCGGCCAGAGCGCCCACGACTTCGTCCAGGCGCTGGGCCACCACGACGCCCTCGTCACCCGGGCGGCCAAGCGCGAGGGCGCGCCGACCGTGCCCTCGCGCTTCCTGCAGCGCCTGCGCGCCTTCACGGGCGATGCCTGCTGGGCCCGGGCGCTGGCCGCCGGGCGTCGCTTCTCGGCCTATGCCGCCGCCCTCGACCAGGGCACCGGCCCGGCGCAGGCCCGCCTGAAGCAGCCGCGGCCGAAGCCCGATCCGGCCCTGTTCCCGCGCTCCCTGAGCGTCACCGAGGTCGAGACCCTGGTGCGCGACCCCTACGTGATCTTCGCCCGGCACGTTCTCGGCCTCGATCCGCTCGACCCGGTGGCGTCCGAGCCGGGGGCCGCCGACCGCGGCACGCTGATCCACGAGATCCTGGGCCGGTTCGCCCAGGACCATCCCGAGGCGCTGCCCGGGACGGCGGTAGAGCGGCTGCTCGACCTCGCCCTCAACGCCTTCCAGCCGATCTCCGACACCTACCCCGAGCTCTACGCCGAGTGGTGGCCGCGCTACGAGCGGCTGGCCGCGCACTTCCTGGCCTGGGAGGTCGAGCGCCGGGCGCAGCTGGCGCGGGTGCATCCGGAGATCTCCGGAAAGTGGGTGATCCCGATGGGCGCCGAGAGCTTCACCCTGCGGGCGCGGGCCGACCGGATCGAGCGGCGCCGCGACGGCGGGGCCTGCATCGTCGACTTCAAGACCGGTCTGCCGCCGAGCAACAAGGAGGTCTTCGCCGGCTTCTCGCCCCAGCTCACCCTGGAGGCGGCGATGCTGATGGCCGGCGCCTTCGACGGCTTCCCCGCCACCACGCTGACGCCGGACCTCCTCTACGTCCACGCCTCGGGCGGCCGCAAACCGTTCGAGCCCCTCGCGGTGAAGCCGCCGCGCGGGGACGAGCGCGAGGTCGCCGCCATCGTGGAGGAGCACGTCGCGCGCTTCCGCGGCCTCGTCGCCCGCTTCCTCACCGGCGAGGCGGCCTACACCTCGCGGCCCTACCCGAAATACGCCAAGTCCTACGGCGACTACGACCACCTCGCCCGGGTGCTGGAATGGTCGCTCGGCGGCGAGGGAGACGCATGATGACCGTCCGCGAAGCCTTCGTCGTCGACGACCTCACCAAGGCGGCGCAGCGCCGGGCCGCCGATCCGCGCGCCTCGGCCTGGGTCTCGGCCAATGCCGGCGCGGGCAAGACCAAGGTGCTCACCGACCGGGTGGTGCGCCTGCTCCTCGACGGGGCGCCGCCCGCCCGCATCCTTTGCCTGACCTTCACCAAGGCGGCGGCGGCCAACATGTCGATCCGGGTGTTCCGGGTGCTCGGCCGCTGGGTGACGCTGGACGATGCCGCGCTCGCGGCCGAACTCACGGAACTCACCGGGGAACGCCCCGCGCGCAAGACCCTGCAGGTGGCCCGGCGCCTGTTCGCCCGGGCGGTGGAGACGCCGGGGGGCCTGAAGATCGAGACCCTGCACGCCCTCTGCGAACGCCTGCTGCACATGTTCCCCTTCGAGGCGAACGTGCCGGCGCGCTTCGTGGTGCTGGACGAGACCCAGGCCGCGGAGGCCTTCCGGATCGAGACCGGGAACGTGCTGGCCGACGCCATCGGCGGCCGGCATCCGCATCTCGGCGAGGCCCTGGCCGTCGTCGGCCCCGAGGCGACGGGGGACACCCTGAGGAAGGCGATCCGCAGCGCCATGCGGGCGCGGGACGTGCTCGACAGCCGCTTCGGCCTCGACGGCCCCTTCGCCGCGCTGGCCGACACCCTCGGCGTCCGGCCCGGCGACGGCGCGGCGGCGATCGAGGCGCGGATGCTGGACGGCGTCCTGGGCGACCTCACAGACCTCGCCGGGCGGCTGCGCACCGGCAAGGCCACCGACGACGGCATCGCCGACAGGCTCCTGGCGGTGGCGGCGACGGACTCGCCCGCCGAGGCCCTGGAGACTTATCTCTCGATCTTCTTCACCAAGGAGGGCGCGCCGAAGGCTGACAAGAGCCTCGGCACCAAGGCGGTGCCGGAGGACGCCAAGCAGGCCCTGCGCGACGAGCGCGACCGCCTGGAGCCGCTGCAGGACGCCCTGCGCGGCGTGCGCGCCCTCGAGCGCACGCGCGCGCTCTTCACGCTGGCGGGCGAGATCCACCGCCGGGTCGAGGCGCAGAAGGCCCGCCTCGGCGCCCTCGATTTCGACGACCTGATCCACAAGACCCTCGACCTCCTCGGCCGGGTCGATTCCACCTGGGTGCTGTACAAGCTCGACCGCGGCGTCGACCACGTGCTCATCGACGAGGCGCAGGACACCAACCCGCACCAGTGGGAGATCCTGCGCCGCATCACCGCCGAATTCGCCTCCGGCGAGGGCGCCCGCGAGGTCGCCCGGACCCGCTTCGCCGTGGGCGATCCCAAGCAGTCGATCTACAGCTTCCAGGGGGCCGAACCCCGCGAGTTCGAGACCACCCGGCGCGCCTGGCAGCGGGCGGCCGCGGGCGCCGACCTTGCCTTCGAGGACGTGCGGCTCGAGCTCTCGTTCCGCTCGGCCGGCGGCGTCCTGCGCGCGGTCGACGCCACCTTCGGGATCGCGGAGCATTACGAGGGCCTGTCCTTCGACGACACGGCGGTCGGCACCACCCACAGCACGGCGCGGACCACGGCGCCGGGCACGGTGGAACTCTGGCCGATCGAGGAGCCGGCCGACGAGCCCGAGCCCGATGCCTGGGCCGCGCCCGTCGACGCGCCCGAGACCAATGCGCCGGCCATCGTCACCGCCCGCCGGGTCGCCCGCGCGGCGCTCGCCTGGATCACCGCGGGCGACGAGACCGGCCGGGTCTGGCGCCCGGGCGACATCCTGATCCTGGTGCGCAAGCGCTCGGCGGCCTTCGAGGAGGTCATCCGCGCCATGAAGGCCCTCGGCGTGCCCGTCGCGGGCCAGGACCGCCTCGACATCGCCGCCCATATCGCCGTCAACGACCTCGTGGCGGTGGGCCGCGCCGGGCTGCTGCCGGCCGACGACCTGACCCTGGCCGGCGCCCTGAAGACGCCCCTCGTCGGCTTCGACGACGACGACCTCGTGCGCATCGCGGCCCGCCGCGACCTGCACGAGACCCTGGAGGATGCGCTGGCCCGGCACGCCGCCGCCGGCGACCCGGCGGCGATCCGCGGACACGCGGCCCTGACGTCCTGGATCGCGCTGGCGGCCTGCGAGGGGCCGTTCGGGTTCTACGCCACGCTGCTCGGCGCGCGCGGTGGCCGGCGCGCCCTGGTCTCCCGCCTCGGCGGCGAGGCCGGCGACGCCATCGACGTCTTCCTGATGACGGCGGCCCAGGCCGAGCAGGCGCCCGACGCGCCCTCCCTCGGCGGGTTCCTCGCCCGCTACGACACCGTTCCGGGGCGCGGGGAGGGCGGCCACACGGTCAAGCGCGACCTCGATTCCGGCCGCGACGAGGTCCGGGTGATGACCGTCCACGGCGCCAAGGGTCTGGAGGCGCCGGTGGTGGTGGTCATCGATGGCTGCGAGGCCCTGGGGCGCAACGACCCGCCGCTCCTGCCGCTCCTTCCGGGGGCGCAGCGCTTCGGCCAGGGCGGCGCACCGCTGCCGCCGATCTGGGCCGGGGCCAAGGCCGGCGACTGCGAGGCTGTGACCCAGGCCCGCGCCGGCCTGCAGGCCCGCGCCCGCGAGGAGCACAACCGCCTGCTCTACGTGGCGATGACCCGCGCCGCCGACCGCCTCGTGGTCGCGCCCTATCGCGGGCACGAAGCCCCGAGCGAGGCGGCCTGGTGCGAGATGATCCGCACCGGGCTGGAGCGCGCCTTCGGCTCCGGGGAGGGGCTGGAGACGCCCTACGGCCCCGCCACCCTGTGGCGCGACGGCGGCGCGGCGGAAGCGGCGGCCCCGGCCCCCTCCGCCGTTTCCCCGCCGCCGGAGCTGCCGGCCTGGCTGGAGGCCCCCGTTCCGGCCGAGGTCGAGGCTGCTCCGCCGGTGACGCCGTCCGGCGCCCTCGGGGCCGCCGACACCCGCCGCGAGCCGGGGCAGCGGCAGGCCGATAGCGAGGCGCGCCGGCGCGGGACCCTGATCCATTCCCTGGTGGAGCACCTGCCGCGGATCGAGCCGGCCCAGCGGAAGGCCGCGGCGACCGCCTTCGTGCGCGCCCGCGCCCCCGGTTTCGACCGGGCCAGGCAGGACGCGATCGTGGCCGCGACCCTGCACCTGTTCGCGGAGCCCGACCTCGCGCCGCTCTTCGCGCCGGAGGCCCGGGCCGAGGTGACGCTGTCGGGGCAGGTCGTGGTCGGCGGCGTCTCGCGCCCGGTCTTCGGCCGCGTCGACCGCCTGGCGATCACCGGGGACACGGTCTGGGTCGCGGACTTCAAGACGGGCCGGCCCCCGCGGGACGGAGCGCCGCTGCCGCGGGCGGAAGCCGGGCAGATCGCCCTCTACGCCGCACTCCTGGCGGAGATCTACCCGCGCCACCGGGTGGTGCCGATGCTGGTCTGGACCTCGGGACCCGTGATCCGCCGGCTCGATGCCGAGGCGATCGCGGCCGTCCTCGACGCGCTGGCCCAGAGGGCGGCGTGATCGCGAGAGTCCGTCAGGTTCATCCTGAACCCGACGGGCTCTCAATTGCTTTCCTGGCGTCTGTCTTTTCGGGATAGCCGGTTGCGACTTGTCCCTGACGAACGCTAGCGCCGCCCGCCGGCGGCCCGCTTCTGCGGCGCCGGCGTGCCGGAATCCTCGTCGAAGAGCTCGGCGAGCTTCTCGGTCATGGCGCCGCCGAGCTCCTCGGCGTCGATGATCGTCACGGCGCGGCGGTAGTAGCGCGTCACGTCGTGGCCGATGCCGATGGCCAGCAGTTCCACCGGCGAGCGGGTCTCGATGTCCTCGATCATCCAGCGCAGGTGGCGCTCGAGGTAGTTGCCCGGGTTCACGGACAGCGTCGAATCGTCGACCGGCGCGCCGTCCGAGATCACCATCAGGATCTTGCGCTGCTCGGGCCGGGCCAGCAGGCGCTTGTGCGCCCAGTCGAGCGCCTCGCCGTCGATGTTCTCCTTGAGCAGGCCCTCGCGCATCATCAGCCCGAGGTTCTTGCGGGCCCGGCGCCAGGGCGCGTCGGCGCTCTTGTAGACGATGTGGCGCAGGTCGTTGAGCCGGCCCGGGGTGTTGGGCTTGCCGCCGGCGAGCCACGCCTCGCGCGACTGCCCGCCCTTCCAGGCCCGCGTGGTGAAGCCGAGGATCTCGACCTTGACGCCGCAGCGCTCCAGCGTGCGCGCCAGGATGTCGGCGCAGGTCGCCGCCACGGTGATCGGGCGCCCGCGCATGGAGCCGGAATTGTCCAGCAGCAGCGTGACCACCGTATCGCGGAAATTCGTGTCCTTCTCGCGCTTGAACGAGAGCGGCTGGAACGGGTCGGTGACCACGCGCACGAGGCGGGCGGGGTCGAGCTGGCCCTCCTCGAGGTCGAAGTCCCAGGCGCGGTTCTGCTGGGCCAGCAGCCGGCGCTGGAGCCGGTTGGCGAGGCGCCCGACCACGCCCTGGAGATGGGCGAGTTGCTTGTCGAGATAGGTGCGCAGGCGCGCGAGCTCCTCCACGTCGCAGAGGTCCTCGGCGTGGATGATCTCGTCGAAGCGCGGGTTGAAGACCTTGTATTCCGGGCCCCGCGGCTCGTTGGTCTTCTGCGACGGCGGCCGCCACGCTTCCGAAGCCTCCTCCGAATCGGCGTTCTCGGCCTCGTCCGGCAACTCGCCCGAGGGGGCGTCGGCGGCCTCGGTGGCGCCTTCCTGCAGCTCGTCGGTGGCCTCCTGCGAGGTCTCCATCTCGGAGCGGTCGCCCTGAGACTGCTCCTCGGCCTCGCCCTCGCTCGGGGTCTGCTCGTCGTCCTGCGATTCGTTCTCGTCCTCGTTCTCGTCGTCCTCGGGGTCGAACGGCGTCTCGTCCGCCATGTCGAGGGAGGTGAGGAGATCGCGCACCGAGCGGGCGAAGGCGCGCTGGTTCTCGATGGAGCCGATCAGGCCGTCGAGGTTCGTGCCGGCCTTCTCCTCGATGTGGGAGCGCCAGAGATCGACGATCTTGCGGGCCGCCTCGGGGGGCGCCGCCCCGGTCAGGCGCTCGCGCACCATCAAGGCGACGGCATCCTCCATCGGGGCGTCGGCCCGGTCGGTGATGTCCTCGTACTTGCCGCCGCGATGGTAGCGGTCCTCCAGCATCGCCGAGAGGTTCGAGGCGACGCCGGCCATGCGCCGGGAGCCGATCGCCTCGACCCGTGCCTGCTCGACCGCGTCGAAGACCGCCCGGGCGCCGGCATTCTCTGGCGCCAGCCGGCGGTGCACGGCGACGTCGTGGCAGCCCAGACGCAGGGCCATCGAGTCGGCGTTGCCGCGCAGGATCGCCACGTCCTCGGGGGTCAGCTTGCGCGGGGGCTCGGGCAGCCGCGCCTTCTCACCCGTCAGGGCCGGACGGTCGCTGGCATAGACCACCTCGATCTCGGAGCGCTTGGCGATGGCGCGCAGGCAGCCCGCCACCGAGCGCTTGAGCGGTTCGGCGACGGGCTCGCGCCGGTCGCCGGGCTTGCGGTTGGAGATGCTCACAGGGCTATGTCTTCACCGAATCGAAATCGAAGGGCCGGTTCAGGATATCGTCCCATTCGTAGGGACATTCGGGCGGAAACTCGTCGACGGGGAGATGGCATTCTTCGGATGCCCAATCCCGTGCATTGGGGTAGGCGGCATCGCGTGCCTCTTCGAGACTGGACTTCAACCCGGGGTTTTTCCGAAGCAGGCGGGCATACCGACGGCGCTGCTCACGGATGGAGAAAATCCAACTCGGCGTACGCTTTTCCGGCTGCTGGTCCCATTTGAGCATATGCATCATGAGCACACGTAACGCGCTTTCGAGTTGATTGTATTGCGCGTTCCCCACGTCGCTCAGTTCCTCGGCGATATGATCGAGATCGAGCGCATCGACCCTCCCGGCACGGAGCAGGGCAACCTGCTCCTGAACCCAGGTGTAGAGGTCGTCCTCGTAGCGTGTCTGACCGGCGCGGGAGGTCGCCACCGCGTTGGCTTCGCCCGTCAGAGCCCGCTCACCCATTGCACCCTCCGCCAGACATTCCTTAGCTCAACGCGACGTTCGAGGCGCTCTCCGGCAGGTCCTTGCCGAAGGCGCGCTGGTAGAATTCCGCCACGAGGGTGCGCTCCAGCTCGTCGCACTTGTTGAGGAAGGTCACCCGGAAGGCGAAGCCGATGTCCTGGAAGATGTCGGCGTTCTCGGCCCAGGTGATCACCGTGCGCGGGCTCATGACGGTGGAGAGGTCGCCGTTCATGAACGCATTGCGGGTGAGATCCGCCACGCGCACCATGCGGTTGACGATGTCGCGGCCGCCGTCGCGCTGGTAATGCGCCGCCTTCGACAGCACGATGTCGACCTCGCGGTCATGGGCGAGGTAGTTCAGGGTGGTGACGATCGACCAGCGGTCCATCTGGCCCTGGTTGATCTGCTGGGTGCCGTGATAGAGGCCGGACGTGTCGCCGAGGCCCACCGTGTTGGCGGTGGCGAACAGGCGGAAGGCCGGGTGGGGGCGGATCACGCGCTTCTGGTCGAGGAGCGTCAGGCGCCCCGAGAGCTCCAGCACGCGCTGGATCACGAACATCACGTCGGGCCGGCCGGCATCGTACTCGTCGAAGACCAGGGCGACGTTGTTCTGCAGCGCCCAGGGCAGGATGCCGTCCTGGAAGGCGGTGACCTGCTTGCCGTCCTGCAGCACGATCGCGTCCTTGCCGACGAGGTCGATGCGCGAGACGTGGCTGTCGAGGTTGATCCGGATGCAGGGCCAGTTGAGGCGGGCGGCGACCTGCTCGATATGGGTCGACTTGCCGGTGCCGTGGTAGCCGGTGACCATCACGCGGCGGTTGCGGGCGAAGCCCGCCAGGATCGCCAGGGTGGTCTCCCGGTCGAAGATGTAATCCGGGTCGAGGTCCGGCACGTGCTCCTCGCTCTGCGAGAAGGCCGGGACCCGGAGGTCGAGGTCGATGCCGAAGGCCTCTCGGACGGAGACTTCCCGGTCGGGGAGCGAGGCGGGCGAGACGTCAGAAAGCATAAGGACCTCGTCGGGGCGCGGGTGCCGTGGGGGTGTCACGGAACACGCGGGCTGTGTCGGACTTCGGGGTCTGGCGGTCCGGGGAGGATGAACCGCGCGCGACCGCCATCTAAAGGTCGGCACCGGGCGGCGCCAAGGGGTGTCAGCGCTGCATATAGGGCCTCGCCCGGCAATTGCCGCCCCACCGGGAGCAGGGGAGCCCCGGAAAACGTGCATCGATCGTGCCGGAACCGCGCGGGCGCGGCGGCCGCCGCGTCAGCAGAGCCCGGCGGCGCGCAGGGCATCGTGGGCCCGGATGATGTCGCGCAGGCGCTCCTCGAACGAGCGGTCGCCGCCATTGGCGTCGGGATGGAAGCGCTTCACCAGGGTCTTGTACTGCGCCTTGATGGCGGCTGAATCCGCGTTCTCGTCGAGGCCGAGCACGTCGAGGGCCTTCAGGGTCGCGGCCGAGTGGCGGGGCCGGCGCGGCTCGGGCGCGGCCTTGCGCCGGGCGGTCTCGCCGACGCCCTCGGCGCGCAGGATGTCCAGCGGGTCGACATAGGCCCAGTCGCGCTTGGGCGCCGCCTTGCCGCGCTCGCCGGCGGTGGCCGGGTTCACGCCCATCGCCCAGGTCGGGCGGTGCCCGATGATCGCGTCCTTCTGGAAGGCCTGCACGGCGGCATCGTTCATGCCGTCGAAGTAGTTGTACGTGGCGTTGTAGGCGCGCACGTGGTCCATGCAGAAGCGCCAGTACTGCCCCTCCGCCTTGCGGCCCTTCGGCGCGCGGTAGAGCCCGGGGTTCTTGCACCCGGGGGTCTCGCAGGTCTGGGTCGCAGCCGTCTTCGGCTCGTCGCAGGACGGCTTGATGCGGATGCTGTCGAACAGGGGCGAGTTGAGATCCATGATGGGGCGATTATGAGGGGGCGGGTCGGAGACACAAGAGCGGCGGGCCTGATGCCGCATGCGGTGTTCGGGGGTTGACGCGCGAGGCCGGGCGCCGGAGCCCGGCGACGAAGAAAACGAGGAGACGCCCGCGATGACCGAGACCGTGACCCTGAAGGACTGGATCACCGACACGCTGCGGGCGCAACTGGCGCCGCAGGACCTGGCGGTGGTCGACGAATCGCACCTGCATGCGGGCCATGCCGGGGCGCGGCCCGAGGGCGAGACGCATTTCCACCTGGACGTGGTTGCGGCCGCCTTCGAGGGCAAGAGCCGGGTCGAGCGCCATCGCCTCGTCAACGCCGCCCTTGCTCCGGCCTTCGCGCGCGGGCTCCACGCCCTGGCGGTGCGCGCCCGCACGCCGGCCGAAGCGTCCTGAGGCCGAGACCGCGAGAGACACCGCCGTGGCCCTGCAGTGCACGCCCCACATCGCCATCGACGAGGCGGAGCTGGAAGAGACCTTCGTGCGCGCCTCGGGCCCCGGCGGGCAGAACGTCAACAAGCTCTCGACCGCGGTGCAGCTGCGCTTCGATGCCCGGCGCTCGGCCTCCCTGCCGGACGCGGTGGCGGTGCGCCTGATGCGACTGGCGGGGCGGCGCCTCACCGTCGACGGGGTGATCGTAATCAGCGCCCAGCGCTTCCGGACCCAGGACCGCAACCGGGCCGATGCCCGCGCGCGCCTGGCCGAGCTCGTGGCCGAGGCGGCGGTGCCGCCGACGCCCCGGCGCGCCACGCGCCCGACGCTCGCCTCGAAGAAGCGCCGCCTCGACGAGAAGTCGAAGCGGAGCGCCACCAAGCGGCTGCGCGGCAGCAGCACGGACTAGATCGGCCGGCCCTAGATCCTGGCGGCCGCCGTGCCGTCCGGCGGATGCGTCTCGACCTCGCCGCTGACGTAGCGGCTGCCCGGCTTCAGGATGGTCAGCACCAGGGCGATCACGGCCAGGAGCGCCGAGACCGCGGCGGGGAACAGGAAGGCATCCTCGCCGTAGCGCATCTGCAGGAAGCCGCCGATCACCGCGCCGGTGCTCAGGGCCGCCCAGAGCGGCGCCTGGAGCCAGAACGAGGGCGCCACCGTGCCGAGCATCAGGTTGGCGAGCCCGGTGCCGAACCGCACCACCGCGCCGGTGACGTAGGTGAGCGCGAGGCTGCGCCCGCCTTCGTCCTGCAGGGTCGCGTTCTGCAGGCCGAGCGCGATGACGATCGGGTAGGCGTGGAGCGGGAACGCGAAGGTGCCGTGGGGCACGATGAGCCCGATGGTCAGCAGCACCGATTGCAGCAGGAGCAGCACCGAGAGGCGCCAGCGCCCGACCCAGGCCGCGATCAGCGTGCCCGCGAAGGCGCCGAAGCAGAACAGCACGATGACCGAGGCGACGCGCGACGTGCTCTCCCAGTCGAACCGGCTGACCGAGACGCCGAAGCGCGTCGTGTTACCGCTCATGAACGACATGAACAGCTGCGAGAATTCGAGGAAGCCGATGGAATCGGCGCAACCCGCCACGGCCGAGAGTGCCAGCGCGAAGGGGATGCGCGTCGCGGCACTCGCTGGAAACGACTTGTTCTGCGTCTCTGCCATAGGTCTGCTGTCCTCCGTCCCGTGCGGCGGCTGAATTACGGTGGCGTAAGGCCGGTGCGCCCGGTGCGGAGCCGGGCCTCCCGTGAGAGGCCGCGGGCGGGGTGCACCGATGCGTCCGGGGCAACAGTCACGCTCCCGTTTGGTTCAACCGCGTCGTGCGCCAGCGCTCAAGGGCTGCAACGGAAACGTGAACGTCACGGCCGCCGGGCCACGATCACCCGGCCGGGGACGTCGGCGCCGTTTTCCCGGCGCGCGGCGGCCGGCTCGGAGCGTTCGAGGGCGAGGCCCGCCGCCGCCAGGATGTCCCGCACCAGCGCGTCGCCGTGGGCGTAGCGGGCGTCCGGACCCAGGATCAGCCCGTCGCCGGGATGCGACTGCACCGTGAAGGCGAAGCGCCCGCCCGGGCGCAGGACGCGGGCGCCGCCCGCGACCATGCCGGAAAAGTCGCCCACGTAGATCATGACGTCGGCGGCGGTGACGCAATCGGCCGAACCGGCCTCCTCGGCACCGAGCGCGGCGACGAGTTCGCCCTCCACCAGCCGGTGATAGAGGCCGCGACGGCCGGCCTCGGCCAGCATGCCGGGCGAGAGGTCGATCCCGGTCAGGTGTTCCGGCCGGCCCGCGAGGGCGGCCCCGACGAGCCCCGTGCCGCAGCCGAGGTCGATCACCCGCCCGAGGGCCGCCCCGGGGCCCGCCACGGCCTCGAGGGCTTCGACGACGAGGCCGTGCCCGCGATAGGACAGACCTTCGACGAGGTGGCGGTCGAAGCGCGGCGCGTAGGCGTCGAACAAAGCCCGGACGTAGCCCGGCGAGATCGCGGTAGCGGCCTCGCCGGCGCCGATCCGCACCAGGGCGAGGCGGGCGCCCTGCGCATCCTCGGGATCGATGTCGAGGGCGGCGGCGTAGGCGCGCAGGGCCGCGTGCTGGTCGCCCGCCCGTCCGCTGCGCAGGTAGCGGGCCTCGCGGGCCCGGCCGAGGAGGAACCAGGCCGGGGCGAAACGGGGGGCGATTTCCAGGGTCTGCTCCGCCATCTCGGCGGCGCCGTCCGGGTCGCCGTCGTCGAGGCAGCCCTGGGCGTAGGCGTAGCGCCGGTCGGCGCGGAGGTCGCCGGAGGTGATCGTGCGGGACATGAGGCTGCGCGGGTGCGTCGGGCGCCCTATATGCCGCGCCGATGAGTTTCAGCGCCAGCGATCTTCTCACCCTGACCCGCGAGGGCCTGTACTGCCCCCTCGGCGGCTTCCATGTCGATCCGACTTGGCCGGTGCCGCGCGCCCTGATCACCCACGGGCATGCCGACCACGCCCGGGCCGGGCACGGCCGCGTGCTGGCCACGGGCGAGACCCTGCGGATCATGGCGGTGCGCTACGGGGCGGATTTCTGCGAGAGCCGGCAAGAGGCGCCGCTGGGCCGGGAGATCCGCATCGGCGACGTCACCGTGCGCTTCGCGCCCGCCGGGCACGTGCTCGGCTCGGCCCAGATCGCGATTGAAGCCCAGGGCGTCCGGGTCGTCGTCTCGGGCGACTACAAGCGGGCCTATGATCCGACCTGCCTGCCCTTCGAGGTGGTGCCCTGCGACGTCTTCATCACCGAAGCGACCTTCGGCCTGCCGGTGTTCCGGATGCCGGACACCCGCGACGAGGTCAGGAAGCTCCTCGATTCCGTGGCCCTGTTTCCCGAGCGCGCCCACATCGTCGGCGCCTACGCGCTGGGCAAGGCGCAGCGCGTGATGGCGCTCCTGCGGGAGGCCGGCTACGACCGGCCGATCTACCTGCACGGCGCGATGGAGAAGCTGACCGAGCTCTACAAGCAGGAGGGCATCCCGCTGGGCGAGACGCCGAAGGTGGTGGCGGCCGAGCGGGCCAAGCTGCACGGCGCCATCGTGCTCTGCCCGCCCTCCTCGATCCAGGACGTCTGGTCGCGCAAGTTCCCCGACCCGGTGACCTCCTTCGCCTCGGGCTGGATGCGGGTGCGCGCCCGGGCCCGCCAGAAGGGCGTCGAGCTGCCCCTCTGCATCTCCGACCATTCCGACTGGCCGGACCTCTGCCGCACCATCCTGGAGACCGGGGCCGGCGAGGTCTGGGTCACCCACGGGCAGGAGGACGCCCTGGTGCACTGGTGCGGGACGAAGGGCATCAAGGCCAAGCCCCTACACCTGCTGGGCTACGGCGACGACGGGGAGGCCGAGCCGGCCGCCGCACCGGAGGAGGCCGCGTGAACGACTTCGCCCACCTCCTCGACCGCCTCGCCTACGAGCCGCGCCGCAACGCCAAGCTGCGCCTGCTGCAGGACTACTTCGCCCACGCCCCCGACCCGGAGCGCGGCTACGCGCTGGCCGCGATGACGGGCGGCCTGACCTTCCGCGAGGCCAAGCCCGCGATGATCCGGGGTCTGGTCGAGGCGCGCGTCGACCCGGTGCTGTTCGGGCTCTCGCACAACTACGTCGGCGATCTGGCCGAGACCACGGCCCTGATCTGGCCGGCGCCGGGTTCCAGGTCCTCGAATAGCGGCGGCTTATCCGAAGCGGGCCGGCTGCGCGGGTCCTCTCTCTTGGAAGGAGAGGTCACACACCTCACCCCAACCCTCTCCTTCCAGGAGAGGGAGCCTCTGGCGGCCGCTCCCATCGGCCACAACAACCCGCCGCCGCACGTGCCCACCCTGGCCGAGGTGGTCGAGACGCTGGGCACCGTGAAGAAGGCCGATCTGCCCGCCCGCATCGCCGAGTGGCTCGACGCCCTCGACGAGACCGGGCGCTGGGCCCTCCTGAAGCTCATCACCGGCGCGCTGCGCGTCGGCGTCTCGGCGCGGCTGGCCAAGACCGCCATTGGGGCGCTCGGCGGCCACGAGGCCGACGCCGTCGAGGAGGTCTGGCACGGGCTGGAGCCGCCCTACGCCACGCTGTTCGCCTGGGTCGAGGGCCGGGCGACGCGCCCCACCACCCTGAACCCGGCCCCGTTCCGGCCGCCGATGCTCTCCCACCCGATCGACGAGGAGGGCGATTTCGAGAAGCTCGACCCGGCCGCGTTCTCCGGCGAGTGGAAGTGGGACGGCATCCGCGTCCAGCTCGTGGGCGGCCGCGACGAGGCCGGCGCGCAGGTCGCCCGGATCTACTCGCGCACCGGCGAGGACATCTCCGGCGCCTTCCCGGATCTGGCCGAGGCCATCACCTTCTCGGGCGCCCTCGACGGCGAGCTGCTGATCCTGCGCGAGGGCCGCGTGCAGAGCTTCAACGTGCTCCAGCAGCGCCTCAACCGGAAGGCCGTGACCCCGAAGCTCCTGGAGGAGTTCCCCGCCCATGTCCGCGCCTACGACCTGATGCAGGCCGGGGGCGAGGACCTGCGCCCGCTGCCCTTCACCGAGCGCCGGGGCCGGCTGGAGGCCTTCGTGGCCGCCCTCGACCATGCCCGGATCGACCTCTCGCCCCTGGTGCCGTTCGCGACCTGGGAGGATCTGGCCGCGGCCCGCGCCGACCCCGCCGCCGTGGGCGCGGGCGAGGATGCCGACGCCATCGAGGGCATCATGCTGAAGGCCCGCGACAGCGCCTACCTGCCCGGGCGCCCGAAGGGCCCGTGGTGGAAGTGGAAGCGCGAGCCGTTCCGGGTCGACACCGTGATGATGTACGCCCAGCGGGGCCATGGTAAGCGCTCGTCGTTCTACTCCGACTACACCTTCGGGGTCTGGCGCGCGCGGGAGGACGGCACGCCGGAACTCGTGCCCGTCGGCAAGGCCTATCACGGCTTCACCGATGCCGAGCTCCAGAAGCTCGACCGCTACGTCCGCAACAACACCACCAAGCGCTTCGGCCCGGTGCGCGAGGTCGCCTACGGGCTCGACCACGGCCTCGTGCTGGAGATCGCCTTCGAGGGCGTGCAGCGCTCGACCCGGCACAAGTCCGGGGTCGCCATGCGCTTCCCCCGGGTCGCCCGCATCCGCTGGGACAAGCCGGCGGCCGAGGCCGACCGGATCGACGCCCTGGAGACCATCCTGGCCCGGGGCGAGCGTGAGATCGCCCCGGGCGAGACCCTGAAGGAGGCGGAGGCATGAGGACGGCAGCCAGGATCGGCGCGCTGGAGGGGTTCTCCGCCGGGCCCGTGGAGCGGCAGGCCGGCGCGACCCTCACGGTCTCGACGCCCGGCCAGGGCTTCACCGACATCACCCGCGCGGTCGCGGAGTTCCTGGCCCGCAGCGGGATCGCGACGGGGCTCGTCACCGTGTTCTGCCGGCACACCTCGGCCTCCCTGACCATCCAGGAGAACGCCGACCCCGACGTGCAGACCGACCTCCTCACCGCCCTCGACGGGCTGGCGCCGCGCCATGCCGGCTACGTCCACGGCGCCGAGGGGCCGGACGACATGCCGGCCCATATCCGCACGATGATCACGGATTCCGCCCTCGTCGTGCCGGTGCGGGCGGGGCGCCTCGCGCTCGGCACCTGGCAGGGGATCTACCTCGTCGAGCACCGCGACCGGCCCCATGCGCGCACGATCGTGCTCCAGGCCGCCGGGGCCTGAAAGCCTCAGCGCCGGATCAGGATCACCCCGCCGATCAGGAGCGCGACGCCGAGGAGGCGCGGCCCGTCCACCGCGCGCTGGGCGAGGCCGAGCCAGCCGAAATGGTCGAAGGCCACCGAGGCCAGCATCTGGCCGGTGACGAGGAGCGCCAGGAAGGTCGCCGCGCCGAGCTGCGGCACCAGGATGGTGGCGAGCGCGATGAAGACCGCGCCGAAGAACCCGCCGCTCCAGGCCCACCAGGGGATGCGCGCGGCGAGATGGGCCGAGGGCAGCGGATCGCGCAGGGTCAGGGCCAGCACCACCATGGACAGGAGGCCGACGAAGTAGCTCGCGAAGCCCGCCCAGGCGGCGGAGTTCAGGCCGATCCGCAGATTCGCGATCAGGGCCTGCTGCACCACGATGCTGGCGCCCGCCATCACGGAGAGAGCCAGGGGAAGCAGGAGGTTGAGCATGGGCCTCGGGACCTGTTCGGGGGACGGGTTCCTTGACAACCATCCCGCGCCCATGCCGTCAAATGACGGGACGGTGCGTTTCCATGCGGGCGAGGCATGATCAACCCGGCCCATCTCGACCTTTTCCGCGCCGTGATGCGCCATGGCGGCATGACCCGGGCCGCTGCGGCCCTGGGCATCGGCCAGCCGCATGTGAGCCGGGCCATGGCGCAGCTCGAGGCCGAGACCGGCCTGGCGCTGTTCGTGCGCGGCCATGGCACCGCCCGGCCGACTCCGGAGGGGGAGGCCTTCGCCCGCGAGGTCGAGCGCAGCTATGCCGGGCTCGACCAGCTCCGCCACGCCGCCCGGCAGATCCGCGAACTGGGCACCGGGCCCCTGCGCGTCGCCTGCCAGCCGTCCTTGGCCTCGCGCCTGCTGCCGCGGGCGATCCGGCGCCTCGTGGCCGAGCATCCAGGCGCCCGCGTCGCCGTCCACGTGCCGAGCCCGGACACGATCTGGGCCTGGGCCGCCTCGGGCCAGTGCGACCTCGGCCTCGCCCGCCCGCGCTCCGGCCATGCGGGGGTGACGGCGGAGCGCTTCCTCACGGTCGATGCGGTCTGCGCCGTGCCGCGCCGGCACCGGCTGGCCCGCCGGCGCGCCATCGGGGTGGAGGACCTCGTCGGCGAGACCCTGATCGCCGGCGGGCCGGGCCTGTTCCAGGAGGCCGTCGAGGCGCGCTTCGCGGCGGCCGGCCACGTGCCGCGCTTCCCCCTGATGGCCCAGTACACGGCGGCGCGCTGCGGCCTCGTCGCCGAGGGGCTGGGCCTCGCGATCGTCGATCCGGTCCCGGCCGGCGAGCTCACCGGCCTGCCGATCGTGCTGCGCCCGTTCCGACCGGCCCTGCCCATCGAGACGACGCTGGTCCGCCCGGCGGGGCGGCCGCAGGGGCGCCTCGCGGAACGCCTGGTCGACCTCCTCCGCCTGGAGCGCGACGCGCTGGTCTCGGAGCCGACCCTCGCCGGCGATTGAGACCTGCGATCCGGACCGAACTCACGTCCGATCGCCCGGTTCTCAGAAGATCGGCGATCCCCAACCGTACGTGGGAGAGATGCGATGAAAGCCCTCGTCTGGCACGGCACGCAAGACATTCGCTGCGACTCCGTCCCCGATCCGCGGATTGAGGACGACCGGGACGCGATCATCAAGGTCACGGCCTGCGCGATCTGCGGCTCGGACCTGCACCTCTACGACCACGTCATGCCCGGCATGGAGAAGGGCGACGTCATGGGCCACGAGTTCATGGGCGAGGTGGTGGAGACGGGGAAGGGCGTGAACGGCGCCCTCCGGAAGGGCGAACGGGTGGTGATCCCGTTCACGATCATCTGCGGCCAGTGCGACCAGTGCAAGCGCGGCTTCTTCTCGGTCTGCGAGCGCTCGAACCGCAACAAGCACCTGGCCGACAAGGCCTTCGGACACACCACCGCGGGCCTGTTCGGCTACACCCACCTCACCGGCGGCTACCAGGGCGGACAGGCCGAGTACGTCCGCGTGCCCTTCGCCGACAAGACCCACATCAAGGTGCCGGAGGGGCTCACCGACGAGCAGGTGCTGTTCCTCGGCGACATCTTTCCCACCGGCTGGCAGGCGGCGGTGCAGGCCGACATCCAGCCCACCGACACCGTGGCGATCTGGGGCGCCGGCCCGGTCGGCCAGATGACGATCCGCTCGGCGGTCCTGCTCGGCGCCCGGCAGGTGGTGTGCATCGACAGCGTGCCCGAGCGCCTGGAGATGGCCCGGGCCGGCGGCGCCATCACCATCGACCACACCCAGGAGAGCACCGTCGAGCGGCTGAACGAACTCACGGCCGGCAAGGGTCCGGAGAAGTGCATCGACGCCGTCGGCATGGAGGCCCATTCACCGCGCGCGCTTGAACAGGTCTACGACCGCGTCAAGCAGGCGGTGATGCTGGAGAGCGACCGCGCCACGGTCCTGCGCGAGATGATCTACGTCTGCCGTCCCGCCGGCATCCTGTCGATCCCCGGCGTCTATGGCGGCCTCGTCGACAAGATCCCGATGGGTGCCCTGATGAACAAGGGGCTGACGGTCCGCACCGGGCAGACCCATGTCAACCGCTGGACCGACGACCTCGTGAAGCGGATCGCCGACGGGCAGATCGACCCCTCCTTCGTCATCACCCACCGGGTCGGGCTCGAACAAGGGCCGGAGATGTACAAGACGTTCCGCGACAAGAAGGACAACTGCATCAAGGTCGTGCTCCGGCCCTGAGCGCGTCCGTCCGCCCCGATCGAGGAGGTCCGCATGACCACATCCGCGTCCCGACCGAATCCGCCCGCCCGGCTGTCCTCGGACCGGCGCCGCCGGCCCGACCCGGCCACCCGCCAGGTGGCGCAGGGTCTCGGCTGGTTCTCCCTCGCCCTCGGCGTCACCGAGCTGACCTGCGGCGACGCCATCGCGCGCTGGCTCGGCATGCCCCGCGCCGGGGCGCTGGTGCGCGCCTACGGCCTGCGCGAGATCGTCCAGGGGGCCGGCATCCTGGGCTCGCACGATCCGACGCCCTGGATCTGGGCCCGGGTGGCCGGGGACGGACTCGACGTCGCCACCGTCCTGCCCGGCCTCACCGGCGATCCACGCCATCGCGCCAACACTGCCATCGCCCTCGGCGCCCTGGCGGGCGTCGGCGTGATCGACGTGCTCTGCGCCCAGGCCCTGTCCGACGCTCCGCTGGCACCCTCCGAGCGCGTCCGGGCCGATTACCGAAGCCGGAGCGGCTATCCGAAGAGCATCGCCGCGGCCCGCGGTGCCGCGCGCGACGTCCGGCCCCCGGACTTCACGACGCCGGAGGCGCTGAGGGCCTGGACTTAGCCGTCGGCGCCGGCGCGCTGGCCGGTCCGCCTTCGCGGCCCGGCCCCTTGCTTCGGTTCACCGGCGTTCAGTTCGCGCGGCGCGAGAGCGAGATCGCGTAGGCCGGCGAGCGGATCGCGAACATCGGGTCGTCGGCCGGTCCGGCGACGCCCTCGGGAAGGTCGGCGACCGGGTCGAAGGTGGCCGCGTCGCAGGTCGCGGCCGGCTCGAGGGCGGCGATCGCCAGGGTGCCGAGCTTCACCGACTTCCGGTTCTCCTCGGGCCAGAGGACGGTGGGGTCGTTGGTCGGGTCGCCGGCTTCGCCGAGGATCGCCACGAGGTCGAACGTGGCCGGCCCCTGCGCCAGCCGCTCCTTGAGTTCGTCGGCGTAGAAGGCGTCGGGCTTGGCCTTGGCCTCGTCGTCGCCGAGGCCGAGCTGGCCCGCCGTCGCCACCGTCTTCAGCTTGGCCACCGTGGCTTTCCCCGCGCCATCGGTGAGCGTGTAGGCGTGGACGCCCCAGTAATCGACGCCGGCATAGCTCGCCGGCACCGGGCGCGCGTTGAGCCAGGCGGCCTGCCGGGTCGTCTCGGGGTTGGCCGCGCCGAACGCCTTGATCTTCTCGGCATCGGGCTTCCCGTCCGGTCCCGGTGCCCGCACGGTGGCGAAATCGAGCAGCTGCTGCGGGGTCCTGGTGCCGAAGACCGGGGCCGAAATGAAGACGAACACCATGTCGCCGGTCGGGTGGTTGATCCGCATGGAGAAGCCGCGCGTCACCGGCTTGGCCTTGTCGGAGACCTTCGGGTTGCTGCCGCCCATGGAGAAGCGGGCCGTCACCGGCAGGGATGCTCCGGGGCTGGCCTTGGCGAAGTGCGCGGCCTTGGACAGGCCCGCGGCCTCCGCCGAGGGCGTGAAGCTGCCCTTGACGCAGACGCCCTTGGCGCCGCTTCCCCGCACGTTCGGCTGGTTGCCGCCGGCCTTGAACAGGGCGTCCACGATCGCCTGGGTCTCGGGCTCGGCCGCTGCCGGCGTGCCCCAGGCGAGGCCGGCGACGCAGCCGAGGATCAGGAGGTTCGGTCTCATCGTGGCACGGGCCTCGCGCAAACGGATCGGTGTCGGGAGACGACGGGACCGGCACCCCGGGAGCGTTCCCGGGGGCCGGCCGGGTCGGGCCTAGTAGCTGCCGAACTTGTAGTTCAGGCCGGCGCGGGCGATGCTGCCCTCGGTGGAGATGCGGCTGTTGTAGCCGACACCGGGCCCGCCGACGCTGGCGACGAGCAGATTGCGGCTGCCGAGATCGTAGCGCAGGTATTCGGCCTTGAGGGTGACGGCGCTCGACTTGAAGAAGTTGAAGAACGAGTCCGTGGGCAGGGCGTACTCGATGCCGCCGCCATAGGCGTAGCCGGTCTCGATGTTGGAGCGCGACCCCGCATAGGTCACGGGCACGCCCGTGGTGAAGGTGATGCGCTGGCTAACGTCGCCGTAGGCGAAGCCGCCGGTCCCGTAGACCAGGAACTTGTCGAAGGCGTAGCCGATCCGACCGCGGACGGTGCCGAGGAACGACAGTTCGGTGCGATAGGTGTTGGTCAGCTGGTTCGGGTTGAAGACCGGGTTGAAGATGACCTGGGTCGTGGTGCGCTGGAGGTCGGTGTACTGCGCATCGGCCTCGAGGCCGACCACGATGCCGTTGCCCGGCGTGAACTGGTAGTTGTAGCCGACCTGGCCGCCGCCGGTGAAGCCTTCGGTGGCATTCCGCACCGAGGCCTGACGCAGGCCGTTGATGACGTTGTTCTGCAGCTGGGCGCCGCCGGGGGTGTTGATGCCCGTGGTGCGGATCGTGTCGTTCTCGCTGAAGACGTAGCCCGCATTGATACCGAAATAGGCGCCCGTCCAGGTGAAGACCGGGATGGGCGTGAAGACCGGCGGGGGCGCCTGGCGGCGAGGCAGATCGGCGGCAGCGGCGGCGCTGGTGAGGAGGGCCGCGGCACTGCCGGCGAGGAGCAGCGTCTTGAGCATCGGACAGGGCCTTCGGGTTCAGGACTCTTGGGATGAAGGGACGGTGGCCGCCCACCCCCGGGATGCCGATGTCCGACGGCTCTGCATAGATCCGAACGCAATGCGATTTCATATTTCGAAGCAGATCGCTCGCTTTCCGGCGCTGCAGTGATGCATCTGCAACAAAAAATTCAATGTATCGCTCAATTATAAACTTTACGTGATGACGGATTAAAGGCGAAAGCTCAATTTTTCTGGACTATCGCCTGTCGCTTTGCCTGCGAGTGCGGTCCACGGCCTTCGTGGTTTCGGGCCTCCGGTGTTTCGGGTTTTGCGCTCGGTCCGGCTTGTCGGAGGAGCTGGGATCGCTTCGGGACAGCCGGCCTGCGCGACAGTCGCTGCCGTGCCCCTGCGCATCGCGCATGGCTCGACCGGGGCGGCCCGGTTTCACCGGACTGTGACCGGATGGCCCAGAAACATTTCGCGAAGCGGCCGATTGGGCAGGCATGCCGATACGTTCGAGGCATGCCTTTCATCCCTGATCACGAGATAACGATGACGCCTCAATTCTGGCTCTGGCTCGGCTTCGCCGGCATGGCGGCGGGGGCCGCCGCGATCCTGTTCCTCGGCAAGCGGCGGACGCCCGCCGAGGAGGCGGATGGCATCATCCACGGGATCGTGCCGATCATCGCGGCCTGCTCCTACTTCGCCATGGCCACGGGGCAGGGGAGCATCGCCCTGCCCGCCGGTCCCGACGCCGCCGAGGCCGCGCGGCAGTTCTACTTCGCCCGCTACATCGACTGGACCTTCACCACGCCGCTGCTGCTCGTCGGCCTCGCCCGCACGGCGATGCATTCGGGCATGCGCCGGCCGGCCATCGTCTGGGGCCTGATCGGGTCCGACCTGATCATGATCGTCACCGCCCTGGCCTTCGGCCTGTCGACGGTCGCCTGGATCAAGTGGACCTGGTTCGCCATCTCCTGCGGCGCCTTCCTGGCCGTGTTCTACGGGATCTTCGTGCAGCTGCGCGAGGAGAACGCCGCGGAGCGGGCCGACGTGCGCGCCGCCTTCCTGCGCAACGCCGTGTTCCTCTCGGTGGTCTGGTGCGCTTATCCGGTGGTGCTCCTGGTCGGCCAGGACGGCCTCGGCATCCTGTCCCCGGCCGTGGCCCTGGCCGTGGTGGCGATCCTCGATCTGACCGCGAAGGTGGTCTACGGCGTGATGGCGACCCTGGAGACCACGCGGGCCGTCGACCGCGACCTCGCCGAGGGCAGGGGCAAGCCGACGCCGCTGCGCCGGGCGGCCTGACCCGGATGGCGGCTCGCGCGTCCCTTCCGGATCTCGCGGTCCCTGCGCGGGCGAGCCGCCGACGGCGCGCTCCGGCGTGGCGCCTGCCCCTGGCGGGCGCCGGCCTGGCCCTCGCCCTGGCGGCCTCCGCGGCCCTGCCGCGCGAGGCCTCCTGGCTCGTCGCCCTCGCGGTGGTGATCGGGCTCGGCGTGCCGCACGGCGCCCTCGACGGGGCCGTCGCCGCGCCCCTGCTGCGCCCGCGCTGCGGGCGGGCCTGGTTCGGCGTCTTCGCGCTACCCTATCTCGGCCTGTCCGCCCTGGTGCTGCTGGCCTGGCAGGTCGCCCCGCTCGCGACCCTAGCGGGCTTCCTCGCCCTGTCGGTCCTGCATTTCGGCGAGGAGGATGCCGGCCCGGGCCGGCCGCTCGAGGCCCTGGTGCGCGGCGGCCTGCCGGTCGCCCTGCCGGCCCTGCTGCGGCCGGAGGAGACCGCCGGACTGTTCGCGGCCGTCACGCGGGTGCTGATGCCCGAGCTTCCCGGCTGGTGGATCGCCGCCGCCTGGCTCTGGCTCGCGCTCGCCGCCGTCTGGCTATCCGCGCGCCGACGCCCGGGCGCCGTGCCGGTCGAGATGGCCGCCCTGGCCGCCGCCTTCTGGCTGCTGCCGCCGCTCACCGCCTTCACCCTGTACTTCGTCGGCCTGCACGCCCCCCGGCACATGCGCGCCCTGGTGCGCGACCCGCTCCGGGCGCCCGGCATCGACACGATGGCCAAGGCCGTGCGCGCGTCGCTGCCGGTGTTCGGGCTGACGCTCCTGCTCGGCGCGGCCCTCTGGCCGCTCTACGCGGCCGGCACGGACGATGCCGCCGCCACCCTGCTCTGCCTGACCCTGCGGATGCTCTCGGCCCTGACGGTGCCGCACGTCCTCCTCGACCGGATCGCGGGCCGCTGGCCGGCGGTTCAGGCGACCGGGGTCGCCACGGCCTCGGCCACGAACCGGGCGTAGCCCTGGGCGCGCAGGTCGCAGGCCGGGCATTGGCCGCAGCCGTGGCCCCAGGCGTGGCGTTCGCCGCGGGTGCCGAGGTAGCAGGTGTGGCTGTCCTCGACGACGAGGTCGACCAGGGCCCGGCCGCCGAGGTCTTCGGCCAGCCGCCAGGTCTCGGCCTTGTCGATCCACATCAGCGGCGTGTGCAGGACGAAGCGGCGGTCCATCCCGAGGTTGAGCGCCACCTGCAGGGCCTTGATGGTGTCGTCCCGGCAATCCGGATACCCGGAATAATCGGTCTCGCACATGCCGCCGACGATGTGGGTCAGCGAGCGGCGATAGGCCAAAGCCGCCGCGAAGGTCAGGAACAGGAGATTGCGGCCCGGCACGAAGGTGTTGGGCAGGCCCCCCGCCTCGAAGGCGATGGCGGTGTCGCGGGTGAGCGCCGTGTCGGAGACCTGGCCGAGCGCGTCGAGGGCCAGGGTGTGGTCCTCGCCGAGCCGCGCCGCCCATTGGGGTTTCAGGGCCGCGAGGCCCCGGCGCAGGGTGTCCCGGCAGTCGAGCTCGATCCGGTGGCGCTGGCCGTAGTCGAAGCCCAGGGTCTCGACCCGCTCGAAGCGCTCCAGGGCCCAGGCGAGGCAGGTGGTGGAATCCTGCCCGCCTGAGAACAGGACCAGGGCGCCGCCGCCGCTCATCGCAGGGTCCTTCATCGAAGAGCCTCGCCCTCGTACTCGGCCCAGGACATCGGCGTCTCGTAGACCTTCACCGAGGACAGGGCCGGCAGCGCCGCCTTGGTGCGCGCCCAGATCCAGGCGGCGATGTGCTCGGCCGTGGGGTTCTCCAGCCCCTCGATCTCGTTGAGGCAGTAATGGTCGAGGCGGGCCAGCACCGGCGCGAAGGCGTGCTCCACGTCGAAGAAATCCACCACCCAGCCGGTGGCCGGGTCGACGGCGCCCGAGAGGGTGAGCTCGACCCGGTAGGAATGCCCGTGCATCCGGTGGCAGCGATGGGTCTCGGGCACGTTCGGCAGGCGGTGGGCCGCCTCGAAGGTGAAGGCTTGGGTGATCTTCATCGAGCAATCTTCATGGTGCGAGCGGGCGGGATCCTCCGGGATCCTCAAGGAATCCCGATGATCTTGTGCGTCTGGAGCGAGAGGCGCCAGCGCGCGTCGCGCCGGCAATAGGCCACCGCCGCGGCCGTGTGGGCGAGCCGGTCCGGCCCGTCCATGGGCTGGAGCCAGTGGTGGCGGAAGTCGAGCTCCGCGAAGGCCTCCGGCGCGGCCTCGGCCTGCGGGAAGACGAGCTTCAATTCGTGGCCGCTGCGCTGGACGATCGGGTTGCCGGCCTTCGGGCTGACGCAGATCCAGTCGATCCCGGCCGGGGCCGCCAGGGTGCCGTTGGTCTCCACCGCGATCTCGAAGCCCTGCGCATGGACGGCCGCGATCAGGGCGTCGTCGAGCTGGAGCAGCGGCTCGCCGCCGGTGAAGACGACGTAGCGGTGGCGCGGCCCGCCGGCCCAGGTTTTCGCGATGGCGTCGGCCAGGTCCTGCGCCGTGGCGAAGCGCCCGCCGCCCTCGCCGTCCATCCCGACGAAGTCGGTGTCGCAGAACCGGCAGGCCGCGTCGGCCCGGTCCTCCTCGCGGCCGGACCAGAGATTGCAGCCGGTGAACCGGCAGAACACCGCCGCCCGGCCCGCCTGCGCGCCCTCGCCCTGCAGGGTGTGGAACAGTTCCTTGACCGCGTAAGCCATCACGTCCTCGGCGCCCGCCCCGGCGAAGGGTCCGGGCGGGTGCAGTTCTCCTCGAACCGATCGTGTCTCCTCGAAACGATCGTACCGCGGGGCGGCCCCTGCGCACATAGGGGGTCCGGCCCGCCGGCACCACGGGGCCGCGGCGGAGGTCACCCCTGCGGGCGGGCGGGTTATACCACGAAATCGCCCCGCTTCTCGCATCTGCGAAGGCCTCTGCCATGCTCCTGCCACGGAGCGCGGCTTTGTGGAGACCGTGTCACGATCCGGCGAGACGCGCTTGCCGCCGCTCCCGGAGGAATGGCATGCGAGCTTGGCCGTTGACCGGCTTCCCGCCAGGGGCGATCATCGATCGGGCCGGGGCGTTCCTTCTTGAGACAGGCCTGATGTCGAACGGATTGTTGAGGCGCCTCGTCGTCGGTCTCGCGGTGGCGGCGGGCCTGCTCGGCGCGGGTCCGGCGAGCGCCGCCACCGCACCGATCCTCGTGGTCGATGTCGATTCCGGCAAGGTGATCTACGGGCAGGCGGCCACCGATCCGTGGTTTCCGGCCTCCATCACCAAGCTGATGACCACCTACGTCGCCCTGGACCTGGTGCGGCAGGGCAAGCTCTCCCTCGATTCGCTGATCACCATTTCGCCGGCCGCCGCCGCCGAGCCGCCCTCGAAGATGGGCTTCCGCCCGGGCACCAAGCTCACCCTCGACAACGCCCTGAAGATCATCATGGTCAAGTCGGCCAACGACGTGGCCTGGGCGATCGGCGAGAATCTCGGCGGCTCCGTCGAGGGCTTCGCCCAGATGATGAACGAGACCGCGCAGCGCATCGGTATGCGCGAGAGCCGCTGGACCAACCCGAACGGCCTGCCCGATGCCCGGCAATGGACCTCGGCCCGCGACATGGCCATCCTCGGCCGCGCCCTGATCCGCGACTTCCCCGAGAGCCGCGGCCTGTTCTCGATCAGCGCGATCCAGTTCGGCCGCTCGGTGATGGCCAACCACAACGGCCTCCTCGGCCGCTATGCCGGCGCCGACGGCATGAAGACCGGCTTCATCTGCTCGGGCGGCTTCAACGTCGTGGCCACCGCGACCCGGAACGGACGCCGCATCCTCACCGTGGTGATGGGCCAGCCCAGCGCCCGCGAGCGCGACCTTAAGGCCTCCGACCTGTTCGATTATGGCTTCAGCCAGTCCCCCGGCTGGGGCGCGCAGACCCTGGACGCCCTGCCGGTCTCGAGCGTCGACGCGCCGCCGGACATGCGGCCCTACATCTGCGACCGGAAGAAGCCGATGCCGGTGGACGAGGGCCAGGGCGCCATCACGGCGAGCGCCGGGGCCGCCGGCGCCAGCGCCGACAACGCCAACGCGCAGCTGATGGCCGCCGCCGCCCCGCCCTCCGCGGCGCTGGCCTTCGCCACCATGAACAGCGCCGCCCTGCGCAGCCGGGCCCTGCCGCCGCGCGCGCCGCTGCAGCCGATCCTGGTCTGGATCGGCCGCGACCCGGCCGAGGGCGCCATCGCCCTCAACGAGCAGGAAGAGGCCGAGAAGGCGGAGAAGGCCGCCAAGATCGCCGAGGCCCGCAAGGCCAAGCTCGAGGCGGTCGCGGCCAAGCGCGAGGCCGCCCGGCAGGCCAAGGCGGCTGCCCCCGCCCCGAAGTCCGCCGCCAAGGCGACCGGCAAGCCCGAGCCCAAGCCCGAGCCGAAGAAGGCCCTCGCCCGCGGCAAGGCCGGCGTTCCGGCCGCCGCCAGTGCCTACGCTTCCGCCGAATCGACCCCCGTGATGGAGGGCGCCCCGAAGCTCAAGGTCGGCGCCGTCAAGAAGCCGGCGGCGAAGGCCGCCCCGAAGGCCGAGCACAAGCCCGCCGGGGCCGCCGCGAAGGCGAAGGCGAGCAAGTCGGCCAGCAAGGCCCAGGCGGACGAGTAGGACGGTTTCCAGACCGTCCCCTTCATTCAGCACACCGTCATTCCGGGGCCGCGCAGCGGAGCCCGGAATCCAGACACGCCGAGGGTGCAGGACTGTCCACAGTCAGCGGCTCTGGATTCCGGGCTCGCCTTCGGCGCCCCGGAATGACGGTGTGCGTTACATCAGGCGTTCCGGTGCGACGGCCCTGCTCCAGCCCCATGCGCCACCCCACACGCGTGTGTTCTGTAACATTATAACACTCTTGAGGATTGAGCGCCGCCGCCCGGAGGGCTAGGTCAGGGGGATGACCGACCTGTCCAAGCCCGATCCCCGCGCGCCCGAGCCGATCCCGCTCACCGTCCTCACCGGCTTCCTCGGGGCCGGCAAGACGACGCTGCTGAACCGGATGCTGCGCGATCCGGCGCTCGCCGACACCGTGGTCATCGTCAACGAGTTCGGCGAGATCGGCCTCGACCACCTCCTGATCGAGCGGATCGACGAGGACATGGTCCTGCTCGGGGCCGGCTGCCTGTGCTGCACCGTGCGGGGCGACCTGATCGCCACCCTGGAGGACCTGCTGCGCAAGCGCGACAACGGCCGCATCCAGCCCTTCCGCCGGGTGGTGATCGAGACCACGGGCCTCGCCGACCCCGCCCCGATCCTGCACGCGCTGATCTACCACCCCTATCTCGTGATCCGGTACCGGCTCCAGGGCGTGGTCACCGTGGTCGACGCGGTCAACGGCGCCGCCACCCTCGACGCCCATGCGGAGGCCGTGCGGCAGGTGGCGGTGGCCGACCAGATCGTGGTCACGAAGCGGGATCTGGCCGAGGATGACGGCCGCGCCCTGGCGGCGCGCCTGCGGGCCCTCAATCCCGCCGCGCCCCTGCGCGAGGCCGCGGTCGCCCCCGCCGATCTCCTCGGCGGCCTGTTCGGCCTGGAGGGCAAGAGCGCCGACGTGCGCGCCTGGCTCGGCGCCGAGGCCGAGCGCGAGGCCCATCACGGCCACCACGACGGCCACCACCATCACGGCCACCACCATCACGACGTGAACCGGCACGACGCCTCGATCCGGGCCTTCAGCCTGACGAGCGACGCGCCCGTGCCCCGCGCCGCCTTCGAAATGTTCCTCGATCTGCTGCGCTCGGCCCATGGCCCGAACCTGCTGCGCCTGAAGGGGCTCGTCGCCCTGGCCGAGGCGCCGGACCGGCCGCTGGTGGTGCATGGGGTCCAGCACGTCATCCACGCGCCGGTGCATCTCGACGCCTGGCCCGATGCCGACCACCGCTCGCGCCTCGTGCTGATCCTGCGCGACCTCGACCCGGCCTTCGTCGCCCGGCTCTGGGACGCCTTCCTGGGACGGCCGCGCATCGACGGGCCCGACGCGGCGGCGCTCACGGACAATCCCCTCGCCATCCCGGGCGGCTGAGCCGCGCTGCCGTCCGGAAACGGGCGGCCCCGATCTTGAAACCCGAAGACCGACAGGCGCCTGCGGGCGCCCCCTTGTCCCGGAATGGGACGCCGACGGGATCGGATCGAGACATGAGACAGCGCTTCACGGTGATCGAGGGCGGCGCGGCGGCACGGGCTCCGGCGACGGGCCTTCCGGCAGCCGAGGCTCTGCGCACGGCCGAAGTGTCCGTATCCCCGGTCGAATCCCTGATCTCTTGCCCGATCTCTTGCCCGATCTCCGAGGCCTCCGCCTGGCGCGTCGACCTGCGCCGGGCGGCGGCGGTGAGCGAGGGCGAGATCGCGGCCTGGCGCGCGCTGCTCGTGCGCGCCCGGGTGGCAGACCCAGTGCTCTCCGATCCCGACTACCTGCTCTCGGCGGCCCAGCATCAGGCGGGCGGGCGCGACCTCGTCTTCGCATTGGCCTGGGCGACCGGCGCCGGCCCCGACCGGCTCGCCGCCGTCCTGCCGCTCGCTCTGCCCCACACCCTCTGGGGCCAGGAGCGGATCGGCCTGTGGCAGCCCCACGGAACCGCGCTGGCGCCCACGATCGCGCCCGGCGCCGCCGAGCCCGTGCGCGCGGCCGTGGCCGAGCGCCTGCGCGTCCTGCGCCCCCGTGCCGTGCTGGTGCTGGAGGCGCCGGCCGAGCCGGCCGCGCGGGCGGCCGCGGCGCCGCTCCGGGCGGTGACGCGCCGCGCCGGCATTCCGGCCCACAACCTCGTCGGCGTGCGGCCGAGCCCGGCGCCGTCCCGGGTCGAGCGGATCAGCGAGCCCGGCCGGGTCCGCGACGCGGTGGAGGAATTCCTGCTCCTCGACGCCGCGGTCTCGGCCGCGCCGATCATCGGCGATCCGTCGGAGGCGGCCCTGGTGCGGGTGGTGACGCGGCTCTTCGCGCAGCGCCGGCAGGTCACCGTGGCGCTGACCCGGCGGGAAGGTGCGATCGTCGCCGCCGCGATCACCCTCGGGCACGGGGCGCAGGCCGTCACTTGGCGTCAGGTCGCCGGCGAGGCCGCGCCGGAGCGGATCGGGCGCTCCGCCCGAGGCTGAGGGCCCGGGGGCCGCGCTACTCGTCCTCGCCGAACTTGTTGGCGAGGAGGTCGGTGATCGCCGTCATGCAGGCCTCGGCATCGTCGCCCGAGGCGACCACCGCGATCGAGGTGCCCTGCGCGGCGCCGAGGGTGAGCAGCCCCATGATCGAGCGCCCGCCCACCGTCTCGCCGGAGCGGGTCACGGTGACGGCGGCATCGAAGCGCTCGACGGTTTGGACGAACTTGGCCGAGGCCCGGGCGTGCAGGCCGCGCCGGTTGATGATCGGAAGCACCTGGATCAGGCCGCCCTCGGGCACCGGCGGCAGGCTGTCCTCGGTCTCGTCGTCGTCGTAGCTCATGGGCGTCGGCCGTCCCCTCGCTGGCGCCCCGCGCCGCATCGGCGGGCCCGCCGCTCACGCGCGCGGCCCGAGATTGCCTGTAAGCCGTGGATGCGGGGGAAGAAAGCCTATTTGCCGGCCAGCACGCGCGAGGCGACGTTGATGTATTTCCGGCCCGCCTCCTGGGCGTGCAGGACGGCGTCGCCGAGGGGCTCGGCGTCGCGCACGCTGGCGAGCTTGATCAGCATCGGCAGGTTGATGCCGGCGACGACCTCGACCTGGCCGCCGTTCATGCAGGAGAGGGCGAGGTTCGAGGGCGTGCCGCCGAACATGTCCGTGAGCACGACGACGCCCTTGCCGGTGTTCACGCGGCCGACCGCATTCATGATGTCGAGCCGACGCAGCTCCATATCGTCCTCGGGACCGATGGTGATGGTCTCGATCTGTTTCTGCGGCCCGACGACGTGTTCAAGGGCAGCCTTGAACTCGGTCGCCAACAGCCCGTGGGTGACGAGCACCATTCCAATCATCGACGCGGGTTCCAACGCCTTGTGAGCGGAGCCGCCATTTTGTGCAGCGCAAGGTCGAGCGCAAGGTGAATGCGGCATTTTGTGTGCTCGAACGTCATCATCATGCCACGGTGGTGGCCCCCGCGCTACGGTCTCGGCAACGGCGGCAGGCGCAAGACCGGGCGGTGCGTCCCGGGCGCCACGCCATGGCACTGCGCCAGGGCGTCGAGCACGAGCCGGGGCGCGAGCCCGGAGCGCAGCAGGGCCGCGTCGAGGCGCAGGGCCGGCAGGTCGAGCCCGAGCAGGTCCGTGCGGGCCAGGGGGCCGTCCGGCAGGCGCGGCGCGTCGGCCACGAGGTCGACCACGAGGCGGACCGGCACCGCCGGCAGGCATTCGGCAACCGCGAGCAGGCCGAGGCCGCGCACCTCGATCCGGTCGCCGAGATCCGGATTGGCATGGGCGATCAGGGTGGCGTCCACGCGGCCGAGGCGGACCCGGTCGTCGGCCACGAGGCTCGCGGGCCAGTCCATCAGCGAGGCCCGGTCGAGGAGGAGGAGCGCGAGGGTCGACTTGCCGGCGCCCGAGGGGCCGCGAATCAGGAGCCCCGCCGCGCCCAGCGCGATGCAGGTGGCGTGCACCGAATCGGTGCGGCTCGCGGGATCGCCCATGGCGCGGCCGGTCCCCGGCTCAGCGGGTCGCGGCCGGCAGGCGCACGATGAAGCGGGCGCCGCGCACCGTCGGCTCGCCGTCCTCGTCCGCCGGCCCGGGGCGGTTCTCGGCCCGGATGGTGCCGCGATGGGCCTGGACGATCTGGCGCGAGATCGAGAGGCCGAGGCCCGAATTCTGGCCGAAGCCCTGCTCCGGGCGGTCGGTGTAGAAGCGCTCGAAGATCCGCTCCAGGGCGTGCTCGGGGATGCCGGGGCCCTCGTCCTCGACGATGAGCTCGACGTCGCCGCGCAGGCGCCGCAGGGCCACCCGGACCTTGGCGTCGGGGGGCGAGAACGAGCGGGCGTTGTCGAGGAGGTTGTTGACCACCTGGCCCAGCCGGCTGTCGTGCCCGAAGATCGTGAAGGGCGCGTCCATCTCGCCGGCGGGCGCGTCCACGTCGAACTGGATCGGGGCGTCCTTCGGGCGCCGGCGCTCGTTGGCCACCGAGACCACGGTGGTCATCAGCTTGCGCATGTCGACCCGGCGGGCCTCGGCCCGGGCGAGCTCGGCATCGAGGCGCGAGGCGTCGGAGATGTCCGAGATCAGCCGGTCGAGGCGCTTCACGTCGTGCTGGATGATGGCGAGCAGGCGGCTGCGCGAATCGTCGGACTTCGCCAGCGGCAGGGTCTCGACGGCGCTGCGCAGCGAGGTCAGCGGGTTCTTCAATTCGTGGCTGACATCGGCCGCGAAGCTCTCGATGGCGTCGATCCGCCGGTAGAGCGCCTGGGTCATGTCGCGCAGGGCCCCCGAGAGGTGGCCGATCTCGTCGGTGCGCCCGGTGAAGTCGGGGATCTCCTCGCGGGACTTGATGCCCAGCCGCACCTTCTCGGCCGCGTCCGCGAGGCGCCGCACCGGCCCGGCGATGGCGCCCGCGAGCAGGATCGAGAGGACGAGCATCACGGCGGCCGCGATCAGGAAGACCTGGAGCAGGCCGAAGCGCTCCGAGGCGATGACGCGGTCGATGTCGCCGCCTTGCGTCGACAGCATCAGGGCGCCGCGCACGGAATTGGCGCGCTGGATCGGCACCGCCACGGAGACGATGGTCTCGCCGGCCGGGTTGCGCCGGACGATGGTGCCGCGGGCGCCCCCGAGGGCCACCTGCACCTCCTTGAGGCCGTGGCCGCTGGCCGGGCCGACATCCTCGGTGACGCCGGGGGCGGCGCCGTCGCCGCCGGGCCTCGCCCCGAACTGGGCCTGCACGGTCTCCCAGGCCTTCTCCAGCCAGGTGCGTTTGCGCGGCCGCACGTCCGGGTCGCTGCGGCTCATCTCGCCCCGGGCCGAGAGGGTGCGGGTGTCGAACAGGAGGCCGCCCTCCTGGTCGTAGACCCGGGCGCGGTTGCCGGTGGGGGTGATCAGCCGGCGCAGCAGCGGGGCCACCCGCTCGGGGTTCAGCGAGAAGGTGAGGGGGGAGGAGGGCTCCTCGGCCTCGCCGGCCTGGAGCTGGAGCAGCTTGTCCGGGTCGATCCGGATCGCGTCGGTCTCGACCGAGGCCGAGGAGGCGATGGCGCCGGCGATGATCTCGCCCTGGATCAGCAGGCTCTGCACCCGGGCCTGGATCAGCCCCTGGCGGAACTGGTTCAGGTAGAGGAAGCCGAACAGCAGGGCGATGAGCCCGACGAGGTTGAGCACGACGATGCGCCGCGTCAGGCTCGACGAGGCCCGCTGACCGATCCCGTTCCAGATCTGGCGCGGCCAGCCCAGCATGCCGCGCGACGGGATTTCGGCTTGGTCTGTGGTGGCCACGGGCGTCCGGTGGTGAGGGAACAGCGTTGCGGGGAGGGGGCGCCTGAGGCCCGGGCGGGCCTCAGCTTTCCTTGAAGCGGTAGCCGACGCCGTAGAGCGTCTCGATCATGTCGAAGCTCGTGTCGGTCACCTTGAACTTCTTGCGCAGGCGCTTGATGTGGCTGTCGATGGTCCGGTCGTCGACGTAGACCTGGTCGTCGTAGGCCGCGTCCATCAGGGCGTTGCGGCTCTTCACGACGCCGGGCCGGTGCGCCAGGGCCTGCAGGATCAGGAACTCCGTCACCGTCAGGGTCACGGGCTCGCCCTTCCAGGTGCAGGTGTGGCGCTCGGGGTCCATCATCAGGAGGCCGCGCTCCAGGGAGCGGGCGGCGGCATCGGCCTCGCGGGCGGCCGCACCCGGGCCGTCCTTGGGGGCGAAGCGCCGGAGCACGGCCTTCACGCGCTCCACGAGGAGGCGCTGCGAGAACGGCTTATGGATGAAGTCGTCGGCGCCCATCTTGAGGCCGAACAATTCGTCGATCTCCTCGTCCTTCGAGGTCAGGAAGATCACCGGAAGGTCGGATTTCTGCCGCAGACGCCTGAGAAGCTCCATCCCGTCCATGCGCGGCATCTTGATGTCGAAGATCGCGAGGTCCGGCGGGGAATGCTTCAGGCCGTCCAGCGCCGAGGCGCCGTCGGTGTAGGTCTGGATGCGGTAGCCTTCGGTCTCGAGGGCGATCGAGACGGAGGTGAGGATGTTTCGGTCGTCGTCCACGAGGGCGATGGTCGGCATGCGCGTGTCCTGTTGCTCGGATGCGGCTCGGCGGACGTCTGATGGCGCCAGCCCCTCCGCATCCCACCCCGTCCCCCGTCGCGGACGGCGGGCAGGGATCGGCAAAAACGCGGTGGCGACCGTGCCGGGGAGGCGGGCCGCGTTCGCGCGGAGAGTCAGGCTGTGTAAAGGCTATGTGCTGAAAAAGCGAGCGACCTCGGTCGTTTGTTCGTTTGCGGCTTGACTGATGCCAACGGGCCGCAGTCCGGCGCCCTCGTGCGGAGCCCGGAACCCTGGCTATGATCGCCCGGCTGAACGCGGCCTGAGCGCCGGTTCGCGGGCGTCGAATCGAGGGGTGATCCATGGCCGAGGGCGAGACCAGGACCGGGGGTGAGCGGCGCGGGCCGGCGGTGCCGCTGCCGGCGGCCGAGGCGCCGTTCGACGCGATCGGGCTGGCCCGCCACCTCCTGCGCACGATCCGCTCGGGCGCCCTCGCCACCCTCGACCCGGAGGACGGCACGCCCTTCGCCTCCCTGGTGACCATCGCCACGGACGTCGACGGCACGCCCCTGATGCTGCTCTCGCGGCTCTCGGCCCATACCCGCAACCTGCTGGCCGACCCGCGCGCCTCGCTGCTGTTCAGCGCCGGCGGCAAGGGCGATCCGCTCGCCCATCCGCGCCTGACCGTGACGGGGCGGGTGACCCAGACGGCCGAGCCGCGGGCCCGCGCCCGCTTCGTCGCCCGGCACCCGAAATCCAAGCTCTACGCCGACTTCCCCGATTTCGGCTTCTTCGCCCTCACGCCCACGGCCGGGCACCTCAACGGCGGCTTCGCCAAGGCCGCCGTGCTCACCGCCGACGAACTGCGCCTCGACCTCGCCGGCGCCGAGGGGCTGGTGGCCGGAGAGGCCGGCGCCGTCGAGCACATGAACGCCGACCACGCCGATGCGCTGGCGCTCTACGCGGTGGCGGCCGGGGCCGAGCCGGGCCCCTGGCGCCTCACCGGCCTCGACCCGGAGGGCCTGGACCTCCTGACCGGCGACCGGACCGCGCGGGTGCTCTACCCCGAGCCGGTCCGGGAGATGGGAGCCCTGCGCAAGGTGCTGGTGACGATGGCCGCGCAGGCGCGGGCGGGGGATGCCCCCGGATCCTGACGCGAGAGCCTGACGCGAGGCCTCACGGGTTCCCGCCGGGTCCCCAAGCCCTGGACCGGCGCCGTCGCCCTTCCCGCCCCGCGCTTGGCGCGAGGGGCGGGCGCTGCTATCTGCGGGCGATCAGTTTCCCTCACCCATGAGACCGTGCGCCGGGTTCGTCTGCCAGACGGCGGGCCGCGCGCGCCGGAGATCGCATCCTCGATGACAACGACGCCCATCGACAACATCCGCAACTTCTCCATCGTCGCGCATATCGACCACGGCAAGTCGACCCTCGCCGACCGGCTGATCCAGACCACCGGCACGGTGGCCTTGCGCGACATGAGCGAGCAGATGCTCGACTCGATGGACATCGAGAAGGAGCGCGGCATCACCATCAAGGCGCAGACGGTGCGGCTCGAATACAAGGCCGAGGACGGCAAGGACTACGTCCTCAACCTGATGGACACGCCCGGCCACGTCGATTTCGCCTACGAGGTGTCGCGCTCGCTCGCCGCCTGCGAAGGCTCGCTGCTGGTGGTCGACGCCTCCCAGGGCGTCGAGGCGCAGACGCTGGCCAACGTCTACCAGGCGCTCGACGCCAACCACGAGATCGTCCCCGTCCTCAACAAGATCGACCTGCCGGCGGCCGAGCCCGAGCGCATCCGCGCCCAGATCGAGGAGGTGATCGGCATCGACGCCTCCGAGGCGGTGGCGATCTCGGCGAAAAGCGGGCTCAACATCGAGGCGGTGCTGGAGGCGATCGTGACGCGCCTGCCGCCGCCCAAAGGCGACCGCGACGCGCCCCTGAAGGCCCTGCTGGTGGACAGCTGGTACGACGTCTATCTCGGCGTCGTCGTGCTGGTGCGCATCGTCGACGGCGTCCTCAAGAAGGGCATGAACATCCGCATGATGCGGGCCGATGCCGTGCACGGCGTCGACAAGATCGGGGTGTTCCGGCCCAAGATGGCCGATATCGGCGAGCTCGGCCCGGGCGAGGTCGGCTTCTTCACCGGCTCGATCAAGGAGGTGGCCGACACCCGCGTCGGCGACACGCTCACGGAGGACAAGCGCCCCTGCAAGGAGATGCTGCCGGGCTTCAAGGACGTGCAGTCGGTGGTGTTCTGCGGGCTGTTCCCGGTCGATGCCGCCGAATTCGAGACCCTGCGCAGCGCCATGAGCAAGCTCCGGCTCAACGACGCCTCGTTCTCGTATGAAATGGAGACCTCCGCGGCGCTCGGCTTCGGCTTCCGCTGCGGCTTCCTCGGGCTGCTCCACCTCGAGATCATCCAGGAGCGCCTGGAGCGCGAGTTCAACCTCGACCTGATCTCCACGGCGCCCTCCGTGGTCTACCGCCTGCAGATGACGGACGGCACGATCAAGGAGCTGCACAACCCGGCCGACATGCCGGACGTGATGAAGATCACCGCCATCGAGGAGCCCTGGATCCGCGCCACCATCCTCACCCCCGACGAGTATCTCGGCGGCGTGCTCAAGCTGTGCCAGGACCGGCGCGGCACGCAGGTCGACCTGAACTACGTGGGAAAGCGCGCCATGGTGGTCTACGACCTGCCGCTCAACGAGGTGGTGTTCGACTTCTACGACCGCCTGAAGTCGATCTCGAAGGGCTACGCCTCGTTCGACTACCACATCTCCGACTACCGCGAGGGCGACCTCGTCAAGATGTCGATCCTCGTGAACGCCGAGCCGGTGGACGCCCTCTCGATGCTGGTCCACCGCACCCGCGCCGAGCATCGCGGCCGGGCCATGTGCGAGAAGCTGAAGGACCTGATCCCCCGCCACCTGTTCCAGATCCCGGTCCAGGCGGCGCTGGGCGGCAAGATCATCGCCCGCGAGACCATCAAGGCCCTGTCCAAGGACGTGACCGCCAAGTGCTACGGCGGCGACATCTCGCGCAAGCGCAAGCTCCTCGACAAGCAGAAGGAGGGCAAGAAGAAGATGCGCCAGTTCGGCAAGGTCGAGATCCCGCAGGAGGCTTTCATCGCCGCCCTGAAGATGGACGACTGAGCCGGGCCGCCCGAACGTGGACCGAAATCCGGACCAGACCGCGCCCATCCCGCTCACCGTCCTGATCCGGACGCTGAACGAGGCGGACCGCATCGAGGCGGCGATCCGCTCGGCGCTGCCGTTGCGCTGCGAGATCCTCGTCATCGACGCGGGCTCGACGGACGCCACCGTGGCCATCGCCGAGTCCCTCGGCGCCCGGGTGGTGGTCAATCCCTGGCCGGGGTTCGGGCCGCAGCGGCGCTTCGGCGAGGATCTCTGCCGCCACGACCACGTCTTCAGCGTCGATGCCGACGAGATCCTGACGCCGGAGATCGTGCGCGAGATCCGGGCGATCTTCCAGGCGCCCAGGGTCCCGGCGCTGATGATCGTCCGCAAGGCGATGGTGCTGCCCCACCACGCCCGGCCCTCGCCCTGGGCCTTCTGCACCGAGAACGTCTACCTCTACGACCGGCGCGTCGCCCGCACCACCGACAACCCGAACTGGGACAAGCTCGCGATCACCACGGACGAGAAGCCGGTGACGATCCGGTCCGTGGTCTGGCACCACACCTTCCGCGACTGGAACCACGCCATCGCCAAGTCGAACTACGTGGGGCAGCTCGCCGCCGACACGCAGCCCATCGGCTCGCGCTTCGAGACCGGCCTGCGGCTGGTCTTCGAGTACCCCCTGAACTTCCTGAAGTTCTACATCCTGCGGCGCTTCTTCCTCGCGGGCCTCGACGGCTTCGTGATGGCGAGCGTGCTGGCCTATGGCCGCTTCATCCGGATCGCCAAGATGCACGAGGCGACCCGCGGCCAGCCCTCGACGGGGCTGCCCTTCCTGCGCCGGGCCAAGCGCGCCGCCCCCGACACGCAGGCCGGGCCCGGCTGAGGCGCCGCCGAAGCCGGCCAGGTCAGATCCACCAGGTCAGATCCGCCCGGCCCGATTCGCCCGGCCACATCCGCGACGCAATCGGCCGGCTCCTGTTGGCCGGCGACGTCCGCCCCCGGCGCCCGGCTTGCCAGGCGCACCGGGGACCGGCACTGTCAGCTTGGCTATAGGGGCCGCGCGGACCCGGGCGAATGGTCGGCCCGTCGCGCGGCGGTGAAGACGGGACGCCTGCGATGACGAGGGACACGAGGGACATCGAGTCCGGCACGCCGGACGGGCGCTTGGGCCGCCTAAGCCGCCGGTCCTTCCTGGTCGGCACGGGGGCCGGCCTCGGCGCCTGGGGCCTCGCCGGCTGCGTCTCGTCCGACGGCGCGCTGCGCGCCGAGGCGGCCAAGATCTACGGCCCGATGCCGGAGGAGAAGTTCCCGATCCCGGCGACCGACATCAGCAAGGTCGATCCGAAATACTTCCGCCGCACGGTGCCGTACCCGACCCAGGAGGCCGCCGGCACGATCATCGTCGATCCGGCGAACTACTACGTCTACCGCGTCGAGGGCGACGGGACCGCGACCCGCTACGGCGCCAATGTCGGGCGCGACGGGTTCCGGTGGAGCGGCGACGCCTATGTCGGGCGCAAGTCCGAATGGGCGACCTGGACCCCACCCGCGGAGATGATCCGGCGCCAGCCCGAGGCGGCCAAGTACGCCCGCGGCATGCCCGGCGGCCTCGACAACCCCCTCGGCGCCCGTACCCTGCACCTCTACCAGAACGGCGCCTACACGCTCTACACGATCTACGCCTCGAGCGAGCCCGACACGATCGGCTCGGGCATCACCAGCGGCTGCGTCGGCCTGCTGAGCCAGGACATGATCCACCTCTATGCCCGCACGCCGGTGAAGACGAAGGTCGTCGTCCTGCCGGCCTGAGAGGCGCGTCCTAGCGCTCGGACCCCGCGAGGTGCCGCGTGGCCAGGCCGAGGTCCCGGCCCTGGTCGCGCAGGCGCACCGAGGTGGTCTCCAGGGTCCGCGAGGAGGACAGGGCGTCGGCGGTGGAGGTCCGCAGGGCGTCGAGATGGTCCGCGGCGCGGGCGATGGTCGCCGCGGCGCGGCCGATCCCGTCGGCGATCTCCCCGGCGGCGGCCTGGTGGGCGCCGCTGACGGCGCCGATGTCGGTGGCCATGTGCTGGACGGTCTCGATCTCGGAGCGCACCTGCGTGAGCGAGCCGGTGGATTGGGCCGCCACCGTCCGGAGCTGGTCGACCTGCGCGGCGATCTCCTCCGTCGCCCGCGCCGTCTGGGCGGCCAGTTCCTTGACCTCGGTGGCCACCACCGCGAAGCCGCGTCCGGCCTCGCCGGCCCGCGCCGCCTCGATGGTGGCGTTCAGCGCCAGCAGGTTGGTCTGGCGCGCGATGGTCCCGATCAGCGCGCTGATCTGGCCGACGCCGGCGATCTTGTGCTGCAGGTCGGTGAACACCGCCACCGCCGCCTCCAGGGCCCGGGCCGAGCCGCCCGCGACGGTCTCCACGCGCGCGGCCTGGGCGCCGGCCTCCCGGGACAGGGCGACGAGGTCCTGCGCCGACCGCGCCACGCCCGCGATCTCCCGCGAGGCCTCCGCCGAGCTCCGGTCGACCTCGCTGCGGCGCGCCTCCACGTGCCCGGCGACGCCCAGCACGGTGCGGGCCCCGTCCTCCACCGCCACGGTGGTCTCGCCGAGCTGGCGCGCGATGCCGTCGAGGGCCGTCGTCAGGGCGCGGGTGCGCGCCTGCCGGGCCTGCTCGGCGAGGGCGAGGGCGAGGCGGTCGGCGACGTAGGCCATCAGGGCCAGGAGGTCGTCGTCGAGCTCCGCCGCCTCCCGCGAGAAGAATTCCAGCACGATCTCGACCCGGCCGGCGCAGGAGACCGGGAACATGAAGCAGCCGCGCACCCCGTTCTCCCGGGCGGAATCGGCCCGGACGAAGCCGGGCAGCACGGTCACGTCCGCGCAGGACACCGGCGCGCCGCCGGCCGCGACCTTGCCGACGAGGCCCTGGCCGGGGGCGAACACCGCGCGCTCGGAGATCGCCATGAAATCCGCCGCCCGGCGGCCGTCGCCCGCCGGGAGGGACCAGGTCCGCATCGAGGTCATCGCGCCGCTGTCGTCGGCCAGGCGCCGGTAGGCGTGCCCGATCGGCCAGTTCGTGAAGCCGGCGACGATGCCGAGGCAGTCGCGGGTCGCCGCCTCGGGCGTCGCGGCCGTCGTGCAGGCCCGCGAGATCGCGTCGAGGAAGCCGAGGATCGCCGCGAGATCGTGCGGCCGCGCCGCGGGAGCGGCGCCGGTCCGGCGTTCCGCGGAGTCGAGCCAGGGGGCGAGCCGGCGCAGGATCGTTCGGCTCATGCAGGCCTCATCGGGCGGACCTCGTGGCGGTGATGGACGCAAGACCGGGCCGGCGGCGATCCGGGCCTCGATGCCGTCGCGCGCCGCCGAAATCCGGACAGGGCGTCAGGATAGATTCGGCGCGCTTGCCAGAACCTTCGCGGACCTTCGCCGCGCTGCACGAAGATTCGTCAGGTCCCGCACGAATATTCGCCAGGCCCGCTGGAAGTTAGGCCGGGCAGGGCCACCCGCAGGGTGCCGCGGCCGGCGGCCTTGGCGGCGTAGAGGGCGGTATCGGCCCGCCCGAACAGGTCCCCGGGCTCCGCGCCCGCCGCCCGGGCGACGCCGACGGAGGCGCCCAGCCGGAGGTGGAGGCCGCGATGGTGGAAGGGCTCGCGCAGGGCCGCCACGATGCGCCGGCCGAGGCCCTCGCACAGGGCCGCGTCGGTTCCCGCTCCGAGCAGGACGGCGAACTCGTCGCCGCCGATCCGCGCCACGAGGTCGGCCCCGTGGCAGACCTCGCGCAGGCGCCGGGCCGCCTCCTGCAGGCAGGCGTCGCCCACGGCGTGTCCGTGCGTGTCGTTGATCGCCTTGAAGCCGTCGAGGTCGACCAGCACCAGGGCGCCGGTCTCCGGCAGCTCCGCCAGCCGGCCCTCGAAGACCGACCGGTTGGCGAGGCCGGTCATGCAGTCGAACTCCGCGCGGTGGCGCATGCGCTCCGCCAGCAGCGTCTGCTCGGTGATGTCCTGCTTGAAGCCGAACAGGCGGACAAGCACGCCGTCCCGGGCCTCCACGGACGCGGTGATCCGGATCCAGCGCCGGCTGCCGCGCCGCCCGACGATCTCGGACTCGAGGGCGAAGGACGAGCCCCGGGCGATCGCCTCCGCCCGGACGGCGTCGAGGTGGCGGCGCGCCTCCGCGGTGTAGCAGGCGAGGGCGGCCGCGCGGCTCGGCACGCAATCGTGCGGAAACTCGAACAGGTCGTGGACGCCCGCGCTCCAGCGCAGGGCCCCGGTCGTCAGGTCGCACTGCCAGAGCCCGATCCGGGCCTCGGCCGAGGCCGCCTCGAACAGCCGCGTCGTGTCGGCGAGTGTATCGGCCTGCCGCTGAAGCCGCGCGGCCTGCGTGGACAGCTCGGCGCGCAGGGCGAAAATCGTCGCGGTGTCCCGCCCGCGCTGGGCGACGGCGGCATCGACCGCGTGCGCGGCCAGCCGGAGGGCGGCGGAGGCCAGGCGTCCGCGGCGCGACAGCGGCAGCGGGTCGGCGGGATCACCGGAAGAGCTCAAGAATCCTGTCCCGTTCGAGCCGAGGCGCTCACCCCGCATCGCACCGGGCTCGTCATCCGCGTCTCTCCCGGTGCCGCGTCGTCCGCGCGCGTCCCACGATAGGGGAGACCCGGTTAACGGATGTCACCCGCGGCGCCGGGACCGCGCACGATCGCGTGATCCGGCGCGGGCAGGCTCGTCCGAGGCACGGATGTCCGTCCGGCGGCCGCGCCGATGCCTCGGCGGGCACGTCTTGCTCGGCGGGTCTGCCTTACTCGGCGGGCTTGTCGGCGTCCTGCGCCTCGGCCTTGTCGGCCGGGGGCTCGGCGCTCGCCACCGCCTTGCGCTCCAGCATCGGCTGCAGGCGCTCGGCGAGCTGCTGCCCGAGATGGCGGGTATAGGCCTTCTCGAAGTAGCGGGTGCCGGTGCCGCGGCCGTAGAGGCGGTCATGCGCCTGGATCATCGCGTCCACCTCGGGCCGGCACAGGAAGCCGGTGACGCCGGCGGCCTCGTACCAGCGGCCCGCGCGGGCGTGCCGGATCGCGGCCGGGTTCGCCAGCACCGTCTCGGCGAAGCAGTCCGTCGCCGCCCGTTCGAGGGGCGACATCACGGCGTGGGGATGGGTCGGGTTGCGCCCTGCCGCCTCCGCCGCGGCGGCCCATCCCAAGGTCGTCACCAACGCGCCGAACAGCAAAGCCTTCATCGTGGGAAGCCCCGTGCGAAATCGATCCCGATTCGACGCGAGTATTCACCAGTGATTCGGTCCGGAGAAGGGCAGAAGTCCGGCACGCCGGCGTCCGACGGCGATCGGCGCGCCGTTGTGGCGCGCCCATCACAGGCCGGCGGCGCGTCAGCCGCGGCGCTCGGCGTTCCAGCGCCCGCTGCAGGCGATCAGCCCGGTGGTGTTCCAGGTGCCGTTGCCGGTGCCCGCGCGGCCGAGCCGGCCGACCACGTCGGCGGCGTCGTTGCCCCGGGTGATCACCGCCCGCACCGCGCCGCTCTGCGAGACCCGCCCGTTGATGTTGAACTCGCCGCCGGCATAGCTCGCCTCGCCGCGCCGGATCTGCACGCCGTAGCGGTAGGCCCGGTCGCAGGGGCCGTCGAGGGTGACCACCTCGATGCTCCAGGTGCCGTCGTAGCGGTTGGGCACCTGGACCTTCTTCTTGGCGGCGTCCGCGACCCCGGCGGAGGCGGTCAGGAGGGCGAGGGTGGTCACCGCGAGGGCTGCGCGTCGCATGGCATTCCGTTCGTGTTTCGACTCGACTGGGCCGAGAACGAGCGTGGCCGCCCCTGGGTTGCGCGCCTACGCGTTCGTCGCGTGCGCCAGCGCTCCCGTCAGCAGCGCCAGAACGTCGCCGCCGGCATGGAGAGTGCCGTCGACCCCGGCCGCCTTCAGGGGCTCGGCGAGGTCGCCCGCCTTGCCGGCGAGGTACAGGGTGGTGGCGCCGGCCGCCTTCAGGGCCCGGGCGGCCTCCACCGCGTGGCTGGCATAGAGCGCGTCCGAGGAGCACAGGCAGGCGATGCGGGCGCCCGAGGCGCGGAACGCTTCCGCCAGCGCGGCCGGATCGGTGAAGCCCTCCTGGTTCACCGCCTCGAGGCCGCCGGCCGCGAAGGCGTTGGCCGCGAAGGTCGAGCGGGCGTTGAAGACCGCCACCGGGCCGAGATTGGCCAGGAACACCGTGGGGCGTCGGCCGCTCGCCGCGAGGGCCGCGTCGGAGGCGTCGCGCAGGGCCTCGTAGGGCTCGGCGAGGCGCAGGGAGGGCAGGGGCGCGCCGGTGAGGGCCGGCCCGCGGCCGAAGCCGGCGGCCGGGGGCGCCGCCACGGGGGCGACCTCCAGCACGGTGACGGGCTTCTCGGCGAGGTAGGGGAACTCGCTGGCCCCGGTCAGCGCCTCGCGCCGGGTGGCGACGTTGCGGGCTCGCGTCGCCTGGGTGGCGGCGATCCGCCCCTGGATCGCGCCGGCCCGCAGGCTCGCCACGAGCCCGCCCTCGCGCTCGATCTCCTGGAAGGCCGCCCAGGCCGTGCTGGTCAGCTCGCCCGTCAGGGTCTCGAAGCTGCCGGCGCCGGCGGCCGGGTCGGCCACCCGGGCGAGGTTCGATTCCTCGATGAGGACGATCTGGCTGTTGCGCACCACCCGGCGGGCGAAGGCGTCGCTCAGGCCCAGGGCGGCCGTGTAGGGCAGGGCGGTGATCGCGTCGGCCCCGCCGAGGCCGGCCGAGCAGGCGGCCATGGAGGTGCGCAGGATGTTCACGAAGGGGTCGCGCCGGGTCATCATCCGCCAGGCGGTCTCGGCATGCAGGCGCAGGGGCCGGGGGTCGAGGCCGCAGGCCGCCTCCACCCGTGCCCAGAGCCGGCGCATGGCCCGGAACTTGGCGATGGTCAGGAACTCGTCGGCATCGGCGGTGAGCAGCACCGCGACGGCATCCCGGGCCCGCTCCAGCGCGTGCCCGTTGGCCTCCAGCGCGCGCAGGTAGGCCACGGCGGTGGCGAGCACGGCCGCGAGCTCGGTCGCCTCGCTGGCCCCGGCCTCGTGGTAGGGGCGGCCGTCGGCGAGGCAGGCCCGGCCCGTGAAGCCCTCGGCGTCGAAGGCCGCGAGGGTGCGGCCGAGCTCGGCCCCGTAATCCTCCGCCAGGGACCCGCCGGCCGCGAGGGTGCCGATGGGGTCGAGGCCGAGGTCGAGGTCGAGGCCCTTCAGGGTCTCGCCGCGGGCCGCGACCACGTCCCGGATCAGGAAGGCGGCCTCGATCCCGCGCGCGCCCGCGTCGAGCCGGGTGGCGATCAGCGGCAGCATCACGTTGCCGAGAGCCGCGTCGAGGTCGGCAGCATTCGTGGCGGTCAGGCCGTAGCCGCGGGCGGCGGGCGCGCCGGCGAAGACCAGCACGAGGGCGTCGGCGCCGCCCTCGAGGTCGGCGAGGGCGAGCGCGCTCGCCTCGGCGCCGTCCGGGTGGTCGACCCGCTGCGACACCCGCCAGGGGCCGGGGGCCCGCACCGGCTGCGCCACGGGCGCGGCGGCGTCGTAGAGGGGTTCGATGCGGATGCCGTCGGCGGTCTTCGAGACAAGGCGCTTCTCGAAATCTCCGCCTTTCAGGACTCCGTCGACGAGGCCGAGCCAGCGCTCGCGGGTCGCGGGCGGGAACAGGTCGGCGAGGGGACGGTCTTCCATCGGGGCTGGCCTCCGCTAGTGCCTGGCTCGGGCCGGGCTGCTTGGCTCCGGCCGAGCGCGGCCGGGCTGTCTTTCCGGACAGCCCTTGCACGCGGCGGCGGGCGGACGCAATCGCCCGCCCACGCTGTATTCTTTATCTCGACCGGTCTCCCGGCTGGCATCCCGGCGAGCCCGGAGCCCGGCGCGCGCGTCAGCCGAACAGGATCAGGCCGGCGAAGCCGAGGGAGCCGACGATGATGCGCCACCAGGCGAACAGCCGGAAGCCGTGGGAGGCGACGTAGTCGAGCACCGTCCGCACCACGATGAAGGCCGAGATGAAGGCCACGATGAAGCCGATGACGATCAGGCCGGTGTCGTCCCGGGAGAGGTTCTTGTAGTTGTCGAGCAGGTCCTTGGCGAAGGCCCCCGCCATGGTGGGGATCGCGAGGTAGAACGAGAACTCGGTGGCCGAGCGCTTGTCGGCGCCCATCAGCATCGCGCCCACGATGGTGGCGCCCGAGCGCGACACGCCGGGGATCATCGCGATGCACTGGAACAGGCCGATCTTGAAGTCCATCGGCAGGGTGAAGTCGAAGACGTCGTGCTTCTTCACCTCGAGGTCGGTCTCGTCGAGAACGAGGAGGACGATGCCGCCGGCCACCAGGGTCGCGCAGACGATCCAGGGGTTGAAAAGGTAGTACTTGATGTATTTCGAGAAGAGCCCGCCCACGATCGCCGCCGGCAGGAACGCCACCAGGATGCCGAGCACGAAGCGGCGCGCCCGGGGGTCGTTGGGCAGCGCCAGGGTGATGCCGAGGAGCCGGCGGAAATAGACCGCCAGGATCGCCAGGATGGCGCCGAGCTGGATCAGCACCTCGAAGGTGTTGTTGGGTGATTCGAAGCCGATGAAGTGGCCGACGAGGAGCTGGTGCCCGGTGGACGAGACCGGGATGAACTCGGTCGCCCCCTCCACCACGGCGAGCACGACCGCCTTCGCGATGCCCATCGCATCCATCATCTCAGCGCCTCGACGGTTGGGGGTGTTTCGTGGGACCGGGCCGGCCCGAGCAGGTGGTGCCTCCACCCCGCGCGGCCTTCGCGGATCGAGGCTGATCCGTCAAGGTTGACGGATGGTTATCGCGTTCGCCGCGAGCGTGTTAATGAGGCGGCAATCATCGGGCCATACATGTCATGGCTGCCGACCATCCTCCGCGGGGCATCGACGCGACCCGTCCCCCGGCAAACCCTTCCCGTGCGAAACGGCCTCGATGGCGACGCTTTACCACTCCCCCTTCTGCCCGCACTCCCGCTTCATCCGCCTCGTCCTGTCCGAGATGGGGATGGAGCCGACGCTGATGGAGGAGCGTGCCTGGGACCGGCGCGAGGCCTTCCTGCTGATCAACCCGGCCGGGACGACGCCGGTGCTGGTGGAGCAGAGCGGCCTCGCCGTGCCGGGGGCCGGCATCATCGCCGAGTATCTCGACGAGACCCGGGGGCTCGGCCTGAGCGGCCGGCGCCTCCTGCCTGAGACCACCGGCGCCCGGGTCGAGGTGCGCCGCCTGCTCGACTGGTTCCTGGTCAAGTTCAACGCCGAGGTGACGGAGTATCTCGTCACCGAGAAGATCTCGAAGCGCTTCATGAACAGCGCCAACGGCGGCGGCCCGCCGGACATGAACGCCATTCGCGCGGCGCGCACCAACGTGCGCTACCACATGAAGTATATCGGCTACCTGATGTCCCGCCGGAAATGGCTGGCGGGCGACCATCTGACCTATGCGGATCTCGCGGCGGCGGCCCACCTGTCCTGCGTGGATTATCTCGGCGACGTGCCATGGGAAGAGGACGAGACGGCGAGGGACTGGTACGCGCGGGTGAAGTCCCGCCCGTGCTTCCGCACCCTGCTGGCCGACCGGGTGCCCGGCATGGCGCCGGCGGACCATTACGCGAACCTGGATTTTTGACCGCGCCGCGCGGGCCGAAGCCGCCGCGGAAGATCCTGGCGGGCGCGGACCTGCGTCGCGCCGTCGAGGCCCGCGCCCGGCTCCTCGGCTTCGAGGCCGTCCGCGTCACCCGGCCGGACGCCGTGCCCGAACTCCGGGACCGGCTGCCCGCCTGGCTCGCCGCCAACCACCACGGCAGCATGGATTGGATGGTCGAGCGGGCCGACCACCGCGCCGACCCCGCCACCCTGTGGCCCGGCGTCCGCAGCGTGGTCATGCTCGGCATGAATTACGGCCCCGAGGGCGACCCCCTGGCGATCCTGGCGCGGACGGACCGGGGCGCCATCGCGGCCTATGCCCGGCGGCGGGACTACCACGAGGTGGTCAAGGGCAAGCTGAAGGAGCTCGGCGGCTACCTCTCGGCCAAGGGCGACGTCCGGGTGAAGGTCTTCGTCGACACCGCGCCCGTGATGGAGAAGCCGCTCGCCGCCGCCGCCGGCCTCGGCTGGCAGGGCAAGCACACCGTGCTGGTCTCGCGGGACCTCGGCAACTGGCTGCTGCTCGGCGCGATCTACACCTCGGCCGAGCTGGAGCCGGACGCGCCGGAGGCCGACCATTGCGGCTCGTGCCGCCGCTGCCTCGACATCTGCCCGACCAACGCCTTCCCGGCGCCCTACCAGCTCGATGCCCGCCGCTGCATCGCCTACCTCACCATCGAGCATGCCGGGCCGATCCCGACGGAGTTCCGCGCCGCCATCGGCAACCGGGTCTTCGGCTGCGACGATTGCCTCGCCGTCTGCCCCTGGAACAAGTTCGCCGCCGTGGCCGCCGAGGGCCGCATGGCCGCGCGCGCGGAACTCGCGGCGCCGCCCCTGGCCGAGCTGGCGGCCCTCGACGAGGCCGGCTTCCGCGCCCATTTTGCCGGCACGCCCGTCAAGCGCACCGGGCGCGACCGCTTCCTGCGCAACGTGCTCATCGCCATCGGCAACTCCGGCCGGCCCGACCTCGCCCCCGCGGCGGAAGCGAACCTGTCCGATCCCGCGCCCCTGGTGCGCGGCATGGCGGTCTGGGCCCTCGGGCGCCTCGTCGCCCGGCCCCGCCTGCGGGACCTTTTCAACGCCCGGGGTTTCGGCGAAACCGACGACGCCGTCCGGGCCGAGTGGCGCCGCGCCCTCGACCCCGGCGGCCCCGAGACGACAGGACACGCCGCCTCATGAACCTCTTCGTCTTCGGCCTCGGCTTCACCGGCCGCCGCTTCGTGGAGCGCGCCCGGGGCCGCTTCGACACGGTGCGCGCCACGGTCACCGATCCGGCGCGGACCGGACCCGGCGACATCGCCGAGATGCGGGCCTTCGGTCCGGACCGCGACGACCCGCGCATCGCGGCCGACCTCGCCGACACGGACGCGCTCCTGGTCTCGGCGCCTCCGGTCCGCGACCTCGACACGACCCTCGCGGTATACCGTGACGCCATCGCGCACAGCCGCATCGGCTGGATCGGCTACCTCTCGACCATCGGCGTCTACGGCGACCACCAGGGCGCCTGGATCGACGAGGACACGGCCCCGAGCCCGGTGAGCGGCCGCTCGCAAGGGCGCCTCGCCGTCGAGGCGGCCTGGCTGGCGCTCGGCCGCGAGACCGGCAAGCCCGTGCAGGTGTTCCGCCTGTCGGGCATCTACGGCCCGGGCCGCAACCCGATCGTGAAGCTGCGCGAGGGCAAGTCGCAGCGGATTATCAAGCCGGGCCAGGTCTTTAATCGAATCCACGTGGACGACATCGCCACGACCCTGCTGGCGTCGCTCGACCGACCCCGGAACGGCGCGGTCTACAACGTCACCGACGACGAGCCGACGCCGCCGCAGGTGGTCACCGAGTACGCGGCCAAGCTCGCCGGCCTGCCGCTGCCCCCGGAGATCGATTTCGAGACCGCCGACCTCAGCCCGATGGCCCGCAGCTTCTACGGCGAGAACAAGCGCGTGCGGAATCACCGGATTCGCACGGAACTCGCGGTCGACCTCGCCTATCCGACCTATCGCGAGGGCCTCGCCGCCCTCGTGGCGGACGCCCGCGCCTGAGAATCCCTCAGGCCGCCTGCCGGTTCGCCGGCACGCCGAAATGGTCCCGGTAGCGCGCCGCGATGGCCGAGACCGGCAGCACCACGAAGACGTCGGTGGTGCCGAACTGATGGTCCACCACCGCCCCGTCGCCGAAGGTGGCGCCGACGCGCAGGTAGCCCTTGATCAGCGGCGGCAGCGCCTGCAGCGCCGCCTTCGGGTCCACGGCCTCGCGGGCGAGGCGGTCCATCGCGACGTAGCGCTCCGGCAGGGCGCGGGCGCACCAGCCCTCCGCCGCGCGGGCGTGGTGGTGGAGGAAGCTCAACGGCAGGGCGAGGCGCTCGGGGTCGGTCCCCTCCAGGCTGGCGCAGCCCAGCATCGCGTCGATGCGGTGGTGCTGGACATAGGCCCAGATTCCGGCCCAGAGCATCTCCACCGTCCGCTTCGTCCGGTAGGGCTTCAGCACGCAGGAGCGCCCGAGTTCGAGGAAACGCGCACCGGGATTGGCCGCCATCATCGGGGCGATGTCGTACTCAGCCGCGGTATAGAACCCGAAATGGCGGTCGGCCGCCTCCTGACGCAGCAGCCGGTAAGTGCCGACCACCTTCGGCCGGGCCCGGCGGAAGGGCTTGGCGGCGAAGGGCGTCGTGTCCACCGCCGCGTGATCGATGACGAGGAGATGGTCGCAGACCGCGTCGTACTCGTCGATGTCCCGGCGCGACAGCATGGCGAGGCCGCTCGGGACCGCCGACATCTCCTCGTAGAACACCCGGTAGCGCAGGCGTTGCGCCCGGCGGATCTCGGAGACCGTGGTGGCGAGGCGCACCTCCAAGCTGCCGATCCGCCCGAGGGTCGGGGCGAGTCCGGGCGCGGCCAGCGGCTTCTTCAGCCGGGGCTTGAACCGGATCGGCGCCGCGCCCGGCGGGAGCAGAAGGCCGCGCGGATGGAAGGCGGGGAGGCCGGCGCGGCCGGCTTCCGCGGTGCGCTGCTTCAGCCGGGCGAAGGGGGCGTGCACGTGCGCCTCCCAGCCATTGAGCCACGCCGTGGAGGCATCGCGCGCGAAGTTCGGGACCATCGTCCAATCCGCCCTGTCCGGACATCGAGGCGGCTCCGCGGGAGCCCCGGGCCTCGTGCCTTCGGGAGGTCACAACATCACGAAGCGCACACGCTTTTATGACACGGATTGCTGTATTGCCAGAGGGGTTTGCGCTGGACTCATACCGGCCCTCCGGCGACGTTCCGATGGATAGTCGCCGAAGGACCGGACCTTCGAAAACTTAGACGAACTGGTTCAGACCCGGGATCGAGCCGACGATCGGACCCATCACGTCCTCGCCGGCCTTCTCGCGTCCATAGGCGAACAGCTCCTGGCCGAGGGGCTGCATCTGACCCATGGGCACACCGGCCGACATCAGCTTCTGGCCCAGCGCCATGACGCCACCGCCGCCCATCATGCCGCCGAGCATACCCATCAGGCCGCCGCCGCCTTCGCCGGCATTGGACTCAGCGATCGCGGTCTCGGACCCGGGCAGGGCACTGAGCAGCTGACTCACCTCGGTGGAGGGCCCCTCCTTCTGGAGGAAGGCCAGGATGTGGCCGATGGCGGTCTGGGCCGTCGCGGCATCGAGGCCGGTCCGGTTCGTGACGCGGGCGATCAACTCTTCCATCTCAAACGGGCTCCTGGGTGACCGGGCCTTCTGCGCGGCCGGTATCGCTGCTCGGTCGGGATCTTGTCCTTCCGGCCTCGCCGCCGCGAAATCAAGGCCGCTCCGCGAAGCGCTGGCAAATGCCGCGGGCGCGACCCATAACCGTCATCGTCGATGCTGGCGCGTTCTGCCCGGCGAAGAGGAGTGGACGGTCATGCAGGACGACGGCACGATCCTGGTCGGCAAGGCGCCGCTCAAGGATGGCGGCTTCAAGCCCGAAGGCCTGACCCTTCGGCTGGCCAACCGCCACGGCCTCGTGGCGGGTGCCACGGGCACCGGCAAGACGGTGACCCTGCAGGTGATGGCGGAGGGCTTTTCCAACGCCGGCGTCCCGGTCTTCGCCGCCGACATCAAGGGCGACCTCTCTGGCCTCGCGGCGGCCGGTGAATCGAAGCCGGTCTTCGTCAAGCGCGCCGAAGAGCTGGGCATCCCCTACGAGCCCGACCGGTTCCCGACCGTGTTCTGGGACCTGTTCGGCGACCAGGGGCATCCGATCCGCTGTACCGTCATCGAAATGGGACCGCTGCTGCTCGCACGCCTGCTGGAGCTCAATGACACCCAGGAGGGGGTGCTCAACATCGCCTTCCGGGTCGCCGACGACAACAAGTGGCCGGTCCTCGACCTCAAGGACCTGCGCGCGCTGCTCCTCTATCTCACCGAGAACCTGAAGGCGGTCTCCGGCCAGTACGGCAACGTCTCGGCGGCCTCCGTAGGCGCCATCCAGCGCCAGCTCCTCATGCTCGAGAACCAGGGTGCCGACCGGTTCTTCGGCGAGCCGGCCCTCGACCTCAACGACTTCATGCGGGTCGACCGCGAGGGAAGGGGCATCGTCAACATCCTGGCCGCCGACAAGCTGATGCAGCGGCCCCGGCTCTACGCCTCGTTCCTGCTCTGGATGCTCTCCGAGCTGTTCGAGCAATTGCCCGAGGTCGGCGACCTCGAGAAGCCGAAGCTGGTGTTCTTCTTCGACGAGGCGCACCTCCTGTTCGACGACGCTCCGAAGGCTTTGCTCGATGCGGTGGAACAGGTGGTCCGCCTGATCCGGTCGAAGGGGGTCGGCGTCTACTTCGTGACGCAGAACCCCCTCGACGTGCCGGAGTCGGTGCTGGGCCAGCTCGGCAACCGGGTGCAGCATGCGCTGCGCGCCTTCACGCCCCGCGACCAGCGCGCGGTGAAGGCCGCCGCCGAGACGTTCCGCCAGAATCCCGGCTTCGACGTCGCCAAGGCGATCACCGAACTCGGCGTCGGCGAGGCGCTGGTGTCCTTCCTGGAGGCGAAGGGCACGCCCTCGGTCGTCGAGCGCGCCCTGATCGCCCCGCCGCAGGGCCGCGTCGGCCCGATCACCCCAGCCGAGCGCGCCGACCTCATCGCGAAAAGCCCGGTGCGGGGCAAATATGACCAGTCGGTCGACAACGAGAGCGCCTACGAGATGCTCGCTGCCCGCAAGGGCCTGGACGGCGGCGGAACCGACGGTGCCGAGCCTGCCGAGGGCGGTCTGGGCGGGATGCTCGGCGGCTGGCTCGGGGGTGTGCTGGGCGGCAAGCCCGCCGGCAAGGGCGGCCGCCGTCCGGCCCCGGGCCTCGCCGAGCAGGTGCTGGGCAACGCCGCCCGCTCGATGGCACGCAAGGTCGGCACGGAGGTCGGCAACGCGATCCTGCGGAACGTGCTGGGCGGACTGACCAAACGGTAGGCCGCCGGGCGTCGACGCTTCGCCCAGCATTGACAAATCACCCCGTCCCCGCATATCCACCGCCTCTCGCGCGGCTTCCTCGACGAAGTCCGCGCGTTTCGCGTTCGCGCTCGGCACAGACGACAAGTCCCGATCCGGTGTCGCGGATGACCTGAACAAGAAGACGGTCCAGGCATTGCCGAAAGGCGCGCCGGAGGCCGGCAGAGAACACGAAGAGAGAACGATGTTCGCAGTCATCAAGACGGGCGGCAAGCAGTATCGCGTTGCCGCCAACGACACCATCACGATCGCCACGCTCGAAGGCGAGGCCGGTTCGGCCGTTACCTTCGGGGACGTGCTCCTGTTCACGAACGGCGAAGGCGCGACCCAGGTCGGCGCACCGCTGCTCTCGGGCATCAGCGTCACCGGCGAGATCGTCAGCCACGGCCGCGACGCGAAGGTCATCGCCTTCAAGAAGCGCCGCCGTCAGAACTCCCGGCGCAAGCGGGGCCACCGCCAGCACCACACGGTGGTCCGCATCACCGGCATCAGCGCCTGACGATCCGACCTGAGATTCAAGAATTCGGAGTAACTCCCCATGGCCCATAAAAAAGCAGGCGGCTCGTCCCGCAACGGCCGCGACTCGGCCGGTCAGCGGCTCGGCGTGAAGAAGTTCGGTTCCGAGGCGGTCATCGCCGGCAACATCATCGTGCGCCAGCGCGGCACCAAGTGGCATCCCGGCACCAATGTCGGCATGGGCACGGACCACACCTTGTTCGCCAAGACGGACGGCCGCGTCCTGTTCGAGACGAAGCGCGGCCGCGCCTTCGTCACCGTCGTGCCGGTGCAGGAAGCCGCCGAGTAAGGCGTTTTGCCAGGGCCTTCCTCCAGGCGGGCCCGACCACCAGATGATCCCGGGGAAGATGGGAAACCGTCTTCCCCGTTGTCGTTTCTCATCACGATATCCCGGTGGTGCTCCTGCATCCCGACATCCAACCTGATCTGGGCCCGCCCGTGAAATTCCTCGACGAAGCCAAAGTCTATGTCCGCTCCGGCGACGGTGGCGCCGGCTGCGTGGCTTTCCGCCGTGAAAAGTTCATCGAGTTCGGCGGGCCGAACGGCGGCGATGGCGGTCGCGGCGGCGACGTCTGGGTCGAGTGCGTCGACGGCCTCAACACCCTGATCGACTACCGCTACCAGCAGCACTTCAAGGCCAAGAAGGGCGAGCACGGCATGGGCTCGAACCGCCATGGGGCCAACGGCGCCGACGTGGTGCTGAAGGTGCCGGCCGGAACCGAGATTCTGGCCGAGGACGGCGAGACCCTGATTGCCGACATGACCCATGTCGGCCAGCGTGTGCGTCTCGCCAAGGGCGGCAATGGCGGCTTCGGCAACGCCTACTTCACCACCTCGACCAACCGGGCCCCGAAGCATGCCAATCCCGGGCTGGAAGGCCACGAACAGTGGGTCTGGCTGCGCCTGAAACTCATCGCCGATGCGGGCCTCGTTGGTCTGCCCAATGCAGGCAAGTCGACCTTCCTCGCCACCGTGACGGCCGCCAAGCCCAAGATCGCCGACTATCCCTTCACCACGCTCCACCCCGGTCTCGGCGTCGTGCGCTCCGACGAGCGAGAATTCGTCCTCGCCGACATTCCGGGCCTGATCGAGGGTGCCCATGACGGCGTCGGCCTCGGCGACAAGTTCCTCGCCCACGTCGAGCGCTGCCGGGTGCTGCTGCACCTCGTGGAAGCCACCAACGAGCATGCCGGCCAGACCTACAAGCTCGTCCGGCGGGAACTCACGGCCTATGGCCACGGCCTCGACGAGAAGCCCGAGATCGTGGCCCTCTCCAAGGCCGACGTGGTCGATCCGGACGTGCTCAAGGAGCAGGTCGCACGCCTGAAGCGGGCTTCGAAAAAGAAGCCCCTGATCCTCTCCTCCGCCACCGGTCTCGGCGTGCAGGACGCCCTGCGGGCGCTCGCCCAGGAGATGGATGCGGCCAAGCGCGCCGAGGCCGAGGCACAGCCTGCCGAGGCGTGGCAGCCCTGAGGCGATGCCGCCAGCCCTTGTGCAGCAGGCAACCGCTCGTCACAAGCGGAGGATCGTCCTCCCGCCGCCGCTGCCGATGACCTTCGACGCCCTGATCCCAAACCTCCAAGATTTCCGCCGCATCGTCATCAAGGTCGGCTCGGCCCTCCTCGTCGATCGGACGCGCGGACGCCTGCGACATGCCTGGTTGAGTGCGCTCGCCGAGGACATCGCCGACCTGCATGCCAGCGGAGCCGACGTGCTCGTCGTCTCTTCCGGCGCCATCGCGTTGGGGCGCACGGTGCTTGGCTATCCGCCCGGCACCCTGCGCCTGGAAGAAAGTCAGGCGGCCGCGGCCGTCGGGCAGATCGCCCTCGCACGGCACTGGTCGGAGGCCCTGGGTCATCACGGCATCGCGGCCGGGCAGATTCTGGTGACGCCGCAGGACACGGAGGAGCGTCGGCGCTATCTCAATGCCCGCGCCACGGTTCTAAAGCTCCTCGAGGTGCGGGCCGTGCCCGTCGTGAACGAGAACGATACGGTCGCCACCAGCGAGATCCGCTACGGCGACAACGACCGCCTCGCCGCCCGCGTCGCCACGATGATCGGCGCCGATGTGCTGGTGCTGTTCTCGGACATCGACGGGCTCTATACCGCGCCTCCGAACACCGACCCGGACGCGCGCCATCTGCCCCTGATTGAGCGGATCACGCCGGAGATCGAGGCCATGGCCGGCGGCCCGGCCTCGGAACTCTCGCGCGGCGGCATGCGCACCAAGGTCGAGGCGGCCAAGATCGCCGCCAGCGGCGGCACCCACATGATCATCGCCGACGGACGCGAGAAGAATCCCCTGCGCACCATCCTGCGGGGCGGCCGCTGCAGCTGGTTCCTGTCGGGGTCGAATCCTGTCACTGCCCGCAAGAGCTGGATCGCCGGCTCCCTGGAGCCGCGCGGGATCCTCACGGTCGATGCCGGTGCGGCGCGGGCTCTCCAGGGCGGCGCGAGCCTGCTGCCGGTGGGTGTCATCAAGGTCCAGGGCGGCTTCGGGCGCGGCGATGCCGTGGTGATCCGGGACGAGGCCGGACGCATCCTCGGGCGCGGCCTCGTGGCATATGACAGCGACCAGGCCCTGCGCATCATCGGCCGGCCGAGTCGGGAAATCGCGGATCTCCTCACCCATCCGGGCCGTGCAGAAATGGTGCACCGCGACGACCTCGCCATGGTGGGGGAATAGCTGCTCTGTCAGCGGCAATGCTTGTTTTGACCGTATCCGCCATGGCATGACGGGCGGGAACACATGGCGGCCGCGCCCCTTTCCGCGACGGTCGCGAGGATGAAGGCCGTGCCCGTTCTGAACCTGCGAACCGATTTTGCGCCCCCCGGCGATCTCTCCGAGGAGATGAACGCCATCGGCCGGCGCGCCCGCGCCGCCGCCCGCCAGATCGCTCTCGCGCCGGCCCAGACCAAGGACGCAGCGCTGCGCCTGATCTCCGAGCGCCTCCGGGCCGAGCGGGACGCCATCCTGGCCGAGAATGCCCGTGACGTGGAGGCGGCTCGCGCCGCGGGTCAGACCCAGGCGCTCATCGACCGGCTTACCCTCGACGCGGCACGCTTCAACGGCATCGCGGATGCGGTGGCCAAGATCGGCGCATTGCCGGACCCTGTCGGCCGCCAGATCGCAGCCTTCGAGCGGCCCAACGGATTGCTGATCGAGCGCATCGCCGTGCCCCTCGGCGTGATCGGTGTCATCTTCGAGAGCCGCCCCAACGTCACCGCCGATGCCGGGGCGCTCTGCCTGAAGGCCGGCAATGCCGCGATCCTGCGGGCGGGCTCGGACAGCCACCGCTCCGCCATGGCCATCGCCCGTGTCATGCGCGCCGGTCTGGAGGCCGCCGGTCTGCCCGCCGATGCCATCCAGATCGTCCCGACCCGCGACCGTGCGGCGGTGGGGGCGATGCTCACCGGCCTCGACGGCGGTATCGACGTCATCGTGCCCCGCGGCGGGCGCGGCCTCGTGGAGCGGGTCCAGGCCGAGGCCCGCGTGCCTGTCTTCGCCCATCTCGACGGCATCTGCCACGTCTACGTGGCGGCAGGCGCCGATCTCGAGATGGCCCGGACCGTCGTCCTCAACAGCAAGATGCGGCGCACCGGCATCTGCGGCGCAGCCGAGACCCTGCTCGTCGACCGGGCCTGCGCGGACACGCATCTCGCTCCCCTCGTCGCCGCGCTCTTGGAAGCCGGCTGCGCCGTGCGCGGCGATGCTGCCACCCAGGCCGTCGACGATCGGGTCACCGCCGCCACCGATATCGATTGGCGCACCGAGTACCTCGACGCCGTCATCTCGGTGCGGGTGGTCGACGGCCTCGAGGCAGCGATCGAGCACATCGAGACCAACGGCTCGCATCACACCGACGCGATCATCACCGACGACATGGCGGAGGCGACCCGGTTCCTCGCCGAAGTCGATTCGGCAATCGTGACGCACAATGCCTCGACCCAATTCGCCGACGGGGGCGAGTTCGGTTTCGGGGCAGAGATCGGCATCGCCACCGGCCGCATGCACGCCCGCGGCCCGGTGGGCGTCGAGCAGCTGACCACCTTCAAGTATCGCGTCCATGGGAACGGGCAGACGCGTCCTTGACGCGGCTCCCTCCGCCCCGTTCGGGCTCCGATGCGCCTTGATGCGTCGGGGCCGGCGCACCTGCCTCCCGTCGCGCCGGGCCTGCGCATCGGCCTCTACGGCGGCTCCTTCAACCCGGCCCATCTCGGGCATCGGCATGTCAGTCTCGTCGCCCTGAGACGGCTGCGCCTCGACCGCATCTGGTGGATGGTAACCCCTGGCAATCCGCTGAAGGACCGGGGCGAACTCGCGGCCATCGACCGCCGGGTCGCACGAGCGGACCGCGTCGCCGACCACCCCCGCATCGTGGTCACCGACTTCGAATCGCGGATCGGTGCGCAATACACCCGCCAGACCCTTCGGTATCTCACCCGTCGCAACCCATCGGTGCGCTTCGTCTGGATCATGGGCGCCGACAGCCTCGCGACATTTCACCGCTGGCAGGGATTTTTCGAGATCGCCAGCCTGATGCCGATCGCCATCATCGACCGGCCGGGCTTCACGCTGACGGGGCCGGCCGCACGCGCAGCCCAGGCCCTCGCGCGCTGGCGCATTGCGGAGGCCGATGCACCCACCCTGGCAAACCGACCGGCCCCCGCCTGGATCTTCCTGCACGGACCGCGCTCGGCCCTCTCGTCGACGGCGCTGCGGGCCGGCGCGAAGGACGGCGCATAGGCGGGTTCACGGGCCGGTCATGGAAAAGGCAAGAGCCACGTTCCACTTTATCCGCATACAGGGTACGATCATGGGATGACGATGGCGATTGCAGGAGCCCAGACGCTGAACGACGCGGTCCATACCGGAGCCCCGGGCTCCGACGATTCCACCAGCCGGAAGATCGATGATCTTCGGAGCCTGGCCCTCGATTGCCTCGAGGACATGAAGGCCGAAGAGACGATCGAGATCGATCTGATGGGTCGGACTTCCCTGGCCGACACCATGATCATCACCTCCGGTCGCTCCCAGCGCCATGTCGGCGCGATTGCCGACCGGGTCCTGCAGGAAATGAAGTCGAAGGGTCTCGGTACCGCCCGCGTCGAGGGCCTTCCGGCCTGCGATTGGGTGCTGATCGACGCCGGCGACATCATCCTGCACATCTTCCGGCCGGAGGTGCGTGGCTTCTACAATCTCGAGAAGATGTGGGGAGCCGATCGTCCGACCAGCGACCGTCCCCTGTCCGCCCTGGCCGAGTGAGCGTCGGCACCGCTCCGTGCGCCTCCTCGTGGCGGCGGTCGGCCGCCTGAAGCCCGGGCCCGAGCGCGATCTTGCCCTCCGCTACCGCGAGCGGGCCGCGCAGATGGGGCGTGGTCTCGGCTTCAGCGCGTGCGACGTCAGCGAGATCCCTGAGAGTCGGGCACGGCGTGCCCCGGATCGCGCCGCCGAGGAGGGGGCTGCCATCCTCGCGCAAGCGGCCACCGGCGCGGTTCTGGCGATCTACGACGAGCGCGGCCGGTCGGACCTCACCAGCGAGACTATCGCGGCGCGCATCGGCGGCTGGCGTGATGCCGGTCGCTCCGTCCTCATTCTTGCCATCGGGGGTGCCGATGGTCTCGATGCCGTCGTGAGGAGCCGGGCTGAACTCGCCCTGTCCTTCGGAGCCGCCACCTTGCCGCACGGACTTGTGCGCATCCTCGCCCTGGAGCAGGTGTATCGCTCTCTGACAATCCTGGCGGGCCACCCGTATCACCGCGGAAACCTCGACGAGCGATGAATCCGGCCACGCGACGCAGGCAAGACGGCATGAGTGGCGGCCTGCTGGCGCTCGTCTTCCTCGTCCCACCGCTGCTCGTCCTGTCGGTCGCGCCGCGTGCCGAGACGCCCGCGACGCCGGAGGCGGTCCAGAAGGCCCTGGAGGAGAAGACCCGCCGGGCCGAGAACCTGAAGCGCATCGAGGAGGCGCTGGCCGCCAGCACCGGGGCCCGCGCCAAGTTCGAGGCTGAGATCGCTAGCATCGGCGGCGACCGGACCAAGCTCAACACCGCGCTCCTCGACGCCACCCGCCAGGCGCAGGCCACCGAGGTCCGGATGAGCCGGCTCGAAGAGCGCCTGAGGACCCTCGGGGCCAGCGAGGCGGCTCTGCGTCGGTCGCTGGAGGCCCGGCGCGGCGTAATTGCCGAGATCCTGGCGGCCCTGCAGCGGATGGGGCGGCGCCCGCCCCCCGCCGTGCTGGTGCGGCCCGAAGACGTGCTCGCGGTGATCCGCACCTCGATGCTGCTGGGCGCCGTCGTGCCGGAGTTGCGTGGCGAGGCCGAGACCCTGGCGGCCGACCTCTCCGAGCTCGTTCGCCTCAAGGGACTGATTGCGGCCGATCGCGAGGGCCTGACCAACGACCTCGCGGGCTGGGCCCGGGAGCAGCAGCGGCTGAACGCCCTGATCGCGGCGCGCCGTGCCCGTCAGGCGGAGATCGAGAGCGGCCTCGCGGCCGAGCGAACCCGCGCCGCCGAACTGTCGGTCCAGGCCCGCAGTCTCAAGGATCTCCTCGACCGGATGGAGGGAGAGGTCGCCTCCGCCCGCCGTGCGGCGGAGGAGGCCCGGGTTGCCGAGACCCGCGAGGCCCGTGCGACGCAGGAGCGCTTCGCCGCCGCCGGTGCCCGGGACCCGGCTCGACTGGCGCCGAAGGTGCGGTTCGTCGACACCCGTGGCGACCTGCCGCGTCCGGTGAGTGGCGCGCTCCTTCGCAGCTTCAACCAACCCGACGGAAACGGTGGCACGACCCGCGGCATATCGCTCGCGACCCGGCCGAAGGCCGTGGTTTCGTCACCGGCCGATGGCTGGGTGTCCTTCGCTGGACAGTTTCGCTCATACGGGCGTCTCTTGATCATCAACGCCGGCGATGGCTACTATCTCTTGTTGGCGGGGATGGACCAGATCAACGTCGAGGTCGGCCAGTTCGTGCTCGCGGGCGAGCCGGTGGCGGCGATGGGGGAGGGCGGAACCGGCGCCGATACGGCAGCCGGTGATCGCGGCGATCCGGTCCTGTACGTAGAGTTCAGAAAAGACGGCGGCTCCATCGATCCGGAGCCTTGGTGGGCGAAAAGCCCCAGCGAGAAGGTTCGCGGATAATGCGCAAGGTTTCCCTCGTTCTGCTCGGCGCGTTCATCGGCGTCGGGTCCTCCATGGTGGCGACCCAGACCCGCCTGCTCTCCGGAACGAGCGCGGTCGCGGCATCCGCCGAGACCTACCGCCAACTCAGCCTGTTCGGCGACGTGTTCGAGAAGGTGCGCACCGATTACGTCGAGAAGCCCGACGAGGCGAAGCTGATCGAGGCAGCCGTCAACGGTATGCTGACCTCCCTCGACCCGCATTCGAGCTACATGGATTCCAAGAGCTTCCGCGACATGCAGGTGCAGACGCGCGGCGAGTTCGGCGGCCTCGGCATCGAGGTCACGATGGAGGACGGCCTGATCAAGGTCGTGACGCCGATCGACGACACGCCCGCCTCGAAGGCCGGCATTCTCACCAACGACATCATCACGCAGATCGACGAGGATCAGGTCCAGGGCCTGACCCTCAATCAGGCCGTCGACAAGATGCGCGGCCCGGTGAACTCGCCGGTGAAGTTGAAGATCAGCCGCAAGGAGTCGAAGGACCCGATCGAGGTCACGCTCAACCGCGACGTGATCAAGATCAAGCCCGTGCGCTCCCGCGCCGAGGGCGGCGATGTGGGCTACATCCGCCTGACCCAGTTCAACGAGCAGACCTTCGACGGCCTGCGCGCGGCGATCGACAAGCTGAACGCCGATATCGGTGCCGACAAGCTCAAGGGCTACGTGCTCGACCTGCGCAACAATCCCGGCGGTCTCCTGGACCAGGCGGTGATGGTGTCCGACGCCTTCCTTGACCGCGGCGAGATCGTCTCCACCCGCGGCCGCAATCCGGACGAGACGCAGCGGTTCTCGGCCAAGTCCGGGGACCTGACGAAGGGCAAGCCCATCGTCGTGCTGGTGAACGGCGGCTCGGCTTCGGCCTCCGAGATCGTGGCCGGCGCCCTGCAGGACCACAAGCGCGCCACGGTGCTGGGCACACGGTCGTTCGGCAAGGGCTCGGTGCAGTCGATCATCCCGCTGGGCGGCAGCGGCGCTCTGCGCCTGACCACGGCGCGCTACTACACGCCGTCCGGCCGCTCGATCCAGGCCAAGGGCATTGAGCCGGACCAGGAGGTCCTGCAGGAGGTGCCGGACGAGCTCAAGGGCAAGGACGAGACCAAGGGCGAGGCCGGCCTGAAGGGCCACCTGAAGCAGAAGGACGTCGAGGAGCGCGGCGGCTCGTCGGCCTACGTCCCGCCGGACCCGGCCAAGGACAAGCAGCTCATCGCCGCCTTCGATTTCCTGCGCGGCATCCAGAAGGGCGCGGCCAACACGCCGAAGGCCGCCGTCCCGAACTGATTTAGATCCGCATCGCCTTAGCGATGCGTTAACCATGATGGCCCCCAATGTCGGTTCAGGACCGACGTGGGGGCCGTTGCTGTTTCGGCCGTGAGAAGGCCCCCCTGCGCATCGGTCCGGAAGCCTGGGGAAGCGGCTGCGCGTGGCCACCGACGACATCCTGACTCGTCCGCTTGGCGGCAAGCCGACCGCCGGCCAGCGCCTTCGGTCGCTGCTGCAGGTGAAGGTGACCGCGCCGATGGTGCTCGGCGGACTCGTGGTGGGTCTCGTCCTCGGCGCCAGCATTCTCGTCGTGGCAGGAGATCCCGAGGGCGGCGAGCCGAGCGCGATCGCGACCATCGCGCTTCGCGAACCTGTTGCGGTGGAACCGGCGGCACAGGCGGCCAGGTCCGAGGCGCCGAAAGCCGGTCCGAGCAGCGCCAGCGAGGTGGAGAATGCCTCCGGCGTGACCGTCGTGCGCCCGACCGGTACGGCGGCGCCCACCGATGCGGTGGTGATCCAGGTCCCGCCCGCGGCTCCGGTCAAGCTGAGCGCAGCTCCCGATCCGCGCCTCGTCGAGCGCGGGCGCCACGGCAACATCCCGCGCCTCGGGGACGGGCGCCTGCGCGCCCTCGACGTCTACGCCCGCCCTGATGCCGGCGGTTCAGGCCCCCGCGTCGCCATCCTGGTCTCGGGCCTGGGGATCGGGCAGGCGGCGACCGCCAGCGCCATCACCCGGCTTCCGCCCGCGATCAGCCTCGGCTTCGCGCCCTACGGCAGCGACCTCGAACGGACCGTCGCCCGGGCACGCGAAGCCGGGCACGAGGCCCTGCTCCAGGCGCCGATGGAGCCGTTCGACTATCCCGACAGCGATCCCGGCCCACAGACGCTGCTGACCGGTTCGCGCCCCCCGGAGAACCTCGACAGACTGAGCTGGGTCATGAGCCGGTTCTCGGGCTTTGTCGGCATCGTCAACTACATGGGCGCGAAGCTGACCAGCGACCCGGCCGCCCTCGAACCGGTCCTGCGCGAGATCGGCGCCCGCGGCCTCGGCTTCGTCGACGACGGTACCTCGCCGCGCTCGCTCGCCACCTCGCTGGCCGCCAAGGCGAAGGTGCCCGTCGCCCGCGCCGAGATCGTACTCGATGCCCTGCCGCGCCCGGAGGCGATCGACCGGGAACTGGCACGGCTCGAAGCTCAGGCACGTCAGAAGGGCTTCGCCTTCGCCTCGGCTTCGGCCCTTCCGATGAGCATCGACCGCATCGCCCGCTGGGCCGCCGAGGTGGAGGCGCGCGGCATCCGCCTCGTTCCCGTCAGCGTCGCCCTGCGTGGCAGTGGCGCGAACACCCGACTTACCAGCGCCAAGCCCTGAAGCATCGTCCCGACGTCTGCGCCCGGGCGACCCGACCCTGAATTGCGCGGCGCTGCCGTTTCGTGCGTTGCGGCACATGCTGCGCCTGCCTATGGTCCCGCCCATGACCGCATCCCCGATCGCCGACGGCGCCGACCTCCCGTACCGTCCCTGCGTCGGCATCACGCTGATCTCGCGCGCAGGCCTCGTCTTCATCGGGCGGCGGCGGGCCGATGCCGGGCCGGAGCACGTGGCGGATGGACGGGCCTGGCAGATGCCCCAGGGTGGCATCGACGACGGTGAGGACCCGGAGGCCGCCGCCCTGCGCGAACTCCACGAGGAAACCAATGTCTCGGCCGGCTCCGTGGTCCGCCTCGGCGAGACTGCGGGCTGGCTCTCCTACGACCTGCCGCCGGAGGTTCTGAAGCAGGCCTGGAAGGGACGGTATCGCGGCCAGACCCAGAAGTGGTTCGCCTTCGGTTTCCTCGGCTCCGACGACGAGATCGACGTCGCGACACCCGGCAATGGAGCTTTCAAGTCCGAATTCGACGCCTGGCGCTGGGAGCCGATCGCCGAGCTGCCGGACCTGATCGTGCCGTTCAAGCGCCCGGTCTACGAGGGCGTGGTCGAGGCCTTCTCGGGGCTCACGGCGTGGCACGCATCCGCATGACGGCCTGACGCCCGATGCGGTGGTGGTCGATCCCGATCCTGTTGGTGCTCGGATGGTTCGCGTACACGCTGACGCCGCTCTGGGCGCTCTACGATCTGGCCCGTGCGGTCCAATCACACGACACAGACTACGTCGCCCGGCACGTCAATTTCCGGACCCTGCGCCTGTCGGTGATCCGCCAGGCCGCGGCGGCCGCGCAGGCGCGCGACCCGGCGTCACCCGAGGCCGAGCCGCGAGAGCGCCAGCGGATCGCGGAGGCCGCCGCCGCCTTGGCGATCCCCATCGCCGAGGCCCTGGTCACCCCCGCCACGGTGGTCGATCTCCTCGATGACGGCTGGCCGCAATCGGTGGAAATCGGCCGCGACGCGCCGGACGGAAAATCCAGGGGCGGAGGCTTGCGGATCGACAATCTGCGCCGCCTGATTCCGTTCTATCTCGCCTCCGAGATGCGGGGCTTCCGCACCGTGGTCATCGGCGTGCCGCCCGAGGCCAGCCGCGACCGCCGCCTGCGAATCCGCCTGCGCCTGCGCGGCTGGACCTGGCGCCTCGTCGATATCGAACTCAACGACGAGCTGCGCGAGCGCATTGCCCAGGCCTTCGCGCGCACCGGCGCCAAAGCGCGCTGAGACGTTTGGGCGGCCTACGCTTCGTCGTCGGTGCCGCGGTTGGTGAACCGCGCATTGCCGAGGCCGGTGCCGATGGTGAGCACGCCCCAGCGCGTCACATCCTTGCGGTCCGGAACCTCGCTGAGACCCTGAACCACGGCATCGTTGTGCATCACCACCATGGTGGGATGCTCGCCGATGCGCGGAATCGCCGTCGTCACGCGCTCGACGAGGTTGAAGTCGCTGCCCTCCCAGTTGCCCGGCAGGTTCTGGCCACCGCGGTCGATGGTGCCGTCGGCCTCGATCATGCCGGGGCAGCCGATGCCGATGAAGGGCGCCAGGGTGAGGTTGGCACGGTCCGCCCGCCGGATCAGGTCGTTGAGCATCCCCACGAGACGCTCCACCGCCTCGTCGCGGCTCGGCATCGGGTCCTCGTCGCAGTGGCGCCAGATCTCGGAACGCCAGACCTCACTGCGCGACAGGTCCGAAGCCTTCCGGAGGTTCGTGACCACCACGCCCGCGCGCATGTTGCTCCCGCCGATATCGACGGCGAGCAGGCTGTCGTAGCCGGAGAACATCCAGGAGGGCGCCAGATGCACCGCGCCGATCAGGCCGCCCTCGTCGGGATGGTGCCGGATCGGCTCGAGGGTGATGTCGAGGCCGCCTGTGCGCAGGAGGAAGCCGGCACGCGCGACCGCGAGGCGGCCGGCCCGGCTGTCGGAGAACCCGCCGCCGACCACAATCGCCTGGGTGCCTTCCCAACCATCCTGCCCGAGGAAGAGGCGCGCCACGCGGGCGAGTTCCTGCGCGAAGTCCTCGATGGCGCTGAACACCACGCCGGACGCCAGAGGATCGTCCCCGAGCAGGATCTGGTCGAGGCGGCGCTTGGAGAAGTCGCAACTGTCCTTGTCGCCGAGGGGGTCGTCGCCGAGGGCCCGCAGGCGTTCCCGGCACGCTTCCAGCATCTCGCGGAAGGCTGCCTTCGAAACCCGGTCGCCGATGAAGCCGTCGCCGTCCTTCAGCTCGATGTTGTAGTCGTCGACCACCACCGACGGCAGCCGTTGTGCCGCGTGCGCGATGCCCGCCTCGCGGATCTGAGTGTCCTTCGCCATGCCGCTCCGCCTGCCCTCTGCCTCGTATTTACGCGCAGCTCAACGCGCGGGACGCTCATTTGGGCTTGGCGGTTTCACCCGGGGCCGGCGCTTTCGGTTCGCGGGCCTCCATCAGGTCCTCGGCCTTGTCCTCGTCGGTGTCGCCACCGCGCTCGATGGTCTTCTCCGGGTTGGCGGCCAGCGCTCGCACGATCTCGACCAGGCGCTCGCATTCGGCGGCGTACTTGTAGGTCTCCAGCACGATTGCCGCGTCGCGCAGGGTGCGCAGGTCGCGCACCGTCTGCTTGTTGGCGGTCTCGCGCAGCTCGGATTTGGCCGCGATCGCCTCCTCGAGCTTGGCGCCTTTCACGTCGCAGGCGGCCGAGGCCGTGGCGGTGCCGGCGAGGAGGACGAGGAGGGGCGCGAGGAAGGAGGCAACGCGAGGGGTAGGCAGATTGCGCATCGGAAGGCTCCGGGCTCCGGCGACCGAACCCGCGCCGTGCGCGGTCCGGTCTCAACCATGATGGGGGGGGGAACGCAGGATCTCGTTGGCGAGCGCCACGAGATGGCTCAAGCGGTAGGGCTTCGGGACGAAGATGGACTGGGTGACGGCCTCGGCCTGGGAGAGATGGCCGCGCCCGCCCGAGGTGTAGACCACGGGTAGGTTCGGCAAGTGGCGGCGCGCGCGATGCGCGAGGGTGATCCCGTTCGTATTGCGGGCCAGATCGATATCGGTGAAGAGCAGGTCGACGCGCTCCCGCGCCAGGATGTCCTCTGCCGCGTCGGCATCGGCGGCGGTGAGGACGCGGTAGCCCTCGTCGAGCAGCGCCTCGGCGGCGAGCTCGCAGACCATGGCCTCATCCTCGACAACCAGGACGGTCTCGGCGGCGACGCGCGGGCTGAAGGCGGGATGGATGGGAAAGGCGCAGGCGAAGGAAATCATGACGCAACTCCTACTCACCCGGTGTGAGCCCCTGGGGGCCGGGCCGGATCGCAAGACAAACGGGTCGCCGAGGCGCTTCGTTCGCTGCCGATCACTCCAATTGCGCCGACTTGGTAAGCGAAGCTTTAACCCTGTGGCGGCGGTGGTGAACGAGCGTGCTGCCCGTCCATGACCCGTCCCTGGCACCTCGGCTTCGGCCTCCTCCTCACGGCCCTGGCCGGCTACGTGGATGCCCTCGGCTTCATCCGGCTCGGCGGCCTCTACACCTCGTTCATGAGCGGGAACACGACCCAGTTCGCGGTCTCCCTCGGGCACGGCGACCCGCGCCACGCCATCCTGCCGGCCTTGCTGATCGCCGCCTTCCTCCTCGGGGGCCTCTGCGGCGGCGGCCTCTCGGCCCTGACGCCTGCGCGCTGGGTCACGCCGGTCATTCTCGGCTTCGAGACCGCGATCGTCGGTGCCGCTTTCGAGGCCGCCACGGCCGCGCCGGATTCCGGCATCGCCTCGCTGATGCTGGCCCTGGCGATGGGGGCGCAGAATGCGGTCCTGTCCCACGTCCAGGGTTTCCGCGCCGGGACGACCTTCGTGACCGGCGCCCTGTTCGGCTTCGGTCAGAAGCTGGCCTTGGCCCTCGCCCGGCGCGGTGCGCGCACGGCCTGGATCAGCGACGCCGTCGTCTGGTTCTCGCTCCTTGTCGGATCGGTGGCCGGGACGGTCGCCTACGGGAAGCTGGCGTTGTATGCCCTCGCCATTCCCGCCGGCATCGCCGGCCTCCTCGCGCTCGTCGCGACGGTCCTGACGGCGCGCGCGGTGCCGGCGAAGGCCGCCGTTGCGAAGTGAGCCCGCGAGCCCCTGGTTGAGAGATCCGCTGCGATGAGTGCCCCCTCCCTCCTCGATCACGTGACGCCGCTGGCGGCCGGCGCCCATGTCACCGCCACGGTCTGGCTGAAGGACACTCTCGCCCTGGCGCTCGGCGACGGGGGCGTGCTCCTGGCCTCCGGCGCCGATATCCGCCGGGTCGAGGCGCATCCGGACGCCGGCATCCTCGTGGCGGCCGGCGACGGGCGCCGCCTCGTCACCGGCGGCGACGACGGCCGGGTGGTGGCGACCTCCGACACGGGCGACGTCGTGGAGGTCGCGACTGCGAAGAACGGTGCCTGGATCGACGCCCTCGCGCTGCATCCCGAGGGCGGCCTCGCCTTCGCGGCCGGGCGCAACGTCGTCGCCCGCGATGCCAAGGGGCGCGAGAAGATCTTCTCGGCGCCGTCCACCGCCCGCGGCCTCGCCTTCGCGCCGAAGGGCTATCGCCTCGCGGTCTCCCACTACAACGGCGCCACCCTCTGGTACCCGAACCTCGACACGGCCCCCGACTTCATCGAGTGGAAGGGCTCGCATATCGACGTGACCTGGTCGCCGGACGGCCGGTTCGTGGTGACGACGATGCAGGAGAACTCGCTGCACGGCTGGCGCCTCCAGCCCGATCGCGGCCATATGCGGATGTCGGGCTATCCGGCGAAGGTGCGCTCGGTTTCCTGGTCGGGCGACGGGCACTGGCTTGCCACCAGCGGCGCCGAGGCCGCCATCGTCTGGCCGTTCGACTCCAAGGAAGGCCCGACCGGCAAGGCGCCGCGCGAGTGCGGCGTACGCCCCGCGCGGGTCTCGCGCGTGGCGTTCCACCCCAAAGCCCTGGTCCTGGCCATCGGATACGAGGACGGCTGCATCCTCCTCGTGCGCTTCTCCGATGCCTCGGAGCTGCTGGTGCGCCACGCGGTCAAAGGCAGTGGCATCTCGGCCCTGGCCTGGGACGGCCGCGGCAGCCGCCTCGCCTTCGGCTGCACCGACGGTCAGGCCGGTCTCCTGACCCTGCCGGCCTGACCGCGATGGCGCTGTTCGGCTTCGGCAGCCGCCGGCCCCCGGCGGACCAGGGCGCCCGGGAGGCGATCGCCGCCTGGGTCCGCCGCAATGGCGAGCTGGCGGAGAGCGTCGTCGTCAAGGCGAGCGAGATCGTCTGCGCCGACCCAGCCTGTCCGGGCACCGAGACCGTCATCCTGATCCTCGCGCCCGGGCGACCGACCCGCGCCCTGAAGGTCGCCCGGCCCATGCCCGAGGTCACCGAAGCCGACATCACCGCGGCGTTCGCACAGGAAAGATCCGCTTCGGAGTGAAAAGAGCTCCGCTCCGGAGCCTTGTGCCTCCGGCCGGAACCTGCCGCGGCGTCGTGCCCTTGTCCCACACCGTCACGCTCGTGGAGAGGCCGGTGTTTCGTGTCCTACGCACCCTGGGGCTCGCCCTGGCACTCATCGGCGGCGCCGTCGCCGCGCAGGCGCCGGAATTCGCCCAGCAATATGCGCAGCGTCTCGGCGGCACCCTGGACGAACTACGCCGGGTGGTCTCCGGCTTCGAGGCCGATGCCGCCGCCACCGGTCGCAGCCGCGAGGATGCGGTGGCGCGCCTGCGCGGCGACGGCGACCCCCTGGTCGCCCGCCGCGGCGAGGCGGCCCGCCAGGACATCGCGCGCCTCGCCGCCCTGGATCGGCAGCGGCGGGAACTCTCGGAAGCCGGAGGCCCCCTCGGTCGCGTCGTCGCCCTGGCGCGCGATCCGGACCTTTCCCTCGCCCGGGCGACCTACCAGGATTATACTCCCGCCATTCCCACCACCGCCGACGGCCTCACCGCGGGTCTCGTCGGATTTCTCGCGACCTGGGCGGGCTGGCGCATCCTCGCCGATCTCTGCCGGCGCGTGGTCGCGGGCCGAAGCCGCCGTTCGCTACCCCGGCCGGCGTGAAGGCCCGACTGTTGCACGACGTCTACAGCTTGGCCCTCCCGGCTGCACTAGGGTCTCGCCGTTAGCGCGCGGGCCTCATCCTGGCGCCGTTTCACGGCCTCCATCGAACCCATGGCGCGCGCTCCCTCCACCTCGGTCGATCCCGCTCTCGATGCCGCGGCGCTGCTGCGGCGGATCGGCTTCATCGGCCTGTTCGTGATCATGCCGGTGGCGGCCCAGGTCGCCCGACGGGCCGTGGTCATCCTGGCGCCGATCTCCATCGCGCTCCTGCTTCTGGCCAGCGCCATCGACGGCCGGGCCCGCCCGGTCGGAATGGCCTCCACCCGCCTGCTGCGGTCGCCCGCCTTCCTGGCCGGCTGCCTCGTGATCCTGTGGTCGGCACTGTCGCTGATCTGGACGCCGTTCCTCAGCCTGGCCACCGAACGGCTGCTCAACGTGGTCGCGACGCTGCTGATGACGATGGCGGGGTACCTCGCCCTGCCGGACCGCATGCGCTCGGCCAACCTCTACCTCCTGCCGGTGGGTGTGGCGGCGGCGGCCGTCTTCGCCATCGGCCTCGGGCTCACGGGGCAGGGACCGTTCGGCCAGGGCCTGCTCGGACCGGATGAGGACGCGATCCTCGATCGCGGCCTGATCCTCCTCGTCCTCTTCGTCTGGCCGGCCGTGTCCTGGCTCCGGTCGCGCGGGCGCAACGGCGAGGCCCTCGGACTTGCGCTGCTCGTCTCGGTCGCGCTGATCGTCTCCCCCGGGCCGACCACCCTCGTCGGCCTGGCGATCGGCGCCGTCGCCTTCGCTCTCGCGGCGTTCCGGCCGGTCCTGGCCCCGCGGCTTCTGGGCGTCACGGCGGCGGCCCTGCTGGTGCTCGGCCCGATCCTTCCCTTCGTCGCCCGGCCGATCGGCGCGACGGTCTTCGGCGGCCGGGCGCCCGGCGTGCTCAGCCTGAAGGCCTGGCAGACCATCGTCACCAGCGAGCCGCTGCGTCTCGTCACCGGACATGGACTCGAGACGGCCCTGCGCGGGCGCTACGTCAACCTGCTGCCGATGAACGCTCCGCGCACCCTGCTGTTCGAGCTCTGGTACGAACTCGGTCTCGTGGGGGCCTTCGCGGCCGCCTTCGCTCTGCACGCCGCGATCCGCCGGGCGGGCCGCGAGGCGTCCGTGCTGGTCCCGGGCGCCATGGCGGCCTTCGCCTCGGCCTTCCTGATCGCCTGCATCGGCGTGGGCATGACGGTGATGTGGTGGCTCACCACCCTGGCGCTGGCCGTCCTGGTCTTCGTGGCGGTGGAGCGCGGGCAGTTCCGGACCCGCCGACCCAAGGCCAGCCTGCTTCCCTCCGCCCAGAAGGCCTGACTCCCTCAGGGATCCGCCGCTGCCTCGATCGCCTTCATGTCGGCATCCGACAGGCCGAAATGGTGCCCGATCTCGTGGACGAGGACATGCGTGACGAGGTGCCCGAGGGACTCGTCGTGCTCCGCCCAGTCGTCGAGCAGGGGTCGGCGATAGAGCCAGACCTGGTTCGGCATCTGGCCGGTCGCCGTCTCGCCGCCCTGGGCGAGGCCGATGCCCCGGAACAGGCCGAGGAGGTCGAACGGGCTCTCGCAATCCATCTCCCGCAGGGTCTCGTCGTCGGGAAAATCCTCGACATGGATCACGAGCCCGGCGCAGAGGTTCCGGAATGCCAGCGGCAGGTTGGCAAAGGCGGCATGGGCCAGATCCTCGATCGTGCCGAGGTCCGGCGACCGGGCCGATGCCCAGTCCGGGTTGGTCCCGCCGCTCATGCGAGTTCCGGCAGCACGCGCTGCGCCAGGAATCCGGCGAGATCGCTGGTGATGTGGTCGATATGCGGCTCGCGCACCGCCTCCTGCTCGAAGGCCTCGCGGAAGGGGTCGATCGTTGGGGGGACCACCAGCACGGTGGACATGCCGATGTCGTGCGGCACGATGAGGTTGCGGGCGATGTCCTCGAACAGGGCCGCACGGCGCGGCTCGACCCCGTGCCGCTTGAGAAAGCGCTCGTAGGTGGAGCGCTCAGGCTTCGGGATGAAATCGGCGTCGGCGATGTCGAACACGTCCTCGAAGTGGTCGAGGATACCGAGCTTGGCCGCCACGCTCTCGGCATGCCGGCGCGATCCGTTGGTCAGGATCAGCTTGCGGCCGGGCAGGCGCTCGATGGCATCGCCCAGTGCCGCGTCGAGGCGGATCGACGAATGGTCGATGTCGTGGGCGAAGTCGAGGAAGTCGTGCGGGTCAATCGCCGCCTCCACCATCAGAGCCTTCAGCGTCGTCCCGTAGCGGTGGTAGAAATACTTCTGCAGCGCTCGGGCCGAGAGGCCGTCGAGCCCGTATAGCCGCATCACGTACAGGGTGATGCGCTCATCAACCTGCGGCCAGACGCGGGCATCGCTCGGGTACAGCGTGTTGTCGAGATCGAACACCCAGGTGTCGACGTGGCGAAAGCCGCGGGATTGCGCCGTGGTGAAGTGAGTTTCGCCGGGAAGGAACACGATAGGTCGATGCGGTTCGATGAGGGCCGCGAAGCCCGGCCGCAGAAGATGGGGACCGGGCGCCGCGATGGGAAGCGGAGCGCTATCTTTTCAGAGCATGGCCTTACGCCGCCCGCAAGCGGCCGAGCCGGCGCCTGTCTCTCCATCGGCCGGTCGGTAAAGGGCGCGCAGACACGCGGCATCTCTCCGGCCGAAATGCAATGACCTCTGTTTAGGCAAAACTGCACAATCTGGATTCGAAATAGGCAGCTTTACAGCGTTTTCAGCCCATATTTGCTTATACGCGTAAAGACGTTTCTCCGGTGGCACTTTAACCCGACATATACGAACGCGGCGCTATTTCTTCGAAACGGTACAGCGCGCGGCGCGGCCGCTGCCAGTTTCGAGAGGCAGGAGAAATTGCATTGCTCGCTCGCGATTTCATGAATTTCTTCGACGCCTCGCGGCGTCAGGGCGTGATCCTCTCCTTCGGCGGCGACATTTCCGAGAACGTCCTGTTCTCCCTCGGCGAGGTGCTCAAGCTGCGCATGAGCCAGGGCGAGACCGATGCCTCGGTCGCCAAGCGCGTCTTCGCGGTCTTCGTGGAGCAGGCCCAGAACGTGATCCGCTACTCGGCCGACAAGGTCGTGAAGCCGGGTGGCCCTCAAACGGGCCTCATCAGTCACGGCGTGATCGTCGTCGGGATGGAAGGGGGGCGCTTCTACGTCGTCTGCGGCAACGAACTACCCGTTACCGACGTGTCGCCGCTGCGGGCCCGCCTCGATCACATCGCGAGTCTCAACAGCGACGAACTCAAGGCGTTCTACCGGGAGAAGCTGCGCCAGCCGCCGGACGAGGGCAGCCTCGGCGGCAGCATCGGCCTGATCGAGATCGCCCGGCGCTCCAGCGCGCCGGTCGAGTACGACTTCCAGGAGCTCGGCTCCGGACGCAGCTTCTTCTGCCTCAAAGCCTATATCTGACGGGCCGATTACCCATGGACCGAATTCAGCTAGCCGCTACGGAACGCTCGCCGCGGGTCGATTTCGACTTCGCGACCGGGCACCTCTCCCTGCACGGCGAATCCTACCCCGAGGATGCGGCGGCCTTCTTCGGGCCCCTGCTCCAGGCCCTGCGGGCCTACCTGGCGGACGCGTCCGGGCCTGCGATCGTGTTCGAGGTGGGGCTCGCCTACTTCAACTCGTCCAGCGCCAAGGCGCTGATGAACCTGTTCATGCCCCTCGAAGATGCGGCCGAGGAGGGGCGTTCGGTGACGGTGCGCTGGCGCTTCGCCGACGGCGACGAGACCATCGAGGAGGCGGGCGAGGACTTCGCCGCCGACTTCTCCTTCGCCCGCTTCGAAATGGTGAGGGAGGCCGCATGACCCACGCGATCAGAGCCGTCGCCAGCGCCGCCGCCGAGACGGCTACTGAGGCCGCCGCCGATTCCTTCAGCCTCTACGACGCCGAGGAAGCGGTCCTGACCCGCACCGAGGCGATGCTCTCGGGGCTCTCCGATGTGGCGGGTGGTGTCCAGGCCCTCGCCGATGCGTATCGCCGGGGCTACCGCGAGCAGCGGCGGCTGGTCCGGATGAGCGATCGGATGCAACTCGACCTCCAGAAGGCCAACAACTCCCTCGCCCAGCAGCGCCGCGACCTTCAGGTCCTGAACGCCGCCCTGTCGAGCGAGATCGAGCACCGGACCCGCCTCGAGGCCGAATTGCGGCGCCTCGCCGACACCGACGACCTCACGGGCGCCCTGGCACGGCGCCGGTTCATGGAGATCGCGGCGCGCGAGTGGCAGCGCCACGACCGCAGCGGCGCCCCGGTCTGCATCCTCATGCTCGACCTCGACCGGTTCAAGCTCCTCAACGACAGCTTCGGCCACGCCGCCGGCGACGCGGCGCTGATGTCCTTCGTGGCGACCTGCCGGGCCAGCCTGCGCACTCTCGACTTCATCGGCCGTACCGGCGGCGAGGAATTCGCCATCGTTCTCTCGGATACGTATCTGGACGCGGGCGTCGCCTTTGCCGAGCGCCTGCGCGAGGCGGTCGCCGCGACGCCGGTGCCGACGATGGACGCCGCCATGCGGATCACCGTGAGCATCGGCGTCGCCCAGGCCCAGCCCGGCGAAAGCGTTGAGACCGCGATGCAACGGGCCGATGCGGCTCTCTACGTGGCCAAGGGAAGTGGCCGCAACCGCGTCGCCGTGAAGCCGGACGAGCCCAAGGCCCAGGGGGACGCGACCTGCCCATGATCGCCGACTCCGACGCTGCAGGCCTTGAGCCTTCCAAATCTGCCCGGATCCGGGGCGGTTCGCTGCGCGGGGCCGGGCCTCGGCGCAGCAGCGATTTCCTGTCCGCGGCGGGCTTCGTCGACGTCCCGGGCGCGGAACCGAGCTCGATGCGTCCGGGCGCCCTGCGCGGTTCGGCCCAGGGCCGCGACCTCGACAGCCTCGCCCACACGCTCTTCCTGCGGATCTACCCCGTCATCGCTGTCGTCGTGCTGGTGACGCAGATCGGCATTGCCTGGGTGAATTATCACGACCAGTTCCGCCTCTATACCGAGCGCGCGGGCCTGATGGCGTCGCTGACCGCCAAGGCGATCGCGAGCCCGGCCTGGAGCGCCCGCCCGGAGGTCTATCGTCGTCCGATGGAGGCGCTGACCCTCGACCCTGCCTTCCGCGCCGCGACCCTGCGCGATGCGGCCGGCACGGTGGTGATGACCCTCGGCGAACCGAAGCGCGGGCGATCGTTCGAGCAGATCACCACCCAGGCTGACCTCGTCGCCGTCCCGGGCGAGGCGCCCGCGGGACGGCTGACCTTGTCGATCTCCGCCGAGGACCTGCGCGGCAACGCCGAGAAGCAGGCCGTGCTGGCCGTCGGTACCAGCCTGATCCTGATGCTCGCCTTCGTGGTGACCCTGCACGCCAACGTGCGCCGCCACGTGCTGGCCCCCCTGAAGCGCCTGCTGGTGGCCATGCGCGAGGTCGAGCACAAGCGCTGGGTGGCGGTGGAACTCGACGGAGCCTTCCGTGCCAGCAACGAGATCGACGTCATCTCCCAGGCCTTCAACCGCATGGTCGACGGGCTGCGCTCCGGTGACGAGGCCAAGCAGTTGCTGCAGCAACTGGAACAGGCCCACCGGAAGCTGGAGCAGGCCAACCACCTCGTGATGGAGAGCATCGGCTACGCCCGGCGCATCCAGAGTTCGGTGCTGCCGGACCGCTCCGCCCTCGACGGCACGGGCCTCGACGTGGCGGTGCTCTGGGAGCCGTTGCACATGGTCGGCGGCGACTATTTCTGGCTGGAGGAGATCGACGGCCTCGGGATTCTCCTGGTCGCCGATTGCACCGGGCACGGCGTGCCGGGCGCGTTCCTGACCCTGATCGTCGCCACCGCCCTCGACCGGCTGATCCACGAGCGCGGCCTGCGCGACCCGGCCGCCATCCTGGAAGCACTGGACGGAATGGTCCGGACCCAGCTGCGTCAGGACGGTCGCGGCGCGGAATCCGATGACGGGCTCGATTGCGGTCTCTGCATCTGGGACCCGGCCACGTCTGAGATCCGCTTCGCCGGCGCCGGTACCGCGCTGACCACCATCGACGGCGCGGCGGTGACCCGCATCCGTGGCGCCAAGCGCGGCCTCGGCTATCCGCAGCGGCCGGGCGAGCGCCAATCCGTCGAGGAAAGCCGCCTGCACGTCACGCCGGGCATGACCCTCTATCTCATGACCGACGGCATCACGGACCAGATGGGCGGCCCCGGGCCGGGCCGCCGCCTTCTCGGCCATCGCGGCGTCACCGAGATCCTGGCCAACCACCAGGCGGCTCCGCTGGCGGAGCAGGTGGCGATCCTCGACGCGGCGCTCGCCGACTATCGGGCCGGCGGGAGCCGACGGGACGACATGACCCTGGTGGCCTTCCGGCCCCGCGCCGCGTGAGCGCGGGGCAGGGGACGTTTCAGCCCCGGCGGATCAGGGTGCCGGCACCGTAATCGGTGAACAGTTCCAGCAGCACCGCGTGGCTGACCTTGCCGTCGAGGATGACCACCGCCTCGACGCCCTGCTCCAGGGCGTAGATGCAGGTCTCCACCTTCGGGATCATGCCACCCGTGATGGTGCCGTCCGCGATCAGGCGGCGGCAATCGTCGATCGACAGCTCCGGGATCAGCTTCTTGTCCTTGTCGAGCACGCCCGGAACGTCGGTGAGCAGCAGCAGGCGCTTGGCCCGGAGCGCGCCCGCGATCGCGCCCGCGAAGGTGTCGGCGTTGACGTTGTAGGTCTGCCCGTCGGCGCCGAAGGCCACCGGTGCCAGGACCGGAATCAATTCGGCCTTCAGCACCGCGTCGAGCACGCCGCGCTCGACATGCTCGGGCTCGCCGACGAGGCCGAGATCGACCTCCTGTTCGGTCTGGCTCTCCGGATCGATGATCGTGCGGGTGGCCTTGCGGGCCCGCACCATGTTGCCGTCCTTGCCGCAGAGGCCGACGGCCCGGCCGCCCTCGGCCGAGATCCAGCCGACGATCTGCTTGTTGATCGAGCCGGCCAGGACCATCTCGACCACCTCGACGGTGGCCTCGTCGGTGACGCGCAGGCCGCCGCGGAACTCCGATTCGATGCCGAGCCGGCCGAGCATCCGCCCGATCTGCGGGCCGCCGCCATGGACCACGATCGGCTTCAGGCCGGACTGCTCGAGGAGCACGATGTCCTCTGCGAAATCCTCCGCCGCCGCCCGGTCACCCATGGCGTGGCCGCCATACTTGATGACCACGATCTCCTGGTCGTAGCGCTGCATGTGCGGCAGGGCCTGGACCAGGACCTCGGCGCGCACATGCACGTTGGGCAGCGGTTCTTTCATCGTGGGGCTCGTCCTCGATGGTGCGTCGGGCACCGCGCGCGACGCCGGGCTTCTAGCGCAGCAAGGCGACGCTGCGAAGCAGCGCTGGGACGAATTTCGCATCCGGGCAGGGAGTTTCGCCGGGGTCCGGCAGAGGATGGTGGGGCGCCTTCGGCCTCGGCATGGATGGCACCGCGCTTGCAACCGCTTATTGTTAAGTCTTCCTTAAGGTTGATAAATCATGATCATCCCATCGCCGGGGATTCTGCACCATGCTTAATGCCGATCCGTACCTGCCGCGTCCCACCCTGCTGAATCCGCACCACATCGCCAGTGCGGTCGATCAGCTCGGCCATCAGGCCGCCTCGCCCTCGGAGGTCTGGCGGCTCCTCACCGATCGCTTCACCGTGGATCTCGATGCCGTCGCGGCCGTCCTGCCGCGCTCGGAGCCGGAGCCGCACTGGCTGCAGACCCGCCGCTGAGCGCTCCACGGGCCGTCCGCTCCACCCGAGAAACCACGCTGGCACACGCCGTGCTTGGCAGCTTCCAACAACAACGACGCGGGGAACACCAAGGCAACGATCACGCGGCCGCTCGCACGCCGGAGCCACACCGCGGACCTTATTCGCCATCTCGAACAAGGGGTCCGTCATGTCCGAACTGCTTTCCGTCGCTCTCGTCTGCGCTGCAACGCTCCTCGCCAAGGATTGCTCGCGCGACACCGCCCTCGACGTCATCGTCGCGCCTGCCCGGACTCCGATGGAATGCCTGATGCATGGGCAGGTGGCTGCGGCCTCCACCGGACTGACCGGTGGGGAAAACCGCTACCTCAAGGTCACGTGCGAGCGCCGCCACGCCGACCTGCGCCACCTGCGCCGGGCCGGTTACGCCGCCGCCATCGTCCTCGTACACCGCGACGCGATCTAGCCGCAGGCCCTGTCTCGGCGAGAACGAGTCTAGGCGAGGGCAAGCGCCTCACCCGCCGTCAGCACGCCTCCTTCCAGCACCTCCGCGTAGACCCCGCAATCGGTGTGGCCGAGATGCTGGGAGAGGGTTCGCGGGATCGCGAGGTCGCGTTGGCCCGTGACCGGGTCGACATTCGTCGCCGCGCAACGCTGCGTCCGCTTGTGGATGCGCAGGCGCACACCGTCCGGCCCGGTGAGCGTGCGGCCGACGAGGCCGAGCTCGGACCAGGGGGCCAGACCCGTGACGTGGAGGTTCGCCCGGAAGCGGAGCGGGTCCACCGCCGCACCGGTCAGGGTCTCGAGTGCGGCGACGCTGGCGAGGTTCAGGAGCGAGACGAAGCCGCGCGGCGAATCCGTGAAGCGGTACCCGGCGGGTGCCGCGAGAACGCGGGCAGGGCCGCGCAGGGAGCCCGGCACGAAGCCGGTGAGGAAGGCCTCGATCGCCGCGCGCCCATCCGGCTGGGCGAGGTCGCCCCGAGCCACGATCGCGCCGCCCTGGCGGATCGTCAGCGTCCCGTCCTCGGGATCATAGCGCGTGTCGAGTTGCGCTAGAGCCTCGTCGCGCATCAGCATCAGGAACTTGATCTTGGGCTGATGCACCGGGGCCGCGGGGTCGTAGCCCGAGGGGCCGTTCTCCACCGCGAACAGCCGGTCCCCGGGAAAGTAGTCCCCCGTCGTGAGCGTCGCGCGCGCCATCGGCTCGGGCGAGAGGCCCTTCACGGGATAACGGTAGAGGGCGTCGAGGTGGAGGCGCGGCGTATCGGTCATGCGTCGAGCGTGGCCCTGAAATGCGTCCATGCGCAAGCCTTCGCGCATCCGCACCCGATCGCGTCCCGAGCCCTTGTGGTGCCGATATGCAACACCACATCCCCATCACCGGCGGCCATGTGGCGCCGGGGTCTCCAGCGGCACCGGCCGAGGGGACGACGTTTCGGCGATCTTCCGTGCCGCGAAGAGCGGGCGGCGGGTCGAGCCGACTCGGGGAGGTGGGACACAGATGAATTTCGAGATCTATACCGAGCGCGCCCGCGGCTTCGTTCAGGCGGCGCAGAGCCTCGCGATGCGCGAGGGCCATCCGCAGTTTCAGCCGGGCCACATCCTCAAGGTCCTGCTCGACGATTCCGAGGGCCTCTGCGCCGGTCTGATCGACCGGGCCGGCGGCCAGTCGCGGGTCGCCCTCGCGCAGACCGAGGCCTGGCTCGCCAAGCAGCCGAAGGTGTCCGGCAACGCGTCTCAGCCGCAGGCGACGCGCGAGCTCGTGCGCCTGTTCGACACCGCCGAGAAGGCGGCCGAGAAGGCCGGCGACAGCTACGTCACCGTCGAGCGCCTGCTCCTCGCCCTCGCGGTGGAGAAGGACACCGAGGCCGGCCGCGCGCTGGCGGCGGCCGGCGTCACCGCGGCCTCGCTCAACGGCGCCATCAATGCCCTGCGCAAGGGCCGCACCGCCGACAACGCCACGGCCGAGAACGCCTACGATGCGCTGAAGAAGTACGCCCGTGACCTGACGGAGGCGGCGCGCGAGGGCAAGCTCGACCCGGTGATCGGCCGCGACGAGGAGATCCGTCGCACGATCCAGGTCCTGTCCCGGCGCACCAAGAACAACCCCGTCCTCATCGGTGAGCCCGGCGTCGGCAAGACCGCCATCGTCGAGGGTCTGGCGCTCCGCATCGTCGACGGCGACGTGCCGGAATCGCTTCGCGACAAGAGTCTGCTCGCCCTCGACATGGGATCCCTCATCGCCGGTGCCAAATATCGCGGAGAATTCGAGGAGCGGCTGAAGGGCGTGCTTTCCGAGGTCACGGCGGCCGAGGGCGGGATCATCCTGTTCATCGACGAGATGCATACCCTGGTCGGAGCCGGCAAGGCGGACGGAGCGATGGATGCGTCCAACCTCCTGAAGCCCGCGCTGGCCCGCGGCGAACTGCACTGCGTCGGTGCCACCACCCTCGACGAGTACCGCAAGCACGTCGAGAAGGATGCGGCCCTGGCGCGGCGCTTCCAGCCCGTCTTCGTGTCCGAGCCTACCGTCGAGGACACGGTCTCGATCCTGCGCGGCATCAAGGAGAAGTACGAGCAGCATCACGGCGTGCGCATCCAGGATGCGGCGCTGGTGGCGGCCGCGACCCTGTCGAACCGCTACATCACCGACCGCTTCCTGCCGGACAAGGCCATCGACCTGATGGACGAGGCCGGATCGCGCCTGCGCATGCAGGTCGATTCGAAGCCCGAGGAGCTCGACAACATCGACCGCGAGATCGTGCGCCTGAAGATCGAGGGCGAGGCCCTGAAGAAGGAGACCGATTCCGCCTCCCGCGACCGCCTGGTGCGGCTGGAGAAGGAACTGGCCGACCTCGAGGAGCAGTCCGCCGCGATCACCTCGCGCTGGAAGGCCGAGAAGGACAAGCTCGGAGCCGCCGCTGAACTCAAGCGCAAGCTCGACGAGGCGCGCAACGAGTTGGCCGCGGCCCAGCGTCAGGGCCAGTACCAGCGCGCGGGCGAACTCGCCTACGGCGTGATCCCGGGGCTGGAGCGCCAGCTCGCCGAGATCGAGGCCCAGGCCGAGAGCGCCATCGTCCGTGATGGCATGGTCGAGGAGGCGGTGACGCCGGCCCACATCGCGGGCGTCGTCTCGCGCTGGACCGGGGTCCCCGTCGACAAGATGCTGGAGGGCGAGCGCGACAAGCTCCTGGCCATGGAGAAGGTGTTGGGTGAGCGCGTCGTCGGGCAGCGTGAGGCGGTCGAGGCGGTGGCGACCGCCGTGCGCCGCGCCCGTGCCGGCCTTCAGGATCCCAACCGGCCGATCGGCTCGTTCATCTTCCTGGGGCCCACGGGCGTCGGCAAGACCGAGCTGACCAAGGCCCTGGCCGGCTTCCTGTTCGACGACGACACCGCCCTCGTGCGCCTCGACATGTCGGAATACATGGAGAAGCATTCCGTGGCCCGGCTGATCGGAGCACCTCCGGGCTATGTCGGCTACGAGGAGGGGGGCGCGCTGACCGAGGCGGTTCGGCGCCGTCCCTACCAGGTCGTGCTGTTCGACGAGATCGAGAAGGCGCATCCGGACGTGTTCAACGTCCTGCTGCAGGTGCTCGACGACGGGCGGCTGACCGACGGACAGGGGCGGACGGTGGACTTCCGCAACACGCTCCTGATCATGACCTCGAACCTCGGCTCGGAATACCTCGTCAATCAGGGCGAGGGCGACGACACCGATGCCGTGCGCGAGGAGGTGATGGGTGTGGTGCGCAGCCACTTCAGGCCGGAATTCCTCAACCGGATCGACGAGATCATCCTGTTCCACCGGCTCAAGCGGTCGGAGATGGGGGCGATCGTCGACATCCAGCTGAAGCGCCTGCAGAAGCTCCTCGACGAGCGCAAGATCACCCTCGACGTCGAGCCCGAAGCCCGCGACTGGCTGGCCGACAAGGGCTACGACGCCGCCTACGGGGCGCGCCCCCTGAAGCGGGTGATCCAGAAGGCGGTCCAGGACCGGCTGGCGGAGCAGCTCCTGTCCGGGCTGATCCACGACGGGGAGGCGGTGCCGGTGGAGGTCGGCCCCCTCGGGCTGAAGGTCGGCAAGTCGGGCCTCAGCACCGAGCGCCGGCCGGAGAGCGTCACCCTGAACTGAGGCCGAGCGCCACCGGGAAACGATCGGGCCCGCGACGGCTGACGCCGTCGCGGGCCTCGTCGTGTGAGCCCATCACTGCCCGGAATGCAGGATCATGCGCCGGAGGCGGCCGTCGAGGTCCTGGAATCGGACCGAGATGCCGCGCCCGACGCAGCCCTGGAAGCTGTCGCCGGCAAAGAAGCCGCGGGCACTCTGCTCGCGGCAGCTCATCAGCGGCGGTACCAGGACGGCGCCGAGGCCGATGGCCAGCACGAGCGCGATGTTGAGGATTACCGCGATGAGCCAGCCGAGAGGCGAGAGGAACGGCTTCTCGAAGTCCGTCCGGCCCCGGTCCGGGCGGGTCAGGTCGCGGACGGACCCGGTTGCGCGGCGCCGCTCGGCCATCCGCGTATCGAGGTCCCGGAACTTCGAGATTTCGGCCACGGACGCGGTCTCCCAGGCGAGGTCTGGATGGAGCCTACGGAGGAGCCCTCAAGGAACTCTGAAGCTCCGGCACTGACATTCACGCGGAACCGTCCGCACCAAGGCTGTGCACCGGCGTGAATACGTCTTGAGCCGAATCGGCATTTGCGGAGAATGCCGGCGCCAAGGCCACGTTTCTCGTTCCCAGGACCTCCCGATGTCGATCCCTACGCCGGAGCGTCGCGCCGACCCGGCCGCGACGGACAGTGCCCTGTCGCGAGCGGGTATCCGCTTCACCGCCTGGGCCGAGAAGTGGTTTCCCGACGCCTTCATCTTCGTGGCCATCGCGGTGGTCATCGTCGCCCTCGGCGCGCTCGCCAACGGCGCCCCGGCTCCGGCCATCGCCAAGAGCTTCGGCGACGGGTTCTGGAGCCTGATCCCCTTCACCATGCAGATGGCCTTCGTGACCATCGGCGGCTATGTCGTGGCCACGGCACCCCCGGTCCAGGCGCTGATCGACCGTCTGGCGGGCATCCCGAAGACCGGGCGCGGCGCCGTCGGCTTCGTCGCCGCCGCCACCATGCTGTCGTCCTTCCTGAGCTGGGGCCTCAGCCTGATCTTCGGCGGCCTCCTGGCGCGGGCGCTCGCCCGGCGCACGGAGCTGCGCATGGATTACCGCGCCGCGGGGGCGGCCGCCTATCTCGGCCTCGGAGCGACCTGGGCCATGGGCCTCAGCTCCTCGGCGGCCCAGCTTCAGGCGAACCCGGCGAGCCTGCCGAAGGCACTCCTGCCGATCACCGGCGTGATCCCGTTCAGCGAGACCATCTTTCTCTGGCAGTCGATGCTGATCGCCCTGATCCTCTTCGTGATGTCGGTGATCATCGCCTACGCCTCGGCGCCGCGCCCGAACACGGCGGTGACGGCGGAGGACCTCGGCGTGAGTGTCGCCCGCGAGAAGACCGACCTCGGTCGTCCCGAGCAGCCGGGCGAATGGCTGGAGCACTCGCCGATCCTGACGATCCTGCTCGTGGTGATTGCCGGCGCCTGGATCTACCAGGAGTTCGCGCGCCAATCCTGGATTACCGCGATCTCGAACCTCAACACCTACAACCTGCTGTTCATCACCCTCGGCCTGCTGCTGCACTGGCGCCCGAAGCGCTTCCTCGTGGCCGTGGCCAAGGCGGTGCCGGCCACTGCCGGCATCCTGATCCAGTTTCCGCTCTACGCCGCCATCAGCGCGATGCTGACCGGGCCGAAGAACGCCGCCGGCATCTCGGTCTCCGAGGTGATCACCCACGCTTTCGTCAGCCTGAACACCACCGGCAGCTTCCCGATCTCGATGGGCGTCTACTCGGCAGTGCTCGGCTTCTTCGTGCCGTCGGGCGGCGGCAAGTGGCTGCTCGAGGCGCCCTACGTGATGCAGGCCGCCAACGAGCTGCAGGTCCATCTCGGCTGGGCCGTGATGGTCTACAACGCGGCCGAAGCCCTGCCGAACCTGATCAACCCGTTCTGGATGCTGCCGCTCCTCGGCATCCTCGGCCTGAAGGCGCGCGACATCGTCGGATTCAGCTTCCTGCAACTCCTCATCCACCTGCCGGTGGTGCTGTTCCTGCTCTGGGCACTCGCCTTCACGCTGACCTATCACCCGCCCGTGATGCCATAGCCGTCCGCGCAAGCTTGGCGCAGGGGAGGATCTGCATGCGTCTCGCCATCCTGACGATCCTGTCGACCCTGCTGCTCGGGAGCCTGTCCGCCGTGGCCCAAGATCGTCTGCCGGAAGATCGTCTGCCGGAAATTCCGGCCGATGCCCTGACCGATGCCCAGATGAAGGCGTCGGCGGACTTCCTCGCCGCGCGTGGAACGCCGGTCTTCGGGCCGTTCGTGCCACTCCTGCGCAGCCCTGAATTGATGACCAACGCCAGCACTATGGGGCTGCACCTGCGCTACCGCAGCGTGCTGCCCCTGCGGCTGAGCGAGTTCATCATCCTCATCACCGCGCGGGAATGGACCCAGCAGCTGGAATGGCACATCCACGCGCCGATCGCCCTGAAGGCCGGCCTCGATCCCGCCATCGTCGCGGCGATCCAGGAGGGCCGGCGGCCGGACGCGATGGGGGCCGAGGAAACGCTGGTCTATGCGTTCTCGACAGAGCTCCACCACAACAAGGCGGTGAGCGACACGACCTACGCGCGTGCGGCTCAGACCTTCGGCGAGCAGGGCGCCGTCGAGATGGCGGGCATCAACGGCTATTACACACTGCTCGCCATGAGCATGAACATGGCGCGCACGGCCCTGCCGGACGGCACCGTGCCGCCGTTGCCGCCCCTCGTGCGCTGAGCCGTCGCCGCGGCCTGCGCGGGTAGCGGCGGAAGGCTTCCCGGCCGTCACGCGTCAGGCGGCGCGCACGCTGGCCAGGAAGCGCTGCACTTCGGCGTTCAGATGCTCGGCCTGGCGCGTGAGGTCGGAGGCCGACGTCAGCACCTGTGTCGCTGCCAGCCCGGTCTCCTGCGCCGTGCGCGCCACGTCCGCCACGTTCATCGTCACCGCATCCGTGCCGGTGGCGGCCTGGGCCACGTTGCGCACGATCTCCTGCGTGGCCGCCCCCTGCTCCTCCACCGCCGCCGCGATGGATGTCGCGACCCCGGAAATTTCCTGGATACGCGTCCCGATCCCTCCGATGGCGCCGACCGCCTGACCGGTGGAGGCCTGGATCCGCCCGATTTGCGCGCCGATCTCGTCGGTGGCCCGGGCGGTCTGGTTGGCGAGTTCCTTGACCTCGGCGGCGACCACGGCGAAGCCGCGGCCGGCTTCGCCCGCGCGGGCGGCCTCGATGGTGGCGTTCAGCGCCAGCAGGTTGGTCTGGCCCGCGATGGTTGAGATCATCGCCACGACGTCGCCGATGCGGCCAGCGGCCTCCGCGAGGTCCCTCACCAGATCGGCGGTCGCAGCCGCCTCGGTCACCGCCGCCTGTGCCAGGGCGGCCGATTCCGAGACCCGGCGTCCGATCTCCTGGACCGACGAGCCGAGTTCCTCGGCCGCCGCCGCCACCGTGGTGACGTTGTTGGCTGCCTGGACGGCCGCGGCGGAGGCGTCGGTGGACTGCGCGGCGGTCTGGCCGGCGGCCTCGCTCATGCCGCGGGCGGTCCCATGCAGGGCACCGGCCGCCGAGGACACGGTACCGACGATGCCCCCGACCGTCGCCTCGAAGCCGTCCACCATCTGCTGCATGCCGGCCCGACGCTGCGCCTCCGCAGAGGCTCGCGCCAGGGCCGTCTCGTCCTCGAGCTGCCGGGTCCGCAGCAGGTTCTCACGGAAGACCTGCACTGCGCCCGCCATCGCGCCGAGTTCGTCCCGACGGCCGCCATAGGGAACCTCGAAGGCTGCATCTCCGCCGGCGAGACGGCGCATCGCGCCGGTCATGCGCTCGATCGGGCGGGTCACGCCGCCCACGATCCAGACTATGCTGCCGATGCCCATGAGGACGGCACAGATCAGAACCACGAACTGCGTCATCGCGCCCGTCCTGGCCTTTCGGGCCGCCTCGGTCGCCATGGCGTCGAGCTGGGCGACCGCCGCGAGCGGAATGGCCATGAGCAGGTTGAGCGCGGGTGTCGATTGGGCGCGGGATTCCGCGAGGGTCGGGCGCGGCAGCGCCATGTCCGTCAGCGTGGTCAGGAGGGCTTGGTTGCGCGCCGAGAAAGCACCCTTGAAGTAGTCGGCGCGGGCCTGTCGGACGGCGCCCTTCATCGCGTCCGAAGCCGGCATGCCGTCGACGATGGACTCCACGATGCCGAACGCGAACTCGGTCTGGCGGCTCAGGAGGGTGTAGTCGAGGACTTCCCGGGGCGTGATCGCGCGATTCTGGGCCAGGACATCGTTGATGACGAGGTTGGTGTTTCCGGCCAGCGTCCGGGCCGACCAGCCGAGCTCCCGTACCCGCAGCAGGTTGGAGAAGCCCGGATCCAGCCGGCGGATCTGGGTGTCGGTCGCGGCCAGGAGGCCTTCGATCGCGGCGATCAGGCTGCCGGTCGCGTCGTTGACCCGCTTGGTCAGGCTCGGATCGCGCGCGGGCACCACCTGGGTCAGGCCGGCATCGACCTCCTGGCGAACCTGTTGCAGCGCCCGGTACCGCTCGGCGAACAGGTGCGTGTCGAGGCCTTCCTGCGCCGACAGGCGCTCAAGGGCGACGGGGAACGCCTCATCGCTGACTTTGCGGCGGGCCGCGATGTCACTGAGGTTCGGTCCGAGCTTGTCGATCTGGAGCGCCAAGGCCGAGACCATGGAGCCGCGTTCGAACCGAAGTTCCGAGAGGCCTCGGGACAACATGAGTTCGCCCTCGGACAGTCGAGAGACGAGATTAGACCGTGTCCATCGCCCGTAGGACCCGTACAGGTCCGTGCCGGTCTCGTAGAACGCGAACAGGCTCAGGATGGAAATGAGCGCGAACAATCTTGATTTGATGGACATTGCTCACCTCAGACGTCGAGAACTAGAATTCGACGTCGTCGGGATCTTTTATCAGATCAATCGTTGATAATGTGTTCGACTTCCGCAGTTTAGCTCTGGTTCGACTGATAAAGTGAAATATCGGGAAGGAGTTTCCGGAGGAGGCCCCGCGACGGCCGGCCCGCAACTCGGGCGACGGCTGTCTTCAGGGGCGACGGCCGGGCACGACGGCCGACAGCGCGGCGAGCAGCCAGCCGGCCATCAGCACCGTGCCGCCGATCGGCGCCGCCATAGGGAAGAGCGGGGAGCCGTGGAGCGCGCGCAGGGCCAAGTCGCCGGAGAACAGCGCGAGGCCGAGGACGAGGCCGGCCGTGGCGAGGCGCGTGAGGAGCCGGTGCGTCGTGCCGGTGGCGGCCAGGGCCACGAGCGCCAGGATCGCGGGGGCGTGGAACAGCAGGAATTGCGCGGCGGTCTTCAGGCTGTCGGCACCGCTGACATGGGCCGCCGCCGCACTCGCCGCCACGCCGAGAAGGCCTGCCAGTGCCCCGAGCGCCAGGAGAACGCGATCGATGCCGCTCACGCGCCGCGCTCCCGGAGCAGCCTGGCGACGCTCGCCCGCAATTCGGGCACGCCCCGGTCGTCGCGGCTGGAGGTGAGCAGGATCTCCGGATACGCCGCCGGGCGCCGGGCGATGGCGGCCTGCACGCCGGCGATGCGCGCATCCATCTCGGATTTCTTCAGCGCGTCGCCCTTGGTCAGCACGATTTGGTAGCTGACGGCGGCCTTGTCGAGGCCGTCGAGGACGTCGGTGTCGATGCTCTTCAGGCCGTGGCGCGAATCGATCAGCATGAACACCCGGGCGAGGTTCGAGCGGCCCTTGAGGTAGTCGTGGATCAGGTCGGTCCAGGCCTCCACCTTGGTCTTCTCCACCGCCGCGTAGCCGTAGCCCGGCATGTCGACCAGGGTCAGGCGCCCGCCGATGTCGAAGAAGTTGAGCTGCTGGGTCCGCCCGGGCGTGTGCGAGGTCCGCGCCAGGGTGTTGCGTCCGGTCAGCGCGTTGACGAGGCTCGACTTGCCCACGTTGGAGCGGCCCGCGAAGGCGATCTCGACGCCTTTCATCGGCGGAAGGGCAGGCACGTTCGGCGCCGAGGCGATGAAGTCTGCCGCCCCCGCGAACAGCAGGCGTCCCGCCTCCAGGAGGGCGGCATCGTCTTCGGCTTGGGACATCGGGCGGCTCCGGACGGATGAGGCGCATCCGCCGCCCTCGCGAGCCGACACGCCGGAAACAGGAAGTCCTCCCCGTCGCCGGACGGGGAGGACTGGATCGGTCGGACCCCATCCGGCCGCGAGGCCGGAGAAGGGCTCAGCTCTTGGCGACGGCGTTCTTGCGCTTGAACATCCCGCTCAGGTTGTCCCACAACTCCACCTTCACGCCGTTGCGGCGCATGATGACGTATTGCTGGATCACCGACAGGGTGTTGTTCCAGGCCCAGTAGATCACCAGTCCGGCCGGGAACGAGCCGAGCATGAAGGTGAACACGATCGGCATGAAGGTGAAGATCTGCGCCTGGACCGGGTCCGGCGGCGCGGGGTTCATCTTCATCTGGATGAACATCGTGATGCCCATGATGATGGGCCAGATGCCGAGGTGGACGAGGTCCGGAGCCGCGTAGGGGAGCAGGCCGAACAGGTTCAGGAAGCTCGTCGGATCGGGCGCCGCCAGGTCCTGAATCCAGCCGAAGAACGGCGCGTGCCGCATCTCGATGGTGATGAACAGGACCTTGTACAGCGCGAAGAAGACCGGGATCTGGATCAGCACCGGCCAGCAGCCGGCGACCGGATTGATCTTCTCCTTCTTGTAAAGCTCCATCATCGCCTGCTGCTGCTTCATCTTGTCGTCAGCATAGCGCTCGCGGATCGACGCCATCTCAGGCTGCACGGCCTTCATCTTGGCCATGGACTGGTAGGACTTGTTGGCGATCGGCAGGAACAGCAGCTTCAGGCAGAAGGTCACCACCAGGATCGACACGCCGAAATTGCCGAACAGGTGGAAGAAGAAGTCCAGGGCCCGGAACATCGGCTTGGTGATGAAGTGGAACCAGCCCCAGTCGATCAGCAGGTCGAACTGCTTGATGTTCTGGTTCGCCTGATAGGCGTTGACCGTGTTCACTTCCTTGGCTCCGGCGAAGAGCTGCTGGGTCGCGGCTGCCGAGGCGCCGGGCTGCACCACCTGCACGTTGCCGAGGACGTTGGCCTGGTAGACCTTGGTGGCGCCGTCGGTCCGCTCCGTGAAGCTGCCGGTATAGGGCGCGGACTGGTCGGGAATCGCGGCGGCGGCCCAGTACTTGTCGGTGATGCCGACGAAACCGCCGGTCACGCCCGCCCAGGTCTTGCCCTTGGTGCTGGCATTGCCGAGCGCCGGCTCCTTGGCGAGGTGGTCGTAGGTGTATTCCTGCAGGCCGTCGGCGCCGAGGACGCCGATCAGGCCCTCGTGCAGCACGTAATAGCCCTGGGTGTGCGGCTTACCCCAGCGCGAGACGAGGCTGTAGGGATAGAGGGAGACCGCGTTGCCGCCCTTGTTCTCGACCTCGTCGCGAACGGTGAACAGGAACTTGTCGTCGACGGCGATGACCCGCTTGAACAGCAGGCCGGCGCCGTTGTCGTAGCTGAGTGTCACGGGCTTGCCCGGCGCCAGGGTGGTGGCGTCGGCCGTCCACAGGGTCTCGCCGGTGGGCAGCGGGCCGGCATTCTGGCCGACCCAGCCGAACTCGGCGTAGTACGGGTTCTCGGTGCCGGTGGGCGAGAGCAGCACGATGCGCGGGCTCTTGTCGTCGACGGTCTCGTGGTAGTTCTTCAGCGAGACGTCGTCGATGCGGCCGCCCTTGAGGGCGATCGAGCCGGCGAGCGCCGGGGTGTCGATGGTCACGCGCGGCGAGCGCGAGATCGCCGCCTCGCGGGGCACGACGCCGCCGCCGGCGCCCGAGGCGCCCGGCAGGGTTCCGGGGACGGGATTGGCCGGGCCGCCTTCCTTGGGAGCCGCGCTCGGCACGCCATCCGGGCCGGCGGCCTGGGTCGCCGCCTTGTTCTGCAGGGCGGCCTGGCGCTGCTGCTCCACGCGCGGGGCGGCGACGAAGTAGTTCCAGCCGAGCAGGACCGCCAGCGACAAGGCGATCGCGACGATCATGTTCGTCTTGTCATTACCCATCGGTCGGTCCGTCGCATGCGTTGGAAAGAGGGGAGGGCGCGTTCGCGCGGGCCGGTCCCGGACCGGACGCCGCAGCGGAGGCCGTCGCGCCCGAGGCCAATACCGGAGCCGCCGCCGATGCGCCAGACGCGGGCGCTCCTTTGCCGCGTCCGCGGCGGGTCGGCCGCACGGCGGACGAGTCGGATTTCGGGCCTTGCGGCTTCGTCACCACGGCGACGGCACGGCGCAGGTCGTCGATGAGGGTCTCGAAGGGCGCGTGCAGGGCCGGACGTCGTGCCACCAGCACCACGTCGGCCCGGCGCACCGGCAGGTCGCCGGCGGCCTGCGCCACCGCGGCACGCAGCCGGCGCCGGATGCGATTGCGCTCCGTGGCGTGGCCGACCCGCTTGGTGATGGTGAAGCCGATGCGCAGGCCGTCGCCGGCCGGATCGTCCGAGGCACCGTCGGCGGGCGCCTCGACGGCACGGACGAGGCCCTGTGCCGAAAGGCGTTCGTTGTGGAAGCGGCGCCCCCCGGCCGCGGCCAGAAACTCGGAGCGTCGCGTGAGCCGTCCGATCGTCGACATGGCCGATCCGATCTCGCAGCCGGTCTCTTGGCCCGAGGCCGAACTCATGATGTGGCGCGCCGCCCGTGACGGCGCCGCCGATCTCAGGCCGAGAGCTTCTTGCGGCCGTGGGCGCGGCGGGCCGCGATGACCTTGCGGCCGCCGGCAGTGGCCATGCGGGCGCGGAAGCCGTGACGACGCTTACGCACGAGCTTGCTGGGCTGGTAGGTTCTCTTCATGGCGCGATCTCCGAATGGCCGAGGATCGATCCGGGCCGCACCGAAGGCCGCGCCGGATATTCACTCGCCCTGAAATGTGTCTGCAAGCGCGAACAGCGCCCCTCAAGGGCGCCGCGTCGCGATGGCGCGGCTTATGGGGCAAGGTCCCGCGCGAGTCAATTCCGGAGCGTGCCGAAACGGCATGGTTCGCCCTCCCGTATCCCTTACGGCGACACCGACGCCGCAAACCCTTCGTTAACCAATCCACGCGATCCTGTGATCCTGTTCGGTCCTCCCGAACAGCGCGCGGACCTCCGGGTCGCTCGCTTGGACTGCTCCCGAAACTCACCTCCCAGGCCGCCCCGCAACGGGCGGCCTTTTTTCGTCTCCGGCGCTCCGCGGCCCGCCGGCTGGATCAGAAGCCACGGCACTGATCGGTCCCGGTAACGTTAACGATCAGTAAAGGCCGCGGACCGGGGCATTCGGCGCTAGAGTTGCGCAGACAGGTGCAAACGCACCGCCTTCGTCCCATCGCGGGACGCAATCGGTCCGGTAGCGGCACAGGAGGCACCATGAGAGGGTTCGACGTCATGTTCCGGGACGAGCGCGACTGGGTGAATTTCGGTGATACCTACGTCACCTCGGAATCCTTCAAGGTGCTCTTTCGCGAGGGTATGAACCTCGTCGAGGAGGCCGCGGCCTACCTCGACGGCACGGGGCGCGAGGAATCCCGGCTGATGTCCCGCGACGGCACGCTGAGCTATGCCAGCGAGAGCATGCGCCTCACCACGCGGCTGATGCAGATCGCCTCCTGGCTCCTCGTGCAGCGCGCGGTCTCCGAGGGCGAGCTGACGCCCGCCGAGGCGATGCAGGAGAAGACCCGGGTGCGGCTCACCACGCCCGAGACCTTCCGCAGCGACGTGTTCGGCGTTCTGCCCCCGACCCTGCAGGACCTGATCGTGCGCTCGCGCCGGCTCCATAGCCGGATCCTGCACCTCGACGGTCTGATCGCGGACGAGCGCCCGACCCCGCAGCCCCAGGAGAGCCCGGTGGTCGCGCAGCTCAGCCTGCTGCGCTCCGCCTTCGGCGCAGCCTCCGCCTGACGCACGAGACGCGCGCCCGGCCCTGCGCCGGGCGAGGGGACCCTGAACGCAGAACGGGCGGCACCGTGGGTGCCGCCCGTTCTGCGTTGTCCCGAGGGCGCCGGCACGTCGTCGCGGCGGCGGACCGAAGTGTTCTTACTTCTTGCCGAAGGAGAGAGCGCCGAAGCGGGTGTTGAAGCGCGACACGCGGCCACCGCGATCGAGCATCTTCTGCTCGCCGCCGGTCCAGGCCGGGTGCGTGTTCGGGTCGATGTCGAGGTTGAGGGTGTCGCCCTCCTTGCCGTAGGTCGACCGGGTCATGTACTCGGACCCGTCGGTCATCACGACCTTGATGAAGTGGTAGTCGGGATGCTCGGTACCCTTGGCCTTGTCGGCCGCGCTCTTTGCCATGACGAAATCCTTGAATAGCCAAGCCGACCGGCCCGTCTGGCGGCCCGCGGCCATAGATCACGCGCAATCGGATGAAGGCGCGCCTATACCTCACGCACCTTCGCCCGACAAGCGTGCGCCGATCGAAGAGGCCGATCGCCGGTCGCTTTTTCTGCAAGTCGCTCTTCCTGCAAGACCAATGATGACGAGGCACCATGGCGCGCGGCCGTGACAAGAAAATCCCCGGAGAGGCCCGGCCGAAGGCACCGCTCGGCTCGCTGCGCCCGCTGATCCCCTTCGCGATGGTCTATCGGGGCCGGATGCTCGCGGCCTTCCTGGCGCTCCTGGCCGCCTCGGGCGCGACCCTGGTGGTTCCGATCGCCCTGCGCCGGGTCATCGATCACGGCTTCTCGCCCGAGGGCCACGGCTTCATCGACACCTATTTCGCCGCGCTGATCGTGGTCGTGGCGGTCCTCGCCCTGTCGAGCGGCGCGCGCTACTACACCGTCGCGACCCTCGGCGAGCGCGTGGTGGCGGATCTGCGCACCGCCGTGTTCCGGCGCCTGACCCAGCTCGACCCCGCCTTCTTCGACCGCTCGCTGTCGGGCGAGATCATCTCGCGCCTCACGGCGGACGCGACCCAGGTCAAGGCGGTGTTCGGCGTCTCGATCTCGATCCTCCTGCGCAACGCCTTCCTGTTCACCGGTGCCGTGGTGATGATGGTCATCACCAGCCCGAAGCTCTCCGTCCTCGTGCTCGCGGCGATCCCCCTCATCGTGTTCCCGCTGATCCTCTCCGGGCGCGGCGTGCGGCGCCGCTCCCGCGCGGCACAGGACCGCCTCGCCGACGCTTCGGCCTACGCCGCCGAGGCGGTGAACGCGATCCGCACGATGCAGGCCTTCGGCATGGGCCGGACCACGGCCGCCCGCTTCGCCGGCGCCGCCGAGAACGCCTACGGCGCGGCGCGCGATTCGATCCAGGCGCGGGCGCTCCTCACCGGCGTCGCCATCTTCCTCATCTCGGCGAGCGTCGTCGGGGTGATGTGGTACGGCGCGCAAGGCGTCCTGGCCGGCACCATGACGGCCGGGCAGCTCTCGCAGTTCGTGCTCTACGCGGTGTTCGGGGCCAGCGCCCTTGGCCAGCTCTCGGAGGTCTACGGCGAACTCGCCCAGGCCGCCGGCGCCGCCGAGCGCCTCGGCGAGATCCTGGCCGCCGAATCGACCATCCGGGTTCCGTCCGAGCCGCTCGCCCTGCCGGTTCCGGCCAGGGGCGCCGTCGCCTTCGAGGCCGTGCGCTTCCAATACCCCACGCGGCCGGACCACCCCTCCCTCGACGGCATCAGCTTCACGATCGCGCCGGGTGAGCGCGTCGCCCTGGTGGGACCCTCCGGCGCCGGCAAGACCACGGTGCTGCAGCTGCTGCTGCGTTTCTACGACCCGCAATCCGGCTTCGTCCGGGTCGACGGCGTCGACATCGCCCGGGTCGATCCGGACTCCTTGCGCGAGCGCCTCGCCCTGGTGCCGCAGGACCCGACGGTGTTCTCCGGCTCCGTGCTCGAGAACATCCGCTACGGCCGGCCCGAGGCGACCGAGGCGCAAGTCCAGCGCGCCGCCGAGCTCGCCCATGCCGACGGCTTCATCCGGGCCCTGCCGCAAGGCTACGCCACCACCGTGGGCGAGCGCGGCGTCACCCTGTCCGGCGGCCAGCGCCAGCGGGTGGCGATCGCCCGCGCCATCCTCAAGGATGCGCCGATCCTGCTCCTCGACGAGGCGACCTCGGCCCTCGACGCCGAGAGCGAGCGCGCGGTGCAGACGGCGCTGGACACCCTGATGCGCGGGCGCACCACCCTGGTCATCGCGCACCGGCTCGCCACGATCCGCAAGGCCGACCGCATCCTCGTCCTCGACGGTGGCCGCATCGTCGAGAGCGGCACCCACGAGAGCCTTCTGGCGCAGGGCGCGCTCTACGCCCAGCTGGCCGCACTGCAGTTCACCGACGCCCACGACGACGGGATGCGCTTCCGCGAGCCGCGTCCGCTGCTCGACGCCCTGCCGGCCGAGTAGGGCGGCCCGGGGTGGAGCCGGTCCGGAACAGGGGTCAGGCCTCCGCGCCGGTCCCGTTCAGGGGGTTGGCCTCGTCCCAGCCGTAGCCGAGGGTCTCGAAGCGCATCGCGCGGGTGTCCACCATGAGCAGGCGGCCGACGAGGGGCTCCCCGAATTCCGTCACCGTGCGGATCACCTCCAGGGCCATCAGCGAGCCCATGATGCCCGCGAGTGCCCCGAGCACGCCGGCCTCGGCGCAGGGCGCGACGCTGCCGGGCGGCGGCGGATTCGGGAACAGGCAGCGATAGGTCGGGTTCGGGCGCCCGCGGGCGTCGGTCTCGTAGGGCCGCAGCGTCGTGAGCGAGCCGTCGAAGCGCCCCAGCGCCGCCGTCACCAGGGGGCGTCGGGCGTGGAAGCAGGCATCCGAGACCGCATAGCGCGTCGCGAAATTGTCGGACCCGTCCGCGACCACGTCGTAGGCGCCGATGAGCGCCTGCGCGTTCTCCGGCGTCAGTCGCGACGGGTGCGCCTCCACCGCGACGTGCGGGTTGAGGCGCGCGACGGATTCGGCCGCGCTCTCCACCTTGAGGCGACCGATATCCGGGGTTGCGTGGATCACCTGGCGCTGCAGGTTCGACAGGGAGACGGTGTCGTCGTCGACGATGCCGATCGTCCCGATCCCGGCGGCGGCGAGGTACTGGATCAGGGGGGCGCCGAGCCCGCCCGCGCCGATGACGAGGACTCGGGCGGCCTTCAGGCGGGCCTGGCCCGGGCCACCGACCTCCGGCAGCACGAGGTGGCGGGCGTAGCGTTCGACTTCGTCGGGGGAGAAGGCCATGCCCCGCAGATAAGCTCCGCCGGCGCGCGGTGAAAGCCCGGCCGCGAATTGCACCCCCGCGCGGCGGCGCTTATGGCCGTGCGCACAAGGACATCACCCGAGAGTCCCGCCCGTGCCGAACGCGCCCCTCGACCGCTCCCCCGTCGCCCTCGCCCAAAGCCTGATCCGCTGCCCGTCGGTGACCCCGGAGGAGGGGGGCGCGCTCGCTTGGCTCGCCGGCATCCTCGAGGGAGCCGGGTTCACCGTCGAGCGGCCGCGCTTCTCGGAACCGGGTACCCCCGACATCGATAATCTCTACGCCCGCATCGGCACGCGGGCGCCCTACCTGCTGTTCGCCGGCCATACCGACGTGGTGCCCCCCGGCGACCTCGCCCGCTGGCGCCACGGCCCCTTCGCCGGGACCGTGGAGAACGGGGTGCTGTACGGGCGCGGGGCCGTCGACATGAAGGGCGGCATCGCCTGCATGCTCGCCGCCACCCTCGACTATCTCGACGTGGCGGGTCCGGACTTCCCCGGCTCGATCGGTTTCCTCATCACCGGCGACGAGGAAGGGCCGGCGATCAACGGCACGGTGAAGCTCCTCGACTGGGCCAGGGCCCGGGGCGAGCGCTTCGACCATTGCCTCCTCGGCGAGCCGACCAACCCGGATTCCCTCGGCGACATGATCAAGATCGGCCGGCGCGGCTCCCTCACCGGACGGCTGACCGTGCATGGCCGCCAGGGCCACGTCGCCTATCCGGACCTCGCCGAGAACCCGATTCCCGGCCTGCTGCGCCTCGCCTCGGCGCTTCTCGCCGCGCCCCTCGATGCCGGGACCCAGCATTTTGGCGCCTCGAACCTCGAATTCACCACCCTCGACGTCGGCAACAAGGCCACCAACGTCATTCCGGCCGAGGCGCACGGCACCTTCAATATCCGCTTCAACGACCGCTGGACCGCCGAGACTCTCGGCGCCGAGATCCGGGCTCGCCTCGCGGCCGCCGCCGGGCGCAGCGTGCGCTACACCCTCGACCTCCTGCCCTCGAACTCGCCGGCCTTCCTCACCGAGCCCGACGCCTTCACCGAGCTCGTGGCCGGCGCCATCGCCACCGAGACCGGCCGCCGCCCGGTGCTCTCGACCACGGGCGGCACCTCGGATGCGCGCTTCATCAAGGATGCCTGCCCGGTCATCGAGTTCGGCCTCGTCGGCCAGACCATGCACCAGACCGACGAATGCGTGCCGGTGGCCGACCTCAACCGCCTGACGGCGATCTACACCCGGGTGCTGGCGTCGTATTTCGGGGCCTCGAACCCAGTTGGATCGACGGTGTAATCCACACCCACCAGCGTCAGCCCGCAGGCGGGCGCCAGGGGACCGCAGCGGCTGCGGTCCCGGCTCGCCAGGATGTCGGCGACGTCGTCGGCGGTGATACGGCCGCTGCCGGCCAGCATCAGGGTGCCGACCATCGAGCGGACCTGGTGGTGCAGGAAGGCGCGGGCCGAGGTCGCCACCACGATCTCGTCGTGCAGGCCCATCGGCATCGCCGCCACGTCGAGTTGGTCGAGGGTTCGAAGAGGGCTCCTGGCCTGGCACTCGGCGGCGCGGAAGGCCGTGAAGTCGTGCAGGCCGAGGAGGCGGGTGGCAGCCTCCCGCATCCGCGCGACGTCGAGGGGCCAGGGCACCTGCCAGACATGGGCGCGGTTGAGTACCGGCGGGCTGCGTCGGTTGAGGATGCGGTAGCGGTAATGCCGGCGGGTGGCGGAGTGGCGGGCGTTGAACGCGGCGCCGACGATCTCCGCGCTGAGGATCGCCACCGGATTCGGGCGCAGATGCGCGTTGAGCGCGTCGCGCACCACGTCGGTGCGCCAATCCCGTTCGAGGTCGAGATGCGCCACCTGATGCGTGGCGTGGACGCCCGTATCCGTGCGGCCGGCGCAGGTCAGGCCGGCGATCTCGCCGGAGAAGCGCTTGACCGCCGATTCGATCGCCCCCTGGACGGAGGGCTGCGAGGTCTGGCGCTGCCAGCCGCAGAACGGGCTGCCGTCGTACTCGATGACGAGCTTGTAGCGCGGCATCAGGTTCGGCCCGGTTCGGTCATGCCAGCCGCGTCCCGGGCGAGCGATGGGTGCCACGCATGAATTCGGCCCCCGTGCTGGTGCCACCCTTGCCGGCGCGGCGCAGGGCGCGGAGCCGAACCGCCCCCTCGCCGCACGCGACGGTACCGTCCGTCTCGAGGAGCATGCCGGGAGCGCCGGTACCGGGAACGGCGTCGGCCGCGAGGACCTTCACGCGCTCCGGTCCCTTGCCGAAATCCGCCTCGAAGAAGGCGCCTGGGAAGGGCGACAGGCCGTTGATGTGGTCGGCGACCTCGCGGGCCGGGCGGCTCCAGTCGATGCGGGCCTCGTCGTTGGTGATCTTGTGGGCGTAGACGACGCCCTCCTCGGCCTGGGGCCGGAAGGTCAGGTCGCCCCGCTCCAGCGCGTGCAGCGCCTGCGCCATCAGGTCGGCCCCGAGCGGCATCAGCGCGTCGTGGAGTTGACCCGCCGTCATGCCGGGGGTGATCGGAAGCCGGGCCTCCAGCGCCACGGGCCCGGTATCGAGGCCGGCCTCCATCCGCATGATGCCGACGCCGCTCTCCGCATCCCCGGCCATCACGGCGCGCTGGATCGGCGCGGCGCCGCGCCAGCGGGGCAGCAGCGAGCCGTGCAGGTTGAGGCAGCCGTGGCGCGGCAGGTCGAGGATCGCCCGCGGCAGGAGCAGGCCATAGGCCACCACCACGGCGACATCGGCTCCGTGGCCGGCGAAGGTCGCGGCGGCCTCGAGCCCTTTGAGGCTGGCGGGCGTCAGCACGGGCGCGCCGAGGCTCTCGGCCATCGCCTGCACGGGGGAGGGCTTGAGGGCCATGCCGCGCCCGGCCTTGGCCGGCGCACGGGTGTAGACGGCGGCGATCGCATGGCCGTCGGCGGCGAGGCGCGCCAGGGTCGGCACGGCGAAATCCGGCGTACCCATGAAGACGACGCGCATGGCTCTTGAACCCTTGAAGCCGGCCTCAGACGTCGCCGCGCTTGGCCGCCTTGGCGAATTTCTTCACCACCCGGTCGCGCTTCAGCTTCGACAGGTGGTCGATGAACAGCACGCCGTCGAGGTGGTCGATCTCGTGCTGGATGCAGGTGGCGAGGAGGCCGTCCGCCTCGATCTCCTGCTCCGTCCCGTCGAGGTCGCGGAAGCGAACCCGGACGCGGTCGGGCCGCTCGACCTCGCCGTAGAATTCCGGGATCGACAGGCAGCCCTCGTCGTAGATCCGCTTCTCCTCCGAGGCCCAGACGATCTCGGGATTGAGGAAGACCTGCGGGTGGCGGTCGTTCTCGTCCTTCGAGGTGTCGATGGTGACGACGCGCTTCGGCACGCCGATCTGGATCGCGGCGAGCCCGACGCCGGGGGCGTCGTACATCGTCTCCAGCATGTCGGCGGCGAGCGTCCGGATCTCGTCGGTCACGGGGCCGACCGGCTCTGAGGCAAGGCGCAGGCGCGCATCGGGCAGGATCACGAGGGGGCGGATGGTCATGGGGCGATCGGACTTGAAACGGGGGCGGGGCGGGCGGCGCCGGGAATCCCCCGCAGATACGGATGTGCCGGAGGCCGGTCAAATACCGGGCCCAAAAACCGGGTCCATGAACCGGGTCCGGATACAGGGTCCTTGGGCTCCGGTCTCAGAACGGCGTCCGGCTCCGGATCGCCGCGGTCAGCGTGCCCTCGTCGAGATAGTCGAGTTCGCCGCCGACCGGGACGCCGTGGGCGAGGCGGGTGACCTTCAGGCCGTGCGCCTTCAGGGATTCGGTGACGTAATGGGCCGTGGTCTGTCCGTCGACGGTGGCGTTCAGCGCCAGGATGATCTCGCGCATCGCCGGATCGGCCGCCCGGGCCACGAGGCTGTCGAGGTTGAGATGCTCCGGGCGTACGCCGTCGAGGGCCGAGAGGACGCCGCCGAGCACATGGTAGCGGGCCGTCACCGCGCCCGAGCGCTCCAGGGCCCAGAGGTCCGAGACGTCCTCCACCACCACCAGGGTCGCCGGGTCGCGGCTCTCGTCGCAGCAGATCGTGCAGGGGTCGCGCGTATCGACGTTGCCGCAGGTCTGGCAGACGACGATCCGCTCGGAGGCCACTCGCATCGCCTCCGCCAGCGGTGCCAGCAGCGTCTCCCGCTTCTTGATCAGCTGCAGGGCGGCGCGGCGGGCGGAGCGGGGCCCCAGGCCCGGCATGCGGGCCAGGAGCTGGATGAGGCGCTCGATCTCGGGACCGGCGACGGCTTGTGCCATGGACGAAAATACTCGTGACGGTTGAGGCACCCACACGGCGCACTGCTTAAGAAGCGGGCGGGTGAAGCGCAGCGGCGGCCTGGGCCCGGCGCGTCCGATCGCGCCCGGCCCGTTTCACGATCCCATAAATAGGGTCTCCAGGCCGATCTTTCGCCCCCGTCGACACCGAATCACACCAGAAAGCGGCCCGGTTCGGCCACCCGCGAAGGAATCTTCGATGGTAATCCTGATCATGTCAGTTTTTTTGTCGGCCAACAGGCGGATTGACGGCAAATGATCCGTGTCTATGCAGGAGAAGCGCGGTTTCGGAGCGGTGAACCTGCGCGCGGTGGCCCTGACCAACCGCGCGGACACTCCGAAAACCGGCGGATATGGAGAGCCGGTACGGCTCCCTGTCTATGGGGCGGCGACGCGATCAGGGGCCGGAGGAGAGATGAGCGTGACCAATATCGGCGAGTTCAACGCAGCGCACGGGTCCGAGGCCATCGGCCTGCGCAACCTGAAGGCGGTTCACTGGAACCTCGACGTTCCCCGCCTCTACGAGGAGGCCCTGGCCCGCGGCGAGGGGCAGCTGGCCCGCGGCGGCGCCTTCGTGGCGACCACCGGCTCCCATACCGGCCGCTCGCCCAAGGACAAGTTCGTGGTGCGCGACGCCGCCACCGAGAACGAGATCTGGTGGGACAACAACGGTGCGATCACGCCCGAGCAGTTCGAGACCCTGTATGCCGACTTCCTGGCCCATGCCGAGGGCCGCGAGCTCTTCGCCCAGGACCTGCGCGGCGGCGCCGATCCGTCCCACGGCGTCAATGCCCGGGTGTTCACCGAGTTCGCCTGGCACTCGCTGTTCATCCGCAACCTGCTGATCCGGCCGGACCGCGCCACCCTCGCGCACTACGTGCCCGAACTCACGATCATCGACCTGCCGAGCTTCCAGGCCGAGCCGCACCGGCACGGCTGCCGCTCGAAGACCGTGATTGCCATCGACTTCGTGCGCAAGCTCGTCCTCATCGGGGGCTCGGCCTATGCCGGCGAGATGAAGAAGTCGGTCTTCACCTACCTCAACTACATCCTGCCGAAGTCCGGCGTGATGCCGATGCACTGCTCGGCCAACGCGGCCCTCGACGAGGCCGGTGACTCGGCCCTGTTCTTCGGCCTGTCCGGCACCGGCAAAACCACCCTCTCGAACGATTCCTCGCGCCAGCTTCTCGGCGACGACGAGCATGGCTGGAGCCGGGACGGCATCTTCAATTTCGAGGGCGGCTGCTACGCCAAGACCATCCGGCTCTCGCGCAACGCCGAGCCGGAGATCTACGCCACCACCGAGCGCTTCGGCACGGTGATGGAGAACGTGGTGATCGATCCCGAGACCCGGATTCCGGATTTCGACGACGCCTCGCTCACCGAGAACACCCGCTGCGCCTATCCCCTCGACTTCATCGCCAATGCCAGCGCCACGGGCCGGGCCGCGCATCCGAAGAACATCGTCATGCTGACCTGCGATGCCTTCGGCGTGATGCCGCCGATCGCCAAGCTGACCGGCGCCGAGGCGATGTACCACTTCCTCTCCGGCTACACCGCCAAGGTCGCCGGCACGGAGCGCGGGCTCACGGCACCCGAGGCGACGTTCTCGACCTGCTTCGGCGCGCCGTTCATGCCGCGCCACCCGAGCGTCTACGGCAACCTGCTGCGGGACCTGATCGCCCATCACGCGGTGGATTGCTGGCTCGTAAACACCGGCTGGACCGGCGGCGGCGTCGGCACCGGTCGCCGCATGCCGATCCGGGTCACCCGCCGCCTGCTCAGTGCCGCCCTCGACGGCTCGCTCGCGCATGTCGAGTTCCGCCGCGACCCCTATTTCGGCTTCCAGGTGCCGGTCGCGGTGCCGGGCGTCGAGACCGAGGTCCTGTCCCCGATCGACACCTGGACCAACAAGGCGGCCTTCCAAGAGACCGCGACGCGCCTCGTCACGATGTTCCAGGAGAACTTCAAGCGCTTCGCCGCCCACGTCGACGCGGATGTCCGCGCTGCCGAGCCGGTGCTCTCCGCGGCCGCCTGAGGGCCGCGCGATCCGGGCCGCGGAGCGTGGTCTCCGCGTCCCGGGCCGAATCCCGGGGCCGCGCCGCTAGAATTTCGGCGCGGCCCCGGCATCTGGATCGTCGTCCCCGGAACCGTCGCATTCCGGATCTTCGTCGCACGGGGCCGCATCGCACAAGACATCCGGCGCGTTCCTGCGGGCTTCGCTGAAGAGAACGCCGACCTCGTTCTGTGCAGACCAGATCCGGCGCACCCGGTAGGCAGTCTTGCCCGGTCCGAGGAACAGGTCGAAGCTGTCCGGAATCTCGACCTCCGCGCAGAAGACCACACGGGCTCCGATCGGAGACAAGTTCCGGACCAGACAAGGCAATGTTTCCGGTGATGTCCCGTCGAGGGCAACACGACCGGCAAGATGTGTCAGGGCGCGAACGGCCTTGCGATGCTCATTCATGTCTTCGAGAGACGCCGATATCCGTTAAGATACCGACACGCCGATCGTCGGAAAACCGATCCATCCTCACGGCATCGGGTCGCGCGGCGGCTTCCTGCCGCCCCGAACTCAGGCGGCTTCCCGCACCATGACCTGACGCACCTTCAGGGCGAGCTGCTCCAGGGTATAGGGCTTGGCCAGCAACTGTACATCGGCGTCGACGAGGCCGTTATGCACGATGGCGTTGCGCGTGTAGCCGGTGGTGAACAGCACCGGTAGGTCCGGCCGGCGCGCATGCACGGCATCGGCCAGTTCACGCCCGTTCACCTCGGGCATGACCACGTCGGTGAACAGCAGCGCGATCTCGGGATGCGCGTCGAGCATCTCCAGGGCGTCCCTGGCCCCGTCCGCATGGATGACGGTGTAGCGCAGGTCGCGCAGGGCCTCGACGGCGAGGTGGCGCACGCCGTCCTCGTCCTCGACCACCAGGATCACCTCGCGCGGCGAGCCCTCGGGGAGCATGGTCGGCGTGACGGGCTCCAACTCCGCGGCGTCGCCGAAATGACGCGGCAGGTAGAGGCGCACCGTCGTCCCCCGGTCGGGCTCGGAATAGATCGCCACGTGGCCCCCGGACTGGCGGACGAAGCCGTAGACCTGGCTGAGGCCGAGGCCGGTGCCCTGGCCCACCGGCTTGGTGGTGAAGAAGGGGTCGAAGGCCTTGGCGGCGACGTCCGGCGGCATGCCGCTGCCGCTGTCGGTCAGGGCCACGAGGACGTACTGCCCGGCCGGAACACCCGGATTCTGCGCGGCATAGGCCGCATCGAGATGGACGTTGTCGGTCTCGATGATTAGCCGTCCGCCCTTCGGCATCGCGTCGCGGGCATTCACCGCGAGGTTGAGGATGGCGTTCTCGAGCTGGTTCGCGTCCGCCTTCGTGGTCCAGAGGTCGGGCGCCGTGACGGTCTCGATCCGGATCGCCTCGCCGAGGCTGCGGCGCAGCAGGTCGGACATGGCGGCGATGAGGCGGTTGCAGGCGATGGCCTCCGGGGCCAGGGGCTGCTTGCGGGCGAAGGCCAGGAGCCGATGCGTCAGCGTCGCGGCCCGGTCGGCCCCCTTGAGCGCCTGCTCGGCATAGCGCTCCACCGCGCGGTCGCCTCGCTCCAGCCGCCGCTTGAGCAGGCTGAGATTGCCGATGATGATCGCCAGCATGTTGTTGAAGTCGTGCGCGAGGCCGCCGGTGAGCTGGCCGAGGGCCTCCATCTTCTGGGATTGACGCAGGCGGTCCTCTAGCATGTCGCGGGTGGCGGCCGCCTCGATCAGGGAGGCGTTCGCCGCCTGTAGCGCGGCATGGGCGCGAAGGGTGCGCTGGTGGCGCCGGCCGGCGTCGATCACCACGTAGCCGCCCAGCACGACCACCAGGACGACGGCCGCCGCCACCGCGACCTGAACCTGGCGCGCCTCCTCGCCCGCCTGTTCCTGGCGGCTGATCAGGCGGCTGTAGTTGTCGGCCTGCGCCTCCTCGAACAGGGAGCGGACCTCGTCCATGAGATGCTTGCCCTCGCCGGTGCGCATCCGGGCCAGGGCCGCCTCGGTCTGGCCGGCGCGGCGCAGGGCGATGGTCTCCCGCAATTCGCCGAGCTTGGCCTCCGCGACGCGGCTGAGACGGGCGATGATCGCCGCCATGCCGGGGTTGCGGGCCACCGCCTCGGCGATGGTCGCCAGCCGGCCGGGCGTGTTCGCGATCGCCGCCTCGGAGAGCTTGAGGTAGGTCTCGTCGCTTGAGAGGAGGTAGCCACGCTGCCCGGCCTCCGCATCCTGGATGCCGGAATACAGGGTGAAGATCGCGTCGCGGATGCGGACGCTCCGGCGCAACTCCGCTCGGTTCGCGTCCTGCTGCGCCACGAGGCCGGCCGTCGCAGCAACCGTTGCGATCAGGAGAAGAAATCCGATGACGAGGGGAGCGATGTCCCCGAGACGTCCATAAACAACCTGGGGCTGTGCCTGTATCGCCCGAGGAGAATGCGAATCAAATGTCATGATCCGGCCGCAGGGAGGACGTCGGATACGCAACGTTCCACTCTGGCGGCCCCATGGCAACGCTTGACCGACCAAATTGTGATCGATGTTGCCGAATTGCCGGGTTGACGCGCCTAGAAGAGCTTCATGCCCGGCGGGATCGGCAGACCTTTGGTGAGCTCCGCCATCCGTTCGGCTGCAACCTGCTCGGCCTTGCCGCGGGCATCGTTCACGGCCGCCACGATGAGATCCTCGAGGATCTCGCGCTCGTCGGGCACGAGCATGGCCGGGTCGAGCTGAACACCCTTCACCAGGCCCTTGGCCGTCATCGTCACCCGAACGGCGCCGCCGCCGGAGGCGCCGGACACCTCGACGGTGTCGAGTTCGTCCTGCAGGGAGGCCATCTTCTCCTGCATGGCCTGGGCCTGCTTCATGATGCCCATGAGGTCGCGCATCGGGTCTGCCCTCTCTGTCGTTTCGGAACCGGACTGGATCACATCTGGGGCGTGGGGCCCCCGGAGACTATGCCTCGTTCTCGGGCTCGTCGGTCTCGGCCTCGCCGGTGGGCGGGGCCTCGACCGCCGGCGAGGTCTCGGGGGCCTTGTCGCGCACGTCGATGATCTGCGCCCCCGGGAACCGGGCCAGCACCTCGCGGACCAGCGGGTGCGCGGCGGCGTTCTGGTGACGGGTCTCGGTGGCGGCCCGCGCGGTGGCATCGAGGGTCGGCTCGCCAGCCTCCTTCGACAAGGCGACGATCCAGCGCCGGCCGGTCCAGGCATCGAGGGCACGGGCGAGATCGTTGGCGATGCTCTGGCGCCCGCCCTCGGCGAGGCGGAACTCGATGCGGCCCTCCTCGAAGCGCACGAGATGGACCTCGCGCTCCAGCGCCATCTTCAGGCCGATGTCGCGCTTGGCATCCGCCAGGGCGACGACGTCGGTGAAGCGCGCGAGGCGCGGACCTTCCGGCTGCGGAGCGGGAGCCGGAGCCGGGCTCGTCAGGGCGGGGCGTGAACCGCCGCCGTTTGCCGCCATCGCCAGAGCGGGCCGCGGCGGGGGCGCCTCGGCGGAGAAGGTGGGGATCGGCGGCAGGGCCGGGCGGCCCTCGGCCATCGTTGGTCCCGGGGCCGGGGACTGCGCCAAGGCGCCGGAAGCCGTCCCGGGGCCCGCCAGCGCCTGGGCCTTCATCTGGCGCAGGGCCTCGTCGGGGGTCGGGAGATCGGCCGCGTAGGCGAGGCGTACCAGGGCCATCTCGGCCGCCGCCAGGGGCCGGGTCGCCGTCTGCACCTCGGGGATCGCCTTCAGGAGGATCTGCCAGGCCCGCGACAGCACCCGGACCGAGAGCCTCTTCGCGAAATCGCCTCCGCGCGAACGCTCCGCTTCGCTCAGGGTCGGGTCGGCGGCGGCCTCCTCCGGCACCAGCTTCAGGCGGGTGACGAGGTGGGTGAAGCTCGCGAGGTCGGAGAGGATCACGGCCGGGTCCGCGCCGGCCTCGTACTGTCCGCGCACCTCGGCGAAGGAGGCCGGGATGTCGCCGCGCATCACCGCCTCGAACAGGTCGACGATGCGGCCGCGATCGGCCAGCCCCAGCATGTCGCGCACGCTCTGGGCACTGACGAGGCCCGCCCCGTGGGCGATCGCCTGGTCGAGGAGGGAGAGCGCGTCGCGCACGGAGCCCTCGGCCGCCCGGGTGATGGCGGCCAGCGCCTCGGCGTCGGCCTCGACGGCCTCGGCGGCGCAGATGCGGGCGAGGTGACCGACCAGGGTCTCGGCCTCGACGCGGCGCAGGTCGAAGCGCTGGCACCGGGACAGGATGGTCACCGGCACCTTGCGGATCTCGGTGGTGGCGAAGACGAACTTGGCGTGCGGCGGCGGCTCCTCCAGCGTCTTCAGGAAGGCGTTGAACGCCTTCTCCGAGAGCATGTGGACCTCGTCGACGATGTAGACCTTGTAGCGGGCCGAGACCGGCGAATAGCGGATGCCGTCGATGATGCCGCGCACGTCGTCGATGCCGGTATGCGAGGCGGCATCCATCTCCAGCACGTCCATGTGCCGGGATTCCATGATGGCCTGGCAGTGCCGGCCGAGTTCCGGCATCGCGATGGTGGGACCGGTGTCGGGCTGGCCGTCGCGGACGTAGTTCAGGCCGCGCGCCAGGATGCGCGCCGTGGTGGTCTTCCCGACGCCGCGCACCCCGGTCAGCATCCAGGCCTGCGGGATGCGGTTGGCCGCGAAGGCGTTGGCCAGCGTCCGCACCATGGCGCCCTGGCCGATCAGATCGTCGAAGTTCTGAGGGCGGTACTTGCGGGCCAGCACCCGATAGGGCGTGGCGGCCGGGGTCGGCTCGGGAAGGCCGGGCAGAAGCCCGGCGTCGCTCAGAGGACCGGAAGTCGCGTCCATGCCGCCTTGCTGGGTTGGTGCGGCTCCGGTCGGAGGGTGCCGCCACGCGAGCCCGAGGCATCGATCGAGGTGGGAGGCTGGACGAAGACCCGCTCGGTCTCGTTAGGGCTGCTTCCTTCCGGACCTGACCCGGTTGGCGAGTGAAACGTCCCTCGCCAACCTCCCGAGCGCTATATGGCCGCCGCGCGCGACGGATGCAAGCGGACTTCGGGCCTCGGCGGGGCACATCGCGGCGGGACGAGGCGGGCCGACCGGGAGGCCGGGCTCGGCGTGCCCGCAAATCGCCCGATCCGTGCGCCAGCCTTCGCCTCCTGTCTGTGTCGACGAAGAGGGAGACGCCGATGACGCGGCGGTTCGGTCCGAGCCTGACGGCCTCGACCTGTCTGATGGCGGGTCTCACGGCAGCTTCCGCAGCCGCCGCTCCGGAAGCTCCGAGCGCCTGGGCGGGCCGCTATCTCTACGAGCATGACGGGGGTCGCACCGTCGGCGGATCGCCGATCGTCGTCACCTACGAGCTCGACATCGCCCCCGGCCGCGGCAACCGCGACTGCCTGCTGCGGATCGAGGGCTTCCAGACCGACGAGACCATCGTCTGCAAGGCGAGCGGCACGGCCGAGAGCGTGGCCGTCACGTTCCACACCTTCGGCGACGGCCGCACCATCAACGCCTACGGCACGCGGCTCTACGATGTCGGGGCGAACCTGTTCGAGATGCGCCGGGGCGGCGATGCCGTGCTGACCCAGTGGCGGGCGCTCAATCCGAGCGGCGCCGGCTCGGCGGCGCCCGCCGGCACCTACTTCACCCGCAAGGGCTGAAGCCGTCAGCGTCGGCCCTCCGGCGAGACGTCCGTCCCGCCGGAGGGCCGTGGGACTACTCGGCCTTGCGCTTCACGATGGCGAAGGTCTTGGGATCGAGCTCCAGGTCGAACTGCTTGCCGTTGGCGTCGATGGCGTCGTCGACCTCGATCTCGTCGTCCTCGACCTCGATCTTCTTCCACTTGGTGAAGCCTTCCTGCTTCAGCACGGCCTCGATCTTGGTCTGCTCGTCCGGGGTGGGCGCCCGATCGGCGAAGGCGGAGCCGGTGAATGCGAGGCCGAGACCGAGGGCCGCGAGGCCCGTGAACTTGATCGACATGATGTCTCCCTGATGTCCGGAGGATTGTTTCTGACCCCTCCGGAACCGCTGAGCGGGAACGAGGTTCCTGGCGAAAGTCCGGGATGCCTGCGCGCTCTGGTTGTGCGGCGGCGCGCCGCCCCCTAGGGTCGTCGAATCTGCGAGCCCCGGGGTCGGTCCAGCATGGTCACGCGCGTCGCCACCCTGGCGTTCGAGGGCATCGAGGCGCGAGCCGTCGATGTCCAGGTCCAGATCGCCCCGGGCATCGTCGCCTTCACGGTGGTAGGTCTCGCCGACAAGGCGGTGGCGGAATCGCGCGAGCGGGTGCGCTCCGCGCTGATCGCCTCCGGCCTCGCCCTGCCGGCCAAGCGCATCACCGTGAACCTCGCCCCGGCCGACCTGCCGAAGGAGGGTTCGCACTACGACCTGCCGATCGCCCTGGCGGTGATGGGCGCCATCGGCGCGCTGCCGGCGGATGCCCTGGCGGGCTACTGCGTCCTGGGCGAACTCGCCCTCGACGGCACGATCACCGCCGTCTCCGGGGTCCTGCCCGCCGCCATGGCGGCCAACGCCCTCGGCCTCGGCCTGATCTGCCCGGCCGCGACCGGGCCCGAAGCCGCCTGGGCCGGCGGCGACCTCGACGTGCTGGCGCCGCGCTCGCTCATCCAGCTCGCCAATCACTTCAAGGGGACGCAGGTGATGGCCCGGCCCGAGCCGGCGGTGGCCGCGCCGGGCGCGGCGCTGCCGGACCTGCGCGACATCAAGGGCCAGGAGGGGGCCAAGCGCGCCCTGGAGATCGCCGCGGCCGGCGGCCACAACCTCCTGATGAACGGGCCGCCGGGGGCGGGCAAGTCGATGCTCGCCGCGCGCCTGCCCTCGATCCTGCCGCCGCTGGCCCCGCGCGAACTCCTCGAGGTCTCGATGATCCAGTCGGTGGCGGGCGAACTCAAGGGCGGCGCGCTCTCGAACCGGCGTCCCTTCCGGCAGCCGCACCATTCGGCCTCCATGGCGGCCCTCGTCGGCGGCGGCATCAACGCCCGTCCGGGGGAGGCCTCGCTGGCCCATGGCGGCGTGCTGTTCCTCGACGAATTGCCCGAATTCACGCCCCAGGTGCTCGATTCCCTGCGTCAGCCGATGGAGACCGGGACGATCATGATCGCGCGGGCCAACCACCGGGTGACCTACCCGGCGCGTTTCCAGCTCGTCGCTGCGATGAATCCCTGCCGCTGCGGACAGGCGCTGGAGCCGGGCTATGCTTGCCGCCGCGGCCCCAACGAGCGCTGCGTGGCCCAGTACGGTGCCCGCATCTCCGGCCCGCTTCTCGATCGCATCGATCTGCGCATCGAGGTCGGTGCGGTGACGGCCGCCGACCTGATCCTGCCGCCGCCGCTGGAGGGGTCGGCCGAGATGGCGGCCCGTGTCGCGGCCGCCCGCGCCCTGCAGACCGCGCGCTATGCCGCCCACGACCCGGAGAGGTCGTATACCAACGCCACCTGTCCGCCGCCGGTGATCGAGGCGGTGGCGGCGCCGGACCCGGAGGGCGCCGCCCTGATCCGCTCGGCCGCCGAGACCATGCGGCTCTCGGCGCGCGGCTTCCACCGCACCCTGCGGGTCGCCCGCACCCTGGCCGATCTCGACGGCGAGGCACGGGTCCGCCGCATCCATCTCGCCGAGGCCCTGTCCTATCGCGGGCGGGCGGAGCAGCCCGCCGCGGCCTGACCTCGCGCGCGAGCGCCTGTCCCGGCGCGGTCGAGGCCCCGCGCTTGCCGGGGTGGCGGCAGCGGGCCGGAGGCTCGGGCGACCGGAGGCCCTATTCCGCGGCCTGGCGGGCGGCGTAGCCGAGGCGGCCGTTGAGTTCCTCGATCAGCTTCACGGCGGCCTCCGCGATGACGGTGCCGGGCGGGAAGATCGCCGAGGCGCCGGCGGCGTAGAGGGCGTCGTAGTCGCCGGGCGGGATCACGCCGCCGATGACGATCATCACGTCGCCGCGGCCCTGCTCGGTCAGCGCGGCCTTCAGCTCGGGCACCAGGGTCAGGTGGCCGGCGGCCAGCGACGACACGCCGACGATGTGGACGTCGTTCTCCACCGCCTGGCGCGCGGCCTCGGCGGGGGTCGCGAAGAGCGGCCCGATATCCACGTCGAAGCCGAGATCGGCGAAGGCCGAAGCGATGACCTTCTGCCCGCGGTCGTGCCCGTCCTGGCCCATCTTGGCGACGAGGATGCGCGGGCGGCGCCCGTCGTTCTCCTCGAAGGTCTCCACGAGCTTGCGAACGGTCTCGACCACCGGCGACATGCCACCCACCTCCCGCTTGTAGACGCCCGAGATCGAGCGGATCTCGGCCCGGTGACGGCCCCAGGCCTTCTCCAGGGCATCCGAGATCTCGCCCACCGTGGCCTTGGCCCGCGCCGCGCTCACGGCGAGTTCGAGGAGGTTGCCCGTCCCCTGCGCCGCCGCCGTCAGCGCCGCCAGGGCCGCGTCGACGTCGGCCTGGCTGCGCTCGGCCCGCAGGCGCTTCAGCTTGTCGATCTGCAGGGTGCGGACATTGCCGTTGTCGACGCGCATCAGCTCGATGGCGCGGTCGTCGTCCGGCTTGAACTTGTTGACGCCCACGATGGTCTGGCGGCCGGAATCGATCCGGGCCTGGGCCCGGGCCGCCGCCTCCTCGATGCGCAGCTTCGGAATGCCGGCCTCGATGGCCTTGGCCATGCCCCCCAGCTCGTCGACCTCGCGCAGGTGCTCCCAGGCGCGGGAGACGATGTCCTGGGTCAGCTTCTCGACGTAGTAGGAGCCGCCCCACGGGTCGACGATGCGCGTGGTGCCGCTCTCCTGCTGCAGGAAGAGCTGGGTGTTGCGGGCGATGCGGGCCGAGAAATCGGTGGGCAGGGCCAGCGCCTCGTCCAGCGCGTTGGTGTGCAGGGACTGGGTGCCGCCTTGCGTCGCCGCCATCGCCTCGATGCAGGTGCGGGTGACGTTGTTGAACACGTCCTGCGCGGTTAGCGACCAGCCCGAGGTCTGGCTGTGGGTGCGCAGGGGCAGCGACTTGTCGGATTTCGGCTCGAATTCCTTGACGAGCTTGGCCCAGATCAGGCGCGCGGCCCGCATCTTGGCGATCTCCATGAAGAAGTTCGTCGAGATCGCCCAGAAGAACGACAGGCGCGGGGCGAACTGGTCGATGGTCAGGCCGGCGGCCAGCCCCGCCCTGATGTACTCGACCCCGTCGGCCAGCGTGTAGGCCAGCTCGAGGTCGTTCGTCGCCCCGGCTTCCTGCATGTGGTAGCCGGAGATCGAGATGGAGTTGAATTTCGGCATGTTCTTCGACGTGTAGGCGAAGATGTCGCCGATGATCCGCATCGAACCCGCCGGCGGGTAGATGTAGGTGTTGCGGACCATGAACTCCTTGAGGATGTCGTTCTGGATCGTGCCGGCGAGCTTCTCCGGCGGCACGCCCTGCTCCTCGGCCGCGACGATGTAGAGGGCGAGGATCGGCAGCACCGCGCCGTTCATCGTCATCGAGACGGTCATCTCGTCCAGCGGAATGCCGGAGAAGAGGGTGCGCATGTCGTAGATCGAATCGATCGCGACGCCCGCCATGCCGACATCGCCCGAGACGCGCGGGTGGTCGGAATCGTAGCCCCGGTGGGTGGCGAGGTCGAAGGCCACCGACAGGCCCTTCTGGCCGGCGGCCAGATTGCGCCGGTAGAACGCGTTCGAATCCTCGGCCGTGGAGAAGCCGGCATATTGCCGGATCGTCCAGGGCTGGGTCACGTACATCGTCGGGTAGGGGCCGCGCAGGTAGGGCGCCACGCCCGGATAGGTGTCGAGGAACTCGATGCCCTCGCGGTCCTGCGGACCGTAGACGCCCTTCACCGGAATGCCCTCGGGCGTCATCCAGGGCTCGCCCGTGGGCGGCACCGGGGCCGGGACGGCATCGGCCGCGTAGGGAACGGTCGCGAAGTCGGGGATGCGAGACGTCATGGGCTCTGGCTCGTGCGGCGGCAGCGGACCTGCATTATAGGTACGCGCCCGGTCTGGGCTACTCCTAACCGGACTTGCCCCGGATGGGGTCGCCCAAACCGTCACTTTCCCGCGCGGACCGGCGAAATCTTTTGGAGCCGGCCGCAAAAGTTTCTTGGGAGCGCTCTACTCGGCGGCCATCCGCGTCGGGGAGAGACCCTGGACTTCGGCGGCGACGGCCGCCACGACGCCGCGCAGGTGCCAGACCAGTTCCGAGAAACCCGGGGTGATCGCGAGGCTGGCCTCGTTCATGTAGAGGCCCCGGTTGATCTCGATCTGCAGGGCGTGCCGCTCGACGTTCGGCTCGCCGTAATGCTCGGTGATGAAGCCGCCCGCATAGGGCTTGTTGCGCAGGACGCGGTAGCCGCGGGCGCGCAGGTGGTGCTCGAAGGCGTCGATCAGGATCGGCGCGCAGGCGGTGCCGAAGCGGTCGCCCAGGATGATGTCGGCCCGTGCCGCCTCGTCGCGCCCGAGGCTCGACGAGGGCATCGAGTGGCAGTCGATCAGGATGGCGTGCCCGAACTGGCGCGCCGTGCGCTGGATCAGCGCGCGCAGCGTGCGGTGGTAGGGCTTGTAGAGGCTCTCGATCCGCTCGACCGCGGCCTCGACGGGCAGGCGCCCGCGATAGATCTCCTGCCCGTCCGCCACGAGGCGCGGGATGGTGCCGAGGCCGCCCGCCACCCGCATGGAGCGGGTGTTGGCGAAGGCCGGCAGGCGCCCGTCGAACATGCGCGGGTCGAGTTCGTAGGGCTCCCGGTTCACGTCGAGGAAGGCCCGCGGGAAATGCGCCCGCATCAGGGGCGCGCCGAGGTCGACCACCGGGGCGAAAAGCCGGTCCACATGCGCGTCCTCCGAGCGCCGGAGGGCGAGGCCGTCGAGGCGCGAGGCGGCGAGGAAGGCGGGCGGATAGACCGCCCCGGAATGGGGCGTGTTGAACACGAAGGGCAGGGTGTGCGCGGTCGGTTCGTCCACCGTGAAGGGCGGATCGAAGGCGGCCGTTCCGGACGGATCGGGGGTCTGGGACGGCTCTGTCATCGTGGCGCGGGCGCCTCGGTGCGGACGGGACAACGCATGCCTGCACTGTGCGGTTTGCCGGCTGGCCTGTCCAGCAGGACGGGCGCGCCGAAAGGACCCTGCGGGTGCCGTTGGACACCCCGTCCGGATCGCATGGCAACGTTCTGTTTACCAAGCCGGTGCTTTGTGAAAAGAACACATCGAATCAAAGGTACGGGACGCTGCTCGATGAAGATCCTCCTGGCGGAAGACGACAACGACATGCGCCGCTTCCTGGCCAAGGCGCTGCAGAACGCCGGCTACGACGTTCTGTCATTCGACAACGGCCTGTCGGCCTATAACCGCCTGCGCGAGGAGCCGTTCGAGCTGCTCCTCACCGACATCGTGATGCCCGAGATGGACGGGATCGAGCTGGCGCGCCGCGCCACCGAACTCGACCCCGACATCAAGGTCATGTTCATCACGGGCTTCGCCGCCGTGGCCCTGAACCCGGATTCGAAGGCCCCGAAGGACGCCAAGGTCCTGTCGAAGCCCTTCCACCTGCGCGATCTCGTGAACGAGGTCGAGAAGCTGCTCGCCGCCTGAGCGTATCCGCCGGCGTCCCCACCGAATCGAGGCAGTAGGAAGAGCCCGCCGGCTCGCCTATATGCTGTTGGGATTGGGGTGGGGCGTTTCGACGATGAAGCCGGTCACGATCTACACAACCGCGTGGTGCCCGTACTGTTCGGCGGCCAAGAGCCTGCTGCGCGACAAGGGCATCGCCTTCACCGAGATCGACGTCGAGAAGACGGCCGGCTCGCGCACGATCATGGTCCAGCGCGCCGGCGGCCGCACCAGCGTCCCGCAGATCTTCGTCGGCGACACCCATGTGGGCGGCTGCGACGACCTCTATGCCCTGAACGGGGCCGGCCGGCTCGACGCGCTGGTGGCCGCGTGAGCGCGGCGCCGACCTTCACCGCCGCCTGCGTGCAGATGCGCTCGGGCCGCGATCCCCTCGCCAACCGCGACGCCGCCGTGGCCCTGGTGCGCGAGGCCGCGGGCGCCGGCGCGCATTACGTGCAGACGCCCGAGATGACCTCCCTGGTGGAGCGCAGCAAGGCGAGCCTGTTCGAGAAGGTGACGTCCCAGGACGACGACCCGACCCTGGCGGCCCTGCGCGAGGTGGCCCGCGAGCGCGGCATCGTGGTCCAGATCGGGTCCCTCGCCGTGCGCAACGGCGACAAGGTCGCCAACCGCGCCTTCCTGATCGACGCCGAGGGCGCGATCACCGCCTCCTACGACAAGCTGCACCTCTACGACGTGGACCTGCCGAACGGCGAGCGCTGGCGTGAATCCGCGACCTATACCGGCGGCGCCTGCGCCGTCGTCGCCGACACGCCATGGGCGCCGATCGGCCTCGCCATCTGCTACGACATCCGCTTCCCGGCCCTGTACCGGGCGCTGGCCGAGGCGGGCGCCACCATCCTGACCGCGCCGGCCTGCTTCACGAAGCAGACGGGCGAGGCCCATTGGCACGTGCTGCACCGGGCCCGCGCCATCGAGACCGGCTCGTTCATGATCTCGGCGGCGCAGGGCGGCCACCACGAGGACGGGCGCGACACCTACGGCCATTCCCTCATCGTCGATCCCTGGGGGCGGGTGCTGGCCGATGCGGACGGGGCCGAGCCGGGGGTGATCCTGGCCGAGATCGACCTCTCCCGGGTCGCCGATGCCCGCGCCCGCATCCCGACCCTGCAGCACGCCCGGCCCTTCACCATCGAGCGCGTGGGCCGCCCCGCCTGATCCCGCACGCGCAACCGTCCCCAAACCCCTGATCCCATGATCCGCTACACCCTCGTCTGCGAGGCCGGGCACAGCTTCGAGAGCTGGTTCCCATCGAGCGATTCCTTCGACGCGCAGGCCGCGCAGGGGCTCGTGGCCTGTCCGGTCTGCGGCTCGGCCCGGGTCGGCAAGAGCATGATGGCGCCCTCCGTCGCCCGCACGGATCGCGGGAGCCGTACCGGACCGCCGCCGGCCGAGGCGTCGTCGGACGCGGGTCCACCCGCCATCGTGCCGCCGGCCGCGCCGCAACTGACGGCCACGGAGCCGGAGCAGCGCCTGCGCGCCCTGATGCGCGCCCTGCGCGAGGAGGCGACGCGCAACGCCGACGATGTCGGCGCGCGCTTCCCCGAGGAGGCCCGCCGCATCCACTATGGGGAAGTCGAGACCCGCGCGATCTACGGCGAGGCGAGCCTGGAGGAGGCCCGCGCCCTCGTCGACGAGGGCATCGCGGTGGCGCCCCTGCCGCCGGCCTCCGACGACCGGCACTGAGCCTCAGCGCTTCAGCGCCGCGGTGCCGGCGATCGACCCGAGAACGAAGGCGATGAGGGCGTTCCAGCCCGCCAGGGAGATGCCGGCCAGGCGCCACGCCGCGGTAGAGCAATCGGCGACCCGCGTGCTCTGGAGGGCGTTCAGGAAGTCGCCGACATCGGCCGGGTTGGCGCCGGCGCCGCCGCCGCAATCGGTGGGGCCGGCCCACAGGCTCCATTCCGCGCCGGCGTGGTAGACGCTGAGGCCGGCGCCGTAGAGCAGGCCCAGGGCGGCGAGGCCGAGGACGAGCCGCGCGGCCCAGGCCGGCAGGAACAGGCCGAGAAGCGCCAGCGGGACCGCCGCGTAGTAGGGGATCCGCTCCTGCAGGCAGAGCTTGCACGGCACGTAGCCGAGCCCCCACTGGAAGTACCAGGCCCCCGCGAGCGTCAGCACGGACCCGGCGAGGACGAGGAGCGCGGCGCGGCGCAGGCGCAGGAGCGAGGAATAGTCCATCTCTACAGGAGCACCTTGAACAGAACGAAGCCCAGGATGATCACCGCGACGGAGATCGCCGCCACGACGTTGAGGTGCCGGTCGAGCACGCCCCGGATCTGAACGCCGTAGCGGCCCAGAAGTCCCGCGAGCAGGAAAAATCGTGCGCCGCGCGTCAGCAGGGACAGCACCACGAACCAGAACAGATCGTAGTGCGCGAAGCCCGACGTGATGGTCACGAGCTTGAACGGGATCGGCGTCAGGCCCTTCAGCAGGATCACCCAGTGGCCGTACTGCGCGTAGGAGGCCTGGAAGGTCTCGGCCTTGTCCGAGAGGCCGTAGACCCGGAACACCCATTGCCCGACCGAGTCGAACAGGAGGGCGCCGATGGCGTAGCCGAGGAGGCCGCCGGCGACGGAGGCCAGCGTGGTGATGAGGGCGTAGAACCAGACCCGGTCCGGCCGGCTCACCGCCATCGGCACCAGCATCACGTCCGGCGGCACCGGGAAGAACGAACTCTCGGCGAACGCCACGGCGCCGAGGGCGTAGGGCGCGGTGGGCTTGCCCGCGAGCGCGAGGATCCACTCGTAGAGGCGACGGATCATGAAGGGTCCGGGAAGGCTGGAAGGCGGGGAGGCGGCGAGCCCGAGGCTGCGCCCTTTGACCACACGCCGCCCCGTCTGGCGAGCGTCGCCCTACCGCAGCGCGAAGAAAACGGCACTGGCCGAATCCGGGAAGGTGTGCGATGAGGCGAGCGTTGCGGGCGTGGTGGAACTGGTAGACGCGCCGGACTCAAAATCCGGTTCCGCAAGGAGTGTCGGTTCGATTCCGACCGCCCGCACCATCCTTCCAAATCAGGTCAAGCTTGGCGCCCTAGGCGTGATTGCCGGGGAGGTTGTCCTCGGCCAGGGAGGTTGTCCTTGGCGATGCGGCTACTCGCCGCCGGAAGATCCCGTTCAGCACCCGCCGGTCATCCACGCGCGCCTTGCCGCGCGCGTCCGTTGGCAACAGCGGCTCGATCACCGCCCACTCGGCATCCATCCGGTCAAACCGCGCCATCCAGTCCCTCCTGCTCAGAAGGCTGACAGTGCCGCGCCTCAACCGTGCCAGCAATCGTGGGTTCGCGACCTAGGGCATCCCGGGAGGCGGGAAAACCGTCCGGCGCGCAACCGGCCCGCGGTCGGGGCGTCCCGCCAAACCGGCCCCTGCGCGGGGAAGGTCATCGCCCGGAGAAGGTCAGTGCGCGGAGGAGGTCAGTGCGCGGCCACGCCGGCCGGCGCGTCGCCCGGCACCTCGATCACCGCCCGCAGGCCGCCCAGGGTCGCCTCCTCCAGGCGGAAGCGGCCGCGGTAGAGGGTGGCGAGATCGGCCACGATCGACAGGCCGAGCCCCGAGCCCGGCTTGGTCTCGTCGAGGCGGCGGCCGCGCCCGAGCACCTCCGCCCGGTCCTCCGGGGCGAGGCCCGGGCCGTCGTCCTCGATCGCCACGCGAAGGTGGGGATAATCGTTCTTGCCCACCGCCTCGGCCCGGATCGCCACCCGGCCGTGGGCCCATTTCGAGGCGTTGTCGACGAGGTTGCCGATCATCTCCTCGAAGTCCTGGCGCTCGCCCCGGAACCGCAGGCCGGCCGGCACGTGGACCTCGTAGGCGATGTCCTTGTCGCGGTAGATCTTGCCGAAGGTGCGCACGAGGCCGGCGAGCGCCGGCTCGACCTCGGTCGAGGTGCCGAGGGTGCCGGCGAGGGCCGCCGCCCGGGCGCGGTCGAGGTGGTAGTTCACCTGGTCGCGCATCACCGCCGCCTGCTCGCGGATCTTGGCGGCGAGGTCCTCGGGCGCGTCGGCGGCGCCGACCTCGTTGACGATGATCGAGAGCGGCGTCTTCAGGGCGTGGGCGAGGTTGCCGACCTGGGTCCGTGCCCGCTCCAGGATCTCCCGGTTGGTCTCGATCAGCAGGTTCACCTCGCCGGCCAGGGGGGCGATGTCGCGCGGGTATTCGCCGGTGATGCGGTCCGATTCGCCCCGCCGGATCGCGCCGAGCGCCGTGCGCAGCTTGGCCAGCGGCGCGAGGCCGAAGCGGATCTGCAGCAGGGTGGTGAGCGCCAGCGACAGGCCGAGCAGGCCGAAGGTGACCATCAGCGAGAAGCGGAAGCGGTCGACGTCGTTCTCGATCTCGTCGGCGGGGCCGGCGACCCGCACGGTGTAGCGGCCCTCCTCGCCGAGATCGACGTCGCGCTCGATGATGCGCAGGCGGCGCTCGTCCTGGGCCCGGCCGTAGCCCTGGCGGATCTGGCCGATGCCTGCCTTGCTGTCGGGGGTGGCGGCGGCCTTCAGCGGCACCCCCACCAGGGAGCGCGAGGTGCGCAGGTCGCGGGGGCGCGCGTCGGGCCGCCCGATCTGCCAGTACCAGCCCGACAGGGGCAGGTCGAAGCGCGGGTCGCTCAGGGTGAAGGAGCGGCTCTCCGGATCGTTGGGCGAGACGAGGTCGGTGGCGAGGTTGTTGGCATAGACCAGCAGGCGGCTGTCGAAGGCCCGCTCGGTGTTCTCGCGGTACAGGGTCGTGAGGATCCAGGCGGCGATCAGCAGGATCGCGGAACTCGCCAGCAGCGCCGAGGTGGCGAGGCGCACCGCGATCGAGCGGCGGCGCATCGGGAGCCAGGAGGGGGAGGGAATCATGGGCGCCAAGTCTACGTTGCAGGCGAAGTCTACGTTTCAGGCGAAGGTCTACGCCGTAGCCAAGTGCAGGCCGGCGGCGGCAAGGGTTTCGAGGCGCATGCGCGGGCCCTGGATCCCCCCCCGGACTCCCCGGCGGGATATCCTAGCCTGCGCGCAGCCCCGTGTCTCACCTTGACGAAATCCGCAATACCCGCATAATACGGATTATGCGGAACTCCTTTCCGCCCTGTGTTCGAGGGTCGGATCGACATGAATCTGTTCAAGCTCATCGATACGGACGCCACCGACTTCGCCAAGCGAGCGGGGTTCTATCAGGACGAGGCGATCCGGAACCCGGTCGTGATCAGCAAGAACGGACGGCCGAAGACCGTCCTCGTGGCCTACGATGAATTCATCCGCCTGCGCGACCGCGACCGGCGTTCCTTCACGGTCGACGACATCCCGGACGACATCGCCGACGCGATCCTGGAGGCCAGGGTCCCGGAAGGTCTGACGGATCCGGATTAGCGCGGGCTCTCGACGGTGATCCCGGCAGAGCCGCCGATCGCCGGGACCGCAATCCGCTACGCGTTCCTCTGGTCGACCGAGGACCGCGCAGGTTTCGGGTCCGGTCAGAAGGAGAGGCCCGCCGTCCTCGTGGTTGCCCGCAAGCCCAGGGATGGAAGCTGCATCGTGGTTCCGATCACGCATCGTGAGCCGGAGGGTCGGACCGTCGGCGTGGAAATACCCTCAGCGATCTGCCGAAGCATCGGCCTCGACGACCGACGTCAGTGGGTCATCGTGTCCGAGGGCAACGACTTCGTCTGGCCGGGACCGGATCTGCGGGCCATTCCGGAACTCGACCCGCCGACCGTCGTCTATGGAACGGTGCCGCGGCGCTTCTTCGCTCTCGTGCTGGCGCACATGCAGACCCTGATCAGGGCCCGGCGCCTCGCGATCAGCCCGCGCCGCTGAGATCACCCCCGCGCCACCGGCTGGTTCGGATCGACGAGGTAGCCCAGCCCGCGCACGGTCTGGATCAGGTCGACGGCGAGCTTCTTGCGCAGGCGGCCCACGAAGACCTCGATGGTGTTGGAATCGCGGTCGAAATCCTGGTCGTAGAGGTGCTCGGTCAGCTCGGCCCGCGAGACCACCCGGCCGGTATGGTGCATCAGGTAGGAGAGCAGGCGGTACTCGTGGCTCGTCAGCTTGACGGGGTTGCCGTCCACGAAGACCCGGCCGGAGCGGGTGTCGAGCACCACCGGGCCGCAGGCGATCTGGCTGGTGGCGTGGCCGGCCGCGCGCCGCAGCAGGGCGCGCACCCGGGCCATCAGCTCCTCCATGTGGAAGGGCTTGGTGACGTAGTCGTCCGCCCCCGCATCGAAGCCGTCGACCTTGTCGGACCAGCGGTCCCGGGCCGTGAGGATGATGACCGGGGTCTTGATGCCCGCCCGGCGCCACTTCTGCAGCACGCTGACGCCGTCGGTCTTCGGCAGGCCCATGTCGAGGATGATCGCGTCGTAGGGCTCGTTCTCGCCGAGATAGCCGCCCTCCTCGCCGTCGAAGGCCTTGTCGGCGACGTAGCCGGCCTCCTCGAGGGCGTTCACCACCTGCCGGTTGATGTCCCGGTCATCCTCCACGACGAGCAACCGCACGGTCCCGAACTCCTACGATGATGGCCCGACCCGCGGGTCGCGGCGGCGCGCACGTTAGACGTCTCCGCGCCGGCGCGAAACGGCCTCCGGCCGAAAGCCCTTCACGGTCCGCTGACCTGCCCGGTGGTGGCGTCGACCACGACGTGGACGAACTGCCCGTCCCGGCGCAGGGCGGTGAGCAGGTAGACGAGGGTCTCGTCGTTCCGGCACAGGCGCGCCCGCTGGATCTCGGCCCGGGGGATCACCTGGCGGGCGGCGCGGATGGCGGCCACCGGGGCGATCACCCGCTTGTCGGCCACGGCCTCGCGCAGGTCCGCCGGGCTGAGGCAGGTCTCGCTGCGCGGGATGGCGGCGAGCGGGGCGGCGATCGCCCCGGTGCCCGCCGTCGTCTCCTCCGCGTACGTGTCGATCGAGCCCGTCGCGAAGCCCGCGACGGTCAGTCCGATCAACAGCAGGGCGAGGAGGATGCGCATGGTCTGACGTGTAGGGACGAGGCACTGAATGGGCCCTGAATGCGGAGCCAAGCCCAACCTCAGCCATTCGGTTCCCGCAGGGCCCGCGCGGCGCACCGCTCAGGCCGGTCCGGCGTCCTGGGCGGCGAGGCGCGCCAGGGTCGCGCGCAGCATCGCCCCGACGAGGGCGTGGCCGTCGACGTGGTCGAGGGCGGCCCGCCGCAGGGCGGCCGACGAGCGCTCGAAGTGCAGCCGGGCGCTGCGCAGGCGCAGGGCCGCGGTCCGGCGGCGGTCGCGGCGCCGGTGCAGCAGGTGGGCGATGCGGTCCATGGCACTCTCCTCAGGGGCGCGGCCGGGTCTCGGCGAGCCGGCGCAGGATGTCGTCCAGCCGCTCGCGCAGGCGCTCGTCGTTGCGCTCGACGCTGCGGGCGATCTCGGCCGCCACCCGCGAGAGGTCCTCCAGCACGCGGGTCCGGCTCTCCAGGGCGGCGGCCAAGGCCGCGTTGGACTGCGAGGCCCGCTCCAGGGCGGTCGCGGTGGCGCCGGCGTCGCCCAGGCGCGCCTCCTGAGCGCGCATCGCCTCCCGGTGCAGGTGGATGCAGGCGAGCCCGAGGAGGACGGCGACGATCCAGCCGGCGCCCTCCTGCGACACCAGCAGGTGCGCGGCCTCGAGGGCGATCTTGTCCAAGGCAACCTCCCTTTCGCATCTCGGGGGTTCCGGCCGAAACCCGAGCGGGACCCGGCCGGAATCCGGGTGGTGGCCCGCCGGGCCGGGTTTTCAGGGGCGGCGACCGGCCCGCGCGGCCCGCGCCGCCCGGAGGGCCGGCGCCAGGGTGTTGGCCACCGTCGCCTCCTCGGCCAGGGGCAGGCTGCGGAACACCTTCTCGCCGAGGCCGTCGACCCCACCGGCGGCGCGGATGAGCCAGCCCGGCGCCGCGTCGAGCCCGCGCTGGACCGCGCCCGCGATCACCAGCGAGCCCACCGGGACCGTCAGGGTCCGGCCGCGGGCCGCGCCGGCGACCGCGTTGACCGCGTAGTCGCCGGCATTGCGCACGAGGCGCTCCACCAGGCTGTCCGTGACGAGGACGCGCAGGGGGCCGGCGATCCGCGCCAGGGCCGCCGTCAGGGCCGTCACCGCCAGGGGCACCAGCAGGCTCCCGAGGCCCTGGATCGCCGCCGCCAGGGCATCGCCCCAGAGGAGCGTGACGTCCGCATTCGCCGCCGCGGCGGGCGCGACCGCGATCCAGGGGAGGGCGCAGCCGGCGGCGAGGGCGGCGGCGCAGCGGGCGTGGAATCGGATCATCGCGGGCTCCATCGTGGGGACGTCGAAGGGGAGGGTGAGGCGGGCGCTCAGCCGCCGCGCAGGCGGGCGCGGAGCGCCGACCACAGGCGGGCCAGGGCGCCCGGCCGCGCCGGCTCGGGGAGGCGGGCCGGCAGGGGCGGGATGCGCGGCACCGTCCGGCGCGGCGCCGGCAGGGGCGGCTGCGCCGGACCGGGGGCGGGAACCGGCGCCGCGTCGCCCCGGCGCGCCCGGGGCAGGGCCCGGTCGTAGGGCGTCCGGAACTGGTCGTGCTCGGCGCCGCGCCGCGGGATCAACTCGGCCGGCCGGTTCCACATCAGGATCGCCGCGGCGGCGCCGTCCCGGTCGCCGGCCTTCAGGCGCCGGACGACGGTGGAGCGGGCGAAGGCCGCCGGTCCGATGTTGAAGCAGAGGGAGACCAGGGCGTCGAAGGCGTGGTCGGGCAGGTCGCCGGGCACCGCGTCGGCCACGGCCCGGACGTAGCGGGCGACGTCGCGCCGGAAGAGCGCGTCGCAGGCGGCCTCGCTCAAGTGCAGGCCCGGCGTCACCAGGGGCAGCCCGGCCGCCGAGGTGTGGCCGATGCCGATGGTCCAGATCCCGACGCTGTCGCGATAGGCGGTGAGCCGGCGTCCCTCCCGGGCGATGAGCACGGCTTGCCCGATGGCACTGAGAATCATGCCCTGTCTCCGATCGATTGATTGGGCGCTGGACTTGCGCGACACTCGCGGCGGTCGCGGAATGAGGCGGACATGCTGCGAAAGCTCATCTCGGCTGCACTGGGGCGCGAGACCGGGGCCGGCGCCATCGCGCGGGAGGCGCCGCCGTCCGACGGGGACGTCCCGTCCCAGGATCTTTCGCCCCGAGATTTTCCGTCCCGAGATTTTCCGTCCCAGGATCTTTCGCTCCGGGACTTCCCGCCCATGCGGCCGCTCGAACCGCCCGCCGCCCAGAACGACAACCCGCTGGCGGCCCTGTGCGAGGCCGTCGAGGCCGACCTGCGGGCGGCGGGGTACCTGCGCTGAGCGGGGCCGGGCGGGGTCAGGGACCGGCGGCCGCCTCTTCCAGGGCGGTGAGACGCGCCTCGAAACCGCGGGCGAGGAACAGCAGGAGCTGGTCCGTGCGGAAGCCGTAGCGCTCGCCGGCCTCGCGGCCCGGAACCGCCGCCTGGGCCGGGACGGCGGGCGCGATCGCGAGGCCGTCCGCGTCGAGCACGGCCTCCGTGCCGGCGACCGCCTCGCGCGGGGCCACCGCGGGCCAGGAATCGCGGCAGACGAAGCCGTAGGCGAAGGGGTCGAGCCCCGTCTCCTCGAGCACCGCCACCGCCCGCTGGACGGTGAGCCCGACATGGCGCCGGGCCCCGTCCCCCTTTCGCGCCAGGGCTGCCCGGAACCGGAAGGTGCCGATCTCCCGGGCCAGGCGCCGCCCCGCGGCGATCTCGGTCGCGCTCAGGGGCGCGACCGGCGTCTTCTCGCGGGCGTCGGAGGTGCTGATCGCCCCGGTGCCGGCATAGAGCACCGAGACGCGCAGCGCCGGCGTGCCGAGGCTCCAGGTGTTGTCCGCGGTGTGGGCGATGATGCCGGCCACCCCGAGCTTCGTCGCCAGGGGCGCAGGGCTGCCGAGGCCGAGATTGCCGTCCGGTCCGAAGCGGGCCACCTCGCGCAGGGTGCCGGGGCGGGTCCCGTCCGCCGGCTTGACGAAGATCGCGAGGCCGCCGGGAAAGCCGCCCGGCGCGTCGGCCGAGCCGGCCGTGCCGGCGAGCCCGGCGACGTTCCAGGACAGGCCGGCGCTGCTGGCCTGCAGCGTCAGGCCGCCGGCCAGCAGGCTGCCGTCCGTGGCCAGGTCCTGGGCCAGGCGCAGGGCCGGCCCCCCCAGGAGATTCGTCGGCAGCGGGCCCTTCAGGTCGGTCCGCCCGCTGGCCCGGTCGATGCGCAGGGCCTCCCGGAAGCCGCCGGCATCGGGCGCCACCTTGATGGTGAGATCGTCGTTGCCGGAAAGTCCGATCTCGGCCCGCCCGGTGAAGGCGCTCTGGAACAGCAGGGACAGGACGTTGCCCGCGGCCTGCTTGTTGAGGGTGCAGCGCAGGTCGCCGGTACCGCCCTCGGCCGTGGTCAGGGCGGTCCAGAGGGCGGTGTTCAGCTTGGCCGCGAACGGGGTGGCGGCATCCGCCGTGGTGCCGATGCCGAGCCGCGTCAGGTCCTGGAGCTGCCGCAGGGTGGCGCGGAACCCGACCCAGCCCGCCGCCGTGCAGACGTAGAGTTCGTCCTCGTCGAGGAGCCAGGCGAGCCAGCCGGGCTTCGGCGCGAGGCCGCGCCAGCGCCCGTCCTGGAACCGGGCGATCTGGCCGGACAGGCCGGTCCAGGCCCCGGTCGGGGCGGGGCTGAGGACGAGGTAGCGGTCGCCCTCGGCCGGGCTCGCCGGCGGCGCGGCGAGATCCTTGTCGCGGCAGGCGAGCTGGACGAGGGCGTCGAGGCCGGTCAGCGCCTCGTTGTGCGTGACGTGCTTCTGCGCCTGGGCCGCCGCGATCAGCGGCAGCGCCAGGTTGGGCGTGGTCTCGGACATCGGCCGGCTCCGGGCTTCTCTCGGGGGGCGGGATCGCGAATGGCGGGATCGGGGCCTCAGGCGGGCTCCACCGGCACCTGCGCCCGGGTCTCGGGGCCGGGCCCGGCCACGGCGCCGACCTGCGCCACCGCGATATCGAGGCGGAGCCGGGGCGCGCCGAAATCCGCCGCCTCGTCCGCCGCGGCGTAGAGGAGGTCGGGTCGGGCCGCCGTCAGGGTCCGGAGGGGGCGGCCGTCGGCGGCATGGAGCGTGACCCGGTAGGCCTCGGGCTCCTCCAGCGGGATCTCGGCGGCCTCCCAGGAATCGCCGTCGCGCCGGGCCCGGCGCGTCCAGGCGAGGCGCACGCCCTCCGCCTCCCGCCGCGCCCGCAGGTGGACGGGGCGCAAGGGGGAGAGGGCGCCGAGCCCGGCCGTGGCGCGCAGCTCGACATAGGCCGGGTCGGCCGGATCGCGCTCGGCCGGGCCGATGCGGTAGCGGAAGGGGCGGCCGGCCTCGTCGAGGCGCTCGACCAGGGGCACCGGCGCCCCGTCGAGGCGCACGATCAGGCTGCCGGCCGGCGCGGTGCGGCCGGCCTGCGCCTCGCTGCCGGCGAGACCGCGCAGGAGCCCGGTGAGCCGGTAGGTCTCGGGCCCGACCAGCGCGACCCCGGCGGCCGCGATCAGCTCGACCGCCCCGTCGGCCGCGCTGCGGAGCGCGAACAGGTTGCCCCCGGCGAGCGCCGCCGCCTCGTCGATCGCCGCGAGGTCGCCCGCGTGGCGCAGGCGGACCAGCAGGGCCGCGCCCCGGTCGAAGCGCCAGAGGGGACCGGGCGGCAGTTCGCCCAGGGTCTCGCCGAGGCAGGCGGGATGATCGACGAAGCCCAGCGGGGCCAGCGGAGCGGCCTCGCCCTCCGCCCGCCAGATCGCCATCGGCCCGGGCCAGGGCTCGGCCGTCACCGCCAGCACCTGCAGGGCGGTCGGGGTGCCGCGGTCGGCCGGCAGGTCGAGGGCCACCGCGAAGGGCGGCCCGGCCAGGGCCGGTGCCGTCCGGCGGGGGCGCGGGCCGGTGGGTTCTCCGGCCCGCGGCGCCCGGCCGTGGAGGGGGACGCCCCGCGTCTCGATGGCGTGTCCGCGCGGGCTGTCGGCGATGCGCAGGATCCGCTGCGGCAGGCGCTCCCCCGGCAGGGCCAGGAGGTCGCCCGGCGCGGGGTCGATCCGGCGCGGGCTCAGGGTGAAGCGCGCGGTGTCGCGAGCCGCCAGCGCGGCGTCGAGGGCGGCCTCCGCCAGGGCCTCGGCGGCGCCGCGCCGGGTCACCACGGCGGCCTCCATCCGGGTCTCGCGCCGGCGCCGGCCGGTCGGGCGGGTCGCGGCGGCGCTGGCCCGGCGGTACTCGGCGGTCTCGCCGTCGGTGAAGCCGATCGCGAGGGAGCGCGGCAGCTCCGCCTCCTCGGCCCGGACCCGTGAAAGGGGCGCCTCCGCGTCGCGCAGGACCACGAGGTCGTCGGCCGCGATGGGCCGAGCCGCCTCGCGGCCCGGCCCGCGCACGATCATCGTGCCGGCCCGGGCGGAGACGTCGAGGCCGTAGAGCTGCGCCAGGGGCTCCAGGGCCGCCCGGGCCGACATCGGCCGGTCGACGACGTAGCCGTCGAGGGTGGCCTCGGCGGTGATGGCGGCCGGCACCGTGATGCCGAGGTCGGACAGGATCGCGGCGACGAGCCGGTCGAGTTCCAGACCCTCGATCCGCCCGGTGATCCAGTGGCCCACCGGCCAGTTGCCGGCATCGGCCCAGACGGTGTCGAAATCGGGAAAGGCCGGGTAGGGCCGGGCGTCCCAGCACCAGACGAACACTGCATCCGCCGGCACCATCGGCCCGCCATAGAGGGGCGAGACCGGGTTGTGGGCGGCCTCGAAGCCGGACAGGTCGGGGTCGAACCGCCCCAGGATCGCCGCGAGGCCGCGGGCCTGGATCAGGTCGTCGCGGGTCCCGCGCGAGCCGGGCGGGCGCGCGTTCTCGGCGGATTTCGGGTCGGGGAAGACGTTGGGGCCGTTGGTGCCCTTGTCCACCGCCGGCACCCCGATCTCGGTGAGCCAGATCGGCTTTCCGCGCGGCACCCACGCCGTCGCGCGGGTCTCGACGCCGCCGTCCCGCTCGACATGCGGGTTCGCCCACCAGCCCACCAGGTCCTTGGCCCGGAAGGTCCAGGGCTTGGCGTAGCGCCCGTCGGTGATCGGCGTGCGGACCTGCGCCGCCCGGTCGGCCGCGTCGGCGTAGAACCAGTCGAAGGCCTCGCCGGCGCCGAGCCGCCCCTTGAGATAGGCCGGGTCGTAGATCGAGTCCGCCAGCGCCAGATCGGCATGGGCGTCCCCGTCGCGCCAGTCGCTCAGGGGCGGGTAGTAGTCGATGCCGACCGCGTCGATGGCCGGATCCGCGAACAGGGCGTCGAGGGGGAAGCGGATCGTGGCGCCGCCGTCGCGCACGTCGGCGCCGTACTCGGTCCAGTCGGCGGCGTAGACGAGCCGGACGGCCGGGCCGAGGGTCTGGCGCAGGGCCGTGGCGAGGCCGCGGAAGCCCTCCACGGCGGGGTAGCGCCCGGCCTCGGCCCGCACCCGGGTCAGGCCGACGAACTCGCTGCCGAGGATGAAGCCGGCGAGCGGGACCCCCGCGGCGGCCCAGGCGGCCGCCAGCGCCGCGTAATGCAGCACGAAAGGGCGATACTGCGCGAAGAAGGCCGCCACCTGCGCGCCGGCCGCGGCGGTGCCGTCCGGGCTCGCCGGCCGCCCGGGGGCGGGATCGCAGGTGATGCGCCCGCGCCAGGGATAGGCCGGCTGGCCGGCGGCGGCCGGGTCGCGCGGGTCCGGCAGGGCGTTGCCGGCGGGCACGTCCATCATCACGAAGGGGTAGAGCACCACCCCGAGGCCGCGCCGGTGCAACTCGGCCACCAGGCGGGTCAGGCCCGCATCCGAGGGGGTGCCGCCATAGGCCGGGCCGCCGCCGGGCGCCGTGGAGACCGGCCGCGCCCCGTCGCGCCGCAGGCCCGCCACCGACCAGGCGTCGCCGCTCGTCGCCTTGGCGGCCTGGTCGACCCGGGGGGCGATCGTGCAGTGCCCGGCACGCAGGTCGTCCCCGAACCAGCTCGTCACCACGGAGACGCGGGTCAGCCGCGGGCAGAGCGCCTGGAGCGCGTCGAGGGAGGCGGTGACGTCGGTGCCCGCCTGCAGCTGGAACCGGTTGGCCGGGCGGGTGGTGCCGTAGCCCGCCTCCTCGCTGACGCGCAGCGGATCGAGGCCGAACTCGGTGGAGCCCGGGATGAGGCAGACCGCCCGAATCATCCCGGCCAGGCCCGCGACGGGGCGCAGCACCTCGAAGGCGAATTGCGGGATGCGGTTGCCGAACTCGGCGAGCGCCAGGCGCTCGAACACCACGTAGGCGAGGCCGCGATAGGCAGGCGCGGCCTCCGCCCCCTCCTTGGCGACGATGAGCGGGTCCGGCGCCTGGTCCGCGTCGCCGAGGTGCAGCCGGAGCGCCACCGTGGTCAGGTCGAGCTCGCGCCCGTCCGCCCAGACCCGCCGGATTCCCGCCACCGGGCCCTCGCACAGGCCGATGGCGAGATCGACGAAGTAGGCGTAGCTCGTGCGCTTCAGCCTGCCGCCGCCGATGCCCTTGCCGCCGGCCGGGCCGGCGGCGCCCGTGCTCGCCACCTCCAGGGGCCGGGTCGCCCAGATCAGGGTGCCGCCGAGGCGGGCCCGGCCGTAGACCCGCGGGATCGGATCGCCCTCGGTGGAGCTCAGGCCCGCCACGTCCGACAGGCGCGGCCCCTCGACGGTGCGCCCGCCGGCGAGCCCGCCGAACAGGGCGGCGTCGAGGCCCGAGCCCGCCGCCGCCCCGAGGGCGCTGCCGATGATCCCGCCGATCGGGCCGCCGAGCGCCGTGCCGGCCGCCGCCCCGGCGGTTTGCAGGATCAGCGTGGCCATGGCGGACTCCGGGAGGCGGGAGGCGGGAGGCGGGAGGCGGGAGGCGGGGGGCGAGGGCTCAGGCGGTGCGGCTAGGCTCCGCCGCCCATGCCCGGAAAGCGGAAGACCCGGGCAAGGTGGCGCCGCCACCAGCCCGTCAGAGCGACCTCGGTGACGGCGGCGCCGTCATGGGCGTGGATCATCGTGCCGGTGCCCGTGGCGATGGCGCAGTGCCGGGCCGGCAGGTGGGCGCGGAAGCGGAACAGCAGGACGTCGCCGGCCGCGGGCGGGCCGTCGACGGGCACGAGGTGGCGCGCGGCCGCCTCCGCCAGGGGATCGCGCCCGGGCGGCGCGGATTCGGCCCAGGACGCGGCGTAGGGCGGGGCCGCCTCGGGCTCCGGGCCGAGGGCCTCGCGCCAGACCCCGCGCAGGAGCCCGAGGCAGTCGCAGCCGACGCCCTTGAGGGAGGCCTGGTGGCGATAGGGCGTGCCGATCCAGGCCCGCGCCAGGGCGACGATCGATTCGGACTTAAACGATTCAGAGCTCATGGCGCCCTCACCGGAACAGGCTGCCGCCGTCGAGGCCCGGGCCGGAGCCGGGGGCGGGGCGCAGCACGAAGTCGTTGCCCGGCAGGTGCGGGAAGCCCTGGAAGTTCGGCACGTTGGCGAACCTGTCGCGGCAGGTGGCGAGGCGCTTGTCGCAGCCCGCCGTGACGCGGAAGCGGTCGCCCGGCGCCACCGGGCGGGGCGGCGCCTGCCAGAGCTCGAGGCGGATCGTCCCCGCCGCGCCGGCCTGGTCGCGGATCTCGGCCTCCTGTCCGGCCTGGCCGTCGCCGCTCCAGGCGAGGCGCCCCCCGGCGAACCACCCGGGCGCGAAACTCCCCGCCAGGGCGACGTTGAGGCGGCCGGGCTCCGGCACCGCCAGCACCGTGCCGGTGGTGGCGAAGCGCGCATCGGTGAGGTCCACGCGGCAGCGGGCATCGCCGAGATCCGCCCCGCAGGTGGCGCGGTAGGTCCGGCCGCGCTCGGCGTCGAGCTGGTCCATCAGCCCGCGCAGCTCGGCCACGAAGGCCGTGCCGGCCCGGCGCACCTCGCCCACCGTGCCGATCTCGAGGAGCAGGCGCGTCTCCGGCCGGCTCCAGTCCACCAGCCAGGTCTCCACCGAGGCGGCATCGTAGAGCCCGCCGGCGATGTCGGCCTCGGTGAGCCCCACCGCCGAGAGCGCGCCCGCGACCTCGCCGCCGCCGATGGCGAAGCCGAGCTCGGCGGTTGCCTCGGCCGCCTCCAGCCCGGAGCGGGCCGCGTAGGTCAGGCCGCCGAAGGCGAGGTCGCGGTCGTGGTCGGTGAAGCCGAGGCGGGCGCCGTCGCGCCGGGTCAGGGCCCAGCAATGGCAGAGCGTGGTCGCCCCGCCGGCCAGATGCGCGGCGAGGTCGGGGGGCAGGTCGCGCATGGCGAAAAAAATCCTCGCGGAGACAGCCTCAGGAGCGGTTCGGATTGACCCGCGGGTCGGCCCGCAGGCGGGCCACCGCGAGATCGATGAAGGCCCGTACCTTGGCGGGCGCGCGCCGCCCCTCGGGGCTCACCACGTGGACCGGCATCGCCGCCGCCTCCGGGTCGTCGAGGACGAGGCGCAGATGCCCCTCCGCCAGGGCCGCGGCGACCTGGTAGGACAGGAGCTGCGCGATGCCCTGGCCGGCGAGGGCGGCCGCCAGCACGGAATCGATGGTGTTGCAGGTCAGGCGGGGCCGCAGGGCGACGGTCCCGGTGCCGGCCGAGCCGATGACGGCGTGGTCGCGCAGGTCCCGCATCGTCGCCGGGGTCCCGTGCCGGGCGAGGTAGTCCGGCGCGGCGCAGAGCACCCGGCGCACGGTGCCGACCCGGATCGCCGCGAGGCCGGAATCCGCGAGGGGACCGATCCGGACCCCCACATCGGCGCCCTCCTCGATCATGTTGACGACCCGGTCGAGGAACAGCGCCTGCGCCGAGACGGCGGCGTGGCGCGCGAGGTAGTCGATGATCACCGGCAGCACGTAGAGGCGCCCGAACTGCACCGGTGCCGTCACCGTCAGGGTGCCGGAGGGCGTGGCGTAGGAGCCCGCCGCGGCGGCCTCCGCCTCCTCGATCTCCGCCAGGATGCGCCGGCAATCCTCCAGGTAGCGCCCGCCCGCCTCGGTGAGCTTCACCGAGCGGGTGGTCCGGGTCAGGAGTCGCGCCCCGATCCGCGCCTCGAGGGCGGCCACCGCCCGGGTCACGGCCGGCGGGCTCATGTGGAGCTGGCGCGCCGCGCCGGCGAAGCCCCCGCTCTCCGCCACCCGGACGAAGACCCGCATCGCCTGCCAACCGTCCATGCCGTCCCCCGCCGGGCCTCGATTATTCCACTTTGCGGAAGAGTGGCTTGCGGGGAAAGCGCATTCTCCCCAAGCGGGCGGTGGTCTTGAATGCGGATGACGCCGGCGCCCGGCTCGGGTGCCGCCCCCATCCCCGAGGAGACCTCCCATGAAGCTGTTCCACGTCGCCCTGTCCGGCCACGCCCACCGGGCCCGCCTGTTCCTGTCCCTGCTCGGCCAGCCCTGCGACATCGTCGAGGTCGATCTCGCGAAGGGCGAGCACAAGGCGCCGGACTTCCTGCGGCTGAATCCCTTCGGCCAGGTGCCGGTGCTCGTCGACGGCGAGACGGTCGTGCCGGATTCCAACGCCATCCTGGTCTACCTGGCCAAAAGCCTCGGCCGCACCGACTGGCTGCCGGAGGACGCGGCCGGCGCGGCGCGGGTGCAGCGCTGGCTCTCGGTGGCGGCCGGCCCCATCGCGTTCGGCCCGGCCGCCGCCCGCCTGATCACGGTGTTCGGCGCCGCCTTCGACGCGGCCGAGGTCATTGCCCGGGCCCACGTCATCCTCGGCCGGATCGAGGCCGAACTCGCCGGCCGGTCCTGGCTCGCCGCCGACCACCCCACCGTCGCGGACGTGGCGCTCTACAGCTACGTCGCCGCCGCGCCGGAGGGGAACGTCGATCTGAACCCCTACGGCGCCGTCCGCGCCTGGCTCGCCCGCATCGAGGCCCTGCCGGGTTTCGTGCCCTTCCCGCAGACCCCGGCCGGCCTGCGCGCCGCCTGAGCGTCTCCGGGGCGCCGCAGGCGAGCTCGGACCCGGAGGGGCGCGCCAGCGGCGTGCAATCCAGAACCGCCGACAGCGTAAAGTCTTGCGCCACCCGCGTTTATGGATCCCGGGCTCCGCTGCGCGGCCCCGGGATGACGGGGTGCTGCGTGTGGATTTCCGGCCCGATCGCAGCCGAAACCAACCCCGTCATTCCGGGTCGCCGCAGGCGAGCCCGGAATCCAGAGCCGCTGACGGCGTAAAGTCTTGCGCCACCTGCGTTTCTGGATCCCGGGCTCCGCTGCGCGGCCCCGGGATGACGGGGGGCTGCGTGTGGATTTCCGGCCCGATCGCAGCCGAAACCAACCCCGTCATTCCGGGTCGCCGCAGGCGAGCCCGGAATCCAGAGCCGCTGACGGCGTAAAGTCTTGTACCACCTGCGCGTCTGGTTCTCGGGTTCCGCTGCGCGGCCCCGGGATGACCCGGTGCAACGCGTGGGTTTCCGACGAGCCAATCGGCATCTGCAATCCCCCTCCTTCAAACAAAGGCAGCACTCAGCGCCCGTTCCCGCCAACGCCCTTCCTCGGACCACGATCGAGCCCCGTCTCAGGAGACAGCCCATGTCCCTCCCGGAAACCCACCCCGCCGCGCCCTGGCACGCGGGCGAGACCGCCCTCCAGGCGCATCTCGGCGTCGCCGAGCGGATGGCCGAGCTCGGCCCCCGCGTCATCCGCGACCACCTGATCGAGCAGCACCGCGCCTTCTATCGCCAGCTGCCCTACGTGGTGCTGGGCACGGTCGACCCGGAGGGCGAGGCCTGGGCGACGTTGCGGACCGGGGCGCCGGGCTTCCTCGACGCGCCCGACCCCGGGCAGCTCCGGGTCCGGGCCGCGCCCGAGCCCGACGATCCCGCCGAGGCGGGGCTCGTGGACGGGGCCGCCGTCGGCCTCCTCGGAATCGACCTCGGCACCCGCCGGCGCAACCGCCTGAACGGCACCGTGGCGCGGGACCGGCCGGACGGCTTCTCGATCCGCGTGGCGCAGAGCTTCGGCAACTGCCCGCAATACATCCGGGTCCGGACCGATCCGGAGCCGGTCCCGGCCTCGCCGGCCGCGCCCCAGGTGTCGGATCGGCTCGACGCGCAGGCCCGGGCCCTCGTGGCGAGCGCCGAGACGTTCTTCGTCGCCAGCTACGCCCCCGGCGCCGACGGCACCCGGCAGGTCGACGTCTCGCATCGCGGCGGCCCAGCCGGCTTCGTCCGGGTCGGCGCCGACGGGGTCCTGACGGTGCCGGATTATTCCGGCAACCGGTTCTTCAACACCCTGGGCAACCTGCTCGCCAACCCGCGCGCCGGGCTGCTCTTCATCGATTTCGCCACCGGCGACCTCGTGCAGATGACCGGGCGCGCGCAGGTGATCCTCGACGCCCCTGACCGCGCGGACTTCCCCGGCGCCGAACGGCTCTGGCGCTTTGCGCCCCGCACGGTGGTCCGGCGCCCCGGCGCCTGGCCCCTGCGCTTCGCCCCCGCTACGGCACGATCTCGATGAGCGGCACCCGCGGGATCTCGCCCGCGGCGAAGGCCGACAGGTCGACGGTGAGGTCGTCGGTGTCGAAGCGGACCGGGACGTCGAAGGCGAAGCCCGCCGTCACGCGCGCGCCCGCCCCCGGTACGGCGTCGGCCGCGAAGGTGAGGCGGCCGGTGGCGGCGTCGCAGGCGACCTTGGCCGGCGGCACCGCGACGCCGTCCACCGCCACCCGCACGCTCTCGGCCACCGGCTTGGCGATGGTCCGGCGGTAGGGCGAAGGCCCGCTGCCGTAGGTCTTGGTGAGCTGGAACACCCGGGTGGCCCCGTCCCCGAGGCCGAGGAGCTGGTCGGTGGCCGCGATCCCGCGCGAGGGCGGGCCGGAGGTCGAATCGACCCGGTCGCGGTAGCGGAAGCCGTAGAGCCGGCCCCGCCGCTCCTCGAAGAAGCTCAGCACCGCGTGCAGGGCGTCGAGGGTGCGGATGCCGAAGCCGGCATCGTAGCGCCGGCGCGAATCGGCCCAGCGGCTGTTGCGGTGCTCGCGGCCCGAGGCCAGGGTCACGATCTCGGTCAGCCGGCTCGGGCCGCCGCTGCCGCGCAGGGCGACATCGAGGGGAAAGCGGACCTCGTGGAAGTCGCTCGGCGGGTCGTCGGCCATGGTGCGGTCCTCCTTTCGCCTCACAGGCCGCGGCGGCCGCGCGCCACCGCGCGGGCGAGGCCGGCGGCCACCTGCGCCTCCGAGCGGCGGAAGCTCTCGAGGTCGGGGGTGGCGATGTGGATGGACACGGGGGCGGAGGCCTGGCTCCCCGTCGCGACGCCCAGGCGCCCGTCGCTGCCGCGCTTCAGGGGCAGGATCGCCTCCGGCCCGGCCTCGCCCATCAGGCCGAGGCCGTCGCGCATGGGAAAGTAGGTGGGGGCGGCCACCACGCCGCCGGCCGCGAAGGGGCGCACGCGGCCCTGCTGCAGCGCGCCGCCCCGGGCGAAGGCCGTGTCCGTGCCGCTCACGGCGCCCGCGCCGATCAGCCCGTTCACCAGCCGGGTGATCCCGGACTTCACCGGATTGAGGGCCGCCGTGATCGCCACGCCGGAGAGTTTGGTCGCCAGGGTGCCGAGCACGCTGTCGAGCTGGCGCCCGGCCCCGACATTGAGGCTGAGCGCCTTCGACAGGCTCTGGCCGAAGCGCTGGGCGAGGCGGTCGAGGGTCTCCAGCTGCCGGGCGCGGGCGGCGGCGGTGCGGTCGGGTTCGGTCTCGGCCATGGCGGCCTCCTCGGGTCAGGTCGGGTCGGGGTAGCGGGCGATCAGGTCCCGCAGGGCCGCCCCGTCGAGGGTGGGGCGGGAGCCCGTCAGGCCGGCGGCGGCCATCAGTTCGCGCGGCGTGGCGCGCCAGAAATCGCGCGGGCGCCAGCGCAGGCGGCCGAGGCCCAGCGCCAGCGCCTCGTCCCACGGGAAGGCGGAGGGGGGCTCCGGCGCGGTCCCGCCCGTGGGGCTCAAGGGCTTTCGGAGGCCTCGCCGAAGGCCGCCGCGAGCACGGCGCCGATCGCCGTCCCGATCGCCTCGAGGTCGCCGGCCAGCGGCAGGGCCGCGACGGCGGCATCGTCGAGGGCGTGGCCGCCGCCGCGCAGGGCCGCGCCGAGGAGCGCGACGAGGTCGCGGCTCTTCAGCCGCCCGTCGCCGAAGCGGGCGGCGAGGTCGGTCAGGTCGGCGGCCCCGAGGGCATCCTCGAGTTCGGCGAGCGCGCCCAGGGTGAGGCAGAGGGTGTAGCGCTCGGGGCCCAGGGCCAGGGCCACCTCGCCGCGCCTGCGGTTGGCCATCAGGCGGCCGTGAAGGCGAGGGGGCCGGCCGAGTCGAGGGCCATGTCGAAGGTCACCTCGCCGGCGTGATCCCCCCGGTATTCGAGGCTGGTGATCTGGAACGCACCCTCCAGGGTGCCGAAGCCCGGCACCACGACCTGGTAGGTCTCCAGGGTGCCCTCGAAGAACACCTGCCGCAGGCGGGCGTCGGAGGCCTCGTCGCGGAACACGCCGGAGCCCGAGAGGGCGGCCCGGCGCACCCCCGCCCCGGCCAGGAGCTCGCGCCAGCGCCCGGCGGAATCGGCGTTGGTGACGTCCACGGTCTCGGCGTTGAAGGCGACCTGGCGGGCGCGCAGGCCCGCCACCGCCAGGAAGCCCGCGCCGTTCGAGATGCGGATGAGCAGGTCCTTGCCGCGTTGGGCTGCCATGGGGGGCTCCGGGGTTCGAGGGGCGTGGATCAGGCGGGCAGGCGCTCGGTGATCGCCCGCAGGGTCAGGGTGGCGCGGGCCTCGCCGCTGGCGGGGTCGCGCCGCACGGCGATGGCCTCCAGGTCGAGGCGCACCAGGGCGTGGCCCGAGAGGGCGAGGGGCGCGTCCTGCAGGAGGTCGGCGATGCGCTCGGCGGCGTCGACCGCGCTGCGGAGCGAGCCCGGCCGGGCGTAGACCGTCAGGCCGAGGGCGTGCCGGTGGCGCCGGGCGCCGTCGACGGAATCGTCGCGGATCTCGGCATCGCCGAACAGGGCGTAGACCGGCGCGACGCCCCGCGGCGGCTCGTCGGCGAGGCGCAGCGAGCCGCCCATCAGGCGGGCCAGGGGCGCGTCGGTGGCGAGGTAGGCGAGGATGGCGGCGCGCAGGGCCAGGAGCGGGCTGGTGGGCGAACCGGCGGGGGACGGGCCCGGGCTCATGCGGCGGCCTCGGCGGAAAGTTCCTCGACCTGGCAGACGAGGTCGCGCCGGCGCCCGTCCGGATCGCCGGCGCTGCGCACCGCGAAGCGGCGCGGGCCGCTGGCGAGGCGCATCGCCGGCGTGATCGTGGGCCCGAAGCGGAAGCGGACCCGGTGGGTGGCGACCGTCTCGGCGCGGCCGAACAGGAGCCGGTCGACCGGGCGCAGGGGCTCGATCGCGCCCCAGAGCAGCGGGCCGGCCTCGAAGCGGCGCACCACGCCGCCGAAGCCGTCGGGCGTCTCCACGGGGCGTTCGAGCACGAAGCGGCGGCGCCGCGCGCCGATCGGCACGCGGGTGAGGGGCTGCAGCATGGCGGGGATCTCCGGGGAGAAGGGCGCTACAGGCGCATCCGCCGCAGCGGCGCGACGAGGCCGGCGAGGGCGGGCGGGGGAACGGCGTCGCCGGCCCCGTCGCCGCGATGCTCGAAGGCGTGGGCGACGAGGAGCCGGACCGCCTGGGCCAGGTCCGGGGGAACCGGCGGCCCGGCCCCGCCATGGCCGGCATCGACCTCGATCAGGGCGGCGCGCCGGTCGAGGGCGGGGACCGCCGGATCGATCAGGAGGCCGGGCGCCTCGATCCCGTCCTCGCCGAGCCGGACGAGCCCGGCGGCGAGGTCGGTGACGGTGCCGCCGGCATCGACGAGGCCCGCCCGCGCCACGGCCACCAGGGGGCTGAGCGGCAGGGGCAGCCGGCCGTCGCCGGGCCAGGCCGTGAGCATCAGGCGATAGCGCCCGGGCACCAGGATGCGGCGGGTCGCCGCCTCCACCTGGGCCCGGGCCGCCGCGATCAGGCGCTGCACCAGGGCGTCCTCGGCGCCGCCGTCGTCGGGGTCGAGGCGCAGGACGCCGCGCATCTCCGCCAGCGTGACCGGCTCGACGAGGGCGCTGTCGACGCGTATCGGGGTCATCGTCGTCTCCGTGTGGGGGCCGTCCGAAAGAAGGATCGCGATGGCGCGCAACTCTGGCCGGAGCCGCCGCGCGGCGCGGCGCGGCGCCCCGGCGCTGCCGGGGTCCCTGCTGCTGGGGTCCCTGCTGCTGGTCCTGGGTCCTGAGGCCTCCGGGCCGGCCGGCGCCGTGGTGGGCGGCCGGCCAACCCCCGAGGAGGCGGGCTCGGCCGTGATGGTGCTGTCCTCCAACGGCGGCGTCTGCACCGGCATCGTCGTGGCGCCGGACGCGGTGCTCACCGCCGGCCACTGCGTGGCGGCCCGGGCCGAGCACCGGGTGCACTACAAGGACGCGGCCGGCGCGCCAATCCTGGCCGAGATCGCCGCCCGCGCGCTCCACCCGGGCTACGATGCCGGCGCGGTGGCGGGCCGCCGCCGCTCCGTCGACCTCGCCCTGGTGCGCCTCGCCAGTCCCCTGCCGGCCCGCTTCGTGCCGGCCGCCCTCAGCGCCGCGATGCCGCGGGCGGGCGAGCGCCTGACCTTGTCGGGCTACGGGGTCGCCGCGGCGGGCGACGCCCGCAGCACCGGCACCTACCGCAGCGTCGACCTCGCCGTGGTCGAGCCCTACGGGCCGAGCCGCATCCTGGTCTGGCTCGGGGCCGGCCCCGGCGGGGCCAGCGCCTGCCAGGGCGATTCCGGCGGACCGATCGGCGCGGACGCGGCCGTCCTCGCCGTCTCCGCCTGGGCCGCCGGCAAGGCCTGCGGCGGCGTCTCCCAGGGCGTCCTCCTCGGCCCGCAGCGCGACTGGATCGACCGCACCCTGTCGGGCTGGGGCGCCGCCGCCCGCTGGTCCGGCGCCTGAGCGGCGCGACGGATGACGAAACGTCCGCGGAACCAGAGCTTGGCCGATCCATTGCCTTCCGATACGTTCCATTCCGTTCTCGTCCAGACCATCGCCGGACGCGGGAGAGACACGATGTTGCCGACCGCGTTGCGCAAGGCTGCCCCCAGCACGACCGTCGCCCGCCGGCGCACCCGGATCGGGGCGGCCTGCCTCGCCGCGGCCCTCGGCGCGCTGGCGCCGCTGCCGGCCTCCGCGGTGATCAACGGCGAGGTCTCGCGCGATCCCAACGGCCTGCGCGCCTCGGTGGTGCGGATCGAGAGCACCCAGGGCGAGATCTGCTCGGGCACCCTCATCGCCCGCGACCTCGTGCTCACCGCCGCCCACTGCGTGATGCATCAGGCCGGCTACAGCGTGGTGGCGGTCGACCGGGCCTTCCGGCAGCGCCGCATCAACGCGATCGCCTTCGCCATGCATCCCGATTTCGTGCCCGGCACTACGCCGGAGGACCAGCCCGGCATCGACCTCGCGCTGATCAAGCTCGCCGAGCCCCTGAGCGCCGACTTCCAGCCCCTCGATCCCCGCGGCGGCGCCATCAACACCGGCGACGCCGTCGACATCGCGGGCTTCGGCGTGGTGGCCGAGAACCGGCGCAACACCGCCCGCACCCTGCGCCAGGCCCACCTCGTCTCCATCGGCTCGCTCCAGGTCGCCAACCGGGTCACGGTGGTGACCGACCGCCGCCGCATGGCCGAGACGGCGGGCGCCGGCGCGTGCCTGGGCGATTCCGGCGGCCCGATCCTGCGCGGCGGCCCCGGCGGCTACCAGATCGTCGGCGTGGTGAGCTGGTCGAGCGGTGCCATGCGCCAGGACAAGAAGGCCCGCACCGCCTGCGGCGGCTTCACGGCCGTGACGCCCACCGGCGAGCATGCCGGTTGGATCAACGCCCGCGCCGCCGAATTCGCCCGCATGCCCTCCGGCGCCGCCATCGGGGCGACCCGGTCGGACTGGATGGCCAAGCCCGGCCGACGCTGAAGCCCGGCCGGAGATAAGCCGGGCCGGCGCTGAAGCCCGGCCGGCGCTGAAGCGCGACCGGCGGCGCGGTCTCAGGCCGATCTGCCGAAGGTCTGCGCCGCTGCCGGGAAGCCGGCGACCTCCGGCTCGCCGAGGCCGAGATTGGCGGCGAGCAGGTGGCGCGGCACCTGCGCCAGCCAGGTCGAGAGCGAGGTCTCGGTGTAGGTGGCGCTGTCGTGCACGCCGACGATCTCGGCCGTCTCCGGCCCGATATTCTCCACCGAATGTCCGCAGGACCGCGGCAGGTAGGCGCAGTCGCCCGGGCCGAGCTCCGCCAGGGCCATGCGCTTGTCCTGGCCGAACAGGGTCACGCGCGTCCGCCCCCGCACAACGTAGTGCCATTCGTTGGCGGCGGGATGCCAGTGGGGCGTGTGGATCGCACCGGATGCGAGGGTCATCAGAAGTCCGGTCATGCCCGAGGAAACCGGGAACGCGCGCGCCGGAGCCACCCGCAGGGCGCTGCCGCCCGCCTCGGCCACCGCCCGGGTCTCGGCGATGGCGAACCGATGCGAGCGCGCCGGCGCCAGCGGCTTCGCCGCGCGTGCGGCTGGGCCTTCGCGGGGCGCGACGGGCCCCTGCATGATGTAGGTCTCGCCCGCGGGCATGGCCGCCAGGGTCGCGTTCGGCACGCCGAGGGCGTGGCCGAGCGTGGCGGAATCGAACCGGCTCATCCAGTCTGTCAGTCCGAAGGTGCCGTGCTCGCCGTAGAGGCCGTCGTCGAAGGCCAGGATGGCGTGGCACGGATCGGCCCCCAGCGTCTGGATCGCGTGCGCGTGGCCGGCGGGAAAGTACCAGGTCTCGCCGGGCGCGAAGTTGACGACCTCCATCTCGCCCGCGGCGTCGATCACCGTCGCCTGGCAATGCCCGGCCACGATGTAGCCCCACTCGGACGAGGCGTGCCAGTGCATCTCGCGCACGCCGCCCGGGTTGAGGAACAGGTGCGCGCCCGCGATGCCCGTGGCGATGGGAAGCTGGCGGGTCGTGACGTCGCGGGCCCAGCCGCCGGAGGTGGCCTTGATCGGGCCTGCATCGAGCGAGGCCGTGAAGGCGGCGGCCGCGCCGGGCTTGCGCGGGATCGTCCGCAGGAAGCTGGAGGCCGGGGCGACGTCGGCCCCGGCGGCATGGCCGTCCTCCGCGGCGGGGGTCGGGCCCGCCGCCACGCTACGGCTCACCAAGCCACTGCCGGCCGCGAGGGCCCCGAGGAAGAAACGGCGATTGGTCTGGTCCATCGGTGCCCCCTTGGCCGAGGGGCGTCCCGTCGAGGCGTGCCCCACGCCGATCGGTCCGCCCCGGTCGGAGGTCATCACCTCAGCTTGGCCGGAACATCATGCATTTGATGGACGTCTCGGCGTGATCCCCTGGCCGCGAAGGCTCGCCCGATCCTCGATCCGGGAAACGCTGCGGCGCCCGTCATCGCCTCGACGCCGGACAACGATGCGATCGGGCCGCCGTCCGCGGCACAGATCGGCGACTCGCTGTCGCCCCCGTGAGCGGAAGATACCCTTGAGTTGTCCCCCCAATTCAACACCCGCGCTTCCGCGTGGGGGCCCCGGTCCGCCGGGACCGGGGCCCCGGCGTTCAGGCCGTGAAGGACAGCAGCTTGATCGCGTCGAAGTCCTGCACGCCGCCGCCGACGCGCTTGGTGGTGTAGAACAGCACGTAGGGCTTGGCCGAGTAGGGGTCGCGCAGCACCCGCAGGCCGGCGCGGTCCACCACGAGGTAGCCGCGGCGGAAATCGCCGAAGGCCACCGAGAGGCTGCCCGCCGCGGCGTTCGGCATCGCCTCCGCCTCGGCCACGGGGAAGCCCATCAGGGTCGCGGCGGCGCCGGCGGCCAGCGGCGGCTGCCACAGGTAGTTGCCGTCCGCGTCCTTGAACTTGCGGATCGTGCTCTGCAGGCGGCGGTTCATCACGAAGGTGGCGTTCTGGCGGTAGCCCGACCGCAGGGCATAGACGAGGTCGAACAGCACGTCCGACGGGCTGGCGGCCGGGAAGGCGCCGGCGGCCCCCGTCGGCACCGTGCCGATCCGGCCCGGCACCCAGGCGGTGTTGGCCACGAGGTCGTAGGTCAGGAAGCCGCGCGGCCGGCCGACCCCGTTGCCGGTGACGAAGGCGGTGCCTTCCTGCTCGGCGAAGGCCGTCTCCACCTCGTCGGCGAGCCAGGAATCGATGTCCACGATGGCGTCGTCGAGGAGCGTCTGGGTGGCGGCCGGCATGGCGTAGAGCTCCATCGCCGGGAAGGTCAGCTCGGACAGGACCGGCGTGTCGGTCTGCGGCCGCGCCGCCGTGTCGGCGACCCAGCCCGAGACCGCGTCGCGCACCGAGACCGCGCGCTTGTACTGCCCGCCGGAGATCACCCGCACGGTGGCCAGCGCCCGGATCGGCGAGAGGTTGGCGAGGCGCGTCAGCACCATGCGCTCGACCTCGGCCGGCACCAGGTAGCCGCCATCCGGCCCGGAGCCGGACGACAGGGCCTTCTCCTCCAGCCGCTTCAGGCCGGCGCTCTCGCCGGCCCGGACATAGAGGTCGAAGGCCGCCTTGTGCTCGATGCCGGCGGCGTCGCGCGGGGCCGGGGCACCGCTCCCCGAGGATGCGGGGTTCGCCAGGGGCGGGCGGCGGCCGTCGAGGGTCAGGCGGTCGAGCCGGGTGCGCGCCGTGTCGAGGGCGGCGTCGATGCGGGCGAGCTTCTCCTCGGTGAGGACGTCGCCGGAGGCGCGGCCCTCGATCGCGGCCAGCCGCGCGTCGTTGGTCTCCTTGAACGCCTCGAAGGCGCGGGCGAGCTCGGCCATGGCGCTGCCCACCGCCGGATCGTTCGGGCCGGCGGCCTTGTCCTCCAGGAGCGGCAGCGCGCCCTTCACCTCGGGTGCGTGCGGGGCGGCGTGGGTCTCGGAGCGGACGTGGACGGTCATGCGAACCTCGCGGAGCGGACGGGACGGAGGGCGGCGGGCCGGAGCCCGGGCCGGGTGGAGGGGGGAACCGCGCGCCGGGACGGCGCCATGCGGTGGGCCAGGGCCCGGATGTCGCGTGCCAGGATCGCGTCCGCCGGGGCGGAGCCGGTCGCGGCCCGGGCGGCGGCCGTCTGGGCCGGGGCCGCGATCCGCGCCCCGGTCTGGAGCGGGAACGTCACCAGGGAGATCTCCCAGAGGTCGATCGCCTCGAGCCGGCGGGTGCCGCCGCGCTCGGGACGGGCGCGCACCGTGCGAAACCCGATGGAGAGCCCGTCGAGGCCGCCCGCCCCGAGGAGCGCGTCGAGCTCGCGGGCGCGCTGGACGGAGAGGTTGAGCTGGCCCGCCACGAGCAGGCCGCGGCCATCCTCGCGCAGGGAGAGCCAGCGCCCCACGGGTTCGGCCGGATCGTGCTGCCAGAGCATCCGCACCCCCGCGACGCCCCGCGCCGCGAGGCTCGCCGCGAAGGCGCCCGGCGCCACCACGTCGCGCCCGAGATCGGGCACGCCGAACAGGCTGGCATAGCCGGTGAAATGGCCGTCCATGGGAGACTCCGCTGACAAGGTCCGGTGACAGCCGGCCAGGGGTGGGATATCCTCGCTACATCGAGGGATATTCGGAGGCGCCGATGCCGCTCTACATCAAGGACGACCGCACGGCGGCGCTGGTCGCGCGTCTCGCCGAGAGGGCCGGGGTGACGAAATCGGAGGCGGTCTACCGGGCCGTCTCGGCGGAGCTCGCCCGGATCGCTCCCGTCGTGCCCCTGCGCGAGCGGTTCGCCGCCCTGCGCGCCCGCCATCCGCTGCCGGCCCCGACGGGCGAGGCGGCCGACAAGGCGTTCTTCGACGACCTGAGCGGCGCGTGACGATCTTCGTCGACGCCTCCGCCCTGATCGCCATCATCACCGGCGAACCGGAGGCCGATGCCCTGAGCGACCGGCTGGAGGCCGACGCGGATCGCCTGTGCTCCGCCCTTTCGGTCTGGGAGACGGTGGCCGGCCTCGTTCGCAGCTACGCCTTCACGGTGGAGGCGGCCCGGGCGCAGGTGCGTCTCTACCTCGAGGCCGGCGCCATCCGCTTCGTGCCCCTCGGGGAGGCCGAAGCCGACCTCGCCATCGCGGCCTATGACCGCTTCGGCAAGGGCCGGCACCCGGCCGCCCTGAACATGGGCGATTGCCACGCCTATGCCTGCGCGCGGGCCCACGGCGCGTCCCTCCTCTACAAGGGCGACGACTTCGCGCGAACCGATCTCGCTCACCCGCCCGGCATCGGCCCGTAGCCCACCGCCTCGCGCTTCTCCGCCTCGGTCAGGAAGTCCGCGGCCTGGACCCGGCGCCACAGGCTCTCGCGCTCGGGGGCCAGGGCCTCGATGGCGTCGAGGTCGGGCTCCAGGCGGGCGGGGCCGAAGGCCGGCTCCAGCCATTGGGCCAGGGCCTCGGCGGTGCGCCGCACCAGCGGGATCACGGTCTGGCGGTAGAAGGCGCGGTTGGCCTCGGCGTAGTTGGCGTGGGTGTTGTCGCCGGGCAGGCCGAGCAGCAGGGGCGGCACGCCGAAGGCCAGCGCGATCTCCCGGGCGGCCCCGCTCTTGGCCTCGACGAAATCCATGTCCTTGGGCGAGAGCGCCAGGGGCTTCCAGTCGAGCCCGCCCTCCAGCAGCAGCGGCCGCCCGGCATTGCCGGCGCCCTGGTAGTTCGCCTCGAGCTCGCCCTTGAGCCGGGTGAACTGCGCGTCGCTCAGGGTGGAGCCGGCGGCGGTGGCGAAGACCAGGGCGCCGGAGGGGCGCGCCGCGTTGTCGAGCAGCGCCTTGTTCCAGGCGCCCGCCGCGTTGTGGATGTCGAGGGCGACCGCCGCCGCCTCCATCGGCGAGAGGCCGTAATGGTCGTCGGTGGGGTGGAACAGGGTGAGGTGGAGGATCGGCGGCACGCCGTCCCCGCCCTGGTCGAAGCGCAGGGTGCGCCCGCCCACCGCGTAGTCGTAGGCCGCCGGCCAGCCGTCGGGGCCGGCCACCACCCGCATCCGGTCGGGGCGCAGGGCGTGGAGCTCGCGGGGCACGCCGTCGAGGCCCGACGCCTGGAGGTAGGCGTTGCCCGAGACCATCAGGTGCCCGTAGAGCGATTCGAGGAGCGCCGCGCCGCCCTGGCGCGGGTTCGGCCGGGCCAGCAGCGCCGCCAGGGGATGCGGCCCGGCCGCGCCCGCCCCCACCAGCCCGAGCGGCAGGGCCGCGGCGGCCTCGGCCACCAGCCGCACCGCCCGGTGGACGATGGCGTTGCGCTGGAAGCCCTCGCGGGCGAGCGCCCCGATGTTGCGCGGCGTCCAGGAGGCCCGGCCCTCGCCGTAGAAGGCGACGCCGGCGCCTCCGAGGGGGCCCGCGAGGGGCGCCGCTTTGGTGGCGGGCACGGCGCGGCGCACGAGCCGGGAGAGGAGGTTCGCCATCGGGGCCTCGCGAGGAACGGATCGGATGCGCGACTTACAGGCGCCGGATGCGCGGCTCGGGGCCGCGCAGGAGGAGGTGCGTCAGCGCCCAGACCAGGGCGTCGAGGCGGTCCGGCGAGGCGCCGGAGGAGAGGCCGTCCGGCCCGAAATCGCAGAGCTCGTCCTCCAGCGCCGGCAGGGCGCCGACATGGTGGACGCGTCCTTGGGCGTAGAGCACCGAGACCGGCTCGGCCCTGAGATACTTGCCGCGCGTGGCCCGCACCGCCGTCACCGGCACCGCGGCATCGACCTGGTTCAGGACCGCGGTGGCCATCTCGCCGCCCTGATTGACCTCGACCACGAGGCTGTCGGCGGCCAGGCGGTGGTAGAGCGCCAGCGCCGCCGAGGCCCAGGCCTCGGGGGCGGCCCTGCTTAAGGTGGCGTCGGCCAGCACGTAGGCGTGGCCGGCATCGTCGAGGCCGGCGGCGACGATCCCGCAGGCATCCGCCCCGGCCTTCGAGGAGGCCGGCGGGTCCACCGCCACCACGATGCGGCGCAGCTCCGCGGGCGCCGCCGGAACGCGGGCGGCCTCCAGGCCGTCCCGGGTCCAGAGGCCGTCGGCCCGGTCGGAGATCAGCTCGCCGTCGAGTTCCTGGCGCCCCAGGCGGGTGCCGGCATAGCGCCCCACCACCGCCTCGAGGAAGGCCGGGGCGAGGTTGGCGGCGTTGTCGGCGGTGCGCGCCCGGCTGACCACGGTGAGCGGGTCGGCCAGGATCCGCCGCAGCAGCGGGATCGGCCGGGGCGTGGTGGTGACGAGCCCGCGCGGGTGGTGGCCGAGGCGCAGGCCGAACTGGATCATGTCCCAGGCGGCCTCGGCGTAGCGCCACTTGGCGATCTCGTCCGACCAGGCCGCGCCGAACTGGGGCCCGCGCAGGGAATCCGGCTCCTCGGCCGAGAAGGCGAGGCCGACCGCGCCGTTGTCCCATTCCAGGCGCCGGCGCGAGGGCGACCAGCGCGGCCGCCGCCCGGCCAGGCCGAGGAGGCCGGAAGGGCCCTCCACCATGACGTCGCGGACATCCGCGAAGGTCTCGCCCACCAGGGCGATGCGCCCGACCGGCCGGGCGGTGAAGGCCGGGTCGCCGAGCGCCAGGGCGCGCACCCACTCGGCCCCCGTGCGGGTCTTGCCGGCGCCGCGCCCGCCGATCACCGCCCAGGTGGTCCAGTCCGCCAGGGCCGGGCAGGGCGGGAGCTGGTCGTCGCGGGCGGCCAGCAGCCAGTCAGTCGCCAGGGCCCGGATCTGGGAGGGCGGCAGGTCCGCCAGCAGCGCCGGCATCCGCCCGCTCGCCGCCGAGCGCCTCAGCGCGGCGCGCGATCTCCGCGCGCAGGGCGGGCAGATCGTCGGCGGGCAGATCGTCGGCGTCGCCGTTCCCGCCCGGCTCGTCGAGACCCGGCCCATCGCGTCCTCCCCGCCCGTCTTCCGTGGTCTCGTCGAGGAGGCGCTTCAGGCCGCCGAGGTCGCGCAGGACCCGGGCGCTGTCGAAGGCCGGAACGCCCGCCGCCCCGTTCAGCGCCGCGTCGAAATGCAGGATCTGGCGGGCGATCTGCGCCCGCAGCGCCGCCCGCATCCTTCGGGGGTCGGCGTCCGGCCCCAGGGCGCGCCCGACCTCGCCGGGCCGGCGCCCCTCCAGGCCGCACTGGGCGAACAGGGCCTCGGCCCGGTGCCGGGCCACGCCGAGCGCCACGGCGAGGTCGCCGATGTCGATCCAGTCCTCGCGGTAGAGCCGGGCCACCGCCGCCCGCCGGGCTGGCTTCCAGCGCTCGGGGGTGAAGGCCGTGGAGGCCGTCGCCGCCGTGGGGCGCCAGCCGTAGCGCTTGTTCCAGGTCCGGATGGTGGTGACCCGCACGCCGGTCTCGGCCGCGATGTCGGTGACGGGCCGCTGGGTCTCGCGCATGGCCGCCTCGACGGCCCCGCGGATCGACGCGACGATCGGCACCAGCGTGGTCATCGCCGCCTCCCTCGCCACTCACACTTCCTGAGCGTGCCCTCTTGATACCTCAGGAGCGTCGCGGTGTCAAACATAAAATCCTATGTTCGGACTTTATTCTAAAGGCGCGGCTGGGTGCTAGAGGTAGCTCAGGCCGGGCCAGGCGGCGCGGCGCTTGAGGCCGACCATCCAGCGGCAGGCGAGCCAGAGCGGCGGCGCCAGGGCCGCCGCGACCAGCCAGATCTGCCACGGCGCCTCCGCCTCGATCCGCCCGGAGGGGCCGCTGAGGCCGAGCGCCAGGGCGCCGTCGTGGAGCAGGCGCAGCAGCCAGAGATGGGCGAGGTAGAAGAACAGCGGCGCGCCGCCGAAGACGCACAGCCAGCCGAGGCGTCGCGCCGGCACGGCCTCGAACAGGGCGAGGAGGACGAGGCCGAGCCCCAGCGTCAGCAGCAGGAAGTCGGCCGAGGGCGGATACTTGGTCAGGTTCAGGAAGGAGAGGGCGGTCAGGAGCGGTGTCGCCCCCGTCCGCCACGGCACCGGCTCGCCGTAGCCGTCGAGGCTGCGCAGGATCAGGAAGGCGGCGAGGGCCGCGCCGCCGAGCGCCAGCAGCCCCGCGCGGCGGGTGGCCGGCGCGACCCCGCCGGCGAAGAGCGGACCCAGCGCGTAGCCCGCCGCGATCACGCCGAACCAGGGCAGCACCGGATAGGAGGTCCGCGCCGCGCCCCAGGGCAGGTCGACGACGCCGCGCTGGTGCAGGATCGACCAGAGGACGTAGCCGGTATCGCCGGGCCGGAGCAGGAGCCCATCGAGCCCGTTGTGGCCGAGCATCACCGCCACGGCGAAGAGGATCAGGCCGGCGCGCGGCAGCCAGAGCAGGCCGGCCAGCGCCACCATGCTGAGGCCGATCGCCCAGATCACCTGCAGGTAGAGGATCGGCGGCAGGAGGCTGCGGGTCCAGGCGAGGTTCACCAGCGTCACCTCCAGCAGGATCAGCAGGAGGCCGCGCTTGAGCAGGAAGGCGCTGGCCGCGCCCCGGTCGCCGTGCTTCTGGGCGTAGAGGCTGGCCGAGAGGCCGGTGAGCAGGATGAAGACCGGCGCGCAGAGGTGGGAGGTCAGCCGCGTCAGGGCGAGGTCCGGCGGGGTGAGGCCGAGATCCATGGGGTCGCGGACCTGGGCGTGCAGGTAGACGAACTCCCGCACGTGGTCGACGAGCATGAGCAGCATGACGAGGCCCCGCAGGGCGTCGATCGAGGCGAGGCGGGCGGCGGCAGGGGGCGAGGCGGCGCCGGAGGACGCCTGGGCGGGGCGCATCAGAACCGCACCGAGAGCGTGCCGGTGAAGCGCCTGGGCGCGCCGGGATAGACCCGGAAGGCGTTGTTCGAGCTCTCGTAGTAGGTCGCGTCGAAGAGGTTCTCGATGTTGAGCCCGAAGCGCATGTTCTCGTAGCGGTAATAGGCCAGGGCATCGACCGCGATGTAGGCCGGGAGCATGAAGCCGGAGCCCGCCGCGTCCCCGGCCCGCTCGCCGACCCCGCGCACCCCGCCGCCGAGGCCGAGGCCCTTCCAGGGGCCCGCCTGTACCTCGTGCACGGCGAGCAGGCTGCCGGAGTGGCGCGGGATGTTGATCAGCGGCGCGCCCACCGGCAGCACGTTGTCCTTCGTGACCACGGCGTCGGCGTAGACGTAGCCCGCCAGGAGCTTGATCTCCGGGGTGATCTGGCCGGCGGCGGTGAGCTCGAAGCCCTGGCTGCGCACCCCGCCGGCCGCCAGGGAGAAGCCGCTGTTGTTGGGGTCGGCCGTGAGCACGTTCTGCCGCTCGATGCGGAAGGCCGCCGCCGTCAGGCCGAGCGCGCCGCCGAACAGGTCGAGCTTGGCGCCGACTTCGTAGCCGAGGCCGGTCTCCGGCTCGAACGGCACGGAGCGGGCCACCGCGAAGGCGTCGGGGCCGATATTGGGCCGGAAGCTGGTGCCCACGTTGGTGTAGAGGGCGAGCTCCGGCAGGGGCTGGTAGACGAGGCCGGCGCGCGGCGTGGCCGCCACCCGGGTCTGGTCGACCTGGGTCGCCGTGGTGCGCTCGCGGAAGGATTGCTCGAAGAAGTCGAACCGGACCCCGAGCAGGGCCTTCCACTCGGGACTGAGGGCGATCTGGTCCTGGGCGTAGAGGGCCGTGCTGGTGATCCGCTCGAGGTTGTTGCGCCGGATGGTGAGCGGCGGCAGGGCCTGGCCGTAGCGCGGATCGTAGATGTCGAGGCTGTAGGGGCTCTGGCGGAAGTTCGAGCGCTCGTAGACGACGCGGCTGTCGGTGCTCTCGCGCTCGAAGCCGAGCAGCACGGTGTGGCCGAATGCGCCGGTGGCGAAGCGCCCGACCACCTCGGCCTGGCCGATCGCCGTGTCCCAGCGGTAATCGCGAAAATTCCGGTCGCGTAGCACCGTGCGGTTGTCGGCGGCGATGGCCCGGATCTCCGCCGATTCGCCCAGCAGGGAGCCGGTGTTGAAGTGGGTGGCCAGCCGCATCTGCCAGTCGGCGTCGAAGCGGTGCTCGACCCGCACCTGCATGGTGTCCGAGCTCTGGTACGTGCTCTGGCCCGGCTCGCCGAGGAAGCGCGAGATCGGCAGGAAGCCGAGCTGCCTGTTGATCGCGATCACGCCCCGGTCGAAGACGACGCGGTTGCGCAGGAACTCGGTCTCGACGGTGACCTTCGTGTCCGGCGTGACCTGCCAGCTCACCACGGGCGCGACGAGGAGCCGGTCGCCATCCACGAAATCGCGGAAGCTGTTCTGGCGTCCGCCCGCGAAATTGAAGCGGTAGAGCAGCGTGCCGTCCTCGTTCAGGGCGCCGCCCGCATCCACGGTGCCGCGGAATTGCTCGAACGAGCCCCAGAGGCCGCCCATCTCGACGAAGCGCTCGGCCGTCGGCTGCTTGGTGACGAAATTGACGAGGCCGCCCGGGTCGCTGCGCCCGAACAGGCCGCCGCCCGGGCCCTTCAGCACCTCGATGCGCTCGACGTTCTGGGTGTCGGGCGGCGGCGGCGAGCCCCGGTTGATCGGAAATCCGTTGCGGTAGAGTTCCGAGGTCGTGGTTCCGCGCACGGCGTAGCTGAACACCGTCAGGCCGCCGAAATTATTCTGCTGGGCGACGCCGGGCGTGTAGTTGAAGACCCGGTCGACCCGGGTGGCGGCGAGGTCGGTGATCACCGCGCGGGGCGCGACGGTGACGACCTGGGGCACGTCGCGCTGGGGCGTGTCGGTCTTGGTGCTACTCACCGCCCGATCGGCCCGGTAACCCGGCGTGGGGCCGATCAGCCCGATCCCGGGGGCGAGGCCCGCAGCGCCCGTGGCCGGGGCGCCGCCCGCCCCCTCCACCGACAGTTCCTCCAGAGTGACGGACTCCTGCGCCCGCGCCTCCAGGGCCGGCGAAGCCGCCGAGAGCATCGCCGCGAGCGCGCAGCGCGAGCCCCGCCGCCCCGACCGCCGTCGCGCGTCGGCCGCGCGGGGCGGGTTCGGGATCGCGGCCTTCGCGGCGGACGGGCTCGGACGGAGGGACACCGGTGGCGCTCATGGTTGTCGAGCGACGGCCGAGCGGGTGCCCTCGCGGAACCGGGTGCGTCGGCAGCCGGGCCCGGTCCAGCGCTCCGCCGGGACACCCCGCCCGAGAGACGTAACGTCGTGCAAGGCAGGTCTCCTGGCTCGCGGGTCGTCGCCCTCGCCTCGGCCTTCCCGGTGATCGGCACCAGTGACGCTGGACGGAAAGAGCTCACCGCTGACAGTTGCGGGGGCAGCTTCGGAAACGCCCCTGCGAGCGCCCCGAATTCCCTCTTAGCCCCCGGGCCGACGACCCGCGGGAACCTTGACCGTTCGACCTTGTCCCGTGGGCGGCCGGCAAGTCAACGGGGGTGCGCCCGGATTTTTGCAATGTTGTAACATTATGAAGTGTCGGCCCGATCACGTTCGCGCGGGTCCCGCCGCGTCGGGGCGGCCGAACCGGTCGTGCGGCCGGCGGCGCTGGCTGCCCGGCGGCGATTTTTCGGCTAGGCTGCGGGGCTTTGGGAACGACGGGCAGGGAAGGACACGCGGGCCATGGATAGGGACAGCCTGACGGCGCACGGCGTCTTCGACGTGGCGGAGCAGGCCGCGCGCCTGCCCGAGACCTCCGACACCATGGTGGCGGATCACCGCTTCACCGACGATCCGGCGGCCAGCGCCCGGGTCTTCCGGGTCTACCGGCCGACGCCGCCGCACAGCCACGCCTCCTGCGACGAGTACCTCTACGTGCTGTCCGGGCGCTGCCTGATGAAGTTCGGCGACGAGGCCCCCGTGGAGGTCGGCCCCGGCAAGCTGGTCTTCTTCAAGCGCGGGGTGGTGCACTCGGTCCCCGAGATCCTCGAGCAGCCGATGGTGTTCCTCTCCGTCGACACGCCCCGGCGCGAGCCCCGCGACATCCGCTTCGTCGCCGACGGCACCGGCACGCCCGACACCTTCATGCGGCAATCGTGAGCCGCGGCCGCCGCCGGGGGCGCGCGGCCTACTCCACCTTCTCGTTGGGATAGACCCCCCAGAGCCGGTCCTGGCGGATGTAGCCGTCGACGTCGCCGCGCCGCTGGGGCATCGCCACGATGATCCGGCACCAGCTGCCGGTACAGGCCTTGACGCTGCCGATGACGCCGGCCTGGAGGCGGGCCTCCTCGCCGGAGGCCTCGTCGGCCTTGGCGTAGAGCGGCACCGGGGCCTTGTCGCCGCCCTTGTCGCTTCCCTTGCCGGCGGTGACGATGGAGGTGCGCCGGCCCGAGAGCAGCGAGTGCAGCACCCAGCCCTCGGTGCCCTCCGAATCGCGGATGCGGCGCCAGGTCTCGAACTCGGCCACGATCTCGACGGGCAGGCCGGCCCGCTGGAACACCCAGAGGGTGCGGTGGTCCTTCGAGGGGCCCTCGCGCAGGTTGACGCGGTCGGTCTTCAGGCTGGCGTAGCGCGGCAGCGGCAGCTTCGTCACCGGGCCCAGGGCGACGTCGGGCCCGGCCCCCGGCGCCGGGGCGGCCGCGGCGGCGCCGGCCGACAGGAGGGTCGCGAGGGTGAGGAGCAGGGCAGGCGCGCGCATCGTCCGGTGATCCTTCACGCTGTCCGGAGCAAGCCGCAGGGTGACGGCCGGCCCCGGCGTGCATTGTGTTCCGCGGCCTCTCTGGTAGAGAGGCCTTAGGGTCGACAGGACCCTGGGGTCGCGGCCTTCCGGCCGCCGGCCCGGTCGTCTCGAATGTCTTGACCGGTGCGTGGTTAACGCACGGTAAGCCTGCGGCGCCGCCCCCGCATCGGAGATCGCGCCGGAGACCGGCCGGGTCGGATGCGGGCCGGTCGACGCCGTTCGCGGGGAGGGTGCATGTCGTCGTTGAAGCGCAAGCCGCTGGTGGTCGTCACGCGGCGTCTGCCCGAGGTCGTCGAGACGCGGATGCGCGAGCTCTTCGAGATCCGGCTCAACACCGACGATGCCCCGATGGCGCCCGAGGCCCTGATGGCGGCCCTGCGCGAGGCCGACGTGCTGGTCCCGACCGTGACCGACGAGATCGATTCGGGCCTCCTCGCCCAGGCCGGCCCGAACCTGCGGCTGATCGCCAATTTCGGCAACGGCGTCGATCACATCGACGTGGCCGCGGCCCTGGAGCGCGGCATCACCGTCACCAACACCCCCGGCGTCCTCACCGAGGACACCGCCGACATGACCATGGCGCTGATCCTCGCCGTCGCCCGCCGGGTCACCGAGGGCGCCCGGATCATCCCGGACGACGCCTGGACCACCGGCTGGTCTCCGACCTGGATGCTCGGCCGCCGGATCACCGGCAAGCGCCTCGGCATCGTCGGCATGGGCCGGATCGGCCAGGCCCTGGCCCGCCGGGCCAAGGCCTTCGGCCTGCAGATCCATTATCACAACCGCCGGCGCGTTCCCGCCCAGATCGAGCGCGACCTCGACGCGACCTACTGGGAATCCCTCGACCAGATGCTGGCCCGCGTCGACATCGTCTCCGTGAACTGCCCGCATACCCCGGCCACCTACCACCTGCTCTCCGCCCGCCGCCTCAAGCTCCTGAAGCCCGAGGCCGTGGTGGTGAACACTGCCCGCGGCGAGGTCATCGACGAGACTGCGCTGGCCCGCCTGCTGGAGGCCGGCGACATCTCCGGGGCCGGCCTCGACGTGTTCGAGCAGGAGCCCGCGGTGAGCCCCCGCCTCGTCAAGCTCGCCCGCGCCGGCAAGGTCGTGCTCCTGCCGCACATGGGCTCGGCCACCCACGAGAGCCGCGTCGACATGGGCGAGAAGGTGATCATCAACATCAAGACCTTCATGGACGGGCATCGCCCACCCGACCGGATCCTGCCGAGCATGCTCTGACGGTCGTGCCGTCCCGCCACATCCCAGACACCTGAGGATAAGGCCCTCATCACAACGTAGGATCGGAACGGGCCCATGCCCGGCACGTTGACCGGCGCTGGCTGTGGCGGGGCCGGTGCTTGGAACGGGTGGATCGAAAAATCATGGCCGCGGACACACCGTCGACCGAGGCGGCATCGGTGAGTGTTATGGGTTGCGGCGAGTTCCGGCGTTTTGCGGATTTCGTGCCCTTGATGATGTGGCGGGCCGATCCCCAGGGCGCTGCCGTTCACCACAACGAATCCTGGCTCGCCTTCACGGGCCGTTCGGTCGAGGAGGAGCTTGGTCACGGCTGGCGCCGGGGCCTGCATCCCGACGACCTGGAACGCCATGCCGCCATCGTGGCCAAGGCCTTCGCCGCGCAGGAGCCGTTCACGTCCGAGTTCCGGCTGCGGCGCCACGACGGGGCCTACCGCTGGCTCCTCGATACCGCCAAGCCCTTGCGCGAGAACGGCGATTTCGTCGGATTCCTCGGCACCTGCTTCGACATCACGGACCGCAAGCATGCCGAGGAGCATTCCGAGCGCGCCCTGGTCGAGAAGGAGGCGCTGCTCGCCGAGGTCTATCATCGGGTGCGCAACAACCTCCAGGTCATGGTCAGCCTGATCGGGCTCTACGGCCGCGCCGCGCCGCCCCCCTGCCGGGGCAGCTTCGAGGCGCTGGGCCAGCGGGTGCGCGCCATCGCGTTGGTGCAGCAGCACCTGCACGAAGCACCCCACATCGCGTCCATCGACCTGCGCGACTATCTGCACCGGCTCGCCTCGGGTCTCGGTCAGCTGCGCCGGGCCGGGCGCATCGGGGTCACCGTCGGCGGTCACGGCACCAGCCTGGTCGAGCCGCGCACCGCCAATGCCCTCGGGATGATCGTCGCCGAGGTGGTCTCGGAATGCCTCGACACCACCGCCGAGACGGTCGCCTGCACCATCGCGATCCAGATCGATGCGGCGGCCGGCGGTCCCGTGCGCCTCAGCATCGTTTCCGGAGCGGGCGAGGGCGCCGCCCCCGGCAAGCTCGAAGTTCCCAATCTCGGCCCCCGCCTGATCGCCGCCTACGCTTCTCAGGCCGAGATCGCCGTGAGGGGGATCGGCACCCCCGCCGAGCCCCTGGAACTGCAACTGCCCGAGGTGCTGGCGCAGTCGGTCTGAGGATCGCATTGGCGCAGGCATGGACTATATGCGCAGGGGTGCCGCCGCACAGGAGCCGTTCCCCCGACCATGCTGCCAGACATCGAGACGATCATCGACAATTTCAGCATCCTCGACGAGGGGCCGGACCGCTACGAGTACCTGATCGAACTCGGGCGCGCCCTGCCGCCGTTTCCGGAAGAATTGTTGACCGAGGAGAATCGGGTCCACGGCTGCGAGAGCCAGGTCTGGGTCGAATCCCACGTCGACCGCTCCGAGACGCCGCCCCGTCTCCATCTGCGCGGAACCAGCGACTCGGTGATCACCAAGGGGCTGATCGCCCTCGTCATGGCCCTCCACGAGGGCAAGGCGCCGGAGGACATCGCCAAGGTCGACGTCTTCCAGACTTTCAAGGAGATCGGTCTCGGGGCCCACCTCACCTCGAAGCGCTCCAACGGCGTCCGTGCCATGGCGGAGCGCATCCACCGGGATGCGATCCGCCTGACAGCCGCCTGAACGGCCAGCGTCAGCTCCGCTGCGCCGCCGGGTTGGATGCCGCCCGCCACAGGCGCGGACGGCTCCGGTCCGGTCCGACCGCTTCGCGTTCCAGCCCGTAATGTTCGGCCAGCCTCGCCAGGGCGATGCGGGCCACCACCTTGGCCGAGCGCGCCGGCCAGCGCCGCTCCGCCTCGATCCGCTCGAGGCCCTTGAGGAAGCCGCACAGGTCGATCAGCAGGCCCGACAGGTCGTTGCCGACGGCATCGAGGGCCGAACGGACCCGCTGGCGCGCAGCCAGCATCGCGTCGGAGCCGGCGGCCGGATCGCGCGGCCCCGATCCATCGACCTTCACACCGCTCCAATCCTGGCCCATCCGCGGCAGGAGCGCCGCTCCGGTGAGATCGCGGCGCAAGCGCTCGCCCGCTTCGAAGCAGGCCGTATCAATGAGGGGCGTGCCGTCGCGACCCCGACGCCGTGCCATCCAGGCCAGAGGACTCTCGGAGGCGTCGCGGGCCGGTCGGTCCGGCTCGCCCGCGGTGCCGACGAGATCGAGATGCTGCGCGAGGTAGGGTGTCTGCGCGCCGGCGAGCTCCCGTCGGATCCTGGCCCGCCCCGCCGGGCTGATCGTCAATCGGGCCCTGCGTCCCGAACCGCGCTCCGCCAGATCCTGCGCCAGAAGCTCGGCGCCCGCACCTTGCCCGAAGCGGCCGCCCCCGAGGGAAATGCCGGTACCGCCCTCGCGAACGATCCAGCCCTCGCTCTCGGTGGGATCGGGGAGGGCGTAGGCGCCCTCCTGCGCCAGGGCATTGAGCATCCGCCGAGATTCGGGATTCATCGTGCCGGTGCCGAGGCGCGGGACCCGGGCCTGTGCGGCGCCGGTGCGAGGCACCCGGACCGGGCCAGTAGCGCCGATCGATGGAAAAGTCCGATCAATGTTCATGATTTGTTCCAGTACTCAGGACAAGGGCGGCGGCCACCGTTGCTCGGACAGTACGGGAAAAATATCCTAGTTCAAGTCTTGACGGCTTTTTCGCTGACCGCGGGTCGCGTGCTAGAGACGTCGGCCATGGTGCGACCGTGGCGTCTTCGCACGCAGAGCGTGGCTCCGGAGAAAGCAGGATCTCCGGAGCAGTGCCGGATCAGGCCGCCTCGTCGTAGTTCCCGTTGCGGGTCTGTCCGAGACCGATCGCCTTCGCGAGGTCGGAGCGTGCCTTGGCGTAGTTCGGGGCGACCATGGGGTAGTCCGGCGGCAGGCCCCACTTGGCACGGTACTGCTCGGGGCTCATGTCGTACTTGGCGCGCAGGTGACGCTTCAACGATTTGAAGGTCCGCCCGTCTTCCAGGCAGACGATGTGATCGGCCGTCACCGACTTCTTGACGGAAATCGCGGGCTGAAGCGGCGCGGCAGACGCCTTGGATTCGACTTGTCCGCTGGCGATCTGCGTCAGAGCCCCGTGGATGCGCGTGATCAACTGGGCCAATTCGCCGGGAGGCACCGGGTTGTTGCTCACATAAGCCGATACGATGTCGACAGTCAGCTCAACAAAATCCGCGGAGTTTTCGATATCGTTCATAATCGGAAGAACTCTCCTGACGCGATGCACTGATAGGGTACCCAGGCAGTCCGACCGCCTTGGTGTCGGTGCTGGCTTGTTCCGCGGATCGATTCCGCAGCGTCACCGTTTGATCCACGTGCGCTATAGAATGCTCAGCAACTTCGCCTGCTATGATGTCTTCGTATTCTATTCTGCGCAACGTCGCAAGACGTGCGTGCGCACTTCGACAATATCAAGCAACCGGTGAGAATAATATTTCAACCATGCCGACTTCACGGAATTTCCCGTCCGGACGGCTGGGCACGCATCGTCGTTGATCTCCCAGACAGATTGCCGCAGAAGCCGGTGGCATAGGTCAGGTCGCTCCTTCGATCTTCGAGCGCTTGCTTGCCGATAGCGTCCGCGCCACATGGCACGGCAACATGGAGCGACAGCGCCCCGTGTCTCGACTCCGCGCCAGGATTTTTTGCGATGGCCTCCCAGTCAACCACCATCTCGGTTTCAGCCACCGCTCCCGTCGCGGAAGTGCGTCCGCACACCTACGAAGTCCATGGCCGGGTGATCCGCGACGACTATGCTTGGCTCAAAGCCGACAATTGGCGGGACGTCCTCAAGCACCCGGATACCCTCCCCGAAGATATCCGGGAGCACCTGGCAAGCGAGAACGCCTATTCGGAAGCCGCACTGGCGAGCACGGCGACGCTGCGCAAGACCCTCGTCGCCGAGATGCGTGCCCGCATCCGCGAGGACGACAGCAGCGTGCCCGAGCCGGACGGGCCCTTCGCCTACTACACCCGGCATCGCGAGGGCGGACAGCATCCGCTCGTCTGCCGGCGGCCCCGCACCGTCGTGGTGATCCCCGGGCAGGGAGCCGAAACCGCAGCCGATGGCGGCCCCGAGGAGGGAGAGGTCATCCTCATCGACGGCGACCGCGAGGGCGAGGGCCTCGCTTTCTTCGAAATCGCGGCGGCGGTCCATTCCGACGATCACCGGCTGCTCGCCTGGGGTGCCGATACCAAGGGGTCGGAACTGCACGGCATCCGAATCCGAGATCTCGAGAGCGGCACGGATATGCCGGACTGCGTCGAGGCGACGACCGGAGAGGTGGTCTGGACCGCCGACGGTCGCGCGTTCTTCTACGTCGCGGTCGACGACAACCACCGCCCCGCGCGGGTGATGCGCCATCGCCTCGGCACCGCCCAGGATGCCGACACCCTCGTCTATGAAGAGGCCGATTCCGGTTTCTTCGTCCATATCGAGGAGACCCAATCGGGCGATTACCTGATGGTCACCGCCAGCGATCATGAGACGTCCGAGGTTCATCTCCTCGACCGTCGGACGGGGGAGGGCGCCCTGACCGTGGTGCAGCCGCGTGAGCCGCTGCTGATCTACTCGGTCGAAAACTGGGCCAACCACCTCTTCATCCTGACCAATGCCGACGGCGCCGAGGACTTCAAGATCGTCACCGCCCGGGTTGAGGCGCCCGGCCGCGAGAACTGGACCGACGTGATCGCCTACCGCCCCGGTGTGATGATCCGCCACCAGCACGTGATCGCCGATCACCTCGTGCGTCTGGAGATCGAGAACGCCCGCCCGCGTCTCGTCGTGCGCGACACCAAGGGCAACGAGCACGTGGTCGCCTTCGCCGAGGAGGCCTATTCCCTCGGCCTGCAGCCCGGACATGAATTCGAGACGGCGGTGATCCGCTTCACCTACTCGTCGATGACCACGCCCGCGGAGACCTACGATTACGACTGCGTCACCCGGGCCCGGCAGCTGCGCAAGCGCCAGACCGTTCCCAGCGGACACAACCCGGAGGATTACGTCACCCGGCGCCTGTTCGCCACGGCGCCGGACGGCGAGACCGTGCCGATCTCGCTGCTGCACCGGCGTGACTGCGCCCTCGACGGATCGGCGCCGCTGCTGCTCTACGGCTACGGCTCCTACGGCACGCTGATGCCGGCGGCCTTCCGCACCAACCTTCTCTCGCTGGTCGATCGCGGCTTCGTCTACGCCATCGCGCATGTCCGCGGCGGGACCGAGAAGGGCTGGCGCTGGTATCTCGACGGCAAGCGCGAGAAGAAGCCCAACACCTTCTCGGATTTCGTCGCCTGCGCCCGGGCGCTGATCGATGCGAACTATACGGCACAGGGCCGGATCGTGGCCCATGGCGGCTCCGCTGGCGGGATGCTGATGGGGGCGGTAGCCAACCTCGCGCCGGAACTGTTCGCGGGCATCGTCGCCGACGTACCCTTCGTCGACGTGCTGAACACCATGCTCGACGGCGAACTGCCTCTGACGCCGCCGGAATGGCCGGAATGGGGGAACCCGGGCGAGAGCCTCACGGCCTTCGAGACCATCCTGGCCTACTCCCCCTACGACAACGTGGCGGCCAAGGCCTATCCGGCGATCCTGGCGCTCGGCGGCCTGACCGACCCCCGCGTCACCTATTGGGAGCCCGCGAAGTGGGTCGCGCGCCTGCGAGCGACCATGACGGGGGGCGGTCCGATCCTCCTGCGCATCAACATGGAGGCCGGCCACGGCGGCGCCGCCGGTCGCTTCGACCGCCTGGAGGAGGTCGGTCTGATCCAGGCCTTCGCCCTGCTGGCCGTCGGCAAGGCCTGAGGAGCCGCATCAAGGCTGTGGCGCCGCTTCGGGCTGCGGAGGATTGGCCTCCGGAGGCGGCTGGCGACGCGCAGCCTCGGTTTCGCGCGCCTGCGCCCCACGGGCGGCCTCGTCGGCCGCCTGCTGCGCCCGCAGGCGTGCCTGGCGCGCCGCTTCCTCGGCCGCCAGCTTGTCTGCCGCAGCCTTGATGGCGAGCGCGCGGGCCTTGTCCATCTCGATGCGGGCGCGGCGGCGCAGGCGTTCGCTCTGATCGGCCTCGAACAGCTCGATCTTCTCCAGTTCGCGCTGAAGCACCAGGGCGGCGAGCCCGTTGGTCACCGGTCCGGCATCGACGCTGCGCTCGGGGTTGCGGATCGGACCGGCGAAGCCGAGCTGGATCGACGGGTTCGCCCCGCTCCAGCCCTTGGGCGCCTGGCCGGCGACGAGCGTCCCGCGCGCATCGAGTCGCGCGTCTCGCAGGTCGATGCCGAGGGTGCCGCTCCAGCGCGCGGCGCCGAGGGCGAGCGTCAGCGGACCGGCGCGCAGGCTGCCGCCGACGAGGCTGGCGGGGGTCGTGACCGGCCCCGCCACGGTCAGCGGTCCTGCGCCGAGCTCCTCGACGACGAGGGCCTGCAGCCGGCCTTCGCGCAGGGGATCGTCTTCCGCCAGAGCCCGTCCGAGCGCCCGGTCGAGGCCGGAGGGATCGGCGCCGGGCAGGCTGAGGCCTGCGAGCGTGAGCGTGCCGCTGCCGCCGAGGTTGTTCATCAGTCCGGTGAGGCTCTCGCCCGAGCTGCCGAAGCGCAGCTGGGCCGTGACCCGGCCCTCGACCGGTCCGGCCCCGACCAGACCGGGGATCTCCGCGTCGGTGATCTGGCCCTCGCCGGAGAGCGCGGCGGCGCCGCCCTGACGTGTCGAGGTCGCGCGTCCCGCGACACGTCCGCCAGCGAGGGTCGCGTCGAGGTCACGCAGGGTCAGGGTCTCGCCGTCGAGGGCGACACCGAGGGTCGCGCCGGTGGCGGTGAGTCCGCGTCCGAGGTCGAGACTGTCGACCCGGAGGCTGAGGGAGACCGGCGGACGCCCCGTCGGAACCGGCGCGAAACGGGCGCTCGCGGGGCTCTGTCCGGGTCCGCGCGGGGCCTCGGCCGGCAGGATCGTGGCGCCGGCGAGCAGCGGCAGGGACAGCCGGGTCAGGGTCGCGCTGCCGCCGATCGCGCCATCGGGTCCGGCGGTCAGGTCCGCCGAAACGGGCTGGCCGGAGATTCGGCCGACGAGGCCGAGGCGCGCCTCGGCTCCGGTGCGCGACAGACGCAGGCCGAGTTCGGCCGGCAGGGGGCCGGGGATCGCCGTGGCGCTGCCGGCCAGAACGAGGAGCGGCGCCAGGTCGGGCAGGCCGACCTGCAGCTCGCCCGCCCGGGGCAGGGGGTCGGCGGCGTCGAGGACGACCGGCTGCACCGTGGCGACGGAGATGTCGGCGATCGTCCCGCTCAGGCGCAGGGCGAGGCCGGGGCCCTGTCCGGGACCGTCGGCCGGGGCGGGAGCCCCCGTGATGCGCAGGCGGCCGGGCCGGCGCAGGGCCGGGATGTCCGTGCGTCCGAACCAGGGTGCCGCGTTCGCCGTCGCGATGGTCAGGTCGAGCGTGTCGATGCGGCCCGCCCGGCTCAGAAGGTCGAGATCGAGGGTGCCGCCGGCGGCATTGCCCCTGGCGCCGACCCGCAGCGTGTCGGCGGCGCCCGCATCCCGCTCCAGGCTGACGGCGAGGTCGAGGGCGCCGGCCCGCAGGAAGGCCGGGACCCCGCGGGCCTCCGCCACCCAGACCCGGTCGAGCAGGGCGAACAGGGGGGCGGCCACCGCCGCCGAGACCTGGCCGGCGATCCGCCCCGTGCCGTCCGGGTTGATCCGGCCCGAGAGCCTGGCATTGGCTCCGGCGAGATCGGTGATGGCGAGGCTGTCGACCACGAGGCTCGGTCCGTCCGACTGAATGCTCGCGGCGATCGTGCCGTTGCCCGGCTGGGTACCGGCGGGGCCGTAGCGCACGTCCCGGGCCTGGAGGGTGATCCCGACATCGTGGCCCCGCAGATCGGCGAGGGTGCCGCTCAGCACCGGCAGGGCGGCGATGTCGAGGCCCTGTGCGGCGAGCTGCGCGTCGAAGCGTCCCCGCTCCGTGCCCTCCGGCGCCGTGTAGCGGGCGTTGCCGGTGATGCGGGCCTCGCCGAGGCCGAGGCGCAGGTTGCGTAGGGACACCGTGCCGGCCGCCACCGACAGGTCGGTGGTCAGCTGCACCGGGCGCCCGTCCATCACCGCCACGGCCGGTCCCTCGAGCCCGAGGCGGCGCAGGTAGCGGCCGAACCCGTCGGAGGCCGGCGTGTCCAGGGACAGGTGTCCGGTGAAGCGCGCGCCCGCCTCGATGTCGATCTCGCCGCTGGCGCCGACGGCCGCGGCGCCCGGGGCGGTCGCGTCGAGACGGCGCAGGACCACGCCGCCCGTGCGGTCGAGGGTGCCGCTGGCGCCGACGCCCGTCCACTCGTCGAGGCCGAGGATCAGGCTGTCCACCGTGAGGTCGAGGTCGACCATGATCGGCAGCCCGAGCCCGTTGCGACCGCCGGTGGCCGGCACGCCGCGGGCGATCAGCGCCTGCCCGGCCGCCGAGGTCAGGAAGGCGTCGAGGTCGAGGCGCCGGGCGGTGAGGGCGAGGGCGCCGCGCCATTGTTTGAGGTCGATCTGGCCCGTGCCGCCGAGGCGCAGGGCCTGCCCGCCGGGATCGATCTCCAGGGCGACGTCGGTGAACCGCGCCGTCAGGCCCCGGCCCTTGAACTTGCCGGCGAGAGAGAAGGGGAGATAGGCGCCCGCTGCCTGGACCGGCGGCCCGACGACGATCCGGGCGCTGCCCTCGGCCACCGCCGCCGCCAGGCGCCGCCCGCCCGTGCCGGTGCCCGCGGGGGCGAGGCCGATGCGGGCGTCGGCCTCGAACCGGGGCTGCGTGTCGCCGCCGCCGGCGATCTTCACGCCGACGCCGTCGGAGCCGATCTCGCCCGTGGAGACGCGGAAGGGCACGCCCCGGCTCGTCCCCTCGGCCCGCCAGGGGCCGGCGAGGGCGGGCGCCGAGATCTGCAGGGCCTCGGCGTAGAACTGCTCGGTCCGACCCGTCGCCGGCACCTGGGTCGTCAGCACGAACTGCCGGATCGACAGGTCCTCGATGGCGAGGTCGCGCCGCAGGGCGGCCGAGAGGCCGCGCGCAGGCAGCAGGATCGCCTCGCCGTCGGTGACGGGAAGCTTGACCTCGGCCCGGCCGACCCGCGTCTCGGTGAAGCGGATCTCGCCCTTCAGGAGCGGCGCCAGGGCGATCTCGGCCTTGATCCACTGCAGGTCGAGCTGGGGCTGGTCGAGGGCGGCCCCCGGCGCAGCGCCGGTGCCCGGGCCCAGGCGCAGGCGGTCGAGCTTGAGGCGCGGCGAGGGCAGGAGCCGGAGGCCGATGCGTCCCTCGGTCTGCGCCGCGATCCCGAGGGAGCGCGCGATCGTGCGGTCGAGCGTGCCCCGATAGCTCTCCCAGGCCACGAAGGGCGGAACGGCGAGGGCCGCGACGAGGAGCAGGATGACGGCGCCCGCCAGCGCGGTCAGGATGTCACGCACCGTCTCTGTTCCGCCTCGTCACCCGGGCCGGGACCCGCCCGCCGGCGGACATAGCACAGGGAATGCCGGTGCGCGCCAGGGCCTGCGCGGCGCGCCCGGCCCGGCCGTTCGGCCTCAGCGGCGGCCCGGAACCACGATCGGGGCGGCGGGCGCACTCGGCCGGAACAGGTCGCTGCGCTGGATCTGCATCCGCGTCTGGTTGGTGTCGAACTGCTGGCGCTGCTCGATGCCGCGCAGTTCGCTGCGGGTGGAGAGGCGCTCGTTCGTGTCGTTGAGGCTGTCGACGCCGCGGGAGGAGACCTGGGCGAGAGCCGGACCGGCGGCGAGAACCGCGAGGCCGGCGAGGAGGAGGGCTGCAGAGCTGCGCATGGCGTCGTCCTTGTCCGGTGGACCGTGATGTCTTGATCTGGTGAGACGACTCGTCCGCGGGAAGGCGGGTTCCCGCAGGTGGTTTCCCGCAACTCTGCGTGAGACTGCCGCATCGCTCTTCGGAGGCGGCGCCCGGCCCGTGTGGGCGTGGAAGCGGAAACGGCCCGCGCAGCGCCCGCACGACGTGATTGGGCGACGGGAGGTCGGCACTGCGCAGGCGCCCGACCCTTCGGCGCTCCCCGTGATCAGGCCCGTGGCGATCCACTCGGCGAAATCCACGCGGTCGGGCAGGTCCTCGCGCCACCGCACGTCTAGGACGGCGGGACCCGTGGTGGATGCCGGGTGGTTACCCGAACGCGCGCGACTCTCGACGCCGTTCGCGTTTTGGTCCAGGGATGCGCGATGACTCAACGCTTCGACGCGGCCGGCCCCACCGCCTCCGACGCCGCCCCGACCTCCATCGCCGCCCGTGCCATGGCCTCCCTGCGGCCGCAGGGCAGTCCCTACCTGGAAGGGCTGAACGACGAGCAGCGCCGCGCCGTCGAGGCGACGGACGGGCCGGTGCTCGTCCTGGCCGGGGCCGGCACCGGCAAGACCCGGGTGCTGACGACGCGAATCGCCCACCTCATCGCCACCGGCAAGGCGCGGCCGTTCGACATCCTCTCGGTGACCTTCACCAACAAGGCCGCCCGCGAGATGAAGCACCGCATCGGCGGGCTCATCGGGCCGGCCGGCGAGGGCATGCCCTGGCTCGGCACCTTCCATTCCATCGGCACCAAGATCCTGCGCCGGCATGCCGAGCTGGTGGGCCTGCGCTCCGATTTCACGATCCTGGGCATGGACGACCAGCTGCGGCTGATGAAGCAGGTCATCGTCGACCAGAACATCGACGAGAAGCGCTGGCCGGCCCGGGCCCTGTCCTCGGCCATCGACGGCTGGAAGAACCGCGGCTTGACGCCCGAGCAGGTGCCGCCGGGGGAAGCCCAGGCCTTCGCCTTCGGCAAGGGCGGCGCGCTCTACGCCGCCTACCAGGCCCGGCTCCTGACGCTGAACGCCGCCGATTTCGGCGACCTGCTGCTACTCTGCCTCAAGCTCTGGCGCGAGAACCCGGACGTGCTGGAGAATTACCAGCAGCGCTTCCGCTACATCCTCGTGGACGAGTACCAGGACACCAACGTCGCCCAGTACCTCTGGCTGCGCCTGCTGGCGCAGGGCCACCGCAACGTCGCCTGCGTGGGCGACGACGACCAGTCGATCTATGGCTGGCGCGGTGCCGAGGTCGACAACATCCTGCGCTTCGAGCACGATTTCCCCGGTGCCGTGGTGGTCCGCCTGGAGCGCAACTACCGCTCCACCGGCCATATCCTCGCCGCCGCCTCCGGCCTCATCGCCAAGAACGAGGGCCGCCTGGGCAAGACCCTGCGCACCGAAGACGTGGCCGGTGAGAAGGTGACCGTGTCGGGCGCCTGGGATTCGGAGGAGGAGGCGCGCCAGGTCGCCGAGGCGATCGAGAGCCTGCAGGCCAAGCAGCACCCGCTCTCCGAGATCGCCGTGCTGGTGCGGATCTCGGCGCAGATGCGCGAGATCGAGGACCGCTTCGTCCAGCTCGGCCTGCCCTACCGGGTCATCGGCGGCCCGCGCTTCTACGAGCGGGCGGAGATCCGCGACGCGCTCGCCTATCTGCGCGTCACCGCCAATCCCTCCGACGACCTCGCCTTCGAGCGCATCTTCAACACGCCGAAGCGGGGTCTGGGCGACGCCACCCTGCAGGCGCTGCACGCCTATGCCCGGGCCGAGCGGGTGCCCCTGCTCCAGGCCGCCCGCCTGGTCGTCGAGACCGACGAGCTGAAGCCCCGCGCCCGCTCCGGCGTCCGGGCCCTGGTCGAGAGCTTTTCGCGGTGGTCGCGCCTCGTCGGCACGCAGCCCCATTCCGAGGTGGCGCAGACCATCCTGGAGGAATCCGGCTACACCGAGATGTGGCAGAAGGAGAAGTCGGCCGACGCCGCCGGGCGCCTGGAGAACCTCAAGGAGTTCGTGCGCTCCATGGAGGAATTCCCGGATCTCGCCGCCTTCCTCGAGCACGTCTCCCTCGTCATGGAGGCCAGCGAGCAGGAGGGCGCCGACCGGGTCTCGCTGATGACCCTCCACGCCGCCAAGGGCCTGGAATTCGACACCGTGTTCCTGCCCGGCTGGGAGGACGGCCTGTTCCCCAACCAGCGGGCCCTGGACGAGAGCGGCCGCGCCGGGCTGGAGGAGGAGCGTCGCCTCGCCCATGTGGGACTGACCCGCGCCCGCAAGCGCGCCAAGCTGTCCTTCGCCGTCAACCGGCGCATCCACGGCCTGTGGTCCTCCACGGTGCCGAGCCGCTTCATCGACGAGTTGCCCGAGGACAGCGTCGACGTGATCGACGCGCCCGCCCACTTCTCGGCCGGAGCCTCGCGCTTCGACCGCAACCCGACGCCCTTCGGCTCGTCCTACGGCACCCCCGGCTGGCAGCGGGCCCAGGCCAATACGGCGCAATCGGGCAACGCCAACGGCTACGGGGTGGGCAACCGCCCGGCGGCCGGCCGCGGCGGCCCGCGCCAGATCGAGGGCGAGCTCATCGCCAAGTCCACCGGCGCGCCTTCGGCCTTCAGCGTCGACATGCGGGTGTTCCACACCAAGTTCGGCCCCGGCACCGTCGCGGGTGTGGACGGCAACAAGCTGACCGTTGATTTCGACAAGGCCGGCCGGAAGATGGTCCTCGACAGCTTCATCCAGGCGGCCTGATCGCGGGACGCCGGGGGCTGCGGAGGGCGTCGTGCCGATGCGGACTGCGTCTTTTCGGACACAGGACCAGGCAATCGGCCGCTGCGGCCGATTTGCTCCCGCAGTGCAGCATCAGCGCAGACTTTGTACATCATTCGCAAGAATAGTTGTTGTCACGCCCCTGTCGCGCCCGGCGCGGCATGGTGCGTGCAACGCGAAGTCCTGCGGTCATCGGGGCCGCATCGGAAATCCACAGGCTTGATGGACCCGCCCGGAACTTGAGGGCGGTCTCCGGATTGGCTGTGAAGCGGGCGAGGTGGAAAGGATCGCCGAAACGGGAACGGTCAAGGAATGATGCGAAGCCAGTTCAGCAAGTCAGGCTCAGATTAAATCCAGGTTGGCAAGTCCGGTTGGAGTGTTGATCGATGAAGAGACGCCGCGCACGACTTGAACTCGTTGAGGACCGTCCGGTCCGGCTGCACAAAACCCGCTTCGACGAAGAACGTAACTTAAGTCCGATCCAACCCCTCACCGACCGGCAGGCGCAATATCTCGACGCCCTCGCCCTTCACAAGCAGGTCATCGTGCTCGGCCCGGCCGGCACCGGCAAGACCTTCATCGCGGGCACCCGCGCCGCCGACCAGCTCCGCCAGCGCCGCATCGCCAAGGTGATCATCACCCGGCCGAACGTGCCCTCGGGCCGCTCCCTCGGCTTCTTCCCCGGAACGCTCGAAGAGAAGATCGCCCCCTGGGTCGCGCCGCTGACCGAGACCATGAAGGAGCGCATGGGCGAGGCCGCCTTCGAGATCGCGGTGAAGACCGGCGACATCGAGGTCGTGCCCTTTGAGGTGATGCGCGGGCGCACCTTCAAGAACTGCCTCGTGATCCTCGACGAGGCGCAGAACACCACCACCGCCGAGATCAAGATGTTCCTCACCCGCATCGGCGACGATTGCCAGGTGATCATCAACGGCGACGTTTCCCAGACCGACCTGCGCGAGACCTCGGGCCTGCGCACCGTGATCCACCTGATCAAGAGCCGGATGATGCCGATCCCGGTGGTGGAATTTACCCTCGACGACATCGTCCGCTCGGGAATTTGTGCTGAGTGGGTGCGGGCTTTCGAGGAAACGAATCTCTGACTCGGGTGTTATCTGCGGCGGGCCGGAACGGGGCTCGCCGCTCACTCCGGTGCGCGACACGCGTTTCTCGGCCGCCGGTGCGAGAGAACCAACCGGGTGCCGCGCTCGGATTTAAGAGAATGGGAGTCTTCACGTGAGGAAACTGACCCTAGCCTTCGCCGTGCTCGCCTCGCTCGGCGGTGCCAGCCTCGCCACCACCGCCTCGGCCGCCCCGGGCGCTCCCATGGGCGTGACCGCCCCTGAGACCGTGTCCACCGTGCAGATGCGCATGGAGCGCCGGATGGAGCGTCGCATGATGCACCGTCGCATGGAGCGCCGGATGATGCGCCGTCACATGGAGCGCCGCATGATGCACCGTCGCATGGATCGCCGGATGATGCACCGGATGTGATCGGTCGCCCGATCTGACCGGTCTGGAGAAGGGTCCCTCGCGGGGCCCTTTTTCGTTGGGCGCCGGGCTGGCCCGCGTCCGGACCGGGCGCTGCCGGCGGCGGCCTTCTGGTAAGGGGACCTGTGCCGTCGCGCGCGACGCGCCAGGAGTGCTTGCCCCGTGACCTTCCAGACCTGGTGGCTGTTCCTCAGCGCCGTCTTCCTCCTGTCCGGCACGCCCGGCCCCAACATGCTGCACGTCCTGGCGCGCAGCGTCCGGGTCGGCTGGCGTCGCAGCCTCGCCGCCATGGCCGGCTGCCTGAGCGCGGTGATCCTGGTGCTGGTCGCCTCCGCGGCCGGCCTGAGCGCCGTCCTCCTGGCTTCGCCCATCCTGTTCGACGGGCTGCGCTATGCCGGTGTCGCCTACCTCGTCGTCCTCGGCATCCGCGCCTGGCGCGGACAGGACGGGGCGCTGGGCGTACCCGGCGCGGAGGGGGCGCCGGCACCCCTCGGACTGGCGCGGCTCTACCGCGACGGGCTGCTGATCGGCCTGAGCAACCCGAAGCTCCTCCTGTTCGCCAGCGCCTTCCTGCCGCAATTCGTCGAGCCGACGCGGCCGCAGGCCCCGCAATTCGCGATCCTGGTCGTCACCTTCGCGGGGGCGGAGCTGTTCTGGTACGCGGTCTACGCGCTCGGCGGCCGTCGGCTCGCCGCCTCCCTGACCCGCCCGGCGCTCCGGCGCGCCTTCGACCGGATCACCGGCGGGATCTTCCTCGGCTTCGGCGTGATGCTGCTCGGCACGCGCTGAGCCGGACCCGGGCGGGGGAATCAGTTCTTGGGTGTGGTGGAGCCGGTGGTCTTCGGCGAGGCGGCCGCGGCCGCCTTCTGGACCGGCTTGCCGGCCTTCTCCTCGTCGGCCTTGCCGGTGTTGGCCGGCGCCGCGGCCGCATGCACCGTCTTGGCCGGAACATGCTTCGCGGCAGGCTTGGCCGCGATGTTGGGCTTGGCCGCGACGTGCTCCGGCTCGGCCGCTGCCACGGCCGGGACGGTGGCGGCGTCGGTGGCCGGGGTCGCGGGGGTACCGTTGCTGAACAGGTTGCCGAGCAGCTTCTTGTAGGCGGCCGGATCGCCCTCGGCGTCGGCCACCATGACGCGGGCGGGCTTGGCCGGCTGGACCGCCGGCTCGGCCACCACCGGCTCGGGTTTGGGCGCCGGGCCGACGCCCTTGCGGGCGAGGTTTGCGGCGGCGGCCTTGGTGGGAATCGGAGCGGCGGCGGCCATCATCACCGGGCGGCCCTTGGCGTCGACCTCGATCTCGCGCTCGCCGGCGGCCAGGCTCTCGGGGCGGCTGACGTCGCCGAGCCGGTGCTGGGCGTAATCCTTCGGATCGAAGGGCAGCTCCGGCTCGGGCGCGGTCTTGCCGAGGCTCGCGAAGGTCAGGGTGCTGGCGGGCGGCTGCTGGCCGCGGAACACCGGGTTCTGGCTGCCGTCGTCGTACACGAGGCGGGTCGCCGGTGTGCCTTTGGCGATCAGCTCGGCGATCTCGCGGTTGTCGCGCTCGCGCTTCTCCGCCACCAGGGGCTCGACCTTCGGCGTACAGGAACCCGCCGCCGCGTCGGCGCCGCCGAAGACGTACTTGGTCCCGCACAGGCCGACGCGCGGCTCGTCGCGCAGGGCCTCGAAATAGTCCGAGCCCTCCTTGAGGTTCTTCCAGAACGGGGCGTTCGGATCGTTGCGGAACTTGGCGACGTTGGCCGCCGTCATCCGGAACGGATAGGACTGGAACTGGAACGCGCGCTGGCCGCCCGCGAAGGAATCGCGCGCCAGGGCGTAGATCTCCCCCATCGACTCGTCGGTCATGGCAAAGCAGCCCGATGACGAGCAGGTGCCGTGCACCATGATGTAGTTGCCCGTTCGCCCGTTCGCCCGGTCGTAGGCGTTCGGATAGCCGGTGTCGAAGGAGAGGTAGTAGGACGAGTTCGGGTTCATCTGACCCGGTGTGACGGTGTAGAAGCCCTCCGGCGCTTGGCGGTCGCCCTGCTTGGTCTTCGGGCCGAGCTGGCCCGACCAGCGGCAGATCGGGAAGGTCTTCAGGAGGGCGTACTGGCCGTTGGTGCCGCGCTTCCACACCTCCATCTCGGCTTCCCGCTTGTAGGCGCGGATCAGGATGGGGTCGCTCTGCGACATGCCCTTCTGGGCCATCAGCGCGAGGGTCTTCGGGGGCACCGGGGCCAGGGCGCGCAGGGGAACGCCACCGCCCGTCGAACCGTCCTGGCAGGCGCCGAGCGACAGGGCGAGCAGAGCGAAACCGGCGGCCACGAGCGGGCGCATAGCCATGGGGAAACCTATCCTCAGTCATGCAATCCCGGGCTCGCGCCCTGGAATGCCACTCCCCAACCCCTTAGCGTCGTTAAACTTACCCGGTTGTTACCGCAAGGCGACGGAGCCGGCGGCCCGGGCGGGGTGTGGATTGCGGAGATCGGCGGCCCGCCGACCCGATCTCGCCGCAATCGGTGCCGCGTCCGATGCGCCGGTGGGAAGAGGATTGATTTGGCAGGTCTTTCGCCGCCGATCCCCTCGGGCGAGGTGTGGCGAAACCTTGGCGGGAGCCGACAGGCCCGATCCCTATTGGTTCCAGCGGCCGGACGCGACGGAGTGTCGCGGTTTCAGAGCTTGCGGCCGATGTCCAGGAACTTCGCGGCGCGCCGGTCCCGGATCTCGTCGGGCCCCAGGCCCTGGAACTCGATCAGGGCCGCCTCGATCGCGGCGCCCGTCGCCTCGATGGCGGCCTCGCGCCCGCGATGGGCGCCGCCGGTGGCTTCGGGCACGATGCCGTCGATGATGCCGAGGCGCAGCAGGTCCTGGGCGGTGATCTTCATGGCGGTGGCCGCGTCCGCGGCCCGGCCCTGGTCGCGCCAGAGGATCGAGGCCGCGCCCTCCGGCGAGATCACGCCGTAGATGGCGTGCTCCAGCATGAGCACCCGATTGGCGGTGGCGAGCGCGATGGCGCCGCCCGAGCCGCCCTCGCCGATGACCACGGCGACGTTCGGCACGCCGAGGGCAAGGCAGGCCTCCGTCGAGCGGGCGATGGCCTCGGCCTGCCCGCGCTCCTCGGCCTCGATGCCCGGGAAGGCACCGGCGGTGTCGACGAAGGCCAGCACCGGCAGGCCGAAGCGGTCGGCGAGCTCCATCAGGCGCACGGCCTTGCGGTAGCCCTCGGGCTTGGCCATCCCGAAATTGTGCCGCAGGCGGGTCTCGGTGGTGGACCCCTTCTCCTGGCCCAGGACGCAGACCGGCCGACCGCGGAAGCGTCCGAAGCCGCCGACGATGGCCTGGTCCTCGCCGAAGGCGCGGTCGCCGGCGAGGGGGGTGAAGTCGGTGATCAGGCCGGCGCAATAGTCGATGAAGTGCGGCCGCTGCGGATGCCGGGCGACCTGGGTCTTCTGCCACGGCGTCAGGCCGGCATAGATGTCCGACAAGGCGGCGGCGGCCTTGGCCTCCAGGCGCCCGACCTCCTCGCTGATCGAGACCGCGCCGTCGCGGGCGGCCATGGTCTTCAGCTCCTCCAGCTTGGATTCGAGCTCGGCCACCGGCTTCTCGAAATCGAGATAGGAGCGCGTCACCGACATGGGTCAGGGATCCTTGTTCGTCGCCATCGCGCGCGGGGCGGCCGGGTCAGGGACGATCGCGGCGGAGGGCGTGCGGAAAAAGCCGCGACTGGGCGGGGGTGTTGGCGAAGGAGCCCCGCCTGTCAACCATCAGGGGGCGGCCGGACCCTGCGAAGGCGCGGGTCCTGACAACGTGCCCGCATCGTCCGGTCCCGCGGTGGCGATCACCCGGGCCTTGCGTCATGGTGGCGTCACCCGCCCCGGGCAACCCTCGGTTGGCGTTCCACCGACCTGGGACTCGCCCGCCGCGACGCGCGCCGGCACGCCGCGTGCAGGATGGAGTGTTCGGACCGATGAAAGACATCCGCTCGTGACGGCAGAATCCGGTTGTACCGTCCTCGTGCTCCAGGGCGGCGGGGCGCTCGGCTCCTATCAGGCCGGGATCTACGAGGCCCTGGCGGGCGACGATCTCGGGCTCGACTGGGTGGCGGGCATCTCCATCGGGGCGATCAACGCCGCCCTCATCGCCGGAAACCCGCCCGACCGCCGCCTGGAACGCTTGAGGGCTTTCTGGGAGCTGGTCTCCTCCGGCGTGCCCGGAACGCCGTGGCTTCCGGGCGAGTGGGCGCGGTCAGCCTTCAACGAAGCGAGTGCCGGCTGGATCGCCGCCTTCGGCGTACCCGGATTCTTCGAGCCCCGGTTTCCGCCCGCGCCCTTCTTCCCCGTCGGTGCACCGGAGGCGCTGAGCTACTACGATACGGCACCGCTCCGGGCGACGCTGGAGCGCTTCGTCGACTTCGACCGCATCAATGCCGGCGCCGTCCGCCTGAGCGTCGGCGCGGTCCACGTTCGCACCGGCAACTTCGTCTACTTCGACAATCGCCGCGATCGCATCACCCCGGAACACATCATGGCTTCCGGAGCGCTGCCACCGGGCTTTCCGCCGGTGATGATCGACGGCGAGCCCTACTGGGACGGCGGCATCGTCTCGAACACGCCGCTACAATACGTCCTCGACGCGGAGCGCGGGCGCGATCTCACGGTGTTCCAGGTCGACCTGTTCCCGGCGCGCGGAGCGATGCCGCGCTCGCTGACCGATGCCGCCGAACGCGAGAGGGATATTCGCTTCTCCAGCCGGACGCGCCTCAACACCGACATGACCATCGAGATTCGCAGGGCCAAGGCGGCCACGCGCAATCTCCTCGCCAAGCTGCCCCCGGAACTGGCCGACGATCCCGACGTCGCGTTCCTGAGGAGCATCAGCCACGACAACGTCGTGACGATCCTGCAACTGATCTACCGCCGCAAGGCCTACGAGCGGAACTCGAAGGACTACGAGTTCTCGCGCACGACCATGCTGGAGCACTGGGCCGCCGGCCTCGACGACATGCGCCGTTCCCTGCGCGATCCCGTCTGGCGCGACCGCCGGGCGGATGCCGGCGGCATCGCCGTGTTCGACCTCACCCGCGAGACCGAGACCTGAGCGGCCCCACCTTCCGAAGGGAGACATGCCCGTGACCCGCGACGAGATTCTCCAGGTTCCCTCGATGCCGGCCTTCAGCCCGAGCTATCCCCCTGGGCCCTATCGCTTCCTCCGGCGCGAATACCTCATCGTCACCTACGAGACCGATGCCGACGCCCTACGCCGGGCGCTGCCCGAGCCGCTGGAGCCGCACCCGGACAACCTGGTCTACTACGAGTGGATGAAGATGCCGGATTCCTCCGGCTTCGGCGACTACGAGGAGAGCGGCTCGGGGGCGCTGGCGACGTTCGACGGCGAGCCCTGCAACTTCTCGATCCAGATGTACCTCGACGACGAGCCGCCGATCACGGCCGGGCGCGAGATCTGGGGCTTCCCGAAGAAGTGGGGCGTGCCCCGCCTCAAGCTCACCAAGGACACCCTCACCGGCACCCTCCATTACGACGACGAGCGGGTCGCGATGGGCACCATGACCTACAAGCACCGGAGCCTGGAGCACGACCTCGCCGCGGTGAAGCAGGGCCTGGGCAAGCTCAACGTCAACCTCAAGCTGATCCCGGATGTCGGCGGCGGCCCGAAGGTGGCACAGCTCGTCGGCTACCGCCTGGAGGACATCACCGTCCACGGCGCCTGGGAGGGCGAGGCCCGCCTCCACCTGATCCCGCACGTGAATTGCCGGGTGGCCGACCTGCCCGTGCGCCGCATCGTCGGCGGCCGGCACATGGTCGTCGACTTCACATTGCCCTACGGGCAGGTGCTGCACGATTATCTCGCCTGAACGGCCGGGCTTTCCGGGTCGTGACGTCCCGCGTCGTGGTCGGCGCCGCCCGGGCCGGCCACCCGTCCCAGGCTTTGTTCGACCGCACGCTTTTCCGACGCGTTCGGATCCCCTTCGTCGAAGAGCGCCCCCAAGGAGGCTTCCATGATCCTGACATCCAAGACCGCCGTCGTCACGGGCTCCACCAGCGGCATCGGGCTCGCCTGTGCCCGCGCCTTCGCCAAGGAGGGGGCCAACATCGTCCTCAACGGCTTCGGCAAGCCCGAGGAGATCGAGGCGACGCGGGCCGGGATCGAATCCGAGTACGGCGTGAAGGCCACCCACTCGCCGGCCGACCTGACCAAGCCCGGCGAGATCGAGGGGCTGATCCGTCTCGCGGAGGAGACCTACGGCTCCGTCGACGTGCTGGTGAACAATGCCGGCGTCCAGTACGTCTCGCCGATCGAGGATTTCCCGCCGGAGAAGTGGGAACAGATCATCGGCCTGAACCTGTCCTCGGCCTTCTACACCATGCGGGCGGCGATCCCCGGCATGAAGCGGCGCGGCTGGGGGCGGATCATCAACACAGCCTCGGCGCACTCGATGGTGGCCTCGCCGTTCAAGTCGGCCTACGTGGCGGCCAAGCACGGCCTCGTCGGCCTGTCCAAGGCCGCGGCCCTGGAACTCGCCACGCACGGCATCACGGTGAACTGCATCTCGCCGGGCTACGTCTGGACGCCGCTGGTCGAGAGCCAGATCCCCGACACCATGAAGGCCCGGGGGATGACCGAGGACGAGGTCATCAACGAGGTGCTGCTCAAGGCGCAGCCCACGAAGGAATTCGTCACCATCGATCAGGTGGCGGCGCTGGCGGTGTTCCTGGCCTCGGACGCGGCGAGCCAGATCACCGGCGCCAACATGGCCATGGATGGCGGCTGGACCGCGCAGTAGCGCGATCCCGCGCGGGCTGCCCCCTCGCGCCGATTGCAGCGGGGGGCAGCCGGTCGGCTCAGCGGCGGCCGTGCAGCAGCAGGGCGAGGCCGTAGCCGACGGCGCCGGCGATCACGAGGGCGATGAACGGGTTCTCCTCGACGCGGTGGCCGACCACCCGGCCGCCGTCGCGCAGGTAGCTGCCACCGCGCTCGTAGGCGTCCTCGGCGTAATCGGAGACATTGTCGGCGACATCGCGCAGGGTGTCCTTGGCCTGCCCGTAGATGTCCTGCGCGCGGCCCTCGGCTTCGCGGTAGCGGCCCTCGGCCGAAGTGCGGGAAGAGCCGGCGAGGTCTCCCGCAGCGCCCTGAACCTTGCCGCCGAACTCCTTGGCGGCGCCGACGATGCGATCCGTATCGACCATGGTCTCTCTCCTGAACGCGGATGATGCGGGTCGTCCGTCCGGGGTCGGGGACGCCCGCATCCGACGTGCACAGAACGCCCGACGGCGCGAAGGGGACCCATGCCCGGATGGAAATTCTTCCGGCGCCGGCAAAGGACCGGGCCGCACAGCGGCTCAGCCGCCGGTCCGGCCGCGCAGCACGAGCCGGCGCGCGACCTCCGCACAGGCGCGGGCGAGGTGCTCCTCGGGCGTCTGGCGCCGGGGCCGCGCGGGCGCCGTCACGGGCCGCCGGGTCCGGGGCGGCAGCGGGATGTGTACGAACAGCGCCGGGGGCAATTCGCGTAAAGCGCGGAAATAGCTGGCGTTGCAGAGGTAGCGACCGGCATCGCGCGAGGGGATCGCCACGATCCCATGCCCGCGCAGCGTCGCAAGCGCGGCAGTCGCCGCGGGGGAGCGGCGCGCGGCCGGGCCATCCGGCTCCAGGGTCAGGCGCGACGCGATCCGGCCTGAGGCATCGGGGAAGAGCCGGCTCGTGCGGTTGCGGCCCTGGACTTCGACCCGGACCCGCTTGGCGCGGGTCGCGACGCCGAGCATCAGGATCGCGGCCGGCGCCTCGGCGAGGGCCGGCTCCAGCATCTCGGGGATCGCCGCGTAGGTGGTGCGCAGGATCAGAACCCGTACCGGGGTGCCGCCGAGCTTAGGGCGCGCGAGGGCGCCGATGCGCCGGGCCAGGGCCGCGCTCGGATTGCGGGGCACCCCGGGAAACGGACCGAAGCCGGTGATCAGCAGCGGTCCCGCCACGCGGTCAGAGGCCGATCAGGGTGGCGATGGCCTCCGCCCCGGCGGCGGGCGAGGATTCTCCGCGGCCGACCGCGGCCTCGGCCTCGGCCGTCTGGCGGCGCACATCGGCCGAGCCGACGAGGCGCTGGTGCAGGCGCTCGTGCACGAGGGCCCACATCCATTTCACGTCCTGGGCCCGGCGCTTCGTGGCGATCTCGCCCGTGGCGGTGAGCTTGTTGCGGTGATCGACGATCCGCTCCCACAGGCCGTCGAGGCCCTTGTTGTTCAGGCCCGAGATCGTGACCACCGGCGGCGTCCAGGTGGAGCTCGGCGCCGAGAGGATGTGCAGGGCGGCGCGGTATTCCGAGGCGGCCGCGCTGGCCCGGCGCTCGCCCTCGCCGTCGTCGGCCTTGTTCACCGCGATCATGTCGGCGAGTTCGAGGATGCCCTTCTTGATGCCCTGGAGCTCGTCGCCGGCCCCCGGAAGCATCAGCACCAGGAAGAAGTCGGTCAGGTCCGCCACCGCCGTCTCGGATTGGCCGACGCCGACGGTCTCGACGAGGATGACGTCGAAGCCCGCCGCCTCGCAGAGCAGCATGGTCTCGCGGGTCTTGGCCGCGACGCCGCCCAGGGTGCCGGATGAGGGGGAGGGGCGGATGAAGGCGTTGGGGTCGAGGGCGAGGCGCGCCATCCGGGTCTTGTCGCCGAGGATCGAGCCGCCGGTGCGGGTGGAGGAGGGGTCGACCGCCAGCACCGCCACCTTGTGACCGGCCGCCGTCAGGTTGGCGCCGAGCGCGTCGATGGTGGTCGACTTGCCGACGCCGGGCACGCCGGTGATGCCGACGCGGATCGCCGTGCCGGTATGGGGCAGCACCGCGTCGATGAGCCCGCGCGCCGCCGCCCGATGATCGGGTCGCTTCGATTCGGCCAGCGTGATCGCCCGCGCCAGGGCGGCGCGGTCTCCGGCGAGCAGCCGCTCGCGCAGGGCATCGATGTCGAGGGCGGGAGCGGGGGAGGCGGCCATGGTTGCCTTCTTTGCCGGTCCGGCCGGGTTTCGTCGAGGGGGACGAGCCCGCACGGCGGCGCTCCCCCCGCAAACCGGCGTGATCCGGGCGCCTCCGGCCTGTGGACCGGGGGCCACAGAGCCGCCTCTGCCCGCAATCCACATCGCCACGGTCACGCTTCCGCCCCGCCATGGTCACGATCCTGATCGACAGGGTACTGACGCGCTGCGCCCGTCCCGGGGCCGTCACGTTCAGGGCCGCCTTGCACGACATGATCCGACCCAAGAACCGAGCCATGACCCGACCTCTGCCTCCCACCCGTCGCGCGCTGCTGCGCTTCGCCGCCCTCTGGGGGGTGGCCGGCCTGACGCCCGGGCTGGCCGGCTGCGTCGCCGACGGCCTCGTCACCGACGCGGTGGGCGGCGGCGCGCCGGAGCGCCAATCGGCCCTCGACGTCAGCCCGGTCCTGCTCGTGGCCACCACGCGCAAGCCCGTCGGCATGCCGCCGAAGAGCCCCTACTTCACCTCCGAGCGCGGCCGCGGCCTCAGCTTCGCCGAAGTCCGCCTGTCGGCGCCGGACCGCTCGCTGATCGGCAAGGTCTCCTCCGTGGTGACGGGCGACTGGGCCGTGACGGCGGTGCCGCAGGTCGAGACCGGCCCGGGCGCGGCCGGCGCCTTCGCCCAGGCGGCGCTGGGACGCGACGTGCTGATCTACGTCCACGGCTATCGCGAGAGCTTCCAGTCGGCGGCCCTGAGCGCGGCCAAGCTCTCCGACGGCATCCGCTTCCGCGGCGCCTCGGCCCTGTTCACCTGGCCCTCGGCCGCCGCCACCTTCGATTACGGCTACGACCGCGAGAGCGCCCTGTGGTCGCGCGACGGCTTCGAGGACCTGCTGAAGGCCCTGGCGAACTCGCCCTCGGGCGGGCGCATCAACATCGTCGCCCACTCCATGGGCACCCTGCTGACTCTCGAAACCCTGCGCATGCTGCGGGCCGAGGCCGGCGAGGCCGCCATGGCGCGCATCGGCGCGGTGGTCCTTGCCGCGCCCGACATCGACATCGACCTCTTCACCAGCGCGGTGGAGCGCATGGGGCCGGACGTGCACAAGATCACGGTGATCTCGTCGACGAATGACCGCGCCCTCGAGCTCTCCGGCGCCATCGCGGGCGGCATCGTGCGGGCCGGCGCCGCGGACCGCGAGCGCCTGGAAGCCCTCGGCGTGCGCGTGGCCGACGCCTCCGATTACGGCGGCGGCCTGATCAACCACGACCTGTTCCTGTCGAATCCCGACGTGCAGGGCGTGGTCAAGCGGGCGATCGCTCGGGCGAGCGGCGGAGCCTGAGGTCCGGCCCGCTCCCGCAAACCGACCCACTCCGTCCCGGGCCATCCGTCCCGGGCCATCCATCCCGGGCCATTCATCCCGGGCCTTGGCCTGCGCTCCGTTCGCCCCTACACGGACGGCGGCCCCGAGGCTGCAGACAACAAGGATTCGCGATGTTCACACTCGAGATCGATGGCGTGGCCATCGCGGTCATCAACGGCTCCGAGGAGGTCGCCAACGACCTCTTCACCTGCGATGGCTTCAAGGACGACATCCAGACCATGAAGAGCGACGGCAAGGTGCTGTGGAACGGCACCTCTCCGCTCAAGGTCCGGGCCGCCACCGAAGAGGAGATCGAGATCTTCGAGGACGCCCTCGCGGAGGACGATTCCGAGGAGGACGAGCCCTACGAGCCGGATGCCCGCCACGCCGAGGCCTCGAACGACGACGAGGCCGATGACGAGGAGGATGCCGACATCGTGTTCCTGGTCGACATCGACGAGGACGGCGGTCTCGATTCCTGATCGACCGCGCAAGCACCCCGGCCCGGGATCTCAGCCCCGGGGCGGGGTCGCGCCCGGCGCCGGCCGCACGCCCCTGGTGGGGATCAGCCCCGGGGGAACGGGCCCTTCGCTCGCCGACCGGGCCGGGGTCGCGCGCGCCGCCTCCGGCCTGACGGCTTCGGGCTTGAAGACCTCGGGTTTCGAGGCTTCGGGCCTGACGGCTTCGGACTTCGGCGCCGCGCTCCGGCCGGCCTCGGGCCGGGCCGGAGGGGCGCCGCTGGAGGGGGCCTTCGGTTTCGGCGGCGCGATCGTGCCCGTCGCCGCCACGTCCGGCATCGGCACCGCCGGGCTGTCGATGCCGTAGATGTCGTCCCGGAAATGGGCGCGGCCGTCCGGCGTGGCGTAGCCGGTGAGATACACGAAGGTCACCGGGATCTGCTTCGGCAGCTTGATGTCGAGGCGCTCGTTGGTGGCGATGCTGGTCTCGATCTCGATTGGACCCCAGGTCGAGCCGGGGCCGTTGGGGCCGGGCGTGCCCTCGAGCAGCCAGCCGGCCAGTTCCTTCACCTGCGCGACGCGCACGCAGCCATGCGAATGGAACCGCACCTCGCGGGCGAACAGCGACTTCGACGGCGTGTCGTGCATGTAGACGGCCTGCTTGTTCGGCATGTCGATGCGCACCTGGCCCAGGGAGTTCTCCAGGCCGGAATCCTGCCGCAGGGTGTAGTTGGCGGCCTTCTCGCTCGACCAGTCGATCGCGGTGGGATCGACTTGCGTGCCGCCGGGGCCGAGGATGCGGATGCGCTCCCGGGCGAGGTAGCCTGGGTCCTTGCGCATCTTGGGGATGATCTCCTTCTTGATGATGGAGACCGGCAGGGTCCAGGTCGGGTTGAGGTTCACGTCGGTGATGCGCGCCTCGATCCGCGGCGTCGCCTTGTCGGGCTTGCCGACCACCGCCACGTAGCGGCGCACCACCACGCCATGGTCCACCGCCTCCACCGTGGCCGAGGGGATGTTCACCACCACGTAGCGGTCGCCGTAGGCGAAGTTCGAGCCGATCTGGCGGGCGGCCGAGGCCGCGAGCTGACGCTGGCGGGTGGCCGCCGGCACGTTGAGCGCCGCCACCGTCTGGCGTCCGATCAGCCCGGTCTCGGGCAGGCCGTGCCGGGCCTGGAACGCCTTCACCGCGGCGACCAGGGTGGCGTCGAACTGGTCGCTCATCGGCGCGTCGGCAGCCAGATCCCCGACGAGGATGAGGTGCTTGCGCAGGGCCGGAATGGATGGGTGGCCGGCGCCGGGCTTGACCACGAGATCGGTCGGCAGGGCGGCCCAGCCCCCGGCATCCGCCATGGCCTGGTAGCGGTCGGCCATCCGCAGGGTGTCGAGGAAGGTCGAGGGGCTCAGGGTCGGCACCGGATCGGCGGAGACCCTGGCCACCACCAGCGGCGGCAGCTCGCGCGACTTCTTGGCCGGGGCGGCGGGGAGGGGGCCTGCGTCGGCCGCGCTCGGGGCGATCGCCTGCACGGCGGGGGTCGCCGGAGCGGTGGTGGTCAGGCTCTCGACCTTCGGCGGTTTCGCGGAGGCGGGCGCGTCCGGCGCGCCGGAGACCTGTGCCGTCGCGGCTCCGCCCAGGGCCAGGAGCAGGGCCAGGGGCGACAGGCCCGCGCGGAGGCGGTGCGGGCGGAGGGCGACGGTTCTGTGGCGCGAAAGCATCGCGAACCTTTCGAATGGCTTGTCGCCCCGACCATGCGCACAGAGGGTTACCAATCTCCTGTCGCGCCGTGACGGGCGCCGGCGCGCGCCCTAACTCCCGCCTCGAAACGGCAGAGCAGGAGCGGCCATGACCAACCATCCGGCAATCCAGGCGGGACGGACCGCCATCGTCACCGGTGCGGCCAGCGGCATCGGCCTCGCGGCCGCCCGGCGCTTCGCGGCGGCCGGGATGCGGGTCTGGCTCGCCGACCTGCCCGGGGACGCGCTGGAGGCCGCGCAGGCCGAGGTCGCGCGGAGCGGCACCCCGGACTCCGTCCACGCGATGGCCACGGACGTGGCACGGCCGGAGGCCTTCGCGGCCCTGAGCGCGGCGGCTTGCGCGGAGGGCGTGCCGGCCGTGGTCATGCTCAATGCCGGGATCGAGGCCGGAGGCCGGCTGTTCTCCGATGCCGAGACCTGGCACCGCATCCTCGACACCAACCTTTGGGGTGTCATCAACGGCATCCAGGCCTTCGCCCCGGCGATGATCGCGGGGTCTCAGCCCGGCGCCATCGTGGTCACGGGCTCGAAGCAGGGCATCACCACGCCGCCGGGCAACACGCCCTACAACGTCTCGAAGGCGGGGGTGAAGGTCGTGACCGAGGCCCTGGCCCACGACCTGCGCGGGCGCGAGGGTGCCCGCATCAGCGCCCACCTGTTGATTCCGGGCTTCGTCTATACCGGCCTCACGCGCGCCCGCGGCGTCGCCGAGAAGCCGGCCGGCGCCTGGACCCCGGACGAGACGGTGGATTTCCTGATGGCCGGGCTGGCGCGGGGCGACTTCTACATCCTGTGTCCCGACAACGAGACCACCCGGGCGCAGGACGAGAAGCGCATCGCCTGGGCCGCCGGCGACATCATCGAGAACCGCCCGGCGCTGTCGCGCTGGCATCCCGACCATGCCGAGGCGTTCAAGCGGTTCGCCGGGTCGTGATCCCCGCCGGGGAGCGGTGCCGTCGCGCACGCCGAGCCGGTGGCGGACGCCTTGCATAGCGCTTCGGGGAAGCCGACACAGCGGGGACGATTCTTCGCGACCGGCCCGGGCCGCGCAACCGCGGGCAGACCGACGTGCAAACCGAACGGGAGCCGCCCTTGGCCACCATCATCCCCGTCGCCTCCTTCGACTGCGTCGTCTTCGGCGCCACCGGCGACCTGACGACGCGCAAGCTGCTGCCGGCCCTGTACTACCGCTTCAAGGACGGACAGATCCCGGGTACGAGCCGGATCATCGGCGCCTCGCGCTCGGAGATGAGCGCCGAGGCCTTCCGCGAGCGCGCCCGTGACGCGATCAAGCGCTTCGTGCCGGCCGGCGACATCAGCGAGGACAGGCTCGTCGCCTTCCTCGACCATCTCGACTACGTCGCGGTGGACGGGGCCGGCGACGAGGGCTGGGAGGATCTCGCCGCCAAGCTCGCGGAGCGCCCGGACCAGGTGCGGCCCTACTATCTCGCCACCTCGCCCGACCTCTACGGCTCGATCTGCCAGAACCTGTCGAAGCACGGCCTGATCGGCGAGAAGTCCCGCGTCGTGCTGGAGAAGCCCATCGGCAAGGACCTGAAATCGGCCCGGGCCATCAACGACGCCGTCGGCAAGGTCTTTCCCGAGGAGCAGATCTTCCGCATCGACCATTATCTCGGCAAGGAGACGGTCCAGAATCTCCTCGCCCTGCGCTTCGCCAACACGATCTTCGAGCGGCTCTGGACGGCCGACGTCATCGACCACGTCCAGATCACCGTGGGCGAGACCGTCGGGGTCGAGGGGCGTGCGGGCTACTACGACACCTCGGGCGCCCTGCGCGACATGGTGCAGAACCACATGCTGCAGCTCCTCTGCCTGATGGCGATGGAGAGCCCGCTCTCGCTGGACGCCAACTCGGTGCGCGACGAGAAGCTGAAGGTCCTGCGCGCCCTGAAGCCGATCACTCCGCACGACGTGCAGACCGTGACGGTGCGCGGCCAGTACGCGGCCGGCGCCGTCGGCGGCAAGCCCGTGGACGGCTACCGCACCGACCTCGGCGGCGACGTCGACAGCCGGACCGAGACCTTCGTCGCCCTGAAGCTCGAGGTGCAGTCCTGGCGCTGGGCCGGGGTGCCGTTCTACCTACGCACCGGCAAGCGCCTGCCCCAGAAGCTCTCCGAGATCGTGGTGCAGTTCCGCGCCTCGCCGTTCTCGATCTTCCCGGCCGAATCCTTCGGGCGCGAGCCCAACCGCCTCGTGATCCGGCTCCAGCCGGAGGAGGGCATCAAGCTCGAGGTCATGACCAAGGACCCGGGTCCCGGCGGCATGCGCCTGCGCCCGACCAACCTCGACATCTCCTTCGAGGAGACCTTCAAGCAGCGCTACCCCGACGCCTACGAGCGCCTGCTCATGGACGTGGTGCGCGGCAACGCCACCCTGTTCATGCGCCGCGACGAGGTCGAAGTCGCCTGGGCCTGGGCCGATTCCCTGCTCAAGGCCTGGGCCGACCGGCCCGAGCCGCCGCGTCCCTACGCGGCCGGCAGCTGGGGGCCCACCGCCGCCATCGCGCTGATCGAGCGCGACGGCCGGACCTGGCACGAGGAGATCCGCTGACGGGATGTCCGCCGGCTCCGAGCGGAGGTCCCTGTCGCCTGCGCGCGGGCGGCGCCGGGGCGTAGCCCTCATCCGTCGTCTCAATGGGATCGAGCGGATCTCGCCGGAGGCCTGTGCGCAGAACCGGGCTATAGTTCCGGCCTCTCTCGACAGGTCCCAGTCGAGGGATTACCAAAGGGGAGTATTTTTCCTTCCTGCTGCAGACGTCGCGGACCCATGAACAAGATCGAGACGGGCCTCGGCATCAACCGGCGCTATCTGCACGACGAAGTGGTCGACCGGATGCGCGACCTCATCCGCTCGGGTGAACTCGAACCGCGCGCACGGATCAACGAAAGCGAGCTGACCGAGCGCTTCGGTATCTCCCGCACGCCCCTGCGCGAAGCGATCAAGATCCTCGCCACCGAAGGCCTGTTGGAATTGCTGCCGAACCGGGGCGCCCGGGTCGCCAGCCTGTCGCAATCCGAGATCGAGGAGATGATCGAGGTCATCGCTGGCCTCGAGGCGACCGCCGCGGACCTCGCCTGCCGCATCGTCACCGATGCCGAGATCGACCGGATCTCGCGCGACCACGAGGCCATGGTCGCGGCCTGGCGGGCGGGCGAGGAGGGGGTCTACTTCGCCCTCAACCGCGAGATCCACGAGGCCATCATGCGGGCGAGCCGCAATGCGACGCTCGGGGGCATCTACGACAGTCTCTCGGGCCGGATCCAGCGCTCGCGCTACGCCGTGCACCAGACCCCGGAGCAATGGGCCCAGTCGGTGGCCGAGCACGAGCGGATGATCACCCTGCTGCGGGCCCGCGACGGCGAGGCGCTGGCTCTGCTCATGCGTGCCCATATCCGGGCCCGGACTCCGGTGATCGCCGAGAATTTCGGCACCGCCACCGGCGAGGCCCCGGGCTCGGCGGCCTGAGCCGCCATCGGTCCAAGCCGAACCCGGCCTGACGGACGGGCCGGGAGAAAGGCCTGGTCCTGCGCCGCGCAGCAGGTCGAGCTAGTTCCAGGTGTGCAGCACGGTGCGCCAGCCCTCGGGGCCGCGCTCCATCACGTTGACCCAGTTGCCCTCGAACCTCTTCCGGGCCCCACCCTCGCCGGGGCCGGTCATCGCCCAGCGCCCGGACAGCACGAGGACGTCGCCCTTCTCTCGCGCGGACTGGACGGTGATCCTGTGATCGTCGAAGCCCTTGGCCTTCAGGCCCGCGAAGAACGTCCTGATGTCGGCCGGTCCCGAGATCGCCGCGCCCTTCGGAATCACTTGCGCGTCCGGGGCATAGAGCGTGCCCAGGGTGTCCATGTCGCCGCTGTTGTAGATCCTGTCCCAGGCCTCCGCGGCGCTGCGTCCCACCGAAGCGGCCGTGTCGGCACGCGTGGCCGTGGGCAGGACGAGACACGCGGCCAGAGCCGCACCGAGAATTTGTCCGGTTGTCAGCATGGATGCCTCCCTCGCGAGATCCGGTCGATCCGACTCGCGAGGGAGATTTGGCAATTCAAATCGTCGTCAGTAAAGCGGATATGCGAAGACTTTCGCTTCACTGCAAGGCGACGGCGAAGTCGGTTCAGGCGGCGCGGACGGTGCCGAGGAACCGCGCCAGTTCCTGGGTCAGGTGCTCGGATTCACGCGAGAGCTCTGAGGCCGAGGCCAGGACCTGGGAGGCGGCCGCACCGGTCTCCTCGGCCGCGCCGGCGACGCCGGTGATGTTGGCCGTGACCTCGCCGGTGCCGGTGGCCGCCTCGCTGACGTTGCGGACGATCTCCTGGGTGGCCGCGCCCTGCTCCTCGACGGCCGCCGCGATGGACGTCGCCACGTTGCTGATCTCACGGATGCGCCCGCTGATGCTCTCGATCGCGGTGACGGCCTGACCGGTGGAGCCCTGGATGCGCCCGATCTGACCGCTGATCTCCTCGGTGGCGCGGGCGGTCTGGTTGGCGAGTTCCTTGACCTCGGCGGCGACCACGGCGAAGCCGCGGCCCGCCTCGCCGGCCCGGGCCGCCTCGATGGTGGCGTTGAGCGCCAGCAGGTTGGTCTGGCCGGCGATGCTGGCGATCATGGCGACGACGTCGCCGATCCGCGCGGCGGCGCTGCTGAGTTCCTGGACCTGCGACGCGGTCTGGGCGGCCTCGTCCACCGCCCGCTGGGCGAGCTGGGTCGAGCCGTCGACCTGCCGGCCGATCTCCTGAACCGAGGCGCCGAGCTCCTCGGCCGCCGCCGCCACCATGCCGACGTTGGAGGCCGCCTGGTCGGCCGCCGCCGCGACGGTGCTCGACTGCTGCGCCGTCTCGGACGCGGTGGTCGCCATGCTCTGGGCCGTGCTGCGCAGCTGGCCCGCCGCCGCGGTCACCCGGCCGAGGATGCCGCCGACGGCGCCCTCGAACCCGTCAGCCATCTCGCGCAACGCGGCCTTGCGCTGCGCCTCCGCGCCGGCGCGGGCGAGGCGGGTCTCCTCCTCCAGGGCGCGGCTACGCAGCAGGTTGGCGCGGAAGGTCTCCAGGGTATCGGCCATGGCGCCGATCTCGTCCTGGCGCCCGACACTCGGGATCTCGGTCTCCGCGTCGCCGTCCGCCACGCGCCGCATGGCCGCCGTCATCGCGCCCAGCGGCCGGGTGATGCCGCGGATCGTGTAGGCCATGGCGGCCAGCGCCATCAGGACGGATAGTCCGAGCATGACCTGGGTGGTCCGCACCGCGCCGGCGTGCTCGCTGCGCGCCGCCGTCTTGGCGGCCTCGCCGGCCTCGCCGTTGAGGGTCACGAGCTTGCGCATGGTGGCGCTGGTGGCGAGGTAGTTGGCGTTCATCGAGCCGCGGAACAGGGTCAGCACCTCGTCGCGCCGGGCCGGGTCGATCGCCTGGAGCTGGGTCCAATCCTGGCCCATCTGGGCGAGCTTGGCGCTGACCTCGTCGTAGAGGGCGCCCTCCTCGCGGGAATTCACCAGGGCCTTGTAGGCGACGCGCCGGGACTCGAGCTCCTTGGCCAGCGTCGCCGCCTGCGCGACGCTGTTGGCGCGCTCCTCGGCGGTATCGGCGACGATGTAGCGGAACTGCCAGAGCCGGATCCGCATCACCAGGGCGTTCATGGCGTGCGCGCCATCGACGGAGGGGAGGGCGTTGTCGGACAGTACCGTCATGCGGTCGCCGATGGCGTCCATCTTCGACAGGGACAGCAGACCCTGTCCGGCGGTAATGATGGCCAACAAGCCGAAAAGGCCGATCAAGGTCGACTTGAGGGAGAAGCGCATGGGAGGGACCGCGTGTCGAAGGGGTTCCTCTCTCGATTAGTCGATCTCCCTTAAGATTGACTTGCGCACCTACAAAATGCAATTATAGGTTGAATTACAAATTCTCGTGATGACCTTAGTGGCACGCTCTTCGGGGCGTCATGCCGCGGCATTGATCGAGCGCAGGCCCGCCACGAGGTCCGAGAAGCGGTCGCCCTGGACGATGACGTGGGCGCGCAGCCGTTCGGAGGCGCCGACCTCGTCGCCGGACACGATGGCGGCGACGATGGCCTCGTGCTCGGCTAGCGACTGGCCGAGACGGTTGCGGGCGCGCAGCTGAAGGCGCCGGAAGGGCGCGAGCCGGCGGTGCAGCTGGCGCGCCTGCTCCTCCAGGAAACCGTTCCGGCAGGCCCGGTAGATCACCGTGTGGAAGATGTAGTTCTCCGCGTAATAGGTCTCCGGGTCGCCGGCGGCCGCCGAGGCGGCGCAGGCGGCCAGGGCCGCCTTGAGGGCCGCCTCGTCGTCCGGTACGAGGCGGCGCGCCGCCAAACGTCCGCACGAGGCCTCGATCTCCGCCATCGTCTCGAACATCGCGATGAGGAGCTGCGGATCGGGAGCGCTGACGATGGCGCCGCGCCGCGGCTTGATCTCCACGAGGCCGGTCACCGCCAGCTGCAGCAGCGCCTCGCGGATCGGCGTGCGCGAGACCCCGAAGCGCTCGGCGAGCTCCATCTCGTCGAGGCGGGCGCCGATGGCGAGGCGCCCATCCACGATCTCGGTCTCGATGGTCTGCCGGAGGCGGCCCGACTGGTTCATGCGCTGAGGTCCCGGCCCGTTTTAATCCCGCCGACTCGCAAAAATCAGGCGTCCATCATTATTCAATCGCATTGACAAAATATACAAGACGTCGTTTCATGTATAAATAAGTCGCATCGCAGTATAAATGCTGCGCCGCAAAACGAAGCGGCCGGGCGCCGGCCCAGGGAGAGACACGCCATGATGCTGACACGCCGTGCCCTCGTCGCCGGCGGCCTCGCCGCCCCCGCCATCCTGTCCCTGGGCTCGCGCGCCCGGGCGGCCACCACCCTGAAGCTGTCGCACCAGTTCCCCGGCGGCACGATCGACGAGGGCGACTTCCGGGACCGGATGTGCCGCAAGTTCGCTCTGGCGCTGGCCGAGCGCTCGAAGGGCGCCCTCGAGGTGCAGGTCTATCCCGGCTCGTCCCTGATGAAGACGAACGCCCAGTTCGCCGCCATGCGCAAGGGCGCCCTCGACCTGTCGCTCTATCCCTCGCCCTATGCCGGCGGCGAGGTGCCGGAGTTGAACATCGGCCTGATGCCGGCGCTGGTGAGCTCCTACGAGCAGGCCATCGCCTGGAAGAAGGCGCCGGTGGGGCGCAAGCTCACCGAGATCCTGGAATCCAAGGGTATCATCCTCGTCTCCTGGGTCTGGCAGGCGGGCGGCGTCGCCAGCCGCGAGCGTCCCCTCTACGCGCCGGCGGACGCCAAGGGCCTGAAGGTCCGGGGCGGCTCGCGCGAGATGGACCTGATGATGAAGCAGGCCGGAGCGGCCACCCTGTCGATCCCGTCGAGCGAGTCCTACGCCGCCATGCAGACGGGGGCCTGCGACGCGGTCATCACCTCTTCCACCAGCCTGATCTCGTTCCGCCTGGAGGAGCTCGGCAAGGCCCTGACCTCGGGCCGCGAGCGCTCCTACTGGTTCATGCTCGAGCCGATCATGATGTCGAAGCTCGCCTTCGATCGGCTGCCCAAGGACCAGCAGGACCTGATCATGACCATCGGCGCCGAACTGGAGCCGTTCGGGCAGGCCGGCGCCAAAGCGGACGACACCAAGGTCGAGGAGATCTTCGCCAAGGCCGGCGCCAAGGTGCAGAACCTCGACGAGAAGACCCTGGGCCAGTGGCGCGACATCGCGCGGGACACGGCCTGGAAGGACTTCGCCGGCAAGTCGGCCGGCTGCGCCGAACTCCTCAAGCTGGCGGAGCAGGTCTCGTGAGCCACGCCTTCGACGCGGCATCCGCCGCCGCCGAGACGCACACCGCAACAGAGCCCCGGGTTCCGGGGCTCCTCGGCACCATCGACCGCTCCCTGAAGGGCGTCAATCACGTCATCATGCTGCTGGGCGGCATCGCCCTGGTCTGCGCCTGCCTGGTGCTCAGCTACAGCGTCGTCATCCGCTACGTCCTGCACGAGCCCACCGACTGGCAGGACGAGATGGCGGTGTTCCTCATCGTCGGCGCCACCTTCTTCTCGGCCGCCGCCGTGCAGGCCAAACGCGGCCACGTCGCCATCGAGGCGCTGACCGGCCTGCTCTCGGCGCGGGTCAACCGCGCCCGCCTGCTGATGGCGGACGTGATCAGCTTCGTCTTCGTGGTGTTCTTCGCCTGGAAGAGCTGGACCCTGCTCCACGAGGCCTGGGTCGACGGCCAGGTCTCGCAGTCGAGCTGGGGGCCGCCGCTCTGGATCCCCTATGTCCTCATGGCCGCCGGCATGACCCTGCTCGGCATCCAGTTCGCCCTGCAGATCGCCGAGGAGGTCCTCTACGGCGCCGAGAAGGCCGGCTGGGCGAACCCGAAGATCGGCCTCGGTGCCGATCTCAACCGTGACACGCAAGGGCGTCCCGGCCTGACGCCGGACGGCACCCGGCCCCTCGGCGATCCCCTCGCCAACACCGTACCGGACACGAAGGTCACCGGGAGGCATCCATGAGCGTCGCGGCCATCGGCTTCCTCTATGCGGGCGCCACCCTGAGCGCGATGCTCGCCGGCATTCCCATCGCCTTCGCCCTGGGCTTCGTCGCCCTGGCCTTCATGTATTTCTTCATGCCGGGCGCCTCCCTCGATACGGTGGCGCAGAACGTCTACGAGGAAATGGCCTCGATCACCCTGCTGTCGATCCCGCTCTTCATCCTGAAAGGCGCGGCGATCGGGCGGTCGAAGGCCGGCCAGGACCTCTACTCGGCCATGCATGCCTGGATGCACCGCATCCCCGGCGGCCTCGGCATCGCCAACGTCTTCGCCTGCGCGCTCTTCGCCGCCATGGCGGGGTCGAGCCCCGCGACCTGCTCGGCCATCGGCTCGGCCGGCATCCCGGAGATGCGCAAGCGCGGTTACTCGCCGGGCTTCGCCGCCGGCATCATCGCGGCGGGCGGGACGCTCGGCATCCTGCTGCCGCCCTCGATCACCATGATCCTCTACGCGGTGGCGGCCGAGCAGTCCCTGGGGCGCCTGTTCCTCGCCGGCATCGGGCCGGGCCTGCTCCTCGTCGGCCTGTTCGCCGCCTGGTCGGTGTACCGCTTCCGCGCCGAGTACGCCGCCGCGAAGGTCGCCTACGAGCGGAACGGCACGCAATCCGCGATCCTCGCGGAGGACACCTACAGCATGCGCCAGCGCTTCTCGACGCTGCCGCGGGTGCTGCCCTTCGTGATCCTGCTCACCGGCGTGATGGTGGCGCTCTACGGCGGCTACGCCACCCCGTCGGAGACGGCGGGTCTCGGCGGCCTGCTGGCGCTGGGCCTGATCGCCGTCATCTACGGCGTCTGGCGCCCCCGCGACGTCAGCCCGATCCTCACCGCGACCCTGCGGGAATCGACCATGCTGATGCTGATCATCGGCATGTCGCTCCTCTACGCCTACGTGATGAGCTACCTGCACATCTCGCAGTCGGCGGCGGCCGCGATCGTGGCGATGCAGCTCTCCCCCTGGGTGCTGCTGGTGACGATCCTCGGCCTGGTGATCCTGCTCGGCTTCTTCCTGCCGCCGGTCTCGATCATCCTGATGACGGCGCCGATCATCCTGCCGCCGCTCAAGGCCGCCGGGTTCGACCTCGTCTGGTTCGGCGTCGTGATGACCATCACCATGGAGATGGGTCTGATCCACCCGCCGGTGGGCCTCAACATCTTCGTCATCAAGAACATCGCCCCCGACATCCCGCTCAAGGACATCATCTGGGGCACGCTGCCCTTCGTGATCCTGATGGCGGTGGCGATCCTGATCCTCTGCCTCGTGCCCGGCATCGCCATGTGGCTGCCGAACTGGCTTCTGCCCACCACGCGGTGACGGCGGGCGTCGCGCAGGCGACCCCTCCGAGATCGGACACGGCCCCGGACGGGGCGTGCGACGGGCCCACGGCCGCGCACGTCCCCCTCCGGGGCCGATTGCGTTTTCGGGGCCACCGCATCCCTGGATCACCGGATCAGAGGAAAATGCGCGCCTTTAATCCTTTGAACACGGGTTGTTAACGAAGCGGTAACCATACCGGGCATCAATGGTCTGGTAAGGAATCGCGAGAGCCCGTGACTGACACAAGCCCTCCCCGCAGACCCGTTCAGCTTCGCGGCCGCGCCTTCAAGTCCTTGGTGCTGGCCCCGGAGACACCGCTTCCCGATTGGTTCGCCGATCTGGACGAGGCGCTCAAGCGCTCGCCGACCCTGTTCGACGGGCGCGCCCTGATCCTCGACGTGGCGGGGCTGGCGCCCGCCGCGCCGGACCTCGACAGCCTGCTCGCCGAACTCGGCAGCCGGCGGATCCGCATCCTCGGCATCGAGGGTACGGACGTGTCGCTCCTCGGACCGGGGCGCCCGCCGCTCCTCGTTCGGGGACGGCCCTCGGACACGATCGAGATCCCGGCCCAGCCGGAGCCGGAGCCCGAGGTGCCGCCGGCACCGCCCGAGCCGGCCACGACCTCCCTCACCATCGAGGGCTCGGTCCGGTCCGGACAATCCATCGTCCACCCCACCGGCGACGTCACCGTCATGGGGTCGGTCTCCTCCGGCGCCGAGATCCTCGCCGGCGGCTCCATCCACGTCTACGGCGCGCTGCGCGGCCGGGCCATCGCCGGTGCCGCCCGCAACCCCCGCGCCCGCATCTGCTGCCGCAAGTTCGAGCCCGAGCTTCTCGGCATCGACCGCCTCGTCCGCACGGCCGAGGAGATGGGCAACCACCTGCGCGGCAAGGCCGTGCAAATCTGGCTCGATGGCGGCGCCATCAAATTCGCATCCTTGGATTGAGGAGACAGCTCATATGGCCAAAGTTCTGGTCGTGACATCAGGCAAGGGCGGCGTCGGCAAGACGACGACGACGGCGGCCCTCGGCGCGGCCCTCGCGCAGGCCGGCAAGAGCGTGGCGGTGGTCGACTTCGACGTCGGCCTGCGCAACCTCGACCTCGTGATGGGCGCCGAGCGGCGGGTCGTCTACGACCTCATCAACGTGGTCAACGGCGACGCCAAGCTCAACCAGGCCCTCATCCGCGACAAGCGGCTGGAGAAGCTCCACCTGCTGCCCGCCTCGCAGACCCGCGACAAGGATGCGCTCACCGACGAGGGCGTCGCCCGCGTCATGGACGAGCTGCGCGAGAAGTTCGACTGGGTGATCTGCGACTCGCCGGCCGGCATCGAGCGCGGCGCCACGCTGGCCATGCGCCACGCCGACGTCGCCGTGGTGGTGACCAACCCCGAAGTCTCCTCGGTGCGCGATTCCGACCGCATCATCGGCCTGCTCGATTCCAAGACGCTTAAGGCCGAGCGCGGCGAGACGATGGAGAAGCACCTCATCCTCACCCGCTACGACCCTGCCCGGGCCGATCGCGGCGACATGCTCAAGATCGAGGACGTGCTCGAGATCCTCTCGATCCCGCTGCTCGCGATCATCCCGGAGAGCATGGAGGTCCTGCGCGCTTCCAACGTCGGCTGCCCGGTGACCCTGAACAACCCGCTCTGCGCCCCCGCCCGCGCCTACACCGACGCCGTGCGCCGCCTCAACGGCGACGCGGTCCCGATGTCGGTCCCCACCGACAAGAAGTCCTTCCTCGACAAACTCTTCACCCGGAGGGCAGCATGAGCCTCCTCAACATGTTCAACCGGCGCGGTTCGGCGCCGGTCGCCCGCGACCGCCTGCAACTCATCCTCGCCCATGAACGGGCGGGGGTCGGCGGCTCCGATCTCGTGATGGTGCTGCGCGAGGAGATCCTCGCGGTCATCGCCAAGCACGTCGAGGTCAACAGCGACAAGGTCCAGATCCGCCTCGACCGCGGACAGGACATGTCGACCCTCGACATCGACATCGAACTACCGCTCACGGCCGCCACCAAGGCCGGCCCCGCGAAGGTCAAGGCGGCGAAGCTCGCCGCCGCATGAGCCTCCGCGCCCCCGTCCTGGCCGGCACAGCCGTCAGGCTCCGATGAACAACCCGGCGAGCGTCGCGCTCGTCAGGTTGGACAGGGTGCCGGCCAGGATCGCGCGCAGGCCGAACCGGGCGATCTCCGCCCTGCGCTCCGGCGCGAGGCTGGCGAGACTCGCGAGCTGGATCGCCACCGAGGTCAGGTTGGCGAAGCCGCAGAGCGCGAAGCACAGGATCGCGGCCGTGCGCGGATCGAGGCTGCCGCCCTTCAGGACCGGCGAGAGCTGCGCGTAGGCCAGGAACTCGTTGAAGGCGATCTTCTGACCGAGCGCCCCGCCGACGAGCCCGGCCTGCTCCCAGGGCACGCCCATCAGCCAGGCCAGGGGCGCGAACACCGCCCCGAGGATGCCCTCGAGGCTCAGGGCGGGATAGCCCGCGAGGCCTCCGGCCCAGCCCATGAAGCCGTTCAGCAGGGCGATCAGCCCCGTGAACGCGATCAGCATCGCCCCCACCGAGACCGCGACGGCCAGCCCCTTCTGGGTGCCGTCGGCCGCCGCCTCGATCACGTTGACCGCCCGCGTCTCGCCGAAGGTGACCTGCGTGGAGGTGACCCGGCTCGGCTCCGTCGTCGGCACCAGGATCTTGGCGAAGAGGAGCCCGCCCGGCACCGCCATGGCGCTGGCGGCCAGCAGATACTCCATCGGCACGCCGAGCGCCGCGTAGCCGGCGAGGATCGTGCCCGCGGTGGAGGCGGCCCCGCTCGACATCACGGCGAACAGTTCGGCCGAGGTCAGCGCCGTCAGGAACGGACGCAGCGCGATGGCGATCTCGCTCTGGCCGATGGCAATGGTGATCACCGCCGAGAAGGTCTCGATCCGCGAGGTGCCGATCACCCGCTGCAGCACCGCGCCGATGCCGCGCGCGGCCGCCTGCATCACGCCGAAATGGTAGAGCACCGCGATCAGCGCCGAGACGTAGAGGATCTGCGGCAGGATGCGCAGGGCCAGGATGAAGCCGCTGCCCCCGAACAGTTCGAACATCCGCGGTTCGACGAGGCCGCCGAACAGGAACGCGGTGCCCCGGTCGCCGTAGTTCAACACGGTCTGAACAAAGGACGCCGCCGCCGCGAGGCCGGCCCGGCCCGCCGGAATGAACAGCACCAGGGCCCCCAGCGCCACCTGCAGCGCCAGGGCCGAGAGCACCACACGCGGGGAAATCGCCCGCCGATTCGTGGAAAACAGCACCGCGACGGCCAGCAGCAGGGCGAGGCTCGCGCCCGCGTGGATAAGTTTCTCGACCATGCCGCCCCACTGTTTCGACGGGGTGGAGCAAGCCCGATGCCGGGACGCTTGTCGCCTCCGAAGTGGAGGCATCCACCGCGACCCGCCCGGGACGGATCATCCGCCCAGGCGCGCATCCTCCCGCCACGCTTCGCCGGGGCGACGAGAGGGGTGGCCATCTCTCTGTCGGGCTGCCGTGCCTGTTGCCCGCAACCGTCACGACACTGTCGCCCAGACTTGCGATCCAGCACCGCGACCGTCGGCGGTTTGCCGGCAACAGGGCCGCCCGCATGCAGCGCCTCCTCACCGACACCACCGCCCTCCCGTGCCTGCTCTTCGCGATGGTGTTCGACGCCGCGGGGCGCGGGCGCCTGCTGGAGCCGGGCGGCGGCCTGCCCGAGCCGGTCGACGCGGGATTCCTCTGGCTGCATCTCGACCTCGTCGATGCGCGCCTCGACGGGCTGATCGGCGCCGGGCGCCTCGGTCCGCCCGCGCTCGCCGCCGCCACCTTCGCCCGGGACGGGCATCAGCGCGTGGTGATCGAAGACGCGGATCTCGGCCTCGTGATCGCCGACCGGGAGCGCGAGTTCGGCGGCCGGATCGAGGACGAGCCGGCCGGGCGCCTGCACTGCGTGCTCGGCAAGCATCTCCTCGTAAGCGGGCGCCGGCACGCCACCGCCGCCGCCGAAGCCGCCCGCGACGCGGTGTTGGCCGGGCGCCGGGTGACGGCCCCGGCGGGCCTGCTCGAGATCTTCGTCGCCGGTGTCGCCGCCTCCCTCGACGCCTCCGCCCGCCGCTTCTCCGATGCCCTCGACGCCATCGAGGACCGGATGCTGGACGAGGATCAGCCCGACGATCCCCGGCCGCTGGCTCCGATCCGCCGGCAGGCCGTGCGCCAGCACCGACAACTCGCGGGCTTGAGCGCGGTCTTCCACCGCCTCGAATCCGAGACAGAGGAGGACGACGACGCCCTGCCGGAGGCGGTGGTCAGCATGGCCGCCCGGGTGGTCCAGCGCCTCGATTCGCTACATCGCGACATGTTGGTCCTGTCCGAGCGCTCGCGCCTGCTGCAGGACGAGATCGCCGGGCGCACGGCGGCCGAGACCAATCGCCAGCTCTTCACCCTGTCGATCCTCACCGCCCTGTTTCTGCCCCCGACCCTGGTGACCGGCGTGTTCGGCATGAACACCAAGGGGCTGTTCCTCGGCGAGTTCGAGAACGGCTCGCTCCTCGCCCTGGCGATCTGCGGCGCCGCGGCGCTGGCGGTCTACGGCGTGATCCGCCGGCTCGGGCTCGTCAAACGGCGCGCCTGATCGTAAGCCGGCTCTCCGTCGGGCCGCGCGGAGCCTGAAAACACCGCGGCCGCCGCAAGATCGTCATCGAAGCGTCACGTCCCGTCGCGAACGGTGCGCCAAACGCCCCTGGGAGCCTTTTCCGCATGGACTTCTTTCGCCGCTTCACCGTCCTGATGTGCGCGCCGAACTTCGACCCCGACGATCTCGAGGGCGTGCGCGTCCAGCAGATCATCGGCTCCGTGGAGAAGCTCGGCTTCGAGGTGGTGCGGGCCCGGCGCGTCGAGGACGCCGCCATCGCGGTCCAGACCGATTCGGCCATCGGCTGCATGGTGGTGGACTGGGGCAAGCGCGGCCTCGACGGCAAGGCGGCGGCGCTGATCAACCTGATGCGCAAGCGCGGGCTGGAAATGCCCATCGTCATCATGGTCCGCCGCAAGCGCCTGGAGGACATTCCCGTCGAGGTGCTGGACTTCATCGACGGCTACATCTTCCTCGCCGAGGAGACCCCGGACTACATCGCCCGCGGCCTGGTGAGCCGCGTGAAGCAGTACGCCGAGACCCTGAAGACGCCGTTCTTCGGCGCGCTGGTCGACTATGCCGAGCAGGGCAACCAGCTCTGGACCTGCCCGGGCCACAACGGCGGCATCTTCTACAACCGCTCGCCGATCGGGCGGATCTTCGTCGAGCACCTGGGCGAGGCGGTGTTCCGCGACGATCTCGACAACTCGGTGCTCGATCTCGGCGACCTCCTCGTCCACGAGGGCCCGGCGCTCAAGGCGCAGAAGGAGGCGGCCGTCATCTTCGGGGCGGAGAAGACCTACTTCGTCCTCAACGGCACCTCGGCCTCCAACAAGATCGTGCTCTCGGCCCTGGTCGCCGAGGGCGACCTCGTGCTGTTCGACCGCAACAACCACAAGGCCGCGCATCACGGCGCGCTGTTCCTCGGCGGCGCGATCCCCGTCTTCCTGGAGACCGACCGCAACGCCTACGGGCTGATCGGGCCGATGTACCACGAGGCCCTCGACGAGACCGTCATCCGCCAGAAGATCCGCGACAATCCGCTGATCACCGACCAGGAGGCCTGGCGGCGCGAGCGCCCGTTCCGCGTCGCGGTGGTCGAGCAGTGCACCTACGACGGCACGATCTACAACGCCCAGATGATCCTCGATAAGATCGGGCATCTCTGCGACTACATCCTGTTCGACGAGGCCTGGGCGGGCTTCATGAAGTTCCACCCGCTCTTCGCCGGGCGCTTCGCCATGGGGCTCAAGGGTCTCGACGAGACCTCGCCGGGCATCATCGCCACCCAGTCGACCCACAAGCAGCTGGCGAGCTTCTCCCAGGCCTCGCAGATCCACACCAAGGACAGCCACATCCGCGGCCAGACCCGGCGCATCGAGCACCGACGCTTCAACGAGACCTTCCTCGTCCACGCCTCGACCTCGCCGTTCTATCCCCTGTTCGCCTCGCTCGACGTCGGCGCGCAGATGATGAAGGGCCGCTCCGGCGTCGTCCTGTGGGACGACACGATCCGACTCGGCATCGAGTGGCGCAAGAAGGTCCGCGCCATCCGCCGCGAGTTCGAGGAGAAGGAGGGCGATCCCCTGCGGCGCTGGTTCTTCGACCCCTTCGTGCCGGACACGGTCAAGGGACCCGACGGCAAGGTGCCGTGGGAGAGCCTCTCCACCGACGAACTCGCCAGCAATCCGAAATACTGGGAGCTGACCCCGGGGGCCGACTGGCACGGCTTCACCCACGTGGCGCCCGACTACGCCATGACCGACCCCAACAAGCTCACGGTGCTGACGCCGGGCTTCAACCGGCACACCGGCGCGTATGCCGAGCACGGCGTGCCGGCCCCCATCGTGGCGCAGTACCTTCGCGAAAACCGCATCGTGCCGGAGAAGAACGACCTCAATTCGCTCCTCTTCCTGCTGACGCCGGGCGTCGAGTCGTCCAAGGCCGGCACGCTGATCTCCGGCCTCGTCGCCTTCAAGCGCCTGCACGACGAGAACGTGCCGCTCGAGGAGGCCATGCCCGAATTCGTGCGGCGCCGGCCCAACCGCTACAAGGGCGTGCGCCTGCGCGACCTCTGCGCCGATTTCCACGCCTTCCACCGCGAGGCCGGCACCAGCACGCTCCAGCGCAAGCAGTTCGAGCCGGGACACCTGCCCGAGATGGTGATGACGCCCAAGGAGGCGGTGCAGCAGCTCACCCGCAACAACGTCGATTACGTGCCGATCGCGGAGGCCGAGGGCCGCGTGGCGACGACCTTGCTTCTGGTCTACCCGCCGGGCATCGGCACGGTGCTTCCGGGCGAGCGATTGGACGAGCGGGCCAAACCCATGCTGGACTACTTCAAGATGTTCGAGCGCTCCGCGAACCTGTTCCCGGGCTTCGAGGCCGAGATCCAGGGCGTGTTTCGCGACGTCGATCCGGACGGGACGATCCGGTTCTACACGTATGTCATGCGGGAGCCCCGCGTCATGCGCGAGAGCCGCTGATGGCGGGCTCGTCCGAGAGCGATCCCGATCTCGTCATCCGGCCCTCGTCGGATGCCGACGTGCCGGACATGGTGGACATCTATGCGCACCACATCCGGCGCGGCGTCGGCGATGTCGGGGATTTCGAGGAGGATCCGCTCCACCCCGACGACCTGAAGAAGCGCCGCAAGGCCATGCGCAAGAAGCGCCTGCCGCATCTCGTGGCCGACCGCGACGGGATCGTAGCGGGCTACGCCTACGCGGTGCCGTTCCGCAAGCGCCCGGCCTACCGCTACACCCTGAAGCACTCGATCTACGTCCACCACGAGCACCTGCATGCCGGCATCGGCCGGCGCCTGCTGCCGGCGCTGATCGAGGCCTGCGCGGCGGGAGGCTACCGCCAGATGATCGGCTACATCGACGCGCAGAACGAGGCGTCCTTGCGCCTGCACGAGGCCTGCGGCTTCGTCCGCGTCGGGCTGCTGCCGGCAGTGGGCTACAAGTACGGGCGCTGGAGCGACAGCGTCATGGTCCAGTGCGCCCTCGGAACCGGGTCCACGGACCAGCCCGGCACCTGGACCCGCCCCGTCGAGGCGGTGGTGGCGGGGCACGACTGGATCGGGAAGTAGGGAAATGCTGGGTCGGTCCGGCCGCGCGGGGCGCGCCGGACCGAGGCCCCTATTGCTGCGTGCGGTTGATCAGCGCCTGCAGCGCCCGGGCCACCGCCTCGCTGACGTTCTTGCGATACTTGCGGTGAACCAGCTGGCCGTTGTGGTAGATGTCATGCTCCACGTAGAGCTTTTCGCCGTCCCACCGGACGATGTTGTCGGTCTCGGTGGTCTCCTCGACGCCGAGATCCTCGCGAAAGGTAACGCCCCCGGCTTGCGCAAACATGGCTCGTCCCTGGTGATCGAAGCGACTTTCCGGCTTCCTGGAGCCGCATCTTAGGCAGCCGGGGCGCGGCGCGCTACCCGAAACGGCTTCAGCGCACCGTCACCTGATCCTTGATCCGCTCGTAGACCGCTCGGCTGAGGACGCGCTTCGACAGGAGTTCGCCGACGGAGGCGTAGGGCCGCTTCTGCACGATGGCGCGCCCGATCATGCCGCCGCCCCGTAGGCCGTTCAGTTCGGCGACGCTTCCGGTGTTGAGGTCGATGACCGCGACACCGCGCGGCCCGGCCGTCTCGGCGGCGTTGTCGATCGCCTCCTCGCCGGCCGACGGGGTCGCCGGGCGGGCGACGGTCCCGAGGTCCGGATCGGGCGACGGGAAGCTCGGCGCCGGGGTGCGCGGCGGAGACAGGGGCGAAGCTGCATTCGATGCGGGCGCTGGCGATGGGGCCGGCAAGGGGGCCGGCAAGGGCGCAGTCGGTGTCGGTGCGGGCGCCGGAGCGACTTGCGGCAGGGGCGCCGGCGCTATCGGGGACACGGGCCGCGTTGCGGCCGGCGGCACCGCCGCCTGGGTTCCGGCGGCCCCGGTCTCCGGGGCCGTCCGGGTGATGGGCGCCTCCGATGTTCCGCTGTCATGCGGACGCAGGATTTGGATGATCCCGGCCAGGACGGCTGCCACCACGATGAGAATGCCGACCCGCAGGACCGCTGAACCGCTGAGCATTGTGAGGGCGGCCTCGCGCCTGTGATGAGGATGAACGCCTAACATAGGCGATAAAGTGAAGTCTCGCCGGTGAAACGCCTGTCCTCAAGAGCTTGAAGACTTCGGTCGGTTCCGTGCTGACATCTGCGCGATGGGGTGCGGCGTCTGCGGCATCGACGGGGGAAGCGCGCCCGGTCATGGTCCCGGCCGATGCCCGACCGCCTCTCCGTCCTGACGGCCCTCTCCGCGCGCTTCGGCGTCCTGCGACACCTGCCGGCCCTGGCGCACCTCGTTTATGCCGCGAGTCCCCGCCTGCTCGTGGTCAGCCTCGGTCTGCGCCTGGCGCGGGCGAGCCTGCCCGTGGCAATGCTCTACCTCGCCAAGCTCATCCTCGACGCGATCGTGGCCGAGCATGCCAGGCCGCACCCCGGCGGGCTCGGGCCCGAGGCCTGGCTGGCGGACCCATCCCTGCGGCACCTCGCCCTGCTGGTGGCGGCGGAGTTCAGCCTCGCCATCCTGGCCGACCTCCTCGGCCGGGCCAGCACCCTGGTCGACGGCCTCGTGGCCGACCTCTACGGCACGGCCGCCACCCTGAAGCTGATGCGGCACGCCGCCGACCTCGACCTCGAGCAGTTCGAGGACAGCGCACAGCAGGACCGGCTCGAGCGGGCCCGGCGCCAGGTCACCGGCCGCTCCAACCTCCTGTTCCAGCTCTTCGGCCAGGGGCAGGACCTCATCACCCTGGTGGCCTTCGCGCTGGGCCTCGTGGCCTTCGCGCCCTGGCTGATCCTGCTCCTCGTGATCGCCCTGGTGCCGGCTTTCCTCAACGAGACCTACTTCAACCGCGAGGGCTACCGGCTGTCCTGGACCCGGACGCCGGAGCGGCGCGAGATCGACTACCTGCGCTTCCTCGGGGCGAGCGTCGAATCCGCCAAGGAGGTCAAGCTGTTCGGGCTGAACGGCTACATCGCCGAGCGCTACCGCGGGCTCGCGGCCAAGCTCGTGGCCGACAATCGCGCCCTGGCGTTGCGCCGGGCCGGCTGGGGCGGTGCCTTCGCGGCCCTGGGCACCCTGGCCTACTACCTCGCCTACGCCACCATCGTCTGGCGTACCGCGGCGGGCCAGTTCTCGATCGGCGATCTCGCCTTCCTGGCGGGCTCCTTCCAGCGCCTGCGCGGCCTGATCGAGGGCCTGCTCCTGGGCTTCTCGCAGATCGCCTCCCAGGCGCAGTACCTCGACGACCTGTTCTCGTTCTTCGCCGTCGTTCCGGCGATCCGCTCGCCGGCCGACCCGATGCCCCTGTCGCGTCCGATCCGCAGCGGGATCGTCTTCGAGGCGGTGGGGTTCCGGTATCCCGGAACCGAGACCTGGGCGGTGCGCGACCTCAGCTTCCGGCTTGCGGCCGGGGAGGTGCTGGCCCTGGTCGGCGAGAACGGCGCCGGCAAGACCACCATCGTCAAGCTGCTCACCCGCCTCTACGACCCGACGGAGGGCCGCGTGCTCCTCGACGGCCTGCCGCTCTCCGCCTACGACCTCGACGACCTGCGCGGCCGTATCGGCGTGATCTTCCAGGATTTCGTGCGCTTCAGCTTCACCGCCCGCGAGAACGTGGCCGTGGGCCGGATCGAGGCGCGCGACGATGGCGACCGCGTCGTGCGGGCGGCCGGGCGCAGCCTCGCCGACGGCGTCATCGGCCGCCTGCCGCTCCAGTACGATCAGCCCCTGGGCAAGCGCTTCGCCGAGGGTGTCGACCTGTCGGGGGGCGAATGGCAGAAGATCGCCATTGCCCGCGCCTACATGCGCGAGGCCGAGATCCTGATCCTCGACGAGCCCACGGCCGCCCTCGACGCCCGGGCCGAGTTCGAGGTGTTCCAGCGTTTCCGGGAACTGAGCCACGGGCGCACGGCGGTGCTGATCTCGCACCGCTTCTCCACGGTGCGCATGGCGGACCGCATCCTGGTGCTGGCCGGCGGGCGGGTGATCGAATCGGGCAGCCATGCCGAGCTGCAGGCGCTGGGCGGGCGCTACGCCGAACTGTTCGAGCTGCAGGCCGCCGGCTACCGTTGAGCCGGCCTAGACGCCGAGGGCCTCACGGTAGGCCGGTGCGAGGCGCAGGCCGAGGGGTACGGGCACGCGTGGCGGCGGGTCGCGCAGGCACGCGCTGAAGAACGCCATCGTGTCTAGGACGACCGCCTCGGTGAAGGGCTTGGCGATGACGCCGGCAGCCCCTTCGAACCCCTCCGGCAGGTGCTGGGCATTGGCGGTCACGAAGACCATCACCATCGCGGGATCTTCCCGCAGCGCGCGGACGATGTCGATGCCGGACGAGCCGCCGCGCAGCTGGAGGTCGACGAAGACGAAGTCCGGCCGCTCCGCGCGGGCGGTGCCGATCGCCTCGTCGGCGGTCGCCGCGGTGCCGACGACGATGTGGCCGGCATCCTCCACGAGGAGTTCGAGCTGCATCAGGATGAGCGCCTCGTCTTCCGCGATCAGGACGCGGAGAGGCTCGCTCACGTGCCGTCCTTCGCGCCGGGAGACTCGCGCGGCAGGCGAATATCGATCGAGGTTCCGGGATGTCCCGGATGCCAGGCGATGCTGGCGTTCAGCTGACGGGCCAGGCTCTCGATCAGGCGCTTGCCGAAGGAGCGCGTCCCCACGACCTCCTGGGGCATGCCGACGCCGTCGTCGATGATCCGGATGCCGAAGTAGCGCCCGTCGGGCTGGACCCGGATCGAGAGGCGGCCGGGCCGGCCGTCGGGGAAGGCGTGCTTGAGCGCGTTGGTGATGAGCTCGTTCATCATCAGCGCCACCGGGGGGGCCTTCTCCACCGGCACCTCGACGGGCTCGAGGTCGAGATGCAGGCTGATCTCGGAGCGGCCGGAGCCGCGCACCAGGTCGGTGGCCAGCTCCCGGGCGAACTCGGCGACGTCGAAGCGCTCGACGTCGTGGGACTGGTAGAGCCGCTTGTGCACCGTGCCCAGAGCCTCGACCCGCGTCAGCATCGACTTCATGGCTTCGCGCGCGCTTGGGTCCGAGATGCTCCGCGTCTGCATCGTCAGGAGGGAGGCGACCATCTGCAGGTTGTTCTTCACCCGGTGGTCGACCTCGTGCACCAGCATGGTCTTGGCCGCCAGGGCGTCCGAGAGTTCGCGTGTCCGCTTGGCGACCTCGCGCTCGAAATGCTCCTTCTCGTTCTGCGTCCGCATCTGCGCGTCGACCCGGTCGGTGACGTCGAGCTGCGAGGCGAAGAAGTAGTGCAGGTCGCCGGCCATGGTGACGACCGGGCTCATGTAGAGGGCGTTCCAGAACGGGGTGCCGTCCTTGCGGTAGTTCAGGATGTCGACGGCGATGTCGCGCCGGGTGTCCACCGCCTCACGGAGCTGCCGGACCGCGTTCGGATCGGTGTCGGGGCCCTGCAGGAAGCGGCAGTTGCGCCCCATGATCTCGTCGCGCTCGTAACCGGTGAGGCGCAGGAAGGCATCGTTGACGAAGACGATCGGGTTGTCGGCCCGGCGCGGGTCCGTGACGATCATGGGCATCCGGGTCGCCCGGATGGCGGCGGCGAAGGGATCGCCCTTGCCGTCCTCGACCATCAGGTCGTCCGTCATGTGCCACGCGTCGTCTCGTTCCATCGCCTCTGCCTCCTCCTCGCGACACCGACCCGCGCGGCCGGCCCGCCTCCGTCGACATCGTCACGACCGTCGGCGGCCCATGCGGACGGCGCGGCCGGTCCGCGCGGGCGCGATCGGTCGGCGAGAGCGGGTTTCGCGAGGGAAACGGGATGTCGGACCATCGATGCGACGGGCAACCGTCACAGGATGGTGCTCCAACGGACCTGCGTGCGGGAAGTTCATTTGATGTTGCAACCGGACGCGACGGCCGCGAGATCCACATACATTCGCGAGAGCGGACGGGATCGAGCCGCCTGCTGCCCGAATGCCACACCGGGAAGGTGTCGCGAAGCGTAGCCGGAACACGGCAAAGGCCAAGCTCGTTTCCGTGCTAGGGTCGTGTCGGGGTCGGGCTCCGGAATCTTGGCAGTGAACATGTCGAACATGCGTCGTCTCCGGTGGACTCGGGGGCTCCTCGTCCTGCTCGCCGCCGGCCAGCTCGCGGCCTGTGGCACCACGCCGCGCACCCCCTACACGGCGAGCGAGGCGGCCGCCGCGGTCCTGCCCGGGCTCGATCCGAACGTCCGCGCCTACGCGGACGCCTCGGAGAAGACCTTCACCGAGATGTCGGCGCGCCCCGAGAACAGCAAGGTGCCGTTCGCCTACCTCGCCCTGTCCGGCGGCGGCGGCGACGGGGCCTACGGCGCCGGCCTGCTGAACGGCTGGACGGAATCCGGCAAGCGTCCGGAATTCTCCCTGGTCTCCGGCGTCTCCACCGGTGCCCTGATCGCCCCCTTCGCCTTCGTCGGTCCGGAATACGACGCCGTCCTGAAGGACATCTATACCAGCGGCGTCGCCTCGACGCTGGTGCAGTCGCCGAGCTTCGCCAACGTGCTGTTCGGCTCGGGCCTGTTCGGCGACGGACGGCTGCGCGGCCTCGTACGCCGCTACGTGACGCCGGACCTCCTCGCCGCGGTCGCCGCCCAGCATGCCAAGGGCCGTCGTCTCCTCGTGGTGACGACGAACCTCGACGCCCAGCGTGCCGTGATCTGGAACATGGGCGCCATCGCCGCCAGCGGCGGGCCCGCGGCGATCGACCTGTTCACCGACGTGCTCACCGCCTCGGCCAGCATCCCGGCGGTGTTCCCGCCCCAGCTCATCGACGTCCAGGCAGCGCAGCGCACCTTCCAGGAAATGCATGTCGACGGTTCGGTGGTGACGCCGGTGTTCACCCTGCCGCAATCGTTCCTGCTCCGCGACCGCCGGTTCAAGGCGGGCGCCAAGTCGGACATCTACGTCATCATCAACGGGCGGCTGGAGCCGGAATTCGATCTCGCCCAGAACAACACGCTCTCCATCGTCGAGCGCTCGTTCACCACGGCGAGCCGCGCCCGCAGCCGGGCCACCCTGGCCTCGACCTACGCCTTCACCCGCGCCAACGGCATCGGCTTCAACCTCGCCTATATCGACGAATCCGCGCCCAACACCTCGACCGCGCGCGGCTTCGACACCGGCTACATGCGCAGCCTCTACGAGGCCGGCTATCAGACGGGCCGCACCGGCACCTTCTGGCAGAAGAACGTGCCGGTGGCGCCGCTGGTGAAGGCCTCGGTCGTCGCCGCGCAATAGGCCGGCGACCGGCCGGTCGGGACGCGTGGAGCGAGGGGGCCGGTTGCGCCGGGCGCCCCTCGCGCCGGATGGTGCGGTGCGGTAGGGTCCCGTCAGCGTCCGGGTCCGTCCGGTGTCCGCCCCCGACGAGTCCCCCCGCATGATCCAGATCGAAGACCTCACCTTCAGCGCCTGGGGCCGGCGCTTCTTCGACCGCGCCAGCGTCGCCGTGCCGCCGGGGTCCAAGGTCGGGCTCGTCGGCCGCAACGGCGTCGGCAAGTCGACCCTGTTCAAGATCATCCTGGGCGAATTGCAGCCCGACGGCGGTGCCATCCTGCTGCCGAAGACGGCGCGCGTCGCCTCGGTCGACCAGGAGCATCCCGCAACCCCCGTCAGCCTGATCGACACGATCCTGGCGGCGGATGTGGAGCGCGAGGCCCTGAACGCCGAGCTCGAGACCGCCGCGCCCGAGCGCCTGGGCGAGATCTATGGCCGCCTCATCGAGATCGACGCCGACCGGGCGCCGGCCCGGGCCGGCGAGATCCTGGCCGGCCTCGGCTTCTCGGTCGAGGACCTGACCCGGCCGATGGCGGAATTCTCCGGCGGCTGGCGCATGCGCGTGGCGCTGGCCGCCGCCCTTTTCGCCGAGCCGGACATGCTTTTGCTGGACGAGCCCACCAACTACCTGGATCTCGAGGGGGCTCTCTGGCTGGAGGCGCGACTCAAGCGCTACCCGCACTCGGCCCTGATCATCAGCCACGACCGCGAACTCCTGAACAATTCGGTGGACGCGATCCTGCACGTGGCCGGCGGCAAGCTCGAGCTCTACGCGGGCGGCTACGACGATTTCGAGAAGCGAAGGGCCGAGAAGGCCCGCCTCCAGGCCTCGACCAAGCAGAAGCAGGAGGCCGAGCGCGCGCATCTCCAGAGCTTCATCGACCGGTTCAAGGCCAAGGCCTCGAAGGCGGCCCAGGCGCAGTCCCGCGTCAAGCGCCTCGCCAAGCTAGAGCCGATCGCCACCACCATCGAAGAGCACGTGGCGCCGTTTCACCTGCCCTCGCCGAAGCGCCCCCTGGCGCCGCCCCTGATGCACCTGACGAACGCCACCATCGCGTATGGCGACGATGCGCCGGTGCTGCGCGACCTCAACCTCACCCTGGACGTCGACGACCGCATCGGACTGCTCGGCGTCAACGGGGCCGGCAAGTCGACCTTCGCCAAGATGGCGGCCGGTGCGCTCCAGGTGCGCGACGGACGGATGGTGCGGGAGGGCCGGGTGCAGGTCGGCTGGTTCCACCAGCACCAGATCGAGGCCCTCGACCCGAAGGACACGCCGCTGGCCATCATCCGTCGCGAGCGGCCCGACGACAGCGAATCCGCACGGCGCGCCAAGCTCGCCAGCTTCGGCCTCGCCTTCGACAAGCAGGAGACGACGGTGGATGCGCTGTCGGGCGGAGAGCGCGCGCGGCTGCTCCTCAACCTCGTGGCGATGCAGGCGCCGCACCTGCTGATCCTCGACGAGCCGACCAACCACCTCGACATCGACAGCCGGAGGGCACTCCTCGACGCGCTGAACGATTACGGAGGGGCGGTCATCCTCATCACCCACGACCGCTCGCTGATGGAGCTGGTGGCAGATCGCCTGTGGCTGGCCGCGGACAACACGGTGAAGCCGTTTGCCGGCGACATGGATGATTATGCGAAGTTCGTGCTCGACCGGACCCGCGCCGGCCAGCGTGCGCCCGGGCAGGGACGCGAAAAGAAGGCGAAGCGCCGAGCGGCCTGAGCCGCGAGGGCGTCCGGGCTCCGGAAGGGCCCGGATCGCGAAGGCGGCGGAGTTCCGGGCGGCCCGCGCCGCCCGGCTCGCAGAGACCGGTTCCGTATGGGGCCGTTCCCTGCGCCGGACTTTCTACTTGCGCAGGATCTTCGTCACGAGGCGGCCGAGCGGCGTGCCGGAATCGTAGTTGCGGTCGTCGCGGACCACGGGACGGTCCTCGTTGCCGAGGAGCTTGGTGACGATGCGTCCGATCAGGCTCATGGGTGGACCCTCTTGCTGTATGGGGCGCCGGGCAGGCCGGACTCGCGGCCCGCGAAATGGCGCAGCTTGTCTCTCAACCCGCGGGACGCGGTCCCCGTTCCCTCCAGCGGTCGGTCGCCCCGCCGCGCCGTATCAAGCCTGTCATGAAGCCGTGATCTAACCTTGGCTGTTAAGGCGGCAGGGATGGACTTTCACATGGACGGCGGGCAACGGGCAGCGGAGGTCGAGGCGATCCGCCGGGAGGTCGCCGACGACATCGACGAGGAACTCGAACTCGAGATGGAGGACGAGCGCCTGGAGCGCCTCGCCGGCGAACTCGGCCGTCCTTCCCGTCCGCCCGGCCTCGACCGCAAGGTCTATTTCCGCGAGCTGTTCCGCCTCCAGCACGAGTTGGTGCGCCTGCAGGACTGGGTCCAGGCCCACAAGCTGCGCGTCGTCGTGATCTTCGAAGGGCGCGACTCCGCTGGCAAGGGCGGCGTGATCAAGCGCATCACCCAGCGGCTCAACCCGCGCGTCTGCCGCGTCGCGGCGCTGCCCGCCCCGAGCGAGCGCGAGCGCACGCAATGGTATTTCCAGCGCTACGTCGCCCATCTGCCGGCCGCCGGCGAGATCGTGCTGTTCGACCGCTCCTGGTACAACCGCGCCGGCGTCGAGCGCGTGATGGGCTTCTGCTCGGCCGACGAGGTGGAGGAGTTCTTCCGCTCCGTTCCCGAATTCGAGCGCATGCTGACACGCTCTGGGATCATCGTGCTGAAATACTGGTTCTCGATCACCGACGAGGAGCAGGCCTTCCGCTTCCACATGCGCATCCACGATCCCCTGAAGCAGTGGAAGCTCTCGCCGATGGACGTGCAGTCCCGCCGCCGCTGGGAGGACTACACCAAGGCCAAGGAGGACATGCTCGCCCGGACCCATATCCCGGAGGCACCGTGGTGGGTGGTCGAGGCCGTCGACAAGAAGCGCGCCCGGCTCAACTGCATCAGCCACTTCCTCGCGCAGATCCCCTACGGCGACGTCGAGCATCCGCCCGTGCACCTGCCGGACCGGGAGCGCCACGACGACTACACCCGCCACCCCGTGCCGCCCGAGATGTTCGTGCCCGCGGTGTTCTGAGACGGAGGGAGGCGAGCCGGCCGCTTGCCCCGGCCGGCTTCGATGGGCGAGAGGGTAGCGCAGGCTTTCCGCGCCTGCGCGCCCAGGGACCCGGCATGACCGATACCAACCAGACCCATACCGAGGACCTTCTCTTCGCGGTCGAGGGCAGCATCGCCCGCCTCACCCTCAACCGGCCGCAGGCACGCAACGCGCTCACCTTCGGCATGTACCAGGGGCTAATCGACGCCTGCGCGCGCATCGAGGCGGACGGGGACATCAAGGCCCTCGTCATCACGGGGGCGGGCGACAAGGCCTTCGCGGCCGGCACCGACATCGCCCAGTTCCGGAGCTTTTCGAGCGCCCAGGACGCGATCGCCTACGAGCGCTTCATGGATCGGGTGATGGGTGCGCTGGAGCGCCTGCCCGTGCCGACCATCGCGGCGATCGCCGGCGCCTGCACCGGGGGCGGGGCGGCCATCGCGGCGGCCTGCGACCTGCGGCTCGCCACCCGGGACGCCCGGCTCGGTTTCCCCATCGCCCGGACCTTGGGCAACTGCCTCTCCCTCGGCAACCTGCGCCGGCTCTCCGCCCTGATCGGCCCGGCGCGGGTGAAGGACATGATCTTCACCGCCCGCCTCGTCGGGGCCGAGGAGGCCCTGGCCATCGGACTCGTCGGCGAGGTCCTGCCCGATGCCGAGACCCTGGCGACCCGCGCCGCGGAACTCGCGGCCCTGGTCGCCAGTCACGCGCCGCTCACCCTGCGGGCGACCAAGGAGGGTCTGCGCCGCCTCCAGGACGCGGACGAGGCGGGGGCCGAACGTCCCGGCGACGACCTCATCCGCCTCTGCTACACCAGCGCGGATTTTCGCGAGGGCATGGAGGCTTTCCTCGCCAAGCGCGCTCCGGCCTGGACCGGCCGGTAGCGCCTAGTCCAGCGCCGCCACCTTGATGGCGTCGCCCTCGAGCCGGACCTGGGCCGGCAGCCCGCGTTGGACCGGGCCGAGGTCGTCGGCGGTGCGGTAGAGGCCGTCGATGGCGATGAGTTCGGGTTCGAACCGGCGGCAGGTGATGCGCGCCTCCGGATTGCCCGCCGCCCCCGCGATCGCCCGGCCGCGCAGGGCGCCGTAGACGTGGAGCGAGCCGCCCGCGATCACCTCGGCGCCGGAGGCCACCGAGCCCATCACGGTGATGTCGCCCTCGAGATGCAGGATGGTCTGGCCGGAGCGCACCGGCGCATCGAGGATCAGCGAGCGGAACGGGGCCGGCGCCGAGGGCACCACGGGTGCGTCGGGCTCGGCGTCCGGCGTCGCCTGCGGGGCCGGGACGGCGTCGACCGGGCGCCCGCCCGCCGGGGGCGGCGGCAGGCCGGGGCCGAGCTGGCCCGGATCGGCGCCCTCGATGCCCATCACGGCGACGTCGCGGGCGGCGAGGTCCGCCACCAGGGCGGTCAGGGCCTCCCGTTCGAGTCCCAGCCCGGCCACGTCGAGGATGACTGGCCGGCCGACGAAGAAGGCCGGCGAGCGCCGGGCCAGGGCGTCGAGTTCGTCGAGCCAGTCCGAGACGGGCAGCACCGGGGCGAGCACCAGGGCCATGAACGAGCGGCCGCGGAAGCGGATCGGGGGACGGGAGGAGCTTGCGGTCACGATCGGGTGTCTTGTTCTCGTGCGGTGTTCGCGGGAAGCGGGCGCTGGCCGTCACCTTATCCTAACCCGCGTTCGGGATGCACAGGGCGCGACCTGCGGCCCGTCAACACGATTTCCGACGGCGAGGCGGTGTCCGCACCCCGACGAGGTCGCAGGGTGAAGCGCAGCGTCGAAAAGTCGAATTGGAATGATTCCACAACATAGCGTTTGCGAGCCCAAGACCAGGATCGCTATAGCGAGGCGATCCCCGTGAGATCGCGGGGCGGCCGAGAGATCTTCCCGGCCGTGACTGCCAGATCTGCCTGCCGTTGCGGGGTTCGGCTCCGCGCTCGTCTCGCCCACGCTCGTCCCGAAGGTGTTGCCCGTGACGGATGTTTCCAGTTTCCCCGACAGGAGCCGCCTGCGACAAGGCTGGCGCTACCGCGCGGCGGTGGCCGCGCGCGTGGGGCTGGCGGCCTTCGGCGGCTACGCGCTCGCGGGGCTGGCGACCGCCTTCCTGTCCCTGACCCTGCCGATGGTGCGCTCGGAGGCGGTGGCCACCGCGACCCTGATCAGCTTCGCCATCCTGGCCGGAGCCGTGATCTGGGTCTTCGCCGCCCGCACGCTGCTGCGCGCCGCACTCGGCCTCGGGTTTCCGATCGCACTGGTGGGCCTCGGCCTCTGGCTCGCCCTCGACGGCGTCGCGATGGGGCCGCCCGCATGAGGCAGGGATTCCGTCAGTCCATGGCCTGGCTCCACACCTGGGCCGGGCTCGTCACCGGCTGGGTGATGTTCGCCGTGTTCGTCACCGGCACCGCCACCTACTACCGCACTGACATCTCGCTCTGGATGCGCCCGGAGCTGCACGCCGGCCCCACCGATCCGGTCCCGGCCGCCGAACGCGGCATCGCCTACCTGAAGGCCCACGCCCCGAAGGCCATGGCCTGGTACGTCTCGGTGCCGCAGCCGGACCGGCCGGTCATCGGGGCCTATTGGATGGACAGCCTGGAGGCGCCCCTCGGCCAGGCCATGCTCGACGTCGAGACGGGCGCGCCGACCAGAGCGCGCGACACCCACGGCGGCGACTTCTTCTACCACTTCCATTACGAGCTCCAGATGATGCCGGTACTCGGCCGCTGGATCGTCGGGGCCGCCGCGCTGATCCTCCTCATCGCCCTGATCTCCGGCATCGTCACCCACCGGCGCATCTTCGCCGACTTCTTCACCTTCCGGCGGGACAAGTCGGCCCAGCGCGGCTGGCTCGACGCGCACAACGTCACCGGCGTGCTCGCCCTGCCGTTCCACCTGATGATCACCTATACGGGGATCGTCACGCTCGGCGTGATGTACATGCCCTGGGGCGTCACGGCGGCCTACAAGGGCGACGAGCTGCGCTTCTACGTCGAGGCCGCCCAGACCACGACCTGGCGTCCGGCCGCCGGGCGCCCTGCCGAGGCCGTCCCGCTGGCGCCGCTCCTGGCCCGGGCCCAGGGCGAGGTCTCCGAGCCCCTCGAGATGGTCATCGTGAACAACCCGGGCGACGCCAACGCCACGGTGGTCGCGGTGTTCGAGGAGCCCCACGGGCTGGCCCACCAGCATCCCCAGATCGCCTTCGACGCCGCCTCCGGCGCCGTCGTCGAGCGGGTGACGACGATGAAGCCGGCCGCGCGGGTCTTCACCAGCTTCATGGGCCTGCACGAGGCGCATTTCGCAAGCTCCGCGCTGCGGGCTCTGTTCTTCCTCTGCGGCCTGCTCGGCGCGGCCACCATCGCCACGGGCCTCGTCCTGTGGACCGTCGCCCGGACGCCGAAGGCGGGCGAGGTGCCGGGCTTCGGCCTGCGTCTCGTGCGCGGCCTGAACATCGGCACGATCCTCGGCCTGCCCATCGGCATGGCGGCGTTCCTCCTCGGCAACCGCCTGCTGCCGGTCGACCTCGCCCATCGGGCGACCTGGGAGGGCGCCGCGTTCTTCGGGGCCTGGGCGCTCGCCGCCCTGGTGCCCCTGGTGCGGCCGCACCGTCGGGCCTGGACCGAGATGGGCCTCGCCGCCGGCCTCCTCTTCGCCGCCGTGCCGGTGGTGAGCGCGCTGACCACGGATCGCGGCCTCGATTTCCTGGCCTTCGACGCCGCCATGCTGGGGCTCGGCCTCGTCCTGGCCCTCGGGGCCCGCCAGGTCTCCCGCTTCGAGGAGCGTCGCAGGTCCGCGAAGCCGGTGCGCCCCGTCCAGGGCCGGTCGCCCGAAGGTCTCGTCGAAGCATGACGCCGCTCTCCATCGCCCTCAACCTCGCCCTGAGCTTCGCCGGGCTCGCCGCCCTCTGCCTCGCGATGGATCGGCATCACCGGGCCATCGTGGGGCGCGGCCAGAGCCGGACCCGTGCCCGGGCCCTGCGCCTCTCCGGTTGGGCCGCCATCGCGGCCTCCTTCGCGGCCGCCATCGTGACCTCGGACTGGAACTTCGGTCCGGTGCAGTGGATCGGCTCGCTGACCGGCGCCGCCCTCGTCGTCGTCGGGCTGGTCTCCTACCGGCCGGCCTGGATCCGCCCGGCGGCCCTGCTCGCCCTGCCGCTGGCACTCGTGGCGGCCCTGCTCGCCTGAACGCGCCGGCATCGCTATCCTGGCAGCCGCCGCAGCCTGAGCCGGAGCGCCGATGCCCCTCGATCCCGCCCTTGCCGCCCGCATCGCCGAGGCCGTCGCGGCGGGTTTCCCCGAGCAGGTCGCTCACACGCAGGCCCTGGTGCGGTTCGGCTCGACGCGGGGCGCCGAGCACGCGATCCAGGATTTCGTCTTCCGGTCCTTCCGGGCGCGGGGCTACGCCCTCGACCGCTTCACCATGGACGGGGCGGCCCTCGCCGCCCATCCCGGCGGGGCCGCGCTGTCCGAGACGCATTCGCAGGCGCCCCTCGTCGTCGGCATCCACCGGCCCCGGGCCGAGACCGGGCGCTCGCTGATCCTCCAGGCCCATGTCGACGTGGTGCCGCCCGGCCCCGCCGACCTCTGGACCCATCCGCCCTTCGAGCCCGTCATCGACGGCGACTGGATGTACGGACGGGGCGCCGCCGACATGAAGGCGGGCCACGCCGCCAACCTGTTCGCCCTCGACGCACTGGCCAGGGTCGGCCTGCAGCCGGCCGCCACCGTCACCCTGCAATCGGTGGTCGAGGAGGAATCCACCGGCAACGGCGCCCTGATGACCCACCTGCGCGGCTACCGTGCCGATGCCGTGCTGATCCCCGAGCCGGAGGACGAGAAGCTCGTGCGCGCCAATGTCGGCGTGCTGTGGTTCACCGTCGAGGTCCGCGGCCGCCCGGTCCATGTCCGCGAGATGGGGGCCGGCGCCAACGCCATCGACGCCACCTACCGGGTGATCGGCGCCCTGCGGGCCCTCGAGGCGCGCTGGAACGCCGAGAAGGCGGCCCATCCCCATTTCGCTGACCAGCCCGACGCCATCAACCTCAATGTCGGCCGGATCGAGGGCGGCGACTGGGCCTCCTCGGTGCCGGCCTGGTGCCGGATCGACTGCCGCATCGCCCTCTATCCGGGCGTCTCGGCCGGGGAGGCCGCCCGCGCGGTGGAGCAGGCGATCGCCGATTTCGCCCGGGACGATGCCTTCCTGTCGAACACGCCGCCCCGCGTCGCCTTCAACGGCTTCTTCTCCGAGGGCTATGCCCTGGCGGAGGGATCGGACGCCGAGGCGGTTCTCGGCCGCGCCCACCGGACCGCGACGGGTGCGGAACTGCAGAGCTTCATGTCGCCGAGCTATCTCGATACCCGGGTCTACGCACTCTACGACCGGGTGCCGGCGCTCTGCTACGGGCCGATCAGCCAGAACATCCACGGCTTCGACGAGCGCGTCAGCCTCGCCTCCGTGCAGCGGATCACCACCGCGATGGCGCTCTTCATCGCCGAATGGTGCGGGACGGAGGGCCGGGACGCCGCCTGACCCGGCGGCCATCCGCGACATTGTGAGAACCGGCGGTGTGGATGGCGTCCCGGTGGAGCCTTGCCGAACCGCTGGGCTCCGCTAACCCTCTCCCCCGTGACACATCCGCGTAACGCCTCCCCCGCCGCGCCGCCCGGCGTCCTTCGCCGTCCGGCTCCCCTGGCCGCGTGCCTGCCGCTCCTTCTGGGGTTCGCGGCCGGCGGGGCGGGCGCGCAGACCACCGATACGAGTTGCTACGTCACCGGTGGCGGCACCCTGGAGATCTGCCGCGGAAGCGAGGCCGAGGGCGTGTTCTTCGCGCCCCGGGCCTGTGAATCCGCCAGCAGTGTGCAGATCCTCCGCACGACGCCCGGCACCGGGCCGCTCCAGGCGGTCTACCAGGCCGAGACCCCGGCCGCGGCCGGAAAGTCCCGACGCGGTGCGGCGGCCGAGGCCTGCGCGGCGCGCCGGGCCACCGATCCCCTCGACGGCGGCTCGGTCCGCTCCGGCGCGATGCCGGAGCAGCTCGCCACCACGATGCCGCCGACCCAGGGACGCCTGTGGGAGATGGCCCGCGAGGTCGCCCGCAGCCAGGAGGGGCGCCGGGAGCGCGGCCGGCGCGGCCGTCGCCGGGCCGAGGCCGCGGCGCCCCCGACGCCCGATCCGGCGGGCGAGGGCATCGCGGCCCGTCACCCGATGACGGTCGCGGGGCGGGCCTGGGGCGGGGACGCCTACAGCTACGTGTTCTTCCTCGCGGCGGTGCCGACGGAGGCCGGCAACCGGCACGCGCTGCTCCAGGCCCGCACGCTGGACTTCGCGAGCTTCGACATCCGCGGACGCACCGAGGCGGGAACGGTCTGGACGCCGTTCGGCGGCGACCGCCCGGAGGAGCGCTCCCGCCGTGGCCGGTCGCGGACGCCCGAAGCGCCGAGCCCCAGCGCCGTCCTCGACGAGACCGGGGCGGCGATCATCGGCAACTGCGCCGGGCAGGGCTTCGACCGCACCGATCTGGTCGGCGCGATCAGCGTGGTCGATCAGGTCTACCACTACTACTACACCGACGTGCTGCCCTCCGATTGCAACGAGCCGGCCGCGACCCGACGCATGGGGCTCTACCTGCGCACGAGCCGGGACCTCACCGCCGACCGTGTCTGGTCGCCGGCCCGCACCATCGCCGAACCGCTGCCGGCCCAGAGCCTCGTGCGGGTGGCCAAGGCCCGGGACATGGACCGCTGGGTGGCGGCGTATCGCTGCAACCGGCCCGCCAACACCATGGACGGTCCCGTCGCCGACATCTGCGTGCAGTACACCGCCGATCTCGCCCCGGGCTCCCTCGCGACCCTGACGTGGTTCTCGGAGCCGCAGGCGATCATGCGCTCCACCGCCTATCTCGGCCTGCGCTCGGGCGGCGACGGATCGGGCCGTTTCGGGCGCAGCCAGCATTTCTGGATGACCGACCGCTACGGCAACCTCGCGACCCCGACCAACTACCGCGCCAAGGCCGGGTTCCTGACATGGCTCGACCGGCTCGCACCCGGACCGGGCGGCGCGAACGCATCCAGCGTGTTCGGCCGTCCGGTCTATTGGGCCACCTGGTCGGTGCGGCCGGTGGCGGCGAAGTAAGCGCCTCAGGCCCGGGCCGGGGCCAGGGCGGACGCCGCGTCGGTCTCTGCCTCCGCGGGCAGATCCGTCTCCGCGCCCATCTCGCCCTGCCACTGGGCGACGGCGGCGGTGGCGAGGCCGTTGCCGAGGACGTTGGTGACGGTGCGGCCCATGTCGAGGATCTGGTCGACGCCCATGATGAGCAGGATGCCGGCCGCCGGCAGCCCGAACATCGGCACGGTCGCGGCCACCACCACGAGGGAGGCACGCGGCACGCCGGCGATGCCCTTGCTCGTTACCATCATGACGAGGAGCATCGTGAACTGCTCGGCGACGCCGAGATGGATGCCGAAGGCCTGCGCGATGAAGAGCGCCGCCATCGCCTGGTACATCATCGAGCCGTCGAGGTTGAACGAGTAGCCGAGCGGCAGCACGAAGCCGGTGACGCGGGGGCGCACGCCGAACTTCTCCAGCACCTCGACGGTGCGGGGGAAGGCGGCTTCGCTGCTGGCGGTGGAGAAGGCGAGGATCATCGGGGCGCGCAGCAGATCCAGCAGCCGCACCACCCGGTTGCCGAGGGCGAGCCAGCCGGCGCCGATCAGGATCACCCAGAGCACGGCGAGGCCGAGGTAGAATGCGCCGATGAACTTGCCGTAGTCGATGAGGACGCCGAGGCCCTGGACCGTGATCACCGCCGCGATCGCGGCGAAGACCGCCAGCGGAGCGAGCCGCATCACCGCGTCGGTGACCGCGAACATCACCCGGGCGAGGCCGTCGATCATGTGCACCATCGGGTCGGCATAGCGCCGGTCGATGACGCTGAGGCCGGAGCCGAAGAAGATCGAGAACACCAGGATCTGCAGCACCTCGTTGGTGGCCATGGCCGAGACGATGCTGGTCGGGAACACGTGGGTGAGGAAGTCGCGCAGGTTGAGGGAGGCGGCCTTCAGCCCGGTCTGGGCGCCGGCCTCCGGCAGCGGCAGGGCGAGGCCGGCCCCCGGCTGGAACAGGTTGGCGACGAGGAAGCCGAGGGTCAGCGACACCACGGAGGCGGTGAGGAACCAGCCCATGGCGAGGGCCGCGACCCGTCCGACGGAGCGCGTGTCGCCGAAGCTCGCGATGCCCGACACGATGGTGGCGAAGACCAGCGGCGCGATGATCATCTTGATCAGGCGCAGGAAGATGTCCGTGCAGAGGGTGAAGTACCCGGCGATCTCCTTGGCTTCCGCCGGCCCCGCCGCCATCCCGTGCAGGATCGCGCCGACCAGAATGCCGAGGACGAGTCCGATGCCGGTGTAGAGAGTCAGGCGGCCGGGTTTCCTGCCGTCCGCCTTGATGTCGCTTTTGGTCATGGTGTTTCCTCCCGATGGATGCTGTTGGCGCCGTGTCGGCGCTCTGGATCGCGGGTCATGGCGTGACCCGGTCAGGTGCAGCGTTTCCCTCCCCCTCTGCGGGGGGAGGGGGGATGCGCACGAAGGGTCAGCAGAGTTGAGCCCTCAGGCCACCGAGAACGCCTGCGGCCGGGTCAGGCGGTCCGGCTGGAGCACGGCGTCGAGCTGCGCCTTGGCCATCAGGCCCTTCTCGAGCACGAGCTCGTAGACGCCGCGCCCGGTGGCATCGGCCTCCAGGGCCACGGCGGTGGCGTTGCGGTAGCCGATGTAGGGGTTGAGGGCCGTGACGATGCCGATCGACTGCTCCACGCCGGCGCGCAGGCGCTCGCGGTTGGCGGTGATGCCCTGGACGCAGTGGACGTCGAGGGTGATGCAGGCCGCACGCAGGTGGGTGAGGCTGTTGAACAGGCTGTAGGCGATCACCGGCTCGAAGGCGTTGAGCTGGAGCTGGCCGGCCTCGGCCGCGAAGGTGATGGTCACGTCGTTGCCGATGACCTCGAAGGCGACCTGGTTGACCACCTCGGGGATCACCGGATTGACCTTGCCGGGCATGATCGAGGAGCCGGCCTGGCGCGCCGGCAGGTTGATCTCGTTGAAGCCGGCGCGCGGGCCGCTGGAGAGGAGGCGCAGGTCGTTGCAGGTCTTCGACAGCTTGACGGCCACCCGCTTGAGTACGCCCGAGAGCTGCACGAAGGCCCCGCAATCCTGAGTCGCCTCGACGAGATCCTCGGCCGTCTGCAGGGGGATGCCGGTGATCTCCGAGAGGCGCGCGCAGACGAGGGCGGCGTAGAGCGGATGCGCGGTGATGCCGGTGCCGATCGCGGTGGCCCCCATGTTGATCTCGCGGATCAGCAGGGCGGCCTCCCCGAGCCGGGCCTCGTCCTCGCGCAGCATCAGCGCGTAGGTGCCGAATTCCTGGCCCAGCGTCATCGGCACCGCGTCCTGCAACTGGGTTCGGCCCATCTTGAGGACATCGGAAAACTCGGTCGCCTTGACCGAGAAGCTGGCGCGCAGGCCGGCCATGGCCTCGATCAGTCGCCGGATGGCGCCGGTGGCTGCGATCTTCAGGGCGGTCGGGTACACGTCGTTGGTGCTCTGCCCCATGTTGACGTGCTCGTTCGGGTGCAGGTGCTCGTAGGCGCCGCGCGAATGCCCGAGGATCTCCAGTGCCCGATTGGCGATGACCTCGTTGGCGTTCATGTTCGTGGAGGTGCCGGCGCCGCCCTGGATCAGGTCGACCACGAACTGGTCGTGCAGGGCGCCGGCGCGGATCTCCTCGCAGGCCGCCACGATGGCCTCGGTGCGGGGCGCGTCGAGGAGGCCGAGTTCGCGGTTGGCGAGCGCCGCCGCCTGCTTGATCGCCGCGAGCGCGTTGATGAGGTCGGGGCAGTCGGCCAGGGTCCGGCCCGTGATCGCGAAGTTCTCGACCGCCCGCAGGGTGTGGACGCCGTAATAGGCCGCCCTCGGCACCTCCCTGTCGCCCATTAGGTCGTGCTCGGTGCGGGTCGGATGGTCGGTCACAGGTCTCTCCTCGTATTCCGGAGCGAGCGGCGTGCGGATGCGATCCGGCACGGCGTGCGGGGCGAGCAGCGGCCACGCGGACACGTCGGCGCAGCCGCGGGAGCGGCCTCGCCTCGGGTCTTCGTGGAGGGTCGGGATGGGGCGCGCCCGCGGTTCGCGGCGGGGCGGCTGCGGCTCAGATCGCCGCGGAGAGGGGATTAGCTTCGCGCGTCGCGCGCCGCCAATGCTCGTTTCGACCGTGTTTATTCCTGCAATGCATAATTTGGTTCATCGAGGGCGGCGGCGGCCCAGACGGCGTCGAGGAACGGTCGGGCACGCTCGGCGCTCCGGTAGAGCCGAATCTCCATCAGCATCTCGGCGCTGACGACCTTGAGGGCACCCGAGTCGATCTCGCCCGCCACCAGGCTGACGGGGAGCCAGGCGACGCCGTGGCCGGCCAGCGCCATGGAGCGCAGGGCCTCGGCCATGGAATTCTCGTTGGTGTGGATCGGGTAGGTGACCGGCGCGCCCTCCCGGGACTGGGCGATGGCGGCGAGGAGGCCGAGGAAGGACCCGCGGGAATATTGCAGCAGCGGCCGCCGTCCCTCGCGGTCGGGCGGGAGGCCGTTCGGGGCGGCTACCGCCACCAGGCTGTCGCGCCCGATGACCCGGTGAGGGTAGCGCTCCGGATCGAGGGGCATCGGGATGCCCGGGTGATGATAGGTGAGCAGCAGGTCGTAGCCGCCTTCCACCAGGGCCTGGACGCAGATGTTGAAGTTGTCGGGCAGGACCCGGCTCGCCATCGGCCCCACCGCCTCGCGGATGCCGTTCAGCCAGCGGGGCAGGACGGAGAGGCAGAGGGAATGGAGTGCCGCGATCGTCACCACCGGCAGGCTGGAGCGTTCGCTGCGATTGCGGAAATCGGTGCGGCTGAGGGTGAGGAGGCGCAGCACCTCTTCGGCGGTCTCGAGGAACTGGCGTCCGTCCGCCGTGAGGGTGATCGGGTAGGTGCTGCGGTCGAGGAGCACCGTGCCGAGCCAGACCTCCAGGGAGCGGATGCGCCGGCTGAAGGCCGATTGGGTGACGAACCGCGCCTCGGCCGAGCGCGAGAAGCTGCGGGTCTCGGCGAGGCTGATGAAGTCCTCGATCCACTTGAGTTCCATCGTCGTCCTTCGGCCCCGCCCCCGCTCGCTCCGGGGGCCGGCCGCGAACTCTCGCATCCGTGCGCGCGACGCGGCAAGGTGGGGCCTGCCGGGGGCCGTTTCCCGCACGGTCCGGCCCTTGCTGGGCGTCCTGGCCGGGCGTCCTGGTATCCTCCCCCGAACCCGAGAGAGCAGCGCATGCGCACGACCCCGATGCCGGACCCCGCGCTGCGCCAGCCCGCCCGGGCCGCCATCGCCGCCTTCGTCGGCACCACCATCGAGTGGTACGACTTCTTCATCTACGGCACGGCCGCAGCCCTGGTGTTCGGGCCCCTCTTCTTCGCGGAGGCGACGCCCTTCGTGGCGACGCTGGCGGCCTTCGGTACCTTCGCGGTGGGCTTCCTCGCCCGGCCCCTCGGCGGGCTGGTCTTCGGCCATATCGGCGACAGGCTCGGGCGCAAGCGGGCCCTCGTCGTCACCCTGGTGATGATGGGGCTGGCCACCACCGGCATCGGCCTGCTGCCCACCTATGCCAGCATCGGGATCTGGGCGCCGGTGGCGCTGGTGTGCCTGCGCATCCTCCAGGGCATCGCCGTGGGCGGCGAGTGGGGCGGGGCGGTGCTGCTCGCGGCCGAGCATGCGCCGAAGGGGCGCTCGACCTTCTTCGCCTCCTTCGCCCAGCTCGGCAGCCCGGCCGGGCAGATCCTGTCGCTGCTGGCCTTCCGGCTCGCCGGGTTGATGGACAAGGAGAGCTTCCTCGCCTGGGGCTGGCGCCTGCCCTTCCTCGTCAGCATCGTCCTGCTCTTCGTGGGCCTGTTCATCCGCCTCGGCGTCGGCGAATCACCGGACTTCCAGGAGGATCGAGAGGCCGCGAGCCGGACGGCCGCCCCGGCCCAGGCCCCGATTCGCGAGGTTCTGGCCACCAGCCTGACGCCGCTGGCCCTGGCGGCGGGGGCCAACACCTTCGCGATCGGCTCGGTCTACCTCTTCAACACCTTCATGATCACCTACACGACCCAGTATCTCGGCCTCCCCCGGGCGACGATCCTCGACGCGCTGCTGGTGGCGGCCTGCGTCCAATTGGTGATGACGCCGGTGGGCGCGCGGATCGCCGAGGCCATCCGCAACGAGCGCCTCTTCCTCCAGGGCACCCTGGTCTGGGCGATGCTGGCGCCCTACCCCCTGTTCCTCCTGGTCGATCTCGGCTCGGTACCGGCCCTGATGCTCGGGCTGGCCCTCAACGTCGTCGGCAGCGCCACCTTCTACGCGGTGATCGCCGGCTACGTGGCCGGCGCCTTTCCGACCCGGGTGCGCTACACCGCGATCTCGGTGGCCTATCAGGTCTGCGGCGCGGTGGCGGGTGGGCTCACCCCGATCGTCGGCACCATCCTGGCCGAGCGCTTCCAGGGCCATTGGTGGCCGATCGCCGTGTTCGGCACCACCCTCGCGGCGATCTCGTTCGTCTGCGTCACCGCGCTCGGGCGCTACCGGGCGCGCACCCCGCTCCTCGAGGCCGCCCGCGCCTGACGGGGGAGGGGTATGTCCGGTCCGGCGACGGTCGCCCCTTGCCCCGGAGGCCCACACCTTATATTGCGACGCGATAGCTCGATCCCGTGACCCGGCGCAGCCGGCCGCATTCCTGCGGCCCGTCGCGTGACGGGCTCTTCTCGCTTCCGGATACCCTATGAAGCTTCGCAACATCGCCATCATCGCCCACGTCGACCACGGCAAGACGACGCTCGTCGACAAGCTGCTGTCGCAGTCCGGATCGTTCCGCGAGAACCAGCGCGTCGAGGAACGCGCCATGGACTCGAACGACCTCGAGAAGGAGCGCGGCATCACCATCCTGGCCAAGGCGACCTCGGTCGTCTGGAAGGACACCCGCGTCAACGTCGTGGACACCCCCGGCCACGCCGATTTCGGCGGCGAGGTGGAGCGCATCCTCTCGATGGTGGATGGCGTGATCGTGCTCGTCGACGCCGCCGAAGGCCCGATGCCCCAGACCAAGTTCGTGGTCGGCAAGGCGCTCAAGATCGGCCTGAAGCCGATCGTGGCGATCAACAAGGTCGACCGCCCGGACGCGCGCATCACCGAGGTGGTGAACGAGGTGTTCGACCTCTTCGCGGCGCTGGACGCCACCGACGAGCAGCTCGACTTCCCGATCCTCTACGGCTCGGGCCGCGCCGGCTGGATGGCGACCTCGCCGGACGGCGACCAGAGCGAAGGCCTCGCGCCCCTCTTCGACCTCGTGCTGGAGCACGTGCCCCAGGCCAAGGTCGAGGAAGGTCCGTTCCGGATGCTCGGCACCCTGCTGGAGGCCAACCCGTTCCTCGGCCGCATCATCACCGGCCGCATCGCGTCCGGCACCGTGAAGCCGAACCAGGCCATCAAGGTCATGGACCGCACGGGCAAGCTCGTGGAGACCGGCCGCGTCTCGAAGATCCTGGCCTTCCGCGGCCTGGAGCGCGCCCCCATCGACGTCGGTGAGGCCGGCGACATCGTCTCCATCGCGGGCCTCGTGAAGGGCACCGTGGCCGATACCTTCTGCGATCCGCAGGTCGAGACCCCGATCCAGGCCCAGCCGATCGATCCGCCCACCGTCACCATGTCGTTCATCGTCAACGATTCGCCGCTGGCCGGCACCGAGGGCGACAAGGTCACGAGCCGTATGATCCGCGACCGCCTGTTCAAGGAGGCCGAGGGCAACGTCACGCTCAAGATCGAGGAGGCGGCCGACAAGGATTCGTTCTTCGTCTCGGGCCGCGGCGAACTCCAGCTCGCCATCCTGATCGAGACCATGCGCCGCGAGGGCTTCGAGATCGCCGTCTCGCGTCCCCGCGTGGTGCTCTCCAAGGACGAGAACGACAACGTCCTCGAGCCGGTCGAGGAGGTCGTGGTCGACGTCGACGAGGAGTACTCGGGCGTCGTCGTGCAGAAGATGTCCGAGCGCAAGGCCGAGATGATCGAGATGAAGCCGTCGGGCGGCTCCCGCCTGCGCCTCGTCTTCCATGCGCCCACCCGCGGCCTCATCGGCTACCAGGGCGAGCTCATGACCGACACCCGCGGCACCGCGATCATGAACCGCCTGTTCAAGGCCTACGAGCCCTACAAGGGCGAGATGCCCGGCCGCCGCAACGGCGTGCTGATCTCGAACGACAAGGGCGAGGCCGTGGCCTACGCCATGTGGAACCTCGAGGATCGCGGCCCGATGATGATCGAGCCCGGCGCCAAGGTTTACCAGGGCATGATCATCGGCGAGCACAACCGCGAGAACGATCTCGAGGTGAACGTGCTCAAGGGCAAGAAGCTCACCAACATCCGCACCACCTCGAAGGACGAGGCCGTGCGCCTGACGCCGCCGATCCGCATGACCCTGGAGCGCTCGCTCGCCTGGATCCAGGACGACGAGCTGATGGAGGTCACCCCGAAGTCCATCCGCCTGCGCAAGACCTATCTCGACCCGAACGAGCGCAAGCGCTTCGAGCGCTCGGGCGGGGTGGCGTAAGCGCACCCGTCCGCGACACCCACAGGACGACGAAAGGCCGGGCGAAAGCCCGGCCTTTTTTCGTTTGGCCATCTGACTACCAGTGCCTCCGGCAGCATCGGACAGGGTTCAAAAATAATACCTAGAATAAATTTTCATCCAACGTTAGGTTGGATCATGTTCAGCGTGTCCGCCACCGATCGCCTCGACCTCGCGAGCTTCGCAGGTGCGCCCCCGCTCCGGATGAGGTTGCACCCCGGTCGGGGGCGGGCCCCAGCCCCTTCGAATTCTCCCGGTCGGTTCGGACGCACGCCGGTGAGGCCTGCGCCTTCTGGAGAGGAAGCGCAGATGGCGGCTGGGCCCGCCTGCCTTTGCCCTGTTGCGTATCCGGCGATCGGCTGAGGCCGGAACGCTCGATCGAGACTGATGCGGACGCGCTGGAGTGTGTCGAATGGACCTAGAGCGAGGACGCGATTTCGATCGATTTCTGGAAGTCCTGGATCGGTTGTGCCAGCGCTTCGCGAAATACCGGTCTGAGTATCGCAAGGGCTTGGACGAATACTCGTTGCGAAACGAGTACTTGGATCCATTTTTCGCGGCGTTGGGCTGGGACGTCAGGAATACGAAGGACGATCCGCCCTTCATGCGAGACGTGCGGGTCGAGTACCGGGCCTATGACGGCGTCGTCAACGGCAAGGCGGATTACGTTTTTCGGATCGGTGGGTTCGATCGGTTCGTCTGCGAGGCGAAAAAGTTTCCCGAGAAGCTGGAGAATCATCGGTTCCAGCTGCAGAACTACGCCTACAACTTGCGTCTCTGGATCGGCCTGACGACGAATTTCGACGAGCTGAACCTGTTCGTCGTCGGGGGGAAGCCGAGTCGGGAGAAACCGTTCAGCGTCGTGCCGGGCTGGCGGCTCTGCTATCAGGATTATCTGGCTGCGGCGCCCAAGATCTGGGACCTGCTATCCCGGCAAGCCGTCGCGGCCGGGTCTTTGGAAGCCTTCATCCAGGACCTGCCCAAGGTCATCTCCCGTACGGACCGGCAACTCTGGCTGATTAAGCCGGACCGTAACCGGGCCGTCGATACCGATTTCCTGCAGTACCTCGAAGGCGAGCGTGCGCGCCTCGCCAAGTCCCTGATTCGGCATAATCCAGCCCTGCACTGGGACGTGGAGTCGATCAACGAGGCCGTCCAGGTGATCCTCGATCGGCTCATCTTCCAGAGGGTCTGCGAGGACCGCGACATCGATACATTCCAGACGCTCCGGCAGGCGTTGACGCTCTGGGAACGGCACGGACGCCGGAAGGGCGAACTCTGGAGCGTGATCGTCGGCAATCAGGCGAACATGCGGGCGGCCTTCAACGGTGGGCTCTACGGACGGTCTGGAACACCGTCTCACTTCGTCGAGTCCTGCGTGGTCGACGACCGGTGGCTCGCCGATTTCATCGATCATCTGGCCGGGGACGAGTCGCCCTATCTCTTCAGTACTCTGCCGATCGAAATCCTTGGGTCGGTCTACGAGCGCTTTCTCGGCTCGATCATCGACGAACAGGGGAACGTGACACCGAAGCCCGAAATCCGGAAGCAGGGCGGCGTCTTCTACACGCCCGAACACATCGTCGCCCACATCGTCGACGGCGCCCTGGCGCCGCTTCTGGAAGGCAGGACGCCGGATCAGATGCGCCGGATCCGGGTCCTCGATCCGGCCTGCGGGTCCGGAACCTTCCTGATCCGTGCGCTGGAGAAGCTCTTCCAGGCGCATATCCACTACTACCATCTCAACGTGGATAAGCGGGATTGGAAATCCGTCTACATCGACGCGCACGGCGACCTGAAGTTAACCAGTGAACTCAAGAAGCGCATCGCTAAGGATTGCATCTTCGGCGTCGATATCGATCGCCAAGCGGTCGAGGTCTCGGAGATGTCGATCTATCTCAAGATCCTCGAGGGCGAGACCCAATCCACCTTGGGGCGACAGAAGGTGCTGTTCCCGAACGAGACTTTTCTGCCGGACCTCTCCGGCAACATCCACGTCGGAAACAGCCTCGTCGGACAGGATGCCTACGCGCTTCTACCGGCCGACCTGCGAATTGCCGAGGCGAGGCCGTTCTCCTGGGACCTGGCGTTTCCCGAGGTCTGCGCACGTGGCTGGTTCGACGCCGTCATCGGCAACCCGCCTTACGATGTGATCGAGAAGGAACGCGGTGCGGCCTCCTGGCCCCACGACGTCTTCCGCGCCTACCTCGATCGGACGGACCGCCTGGACGCCGCAAAGGGCGGCAAACTGAACCTGTTCCGGTTCTTCCTGATCCAGAGCCTGCAACTCGTGCGGCACAACGGCTATCTGGGCATGATCGTGCCCATGGCGCTCCTGGCCGACTTCAGCTGCAGGAAGACGCGCCTCTCGGTCCTCGATCAGGTCGACGGGCTGAACGCCTGGGCCTTCCCGCAAAAGGACATCCGCCAGCATCGCGTCTTCTACGATGCCAAGCTGTCGACGGTGGTCGTCGGGGGCCGCAAGCGCTCACCCTCCCGGCGCAGGCACAATCCGCGCATCGGCCTCCACGTCTATCCCCGGGCCTCCTTCGACGATCCCTCCCGGGACGTCACGATGCAGCGGAGCGAACTGGCGGCCATCGATCCTCAGGGCCTGCCGATCCCGATCACCGATCAAGCCTCGTGGGAGCTGGCCAAGAAGCTGCATCGATCGAATTCGGTCGCGCGCCTCGACGGGATCGAAGGGATCCGGATCGCCCGCGGCGAGATCAATCAGACGATCTACCGCGCCTACATCACGGATGACCCGCGGCACAGCCGGCTTCTGAAAGGTGTCGAGGTCTCCGCCTACGCGATCCATCGTACCTTGAGCCAGGGACGGGTCGAATGGTTCGACCGTGTGCGGTACGAGCGGATCCGCAACACACCGGATGCCGTCGGTGTCCGGCGCATCGCGACCCAGAGGATCACCGGCGTCGACGAGAAGCAGCGGATCGTCGCCACCCTGTCGGAGCCCGGTTGGTACTTCGCCGATTCGACCAACTCGGTGGTCGTCGATCCGACCTGTGATCTGTCGCCGGAATACATCCTCGCCTGCCTGAACAGTCGCCTGCTGCAATGGCGATTCCAGCTCACCAGCTCCAACAACAATGTCGGGACAAACGAACTCGCCGCTCTGCCGATCAGGCTGCTCGACCTCGCTGATGACGGCGAGGGACACACACACGCCGCGATCGTCGCGCAGGTCGGTCGCCTGGTGCAGATCGGCGTGCAGATCCATGCCAGCCCGAGCGAGAGGGTCCGAACGGACGCGATTCAGCGCTTCGCCCAGATTCGGGCTGGCCTCGACCGGACGATCGAGGCGATCTACCAGCTGACCGCGGCCGAATCGGCCCTGATCAACCGGCGCTTCGGGGGCGATTGAGGGCTCGCGGCGGGCGCCCGCCTTCGATCCTGCTCACCCCTCCTTCGCCCGCTCCCGCAGCAGGTACTTCTGCACCTTGCCGGTCGAGGTCTTGGGCAGTTCGCCGAACACGATGTGGCGCGGGAGCTTGTAGCCGGCCAGGCGCTCGCGGCACCAGGCGATCAGGGCATCGGCTTCGACGGTGGCGTCGGGTTTCAGTTCGACGAAGGCCATCGGGGTCTCGCCCCATTTCGCGTCGGGGCGCGCGACGACCGCCGCGGCGGAGACGGCGGGGTGGCGGAACAGGGCGTCCTCGACCTCGATCGAGGAGATGTTCTCGCCGCCCGAGATGATGATGTCCTTCGAGCGGTCTTTGAGCTGGATGTAGCCGTCCGGGTGCTTGACCCCAAGGTCGCCGGAGCGGAACCAGCCGCCCGCGAAGGCCGCCTGCGTCGCCTTCGGGTTCTTCAGGTAGCCGCGCATCACCACGTTGCCGCGGAACATCGCCTCGCCCATGGTCTCGCCGTCGGCGGGCACGGATTCGCAGGTCTGGGGATCGCGGATGTCGAAGCCCTCCAGAACCGGGTAGCGTACGCCCTGGCGCGCCATCTTTTCCGCGCGCGCATCCGCGTCGAGGGCGTCCCAGTCCCGGTGCCAGGCATTCACCACGGCCGGGCCGTAGGTCTCGGTGAGGCCGTAGAGGTGGGTGACGTCGAAGCCGGCGGCTCCCATGGCGCCGAGGACCGCCTGGGGCGGGGGCGCGGCGGCCGTCAGGAACGCGGCCCGGCGGGGCAGGGGGCGGCGCTCGGCCTCCGATGCGTTGAGGAGGAGCTGCATCACGATCGGCGCCCCGCAGAGATGGGTGACGCCGTGCTCGGCCAGCGCCTGGTAGAGCGCGCCGGCGCGGACCTGGCGCAGGCAGACATGGGTGCCGGCGACCACCGACAGGGTCCAGGGGAAGCACCAGCCGTTGCAGTGGAACATCGGCAGGGTCCAGAGATAGACCGGGTGCTGCCCGAGGTTGCCCGTGATGACGTTGCCGAGGCAGAGCAGGGCGGCGCCGCGATGGTGGTAGACCACCCCCTTCGGGTCACCGGTGGTGCCCGAGGTGTAGTTGAGCGAGATCGCGTCCCACTCGTCGGCGGGCATCGCCCAGTCCCAGGCCGGGTCGCCTTCCGCCAGGAGCGCCTCGTAGCCGAGGCTGCCGACCGCCGTGCCGGGACCGGTGAATTCCGGGTCGTCCACGTCGATCACCAGGGGCTTCACCCGCGCCTGCGCCAGCGCCGGAGCCACGACCTTGGAAAACTCCCGGTCGGTGATCAGCACCTTGGCCTCGCCGTGGTCGAGGCAGAAGGCGAGGCCGGCGGGGTCCAGGCGGGTGTTCAGGGTGTTCAGGACGGCGCCGGTCATCGGCACCCCGTAATGGACCTCGATCATCTCGGGCGTGTTGGCCAGGATGACCGCGACGGTGTCGCCGCGCCCGATGCCCCGCGCCGCCAGCGCCGCGCCGAGGCGGCGGCACCGCGCGTAGAGTTCGGCGTAGCTGCGCCGCAGGGAGCCGTGAATGACGGCGCCATGATCGGGGAACACCCGCGCCGCACGGTCGAGATAGCTCAAGGGGGTCAGCGGCTGGTAATTTGCCGGATTCTTGTCGAGGTCCCGGTCGTAGATCGATGGTGCGGCCCTGCCGGCCGTCGTCGCGGTGGTCATCGGCGTATCTCCCTGGCCGGAAGAGTACTCCGCCGGGGCGATCCGACAAATCGTTCCGGGTGCACATCGACGGCGGAGCGTCGCCAGATCGAAATCAGGGGGCGGCGGCGCCACCCCTCGAAGGCCCTGTACCGAGTCTGCGGTGCGGCGGTCGGCGTCAGGCCGGAGTTCAACCTCGTGGACGCGACGAAGCTGCAGAGGTTTGCCGTCGCGCTCTGGGTCGCGGCGTGTCTGTACGTCTCGCCCCTCGACTGGGCGCCGCAGACCTGCCCGACGATTCCCGCCGGCTGCACGGCGGCGCTGACCGGGTACCCGGCCGTGGGCGAGACGGAGGCGATCTTCGACACTTCCGTCGCCCATGCCGGGGAGATCACGCTGGGCATCCTCTGCGCCAGCCGTCTGTCGTCGATGGTCCTGCTGCAACCCGTGGCTCGGGCCATCACCGGCGGTGGAGGCATGCCGCTCGGTGCGCGCGACGGCCCTCGGCACCGATCCAGTTTGGACCGATCTGGTGCAGGAATCGTCCGCGCCGTCTCGGCGGCGACGCCGGAGGCCGAAACCTAGCGCGAGCAGCGCAGCGGAGGCTCTCGATGCTTCAATGGGCCTGATTGCCGGGAACCGAGTCCGGACTGTTTTCAGCTTCACGTTCGGTCAGGTTCGACGAAAGTGCGGATATCGGGTGATCGAGCGATGCTCACGTGACCCTGCGCGGAATCCTCGATCCATTGAGGCTCGAAGAACCTCAGCCGGGAGGGCGCGGAACGTCGTTGGGCCATGCCACGCCCTCACAGCACCGGATCGTAGGCCGGCTTGCCCACCACCGCGCCCGGGGTCGCCAGCCACTTCGAGGCGAGCACGGCCAGGACCATGACGGCGAGGAAGATCGCGAAGATCGCCGGGTTGTAGATCACCAGGGCGACGAAGCAGATCGCCGCCATCAGCAGGGCGAAGGCGGGCGCGGCGGGGTAGAGCGGCGCGCGGTACGGCCGGGCGAGGTCCGGCTCGGCCCGGCGGAGCCGGAACAGGCTCGCCATGCTCATGCCGTACATCACCAGCGCGCCGAACACCGCCATGGTGACGATGCTGGCGGTGAGCGACTGCCCGGCGATGGTGACGAGGTTGTCGCTGTAGATCGCCGCGATCCCGACCACGCCCCCGGCGAGGGTGGCGATGTGGGGCGTGCGGTAGCGCGGATGCACCCGGGCGAGGCCGCGGGGCAGGAAGCCGGCCCGGGCGAGCGCGAAGATCTGGCGCGAATACCCCATGATGATGCCGTGGAACGAGGCGACGAGGCCGAACAGGCCGAGCCAGACCAGCATGTGCAGCCAGCCGCTGGATTCGCCGACCACACCCTTCATCGCCTGGGGCAGGGGGTCGTTGAGGTTGCTCAGGGTTCGCCAGTCGCCCGCACCGCCGGCGAAGATCATCACCCCGAAGGCCAGGGCCGTCAGGGTCAGCACGCCGGTGATGTAGGCGACCGGGATGGTGCGCTTCGGGTCCTTGGCTTCCTCGGCGGCCATCGCCACGCCCTCGATGGCGAGGAAGAACCAGATCGCGAACGGGATCGCGGCGAACATGCCGCCGATGGCCGGCAGGCCGAACGTGTCCGTGCCGGCCCAGCCGTTGGCGGCGAAATTCGACCAGGCGAAGGCCGGTGCGACGACGCCCATGAAGACGAGGAGCTCGGCCACCGCCAGGATCGTCACGAAGAGCTCGAAGGTGGCGGCGATCTGTACGCCGACGATGTTCAGGGTCATGAAGACGAGGTAGGCGCCCAGAGCCGCGTGCTTCGGGTCGAGGCTCGGGAACTGCACGTTGAGATAGGCGCCGATCGCCAGGGCGATGGCGGGCGGGGCGAAGACGAACTCGATCAGCGTCGCGTAGCCGGCGATGCAGCCGCCCACCGGCCCGAAGGCCCGCCGGCTGTAGGCGAAGGGGCCGCCGGCCTGCGGGATCGCGGTGGTCAGTTCGGTGAAGCTGAAGATGAAGGCGACGTACATCGCCGCCACCGCCGTGGTGGTGATCAGGAAGCCGAGGGTGCCGGCGGAGGCCCAGCCGTAGCTCCAGCCGAAATACTCCCCCGAGATCACGAGCCCGACCGCGATGCCCCAGAGGTGGAAGGCGTTCAGGCCCTTGTGGAGTCCCTCGGTCTCGGTCTGCATGGCCCTGGCCCCTTCGGTCCGCCCGCTGCGGGCGGTGGACCGCGAAGCAAGAGCGCTGCCGCCGCGGCCGCCCTCAGGCCGCGCTGGCGCCCGGCCGCAGCCGCCGCCACGGTTTGCGGCCCGAGGGTTCGGGCGCCTTCGCCCGGATGTCCATGGGGTTGCCGCGCCAGACGATGGCCCCGCGCATCCAGGCGCCGGTCCAGAGGAACGGGATCAGGGCATCGCGGATCAGGAAGGCGAGGAGGAGCCGGGGGTGCCGGTACCAGCCCGCCCGGGCCGCCAGGACGATCTCGGCCCCATACCAGAGCCCGATGAGCCCGAGGAGGAGGGTCGCCAGCGCGAGGGACGGCACGGCCGCCAGGGCGATGGCGAAGGGCAGGAGCGGGCCGCAGCCGATCTCGGGGGCGAAGAACAGCGGGAACGTCACCCGGCGCAGGCGGGCCCAGCGCAGCTGCCGCGACCAGATTTCCGCAAGGCTGCGGCGCCCGAGGGGCTGATCGAAGGGGTCGGCCACGAGGTGGACCCGGGCGCCCGCCGCGCGCACGAGCTTCGTCGCCGCCGCATCCTCGGCGATCTCGGCCGCCAGCGCCCGGATGCCGCCGCGCGCCTCGAGGAACGGCTTGTGCCAGAGCATGCTCTTGCCCTGGGCGAAGCCGAGGCCGAGGGCTTCCCCGGTATATTGCCAGCGCGCCTGCAGGGTGTTGAGGAAGGCGCATTCCACCGCGGCGAACAGGCCGGTGGGGCGGGCGCCGATCGGCGTCGAGCAGACGAGGCCGGTATCGGGGCGCCAGGCCGCCTGCAGCTGTTGTAGGTAGTCCGGCGGCATCGCGACGTTCGAGTCGGCGAGCACGACCCAGTCGTGGCGGGCCGCCTCCCAGCCGCGGACGCAGTTGTTGAGCTTCGGGTTGTCGCTGATCCGCTCGTCGCCGACGATCAGGCGCGCGGGCACCTGCGGATTGCCCGCCATCAGGCGCTCCAGGAGCGGGACGATGGGATCGGCGCCGTTGGCGACGCAGAAGATCAGCTCGTAGGCGGGATGGGCGAGGTGGAAGCCGCGGGTCAGCAGCTCCTCGCTGAAGGGCTCGACGCCGCAGACCGGCCGGACCAGGGAGACCGGGGCGCCGGCCGGGAACACCGACGCGCCGTTGCGCCGTCCGATCCGCAGGGCCGCCACCGCGATGCCCACGAGATTGATCAGCGTCAGGGCGACGCACAACCCGAGCGCGACGGCGGCGCTCGGCTCCGACAGGTCCCGCAACGCCTGATCCCACATCCGCGACGTCTCCCGTTCGCGTGGTCCCGAAATCGCGGCCGGTCGCGGATCGGACACCGCGTCGCGTCCCCGGCTGCACAGCGCCCCTAACAGCCGCGATGCTTCAGTCGTATGACAACCCGGGACGACGGCGGGAGACACGGGTGGCGGAACCGGTGCGGGTGGCGATCGTGGGGGCCGGGATGGCGGGGGCGAGCGCGGCGCGCCGCCTCCACGAGGCCGGGTATCCCGTCGCGGTGTTCGACAAGGGCCGGCAGCCCGGCGGCCGCATGGCGCACCGCCGCGACCGCGAGACCGGCCTCGCCTTCGATCACGGCGCGCAGGTGATCCGGGCGCACGGCCCCGCCTTCCGCGCCCGACTCGCCGACTGGGAGACCCGCGGCCTCGTCGCGCCCTACGACGCCGCCGGCAGCGTCACCGCCGTTCCCGATATGACCGCGCCCGTGCGCGACCTCCTCGCCGGGCTCGACGTCCAGGTCGGCCGCACCGTCACGGCGCTGGCCCGAAGCGGACGCGGCTGGCGGGTTGCCCTGGCGGAGGCCGGCGAGGACCGGACCTTCGACGCGGTGCTGCTGACGCTGCCGGGTCCGCAGGCCCTGCGCCTCCTCGCGGCGAGCGGCCACGCGCTGCCCGGCATCGAGCGGGCCTCCTACGCGCCCTGCTGGTCGCTGATGCTGGCGCTCGGACAGGACCTCGCGATCCCGGGCGACGGCTTCCCTGGCGATATCTTCCCGGGCGACGTCTTCCCGGGTGACGTCCTGCGCCCCGCGACGGGGCCCATCGCCGCCCTGTTCCGCGAGGGCGTGAAGCCCGGGCGGCCGGCGACGCCGCCCGCCTATACCGTCCATGCCACGCCCGGCTGGTCGAGGGCCCATCTCGAGGAGACGCCGGAGGCGGTGGAGGCGGCCCTGCTCGCGGCCGTCGGCGACCTGTCCGGCGGGGTCGTCGCCCCCATCCGGGCCCGCGCCCATCGCTGGCGCTACGCCCTCGTGGAGGAGACCTGCGGCGCGCCCTGCCTCTACGATCCGGATCGGCGCCTCGGCTATGCCGGCGACGGCTGCCTCGGGCCGCGGATCGAGGCCGCCTACGACAGCGGGCTCGCCCTGGCGGACCGGCTGATCGCGGATTTTCGATGAGCCTGCCCATCGTCTTCCATCCGGCCTACGAGGCGACCCTGCCGGAGGGACATCGCTTCCCCATGCGCAAGTACGGGCGCCTGGCCGAGCTCCTGGTGGAGCAGGGTCTGGTGCCGGACGGCTTCGCCCGGCCCGAGCCCGCCGGCGCCGATCTCCTGGCCGCCGCCCATGACCGCGCCTACGTGGAGGCGGTGCTCGCCCTCGACGTCTCCCGCGAGATCGAGCGCAACATCGGCCTGCCGGTGGGCGCCTCCGTCGTCGCCCGTTCCTGCGCCTCGGTGGGGGGCACCCTGCTGGCGGCCCGCCTCGCCCTGGCGCACGGCCTCGCCGGCAGCACGGCCGGCGGCAGCCACCATGCGCGGCGCGAGACCGGTGCCGGCTTCTGCATCTTCAACGACGTGGCCGTGGCCGCCCGCACCCTACATGCCGAGGGCACCATCGCCCGCGCCCTCGTGGTCGATTGCGACGTCCACCAGGGCGACGGCACCGCCGATTGCCTCAGCGGGACGCCCGACCTCTTCACCCTCTCGATCCATGCCGAGAAGAACTACCCGACGCGCAAGATCGCCGGCGACCGGGATGTCGGGCTGCCGGACGGCCTCGACGACGCCGGCTACCTCGCCGTCCTGGCCGCCCATGTCGGGCCGCTGCTCGATGCCCTGCAGCCCGACATCGTGTTCTACAATGCGGGGGTCGATCCCCACCGCGACGACCGGCTCGGGCGTCTCGACCTCACCGATGCGGGCCTGCTGGCCCGCGACCGCTTCGTGGTCGGCGAGGCGCGCCGGCGCGGCGTTCCCTTCGTCGGGGTCATCGGCGGCGGCTACTCCACCGACATCGACGCCCTCGCGGCCCGCCACGCCCTGGTCTTCTCGGCGATGGCCGAGCGTGCGGCCTGACCGGCCCCTCAGGATTCCGACAGGGCCGCGTGCCGGGCGACGATCCGGTTGATCGTCCGGCCGAGCTGCTCGGCGGAATAGGGCTTGTGTAGGAGTTCGAAGCCGTGGGCATCCTCCTGGGCCAGGATATGGCTGTAGCCGGAGGCGAGCAGCACCGGCAGGTCCGGCCTGCGTCGCCGCAGTTCCTCCGCCAGGGCGACGCCGCCCATGCCGGGCATGACCACGTCCGAGACGACGATGTCGAAGGGCGTGGTCTCGCCCTCCACCTCCGCCAGCGCACTCTCGGCATCGGTGTGCCAGGTCGGGCGATAGCCGAAATCCTCCAGGATCTGGCGCGCGAACCGGCCGATCTCGAGGTTGTCCTCGACGAGAAGCACGCGCAGCCCGTCCCCCGACACGGCGGGATACGCCGGGGCGGCGCCCGTCGGGACGGCCGGGAGGGCCGCGACCTCCGGCAGGTAGAGCGTGAAGGTCGTGCCGGCTCCGGGCGTGCTCGCCACCGCGATGTCGCCGCCCGACTGCTTGGCGAAGCCGAAGACCTGGGACAGCCCGAGCCCGGTGCCCTTGCCCACGCCCTTGGTGGTGAAGAACGGCTCGAAGATCCGGTCGAGATGCTCCGGCGGGATGCCGCTGCCGGTGTCGGTGAGCGAGATCGCCGCGAACCGGTCCGCCGCGCCGCCTCCGTGGCTGCGCAGGGGCGGCGGGGGCGCCCGGCATTCGAGCCGGATGGTCAGGGTGCCGCGCTCCTCCATCGCGTCCCGGGCGTTGACGGCCATGTTGATCAGGGCGGTCTCGAACTGGCTGAGATCCGCGCGGATGTGGCAGGTCTGGGCGGGCAGGTCGGTGACGACCCGGATGCGGGCCCCCGTCACCGTCTCCAGGAGTTCGGCCACGACGACGAGCCGTGCCCGGACGTCGAACACCTCGGGCTTGAGCGCCTGGCGCCGCGCGAAGGCGAGGAGCTGGCCGGTGAGCTTGGCGGCCCGGTCGACGGTCTCGGAGACCGCGTCGAGGTAGCGGCTCTTGCGCGCCTCGGGCAGGTCCGGCCGGCGCAGGAAGTCCACCGAGGAGCGGATGATGGTCAGGAGGTTGTTGAAGTCGTGGGCGACGCCGCCGGTGAGCTGGCCCACCGCCTCCATCTTCTGCGCCTGCCGCAGGGCCTCGTGGGTCTGCTCCAGCTCCGCCGTGCGCCCCGCCACGCGCTCCTCGAGGGTCGCGTTCAGCTCGCGCAGGGCCGCCTCGGCCTCCGCCTGCGCATAGGCCGACCAGGTCCGCGCCGCGACCTCCATGGTCAGGCGCACCTCCTCGTCGGTCCAGTGGCGCGGCGCGGCGGAATGCACGTAGAACACGCCGCCGAGGGTCAGGGGGCCGCCGTCCCGCCCCCGCATCATCGGCGCCAGGATCAGCGCCCGGGTGCCGATGCTGTTCCAGGTCGCCTGGAACGCCGGCCCCGCGGTCCGTGGGTCGGTCCGGCAATCGGTGACCACCAGGGTCTCGCCCCGGCGCAGCTGCGCGATCAGGATGGGGCCGAAGGCGTCGAGCACCCGGGTCTCGCCGGCGAGCGACGCCATGCGCCCGTCACACCAGTCGCGCTCGACCGAGACGACCTCGCCCCCGTTCTGGAGGTGTCCGTAGCCCGTCCGCCCGACGCCCAGATGCGCCCCGAGGCTGGCCGCGGCGATCATCTTCACCTCCAGGGGCGCGCTCGCGGCCCGCAGGCGGTCGCCGAGCGCGATCTGGAAGTGCAGGTGGCCCTCGGCGGCCTTGCGCGCCGAGATGTCGATGGTCGTGCCCAGCGCCCGGACGCAGGCCCCGGCGGCGTCGAACACGCCCCGGCCCTTCACGGCGATCCAGCGTAGCCGCCCGTCGTCGCGCCCGAGGGTGCGGTACTCGACGTCGTAGTTGGCCCGCAGAGCCGGATCGAGAGCCGAGGCGAAGGCCGCGCGGGTGGCCTCCAGGTCCTCCGGGTGCAGGCCGGCATAGAAGTCGTCCAGGGTCACGGACGCCTCCGGGGGGAGGCCGAACATCGCCTTGGTCCGCTCCGACCAGACCAGCGTATTCCCCACCGTGTCGAGGTCCCAGGTCCCGATCTCGGCCGCCTCGGTGGCGAGGCGCAGCTGCTCCTCGCGCCGCTGCAGGCGCATCTCGGCCTGCTTGCGGTCGTGGATGTCCTCGACCACGCCGTACCAGCGCAGGATCGCGCCGTCCTCGGTCCGCCGCGGGTAGGCCCGCGCCCGCATCCAGTGGTGTTCGCCCGTGGCGAGGCGGAGGCGGTAGTCGACGTCCACCGGCTCCCCGGAGGCGATCGAGGCGCCGAACACCGCGAGGGCCCGCGGCAGGTCCTCGGGGTGGACCGCCCGGGTCCAGCCGTCGCCCAGCGGTTCGCCCGGCGCCTGTCCGGTCAGGGTGAGCCAGCGCGTGGCGTAGGAGGTGATGTTTCCGGCGGCATCGCAGGTCCAGGGCACCTGCGGGTTCAGTTCGACCGCGTGACGGTAATGGTCCTCGCTCTCGCGCAGGGCGGCCTCGCCCAGGACGCGGTCGGTGGTCTCCGCGGTGATGCAGAACAGCCCGTTGATCGCCCCGGCATCGTCGTAGACGGGCGAGTAGGTGAAGGACCACCAGCTCTCCTCGGCCCGGCCCGAGCGGGCGAGATCGAGCTTCATGTCGGTGAGGGTGCGGCTCTCGCCGGCGAGGGTGGCCTCGACCAGCGGGCCGATGTCGTCCCAGATATTGCCCCAAACCGCGCGGAACGGGCGCCCGAGGGCGTTCGGCAGGCGGTAGCCGAGCATCGGCCGGTAGGCGTCGTTGTAGAAGCAGAGCAGGTCCGGCCCCCAGGCCAGGAACATCGGCCGGGGACAGGCGAGCATCAGGGCCAGCGTGTTGCGCAGGGCCGGCGGCCAAGTCTCCGGCGGGCCGAGCGTCGTCCCCGACCAGTCGTGGGTACGGATCTCGGCGCCGGTGACGCTGCCCGCGTCGAGGAACGCCAGGGCGCCGCTCACGCGTCCCGCGATCCGCAGCTTTCGCTCCCGGTCGGGGTCAGGAACGGTCGGGCGATCGAATCGGCAGGTCCGGCGAGCATGATCGAGGCCTAGCGCGTCCCTGCCGGATCGTACAGCGGCGATCCGGTCACGGGCAGAACAGATTTCGGAATGTCCAACTAAATCCGCCGCGCCGGACTCTTCGGGCGCGCCGATCGGGAAGCGTTGCACGCTGTCCGGGAAGTATCGGCCAGGATCCGATCCGGTGAATCGGCGGAAACCATCTTGGCGGGCGCGGTCCCGCGAGGGGTCCGCGGCCGGGCCGACCTCGGACAATACGGCGCGCGGGCCCGTGTCGGCTGCCCGTCAACAGTGTTCGGGACCGGACGGGCGCGGACGTGCGGTCCTCAAGTCCGCGCGTCCGCCTTCGGCAGCGTCTGGGCGGCGTGCTCCATGGCGTCGAACAGTCTCTCCAGTTCCGGTCCCTCCAGGCAGTGGAAGCCCAGGGTCCGGGTCAGCAGGAGGCCGAGGGTGGCGAAGGTCAGCATCGCGCCGGCGCCGGGGCAGCAGGCCACGTCCTCCATCTGGGCGAGGCGCTGCTTGAGGAAGGCGTTGAAGCCCGCGAAGGCCTCGGGATTCTCGGCGGAGGCGAGCAGCAGGGCGCGGGGAAACCCATCCTCGTCGGCATAGACCTGACGCGCATGGGCGATCAGCGCCAGGGGGAGGGCGGCCGCGTTCGCACCCTGCTCGGCCTCGTGGGCGGCCACGCTCTCGCGGATCTCGCGCAGCTTGCGCTCGGCCAGCGCGGAGATCAGCGCGTCCTTCGAGGCGTAGTGGTGCAGCACGCCGCCCTTGCTGAGCGAGGCCTCGGCCGCCACCGCGTCGATGGTGAGGGTGCGCGTGCCCATGCGCCGGATCAGGCGTTCGGCGGCGTCGAGGATCACCAGGGGCCGGTCTTCGCGGCGGGTGCGCGCCTTCATCGTCGACAATCCGGCTGGTTCGCCAGCGGTTTCGGGGCAGGGGATCCGCTGCCCGGGCCGGCGAGATGATCGTTCACAGCGAGGGAGATACTGGGGAACGCCGGCGTAGGAAAGACGATCCGGCGAAAAAAGAAACCGTCTGGACGGTCGGTAGCGGAGCCGATATGGGAGGCGCGACGCAGGGGTCTTTCGAGTTCGAGGACGCGATGGTGGGTTGGCTGATCGTGGGGCCGCGCGGATGGGGACGCGTGACCCGGATGCCCGTGGTCCTGATGCCCTTGGCCCGGACTCCCTTGGCCCGGATTCCCGCGGCCCCGGTGCTCGTGACCATGCTGCTCCTGGCCTGTGCCGGCGCGATACCGTCCGCGTGGGGCGCGGACGGAACGCCCCAGGAGGCGCCCAAGCCCGAGGCAGCGCCCAAGCCCGCGGGTTCGAAGACCGCGAGCCCCGCCGTCGCGGTGGTGCGGACGGCCGTGGCGCGCGCCAGCACGATCGCCTCCGACCTCATCTTCACCGGCGACATCCAGGCCCAGTCGCAGGTGAACGTCGCCTTCCGCACCAACGGCAAGATCGCCAAGCGCCTCGTGGAGGTCGGTGACCACGTCACCGCCGATCAGGTGCTGGCCAAGCTCGATCCGCAGGAGCAGCGGGCCAACCTGAACAACGCCCAGGCCGCGCTCACCTCCGCCGAGGCGCTGCTGACCCAGGCCAAGCTCAACTTCAAGCGCCAGGAGCAGCTCCTCGCCAGCGGCTACACCACCCGCCCGAGCTACGACGATGCCGAGCAGCAATTACGGACCACGCAGGCCTCGGTGGATTCGGCGAAGGCGGCCCTCGGCAGCGCCGAGGAGCAGTTCTCCTACACGGACCTGAAGGCCGGCGTGGACGGGATCGTGCTGAGCCGCACCTTCGAGGTCGGCCAGGTCGTGCAGACGGGCCAGACCGTGCTGGCGATGGCCCAGGACGGCCCGCGCGACGCCGTCTTCAACATCTTCGAGGCGGTGCTGGCCGCGCCCCCCGAGAGCAAGACCGTGGAGGTCACGCTGCAGGCCGATCCGCGCATCCGGGCGATCGGCCGGGTCCGCGAGATCTCGCCCAGCGTCGATGCCGCCTCCGGCACCGTGCGGGTCAAGGTCGGGCTCGACGAGACTCCCAGGGCCATGAGCCTCGGCGCCGTGGTCATCGGCACCGGCAAGTTCCGGCCGCGCCAGGCGATCGTGCTGCCCTGGTCGGCCCTCTACCGCTGGGAGAACGGCCCGGCGGTCTGGGTGCGCGACCCGGCCAGCGGCACCGTCGCGCCGCGCCTCGTCACGATCGAGCGCTACGGACCCAACACCATCGCCCTGAAGGACGGCGTCGAGCCCGGCGAGGAGGTCGTCATCGCGGGCATCCAGCTCCTGCGGCCGGGTCAGGCCGTCGCCGTCGCCGAGACCCTGGAGGCGACCCGATGATCCGCCCGGCCCTGCGCGTCCTCGCGCTCGCCCTGCCGCTCGGCGCCTGCCACGCCGCCGAGGAGGCCGCCCCGCCGCCCCCGGTGCGGCCCGTGCTGGTCCGGGTCGTCAAGCCGGTCACCGCCCAGGTCTTCGGCCCCTTCGCGGGCGTGGTGGCGCCGCGCTACCAGTCGGAGATCGGCTTCCAGATCGCCGGGCGCATGATCGCCCGCGACGTCACCATGGGCGACATCGTCCACAAGGGCCAGCGCATCGCGGCCCTCGACCCCGTGGTGACGCGCTTCGCCCTGACCCGGGCCGAGGCGGATCTGGCCGACGCCAAGGCTCAGGCCGAGAACGCCAGCGCCACGGAATCCCGCCGCCGGCGCCTGCTGGCCGGCGGCAACGTCACCCAGGCCCAGCTCGACACCGCCGTGGCCAGCCGCGACACCGCCCAGGCCCGCGTCTCGCAAGCCGAGGCGAACCTGCAGCGGGCCCAGGACCAGATGGGCTATACCGAGCTGCACGCGGATTTCGACGGCGTCGTCACGGTGCGCAGCGCCGAGGTCGGGCAGGTGCTCAGCGCGGGCCAGGCGGTGGCGACCCTGGCCCGGCCGGAGGAGCGCGAGGCCGTGGTCGACATCCCGGAGGAGCTCATCGGGACGATGCCCACGGACGGCCAGTTCACCGTGGCGCTCCAGAGCGCCCCGGACGTGACGGCGGCGGCGCGGGTGCGCGAGATCGCGCCCTTCGCCGACCAGACCACGCGGACCCGGCGCATCCGCATGACCCTGATCCGGCCCTCGGAGGCCTTCCGCCTGGGCTCGACCCTCACCGTCACCCTGGCCCGGGCCGAGCGGCCCCATGTCGAGCTGCCCGCCACGGTGGTGCTGACCGAGGACGGCCGCGACGCGGTCTGGGTCGTCGCGCCGGACGGGAAGAGCGTGCGCAAGCGGCCCGTCACCGTCACGCGGCGCGACGCGAACGGCGTCAGCATCGGCGCGGGCCTCAACGCCGGCGACCGCGTGGTCCTGGCCGGGGTCCATTCCCTCACGGACGGGCAGGCCGTGCGCCTGCCCGACCAGGCGCCCTGATCCCCGCGGGCCAGACGCCGTCCATCATCAGCCGCCACCCCGGTGAGGCGAGAGCAATTCCGTGAAGACCTTCAATCTCTCCGAATGGGCACTGGAGCACCGCTCCTTCGTCTGGTTCCTGATGCTGATCTCGGTGGTGGCCGGCTTCCTGGCCTACGAGCGCCTCGGCCGCGAGGAGGACCCGCCCTTCGCGATCAAGACCATGATCGTGCAGGCGCGCTGGCCGGGCGCCACCATCAGCGACACCCTCGATCAGGTCACCGAGCGGATCGAGAAGGAATTGCAGCAGATCGACGCCGTCGATTTCAGCCGCAGCTACACCACGCCGGGCCAGGCCACGGTGTTCGTTCAGCTGCGCGAGACGACGCCGCCCAAGACCATTCCGGCGATCTTCTACCAGGTGCGCAAGCGCATCGGCGACATCCAGAACACCTTCCCGCAGGGGATCCAGGGGCCGTTCTTCAACGACGAGTTCGGTGACGTCTTCGGCAACGTCTACGCCTTCACGGCCGACGGCGTGACCCAGCGCCAGCTGCGCGACTACGTCGAGCGGGTCCGCGCCGAGGTGAAGAAGGTGCCGTCCGCGGGCAAGATGCAGCTCCTCGGCGCGCAGGACGAGGTGATCTACCTCGACTTCTCCACCCGCAAGCTCGCCGGCCTCGGCCTCGACACCAACTCGGTCATCCGCACCCTGCAGTCGCAGAACGCCATCGCGCCCTCCGGCGTGATCCAGGCGGGACCGGAGCGGGTCTCCGTCCGGGTCGGCGGCCAGTTCGTCAACGAGGAGAGCCTGCGGGCCGTCAACCTGCGGGTGAACGACCGCTTCTTCCGCCTCTCGGACGTCGCCGAGATCTCCCGCGGCTTCACCGACCCGCCCACCGACCTGTTCCGCTTCAACGGCCAGCCGGCCATCGGCCTCGCCATCGCCATGCAGCCCTCCGGCAACCTGCTCACCTTCGGCCACGACCTGAAGGAGCGGATGCGCAAGCTCGAGGGCGAGCTGCCGGTGGGCGTCGGCATCCACCTCGTCTCGGACCAGCCCAGAATCGTCGAGGAGGCGGTGGGCGGCTTCACCAAGGCCCTGGTCGAGGCGGTGGTGATCGTGCTGGCGGTGAGCTTCATCTCGCTCGGCTGGCGCGCCGGCCTCGTGGTCTCGCTGTCGATCCCGCTGGTGCTCGCCATCGTGTTCGTGATCATGCAGACCATGGGCGTCACCCTCCAGCGCATCTCGCTGGGCGCCCTCATCATCGCGCTCGGCCTCCTCGTCGACGACGCGATGATCACGGTGGAGATGATGGTCGCGCGCCTGGAGGTCGGCGACAGCCTGAAGAAGGCCGCGACCTTCGCCTACACCTCCACCGCCTTCCCGATGCTCACCGGCACCCTGGTGACCGTGGCGGGCTTCCTGCCCATCGGCTTCAACGGCTCGTCGGCGGGCGAGTACACCTACTCGCTCTTCGTCGTCATCGCCGCCTCGCTCCTGGTCTCCTGGGTGGTGGCGGTGCTGTTCGCGCCCCTCATCGGCGTGAAGCTCCTGCCGAAGCAGATCAAGCACAAGGACCACGACGCCCCGAGCCGGTCGATGCGGATCTTCACCGGGATGCTGCTGGGCGCCATGCGCTGGCGCTGGACCACCGTGATCGTCTGCGTGGGCATGCTCGGCGCCGCGATCGTCGGCATGGGCTTCGTGCAGCAGCAGTTCTTTCCGGCCTCCGACCGGCCCGAACTCCTCGTCGACATGACGCTGCCGCAGAACGCCAGCATCGCTGAGACCAAGGGCCAGATGGACCGCTTCGAGGCGACCCTGGTGGGCGACCCCGAGATCGTGCGCTGGTCCTCCTACGTGGGCCAGGGCGCGGTGCGCTTCTACCTGCCCCTCGACCAGCAGCTCGGCAACGCCTTCTTCGGCCAGATCGTGATCGAGACGAAGTCGATCGAGGCGCGCGAGCGCATGAAGCTGAAGCTCGACACGCTCGCGCGCGAGAAGTTCGTCGGCACCGACTTCCTGATCCACTCGCTCGACCTCGGGCCGCCGGTGGGGCGCCCGGTGCAGTACCGCCTCAGCGGCCCCGACCTGCAGACTCTACGGGCCTACGCCCTCACCCTCGGCAACATCGTCGGCGGAAACCCGCATCTCGACGTGCCGACCTTCGACTGGAACGAGCCCGGCAAGGTGCTCAAGGTCGACATCATCCAGGACAAGGCGCGCCAGCTCGGCGTGACCTCGGAGGACATCGCCGGCCTCCTCAACGGCATCGTGGGCGGCCGGTCGATCACCCAGGTCCGGGACTCGATCTACCTCGTCAACGTGGTCGCCCGGGCGCAGGCGGTGGAGCGCAACTCCCTCGACACGCTCCAGAGCCTGCAGGTGCCGCTGGCCAACGGCAGCGTGGTGCCGCTGCTGGCCTTCGCCACCATCGGCTACGAGCTGGAGCAGCCTATCGTCTGGCGCCGCGACCGCCTACCGACCATCACGGTGCGGGCCTCGATCTCCGACGACACCCAGCCCGCCACGGTGGTGAGCCAGCTCGACGAGAAGATCACCGCGTTCAGCAGGAGCCTGCCGGACGGCTACGTGCTGGCGGTGGGCGGCGCCGTGGAGGAGAGCGCCAAGGGTCAGGGACCGATCGCGGCCGTGGCGCCGGTGATGCTGCTGACCATGGCGATGTTCCTGATGATCCAGCTCCAGAGCTTCCAGAAGCTCTTCCTGGTGGCGAGCGTGGCGCCGCTGGGGCTGATCGGCGTCGCCATCGCGCTGCTCGCCTTCAACAAGCCGATGGGCTTCGTGGCGATCCTGGGCGTGCTGGCGCTGATCGGCATCATCGTGCGCAACTCGGTGATCCTGGTGACCCAGATCGACGAGTACGAGCGCGACGGCCTGCCGCCGTGGGACGCGGTGGTGGACGCCACCTGCCACCGGATGCGCCCGATCCTGCTCACGGCGGCGGCCGCCAGCCTCGGCCTCGTCCCCATCGCCCGCGAGGTGTTCTGGGGGCCGATGGCCTACGCGATGATCGGCGGCATCCTGGCGGCGACCTTCCTGACGCTGTTCTTCCTGCCCGCCCTCTATGTCGGCTGGTACCGGATCAAGGCGCCGCCGAAGGGCACCCCGCGCAAGGTCCACGGCGCGGACGGACAGGTCCACGGCGCCGCGGAACCGGCGCGGGCGGGCTGATCCGCCAAGCCCGGGCGGCGCCTCAGCGCGGCGCCGTCCCGGCCCGGTCCACCGTGGCGCCGGGACGCGAATCCGTGGTCGCGAAATAAGGCTTGATGTCGAGGAGCGGGGTTCCGTCGCGGCAATCGAGGCCGCGCACCCGCAGGGTCGCCCCGTCCCGCTCCAGGAGTTCGACCACCGAGAGGGCGATGGGGTTGGGGCGCACCGGCGAGCGCAGGGAGAAGGTGCCCCGGCCGCCCTCCGCGTGGCGGGGGCGCTGGATCGCGAGGTCGCGGGCGGCCTCGTCCATCCAGTAGAGCACGATGAGGTGGCTCGCGCCCTCGACGTTCTGGAGGGCCTCCGAGAAGGGCGCCTCGACCGCCAGTGTGCAGACCGCGTCCGTCTTCAGGCCGTTCTTCGGGCATTCGCCCCGCGTCGCCCAGGGCGTGCGGATGCGGCCGATGAAGTAGAGCCCGGCATCGAAGCTGTCGGGCAGCGGGATCGCCGCCTCGCCGGGGCGATGTCCGGTCTCGTCGTCCATGATGCGCCTTTCCAGGATTGCCGACCGTTGCGCCGGGCGCACGGTTTCGGGCAAGCGGGCGCCGGGGGCAAGCGGAGGCCGAAGCCCGGCCCGGCTCAGGCGGCGACGGGCGCGCGTTGCCGGGTGCCGCCCGTCTGCTGCTCGAAGCCGCCGATCGGCCCGGGCCGGCCGATGAAGTAGCCCTGCGCGGCGTGGCACTTCTCGGCGACGAGGAAGCCGAGCTCCTCGACCGTCTCCACGCCCTCAGCGATGACCGGCAGGCCGAGGCCCGCCCCGAGCCCCAGCACCGAGCGCACGATGGCGGCCGCCTGCGGGTTGGAATCCACCGCGGCGATGAAGGAGCCGTCGATCTTGATGGTGTCGAAGGGGAACAGCCGCAGGTTCGAGAGCGACGAGTAGCCGGTGCCGAAATCATCCATGGCGATGCGCAGGCCCAGGGCCTTGAGCTGGCGCAGGTTGGTCAGGGCGCGGTCGGGATCGCGGATCAGGGCCGTCTCGGTGATCTCGAGTTCGAGGCGCGCCGGGTCGAGGCCGGTCTCGGCCAGGATCGCCTGGACCGCCGGGGCGAAGCCCGCATCGTGGACCTGCACGCCCGAGACGTTCACCGCGACGCTGAGCGGTACGCCCCAGCGCGCGGCCTCGCGGCAGGCCTCCCGCAGCACCCAGGCGCCGATCTCCCGGATCAGCCCGCTCTCCTCGGCGATGGGGATGAACACCGCGGGCGAGACGAAGCCGCGGGCGGGCTGGTGCCAGCGCAGCAGCACCTCGAACCCGATTACCGTCCCGGTCCGGGTCTCGATCTGCGGCTGGTAGACGAGGCGCAGCTGGTCCTCCGCCAGGGCGCGGCGCAGCTGCTTCTCCAGGAGGCGGCGCTCGCGCACGTCGTGCCCGACCGAGGCCTCGAAGAAGCGGTAGTTCCCGCGTCCCTCCGCCTTGGCGAGGAGGAGGGCGGTGTCGGCGGCGTTGAGGAGGTCGTTGCGGTCGCGGGCATCGTCGGGGAACACCGCGATGCCGATCGTGGCGGCCGGAACCGGCTCGCCCTGGGCCGCACCCTCGGCCGCCGCCTGCAGGCTCGCCCGGATCTCCTCCGCGAGGCGGCCGGCGGCCACCGCATGGGTGCAGGGCGTCAGCACCGCGAACTCGTCGCCGCCGATGCGGGCGATCATCTGCGTCGCGTCGAGGAGGCCGCCCAGGAGGCGGCCGACCCGGACCAGCGTGCCGTCGCCGATGGCGTTGCCGAACAGGTCGTTGATTTCCTTGAACCCGTCGAGATTGATGTGGAGCAGGGCGAGGCGGCCGCCGGAGGCCGCCGCGCGCCGGAGCCCCTCGTCCAGGCCCGAATGGAAGTGCTGCCGGTTGGGCAGGCCGGTGAGCGGGTCGTGGCCGACAAGGAACTGGATCTGGCGCTCGGCCCGCCGGCGCGTCGTCAGATCGCGCACCGCGAGCGCGACGTGCGGCGTGCGCCCATAGGCGATGGGCCGCATGATCAGCTCCACCGGCAGGGCGGAGCCGTCCGTGCGGTAGAGGGTGCCCTCCACCGCCTCGTCGCGTCCCGCCTCCAGGCTCCGGAGCGTCCCGGCATCGGGGATGAAGTGGGACAGGGACACCCCGTCGAGGCTGCGCGCCTCCGTGCCCGTGAGGGCCGCGAAGCTGTCGTTGGCGCTGACGATGACGCCGTCCTGGCAGATCACGAGGCCTTCCACGGCGGCGTTGGCGAGGCTGAGCAGGCGCCCGCGATAGATCTCGCGCTGGCGGTTGCGCAGGTCGAGACCCAGCGTCGTGCAGGCCAGGATCAGGATCGTGAGGCTCGCGAGCCCCACCGGCAGCGCGAGCCAGAGCGGCTTCACCGTCTCCTCGGGCACCAGCACCCGCGGGTCCGGCACCAGGGTCAGGGCGGTCATCCCGATGAGGTGGTGGGAGCAGATCGCGCCGGCGAGGCAGGCGGCGCCGACGATCCGGGCCCGGGGCCGTACGCCGGTCAGTCCGATCCAGAGGGCCGCCATGGCGAGCCCGACGCCGGCGAGGAGGGAGAGCGCCACCAGGCCCGGATGCCATTCCATGTGCCCGGCGACCTGATAGGCCGCCATGCCGGTGTAGTGCATCGTCGCGATGCCGAGCCCGACGATCGCGCCGCCCGCGAGGGGGGCGACGCGGGCGTTCCAGAACACCGAGGTGGCCAGGCCGATCCCGCTCAGCAGGATGGCGAACACCAGCGACAGCACCGTCAGACCGGCGGCATAGGCCGCGTCCAGGCCGGGATCGGAGGCCAGCATGCTCAGGAAATGGGTCGCCCAGATCCCCGAGCCGCCGCCGACCGCCGCGACCGCGACCCAGCCGCTGCGCCAGCCGGTCCGGGTCTGCTTCGCGTGATGCACCAGCGCAATCGTAGACGTCGTCGCGAGCGCGCAAATGATCGCCGCGAGGACCATCAGCCAAGGATCATTTTCAGCAATGAAGCAACCGATGGCTGTGAGCATCGACGCGCTGTTCTCCCTACCGTCGCCGCTTATGCTGACCCGAGAACCCAGTTTTCATCTCGATGAGACGAATTGGATGCCTTGCATATGTTAATGGAATCATAGGCGCAGCAAAATGGTTGGTGGTTGACAAACGGACAATTGGGAAACGTCTCCGCCGCGGGCGCCGGAGGGCATCACGGAAGCTGCGCGTTCGCCTCCGGTGTCCCCCGGGTGTAAGACCCTCCGGACCGAGATTTGGCCAGGAGGCACCGTGATCCGCGACGAGCTGCGACCGATGGAGTCCGTCTCCGACCCCGAGACCGCGGTGGACCGCCTCGCGGCCCTGCATGCCGGGGCGATCGAGGCTCTGCGGTCGGCCCTCGCGCGCTATCTCGACGGCGGGCCGCCGCCGGACGCCACCGAGCGGCTGCAGTTCCGCTATCCGGAGCTGCGCCTGACCTACCAGCCCACCGGCCCGATGCCGCAGGTCTCGCGCGCCACGGCCAAGCTCCAGGCGCCGGGCACCTACGCCACCACCGTAACCCAGCCGGCGCATTTCCGCGGCTACCTGCTGGAGCAGCTGCGGCCCCTGGTGCGGGACTACGCGGTCACCCTCGAGGTCGGCCTCAGCGCCCAGGAGATCCCCTATCCCTACGTGATCGAGCCGGGCGCCGATCTCGGGCGCAGCGGCGTCACGCCCCGGGACCTCGCCACCTACTTCCCCGTGCCGCTGCTCTCGGTGGTGGGCGACGAGATCGCCGACGGCCTCTGGCACGATCTGCCCGACGCGCCGCGTCCGCTCGCCCTGTTCGACGCGATCCGCACCGATTACTCGCTCCGCCGCCTCGTGCACTACACCGGCAGCGACTGGGGCGACGTGCAGCCCTGGATCCTGCTGACCAACTACCACCGCTACGTCGACGGCTTCATCCGCCACGGGCTCGAGCGCCTCGCCCGCGGCGACGAAGGCTTCGAGCGGATGATCCTGCCGGGCGGCGTCACCGTCTCGCGGGCCGAGGCGGCGTCGGTCGATCCCTCCGCGCTCATCGCCGCCTCGCCCTGGCACAAGTACCAGATGCCGGCCTACCACCTCGTGGCGCGCGGGCCCGACGGGAGCCAGCAGGGCACCACCCTGGTGAATATCGGCGTCGGCCCGTCCAACGCGAAGACGATCACCGACCACCTCGCGGTCCTGCGCCCGCATTGCTGGCTGATGGTCGGGCATTGCGGCGGCCTGCGCCAGTCGCAGACCATCGGCGACTACGTCCTCGCCCACGGCTACCTGCGCCGCGACCGCATCCTCGACGAACTGGTGCCGCCCGACGTGCCGGTGCCCGCCCTGGCCGAGGTGCAGCTCGCCCTCCAGGCGGCGGCCGCCCACATCACCGGCGAGAAGAGCGAGGCCCTCAAGCGCCGGCTCCGGACCGGAACGGTCGTCACCTACGACGACCGCAACTGGGAGCTCCGCTTCAGCCAGGAGCGGCGGCGCATCAACCTTTCCCGCGCCATCGGCGTCGACATGGAGAGCGGCACCATCGCGGCCCAGGGCTACCGCCTGCGGGTTCCCTACGGCACCCTGCTCTGCGTCTCCGACAAGCCGCTGCACGGCGAGATCAAGCTGCCGGGCGCCGCCAACGCCTTCTACGAGCGCGCGGTGGCCGAGCACCTGCTGATCGGGCTCGCCGCCCTCGACAACCTACGGGCCGAGCGCCACGGCCTGCATTCGCGCAAGCTGCGCAGCTTCGACGAGCCGCCGTTCCGGTAGCGGGTCGCCGTCACGCCGGTTCGGCCAGGGCCTCCCGGGTCTCTGCGGGCTCGAATTCCGGAAAGATCGCCCGCACGGTGGTGCCCTCGTCGGGCACGCTCTCGATGATCAGCCGGCCCTGGTGCCGGTTGACGATGTGCTTGACGATGGCGAGCCCGAGGCCGGTGCCGCCCTGGTCGCGGCTCGAGGCGACGTCGACCCGGTAGAACCGCTCGGTCAGGCGCGGGATGTGCTCGGCGGCGATCCCCGGCCCGTGATCGCGCACCGACAGCTCGACGCCGGTGCGCCCGCTGGCGGCGTCCTCCTGGCGCCGGAGCGCGACCTCGACGCGTCCCCCGCTGCCGCCGTATCTCACCGCGTTCTCGATCAGGTTCTCGACCACCCGCAGCAACTCGTCGCGCTCGCCGAGGATGGGGAAGGCGCCCTCGGCCGCGACGCTCAGCACCACGCCGCGGTCCCGGGCCAGCGGCCCCTGCGTGTCCACCATCTGCCGGGCGATCCGGGTCAGGTCGACGGGCCGCGTCGGCGCCACGTGCTCGCGCAACTCGATCCGCGACAGCGACAGGAGGTCGTCGACGAGGCGCGCCATCCGCTGCGCCTGGGTCTTCATGATGCCGAGGAAGCGCTCCCGCGCCGGCGGATCGTTGCGGGCCGGCCCCTGCAGCGTCTCGATGAAGCCGAGGAGGGAGGCCAGCGGCGTGCGCAGCTCGTGGCTGGCATTGGCGACGAAATCGACCCGCATCGCCTCCAGGCGCCGCGCCGAGGTGAGGTCGCGCAGGAACAGCACGACGTTCGGCTGCCCACCCACCACGCCGTCCGGCATCGGCAGGGCGCCGATCTGCACCTCGAAGGCGCGCTCGGTGGGCACGCGCGTGGCATAGAGGGTCTTGAGCGGGGCGCCGGTGCGCAGGACCTCCTCGATCCCGTCGAGGACGTCGGGCGCGCGCAGGGCGAAGGAGAGCGGGTGTCGCAGCTTCAGCGCCGGCAGCAGGGCGCGGGCGGCGGGATTGACCTCGATCACCACGGCGCGGCGGTCGACCAGGATCACGGGGTCGGGAATGTTGGCGAGCAGCGCCTCCGCCACCGAGTGGCGGCTGGTGCCGGGGCTCTCGGGGACGCGCACGATGCGGGTGCGCCCGAGGCCGCCGATGACGCCGCCGAGGCAGAGGACGACGACGGAGGCCGCGACCGTCGGGCCGTCGAGGGTGCCCCGTCCCGCGGCGAACACCCCGAGGCCCAGGGTCGCGACGGCGGCGGCGGTCCAGGATGATCGGCGCGCGCCCCGTGCCATGCGGACCCTCCCGGGTTACGGCGCGCCGCGGGTCCCGGTGCCCCGGCTGCGCTTGACGATCTCGTACACGGTCAACATGACCAGGGCGATGACAAAGGGCACGAGGTAGTAGCAGACCCGGAACAGCAGCAGCGAGCCGAGCACCTGGTCGCGGGGCAGGCTCGACAGCGCGAGCAGGATCGTCGCCTCGAACACCCCGATCCCGCCCGGCGCGTTGGAGGCGATGCCGAGCATGGCCGCCAGGACGTAGATCGCCACGAAGGTGGTGAAGCCGATGGAGGTGCCGGCCGGCAGGAGCACGTAGAGCGTGGCGGCGGCCGCGCAGACGTCGCCGATGCCCACCACCATCTGGCTCAGGGAGACCGAGGCGCCGGGCAGTTCGAGGCGCCAGCTCTTCACCCGGACGTGCCGGCGCTTCAGCGAGACCCAGAGCAGGTAGGCGACCACGGCGAGGAGCGCGCCGAAGCCCACCCCCTGGTTCAGCGCGATGCTGGTGAAGGTGAGGGCGGCGAGCTGGCCCGCCTCGACGATGAGGCTGAGGCCGAGGACGACGCCCATGCCGAGCCAGAAGGTGAAGCCGGCGATCACCGTCAGGGCGGCGATCTTGGCCGCGCCGAGGCCCTTGCTGGAGTAGATCCAGTAGCGGATCGTCCCGGCCGTCAGGAGCGGGAAGCCGAGGGTAAAGCTGACGGCGTAGCTGGTGAACGAGGCGAGCGCCGTCGTCCGGTAGGGCACCTTCAGCTTGAGCTGCCGCAGCGCCAGGGCGTCGTAGCAGGTGAGGAAGAGGTAGCTCAGTCCCACGAACAGGAAGGCGAAGCCGAGCTGCTCGGCCGAGGCCCCCGTGAAGGCCGCATGCATCTCGGCCCAGGTGACGGTCTGGACGAGCTTCCACAGGACGAACAGCGAGCCGGCCAGGATGGCGAGGCTGGCGATGGTGCCGAGCCAGGCATAGCGCCCGCGCATCCCGGATTTCGCCGGGGCCGCCTCGGCCTCCGTCGCGTCGATCGGGGACGCCTCGGGCGCGAGGGCCTCGGCCGTCTCGATCTGCTTCTGCTGTCTCGCAAAGTTCATCGTGTCGGCGTCCGCCTCCGCTGGGCTCCCCGCACACGGCCGCATGGCGGCATGGGTCAACCCGAGCTTGTGCCGGACCACGGCCCGTCGCCCGCATTTAGGGGCATCGGGCGGCAATTGCCAGCGAGGGAGGCGCAATGCCCACCGGCGATGCAGGCCTGCGCCTCGGCGAGACCGGCCCGGATGCGCTCGGCGACGCTGGGGGCGGTGCAGACATAGGTCGGGCTCGGATGCGGGACGGCGATCGCGGGCAGGTCCGGCCGCAGCGCCGCGAGCTCCCCGCGCGCGAGGCCCGCGACCCGGCCGGAGAGCACGACCACGCGAAGCCGCGGCAGCCGGGCGAGGAGCGGCGCGAGGCAGGGCAGGGCCTGCCTCATCTCCGCGCGGCGCGGGGCCCGGTTCAGGGCACCGGGCGCGTGGATCACCCACGGGATCGTGTTCCAGAGCAGGGTGTCCCGGCGGGCGATCCCGGCCTCGGCGAGGAAGCGGAACAGGTTGGCGGCGGTGCCGGTCGGGTTGTCGCGCGAGACGAAGCCGGTGCCGCGGATGCTCGGCCCCGGCGTCTCCAGCAGGATCAGCAGGCGGGCCTCGACGCCGCCGTCGAGGGGATCGGGGTCGGGCACCACGGCCCCGTGCGCCTCGGCGATCTGCCGGGCGAGGGCGCGGAGGGGAGCGATGTGGGGGCTGTCGCGTAGGGCCCTGCGCGCGGCGAGGGCGCCGGGGTCGCGCAGGCTCTTCGGTTCGGCGGGCGGCGCCTCAGCCGGCATCGGCGACGAGGCGCGCCAGGTTCTCCGGCAGGGCGCCCTGCCGGCGGAAGCCCTCGCGGCCGCCCTCCTGCTCCAGGCGCCGGACGAGACCCTCGCGGCCGCCGAACTGGAAGCCGAGCTGCGTCGCGTAGGCGGCGCAGGCCTCGGCCTTCGCTTCCCGGCCCTCGGGGCCGAAACGGATCTCCGCCTCCGGCAGCGCGGCGAAGCGCGCGCGCAGGGGTTCCTTCGGGTTCTGGTCGCGCACGGTGTAGGGGAAGTCGCGCCACCACAGGATCGGCGCGGCGGGCTCGGCCGCGTCGAGGGCCCGCACCACCTGGACGTGGTCGACATGGCCGCCGATGGCCTGGGGGGCGAGGATCAGGTCGGGGGCCGTCTCGGCGAGGATCGCCCGGATCGCGCGGGTCAGGTCGGGCACGATCCCGTCCTCGGCCCGGACCTCCCCGAACAGCTCGGGGGCCGAGGCGTAGCCGCGATGAGGCGCCTCGCGGAATGGCCAGTGGCGGGGCGGGGCCAGCCCCAGGGCGCGGATCGCCGCCGCATCCTCGGCCCGGCGCAGGTCCATGTAGTCGACCTCCGGTCCGAGCCCCTTGTCGGTCTGGCAGGCGAGGGCGAAGCCGGTGGGGTTCTCCACCGAAGCGGTGAAGACCGTCACGGTCGTCACGTCCCAGCCCGCCGCCCCGAGGGCGTGCAGGAGGCCGCCGCAGGAGAAGGCGGCGTCGTCGAGATGGGGCGACAGGGCGAGCGCGCGGGGCATCGGCTCAGAGCAGGTGCGGTTCGGCGCGGAAGCGGCAGGACGGATCGTGCGGCAGCACCGTGGGGAAGTCGGTGGCGGGCCGGGCCTGGGCGATGCCGGCATAGACGTCCATGATCTGCCGGCCGACCGCGCGCCAGGAATAGACCCGCCGGCATTCGGCGAGGCCGTCCTCGGCGAGGCGCCGCCGCAGGGGCGCGTCCTCGATCACCCGGGCGAGGGCGTCGGCCAGGGCCGGCACGTCGCCCGGCTGGACCAGCAGGCCGTTCTCGCCGTCGCGCAGGCAGTCCGAGACGCCGACCGAGTGGGTCGAGACCACGGCGAGCCCGGCCGCCATCGCCTCCAGGATGGTGTTGGAGAACCCCTCCGCGTAGGTCGGCGACACGAAGACGTCCGCCGCCCGATAGAGGTCCGGCACGGTGTCGTAGTCGGCGTAGCCGGTGAAGCGGATCTCGGCCTCGGAGAAGTCCAGCTCCGCCGCGCGGGCCTTCGAGGACTCCACGTCCGGCCCGATGCCGGAGATGATCGCCTCGAACGGGATGGCGCGGGCGCGCAGCAGCGCGAGGGCGTCGATGAAGTCGAGCACGCCTTTCCGGCGGTCGACGCGGCCGTGATAGAACAGCCGCACCGGTCCGGAATGCGCGCCGGGGCCGGGGGTGAAGCGGGCGGTGTCGACGGCGCCGGGCACGATGGTGAAGCGGGCGGGGTCGGCGCCGAGCCGGTCGCAGACCTCCTCGACGAAGGAGGCGCCGCCGATCAGCAGGGCGTTGGCATGGGCCAGCACCTCGCACATGGCGACCCGGTGCGTCTCGCAGCAGGAGCCGACCCAGTGGCCGTCGCCGCCCTGGATCGAGACCACGTTCGGCACGCCGATGGCGCGGGAGGCCAGCAGCGTGGCCCAGCCGGTGGGATAGCCGTACTGCGCGTGCAGGATGTCGAAGGGCTTCTTGGCGTGCTCGGCCTGGATCGTCGCCACCATCGTGTCGATGTCGCGCTCGAAATCGCCGCTCTCCTGCTCGCCGACCTGTTCCAGGCCGATGACGGTGACGCCGGGCACGGCGGGCGGCGGGCCGCCGCCATAGACCCGGGTGCCGAAGGCGTCGCCGCGGTACTGCGAGATCAGCGTGACGTCGTGGCCGGCCTCGACCAGCTCGCGCAGGAGGTTCTGCGCGTAGACGCTCATGCCGGAGATCGCCGGGAAGTAGCGGCGCGAGACGAAGCAGATCCTCACGCGGAGGCTCCCGGGTTCGGGTTGCGGCAGTCGCGCAGGTATCGCAGCGAGGCCGGGACCATCAGGTCGGCGCGGTGGCTCTCGCGGGAGAGCTCGACGCAGATGAGTTTCTCGAAGCCGATCGCGTCGAGGGCATCGAGCACCGCGGGCACGTCCATGTCGCCCTCGCCGAAGGGCAGGTGGACGTGGACGCCCCGCGCCATGTCCTCCAGGGCCACGGTGCCGAGCCGGTCCGCGAACTCGCCGACCGCCGCGGCCGGGTCGCGCTCTCCGGTGACGAGGCAATGGCCGGTGTCGAGGGCGAGCCGCAGGCCGGGGATGTCGAGGGCGGCGTAGTCGTCCAGCGTCTCGATCAGCATGCCGGGCTCGGGCTCCAGGCAGGCGACCACGTTCCGCTCGGCGGCGTAGGCGACGATTTCGGTCAGGCCCTCGCGCAGCCAGCCCCGGGCTTCGTCGGGATCGATGCCGGACTTCGGGACGCCGGCCCAGAACGAGACCGCCTCGGAATGCAGGACGGCGCCGATGTCGATGGCGCGCTTGAGGAAGCCGATGCGGCGCGTCCGCCCCGTCACGTCGCCGCTCACCAGGGTCGGCTCGTGCTTGGCCTTCGGGTCGAGGAGGAAGCGCGCGCCGGTCTCGATCACCGAGCCGAGGCCGAGGCGCTGCAGACGGCTCGACACGCGCTGCGCCTCCTGCAGCCAGGCCTCGGCGAAGGGGTCGAGGTGGTGGATGTCGAGGGTCAGCGCCACGCCCTGGTAGCCGGCCTCGGCGATGAGGTCGATCGCGTCGTCGAGGCGGTGATGGGCGGTGCCGTTGGTGTTGTAGGCGAAGCGCAGGCTCATGCGGCGCGGCCCTGCTGCTCCAGGCGGAAGGGCGCGTGGTGCGATTCCGGCTCCCGGTAGAGCGGGTAGTGCGCGCCGACGATCCGGTCGGCCAGCGCGGTGTCGAACAGGGGCTGGCCGCCGAAATGCTCGATCGCCTCCGGGGTCAGGCGCACGGGCTTCAGGGTGTCGGTGGCCTCGCCGAAGCGGATCAGCGGATGGTCGCGGTCGAGGAGCTTCTGCGTGTTGCGCGCGCCGATGCGGTGGTAGCTCATGGTCTCGACCTCGAGCCCCGGCACGATCGCCTTGACCACGCCGACCCGGTCTCCGGGCGGCGAGCAATCGACGTAGAGGACGTCGAAGCCGGCCTGCTCCAGGCGCTCGCGGGCGATGCGGCCGCGGGCATGGCCGTCCGGCGCCTCCGTGGTCGGCAGGTCCTGGAAGCGCTTGGTGGAGCGCTCGGAATAGACGGTGTCGCGCAGGGTCGCGGCGATGCCCTCCGGCGGCTGGACGATCCATTCGAGCATCGCCTTCAGGGCGCGGCTCTCCTCCAGATCGAGGCTCGGCAGCGCCTTGTCGATGAAGGCCTTGACGTAGCCCGGGGGGGTGACCCGCTCGGCGAAGGCCAGCGGCCCGTGGCCGAAGGCCTTGCGCACGCGGGCGGCCTGGAATTCGAGGAGCGCCTTGCGCAGCGCGCGCTCGCGGTCCGGGTCGCAGGCCTCGCCGCAGGCCGAGAGCGCGATCGGCACCGGCGTGTCGGCGAGGTTCCGGTCGTGGCCGACGACGTAGAGGTTGGTCAGGCCGAACTGGTCGGTGGCGAATTTCGGCAGGGCCTTGATCCCAAGGGACTCCAGCCGGTCGAGCATGCCGCGCGTCTCAGGGCCGAGGCCCTCCGAGAGGTCGAGCACCACGCCCTGGTCGAGGGCGCGGAACAGCAGGCCGTTGCCGTCGCGCTGCAGGAGTTCGAGCAGGCCGTGGCCCAGCGCGAAGTCCACGTCCGGCCCGGCGCCGAGTCCGTTGGTGATGAGGTTGGTGAAGGGCTTGTAGCCCTCCGACAGCTCGAAATAGTCGGTGGCGGCGATGTCCAGCGGCATCAGCACGGTCTCGCCGGTGCGGGCGCGGATCGTGGGCGTCCATTCGAGGGTGGTGGTGCGCCCCACCGGGCTGCCGGCCGGCAGGCACAGGGTGAGGGGATCGGCGACCGCGCCGGTGCCGTAGACCCGCACGAGCTCGTCGTAGCTGGCGCGCTCCTTCTTGCGCGGCATGACGGCGAGCGACGGCATCAGGTTCTCGGCGATCTCCGCCACCGCGCCGATGATGGCCTCGTCGTCGGTGGCGCCGTAGCCGATGCCGCTCGGCATGGCGCCGACGAAGAAGGGATCGTCGAGGAACAGCGACACGAACCAGACCGGGATGCCGGTGCGGTCGAGGGGCGCCAGGGGGAAGCCGACGATGCGGCCCTCCGGCAGGATGTCCAGATAGGCGCGCACCGGCTCGGGCAGAGCGGCCGGCAGGCCCTCGATCCGGCGGGGAGCGCCGTAGCTGTAGGCGCGCGGCGCCTTGATCCGGCTGTGGCGGGCGCGGTCGTCCTGGTCCTGCTCGTTCACGGTCGTGGTGTTCCGTTCCTCAGGGCAACGCGGCGTAGGCGCGGGCCAGCAAGCGCATGGTGTGGAGGTCGCGGGTGGCGCTGTAGGCCTCGCGCTCCTCCGGCCGGCGCAGGGCCGAGCCGAAGGCCTTCACCTGTTCGAGGAAGGGCGAGGCCTCCCCGTCGAAGGGCAGAGTGTCCGATGCGCCGGTTGACCCGTCGGTGAACGACAGGGTGCCGCCCGCCACCTGGCCCATCGTGTCGATGGCGGTGAGCAGACCCTTCGTGCCGGTCACTTCGAGGCGGCGGCGGGGCAGGGCATCCGGGCAATTGTAGGCGACGTGCAGGTTGGCGAGGATCCCGGACGGCGTGCGCCCGATCAGGAGGGCCCCGTCGTCGACGGCGTAGTCCTGGGCGCGGGCCTGGGTCAGGGCGGCGAGGTCGTGGATCGACTCGTCGAGGAGGAAATCGACGAGGTCGAGGCCGTGGGGCGCGAGATCCATCAGGGCGCCGCCGCCGGCCTTGGCCGGGTCGATGCGCCAGTTGTCCTGGCCGGCGAAGGAGGTCCAGGCGCGCGGCAGCCAGCAGGCATAGACGATGCGGATCGCCGTCACGGTGCCGAGCCGGCCCGCGCGGATGGCGGCCCGCATGGCCCGGTGGGCCGGGTGGTGGCGCTGGTCGAAGGCGGTGCCGTAGAAGGTGTCGCCGCCGCGCAGAGCCGCCACCATCGCCTCGGCGTCGTCGAGCGAGGCCGCCATGGGCTTCTCGCAGAGGATGGCCTTCCCGGAGCCCGCCAGGGCCTCGATCGCCTCCCGGTGGAGGTGGTTCGGCGTGGCGACGTAGACCGCCTCCACCTCGGGATCGTCCACGAGATCCTGGAGCCGCGCATAGGCCCGGGCGCCCTCGGCTTCGGCCGCGGCGCGCGAGGCCTCGCCCGGATCGGCGACGGCCACGAGCCGGTGCCCGGCCGCGCGGATGCCCGGCGCCATGTAGTCGCGCGCGACCCAGCCGTAGCCGACGATGCCCCAGGCGACGGGGCCCTGGTCCGAGGATGCCATCACCAGCGCTCCGGCAGGTCGACATAGGTCCGGTCGCGGACCCGGTCTGCCTCCGGGGCCTCGAGCTCGCCCTGCCAGGCGAGGCTGTCCGGGCCGGTGAAGGTGACCGGATAGGTGGCCCGGGCCGCGTATTCGGCCTCGTAGCGCTCGGACGGCCAGCGGATCGCGTGGCGATTGTCCCCGTCGGCGACGTAGAGCGGGTTGAGGCGGAGCGTCCGGCCGGGGCGCGGCACGGTGATGCCGTCGATCACGGGGCGGGGGGCCGGGCGCATGCCGGGTCCCGCCACCACCGAGAAGGCCTCGCAGCCCGCCAGATCCTGGGGCTTGCGGGGGGCGGGCGCGCGCCGTTCCACGAGGGCGCGGGTCAGGTCCTCGTCGTCGTAGACGAGACCGTCGGGAAAGAGCTCGTCGATCTCGGCCGCCGAGACGGCGCGTCCCGCCGAAAAGCCGGGCCGGTCGCTGTTGTGGATGTGGCTGACGGCGAGCCAGCCGTCGTCGCCGGCATTCTGGCGCAGGCATTCCAGCACCTCGGCCTTGCGGTCGAGGAAGTAGAACGCGTCGTTGCAGACCACGAGGTCGACCGGCGCGCCCGGGATCGCCCAATGGGGCGCGTTGGCGTCGAAGCAGACGAGCTGCGCCGACTTGCCGACCACCCAGTGCCGGGCGACCCAGAGCTTGGCGAAGACCACGTCGGCGCCCGAGACCTTGATGCCGCGGGTCTGGAACTCGCGCAGGTAATGGCCGATGCCGCAGGCGAACTCGAACACGCAGACCGGGTCGTTCCAGTGCGCTTCGAGGAGGGTGAGCCCGGCGAGGAAGGTCGGGTCGGTCCAGCGATGCAGGAAATAGTCGCCGACCCGGCCCCAGCCCAGCAGGCGCACGGCGTCGCGCAGGGAGCGCTTGTCCCGCTCGCGGACCAGTTCGTGCAGGTCGAGCGGGTCGGCCGGTGGGCCGGTCCACCAATCGTCCTGGTCGGCCAGCAGGCCTTCGAGGGCGAGGTCGGCCTCGCCGGCATCGAGCAGCTTCAGGGTCCGCGCGACGAGGCCGGCGCGGTTGGTCCGCAGATAGGGGATGCCGTCGATCACCGGCCAGCGCGCGCCGCTCTGGACTTCGCGGAGCGAGTGCGGGGTGTCGGCCTTGAGGGGCTCGCCGGTCTCCGGCGAGCGAAGGTCGAAGGGGATCATGACGGGGCGCCCGCGCGGTCGCGAGGAGACATCACGGGATCTGCATGTCCTTCAGCACGCGGTCGTGGAAGCCCTTCACCGGACCCGCATGGACGAGCTCCATCTCGTCGAGGACCGTGCCCATGGTCAGGGTCGCGGCCCGCAGGTGCTGGGCGATCTGCAGCACCCGGTCGATGCAGTCGGCGGCATGGAAGGCGCGGCCCTCCGCCGTGGCATCGTCGGGCAGGACGGCGCGCGCCCGCTCGACCGTCTCGCGCAGGGCCGGGTCGAGCTCGTCGAGGGCCCATCGCGTGGTCCGGGCCATGATCGGCAGGAGGTGGTCGCCGAGCAGCATCTCGCCGGTGAAGCCGGCATCCGGCATGGCCGCGTTGTGGAAGTGGTGCGCCATGGCGGCGAGGAAGACCAGGGTCGGGTCGGCCCGGTAGAACGGGCTCAGCACGACGCCGTAGACCGCCACCATCAGGCAGTGCTCGGCATGGTTCTCCGGCGGCTCCAGCAGGATGCGGGGCTTGCCGGGGCAGGTCACGCCGGCCCGCGGCTGGTGCGCCAGGGCGGCGACGAAGCCCGGCAGGGGACCCTGCGCGAAGCTCGCCGGCGCGCGCAGGGCCGCCCGGAGGCGGTCCCGCAGGCCGGACTCGACGCTGTCGGTGACGGCGTCGAAGCCGGAGACCAGGATGTCGGCCGTCGCCCGCTCGTCGAGCCCGGCGGCGCCGAGGAAGGCGGCGTCGAGGTCGCAGAGGCGGGCGGCGGCGAGCGCCTTGGCGGTGATGTCGAGGGCGACGGCCTCCGGCGCGGCGCCCCCCGTGAGGGCGCCCCAGCCTTGCGCGAACAGGCGCTCAGCGATGGAGCCGGTCCGCCCGGCGGAGTGCACGCGCTTGAGGTCGTTGACCTCGACGAGGAGGGCGCGAAGCGCCAGCGGGGCCGCGGGACCGGCGCCCTCCATCTGCATCGACATCAGTGCGCGCCGAGCCACTCGAGCAGCATGGTCTGCTGCTTGCCGAAATCATGCTCGGGGCCGTGGCCGTTCTTCACCATCGGGGCCTTGAAGAAGCTCGAGAGCTGCTCCTGGACACCGCCGTCGCCGCGCTGCTTGGCGAGCTCGAGGACGCGGGCGATCTCGATGACGAGGGGCGCGGCCAGGATCGAGTCCTTGCAGAGGAAGTTGACCTTGATCTGCATGCGCTGGCCCATGAAGCCGCTGACGTCGATGTTGTCCCAGGCTTCCTTGTCGTCACCGCGGGGGCGGTAATAGTGGATGTGCACGAGGTGGTCCTCGACCGGATAGCCGAGGATCGAATCGAGCACCGTGCCCTTGGTGTTGAGCTTCGACTGGAGCGAGTCCTTGTCGTTGAGCGCCAGGCCGTCGCGGTTGCCGAGGATGTTGGTGGAGAACCAGCCGTCCACGTGCAGGGCGCGAGCCTTGAGGGCCGGGGCCAGGACCGTCTTCATCATGGTCTGGCCGGTCTTGCCGTCCTTGCCGGCCACGGGGACGTTCATCTCCATGGCGAGTTCGAGCAGGGCCGGCACGTCGGCGGCGATGCTGGGAGTGAAGTTGGCGTAGGGCACGCCGCTCTTGATCGCCGCGTAGGCGTAGAGCATCGCCGGGCTGATCGACTCGTCGCTGCTGTCGAGGCCCTTCTCGAAGGCCGCCGTCGAGTTCAGGGTCGGGTCGGACAGGTCCGGCCAGCGCTCGGTGGAGGCGAGGTTGATCACCACGACCTCGTCGAGATTGCTCTCGGCCTTGAAGCGGCGCAGGTCGTTGGCAATCACGGAGACCGCCTCGCGGTGGTCCTTGGCGACGATGCGGTTGGCACCCTCGATGTTCTTGCAGAACTTGGCGCTGCCGACGGCCGGCCAGGGCTTGATGCCCTTCAGGACCTGGGCGCCGTTCTCGATATCCTGGGCGGTGAGGACGCCGTGGCCGGTCGCGGCAGAGGCGAGGTCATCGTCGTTCAGGTCCCATCCGCCGAACACGAGGTCCTTGTAATCGGCCATCCCGGCGACGGGGACACCCGCGAGGGGCAGGCCATCAAGGCGGTTCGATCCGGATTTAATCATCTCGATGCCAGCGATGGCGGTGGTGGCGACAGCCCCACCCATGCCAACGAAGGCAACGCCGACGCGGCGACCGGTCTGCATGCTCATTGGGAAACGGCTTCCTTCTTCAGGCGAACGGGAGCCTGTCCCAACCTGGGGGCCGTTCCGCTCAGCCCTCACTAACTGGGCTTCCGGGGTTGCGTTCCAACCCTGGCCAGGACGCCTTTTTGACGCGGTACGCCTGAACGGCACCGGAACGAAGCGTTAAAAAATCGTAAATACAAGGGCTTAACCCATCGTTAAGCCTGCCATCGTTGAATCACGGAGCTGTCCCATTCTGGTCACAGCGACCGGCGAGACGTCCCCTCGCTGAACGACAACGAAGCCGCGCCCGACGAAGGCTGCGGTACGAACAAGGACCAATGATGGGGGTTTTCCCGGAGCCGGCGCCCTGCGCCGACGACGTGAGCCGTCTCGTGCCCAACGAGACCTTCGACGCAGACCCGACCGTGGCGTGGCTGCCGCGGACCGAGCGCCGGACGCGCCGGACCTTCGCCACCCTTCGCCGCCGCACCCTCGCGACCCTCGTGACGGGCGCGCTCCTGGGCGGCGCCCTGCCGCAGAACGCCCTGGCCCCGGCCGCGGCGGCCCATGACCGGATCGACGAGCGCGCCCTGTCGGCGCAGGCTCTGGTCCGGACCTCGCCCGCGCCGGCCTCCGACGCTGCCAACGCGTCCGACTGGGCCGGGGTTCCGCTGATCGAGCAGGAACCCGCGACCGCGGCGCTGATCGAGAGCGACCTCGCGAGCCTCGCCCCGAGCCGGGACGCCTCCGGCGCCGAGCGCCTGCGCTTCGGCGACATGGCCGTGCCGCGCGAGATCGTCGACACCATCCTGCGGGCCGCCACCGAGACGGGCGTCGACCCGGTCTACATGATGGCGCTGGCCGACAAGGAATCGAGCTTCTCCACCACGGTGAAGGCCTCGACCTCCTCCGCCGAGGGCCTGTTCCAGTTCCTGTCGGGCACCTGGCTCGAGCTCATCCGCGCCTACGGCGCCCGCCACGGGCTCGCCGACGAGGCGGCGGCGGTGAAGGGCCGCGGCAGCGCCATCATGATCGCCGACGAGGGGATGCGCAGCCGCGTCCTGCGCCTGCGCCAGGACCCCTACGTCGCCGCCCTGATGGCGGGCGAGCTCATCAACCGCGACAAGGGCCGGATCGAGCAGCGCATCGGCCGCGACCTCTCCACGGCCGAGCTCTACTTCGCGCATTTCCTCGGCACCGCCAGCGCCGGCCGTTTCCTCGAACTCACCGCCGAGAAGCCGGGCCAGGTCGCCAAGCAGGTGTTCAAGGCCGCCGCGAAGGCGAACCGCAGCCTGTTCACCGAGAAGGCCGGCAAGGGCCGCCGCAGCCTCACGGTCGCCGAGGTCCGCGAGAAGATCGGCGGCATGATCGACCGCCGCCTCGACCGCTACGAGGGCGTCTCGGCCCTGGCGGGGCCCGAGCTGAAATCCGAGGTCACCCTCACGGAGATCGAGACCGACGCGGCCCCGGTCCCGGTCCAGGCCGGGCGCGTCCACGTGACGGAGGCGACCACGCCGGCCGACTGACTCAGTGCCCGGCCGGCGCCCCGCCGCCGAGCTTGACCTTGCTGAGGATCATCGCGAGCGGCACCGCCGCGCCCGAGACGAGGCAGAGCGACCAGAACACGTCGATGTAGCCCCAATACGCCACCTGGGTCTGGAGCTGCTGGCCGATCCAGGCGATGGCCTGGTTCTGCGCCTCGACGCCGGAGGCCCCGTGGGCCTGGAAGTACTGCGTCGCCGCCCGCAGGGTCTCCTGGTAGTTCGGGTTGGCGCTGGAGATGCTCTCCCCCAGGCGGCTCTGGTGGAATTGCTGCCGGTAGGCGAGCACGTTCTGGGCGAGGCTGACGCCCATCGAGCCGCCGACGTTGCGGGCGACGTTGATCAGCGCCGAGGCCTGGTCGGTCTGACCCTTGTCGATGCCCTCGTAGGAGGCGGCGGTGATCGAGATGAAGATCATCGGCAGGCCGATGCCGATATAGATGCGCGACCAGGCGAAGAACCAGAAGCTGGTGTCGCCGTAGAGCCGCGTCAGGTCGTACATCGCCGCCGAGACGATCGCGGCGCCCAGCGCGATCAGGTATTTCGGCTGCACCTTCCCCGAGAGGCGGCCGATCACCAGCATCATGAACACCGTGACGAGGCCGCCCGGGGCCAGGACGAGGCCGGCGAGGGTGGCGGTGTAGCCGTAATATTCCTGCACCAGCTGCGGCACGAACTGCGTCGTGGCGATCAGGATCGCGCCGGTGGCCATCATCACCAGGAAGCACGAGCCGAACTGGCGGCTGCCCAGGAGCCGGAGATCCACCACCGGGTTCTTCCGGGTCAGCTCCCAGGGGATCATCGCCACGAAGGCGACGGCGCAGATCACCGCGAACACGACGATGAAGTTCGAGCCGAACCAGTCCTTGCGCTGGCCCTCGTCGAGGACGACCTCGAGCGCGCCGAGGAAGGTGGCGACGAGCAGGAATCCCACGAGGTCGAAGCGCACGCCCGCGCGGCGCAGGCGCCGGCGCTCCGCCACCGCCCCCGGCGGGTCCTCCAAGAGCACGTGCATCAGCCCGAGGGCGATCAACCCGATCGGGCCGTTGATCAGGAAGCACCAGTGCCAGGAGACGTTGTCGGAGAGCCAGCCGCCCAGCGTCGGCCCGACAACGGGCGCCACCACCACGGCGAGGCCGTAGAGGGCGAAGGCCTGGCCGCGCTTCGCGGGGGGAAACGAATCGGCCAGGATCGACTGGGCCAGCGGCGCCATGCCGCCGCCGCCGAGGCCCTGGAGCACGCGGAAGACCAGCAGTGATTCGAGGTTCCAGGCGAAGCCGCACAGCACCGAGGCCACGGTGAAGAGCGCGATGCTCCACATGAAGAACGCCTTGCGGCCGAAGCGCTTGGCGAGGAAGCTCGAGGCGGTGAGCACGATGGCGTTGGCGACGAGGTAGCTCGTCACCACCCAGGCCGCCTCGTCCGGGCCGACCGCGAGGCCGCCGGAGATGTAGCGCAGGGCCACGTTGGCGATGGTGGTGTCGAGCACCTCCATGAAGGTCGCCAGGGAGACCACGAGGGCGATGGCCCAGGGGTTGTGCTCGCCCGGCGCCTTGCCAGAGGCGGCCGCCTTGCCGTCTCCGCTGCCGCCCCCCTTGCCGCCCCCCTTGCCCTCCGCCTTGCTCCCCGACCCGCCGCCCGCCTGCGCCGCCGCGGCGCTCACCGGACGTGGACCCGGGGCACGATCGACATGCCAGGCCCGATGGCGACGTCGGTCGGCCACTGGTCGACGACGATCTTCACCGGAATGCGCTGGACCACCTTCACGTAGTTGCCGGTGGCGTTCTGGGCCGGGAGCAGGCTGAAGGCGGTGCCGGAGCCGGGCTGCACGGAGTCCACGTGCCCGGTGATCTTGCGCTCCGGATAGGCGTCGATCTCGATGTCGGCGTGCTGGCCCGGGCGCATGTCGGTGATCTGCGTCTCCTTGTAGTTGGCGACCACCCAGATGTCGTCGGGCACGAAGGTCGACAGGGTCTGGCCGGCCTGGGCGAACTGGCCCTTCGCGCCGGAGAGTTGCACCACCCGGCCCGCCTGGGCCGCCGTCACGGTGGTGTAGCCGAGGTTGAGTTCGGCCTGTGCCACCTGGGCCTGGCCGGTGGCGAGGCTGGCCTCGGCCCCCGCCTTCTGCGCACCGAGCGCGCCGACCTGGGTGCGGGCCGCGACGACGTTCGCACGCGCCCGGTCGTAGGCGGCCTGCTGCTGGTCGAGGGTCGAGGACGAGGATTGCGAGCGCTGGATCGTGCCGGCGCCCTTCTCGGCGAGGTCCCGGTAGCGCGCCGCATCCTCGCGCGCGAATTTCAGGGAGGCCTCGGCCTGCGTCACCTCCGCCTGCGAGGCGGCGACCTGGGCCTTCTGGCCCTCGATCTGCGCGTCGAAGTTCCGGATCGAGGCCTCGGCGGAGGCGACCTGCGCGCGGGCCTGCGCCAGGGCCACCTCGTAGTCGCGCCGGTCGATCTGGAACAGCACCGCCCCGGCCTCGACATGCTGGTTGTCGGTGACCGGCACCGCGACGATGTAGCCGGCGACCTTGGGGGCGATGGAGAATTGCCGGGCGTCCACGAAGGCGTCGTCGGTGGATTCGTAGGGATGCAGCTGGGTCAGCCAGTAGACGTAGGCCCCGGCCGCCAGGGCGACGACCGCCACCGCGATGCCGAGGGCCCAGAACGGATGCCGGCGCAGGATGTTCGGCCGGCGCGCCGCGTCGCCGCCCGAATCCCGATCGTCCGAAGCGTTTTCGGAATCCGACGCGTCTTCGTCCTCCGGAGACGTCCCGTCCTGCGGAGCGTTCTCGGCGTCGTCGCCGTCGTTCCGCTTCCGGCCCTCCGCGGGCGGGGCCTCGCCCTCGGGGGGGCGCCCGGTCGCCGCTCCGGCGGCGGGTGGCCGGCCGTGGGGGTCGGACGGCCGCGCCGCATCGTCTCGTGAGGGCCGGAGCCCCACGGTCTGCTGGTCCTGAAGCATCGACCGATCGTCCGCACGCATCCAGGGGCCGCGCGATCGAAACCGCGCCGCCCGAAACTCCCGCCTCGGCCACAACAAGAAGGCGCGGGGGCGATTGTTCCGGGGGCGGATCACAATTGCGGGTCCCGTCGGCGGCCGGACGGAACGCCCGAAATCCGGCCTGCGTTCTGGGGCTTAGCGGACCGGGGCTTGGCGGACGGATTTCCGACCGGGCGGGAGCCGGACTCATGGAGGGCCCGGCGGACGGGACCCGGTTCGTCCGCAACCTGCAGGAGGCGCGTATGTCGGCCGGTTCTCCCCTGATCCCACCGGGTGTCGCCGGTCCGGGCGGCCTCGCCCGGCTCGATGCGATGAGCACGGTGCTCGCCCGCAACTGGTGGCTGGTGGCCCTGCGGGGCGTCGTCGCCATCCTGTTCGGGCTGATCGCCTTCGTGGCGCCGGGCGCCTTCGTCCTGTCGCTGGTCCTGTTCTTCGCCGCCTACATGCTGGTCGACGGCATCGTGGGCATCGTCGCCTCGGTGCGGGCCGCCCAGCGGCATGAGCGCTGGGGCTTCCTCCTCATGGAAGGCCTGCTCGACATCGTCGTCGGCGTCGCGGCGGTGCTGGTGCCGGCGGCTGCCGTCTGGGCCTTCGTCTACCTCGTGGCCTTCTGGGCGCTCGTCACCGGCGGCCTGATGATCGCGGCGGCCTTCCGCCTGCATGCCCATTACGGGCGCTGGTGGCTGGTGCTCGGGGGCGCGGTCTCCATCCTGTTCGGCATCGCGCTGCTGATCAATCCGGGCATGTCGGCCCTGGTCCTGACCTGGTGGATCGGCAGCTACACGATGGCCTTCGGCGTCCTCTTGGTGATCCTGGCCTTCCGCCTGCGCGGCCGCCACGCCGAGGCCGGCCGGCCCGGCCCCCTGGGACGGCCCGGAACGGCGTAGCTTTGTCCGGGCGAGATGGTCTAGAACCGAGCGGACAGCACCCGGCGCCCGGCGGTCGAGCACCGCTCGGCGGACGGACGCCGCTCCCCGTGACCATGGCCCCCGATGACCTCCCCCGACCCGGACCGCCCGAGCCACGAGAGGGCGAACCCGCCCAAGCCGGCGCCCGCGGACGGGACGGCCGGACCGCGCGAGGCGGAGGACACGCGGGCCGCCGCCCGGGAAGCCGCTGCCGCGGCCCGCATCCTCGGCCGGCAGCTCGGCGTGCTGGCCGCCGGCGCGGCCCGCGGGGCGGGACGGCGCGCCGCCGGGGCGGCCCGCGCGGCCGGCCCCGCCTGGCAGGACCTGGCCGGCCGCTTCCGGACCCGCGCGTCCGCCGCGACCCCGGCTTCCGCCGCCGCACCCGCCGCCGCATCCGCGACGACGGCCTCCGCAACGACAGCCTCCGCCGGCGCGCCCCCGGCCGCCGCCGCGCTGCCGGCGCGCCTGCGCCGCCACCCCTGGATCGCCGCCGCCCTGGTGCTGGTCCTGCTGCCCGTCCTGTTCCTCGCCGGGCTCGTCCTCTACAGCTTCGTCACCCTGCCGCCCCTCGGCGGGGTCGTGCCGGAGGCCGGCCAGCGGGCGCTCACCGTCGAGGCCGATGACGGCCGGGTCTTCGCCACCCGCGGCGCCTTCCAGGGCCAGAAGCTCACCGCCGCCGAGATGCCCCCGCACCTCGCCCAGGCGATCATCGCCATCGAGGACCGGCGCTTCCGCGAGCACTGGGGCATCGACCCCCGCGGCCTGCTGCGGGCCGTCTACCGCAACGCCGTCGGCGGCGGCGTGCGCGAGGGCGGCTCGACGATCACGCAGCAATACGTCCGGCTCACCTCCCTGACGCAGGAGAAGACCCTGCGCCGCAAGATCCAGGAGGCGTTCCTGGCGCTTCGCGTCGAATCCACGATGACGAAGGACGAGATCCTGCTCGGCTACCTGAACACAGCCTATTTCGGCGCGGGCGCCTACGGCATCGACGCGGCGGCCCGGCGCTACTTCGGCAAGGGCGCCAAGGCGCTGACCCTGCCGGAGGCCGCGATGCTGGCGGGCCTCGTGCGCGCGCCCTCGCAGCTGGCCCCGACGCGCAATTTCGGCGGCGCCAAGGAGCGCGCCGACGTGGTGCTGCAGACCATGGTGGAGACCGGCGCCATCTCGGCCGCCGAGGCCGACAAGGCCCGGGCCCAGACCATCACCCTGCGCACGCCCCCCGAGACGCCGCCGGGCACGAACTACTTCCTCGACATGGTCTCGGCCGAGGCGCGCAAGCTCGCCGACGCGCCGGGCGACGTCACCGTGCGCACCACCCTCAACCTCGACCTGCAGAGTCTGGCCGAGGGCGTCGTCGCCCGCCGCCTCGACGCCGAGGGGGCGAAGAAGAAGGCCGGCCAGGGCGCCATGGTGGTGCTCAACAAGGAGGGCGCGATTCTCGCCATGGTGGGCGGGCGCGACTACGAGGACAGCCAGTTCAACCGTGCGACCCAGGCCAAGCGCCAGGCCGGCTCGCTGTTCAAGCTCTTCGTCTACCTCACGGCCTATGAGAACGGCTTCAATCCCGAGACGGTGCTGGTCGACCGGCCGATCCAGATCGGCGACTGGGAGCCGCAGAACTCCACCGGGCGGTTCAAGGGGGCGATGCCCCTGCGCAGCGCCTTCGCGCAATCGGTGAACACCGTGGCGGCCCAGCTCGCCGACGAGGTCGGCATCCCGGCCGTGATCGCCACCGCCCGCCGGATGGGCGTGACCTCGGACCTGCCCAACGTGCCGAGCCTCGCCCTCGGTTCGGCCGAGGTCACCCTCCTGGAGATGACCCGCGCCTATGCGGGGGTGCTGGCCGGGGCCGCGCCGGTGGACACGCACAGCGTCCACGCCATCCGGGGCGCCCAGCCCCAGCCGCTCTACCTGCGCGCCGACGCCAAGGGCGGCACCGCGATCCCCACCGAGGCCCGGGCGATGATGCTCGATTCCCTCCAGGCCGTGGTCGACGGTGGCACCGGCAAGGGCGCCCGGGTCTCCGGCCTGCCGGTGGGCGGCAAGACCGGGACGACCCAGGATTACCGCGACGCCTGGTTCATCGGCATGACGCCGGACCTCGTCGTCGGGATCTGGGTCGGCAACGACGACAATGCGTCGATGAACCGGGTCGGCGGCGGCGACCTTCCGGCGAGCATCTTCCACGACTTCGTCCAGCGGGCGACGGCGCAGCTGGCCAAGGGCCGCAAGCGCCCGTCCGCGGCGCGGGGCGAGCCCGCCCGCGCCGAGCCGGCGCCCGCCCGCGAGGTCGCGGCCAACGCCGCGCCGGGCGTGCGCGGCGTGCCCGAGGTGGTCGACACCGGCACCCTGGCCTTCCGCGGCCGCACCGTCCGCCTCCTCGGGGTGGAGGGGGAGGGCGGGGCGCTTGCCCGCCAGCTCGCCCGCTACCTGCGCCGCCGGGAGGTGACCTGCGCCCCGCCGGCCGGGGCCGACGCGGCCGCCGAGCAGCTCCGCTGCCAGATCGACGGCGACGACCTCGCCTCGCTGATCCTCACCGCCGGCGGCGCCCGCGCCGCCGAGGACGCCCCGGCCGATCTCCTGGCCGCCGAGGAGCAGGCCCGCTCCGAGCGCGCCGGCATCTGGGGCCGGCGGCGGTAGCCCGCGCGATCCGACGGCGGGTGGAGGGCCGCCCCCGTCGGTCGCGTTCCGCCCCTTGACCTTCCCACCATGGGAAGCCCCACATGGGGGGCATGGACAAGCGCCCGACCCTCGACTCACCCATCCTCGACTCATCGACCCCAGCCCCCGGCCGCCGCCTCGGCTTTCCGGTGGAGGGGCTGTCCTGCGCCTCCTGCGTCGGGCGGGTGGAGCGGGCGCTGCGCGCCCTGCCCGGAGCCTCGGAGGTCTCGGTGAACCTCGCCACCGGGCGGGCCGAGCTGCGCCTGCCGGGTCCGGGCGCCGCGGCCGTGGAGGCGATCGCCCGGGCGGGCTACGCGGTGCCGGAGGCCGTCACCACCCTCGAGATCGGGGGGCTGTCCTGCGCCTCCTGCGTCGGGCGGGTCGAGCGCGCCCTCGCCGCCGTCCCGGACGTCACGGCGGCCGCCGTCAACCTCGCCACGGGCCGGGCCGAGATCCGCCACCCGGAGGGTCTGGTCGCGCGGGCGGATCTGGAGGCGGCCGTCGCCAAGGCCGGCTACGAGCCGCTGGCTCCGGCCGAGGCGCCGGTCGCGGCCGGCAAGAGCCGCCGGGACCGCGAGGGCGAGGCCCTGCGCCGGGACCTCGCCGCGGCCGCGATCCTGTCCGCGCCCGTCGTCGTCCTCGACATGGGCGGCCACCTCGTGCCGGCCTTCGGCCACGCGGTGCACGGGGCGCTCGGCGCTTGGGCCGGCTGGCTCCAGGCCGAGCTCGCCACGCTCGTGCTCGCCGGACCCGGCGCCCGCTTCTTCCGCCAGGGCCTGCCCGCCCTGGTCCGCGGCCACCCGGACATGAACGCCCTCGTGGCCCTCGGGGCGGGCGCCGCCTACGGCTATTCGCTGGTCTCGGTCCTGGCGCCCGGCCTCCTGCCGCCGGGCACGGCGCATCTCTACTTCGAGGCGGCGGTGCTCATCGTCACCCTGATCCTCCTCGGCCGCACCCTGGAAGCGCGGGCCAAGGGGCGCACCGGCGAGGCCATCGCGCGCCTGATCGGCCTCAGCCCCGCCACCGCGCGGGTGATCCGCGACGGCGTCGAGACGGAGGTGGCGCAGGCGAGCCTCCGGCGCGGCGACGTGGTCCGGGTGCGCCCGGGCGAGCGCATCGCCGCCGACGGCGTGCTGCTCTCCGGGTCGAGCTACGTCGACGAGAGCATGATCACCGGCGAACCGGTGCCGGTGGCCAAGGCGCCCGGCGATCGCGCGGTGGGCGGCACGCTCAACACCCATGGCAGCTTCGACCTGCGGGTGGACACCGTCGGGACCGAGACCGTGCTGGCCCGGATCGTCCGCATGGTCGAGGCGGCCCAGGGCGCCAAGCTGCCGCTCCAGGCCCTGGTCGACCGGGTGACGGGCTGGTTCGTGCCGGCCGTGATCGCGGCGGCGCTGGCGACCTTCGCGGGCTGGCTCGCCTTCGGCCCGAGCCCGTCCCTGGGCCTGGCGCTCGTCAACGCCATCGCGGTGCTGATCATCGCCTGTCCCTGCGCCATGGGCCTCGCGACCCCGACCTCGATCATGGTCGGCACCGGCCGCGCGGCGGAGCGCGGCGTGCTGTTCCGCAACGGCCAGGCCCTCCAGCGCCTGCGCGAGGTCCGCGTGGTCGCCTTCGACAAGACCGGCACGCTCACCCTCGGCCGCCCGACGCTCACCGACCTCGTCGCCGCGCCGGGCTTCGCGGCGGAGGAGGCCCTGCGCCTCGCCGCCAGCCTCGAGACGCGCTCCGAGCACCCCGTCGCCCGCAGCCTGGTGGCGGCGGCCGACGCGCGCGGACTGGCGCTCGGGACCGTGACGGCCTTCGAGGCGCAGCCCGGCTACGGCATCGCCGGCACGGTGGACGGCCGCTCCGTCGCCGTCGGGACCCGGCGCTTCCTCGACCGTCTCGGCATCGCCGCCGAAGCCCTCGAGGCCGAGGCCGCCCGCCTCGGGGGCGAGGGCCGCAGCCCGCTCTGCGTCGCCGTCGACGGGCGCCTCGCCGCCCTCGTGGCGGTGGCGGACCCGGTCAAGCCCGGCGCGGCCGAGGCCGTGGCGGCGCTGCGCGCCCGCGGCCTCGTCGTGGCGATGGTCACCGGGGATGGCCGCGCCGCCGCCGAGGCGGTGGCCCGGAGCCTCGGCATCGAGACCGTGTCGGCCGAGATCCTGCCCGGGGGCAAGGTCGCGGCGGTGCAGGCCCTGCGCGCCCGCCACGGCGCCGTGGCCTTCGTGGGCGACGGCATCAACGACGCGCCGGCGCTCGCCGAGGCGGATGTCGGGCTCGCCATCGGCACCGGCACCGACATCGCGGTGGAGGCCGCCGACGTGGTGCTGATGTCGGGTGCCCTCGCGGGCCTCGTCACCGCGATCCGGCTCTCGGCCGCGGTGATGCGCAACATCCGCCAGAACCTGTTCTGGGCCTTCGCCTACAACGTCGCGCTGATCCCGGTGGCGGCGGGCCTGCTCCACGCCTTCGGCGGGCCGCTGCTCTCGCCGGTGCTGGCGGCCGGCGCCATGGCGCTGTCGAGCGTCTTCGTCCTCGCCAACGCCCTGCGCCTGCGCCGGGCCGGCGGCCGGGAGGGAGCGGACCAGAGGGCGGCGGCATGAATGCGGGCGCGGTCACCATCGGCGAGGCCGCCAGCGCCACCGGCGTCTCGGCCAAGATGATCCGCTACTACGAGGAGACCGGCCTGCTGGCCCCGGCCGAGCGGACGCCCGGCGGCTACCGGCTCTACGCCCCGGCCGATCTCCACGCCCTGCGCTTCGTGCGCCGGGCCCGCGACCTCGGCTTCACCCTGGAGGACATCCGGGCGCTCCTCGCCCTCTGGCACGACCGCGCGCGGGCGAGCGCCCAGGTCCGCCGCCTCGCCCTCGACCACGTGGCGGACCTGCGCGGCCGGATCGCCGCGCTGGAAGGCATGGCCCGCACCCTGGAGGACCTCGCTGCCCATTGCGGGGGCGATGCCCGGCCCGACTGCCCGATCCTCGACGACCTCGCCGCCGGTCCCCAGGAGGCGCCACGCGATCCCGAAGGCGCGCCACGCGAACCCGAAGGCGCGCCATCCGGCTTCCGGGACGCGCCCGGCGCGACACCGCGGCAGGGGGAGCGCGACCCCGAAGCGCCGCCTTCCCGGCGCGGCAAGCGTTGACCCTGTCCCTGGCCTCTTGTTTGCTGCGTGGGCACCGTCGCAACCCCGGCGCGTCCCCCTTGAGAGCCGTCGCCTCTCGAAAGTCGCTGTCCATGCCCGTCCTCGACCGGATCGCCGCCTTCGCGGACGAGATCGCCGCCTGGCGCCAGGATCTCCACGCGCATCCCGAGCTGCAATACGACGTCCACCGCACCGCCGGCTTCGTGGCCGACAAGCTGCGGGCCTTCGGCTGCGACACGGTCGCCACCGGCATCGGCCGCACCGGCGTCGTCGGCGTGATCCGGGGCCGCGCCCACGGCTCGAACCGCGCCATCGGCCTGCGCGCCGACATGGACGCCCTGCCGATCCAGGAGGCGCGCGACCTGCCCTACCGCTCCACGGTGCCGGGGAAGATGCATGCCTGCGGGCATGACGGGCACACCGCGATGCTGCTCGGCGCCGCGAGGTATCTCGCCGAGACCCGCGACTTCGACGGCACGGCGGTGCTGATCTTCCAGCCGGCGGAGGAGGGCGGCGGCGGCGGCGAGGCCATGGTCCGCGACGGGCTGATGGAGCGCTTCGGCGTCGAGACGGTCTACGGCATGCACAACATCCCGGGCCAGGCGCTGGGCACCTTCGCCATCCGGCCGGGCCCGATCATGGCCTCCACGGACCGCTTCACCATCACCATCGAGGGCCGGGGCGGCCACGCCGCCCAGCCGCACAACGCCATCGACAGCGTGCTGGTGGCGAGCCACGTGATCACGGCCCTGCAATCGGTGGTGTCGCGCGCGGTCGATCCCCTGGAGAGCGCGGTGGTCTCGGTCTGCGCCCTGGAGGCGGGGGAGGCCTTCAACGTGCTGCCGCAATGCGTGGTCCTGCGGGGCACCATGCGGGCGCTCTCGAAGCCGATGCGGAGCCTGATCCAGGACCGCATCACCGAGATCGTCACCCACGTGCCCCGGGGCTTCGGCGCCGCGGGCACCATCGACTTCAACAGCGGCTACCCGGTCACCGAGAACCATCCGGCGGAGACGGACTTCATCGCCGACGTGGCGGCGGGCCTCGTCGGCGAGGCGGGCATCGACCGGGCGGTGGCGCCCATGATGGCGGCCGAGGATTTCTCCTACATGCTCGCCCATCGCCCCGGCGCCTACATCTTCCTCGGCAACGGCGACAGCGCCGGGCTGCACCATCCGGACTACGACTTCAACGACGCCGCCGCGCCCTACGGCGCCTCGCTCTGGGCCCGGGTGATCGAGACGGGGCTGCCGATCCGGGGCGCCTGAGGCGGACCGGCGCGGGGCTCGCCCGCCTCGAGGGCGCTGCGTCTCCCGGCCCCCGCGGCCTCGATTGAGATTGCGGTCCCGGCGGTCTATGCACGGACCCCATGGACCTCCAAGCTTCCGCGAGCCGATCCGTGGCTCCCCTGGCCTGCAAGGCGCCGCCGCACGGGACCGCGGCGCCGTTCCTGCCGATGAGCCGCGCCGAGATGGCGGCGCTCGGCTGGGATTCCTGCGACATCGTGCTGGTGACGGGCGACGCCTACGTGGATCATCCGAGCTTCGGCATGGCCATCATCGGCCGGCTGCTCGAAGCGCAGGGCTTCCGGGTCGGCATCATCGCGCAGCCCGACTGGCACTCGGCGGAGCCGTTCAAGGCGCTGGGCCGGCCGGCGCTGTTCTTCGGCGTCACCGGCGGCAACCTCGATTCGATGGTGAACCGCTACACGGCGGACCGTCGCCTGCGCAGCGACGACGCCTACACGGCGGGCGGGGAGGGCGGCGCCCGCCCGGACCGCTGCACCATCGTCTACACGCAGCGCTGCCGCGAGGCCTACAAGGACGTGCCGATCATCCTCGGCGGCATCGAGGCCTCCCTGCGCCGGATCGCGCACTACGATTACTGGTCCGACAAGGTCCGCCGGTCGATCCTGGCGGACGCGAAGGCGGATCTTCTCATCTACGGCAATGCCGAGCGCGCCGTGGTCGAGGTGGCGAACCGCCTCGCGGCCGGCGCGGCGCCGAAGGACCTCGATTCGGTCCGGGGCGTCGCCCTGTTCCGCCGCGTGCCCGCCCATTATGCCGAGCTGCCCGCCGACGATCTCGATTCGGCGGACGAGGCCGCCGCCCGCCGGCCCGGCGAGACCGTGATCCGGCTGCCCGCCTACGACGAGGTCAAGGACGACAAGGAGGCCTATGCCCGCGCCTCGCGCGTCCTGCACCGGGAGGCGAACCCCGGCAATGCCCGCCCGCTCGTCCAGCGCCACGGCGACCGGGACCTGTGGGTCAACCCGCCGCCGATCCCGCTGACCAGCGACGAGATGGATGCGGTCTACGACCTGCCCTACGCGCGGGCCCCCCATCCCTCCTACGGCGACGCGAAGATCCCCGCCTGGGACATGATCAAGTTCTCGGTGACGATCATGCGCGGCTGCTTCGGCGGCTGCACCTTCTGCTCCATCACCGAGCACGAGGGCCGCGTCATCCAGAACCGCTCGGAAGGCTCGATCCTGCGCGAGATCGAGCTGATCCGCGACAAGACGCCGGGCTTCACGGGCGTGATCTCGGATGTGGGTGGACCGACCGCCAACATGTACCGGATGGCCTGCAAGGACCCGAAGATCGAGGCGGCGTGCCGGCTGCCCTCCTGCGTCTTCCCGGACATCTGCCCGAACCTGAACACCTCGCACGACGACCTGATCCGCCTCTATCGCAAGGTCCGCGAGGTGGAGGGCGTCAAGAAGGTGATGGTCGCCTCCGGCGTGCGCTACGACCTCGCGGTCCGGAGCCCGGAATACGTCGAGGAACTCGTGACCCACCATGTCGGCGGGCGCCTCAAGATCGCGCCCGAGCACACCGAGCGCGGCCCCCTCGACCTGATGATGAAGCCGGGCATCGGCACCTACGACCGCTTCAAGGAGATGTTCGACGCCGCCGCCAAGAAGGCCGGCAAGAAATACTACCTGATCCCGTATTTCATCGCGGCGCATCCGGGCACGACCGACGAGGACATGATGAACCTCGCGCTCTGGCTCAAGAAGAACGACTATCGCGCCGATCAGGTGCAGACGTTCCTGCCCTCGCCGATGGCGACCGCCACGACCATGTACCACACCGAGATCAACCCGTTGCAGGGCGTGCGCCGCGGCGGCAGCGAGCCGGTCGACGCGATCAAGGGGATGCGGCAGCGCCGGCTGCACAAGGCGTTCCTGCGCTACCACGACCCGGAGAACTGGCCCCTGTTGCGCGAGGCCCTGAGGGAGATGGGCCGCGCCGACCTGATCGGGCCGAGGCCGGACCAACTCGTCCCGCTCTCGCAGCCGTCGGGCACGGGCGCGGGCAAGGGGCGGGGCCAGACCGGCCCCGCGCGCCATCCGGGCGCGCCGCGTTTCACCACGAAGGGCGTGCCGCTGCGGAAGTGACGGGCTGCGCCCCGTCGCTCGTCGGCGGTTCCGGATGGCACGCCGCCGGCGCGCCCCTCCGCGTCCGGGCTGCGATTACTCCGGCTGTCGCCTGTCGGCAGAAGAGGAAGGTGGGGCCCGCTCCCCTGGCCTCCGACCCTGGCACCCCGTCATCCCGGGGCCGCGCAGCGGAACCCGGGACCCAGACGCACAGGGGGTGCAGGACTTGAAACCGTCGGCGGTTCTGGATGGCACGCCGCTGGCGCGCCCCTGCGGGTCGGGGCTCGCCTGCGGCGCCCCGGACTGACGGGGTTTGGACTCTTCGCGAGGGGATAGAGGTGGGCCCGGCTCCACCGGTCCCGAACATGGCACCCTGCCATCCCCGGGCCGGAATCCAGGCGCGCAAGGTGGTGCCGAAACCGACGCCGTCGGCGCCCCGCGGCGAGGGCGCGGCGTCTGGTCCCGACGGCGAGGGGAGCCGAGCGCCCCGCTCAGGCCGGGCGGTTGGCGGTCCCGCCGAGGTGGAACACCCGGTGCGGTACCAGTTCGCCGCGCTCGACGTCGCCCACCGCCACCAGGATGCCGCCGCAGGTGGCGAAGGCCTTGCCCTCCACCGGGGCGTCGCGTCCGCGCAGGATCACCGGCTGGCCGCGCATCAGGCGCAGGGCCATGTCGCGGGAGACCGGCACCGAGGGCACCGCGTCGAGGGCGGTCTCGACGGGATGGAGATGGCCGGCATTGCCGTCCGGCCCGGCTTCCTCGAGGGTGGCGACCTGGCAGGAATCCGCCTCCGTGAATGGGCCGACGCGGGTGCGGCGCAGGGCCGAGACGTGGCCGTAGCAGCCGAGCAGACGGCCGAGATCGCGGGCGATGGCGCGGACATAGGTGCCCTTGCCGCAGGCGGCCTCGATCACGGTGCGCTCGGGGCTGTGCTCCACCACCGCGAGATGGTCGATCTGCACCGGGCGCGCCACCAGCACCACCTCCTCGCCGTCGCGGGCGAGGTCATAGGCGCGTTCCCCGGCGATCTTGATCGCCGAGTAGCGCGGCGGCACCTGCTCGATGGCGCCGATGAAGGTCGGCAGCGCCGCCTCGACGGCCTCCCGGGTCGGGCGCGCTTCGCTGGTGGCGACGGGACGGCCCTCGGCGTCGTCGGTGTCGGTCTCGATGCCCCAGGTCACCGTGAAGATGTAGGCCTTGCGCCCGTCCATCACGAACGGGACCGTCTTGGTCGCCTCGCCGAGCGCGATCGGCAGGATGCCGGAGGCCAGCGGGTCGAGGGTGCCGGCATGGCCCGCCTTCTTGGCGTTGAAGGCGCGCTTCACCACCGCGACCGCATGGGTCGAGGTCATGCCCACGCCCTTGTCGAGGATCACCCAGCCGTTGACGTCGCGGCGCTTCGGCCGGTCCGGGCGCGGCGCGCCCCGCGGCGGACGACGGCCCTCGGCGGCCATGGGCCGGTCCGCCGGGTTCGGCGGCGCTGAGCCCTCGGTGCGCTCGACGGTCGGTTCGTTGATCATGGGGGTCCTCGGTCACTGATCATAGGGGGCGGGCGGCCCGCTCGGCGCCGTCATCCGTCCCGTTCGGGGTTTGCCGTCCTCGGGGTCTCCGCCGCTCCGGGCCGGAGAATCGGCACCGCTTTTCCGCGCGGCGGGCGTCAGGCCGCGTCGGGGTCCGACGCGCCGTCCTCTGTCTCCACGGCCGGCGATTCGAGATCGCGCCGTACCTTATCAGTCCGCAGCAGGGCGTCGATCCGGTCGGCCTCGTCGAAGGTCTCGTCGCGCAGGAAGCGCAGGTCGGGCGCGTATTTCAGGTTCACCCGGCGGGCGACCTCCTGGCGCAGCGCCTTCTTGTTGCGCGCGAGCGCGGCGAGCACCGGCGCCTCGTCGAGGCCGCCGAGCGGCATGATGTAGGCGGTGGCGAGCTTCAGGTCCGGCGACATCCGCACCTCCGGCACCGTGATGACATGCGCGCTCAGGACCGGGTCCTGGATGTCCCCGCGCTGGAGAACCTCGGCGATGGCGTGGCGGATCAGCTCGGCGACGCGCTGCTGGCGCTGCGAGGGTCCGGTGGGTGTCTGTCTCTGGGCCATGTCGGATTCTGATCGTCTTGTCGTCGAAACGGTTCGACACCGGCGCGCCGGGAGCCGCGGACGATGCGTCGCTGAAACGGAACATCGAGGTGCCGCCGCACGGAAACGCCGAGCCGGCCGGAAACGAAGCGGACGTCGAAGGCGACCCTCTTAGCCCAGATCGGCCTCCGGGATATAGGCCTGTCGCGCAGGTTTCCGCGTCGTCCCCGGCGCGGAGGCGCGGGTTACGCCCGCCGGAACGAGAACGGGGCCGCGACCTCGTCGCGACCCCGCTGGTATTTCGAGCCGAATCCCCCGCTCAGAGCGTGCGGCGGATCTCCTCGACCCGGTAGCACTCGATGGTGTCGCCGGCCCGCATGTCCTGGAAGTTCTCGAAGGACATACCGCACTCGTAGCCGGCGGTGACTTCCTTCGCGTCGTCCTTCAGGCGCTTCAGCTGGGCGAGCTTGCCCTCGTGGATGACCACGCTGTCGCGGATCAGGCGGACATGGGCGCCGCGCTGGACCACACCGTCGGTGATGCGGCAGCCGGCGATCTTGCCGACCTTCGACACGTCGAAGATCTGCAGGATCTGGGCCTCGCCGAGACGCTCCTCGCGCAAGGTCGGCGGAAGCATGCCCGACAGGGTCGACTTAATGTCATCCACGAGGTCGTAGATGATGTTGTAGTAGCGGATCTCGACACCGTTCCGCTCGGCCGATTCGCGCGCTTCCTTGTGGGCCCGCACGTTGAAGCCGATGACGACGGCCTTCGAGGCCTCCGCCAGGGTGATGTCCGACTCGGTGATGCCGCCGACGCCCGCGAGCAGGATGCGCGCCGACACCTCGTCGTTGCCGAGCTTCTCCAGCGCGCCGTTGATGGCTTCGACCGAACCCTGCACGTCGCCCTTGACGACGAGAGCCAGTTCCTTGCGGCCGGCGCCCTCCTTGAGGTCGCGCATCATGTCCACGAGCGACCGATTCGCGCCACCGGTGCGGGCAGCGAGGCGCTCGCGCTTCTGGCGGGCACGGTACTCGGTGACCTCGCGGGCACGGGCCTCGTTCGGCACGACCACGACGCGGTCGCCCGCATCCGGGGTGCCGTTGAAACCGAGCACTTCGACCGGGACCGACGGGCCGGCATAGGGCACGTTCTCGCCCTTGTCGTCGATCAGGGCGCGCACGCGGCCCCATTCGGCGCCGGCCACGACGATGTCGCCGGTGAACAGGGTGCCGCGCTGGACCAGGACTGTGGCCACCGGGCCGCGACCGCGATCGAGCTTGGCCTCGATGACCGTGCCTTCGCCGTCCCGCGTCTCGTTGGCGCGCAGGTTCATGATCTCGGCCTGGAGCTGCAGGCCCTCGAGAAGCTCCGGCAGACCGTCGCCGGTCTTGGCCGAAACCTCGAATTCGAGGGTCTCGCCGCCCATGGACTCGACCTGGATGTCGTGCTGGAGCAACTCGGTGCGGACCCGCTGGGGGTTCGCATCGGGCTTGTCGATCTTGTTGATCGCCACGATCAGGGGAACGCCCGCCGCCTTGGCGTGGGAGATCGCCTCCACCGTCTGGGGCATGACGCCGTCATCGGCCGCCACCACGAGCACGACGATGTCCGTCACCTTGGCACCGCGGGCGCGCATGGAGGTGAAGGCCGCGTGGCCGGGCGTGTCGATGAAGGTGACCATGTCGCCGCTGGGGGCCGCGACCTGATAGGCGCCGATGTGCTGCGTGATGCCGCCGGCCTCGCCGGAGACCACGGTGGTCTTGCGGATCGCGTCGAGGAGCGAGGTCTTGCCGTGGTCGACGTGGCCCATGATGGTGACGACCGGGGGACGCGGATCGAGATCCTCCTCCAGCTCCGGCTCGTCACTGAACAGGCCTTCCTCGACGTCCGACTCGGCGACGCGGCGCACCGTGTGCCCGAGCTCTTCGGCGATGAGCTGCGCCGAATCCGAGTCGATCACGTCGGTGATCTTGTGGATCTGGCCCTGCTTCATCAGCAGACGGATGACATCCACCGCCCGCTCCGACATGCGGTTGGCAAGTTCCTGGATCGTGATCGTCTCCGGGATGGTCACCTCACGGGAGAGCTTCTCCTTCTGCTCCACCTGCCGGTTGCCGCTCATGCGCTGCTGGCGGCGGCGGAACGAGGCGACCGAGCGCGTGCGCTCGTCCTCGCCGGAGGTGGCGGTGGCGATCGTGAGACGGCCGCGGTTGCGGTCGCCGCCCGGTTGCTTCGGGGTCTTGGGCGGCGTGATGATCTTCAGCGGCATGCCGGGGCGGCGGATGACGCGCTTCTGCTCGCTCTCCTCCTCGGCAGCCTGCGGCCGGCCGGCCGTGCGGGCCGGTGCGACGCCACCGGCCGGACGCGCGGCGGTGGCCGCAGTCGGTGCCGTGGGCTCGGGCTCCGGCGCCGGAGCGGGACGGGCCATGAAGTTCAGGTCGCGCGGCTTGCGCACGTCGGCCGTGATGGTCTTGCGGGGCTCGGCCGTCGCCGGGCGGGCCGTGAGCGGGGGACGCGCAGCCGGACGGGCCGGCACAGTCGGAGCCGCAGGCCGGGCGGGAGCGGCAGCCGGACCGGGACGCTCCGCCGACGGGGCAGCGGGGGCCGGGGGCGCCGAGCGCACGATGGTCGGGGCCGCCGGCATCGGGGCGGTCTTCGACACGGTCGGGGCAGCGGCCGGTGCGGCATCGGCCTTCGCAGCGTCCTGAGCCGCCGCTGCGGCGGCGCGCTCTGCCTCCTCGGCGGCGCGGCGATCCTCTTCCTCCTTGCGGCGGCGGGCCTCCTCTTCGCGCTTCTTCGCTTCGGCGGCTTCACGCTCGCGCTGCTCGGCGGCCAGGCGCTCGCGCTCCGCGGCAGCTTCCGCCTCGGCACGCTTCTGCGCCTCGGCCTCGCGGCGCTTGGCGTCGGCGAGCGCGGCCGCACGGGCATTGCTCTCCTGCTCGCTCAGCGTGCGAAGCACGACGCCGTTAGCGGACCGCTGGGCCTGACGCGGCGCAGCCGGCGGCGGGGGCGGAGCCACCCGCGTCGCAGGGGCGACCGGTGTCGTCTCACGCGCGGGGGCAGCCGGCGCCGCGCCGATGACACGGCGCTTCACCGTCTCGACCACGACCTGCTTGGAGCGGCCATGGGAGAAGCTCTGACGCACCGTTCCCTGCTCGATCGGGCGCTTCAAGGACAGCGGCTTCGAAGGGGGTCTCGCCTGCGTCTTGTCGCCCGGATTGTTCGTATCGCTCATTCAGTCCAAACCCTGAGGGTTTCCATCGTCCCGTGAACCGGCAAACTGCTGTGCGCCGGGTAGATCCGTCACTTCAATCGTCGTGCAGATCGGAAACGGCCTGCCCATTGCGGGCGGAGCCGGCCTCCTCGGCCGTCGTCGCCAAACCTTCGAAGGAGCGGAGCCGACGCCAACGCGCAAGGCAGCCGGAAGCTCCGACTCCTGCGACGAGAGCCGCATGTATCACATGATCCCGACCCAAGGCCATGTCCAATTCTTCGTTGGACAGGTCATCGATGACGGGTATGCCCGATATGGCACTGCCATGCCGCCGGTGCAATGCCGCGACGATCTTGCGCCGTCCATCCGCGCTGCCGTCGGAAGCTTGAATCACAGCCGCGACGCCGGTCTTGTCGCCGATCGCCGCCTCGACCTTGGCGAAGCCCGCCACCACGCAGCCGGCCTTGTTGGCCAGCGACAGCGACTGGCGCAGATCGGATCGAAGCCCCTCCGCGATCCGGTCGGAGAGATCGATGGCGACGGCGTCCTTGGTCTTGAAGGCGCGCTGGAAGGCGCGTCGCTTCACCGCCTCGTCAACCACCGCACGGGTCGGCGTGAGCCAGGCACCGCGGCCGGGCAGGCGTGCCCGCAGGTCAGGGACCACGGTGCCGTCGGGTCCGAGCACGAAGCGGATCAATCCGGCGGGTGGCTGAGACACGCGGGTGACGAGGCATGTGCGCAGAGCATTGGCGCGACCCCGCCCCAGCCCCGTATCGAGCAACGTGCTCGGGTCCGGCTCGGCGGCGGCGTCGGTCACGTCTGCGATTTCGCCCGTCATGCGGCGTCGGTTTCTCTCGTCGTCCCGGACACATCCCCGCGATCCGCGATCGCGGGGTCCTCGATTCGCCGCCTCAGGCCGAGGCCGGCTCCTCGTCGGCGGCCTCGGATGCCTCTTCTTCCGTCGGCGCCTCGATCCAGCCGGCATGCACGCGGGCCGCCATCACCATGGCCTCCGCCTCGGCCCGCGAGACCTCGAAACCGTCGAGGTAACCGGCATGGCGCTTGGCCTCCGGACCGCGTCCCTCGGTGTAGCCGACGAGATCGTCGGTGGCGCACCCGGCCAGATCCTCGATCGTCTTCACGTCGTTCTCGCCGAGGGCCACCAGCATCGGCGTGGTGATGCCGTCGATCTCGCGCAGTTCGTCCTGCACGCCGAGTTCCTGACGCTTGGCATCGAACTCCGACTCGACGCGGGCAAGATGATCCTGGGCGCGTGCCTGGATCTCGGTGCCGCTCTCCTCGTCGAGGCCCTGGATGTTGGCGAGTTCGCCCGGCTCGACATAGGCGATCTCCTCAACGTTGCGGAAGCCTTCCGCCGCCAGGAGCTGGCCCACCGTCTCGTCGACGTCGAGGGCTTCCATGAAGATCGCGGTGCGCTCGGAGAACTCCTTCTGCCGGCGCTCGGACTCTTCGGCTTCAGTGAGAATGTCGATGTCCCAGCCCGTGAGCTGCGAGGCGAGACGCACGTTCTGGCCGCGGCGGCCGATCGCCAGCGAGAGCTGATCGTCGGGCACCACCACCTCGATGCGGTCGGCCTCCTCGTCGAGCACGACCTTCACGACCTCGGCCGGCTGGAGTGCGTTGACGATGAATGTCGCCTGATCCTCGGACCAAGGGATGATGTCGATCTTCTCACCCTGCAACTCGCCGACGACCGCCTGGACGCGGGAGCCGCGCATGCCCACGCAGGCGCCGACCGGATCGATCGAACCGTCGCGCGAGATCACCGCGATCTTGGCGCGGGAGCCGGGATCGCGGGCCACGGCCTTCACCTCGACGATACCGTCGTAGATTTCCGGCACTTCCTGGCCGAACAGTTTGGCCATGAACTGCGGATGCGAGCGCGACAGGAAGATCTGCGGCCCGCGCACCTCGCGGCGCACGTCGAACAGGTAGGAGCGAATGCGGTCGCCCGGACGGAAGGTCTCGCGCGGGATCATCTCGTCGCGCCGCACGATACCCTCGCCACGGCCGAGGTCGACGATGACGTTGCCGTACTCGACGCGCTTCACGAGGCCGTTCACGACCTCGCCGATGCGGTCCTTGTATTCGTCGAACTGGCGGTCGCGCTCGGCGTCGCGGACCTTCTGGACGATGACCTGCTTGGCCGACTGAGCGGCGACACGGCCGAAATCGAAGGGCGGCAGGGTGTCGGAGATCACGTCGCCCACGAGGGCGCCGGGGTTGTAGCGGCGAGCCTGCTCCAGGGTGACCTCACGGGCATCGTTCTCGACCTGATCGACCACTACGAGGTGGCGCGACAGTCGGAGCGCCCCGGTCTTCGGGTCGATCTCGGCATGCACGTCGGTCTCGGCGCCGTAGCGGGAGCGGGCGGCCTTCGCGATGGCTTCCTCCATCGCGTCGATGACGATGGATCGGTCGATTACCTTTTCACGGGCGACCGCTTCGGCGATCTGCAGGAGTTCGAGCCTGTTGGCGCTGACGACAGCCATCGGTTTTCGTCCTTCTCTTCGTCGTGTTCCGGCGCGATCCCCTCCGCCGCTGGGCAGGGTGGGGATTCGGGCGTGTTAGTGGAGCTTGCCGTCTTCTTTCACCCGCACCGCCTTGGTGCGGACGGGCTTCGCCTTGTTCCGGGCCTTGACGGCGAGACTCTCCTCTGTCTCGACCTTCACGGGCTTCGGCCGCTGCGACGCCTTCGGCTTCAAGGGACGGGAAATCTTCTTCTTGAGCGGGGCAGGGGCCGGTTCGGCTTCGATCTCCGCCTCGTCCTCGTCTGAGTCGTCCGTATCGTCGTCGAGGACGGGCGGACCGCCGCGGCGCAGGGACTCTCGGACCAGTTCATCCGTGAGCACCAAGTAGGCATCGCCGAGGTCGCGCAGCGGCAGGTCGATGCGGCTCGGCAAGCCTTCCTTCACGTCGGGCAAATCGATCGGTACGGTAAGCCCATCGGGGTTCGGCGCGCCGATGATGCCGCGGAAGCGCTTGCGGCCTTCCATCGGAACGGCAAGCTCGACCTTGGCCTCGTAGCCGGCCCAGCGCGCGAAATCGACGGCCCGCACCAGCGGCCGGTCGATGCCCGGCGAGGAGATCTCGAGATAGTAGGGCTTGCCGATCGGGTCATCGAGATCGAGCAGCGGCGAGATCGCCCGGCTCACCGCCTCGCAATCGTCCACCGTCATGGTGCCGTCCGGCCGCTCGGCCATGATCTGCACCGTGCAGCCGTTGGCGCTCGACACCTTCACCCGGACCACGCGATAGCCCAGGCCCTGGATCGAGCCTTCGATGACCTGCACCACCCGCGCGGCAACACCGGTCTCGGTGATGAGGCGCTTCTCGGTGAGCTCGCTGTTGTGGTTGTCCGCCATGCTGCGCTTGAAGTCCGGCCTTGTCCGAGGCGATCCGGCGCGGGAGGCATTGCGGCAATAAAAAAGAGCGGACCCGGTGGGGCCCACTCCCGAACCGCAGTCTCACAACTGCAACCAGAACTGATGTTTCCGAAGTTAGGCCGGTTCGCCTCGATTTTCAAGGTGTTTTGAGGCGGTCGACAATGGGTTTCCGCATACATCTCTCGGAAGGGAGAACCGTCGGCCATCGCCTTGCAGTGGGCGCGGCCGGCAATCTTGAACTCGATCGGACGATCTGCGTCCGCCTCCGGAGCCCCGCGGTGTCCGACGATTGGGGCAAAAGAAAACGCCGCCCCGCCTGAGGGACGGCGTCGATGATCGTCGTGGACCCGGTCCCGAAATCCGTGGCCCGGCGTCGAAACTTAGGCGGCCGCCTGCGACCGCTTCAACAGCTTCCGATTCACCAGCATCTCGGCGATCTGCACGGTGTTGAGCGCCGCGCCCTTGCGCAGGTTGTCGGCGACGCACCAGAACGAGAGGCCATTCTCGACCGTGGCGTCCTCGCGGATGCGGGAGACGTAGGTGGCGTCCTCGCCAGCGGCCTCGTGCGGGGTCATATAGCCGCCGGGCTCGCGCTTATCGACCACCATGAGGCCGGGGGCCGAGCGCAGGATCGCGGTGGCCTGCTCAGCCGAGATCGGACGCTCGAACTCGACGTTCACGGCTTCCGCATGGCCGATGAAGACCGGCACGCGCACGGCAGTGGCCGTGAGCTTGATCTTGGGGTCGAGCATCTTCTTGGTCTCGGCGACCATCTTCCACTCTTCCTTCGTGTAGCCATCCTCCATGAATACATCGATGTGCGGGATGACGTTGAAGGCGATGCGCTTGGGGAACTTCTCGGCCTTGATCTCGCCGGCGGTGAAGACCGAACGGGTCTGCTGGAAGAGCTCGTCCATGGCGTCCTTGCCGGCGCCGGAGACCGACTGGTAGGTCGCCACCACCACGCGCTTGATCGTGGCCGCGTCGTGGAGCGGCTTCAGCGCGACCACGAGCTGTGCCGTGGAGCAGTTCGGGTTGGCGATGATGTTGAGCTTGGAGAAGCCGTGGATGGCGTCCGGGTTCACTTCCGGAACGATCAGCGGCACGTCCTGATGGTAGCGGAAGGCCGAGGAATTATCGATCACGACGCAGCCGGACTGGCCGATGCGCGGCGACCATTCCTTCGAGGTCTCGCCGCCGGCGGACATCAGGCAGATGTCGGTGTCGGAGAAGTCGTAGGAATCGAGGGCCTTCACCTTCAGGATCTTGTCGCCGAAGGACACTTCCTGGCCGGCCGACCGGCGCGAGGCGATCGCCACCACCTCGTCAGCCGGAAAGGCGCGCTCGGACAGGATGTCCAGCATCTCGCGGCCCACATTGCCCGTGGCACCCACGACGGCGACCTTGTAACCCATTGCTCATCACTCCGCTCTGCGTGGGCGCCGGGGGCCGGCGCGGCGCCACCGGTCTGGCGAGCCGCAGCGTCCGGTCCGGCGCCGTTCTCAAGCCTCCCTGCCGTGCGCCGAGCCGCCCGGGCGGCCGGCGGCCCGCCGGCCGCGAAGGTTCGCGGCCCGATTCCGGTCCGCACCGTCTGGCGCCCGCCGCATCGCAGCATGAGTCGCCAAGCGCGGGAGCAAGACGCCTCGCTCCCGCCGCTGTCAAGGGTCGCGCGCCTCGATCACGCCACCAGGGCGGCCGGGGTGGCGCCGAGGGTGTCCCGGGCCTCCGCCAGGATCGCGTAGGAGCGCCGCCGCGCCGCCTGGTCGTGGATCGCCGCCGCGACCATGATCTCGTCGGCGCCGGTCTCCCGGATCAGGTCGGCGAGTCCCTGCCGCACCGTCTCGGGCGAGCCGACGAGGGCGCGCGCCAGCATCCGCGAGGCCTGCGCCTTCTCGTGCGGGGCCCAGTAGCTCTCGATGTCGTCGATCGGCGGACGCAGGAGACCGCGCGTGCCGCGCACGAGGTTGGTGAATTGCTGCTGGGCCGAGGTGAAGAGGCGGCGTGCCTCGGCGTCGGTCTCAGCCGCGACCACGTTGACGCCGATCATCGCGTGCGGGCGGCTCAGCTGCGCCGAGGGCTGGAAACGCTCGCGGTAGATGGCGAGCGCCGGCAGGAGCTGGTCCGGGGCGAAGTGCGAGGCGAAGGCGTAGGGGAGTCCCAGCATCGCGGCGAGCTGGGCACCGTATGTGCTCGAGCCGAGGATCCAGAGCGGCACCTTCAAGCCTGTTCCGGGAACGGCCTGGACCGCCTGCCCGGGCTGCGGATCGCCGAGGAGCGCCTGCAACTCCAGCACATCCTGCGGGAAGGTGTCGGCGGCGTCGGGCGAACGCCGCAGCGCCCGGGTGGTGCGTGGATCGGTGCCGGGCGCGCGCCCCAGGCCGAGGTCGATCCGGCCGGGAAACAGGGTCTCCAGCGTGCCGAACTGCTCGGCGATCACCAGGGGCGCGTGGTTCAGCAGCATGATGCCGCCGGCGCCGACGCGGATCGTGCGGGTGCCGGCCCCCACGTGCCCGATCACGACGGCGGTCGCCGCGCTGGCGACGCCGATCATGTTGTGATGCTCGGCCAGCCAGAATCGACGGTAGCCGTGCTCCTCGGCGTGGCGGGCGAGGTCCAGGCTGTTGCGCAGGGCTTCAGCGGGTGTCGCGCCCTCGGGCACGAAGGCGAGGTCGAGGACGGAAAGGGGGATCATGGCTTCCTAATCTGTATCTCGCGGTGCTGCCCCGGGACTTCAGATCGCGACGGGCACGGCCCACTGCAAGCCGGGGCCGGCATGTGCCGTCCGCATGGGTCGATACCAAGGATTCACCCTGTCACCCGAAAGCCGGCCCCACTGTGGATTCGGAAACCCGGGCTTGGCGGGGCGCGGAGCAGAATCGCGTCTGGCGGCGCAGGGCCGCCGGAGAACCCCGGAACGCGATGCGGACGGTATGCGAGCAGGATGACATCGGTGCGGGCAGCGAGGATGCGCATCGGGGGCGGTCGACCCGGCCGCTGGCCCGCCTCCTACAGGTTCTGGTGGCCGGAACGGTGGTCGCGGGTCTGAGTCTCGCAGCGCGGAGCGGAGCATCCGCACCGACCGTGCCGCCGGCGGAGGTCTCGATCGGTGCCGCCTACGGACCGGCCTCGGCGCAGGCGGTCAGGCCGGCCCTGCCGCTCGCCCAGACGGCGCCGCGCTTCCGCCTCGATGATCCCGAGGCGATCGAGGCCCCGCGCGCGGAGTCCGCCCGCCGCAATCCAACCAGCGGGCACCGGGAGGACATCCTGGTCCAGGGTGGCTTCGACACCATCGAGGCACCCGATCTGCGCCTCATTCTGACCGAGGCCTCCGAGTCCGAGGCGAGCCCTGGCCTGTTCATCACCCTGGCCCGGCGGGCCGCGGACGGTCAGGCCCTGGCCGTGATCCGCACCGGCGAGCGGGGCACGATCGAGACGAAGTTCGGCCCAATGGAAACTCTGGAGGTGACGCTGGGCGGCGAGGGCAAGCGGGCCTGTACCGGTTTCGCCAGCCTGACCCGCGGGACGCTTCGCCTCGACGGCTGGCTCTGCGCGCCCCTCGGTCAGGCGCCGGAGCCGCGCGCCGTGACGTGTCTCCTCGACAAGGTCGCATTGAACGGCCAAGCTTGGCCGGAGATGTCGGCCGCCTTCGCGGCGATCGAGAGCCGTCGCGATCCGGGCTGCGGGCCGCGGGCGGCGGTGCCGACGCGGGATTTCGGCGGCGAGACCGGATCGCTTCCGGACCGGGGCACACGAAAAAATGAGGCCAAACTGCGGCGATCTCGCGAAGCGCGGCCATAATCCGGGAACCTCGACCGCGCTGGCACGTCTTCATCCCATACGAAGGCCTCAGTTTCTTAAGGAAGCCCGGCCTACAGTCCCACAGCTTCAACGAAGGTGCGTCATGCGCTCTATCTCGATTGCCCTGATGGGTGCCCTCACGCTCGCAGCCGTCGGCGCGAACACCGCCGCCGAGGCCCAGGGACGCTACGCGCCGGCCGGCTACCGCGTCAGCCAGCCGCTGCCGATCCGTATCCGTCCGCGCAGCTGGCTGGATGCCGGCAACGTGGTCGAGGCGAACAATGGTTCGGTCAGCAACCCGGCCACCAACCCGCAATTCATCACCGCGAGCTATCTGAACTCGCCGCCCTACGGCCGCAACGATCGGTTCGGCGGAGGCATCCTGCCAGACCCGATCACCAACGGCCCGTTCATCGGCGCCCGCTCCAGCGCGATCCGCAACGTCGACTTTTCGGCCGTCGATGCGATCGACCCGACGTCGTACGTGTCTCGCTTCGGCAACCCCTACTAAATCCGGCACCAACAGCCGGACACGCGACGGGCCCCTCACGGGGCCCGTTTTCGTTTGGTCTTTCGTCGAATCGGAGGTCGCGAGCCCTCTCAGCCCGCGGCGTGCCGCAGCTCGCGAATGATCGCGTCACCCATCTCGGCGGTGCTGACCGGCGTGACGCCCTCGGCGGCGATGTCCCGGGTCCGCGCACCGGAGGCGAGAGTGCGGGTGACGGCGGCGTCCAGCAGGTCGGCCGCCTCGCCGAGACCGAACGAGTAGCGCAGGCACATGGCGAGCGAGCCGATCATGGCGATCGGGTTCGCGTATCCCTTGCCGGCGATGTCCGGCGCCGAACCGTGGACGGGCTCGTAGAGGGCCTTGCGGCTACCCTTGGCATCGACGGCACCCAGCGAGGCGGAGGGGAGCATGCCGAGGGAGCCGGTGAGCATCGCCGCGACGTCCGAGAGCACGTCGCCGAACAGGTTGTCGGTGACGAGGACGTCGTACTGCTTCGGGCGGCGGACCAGCTGCATGGCGCAGTTGTCGGCGAGAACGTGCTCGAGGCTGACGTCGCTGTACTCGGCATGGACCCGGGTCACGACCTCCTTCCAGAGGACGCCCGACTTCATCACGTTGTGCTTCTCGGCCGATGCGACGCGGCCCGAGCGCTTGCGCGCCAGGTCGAAGGCGACGTGGGCGATCCGCTCGATCTCGCCCGTGGTGTAGACCTGCGTGTCGACGGCGCGCTTGCTGCCGTCCGGCAGGGTGGTGATCTCCTTCGGCTCGCCGAAATAGACGCCGCCCGTGAGCTCGCGCACGATCATGATGTCGAGGCCCTCGACCAGTTCGCGCTTCAGGGCCGAGGCTTCGGCCAGCGCCGGGTAGCAGATCGCCGGGCGCAGGTTGGCGAAGAGGCCGAGGTCCTTGCGCAGGCGCAGGAGGCCCGCCTCGGGCCGGATCTCGTAGGCGACGTCCGCCCATTTCGGGCCGCCGACCGCGCCGAGCAGGATGGCGTCGGCGGCATCAGCCCGGGCCAGGGCCTCGTCGGTGAGCGGCTTCCCATGGGCGTCGATGGCGCTGCCGCCGACGAGGTCGCGCTCGATCTCGAAGTGGGCCAGACCCAGCGCGTCCAGGGCGCCGATCACCTTCTCGACTTCCGCCATCACCTCGGGGCCGATGCCGTCGCCGGGAAGGAGGAGGAGCTTGTAGGAGGTCATGGGATCAACTCGCGATGGATGTTCGAAGGCCGAGGGCGGTCAGACCGCCGTCGGATCTGGCGTCAGACCTTGCGGGCCACCGTGAACCGCGCCGCCTGGCGCAGCGTCTCGGCCCTGTCGCCCCAGGATGCCACGGCCTCCTCGCAGACACCGACGAGGCGGTCGCACTCGGCGCGGGCGCCATCGAGGCCGAGACGGTCGACGAGGGTCGCCTTACCGGCATCCTTGTCCTTCCCGGTGGCCTTGCCCATGGCCTCGGACGAGGCCTCGCGGTCGAGGATGTCGTCGGCGATCTGGAAGGCCTGCCCCAGGGCGTGGCCGTAGCGCAGCAGCGCCTTGCGCTGGTCCGGCGTCGCGCCGCCGACGATCGCGCCGGCCTCCACCGAGAACGCCAGGATCGCGCCGGTCTTCATCGCCTGGAGCTGCAGCGTGTCGTCGACGTCCAGGGAGACGGGGCCGAAGCGCCCTTCCGCCCCGAGGTCGAGGAGCTGGCCGCCCACCATGCCGCCGAGGCCGGAGGCCTTGGCGAGGCCGAGCACGAGGTCGGCGCGCACCGACGGGTCGGGCTGCCAGGCGGCGTCGGCCAGGATCTCGAAGGCCAGGGTCTGGAGGGCGTCGCCCACGAGGATCGCGGTGGCCTCGTCATAGGCCTTGTGCACGGTGGGTTTGCCGCGGCGCATGTCGTCGTCGTCCATCGCCGGCATGTCGTCATGGACGAGGGAGTAGCAGTGCACCAGCTCGATCGCCGAGCCGGCCGCGAGCGCGCCGGTCTCAGAGCCGCCGAGCATCCGGGCTGTCTCGATGGCGAGGAAGGGACGCAGGCGCTTGCCGCCACCGAGGACGGCGTGGCGCATCGCCTCCATCAGGCGCACCGGCCGGGTGATCTCGCCGGCCTGCGTCTCGGGGCCCAGGCGCTCCGCGAGATAAGCCTCCACCGTGTCCGCGGCCGCGGCAAGCCTGTGGGAAAACGCATCGACCGGGGCATCCGCCTTGACCGAAGCGTGGGATCCTTGCGTTGAGGTCATGTTCGGTCGGGCCTTCGGTCAGACGGTGTCGTGTCGTGGGCGGGGGGAGGTTCGAATTCAGGAGCGGGAGGAGAGCGCGGAGCGGCCGTTGCGGCAGGTTTCGGCGCGCCCGATACCGACGCGCGAGGCATCCGGCCGGCGGCGGAGCAGAGGCTTGCGGCGGATCGTCAATCTCATCCTGCTCCTCCCCGTCATCGGCCTCGTCCTCTTATTGTCGCTCGCGCTCGTCTATAGTGCGCTGACCCCGCCCTCAACCCTGATGCTGGGACGATGGTTGACGCTGAAGCCCGTCGACCGGCAGGCGGTCGGCCTCGACGCGATCTCGCCTTACCTCGTTCAGGCGGTCATTGCCTCGGAGGACCAGCGCTACTGCCTGCACAACGGTGTAGATTGGGGCGCCCTGCGCGACGTGGTCGACGACGAGGAGGGCCCGAGCCGGGGCGCCTCGACGATCCCGATGCAGACCGTAAAGAACGTGTTCCTGTGGCCGGGCCGCTCGGTGATCCGCAAGGCCCTGGAGATTCCTCTCGCCCTGATGGCCGACACGCTGTGGGGCAAGCCGCGCACCATGGAGATCTATCTCAACATCGCCGAGTGGGGGGAGGGGGTGTTCGGCGCCGAGGCCGCGGCGCGGCGCTGGTTCGGCAAGCCGGCCCGCGTCCTGACCCGCGGCGAGGCGGCCCTGCTCGCCGCCGTGCTGCCGAACCCGATTCTGCGTAACCCCGCCCTGCCGTCGCGGGGCGTGCGCGCCCAGGCCGCCCGCATCCAGACGCGGATGAACGGCGTCTCCGGCCTGATGGGCTGCCTGAAACGGTAGCCCGGCGCGACGGGATCGGCTACCTGCCGCCCCAGATCTGCCGACAATTCCGATTTCCCGGCGACCAGGACGGGCCTGCGCGCGGCCCCACGGGCGAAAGACCGACGATGACCCAGCCGACCTTCGAACTCACCCTGGAGCGCATCGCGCTGATTCGCCGGATGGTGGTGGCCTGGAATCCCGAAGGTGTCGGCGCGCCCATCGTCCATCCCGATGCGCCCTACGGCAGCACCGACCGCGACGGCGACATCTTCAACGTCACCGGCGACGACGACGGGGCCGACGAGGAGCACCGGGCTCTGGGCGAGGCGCTTGCGGTGTTCACCGCCAACGCCGTTCTGAAGCCGGGGCGCTACGCCTACCACAACACCCTGGCCAAGCTCGCCTCCGACGATGTCGGCGACGTCTTCCGCGACGAGGCTACCGACGAGACGCCCGAGCACGTCACCTTCGACGTCACGGCCGAGCAGGTCGCCCGCGTCCGGGCCCTGGCCATCCGCTGGGACGCCGCCCGCGACATACCGGCCGTGGACACGGACGCGCCCTACGGACCGGGCGCCGATCTGCCGGCCGAGCACCGCGAGATGCAGCCGGTGCTGCAGATCTTTCTCCGGTACGCCGATCTCGGGCCGGGCGACTTCACCCATACCGACGCCGGCTGGCGACCGGCCTGACGCGCGTCCCTCCGCGTCTGGAACGACGCAGGGGCGAACGGGTCGGCCCGCAGGAACGTTGCCGAGGTGGAACAAGCCGAGGACCATGACGGATGCTGCAACGCTGGCCGAGCCGGATCTGGATCGTCCGACACGGCGAGAGCGCAGGGAACGTCGCGCGCGACGCCGCTCATGAGGCCGGGCTCGAGCGCATCGACATCGCCGAGCGCGACGTCGACGTTCCCCTGAGTGATCGCGGCCGGCAGCAGGCCGAGGCGCTGGGGCGCTGGTTCGCCGAGATGCCGGAGGCCGAGCGCCCGAACGTGGTGCTGACTTCACCTTATCGCCGGGCCCAGCAGACCGTCTCGGGCATCCGGCAGGCCGGGGGCGTCGCATCGAATGCGCCCGAGGACTACGTCGACGAGCGTTTGCGCGAGAAGGAGCTCGGCCTCCTCGACCGCCTGACCCGGTCGGGCATCGAGGCGCTTCACCCGGACCAGGCCGAATTGCGGGCCCGCCTCGGGAAGTTCTATTACCGGCCGACCTGCGGCGAGAGTTGGTGCGACGTTATCCTACGCCTGCGCAGCGCGATGGACACCGTCTCGCTGCACCACGGCGAGAAGCGCGTCCTGATCGTCGCCCATCAGGTGGTGGTGCTCTGCCTGCGCTACCTCATCGAGAACCTCAGCGAGGCCGAGATCCTCGGCATCGATGCCGAGGGCGACGTCCTGAACTGCTCGGTCACCGAGTATGCGTTCCGGGCGGAGGCGGGGTCCACGGGGCATCTCCACCTCGCGCGCTACAACTTCGTCGCTCCGATGCAGCGGGCGGGGGCCCCCGTCACCGCCGAACCCTCGCTGACGGGAGACGTGCGATGAACGGGATCAAACTCGACGCGGCGTGCCTGCGGGCGCGCCCGCTCCCGACCCCGGAGGCCGGCAGCAAGGACGACCGCGGCAGCGTCCTCGTCCTCGGCGGCTGTGCGGCGGTGCCGGGCGCCGTCTTCCTCGCCGGCGTTGCGGCCCTGCGAGCCGGTGCCGGGAAGCTCAAGATCGCTTCCGTCCAGTCCGTTGCGGTGGCGATGGCCCTGGCCGTGCCGGAGGCCATGGTGATCGGCCTTCCCGAGACCGATGCGGGCGAGATCGAGGCCGAGGCGGCGGCTTCCCGCATCGCCGAGGCGGCCCGGCGCTGCGATGCGGTGCTGCTCGGACCCGGCATGAACACCTGCGACATCACCACGGCGCTGGTCCGCAGGCTCCTCGCCGAGCGGGAAGAGCATGCCTACGTCCTCGATGCCGGCGCGATCTGTGGCCTCGCTGCCCACGCGGAGACCGTCCGTGCCCTCGCGTCGCCTCCGGTGCTGACGCCGCATGCCGGCGAGATGGCGCAGCTCCTCGATTGGGAGCGCGAGGCGGTCGAGGCCGAGCCGCTGAAGGCGGGGCAGCGTGCCGCCGAGATGCTGCGGGCCGTGGTGATCATGAAGGGGGCCGAAAGCTGGGTCGTCGCTCCCGACGGCACGCACTGGCACTACGACGGCGGCGGCGTCGGCCTCGCCACCTCCGGCTCGGGGGATGCCCTCGCGGGCCTCGTCACCGGCATCCTCGCCCGGGGCGCCGATCCGGTGACGGCCGCCCTCTGGGGCGTCTACCTCCACGGCGAAGCGGGCGCCCGGCTCGCGCGATCGATCGGGCCCGTAGGATTTCTCGCCCGGGAGATTTCAGGCGAGGTTCCGCGGATCCTGCGGGAGTTCTCAGCCAGCCCGGCCGGGTAGCCGACCCCCCCCCCCCCCCCCCCACCCCCCCCCCCCGGGGGGGGGAGGGGATCGCGTCGACCCGGCCTCGCCCTCAGGCGCCGAGCTTCTTCTTGCGCTGGGCCAGGGTGCGCAGGCGCAGGGCGTTCAGCTTGATGAAGCCGGCCGCGTCGCGGTGGTCGTAGGCGACCGCGCCCTCCTCGAAGGTCACGAGGTCCTGGTCGTAGAGCGAATTCGGGCTGGTGCGGCCGATGACGTGGACGCCACCCTTGTAGAGCTTCAGCCGAACCTCGCCGGTGACCATCTCCTGGCTCTTGTCGATCAGGGCCTGCAGCATCTCACGCTCGGGCGAGAACCAGAAGCCGTTGTAGATCAGCTCCGCATATTGCGGCATCAGCTGATCCTTAAGGTGCGCGGCCCCCCGGTCGAGCGTAATCGATTCGATGGCGCGGTGAGCGGGCAGCAGGATCGTGCCGCCGGGCGTCTCGTACATGCCGCGGCTCTTCATGCCGACGAAGCGGTTCTCCACCAGGTCGAGGCGGCCGATGCCGTTGTCGTGGCCGAGCTGGTTGAGCTTGGCGAGGAGGCTCGCCGGGGACAGGCGCTCGCCGTCGATCGAGACCGCGTCGCCCTTCTCGAAGCCGATGGTGATCACGGTCGGCGTGTCGGGCGCCTCTTCCGGCGAGCGGGTGCGCGAGTAGACGTAGTCCGGCACCTCGTCGGCGGGGTCCTCCAGCACCTTTCCTTCCGAGGAGGCGTGCAGGAGGTTGGCGTCCACGGAGAACGGGCTCTCGCCACGCTTGTCCTTCGAGATCGGGATCTGGTGCTGCTCGGCGAAGGCGATCAGCTGCTCGCGGCTCTTCAGGTCCCACTCGCGCCAGGGGGCGATGACCGTGACGTCCGGCTTCAGGGCGTAGTAGCCGAGCTCGAACCGGACCTGGTCGTTGCCCTTGCCGGTGGCGCCGTGACAGACGGCGTCGGCCCCGAGTTTCTCGGCGATCTCGATCTGTTTCTTGGCGATCAGCGGCCGGGCGATGGAGGTGCCGAGGAGGTAGACGCCCTCGTAGACGGCGTTGGCGCGGAACATCGGGAACACGTAGTCCCGCACGAATTCCTCGCGCAGGTCCTCGATGAAGATGTTCTCGGGCTTGATGCCGAGCAGTTCGGCCTTCCTGCGCGCCGGCTCTAGCTCCTCGCCCTGGCCGAGATCGGCCGTGAAGGTGATGACCTCGCAGCCATAGGTGGTCTGCAGCCACTTCAGGATGATCGAGGTGTCGAGGCCGCCGGAATAGGCGAGCACGACCTTGTTGACGGGCTTCGGGTTCGCGTCGGTCATGGGCTCGCTTCCGGTTCGGGCTTCGTGCGCGTCGGCGTCGTCAGATTGCGGCGGCTTATCAGCGGAGCGCGGGGCCGTGCAACCGCCATGCCGCCGGATGCGTTCGCTCAGCGTAGCCGTGGTCGTGAAGTGCCTTGTCGCCGGCCCCGCGGCGGGTGACACTCGCCACCATCCTCGATCCCGGAGATTCGACGCATGCCGCGCAGGCCGACCCTCGAATTCTGGTACGAGTTCGCATCGACCTATTCCTACCTTTCGGCGATGCGGATCGAGGCCCTGGCGGCGGCGGCCGGCGTCGAGATCCGCTGGCGCCCCTTCCTCGTCGGGCCGATCTTCGCCGCGCAGGGCTGGAACTCCTCGCCGTTCAACCTCTACGCCGCCAAGGGCCGTCACATGTGGCGCGATGTCGAGCGCGAGGCCGCCCGCCTCGGGCTGCCGCCGCTGACACGCCCCGATCCCTTCCCGCAGAACAGCCTCAGCGCCACCCGCGCGGCGACCTACGGCATGGACCACGACTGGCTCGTGCCGTTCTCGAAGGCCGTCTACGAGGCGGAGTTCGCCCGCGGCCAGTCGATCGCCGAGCCGCCGGCCGTGGTGTCGGTCCTCAACGGCCTCGGCCTCGACGGCACGATCATCCTGAAGCAGGCGGCGGCCGAGACCAACAAGGGTCGCCTGCGCGTCAACGGGGAGGAGGCGCGCTCGCGCGGCATCTTCGGGGCGCCGACTTTCCTCGCCGACGACGGCGAGCTGTTCTGGGGTAACGACCGCCTGGAGCAGGCCCTCGCCTGGGCGGTGGGCGACCGGCCCGGCGCGATGCGCTGAGGCGCAACCCTGGCGGCCCGGGCCGGGCGGGTCTAGAAGCCGGGCCGTTCCGACGCTTGCCGTCTTCACGCTTCCAGGGCCACCCCATGAGCTTCGCGTTACCGGGCCTCGACCGCCGACGCTTCCTCTTCGCCTCCGCCGGGCTCGGCGCCGGCCTCGGGACTGTCGGGGCTGCCCTCGCTCAGGGCTACGGCCAGGCCTTCAGGGTGGACAACGACGACGGCCGCCCCGTCGCCAACATGCGTCTGCCCGGCGAGATCGTCGGCGAGATCCCGGCCCTTCGGGGCGTGACCTATGTCGGCCCGGCCGAGGCCGAGACGACCCTGTACGAGTTCTTCGACTACAACTGTCCGTATTGCCGGAAGGCCGCGGCCGACATGGTCTCGCTCAGCGAGAGCGATCCGTCGCTACGAATCGGCCTGATCAACAACCCGATCCTGGCCGTGCAGTCGGCCCAGGCCGCCAAGGTCGCCCTGGCGATCCAGCGCCGGCTCGGCTCGGCCGCGGCCTGGAGCCTGTACCGGACCCTGCTCGCCAAGCCCGGCAAGATCGACGGGGTCGATGCCCTCCAGGCCGCGGCGAAGCTCGGCGTGCCGGCGGCCGAGATCGAGAGCATCGCCGACAGCGAGGAGGTCCGCCTCGCCCTCAAGGCGCAGATGCGCATGGCCGCCGATCTCGGCCTCAGCGCGACCCCCTCCTACGTTCTCGGCAATACCGGTCTCCTCGGTCATCCCGGACCGAAGGCGCTCGCCCGCATGGTCGCCGCCACGCGCCGCTGCGACCGGATCGCCTGCTGAGGCCGTGGCCTCACCTTCGCCACCGTTTGCCCGCATCGGAACCCGGTTCGGCATCTCGCGTTGCACAATGCTTCGGCGCAGGTGCCCTCGTCTTGCGCCCCTCGGACACGCATGCTAGGCCCTCGCCGCGCCGGAAGGGCGGGCTTTTCATGGCCCGCGCAGACCGGCACGTTCCCAATCCTGACGGTTTCGTAAGCCCGCGCCGAACACGGTGCGACACGGCCGGAGCCCTCAGGCAGGATTGAAGAGAGAGCGGCGCGTGGCGCAGAACGGTTCCGAGGCGGGTTCCCCGGTTGCAGGCGTGGCGGCGCGTTACGCGTCGGCCTTGTTCGAACTGGCACGTGACGAGCGCGACGTCGATGGCGTCGCGGCGAGCCTCGACCAGTTCGACGCGATGCTCAAGGACAGCGCGGATCTGCGTCGCTTCGTGCGCAGCCCGGTCTTCTCGGGCGCCGAGCAGGAGGCCGCCATCGTGGCCCTCCTGGAGAAGGCCGGCATCGGCGGCCTCGGCGGCAATTTCATCCGCCTCGCGGCCGCCAACCGCCGCCTGTTCGCGCTCCCCGACATGATCCGCGGCTTCCGCACCCTGGTGCGCGAGTCGAAGGGGATCGTACGCGCCGAGGTGACCGTCGCCGAGCGTCCCTCGGAGGCTGTCATCGAAGAGATCAAGGCCTCCCTGCGCGATGTGGCGCGCTCGGAGATCGACCTCGACCTCCGGATCGACCCCAGCCTGATCGGTGGCCTCGTCGTCAAGATCGGAAGCCGCATGGTCGACGCCTCCCTGCGCACCAAGCTCAACGGCATTCGCCTCGCGATGCGGGAAGCCCGGTAAGGGCCTGTTCCAGGCCCGACCGCTCCCCGTTCCCAACCCCATTCAATCATTCCAAGACAAGAGGCCCGACGATGGACATCCGCGCCGCCGAGATCTCCGCGATCCTGAAGGATCAGATCAAGAACTTCGGCCAGGAAGCCGAAGTCACCGAGGTCGGTCAGGTCCTGTCCGTGGGTGACGGCATCGCCCGCGCCTACGGCCTCGACAGCGTCCAGGCCGGCGAGATGGTCGAGTTCGAGTCGGGCGTGCGCGGCATGGCCCTCAACCTCGAGCAGGACAACGTCGGCATCGTGATCTTCGGGTCCGACCGCGACATCAAGGAAGGCCAGACCGTCAAGCGCACCGGCGCCATCGTGGACGTTCCGGTCGGCAAGGCCCTGCTCGGCCGCGTCGTCGACGCCCTGGGCAACCCGATCGACGGCAAGGGCCCCATCGCCACCACCGAGCGCCGCCGCGTCGACGTGAAGGCCCCGGGCATCATCCCGCGCAAGTCGGTGCACGAGCCGATGGCCACCGGCCTCAAGGCCATCGACGCCCTGATCCCCGTCGGCCGCGGCCAGCGTGAGCTCATCATCGGCGATCGCCAGACCGGCAAGACCGCCATTGCCCTCGACACGATCCTGAACCAGAAGCCGGCCCATGCCGGCACCGACGAGAACGCCAAGCTCTACTGCGTCTACGTCGCCATCGGTCAGAAGCGCTCCACCGTCGCCCAGTTCGTGAAGTCCCTCGAGGACAACGGCGCGCTCGAGTACTCGATCGTCATCGCTGCCACGGCGTCTGATGCCGCGCCAATGCAGTTCATCGCGCCCTTCGCCGGCTGCGCCATGGGTGAGTACTTCCGCGACAACGGCATGCACGCCGTGATCGTGTACGACGATCTCTCCAAGCAGGCCGTGGCCTACCGCCAGATGTCACTGCTGCTGCGTCGCCCGCCGGGCCGCGAGGCCTATCCGGGCGACGTGTTCTACCTGCACTCGCGCCTGCTCGAGCGCGCCGCCAAGATGGGCGACGCCGCCGGCAACGGCTCGCTGACCGCGCTGCCGGTCATCGAGACCCAGGCCAACGACGTCTCGGCCTACATCCCTACCAACGTGATCTCGATCACCGACGGCCAGATCTTCCTCGAGACCGACCTGTTCTACCAGGGCATCCGCCCGGCGGTGAACGTCGGCCTCTCGGTCTCCCGGGTGGGCTCTTCGGCCCAGACGAAGGCGATGAAGAAGGTCGCCGGCAAGATCAAGGGCGAGCTTGCGCAGTACCGCGAGATGGCCGCCTTCGCGCAGTTCGGCTCCGATCTCGACGCTTCGACTCAGAAGCTCCTGAACCGCGGTTCGCGCCTGACCGAGCTCCTGAAGCAGCCGCAGTTCTCGCCGCTGAAGATGGAAGAGCAGGTCGCGGTGATCTATGCCGGCGTGAACGGCTACCTCGACACGCTGCCGCTGAACAAGGTCCGCCCGTTCGAGGACGCCCTGCTCTCGGCCCTGCGCACCAAGCACGCCGACCTGCTCACCAAGATCCGCGACTCGAAGGACCTGTCCGACGACAGCGCCAAGACGCTGAAGGGCGTCGTCGAGAGCGTCGCCAAGTCTCTGGCGTAAGGCATCGACGGCACAACCGGCTGCCCGCGGGTAGCCGGACCTCAATAAGAGCAGGCGCCCGGATCGTCCGGGCGCCTCGCCTTGAGCGGCAGCGGATGGATCTGGAAGTCACCCCATGGCGAGTTTGAAGGATCTGCGGAACCGCATCACCTCGGTGAAGGGCACGCAGAAGATCACCAAGGCGATGCAGATGGTCGCCGCCGCCAAGCTGCGGCGCGCCCAGATGGCCGCCGAAAGCGCGCGTCCCTACGCCGAGAAGATGTCCCAGGTGCTCGGCAACCTCGCAGCCAACCTCGTCGGCGGCGTGCAGGGTCCCCGGCTCCTCTCCGGAACCGGCTCCGAGAAGACCCACCTGCTCATCGTCTGCACCGCCGATCGCGGCCTGTGCGGCGGCTTCAACTCGTCGATCGCACGCCTCGCCCGCGAGCATGCCCGCAAGCTGACGGCCGAGGGCAAGACGGTGAAGATGATCACTGTCGGCAAGAAGGGCTACGACCTGCTCCGTCGCCAGTTCCGCGACGAGATCATCGAGAACCGCGACCTGCGCGGCAACAAGGCGGTCGATTACGAGTTCGCCGCCGAGATCGCCGACAGCATCATCGCCCGCTTCGACGCCGGCGAGTTCGATGTCGCGACCCTGTTCTACTCGCGCTTCCGCTCCGTCATCTCTCAGATCCCGACGGCGCAGAAGCTCATCCCGGCCGAGCTGCCCGAGACCGGCGCCACGGCCCCCGATGCCGCCCTCCAGTTCGAGCCGAGCGAGGAGGCGATCCTCGACACGCTGCTCCCGCGCAACCTCACCGTTCAGGTGTTCCGTGCGCTTCTGGAGAACGCCGCCTCCGAGCAGGGCGCCCGCACCGGCGCCATGGACTCCGCCACGCGCAACGCGGGCGAGATGATCAAGAAGCAGACGCAGATCTACAACCGGACGCGTCAGGCCATGATCACCAAGGAACTCATCGAGATCATCTCGGGCGCCGAAGCGCTCTGAGCGCACCCGACGCCCTGACCGCAACGTATCCAAAGGACCCGTAACATGGCGAACACCGCTCTCCCCGGCGCCGGCTCGAACAAGGTCGGCAAGATCACCCAGGTCATCGGCCCCGTGGTCGACGTGCACTTCGACGGCCACCTGCCCGAGATCCTGAACGCCCTGGAGACCAAGAACAACGGCAGCCGCCTCGTTCTCGAAGTCGCCATGCAGCTCGGTGAGAGCACCGTGCGCTGCATCGCCATGGACACCTCGGAAGGCCTGGTCCGCGGCCAGGAAGTCACCGATACCGGCGAGGCCATCAAGGTCCCGGTCGGCTTCAACACCCTCGGCCGCATCATGAACGTCATCGGCGAGCCGATCGACGAGGCCGGCCCGATCCAGTCCGACACCCTGCGCGCCATCCACCAGCCGGCGCCCGCCTATTCCGAGCAGTCCACCGAGTCGCAGATCCTCGTCACCGGCATCAAGGTGGTCGACCTCCTCGCCCCCTACGCCAAGGGCGGCAAGATCGGCCTGTTCGGCGGCGCCGGCGTCGGCAAGACTGTGCTGATCATGGAGCTCATCAACAACATCGCCAAGGTGCACTCCGGCTACTCGGTGTTCGCCGGCGTCGGCGAGCGCACCCGCGAGGGCAACGATCTCTACCACGAGATGATCGAGTCCAAGGTGAACATGGACCCCAAGGAGCACAACGGCTCCGCCGAGGGTTCGAAGTGCGCTCTGGTCTACGGCCAGATGAACGAGTCCCCCGGCGCCCGCTCGCGCGTCGCCCTCACCGGCCTGACCATCGCCGAGGATTTCCGCGACCAGGGCCAGGACGTGCTGTTCTTCGTGGACAACATCTTCCGCTTCACCCAGGCCGGTTCGGAAGTGTCGGCGCTTCTCGGCCGCATTCCGTCCGCGGTGGGCTACCAGCCGACGCTGGCTACCGATATGGGCGCCCTGCAGGAGCGCATCACCACCACCACCAAGGGCTCGATCACCTCGGTGCAGGCCATCTACGTGCCGGCCGACGATCTGACCGACCCGGCGCCCGCCGCCTCGTTCGCCCACCTCGACGCCACGACCGTGCTGTCGCGCTCGATCGCCGAGAAGGGTATCTACCCGGCCGTGGATCCGCTGGACTCCACCTCGCGCATGCTCAACCCCGCCGTCCTCGGCGAGGAGCACTACGAGGTCGCCCGTAAGGTCCAGCAGACGCTGCAGCGCTACAAGGCCCTGCAGGACATCATCGCGATCCTGGGCATGGACGAGCTCTCGGAAGAGGACAAGCTCACCGTCGCCCGCGCCCGTAAGATCGAGCGCTTCTTCTCGCAGCCGTTCTCGGTGGCCGAGATCTTTACCGGCTCGCCGGGCATCCAGGTCCCGCTGGCCGACACGATCAAGGGCTTTAAGGGCCTCGTGAACGGCGAGTACGACGACCTGCCGGAGGCGGCGTTCTACATGGTCGGCACGATCGAGGACGCCAAGGAGAAGGCGAAGAAGATCGCCGCGGCGGCTTGAGGTCTTGAACGCGAAGGTCGTTCTCCTCCTCGTCGGTCTCGTGGTCGGCGGCCTTGCCGGGTATCTCACCCGGCCCGAGGCCGCCGAGATCAAGATCGGCTCGTTCAGCCTGGAGGTTCAGGGAGATTCGCCGGCGGGAACCCGCGGCGGCTCCCTGACCACGGGCCAGATGCAGCATATCGGCATCTTCGCCGTCATCGGCGCGGTGCTGGGCCTCGGGATCGGCTTCGTCGCCGATCGCCGCCGGGCCTGACGACGAACATGACGGCGCGCGCCTTCCGGGCCCGGCGCGCCGTCACCCCGTACAGACACCCCGAGCCGGGATCCTCGACCTCATGGCCACCTTCCAGTTCGATTTCGTCGGCCCCGAGCGGACGCTGTATTCCGGTCAGATCGAGGCCGTGCAGCTGCCCGGCATCGAGGGCGAGATGACCGTTCTCCCCGGCCACGCCCCCGTGCTCACGGCCCTCAAGGTCGGCGTCATCGTGATCAACGAGGCCGGTCATACCGGCAAGCGCGTCCTGGTCCGCGGCGGCTTCGCCGATATCGGCCCGACCTCCGTGACCGTGATCGCCGAGCGTGCGAACCCCTTCGAGGAGATCTCGCCGGAATCCCTCGACCGCGACATCGAGGCCGTCGAGATGCTGCGCGACGCCACCGAGGATTTCGCCAAGAAGGACGAGCTCACGGGCCAGATCGTCCAGCTCCGCGACGCGAAGGTCGCGCTCAACTTCTGAACTGGTCGACGTTGGGACCCTAAGCGGTCGCGCGCTCGAGCAGGGTCTCGCGTGCGGCCGAATCCTCCGGGCAGCCGAGATCTAGCCACAGGGCCCGCGCTCGGGCGAGCCGGCTGCCGATCTCGGGGCCGGGTCGAACACCCCGCGCCACCATGTCGGCGCCCGCGAGGGGAAACTTCGGCGGCGTCACCCGGCCGCTCACGAGATCGTCGAGATAGGTCCCGGCCTCCGGTGTGACGACCGGATTTGGGTCTCCCCGGGTCACCGCGTATGCCAGTCCGAGGGCGGCGCGATCGTAGTTGGCCGCCAACCGGCGCATCTCGGTGGCGTCGATCGTGGACCGTCCGTGCAGGGCTCCGAGAGCCCGCCCATAGGCCGCCAGCGCCGCGTGTTCGGCCTTCGAGAGCCGGAGGCCGGCCTCCAGACGCCCGGCATCGACGTCGGACCACACCGCCAGCGCGGCCAGGCGCTCGACCGTCGACGTTCCGGTGCCCTGGGCGACGACGCGGATGAAGCGGCCGCGATCGCCGAGGCCGCCGATCAGCCGCATCAGCAGCCCGGTCTCGCTCAAGGTCTCGACGGCAGCGGGCGCGCCCGGGGCCGACAGCAGCTTCAGGAATTCCGTTCGGATGCGCTCGCACGACAGGCCGTCCAGGGCGTCCCGAGCAGCGATGCAGGCCGACAGGCCCTCCGGGTCGGGAGGCCCGGCCCCGTAGCGGGCGTGAAACCGGAAGAACCGCAGGATGCGCAGGGCGTCCTCGCGAATACGCGTCCGGGCCTCGCCGATGAAGCGCACCCGGCCGGCCTTCAGGTCCTCGATTCCGCCGGTGGTGTCGTGGAGCGTGCCGTCGGATGCGAGCGAGAGCGCGTTCATGGTGAAGTCCCGGCGCTGCGCGTCGAGGGCGAAGTCGCGGCCGAACCGCACGACGGCATGGCGGCCGTCGGTCTCGACATCCTCCCGCAGGGTCGTGACCTCGAAGGTGGCCTCGCCCGCGAGCAGCGTGACGGTGCCGTGCTCGATCCCCGTCGGGACGGCGCGCAGGCCGGCTGCCTCGGCCCGGGCAATCACCGTGTCGGGCAGCAAAGTCGTGGCCAGGTCGATGTCGTCGCCGGCACGTCCGAGCAGGGCGTCGCGCACGCAGCCGCCCACGAGGCGGGTCGCCTCGCCCTCGGATGCCAGGGCGGCGAGCACGCGTCGGACCCCTGGCCGGTCGAGGAGACGGGCGAGGCCGGCCTCGTCGAGATCGTGCCCGCTCACTGGAATCGCCCGGGCACGACTTGCCCGTTCTCCAGGTGAGGCGGCACGTAGCCGCCGCGATGACGTTCGCTGAAGAGTCCCGTCGCCACCAGGGACAGGATGACTAGGACGAGGCCCGCAAGGGTCAGGCGGAAGGCCTGCCCGTCCCAGTGCGCGCGCTGGTCGGGCCGGTGCCCGCGGATCGCGAGGTAGACCGCGAAGAGCAGGAACGGGGAGAGGAAGATCAGGAGTTCTTCGAGGACGCGGCGGATCATGTCTGGCTCGGGCGACGGGGGGACGGGCGCGGCGTCACGGGTAGAGGCGCTCCTGCAAATTGTTGACGATCCCGGCCGTGACGCCCCAGATTCGGAACTCGCCGTAGGTGATGGCGTAGTAGCGCCGCTGCCGGCCGCGCCAGACTGCGCTCTCGATACGGCGCTGGCCCGGGTCGAGGAGGTGGCTCAGGGGCACCTCGAAGGTCGCGGCAACCTCGTCCGGATTGAGGGTCAGACCGGCCTCCGGATCGACGAGGCCGAGGACGGGCAGGACCAGGAAGCCGGTGGCCGAGAGATAGGGGTCGAGGTAGCCGAGGACGCGGATCGCCTCGGCCGGGAGTCCGACCTCCTCCCGAGCCTCGCGCAGGGCGGCCTCGGCCGGGCTCGGATCGTCCGGGTCGATCTTGCCACCCGGGAACGCGATCTGCCCCGAATGGTCGCGCAGATGCGCGGCCCGGACGGTGAACAGCACGCGAGGGCCGTCCGCCCGGGGCAGCACCGGCACCAGCACCGCCGCACGCCGGTGCGGACGCTCCGGCACCACCGCCGCCTCGGCCCCGTCGAGATCGTGGTCGCCCCGCGGGTTTGCCGTCGGGGCGCCGTCGCCCGGCGGCTCCGCGGACAGGTACTCGGCGGCCCGGGCGACGAGGTCCGCCAGCGCATCGGCCTGCCTCATGCGCTCTCGGCGGGCGCGATGCGGTGGAAGGTGCCGCCGGCCATGACGCCGAGCCAGCCGTCCCGCTCCTCTACCAGGGCGAGAAGATCGTAGGTCAGCGCCCGGGTCAGCAGGGCCCAGAGGTCGCGGCGGACGTGGACGTAGGGGCGCAGGCCGCCCCCCGCATCCTGCTCGAAGCGCAGGGCATGGTCGGCATCGACCGCGACGAGGTCGTCCACGCTGGTGCGGAAGGCGATCCGCCGGCCCGGCCCGTCGCCTTCGACCGCCATTTCCACGGCCACGAAGGGCGCATCCTCCACCGTGATGCCGACGCTCTCCACGGGAGTGACGAGAACGTAGCCGCCGTCGGGCTCGCGCCGGAGGATCGAGGCGAACAGCTTGACCAGGGCCGGGCGGCGGATCGGCGTGCCGTCGTGGTGCCAGGTCCCGTCGGCGGCGATCCGCATGTCGATCGCCCCGCAGAAGGGCGGGTTCCAGCGCTCCACCGGCGGCGGGCCGCGGCGGGCCGCATCGCCGAGGGCGGCGCTGAGGCGGTCGATCGTCGGATCGGCGACGGGCGGAGTCGTGTCGGTCATGTCATCACAAGATAGCGCATCCGGGCGACGGGGGAACGGCGGCGCGACGTCCTCTCCCCTCCATCCTGGCGCATGCGGGCAGGTCCGAACCCTGCGTCGTCGCGCCGACCTTGCCAGCGTGCCGCAAAGGGCGCCACACTCCCGGCCAGACGGCCGACGCCAGGCCCGCCCCTCGATGGCGCATTCCCGCCGCGCGCGGCCCTCGACGGCCGACGCGGAAGAAGCCAGGACCGACACGCATGATTCAGGGCTCCCAGCCGGCCACCACCCTCGATGACGGCATCGTCGCCACGGCCGAAGCCTGTCTCGGTTCGGTGGGTCAGGCCCGCGAGGCGATCCACAAGGTCATCTTCGGCCAAGAGCAGGTGGTCGACCTCGCGCTGGTGACGATCCTGGCCGGCGGCCACGGACTTCTCGTCGGCCTGCCGGGCCTCGCCAAGACCAAGCTCGTCGAGACCCTCGGCACCGTCCTCGGCCTCGATGCCCGCCGCGTTCAGTTCACGCCGGACCTGATGCCGTCGGACATCCTCGGCACCGAGATCCTCGACGAGGATGCCGACCGGCACCGCTCGTTCCGTTTCGTGAAGGGCCCGGTCTTCACCCAGCTCCTGATGGCCGACGAGATCAACCGCGCGAGCCCGCGCACGCAGTCGGCCCTGCTGCAGGCGATGCAGGAGCACTTCGTCTCGGTGGCCGGCGAGCGGCACGATCTGCCGCGCCCCTTCCACGTGCTGGCAACCCAGAACCCGATCGAGCAGGAGGGCACCTATCTGCTGCCCGAGGCCCAACTCGACCGCTTCCTCCTGGAGATCGACGTCGGCTATCCCGATCGGGCCGCCGAGCGCCGCATCCTGATCGAGACCACAGGCATCGACGAGCACAAGCCGCAGGCGGTGATGTCCACCGAGGCACTGCTCACGGCCCAGCGCCTCGTGCGCCGCCTGCCCGTCGGGGACGCGGTGGTCGATGCCATCCTGGACCTCGTGCGGTCCGCGCGCCCCGAGGGCGGCGATCCGGCGCTCAAGGGCAAGCTCCTCTGGGGGCCGGGCCCCCGCGCCAGCCAGGCGCTCACCCTGGCGGTGCGTGCCCGCGCCCTGATCGAGGGCCGCGTCGCCCCGTCCATCGCCGATGTGAAGGCCCTGGCCGAGCCGGTGCTCAAGCACCGCATGGCGCTGAGCTTCGCGGCGCGCGCGGACGGCGAGACCATCCCGGGCCTCATCGCCCAGCTCGCCGGCAAGCTCTAGGGCATGGCGATCCCCCGGCCCGGCGGCGGCGCCACCCAGGTCCTCGACCGGAGCGCTCGCAATCCCGGACGCCGCGAGACCGAGAGTGCCCTCGCCCTGGCCGAACGGATGCCGCGGCTGATCCTCGAATCCCGCCGGGTGTCCTCGACGCTGGCCCATGGCATCCACGGGCGCCGTCGCGCCGGGCCGGGCGAGAGCTTCTGGCAGTTCCGGCCCTTCGTCGCCGGCGAGGCCGCCGCGCGGATCGACTGGCGCCGCTCGGCCCGCGACGACCGGCTCTACGTGCGCGAGCGCGAGTGGGAAGCCACCCACAACATCTGGTTCTGGATCGACCGCTCCGCCTCCATGGGCTTTGCCTCGCACTTGGCGCAGGCGCCCAAGGTGGAGCGCGCGCTGGTGCTCGGTTTCGCGCTGGCCGACGCCCTGGTGGAGGGCGGCGAGCGCACCGGCCTGCTCGGCCTCACCCGTGCCACCGCCTCCCGGCGCATCGTCGAGACCATGGCCCAGGCCCTCGTCGCCGACGGCCAGGGACAGGACGACGACGCCCCGCCGTCCGCCACGCCGGGCCGATTCGACGAGGCCGTCCTGATCAGCGACTTCCTGTCGCCGCCCGAGGCCGTGAAGGCGTCGGTGGACCGGCTCGCCGGCCGGGGCACAAGGGGTCACCTCGTGATGATCGTCGACCCCGTCGAGGAGACCTTCCCGTTCTCGGGGCAGGCGGTGCTGCACGACCTCGAGTCGAAGCTCAGCCTCAATGTCGGTGATGCGGGCGCCTGGGGCGAAGCCTACCGGGTGCGGATCGCCGCCCATCGCGATCGCCTCGCGGAGATCGCCCGGACCCAGGGCTGGACCCTGACGATCCATCGCACCGACCGTCCGGCGAGCGAGGCGGCCCTGCGCCTCCTGACCCTCGTCGCGGCGGCGCGCGGGACCGGCTGAGGATCGCCGCATGCTCGGATTGCCCCTCACCTTCGCCGCGCCCCTGGCGCTCGCCGCGCTCGTCGCCCTGCCGGCCCTTTGGTTCCTGCTGCGGGTGACCCCGCCGCGGCCGCGCCGCATCGATTTTCCGCCGCTGCGGATCATGGCCGACCTTCTCGGTAAGCGCGAGACGCCGGCCCGGACCCCACCCTGGCTGCTGATCCTGCGCATCCTCGCCGCCGCCTGCCTGATCCTGGCGGTGTCCGGCCCGGTCTGGAATCCCTCCGGCACGGGCGCCGTCACCGGGCGCACGCCGCTCCTCGTCGTCCTCGACAACGGGTTTTCCGCCGCCCACGACTGGCGCGATCGCCTGCGGGTCGCCACCGACACGGTCGAGAGTGCGGCGCGGGACGGCCGGCCCGTGGCGGTGACCGCCCTGGCCGAGCCGGTGGCCGCCCTCGAGGCCAAGGTGCCGGCCGCGGCCTTGGATCGCCTGCGCGCCATCGCGCCGCGTCCGCACCTCGCGGACCGCGCCGCGCACCTGCCCTCGCTCACCGCCTTCCTCGAGCGCAGCCCGAGCACGGCGATTCTCTGGATCAGCGACGGTGTCGCCGGCCCGGGCGAGGACACGTTCGGCAAGAGCCTCGCCGATCTGGTCGGCCGGACCGGGGCCGCGCTCACCATCCTGAAAGCCGACCGGCCCCCGGCCCTCGCGCTCTCGGCCGCCGAAGCCAGCGGCCAGCTGACCGCGCATGTCCTGCGGGCCGCCGCCAACGGCCGCGACACCGGCCTCGTGCGCGCGGTCGACCAGAAGGGCCTGCCGCTCGCGGAGCATGCCTTCACCTTCGCGCCGGACGCCACCGAGACCGAGGTCGGCTTCGACCTGCCGGTGGAGCTGCGCAACAGCATCAGCCGCATCGAGGTCGCGGCCGAGCGCTCGGCCGGTGCCGTGACCCTGGTGGACGAACGCGGCAAGCGCCGCCGCGTCGGCCTCGTCTTCGGCGGCACCAGTGATCAGGCCCAGCCGCTGCTGGCGCCGACCTACTACCTGTCGCGCGCGCTCGGCCCCTATGCCGACGTGCAGGAGCCTCGGGGTGCCAAGGGCATCGCGGAATCCATTGGACAGCTTCTCGACAACCAGGTCTCGGTCCTCGTCCTCGCCGATGTCGGCGCCCTCGACGGACCGACGCTCGCCCGCGTCGAGCAGTTCGTCGACGAGGGCGGTCTCCTGCTGCGCTTCGCCGGGCCACGCCTCGCCGCCGGCAACGATCCGCTCGTTCCCGTGCGCCTGCGCCGCGGCGGCCGTACCCTGGGCGGCACGCTGTCCTGGGACAGCCCCAAGACCCTCGCCCCCTTCGCGCCCGAGAGCCCCTTCGCCGGCCTGACCCCGCCGATCGATATCGGCGTGCGCCGGCAGATCCTGGCCGAGCCGGACGGCGACCTGCCGGGCCGGACCTGGGCGTCGCTCCAGGACGGCACCCCCATCGTCACGGCGCAGAAGCGCGGCCAGGGGCTCGTCGTGCTCTTCCACGTCACCGCCGACACCACCTGGTCGAACCTGCCCCTGTCGGGCCTGTTCATCGATATGCTCCGACGGGTCGTGAACCTCGCCGGCGCCAAGGCACTGCCGGCGGGCGATGCCGGGGCGCGGGCGACGGCCGTGCTCGCGCCGCGCCTCACCCTCGATGGGTTCGGCGCCCTGGGTGCGCCGCCGGCCGGCGCCACCGCGGTCTCCGCCGACTCCGCCGACCGCGCGACCCTGGAGCATCCGCCGGGCTTCTACGGCCCGGCCGACGGGGGGATCGCGGTCAACGCCCTCGGGGGAACGGACCGGCTGAAACCCTTCGACTTCGCGCCCCTGTCCGGTGCCCGCCTCGGCTCGCTCGCCGGCGCCGAAACGCTCGACCTGCGCGCCACCCTCTTCACCCTGGCCCTGATGCTCCTCATCCTCGATACCCTCGCGGGCCTCTGGCTCGGCGGCTTCCTCCGGCGCGGACGGGGTTTCGTCTCGCGCCCTGCCGCGGTCCTCCTGGCCGGCCTCGCCCTCGGCGCCCTGGTGGGCGCGCCGCAACCGGTGCAGGCCCAGCAGGCCGCCCCGGTCCGCGCGGGCGCTTTCGATTCGGCGTTGGCGACCCGGCTCGCCTACGTCGTCACCGGCGACGAGGCGGCGGACACCGCGAGTCGGGCCGGCCTCTCCGGCCTGACCCAGATGCTGGCGAGCCGCACCGCCCTGGAACCCGGCGATCCGATCGGCATCGACCCCGCCAAGGACGAACTCGCCTTCTATCCGTTGATCTACTGGCCCATCGTCGCCGGGCGGCCGCAGCCGAGCGAGACCGCGATCCGGCGCATCGATGCCTTCATGCGCAACGGCGGCACCGTGATCTTCGACACCCGCGACGCGCTGACCGCGCGGCCGGGCGCCCCGCCGACGCCGGAGGGCGCCTATCTGCGCAAGATGCTGGCGACCCTGGAGGTGCCCGAGCTGGAGCCGGTGCCGCCCGACCACGTGCTCACCAAGGCCTTCTACCTCGTCGACACCTTTCCCGGCCGCTATGCCACCGGCCAGACCTGGGTCGAGACCCTGCCGCCGGCGGGCGAGGGCGCCGAGCGCCGCCCGGCCCGGGCGGGCGACGGCGTCTCGCCCATCGTCATCACCAGCAACGACCTCGCCGCCGCCTGGGCGGTGGGCAAGCGCGGCGAGCCGCTCTACCCCATCGTCGGCGGCGACCAGCGCCAGCGCGAAATGGCCTTCCGCGGCGGCATCAACTTCGTGATCTATACCCTCACCGGCAACTACAAGGCCGACCAGGTCCACGTCCCGGCGCTGCTGGAGCGGCTGGGCCAGTGACGAATTTCGTACCGGAGGCACCGCGCCCATGCTGAGCCTCAGCTTCACCCCCCTGGTGCCCTGGCCGGTGCTGATCGCCTTCGGCGTGATCGTCGCGGTCTTCGCCGTGCTGGCCTTCCTGGCGCGGGGCCGAACCGCGATCCTGCGGGCCCTCGCCCTAGGGCTGGTACTCCTGGCGATCGCGAACCCGTCCCTGGTGCGCGAGGACCGCGAGCCGGTGAAGGACATCGCCGCCGTCGTGGTCGACCGCTCTGGCTCGCAGGCCCTCGGCGACCGGCCGGCCATGACCGATGCGGTGCGCGCCGAACTGCAGCGCCGCTTCGGCGCGCTGACCAACATCGAGCCGCGCTTCATCGACGTACCCGACGCCAAGGAGGGCGACGAGGGCACGCGGCTGTTCACCGCCCTGTCGCAGGCGCTGGCGGACGTGCCGGCCGAGCGGCTGGCGGGCGTGGTCATGCTGACGGACGGCGTGGTGCACGACATCCCGGCCTCGGTGGCGGCTCTGGGCCTGAAGGGCCCGCTCCACGTCCTCGTCACCGGCCACCCGGACGAGCGCGACCGCCAGATCAAGCTCATCGAGGCGCCGCGCTTCGGCATCGTCGGGCGCGACCTCACCATCCGGGCCGAGGTGATGGAGCGCGGCGGCACCGGCAGCGCCACCGTCACCGTGCGCCGCGACGGCGAGGAGGTCGGGCGCCGGACCTTCCCCACTGGTCAGCCCTTCTCCCTGACCATGCGGATCGAGCATGGCGGCCCGAACGTCGTCGAGATCGAGGTGGAGCCCCTGCCGGGCGAACTCACCACCATCAACAACCGCGCGGTGCTGCCCATCGAGGGCATCCGCGAGAAGCTGCGGGTGCTCTTGGTCTCCGGCGAGCCCCACCAGGGCGAGCGCACCTGGCGCAACCTGCTGAAGTCCGACGCCAACGTCGACCTCGTCCATTTCACCATCCTGCGCCCGCCGGAGAAGCAGGACGGCACGCCGATCTCCGAACTCTCCCTGATCGCCTTCCCGACGCGCGAGCTGTTCGTCCAGAAGATCAAGGATTTCGACCTGATCATCTTCGACCGCTACGCCAACCAGAGCGTGCTGCCCTCGGCCTATTTCGACAACATCGTCCGCTACGTCCGCGAGGGCGGCGCACTGCTGATCGCGGCCGGCCCCGAATTCGCCTCGCCCTCCAGCCTGTCGCGCACGCGCCTCGCCGCGATTCTGCCGGGCGAGCCCAACGGGCAGGTGGTGGAGCAGCCCTACAAGGCGGCCCTCACGGGCGTCGGCAACCGCCACCCGGTCACCCGGGCGCTGCCCGGGTCCGAGGCCTCGCCGCCGGCCTGGGGCGACTGGCTGCGCATCGTCTCCGCCCAGGTAAAGCCCGGCATCCAGCCGATCCTGCAGGGGCCGAACGCCCTGCCGTTGCTCGCCCTCTCGCGCGAGGAGAAGGGCCGGGTGGCCCTGCTCCTGTCCGACCACGCCTGGCTCTGGGCCCGCGGCTACCAGGAGGGCGGGCCCTATCTCGACCTGCTGCGCAGGCTCGGGCACTGGCTCATGAAGGAGCCGGCCCTGGAGGAGGAGGCTCTCCGGGCCCAGACCACAGGGCATGGCCGCGAGGTCCGCGTGGAGCGGCAGACCATGGCCGACACGGTGGAGCCCGTCACCGTCACGGGCCCGACCGGAAGCCAGCGCACCCTGACCCTGACGCAAGGCGAGCCGGGCCTGTTCACGACGACCTTCGAGGCCGCCGAACTCGGCCTGCACACCCTGCGCTCCGGCACCCTCGTCGCCTTCGTCAGCGTCGGCCCGCCGAACCCGCGCGAGCTCGCCGACGTCTTCAGCGACACCGAGCGCCTGAAGGCCCTGGCCGAGGGCACCGGCGGCTCGATCCGCCGGGTCGCGGAGGCCGGTGGCGGGATCGCCGTGCCGCGCCTGCAATCGGTCCGCAGCGGCCGCCTCGGTGGGGCCGACTGGATCGGCTTCCGCCCGAGCGACAGCGCCAACATCCGCGGCGTCGAGGTCTATCCCCTGGCCCTCGGCCTGTGGGCGCTGGCCGCCCTGGCGGCGGCCGTGCTGGCGATGTGGCTCGTGGAAGGACGCCGCGGCCGGGCGGCCTGAGGGGCTACCCCGGCAGACGCTCGAAGAACCGCGCGATCTCCTCCGCGGCCCGGTCCGGGTCCTCCCGGTGTGGGAAATGTCCGGCGCCCTTCAGTTCGGCGAGGTCGAGATTCGCGAAGGTCTCGCCGAGGCGGTCGGTCCAGGCGAACGGAAACAGCGGGTCGGAATCGCCCCAGCGGATGCAGATCGGCACCGTGATCGGCGGAAGCCGCGGAGCCTCGCCGCGGATCATGGCGAGGCGCCCGGCCTGCGCGCTGACGTACCAGTTGAAGCCGCCCTGCAGGTTGCCCGGGGCCAGGAAGTTGTCGACGAAGGCCTCCAGCACGTCGTCGAAGGCGGCCGGGTTGCCGCCGGCCCAGTGGCGCAGGAAATGGCCGATATAGAGCCGGCAGCCCTCGCGCGAAGCCCCGACCTGGGCCGCCGCGAACGGCTTCACGTGGTAGGACTGGTACCAGATCTCGGCGAGCATCTCGGGCGCGGCGAGGCGCGGCCCGATGCCCGGATAGGGACAGTCGAAGGTGAACAGACCGGTCAGCCGCTCCGGTGCCGTTCGGCCGAGGGCCTGGACCACGTAGGCTCCGACGTCGTGGCCAACGATGCCGGCCCGGGCGATGCCGAGGGCATCGAGCAGGGCGACGATGTCGGCGGCGTGCACCTCGGCACCGGCCTTGTCAGAGGGGTGGAGGTCGGGCTTCTCGCTGGCGCCGAAGCCGCGCAGATCCGGCGCGATCAGTTCGAAACGGTCCGCGAGGCGCCGCATCACCGGCTCCCAGGTCAGCCAGAATTCCGGCCAGCCGTGCAGCAGTACCAGCGGGCGGCCACGCCCGAGCCGCGCCACGTGAAGCGCGACGCCGTTGGCCGTGATCGTGTCGTGCCGGATCGCCGAATCATCCATCGGGGTGTGGTCCCTGCCGGCGCCCGGTCGGCGCCCTCGGCGGGTCAACGCCGGCGGAGGGCGGTCACGTTCCCCGAGACTGTGGCGGCCGCACCGGGCCTGAGTTCGCGCCACAGGAAGCGGGCCGGGTCAACGGGGGAGGGCGGGACGAGGCGCCCGGACGGGATCGGCGCGAAGCCGAAGCGCCGGTAATAGGGCGCATCCCCAATCAGGATGACGAGACCGTGCCCCCCTGCCGCCGCGGCATCCAGGCAGGCCGTCATCAGGGCGGCGCCGATGCCGCGCCCCTCGAAGCTCGGATCGACGGTGAGGGGGCCGAGCACCAGGAGCGGATCGCCCGCCTCGGCCGGGCCCACCCGCACCGAGCCCACGAGGTAGGTCGCCACCAGTGCGGTGAAGCAGAGTTCGGCCACCGGCACCGTGCCCTCGCGCAGGCGGTAGGCGGTGCGGGCGAAGCGCCCGGGGCCGAAGGCGCGGGCGTGGAGCCGCTCGATCGCTTCGGCGTCGCCGGCATGCTCGTGCCGAATGACGAGGGGGAGGGCGGTCACGTCGCCCGCGCCGAGAAGTCGATGCGCGGGTCGATCCAGGTGTAGATCAGGTCGGAGAGCAGGTTCACCGCCAGCCCGAGCAGGGAAAAGATGTACAGGGTCGCGAAGACCACGGGGTAGTCGCGCCCGACGATGGAGGTGAAGGACAGGAGCCCGAGCCCGTCCAGCGAGAAGATCGTCTCGATCAGCAGCGAGCCGGTGAAGAAGGCCGAGATGAAGGCCGCCGGAAAGCCCGCGATCACGATGAGCATGGCGTTGCGGAAGACGTGTCCGTAGAGCACCCGGCGCTCGGAGAGGCCCTTCATGCGGGCTGTGAGCACGTACTGCTTGCGGATCTCGTCGAGGAAGGAGTTCTTGGTCAGAAGGGTCGAGGTCGCGAAGGCGCCGAGCACCAGGGCCGCCAGCGGCAGCGTCATGTGCCAGGCGTAGTCCACCACCTTGCCCCAGAGGCTGAGGGAGTCGAAGTTCTCGCTGGTCAGGCCGCGGATCGGGAAGATCTGCACGAAGGAGCCGCCCGCGAACAGGATGATCAGGGCGATGCCGAACAGGAAGCTCGGGATCGCGTAGCCGACGATGACCACGGTCGAGGTCCAGAGGTCGAAGCGCGAGCCGTCATGCACCGCCTTGCGGATGCCCAGCGGAATTGAGATCGCGTAGGAGATCAGCGTCATCCACAGGCCCAGGGAGATCGACACCGGCAGCCGCTCGCGGATCAGCTGCAGGACCGAGACATCGCGAAAGTAGCTGTTGCCTAAGTCGAACCGCACGTAGTCCCAGATCATCTTGGCGAAGCGCTCGGGGGCCGGCTTGTCGAAGCCGAACTGCTGCTCGAGTTTCTTGATGAAGGCCGGGTCGAGCCCCTGCGCCCCGCGGTAGCGGGCATTGGCCTCGCCCCCGCCGCCGGTGCGGGCGGCGCCGCCGAGATCGCCCGCCCCGCCGGTTACCCGCGACAGGCTGCCCTCGTTCTGGCCCTGGAGCTGGGCCAGCACCCGCTCCACCGGGCCGCCGGGGGCGAACTGCACGATGACGAAGGTGATGAGCATGATCCCGAAGATGGTCGGGACCATGAGCGCGATACGGCGCAGGATGTAGCCGAGCACAGGTGTCCCTCAGGTTCGGCCGATGCGCCGGGCCTTGTCGGCATCGTACCACCAGACGGTCGGGACGCCGAGATCGTAGGTCGGTCCCTTGGCCGGGCGGCCGTAGACGTCCCAGAGCGCCAGCCGGTGATCGGCCTTGTACCACATGGGCACCCAGTAGCGGCCGGCCCGCAGCACCCGGTCGAGGGCGCGCGCGGCATGGGTCATGTCGGTGCGCGAGGTCGCCTCCGTCACCTTGTCGATCAGCGCGTCGATTGCGGGGCTCGCGATGCCCGCCAGGTTGTTCGAGCCGGGCGTGCCGGCGCTGCGGGAGCCGTAGGCCTCGCGGAGTTCGGGGCCGGGCGTGAGGCCGCTGGCGAAGCGGCGCGCCGTGAGGTCGAAATCAAAATCCTTGACCCGGGCCTGGTACTGCGAGGGATCGACCAGCCGGATGCTGGCGCGGATGCCGATCAGCCCGAGATTGCGGATGAAGGGCTGCGTCACAGGCTGGAACACCGGGTCGTTGTCGAGGAACTCGATCTCCAGGGGCTTGCCGGAGGGCAGGCGGATCACGCCGCCGTCGCGGGTGCAGCCGGCCTCGCGGAGGAGGGCCACGGCGCGGCTGAGCAGGGCGCGGTCCTGGCCCGAGCCGTCGGAATTGGGCGGGCTCCAGGCCTCGCCGAAGACCTCCGCCGGCAGGTCGCCGCGCATCGGGTCGAGGAGGGCCAACTCCTCCGGCGCGGGGCGCCCGGTGGCCTTCAGGTCCGAGTTCTCGAAATAGGAGGCCGTGCGGATGTAGGCGCCGTACATCAGGTTGGCGTTCGACCAGTTGAAGTCGAAGCACAGGCCGATCGCCTCCCGCACGCGCGGGTCGCGGAAGGCCTCGCGCCGGGTGTTCATCCACCAGCCCTGCGTGCCCGAGGGGCGGGCATCGGGGACCACCTCCTTGTGGACGCGGCCCTCCCGCACAGCGGGAAAGTCGTAGCCCGTGGCCCAGACCCGGGCGGTGAACTCCTCGCGAAACGTGAAGGCGCCGCCCTTGAAGGCCTCGAACGCCACCTGACGATCCCGAAAATACTCGTACCGGATCGCGTCGAAGTTGTTCTGGCCGACATTCACCGGCAGCTCGGCGCCCCAATAGTCCTTCACCCGCTCCAGTTCGATGAAGCGCCCCGCCTCAACGCGCCCCACCCGGTAGGGTCCCGAGCCGAGCGGCGGCTCCAGGGAGGAGGCCTCGAAATCGCGCTTGGCGTAGTAGGCGGCGGAGAACACCGGCAGGGTGGCGACGAAGAGGGGCAGGTCGCGGCTGCGGCCGGGCGCGAAGCGCAGGGTCACCGTGGCGTCGTCCTCGGCGACGGACTCGGAGAGGTCTCGGATCACCTGCGAGATCTCGGGGTGGCCCTTCTCCTTGAGGAGGCGCATCGACGCCGCCACGTCGCGAGCGGTGAGGCGCGAGCCGTCGTGGAAGCGGGCCTGCGGCCTCAGGCTGAAGCGGTAGGTCAGCTCGTCCTCGGAAACCTCCACCGCGCGGGCGAGGAGGCCGTAGAGTGCGTCCGGCTCGTCCAGCGCCCGCACCATCAGCGAATCGAAGGTCAGGTTCATGCCGGCGGCGCCGTCGCCGCGCAGGACGTAGATGTTCAGGGTGTTGAAGGTGTCGGAGGCCTGGTTGCCCAGGGTGGAGGCGAGCTGCGCCGAGAAGCGGCCCCCCCGCGGCGCGTCCGGGTTGACGTAGTCGAAGTTCCGGAAGTCGGCCGGGTACTTGAGATCTCCGAAGCTCGATAGGCCGTGGCTGGTGCGGCCCGCCGCCCGGGCCGGGGCGGGGAGGACCAGGGTGGCCCCGAGGGCGCCGGCGCCCGCGACGACGGCACGCCGGGTCGGGCCGGCGCTCAACGCGGGGCCCCGGTCTTGGCCGCCAGGGCCTCGTCGTACCACCAGGTCGCGGGGAAACCCGAGCTTCCGTATTTCGGCAGGACCTCCGGGTGCCCGAAGCGATTCCAGCGCAGGGTGCGCGAGACGTTCGAGCCCCATTGCGGCACGACGAAGTTGTGGGCCAGCAGCACCCGGTCGAGGGCGTGGGTCGCCGCCAGCACGCCGGGGCGGTCCTTCGCGAAGATCACCTTCTCCACCAGGGCGTCGACGCCTGCGTCCTTGATGCCGATGAGGTTGCGCGAGCCGGTCTTGTCGGCGGAGGCCGAGCCCCAGTACTCGCGCTGCTCGTTACCCGGCGAGAGGGATTCCGGCCACGAGCTCGTGGTGATGTCGAAGTCGAAGGCCCGCAGTCGGTTCTGGTACTGGGCCTGGTCGATGACCCGCAGGGTGCTGTTGATGCCGATGAGCTTCAACTGCGCCGCGTAGGGCAGCACCACCCGCTCGAACACGCTCTGGTATTCCAGGAACTCGACGGTGAGGGGCTCGCCGCTCTTCACGTCGGTCATCTGGCCGTTGCGCAGCTCGTAGCCGGCCTGCTTCAGGAGGCCGACGGCCTCGCGCAGGTTGGCGCGCACCGCATCCGGCGTTCCGTTGACGGGGTTCGTGTAGGGCGCGGTGAAGACGGAAGGAGGGACCTTGTCCTTCACGGATTCGAGGATCGCGAGCTCGTCGCCCTGGGGCAGGCCGGACGACGCCAGCTCCGAGCCGAAATAGTAGGAGTCGATGCGCTTGTAGAGGCCGAAGAACAGCGACCGGTTCATCTCCTCGAAGTTCATCGCGAGGTTGAAGGCCCGCCGAACCCGCGGATCGGCGAATTTCGCCCGGCGGGTGTTGAGCACGAAGGCCTGCATGTTGCCGTTGCCGCGATCGGGGAATTCCTCCTTGATCAGGCGGCCCTCCTTCACGGCGGGAAAATTGTCGTAGGCGGTGGCCCAGTTGCGTGCCACGTTCTCGGCCCGGAAGTCGTACAGGTCGCCCTTCAGCGCCTCGATCAGCACCGTCGCATCGCGAAAATATTCGTTCCGCATGGTGCCGAAGTTGTTACGGCCGACATTCACCGGCAGGTCCTTGCCCCAGTAATCCGCCACCCGCTCGTAGGTGGCGCTGCGCCCAGCCTCGAACTTCGCCAGGCGGTAGGGGCCCGAGCCCAGGGGGATCTCCAGGGTGGTCTGGGTCACGTCGCGCGGCCGCCCCTGCGCATCCTTGCCGGTCCACCAGTGCTTGGGCAGCACCCGCAGTTGGCCGAGCACCTGGGGCAGCTCGCGGTTGCCGGCCTCCGAGAAGGTGAAGGTCACCTCCCGCGGGCCGGTGACGGCGGCCTTGGTCACGGTCTGGTAATAGGCCGAATAGAATGGGCTGTTCGCCTTCAGGACATCGAAGGACCAGACCACGTCCTCGGGCGTCACCGGCTGGCCGTCGTGCCAACGGACGCCCTCGCGCAGACGGTAGGACACCGCCGAGAGGTCGTCGGCGAGGCGCACGCCGTCCGCCAGGAGGCCGTAGGAGGTGAACGGCTCGTCGGCCGACTCCGTCATGAGGGTGTCGTAGATCTGGACGATCCCGTTCTCGAGATCGCCCTTCAAGCCCGAGACCACGTAGTTGAAGTTGTCGAAGCCGCCCTGCGCGCCCAGGCGCACGAGGCCGCCCTTCGGCGCGTTCGGGTCGGCATAGTCGAAATGCTTGAAGCCGGGACCGTATTTCGGCTCGCCCATCAGCGTGATCGCTGGCTTCCAGTCACCCTGTGGCGTCGCGGGCGCCGGATCGGGAGCGGCCCGGGCGGGCAGGCCGCAGGCCAGGAAGGCGAGGGCGGCGACGAGGCGTCCGATCGGGGCAATTCGCATCACGGGCAGGCAGTCTCCGGATTCCGGGGGCGCGGGTCCGCTGCCGCGAGGGCGACGGCGGGGTGGCTGTTCTAGGACGGACCGGCCGCGAACGCCAAGCGGGCGCGTGCGCGCAGGAGCCGTCGACCGCGGCACCATCTCGGGGGTCGACAAACGAAAAGGCCGGGCGCTGGCCCGGCCTTGGTCACTCTCCAGACATCTCCCTCAGGACATCTCGATCCTCGGCGAGAGCCGGCTTACTGCTGGGCCGGCTTCTCGGCCGGTACGGTGGCGGCCGGGGCCGGGGGCGCGGCGGGAGCCGCCTGGACCGGAGTGTCGTCGGCGGGCTTCACCGAGGCCGGCTTGTTCGCCTCCTCGCCCGCCACGGTGGGCTTGGCGGCCGTGGCCGGGTTGGCGACCTCGGGCTTCTGGTCCTCGGTCGGCTTGGAGGTATCGGCGGGCTTCGGCGCCTGCTCGCGCCGAACCTCGGCGGCGGGCTTGGAGTCGGGCGCAGGCTTGGCATCCGCAGGCTTGGCGTCAGCGGGCTTGGCATCCGCAGGCTTGGCATCCCCGGCCTTGGCGGCGGCCGGCTGAGCCTCGGCCGGCTTGTCGCCCTCGGCCTTCTTCTCCGCCGCCGGCAGCGGCGCCGGCGTGTCGGCGAGGCTGCGCAGGTACAGGATCACGTCGGCGCGCTCGGTGGGGGAGGTGATCCCGGCGAAGGCCATCTTGGTGCCGGGAACGTAGCCCTTCGGGTTCGTCAGGAAGTGGTCGAGCTCGTCGTAGGTCCAGGTGCCGCCCTTCTCCTTGAGCGCGGCCGAGTATTCGAAGCCCGGCTCGTGTGCGCGCTGGCGGTCGACGACGCCCCAGAGATGCGGGCCGACCTTGTTCGGTCCGCCCTTCTCGAAGCTGTGGCAGGAGGCGCATTTCTTGGCCGCCGCCTGGCCCTTGTCGACCGTGGCGCTGGCCAGGCGGATCGGCAGCGGTTCGGCCTTGGCCTCGGGGGCGGCCGCACCGCCGGCCTTGGCCTGGGGCTCGGGCAGGGCATAGCCCGCATTGCCCGCCGGCTTGGGATGATAGATCAGTTCGGCGACGAAGCCCGACCCTACGGCGAACAGCAGCGCGCCGAGCGCGGCACCCGCGACCTTGTTCAGCTCGAAAGAGTCCATTCTCGACAACTCCGGTGCGGCCGGCCTGAGGGGGGGAGAATTCAGGGCGAAGTCCAGCGCGGATCCGTGCCGGACTTTGGAAACGGTCGAGGGTGCTTAGCCGCTCATGCCCGACCTTGACAATGGTCCCATCGCGCTTCGCGTAGTCGCAGAGCGGCCTGTGTCGCCGCCATCCCTCACTTCTTGAGACGCGAGCGGGCGCGTCCGGTTCCCGCCGGAGTGGTCGAAGAAAGGCGCGGTTCGGCATGGGCCGCCGGCGCGCGGCATGACAAGCCGGGGCGCCGCTGTTAAGCACCGACCCCAGCCGGAGCAGGGTCCAGACCGATGTCCGATCCCATCGTCCTCATTCCCGCGCGCATGGCCGCGACCCGCCTGCCGAACAAGCCGATGGCCGACCTCGCCGGCGAGCCGATGATCGTGCACGTCTGGCGTCGCGCCGTGGAGTCCGGCATCGGCCCCGTCGTGGTCGCCACCGACACGCCGGCCATCGTCGAGACCATCGAGGCCGTCGGCGGCCTCGCGGTGCTGACCCGGGCCGACCACCCGTCCGGCTCGGATCGTCTGGCCGAGGCCCTGGAGATCATCGATCCGCAGGGCAACCACGACGTCGTGGTCAACGTCCAGGGCGACCTGCCGACCATCGACCCCGGCATCATCGGCGCGGCGATCCTGCCCCTGGCCGACCGCTCGGTCGACATCGCCACCCTCTGTGCCGTCATCACCGAGGAGTCCGAGCGGCGCGACCCGAACGTGGTCAAGCTCGTGGGCCACACGGTCGGCACCCGGCGCCTGCGCGCCCTCTACTTCACCCGCGCCGAGGCGCCCTGGGGGGCGGGCCCGCTCTACCATCACATCGGCCTCTACGCGTATCGCCGGAAGGCGCTGGCCCGCTTCATGGCGTTGCCGCCCGGCGAGCTCGAGACCCGCGAGAAGCTGGAGCAGCTCCGCGCCCTCGAGGCCGGGATGCGCATCGACGCCATCGTCGTCGACGACCTGCCGCTCGGCGTCGACACCCCCGCCGACCTGGAGCGCGCCCGCGCCATCCTGTCGGCCCGCCGCCTGAACTGAAGCGCCTCGGAAAGACCAGCCCGCCATGCCCCAGCACATCGTCTCCTACCAGGGCGAGCCCGGCGCGAACTCCCACATCATCTGCGCCCAGGCCTATCCGGACTGGACGCCGCTGCCGTGCCCGACCTTCGAGGACGCCTTCGCGGCCGTGAAGGAGGGCCGCGCCACGCGGGCGATGATCCCGATCGAGAACTCGATCGCCGGCCGGGTGGCGGACATCCACCACCTGATCCCGACCTCCGGCCTGCACATCGTGGCCGAGCACTTCCTGCCGATCCATTTCCAGCTGATGGTCCTGCCGGGCACGCCCGTCGAGCGCATCCGGACGGTGCACAGCCACGTCCACGCCCTCGGGCAGTGCCGCAAGATCATCCGGCGCCTCGGGCTACGCGCCATCGTGGCCGGCGACACGGCCGGAGCGGCCCGCGAGGTCGCGGAGGCGGGAGATCCGACCCGGGGTGCCCTGGCGCCGGCCCTGGCGGCGGAGGTCTACGGCCTCGATATCCTGGAGCGCGACGTCGAGGACGAGAGCCACAACACCACCCGCTTCGTCGTGTTCTCGCCCGAGCCCGAGGCGGTCTCGCCCGGGCAGGACCCGATGGTCACGAGCTTCGTCTTCCGGGTCCGCAACATTCCGGCGGCCCTCTACAAGGCGCTGGGCGGTTTCGCCACGAACGGCGTCAACATGTCGAAGCTCGAGAGCTACATGGTCGAGGGCCAGTTCTCGGCGACGCAGTTCTACGCCGAGGTGGACGGTCACCCGGAGGATCCGGGCCTGTCGCGGGCTCTCGCCGAACTCCGTTACTTCTCCCGGGAGGTGCGGATCATCGGCACCTACCCGGCGCATCCCTATCGCGAGGCAAGCCGTATCACGGCGGAATAGGGGCTTCCCCGCCTAAAGAACGGTCCCGGCGGCGGCGCCGCGCGGGGGCCTTCCGAACGCTGTGCTGCGATCGCCCTCTGGGGAGCGGCAGACGAGCGTTTCGACAACCTGCACGATTGTTCACAGCCTGGGTGCGCCGCATGCCCTCACGGGGCCTGCCACGTTCGAAACCACATTTCATTCCCTGGTATATTGCATACAACGAATTTTGGTGCATGCTGACGCCATCGGTGCGAACAATCCGATCAAGAAGGAATTCGGGATGGAACGTCAGGACCCGCCGTCCGCCAAATGGTGGCAACTCGCCTTCGGCGTGCTGTGCATGGCGATGATCGCCAACCTCCAATACGGGTGGACGCTCTTTGTCGATCCGATCGACGCCAAGTTTCACTGGGGCCGTGCGGCGATCCAGTTCGCCTTCACCATCTTCGTCGCCACCGAAACCTGGCTCGTGCCGGTGGAGGCCTGGTTCGTCGACCGCTACGGCCCGCGCATCGTGGTCTGCTTCGGCGGCGTCATGATCGCCCTCGCGTGGTTCCTGAACGCCCACGCCGATTCCATCTTCCTGCTCTACGCGGCGGCCGTCATCGGCGGCATCGGAGCGGGATCGGTCTACGGCACCTGCGTCGGCAACGCCCTAAAATGGTTCCCCCATCGGCGCGGCCTCGCCGCCGGCGCCACCGCGGCCGGCTTCGGCGCCGGTGCCGCCGTCACCGTGATCCCGATCGCCAAGATGATCGCCACCAGCGGCTACCAGGACGCCTTCCTGTATTTCGGTCTGGGTCAGGGGGCCATCGTGGTCCTGCTGTCGTTCTTCCTGCGCAAGCCGTCCCTGGCGGTCCCGGTCCAGCGCAAGACCCTGCGCCTGCCCCAGGCCAAGGTCGACCGCACGCCGCGCGAGGTGGTCCGCACCCCCGTCTTCTGGCTGATGTACGTGATCTTCGTGATGGTGGCCTCCGGCGGCCTGATGGCGGCGGCGCAGATCGCCCCGATCGCCCACGACTTCAAGGTGGCGGACGTCCCCGTCAGCCTGTTCGGCCTTCAGATGGCGGCGCTCACCTTCGCGATCTCCCTCGACCGCATCTTCGACGGCTTCGGACGCCCGTTCTTCGGGTTCGTCTCGGACAACCTCGGGCGCGAGAACACGATGTTCATCGCCTTCTCGATCGCCGCCCTGGCGATCATCACCCTGCTGACCTACGGCACCAGCCCGCTGGTCTTCGTCTTCGCCACGGCGGTCTATTTCGGCGTCTTCGGGGAGATCTACTCGCTGTTCCCGGCCACCTGCGGCGACACCTTCGGCTCGAAATTCGCCACCACCAATGCCGGCCTGCTCTACACGGCCAAGGGGACCGCCTCGTTCCTGGTGCCGATCGCCAGCGTCATCTCGGCCAAGTACGGCTGGTCGGCGGTGTTCTCGATCATCATCGGGCTCAATGTCGTGGCGGCGATCCTGGCGATGTTCGTCCTGAAGCCCCTGCGCCTGCGCTTCCTCACCGACGAGCCCGTCGCGGCTCCGGTGGCGGCGCGACCGGCCCAGGCGGCCTGAGCGCAGCCGGGCGTCACACCCTCCGCCCGCAGCGTGTCCGCCGGCCCGACGCTCGCTCCACGGGGCGGGCCGGCGGAAAAACCGGATGTCCTGGTCGGCGCCATCCGCGCCGGTCGGGGGATCGACCCGACGATCCGGCCGACTTCGAGGTTGTCCATGAACATTGCGGCGGCACTCACCCTCCAGACGGTCCCCTTCGCGGGGATCGTCCTGGCCGGTCGAGACGATAGGGATCTCTTCGCGGTCGTGTATCTCGGCGCGGTCGGTCTGATCCTGACGCTGATCGTTCTCACCGGTGAAAGTCCCGGCTACGTCTCGTCCTTCGCCGCGGACATCGAGAGCCTGTCGATGAACTGATTGGTGCGCTGCGAAAACTTAGGCATCCGGGCGGTCTCGCGCCGATCATCTGTCCGGTGAGGTCTGCACGACCGACGGCCGAGCGATGCAGGAAGGACCGGTTCCGCGACGGCAGAGAGGGCGTTTACGGCCAGGCCTGCATTGCCTGCATGCGGGGTCTGTTGGATTTGGTATACCAGATGAAATGGTGCGGTGCCATATAAGGTTCAACGCAACCGCACCGGAACGCCTCAGATGATCGCTCTCCTCGTCGTCGCCGCCATCGCCCTGAACGTCTCGCTGGTCTTCGTGGCCGCCAACGTCCTGACGCCGAAGAACGGTCCGCTCTCCAATTCCGGCCGCTTCATCGCCAGCAACGAGAACGCTCCGTCGACCCTGCGCCTCGCCGCCTGAGGTCGTCGGACCGCCGGGCGCTCGCGCCCCGGTGGTACCCGGAAGAAGAGCCCGCCCGGCCAGGCCGCGGCGGGTTTTTTCGTGCCCGCCTATTCGCGCTTGATCACACGGTCCACCACGAGGTCCGACCAGAAACCGGGACGGAACGAGCGCTTCAGCGCCTCCGGGTCGTACTCGGTCTCGACCCAGGTCAGGAAGTCGAGGCCACGGGCTTCGCCCTCCTGGCGGTAGAGCGCGAAGAACGCATCGAGGATTCCGGTCTTGGCGAACCGGAAATGGCCGTAGCGGGCGGAGAGCTGGCCCATGGCCTCCGCCACCGGCAGGCCCTCGTGCAGGATGAGGTAGAGCGCCGCCGCGAGCCCGGCGCGGTCCGCCCCCGATTTGCAATGCATCATCGCCGGATACTCGACCCCGTCGAAGAACGCCTTGGCGGCCAGGATGGTCTCGCGCGAGGGCGCCTCCCGCGAGCGCAGCACGAATTCCACCAGGGTCAGGCCCTGGCGCTCGCAAGCCTCGCGCTGCAGGGGCCACGAGCCGTGCTCGCGCCCGCCGCGCAGGGAGATGACGGTTCGCACGCCCTGGCGCTTGAACCAGGCGAGCTGGTGCGGTGTCGGCTGGGCCGAGCGCCAGAGCTTGCCCGCGCCGATCCGATGCCGGTTCAGGTAGGCGAGGCGGAACACGCCGTGATCCACCAGCAGCATGTTCGCCCAGGCCTTGGCCCGCGAGACCGGGCCGGCGATCGGGCGCTCGAAGCGCGCGATCCGCGCCATGCGCCGGGCGTAGCGGGTCTCGTACGAGAGGAAGCGGTTGAACACGGGTGCGGCGGAACCGGTGGGAGGCGGGGGGAGCGGAGGCTGCTGATCTACCAGTGCGCGGCGGCTGCGGCAAACGGGCTGTGGAGTGCGGAGAGCAACCGGCATTTACCTTGCGTTACTCGCAAACGCCTTGTCTTCGCCCGGATCGTCACCTCCGATGCGGTGATCGACACCGATAGCGAACCGTCCATCGTCTTCATCGAGCGCGGGGATCCGTCATGCGTACGAGCACCACCAGCATCCGCCGCGCCCGTCCGGTCGACGCCGACCGCCTGGCGGATCTGTTCGACGAGACCTGGCGCGAGGCCTATCGGGGGATCATCCCCGGGGTCGCCCTCGAGCGGATGATCTCGCAGCGCAGCTCGCAATGGTGGCTCGGCGCCACCCAGCGCAGCCGCCCCCTCGTGGTGGTCGAGCAGGAGGGCAGCCTCGTCGGCTACGCGGTCTACGGACCCGCGCGGGGCCGCCTCCTCCAGGCACCCGGCGAGATCGACGAGCTCTACATCCGTCCGGCCTACCAGGGACTTGGCCTCGGCCGGCGCCTGTTCCGGGCCGTCTCCAACGACCTCGCCGACCATGGCCTCGTCCGCGTCGGGGTCTGGGCGCTGGAGGGCAACGACCGGGCCCGGACCTTCTATGCCGGGCTCGGCGGCGCCGAAATCGGCCATGCCGTCGACCGGATCGCCGGAACGGTTCTGCCCAAGGTCGGTTTCCGCTTCACCTGACGGCGCCGAAGCCGGGACCGCCCATGCGGTCCGGTCCGGCGGACCAGGCCTCGCGGCGAAGGGACGGGACCACGGATGAGCGTGACGGCAGCGGATTGGGACAGGCGGGTCACGGATCTCAGCGCCAAGCTGCCGGACCGCATCCGCCGGGCGGTGGACTGGCTGCGCGAGCCCTCCCGGTTCTGGGTCCGCCTCCTGGCGTCGATCCTCTTCATCCTCGGCGGCGTCTTCTCGATCCTGCCCATCCTCGGCCTGTGGATGCTGCCGGTCGGCCTCGCGCTCCTGAGCCAGGACGTGCCCGCCCTCAAGGTGCCCCTGGAGCACGCGGCGCGCTGGATCGAGCGGACCTTTCGGCGCCTCGCCGCCGCCTGGCGCCGGCGTTTCGGGCCCTCGGACCGGCCCTGAGGCGGCGCCCGACAATTTCGCACAAACGTCGCCCCCTGCCGCAAGGTACGATTTCCTTCGCGACGGAAGGGCCTTAAGAAACCCGGCAACGGGGCCGGAATGCCCCTGCTTGCGGGAGCACAGACATGATCATCGATGCGGTCTCGATCGGCAAGAATCCGCCGGACGACGTGAACGTCATCATCGAGGTGCCGATCGGTGGCGACCCGATCAAGTACGAGATGGACAAGGAGGCCGGCGCCCTGGTGGTCGACCGGTTCCTGTATACGGCGATGCACTACCCGGGCAATTACGGCTTCATCCCGCACACCCTGTCGGGCGACGGCGATCCCTGCGACGTGCTGGTGGCCAACACCCGCGCCATCGCCCCGGGCGCCATCATCAGCGCCCGTCCGATCGGCGTGCTGGTGATGGAGGACAATTCCGGCGAGGACGAGAAGATCATCGCCGTGCCGTCGCGCCACCTGACCATGCGCTACGACCGGATCGAGAACTACACCGACCTGCCCGACATCACGATCCACCAGATCCAGCACTTCTTCGAGCACTACAAGGATCTGGAGCCCGGCAAGTGGGTCAAGATCAAGCGCTGGGGCGGCAAGGACGAGGCGCACCGCCTCATCCTCGAGGGCATCGAGCGCGAGAAGGCCAACAAGGCCGCCAAGGGCAAGTAACCGCCCCGGAAACCGGGGAAGTAACCGCCCCGGAAATCTGGAAAACGAACGGCGGTCCTTCCATCGGGAAGGGCCGCCGTCTCGCGTTTCAGAGGGCCTCGCCGCGCATCAGGCGGGGCTGGGGGCCGCGCGCCGCCGCCGCCTCGCCGATGAACAGGCGCTTCAGGCCCGGCAGCCGGTCGACGAGACCGAGGCCGAGGTCGCGCGCCAGGCGCAGCGGCGTCGCGTCGTTCGAGAACAGGCGGTTGAGCCCGTCCGTGACCGCCCCCATCGCCACGGTGTCGAAGCGGCGCGCGCGCTCGTACTGCCTCAGCACGTCCGGGCTCCCGGGGTCGAGGCCGAGCCGAAGGGCGTCGGTGACCGCCTCCGCCAGCACCGCCGCCCCGGCGAGGCCGAGATTGAGCCCCTGGCCGGCGATGGGATGGATGACGTGCGCGGCATCGCCCAGGAGCGCGAGGCGCTCGCCGCGGAAGCTCCGGGCCATGCCGAAGGCGAGGGGATGGGCGCTCGGGCCCCGCTCCAGCGACAGGCGGCCGAGTGTCAGCCCGAAGCGGCGCTCGATCTCGGCCAGTGTTTCCTCCGGGACGCCGCCGGTCAGGGCCGGCACGTCGGCCGCCCGCTCCGTCCAGACGATGGAGGAGCGATGGCCGAGGGCGCCGCCGTCCACCAGGGGCAGGATGGCGAAGGGGCCGCTCGGCAGGAAGTGTTCGTAGGCCCGGCCCGCATGGTCGCGGGCGTGCCCGATCGTGGCGACGAGCCCCATCTGCGGATAGGACCAGCCGACCCAGCCGATCTTGGCCGCCTCGCGCAGGCGCGAGCGCGCCCCATCGGCCGCCACCAGGAGGGCGGCCTGCAGCACCCGGCCGTCGCCGAGGGCGAGGCGGATGGCGCCGCCGGCCGGAACGGCCTCGACGATGCCGACGGGCTCGAACACCACCCCGGCCGCCTCGGCCGCCGCCAGCAGCGCAGCCACCAGCGGCTCAGCCTCCACCATGTGGGCGAAGGGTGCGCCGGCTTCCGCCTCCTGCGCAAAGGTGAGGAAGACCGGCCGCACGGGATCGGAAAGCCGGCTGTCGCTCACCACCATGTCGTGGATCGGCTGGGCCGCCCGGCTCGCCGCGTCCCAGACGCCGAGGCGCTCGAGCATGCGCCGCCCGCCGGCCACCACCGCATAGGCCCGCCCGGCATGGCGCGCCGCGCCGGCGCCGAGGCCGGGATCGCACAGGGTGACGGTGAGCGCGGGCCCGTTCGCCTGCGCGAGCGCCAGGGCGAGGGTCAGGCCGGGAATGCCGGCGCCGGCGATGACCACGCTGCGTGAACTGCCGGGCTTCCTCGTTGCGTCCATGCCGATCCCCGCCCTCCGCGCTGCCGGAGTGGGAGTGCCATTCCCCGGCGCCGGGGGCAACGCGCGACGCCGGGCATCGAGCCCGCCGCATCGTCGCTGGCCGCGATCACGGTGAAGCCGGACGCGCGGGCCCTCGTGATCCGTGCCATCCCGATCCTTGCCAGCCCGATCCTTGCCAGCACGATGGTTCACATGTGAAGGATCGCCCGGGGCGCTGCGGCGACCACGCGGCCCGGGGATCGCCGGGCGACCAGGGAAGCGGCATGACCGGCATCGTCACCGAACTCCTCGACATCCTCGACCTGAAGAGCCTGGAGCCGGATCTCTTCCGGGGCGAGAGCCTGCAGACCGGCTGGTTCCGGGTCTTCGGCGGGCAGGTGGTGGCGCAGGCCCTGGTCGCGGCCGCCCGCACGGTGCCGGACACCCGGCCGCCCCATTCCCTGCACGCCTACTTCCTGCTCGGCGGAGATCCCACGGCGCCGATCGACTACGCGGTGGAGCGCATCCGCGACGGGCGCAGCTTCACCACCCGCCGCGTCGTCGCGCACCAGCATGGCCGGGCGATCTTCGCGATGTCGGTCTCCTTCCACGACGCGGAGGAGGGGGCCGCGCACCAGGCGGCCATGCCCGACGTGGCCCCGCCGGAGGATGTGCCGGAGGCACCGGCCGCCACCGCCGATGCCGCCCGGCACGGCCTCGCGATCCCCGCCCCGATCCTCTCGTATTTCGGGCGCCGCCGCCCGATCGAGCTGCGGCCCGTCGAGATCGAGCGCTACCTGCGCCGGGCCCCGCGCGAGCCGCGCTTCCACGTCTGGATGCGGGCCGTCGATCGTTTGCCCGACGATCCCGCGATCCACCGCGCCGTCCTGGCCTACGCCTCAGACATGACGCTCCTCGACGCGACCCTGATCCCGCACGGCCAGACCGTGTTCGACCCCGAGATCCAGTCGGCCAGCCTCGATCACGCCCTGTGGTTCCACCGACCCTTCCGGGCCGACGACTGGCTGCTCTACGCCCAGGACAGTCCGAGTGCCGAGGGCGCGCGAGGCTTCGCCCGCGGCCAGATCTTCACCCGCGACGGCACCCTGGTCGCCTCGGTGGCGCAGGAAGGCATGATCCGGCCGCGCCGTAACGTGGCCTGACGGGCTCCGGAACCCGATCGACGCCCGCCATGCATCCAATTTGCCCGTTTGATCGGCGCTCTGCCTAATTTGCGCGCAAACTTGGCCGGGAAAACGCTGCGTCTTGAATCAGCGCCCGGCCACTTCTTGGGCAGAACCGCCACCGGCGAAAAAGTTCCTCTGGCATAGTCCTTGAATATGGGGGGCGAACGCACGGGCCGGTCACGGTCCGTGCGGACCGGCCGGTCCGATCCTGTCGCGACGCTTGCGTGCGCCGGCCGGTGGCCTCCACGCGCGCAAGTCTCTCGTCTGCCTGTTTCTCGTCTGCCGAACTCAACTCGTACCGAAGGGGGCGTCGCCCATGAAAATCGTGATGGCCATCATCAAGCCGTTCAAGCTGGAGGAGGTGCGCGACGCTCTGACCGGCATCGGCGTTCACGGCCTCACCGTCACCGAGGTGAAGGGCTACGGTCGCCAGAAGGGCCACACCGAGATCTACCGCGGCGCCGAGTATGCCGTGAGCTTCCTGCCCAAGCTCAAGATCGAGGTGGCGGTGGCCTCCGACCTCACCGCCAGCGTCATCGACGCGATCGCGGCGGCCGCCCGCACGGGCCAGATCGGCGACGGCAAGATCTTCGTCGTGCCCCTCGAGAAGGCCGTCCGCATCCGCACCGGCGAGACCGACGTCGACGCCCTCTGAGGCGGCCCCCGACCGGACGCCCCCGTCCGGCCAGACCTGACATTTCCTCTTCACATCAGCATCGCACCGCGATCGGGAGTCTCGTTTCCATGAAGCTTCGCAATGCCCTGGCGCTCGGGCTGGGGGGCGCCGCGCTGGCGCTCCTGTTCATCGAGCCATCCCTCGCGCAGACGCCCACGGCGGAGGCCGTGCCGGCCGCCGCGAGCGCCGCGCCCGTCCCGAACAAGGGCGACACCGCCTGGATGCTCATCTCCAGCGCCCTGGTGCTGCTGATGGTGGTGCCCGGCCTCGCCCTGTTCTACGGCGGCCTCGTGCGCACCAAGAACATGCTCTCGGTGCTGACGCAGGTTTTCGCCATCGCCTGCATCTCCTGCCTCCTGTTCGTGATCTTCGGCTACAGCCTCGCCTTCACCAACGGCGGCGGCCTCAACGACTTCGTCGGCGGCCTGTCCAAGGCCTTCCTGAAGGGCATCGACGCGAACTCCACCGTCGCCACCTTCTCGAACGGCGTCGTGATCCCCGAATACGTCTACATCTGCTTCCAGATGACGTTCGCGATGATCACCCCGGCCCTCATCGTCGGCGCCTTCGCCGAGCGGATGAAGTTCTCGGCGCTGGTCGTGTTCATGATCCTCTGGACCACGCTGATCTACTTCCCGATGGCGCACATGGTCTGGTACTGGGGCGGCCCGGATGCCGTCGGCAACGCCGCCAAGGCGCTGGCCGCCGCCACCGACGACGCCTCGAAGGCGACCGCCCAGGCGGCCCTCGACGCCGTGAACGCCGATGCCGGCCTGCTCTTCAAGTGGGGCGCCCTCGACTTCGCCGGCGGCACCGTGGTGCACATCAACGCCGGCATCGCGGGCTTCGTCGGCTGCCTCATGCTCGGCAAGCGCATCGGCTACGGCCGTGACCTGCTCGCCCCGCACTCCCTGACCATGACCGCCATCGGCGCCTCGCTCCTCTGGGTGGGCTGGTTCGGCTTCAACGCCGGCTCGAACCTCGAGTCCAACGGCACCGCCGCCATGGCCATGCTGAACACCTTCGTGGCCACCGCCGCCGCAGCCCTCTCCTGGCTGTTCGTCGAGTGGATGCTGAAGGGCAAGCCGTCGCTCCTCGGCATGCTGTCGGGCGCCATCGCGGGCCTCGTGGCCGTCACCCCGGCCGCCGGTTTCGCCGGCCCGATGGGCTCGATCATCCTCGGCCTCGTCGCCGGCGCGGTCTGCTTCATCATGTGCTCCACGGTGAAGAACGCGCTTGGCTACGACGACTCCCTCGACGTCTTCGGCGTCCACTGCATCGGCGGCATCATCGGCGCCGTGGCCACCGGCCTGCTCGTCAACCCGGATTTCGGCGGCGTCGGCCTGCCGGACTACACCTCGAAGCCCGGTGAACTCGCGGTCGGCGCCTACGAGACCTCCGCCGCCCTCCTGAGCCAGCTCAAGGCCGTCGGTTTCACCATCGTCTGGTCGGGCGTCGGCTCCGCGATCCTGTACAAGCTCGTCGATCTCACCATCGGCCTGCGCGTCACCCAGGACGAGGAGCGCGAAGGCCTCGACATCGCCGATCACGGCGAGCGCGCCTACAACTACTGAAACGACCGCTTCGCCGAGGGCGCCCAGAACATCGGGTGCCCTCGGCCTCGGCACGGAAGGCCCCGGTCCTCGCGACCGGGGCCTTTCGCGTTTCGGGGACCGCCGGACCGCTGCGGTAGGGCTTGCGCCAGCGCTGTGGCCGCGGGGCAACAGCGTCGGAGTAACGCCGGCGTGAGCCGAGAACTGCCTAGAAAAGCTGCACTTGCTCGAAAGTTGATTTTGCCAAGAACAGGCGCTTTCCCCATCGTCCCGACAGAAGACAAATTGGGGGCTGTGGCAATGATGGGCAAGTCGGGAGCCGGCGCAGCGGCAGCTGTTCTACTGTTGAGCCTCGGTTGGATCCGGGCCGATGCGGCCGACCTCGCGGTTCCGAAGACCATGCCGGTCGAAGCCAAGGCTCCCGATCCGCTGATCGGCTTCGCATTCGGCGCGCGCTACCAGACCGACTATAATTTCCGCGGCATCTCGCAGTCGAATCTGCAGGGAAGCTATCAGACCTTTTTCGAAGCGCAGTATTTCGACAACCTCGCCTATACCGGCTTCGCGACCTACCAGACCCGCCTGCCGACCCGGGGCGACATGGAGTTCGACCTGGTGGCGGGTATCCGCCCGACCTTCGGCAAGTTCGCCTTCGACCTCGGCATCCTCTACTATTTCTACCCGCGCGAGCAGCGGATCTTCATCCCCGGCTCGGCGCCCGTCGGCCCGTTCCCAGCGACGCCCTTCACCACCGCGAACACCGACTACTACGAGGCCGCCGGCAAGGTTCTCTACACCGCCACCGACGAACTCACTCTCGGGGCGAACGTGTTCCACTCGCCGAACTTCCTCGGCACGCACGCGATCAGCACCTACGTTTCGGGCACCGCGGCCTACCTGTTGCCGGCAACCCTGTTCCCGTTCCTGCCCACGCCCTACGCGGGCGGCTTCTCGCTCTCCAGCGAGGTCGGCTACTTCTTCCTCGGCGCCGCCAAGTCCTCGGCGACCGGCATCAACCCGGTCACCGGACGCTTCAATTCGTTCGACCTGCCGAGCTACCTCTACGGCAATGTCGGCCTGTCCTACACCTACAAGAACGTCATCCTCGACGTGCGCTACCACAACACCGACCTCAACAAGGTCCAGTGCGCGGCCGTCACCGGCGACTTCCGCCAGCTCGGCAATGGCGGCGTCTCGAAGTGGTGCGGCGATGCCGTAATCGGCTCGATCACCTTCCAGGCCTCCACCGCCGCCCCCGGGATCTTCGCCGAGCCCGGCGGTCTCCCGAACCTGTTCCGCTGATCCTCTCCACGGGGATTCCGGGGCGACCCGGGCCCCTCCGGCCGACACCCTGCCCGCGCGACGATGGGCGGGGGCGGGGCGTCGCTTTGGCTTTCCCGGGTTTGGCGCTCCGCCGGCTTGGAAGGAAAGTCTCAACCTTAGCCGCCCGTTAACTTCGCCGACGCTACCGTCACCGGACAGTTCCCCATCGTGTCTGGTACCGCATGCGCTCGCTTCGCCGTTCCGCATCGCCCTACGATACTTTCGTCGACAGCTTTCGCCCCTTCCTGGCCAAGCGGATGACGGAGTTGGGCGGTCTCGTGCTGTTTGCCGGTGCCACCGCGCTGACGGTCGCCCTGGCGACGTGGTCGATCGACGATCCGAGCCTGAACCACGCCACCGACCATCCGGCCCACAACGTGCTCGGCACCGGCGGCGCCGTCGTGTCCGACCTGGCGATGCAGCTCCTCGGCCTCGGCTCCCTGGCCTTCGTGCTGCCCCCGGCGCTCTGGGGCATCCAGCTGATGCGCTCGCGGATGCTGCCCCGCGGCGGCCTGCGCCTCACCCTCTGGATCATCGGCTTCTTCGCCGCGAGCGCGGTGGCGAGCGCATTACCCTCCACGGCGCGCTGGCCGCTACCCACCGGCCTCGGCGGCGTCGCCGGCGACGCGCTGATGCATGCCGCCCGCACGATGCTCGGCATCGTCGCGACGCCGCTGCTCGCCTTCGCGGGCTTTCTCTTCGCCGGCGTCGCCATCCTGTGCCTGACCGGGGCGTGCCGGGTCGGCGAGGTCGATGAGGAGGATCTCGACGCCTACGATGCCCCGCCGGCCCCGGCGCGCCAGCCGGCACGCGGCCGTCCGGATGCCAGCCAGGACGGACGCTACGAGGACGACGAGCCGAGCCTCGGCATCGTCTCCCTCGGTGCGATGGCCCAGGCCGTGATGGGCGGACGCGCGGCCCTGGCGGCGCGCATCGCCGATTGGCGCGCCGAGCGCGCGGCGGCCGCCACCGCGCTCGCCTATGCGGGGGCCTCGCCGGCCCTGGCCGCGCAGCGCGCCTTCGCGGCGCCCGAGGATGCCCCCTGGGCGACGCACGCCCCCGACGCCCGGACGGCGCCGTCCGATGGCCGGCGCGAGCCGGTCTTCGACGCGCCGCCCCAGGCTCCGGCCGCCGCACGGCGCCCGCTGCCCCCGGTGCATCACGAGGACGAGGAGGCCGACGAGGCGGACGATTTCGAGGCTCCGCCCGCCGAGGCCGTGGCACCGGCCCGTTCGCGCGTGGCGCCTGCCGCTCCGCCGCCGGTCCCGGCCGCCGCCCGCCAGGCGGCACCGCCCCAGCCCCAGAATGCCGAGAACTACCGGCACCCCGCCCTGGAGCTTCTCGCCGACGCGCCGCGCCTGCCCGCCTCGAGCCAGATCTCGTCCGAGGCCCTGGAGCAGAACGCCACCCTGCTCGAGGCCACCCTCAGCGATTTCGGCGTGCGCGGCGACATCCTGGCGGTGCGCCCCGGCCCGGTGGTGACCCTCTACGAGCTGGAGCCGGCGCCCGGCACCAAGTCGAGCCGCGTGATCTCGCTCGCCGACGACATCGCCCGCTCGATGTCGGCGGTCTCCGCCCGCGTCGCCGTGGTGCCGGGCCGCAACGCCATCGGCATCGAGCTGCCGAATGCCCGACGCGAGACCGTGTACCTGCGCGAGCTCCTCGCCTCGGCCGATTTCGCGGAGACGAAGCAGAGCCTCGCCCTGTGCCTCGGCAAGAACATCGGCGGCGAGCCGATCATCGCGGACCTGGCCAAGATGCCCCACCTGCTGGTGGCCGGCACGACGGGCTCGGGCAAGTCGGTGGCCATCAACACGATGATCCTGTCGCTCCTCTACCGGATGAAGCCGGAGGAGTGCCGCCTGATCATGGTCGATCCGAAGATGCTGGAACTCTCCGTCTACGACGGCATCCCGCACCTGCTCTCCCCCGTCGTCACGGATCCGAAGAAGGCGGTCATCGCCCTCAAATGGGCAGTGCGCGAGATGGAGGAGCGCTACAAGAAGATGTCGAAGGTCGGTGTGCGCAACATCGACGGCTTCAACGCCCGCCTCGCCGAGGCGCGCGGGCGCGGCGAGATTCTGACCCGGACCGTGCAGACGGGCTTCGACCGCGAGACCGGCGAGGCCGTCTACGAGACGGAGGAGATGGACCTCTCGGCGCTGCCCTACATCGTGATCGTGGTCGACGAGATGGCCGACCTGATGATGGTGGCGGGCAAGGACATCGAGGGGGCGATCCAGCGCCTGGCTCAGATGGCGCGCGCGGCCGGCATCCACCTGATCATGGCGACCCAGCGTCCCTCGGTCGACGTGATCACGGGCACGATCAAGGCCAACTTCCCGACCCGGATCTCCTTCCAGGTGACGAGCAAGATCGACAGCCGCACGATCCTGGGCGAGATGGGCGCCGAGCAGCTGCTGGGCCAGGGCGACATGCTGTTCATGGCCGGCGGCGGGCGCACCACCCGCGTGCACGGGCCGTTCTGCTCGGATTCAGAGGTCGAGAGCGTGGTCGCCCACCTCAAGCGCCAGGGCCGGCCCTCCTACCTCGAGGCCGTCACGGCGGAGGAGGACGCCGCCTCGAGCGCCAAGGGCGGCGCCGACGAGATCGAGGTGGACGGCGCGGTCTTCGACCAGGGCAGCTTCGGCGAGGCCGGCGGCGACCTCTACGACCAGGCCGTGCAGGTGGTGCTGCGGGACAAGAAGGCCTCGACGAGCTACATCCAGCGCCGCCTGCAGATCGGCTACAACCGCGCCGCCTCCCTGATGGAGAAGATGGAGATCGAGGGCATCGTCGGCCCGGCCAACCATGCCGGCAAGCGCGAGATCCTGATCGAGGCGGATTCGCACCACGGCTGAGGCGCTTGGCAGCGCCCGGCCTACGCCACCGTTCCGAACCGATAGGTCGTGGTCGCCCGGAACGGCGCGTCCGGCCGCAGGACGGAACTGGGAAAGGCCGGGTGGTTCGGTGCGTCCGGGAAGCCCTGCGCCTCGAAGCAGACCGCGTCGCCCGCCCGGTAGAGCCCGCCGCCGGAGCCCGTCACCGTCCCGTCGAGCATGTTGGCGGTGTAGAGCTGCAGCCCCGGCTGGGTCGTCGCCACGGTGAGGCAGCGCCCGCTCTCCGGATCGACGGCCCGGGCCACCTCCCGGAGGCTGCCGTCGCCCCCGAGCACGTAGGTGTGGTCGTAGCCGTGGGCGAGCGCGAGCTGCGGATGCGCCGTCCGGATGCGCGCCCCCAGCGCCGTCGGCGTGCGGAAGTCGAAGGGGGTGCCGGCCACGGGCAGCACCGCACCCGTGGGGATCTGCTCGGCATCCGTCTCCAGCACCGCCTCCGCCGCGACGGTGACGACGTGGCCGAGGGCCGAGCCCGCGCCCTCGCCGGCGAGGTTGAAGTAGCTGTGGTTGGTCAGGTTGAGGATCGTTGGCCGGTCGGTGACGGCGGCATACGCGATGGCGAGGGTGCCGTCCGCCTCCAGCCGGTAGGTCACGGTGACGTCGAGGTTGCCCGGAAAACCCTGCTCGCCGTCGGGGGAGCGGTAGGCCAGGGTCAGGCTCGCCGCATCGGCGGCCTCGACCCGCCAGATCCGGCGGTCGAATCCCTCCGGTCCGCCATGCATGGTGTTGCGGCCCTCGTTCCGTGGCAGCCGGTAGACCTGCCCGTCGAGGCTGAAGCGGCCGCCGGCGATCCGGTTGGCGTAGCGCCCGATCAGCGCCCCGAAATGCGCGTCGCTGGCGGCGTAGCCGGCCAGATTGGCGGCGCCGAGGACGACGTTGGCGACCCGGCCCGTCCGGTCCGGCACCTCGACCCGGCTGACGATGCCGCCGTAATCGAGGATCTGCACCCGCAGGTCACCCCGCGCGAGGGTGTGGCGGGTCACCGCCGCGCCGTCCGCGGTGGTTCCGAAAGGCTCTGTCCGCATCGAGGTTCGCATCCCGCTCCGGCCGGCTCAACGCGCGGCGGGCGGATCGGTCCCGTCAGGCCGGCACGGCCGCGTCCTCGGCATCCCCGGAAAGCTGCATCCGGTGGAGCCGGGCATAGGCGTCGCCGGTCGCCACCAGGGCCTCGTGCCGGCCGGTCTCGACGATGCGTCCGCTCTCCATCACGACGATGCAGTCGGCGTCGCGCACGGTGGAGAGGCGATGGGCGATGACCAGGGTGGTGCGGCCCCGCATCAGGCGCAGGAGCGCGTCCTGGACGAGGCGCTCGGACTCGGAATCGAGGGCACTGGTCGCTTCGTCGAGAAGGAGGATCGGCGCGTCCTTGAGGAAGGCGCGGGCGAGGGAGATGCGCTGGCGCTCGCCCCCCGAGAGGCGCCCACCCGAAGGCCCGACGGGGAAGTCGTAGCCGTCCGGCAGGCGGCTGATGAAGCCGTGCGCCGCGGCCGCCTCGGCCGCCGCCTCGATCTCGGCCCGGGTCGCCCCCGGCCGGCCGAAGCCGATATTGGCCGCGATGGTGTCGTCGAATAGGACCACGTCCTGCGAGACCACCGCCACCGCCGCGCGCAGGGAGGCGAGGGAGATACCGCGGATATCCTGCCCGTCGATGAGCACCGCACCCTCGGTGACGTCGTAGAGGCGCGGCACGAGGTTGAGGAGGGACGACTTGCCCGAGCCCGAGCGGCCGACCAGCGCCACCGTGGCCCCGGCCGGAACGGTGAGGTCGATGCCCTCCAGGGCTGGCGCGTCGGCCCGGTAGCGGAAGCGCACGCCGGTGAAGCGGATCTCGCCGCCGGTCACCTGGAGCGGCCGGGCATCCGGCGCGTCACGGATCTGCGGCGCCTCGTCCATCAGGGCGAAGTAGCGCTGCAGCGCCGCACCCGCCTCCTGCAGGATCGCGTTGAGGGTGCCGAGCGTCCGGATCGGCTGGGAGGCCAGCAGCAGCGCCGTGACGTAGCCGGTGAAGTCGCCGACCGTGCGGTCGCCCGAGGTCACGCGCTGGCCGACCAGGGCCAGAACCGCGGCGACCGCGAAGCCGCCGCCGATCTCGAGGAGCGGGTCGAGGCGGCCGCGGGCATTGGCGGCCTTCATCTTGAGCCGGCGCACCTCGTCGAAGGCGCCCTGCGCCCGGCCCTTGAGGTAGCCCTCCAGGGCGTAGGTCTTGGCAATGCGTGCGCCCTGCAGGCTCTCGGTGATCAGGCTGGCGGTCAGGCCCATTCGTTCCTGGGTCGCGGTCGAGACCCGGCGCAGCTTCTTGCCGACCCGGCCGATGGGCCCGGCCACGAACGGCACCACCACGCCGGCCACCAGGGTGAGGAGCGGGTCCATCCAGACCAGGGCCGCCACCAGGGCGATCAGCATGGCGATGTCGCGCAGGAGCACGGTGGAGATGCGGGTCAGGGCCTCCTTGATGAAGGCGAAATCCGTGGTGAAGCGCTGCGTGAACGCCGCCGGGCTCTCGCGCCCGAGCTGGGCGAGGTCGGATTCGATGAGGTGCCCGTACAGGGCCGCCTGCATGTCGGCCTCGACGCGGGTGACGACCCGGTTGGTCAGGACGTTCTGGCCGAACAGCGCGAAGCCGCGGATCGACGTGATCGCGATGACGATCACCGGGCCGTAGGCGAGGGCGGCCATGTCCTTGCGGTCGAAGGCGTCGAAGGCGAGCTTGATCAGGGTCGGGTACAGGCCCGTCGCCGCGCCGACGACGGCGATGAGGACCAGGACCACCGCGAGCGTCGCCCGGTGCGGCCGCAGCCATTCCCGCCAGACCCGGCCGAGGAGGGGGAGGATGTCGCTCTTGGGAAGCGCCCGTCGCGCCATCTGATCCGCTCTTTCCGGTGTCCGTGCCCGCCCGAGGGCGCCCGGGCCGTGACTGCCGGGGGTGTTTGCGTCCGCATCCCGGCGAGATCAAGGGAAACACACGGGGACCGGCCTTGCCCGCCGCCGGACCCGAGGCCCATTCTCGGGCTTGGAAATGTGATAATGTTACAGTAGAGCCGACGGGTTCACCGAAAGGATCGCCCCCGATGCCGTTCCGGCTGCCGCGCCTGCCCGTCGCCCTCGTGCTTCTCCTCGGCCTTCTCGGGCCGGTCTCGGCGGCGGAGGCCAAGCTCCGCGCGGTGGCGAGCTTCTCGATCCTGGCCGACCTCGTCGCTCAGGTCGGCGGCGACCGGGTCGAGGTGACGTCCCTGGTCCAGCCGAACGCCGACGCCCACGGCTATGCGCCGGCGCCGAGCGACGCCCGCACCCTGGCCGACGCCAAGCTCGTGGTGGTCAACGGTCTCGGGCTGGAGGGATGGATCGACCGCCTGATCAAGGCCTCGGGCACGAAGGCGCCGGTCGTCGTCGCCTCCGCCGGGGTCAAGCCGATCGAGGCGGAGGACGACGATCACGGCCATGGCCACGACCAGGGCGGGTCCGGCCACGCGCACGGCCATCACGACGATCCCCATGCCTGGCAGAGCATCGCCAATGCGCGGATCTACGTCGCCAACATCCGCGACGCCCTGGTACGGATCGACCCGGACAACGCCGCGGCCTATGCGGACAACGCCAAGGCCTACCTCGCCACCCTCGATGCCCTCGACGCCGAGGTGCGCACGGCGATCGCCGCGATCCCGAAGGCCCAGCGCCGGATCATCACGACCCACGACGCCTTCGGCTACTTCACTGCCGCCTACGGCCTCACCTTCATCGCGCCGCAGGGGGTGTCGACGGACAGCGAGGCGAGCCCGCGCGACGTCGCCCGCATCATCCGCCAGATCCGCCAGGAGAAGATCCCGGCGGTGTTCCTGGAGAACATCAGCGACCCGCGCCTGATGCAGCAGATCGCCCGCGAGAGCGGGGCCGCCATCGGCGGCAAGGTCTTCTCGGACGCCCTCTCGGGGCCCGACGGGCCGGCGCCGACCTACGTGGCGATGATGCGCAACAACCTCGCGGCCTTCACGTCGGCGCTCGCCAAGCGTTGAAGCCGACGCCTCATACAGTTTCCGGCCGAATCGCTCGGGTTCTGGCGCGGGTCCCCTCTCCTGGAAGGAGAGGGAGCGCGTCGCGCACAGGCTGACCGAAGCCATCATCCGGAAACCGTATCAGCTCCCTGTCATGGGGGGGCGATGGCTGAGGCTTGCGCCTCAGCCCCCCGTCATCGGCGGGAAGAACGCGACCTCGGAAGCGCCCGCGATGGGCGCGTCGGGCTTGGCGTGGACCCGGTCGATCGCCGCGCGCACGATGCCGGTGGTCTCGAAGGCGTAGGCGTATTCCTCGCCCCGGCCGCGCAGCCAGTCGACGAGGTCCGCGACCGTGACGATCCCGGCAGGAAGGTCGACGGTCTCCTCGGCCTTGCCGACGCGCTCGCGCACCCAGGCGAAATAGACGAGCTTCATCGCGTGGTGTCCCTCAACGCGGGTCGTCGATCACGTGCTTGATGCCGGCGCGCAGGTAGTCCCAGCCGGTGTAGAGCGTCAGCGCGGCGGCGATCCAGAGCAGGACGGTTCCGGCCCGGATCGTGCCCGGCAGGATGGTTTCCCCGGCCGGGCCGGCGACGAGGAAGCCGATGGCGATCAGCTGCACGGTGGTCTTCCACTTGGCGACCTTGCTCACCGGCACGCCGACCTTGAGCTCGGCGAGATACTCGCGCAGGCCCGAGACCAGGATCTCCCGGCACAGGATCACGATCGCAGCCCAGAGCGTCCAGCCCACGATGGTGTTGTCCGCGGCGAGCATCAGGAGGCAGGCGGCCACCAGCAGCTTGTCGGCGATGGGGTCGAGCATCCGCCCGAGGGCCGAGCTCTGGTCGTAGGTCCGCGCCACGTAGCCGTCGAGGTAGTCGGTGATCGCCGCCAGGATGTAGACCGCCAGGGCGCCGAAGCGCGCGCTCGGCTCGTTGGGCCAGTACAGCAGCGCGACGACCACGGGCACCGCCACGAGCCGCCCGTAGGTGAGGCAGTTCGCGAGCGTCCAGGCTGGCGACCGGCGGCGGGTGAGGACGGGATTCATCGCAGGCGTGAAACCATGTGCGGCGGTGGGGGTCAACCGCTCCGGCCCGCCGATATCCTCACGCATGGGTGTGGAAGAAGTCGTACACGGCCCGGGCCGTGGCGGCGTTGACCCCGGGGGTCTTCGCCAGATCCTCGAACGCCGCCCGCTGAATCGCCTTCACGGTACCGAAATGATGCAGCAGCGCGCGCTTGCGGCTCGGCCCGATCCCGGCGATCTCGTCCAGGGGATTCTTGACCATTTCGCGCTTGCGCTTGGCCCGGTGGCTGCCGATGGCGAAGCGGTGCGCCTCGTCGCGCAGGCGCTGCACGAAGTAGAGGGTCGGGTCGCGCGGGGGCAGCTTGAAGGGCGGCCGGCCGGGCACGAAGAAGGTCTCGCGCCCCGCGTCGCGGTCCCGGCCCTTGGCGATGCCCACCAGGGCGACGTCGGTGACGCCGATCTCCTCCAGGGCGGTGCGGGCGGCGTCGAGCTGACCCTTGCCGCCGTCGATCAGCACGAGGTCGGGCCAGGCCGGCAGGGTGTCGCTCTCGGGCGGCGCCTCGGCGACGGGCTCCTGCGCACCGCCCTCGCTCGCGGCGATGGCGGCCTCGCGCGCCGTGCGCGGGTTCTCCTTCACCAGGCGCTTGAAGCGGCGCTGCAGCACCTCGCGCATCATCCCGTAATCGTCACCCGGGGTCAGCTCCTCCGACTTGATGTTGAAGGTGCGGTAATGCTGCTTGGCGAAGCCCGTCGGCCCGGCCACGATCATGCCGCCGACGGCGTTCGTGCCCATGATGTGCGAGTTGTCGTAGACCTCGATCCGGCGGGGCGCGCCGGAGAGCCCGAAGGACTGGCCGAGGGCGACCAGCAGCTTGCCCTGCGAGGCGGTGTCGGCGAGGCGCCGGCCGAGGGCCTCCTTGGCGTTGCGCTGGGCGTACTCGACGAGGTTCTTGCGCTCGCCGCGCTGGGGCTGGTGGATCTCGACCCGGTAGTCGGTGCGGCTCGACAGGGCGGCGGCCAGCAGCTCGGCATCCTCGATGGCGTGCGAGACCAGGACGCTGCGCGGCGCCGGCTTGTCGTCGTAGAACTGGCCGATGAACGAGGCCAGCACCTCGTCCGGCGTCATGGTGCGGTCGGCCTTGGGGAAATAGGCGCGGTTGCCCCAGTTCTGGAAGTTGCGGAAGAAGAACACCTCGATGCAGAACTGGCCGGCCTGCTCGTCGAGGGCGAAGACGTCCGCCTCCTCGACGCCCTGGGTGTTGACGCCCTGCGTGCCCTGGATCGCCGACAGGGCCGCGATGCGGTCGCGGAACCGGGCCGCGCGCTCGAACTCCATCTTCTCCGAGGCGTCCTGCATCTCCTCGCGCATGCGGTCCTTCACCGCGTTCGACTTGCCCGCCAGGAAGCTCTTGGCGCTGTCGGCCAGCGCCCGGTAGTCGGCGAGGTCGATCTCGCCGGTGCAGGGGCCGGAGCAGCGCTTGATCTGATAGAGCAGGCAGGGCCGGGAGCGGTTCTCGTAGTAGCTATCGGTGCAGGTGCGCAGCAGGAAAGCCCGCTGCAGGGCGTTCACCGTGCGGTTCACCGCCCAGACGCTGGCGAAGGGGCCGTAATAGCTGCCCTTCCGGCGCCGGGCGCCGCGATGCTTGATGATTTGCGGCGCTTCCGAATCGGCCGTGACGAGGATGTAGGGGAACGACTTGTCGTCCCGCATCAGCACGTTGAAGCGCGGCTTCAGCTGCTTGATGAGGTTGGCCTCGAGCAGCAGCGCCTCGGTCTCGGTGGCGGTGGTGACGAATTCCATCGCCGCCGTCTGCGAGATCATGCGGGCGATGCGGTTGGAATGCGCCTGGCCGCGGGCATAGGAGCCGACGCGCGCCTTCAGGTTCTTGGCCTTGCCGACGTAGAGCACGTCGCCCTTGTCGTCGAACATCCGGTAGACGCCCGGCGAGGTCGGCAGGGTGGTCCAGAACCGCCGGATCACCTCGGTGCCGGCCTTGACCGCGCCCTCCTCGAAATCGAAGTCGATCTCGGGGGCGTCGTCGGCCTGGGCGTGGTCCTGCGCGTCGTCGGCGGAATCTTCCTCGCGGAAGCCGTCCTGCAGGAAGCCGTCCTGATCGTCGAAGCCGTCAGGCGGCAGGTCCTGCGCGGAACGGTCTTTCGAGGCGTGGTCTTTCGCGGGCGCGCGGCTCATGCCGCTGACTTAAGCCTCGCGGAATGGAGAGGGAAGGGGCGCCGGTGGGGATCGGCGCCCGGGAAAGGCGCTCGCCCTCAGTCGAACAGCGCGTCGATGTCGCCCTGGTCGACATGGCCGATATCGTCGGCGAGCCTCGGACCGTTGAGGAGCGAGCTCTCGTCGTCGATGTCCACTCTCGGGGGAGGCGCGCCCAGCAACTCGCTGAAGGTGTCGAGGCCACCCCAGGCCTCGATCATCCGGTCGAGGTGCTCCTCGATGAACTTCAGCACGCCGACGATCTTGTTGATGCGCTGGCCGGTCAGGTCCTGGAAGTTGCAGGCCTCGAAGGCGACCACGACGCGGTCGAGGATCGCGTCGATGTTCTCGCGTCCGGCCATGGTGGTGGTCATGGCGCGCAGCATGCTCGCGTTGGTCTCGATCTCCTCGATCGCGCCCAGGATCGTGCTGGTGGCCCGCTCGGTGGAGTCCACCACCGCGTCGAGCTCGCCGGCCACCCGGCGCATGCCGTTGCCGGTGTTCTCCGAGCGGTAGAGGGTCGCGATCTCCTGCTTGGTGCGGGTGATCGCCTCCTTCATCACGTCGAGCTCGGAGCGCATGGCGAAGGCTTCGTTGAGCTCGCGCCGGCAGGCGTCGATCGTCTCCACGGTGCTCGTCTGCGTGATCTTCCGAAGGTCCTGGATCGCCGCGAGGATCTCCTCGAGGCGCTTGTTGTTCAGGTTCACCGCCTCCGGCGAAACGGCCGCCTCGGCCGCCACGGCAGGGGCGGCGAGCCCGAGGCTGTCCTCGATGCGGTAACGTTTGAGAGTCATCGGTCGCGATCAGCCGGCAAGAGGGAAGCCGGATGACGATGCCGCGAACTGATTGCGATTTCTTGAACGTCGCAACCGGTTCGCAACCTTTACCGCCCGTTCACGCTGAATCCGAAGAGCTGTTCGAAGCCGCGCCCGCGCTGAACGATTCACCATGTTCCTTCACCGCGTCCTCGGCGCGGCCCCCGATCCTGCCGGCATGTCGCACCCGCGAGCGGGTCCGACCGGGCGTGGAGCGTTGACGAGCATGCGGTTCGATTGGTGCGTGGCCATCGCCTGCCTGACGGCAGGTCTGGCGGGGCAGGGGGCACAGGCGCAGGCCCAGGGCGCGGCGCGACCCGGCGCCTATGGCGGGGGATTCATCGAGTACATGCTGGGAGGCGGGCCGGAGGCGCGTCCGGCGCCGGTGCGCTACGCCTCGAGCTCCCGTTTCGCCGACGAGCGGGCGTCGGCGCGCGATCCGGGGGTCTATGGTGGCGTCCAGGCTCCGCGCCTGCTGCACTCGGGCGACCGCGTTCCCGAGGAGCGCTTCGAGGCCCGGTCCGAACCGCCGGTCCGCGTCGCTCCCGACCGGGCGCCCCAGCGCCTCGCCGCCCTGCCGCAGGCCGGGGCGATGGAGCCGGCGGTGGAGACCATCGCCCGCGCGCCCGATCCGCGCTACGCCCGGCAGGTCGTGTCCTTCGACGGCCCGCAGCGGCCGGGGACGATCGTGGTCGATACGCCCGGAAAGTTTCTCTATCTCGTGCAGCCCGGGCATCAGGCGATCCGCTACGGCATCGGCGTCGGCCGGCCGGGCTTCGCGTGGTCGGGCCTGAAGACGATCAGCCAGAAGCGGGAATGGCCGGACTGGACCCCGCCGCAGGAGATGATCCGCCGCCGCCCGGACCTGCCGCGCCACATGGCCGGCGGCCCCGGCAATCCGCTCGGGGCGCGGGCGCTTTATCTCGGCTCGTCGCTCTACCGCATCCATGGCACCAACGAGCCGCACACGATCGGCCAGAACGTCTCGTCCGGCTGCATCCGGATGATGAACGAGGACGTCATCGACCTCTACGAGCGTACGCCCGTGGGCACCCGGGTCGAGGTCCTCTGAGAGCGACCTGAAACGCGAGGAGCCGGCGCCCGTCCCCGGGCGCCGGCTCGCTGTCGTCTCCGGAATCCCGTCCGGATCGGGCCTCGTTCAGACCCAGTCGTCGTCGCCGCCGCCGCCGAGGTCGCCCCCGAAATCGCCGCCGGAATCATCGGCGAACGAGGCGTCCTGGAGGTCGTTGCCGCCGCCGAGGGCCGAGCCGAGATCCTCGTTGCCGCTGCCGCCGAAGAAGTTGTTCTCGGTGATGTTCGGCGTGCCGCCGAGGCCCGCCGCCGCGGCGCTGCCGAGCTGCGAATGGCCGCCCGCGAAGGCGTTGGAGAGGGCGCTGCCGAGCAGCATGCCGCCGGCGGCACCCGCCGCCATCGGCAGGGCCGTCGCCATGAAGCCGCCGCCGCGGGCCGGCGCCGCCTGCTGGCCGGCCCAGGGGCCGCCCTGCTGCGGGCCACCGTAGCCCGGCTGCTGGCCATAGCCGGGCTGCTGACCGTAACCCGGCTGCGGCTGGCCGTAGCCGGGCTGGCCGCCCTGGTTGCCCCAGGCGCCGCCCTGGCGCGGCGGCTCGGGCTGGCGGCTGGAGGAGCCGCCGCCGAAGATGCTGGAGAGGAAGCCGCCGCCACCCTGGGGCTGCTGCTGGCCCGCGCGGCGCAGCTGCTCGAGCTGCTCGTTCAGGCTCTTGATCGCCTCTTCCTGCACGTAGATCAGCTGCGCCATCGCGTAGGGCGCGTAGGGCTGTGCCCGGATCTTGTCGGCAATGAAGCGCTCGGCTTCCGCATCGCGGGGCTGGCTCGAAGCCTGCTCCAGGCGCTGGAAAATGCCGCCGATGACGTCGCGTTCTTCGCTGTTCATGGAGTTGTCCTCCTGGGGCAAGCCGGCGGGTGACCACCCGCACGGGCGGGTCACAGATGGGGGTGCCGCCGGCCTTTGTCAGGGGCTCAACGCGAACTTTGCCGTCCCGGATGCATCCGCCTGTTCGGAATGTTCCGCGATTCCGCGCACACCCGCGCGAAACGGTCCTTCAACGCGAAAGAGCCCGGCCTTGCGGCCGGGCTCTCCCGTGGGATCGGCGCTCCGCGAGGGGAGCGCCGTCCGGTGCAGGTCCTAGTAGGAGCCGAACTTGTAGTTCAGGCCGGCGCGGACGACGGCGAACTCGGTGTCGCGCACCTGACGGCCGCCGCTGACCAGGACGACGCCCGGGCTGGTGGTGGTGACGACGTTGCCGACGTTGTTGACCGCGAAGGCGCCGTTGTTGCGGTTGCCCTGGTCGAGGTTCACGTACAGACCTTCGATCTTCAGCGTGACGGCCGAGGACTTGAAGAAGTTCAGGAACGAGTCGGTGGGGAGCGCGTACTCGACGCCGCCGCCGGCAGCCCAGCCGGTCTGGAAGTCGTCACGGCTGGAGTTGGTCAGACCGAAGTCACGACCGCCGCCCGAACCGTAGGCGAAGCCGCCGGTGCCGTACACGAGGGTGCGGTCGAAGGCGTAGCCGAGGCGGCCGCGGACGGTGCCGAAGTAGTCGAGGCCCGAGACGCCGGCCGGGTTGAAGACCTGCTGGGCGGCCAGCGGGCCGGTCGAGGAGAAGCGGTTCCGGTCACGACCGAAGTCGACGTACTGGGCGTCGGCCTCGACACCGATCACGACACCGGAGCCCGGGGTGAACTGGTAGTTGTAGCCGACCTGACCACCGCCGACGAAGCCGTCGTTGCTGCGGCCGTTGCCGAAGGCGACGACAGCGGTCGAGCCCGGCAGGACGAGCGTGCTGGCGCCGTTCACGCCGATGACGGTCGCCTGGTTGTTGCTGGAGGCGTCGAAGCCGTAACCGGCGTTGAAACCAGCGTAGAAGCCGGTCCAGGTGAACACCGGCACCGGCACGAACACCGGCGGCGGAGCCTGGCGACGCGGCAGGTCGGCAGCGAAGGCGGAGCCGGCGAGAGCGATGCCGGCGAGCGCGGTGGCGCTGCGAAGGAAGGATTTCATGATCTGGTCCTCTACTCGTTACGCACCGGCGCCGCTTTTACTGGCGGCGTCCGCTGCAGTTCCCCGTCTTTAAGCCAGCAGCGTGCGAGAAGCTGTTGCGTAACGATCACGCCAGCCGCAGTGAACGCGGCCCCTTTGTGGCGATGCTCGTCTTATTCTCACCCACTCCGTGAACACCGAACGCGCACCAATGGCCAAGGTTCGCCCACGGCCACGCTTTTTCGGCCTCCGGACGTTGACAAAGTGTCGCAGGGGGCTGGACGCGCTCAGGCGTTCAGGGTGATCGCCGAGATCAGGCGCCCGTAATCCGCCTCGCCGCGATGGGTGGTGCGGCGGTAGCTGTAGAAGAGGTCCGGCTCGGCATAGGTGCAGCGGCCGAGGTCGCCGGACCGGGCGATGCCCGCCTCGCCGAGGCGGGCCAGGACGAAGCCCGGCAGGTCGAACTGCGCGTGGTCGGCGCGGGTGCCGGGGCCGAGGAAGCGCTCGAAGCCCGCTGCCTCGGCGCGGAAGCGCACGAGGAAGTCGGGCCCGACCTCGTAGGAGGGCTGCGCGATCGTCGGGCCGAGCACCGCGACGATCTGGCCGCGCTCGGCGCCCAGTCCTTCCATCGCCGCGACGGTCGCCTCGATCACGCCGCCGAGGGCGCCCTTCCAGCCGGCATGGGCCGCGCCGACGACCCGGTTGCAGGCATCGGCGAACAGGATCGGCCCGCAATCGGCCGTGGCGATCCCGAGGGCGAGGCCCGGAACCCGGGTCACCATCCCGTCGGCCTTCGGGCGATCGGCGAGGGCGATCGGGCCGTCCACCACCACGACCGCAGGCGAATGGACCTGATACAGGCTGACCAGGGCCGCCTCCGCGACGCCGAGGTGCCGGCTCATCCGGCCGCGGTTCTCCGCCACGTGATCGGGCGCGTCGTGCGAGCCGAGCCCGCCGTTCAGCGTGGCGTAGATGCCTTCCGAGACGCCGCCCCGGCGGGTGAAGAAGGCGTGCCGGATGCCCGGCAGGCCGGCGAGGTCGCGAGATTCGAGGAAGTCGGGCCGTTCGCGCGTCATCGTCACACCGTTCCTTCGCCTATCCCGTCCGTGGCCGATCCCGGCCGGCGCCCGCCTGTATCACGGCCGTCGGACGGCGCGGTGTGGAGAAAACGATCCGTCCGCATCGCGCCGGCCGCAGCCTGGCGTCGTGGGTCTTTACGGTTCGTTAAGCATGTTTTGATCGGATGCAGCTCAAGAGTCGAGGATCAGCCGATGTCGGAAGCCGCGCGTCACCCAGCCCCGTATGAACCGGCATCCCGGCCGCAGCCCGGTCCGCTGCGCGATTGGCTGGCGGCGATGAAGGCGGCCACTCATCCAGCCGAGGCCCCGCCCGCCGCCGCTCCGGCCGCGGTGGCCGAGGAAGCCCGCGCCGCCGACCAGGGCAAGAGCTGGACCCCGCGCGTCGTGACCCCGGCGCCCGCTCCGGCCGATGCCGCGGAGGCCGACGTCTCGGACCTGATGGCCGAGAACATCATGCTGAAGGCCAAGCTGAAGGTGGAGGGCGACCGCTACGACGCGCTTCAGGGCGTCATCGCCCGCGAGCTGCGCAACCTGCGCGCCCATGTCGAAGCCGAGATGCGCGAATTCGAGGACGTGCGCGGCGAGCGCGACCGCCTCTTCGCGGCCCAGGGCGAATTCGAGAAGGAGATCCGCGAGCTCCGGGCCAGGATCACGGCCGATGCCGCGCAGCTGACGGAGATGCGCGGCGAGCGCGACCTCTGGGCCGCCCGGGCCGAGGCCCTGGCGCAGCCGATCTTCCAGAAGCGCAGCGTCTGACGCCGCCGCGTCTGCCGACAGCCCTCGAAACATCGAAGGGCCGCCCCTCGCGGGGCGGCCCTTCCATTGCCGAACCACTCGTGTCCGGCCGAAACTGTCGCGTTCGCTTCGAGCGCTAGAAGGCTGCGCCGGAGGCGACGGTCCAGGTCCGGAAGGCCGGGGTGAGCGGCTGATGACAATGAGACACTGGATCACCTCCTTTCGTTCGTTGCGGGTGAGCCGAAGTTAGTCAGCCCCATCCGGTTTGAAAAGGCCCGCGCCCGCGCCCATCCGCCGCTCCCCTGTGCTGGGACGGGTCGCGGCGGGCGCCGGCTGGCCTCGGCCCCGCCGGAGGTCTAAAGCATCGGGCCTTATCCCCCCGCGGGGTGCCGCGACGCGCGCAACCCCGCCCGAAGGCCACGGACCCGTCCCTCCCCATGTCCTCAGCCCTGCGGATGCCAACGCCCGACGAGGCCGCGCTCGACCCGGACGCCATGCGCCAGCCGCTGGCGGACGCCTGGTACTGCGTCGGCCGCTCGGAATCCCTGAGGGCGGGAGCGCTGCGGGCGGTCGAGCTCAACGGCGAGCAGATCGTCCTCGGCCGCGAGGCCTCCGGCGCCCCCTTCGCCCTGCGCGACCGCTGTCCCCATCGCGGCATGGCCCTGTCGAAGGGGCGCTTCGCCGGCGGCGAATTGACCTGCCCGTTCCACGGCTGGCGCTTCGGCACCGACGGCCGCTGCCGCGACGTGCCGACCCTGTCGGCCTCGGACACGGCCGATTTCTCGCGCATCGCCGTGCAGCGCTTCCCCATCCGCGAGAGCGCGGGCTTCGCCTGGGTCAATCCCTTCCTCGGAGCGGAGACCGACTCGCCCCCGGCGGCGCTGCCGGAACTCGGCTTCACGGCCGCCGGCTCCCTCGTGGTCGAACTCGTGGTCGAGGCCTCCTTCGACCTGACGACGCTGAGCCTCGTCGATCCCGGCCACGTCGCCTTCGTCCACGATTCCTGGTGGTTCCGGCCCTCGAAGGAACTGCGCGAGAAGGTGAAGACCTTCACGCCGACCCCGCACGGCTTCACCATGACGAGCCACGCCACCACCACGAGTTCGCCGGTCTACCGGCTGCTCGGCGGCGTGCCCGCGGTGGAGATCGAGTTCCGTCTTCCCGGCGTGCGGCTGGAGCGGATCGAGGCCGGGGCCAAGCGGGTGGCGAACTACACCTTCGCCACGCCCCTGACCCAGAACCGGACGATGCTCACCAACGCCCTCTACTGGAACATGCCGGCGCTGAACCTGCTCAAGCCCCTGGCGCGGCCGCTGATGCGCCAGTTCCTCACCCAGGACCAGCAGGTGCTCCAGCACGCCCAGGCCGGCCTCGACCGCAAGCCCACCATGGTGCTGTTCGGCCAGGGCGACCTGCCGTCGCAATGGTATTTCCGCCTCAAGCGCGAGGCGCTGCAGGCCGCCCGCGAGGGGCGGCCCTTCGCCAACCCCCTGTCCACGCAGGAACTGCGCTGGCGCTCCTGACTCGGCGCGCTCCGCCGCAGACGGCATGCGTCGCCCGGTTGCGGTGCGTCTTCCGGCCGTGGTCACGGGCCGCGCCGCTTGATCGGCGGGCCGCAGCCGCCATTTCGGGTCCATGAAACGGCAAAGTCTGATCAAGGCGCTGAGCGCCGCCACCGTGATGACGCTCGGCGGGGTCGGCTATGCCGCCCACAAGCGCGGTCGCAATCCCTATTACCGCGGTCCGCGCAGCGACCATTTCGACGGGGTCCGCTTCCACAGCCCGGACCAGCCGGCGGACAAGACCCTCGGCGACATCGCCCGCTGGCGCTCCCGGCGCGGGGTCGACAGTCCCCTGCGCCAGACCTGGCCCGCCTTCCACCCCAGCCCCTACGCGCCCGACCGGCCGCCGGAGCGGGTCGCGGGCCTGCGCGTCACCCTGATCGGTCATGCGAGCTACCTGTTCCAGGTCGCCGGCCGCAACATCCTGGTCGATCCCGTCTATGCCCGCCGGGCGAGCCCGGTGCGCTTCGCCGGGCCCAAGCGCGTGAACCCGCCGGGCATCGCCTTCGCCGACCTGCCCCCCATCGACGCGGTGCTGATCACCCACAACCACTACGACCATCTCGACGGACCGGCACTGGCGCGGATCTGGCAGGCGCATCAGCCGCTGATCCTGGCGCCCCTCGGCAACGAGGCGATCCTGCGCGCCTACGACGACACCATGCACGTGGAGACCCGCGACTGGGGCGAGGCGGTGGATCTCGGCGGCGGCCTCACCGTCCACGTCACCCCCGCCCATCACTGGTCGGCCCGCGGCCTGAACGACCGGCGCATGGCACTATGGTGCTCCTTCGTCCTCACGACCCCGGTGGGCGTGCACTACCATTCGGGCGATACGGGGCTGCGCGACGGCGCGACCTTCCGGGAGGCCCGCGCCCGCTTCGGGCCGCCGCGCCTCGCCACCCTGCCGATCGGCGCCTACGAGCCGCGCTGGTTCATGCAGGACCAGCACATGAACCCGGCCGAGGCGGTGGAGGCCGGCCTGCTCCTCGGGGCCGACCAGATGCTCGGCCACCACTGGGGCACCTTCCAGCTCACCGACGAGGGCATCGAGCAGCCCGTGGAGGCCCTGGCCCAGGCCTGCGCCGAGCACGGCCTCGCGCCGGAGCGATTCGTGGCGATGCGCCCCGGGCAGGTCTGGGAGGCGTAATTTCTATGCCGGCGACCCGACACCGAACTCAGGGAAGGTCAGGATTTGTTTCCCGGAAGATGATTTGAGTCTGTAGAAGATCATCGTTCTGATGCCTGGCAGAAAGCGATGAAATCGTACCAAGACCTGTGTCGTTAAGGTCGTGATAGCACCTGTCGCCCAAGTCTCGATCATACGTTGACGATGATCGCATACGGGTTGCACGATGATTCTCCTTAGGACGCTGACTGCGAAGGTCTTACTACTGGCAGCTGGTGCAATCTTGCTGGTATCCGTGGCCCTGTTGCTTGTGACGGGGTACGAGATCGGCTCCCAGCTCGACGCCAAGCAGCGGGCCGATGGCGAGCGCCACCTGCGCACCCTCGGTATGGTCGTCGGCGACCGGATTCCGGCGGCCGAGATCGCCTTCGACGGCGAGCGGGTGACGGCGGTGCGCACGCCCGATCTCGGGGGCCTGGCCGACGAGGCCATCGTCGACCGCACCGTGGCGTATGTCGGCGGCACCGCGACCGTGTTCGCCTACGACCCGGCCGGCGACCGCTTCGTGCGGCGCGTGACCACGGTGAAGAACGAGCGCGGTGAGCGGGCGGTGGGCACGGCCCTGGCGGCCGATCACCCGGCACAACCCCTGATCCGCACCGGCAAGGCCTATAGCGGCCCCGCGACCCTGTTCGGCCGCTCCTACCTCACGGTCTACCAGCCGACCCTCGACCCGGCCGGGCGCGTCAACGGCATCCTGTATGTCGGCGTGCCCCTGGAGGCCTACGAGGCGGTCTATGCCCAGACCATGGCGGCCATGCGCTGGACCATCCTGTCGGTGGCGGTGCTGGCCTGCCTCCTCGTCGGCCTCGTGGCCGTTCGCCTGTTCCGGCCGATCCGGGTGATCGCGGATCGGACCTCGGGCCTGGTGGCCGGCGACTACGAGGGGGCCATTCCCTACCGGGACGCCCGGGATGAGGTCGGCGCCGTCGCACGGGCCCTGGAGGCCCTGCGCGACACCAGCCTGCGGGCCCGGGCGCTCGAATCCGACCGGTCGGCCATGAGCCAGGTCGCCCAGGACCGCCGGGCGCTCCTCGACGCCGAGATCGCGCGCTTCCGCACCCGTGTCGCGGAGGCCCTGAACGCCGTCGGCACGCAGACCGGCGACCTGCGCACCCGCGCGGCGGCGATGTCGAGCGCCTCCGCCGAGGCCTCGCTCGCCGTGGAGGGGGCCTCCGCCGGTTCGCGCGAGACCTCCGCCCACGTCCAGACGGTGGCCAGCGCCGCGGAGGAACTGACGGCCTCGATCGTGGAGATCAGCGGTCGCCTCGATGCCGCCAAGGGCGAAGTCGAGGCGGCCTTCGACGAGGCCTCCGGCACCAACGCCCGCATGGGCGAGCTCGTCGGGACGGCTCAGCGCATCGGCGACGTGGTGGGCCTGATCCGCGCCATCGCCGACCAGACCAACTTGCTGGCGCTCAACGCCACCATCGAGGCGGCCCGGGCCGGCGAGGCGGGCCGCGGCTTCGCCGTGGTCGCCTCCGAGGTCAAGGCGCTGGCGACCCAGACCGCCAAGGCGACCGACGAGATCGCCAGCCAGGTCGCCTCGGTCCAGACCTCGACGGGTCAGGCGGTGGACGCCATCGGGCGCATGACCGATCGGATGGGCACGATCAGCGCGATGACGAAGGATCTCGCGGCCGCAGTCGCCATGCAGGGCGAGGCCACCGGCGAGATCTCGCGCAACGCCGGCAACACCGCGACCACCTCGGTCGCCATCGCGCGCGACCTCGGCACGGTCACCGACGCCACCCGCCGGACGGCGGCGATGGCGGAGGGCGTCCAGGGCAGCGCCGCCTCCGTCGAGGACGTGGCGTCGGGCCTGGAGGCCGAGATCGGCCGCTTCCTCGAAGCCGTCGCGGCCTGACGCCGCGACGGCCCGGACCTCAGAGGATGAAGCGGCTCAGATCCGCGTTGGCCGCCAGGCTCTCGACCCGGGCGCGCACGTAGGCGGCGTCGATCGGCACGGTCTCGCCGGAGCGGTCGGTGGCCGTGAAGGAAATCTCGTCGATGACGCGCTCCAGCACGGTCTGGAGCCGGCGGGCGCCGATGTTCTCCACCGAGTTGTTCACGTCGACCGCGACGCGGGCCAGCGCGTCCACCGCATCCTCGCTGAATTCCAGGGTGACGCCCTCGGTCTGCATCAGCGCCACGGTCTGCTTCAGCAGGCTCGCCTCCGTCGAGGTCAGGATCTGGCGGAAATCCTCGACGGTGAGCGGCTGCAGCTCGACGCGGATCGGCAGGCGGCCCTGCAGCTCCGGCAGCAGGTCGGAGGGTTTCGAGACGTGGAAGGCGCCGCTGGCGATGAACAGGATGTGGTCGGTCTTCACCGGCCCGTGCTTCGTCGCCACCGTGGTGCCCTCGATCAGGGGCAGGAGGTCGCGCTGCACGCCCTCGCGGGAGACGTCGGCCGAGGAACGGCCCTCGCGGGCGCAGATCTTGTCGATCTCGTCGAGGAAGACGATGCCGTTGTCCTCGACCTCGCGGATCGCCTCCTGGGTCAGGGACTCGGCATCGACGAGCTTGTCGGATTCCTCGGCCAGCAGGGGTGCGTAGGCGTCCTTCACCGTCATCCGGCGCGGCTTGCCCTTCTGGCCGCCGAGCGCCTTGCCGAGCATGTCGCCGAGATTGACCGCGCCCATCGAGGCGCCCGGCATGCCGGGGATCTCGAACATCGGCAGGCCGCCCGGGGCGGCGCCGGAGAGCTCGATCTCGACCTCCTTGTCGTCGAGTTCGCTCGCCCGCAGCTTCTTGCGGAAGCTGTCGCGGGTGGCCTGGCTCGCGGTCGGGCCGACGAGGGCGTCGAGGATGCGCGCCTCCGCCGCCGCCTCGGCCTTGGCCTTCACCGAGCGGCGCTTCTCCTCGCGTTTGAGGCCGATGCCGACCTCCACGAGGTCGCGTACGATCTGCTCCACGTCGCGGCCGACATAGCCGACCTCCGTGAACTTGGTGGCCTCGATCTTGAGGAAGGGCGCGCCGGCGAGGCGCGCGAGGCGGCGGGCGATCTCGGTCTTTCCGCAGCCCGTCGGGCCGATCATCAGGATGTTCTTCGGGGCGACCTCCTCGCGCAGGGGGCCGGTGAGCTGCTGCCGGCGCCAGCGGTTGCGCAGCGCGATGGCGACGGCGCGCTTGGCGTCGGCCTGCCCGACGATGAAGCGGTCGAGTTCCGAGACGATCTCGCGGGGGGAGAAGGTGGTCATCACGCTCCGGTCGGATGCGGCAGCCGGGCTGCCAAGGGGCGGGGCAGGGGGCAGGGCAGAAAGCAGGGCAGAAAGCAGGGGAGGCCGCGGGCGACCGGCGCACGCGCGGGGCGCCGGCCGCCACCCGGCGCCGTGCGGAAGACCCCGGCGGTGGCGGGGCACGCCCGATCGGCGCCGGCGCGGCCTCGCGCGGCGCGTCTCGGCGCAGGGCGGCCGGCGGGGATCACGACGGGACCTCGCGGCCGGCCGCCCCTGGCCGTGCAGGGGCGAGGCCGCATCGGGCGGGGGAGGGGGCTGACTGGCGCACGCCCCCGACTTAAGCGCGCCGCGCCGCCCTTTCCAGTCGTCCCGGCGCCTCAGGCGGCCCGGATCGAGCCGACGAAGTGCGTGACCTCGCCGTCGAGGGCGCTGGAGCGCCGGGCGAGTTCCGCCGCCGAGGCCAGGACCTGCGCGGCTCCGGCGCCGACCTCGACGGCCGCGCCCTGGACCTCGGCCATGGTCTCGGTGACGTCGTGGGTGCCGCGGGCGGCGTCGTTGACGCTGCGGGCGATCTCCTGGGTGGCGACCTGCTGCTCCTCCACCGCGGCCGCGACCCCGAGGGCGATGTGGTGCACGCTGCCGATGGTGGTGCCGATCTCGCGGATCGCCTCCACGGTCTCCCGGGTGGCGGCCTGGATCATGCCGATCTGGGCCGTGATCTCGTCCGTGGCCTTGGCGGTCTGGGCCGCCAGGGTCTTCACCTCGGTGGCGACCACGGCGAAGCCCCGGCCCGCCTCGCCGGCGCGGGCCGCCTCGATGGTGGCGTTGAGCGCCAGCAGGTTGGTCTGGCCGGCGATGTTCGAGATCAGGGCGACGACGTCGCCGATGCGGGCGGCGCCCTCGGCCAGGGCCTCGACGCGGGCATTGGTCTGCCGGCTGCTCTCGACGGCCTCGGCCGCGGCGGCCGAGGTCTGGCCGACCTGCTGGCCGATCTCGTTGGCGGTGGCGGCGAGCTCCTCGGTGGCGGCGGCCACCGCCTGGACGTTCTGCGCCGTCTCCTGGGCGGCGCGCATCACCGCGGCCGATTGCCGGTTGGTGCGCTCGGCCTGGGCCGACATCGTCCGGGCGGTCTCCTCCATGGCGGCGGCGGCGTCCGAGAGGTCGCCCACCAGGGCGCCGACGCTGCCTTGGAAGCGGTCGGCGAGTTCGGTCCGCTCGGTCCGGCGGCGGCTGGAGGCGAGGCCGGCGGCCTCGTCCTGGGTCGCCCGCAGGACCGCGCTCTCCCGCATCGAGTGGGCGAAGACCTGCATGCTGGCCCAGATCGCGCCGATCTCGTCCCGGCCGGGCTTCACGGCCGGCAGGTCGAGCTGGCCCTCGGACAGGCGCCGGATCGCGGCGGTGACCCGGGCGAGGGGCGCGGCGATCTGGCGGTGGCCGACGACGAGGCCGAGGCCGAGGCCCGCGAGCGTGCCGCCCACCGCGAGGGCGATCAGCAGGGTCCGGCGGCTGGCGTAGAGGGCATCGGTGGCGGCATCGATGGCGGCGACCTGGGCCTGGCCGCTGGCGACCAGGGCGTCGATCGAATCCTGGAAGGCCTGCCGGTTGGCCCGGTTGGCCTCGTTGAAGCCGAGATCCGCCGCGGCCTTCGGGGCGATCGCGGTTCCGGCCCGGGCGATCTCCAGGCGCAGGGTGGTGAAGGTGGCCGCGCCCTCGGCGACGCGGGCGAACTGCGCCCGCTCGGCCTCCGGCACGCGCGCGCCCCAGACGGCCAGGAGCGCGTTCATCGCCGTCAGGTTCTGGCGCAGCCGGTCGGCATATTTCTGCGCGTCGGCAATGTCCTTGGCGGCGTAGACGCCGCGGGATTCGAGCACGACGTTGCTGACGAGGCGGTTGACGTTGGCGGCGTCGAGGGCCCGGCGGGCCGCGTGCCGGGACTCGATCATCGCGTCGTTGAAGGCCGAGAGGGTGCCGATGCCGACGCCGGCGACCAGCAGGGTGATCGCCCCGCAGGCCAGGACGAACATGAGTATCTTCGCCTTGATCGTCATGTTCGAGACCCTGCCCGGAGCTTGTCTGCAAGCTGGTAGGCAGTATCTCGAAATCTTCGGTTAACGGACGGAGAATCCGTCAGATTTCGGAGGTCTCCAGCGTCTCGATCACGAGACTGTCATTGGTGTAGACGCAGATCTCGGCCGCGATCCGCATGGCTCGACGGACGATTTCTTCCGCATCGTGACTGCTGTCTTCGAGCGCACGGGCGGCGGCGAGGGCGTAATTGCCGCCCGAGCCGATCGCCATCACGCCGCTCTCCGGCTCCAGCACGTCGCCCGCCCCCGAGAGCAGCAGGCCGACCTCCTTGTCGGCGACCAGCATCATCGCCTCCAGGCGGCGCAGGTAGCGGTCGGTGCGCCAGTCCTTGGTCAGCTCGACGCAGGCCCGGGTCAGCTGCCCCGGATACTGCTCCAGCTTGGCCTCCAGCCGCTCGAACAGCGTGAAGGCGTCCGCCGTGGCGCCGGCGAAACCGCCGATCACCGCGCCCTTGGCGAGGCGCCGGACCTTGCGGGCATTGCCCTTGACGATGGTCTGGCCGAGGCTGACCTGCCCGTCGCCGCCGATCACCACCCGGCCGCCCTTGCGGACCATCAGGATGGTGGTGGCGTGCATCTGCGGCGGGCCGTTCGAATCGTGCGCCAAGTCTGGCTCCTGGGATGTCGGGTGCGTGGGAGAAGCGGGGTTCGGGAGGGAGGTAGGCGCGCCCGGCCCCGAATGCCACCGCCCTACACCACCACGGTGATCCGCTTGGCCGCCCGGGTCAGGCCCGTATAGAGCCAGCGCGCCCGGTGCTCGCGGAAGGCGAAGGATTCGTCGAACAGCACGACGTCGTCCCATTGCGAGCCCTGCGCCTTGTGGACGGTCAGGGCGTAGCCGTAGGTGAACTCGTCGGTCTCGCGCTTCAGGAAGGCCGGGATCTCCTCCTCGGAGCCCGACATCACGGCCTTGAGCACCTTGATGTCCACCGGGCGGCGGCGCAGGGCCGGGTCGTCCTCCGGCACCACGTCGAGGCGCACCGTGTCGGCGCGCGGCGAGGAGCGCTGGGCGTGGACCGTCCAGGTCGAGCCGTTGAGCAGGCCCTTGGTGCGGTCGTTGCGCAGGCAGACCAGCTTCTCGCCCACCGCCGGCATCGGGTCGGTGTGGCCGGCGAGTTCGCGCAGGCGGTTGTTGTAGAGCCGCCGGGTCTTGTTCATGCCCACCAGCACCTGGTCGGCCTGCAGCACCACGGCCGGGTCGATGTCGCGGCGCGAGACGATGCGGCTCTCGCCGTATTCGCCGATCGACAGGCGCCCGCCCTCGCGCACCGTCATCGCCATCCGGACGATGGGATCGTCGGCGGCCTGCCGGTGGACGTCGGTGAGCATCACGTCGGGCTCGGCCTCGGTGAAGAAGCCGCCCCCGCGCACCGGCGGCAGCTGGGCCGGGTCGCCGAGCACCAGCACCGGCCGGTCGAAGGACAGGAGGTCGTTGCCGAGATCCGAATCGACCATCGAGCACTCGTCGATCACGATCAGCTCGGCTTTCGAGACCGGCCCGGTCCGGTTCAGGGTGAAGGCCGGGCCGCCATCCTCGGTCTCCTTGGTGCGGTAGATCAGGCTGTGGATGGTCGCCGCGTCGTGGCAGCCCTTCTGGCGCATCACCGAGGCGGCCTTGCCCGTGAAGGCGCCGAACACCACCGTGCCCTCGACGTCGTCGGCGATGCGGCGGGCGAGGGTGGTCTTGCCGGTGCCGGCATAGCCGAACAGGCGGAAGACCTGCTGGCCGCCGGACTTGCGCCACGCCGAGATCGCCTTCAGGGCCGCGTCCTGCTGCGGGGCGAAGCGGGTCGGCAGATCCGTCCTGGTGTCGGTCTCGGCCATCAGAGCACCGAGGGCCGCTGGAGGTCGAAGAGGTCGGTGCCGCGCGTCGCGAACAGATCCTCCAGGGCATCGCCGCCGGAATCCTGCGCGAAGGCGTACTCGGCCTGCGAAATCGGCACCGCCTGGAGGAAGGCCAGCGCCGCGTCGGGCGTGGGCAGCGTCTGCAGGCGCGCCTCGAACAGGGCCGGCGGCACGAACAGGACGTGGGCGAGGCTGGCCGACAGGCCCGTGAGCAGGCCGGGAAAGACGATGCCGGGGGCGAGGAACCAGCGCCCCTCGATGACCTGGAAGGCGCAGGCCGCCAGCATGCGCGCCACGTCCGGGTCGGTGCCGACGGCCAGGATCTCGCAGCGCCCGGGAAATTCGGCGCCGTCCTGGTAGAGCGGGTGGTTGGCCAGGGTCACCGTCGCGCAGGCGGTGAGGCCGGGGCGCGGGGCGTCCAGGCAGGTCAGGATGTCGACGTGGCTGCGCCCGGTCTCGTCGGCGTGCCGGGCGACGGAGGGGCGGCCGCCGAAGGCGCCCGCCAGCATCCGCGCCACCGCGCGGTTGGTCTCGGTGATGTCCGCCGGCGGGGCGGCCGGGGCGCTCACGGCCAGCGCACCGTCGGGGGCAGCGACGAGAGGATCGAGGCGACGTTGCCGCCGGTCTTCAGGCCGAAGATCGTACCGCGGTCGTAGAGCAGGTTGAACTCCACGTAGCGCCCGCGCCGGACCTGCTGCTCCAGCCGGTCCGCCTCGGTCCAGGGGGTGGACAGGTTGGCGCGCACGATGGCCGGGTAGGCCTTGAGGAAGGCCCCGCCGACGTCGCGGGTGAAGGCGAGGTCGGCCTTCGGGTCGCCGGTCCAGTGGTAGTCGTAGAAGATGCCGCCGATGCCGCGCGGCTCGTTGCGGTGCTTGAGGTGGAAGTACTCCTCGCACCAGGCCTTGTAGCGGGCATAGTCGGCGGCCGGGGCATGGGCCTCGCAGGCCTCGCGCATCGCCGCGTGGAAGGCCAGCGAATCCGGGTCGTCCTGGATCCGGCGCCGGTCGAGCACCGGGGTCAGGTCGGCGCCGCCGCCGAACCAGGTCTTCGTGGTCACCACGAAGCGGGTGTTCATGTGCACCGTCGGCACGTTCGGATTCCAGGGATGCGCGATCAGCGAGATCCCGGTGGCGAAGAAGCGCGGGTCCTCGGCGGCGCCCGGCATCTGGGCGCGGAACTCGGGGGCGAATTCGCCGTGCACGGCCGAGACGTGGACGCCGGCCTTCTCGAAGACCCGGCCCTTGATCATCGCCATGGTGCCGCCGCCGCCGGGCGCACCGGTGTGGTCCGTGCGCTGCCAGGGGGTCTTCACGAAGGTGCCGGGCTCGGCCGGGGCGTCGGGATGGAAGGGGCCCGTCGCCTCCGCCTCCAGGGTCTCCAGGGCGGCCACGATCCGGTCGCGCAGGGTGGTGAACCACGCCGTCGCCTCGGCCTTGACGGCGTCGCGCTCGGCCTCGGGCAGCGGGGGGACGGAGGATTCGGGCATCGTCATGCCGGGGGATGTCCCATCCCGCCGCCCGGCCGTCAATTCGCCGGAGCGGCCACGATCCCGCCGCGGCTCAATCCTTCACCGACATCAGCAGCCGCTCGGTCTTGGCGTCCTCGATCCGGTTGACCATGCGCCGGCCCTCGTGGACGTCGCGGATCGTCTTGGTGGCGGTGATGCAGGACTGCATCAGCATGATCGTGCCCATGGCGAGGTAGCCCTTGATCCAGATGTCCATGGGCATGAACAGGATGCCGAGGCCCACCATCGCGGCGGAGCCGAGGAACGAGGCGTAGGTGAAGGCGACCCAGGCGCCGGAATGCTGCGTGGTCTCGTTGGTCATGGGAGTTCTCCTCGGGTTGGGGTGATGTCGGAAGGCGGGATTCGTGCGGAACGTCGCGGTGCATCCCTTCTCCCCGCTGCGGGAGAAGGTGGCCCGCGCAGCGGGTCGGATGAGGGGAGAGCGGTCTTCGGAGGGGGCGTCCACTCTCCCGCCTGCTCCACAGAGGGAGCGTGGGCGTGGCGGTCAGGCCCCCTGCGCCCGGGCGCGCAGGCGGTCGAGGATCGCGGAGGGGGCCGGGCGGGTGCTCGGGCCGAAGCCGGCGCGTTCCATCCGCTCGGCGATGTCGGCGCCGGGCTCGGCCTCGCGCAGGGCCTCCTCGGTGTCGTCGGCCTCGGCCTGGAGGCTGCGCAGGCGGGCCAGGGTCGCCTCGGCCTCCTTGAGCGTCGCCCGGTCCTGCGGGGCCGCGCTCACCCGCAGGCGCCGGGCCGTCTCGGCCGCGGCGGCGAGGCGGCGGCCCCGTTCCAGCTCCGCCTGGCGCCGGGTGGCGTCGGCGACCTTGGCGCGGATGCGAGCGAGCTCGCTGGCGAAGCGGCTCCGGGCGGCGCGGATGGCGTCGCGCTCGGCCTCCAGTTCGGCGAGTGCCTCGGCCGCCTGCCCCGCGAGGTCGTCGCGCCCGGACTGGAGCGCCGCCACGGCGCGGGTCTCGAGATCGGCGGCGCGGGCCTCGACCTCGGCGAGGCGGCGCTCCTCGGCCCGGTCGCCGGCCACGGCGGCGGCGAGCGCCTGGCGGCTGCGCTCCAGGGCGGCGCGGGTCTCGCGGATCTGCTGGTCGAGGATCAGGAGGGCTTTGCGGTCGAAGAGGTCCTGTTCGGCGCGGGCGGCGGCGCCGCGGGCGAGGGTTCGAAACAATCTGAGCATCGTCGGGCTCCGGGTGCGTGGCTGCTGTCCACCCCCCGGTTGTCGCATGGTTTGAACACCGTTCAAGTGCGGTATTGCACGGCGTTCAATCAGCGCCCGGAAAGCCCTCGGTCTGGCGCAGGGCCTCGCCCAGGATCATCGCGGCGCAGACCGCGACGTTGAGCGAGCGCAGGTCGGGGCGGATCGGCACCACCACCCGGGCCTCCGCCGCGGCGTGGACGGCCTCGGGCACGCCGGCCGATTCCCGGCCCATCAGCAGGCAGTCGCCGTCGCGATAGGCGAAGGCGGTGTAGGGCAGGGCGCCCTGCGTGGTGGCGAGGACGAGGCGGATGTTCTCCGCGCGGCGCCAGTCCGAGAACGCGTCCCACGAGCGGTGGCGGGTGACCGCGACCCGGTCGAGGTAGTCGAGGCCCGAGCGGCGCAGGTGCCGGTCCGAGACGTCGAAGCCGGCGGGCTCGATGATCTCCACGGCGGCGCCGAGGCAGGCGGCCATGCGCAGCAGGGTGCCGGTGTTCTGCGGGATGTCGGGCTGGTAGAGGGCGAGGCGGATCATCGGCGGCGGCTCGGGACGGGGCGGACGGGTCCGTGCGGCATCGCCCCCCGGTTGGCAGACGGTCAAGGCGGCATAGCTAAGGGGGCGCTGCAGCAACCGGATGTTCTCATGTTTCTCGATTGGCTCGAGCGCCGGATCGACACCTTCGCGCCGTTCGACGACGGCCGCATGCCGCCGAAATCGGTGCTCGGCTTCGCGGGCTTCTACCTGCGGCCGATCCGCGGCGCCCTGGCGATCCTGTTCGTGGTGGCGGTGCTGGCCGGGTCGGTGGAGGCCTCGCTCTACCTGCTGATGGGCTGGTTCATCGACCTCCTGAACAAGGCCGACCGCGCCACCCTGTGGCAGGAGCACGGCACCGGCCTGATGCTGGCGGCCGGCCTCCTCCTCGTGGTGCGCCCGATCACGATCTGGCTGCACGAGATCCTGTCGAACCAGCTCATCGTGCCCCAGGCGACGAACCAGATCCGCTGGCGCACGCACCTCTACACCCTCGGCCACTCGCTCTCGTACTTCCAGGCCGACTTCGCCGGGCGCCTCGCCAACCGGGTGGTGCAGGTCGGCCCGGCGGTGCGCGAGCTCGCCGTCGTGTTCATCGACACCCTGCTCTACGTCGCGATCTACGCGGTGACGGCGGTCGGCCTGTTCGGCTCGATCTCCCTGTGGCTCGCCCTGCCGGTGGTGCTGTGGATCGCGGCCTACGCGGCCCTGACGCGCTGGTTCGTGCCCCGGGCCCGGTCCCGCTCGCTGCTCACCGCCGACACGCGCTCGGCCCTGATCGGGCGCATCGTCGACAGCTACACCAACATCCTGACCGTGAAGCTCTTCGCCCGCGACCGCGAGGAGCGCGCGGCGGTGCGCGACGCCGTCGACGTGCACACCAAGGCCTACCTGCACCAGTTCCGGCTGGTGAGCAGCACCACGACCCTGCTCGGCCTCCTCAACAGCCTGCTGATCCTGGCGACCGCCAGCGTCTGCGTGATCCTGTGGCAGCGCGGCGGCATGACCACCGGCGAGGCCTCGGCCGGCCTCGCCCTGGTCCTGCGCCTGATGGCGATGTCGGGCTGGGTGATGCAGACCGTGCGGGGCATCTTCGAGAATGTCGGCGTGATCCAGGAGAGCATGCAGACGATCGCCCGTCCGCACGCCATCACCGACCGGCCCGATGCCGCGACCCTGGCGGTCTCGGGCGGCGACATCCGCTTTGAGAACGTCAGCTTCCACTACGGCCGCGACGACGCCGCCATCATCGAGGACCTGAGCCTACGCATCCGCCCGGGTGAGAAGGTCGGCCTCGTCGGCGTCAGCGGCGCCGGCAAGACCACGATCACCGCGCTGCTCCTGCGCCTGCACGACCTGGAGAGCGGCCGCATCCTCGTGGACGGCCAGGACATCGCCGGGGTGTCGCAGGGGTCGCTGCGCAGCGCCATCGCCATGGTGACCCAGGACACCTCGCTGCTGCACCGCTCGATCCGCGACAACATCGCGTATGGCCGCCCCGACGCCACCCAGGCCGAGGTGGAGCGCGCCGCCCGCCTCGCCCAGGCCGACACCTTCATCCGCGACCTCGTCGACCACAAGGGCCGCACCGGCTACGACGCCCAGGTGGGCGAGCGCGGCGTGAAGCTCTCGGGCGGGCAGCGCCAGCGCATCGCCATCGCGCGGGTCATCCTCAAGGACGCCCCGATCCTCATCCTCGACGAGGCGACCTCGGCCCTCGACAGCCAAGTCGAGGCGGCGATCCAGGAAAGCCTCGACACGCTGATGGAGGGCAAGACGGTGCTGGCCATCGCCCACCGCCTCTCGACCATCGCGGCCCTCGACCGCCTGATCGTGCTCGATGCCGGCCGGGTCATCGAGGAGGGCACCCATGCGGAGCTGGTCGCGCGCGGCGGCCTCTATGCCCGGCTGTGGGAGCGCCAGTCCGGCGGCTTCCTCGCCGACGGCCTCGTCGCCGAGCCCTACGAGGCGGCCGCCGAATAGGCGGCCGGCCCGCCCATATGGGAGGCGGCGACGCCCCGGGAGGCGTCCGGTTCCGGGACATCCGTGCTGCACCGCACATGCGGCGGGCCGCGGCTGCCAGTGCATTGGGCAGGAGCGGTCCGCCGAACCGCGGCGAAGCGCTGGAAACCACAGCGTCAAGAGGGGGTTAGGGCAAAAATGCGCAGAGGTTAATCAACCACTGCCCGTTTCATGTCCATCCTGCATACCAGACCGGCCGCATCACCGCTCGTGCTGCACCGCGGCGAGGCCTACATCAGGGCCATGGCGACGGGGCGACAGGCTCCGCTGCACGAACCGTTTCGGACCTCATTCCCATGGTACATTCGATCATCAACCACATCCGGTCCTCCTGGAAGGAGAACGCCTCGGCCCGCGAGATCGCGGACCTGACCGACCGGCAGTTCGCCGATATCGGCGGCGACCGCCTCGACAGCCGTCTCCTGGCCAAGGCCCGCCGCCACCGGGCGCGCGAGACCGTGCAGTTCCACAAGTCGGTGGGCGTGTTCTCCTACCCGACCGCCTGAGCCTCAGAACCGACCCGTTCTTCCGGCCGGGCCCGGAGACCGTCACCCGACGGTCTCCGGGCCCGGCGCCGTTTCGGGGCAGGCCCGTGGCGGCGCGGAGTAGTTACTTCGTGCACGGCTAAGTATTGCCAAGGTGATCCGCCCGCGGCTGTCCTGCGGCGACGATACCCTCCTCTCGGACTCGCCCGACGGATTCTGTGATGGATCAACGCATCCCGGGCTGCTAGGCGCCTCGGATCGCGCAGATGTCGGGGCCGGGCAGGCGCTCCGGCAGGGAAGGGCATGTCATGCACATCGTGATGGTTGGCTCCGGCTATGTCGGCCTCGTCTCGGGCACCTGCCTGGCGGATTTCGGCCACCAGGTGATCTGCGTCGACAACGATGCCGGCAAGATCGACCTCCTGAATGCCGGGCGCATGCCGATCTACGAGCCGGGGCTGGAGGCCCTGGTGGCGGAGAACGTCCGCCACGGGCGGCTGAGCTTCTCCACCGACCTCGCCGGCGCCGTCGCCGACGCGGAGGCGGTGTTCATCGCGGTCGGCACCCCGTCGCGGCGCGGCGACGGCTTCGCCGACCTGTCCTACGTCCATGCCGCGGCCCGCGAGATCGCCCACGCCCTGAACGGCTTCACCGTGGTGGTGACGAAATCCACCGTCCCGGTCGGGACCGGCGACGAGGTCGAGCGCATCATCCGCGAGGCCCGGCCCGACGCCGAGGTGGCGGTGGTGTCGAACCCGGAATTCCTGCGCGAGGGCGCCGCGATCGAGGACTTCAAGCGGCCCGACCGCATCGTCATCGGGTCCGACAGCGAGCGCGGGTCCGCCGTGATGGGCGAGGTCTACCGGCCGCTCTACCTCAACCAGGCGCCGATCCTCTACACCGACCGGCGCACCGCGGAGCTGACGAAGTACGCCGCCAACGCCTTCCTCGCCACCAAGATCACCTTCATCAACGAGATCGCCGACCTCTGCGAGCAGGTCGGCGCCAACGTGCAGCAGGTCGCCCGCGGCATCGGCCTCGACAACCGCATCGGCTCGAAGTTCCTGCATGCCGGCCCGGGCTACGGCGGCTCGTGCTTTCCCAAGGACACCGTGGCCCTGGTCAAGACCGCCCAGGATGCCGGCACCCCGATCCGCCTCGTCGAGACGGTGGTCTCGGTCAACGACCAGCGCAAGCGCGCCATGGCCCGCAAGGTGATCCAGGCCTGCGGCGGCTCGGTGCGGGGCAAGACCATCGCGATCCTCGGCCTCACCTTCAAGCCGAATACCGACGACATGCGCGACGCGCCCTCGCTCTCGATCATCACCGGCCTGCAGGACGGCGGCGCCGTGGTCCGCGCCTACGACCCGGAGGGCATGGAGGCGGCCCGCGCGCTCCTGTCGAACGTGACCTATGCGGGGGATGCCTACGAATGCGCCGCCGGGGCCGACGCGGTGGTGATCGTCACCGAGTGGAACGCCTTCCGGGCCCTCGATTTCGCCCGGCTGCGCACCACGATGACCGCCCCGGTGCTGGTGGACCTGCGCAACGTCTACAAGGCCGAGGACGTGCGCCGGCGCGGCTTCCGCTACACAGGCGTCGGCCAAGCCCCCAGCCGGGACGAGCATCTCGAACAGGAAGCCCTCCGGGCTCCCGGCGGCGACGCCCCGCGGCACGGTTAGGTCCGGACCCGGCATGCGTTACGGCGAGGCGAAGACGGTCCTGGTTACCGGCGGGGCCGGCTTCCTGGGCTCCCATCTCTGCGAGCGGCTGCTGGCGCAGGGCCACGACGTGCTCTGCGTCGACAACCTCTTCACCGGGTCGCGCCGCAACATCGCGGCGCTGCTGGACAATCCGCGCTTCGAGTTCATGCGCCACGACGTGACGTTCCCGCTCTACGTCGAGGTCGACGAGATCTACAATCTCGCCTGCCCGGCCTCGCCGGTGCATTACCAGTTCGATCCGGTGCAGACGGCCAAGACCAGTGTCATCGGGGCGATCAACATGCTCGGCCTCGCCAAGCGCCTGAAGATCCCGATCTTCCAGGCCTCGACCAGCGAGGTCTACGGCGACCCTGAGGTGCATCCGCAGCCGGAGGATTACTGGGGCCGGGTCAACCCGATCGGCTACCGCTCCTGCTACGACGAGGGCAAGCGCTGCGCCGAGACGCTGTTCTTCGACTACCACCGCCAGCACGCCGTCGCGATCAAGGTCGCGCGCATCTTCAACACCTACGGCCCGCGCATGCACCCCGACGACGGCCGGGTGGTGTCGAACATCGTGGTCCAGGCCCTGCGCAACGCGGACATCACCCTCTACGGCGACGGCTCGCAGACCCGGGCCTTCTGCTACGTGGACGACCTCGTCGACGGCGTCCTGCGCCTGATGCGGACCGGGCCCGAGGTCACCGGCCCGATCAATCTCGGCAATCCGGGCGAGTTCTCGATCCGCGAGCTCGCCGACCTCGTGATCGAGCTGACGGGCTCGCGCTCGCGCATCGTCGCCCGCCCGCTGCCCCCCGACGATCCGCGCCAGCGCCGGCCCGACATCGCCCGGGCCCGGGCCCTGCTCGACTGGGCGCCGACGGTCCCGCTCCGCGAAGGCCTGATGCACACCATCGGGTATTTCGACCGTCTCCTCGGGGCGGACGCCCCGGCCTGACCGGAGGCCGCCGCGACGGCGCGCGGGTCATCGAGGGGGGTGTCGCCCGCGTGGCGCCGCCCGGGCGTCACGCCGGCGGGGTTCGGGCCGAGCGCCGCCGCAGGATCAGGTGCGTGGCCGAGACTGCGTGCCCGATGGTGATGACGAGGGCGGCGCCGGTGATACCGCCCCAGGCGATCAGCGGAACCATGATCGCCAGCGAGACCACGAGGCTGACCACGAAGGCGCGGAAGACCGGGCCGGTGTCCTGGGTCGCGCGGAAGTACTGGGTCGCCATATCGCGCAGGAAGATGCAGGCGACCGCCAGAGCCAGGATGCGCACGCTCACGGCGTAATCCGCGAAGGCCGGACCGAACACCAGGGTGAGCCAGGTCCCGGCCGGCAGGGCGATGGCCAGGAGCAGCAGCCCGACCAGCGGCCCGAGGACCAGCGTCGCCCGGGCGAGATAGGCGCGCAGGCCCCGGTCGCCGCCGGCCTCGCGCGCCTGCGCCGCCGCCGTGGGCAGGATGTTCTCGGTGGCGGTCAGGAGGATGATGACGAAGCCGACGAGGTACTGCGCCGCGCGCAGGCCGCCGATCGCCTCGTCGCCGAGCATGATCCCGGCGAGGATCCAGGCCATCTGCTCCTGCCCGAAGGTCACGAAGACCAGGGGGAACATCCAGCGGCCGATGCCCCAGTGCCGGCGCAGCACGGGCCTCAGGCGCAGCGAGCGCCGGGGGGCGCGCCAGATGCCCCAGGCGAGGGGGGCGGCGGTGACGAAGGCGGTGCCCGCCAGAAGGGCGGTGACGAGCGCCGCGTCGAGGACGAGGCCCGACCACCAGGCCAGGGCGAGCGCCAGGGGGAACGCGACGGCCCGGGCCGTGTCCATCGCCACCGCGACGAGGCCGCGCCCGCGGGCGAACAGCGTCCGGCGCACGGTGAGCTGGAGGTTCTGCGCCAGCGTCAGGCCGGCGCCGGCGGCGACCACGCCGACCGCCACGGCCTGATGGCGCAGGGCGAAGATGGCGACGAGGGCCAGGGCGACCCCGGCCGCGGCCAGGAGGGCGGCCAGGACGGCGGCGGCCAGGATCGTGGCGTCGTAGGTCGGGGCGGAGCGGCGGCCCCGCGCCGCCAGCGTCATCATCGGCGCCGTCACCAGGGCGTTGTGCAGCCCCTGCGCGAAGGCCGTCACGATCAGGATCAGGACGAAGAGGCCGAATTCCTCGATGCCGACCAGCCGCGCGGTGGCGATGCCGCTGAGGAAGCCGAAGCCGCTGACCATGGCCTGGTCGAGCAGCGAGGCCAGGGCCGGGCGCCGCACGAAGCGCCGCGCGCGGGCGGCGAGCCCGGTCTCGTCGTCGAGCGTCGGCATGACGGGGGCGTGCGGGACCATCGGCCTTCCGGGGGGCTGTCGGTCAGCGATAGGACAGGAACGCCGCCGCCGCGTCCCGCAGGCGCGGCGTGCGGCCGTAGATCCAGCGCGGGCCGCTCAGGGCCGGCCTCTTGCTCAGGCCGTGCTTGAACTCGAACACCCCACGGTTGCTCGCGGGATCGATGCCCCCGAAATCGAAGGTCCGGCGTCCCTCCGCGCAGGCCTGCTCGACGAAGCGCCAGACCGCCAGGGTCGGGGCGGCGCAGGCCCGGGCCCGGTCGTTGGAGGCGGTGTAGAAGTCGGTGAAGCGCTGGCCCGAGACGTGGGCGATGCGGACCAGCACGCGCTCGCCGTTCTCGCGCACCTCGAGGATGCGGTGGTGGGGGTCGCGCGCGACGAGGTCGCGGAAATGCGCGCCGTTCAGGCTGTCGCGGAAGCCCTTCTGGGCCTGGAGCGCCCCGTACATCTCCCAGAACGCGTCGAAGGCGGCGAGGCGCTCGTCGAGGTCGGTGAGGAAGCGGGTGGTCAGGTCCGGGTTGCGCTCGGCCTTGCGCAGGGCCTTGCGCCAGCGCTGGTCCATCGCCTGCAGGATCGGCTCGGTGCCGCCCGTCAGGTCGAGTTCCAGGGTGAAGTACTTGGCCGATTGCGCCGGCACGAAGCCGTGCCCCAGCAGGGCGAGCAGCATCGCGTCGGACTGGAAATGCTCGAAGCTCACCGCCAGGAGGTCGAGCCGGCCGAGCGCGAGATGCTCCAGCAGGAGGGCGACCACCGCCTCGGCGTGCTTCTCGCCCTTCTCGGTGAGGAGCGGGCAGCCCTGGAGCAGGACGAAGCGCACGAAGCCGCGCCGCTTCACCTGGACCTGGATCAGCCCCAGCGGCGCCTCGCTGGCATCGCGCACGATGAGGCGGGTCACGTCCCAGCCGACCTTCGCCTTGTAGGTGCCCCACATCCAGGACGCGAAGACGTTGCCGCGGGGCAGCGACCAGATCGCCTCGTCCCAGACGGCCGAGTCCTCGCAGGGACGGATGGTCAGCGCCGCGCTCATCGGACCTTCATGCCCCGTCTCATCTCTCGATCCATGTTCTCTCGATCCATGCCGCCTCTCACGGTCGTCCGTGGCGGCCGATGCGCCGTCTTACGGGCAAACGCCTTGCATCCCCGTCTGCGGCGGGCTCTTCTCCCGGCAAGACTGTGAAGATCCTTAATTTAACGCTGTTGGCGATTGTCGAGCGGCCGATCCGTCCGCCGGGTGCTGATCTGTCCGCGACCTGCTAAGACCGGGCCATGCCCAGGACTTTCGAACAGGTCATCCGCGACACGCCCGTCCTGCGCGAGGCGGCCCTGCGCCTGCGGGCCCTGTCCCGGTCGATGGCGGCGGCGCCGCCCGGGCTCTACACCCTCTGCTACCACCACGTCGCCCCGGCGCAGCAGGCGCGTTTCGAGCGCCAGCTGCGCTTCCTCGGCCGCCACGGCACGTTCGTCACGGCCGACCGGGCCGCCGACCTCGTGACACGCGGCGCCCTCGACCAGGGCCGGTATTTCCTCGTCAGCTTCGACGACGGCTATACCGACAACCACGCCGTGGCGTTGCCGGTGCTGCGCCGGCTGGCCGTCCCGGCGATCCTGTTCCTCGTCAGCGACTGGGTCGACGCCCCGCCCGGCGGGGACCGGGCCGGCTACATGGACCGTGCCGCCGTGGCCGACTGGCTCGCGGCCGGCCTCGACGTCGGTTCGCACTCGGCGACCCACCGCAATCTCGGGCGCCTGACCGCGGCGGAGGTCGGCGAGGAACTGACCCGCTCGCGCCGGGACCTCGAGGCGATGACCGGCCGCCCGGTTCGGGACTTCGCCTGCCCCTGGGGCGTCGCCGGCACCGATTTCGACCCGGCGCGCGACACCGCGCTCGCCCGGGACGCCGGCTACCGCAGCTTCCACACCACCCGCCGCGGCGTCGCCCGCGGCCCGGACGACCGCATGCTGATGCCGCGCCACGTGCTCGAGCCGGACTGGGGCCTCTACCAGATCGACGCCCTCGTGGGCGGCCGGGGCCGGGCGCGCGCCGTCTGATGAGCCGGCCCGCCAGCCGCCCCGCGCCGGGGCGCCGCGACGGCCCCGTCGTGATCGCGATCGGCGCCCGGGCGCCCTACATGCACCGGCTCTACGAGCGCCTCGGCGCCCTGCTCGACCGGCCGCTCCACGTCCTCGCCTGCAGCGCCCGCGAGGCCGCCCGGCAATGGGAGATGCCCGAGCCGGAGGCCTACCGCTTCGCGGTGGTGCCGGGCCTGCGCCGCTACCGCAGCGCGGTGAGCAACCTCTACGTCAACCCCGCCATCGTGCCGCGCCTCGTGGCTTTGCGTCCGAGCGTCCTCGTCGTCAACGACTTCGCCCCCACCATGCTGATGGCCGCCGCCGCGGCGCGGGCCCTCGGCGTGCCCTACGGCCTGCGCACGGACGGCGTGCCCGAGACCGATCCGGGCCGGCGCTCGCGGCCGCACCGGGCCATGCGGCGCCTGCTGGTGCCGGGCGCGCGCTTCGGCTTCGGGGCGAGCGCGGGCAGCCTCGCCCTGCTCGAAGGCTACGGCCTGCCCCCCGACCGCCTCGCCCTGGCCCCGCTGTTTCCCGCCTGGGACCCCGGCCCGGCGGCGGCGACGCCGGACGCGGACCGCCCCTACGACCTCCTGTTCTGCGGCATCCTCAACGAGGAGGTGAAGGGCGCGCGCTTCTTCACCGACGTGGTCCTGGCCTGCCGGGACCGCGGCCGGCCGCTGCGGGTCCGGGTCGCGGGCGACGGCCCCCTGCGCGCCGAGATGGAGGCGCGCCTCGCGGCGGCCGGGATCGCGGCGCGCTTCGACGGCTTCGTGCAGCAGGGGGATCTCGGCGCGGTCTACGCCTCGGCGCGGCTGCTCCTGTTCCCGAGCCGGGGCGACGTCTGGGGCATCGTCCTGCAGGAGGCCCTGCAGAGCGGGGCGTCCGTGCTCGCCTCGCCGCATTCCGGCGCGGCGCGGGAGCTGGTCGAGCCCTGGGCGTGCGGCCATGTCCGGCCGATGAGCGTCGAGGGCTGGGCCGAGGAGGCGCTGGCGCTCCTCGACGATCCGGCCCTGCGCGCTGCCCTGCAGGCGCGGGCCGCCCCGGCCCTGGCGCGGTTCTCCCTCGAGACGGCGACGCGGGCCTATCTCGACGCCCTCGCGCCCTTTCTCGGCTGAGGGCTGCCCGAGCCTCAGACCGACCGGACCCCGTCCGGCGGCGCCGCCCGCTTGGCCCGGCGGGCGCGGTCAAAGGCCACGATGGCGAGGAAGCGCGGCACCACCTGGGCGTAGCGGGCGCGCAGGCGCCGGGGCTCCTGGATCAGGCGGAACAGCCATTCCAGCCCGCACCGGGTCATCATCCGGGGCGCGCGCGGGATCGCGCCGATATTGACGTCGAAGGCCGCCCCGACCCCCATGGCGACCACCCCCGGCAGGAACGGGGTGTGGGCCTGCATGAAGAGCTCCTGCTTGGGCGTACTCAGGCCGATCCACAGGATCTGGGTGCCGTTGGCGCGCAGGCGCCCGTAGAGGTCCTGCGCCTCCGGCTCGGTCAGGGGCCGGTAGGGCAGGGTCTCGGCGCCGGCCACCGCCAGGCCCGGCGCGCGCCGGGCCATCTCGGCGGCGAGCCGCTCGGCCACGCCCGGTCCGCCGCCGAGGAAGAAGTGGCGCCAGCCCGCCTCGAGGCCGGCCCGGCACACCGCCTCGACCGATTCGATGCCCGGCACCTGCGCGATCGCCCTGTGGCCGCGCAGGCGCCCGACCCAGGCCAGCGGGCGCCCGTCGGCGCAGACCAGGAGGGCCGCGTCGTGGGCCGCGCGCACCTCCGGCTCGTCCTGGGCCCGGACGATGCCGTGCGCATCGCGGAAGACCACGAAGGTGCCGGGGGCGGGCGCGCGCCGGCTCAGGCGCCGCCGCAGCGCGGCGACGAGCCCGCCCATGTCCGTGATCGAGACCGGGACGCCGCCCAGGAGGAAGTGCGGAACATCCGGATCGTGGCCCCAAGCGCGCGCAGGCATGTCTCTGTCCGGAGTGAGGGGGCGCGTCATGCGGCGGCCCGGGCTGTGTCGGTGGAACGGGAGGCGATGGCTTCGCGGTAGATCGCGAGGGCGCGCGCGGTGACGGCGGCCTCGGTCCAGTCGCGCTCGTAGGCGCGCCGGGCCCGGTCCCCCATCGCCCGCGCGGCGTCGGGGTCGTCGACGATCCGGTCGAGGGCGGCGGCCAGCGCGGCGGGATCGCGCGGCGGCACCAGGAGGCCGGTGCCGCCGTCGGCGACGAGGTCGGCCAGCGCGCCGATGCGCGAGGCGACGACGGGGGTGCCGAGGCTGTAGGCCTCGGCGATCACCATGGGCAGGCCCTCGTACCAGTGCGAGGGCACCACCAGGGCGGCGGCCCGCGCCATCGCGGCCTGCACGGCCTCGCGGTCCTGGGGGCCGAGGACGGTGAGGCCGGGCGCGGCCCGCAGGGCCTCCGCCTCGGGGCCTTCGCCGATCACCGTGATCGGCGCGCGGCTCAGGCGCGCGGCCGCGATCAGGGTGCCGATGCCCTTCTCGGGCACGAGCCGCCCGACGAACAGGATGCCGGCCCGCGGCGCCCGCGTGTCGAGGCCCGGATCGGCGAGACCGTTGGGCTTGATGCGGATGCGGTCGTCCGGCAGCCCGGCGGCGAGGAAGCGGTCGCGGGCGAAGGGCGTCAGGGCGATGAAGCGGTCGACGTCCCGCCGCCAGGTGCCGGCCCGCCGGTGCACGTCGATCATTCGCGCCACCGCCAGCGATCCCAGACGGGAGCCGCGATAGCAGGCGTGCCGGACCGCCCGATAGGGGGAGCCGTCCACGCAATCCTCACAAGGTCGAGACTCGCGCATGAGGATGCCGTTGGCGCAGGTCACGCGAAAGTTGTGCAGGGTCTGCACGGTGGCAACCCCTTCGGCCCGCACCGCGGCGTGCATCCCCGGCGAGACCTGCGGGAACACGTTGTGGGCGTGGACCACGTCGGGGCGAAGGGCGCGCACCGCCGCCACCACGGCGGCGATCCCGCGCGGGGCGTGCGGCGCCTCCCAGGCCGTGCGCAGGCGGTCCCAGCCGGTGCGGATGGCGGCATTGTCGAAGAACAGGGTCTCGACGGTCTGCCCGGCGCGGCGCAGGCTCGCCACCTCCTGGGCCACCACCGAATCCTCGCCGCCGCGGACCTGGTAGCGGTTGTGCACCACGAGGATGCGCAGGGGCGCGGGCTCGCGCGCGGCGACGACGTCGGGCACGGCTGCGACGTCGCGCACGGCCGGCGCGGACAGCCCGCGCTCCGGGCGGCTTCGTGCGATTTCTGGATCCATCATCGCGACATGCCATGCCCGGTGCGGTGGCAGCGGCGCTGCCGGCGAAGCGGACGGCGAACCTGAGGCAGTCGCCGATCCTTTGCAAGATTAATCGCGCCAGCTTTAAGAATTGTCACCGGGTGTCGATGTTCTCGCCGCACCGCCGTTCACCTTTGTCTTACCACGTCGAATTTTCGGGCCGCCGTACGAACCGAGATCAAGATTCGGTCGGCGGAGAGACTCGGGACGGCGCGCGGGTCGGGGCCGGGAGCAAGGACAGGGATACGTCAGTCAAGATGAACGACGGCCTCCCGCGTCCGTCCGTCTGTTGTCGGCCAACGCCGGCCCGGCGACGTCGTTCGCCGCCGGGCCGGCGACATCAATTTATGGTTGACGATCGCCTTCCGGAGGGCGGCCGGCGGTGATCGGCGGCCTCCGGGCGTGGCCATGCGGAGGTCGCATGCCTGGGCCGTCATCCACCGGGAACGGCCCCGCGACGGCGTCACGGCAGGAACATGGGCCGAAGCCTGTCGTTATTGGCCAGACTGATCGCGCAGGGGACGCCCGCCGCCGCCTGCCCGAGATCACGTTCAGCCGAAATCGGAAGGCTCGGCGCTGCGACCGCCCCCCGGGTGCGGGTCGCGCGGCACGCCCTCCACGAGACTCGAAGGACGATCCGAATGGCCGATAAGACACAAGCCGGAAACCAGCGTCTCCACGAGACCCAGAACGGCACCAAGTCCAACGCGAAGAAGGTTTCGATCGACGTGCTGAACGCGCGCCTGTCGGACGGGATCGATCTCGCCCTCGACGTGAAGCAGGCTCACTGGAACCTGAAGGGACCGCAGTTCATCGGCATTCACGAGATGCTCGACGGCTTCCGGACCGAGCTCGACGACTACAACGACAAGGTCGCCGAGCGCATCACCCAGCTCGGCGGCACCGCCCGCGGCACCGCCCAGGCGGTGGCCTCGGCCTCGCAGCTGAAGGCCTACCCGCTCGACGCCTACGCCATCGCCGACCACCTGGCTGCCCTGATCGACCGCTACGGCGTCTACGCCAACGCGGTGCGCCAGAACATCGACGACACCGACGAGGCGGGCGATGCCGGCACCGCCGATCTCCTCACCGAGGTCTCGCGCGGCGTCGACAAGCAGCTCTGGTTCCTCGAGGCCCACGTGCAGGAGCCGACGGGCGCCATGCGCGACGGCGACCACGCCGGCCAGCGCTGAGCGTTTTTCACGGGATGTGAGTGAAGGGGGACGCCGCGAGGCGTCCCCTTTTTCGTGGGCCGGTCGCCGCGGACGGGAGCCCCCGACCGCATCCCCCGGTCCGGGATCACGGCGAACCCGCGCGGGCGGCCCGCGCTGACCCGGGGCGGCACACCGGGCTCCGGCCAATCCCGTGCCGCCCGGGCTTGCGCGGAGCGTCCGCCGTCACGACCCTCCTGCGATCGTGGCCGTCCGCGCCTCGGTCTCCAGGCACTCCCGCTCCAGGCACTCTCGCTCCAGGCACTCTCGCTCCAGGCACTCCCGCTCCAGGGACTTCCGCTCCAGAAACTCCCGCGCGATGTCCGAAAACTCCGGCGTGCGCAGGTAGCCGTAGGATTTGTGGTGGTTCGCCTCGCCCGTCGGGCGGCGGTAGTCGTTCACCACCCGGTGATCCGCGACCGCGACGCCGGACTCGCTCGGCCCGTAATCCTCCGCCAGGGTGCCCGTGAGGGTGACGATGTCGTTGCCGTCGGCGAGATTGGTCCAGCGGTCGAGGTTGGCCGGGACCCGGGTCTCGCCGAACTCGTCGGCGATCTTCATCTTCACCTTGGCGAGGCCGAGGGGGGAGCCGACGGTGACGAGATGGTCGACCCGCAGGTCCGGCCGCTCCCGCTCCAGGAGCCGCAGCACGTCGTAGGCGATCACCGAGCCCATGGAATGGGCGACCAGCAGGATGCGGTGGTCGTGGAACTCGGCCAGCCGCTCGCTCAGGCGGGTCCGGACCTCGGCCGCGAAGGCGCGCTCGCCGTGATAGTGCCAGAGGTCGTCGAAGCGGTGTTCGAGGATGACGTCGTCGACGAGGGTGATCCCGGTGGCCTCCTCGATGCGGTCGATCCCGGCATACAGGGTGGCGAGAAGGTCCTGCCCGGTCAGGCCCGGGGCCTCGGCCTCGGTGGGGAGGGGGCCCGCCTCCGCCTGCGGCCGGTAGGGCTCGGCGATGGCGTCGCTGGCGAGCGGCGCCTCGTAGCGCAGGTCGGCCCAGTACACGAAGGCGAAGCGGAAGGCGGCGTCGAGGCCGGCATTGCGCGACAGCCCCTCGGCGATGGCGTCCCGCCACCAGCGCGTCTTCTCATCGACCGGCGGCTTGTTGGCCAAGCCGTGGATGCCGATGATGACGCTGGGCCGTTCCATGATGTCCGAAGGTTCCCTGTCGCCCGGGCCGGGTGATCGCACGTCTTCTTGCCAAGGGGCTGCCGCAAGTCTTCACCCACCGCGAGTCTTAACCCACCGCGCGTCTTCACTTACCGCAAGTCTTGGCTTGCCACGGGTACCGGCTGCAAGTCTTCACCGCGACACGATTTCGGCAAGATAGGGCCGCGCGCGCGACGGGCGACCGGACGAATGGTCGCCCGGGGACGATGCCGCTCAGCCGGCATCTTCCCAGTAGCCCCGGACATCGGCCGCGGTGGCGGTGAGGTGGACGTGCTCGTCCACGCGCTCGACCCAGGACAGCGGCAGCAGGTGGTGGCGGCCATGGGCGGCGGGGTCCGACCGCGTCAGCTTGATCAGGGTGTCGCCCTCCATGTGGTCGACGGTCCCGACATGCAGCCCGTCCGACGAGCGCACTTCCATGTGCGCCCGGATGTCCTGCGCGGAGATCCCCTGCGCCGTGACGCCTTCCTGGGTGACGCCTGCCTCTGTGACGCCTGGCTCTGCGGCGCCCTGCGCCGTGCTGTCCGATGGCTCTGCCATGTGCCTGTTTCGCTCCGCGACCTTTCCAGCACAACGACCCGGCGCTGCCGTGGTTCGCGCCGGGGGCGCTTCGCCACGGGGCCTCAGGCGGGCCGGGGTCCGAAGCCGATATCGGCGGCCACCCCCCGGAGCCGCTCCGGCGCGGGCTCCTCCACCCGCTCCTTGCGCTCCGAATAGCGGTCGACGAGGTAGTCGGCCCGCTCGCGGGTCAGCAGCGTGAACTTCACCAGTTCCTCGCAGACATCGACCACCCGGTCGTAGAGCGGCCCCGGCTTCATCCGGCCGGCCTCGTCGAACTCCCTGTAGGCCATCGGCACCGAGGACTGGTTGGGGATGGTGATCATCCGCATCCAGCGCCCGAGTACGCGCAGGCCGTTGACCGCGTTGAAAGATTGCGAGCCGCCGGAGACCTGCATCACCGCGAGCGTCCGCCCCTGCGTCGGGCGCACCGAGCCCTCCGAGAGCGGCAGCCAGTCGATCTGCGCCTTCATCACCCCGGTCATGGCCCCGTGGCGCTCGGGACTGACCCAGACCTGGCCCTCGGACCAGACCGAGAGGGCGCGCAACTCCCGCACCTTGGGATGGTCGGCGGGGGCGTCGTCCGGCAACGGCAGGCCGTGGGCGTCGTAGATCCGCACCTCGCCCCCCATCGCCTCCAGGAGGCGCGCGGCCTCGTAGGCCAGGAAGCGGCTGAACGAGCGCTCGCGCAGGGAGCCGTAGAGGACGAGGAAGCGCGGGGCGTGCGCGAAGGTCCGGGCGAGGCCGAGATCCCCGGCTTCCGGCACGGCGAAGTGCGGGGCGCTCAGCGCCGGCAGCCCGTCGGCGAAGGGCTGTGCCGGCTGTGTGCGAACGGTCTCGTCGGAGGGAAGCGTCTTGTCCAAGGCGCGCGGGTCCTCTACTGTTCAATGATGTTTGAAGCATTGACATCATGATGGACGAGGGGCAAGCCGTCGCCGCCTTCGCGGCCCTCGGCCAGGCGCACCGCCTGCGCATCGTGCGCCGTCTCGTCACCGCCGGGCCCGAGGGCATGCCGGCGGGGCTCCTCGCCGAGGCGGTCGGGGTCTCGGCCACCAACCTGTCGTTCCACCTGAAGGAACTCAGCCATGCCGGGCTCGTCGCCGCCCGGCGCGACGGCCGCTCGATCCGCTACAGCGCCGCCTATCCGGACCTGTCGGCCCTGATCCAGTTCCTGATGCGCGATTGCTGCCAGGGCCGGCCGGAGGTCTGCGCCCCCGCCGTCGCCGCCCTGTCGGCCTGCTGCCCGGAGAGCGCCTGATGGAGCGTACCCGATGGACGTCGTGATCTACCACAACCCGGATTGCGGCACCTCCCGCAACGTGCTCGGCCTCATCCGCAACGCCGGCATCGAGCCGCACGTGGTCCCCTACCTCACGGCGCCGCCCACCGGGGCGCTGCTGCGCCGCCTCGCCGGGCGGGCGGGCCTCACGATCCGCGACCTCCTGCGCGAGAAGGGCACCCCTTACGCCGAACTCGGCCTCGACGACCCGGCCCTCTCCGACGACCGGCTCCTCGACGCCATCGCGGCCCACCCGATCCTCCTCAACCGTCCCCTGGTGGCGAGCCCCCTCGGTGTCGCCCTGTGCCGGCCCTCCGAGACCGTGCTCGCCCTGCTGCCGCCCCAGCAGGGGGCCTTCGCCAAGGAGGACGGCGCCCCCGTCGTCGACGCGCGGGGACGGCCCGTTCCGGGCCCCTGACCGCCGGGATCGAGATCTCGCAAGGTCTCGCGCCACGACAATCCATCCGGACAAGACGAACCGATGCTCGCCCTCGCCATCTTCGCCGTCACCCTGACCCTCGTCATCTGGCAGCCGCGGGGCCTCGGGATCGGGTGGAGCGCGCTCGCGGGCGCCGCCGTGGCGCTGGCCTGCGGGGTGATCCAGCCCGGCGACATCCCGGTGGTCTGGCATATCGTCTGGGACGCCACCTTCACCTTCGTGGCGCTGATCGTGATCTCGCTCGTCCTCGACGAGGCCGGCTTCTTCCACTGGGCCGCCCTGCACGTCGCCCGCTGGGGCGGCGGACGCGGCCGCCGGCTGTTCCCGCTGGTGGTCCTGCTGGGGGCCGCCATCGCGGCCGTCTTCGCCAATGACGGCGCCGCCCTGCTGCTCACGCCGATCGTGCTGGCGATCCTGCTCCGGCTGGAGTTCCGGCCGGCGGCGGCGCTGGCCTTCATCGTCGCCTGCGGGTTCGTCGCGGATTCGACCAGCCTGCCCCTGGTGATCTCGAACCTCGTCAACATCGTTTCGGCGAATGCCTTCGGGATTTCCTTCGGCCGCTACGCCGCCGTGATGGGGCCGGTGAACCTCGTCTCGCTCGCCGCGACCCTCGCGGTGCTGTGGCTGTTCTACCGGCGCGACCTCGACGCGACCTATGCCGTATACCGACTGGACTCCCCGGGCGGCGCCATCCGCGATGCCGGGGTCTTCCGCGCGGCCTTTCCGCTCCTCGCCGTGCTGCTCGCTGCCTACTTCGTCACCGCCCCGTTCGGCGTCCCGGTCTCCGCCGTCACCGGCGCCGGCGCCCTTCTGCTGCTCGCCGTCGCCGGCCGCGGCGGGGTGATCCCGCTCCGCAAGGTCCTGGCCGGGGCCCCCTGGCAGATCGTGCTGTTCAGCCTCGGGATGTACCTCGTGGTCTACGGCCTGAAGAATGCCGGGCTCACCGAACTCCTCGCCCGGGGCCTCGTCCGCCTCGCCGATGCGGGACCGGTCGCCGCCACCCTCGGGACGGGCGTCGCCGCCGCCCTGCTGTCCTCCGTGATGAACAACATGCCGAGCGTCCTGGTGGGCGCCCTCTCGATCCAGCAGGCCCCCGGCCTGTCGCCCCTGATCCGCGAATTGATGATCTACGCCAACGTGATAGGCTGCGATCTCGGCCCGAAACTGACCCCGATCGGCAGCCTCGCGACGCTGCTCTGGCTGCACGTCCTCGCCGCCAAGGGCCAGCGCATCACCTGGGGCCAGTACCTGAGGGTCGGTCTCGTCCTGACCCCGCCGGTGCTGCTGGCGGCCCTCCTCGCCCTGGCGATCTGGCTCCCGCTCCTCGGCACGCCCTAGGCATTGCTGGCGCGGCGGCCGCCCGTCCGGTCCGGTAAATCGCCGCCCGATCAACAATCGTGAATGCGCGATCCGGGGCGATGCCCGAACCTGCCCGCTCACCGCGGGCTCTGAGGGTGGCGCATGAGGGCGGCATGGGAGGAGGGGCTTGCCGCCGTCGAGCGGATCATCGCCACGGCCGAGCAGCGTCGGGTCGAGCAGATGATCCACATCGCCGTCCTGCTCGCGGAGGAGCGGGATGCCGCCGAGACGCAGGAGGAACTCCGTCGGACGGAGCGGCTCCTGAAGATCATGCGCACCCAGCGCAGCCTCCTGATCGGCGCCCATTCCGGGCCTCGCTCCGAAGGGTGGAGCGTCGATCCGGCCATCGCCGCCGCCGCGCAGTCCGGTCCGCCGGCGCCCGATTTCGCACCCCTGTAGCGTCAACGATCAAGCCGGATCGGGAAGCTGAGGTCGGTCGTCCCGGCGGGCGTCAGCAGGGGCGTGGGCGGCGGTCCGAAGGGCCCGGCTGCCCTGACCAGGCTTCGGGCGCGCTCGTCGAGCGCGGCCACGCCGGAACTGCGCTCGATCTCCACCCGGTTGACGAAGCCGTCCGCCGCGATCTGGACCCGGACCACGACGGTCCCGGCCCCGCTCCGCCGACCCGGGACCGGTCGCCCCCGATCGGCGGCATCGATCTTCGCGATGACGTTCGAGACCCAGGCCTGCACCTCGGGAGCGGTCCGCTCGCGGGCCAGCGTCGCCGAAGCGACCAGCAGGGCCGCGCCGAAGCCGATCGAGCGGGCGAGCGGGCGCAGTTTCATCACGATCCTCCCGGAACGCAGGCGAAGAAGGACGGTCCGGTGCCCCGTGGGCGCCCCCGGGCCGGCGGGAGAGCTCCGGCGCACCGGGCGGAAAGCCGAACGGCGCAGGGCCTGTGGGCCGCTGCGCCGCTGGTTCTGGCCGCCGAGGGGGCGATGGCGGCCGCTCTCTTGATGCACCCGTGCCGAGGGCCCGGATGTGCGCCCGGGCACCGCGAAGGCGCCCGCGCAGGAAGGAGCTGTCGCTTCCCCGTCACGCCCCGGCGGGTTTGATCGGGCCGCTCCGTGTCAGGCGTGGCGAGCGGTAGTTCAGCGCGCCGTGCTCCGCACTGGAATGGCGGACCTTCGACGGGCGGCCCTCGAGGCGCATCCGTCGATCGGCCTCCGCCCAGGAGGGAAGCCCCGCCTCGGACTCGGTCCAGTGAACGACGGAGGCCTCGTCGCACCAGTGGATCAGCCGGGGCATGGCCTGACGATGGGCGTCGTTCGTCATGTAGTGGCGCATGGCCGCCTCGTCGTCCCAGGCCGTCATGGTCCAGAACGCCCAATCGTGGTCGGCCAGCACCGCCCCTTCGCGGAACCCCGGCGCGTGCCGGACCTGCTTCCGGGAGCGCAGAGTGTGCACGGCAAAGCCCGGCAGGAAGCGCAGGGAGCGGATCCGAAGGCGTGTGATGCTGATGAAGGGCACGTCGCGCCTGCTCTCCGAGATCATCGACGAGTCGGTCCGGCGCACAGGATAGGGCATCGCGAGTTCGGACGGGAGCCGGCCGAATCCGTTTCGTACGGCTGATGCCGGATCCGCCTTGATACGATTATCCCGAGCGGAACGTGGCACGATTAAATGTTCGAACGGTGCAGACGTGCCAAACGGCACTGCGGTCTGACTTAGGTGAGCCTAGGTCAAGGTCACTCAACAAGTCACGGCCAGCCGCCCTTCGACGGAGACCGCGCAAACCTGATTGGATTGTGCTATGAACACGCGTCTTGTTTCAACTGTTGCTGCTGTCATCCTGAGTGTCGCTGCCGCATCGTCGCCCGCCTTGGACCAGAGCTACACCGCGCCCGCCGGCATCTCTGCGGTCGTTGCGCCCGGCGGGCACGAGGTCCGCGCCGAAGACGAGATCACCACTGGGTCCATCGGCTACGGCCGCCGCCCCTCCTCCGCTCAGGAGGGAAATGCCGAGCAGAACAGCTTCCCGGTCTGGCAGTATGGTCGTACCTCCGGAGGGACGGCCCGTTAGGGCGCGGTTCGTCAGATCGAAAATATCGGGCGGCGGGGCGAAAGCTCCGCCGTCGTCGTTTCCGGCGTCCCGCGCACCCGCCGGGCTTCAGCGACGGTTTTTGCCTGGGCGAGCGGACCGCGACATCGCCGGGAGGGGGCAGAATGCCGGCGGCCTCCCTATCTATCCGGCATCGCCATCGGGCTTCGAGCTGGAGTGAACCATGAGCCAAGAACGCGCAGTCCTCGCAGGCGGCTGCTTCTGGGGGATGCAGGACCTGATCCGGCGCCAGGAGGGCGTCGTGTCGACCCGTGTCGGCTACACGGGCGGAGACGTTCCGAATGCCACCTATCGAAACCACGGCACCCATGCGGAGGCTATCGAGATCATCTACGATCCGGAGCGCACCAGTTTCCGCCGTGTGCTGGAATTCTTTTTCCAGATCCATGATCCGACTACGCCCAACCGGCAGGGCAACGACCGCGGTCTGAGCTATCGCTCGGCGATCTATTACACCGACGATACCCAGCGGCAGGTCGCCGAAGAGACGATCGCGGACGTGAATGCGTCCGGCCTCTGGCCCGGCAAGGCGGTGACGGAGCTGGCCCCGGTCGGCCCGTTTTGGGAGGCCGAGCCGGAGCATCAGGACTATCTGGAGCGTCGCCCGGACGGCTACACGTGCCACTTCATCCGTCCGAACTGGCGCCTTCCCGTCCGCACGACGGTGGCTCAGGACGCCTGATCGGTCGCTCTCTCGCCCCGACCCAGGGGCGGGAGATCGATCCTGCAACGCTGAATCGGACGAGGGCGGACTTTAACGCAAGGTCTCGGACTCGCCCGGCTTCAGCGGGCGCTCCTGCCCACCCGGACCACCCAGCGACACGTGGGAATTCAAGCGGCCCAGATGGTCGAACACGTGCTCGAACGCGCGCGTGACCGCTTCCTCGAAGGACCCGTCGCCTTTGCCCATCGCATTTTTGAGGCCGGCAATCAGGTCGCGGTGCGTTTCGGTATCGCTCGACATGGACATTCCTCGCGGCTCGGCCTGATTGCCGACACGGAACACCAAGTCCCCGTTCAGACCGATGTTCCGGCGCCGGCCCGGAGCAGGGTTTGGGGTTCGGCGGGGACCAAATCCTTGCCATCGCAGCGGAAATACTCTCGCCCGCGCATTTTGTCCCGAGAACGTCACTTCCCCAGAGCACGCGCACGTGCGGGCTGCCGACGCAGCGACCTACGGATGAGCGTTCGGAAAAGGAACGATGGTGCCGCAAGAGGGATTCGAACCCCCGACCCCCTCATTACGAATGAGGTGCTCTACCAGCTGAGCTATTGCGGCGCGATTCCGTATCGGGATCTGAAACCCGAGGGGACCGTTCGGGGGAGGGTCATATCGGGCGCCGCGTCGGATGGCAAGCTGGGACCGGTCCCGCGTAGCTCGGAATGCGGCGCGAAAAGCGATGCGCCATGGACACGGTGCCGGCGCATCGCCGCCGCCGAGGGACCGATTGCTTGACGGCCCGGCGGTCGCCCACGAAGGATTCGGGGCATTCCGAGGATTGTCATGTCGCTGCTCGCCCGCCTTCGCGCCTATGCCGCCGAATCCTTTGGTCTCGGGAGCCATGACGCGCCCGCCGAAGAAGCCGACGAGCGCCTCGCAGCCATCGCGCTTCTCGTGCACGTCGCGCGGGCCGACGGTATCCTGGCACCGGAGGAGACAGAGCGCCTCGGCCGCCTCGTCGAGGGGCGTTTCGCCCAGAGCCGGGTCGAGGCGGAGGCCCTGATCGCCCGCGCCGCCGCGTTCGACGCGCAGACCCGCGACATGTCGCAGCTCGTCGAGTTGATCGGTTACGAGGTCGGCCTGGACCGGCGTGCGCGACTCCTCGCCATGGCGTGGTCCGTGGCCGGGGCCGACGGCAGCGTCCACGAGTTCGAGGAAGCCCTGGTCGAGCGCCTCGGCGGTCTTCTCGGACTCGACGAGGCCGCCATCGGCGAGGCCCGGCGCAGCGCAGCCGAGGGACAGGCCTCCCTCGGCTGAGCGCGCCGCCCGGATGATCCTCAGTCTCACCCTGATCCTTTTGGCGCAGCTCATTGGCGAAGCCCTCGCACGAGCGGCAGACCTGCCGGTGCCTGGGCCGCTGATCGGCTTGGCGCTGCTGCTGCTGTTCCTCGTCTTGCGGGATGCCGCGCCTCGGCTGGCTCCCCGGGTGCTGGCGGCCCCCCTGGTGGACGGACGCCTGGAAGCCACCGGCAAGGGCCTGCTCGCCAACCTTTCGCTGATGTTCGTCCCGGCTGGCGCGGGGATCGTCGGGCGCCTCGATGTGCTCGCCGTGCATGGCGTCGCCCTGGCCCTGGTGGTGCTGGTCTCGACCGTCGCAACCCTCGCCGCCACGGCGCTGACCTTCGTGGCCGTGTCGCGTTGGCTCGCCAAACCGAAGGCGCGGCCATGACCGGAGATTTCGCCGTCTGGGTCTATCTCTCGCGGACGCCGCTGCTGTGGCTGACCGTGACGCTTCTGGCCTACGTGGTTGCCGACAGGATCGCCCAGGCCACCCGTCGCCATCCCCTGGCGAACCCGGTGCTCATCGCCATCGCGCTCACCGCCGCCGTGCTGGAGCTCACCAGGACCCCCTACGCCACCTATTTCGAGGGTGCCCAGTTCGTGCACTTCCTGCTCGGACCGGCCACCGTCGCCCTGGCGATTCCCCTGTACGAATATCGCGCCACGGTGCTGCGCTCCCTGGCGCCGATGCTGGCAGCACTCGCGGTCGGCTCGGTGGTGGCGCTCGCCTCGGCCCTCCTGCTGGGGCGGGCCTTCGGCATCCCACGCGACGTCATCATCTCCCTGGCGCCGAAATCCGTGACCACCGGCGTCGCCATGGGCATCGCCCAGACCCTCGGCGGCGACCCGACGCTCGCCGCGGTCATCGTCATGCTCACCGGAATGACCGGCGGTATCCTCGTCACGCCCCTCATGAACGCCCTCCGCATCCGGGACATGCGGGCGCGGGGCTTTGCCGCCGGGCTCGCAGCGCACGGCGTCGGCACCGCGCGTGCCTTCCAGGTGAACGAGGTGGCGGGCGCCTTCGCGGGCATCGCTCTCGGCTTCAACGCCTTCCTCACCGCGATCCTGGCTCCGATCGCGGTGACGTTTCTGCGCTGAGCGTTACTCCGCGGCGACCGGCGAAGGCACTTCCCGGGGCACGAACCGTCCATCATTGGCCGGCTGCATGTCGAGGCGCCGGTCGTGGAGATCGTGCAGCGTCGAGCGGTGCCCGATGGAGACGATGGTGGTGCCGGGCAGGCGCTCGCGCAGCATCCGGTAGATCGCGGCTTCGCTCGGCTCGTCGAGGGCGGCGGTGGACTCGTCGAGGAACAGCCAATCGGGCTTGGCTAGGACCGCACGGGCCACGGCGAGGCGCTGCTGTTCGCCGCCGGAGAGACGCTGATCCCAGGCATCCACTTCGTCGAGGCGATCGACCAGCGCCGGCAGTTGGGCGGCCACCAGAGCATCGCGGATCGCCTCGTCCGGGAACATGTCGGTGGTGTTCGGATAGACGACGGCACCCCGCAAGGTGCCGAGCGGGATGTAGGGCCGTTGCGGCAGCACGAGAGCCGATTGCCCCTTGGGCAGGTCGATCCGTCCCTTGGCGAAGGGCCAGATGCCCGCGATGGCGCGGAACAGGGTGGACTTGCCCGAGCCCGAGGGACCGGTGAGCAGCGTCGTGCCGCCCTTCGCGATGGTAAGGTCGTCGGCGGACACGATCTCGCGTCCGTCGGGCAGGGCGAGGCTCAGCTGCGAGGCGGTGACGTCGCCCTTGGTGTCGTTGCCCTGGAACAGGCCTTCGCCGGTCCCGCCGATCGCCTCGGCCTTGGTCATTGCCAGCTTGAACGAGGAGAGACGGTTCGTGTTGGCGCGGTAGGCCGCGATGGTGACGTAGGAATTGATGAAGAACGACAGCGACGACTGCACGCTGCTGAAGGCGTCGCCGGTCTGCTGGAACTGCCCGAGGGTGATCTTCTTCAGGAAGTAGGACGGGGCGGCGAGGATATAGGGAAACACCACGCTGATCTGGCTGTAGGACAGCGTGAAGCTGCCGAGCTTGATCCGCCGCACGATGATGTCGAGGTAATTGTCGACGATGGCGTGAAACAGGCTGCCGAGGCGTACCGTCTCGGCGCGCTCACCGCGCAGGAGCGCGATCTGCTCCCCGTAGATGCGGGTACGGGCCAGGGAGAAGCGGAAATCCGCCTCCACTTTTTCCTGACGGAAGTCGAGCCCGATGAGCGGGCGGCCGATGACATGCGTGAGCCAGGTGCCGACCACGGCGTAGCCGACCACCAGCCAGACCAGGAAGCCAGGCACCACCGTATCGGTGAAGGGGAGCACGAAGTCGCGCGACAAACCCCACAGGATGACCATGAATGAGACCAGGGTCGCGGCCTGCGACAGGAGCCGGATCGACAGGGTGGTGGTCTGCGAGATGAAGAGGTTGATGTCGCTTTGGATGCGCTGATCCGGGTTGTCGGCGCTCTCCCCGGTGAACGGAACCCGGTAATGGGTCCCGGCATCCAGCCATCGGCCGTAGAAGCTGCGCGTCAACCAGGTGCGCCAGCGGATGTGCAGGGTGGCATCGACGAAGGTATCGAACATGCCGACCACCACCCAGACGGTGGCGAGTGGTGCGAACACCCAGACGAGCTGGTACCAGAAGGCGTCGGCGTTGTATTCCTGCAAGGCGTTGAACAGGTCACGGAACCAGAAGTTCAGGCGCAGCTGCAGGGCGACCTGCGCGAAGGTGATGAAGATCGACAGGGCGACCAGGCGCTGGCCGACCTTGCCTTCGGTGTTGCCGAAGAGGCGGAAGGGGCCGATCTCGCGGGTCGGCTTGTCGGTCGTGGCGAAGTAGGGGTCCGCGATCAGCGTGATCGCCCGGATCGGCTCGAGATACGAGATCGCCAGGACGATGCCGGCGAATACCACGGCACCGGTGGCGGCGAAGCTCGGCGGCAGCAGGGCGGCCAGCGTCGGCGGTAGGAAGCCCATGGCCGCCAGCTGCTTGGCCCCGGCCAGGAACAGGTAGCCGATCCCGTAGACCGAGACGAAGACCTTCAGGTAGGACGAGAGCCGACCCGACGCGAGCAGGATGCCCGCCATGGCGAGGCCGCTGAGGCTGACGTAGATGGGCGCGGAGACGCCGGGCAGTAGGAGAAGCGCGAGGGCGAAGAGCGCCGTGATGGCGGCTTGCAGGCCGAGGCCTGTCCTCAATACGGCCACGCGCGTCTCCCCATCCCTTGAAATCGTCGGGCGGCATACCCTCGGGGGGCTGCCGCTCCACCGGCATTGCAGGCGGGTCGTGGCGAGATCGTGGCGCTCTCCTGCGGCGCAGGAGCCGGACGCCGACGACCTCCCTACCAGTCCCAGTCGCCGAATTCCGGTTCGCGGCAGCGATAGCCGATCGGGCATTCCGGATTGTCGCGGGTCGGCACGAAGCGCAACTCCGCGATCTCGGTGAGATGGCACTGCCCGCGGTCGCGCACGAAGCGCTCAGGGACACCACCGGAACTGATGGAAACGGAGCCCCGGCTCTTTACCAGGGCCATCGCGTCGGCACAGGTCATACGCTGGGTTGTCGAGAGGGGGCTCTGGGCACTGGCCGGCGTCGCCAGGGCGGCGCAGAAGGCAAGTGCGAGGCGTCTCGTCACGATACTCGGCGCCACTTTTCGGTTTCGATACCGTCAAGCATGGCAGTTTCCGCGTGGCGCGGAAAGGGGTTGCCGTCCGCTTGCCGCAATCGGGCGCTCTATCCACCGGGATTGCGTCCCCGCAGGGGCGCTCCACCCAGCGCGCGACCGCCCGAACCCGGCCCGGCGCGCCCGAACGGACGAACGTCGAAGCCATGACGGGATTGTCGATCCTCAACCTTGATGCCGTGCGGGCCGCTCCGGTCTCGCGTGAGCCCTACAGCTTCTTCCTCGGCAATGACGTCCTCAAGCCCGACGCCGTCGAGGACATCCGTCAGGATTTCCCCGCGATCGCCAAGCCGGGCTACCTCACGGTGGACGAGGTGGCTCTGAAGGGCCGCTTCAAGGCGCTGATCGACGAACTCGAGAGCGACGAGTTCTCACGCATCATGGGCGAGAAGTTCGGCATCGACCTCGTCTCCTGCCCGCGCCTCACCACCATCATGAAGCGCAGCCAGCTGAAATACGGCTCGATCCACACCGATGGCCCGTCCAAGGTGATGACGATGCTGATCTACATGAACGACGCCTGGGACGCCCCGGCCGCCGGCCGCCTGCGGGTGCTCTACGACGGCAAGAACTATGAGCCCTTCGCGGTCGAAGTTCCGCCCACCATGGGCACGATGTTCGCCTTCCTGCGCGCCGACAATTCCTGGCACGGCCACGAGCCGTTCGAGGGGGAGCGCCGGGTGGTCCAGGTGGCCTGGGTCAAGGATGCCACCGAACTCGAGCGCAAGAAGAAGCGCAACCGGACTGCCCAGTTCCTGAAGGGTATCTTCGGCCGCTGACTTCGCTCAGAGGCCCCGCAGAAGCCCCGGTCATCGCCGACCGGGGCCCATCGATCGAGCGAGCGTGGACCTGATCCTCCCGAGGTCGGCAGTACGACGGATCGCCGACCCACCGAATCCTTGACCGCGTACCGTCGGGTTCCCTGCCGCTGGCGCCTCTGGTGTCGGCCCTGTGCTCACGGGCGGGAACCGGCCACCGCGCCCCGTTGTCGTGCAGGCTAAACCCCCTTCATGCAACGAAGATCGAAGGCGCCGCAATTGCGAACCTGTCGATGACGCGTGAGCAGAGAACGCTCCTCATCTGAAAAACAAAGTCTCTCGCCCCTGACAACTGTGCCTCGGCGTGACTATGCAGGGGTGCCTGTCGAAAAGCGACATGCGAGGCATCAGGCCGAGCAGCGTGCGTGATTCGCGTGTCCGGATCGCCCGATTTGCCGGTCGATAACGCGCTGGACCGACCGACGGCGACGGGAGACGACTTTGCAGGAGAAGCAGCCGGAAGAGACGGACATCGGTGGATTCACGCGCTCGGGCCGGAGCGGCGGCCGGCTCATCGCCGTGGCGAACATGAAGGGCGGCGTCGGCAAGACGACGACGGTGGTCATGCTGGCTGAGGCCTTGGCTGCGGACGGAGCTTCGGTGCTGGTCGTCGACCTCGATCCGCAGGCCAGTGTCTCGGTCTGTCTCGCCGGAGAAAGCGTGCTTGCCGAGATGATCGCCCGGGGCCGTACCCTGGAGGCGTATCTCGCCCTCAAGCTCGTGAGCCGAGAAAAGCCGCTCCTGGCGCCTCGCATCCGGGATCAGGTCAGCGTCACGATGCACCAGAATCGGCCTCTGGCGCTCGCGCTGCTCCCCGCCGGGCCGTATCTTCGACTCGTGGAGCGGGAGATCATCTATGAGCTCACCGCGCGTAGTTTCTCGATGCACGCCATCGAGGGAAAGCTCACGACAATCTTCCAGGAGGAGTTCGTTCCGCTCACCGAGCGCTACGACTACGTCCTCTTCGATTGCGCGCCGGGCATTTCCCCGATGACCGAGGTCGCGATCCGCGGCTCCGACCTCGTGATCGTGACGTCGATCCCGGACTACCTCTCGACCTATGGGCTCGATGCCTTCGTTCAGACGGTGTGGGGTGACAAGGGTCGACGGCGCAGCACCGTCGTGCCGCCGCGCCAACCTCACGTCCTGGTGACGCGGTATCAGCAGCAGGTCCGTCAGCACCGACACACGCTCGCGCGGCTCCAGGCGGAGGCGAGTGCCGAGGACGCGGGGTTCCGTCTCTTCGCAACGCGTATACCCCAGGCGGCAGCCCTTGCCGAAGCGCTCATGCCGCGCCGGGATCCGCCCACGTTCTCAGGCAAGTACGGGGTCCATGTCTCAACCATCCTCATCCCGCTGGTCGCGGAAGTGAAAGGGGTCTTCGATGGCGCTTGACGTGGATGGCTTCGTCGCCCTCGGGGCGATCGCGCACGCGCCGGAGGTCTTTCCGGATATTCGGGCCGACCTCGCCAAGACGGTCCGGGCCCTGGTGGTCAAGCAACTGAAGGCCAGGAATCTGACGCTCGACGGCCTGCGGCGGGTGCGCAAGTGCCTGGGCTCGGAAACCTACGCCCTGATCGTCGACGGCCTCACCGAGGCCGAGGTGCGGGCCTTGATCGGGCGCTTCGACAAGCACCACGCCGACGCGAAGCTCGCTCAGACGGACTGGCTGCGACGCCGCTTGGCCGATCTCGCCCATGGTGCCGAACCGGCGATCAAGTCGTCGAAGCCGGGTCCTCAACGCCGGTCCAGATCCGCCGCCGAGGGCCGGGAGGTCACCCGCGCTCTCGGGAGTCCTGCCTTCACAGCATCCTGGGACGGGAAGGACCACGATCGGACCGAGAAGCCCCATCCAAAGGGGATCGCGGCAAAGGCGTCGCGCGGCAAGAAGAAGGGCGGCTGACCCGTCGCTCGTGTCGGGGCCACGTCGCTGCTCAGCTGCCGATGGCAGCGGTTCATACGAAAAGGAGGCCGCCTCGCGGCGACCCCCATTCCGATCCGGTGCGGTTCGGACTTCTTAGAAGTCCATGCCGCCCATGCCGCCGCCGCCCGGCATCGCCGGGGCGCCGCTGTCCTTCTTCGGAGCATCGGCGATCATGGCCTCGGTGGTGACGAGGAGGCCGGCGATCGAGGCCGCGTCCTGAAGGGCGGTGCGCACGACCTTGGCCGGGTCGACGATACCGGCCTGGATCATGTCGACGTACTCTTCGGTCTGGGCGTTGAAGCCGAAGGTGATCGAAGAGGTGTTGTCGGTGATCTTGCCGACCACGATCGAGCCCTCGACGCCGGAGTTGGCGGCGATCTGACGGATCGGAGCCTCGAGCGCCTTCAGCACGATCTTGATGCCGGCCTGGACGTCCGGGTTGTCGCTCTTCAGAGCGCGGACGGCCTCACGGGCACGGAGGAGGGCAGTGCCGCCGCCGGGAACGATGCCCTCTTCCACCGCAGCGCGGGTGGCGTTCAGCGCGTCGTCGACGCGGTCCTTCTTTTCCTTAACCTCGACCTCGGTCGCGCCGCCGACGCGGATGACCGCGACGCCGCCTGCGAGCTTGGCCAAGCGCTCCTGCAGCTTCTCACGGTCGTAGTCCGAGGTGGTCTCCTCGATCTGCGCCTTGATCTGACCGACGCGGGCCTCGATGTCCGACTTCTCGCCGAGACCGTCGATGATCGTGGTGGTCTCCTTCTCGATGCGGATGCGCTTGGCGCGACCGAGCATCGGGAGGGTGACGTTCTCGAGCTTGATGCCGAGATCCTCGGCGATCATCTGACCCTGGGTCAGGATCGCGATGTCCTCGAGCATGGCCTTGCGGCGGTCGCCGAAGCCCGGAGCCTTCACGGCCGCGACCTTCAAGCCGCCGCGCAGCTTGTTGACGACGAGCGTGGCGAGCGCCTCACCCTCGATGTCCTCGGCGATGATGACGAGCGGCTTGCCGGTCTGCACCACGGCCTCGAGAACCGGCAGCATCGCCTGGAGCGAGGACAGCTTCTTCTCGTGGATGAGGATGTAGGGGTCCTCGAGCTCGGCGACCATCTTCTCCGCGTTCGTGATGAAGTACGGGGAGAGGTAGCCGCGGTCGAACTGCATGCCCTCGACGACGTCGAGCTCGGTCTCGGCCGTCTTGGCCTCCTCGACGGTGATGACACCCTCGTTGCCGACCTTCTGCATGGCGTGGGCGATCATCTCGCCGATTTCCTTGTCGCCGTTGGCCGAGATGGTGCCGACCTGAGCGACTTCCTCGGACGAGGCGACCTTCTTGGCGCGGCTCGTGATGTCCTTCACGGCGGCGGTGGTGGCGAGGTCGATGCCACGCTTCAGGTCCATCGGGTTCATGCCGGCGGCGACGTACTTGGCGCCTTCACGGACGATGGCCTGGGCCAGCACGGTGGCGGTGGTGGTGCCGTCGCCCGCGATGTCGTTGGTCTTCGAGGCCACTTCGCGCACCATCTGGGCGCCCATGTTCTCGAACTTGTCGGCGAGCTCGATCTCCTTGGCGACGGTGACGCCGTCCTTGGTGATGCGGGGCGCGCCGAAGGACTTCTCGATGACGACGTTGCGGCCCTTGGGGCCGAGCGTCACCTTCACCGCGTCGGCGAGGATGTCGACGCCACGGAGCATCTTCTCGCGGGCGTCGGAGGCGAAGCGGACTTCTTTCGCTGCCATGTCAGATCCTTGTCAGTGATGGGCCCCGAGGCGCCGGACGGCGCCCTCGAAGGGCTCGTGGAAGGGAGGAGAACCGAAAACCGACTTAGGCGACGACGCCCATGATGTCGGATTCCTTCATGATCAGGAGGTCCTGACCGTCGATCTTGACCTCGGTGCCGGACCACTTGCCGAACAGGACGCGGTCACCGGCCTTGACGTCGAGCGGGTTCACGCGGCCGGCCTCGTCACGGGCGCCGGGGCCGACGGCGACGATCTCGCCCTCTTGCGGCTTCTCCTTGGCGGTGTCCGGAATGATGATGCCGCCTTTGGTCTTCTCTTCGCCTTCGATGCGGCGGACGACGACACGGTCGTGCAGCGGACGGAACTTCATGAGCTGCCCTCTTGCTTCAAATTCGTGGATGGCGTTGATGCGGCGCGGCAGCGCGCTCAACCCAGGCCGTTAGCACTCTCCTTGAGTGAGTGCTAACGCTGGCGCCGAGTTAGGCGCGGGAGCCGTTCGAGTCAAGACTGTCGCAGGCTCCGACGACGATCCGGCGACAGGATCATCCCCCGATTCCCCACGACGACGGAAAGTCCTTCGCGGATGATCAAGCTTCATGGTCCGCAAGGCGCGGTCGAGCCCGAGGCCCAGTCGCCGGCGGCGGCTTACCCCTCGCAGGTCGTCTGGATCGATCTCGATGATCCGAGCGCCGAGGAGGCCCAGCGGGTCGAGGCCTGCACCGGCATCCGGGTGCCCTCCCGGAAGGCGCTGAGCGAGGTCGAGAACTCGAGCCGGCTGCGGCGGCTGAAGTCCGGCTTCTCGCTGTCCACCCCGATGGTCACCTTCGACAAGCTCGACACCCAGTTGAAGCCCCTGGGCTTCGTGCTGACCCGCGACCGCCTCGTCACCGTGCGCTTCCACGAGTTGCGCGCCTTCGCGGAGGTGAAGAAGCGCATCGACGCCGGCGACGGGCCGGGCACAACCTCCACCGAGATCTTCCTCCTTCTGATGGAGGAATTGGTCGACAGCCTCGCGGACTCCCTCGAGGACATGGGGGCCGACCTCGACGAGTTGTCCACGCGGATCTTCGATTTCGATGTCCGTAGCGGGGCTCCCGCCGGGGATACCAAGCTCCGCGCCCAGACGCCCCGCCGGCGCGACCTGGCGCTGCGCCGGATCCTGCGCGGCATCGGCCGGCGCGGGAAGACCCTCGGCAAGATCCGGTCGAGCCTCCTCGGTCTGGAGCGGATCGTGCCTTTCGTGGCCAATGAGTGCGAGCATATCCTCGGCGAAGAGCAGGGGCCGCGCTTCGAGGCCGTGCGTCGCGACATCGCCTCCCTCGACGAGTTCGAGATCCGGCTCTCGGAGAACGTCCAGTTCCTGCTCGACGCGACCCTCGGCCTGATCAGCATCGAACAGAACAACACCTTCCGGGTCCTCACCGTGGCGTCCGTGGTCGGCATTCCGCCCACCCTGATCGCTTCGATGTACGGCATGAACTTCAAGCACATGCCCGAGCTGGAATGGGTCTACGGCTATCCCTACGGCCTCGCCCTGATCCTGGTGAGCGCCATCATTCCGATCGTTTTCTTCCGCATCCGGGGCTGGTTGTGACCGGTTGACGGAATGTTTGCCCGCGTGGTGCTAGAGCCGTGCGCAGCGATGCCCCGTCGAGCCGGCATCCGAGGATGAACCCGTCCGCGCCATGGCCGTGATCGCTGCCTTCATCCTCAATGCCGGCCTGAACTTCATCCTCGGCCTGCTCATCGCCAAGCTGCTGGGTCCCGCCGATTTCGGCCTGTTCGCCCTCGCGACGGCCGGGGCCATCGTGGCCAACACCGTCCTGTTCGAGTGGCTGCGCCTGTCGGCGACGCGGTTCTACTCGACCCGGGTTCGCCTGGATGAACCCTGGATCCGCCAGGGTCTCGACCGCGCCTACATGGTCCTGGCGCTGGCGCTCTTCGCGGCGGCCCTGATCTGCGCCGGATTGGGCCTGACCATCGAGCCCGGTGCGGGTGGGCGCCTCGCGATCACGGCCGGCGCGGCGGTGGCCGCCCTCGGCATCGGCGTGTTCGACTATCATGCCGCGCTCGCCCGAGCCCGCTTCGACGGCGGGCTCTACTTCAATCTCGTCGCCGTCAAGAACGGCCTCGCTTTCGTGCTGATGGCCGGTGCCGCTTGGTTCTTCCCCCAGCCGGTCTGGGTGCTGACAGCGGCGGGCGTCAGCCAAGCTTTCGCCGTCCTGCTGCTGTATCGCCCGTTGCGCGACCCAACCGTCCCGCACCCGCATCCCAAGCTGCGCGAGGCGTGGCGCCTCTTCGTCGCCTACGGCCTGCCGCTCATCGCCGCCAACGCGATCTATCAGCTGATGCCCTTCCTCAACCGCGGCAGCATCGCCGCCCATGCGGGACTCGCCGAAGCCGGCTACTTCGCCCTCGCCGCCGATGTCACGACCCGCAGCATCGGCACCCTCGGGACCGCCCTCGACCTGCTGCTGTTCCAGCTCGCGGTCCGGGTCGAGGAGGAGGAGGGCCGTGCGGCCGCCGAGCGTCAGGTCGGGCGCAACATCGGCGTCGTGGTGGCGCTGCTGCTGCCCTGCGCCGTGGGATTCTGGGCGGTGCTGCCGGGCCTGGAGGCGCTGGTGGTTCCGGAGGCCTATCGCGGCCCCTTCGCCGCCTATGCGGGGCTGATGGTGCCGGGCTTCTTCTGCTTGGCGATGATGAACTTCGCCCTGAACCCGATCTTCCAGATTCGCCGGCGCACCCGCCCGGTGATCGCGGCCGCCCTCCTCGGACTCGGCCTCAACGCGCTCGGGCTGTGGGTCCTGCCATCCCGGCTCGGACCCGAGGGGGTGGCGGTCGCCCAGACCCTCGGCCTCGCCGTCGCCACCCTGCTCCTGGCCTGGCGCGCACTGACCGGACCCGACCGCCTCCGCCTGCCCTGGTGGGAGATCCTGGCGGCCGGCATCGCCTCCCTGGCGATGGCGCTCTGCCTGCTGCCCCTTCGCCACATCGAGCCGACCCGGGCCCTGATGATCGGTGTGCCTCTCGGCATCGTGGTCTACGGCGCGCTGGTTTGGCTCTTCGACATCGCGGGCCTGCGCGGGCACCTGGAGGCCCGCTTCGGCCGGCCTCCGTCCGAGGCGGCGCCGGCCGAATAGCGGGTCCGCGCCGGATGCCATCGGCGCGAAGCTCCTCTAAGGTGGCCGCACAGGAACAGGATCGAGGACGCCGCAGAGCGTCCCGGATCAGGCAGGAAACGATGCGTGCATATCAGCCTCACGACGAGGGCGCGGCGGCCGAGATCGTCCGCGCGGCGGCCTCCGGCGCGGAGCCACTCCGCCTGGTCGGCGGTGCGACCAAGAGTGGGATCGGACGGCCGGCCCAGGACGAGGGCACCCTCTCCAGCACCGGCCTGACCGGCATCACCCTCTACGAGCCGGCCGAGATGGTCGTCGCCGCCCGGGCGGGCACGCCCCTGGCCGAGGTCCAGGTGCTGCTCGCCGCGCGCGGCCAGATGCTGCCCTTCGAGCCGATGGACCACCGCCCCCTGCTGGGCAGCACCGGCGAGCCGACCTTCGGCGCCGTGGCGGCGGCCAACAATTCCGGGCCGCGTCGGATCAATGCGGGAGCCGCCCGCGACAGCCTGATCGGCGTGCGCTTCGTCAACGGGCGCGGCGAGGCGATCAAGTCGGGCGGGCGGGTGATGAAGAACGTCACCGGGCTCGACCTCGTGAAGCTGATGGCCGGCTCCTGGGGCACCCTCGGCCTCCTGACCGAGGTGACCTTCAAGGTGCTCCCCGTGCAGGAGCGGGTCACGACCCTCGCCTTTCCGGACCTCGACGATGCGCGCGCGATCGCGGCCCTGAGCGCGGCCCTGGGCTCGCCCTTCGAGCTGACCGGGGCCGCCCACCTGCCCGCCGGCATCGAGGGCGGCGCCGCGCGGACGCTGATGCGGATCGAGGGGTTCTCGGAGTCGATCGACTATCGGCTCGGCGAATTGCGCCGTCTTCTCAAGCGCTTCGGCGAACCCGGGATCGTCGAGGGCGAGGCCGGCGATGCCCTCTGGACCCGGATTCGCGACGCGACCGCCTTCGCCGAGCCGCGCGATGCCGCGATCTGGCGCATCTCCACCGCCCCGACGCGCGGGCCCGCCGTCACGGCCGCGATCGGCGCCCGGCGCGACGCCCGCTGGTTCTACGACTGGGGCGGTGGCCTGATCTGGCTCGCGACGGATGCGGCGGGCGATGCCGGCGCGGAGATCGTCCGGGGGGCGGTGCGGGCGCAGGGCGGCCACGCCACGCTGGTCCGCGCCCCCGATGCCGTCCGCGCCGCCGTGCCGGTCTTCGAGCCGCTCTCCGAGCCGCTGATGCGGGTCACCGCCGGGATCAAATTCGCCCATGATCCCAAGGGCTTGTTCAATCCGGGCCGGATGTATGCCGGAATCTGAGCGGCCTCCGGTGCGGGACGAGGTCGCGCCGGCCGCGCTGTTCGGAGCGATTCCAAGGCTCGGCAACCGGCGCGAGACGCTCTAAACAGACAGGGCCAAGAACGACGATGCCGACACGGACCGGGTGCGCCCGGTCCGATGGACGGCGCAAGGGTGGACCCGAGGACACGCCGTGCAGACCAATTTCAGCCTGACGCAGCTCGCCGATCCGGCCATGGCGGCGTCCGAGAAGATCCTGCGGACCTGCGTCCATTGCGGATTCTGCACCGCGACCTGCCCGACTTACCTGCTCCTCGGCGATGAACTCGACTCCCCGCGCGGGCGGATCTACCTGATCAAGGACATGCTCGAAGGTGGAAAGCCGGCGGTGCCGGAAGTGGTCAAGCATGTCGACCGCTGCCTCTCGTGCCTGTCCTGCATGACGACTTGCCCGTCGGGGGTGCATTACATGCACCTCGTCGACCATGCCCGGGCGCATATCGAGGAAACCTATCAGCGTCCCCTGAGCGACCGGCTGCTCCGCAGCGTGCTGGCCTTCGTGCTGCCCTACCCGAACCGCTTCCGCCTGGCCCTCCTGGGGGCGAAGATCGGCGCCCCGTTCCGGCCCCTGGTGGCGCGCCTGCCGCGGGTCGGCAACCGCCTCGCGGCGATGCTCGACCTCGCCCCGGCCCACCTGCCGAACCGCAACCCGACCGACCGGCCCGGCACCTTCCCGGCCGAGACCCGGGCCCTGGAGGCGAGTGCGGCGTTGCAGGGGTATACCGCGCCGTCGCGTCGAGGTCGCGTGGCCCTGCTGCGCGGCTGCGCCCAATCCGTGCTGCGTCCCGATTTCAACGAGGCCGCGATCCGGCTCCTGACCCGGCACGGGGTCGAGGTGGTCCAGGCCAAGGGCGAGGGCTGCTGCGGCGCGCTCACCCACCACATGGGCAAGGCGGATTCGTCGCATGCCCAGGCCCAGCGGACCATTGACGCCTGGATCGCCGAGATGGACGGCGCCGGCCTCGACGCGATTCTCGTCACCGCCTCCGGCTGCGGCACGACGATCAAGGATTACGGCTTCATGTTCCGCGAGGATCCGGCCTATGCGGAGAAGGCGAAGCGCGTCTCGGCCATCGCCAAGGACGTGACCGAGTACATGGCCACGATCGGCCTGATGCCGCCGATCGTCGAGACCGACCTCGTGGTCGCCTACCACTCGGCCTGCTCGATGCAGCACGGCCAGGGCATCCGCACCGAACCGAAGAACCTCCTGAAGAATGCGGGCTTCACCGTGAAGGACGTGCCCGAGGGGCACATCTGCTGCGGCTCGGCCGGCACCTACAACATCCTCCAGCCGGAGATCGCCAGCCGCCTGCGCGACCGGAAGGTGGCCAACATCGAGCGGATGCGCCCCGACGTGATCGCCACCGGCAACATCGGCTGCGCCACCCAGATCGGGAAGGGCACGGCGATCCCGATCGTCCACACGGCGGAACTGCTGGACTGGGCGACCGGCGGCCCGAAGCCGGCGGCGCTGGAGGGCCTGCCCGCGCGGATGATGCTGGCAGCGGAGTAAGGGCGCGTCAGCGCCGGAGCGGGTCCGGCAGCGGAATCCAACGGTATCCCAGTCCGTCGCGGGCGACGTGGCCCAGCGACGGAAAGGCGGTGTGGTAGCCGGCGACGAGGATGCGGTCGGTGGCCGCCATGTCGTAGATCGTCCGCCGGGTCGCCGCGCCGGCCGCCTTGTCCAGGTCGAACAGGGCGTGCCAGTCGGGCCGTGCCAGCGAGGCGACCTCGTGATGGGCGCAGTCGCCCCAGACCAGCAGGCGCTGGCCCTCGCTCTCCAGATGGAAGGCGAGGTGCCCCGGCGTGTGGCCGAAGGCCGCCAGGGCGTCGATGCCCGGGACCACATTCTGGCCCGGCGACACGAAGCGGATGCGGTCGGCGAGGGGGAGCAGGTGACTGCGGAAGACGCGGGCCGACTTGTAGGTGTTGCTGTCCGGCGCGGTCGCGAGGCGCGCGTCGTCCTTCCAGAAAGCGAATTCCCGGTCGCCCATGACGTAGCGGGCCCTGGGGAAGAGCGGGCGCCCGGCCTCCAGGAGGCCGCCGATATGGTCGGTGTGGCAATGGGTCAGGACCACGAGATCGATCGCGTCCGGCGACAGCCCCGCCTGCCGCACCCGCTGCGCCAGCTGCCCGCCGGCCGGGCGCGGGACGAAGCCGACTTCGCCGTTGCCGGTGTCGAACAGGACGGTCTCGCGGCCGGTCTGGACGAGGATCGGCGTGAAGCCGGGCTCGAAGCGGTCCGGCGGGAGCCGGTTCGCCCGCATCAGGGCCTCGACCTCCGCCTTCGGACGGTCCTCGCCCACGATCGGCCAGGGACCGTCGATGACCGCCTCGGCGTCGCGCAGGGCGGTGACGGTGAAGGCGCCGAGGCGGAACTGCCGCAGGCCGGCGGGCAGGCTCGGGGGCAGGGCGTGCGTCGGTGGGCCCGCCCATGCGGCCTTCGGCAGGGCGAGGCCGGCGACCAGGGTCGCGGCGAGATGACGGCGGGTGAGTTCGGTCATCGCTGGACGTATCCCGAGAGGGCCGGTTCCGTCAGGATGGGTGCGGGACCGGTCGGAACGGTCTAGCGCGCGGGAGGAGGGCTCAGCTTGAACGAACGTGCTGCGCCGTCCGGCGCGTCGCCGGTCCCGATCTGGCATGTGGAGGGGGCGCACACGCTCTTCGCGGGGCCGCTCCGCTACAATGCCAGCCACCAGCACGGGGCCCCGGTCTACCTGGCGGGGCTCTACGACGCCTTCCGCATCCGATTCGCGCCGGGGTCATGGCTCACCTGCCGTACGGCCTTCGTCCCGGCGGGCATGCCGCACGAGCTGGATTGCGCCGGCGCACCCATCGGTGTCCTCTATCGCGAGCCCGATGCCGGGGCGTGGGCCCTGACGGGCCTGATGGGTCCGGCCGACACGGTCGGCACCGCCCTGGTGGGCAGGGGCGGGGAGATCGGCCCGTTGCGGTCGCTGTTCGAGCGCCGCGACGCCTGCGACTGGGCGGGCGAAGCCATCGCCGACCTGTCCGGTTTCGCGGCACGGCGGGTCGATCGGCCGGCCGATCCCCGGATCGCGAAGATCCTCGTCGATCTGCGGGCCCGGCCGGAGGCCGGGATGAGCGCGGAACGGCTGGCCCTGGCGGCGTCCCTGTCCTCCTCCCGGATGCAGCACCTGTTCAGCGCGACCATGGGTGTCCCGTTCCGGCGCTATCGCGGCTGGCTGCGCATGCGCCGCGCCATCGAGGCCGTCCTGCGCGGTGCCAACTTCACCGGGGCCGCGCACGAGGCGGCGTTCGCCGACCAGGCGCACTTCGCCAACGCCTTCCGCCGGACCTTCGGCGCGCCGGCCTCCTACAGCCTGCAGGACATCCGCCGCCCGAGCCCGTCGCGGCCGTCAGGTGCGATCGCGCATCTCCGCCAGCACGAACACCCGGAGGGCGGATGAGAGGTTCTGGCCGTCCCGGCCGGCATCGACGGCGCCGATCAGGGCCTGGACGGACTGGCCGCGCGCGCCTGCGATCGCCCGCAGGGCGTCCCAGAACGGGTCCTCCAGGGACACGCTGGTCCGGTGCCCGGCGATCATCACGGAGCGCTTGGTGATGCCGTTGGTCATTCCGGCACCCGACCCTCCCCCCTCTGCGGGGGAGGGTGGTCGCGGAGCGACCGGGAGAGGGGAGCGCCATATCCGGAAAGGTCGCTCCCTCTCCCGCCTGCTCCGCAGGCACCCTCTCCCGCAGAGGGGAGAGGGTCACGTGCCGCGTCCCCCATCACCCCTCCGAATCCGGCCCCACGAGCTTGTGGCCCTCGTGGCGCGAGACCTCGATGGCCTTCTTGGCCTCGGCCAGGGTTTTGGCCTTCTTCGGGCGGCCGAAGGCGATGCGGTTGTCCGCGGCCTTCGCCTCCTTCTCCACCCGCGCCCGGTCCTTGCGGGCCTGGCGCAGGTTGATGATCTCCGCCATACCGGTCGGCTCCCTCACTCGGCGCTGGGCGCCAGCATCGTCTCGGGGCGCACCACGCGCTCGAACTCCTCGGCCGTGACGTAGCCGAGGCGCAGGGCCTCCTCCTTGAGGGTGGTGCCGTTCTTGTGCGCGGTCTTGGCGATCTCGGCGGCCTTGTCGTAGCCGATCGAGGGCGCGAGCGCGGTCACCAGCATCAGCGAGCGGCTCATCAGGTCGGCGATCTTGTCCTCGTTCGCCTTGATGCCGACGACGCAATTGTCGGTGAAGCTGACGGCGGCGTCGGCGATCAGGCGGATCGACTGCAGCACCGCGTTGGCGATCACGGGCTTGAACACGTTCAGCTCGAAATTGCCCTGGCTGCCGGCCAGGCTCACGGTGGTGCCGTTGCCGATCACCTGGGCGCAGACCATCGTCAGGGCCTCGCACTGGGTCGGGTTGACCTTGCCGGGCATGATCGACGAGCCGGGCTCGTTCTCCGGCAGCGAGAGCTCGCCGAGGCCCGAGCGCGGGCCCGAGCCGAGGAAGCGGATGTCCTGGGCGATCTTGAACAGGCCCGAGGCCAGGGCGGTCAGCGCGCCCTGCGTGAAGACCAGGGCGTCGTGCGTCGCCAGGGCCTCGAACTTGTTGGCGGCCGAGGTGAAGGGCAGGCCGGTCAGCTCCGCCACCTTGGCGGCGAATTTTTCCGCGAATTCGGGATGGGCGTTGAGGCCGGTGCCCACCGCCGTGCCGCCCTGGGCCAGCGCCAGCACGCCCGGCAGCGTCGCCTTCACGCGCTCGGTGCCGAGCGCCACCTGGGCGACGTAGCCGGAGAATTCCTGGCCGAGCGAGACCGGGGTCGCGTCCTGCAGGTGGGTGCGGCCGATCTTGACGATGGAGGCGAAGGACTCGGACTTGGCCTGGAGCGCGTCGTGCAGGTGCTTCAGGGCCGGCAGCAGGCGGTCGTTGATCTCGCGCGAGACCGCGATGTGCATCGCGGTGGGGAACACGTCGTTGGAGGACTGGCCGCGATTGACGTGGTCGTTGGGGTGGACCGGCGACTTCCCGCCGCGCTTGCCGCCCAGGAGCTCGTTGGCGAGGCTGGCGATCACCTCGTTGGCGTTCATGTTCGACTGGGTGCCCGAGCCGGTCTGCCAGACCACCAGGGGGAATTCCTGGTCGTGTTCGCCGGAGACCACTTCGGCCGCGGAGGCCGCGACGGCCTGGGCCACCTTCGGGTCGAGGGCGCCGAGATCCTGGTTCACCAGGGCGGCGGCCTGCTTGACCATGCCGAGCGCGTGGACGAGGGGCGCCGGCATCCGTTCGGTGCCGATCTTGAAGTTCTGGATCGAGCGCTGCGTCTGCGCGCCCCAGTAACGATGCGCCGGGACCTCGATCGGGCCGAAGGTGTCGGACTCGGTGCGGGTGGCGGGCGTCTCGGTGGGCGACATCGTGGCCTCTTCGTCTGGCTAGAACGGACCCTACTTAAACCGCACGCATCCAAACCGCGATGGCGCATCGTGAGCGGGCCGTGTGCCCGGCGCCGAATTGTCATGGCTTCACAGCCCCCCGTGCCAGCCCCCCGGGGACCCGGAGTTGTCCTACATGCCGCCTGCCGCCGCCCTCGTAGAAGCCCGCGTCGAACCGGTGCCGCCGCTCCGCTTCCGGCCGGCGGTCCCGAAGCCCCTGCGCGAGCAGCCGGGCCTGTTCGGTTTCCTCAAGGCGGCCCGGGCCAATCCGCTGACGACCTGGCTCGACGTGCATTTCGAGAAGCCGGTGGTGGCCGCCGACGGCGCCCTCGGGCGGGTCACCGTGGTCAGCGACCCGGCCCTGATCCGCTACCTCTACGTCGAGAACGCCGCCAACTACCGCAAGGACGACCTGCAGCGGCGCGTCCTCGCCCCCGGCCTCGGCAACGGGCTGCTCACCGCCGAGGGCGACGAGTGGAAGCTGCAGCGCCGGACCCTGGCGCCGATCTTCTCGGCCCGGCACGTGCTCGGCTTCAATGCGCCGATGAACGCCGCCGGCGCCCGCATCGCCCGCCGGCTGGCGCGCCGCGACGGCACCCGCATCGACGTCGCCCTGGAGATGACCCGCGTCACCCTCGACGTGCTGGAGCGGACGATCTTCACCCACGGCCTCGCCAGCGATCCCGACGCCCTGGGCCGGGCGATCACCCGCTTCCTCGAATCGGTCGGGCCGATCGATCCCCTCGACGTGTTCGGGGTGCCGGGCTTCGTGCCCCGCATCGGCCGCCTGCGGGCGCGCCCCGCCATCCGATTCTTCGCCGAGGTGGTGGACGAGCTGATCGAGCGCCGCCGCGCCCTGATCGCCCAGGGCACCGCGCCGGCCGACCTGCTGACGCTTCTCCTGAAGGCGCAGGACCCGGAGACGGGCAAGGGGCTCACCGATCTCGAGGTGAAGGCCAACATCGTCACCTTCATCGCGGCCGGCCACGAGACCACCGCCAACGCCCTGACTTGGGCGCTCTACTGCCTGTCGCAGGACCCGGCCGCCCGGGCCCGGATCGAGGCCGAGGTCGACGCCGTGCCGGCGGACCAGGATTTCGACGCGGAGGCGCTGCCCTACACGAAGGCGGTGATGGAGGAGACCATGCGGCTCTTCCCGCCGGTGCCGTTCCTGAGCCGGCAGGCCATCGCCGAGGACCGGATCGGCCGCATCAAGATCCCCAAGGGCTCCCTGGTGATGGTGGCGCCCTACGTGCTCCACCGCCACAAGACCCTGTGGCAGGAGCCCGAGGCCTTCATGCCCGAGCGCTTCCTGCCGGAGGCCCGCGCCGCGATCCCGCGCTTCGCCTACCTGCCCTTCGGGGCCGGCCCGCGCGTCTGCATCGGCCAGAGCTTCTCCCTGCAGGAGGCCGTGGTGGTGCTGGCCCACATCGCCCGCGCCGCCCGCTTCACGCTGGCCGACGACCACGCCCCGGTGACGCCGCTCCACCGGGTGACGCTCCGGCCCGAGCACGGGCTGCACATGACCGTGCACCCGCGGGGGTGAGGGACGCGCTCCGCGCTCCGAAGGGCCGGCATTTCCGTCGTGCGGGTCATGGAGGAAGATCCCGCGCGCGGCACCGAGGCATCCCGGGGCCGCGCCGCGGAAGCCGGGATGCAGACGCGCAGGTGGTGTAGGACATGACGCTGTCAGCGGTTCTGGATTCCGGGCTCGCCTGCGGCGCCCCGGAATGACGGCGTGGATTTCTCGGAAGGGGAAGAGGCGGGTGCGGCTCCACCGGTCTCGAACACAGCACCGCGTCATCCCGGGGCCGCGCAGCGGAACCCGGGATCCAGATCCGCAGGGGGTGTCGGACATGACGCCGTCGGCGGTTCTGGATTCCGGGTCCGCCGGCAGCGCCCCGGAATGACGGCGTGGATTTCTCGGAAGGGGAAGAGGAGGGTACGGCTCCACCGGTCTCGAACACAGCACCGCGTCATCCCGGGGCCGCGCAGCGGAACCCGGGATGCAGACGCGCAAGGGGGTGCCGAACCCGACGCCGTCGGCGGTTCTGGATTCCGGGCTCGCCTGCGGCGCCCCGGAATGACGGTGTGGATTTCTCGGAAGGGGAAGAGGCGGGTGCGGCTCCACCGGTCTCGAACACAGCACCGAGTCATCCCGGGGCCGCGCAGCGGAACCCGGGATCCAGATCCGCAGGGGGTGTCGGACATGACGCCGTCGGCGGCTTTGGATTCCGGGTCCGCCGGCGGCGCCCCGGGATGACGGGGCGGTCGCCCCCGCCGATCAGCTCTTCTTGCGGAAGGCGTCGAGGCTGACGACTTCGGCGCTGGTCTCGGGGGCGTCCTCGGCCTTCTTGGCCGGGGCCTTGGACTCGGAGCCGTCCTCGGCCTTCGCGGCCTGGGCGGCGGGCGCCGGTGCGGCGCCGATCTTCGGGACGGCGCTGCCGATGGTGGCGAGGCCGGTGCCCTTCGGCTTGATCTCGGTCGGCTCGGAGGCGGCGCCGCGCGGCGGGGTCTTGCCGCCGGCGGCCGGCGCATCCTCCTCCGGCTCCTCCTCGGCGGCGACCGCCTCCGTGCCCTCGCTGAGGTCGAACTTGAGGCCGAACTGCACGGAGGGATCGAAGAAGCCGGTCAGGGCGTCGAAGGGTACGAGCAGGCGCTCGGGCACGCCGGAGAAGGACAGCCCGACCTCGAAGGTGTGCTCGGTGACGCCGAGATCCCAGAACTGGTGCTGGAGCACGATGGTCATGTCCTGCGGGTACTTCTCCCGCAGGCGCTGCGACATGCGCACGCCCGGCGCCTCGGTGCGGAACGAGACGTAGAAGTGGTGCTCGCCCGCGAGGCCCTCGCGGGCCGCGTCGGTCAGCACCTTGCGCACCACGCCGCGCAGGGCGTCCTGCACCAGGAGATCGTAGCGGATCAGGTCGTCTGCCATCTGCGGTCGCTTATGCCCGGTCACTGCCCGCCGTCTCACGCCGCGAGGGCGCTCCGGGTCGGATGAAAATCGAATGGGAGCACCGGTGAACGGCCCTCCCGGAACCCTGCCTGAACGGCCGTGACATCGGCTGGCCGAAGACCGAGCTTCCGCCAAAACCCGGAGCCTGTCGAGCCTCGGGGCCTCGCGGACGGGGGCCTTGCGTCCAAAAGCCCGTGGTCCGGAGCGCCGCCGCCGGGTTACCGTTCCGGCCGCGAACCCCGTTCCGGCGCCGCCGGATCCCCGACCTCGCCGAGCCCCTCGGCCAACGCCTTGATTATAGTGGGAGTGCCGCCGCATTTGAAGCCCGATGATGGGGCGCCGCTGCCGGAGTCGCAGGCGGCGTGGCCCGCATGCCCACAGCCCCGCGCGTCGCGGGTGCGGACCGGCCTCGGGGCCGTGACGGCGCTCGCCGGGCTGGCTTTCGCGGCCTTCCTGGCGCTGGCGGCCGCGACCCTCCTGGCCCTGGTCATCGTCCGGGTCGGCGGCGACTGGATCGACGGCATCGCCCTCCTCGGCGGGGAGCGGCCGCGGCTGCATCCGCGCCAGCTCGCCATGCGGGAGCTCGCCGTGGACGTGGTCCGGCAGGTCGTCCTCGCCCTCCTCGTCGTGGGTGCGGTGCGCTGGCGGGACGGGGCGGCCTGGCGCCGGACCCTGGCCCTGGCGGCGCCGGTGCCGCCGCCCTGGGGGCCCGGCGCCCCGGGCCTGTCGGCGCGCCGCTTCGCCGCGATCCTGCTGGTCTGGCCCCTGATCCACATCACCTGGGTGACCGGCAGCGCCGAGCTGTTCCGGATGCCCATCGGCCGGCACACCGCCCTGTCGCCGGGCCTGACCCCGGCGGCGGCGGCCCTGTGGTTCGCCTACGTGCTCGTGCTGGCGCCGCTGGCCGAGGAACTGCTGATGCGCGGCGCGCTGTTCGCCCGGGCGCGGCAGACCTTCGCGGCGCGCGGCGCGATCCTGGCGACCGCGCTGCTCTTCGCCGGCGCCCACCTCACCCCCGCGGGCTTCGCCCGGCCGGTCTCGCTGATCCCCCTGGCGCTGGTCCTCGGCTGGGTGCGCTGGCGCAGCGGGCGGCTCTGGCCGGGCATCCTGCTGCACGCCTGGAGCAACCTCGCCATGATCGCCTACGTGCTCGCCCCCGCGCTGGACTGAGCGCGGGGCGGGTGTGGCGACGAAGATGTTGACGTCCCGGCCCGCGACCTCGCCAGCCCCGGCGCTTCGGGGTATTCCGGGTGCCCCGCCTCGGAGCCGCGATGCACGCTTATCACCAGCTTCTCGAACGCATCCTGCAGGACGGGGTGCGCAAGGACGACCGGACCGGCACCGGCACCCTCTCGGTGTTCGGGCACCAGATGCGCTTCGACCTCGCGGAGGGCTTCCCCCTCGTCACCACGAAGCAGCTGCACCTGCGCTCGATCATCCACGAGCTGCTGTGGTTCCTCACCGGCGACACCAATGTGCGCGCGCTCCAGGCCAACGGCGTCAGCATCTGGGACGAGTGGGCGGACGCGAACGGCGATCTCGGCCCGGTCTACGGCCACCAGTGGCGCTCCTGGGCCAAGCCCGACGGCGGCAGCGTCGACCAGATCGCCTGGGTCCTCGACGAGATCCGCCGCAACCCGGATTCCCGGCGCCTCATCGTCTCGGCCTGGAACCCGGCCGACCTCGACCGGATGGCGCTGGCGCCCTGCCACTGCCTGTTCCAGTTCTACGTCGCTGAGGGGCGGCTCTCGTGCCAGCTCTACCAGCGCTCGGCCGACGTCTTCCTCGGCGTGCCCTTCAACATCGCGAGCTACGCCCTCCTCACGGCGATGATCGCCCAGGTGACGGGGCTGGAGCCCGGCGACTTCGTCCACACCCTGGGCGACGCCCATCTCTACGTGAACCACCTCGAGCAGGCCCGGCTGCAGCTGACGCGGGACCAGCGGCCGCTGCCGCGCCTCGTGCTCAATCCCGCCGTAACCTCGCTCTTCGATTTCCGCTTCGAGGACATCGCGGTGGAGGGCTACGACCCCCATCCGGCGATTCGCGCCCCGGTGGCGGTCTGATGCCCGCCCCCCGCATCACGATCATCGCGGCGGTCGCCCGCAACGGCATCATCGGGCGCGACAACGACCTGATCTGGCGCCTGCGCAGCGACCTGCGCCGGTTCAAGGCCCTCACCATGGGCAAGCCCCTGCTCATGGGGCGCAAGACCTTCGCGTCGATCGGCCGGCCGCTGCCCGGCCGGCGCACCATCGTGCTCACCCGCGACCCCGGCTTCGCGGTGCCCGAGGTGGCGGTGGCGCATGACTGGGCGGGCGCCCTGGCGGCGGCCGAGGGGGCCGAGGAGCTGATGGTGGCGGGCGGCGGCGAGATCTACGCCCTGGCGCTTCCCCACGCGGCGCGCATCCACCTTACCGAGGTCGATCTCGCGCCCGAGGGCGACACGGCGTTCCCGCCCTTCGACCGGAGCCGCTACCACGAGACGCACCGCGAGGCGCATCCGCCCGGAGAGCACGACGCCTGCGCCTTCAGCTTCGTCGATCTGGAGCGCACGGCGTGACCGCGCCGTAAACCATGGCACCGCGACCCATTGCGCAATGGCGACCGGTGCGGTTGTCTTTCCCGCGCCCGATGCCCAAGTGGCAATCTTGACAGGATCACGCGCGCCCACGCAGGTGCCAGGGTCGGGTCACGACGAGATCAACACTCTTGTCCACGCGGGGGAGTTCCGGCCCGCCTCCTGAGGAGGCCGGGTCGGAGAGCGCGGGTGGGCTTCGTGCGCGGCGCAGACGCTGCTGGAACAGGAGAGATCGGCGAGCATGCCTTGGAGCAATCAGAGCGGCGGCGGTAGCGGCAACGGGGGAGGGCCCTGGGGCCGAGGCGGCGGCGGCAATGGCGGCGGGGGTGGCCCGTGGGGCGGCGGGGGCGGCGGCGGCAAGACTCCGCCCGACCTCGAGGAACTCCTGCGGCGCAGCCAGGACCGGCTGCGCGGCGTGCTCCCAGGCGGCTCCTTCGGCGGCGGTCGCGGCATCCTGATCGCCGGCGGCATCGTGGTCGCCGTCTGGCTCGCCACCGGGTTCTACACCGTGGCGCCGCAGCAGGTCGGCATCGAGACGGTCTTCGGCCGCTACACCAGCACCACCGGCCAGGGCCTGAACTACAACTTCCCGGCCCCCATCGGCGCCGTGACCAAGCCCAATGTCGGCCAGGTCAACAGCGTGCAGATCGGCTACCGCGCCGGCCTCGGCAATCAGACCCGGACGGTGGACAAGCCCGAGGAGAGCCTGATGCTCACCGGCGACGAGAACATCGTCGACCTCGACTTCGAGGTGCAGTGGCGCATCAACCCCCTGAAGGCCTCCGACTTCGTCTTCAACCTCGAGAATCCCGAGGGCACGATCAAGGCCATCGCCGAGAGCGCGATGCGCGAGGTCGTCGGCCGCCGCAACATCCAGCCGATCCTGACCAACGAGCAGTCGAGCGTCGCCCAGGAGGTCCGCGAGATCACCCAGAAGGCCCTCGACGAATACGGCGCCGGCGTGCGCATCGAGCTCGTGCAGCTCGTCAGCGTGCAGCCCCCGCCGGAGGTGCGGCCCGCTTTCTTCGACGTGAACGCGGCCCAGCAGGACGCCGAGCGCGCCAAGAACGACGCGCGCACCTACGAGAGCCGCGAGGTTCCGCAGGCCCGCGGTAAGGCCGCCCAGATCGTCCAGGCGGCGGAGGCCTACAAGACGCAGTCCACCGCCGACGCGACCGGCCAGGCCTCCCGCTTCAGCCAGGTCTACGATTCCTACAAGGTCGCGCCGGTCATCAGCCGCGAGCGCATCTTCCTCGAAACGATGGAGCGGGTCCTGGGCTCGGTCAACAAGGTGATCATCGATCAGAACGGGGCCGGCGCCGGGTCAGGCGCCAGCGCCGCCGGCGTCCTGCCGGTGCTGCCGCTCACCGAGTTCGGTCCCCGCAACGCTGCCGGTGGAGTGGCCCGATGAACAACCAAGCCCTCCGCACCGGCCTGATGATCGTGGCCGCCGCCATCGTCGTCGGCCTCTACGCCTCGGTCTTCACCGTGGGCCAGATGCAGCAGGCCCTGGTGCTGCGCTTCGGCGGCGTCCGCGCCGTCCTGAACCAGACCGGCACCGACAAGCCCGGGCTCTACTTCAAGCTTCCGTTCTTCGAGAACGTCGTCCTGTTCGACAAGCGGGTGCTCGATCTCGACCTGCCGGTGCAGACCCTGCTGACCACCGACCGTCAGAACCTCGAGGTGGACGCCTTCGCGCGCTACCGGATCATCGATCCGCTGAAGTTCTACCAGTCGGCCAACAACATCGCCCGCGCCAACACCCTCCTGGCGAGTTTCACCAACTCGGCCCTGCGCAACCTGCTCGCCCGCTCGACCCGCGACGCCATCGTGCGGACCCAGCGCGCCGAGCTGATGAACCAGATCCAGGCCGACGTGAACAAGCAGGCCAAGGAGCTCGGCGTCGAGATCGTCGACCTGCGCATGACCCGCGTCGACCTCCCGGCCCAGAACAGCTCGGCGGTCTACAAGCGCATGACGACGGAGCGCCAGCGCGAGGCGGCCGACATCCGCGCCACCGGCGAGCAGGCCGCGGTCACGATCAAGGCCAAGGCCGACCGCGACGTCACCGTGCTGCTCTCGGAGGCCAACCAGACGGCCGAGACCCTGCGCGGCCAGGGCGACGCCGACAAGAACCGCATCCTCGCGGAAGCCTACGGCAAGGACGCGGACTTCTTCAGCTTCTACCGCTCCATGCAGGCCTACGAGACCGGCCTGAAGGGCTCCGACACCCGGCTGGTGATCAGCCCCTCGTCGGACTTCTTCCGGTACTTCAGCGATCCGCAGGGCCGGACCCCCGCGAGCCCGGCCGCCCGCACGCGGGCGCCGGCGGAGCCCGGCTCGACGGGCAGCACCCGCTGACGGGACCCGACCACATGCCGGCGGCGAACCCTCGGTTCGCCGCCGGACTCTTGATCGGGGACCGGCGCGGACGATCTAAGACCGTCCAGACACACATGAGGTCGACCATGCTTCCCGTCGCGAGCGCCGTCCGGGCGCCCCGTTCCCGAGCGCTCCAGCGCAGCCTGCGCTCCGCCCTCGCCGCCGCGGCGCTGGCGACCGCCCTGGCCGTGACCGGCGCCCCGGCGCCGGCCTTCGCCAAGGGCCCCGAATCCCTGGCCGACCTCGCCGACCAGGTCACCGACGCCGTGGTCAACATCTCGGCCTCGACCACCGTCGACGCGCGCCCCAGCACCCGTTCCGGCCCGCAGCTGCCCCAGGGCACGCCCTTCGAGGACCTGTTCGAGGAGTTCTTCAACAAGCGCGGCCAGCGCGGCGGCGGCGGTGGCGACCGCAGCGAGGCGGAGCGCCCGCGCCAGCGCAAGTCGAACTCCCTCGGCTCGGGCTTCATCATCGACGCCTCCGGCATCGTGGTGACGAACAACCACGTCATCGGCGACGCCAACGACATCCAGGTCATCCTGCACAACGGCACCAAGCTGAAGGCCGAGATCATCGGCAAGGATGCCAAGATCGATCTGGCGGTGCTGCGGGTGAAGCCGGAAGCCGGCAAGCCCCTGAAGGCCGTGCCGTTCGGCGACTCCGAAAAAATGCGCCCGGGCGACTGGGTCATCGCCATCGGCAACCCGTTCGGCCTCGGCGGCTCGGTCTCGGCCGGCATCGTCTCGGCGCGCGGCCGCAACATCGAGTCCGGCCCCTACGACAACTACATCCAGACCGACGCGGCCATCAACAAGGGCAATTCCGGCGGGCCGCTGTTCAACATGAACGGCGAGGTCATCGGCATCAACACCGCGATCCTGTCACCCACCGGCGGCTCGGTCGGCATCGGCTTCGCGGTTCCGTCGAACAACGCCTCCCAGGTCATCGACCAGCTGCGCGAGTTCGGCGAGGTCCGCCGCGGCTGGCTCGGCGTGCGCATCCAGAACGTCGACGAGACCACGGCCGAAGCCCTCGACATGAAGGACGGGGTCAAGGGCGCGCTCGTGGCCGGCGTCGACGAGAAGGGCCCGGCCAAGGCCGCCGGCCTCGAGATCGGCGACGTCATCGTCAAGTTCAACGGCACGGCGGTGAAGTCGTCCAGCGACCTGCCGCGCATCGTCGCCTCGACCCCGGTCGGCAAGACCGTCGACGTGCTGGTGATCCGCAAGGGCGCCGAGACCACGAAGTCCGTCACCCTCGGCCGCCTGGAGGACACCGAGAAGCCGACCCTGGCCAGCGTCAAGCAGCCCGAGCCGGAGAGCGCGGTGCGCCAGGTGCTCGGCCTCAACCTCTCGGGCATCACCGACGAGGCGCGCAAGCGCTACAGCCTCAAGGACGGCCTGAAGGGCGTCCTCGTCACCCGCGTCGATCCGAACTCCACGGCGGCCGACAAGCAGATCAAGCCGGGCGAGGTCATCGTCGAGGTCGGTCAGGAGGCGGTGAGCGCGCCGGCCGACGTCAGCAAGCGCATCGACCAGCTCAAGAAGGACGGCCGCAAGTCCGTCCTGCTCCTGGTCGCCAGCGCGAGCGGCGACGTCCGCTTCGTGGCGCTGGGGATCGACTGATCCCTTCGACTCCGGTGATGCGACGAAGCCGCCGCCCGAGAGGGCGGCGGTTTTGTTTTGGCCTCTGGGGGCTTCGGTTCGCGGGCGGCTGTTTCACCGGCCAAGACGTTTCCCGTCGCTCCCCGTCATCCCGGGGCCGCGCAGCGGAGCCCGGGATCCAGACACACAGGTGGCGCAAGGTTTTGTAGGGTCAGCGGCTCTGGATTGCACGCCGTTGGCGCGCCCCTTCGGGTCCGGGTTCGCCTGCGGCGCCCCGGAATGACGGTGTGGTGTCGGCTGTGTCCAGGCCGGAAACCCGCGCCGCCGCTCAGCCCACGAATTCGGCCGAGGCATACCCCTGCAGGTAGAGCAGGGCCGTGAGGTCGCCGTGGTCGATGCGCACCTGCGCGGCGGCCGCCACCTTGGGCTTGGCCCGGAAGGCGACGCCGAGGCCGGCTTCGCTGAGCATGTCGAGGTCGTTGGCGCCGTCGCCCACCGCCAGGGTTTCGGCGGCGTCGAGGCCGAGGCGGCCGCGCAGGGCGATCAGGGTCGCGCGCTTGGTCTCCTTGTCGACGATCGGCTCGATGACCTCGCCGGTGAGGTGGCCGTCACGGACACCGAGGGTGGTGGCGTGGGCCTCGTCGAAGCCGATCCGGGCCGAGACCGGGCCGGTGAACAGGGTGAAGCCCCCCGAGATCAGGCAGGTATGGGTGCCGTGCGCCTTCATGGTCTGGACCAGCGTGCGCCCGCCCGGCGTCAGGGTGATGCGCTCGGCGATCAGCGCGTCGATCTTCTCCACCGGCACGTCGCGCAGCAGGGCGACCCGCTCGCGCAGGGCCGGGCCGAAGGCGATCTCGCCCCGCATCGCCCGCTCGGTGATGGCGGCGACATGGTCCTTCAGCCCGATCGTGTCGGCGAGTTCGTCGATGCATTCCTGCTCGATCATGGTCGAGTCCATGTCGGCCAGGAACAGGCGCTTGCGCCGGTGCGGGCCAGCGCTCAGCACCGCGACGTCGATCGGCTCGGAGGCGAGCGCCGCGCGCAGGCGGCGCGCCAGGGCCGGCGCATCCGCCTCGGCGCCCGGCACCAGGACTTCCGCGGCGACCTCGCCGTGCAGGATGCGGGGCTGGTGCTCCGTGCGCATCACCGCCCGGGTCTCGGCCAGGACCGCATCGGTGATGGCGGGGCGGCTCTCGTTTGCTATCAGGATCGCGACGAGGGTCATCCGGGAGTTTTCCACGCCAGTGCCGCCGGTCACGCAACGCGCCCAAGCGCACACCCTGCCGGCGGCGATCCTCATCGCAGGGCCGACCGCCTCGGGCAAGTCGGGTCTGGCGCTGGCGCTGGCGCGCGCGCTCGGCGGCGTGGTGGTCAACACCGACTCGATGCAGGTCTATGCCGACCTGCGCCGGCTCTCCGCCCGGCCGAGCGCGGACGAGGAGGGCCTGGCGCCCCACCGCCTCTACGGCCATGTCGACGGGGCGGTGAACTACTCGGCCGGGCACTTCGCCCGCGAGGCCGCGCCGCTGATCGGCGCGCTTCGCGAGGCGGGCCGCCTGCCGATCTTCGTCGGCGGCACCGGCCTGTATTTCCGGGCGCTGGAGGAGGGCCTGTCGGAGCTGCCGCCGGTGCCGGACGCCGTCCGCGCGGCCCTGCGGGCGCGGGCCGAGGGCCGGGCGACGGAGGACCTCCACGCCGATCTGGCCGAACGCGACCCCGCCGGGGCGGAGGCCCTGCGCCCGAGCGACCGGGCGCGGGTGATGCGCGCCCTTGAGGTGCTCGACGCCACCGGCCGGCCGATCGCGGACTTCCAGGGCGCGCGCACGCCCGGGCCGCTCGCCGGCCTGCCGCTCCTGAAGCTGTTCCTGGCGCCCGAGCGCGAGGCCCTGCGCCGGGCCATCGACGCCCGCTTCGAGGCGATGATCGCGCACGGGGCGCTCGGCGAGGTCGAGGCCCTGCGCGACCGGCGCCTCGACCCGCTGCTGCCGATCATGCGCGCCCACGGGGTGCCGGGCCTGATCGCCCATCTCGACGGGACGCTCACCCGGGCGGAGGCGATCCGGCGCGGGCAGGGCGACACCCGGCGCTACGCCAAGCGCCAGTTCACCTGGTTCCGACACCAGATGGGGCCGGACTGGCTCTGGACGCCGCCCGAGGAAGCCCTGGAGCGCGTACACACGCGCCTCGGATTTGAAGGCGGGTGAGTTTCGTTCTCTTATAGGCGGGGTCACCGCACAGGATGACGCAGTGCCAGAGTCGGACGCTGATGGAGCCGCACCCGCCGCGATCCCCGCCCGAAAAACCCCAACCCGTCATCCCGGGGCGCCGAAGGCGAGCCCGGACCCGAAGGGGCGCGCCGGAGGCGTGCAATCCAGAGCCGCCGACGGCGTTAGGTTTGGAACCTCCTGCGCGTCTGGATCCCGGGTTCCGCTGCGCGGCCCCGGGATGACTCGGTGCTGCGTGTGGGTTTCCGGCACGATCGCAGCCGGCACCACACCATCAGGGCTACTTCTCCAGGCGGGCGATGAGGGACGAGGTGTCCCAGCGGTTGCCGCCCAGGCCCTGCACGTCGGCGTAGAACTGGTCGACGAGGGCGGTGACGGGGAGCTGGGCGCCGTTGCGCCGGGCCTCGGCCAGGAGGATGCCGAGATCCTTGCGCATCCAGTCCACCGCGAAGCCGAAGTCGAACTTGCCCGCGTTCATGGTCTTGCCGCGGTTCTCCATCTGCCAGGAGCCGGCGGCGCCCTTCGAGATCACCTCCAGCACGGCCTCGACGTCGAGATGAGCCCGCTTGGCGAAGTGCACCGCCTCGGACAGGCCCTGGACCAGGCCCGCGATGGCGATCTGGTTGACCATCTTGGTGAGCTGGCCGGAGCCGGTCGGGCCCATCAGGCGGCTGGCGCGGGCAAAGCACAGGATGGCGGGCTCGACCGCCGCGTAGGTCTCGGCCTCGCCGCCGCACATCACGGTGAGCGCCGCGTTCTCGGCGCCGGCCTGACCGCCGGAGACGGGGGCGTCGATGAAGCCGAGGCCGGCGGCCCGGGCGGCGTCGGCGAGCTCGCGGGCGACCTCGGCCGAGGCGGTGGTGTGGTCGACGAAGATCGCGCCCTTGTCCATGCCCGCGAAGGCGCCGTCCGCGCCGAGGGTGACGCTGCGGAGATCCTCATCGTTGCCCACGCAGGCGAAGACGATGGCCTGGCCCTTGGCGGCCTCGCGCGGGGTGGCCGCGAAGGCGCCGCCATGCGCGGCGACCCAGGCCTCCGCCTTGGCGGTGGTGCGGTTGTAGACCGTGACCGCGTGACCCTTGGCGGCGAGGTGGCGGGCCATCGGGCCGCCCATCACGCCAAGGCCCAGAAACGCAACCTTCGCCATCGTCATCTCCGCTCGTATCCTGAATACGAGCGGGGTCTAGGAGCGATGCTTGCGGGGGTCAAACCGAGGCGGGGACTTATCCGCCGGTGACGCTCATGTGGCGCGGCACGGCGGCCGGGCGGGCGCGCTCGATGACGAAGTCGTGGCCCTTGGGCTTGCGCGCGATGGCGTCGATCACCGCCTGGGTCACCAGGGCGTCGTCGGGGGAGGCGCGCAGGGCCGCGCGGAGATCGGCGGCGTCCTCCTGGCCGAGGCACATGTAGAGCTTGCCGGTGCAGGTCAGGCGCACCCGGTTGCAGCTCTCGCAGAAATTATGGGTGAGCGGCGTGATGAAGCCGAGGCGGCCGCCGGTCTCGGCGATGCGCACGTAGCGGGCCGGGCCGCCGGTGCGGTCGGGCAGGGGGGTCATGGTGTAGCGCTGCTCGAGCCGGGCGCGGGCGACCGAGAGGGGCAGGAACTGGTCGGTGCGGTCGCCCTCGATCTCGCCGAGCGGCATCACCTCGATCAGCGTCATGTCCATGCCGTCGCCGTGGGCCCAGGCGATCATGTCGGCGATCTCGTCCTCGTTGACGCCCTTGAGTGCCACGGCGTTGATCTTGACCTTGATGCCGGCCTTCCGCGCCGTCTCGATGCCGTCGAGCACGACCTTGAGGTCGCCCCGGCGGGTCACCGCGCGGAACTTGTCCGGGTCGAGGGTGTCGAGGGAGACGTTGACGCGGCGCACGCCGAGTTCGGCGAGCTCGGGCGCGAAGCGGCCGAGCTGGGTGCCGTTGGTGGTCATCGTCAGCTCTTCGAGGGCGCCCGTGTCGAGGTGGCGGGACAGGCGCCGGAACAGGTGCATGATGTCGCGTCGGACCAGCGGTTCGCCGCCGGTGATGCGCAGCTTGCGCACGCCGCGCTGGATGAACACGGCGCAGAGCCGGTCCAGTTCTTCCAGGGACAGCAGGTCGCGCTTGGGCAGGAACTGCATGTCGTCGGACATGCAGTACACGCAACGCAGGTCGCAGCGATCGGTCACGGAGATGCGCAGGTAGGTAATCGCCCGCTGGAACGGGTCGATCAGCGGCGCCGGAGCGACCGTGGCGGCATCGTCGGTGGCGCGGGGACCCCACATGCGGGTTTCTGTGCTCTGTTGGGGTGAGGAAACGTTGGCGCGGTCGCGTGACGAACCTAACATGGCACGTCATATGAGGTCTCGCACCGCCGCGGGCAAGTTTGCGTACCGCCGCGGGGAAGTTTGCGTCGGTCGCAGGGGCCGTGCAAGGCAATCCTCCCGTGATCGACGCGGTGGATGCCGCCGGAAGGACGTCACCATGACTCAGCAGGCTGTCGATCCGCACGCGGCCCCGGCCGCTCCCGAGCGCTGGCCCACCGAGATCCGTCTCTCGGGCGACAAGCGCACCCTCAACGTCGCCTTCGAGGATGGCGGCCGCTTCGCCCTGCCGGCGGAGTATCTCCGGGTCTCAAGCCCCTCGGCCGAGGTCCAGGGCCACTCGCCCTCCGAGCGCAAGGTCGTCGGCGGCAAGCGCGACGTGGCGATCCTCAAGGTCGAGCCGATCGGCAACTACGCCGTCAAGCTGACCTTCGACGACATGCACGATACCGGCCTGTACGGCTGGGGCTACCTCTACGACCTCGGGCGCGAGTACCGGAACCGCTGGGCCACCTACCTGTCCGAGCTGGAGGACCGGGGCCTGAGCCGCGATCCGGTGCGCCGGAGTGCGAAGCCGGCCGCCCCGCCAAGCGATACGGGCGGAAGCTGCGGCAGCGGCTGCGGCTGCCACTGATCTTGCTTTTCGTACGGCGTCCGACTGCTTCGTTCGAGGGTTGGCGCGGGTCCCCTCTCCTTCCAGGAGAGGGAGCAGCGCGTGACTCCGAGGATCCAGGCGATCAACCGGACCATGTCTTTGTATGGTCCTTCTTGGGGTCCTTCAGACCGGTGAAATCTCAGCTCGGTGCCCGCCTCCACGACACCGGAAGGCATAAGAGCGAAGCTTGACGGCAGAGGCCCGAGTCGAGAATCCGTTGTTCGAGACGCTTGCACACGAGAGCCTGCCCGACATGACGCCTTCGACCAGCCCGGCGACCAGTCGGCGCGTCCTCGCGCTCGCCCTGCCGATGACGCTCGCCAACGTGACGACGCCGCTCCTCGGCTTCGTCGGGGCCACCGTGATCGGCCGGCTCGGCGACGCCGCGCTCCTCGGGGCGATGGCGCTGGGCGCGGTGATCTTCGACGCGATCTTCTGGTCGTTCGGCTCGCTGCGCATGGCCACGGCCGGGCTCACCGCCCAGGCGGTGGGTGCGCACGACGCGGCGGAGGTCGACCGGACGCTGGCCCGCGCCCTGGCGGCGGCGCTGATCGTCGGGCTGGTCATCGTGGTGCTGCAGGGCCCGATCGGCCGGGCCGCCTTCTCCCTGAGCGGCGCAAGCCCGGCCGTGATCGCCGCGCTGGCGGCCTATTTCCACATCCGCATCTTCGCCGCCCCCTTCACCCTGGCCAACTACGCCATCCTCGGCTCGGTGCTGGGGCGCGGGCGCACCGATCTCGGGCTGATCCTGCAGGTCGCCATCAACCTCACCAACATCGTCCTCACCCTCGTCTTCGTCCTCGGGGCGGACATGAGCGTCGCCGGCGCCGGGCTCGCCACCCTGATCGCGGAGGCGGCCGGCGCAGGCCTCGGCCTGGTCCTGCTGGCGCGGCTCGGCTCGCGGCCCTTCGCGGTGCCCTTCCGGGTGGTGCGCGATCCCCTGGCGCTCGCCCGGATGCTCAGCGTCAACGCCGACGTGATGATCCGGACCCTGCTGCTCGTCGGCTGCATCACCCTGTTCTCGGCGCTCGGCGCCCGCTCGGGCGACGTGGTGCTGGCAGCCAACGCCGTCCTGTGGAATCTCTTCATGATCGGCGGCTTCTTCCTCGACGGCTTCGCCACCGCCGCCGAGACCCTGTGCGGGCAGGCGGTGGGCGCCCGGGACGAGGCCCGTTTCCGCCGCGCCGCGCGCTTGAGCCTGATCTGGTGCCTGGCCTTCGGCGGCGCCATCGCGGGCGGGTTCCTCGTCGCCGGCAACGCCTTCATCGACGCGGTGACGACGAGCCCGGAGGTGCGCGCCATGGCCCGGCTCTACCTGCTGCCGGCGGCGCTCGCCCCGCTGATGGCGGCCGTGCCCTTCGCCTTCGACGGCATCTATATCGGCGCCACCTGGACGCGGGCGATGCGCAACCTGATGCTCGTCGCGACCGCGCTCTACGGCGTCGCCCTCTTTTCCGCCCATGCGGCGGGCCTCGGCAACGGGGGCCTGTGGCTCTCGTTCCTGATTCTGCTGGCCGGCCGCGGGATCAGCCAGGCGCTGGCCTATCCCGGCCTCACGCGCCGGACCTTCGCCCCGGCGGGCGAGATTTCGCTGGACAAGCGGACCGGCGCATACACGCCCGCGTGAGATGGAACCGGACGTCGAGGCGGTTCGATACCGACGGGCCTGGGCGTTTCCTCGCGTTCGACAAGGCAAAGGGCCGGACAATAAGAAAGATCTACTTGCCGGCCCAGGTAGATCCTCAGTTTGGAATTGTTCTCATTCAGAAACGTGACGAAAAAGCCTCTTTGCTTGTTTAATCGTCTGGTCTACGCGCTAGCCACGATGCGCAAGAATCTCCGCTCCTCCCTCGCCCTGGCCCTCCTGCTCACCGGCGCCGTCTCCTTCGGGAGCGCGGCCCAGGCGAAGGAGACGCCGATCGGGCCGCCGACCATCCAGAACGGGCTGGAGATCGCAGCCGTCTACCTGCAGCCGATCGAGATGGACCCGCCCGACATGATGCGCGCGGCGGCCGCGTCCGACATCCACCTGGAGGCCGACATCCGGGCCACCAAGGAGAACCGCAACGGCTTCGCCGAGGGCGACTGGGTGCCGGCCCTCTCGGTCAGCTTCGAGATCACCAAGCTCGAAGGCGAGGCCGCCACCGGCCCGAAGGTCACCGGCGGGCTGATGCCGATGGTCGCCAATGACGGCCCGCATTACGGCGACAACGTCAAGCTCTCGGGCCCCGGGCGCTACCGCCTGAAGCTCACGGTCGCGCCCCCCGGGGCCCACGGGCATTTCGGCCGCCACGTCGACAAGGAGACCGGCGTCGCCGAGTGGTTCAAGCCCTTCGACGTGATCCAGGACTTCACCTTCGCGGGCATCGGCAAGAAGGGGGCCTACTGAGCCCATGGCCGTTCTCCGCCGCCTCCTGCCCGCCGCCGCCCTCGCGGCCGCCCTCGCCGCGACCGGGACGCCCGCCCGCGCCGAGGAACTGCCGGTCATCAAGGTCGAGATGAAGGACGGGACCATCGTCCCGAACGTCATCGAGGTGCCGGCCAACACCCGCTTCAAGCTCGAGATCACCAACACCGGCACCAGCCCGGTGGAGTTCGAGAGCGTGGAGCTGAAGCGCGAGAAGGCGCTCGCCGCGGGCGCGACCTCCTCCATCGTCTTCCGCACCGTCGATCCGGGCACCTACGACGTGTTCGACGACTTCCACCCCAACTCCAAGGCCACCCTGGTGGCGAAGTGAAGCGGTCTCGATAACCCTGGCGAAACCCACCGGAATGGCAGTCTCGACGTCCATCAAGCCGCAAGACGTCCGCCCGCCGCGCGACGGCCGGGACGCCTGGATCGACGCGAAGCTCGCGGATCTCGGGCAGTGGATGCAGCGACACGGCGGCACGATCCGCACCATCCAGTGGGGCGTGGTCGCCGTCTACCTCGTGCTGGTCGCGGTGCCGGCCTTCCTGCCGCTGCCCGACCGCAGCGCGCACCTGTGGAACAACCTGACCGTCTTCGCCCAGTTCGCCTTCTGGGGGATCTGGTGGCCCTTCGTGCTGGTCAGCATGGTGGTCGTCGGCCGGGCCTGGTGCGGCATCCTCTGCCCCGAGGGCGCGCTCACCGAGTTCGCCAGCCGCTGGAGCCTCGGCCGCGCCGTGCCGAGCTGGATCACCTGGGGCGGCTGGCCCTTCATCGCCTTCGCCGGCACCACGGTCTACGGCCAGATGGTCAGCGTCTACGGCTACCCGAAGCCCGTGCTGGCGGTGCTCGGCGGCTCCACCGTGGCGGCGATCATCGTCGGGCTGCTCTACGGCCGCAACAAGCGGGTCTGGTGCCGCTACCTCTGCCCCGTCAACGGCGTCTTCGCGGTGCTCGCCAAGCTCGCGCCGGTGAGCTTCCAGGTCGATCACGCCGCCTGGGCGGCCTCGCCCAAGCCCCGCGGGGCCACCGCGTCCAAGCCCCGCGGGGCCACCGCGTCCAAGCCGCGCGGGGACGCCTTCAACTGCGCGCCGCTGGTGCCGGTGAAGACCATGAACGGTGCGGGCGCCTGCCACATGTGCGGGCGCTGCTCGGGCTATCGCGGCGCCGTGCGCCTCGCCCGGCGCTCGCCCACCCACGAGATCGTCCACGTCGCCGGCACCGAGCCGAGCCTCGACCAGACCATGCTGATCCTGTTCGGCATGATGGGCCTCGCCGTCGGCGCGTTCCAGTGGTCGTCGAGCCCCTGGTTCATCGACGTCAAGCAGGCCCTGGCCACCTGGCTGATCGAGCGCGGCACCACCTGGCCCCTCGAGACCACGCTGCCCTGGTACATCCTGACGAACTACCCCGAGCACAACGACGTGCTCAGCCTCCTCGATGGCGGGCTGCTGCTGGGCTACATCGCGACCGCCGCGATCGTGCTCGGCCTCTCGCTCTCGGGCCTCGTGGCCCTGGCGACCCTGTCGCTCGGCTGGTCGCGGGCGCGCTTCCACCACCTCACCCAGACGCTGATCCCGGTGGCGGGCTGCGGCGTCTTCCTCGGCCTCTCGGCGCTGACCGTCACCTTCCTGCGCGGCGACGGCATCCTCATCCCCTACGTCTCGGAGATGCGGGCCGCGCTGCTGCTGGGCACCAGCCTGTGGAGCGTCTGGCTCGCCTGGTCGGTGGCCGGGCTCTCGGCGCGCGGCCTGCGCCGCGCGGGCGCGACCCTCGGCATCGCCGCCGCCTGCGCCCTCTCGGTCTCGGGCTGGGTGCTGTTGTTCTGGATCTGGTAGGGCGCGCCGCGAACCCGGCCGCGCCCGCGAACGTGAAAAGGGAATCCTCCGCATGATCGGAGCCTTCGTCATCGCCTTCCGCGAAGTCATCGAGGCGGGCCTCATCATTGGCATCGTGCTGGCCGCCACCCGCGGCATCGCCGGGCGCGGCCGCTGGATCGGCCTCGGCGTCCTCGGCGGCCTCGCCGGGGCCGCCCTGGTGGCTTTGTTCGCCGAGAAGATCTCCGACGCCTTCGAGGGGGCGGGCCAGGAGATCCTCAACGCCGGCGTGCTGATCGTCGCCGTGCTGATGCTGATCTGGCACAACACCTGGATGGCCAAGCACGGGCGCGAGCTCGCGGGCGAACTGCGCGCCGCCGGCGAGGCGGTGCGCACGGGCCAGAGCACGGCCGCGGGCCTCGCCCTGGTGGTCGGCGCCGCGATCCTGCGCGAGGGCGCCGAACTCGTGCTGTTCCTCTACGGCCTCGTCGCCTCAGGCACCTCCGGGCCGGACATCCAGTTCGGCGCCCTGGCCGGCGTCGCCGTCGGCGCGGCCACCTCCTCGGTGAGCTATTTCGGCCTCGCGGCGATCCCGACCCGCTACGTCTTCTCGGTGACGAGCGGGCTCATCGTCCTGCTGGCGGCGGGCCTCGCCGCCCAGGCCGCGCAGTTCCTGACCAATGCGGGCCTGATCACCGTGCTCGACCGGCCGCTCTGGAACACCTCCGCAATCCTGCGGGAGGACAGTCTGATCGGCCGCGTGCTCCACGCCCTCGTGGGCTACACCGACCGGCCCAGCGCCATGCAGGTGCTGGTCTATCTCGGCACCATCCTGGTCATGGTCGCGCTGATGCAGGTCTCGTCCGCCGGCAAGCGTCGGCAGCTCCGCACGGCCTGAGCCCATGCACGTCAGCCACGCCCCCGATGCGTCGGCCGCCCCGGCCATCGACTTCGACGCTTTCCTGGCGGTGGACATCCGGGTCGGCACGGTGGTGTCGGCCGAGCCCTTCCCGGAGGCGCGCAAGCCCGCCCTGAAGCTCGTCATCGATTTCGGGCCGGCGATCGGCACCAAGCGCTCCAGCGCGCAGATCACCGAGCATTACCGGGCCGAGGACCTGCCGGGCCGGCAGGTCGCCGCCGTGGTGAACTTCCCCCCGCGCCAGATCGGCAAGTTCCTGTCTGAGGTGCTGACCCTCGGATTCGCCGACGCCAACGGCGCCGTGGTGCTGTTCCGTCCCGACCAGGCGGTGCCGGACGGCAGCCGCCTGTTCTGAGGGTGACCCGAGCCGCGGGGACGCTTGCCGACGGAACGGTTTTTCGCCATCCCTGTCCGCATGAGCGACCTCGGACAGGACGATTCCGGCATCGAGTGGGACGACGGGTTCGCCCATCAATTGCTGGGCGCGACCCTCTTCGTCGGCGTCACCTATCTCGATCACGACGGAACCCTGATCCGGCGCGAGCAGGTCTTCGGCCGGGTCGAGATGGTCGATCCCGAGGCCGGCATCACCATCCGGCCCTTCGACGGCGCGGCCCCCTTCACGATGGTGCCGATCCTCGAGGCCATCGAGCCGGCCGATCCCGGTTCGTACCAGCTCTCGCCCGAGGACCCGGTGGTCGAGAACCCCGACTACACGGTGATCTTCAGCCTCACGGCGCCGCTCCGCCATTAGGAGCGTCCCGCTCAGCGGCGCAGAGGGGCGGCCTTGGTCCATTCGGCCAGCCGCGCGGCGAGCGCCGGACCCTCGCCGGACAGGACCACGATCTTGAGCCGGGCCGTCTCGCCGGAGACGATCCGCACGTCGGACCGGCGCAGCTTCAGGGCCTTGGCCAGATAGGCGATCAGCGCCGCGTTGGCGGCGCCCTCGACGGGCGGCGCGGCCACCCGCACCTGCAGGGCGACGCGCCCCTCGGCATCCGCCACCAGACCGTCCAGCCCGTCGCGATTCGCCCGCGGCGTCAGCCGCAGCGCGAGGCGGACGCCCTCCGGGATCACCTGATAGGGCTCGCTCATCCGTCTCCGATCCGGGACCGCGCCCGATCCCTCCGCGCCCCCGGCGGGGCCCGCGGCTGCGCCTTCCGGTTCGCGTGCATTGCAACAGAATCGCTGGAATGCCACGGCATTCCGGTCGTCGCGGGGTGTCCGCGCGGGCGTGTTGCACTAAGCTTCAGCGAAAACCACGGGAACGCGATATGTCCGACCTCCGCTTGCGCCGCAGCGTGCTCTATATGCCCGGTTCGAACCAAAGGGCTCTCGACAAGGCGAAGACCCTGGCGGCCGATTCGCTGATCCTCGACCTGGAGGACGCGGTGGCGCCCGACGCCAAGGAGATCGCCCGCGAGCAGGTCTGCGCCGCCGTGAAGGGCGGCGGCTACGGCGAGCGCGAGATCATCATCCGCGTCAACGCCCCCCAGACCCCCTGGGGCGAGGCCGACCTGAAGGCGGCGATCCAGGCCCGCCCCGACGCGATCCTGATGCCGAAGGTGTCTTCGCCGGCCGTGCTGGAGAGCATCGCCAATCACCTCGAAGCCCTCGACGCTCCCGAGAGCATCGCCGTCTGGGCGATGATCGAGACCCCGGCGGCGATCCTGAACATCCAGGAGATCGCCAAGGCGCAGCGCGACCGGCGCACCCGCCTGACCTGCTTCGTGCTGGGCACCAACGATCTGGCCAAGGACACCTGGGCCCAGCTCGTGCCCGGCCGCGTGCCGATGCTGCCCTGGATGATGTTCACCCTCGCCGCCGCCCGGGCCGAGGGCCTGACCATCCTCGACGGCGTCTGGAACGACATCGAGGACGTGGCGGGCTGCCGGGCCGAATGCCAGCAGGCCCGCGACCTCGGCTTCGACGGCAAGACCCTGATCCACCCCAACCAGCTCGAGCCGGCCAACACCTGCTTCGCCCCCTCCGACGAGGAGGTCCGCCGCGCCCGCCTGGTCATCGAGGCCTTCGACCGCGAGGAGAACGCCAAGCGCGGCGCGATCAAGATCGAGGGCCGCATGTACGAGCGCCAGCACATCGGCATGGCCCGCCGGGCGGTGAACTGGCGCGAGGCGATCGCCGCCAAGGGGTATTGAGAGCGGGGCCGACGCCGGCGGGAACACCGCCCGGCGTCGCTGCTTGTCCCGGCTGAAGCCCGGCGTGTCTGCGCGCCCGGCGCCCTCCAGGACACAGCCGACCGCATGAGCCCGATCCTCGAACCCTTCACCCTGGGCGACCTCACCCTGAAGAACCGCGTCGTGATGGCGCCGCTGACCCGGAGCCGCTCCTCCACCGAGGGCGTGCCGCCGGACTTCGCGGTGGATTACTACGCCCAGCGCGCCAATGCCGGCCTCATCATCAGCGAGGCCACCAACATCTCGCCCCAGGCGGTCGGCTACGCCTACACCCCCGGCATCTGGAGCGAGGCGCAGGTCGAGGCCTGGAAGCCGGTCACCGCCGGGGTCCACGCCAATGGCGGGCTGATCTTCCTGCAGCTCTGGCACACCGGCCGGATCTCGCATCCCGACGTGCAGCCGGACGGGCAATTGCCGGTGGCACCCTCGGCGCTCAAACCCGAAGGCACGGCCTTCACCGAAACCGGCATGCAGCCGCACGTGACGCCGCGGGCGCTGGAGACGGACGAGATCCCGGGCATCGTCGAGGATTACCGCCGGGCCGCCGAGAACGCCAAGCGCGCCGGCTTCGACGGGGTCGAGATCCACTCGGCCAACAACTACCTGCTCGAGCAGTTCGTGCGCGATTCCACCAACCACCGCACCGACCAGTATGGCGGCTCGATCGAGAACCGCCTGCGCTTTCCGCTGGCCGTGGTGAAGGCGGTCACCGAGGTCTGGGGCGGCGGCCACCGCGTCGGCATCCGCCTGTCGCCGGCCACCACCGAGCCCGGCAAGACCCCCCTCGACAGCGACCCGAAGGCGACCTTCGGCGCCTACGTGGACGCCCTCAACGCCTTCGGCCTGCTCTACGTCCACACCATCGAGGGCGTCACGCAGCAGACCCGCGACGTGCCGGACTCGGTCGATTTCGGCCAGATCCGCAAGCGCTTCAAGGGCGCCTATATCGGCAACAACCAGTACACCCTGGAGCTTGCCGAGAAGGACCTCGCCGAGGGCCGCGCCGACCTGTTCAGCTTCGGCCGCCCCTACATCGCCAACCCGGACCTGGTGCAGCGCCTGGAGACCGGCGCGCCGCTGGCCGAGGCCCCGAAGCCGTACTGGTACGGCGGCGGCGCCAACGGCTACTCGGACTGGCCGGGCATGAACGGCCCGGTGGCGATCAAGCGCTGAACGGGAAGCACGGAGCACGGGGTGTCGTGTGCCACCCTCCCCCCTCTGCGGGGGAGGGTGCCTGCGGAGCAGGCGGGAGAGGGGGCGACCGCTCCGGACAACGGGCGAGGGGAGAGGGATCGCGCGGCGAGCATCCGCGATAGCCGGTCAGGTAGGCGCCGTCCGGGTGGAAAGAGGCTCGTTGCCCCGAAGTCACCCGTGCAGATGCGCCAGCACGGTCTCCCCCGCCGGGCTGGGAGCGTAGTGCGTCCGCTGGGTCCGCGCGTTCCTGTCGGTCAGGGCGAGGAGTCCTGCCTCGCTCGCCAGCGTCTCCACCGCCCGCAGCACCAGGGCGTGCTCCAGGCCGAACACCCGCGCGAAGCTGCGGCTGTCGCGGGCGAGGTCGAGGTGGAGGGCGGCGAGGATTCCGGCCTCCAGGGTCGAGAGGCCGGGCTGGAGGGCGGCGACCGAATCGGTGACCGCGAGGAACGTCTCCGCGTCGGCCGGCGGTTCGCTCATGCGGCGGCCGGTCGGCGCAGGCGGACCAGCACCGATTTCGAGGTCGGCGTGTCGCTCTCCGCACCGAAGGTCGAGAGCGGCACGAGGACGTTGAGCTCCGGATAATAGCCCGCGAGCGACCCGCGCGGCATGTCGAAGGGCACGAGGCGGAAATCCTCGGCTACCCGCGTGATGCCGTCCGCGTGGGTGCCGACGATGTCGACCCGGTCGCCGGCCCGGGCGCGGATCTCGGCCAGGTCGTCCGGATGGGCGAAGACCACGCGGCGCTCGCCGTAGACGCCGCGGTAGCGGTCGTCGAGGCCGTAGATCGTGGTGTTGTACTGGTCGTGGCTGCGGAAGGTCTGGAGCACGAAGGTGTCGGCCGCGCGCTTGGCCTGCTGGTGCTCCGTCGCCTCCGGGAGCGGGCCGGCGGAGAAGTTGGCCCGGCCGGTCGGCGTCTCGAAGCTGCGCTCGGCGGCGAGGTTCTTCAGCATGAAGCCGCGCGGGCGCCGGACGCGCAGGTTGTAGCCGGTGAAGCCCGGGATCGTGCGCTCGATCAGGTCGCGGATGCCGTCGTAATCGTCGGCGAGGGCGGCCCAGTCCACCCGCTCCGAACCGACGGTCGCCGCCGCCATCCCGGCGATGATGCCGATCTCGGAGCGCAGTTCGGGCGAGGCCGGCTTGTTGATGCCCCCCGAGCCGTGGACCATGCTCATGGAATCCTCGACCGTGACGATCTGGGTCTTGCCCTTTGAATTCCGGTCGATCTCGGTGCGGCCGAGGCAGGGCAGCAGGTAGGCGACCCGGCCCGGCACGAGGTGCGAGTGGTTGAGCTTCGTCGCGATGTGGACGGTGAGTTCGCAGGAGGCCAGCGCCCGGGCCACCAGGGCGGTGTCCGGCGTCGCGCGGGCGAAGTTTCCGCCGAGACCGATGAAGGCCTTCGAGGAGCCGTCGAGCATGGCGCCGATGGCGGCCAGCACGTTGTGCCCGTGCCGGCGCGGGGCGGGGAAGCCGAAGGTCCGCTCCAGGGCGTCGAGGAGGGCGGCCGGGGGCTTCTCGTTGATGCCGACGGTGCGGTCGCCCTGCACGTTGGAATGGCCGCGCACGGGGCACAGGCCGGTGCCGGGGCGGCCGACATGGCCGCGCAGGAGCATGACGTTGGTCAGCTCGCGGATGGTGGCCACCGAGTGGCGGTGCTGGGTCACGCCCATCGCCCAGGTGCAGATCACCTTGTCGGCCGCCAGATAGACCTCGGCCGCGGTCTCGATGTCGGCCCGGGAGAGGCCGGACTGGTCCTCGATGGCGTCCCAGGACGTGGCATCGACGGCGGCCCGGTAGGCCTCGTAGTCCGCCGTGTGGTTGCGCAGGAAGGTCCGGTCGAGGCGCGAGGGCTGGCCGGCGGCGAGCGCCGCGTCGTCGGCCGCGAACACCGCCTTGGCGATGCCCCGGAACGCCGCCATGTCGCCGCCGAGGCGCGGCTGGTAATAGTGGCTCGCCACCGGCGCGCTGGCGCCGCGCAGCATCTCCACGGTGTTCTGCGGGTCGGCGAAGCGCTCGAGCCCGCGCTCGCGCACGGGATTGAACACCACGACCTTCGCGCCGCGCTGGGCGGCGCGCCGCAGGTCGCCGAGCATGCGCGGATGGTTGGTGCCGGGGTTCTGCCCGACCACGAAGATGGCGTCGGCCTTCTCGAAATCCTCCAGGAGCACGGTGCCCTTGCCGACGCCGATGGCCGCCTGCAGGGCGATGCCGCTGGCCTCGTGGCACATGTTGGAGCAGTCGGGGAAGTTGTTGGTGCCGTAGTGCCGGGCGAAGAGCTGGTAGAGATAGGCGGCCTCGTTGGAGGCGCGGCCCGAGGTGTAGAACTCGGCCTGGTCCGGGTGGTCGAGCCCGCGCAGGGTGGCGCCGATCTCGGCGAAGGCCGCGTCCCAGGTGGTGGCGACGTAGCGGTCGCTCGACGCGTCGTAGCGCATCGGATGGGTCAGGCGGCCCTCGCCCTCCAGGGCGTAATCGGTCCAGCCGCGCAGCTCGGTCACGGTGTGGCGGGCGAAGAACTTCGGCGGCGTGCGCTTGTCGGTGGCCTCCCAGGAGACCGCCTTCACGCCGTTCTCGCAAAACTCGAAGGAGGAACCGTGCTCCGGGTCGCCCCAGGCGCAGCCCGGGCAGTCGAAGCCGTCGGGCTGGTTGGCCTTCAGCATGGCGCGGGCCCCCGAGAGCGGGGCGCGGCTGCCGAGCAGATGCTTGCCGCAGCTCTTCAGGGCCCCCCAGCCGCCGGCGGCGGACGAACGCTTCGGGGTCGCGACCGGGTGATCCATGAACGGGTCCTGGGACGGTCCGGCGCGGCCGAGGATCGGTCGCGAAACGGGGCCGTGGCCACCCAGCGATATCGCGATGCGGCGCGGGCGCTCAATCACGCGAAAACGCAGGCCAGTCATGCCGTTAGGGGTCCCATGCGTTTTTTGCAGAGCCAGTGTCCAGCAGGTTAAAATCGTTCCCAGCTGCATTGCGGAAGACCGGGGGCCCGTCGCCGGTCCCGGTCCCTGGTGAAGCGCCCGCCGATCGCCTAACCCTCGGTCCGGAACGGCGGCGGGGACGCCCGGGATGCGGGAGCGCGGGACATGAGGACGCCGGTGAGGATCTTCGCGGCGGCGGCCGTCGCCGTCGCGGTCGGCCTCGCGGTGATGGCGCATGACCGCCAGGTCGGCGCCGAATGGGCCGTGTCGGCCGAGCAGATCGCCGACGCGCAGGCCTATGGCAAGCCCGGGGTCGAGCTCCCGGCCGGCCACATGGTGACCGAGCCCCAGCGCAGCGAGGGCGCGGAGCGGCTTCCCCTGAAGTGGATCCTCCTCGGCCTCGCGGCCGGCGGCGCGGTGCTGGCCGGGACCGGGCATCGGCGCGAGCCGGCCCGGAAGCCGGACGGCCGGGGCTGAGGGCGCCCTGTCGCGCACCGGGCACACCGGCCTGGAAAAGCGCGCGCGGCCATTGACGCCGCCGCGGCCCATCGGGCCTCCTGTCCCGCGACGGTTCCTCGTCGACGAGGATCAAAAGGGAACGCGGTGAGGGTGTGAGCCCGAGGCCGCGGCTGCCCCCGCAACTGTGAGCGGCGAGCCCCTCATCAGCACGTCACTGGGCCTGTCCGGTCTGGGAAGACGATGAGAGGGCGGTGACCCGCGAGCCAGGAGACCTGCCGTCAGTCGTGGTCACACGCGAAACGCATCGGGCGGGGTGTCCTGATGGGTGTCGGGGTGGATGCCGTGCGGCATCCGCACCGGCCTCGTTCGCGGTGACGTGCCACAGACGTCGCCCGAGGTCCCATGCCGTCCTTCCGTTCCGGGTCGCTGCCCCGTTCACGGCCCACCTATCGATCCTGGCTCCTGGCCTCCTGCGCCGGCCTCGCGTCCACCGGCGCCGCAATCCGCGATGCCGGCGCCCAGACCGCGCAGGCGGACCTCGCCGAACTCTCCGTGACCGCCGAGGCGCCGCCGACCGGCGGGGCCGGACCGGCCGCCAGTGCCGGGTTCGTCGGCGGGGTCACCGGGATCGGCGGCGGCCTGCGGACCGTCGATGCGGCGAGCGCCGGCGTGATCTCGGGCGCGGCGCTCAACAGCCGGCCGATCACCCGGCCGGGCGAGGCCCTGGAGAGCGTGCCCGGCCTCATCGTCACCCAGCATTCCGGGGAGGGGAAGGCCAACCAGTTCTTCCTGCGCGGGTTCAACCTCGACCACGGCACCGACATCGCGCTTCACGTGGACGGGATGCCGGTGAACATGCGCACCCATGCCCACGGCCAGGGCTACGCCGATCTGAATTTCCTCATCCCCGAGCTCGTCGGCGCCGTTGAGTTCCACAAGGGACCCTACTTCGTCCGCGACGGCGACTTCGCCTCCGCGGGCTCGGTGCGGATCGACTACCTCGACACGGTCGAGCGCAACCTCGCCCTGACCTCGCTGGGCAGCTTCGGCTACAAGCGCGCGCTCAGCATCGCCTCCGCGCCCCTCGGCGCGGGCCACCTGCTCGTGGCCGGCGAGGCCCAGACCTATGACGGGCCCTGGGACGTGCCGGACCGGCTCGCCAAGCTCAACGGCGTCGTCCGCTACAGCCAGGGCACGGCCCTCGACGGCTTCGCCCTGACGGGCATGGCCTACTGGGCGAAGTGGAACGCCACCAACCAGATCCCGGAGCGGGCGGTCGCGGAGGGCCTGATCGGCCGCTTCGGCAGCCTGAACCCCACGGATGGCGGCGACACCGGCCGCTTCTCGCTCTCGGGCCGCTGGAGCCGGACGAGCGAGGCCGGCATCACCCGGGCGAGCGCCTACGTGATCCGCTACGGGATGAACCTGTTCAACGACTTCACCTACTTCCTGAACGATCCGGTCGCCGGCGACCAGTTCCGCCAGCGCGACAGCCGCGTTCTCGGCGGCGGCGAGGTCAGCCACACCGTCCCGGGCAGCCTGTTCGGCTTGGCCATGGAGAACGAGTTCGGCGTCCAGACCCGCACCGACGACATCCGGGTCGGCCTGTTCAACACCGCCGCGCGGCAGTACCGCTCGACCGTGCTGGACGACCGGGTGCTGGAGGCGAGCGCGGCGTTCTACGCCGAGAACCGGGTGCGCTGGACCGACTGGCTGCGGACCAGCCTGGGCTTCCGCGCCGACGGGTTCTACGCCGATGTCCGCTCGGACACGCCGGCCAATTCCGGGCGCGCCCGGGACGGCATCGTCAACCCGAAGCTCGGGCTGGTGCTCGGGCCCTGGTTCGACACCGAGCTGTTCGTGAATTACGGCGGCGGCTTCCATTCCAACGACGCCCGCGGCGTCACCGCCACCGTCGACCCGACGAGCCCGCTGTTCAACATCAGCCGCTCGCCCTTCCTCGTGCCCTCCACGGGCTCGGAGATCGGCCTGCGCAACCGCAGCCTCGCTGGGCTGGAGACGGCGGTGACGCTGTTCCAGCTCGATTTCGCCTCCGAGAACCTGTTCCAGGGCGACAGCGGCACCACCGAGCCGAGCCGCCCGACCCGCCGCTTCGGCGTCGAGTGGACCAACCGCTACGCGGTGACGCCCTGGCTCTCCCTGGAGGGCGACCTGACGGTGACGAATGCCCGCTTCGCGGACCGCGACCCCATCGGACATCGGGTCCCGGAGGCGCCGACCACGATCGCGTCGGCCGGCTTCACCTTCGGCGAGGGCCCGGGCTGGTTCGGGTCGATGCGGTTCCGCTATTTCGGGCCGCGGCCGCTGATCGAGGACAATTCGGTGCGCTCGCGCCCGACCGCGCTCGTCAACGGCCGGGTCGGCTACACCTTCGACAACGGGGTCAGCCTGTCCCTCGACGTGCTGAACCTGACCAACGCCAAGGCCGACCAGATCACCTATTTCTACACCTCGCGCCTGCCCGGCGAGGCGGCGGACGGCGTCGCCGACCGGCATTTCCATCCGGTCGAGCCGACGGCGGTACGCCTGACCCTGGCGGGGCGGTTCTAGCCCTGCGGCCCTCAGCCCGGCAGCTTGGCCAGGGCGGCGGCGTCGCGCCCGACCAGGGGCGCGAGCCGGCTCGCGCCCTCGGCCGCCATCCGCGAGACGAGGCCGGCCTTGATCTCCGGGATCAGTCCCGGGCCGGCATAGACCAGGCTCGAATAGAGCTGGAGCAGGCTGGCGCCGGCCCGGATCTTGGTCCAGGCGGCCTCGGCCGAGTCGATGCCGCCGACCCCGACCAGGGGGAGCTCCTCGCCGACCCGCAGGTAGGTCTCGGCGAGGAGGCGCGTCGCCGCGGCGAAGAGCGGCCGGCCGGAGAGGCCCCCGGTCTCGCGGGCGAGGCCGGCCTCGCGCAGGGTCTCGGGCCGGGCGATCGTGGTGTTGGACACGACGAGGCCCTGGACGCCGCGGCGCAGGGCGGTCGCCGTCATCGCGTCCAGCGCCGCGAGGGTGATGTCGGGGGCGATCTTGAGCAGGATGGCGGTGGCCGGATGGGTCGCGTCCCGGGCCTCGACCACGCGGGCGAGCAGCTCGTCGAGGAAGGCCTCGCCCTGGAGGTCGCGCAGGCCGGGCGTGTTCGGCGAGGAGACGTTGACGGTGACGAAATCCACCAGCGGCGCCAGGGCGCGGGTGCAGGCGACGTAGTCGGCGAGGCGGTCGGTCGATTCCTTGTTGGCGCCGATGTTGACGCCGACCCGGCCCGGCCGGCCCTGGCGGGCGGCGAGGCGGCCGCGGACCACGTCGAGGCCCTCGCTGTTCAGCCCGAAGCGGTTGATCACCGCGCCGTCCCGCGTCAGCCGGAAGACCCGCGGGCGCGGATTGCCCGGCTGCGCCTTCGGCACGACGCCGCCCACCTCGACGAAGCCGAAGCCGAGGCCGAGCAGCGCATCCGGCACCTCGGCGCCCTTGTCGAAGCCCGCCGCCAGGCCGACCGGGTTCGGGAAGCGGCGCCCCAGCACCTCGACGGCCAGCCGCGAATCGTCCGCCGCCGGCCGCAGCGGCGGCAGGGCGGCCAAGCCGCGCAGGGTCAGGTTGTGCGCCGTCTCGGCATCGAGGCGGTGGAGCAGGGGCCTGGCCAGGGGAAAGAGCGCGCCGATCATGCCGGGCGGCCTCCCGCGAGATCGGGGGGAAAGACGTGACGCCCATCGGCCCCGAGGGGCAGGTCGGCGACGGAGCGGACCACCGCCAAGTCGAGATCGGCGTAGAGATGCGGGAACAGGTCGCCCCCGCGCGACGGTTCGTATCGCAGGGCCGGGCCGAGCGCCTCGGCTTCCACGGCCACCAGGACGAGGTCGTCCGCGCCGGCGAAATGGCGCGCCGCGGTCTCGGCCACCTGGGCGGCGGTGGAGAAGTGGATGTAGCCGTCCGCGCGGTCGATGGGCGCGCCCGCGAAGCGGCCGGTCTCCTCGGCCTCGCGCCAGAGTGCCCGGGGGGAGATCTTGTAGATGAGCGCCATTCCGGCTCCCTATCGGGTTTCACCCAGTCGATCAAACGCCGTGACGAAGACCGAAGCCGCAACCTCGAGGAGACAGTTGACATCGTGAGTTGTGAGGGCACCGCCAAGGGATCGCGGAGCGGTTTTGCAACCCGAGTGCCATTGCTATCCCCCGAATTTAGTTCTACTTTCCTATCTCTAGGCTGGACGTCTTAGCCGTAGCGCGCTTAGAATTTCGCAATGCTGTCTCATGAACAGATTTGGACCGCAATCGACCGCCTAGCGGAACGTCATGGCTTCTCGGCGTCCGGTCTCGCACGGCGCGCCGGCCTCGATGCCACGAGCTTTAACCGCTCGAAGCGCATCGGCCCCGACGGCCGCAAGCGCTGGCCCTCGACCGAATCGGTCTCGAAGGTTCTCGCCGCCACGGGCGCGAGCCTCGACGAGTTCCTTCGCCTGATCGAGGCGCGCGACGGGCCGCCGCGCACGATGATCCCGCTGATCGGCATGACCCAGGCCGGTGCCGGGCTCCTGTTCACGGACGAGGGCATGCCCACGGGCGGCCCCGGCTGGGAGGAGATCGAGTTTCCGGACCTCGCCGACGACCGGGCCTTCGCCCTGGAGGTGCAGGGCGATTCGATGGCCCCGCTCTACCGCGACGGGGACGTGCTCATCGTCTCGCCCACCGCCGGGGTGCGCAAGGGCGACCGCGTGGTGGTGCGGCTGGCGGCCGGCGAGGTGCTGGCCAAGGAACTCAAGCGCAAGACCGCCCGCACCATCGAGCTCGCCTCGCTCAACCCGGACCACGAGGACCGGGTCGTCAACGTCAGCGATATCGCCTGGATCGGCCGGGTGATGTGGGTGCGCCAGTAGCGTCGACGGCACAGCTTTGCCGTCTCGACGGTTGCCGCTATGGCTTGCGGCCGGAGGGGCCGCGTGCCCCGGATCGGCGGACAGGCCATGGCATCGCCCCGGACGGACGATCACGCTGCGCAGAGCGGGCCTGACGCGGGGCTCGCCCGATTGCTGACCGCCTCGGCGGTGCCCGCAGCGCTCCTGGCGCCCGACGGCTCCGGCGGCCGCGTCGTCCTCGCCAACCGCGCGCTCCTCGACCTGGTCCGACGATCCCCCGACGCGTCCGGCGACGGAGACCTGCGCGCCTGGCTCGGGCTCGACGGCGAGCGGGAAGCCGGCGCACTCCTCGGCGCGGCGCTCGCCGACGGGGCGCCGGAGGGTGTCGAGGTCCTGGCACGGCCGGGCGGCGGCGCGGCGTTCTGGGCGCAGGTCTTCGTCGTCCCGGTGACGGGGACGCCCTACCGCCTCGCGCAGGTCGTTGACGTCACCCGCCGGCACGATGCCGAGGGCGCGCTCGCCCTATCGCGCCAGCGCGAGGCGCTGGGCCTGCTGACCAACAGCGTGGCGCACGAGTTCAACAATTTCCTTCAGATCCTCATCGGCTACATCGACGGGCTCAAGCGCCGCCTGGGCGACCGCGACGAGCCCTTCATCCAGCGGGCCATCGTCCGCTCCACCGATGCCGCCGAGCGCGCCACCACCCTGACCCGGCAGCTCCTAGCCTTTTCCCGGCGGATCGCCCCCGACGTGCGCCCGGTCGACCTGAACCGGCTGATCGAGGCCTTCGGCACGCGCGTCGGGCCGACGCTTCCCGTGCGCATCACCCTGGAGATTCGGACCACGCCGGGGCTCGCCTGTGGCCTGAGCAATCCGACCCAGATCGAGCTCGCCCTCGGCCACATCGTCGCCAATGCCTGCGAGGCGATGCCGGCGCCGGGGCGGATCGTGATCGCGACCTTCGCGGTGCCTCCGGGCGACCGGGCCCTGCAGCGACCCGGCGACGGCGCGGTCGGCATCACGGTGACCGACGAGGGCCAGGGCATGTCGCCCGAGATGGCCGCCCGGGCCCTGGCGCCCTTCGTGACCAGCCGCGAGGCCGGCCGCGGCGCCGGGCTCGCGATCGTGCACGGCCTGGTCAAGCGTCAGAACGGCACGGTGTCGATCGATTCGAAGCCGGGCGAGGGCGCCACGGTCCGGATGGTGTTTCCGGCGGCCCTCCGAACGGAATCCGACGGGATTCTCTGAAGAAGAGCGGACTAAAACTCCCGTGCGAACGTCACCATATCAGGAGCGGCGGATTCGCCGGACTTCCCTGTTGTTCACCAGAGGCGTTTTCATGCTCACCTCCACCACTCGCCGGAAGCGCGCGGCGTCCATCCTCGCGCTCGCCGCGACGCTGGTTCTCGCAGCGCCCGTCGTCGAGGCGCGTCCCGGAAGCGGCAGCAGCGGTGGCATGGGCTCGCGCGGCTCGCGCACCTACGCGCCGCCCTCGGCCACCACGACGGCGCCCGGCGCCCCGGCCCCGATCCAGCGTTCGCAGACCCAGCCCGGCCCGGCCATGGGCAATCCCGGCATGAACACCGCCGCGCAGCCCGGCCGGCGCTTCGGCGGCGGCTTCATGGCCGGCCTGCTCGGCGCGGGCCTCCTCGGCGCGCTCCTGGGCGGCGGCTTCTTCGGCGGCCTCGGCGGCATCGCCTCGTTCCTCGGCCTGATCCTGCAGGTCGGCCTCGTGGTCCTGCTCGTCTCGTTCGCCGTGCGCTGGTTCCGCCGGCGCCAGGGCCAGCCGGCCGCTGCCGGCCTGTCCCGCTCGAACCTCGATGGCGCCGGCGCCAATGCCGGCCCGATGGGCGGCGCGCCCCTCGGAGGCGCCCCGACGGGCGCCGGCTACGGCAACGGCCAGCGTGGTCCCGCCCCGGTGCAGCCCGTGCAGGCGCGTCCGGTCCAGATCGGCCCCGGCGACTTCCAGAGCTTCGAGATCGCCCTCAACGACGTGCAGGCCGCCTATGGCCGCGAGGACGTCGCCGCCCTGCGCAACCTCGCGACCCCGGAGATGGCCGGCTACTTCATCGAGGAACTGCGGGCCAACGAGGCGCGCGGCGTCGTCAACCGGATCTCGGACGTGAAGCTGCTCCAGGGCGACCTCTCCGAATCCTGGGGCGAGGGCAATGCCGAGTACGCCACGGTGGCGATGCGCTACGCCATCAAGGACGTGACCCTCGACCGCCGGACCGACCGTGTCGTCGAGACCGGCGAGCCGGAGGCTGTGGAACTCTGGACCTTCGTGCGCGAGCGCGGCGGCCGCTGGGTCCTCTCGGCGATCCAGCAGGGTCGCTGACACCCGGCACCGCACCATCCCACCCGACTGAAGAGAGGGCCGTCCGGAGAGATCCGGGCGGCCCTCGTCGCATCCGGGGGGATCAGGCGGGCCGGTAGGCCTGGGCCATCGCCACGAAGGCGGAGACCGGCACCTCCTCGGCCCGCGCGGTCTCCGGAATGCCGGCCGCGGCCAGGAGCCGGGCCGGGTCCGGAACCGCCGCCTTGAGGCTCTGGCGCAGCATCTTGCGGCGCTGCCCGAAGGCCGCCCGGGTGATCGCCTCCAGCGCCTGGACCGAGCAGGGCAGGGGATCGCGCCGGGGGGTCAGGCGGACGATGGAGGAGGTCACCTTCGGCGGCGGCACGAAGGCCGAGGGCGCCACGTCGAACAGGATGTGGGCCTCGGTGCGCCAGCCGCAGAGGACGCCGAGCCGGCCGTAATTCGCCCGGTCCTCCTCGTCCGCCACGATGCGCTCGGCCACCTCGCGCTGGAACATCAGGGTGAGCGAATCCCACCAGGGCGGCCAGGCCCCGCCGGCGAGCCAGCCGACGAGGAGTGGGGTGCCGATGTTGTAGGGCAGGTTGGCGACGATCCGCACCGGACCCGTGCCGATCAGGGGCACCGGGTCGAAGCTCAGGGCGTCGGCGTCGACCACCTCGAGGCGTCCGGGATAATGCGCGGCGATCTCGGCCAGGGCCGGCAGGGCGCGCGGATCGCGCTCGATGGCGATGACCCGGGCGGCCCCCTCGGCCAGCAGGGCCCGGGTGAGGCCGCCGGGGCCGGGCCCGATCTCGACCACGGTGACGCCCTCCAGGGGGCCGGCCGAGCGGGCGATCCGCCCCGTCAGGTTGAGGTCGAACAGGAAGTTCTGGCCGAGCGCCTTCTTCGGCTCCAGGCCGTGCCGGCGCACCACCTCCCGGAGGGGTGGCAGGCCGTCGAGGCTGACGCTCCCGTCCTCGCTCACGCGCCGGCCTTCACGAGGCGGGCGGCGAGGCGGAGCGCCGCCATCAGGCTGTCGGGCCGGGCGATGCCCTTGCCGGCGATGTCGAAGGCGGTGCCGTGGTCGGGCGAGGTGCGGATGAAGGGCAGCCCCAGGGTGACGTTCACGCCCTCGTCGAAGGCCAGGGTCTTGATCGGGATCAGGGCCTGGTCGTGGGTCGGCGTCAGGGCCACGTCGTAGGTCGCCCGCGCGCGCTCGTGGAACAGGGTGTCGGCCGGCAGGGGGCCGCGGATGTCGATGCCCTCGTTCTGCAGCTGCAGCACGGCCGGTTCCAGCACGTCGCGGTCCTCCGTGCCCATGGTGGCGTTCTCGCCCGCATGGGGGTTGAGGCCGGACAGGACGAGGCGCGGCCGGGCGATGCCGAAGCGCCGGCGCAGGTCCTCCGCGACGATGCGGGCGGTACGCACGACCAGATCCTGCGTCAGCAGCTCGGGCACCCGCCGCAGGGCGACGTGGATGGTGACGGGTACCACCGCGAGGGTCTCGCTCCACAGCATCATCACGGGCAGCGGCGGGGTCTCGCCGGGCGCCACCGCGCAGGCGGCCAGGAACTCGGTATGTCCCGGATGGGCGAAGCCCACCTGGGTCAGCACGTACTTGGCGATCGGATTGGTGACGAGGGCGGTGGCCGCGCCGGAGCGGACGAGGTCCACCGCCGTGGTGATCGATTCGAGCGTCGCGCCGGCATTGGCGGAATCGGGGCGCCCGGCCACCGCGTGGACGGCGGCCCCGCTCGGCAGCGCCATCACCGGCAGGGCGCGCCCGAACACCTCGGTGGCGAGGTCGGCGCCGACATCGGCGATGGGGACCTGCAGGTTGAGTTCGCTCGCCCGCCGCTCGACGAAGGCGGGATCGCCGATCAGGAAGAACGGCGGCAGCCCCGGACCGGCGTCGCGCAGGCGCCACGCCATCAGGGCGAGTTCCGGGCCGATGCCGGCCGGGTCTCCGAGCGTGAGGGCGATAGGCCCGTGCAGGCTGCTCACCGCATCGCTCCGTGTCGTTCGAGGGGCCGGCCGCGTCAGCGGACCGTCGAGATGCCGTCGGCCGTGATGGCCGTGTTGAGGTTCTGGCGGAAATCCGCCTCGCCCAGGGTCTTGAGTTCGAGCCGCAGCAGCACCGTCCGGTTGCGCTCGCTGGTGCCGAGGGCGGCCGCCACCGGCGAGACCACGTAGTTGACCGAGACCGTGGTGCACTCGTCCTGATAGCCGGCGCCGATGCTCATGCCCGAGAGATAGGCCCGGCCCGGATTGCGGTAGACCGGCGCATCGCCGACGGGGTTCGCCAGGTAGGAGGCGTAGGCCGTCTGGAAGTTGTCGCGCACGTCGAGGTAGTGCGACAGGTCGACCAGGGCCGAGCCGGTGACGAACCAGTTCGGCGTGACGTGATAGGTGGCGGAGGCGGTGACGCCCTCGCGGCGGTTGGCGAAGCCGAGGGCCGGCTGCGCCTTGTAGTAGGAGTAGAAGGCCGACAGATCGATCGGCGCGAAGGGCGCGAGGCGGGCGATCACGCCGGTCTCGACCCGGTTCACCCCGAGATCGGCGTGGTCGAAGCGGCCGCGGGTGATGAAGGTGATGTGCTGGTTCGGCGAGAGCTGGAACCGGCCGACGAAGTCCGACGCCCGGCTGTCGAGGCCGGAATCGAGGCCCACATTGGCGATGTCGCCGCGGCGGAACGAGTTGACGCCGGCGATCTGGATCGACTCGCCGAACATGACGTTCGCGTACCAGCCGGCGGGCGTCACGACGGAATACTGCGCGCCCAGGTTGGTGCGCACGCCGCCCTCGACCCGATCGTAGCCCGAGAACTTGTCCCACTCGAACAGCGAGGTGTCGTCGAAGATCAGGCTCTGCGCGTCCTCGTTCGGGAGCCGGCCGATATGGGTCTCGCTCGGCCGCGCGATGACCTGCGCGATCGGCTCCAGGGTGTGGACGCCCAGCGGCCCGAAATTGCTGACGAACGGGTAGCGGTAGTCGATGCCGACGGCGGGCAGCACCCGGCCGGAGAAGTCGGCATCCTGTGTCGCGATGTTCGCCGACAGGGCGTTCTGGTAGCCGGACGTGCGCGGGTCGACGAAGAACGCGTCGGTGCGCAGGTAGGCGAAGGGCGTGAAGACCTGGCCGACATCGTCGATGAAGCTGCGGCGCCACGAGAGCTGGGCCGAAGCGCGGGTGTTCGTGCCCGCGAGGCCCCGGATCACGCACTGGCCGCGCGAGAAGGAGGTGCAGGTCTCGTAGAGATAATAGGTCCGGCCGTTGATCGTCGGCGTCTGGAGGTAGGCGGTCGGGCTCTGGACCGCCTGGAAATCCGTCGCCTGCCGGGTCAGGCTGGTGATGTTGGCCTCGAAGCGGACCTCGCCGCCGAGGAAGCCGGGCCCGTTGATGCGCTTGTCGTAGTCGATCACCGGCGCGACGAAGGGCTGCTCCTTCTGCCAGTCGAAGCTCGACAGGCCCTTGAAGTAGTAGCCCCGCGCCTCGAACCACGAGCGGTCGCCCTGGCCGATCAGGTAGGCCGTCGACACCGCTTCACGGAAATAGTCCGTGGTGATGCTCTGGTTGCGGATGCGGTAATTGTCGAGGAACCACTTGTCGGTGACGCCGACGATGTCCCAGCCGGTGCGCCACCGGTCGTTGATGTAGAACTGGCCCTTGGACTCGACCGAGCCGCGGAAGTCGCGGTCGCCCGCGCCGAGCGGACCCGGCAGGAAGGCGCTCGGCGTCGTCTGGAAGATACCGGACAGGCGCAGGTTGTAGGAGCCGGTCTCGAGCCGGTGCCGGAACTCCGCCTGCCCGAGGACGCCCTGGTTGCTCAGGAAGGCCGGGGAGAGCGTGAGGTCGTAGTTCGGTGCGAGGTTGACGAAGAACGGCGTCGCGAGGCCGGAGCCGAGGGCGGTCGAGGTGAGGAAGCGCGGCGTCAGGAAGCCGGTCTTGCGCTTCACGGTCGGGTCGGCGGTCTCGAAATACGGCAGGTAGGCGACCGGGATGCCGCCGATCTCGAGGGTGGATTCCTCGAAGGCGACGGTGTGGGTCTGATTGTTGTGGATGATCTTGGTGGCGCGGATCTGCCAGAGCGGCGGCGTCTCGGGGTTGTTCTTGCACGGCTCGCAGGCGGTGTAGGTGCCGTATTCGAAGCTGGTGCTGTCCCCCTCGATCCGCTCGGCGCGGGGCGCCGAGAAGCGGGTGCGGACGGTCTGCCCGTTGAGCTCGACGCTCTGCTGCACGCGCAGGGCGTCGATGAAGCCGTTCTTGAAGTCGTCGGTGAGCTCCATCTTGGAGCCGGTGACCACCGCGCCCGTTGCCTCGGTCAGGCGCACGTTGCCCTCGGCGAAGACGCGGCTCGCCTTGCGGTCGTAGATTACCCGGTCGGCCTGCAGGGTGCGCGGGCCGTAATGCAGCTCGGCGTTGCCGCGGGCCGTCACGGTGTTGCGGTCGTTGTCGTAGACGAGTTCGGCGGCCTCGACGAGGAGGCGCTCGGCCGGTTTGCCCGAATCCGGCTTGCCGGCGGCCGGCTTCGGGGCGCCGGCCCGCGCGCTCGACGGGGCACTGGCCTGGGCGAGCGCCTGCCCGCCGGGCGCCGCGGGGGCGACGGCCATGAGCAGCACCACGAACCCCGTGGCCAACGTGATGTCGGCGACCTTACGCAACGCCAGTCCCAACTCCTGCCTAGGCTTGCGCCCCTTCGCCACCACCGAGTCCGACATCAGCCGTCCTCCTGATAGAGAAGCGTGAGCGTACCGAGGAGACTCCCTACCACGGCCGGGAACCACGCCGCCACAGCCGGCGTCACGATTCCCGAGGCACCGAGGCCTTCCAGCACCTGTCGGGCGACGTACAGCACGAACCCCGCCGCGACGCCGCCCAGCACCAGCTTGCCCACACCACCAAAGCGGAAGAACCTTAAGGAAACGCTGGCCGCCACCAGGACCATGGCCAGGAACAGGACGGGTCTGGCCAGCAGCACGTCGTACTGGAGCCGGTAGCGGGTGGCGTCGAGGCCGGCCCGCTCGGAGCGGGAAATGGTTTCCGGCAGTTGCCAGAAAGGCACGGATTCCGGCGGGGTGAAGCGCTGGCGCACCTGCGAGGGCACCAGGGTCGAGGCGATCAGGTAGGTGTCGAAGGTCTCGGCCGGCTGGCCCTTGGTCATCACCCGGGCCTGGTTCAGCTCCCAGTAGCCGTCGTGCAGGCTGGCCTTCGCCGCCTCGATCTGCGCGGTGAAGATGCCGGCCTCGTCGAAGGTGAAGACCGAGACGCCCGCCAGCGTGGTGGTGCCCTCCACCGCGGTGTCGGCCCGGATGATCGCCTGCCCGTCGAGGCTGCGCTGGCGGATCCACAGGTCCTTGCCCGAATTGGCCTTGGTCGAGCGGGCGAAGATCTTGGCCTCGATCTCGGTGGAGCGCTGCTTCATCAGCGCCGAGACGGGGTTGTAGACCCCCACCGTGAAGGCCCCGATGGCCAGGGCCACGAAGGCGCCGGGCTGCAGGAACTGCCAGGCCGAGATCCCGGCGGCCCGGGCCACCACCAGTTCGAGCTTGCGCGAGAGCTGGAGCAGGGCGGCCATCGAGCCGAACAGGATCGCGAAGGGCAGCACGCCCTCGGCCACCGCCGGGGTCCGGTAGAGCGAGAGCTGCGCCATCAAACCTGTGGACGCGCCCTCCGCGTCGCCGGCGCGGCGCAGGAGCTCGACGAAATCGAGGGTGTAGACTAGCGTGAACACCGTCAGGAACACGCCCAGGATGGTGCGCACGAAGCGCATCGCGAAGTAGCGGCCGAGGGTGGCGCCGATCAGCATCGCATCAGCTCCGCCTCACCGCACGCCGAGGCGCGGGCGCCGGCCGAAGCGGCCGACGAACCCGGTCGCGGCCCGTCCGACCCGGGCGTTCCAGTCCCGCACCGCCGCGCCGTTGAAGATCATCACCGCGGAGATCAGGATGGCGAGGAGCGGCACGGCGTAGACCGCCACCACCGCGCCGGCGCTGCGGGCGGCCGCGCTGGAGGCGGCGAAGCCCCCGATGCGCACCACCACCACGGCGAGGACGGCGCCCGCCACCGCGAGGCCGCGCCCCTGGCGCGTGGTGCGCGGGTCGCCCAGCGCCGCGAAGGCGATGAAGGTCAGGGCCAGCGGATAGAGCCAGGACGAGAGCCGGTCGTGCAGCTCGGCCCGGAAGCGGCCCTTCTGCTGCCTGTAGTAGGTCTCGCTGGTGTCGGGGAACAGCAGCTGCGCCGTGGCGCGCTCGCGCGGCTTGTAGACCAGCTCGGCGTCCGGCGGCGTGAAGGCGGCGAGATCGACGGTGTAGCGCTCGAAGGTGATGATCGAGGCGTCGCGGGAATCCTTCTGCTGCCGGTGGATGCTGCCCTTCTCCAGGGCAAGGTAGCTCTGGCCGCCGTATTCCTGCGCCTGGCCGCGCTCGGCGAGGTAGACCACCGACTTGCCGGCCTCGCGCTTGTCCTGGATGAACAGGCCGAGCAGGGCGCCGCCGGGACCGCGCTCGCGGAAGTGGAAGGTGATGCCGCTGTCGAGGCTGGTGAACTGCCCCTCCTTGACCACGTTGGCGATAAAGTCGCCCCGCACCCGGGTCAGCACGTCCCGCAGTTCCTGGAAGGACGACGGCATCACCTGGATCGTCAGGAAGGCCACCGCCAGGCTGACGGCGAGGCCGAGGCTGAGGAAGGGGCGCAGGATCTGGCGCGGCCGCATGCCGGCGGCCGACATCACGATCAGCTCGGAATCCCCGTTCAGCTTGTTCAGCGCGTAGACGACCGCGATGAACAGCGCCACCGGGGCGATCACGGTGATCAGGGTCGGCAGCGAGAGGCCGGTGATGAGGAAGAAGATCACCAGGGTCTGGCCCTTGGCGGTGATGAGGTCGAGCTCGCGCAGGGCCTGCGTCACCCAGATCGTGCCGGTGAGGCCGACGAGGCAGGCGAAGAACGCCCCGAGCGCGATTTTGAAGATGTAGCGCTCGATCTGCGTCATGGGTTCTCGTGGATCGGCGTCTCGCGGATTGCCCCCCGCATCGCCCGACGGAGCCTCGGCCCCGCCCGTTTCTACCCGTCCCGCCCCCCGGCCGTCGACTCCGATCCGGGCGCCCGGATTCGGGCGCTTTCACGGCCGTCCGATCGCGTTGCGTTCTGTGCCTCAACAGGTACACAGAAGCGCCGGGAGCGGCACGTCCGATGCCGTGCCGCTCCGCACATCCTGCACGCACCACTTCGAACGCACGGTTCGTTCGAGCCCAATCCTCGGAAAGCTAGCGTCATGGCGGACGGAATCACGATCGCGTTCGGGCCCCTCGGCCCGGTTGGCCGGGGCGACGTCGTCCTCTTCGTCGGCGACGACCTCGCCCTGGCTCCCGCCGTGGCCCAGGCGATCGGCGGCGGGGTGGCCGATCTCGTCGCCCGCGCCGCCGCCGGCGAGCGCTTCAAGGGTAAGTCCCTGTCGGCCCTGGCGCTGCCCGCGCCGGCCGGCCTCGACGCCGACCGCCTGGTCGTGATCGGCCTCGGCTCCGAGAAGGACCGCGCCAAGATCGACTGGCCGGCGCTCGGCGGTTTCACCGCCAGCAAGGTCTCGGGCCGCAGCGCCCATGCCGCCCTGATCTTCGCCGGCCTCGACGTCTCCGCGGCCAACGCGGCCGACTTCGCCCTCGGCGCCCGCCTGCGCCACTACAGCTTCGACCGCTACAAGACCAAGAAGAAGCCCGAGGGCGAGGACGCCAAGGGCACGGCCCTGACCCTGATGGTGGCCGATGTCGCCGCGGCCGAGGCCGCCGCCAAGGTCGCGGACGCCGTCGCCGACGGCGTGATCCTGGCCCGCGAGCTGATCAACGAGCCGCCGAACGTCCTCTACCCGGAGGAGTTCGCCCGCCGTGCCGAGGCGCTGACCCGGCTCGGCGTCGAGGTCGAGGTCCTCGGCCCCGGCAAGCTCGAAGCGCTCGGCATGCACGCCCTGCTGGCCGTGGCCCAGGGCTCGACCCGGGAGGCGCGCGTCGTGGTGATGCGCTGGAACGGCGCCGCCGACCCCTCGGAGGCGCCCATCGCCTTCATCGGCAAGGGCGTGTGCTTCGATTCCGGTGGCGTCTCGATCAAGTCCGCCGGCGGCATGGAGGACATGAAGGGCGACATGGGCGGCGCCGCCTGCGTCGTCGGCACGATGCACGCGCTGGCCAGCCGCAAGGCCAAGGTCAACGTCGTCGGCGCCATCGGCATCGTCGAGAACATGCCCGACGGCAACGCCATGCGCCCGAGCGACATCATCACCTCGATGTCGGGACAGACCATCGAGATCATCAACACCGACGCCGAGGGCCGTCTCGTCCTCGCCGACGTGCTCTGGCACATCCAGGGCTCCTACAAGCCGAAGTTCATGATCGACCTCGCCACCCTGACGGGCGCGATCATCGTTGCCCTCGGCCAGGACATCGCCGGGATGTTCTCCAACGACGACGCCCTCTCGGCCAAGATCATGGCGGCCGGCGAGGCGACGGGCGAGGCTGTGTGGCGGATGCCGCTGATCCCGGCCTACGACAAGGCGATCGACTCGAAGTTCGCCGACATGAAGAACTCCGGCGGCCGCCATGGCGGTGCCGCCACCGCGGCCTCCTTCCTGAAGCGCTACGTCAACGACGTGCCCTGGGCCCATCTCGACATCGCCGGCGTGGCCATGTCCTCGTCGGCGAGCGAGATCAACCGGAGCTGGGGTGCGGGCTGGGGCGTGCGCCTGCTCGACCGCTTGGTGCGCGACAACTACGAGGCCTGAGGCCCGTGCTGCCGGCCCTGTTCCCGCTGGCAGCCGCGATCCTCGCGATCGCCGTCGCCTTCGCCACGGGCTTCGACCAGCGGACGGTGCTGCCGCCGGAGCTCGAGGCCCGCTTTTACGGCTTCTTCCTCGATCGCTACCCGCTCTTCGCGGTGGCGATCGTCTACGGGCTCGCCTGTCTCGGCCTGCGGATCGTCCGGCCGGGTCCGGCCGGCTGGCCCCGTCGGCTCGTCGGGGGCGCGCTGGCCCTGGCGCTGTTCCTGGCGGTCTGCCTGTACCCCACCTTCGGGGGCGTGGCCCTGCGCCTCGCCTTCGCCAGCGGCGGCACCGCCTTCATCACGCAGCAGCCGATGCCGGCCGCCTTCGCCCTCGGCTCGGCCCTGGCCGCCACGATGTTCGGGAGCGTCCTGGGCCTCGGCGCTCTGCTCATCGGCAACCGACCGGCGCGGGCCTCCCGGCCCCGACGCTGGCTGCGGATCGTAGCCGACCTCCTGCTCCGGTATCTCGCCCTCTGGTTCGCCCTGGCCGTGCTGGGCCTCGCCCACGTGGCGGGCTTCGGCATCTGGCCGCGCCGGTCGATGACGATCGGGGATGCCCTGTTAGCCGGTGCCCTGGCGTGCATCGCGTTTCTGCCGCACCTGAGTTGCAACGCAGTGATGACGCGGCAGGATCGTCGGCGTCCGTCCCGCGCCGCCGCTTGATCCCGCCGCTCGGATGGCCGAGGATGGTTTAGATGTGAACTAAGGAGGCAGGAAGCCGCCGGGTCGCATCACAGGGAGGAGATACATGCCCGTATCCCGGAGCGCCGCGCGCCCGTGGCTGTCCGCTTATCCGCCGAGCGTCCCGGCGGACCTCGACATCGACCGCCTCGGAACGCTGGTCGACCTGTTCGAGGATTGCATGGCGCGCTCGGGGCCACGTCCTGCCCTGGAGAGTTTCGGAGCCCGCGTCTCCTACGCCGCCCTCGGGGCCGGCTCCGAGGCCGTGGCGGCATGGCTCGCGGCGCAGGGCCTCGCCAAGGGCGACCGGGTCGCGATCATGATGCCGAACGTCGCCGCCTACCCGGCGACGATCTTCGGTGTGCTGCTCGCCGGCTGCACCGTCGTCAACGTCAATCCGCTCTACACCCCGCGCGAGCTGACGGCGCAGCTGAACGATTCGGGCGCCCGCATCCTCTTCGTGCTCGAGAACTTCGCCCATACGGTGATGCAGGCCCTGCCGGACCTCGCCCTCGACCGGATCGTCCTGGCCGGACCCGGCGACGGCCTCGGCCTGAAGGGACGGCTAATCACCCTGGTCTCGCGCCACGTCAAGAAGGCGGTCCCGCCCTATCGCTTCCCGGACGGGCGCGCGGTCCGCTTCGACGCTGTGATCCGCGCGGGCACCGGCAAGCCCAAGGTTCGCGTGCCCGTGCGCCCGGACGACCTCGCGTTCCTGCAATATACCGGCGGCACCACGGGCGTCGCCAAGGCGGCGATGCTGACCCACCGCAACATCATGGCCAATGTCGAGCAGAGCCGGGTCTGGTTCCGCATCTCGGCAGAGGACGGCGAGACGCGCGTCATGGTCACGGCGCTGCCGCTCTACCATATCTTCGCGCTGACCTGCTGCTTCTTCTTCTTCATGAAGGTCGGCGGCTGCTGCCTGCTGATCGCCAACCCGCGCGACGCCGACGGCTTCATCAAGACCCTCAAGGGCACGCCGTTCACCCACTTCTCCGGGGTGAACACCCTGTTCAACCTGCTGATCAACCATCCGAGGATCGGCGAGGTCGACTTCTCGAAGCTCGACTTCGTCATCGCCGGCGGCATGGCGGTGCAGGCCGCCGTCGCCGAGAAGTGGAAGGCGATCACCGGCCGCGCCATCGTCGAGGGCTACGGCCTGTCCGAGACCTCGCCCGTGGTCTGCGTCAACCCGCCGGACCTCGCCGCCTGGAGCGGCACCATCGGCTACCCCTTGCCCTCGACCGACGTCTCGATCCGCGGCCTCGACGGCCGAGAGGTGGCGATCGGCGAACCCGGCGAACTCTGCGTGCGCGGGCCCCAGGTCATGGCCGGCTACTGGAAGCGCCCGGACGAGACCGCCCGGGCCACCACGGCCGACGGCTATTTCCGCACCGGCGACGTGGCGGTGCTGAACCCGGACGGACAGGTCCGCATCGTCGACCGGATGAAGGACATGATCCTGGTCTCGGGCTTCAACGTCTATCCGAACGAGATCGAGGACGTGCTGGCGAGCCATCCGGGCGTGCTCGAATGCGCCGTGGTCGGGGCGATCAACGACGAGACCGGCGAGATGGTCGTGGCCCACGTGGTGCGCAAGGACGAGGCGATGACCACCGACGCGTTGCGGACCTTTGCCCGCTCGCAGCTCACCGGCTACAAGGTGCCGCGCCGGGTCGTCTTCCACGACGCCCTGCCCAAGACGAATGTCGGAAAGGTGCTGCGCCGGGCCCTCCGCGACGATCCGCCCCCGCCGTGATGTCCGGCCCGCCCGTAACCCGATCCCGCCCTCCGGCGAAGGGGGACATCGGAGACGGGTGACATCGGGCCGTCTTGCGCACTCGCCGCGTCCGGCCAATGTCAGGGCAACAGGCCGGCGCGCCGCGATTCGCGCCGCACGGAGGAATCGACATGCATATCAGGCGCACCCGGGCATGGGAGATGCCCGAACACCTCGCGACGCCGGAGAGCGTTTTCCTCGACCGCCGGCGCCTCCTCGGGGGAGCGGCGGGGCTGGCGGCCGCGTCGCTGATCGGGACCGAGGACGCCCGGGCGGCGGGCGATCCCACCGCCGACCTCTATCCCGCCAAGCGCAACGAGGCCTACACCCTCGACCGGCCGCTGACGCCGGAGAAGTTCAGCGCCGACTACAACAACTTCTACGAATACGGCACCTCGAAGTCGGTTCTTCCGGCGGCCAACGCGCTGAAGACCCGGCCCTGGACGGTGGCGATCGACGGCCTCGTCGAGAAGCCGATGACCCTCGGGATCGACGACCTGATCCGCAAGATGCCGCTGGAGGAGCGCCTCTACCGGCACCGCTGCGTCGAGGCCTGGTCGATGTCGGTGCCTTGGACCGGGTTCCCGCTGGCGAAGCTCGTGGCCCTGGCCAAGCCCACCTCGGGCGCGAAGTACATCCAGATGCAGACCTTCCTCGACCGGTCTATGGCGCCGGGCCAGAAGTCCTTCCTGTATCCCTGGCCCTATACCGAGGGGCTGACCCTGGAGGAAGCGGGCAACGACCTCGCCTTCGTCGCCACCGGCGTCTACGGCAAGCCGCTCGCCAACCAGTTCGGCGCGCCGATCCGCCTCGTGGTGCCGTGGAAGTACGGCTTCAAGTCGGTCAAATCGATCACCAAGATCTCATTCGTGGCCGAGCGGCCGAAGACCTTCTGGGAAGGGCTGCAGGCGGCCGAGTACGGCTTCTGGGCGAACGTCAATCCGGCCGTGTCGCATCCGCGCTGGAGCCAGGCGACGGAGCGGGTGCTGGGCACCGACCAGCGCGTGCCGACCCTGATCTACAACGGCTACGGGGAGCAGGTCGCCGGCCTCTACAAGGGGCTGGAGAAGGAGCGCCTGTTCGTCTGACCGTCACCGATGGGACGGGCGCGGGGCGGCGGACCAACCCGTCCCGCGTCCTCAGTAGGTCCAGCGCTGGGCCTTGGCGACGAGAAAGTCGCGAAACGCCTGGACGCGGGCGACGGTGCGCATCTCCTCGGCGTAGACCAGATAGCTTTCCATGTGCGGCATCTCGGTCTCGCGCATCACCTGCACCAGCCCGGCCTGACCCTCCGCCGCGTAGTCGGGCAGGATCCCGATGCCGGCGCCGGTGTCGATGGCCTGCTGCAGGGCGGTGATGTTGTTGACCGTGAAATGGATCGTCCGGCGCTCCTGGCCCTCGCGGCCGACGGTGGAGAGCCAGTGCGTCGCCAGCAGGTAGGACGGCTCGTTGCCGCCGAACGAGACCAGGCGGTGATTGTCGAGGTCGGCGATGGATTTCGGTTCGCCGAAGCGCTTCACGTAATCCTGCGACGCGAAGGCGTGGTAGTGCACCGTGAACAGGCGCCGCTGGATCAGGTCCGGCTGGGCCGGGCGCCGCATGCGGATCGCCACATCGGCCTCGCGCATGGCGAGATCGAGCTCCTCGTTGGTGAGGATGAGCTCGACGCGTACGTCCGGGTAGAGGTCGAGGAATTCGGCGATGCGCTGGGCGAGCCAGGCAGTGCCGAGGCCCACCGTGGTCGTCACCTTGAGATCGCCGGTCGGCCGCTCGCTGGTCTCGACCAGGCGGGCCTTCGTGTTCTCCAGGCGCAGCTTCATGTCGCGGGCCGCGCGGAAGAGCAGGTCGCCCTGCTCGGTCAGGATCAGGCCGCGGGCGTGGCGGTGGAACAGCGGCGCCTTGAGCTCGCGTTCGAGGGCGCTGATCTGCCGGCTCACCGCCGACTGGCTCAGGCCGATGTCGTCGCCGGCCCGCGTGAAGCTGCCGGCTTCCGCGACGTTGAGGAAGATGCGGATCTTGTCCCAGTCCAAGGCGTCCACTCCCGTACGCAACCCGACGCCGGCTGACCGGGCTTCCCGTCGCGCCGAGCCGCGATCCGGACGTCCCCGCCAGGCCCGATCGACCCGACCTTTCCGGCACGCGCGGGACGCGGGACGGGCGAAGGGAGTCATGCGGGTGACGCCGACGGCGCATGCCGTCAGCGCTTAGGTTAGGGGTTCGACCTTGCGATTGTCTTGACGCTGCGCGCAAGACGCATGGCGCCGTCGTCCGCCGGAATCTTCTTATTCGGCGGCCGCTTGCTGGGGTGTTTCGCCGACTTCCAGCGCGGCTAAGTACTTCTCGGCGTCGAGGGCGGCCATGCAGCCCATGCCGGCCGCGGTAATCGCCTGGCGGTAGACGTCGTCGGTGACGTCGCCCGCCGCGTAGACGCCGGGGATCGCCGTATGGGTGGTGCCCGGCGCGGTGTCGATGTAGCCGCCGTCGCGCATGGCGAGCTGGCCCTCGAAGATCCCGGTGGCCGGCTGGTGGCCGATGGCGATGAAGACGCCATCGGTCCTGCGCTCCGTGATCTCGCCGGTGCGGGTGTCCTTCAGGCGGACATGGGTCACCGAGGGCGGCTTCTCGCTGCCGCAGATCTCCTCGACGGCGTGATGCCACACCACCTCGACGTTGGGGTGCTTGAACAGGCGCTCCTGCAGGATGCGCTCGGCGCGGAACTCGCCGCGGCGATGGACGACGATGACCTTGGAGGCGAGGTTGGCCAGGTAGAGCGCCTCTTCCACGGCGGTGTTGCCGCCGCCGACCACCACGACCTCCTTGCCCCGGAAGAAGAAGCCGTCGCAGGTGGCGCAGGCCGAGACGCCGAAGCCCTGGAACTTGGCCTCGGAGGGCAGCCCGAGCCACTTCGCCTGGGCGCCAGTGGCGATGATCACCGCGTCGGCCGAGTAGGTCTCGCCGGAATCGGCCTCGAGTTGGAAGGGCCGCACGTTCAGGTCGACCTTGGTGATGTACTCGGACACGATCTTGGTGCCGACATGCTCGGCCTGCAGGCGCATCTGCTCCATCAGCCAGGGGCCCTGGATCGCCTCGGCGAAGCCCGGGTAGTTCTCCACGTCGGTGGTGATCATGAGCTGGCCGCCGGGCTGGAAGCCCGAGATCATCAGGGGCTCGACCATGGCGCGGGCGGCATAGATCGCGGCCGTGTAGCCGGCGGGACCGGAGCCGATGATGATGAGTTTGGAATGGGTGTGCGCCATCGCTCTCGTCTCCTTCAGGCCCATCGCGCGCGGTGATCGGCATAGGCCTTGGCCATCGCGCCTGCGATGACGGGTGTCGCATCCAGGGGCTGGTAGTGAAGTTCCTCCAGGCGGCCGACGAAGGGCTTCAGGGCCCCCGCCATCGCGAGGCCGGCGAAGAGCCGCCTGTGACGGATATAGGTCTTCGGCAGGTCGAACAGGAGGACGGGGACGCCCGTGCTCACGGCCTCGCCCACCATGTTGGCGGAATCCGATGTGACGACGATCGAATCGGCGATCGCCAGCATCGGAACATAGGGATTGAGGCTGCCGCCGTCCCAGAAGAAGCCGCCCTTGGTGGCCACCATGGTCCGCAGGGCGTCGCGCAGATTCTGCGGGGTGCGCCGGGACACCGTCACCATCAGCGAACAGCCGCCGTCGGTGAGCTTGTCGAGGTCGCTCAGGAGCCGGCGCATGTCCGCCGGGCGGTAGCTGAGATGCCGGCTGTCGCCGCCGATCAGCACGGCGATGCGCGGCCAGGGCAGGGCGGACAGGCGCGGGTCCGGGTTGGCGCGGGCCTCGGCCAGGCGCTCCGGCGTGACCTGATGCGGCGGCGTCAGGGTGGTGAAGACGTTGGGGCCGCGCAGGTCGTCGTAATCCGGCACCCAGACGAAGTTCGCCGCGTCGTGCCCGATGCGCGGGTCCTTCAGGAAGGCCGTGAAGGTACGGTCCCGCGAGGCGGCGCGCACCGCCCGCAGGTAGGGCACGGACCGGCGGCCGGAGGCGATCAGCAGGTCGGGGAGGGGGCCGGCGAGGATCCCACGGGGGTTGCCCGGCCGATCCCGCGGATCGGTCGGCCCCCAGGGCGCCATCCAGCCGAAGGGCGGACGGGGTGCGATTCGACGGAGCTCGAACGGCAGGCCGAGGGTCTCGGCGAGGCCGATGCACTGGTTCTCGTCGCCCGCCTTGCCGTCGGTGACGATCCAGGTCCGTGCCTGGGTGAGTTCGGGAAGCGGCGCGGAGGCGCCGGTGGGGGAAGGCATCGCGGACGCTGCCGACATCAGGTGATCCAGGTCAATCCTCGAGCGGAATCATCCGCGGGGCCGTCCACTCAATCCTGGGGGAGGGCACGCCGCAGCCAGCCTGCATAATGCTGGGCGATGGCGGTCACCCGGCGGCGCTCGGAGGCCGGGTCGTACCAGGCGCCGCCCGAACTCGACGGCAGGGCGGAGAGCTGGGGGTGGCGTGCGAGGATCTCGCCCCGGCGCCCGACGAGCAGGGCCTCGCCGTCGAGGTAGTCGCTCTGGGTTCCACCGCCGAGGCGGCCGCGTCCCCCGTCGCCGCCGGCATAGGGATTGATCGACAGGCCCTTGATCCGCACCACCAGGACGGGACCGCGGCCGCCGAGCCGGTCGGCGAACTCGGTGCGCAGGGCGGCGAGCAGGTCCTCGCGCAAGTCGAGAGCCGGATTGCCGCCGCCGAGGGCGATCAGCGGCCGGACATCGACCTGGATGCCGGAGAGGCGCTCGCCCCCGAGACTCGGGAGGCCCTCGGCCCGGGCCGCGCCGGGCAGGGCGACGAGACCGAGCAGCGCAACCGCCGCCCGGAGAAGGCCCGGCCGCACCGGAACCTCAGCCGCCGTACTGGACGGCGACGACCTCGTAGGACTTCCCGCCACCCGGCGTCGTCACCTCGACCGTGTCGCCGACGCCCTTGCCGATCAGCGCGCGGGCGATCGGGGAGGTGATGGAGACCAGGCCGGAGCGGACGTCCGCCTCGGGCTCGCCGACGAGCTGGTAGGTCTTCTCTTCCTCGGTGTCCTCGTCGAGGAGCTTCACCGTGGCGCCGAACTTGATCTTGGTGCCCGAGAGCTTCGAGACGTCGATCACTTCGGCGCGTGAGATCATGCTCTCCAGTTCGAGGACGCGGCCCTCGTTGTGGGACTGCGCCTCCTTGGCGGCATGGTACTCGGCGTTCTCAGACAGGTCGCCGAGGGCGCGGGCCTCGGCGATGGCCTGGATGATCCGCTGGCGCTCCACCTGCTGGCGGTGCTTCAACTCCTCCTCCAGCGCTGCGTAACCGCGCACCGTCATCGGAACCTTGTCTATCGTCATCGTCTCGCGCCACAATGAATAAGCCCGGGCAGGAGCACGCCGCTCCTTCCGGGCCAGAGTAAGTTACTCCTGAACCGCCAACAACACGGCTCCCGATCGACACGGGAGCCGCGTGAGACTTCAGGCCGCGAAGTATTCCTGCAAGGCGCGGACCTTGAGATCGCCTCCGAGATAGGCCTTGATCCCTTCGGCCGCAGCCATCGCTCCTGCAAGAGTGGTGTAGTACGGCACTTTATGCAAGAGGGCGGCGCGCCGGAGGGAGCGCGAGTCCGACAGGGCACCCGCCCCCTCGGTCGTGTTGAAGACGAGCTGGATGTCGCCGTTCTTGATCGAATCGACGACGTGCGGCCGGCCCTCCAGCACCTTGTTCACCCGCTCCGTCGCCACGCCCTGATCGGCCAGGTAGCGCTGCGTGCCGCCGGTGGCGATGATGGTGAAGCCGAGCTCCGAGAGCAGGCGGATCGCCGGCAGGATGCGCTCCTTGTCGGCATCGCGTACCGAGACGAAGACCGCCCCGCCCTTCGGCACCAGGGTACCCGAGCCGAGCTGGCTCTTGGCGAAGGCGACGCCGAAGCTCGAATCGAGGCCGATCACCTCGCCCGTCGAGCGCATCTCGGGTCCGAGCAGCACGTCGACGCCCGGGAAGCGGGCGAAGGGGAACACCGCCTCTTTCACCGCGATGTGATCCAGCACCTTCGCCTTGAGGTCGAAGCTCGCGAGCGACTCTCCGGCCATGACGCGGGCCGCGATCTTGGCGATCGGGTCCCCGATCACCTTGGCGACGAAGGGCACCGTGCGCGAGGCGCGGGGGTTCACCTCCAGCACGTAGATGGTCCCGTCCTTGATCGCGTACTGCACGTTCATCAGGCCGCCGACCTTCAGGGCCAGGGCCATGGCCCGGGTCTGACGCTCGAGCTCGGCGATGATCTCCGGCGAGAGCGAGCGCGAGGGCAGCGAGCAGGCGGAGTCGCCCGAGTGGATGCCCGCCTCCTCGATGTGCTCCATAATGCCCGCGATGAAGACGTCCTTGCCGTCGCAGATGGCGTCGACGTCGATCTCGGTGGCATCCGACAGGTAGCGGTCGAACAGGAGCGGGTTCTTGCCCAGCACCGTGTTGATCTGGCCCGTCTTGTCGTTGGGGTAGCGCGCCTTGACGTCCGACGGGATCAGGCTCGGCAGGGTGTCGAGGAGGTAGTCGGCGAACTGCGCCTCGTCGCGGATGATCGCCATGGCGCGACCGCCCAGCACGTAGCTCGGGCGCACCACGAAGGGCAGGCCGAGGTCGGAGGCGATCAGGCGGCTCTGCTCCACCGAGTAGGCGATGCCGTTCTTCGGCTGCTTCATGCCGAGCTTGTCGAGGAGGCGCTTGAACTGGTCGCGGTCCTCGGCGAGGTCGATGGCATCCGGCGAGGTGCCGAGGATCGGCACGCCGGCGGCCTCCAGCGCGCGGGCGAGCTTCAGCGGGGTCTGGCCGCCGAACTGCACGATGACGCCGTGGAGCGTGCCGGCCTGGCGCTCGGTCTCGATGATCTCGAGGACGTCCTCCTGGGTGAGCGGCTCGAAATAAAGCCGGTCGGAGGTGTCGTAGTCGGTCGAGACCGTCTCCGGGTTGCAGTTGACCATGATGGTCTCGTAGCCGGCCTCGGACAGCGCGAAGCAGGCGTGACAGCAGCAATAGTCGAACTCGATGCCCTGGCCGATCCGGTTCGGGCCGCCGCCGAGGATGATGACCTTCTTGGCGTCGGTGGGCCGCGCCTCGTCCACCACCGTGCCGGCGAAGGGCGCCACGTAGGTCGAGTACATGTAGGCGGTGGGGGCCTGGAACTCGGCCGCGCAGGTATCGATGCGCTTGAAGACGGGGCGAACGCCGAGCGCCCGCCGAGCGGCCCGCACGCTGTCCTCGTCAGTTTTCGCGAGCACGGCGAGGCGGGCATCCGAGAAGCCAGCGGCCTTGAGCTGGCGCAGTGCTCCGGGGGTGTTCGGGATGCCGTGCGCCTTGACCCGGTTCTCGAGGTCGATGATCGCCTGAAGCTGTTCCAGGAACCACGGATCGATCTTGCAGGAGGCATGGACCTCCTCGTGGCTGACGCCGAGGCGCAGCGCCTGTCCGACCTTGAGCAGGCGGTCGGGGGTCGGCGTGCCGAGGGCGGCCTTGATCGCGTTGTGGTCGTCGCCCTTGCCGAGTCCCTCGATCTCGATCTCGTCGAGGCCGGTGAGGCCGGTCTCCAGGGAGCGCAGGGCCTTCTGGAGCGACTCGGCAAAGCAGCGGCCGATCGCCATGGCCTCGCCCACCGACTTCATGGCGGTGGTGAGTGTCGGCTCGGCGCCGGGGAACTTCTCGAAGGCGAAGCGCGGGATCTTGGTGACGACGTAGTCGATCGAGGGCTCGAACGAGGCCGGGGTGGCGCCGCCCGTGATGTCGTTGGCGATCTCGTCGAGGGTGTAGCCGACGGCCAGCTTGGCCGCGACCTTGGCGATGGGGAAGCCGGTGGCCTTGGAGGCCAGGGCCGACGACCGCGAGACGCGCGGGTTCATCTCGATCACGATCATCCGGCCGGTGGCCGGGTCGATGGCGAACTGCACGTTCGATCCGCCGGTCTCGACGCCGATCTCGCGCAGCACCGCCAGGGATGCGTCGCGCATCACCTGGTATTCCTTGTCGGTCAGCGTCAGGGCCGGCGCGACGGTGATGGAATCGCCGGTGTGGACGCCCATCGGGTCGATGTTCTCGATGGAGCAGACGATGATGCAGTTGTCGTTCTTGTCGCGAACGACCTCCATCTCGTATTCCTTCCAGCCGAGGACGCTCTCCTCGATCAGGACCTCGTTCGTCGGCGAGGCGTCGATGCCGCGCTCGACGATGTCCAGGAACTCCTCCCGGTTGTAGGCGATGCCGCCGCCGGTGCCGCCCATGGTGAAGGAGGGGCGGATGATCGCCGGCAGGCCGACCTCGGCCAGCGCGATCAGGGCCTGCCCGATGGCGTGCTCGCCGTAGCGCTTGCGCCGCTCGGACTCGCCCCGGTGCCAGGTCTTGTCGAAGGCCGCGAGCGCCGCGGTGCGGGCCTCGCCCTCGTTGGCCGCCTCGATGCGGGCGATCTCGGCGAGGTACTTCGCACGGTCGGCCTTCTTGGCCGCCGAGGCGTTGGCGAGCGCCGATTTGGGCGTCTCCAGGCCGATCTTGGTCATCGCGTCGCGGAAGAGGTGGCGGTCCTCCGCCTTGTCGATCGCCTCGGTGGTGGCGCCGATCATCTGGACGTCGAACTTCTCCAGCACGCCCATCTTCTTGAGCGACAGGGCGCAGTTCAGTGCCGTCTGGCCGCCCATCGTGGGGAGCAGGGCGAAGCCGCCCGGAACGACGTGGCGCTCCTTCTCGATGATCTTGGCGACGATCTCGGGGGTGATCGGCTCGACATAGGTGGCGTCGGCCATGTCCGGATCGGTCATGATCGTGGCCGGGTTCGAGTTCACCAGCACGATCCGGTAGCCCTCCTCGCGGAGCGCCTTGCAGGCCTGGGTGCCGGAATAATCGAACTCGCAGGCCTGGCCGATGACGATCGGCCCCGCACCGATGATCAGGATCGAGGATATGTCGGTGCGTTTCGGCATCGGGCGCCTTGGCTGCAAGCACGCGCGCCCGGCCAGGGCCGGTGCCGGAGAAGCGGCACGGGTCTGGGGGCGCTGGCGGCGTGGATTATCGTTGATCTTGGCACTTACACGCAGCCCGCGGCCATTGGAAGGGCGCGGGCGGACGGTGAAGCGTCGGCGGGTCTCAGAAGCCCAGGTACAGGGCCGAGACGGCGCGGTCGATGGACAAGTAGAACACCCCGAAGGCGACCACGGCCGCGGCGGCGAATTCGAGGGCCGCGTTGGAGAGGGTCTGGCTGCGGCGCAGCATCTCGCGGCCGAAATACAGGCCGATCCAGGCGAGCGTCATGACCACCGGCAGCGCGAACAGGAAGGACCAGGTGCTCTCGACGCGGTCGAGGCCGGTCATAGGGTCGATCAGCGCGCGGATGTTGCGGACCCAGGGGGCGTAGCAGGCCGAATACAGGGCGGTCATCCACGCGAGGCCGACGGCCACGCCGAGATGGAACGTGAAGAGGCGATGCAGGCGCGAGAAGTCGTCGCGCGCGTCGTCGAACGTCATGTGGAAATCCCCGGCCAGCGTCGGAATCGGCTCGGCGGCGATCTTCGAACGCCGTCCTTAGCGAGCCGTTAACGATGCCGGGATGCCCGGAAATGCCGGATTTTTTGTGACGGCAAGGGAACCATTTCGCGGTTTGCATCGCCTGCGTGCAGGTCTGGCCTGCAGGTGCCGCGACGGGCGGACGGGGTGATGGGCCCCGCCGGCCGCCGGGGATCAGTCGGCCGTGGTGACCAGGGTCTCGGGCTTGCCGGCCTTCATCAGGGCGACGAAGCGCTCGAACAGGTAGTGGCTGTCGCGCGGGCCGGGCGAGGCCTCCGGATGGTGCTGCACCGAGAAGGCCGGGCGGTCCGTCAGGGTGAGGCCGCAATTCGAGCCGTCGAACAGGGAGACATGCGTCTCGAGCGCGGTTTCGGGCAGGCTCGCCGGGTCGACGGCGAAGCCGTGGTTCATCGAGACGATCTCGACCTTTCCGGTGGTCTTGTCCTTCACCGGATGGTTCGCGCCGTGGTGGCCCTGGGCCATCTTCACCGTACGGCCGCCCAGCGCCAGGCCCATCAGCTGGTGCCCGAGGCAGATGCCGAAGGTCGGTACCTTCTCCTGCAGCAGCGCCCGGATCACCGGGACCGCGTACGCGCCGGTGGCGGCCGGGTCGCCGGGGCCGTTCGACAGGAACACGCCGTCCGGCTTCATCGCCATGATCTCCTCGGCGCTCGTCGTGGCGGGTACCACGGTGACGTCGCAGCCGGCCTCGGCCAGGAGGCGCAGGATGTTGCGCTTCACGCCGTAGTCGATCGCCACGACCTTGAGGCCGGTGCCGGGCCTGCGGTCGCCGTAGCCGGTCTTCACGCCCCAGGTGGTCTGCGACCATTCCGAACGCGCCCGGCTGGTCACCGGCGGCACGAGGTCGAGGCCTTCCATCGGCGCCAGCGCCGCGGCGCGGGCCTTCAGGGCCTCGCGGTCGAAGCGGCCCTCCGGATCGTTGGCGATGACGGCGTTCGGCATGCCGTGGTCGCGGATCAGCGCGGTCAGCGCCCGGGTGTCGACCCCGGTGATGCCGACGATGCCCCGGGCCTTCAGCCAGGAATCGAGGTGGCTCGACGAGCGCCAGTTCGACGGGTTGGTGACGGCGGAGGCGATCACGGTGCCGCGGACACCGGAGGCCGGCGCCGCGTCGAGGCTCTCGAGGTCCTCGTCGTTGGTGCCGGTATTGCCGATATGCGGGAAGGTGAAGGTGACGATCTGGCCGGCATAGGACGGATCGGTCAGGATCTCCTGGTACCCGGTCATCGCGGTGTTGAAGCAGACCTCGCCATCGGCGATTCCGGTCTGGCCGATGCCGAATCCCTCCAGCACGGTCCCGTCCGCCAGGACCAGGAGCGCGGTGGCCAGGGGCTCGGCCCAGGGAGCGGGGGGCGCGGGCACGGCAGGCGTGTGGACGCCTTCATCTTGCAGCATCGGCGTGATCTCGCTTATGTCCGGCCGATCCCGGCGCCGTGAGCGGCGCGTGCGGGCGGCTTGTCGTGCGGCGCTCATAGCGAGCGCGCCGCGTTAGGGTCAATGTGGCCCTCGCGTCGGCGCGTCTCAAGAACCCCGGTTCGCGCAGCAATTCGCAGACCACGCCATCGATCCGCCGTCCGGAATCCCGCTTTTCCCGGGATCCCGCATTTTCCAGGAGTCACACCATGCTGCGCGCCCGTCTCACCACCGAGATGAAGGAAGCCATGAAGGCCGGCGACAAGGCGAAGCTCGCCACCGTCCGGATGATCCAGGCCGCCCTGAAGGACAAGGACATCGAGGCACGCGGCCTCGGCAAGGAGCCGGCCTCGGAGGAGGAGATCCTCGCGCTCCTCCAGAAGATGATCAAGCAACGCAACGAATCGGCTGCGGTCTACGACCAGGGCGGTCGGCCCGAGCTCGCCGAGAACGAGCGCAACGAGGTCGCGATCATCGCCGGCTTCCTGCCCCAGCAGATGGACGAGGCCGAGACCCGCGCCGCCATCGAGAAGGCCGTGGAGGAGACCGGTGCGGCCGGGCCGAAGGACATGGGCAAGGTCATCGCCGCCCTGAAGGGCGCCTATGCGGGCCGCATGGACTTCGCCAAGGCGAGCGGCCTCGTGAAGGAGACGCTCAACGCCAAGGCGTGAGCGCGTCCCGGCACTGCGCTCCGGCGTTGGGGACTCCTTAAGCTGAAGCCGCTAGGATGGATGGCTGCAGAGGTCCGGTTCTTGCCGTGCGTTACCCGCCCCACATCCTCGAAGAGATCCGTGCGCGCCTGCCCGCATCCGATATCGTCGGGCGGCGCGTCCGGCTGAAGAAAGCGGGCCGCGAGTGGCGCGGCCTGTCGCCGTTCAATGCCGAGAAGTCGCCCTCGTTCTACGTGAACGACCAGAAGCAGTTCTACCACTGCTTCTCCTCCGGCAAGCACGGCGACGTCTTCACCTTCCTGATGGAGACGGAAGGCCTGAGCTTTCCCGAGGCCGTGGAGCGCCTGGCGGCGGAGGCCGGCGTGTCCCTGCCGGCGCCGAGCGCCGATGCCCGCGAGCAGGAGACTCGGCGCGCCGGAGCCTTCGAGGTCATGGAGATGGCCGCCGCCTTCTTCGAGGAGCAGCTGCGCGGCCGTGCCGGCACGGAGGCCCGCGCCTACCTCGACCGGCGCCAGCTTGGGCCCGAGACGCGGAGCCGCTTCCGCCTCGGCTACGCCCCGGGCGACCGCTATGCCCTGCGCGACCACCTCGCCGCCAAGGACGTCGACCGGGATCTGATGATCGAGCTCGGCCTGCTGGTGGCCGGCGAGGACATCCGCGTGCCCTACGACAAGTTCCGCGACCGGGTGATGTTTCCAATCTGCGATTCGCGCGGGCGCGTGATCGCCTTCGGCGGCCGGGCGATGCAGAAGGACGCCAAGGCGAAGTACATGAACTCGCCGGAGACGCCGCTCTTCCACAAAGGGCAGCTGCTCTACAACCTGCACCAGGCCCGCAAGCCCGCCCATGACCGCGGCGTGATCATCGCGGTCGAGGGCTATGTCGATGTCATCGCCATGACCCTGGCCGGCCATCCCAACGCGGTGGCGGGCCTCGGCACGGCGCTCACCGAGGAACAGATCGGCCTGCTCTGGCGCAACGCCGACGAGCCGATCCTCTGCTTCGACGGCGACGGCGCCGGCCAGCGCGCGGCCTTCAAGGCCCTCGACGTGGCGCTGCCCGGCCTGACGCCGGGCAAGTCCCTGCGCTTCGCCATGCTGCCCGAGGGCCAGGACCCGGACGATCTCCTGCGCGCCGAGGGCAAGTCCGCCATCGACCGGGTTCTCGATGCGGCCCGGCCCCTCGTGGAGGTACTGTGGTCGCGCGCCACCGATGGTGCGCCCCTCGATACGCCGGAGCGGCGGGCCGGCCTCGCCAAGTCGCTGCGCGAGATGGTCGCCTCGATCCGCGACGAGACGGTGCGGGGCTTCTACCGCGACGAGATCGAGGGCCGCCTGCGCGCCCTGTCCCCGCAGGCCGCCTCCGGACGTCGCGGTCCCTGGGAACCGCGGACGACCTCGGCGCGGCCCGCCTTCCAGCGTCAGCCCCGTCCCGGCGATCCGCCGCCCTCACCGCGAATCACCACCAAGTTCAACCCGCTCTATGCCGGCGAGACCAGCGCGTCCGGTCCGGTGGCGTTCCGCGACCGGGAGGCGATGATCGTCTCCAGCCTCCTGGTCCACCCCGAGCTGCTCGGGATCGAGGCGGAGGATCTCGCCGAACTCGAGCTCGGAGACCTGGATGCGCAGGCGCTGCGCTCCCTCCTGCTCGACAGCCACGCCGATGCGGACCGGCCCGGCCTCGAGGTTCTGGAAAGCCGGCTCAAGCGCGCCGGCCTCACCGAAGCAGCCGCCCGACTGGCCAGCCACGTGCGTCCCGGAGACCGATGGACCCTTGACGCGCATGCCGATCCTGTGCGTCTCGAAGACGCATTGCGTCAGGCCGTGATCTTGCACCGCAAGTCTGGAGCGCTAAATAGCGAACTCCGCTTGGCTGAAAGGGCCCTGGTCGAGGACGAGACGGAGGCGAACTTCGCTTGGCTGTGCGACGTGAAGGCCCGTATGGCGGTCATCGCCGGTGCGGAGGCGGACGAGGCGGTGCCGGATGCGGATGAGGCATCGACACCCTGAAACGTGCGCCGCGAATGAATTCGGCCGCCATTGGCGGCTCATGGTTAACAATCGGTCAAGCGTCTCGCTTGCATACCGGGATCTGACATCGACGCGGCTGTCACTTCGACGGTCCGCACATCACATGCATTTCGGCGTCGATGACGCGGAGTGAGCGACACGCTCCCGCGCGACGCTGACACGACAACCATAGGCGGACCATGGCGACGAAGGCAACGGAACGGGACGAGACGGATGCTGCTCCGGAGCAACAGACCGACGGGCCGCTCCTCGATCTGACGGATGCCTCCGTCAAGCGGATGGTGAAGCTCGCCAAGAAGCGCGGCTACATCACCTACGAGGAGATCAACGAGGTTCTGCCCGACGGCCAGTCCGACCCCGACCAGATCGAGGACGTGCTGTCGCAGCTCTCGGAGATGGGCATCAACGTCGTCGAGGCGGAGGAGACCGAGGAGACGACTGAGGCCAAGGCTAACGGCGAGGCCGACGACGAGGACAGCGCCGAGGGGACCGAGGTCGCCGAGATCGCGCCGACCAAGCCCGTCGCCCTGCGCGCCGAGACGACCAAGGAGCCCACCGACCGCACGGACGATCCCGTGCGCATGTACCTGCGCGAGATGGGCTCGGTGGAGCTCCTGTCCCGCGAGGGCGAGATCGCCATCGCCAAGCGCATCGAGGCCGGCCGCGAGGCGATGATCGCGGGCCTCTGCGAGAGCCCGCTGACCTTCCAGGCCATCATCATCTGGCGCGACGAGCTCGTCGACGGCCGGGTGCTCCTGCGCGAGATCATCGACCTCGAGGCCACCTATGCGGGCCCCGACGCCAAGAACGCGATGCAGATCGCCGAAGGCGCCGAGGAGGGCGAGGAGAGCGAGGGAGATACGCCGACGCCGCCCGAGGGCGACGACGAGGACGACATGGAGAACAACGTCTCCCTGGCGGCCATGGAGACCGAGATCAAGCCGCGCGTCCTCGAGACGTTCGACAACATCGCTAACAACTATCGCAAGCTGCGCAAGCTGCAGATCGAGCATGCCGAGCTCAAGGCCTCGGGCGGCACCCGCACGGCCGCACAGGAGCGCAAGCAGGACGAGCTGAAGGACGCCGTCGTCACCGACGTGAAGTCGCTCTCCCTCAACGCCAATCGCATTGAGGCCCTGGTCGAGCAGCTCTACGACATCAACAAGCGCCTCATCTCCCATGAGGGCCGCCTGATGCGCTACGCCGAGAGCCACGGCGTCGCCCGCGACGAGTTCCTGCGCCACTACCAGGGCTGGGAACTCGATCCGAACTGGATGGAGCGCGTCGGCAGCCTCGGCGGCCGCGGCTGGAAGAACCTCGTCGAGAAGGGCTCGAGCGAGGTCGCGCGCCTGCGCGAGCAGATCCTGACCCTCGCCTCGGAGACGGGCCTGGAGATCGGCGAGTACCGCAAGATCGTCAACATGGTCCAGAAGGGCGAGCGCGAAGCCCGCCAGGCCAAGAAGGAGATGATCGAGGCCAACCTGCGCCTCGTGATCTCGATCGCCAAGAAGTATACCAACCGCGGCCTGCAGTTCCTGGACCTGATCCAGGAGGGCAACATCGGCCTGATGAAGGCCGTCGATAAGTTCGAGTATCGCCGCGGCTACAAGTTCTCGACCTACGCTACCTGGTGGATCCGCCAGGCGATCACCCGCTCGATCGCCGATCAGGCCCGCACGATCCGCATTCCGGTGCACATGATCGAGACGATCAACAAGATCGTTCGGACCTCGCGCCAGATGCTGCACGAGATCGGCCGTGAGCCGACCCCGGAGGAGCTGGCCGAGAAGCTCGCCATGCCGCTGGAGAAGGTGCGCAAGGTCCTCAAGATCGCCAAGGAGCCGATCTCGCTCGAAACCCCGATCGGCGACGAGGAGGATTCGCACCTCGGCGATTTCATCGAGGACAAGAACGTCGTCCTGCCCATCGATGCGGCGATCCAGTCGAATTTGCGCGAGACCACCACGCGCGTGCTCGCCTCGCTCACGCCCCGCGAGGAGCGGGTGCTGCGCATGCGCTTCGGCATCGGCATGAACACCGACCACACCCTCGAGGAGGTCGGCCAGCAATTCTCGGTGACGCGCGAGCGCATCCGTCAGATCGAGGCGAAGGCCCTGCGCAAGCTCAAGCACCCGAGCCGCTCGCGCAAGCTTCGGAGCTTCCTCGACAACTGAGGTCTTCGAACGCGCCGGTTCGTCCCGGCGCGCCGTTCTTCCGGAAGAGCCGGCTCCTCTCGGGGGCCGGCTCTTTCGTTTCATGATCTTCGACGTCGCCGACACAGGAACGGGGTAGCATCCGACGGTGCGCGGGCGCTGGATACGCCTCCCGGCAACCAGTCGTCGACGGAACAGGGGAGGCGCGTCGCGCCACGTTGGCGTCGGTGTTCGACGCCTGGTCTGCGCGGTTGAAGCGGTCACGCCCGCACGATACTCACGAAACCCGAACGGTCGCCGTTGCCGGACGCCGCTTCTCAACCCACCTTGGCCATATGCTTGATCGAGGCCCGCCCCAGCCTTCTCCCACCGCCGAAGCCGATGGCTCCGAGGCGGCCGATGTCCCATTCGGCGCGCTTCAGGAATGCGTGGCGCTGCGCGACTGGCTGCTGAGCGAGGGCGCGCGGATGCCCAAGGCCGAGGAGCTGCTCTCGGGACTTGCCGAGCGCCTGATCCGGCTGGACGTGCCGGTGGATCGCGCCACCACGGCCATCGACGCCCTGCATTCCGAGTATTCCGGCGTCGGCCGGTTCTGGACCCGGGAGGCGGGATCCTCCGTCCGCCTGTTCCCGCACGGCGAGGCTTCCGACAAGGCCTACCGCGAGAGCCCGTTCTTCCGCGTCCACGAGACCGGCGAGTGGCTGATCCTCGACCTCGCCGAGACGCCGGACGACGCCTTCGCGGTGATCCCTAACCTGAAGGCCGAGGGCTATCGGCACTACATCGTCGCGCCGCTGTTCTTCACCAACGGCACCCGCAACGGCATCTCGTTCGCGACCCGGTCCGAGGTCGGCTTTCGCGGCGAGGACGTGGCGATCCTGCGCTTCATCATGCCGACCCTGGCCGCCGTCGTGGAGATGCGCAGCGTCAACAAGCAGCTCGACCACGTCCTGCGGATCTATGTCGGCGACGAGCCGCACAAGGCGATCCTCGGCGGCTCGATCCGGCGCGGACACGTCCAGCGCATCCGCTCGGCGATCCTGTTCGCCGACATGCGCGACTATACCCGCATCTCCGCCGACATGACGCCGGAGGAGGCGGTCGACCTCCTGAACATCTTCTTCGATTGCCTGGTGCCGGCCATCGAGCGCGAGGGCGGCGAGGTTCTGAAATATCTCGGCGACGGCCTTCTGGCGATCTTCCGCGAGCCCGGCGACGACCTGGGGGGCGCCGCCAAGGGGGCGCTCACGGCCTCGCAGAGCGCCATGGCTGCACTCGCTGAGGCCAATGCGCTCGGGCGCTTCGCCAACCCGGTGGCGGCCGGCATCGCGCTGCATCACGGCGAGGCGGCCTATGGCAACGTGGGCTCGGGCGCGCGCCTCGACTTCACCGTGATCGGGCGCGACGTGAACCTCGCGAGCCGCGTCGCCCGCCTCAACCGGACGCTGGGCGAGCCGATCCTGATGACGAAGCCCTTCGTCGACTTCCTCTGGGACATGCCGGAGCCCCTGGGCGAACACGCCCTCGACGGGTTCTCCCAACCGATGGGCGTCTACCGCCCGGTGCGCCCGCCCGCCGCCTGACGCGCCGGCGCGGCGGAGGCGCAGGCGGGGATTGACCCCGGCGCTCGGACGGCCCACATCAGGGCTGTTCCAGGGAGATCCCCGGCAAGGGGCTGAGAAACCGATGGCTGTCCGTTCGTGGATGGCGGCGCGGAAATCCTTCGAACCTGACCCGGTTCATACCGGCGTAGGGATTGGACCGCGGGTTTCTCCTCAAGCCCGGCACGCTTCACCGCTCGAAGCTGCAGCCCCACCAATCTCGTCGCCCGTTGCGGAGATTGCGTTGGACGTGACCCCGAACTCCTTCCTCAACCTGCGACGCACGCACGGCGATGCGCCCCCGGCCGCCGCCGCTCCGGCGCGCAGCGATGTGGTCGTCGTCGGCGCGGGCCTGATCGGTCTGTCGGCGGCCTGGCGCCTGGCGCAGGCCGGGCGATCCGTGGCCGTGCTGGAGCGCGACACCGTCGGCGCCGGGGCGAGCCTCGCCGCCACCGGCATGCTGGCGCCCGCGGCCGAGCACGAGCCCGGCTCCGACCCGCTGCTGCCCCTGGCGCTGGAGAGCCTGTCGCGCTGGCCGGGCTTCCGCGATGCCCTGCAGGATGCGGCCGGGCTCGACATCGACTACCGGCAGGAGGGCACCCTGGTGCTCGCCATCGGCCGCGACGAGGTCGAGCGCCTGCGCTTCCGCCACGATCTGCAGAAGCGCTCCGGGCTCGACGCGCGCTGGCTGACCAGCGCCGAGGTCCGGGCCCGCGAGCCACGCCTGCGGCCGGCCGTCACCGCCGGCCTGTACTGCCCGCGCGACCACCAGGTCGACCCCAGCCGGGTGATGGCCGCCCTCATGCGCGCCTGCCTCGCCGCCGGAATCGTCATCGTGGAAGGCTGTGCGGCGCGCTCCCTGGATTGGAGCGCTGGCCGGGTCACCGGCGTGAACACGGATCAGGGGCTGACCCGGGCCGACACCGTCGTGCTCGCCTCCGGCGCCTGGAGCGGGGAGGTGGGGCTCCTGCCCGACCATCTCGCCCTTCCGGTTCGTCCCCTGCGCGGCCAGTCCCTGGCCCTGCGGACCACCGCCCGCACCGGCACGCTCGCGCATATGGTCTGGACCGAGCAGGTCCACATGGCGCCCAAGAGCGACGGCCATCTCGTCGTCGGGGCCACAGTGGAGGATTGCGGCTTCGTGCCCGGCGTCACGGCCGGCGGCCTCTACGCCTTGCTGGAGGGCGCCCGCCGCGTCCTGCCCGGCATCGAGGAGATGGCGGTCGAGGCGGTCTGGAGCGGCTTCCGGCCGACCTCGGACGACGATGCGCCGATCATCGACACGCTGGCGCCCGGCCTCGTCGTCGCCACGGGTCACCACCGCAACGGCTACCTGCTGGCCCCCGCCACCGCCGATGCGGTCGCGGCCCTGGTCGTCGAAGGGGCGTTGCCGGACTTCGCCCGGGATTTCGGTCGCGCTCGCTTCGCGCCGGCGCCGCAGAGGGCCATCGCATGAGGCTCACGGTGAACGGCGAAGCCCGCGAGAGCGCGGCCGCCGATCTCGACGCCCTGTTCCGGGAAGAAGCCGAGGAGACCGGCATCGACAGCCCGCAGGGCATCGCCATCGCGCTGAACGGCGCCGTGATCCGTCGCCGCGACTGGGCGGCCACCGTCCTCGCCGACGGCGACCGCGTCGAGATCGTCCGCGCCATGCAGGGAGGCTAGACATGACCGAGATCGCGAACGACACCGATACGCTGACGATCGGGGGCGTGAGCCTGGGCTCGCGCCTGTTCATCGGCACCGCCGGCTACCCGACCCAGAGCATCCTGTTCGACGCGGTGGCGGCCTCCGGCGCAGAGGTGGTGACGGCCTCGATCCGCCGGGTCTCGCTGCAGGGGCACGGCTCCGACACCCTGCGCCGTCTGAAGGGCCACCGCTTCCTGCCCAACACGGCCGGCTGCGAGACCGCGCGCGACGCCATCATGACCGCCGAGCTCGCCCGTGAAGCCCTCGATACGAACTGGATCAAGGTCGAGGTCATCGGCGACCGGGAAACCCTCTATCCCGACGTGGCCGAGCTGCTGGAGGCGTGCCGCCACCTCGTCGACGACGGCTTCACCGTTCTGCCCTATTGCAACGACGATCCCGTCGTCTGCCAGCGCCTCGCCGATCTCGGCTGCGCCGCCGTGATGCCGATGGGTTCGCTGATCGGCTCCGGCATGGGCGTGGCCAACCCGGCGAACCTTGAGCTGATCTGCCGGCGCTCGCCCGTGCCGGTGATCGTCGATGCCGGCATCGGCACCGCCTCCGACGCGGTCATCGCCATGGAACTCGGCGCCGCCGGCTGTCTCCTCAACACCGCGGTCGCCAAGGCCGACGATCCGGTGCGGATGGCCCGCGCCATGCGCAACGCCGTCCAGGCGGGCCGCGACGCCTACCTCGCCGGGCGCATTCCGAAGCGGGGCCGGGCCGAGCCGTCGAGCCCGCAACTCGGTCTCGTGGGCTCGTGAGCCGGGGGACGGTCGGCGCGACCGCTCTCGGCGGCTCTGCAATGGGCGCTCCGCGATGAGCCGATTGCCGTCGCGGCTGCTGGTGGTGACGGACCGGTGCGCGACCCGCGCACCCGAGGACGCCGCCCGCCAGCTCCGCGACACCCTCGAACGCCTCCTGCGTGCCGGCGCCCGCTGGATCTGGTTTCGCGAGCGCGACCTGGCGCCGGACACGCGGCGCATGCTGGCCCGGGAGATCGCGCGCCTCGTGAAGGCCGAGGGCGGCGTTCTGACCATCGGCGCCGATGCGGCGCTCGCCGCGGAACTGGGAGCGGACGGCGTCCACCTGCCCGGCGGGGCCTCGGCAGCCGCCATCGCCGAGGCTCGGGGATACCTGCCGACGGGCTGCATCGGGGTCTCGGCGCACACGCCGGACGAGGTCGCGAGAGCGGCGCGGGCCGGCGCCGATTACGCCACCCTGAGCCCGATCTTTCCGACCCCGAGCAAGCCGGGATACGGTCCGGCCCTCGGACGGGAGGCGCTCGCGACCGCGGCCGGATTCGGCATCCCGGTGATCGCCCTCGGGGGAATCACGGTCGGCCGCGTGGATGCCTGCCGCGCTGCGGGTGCCGCGGGCGTGGCGGTGATGGGAGCGCTGATGCGCGGGCCGGATCCGGAGGCCGAGGCGCGCGCCTATCTCGCCTGCCTCGGAGCGGTCTCCGACGGGCGGTGAGGAGAGGAAGCCAGCAGATGTGGGGCCAGAACCGTTTCCTCGCGCGCGTGCCGGTGCGGCACCCGATCATCCAGGCGCCGATGATCGGGCCGAAACCGGCGCTCGCCGCCAGCGTGAGCGCGGCGGGCGGCCTCGGCTCCCTCGCCTGCGCGGCCATGACTCCGGAATCCGTGCGCAGCGAGGCCGCGGCGATCCGGGCCAGGACGGACGCCCCGTTCAACCTGAACTTCTTCTGCCACGTACCGGAGGCCCCCGATGCGGCGCGCGACGCGGCCTGGCGCCGCCGGCTGGCGCCCTACTACGTCGAGCTCGGTCTCGACCCGGCGGCCCCGATCGCGATGGCGCAGCGGTCGCCCTTCGACGCGGCGATGCTCGCGGCCGTCGCGGAGGTCCGACCGGCGGTGGTGAGCTTCCATTTCGGCCTGCCGGAGGCGGCGCTTCTCGAGCGCGTGCGAGCGCTCGGCTGCATCATCCTGTCCTCCGCCACCACCGTGCGCGAGGCGCGCTGGCTGGCCGAGCGCGGCGTGGACGCGATCATCGCGCAGGGGGCCGAGGCCGGCGGACATCGCGGCCTCTTCCTCGGCACCGACCCCGCGACGCAGGTCGGCACGATGGCACTGGTGCCCCAGGTCGTCGACGCGGTGGACGTGCCCGTGATCGCCGCCGGAGGCATCGCCGATGCGCGCGGGATCGCCGCCGCCTTCATGCTCGGTGCCTCCGCCGTCCAGCTGGGCACGGCCTATCTCCGCTGCCCCGAGGCCGGCCTCTCGGCGCCCCACCGCGAAGCTCTGCGGCAGGCGCGGGACGAGGACACGACGATCACCAATGTGCTGACCGGCAAGCCGGCGCGAGGGCTCGTGAACCGCGTCATCCGGGAACTCGGACCGTTGCGTGCCGATGCGCCGGTGTTTCCCACCGCCGCCATCGGCCTCCAGCCTCTCCGCGTCGAGGCGGAGCGGCGCGGCTCCGGAGACTTCTCGCCCCTCTGGGCGGGGCAGGGGGCGCCCCTTGCCCGCGAGACGGCGGCCGGGCGGCTGACCGCCGACCTCGCGGAGGGCGCGCTCAGCCTTCTCGGCGGCTTGCGACCCTGATCACTTCGCCGTCGCGGGCCCGTAGGGCGGTCGGGGGATCGCCCGATGCGCCGCGCGCAGGGCCGCCGACCAGCGCTCGCGCAGGTCGTGGAAGTAGCTCTCGCCGGCCTCGATCCGGTGGTTCACCTCGAGGTCGAGGGCATTGCGCCGGGCGACCGCGATGTCGATCGGAAGGCCGACGCCGAGATTCGAGCGCATCGTCGAATCCATGGAGACGAGTCCGACCTTCAGGGCGTCGTAGAGGTCCGTCTCGTACTTCACCGCCCGGTCGAGGATCGGCTTGCCGTACTTGTGCTCGCCGATCTGCAGGAAGGGCGCATCACCGCTGCACTCGATGAAGTTTCCCGCCGAGTAGATCAGGTAGAGCTTCATCGGGTCGGTGCCGATCTGGCCCCCGAACAGCAGCGAGACCGAGAAGCGCAGGTTGGCCGCCTCGAACCCCGCCTTCTCGATCTCCCGGACCTTCCGGATGGCACGTCCCACGAGCTGCGCCGCCTGGAACATCGTCGGCGCCTCGACGAGCTTCATCTTCGGCTCGCCGGCATCGCCCTCGACGCCCTCGGCCAGGAGGCTGAGGACCGACTGGGTGATGGAGAGATTGCCGGCGGAGGCCAGCATCATCACGCGCTCGCCCGGCACGTTAAAGTGGTGGAGCTTGCGGTAGGTCGAGATGTCGTCGAGCCCGGCATTGGTCCGGGTGTCGGCGATCATCACCAGGCCCTCCTCGACGAGGACACCGACGCAGTAGGTCATGGTGCGGTCTTTCTCGCACGCCCGTCCGATGTCAGGACTGGACGGATGCCTGTGCCTGCTCGACGCGCAACGTCACGTCGAGCGTTTCTGTCCCGCCGCCCATGCGGCTACCGCGGATCGGCGCGGCCCCGAGATAGTCGAGAGCCACGGCTACGCGGATATGCGCCTCGGTCGTGGCGATGCCGTGGGCGGCGTCGAATCCGATCCAGCCAAGGCCCGGCACCAGCGATTCGGCCCAGGCATGGCCCGAGCCCTGGTCCGCATCACGGTCGGTGTGATGGTAGTAGCCCGAGACGTAGCGCGTGGGAATCTCGAGGTGGCGCGCCGCCGCGATGAAGAGATGGGTGATGTCCTGGCAGACGCCCTTCTCCTGCGCAAAGGCCTGGGCCGCGTTCGTGCTGGCGCTCGCCGGGCCGGGCGCGAAGGCGACGCGCTCGTGCACGGCGGCGAGCAGCCGGTGCAGGCAGGGCAGGGGCGCCGGATCGCCGGCCGCGGCGACCTCCTGGGCGAAGGCCTGGATGGCGTCGTTGGCGAGGGCCAGGTCCGAATCGCGCAGGTAGAAGACGTCGGGCAGGCGCTCGACGGTGCCACGGACGATGCCGTGCATCTCCAGGGTATCGACCTCGCCGGTGACGCGGATCGACAGGGCCTCGGCCGGCTCGTCCGCCGTGAACCAGTGCACCACGTTGCCGAAGCCGTCCTCGCGCTCGCTCACCCGGCCGTCGACGGACGGCTCGATGCGCCAGCGCCGGACATACTGCCCGTCATGGTCGCGCGGGCGCAGGCGCAGGACCTGGATCAGACCGCGGGCGGGCTGCTCGTAGGTGTAGTTAGTCTCGTGGAAGACGCGGATTCGCATGCGGCGACCTTTGCGCGGCGTCGGGCCGGGGCCGGCCCTATACCAGATATTGCTCGATGACCGCGGCGCCGAGGCGATTGTTCTCGACGATGAACTCCGTCACGAACTCATGCAGGCCGGAGGAGAAGATGCGGTTGATGTTCTCGCCCTCCAGGCGGGCCAGGGTGTTGCTGGCCAGGCGCTGGCTCGCGCCGCGCCGCCCGTAGGCGTCGGCGATCAGGTCGAGATGCTCCACCAGCATGCCGTAGCAGTTGGTGAAGGAGCGCGGCATCTGCCGGTTCAGGATCAGCAGGTCGGCCACCAGCAGGGGCTTCACGCTCTCCCGGTAGACCCAGTGATAGGCGTTGAAGGCCGAGACCTCGCGCAGGATCGTGGTCCACTGGAAATAATCGAGACTGCCGCCGATCTTCTCCGAGGCCGGCAGCAGGATGCGGTACTTCACGTCGAGGATGCGCGCGGTGTTGTCCGCCCGCTCGATGGCGGTGCCGAGGCGCGTGAACCAGTAGGCGTCGTTGCGCAGCATCGTCCGGTAGGCCGAGCCGTCGAAGGCGAGGGAGACGCCCTTCACCCAGTCGAGGAAGCGGGTGAACTCGTCGCGGTTGAGTTCGCGTCCCTCGTAGTTGCGCAGTTCGAGCCATGCGCCGTTAATGGCGTCCCACATCTCGGTGGTGAGCGCCGTGCGCACGCTGCGGGCGTTCTCGCGGGCGGTCTCGATGCAGGAGCGGATCGAGGACGGATTGTGGGGGCTGAAGGCGAGGAAGTCGCAGACGGTCGCTTCCGTGACGCTGTCGTAGAGGGGCTTGAACACTTCCGGGTCGCCCGCCGAGGCCAGGGCGGAGGCCCATTCGTTGGTCTCGCCGCCGCCGTAGCTCGACGGGAGCGCGGCCAGCCGGAGGGCCGCATCGAGGATGCGGGCGACGAATTCCGCCCGCTCGGCGTAGCGCGAGAGCCAGTACAGGTTGTCGGCGGTCCGGGACAGCATGGGGTTCCATCGGGACGTCGGCCGGCGTCGGGAACGCAGACCGCAGGGCGGAAAGGACTATGCCGGAGGCGGCACTGGCTTGGAAAGGCACCCGGCGCGAAAGGCCGGGCCGGATGCCCGGCAATGTCTCTGACTTCGACGTCTCAGGCGTCGAGGACCCAGGTGTCCTTGGTGCCGCCGCCCTGGCTCGAATTCACGACGAGGGAGCCTTCCTTGAGGGCGACCCGCGTCAGGCCGCCGGGGACGATGCGGATCTCGTCGGAGCCGCACAGCACGAACGGACGCAGGTCGACGTGCCGGGGCGCGACGCCGGACGCGACGAAGGTCGGGCAGGTCGAGAGCGCCAGGGTCGGCTGGGCGATGAAGCCGTCCGGGGCGTGCTTCAGCTTGCGCCCGAACTCCTCGATCTCGCGCTTGGTGGCGTGCGGCCCCACCAGCATGCCGTAGCCGCCCGACCCGTTGACCTCCTTCACGACGAGGTCGCCGAGGTTGTCCATGACGTAGGCGAAGGCGTCCTTCTCGCGGCAGCGATAGGTCGGCACGTTGTGCAGGATCGGTTCCTCGCCGGTGAAGAACTTCACGATCTCCGGCATGTAGCTGTAGACAGCCTTGTCGTCGGCGATGCCGGTCCCGACCGCATTGGCGAGCGTCACGGTCCCACGCTCGTAGGCGTTCATGATGCCCGGGACGCCGAGCACCGAATCCGGACGGAAGACGAGCGGATCGAGGAAGTCGTCGTCGAGGCGGCGATACAGCACGTCGACCCGGCGCGGGCCCTCCGTCGTCCGCATGTAGACGACATCGTCCTTGGTGAAGAGGTCGGAGGCCTCGACGAGGTCGACGCCGAGCTTGTCGGCCAGGAACGAGTGCTCGTAGAAGGCCGAGTTGTAGCGGCCCGGGGTGAGCAGCGCCACGGTGGGGTCGCGCGTGGCCGTGGAGGGCGCGAGGCTGCGCAGGGTCGCGAGCAACGCGTCCGGGTAGTTCTCTACCGGCGCGACCCGGTGGCGGGAAAACAGCTCCGGGAAGAGCCGCAGCATGACCTCGCGGTTCTCCAGCATGTAGGAGACGCCCGAGGGGGTCCGGGCATTGTCCTCCAGCACGAAGAAGTCGTTCTCGCCCGTGCGGACGATGTCGATGCCGGCGATGTGGACGTAAAGGTCGTGCGGCACCCGGAAGGCGCGCATCTCCATGCGGTAATGCGGGTTGCGGTAGACGAGGTCGGCCGGGATCACGCCGGCCTTGATGCATTCCTGCGCCCCGTAGATGTCCTTCAGGAACGCGTTGATCGCGGTGACGCGCTGCTTGAGGCCCCGTTCGAGGAAGCCCCATTCGGGTTTGGTGATGACGCGGGGAATGATGTCGAAGGGGATCAGCCGCTCGGTGGATTCGTTCGCGCCGTATACCGCGAAGGTGATGCCGATGCGCCGGAACAGCATCTCGGCCTGGCTGCGGCGGGTGTTGAAATGCTCGGGCGGCGTCGTGTCGAGCCAGTGCTTTAGGCTGTCGTAGGCTTCGCGCACGGCGGGGTTGCTCAGTGCCCCGTCGGGCAGCCCGGTCATCTCGTCGAATGCAGCGAGCGCCATTCGCGTCTCCCCCTTGAACACCGTTCTTGTCCAGGCAAGAGGCGCGCCAGCGACCGGAGATCGGAGCCCGCGCACACCGCCCTTGCGTGTACGGTAGCACGTTCAGATCAACTTCAAGCCCTTGAAGCTCGCGTGTCCCTCGCGACCCAGGATGATGTGATCGTGGATGACGATGCCGAGCGGGTCCAGCACCCCGACGATCTCGCGCGTCATCCGGATGTCCGCCGCCGAAGGCGTCGGATCGCCGGAGGGATGGTTGTGGGCGAGGATGATGGCGGTGGCCGAGAGTTCGAGGGCCCGGCGCGCCACTTCGCGGGGATAGACCGGCGTGTGGTCGACGGTGCCGCGTCCCTGGACCTCGTCGGCGATGAGGTGGTTGCGGCGGTCGAGGAACAGCACGCGGAACTGCTCGCGCGCGGCGAAGGCCATGGTGGCCCGGCAATATTCCAGCACGGCGCTCCACGAGGAGAGGAGGGGACGCTCCGCGATGGCGCCCCGCGCGAGCCGGTGCCCTGCCGCTTCGATGAGCTTCAGGTCGGCGATGACCCCGGGGCCGATGCCTTCAATTTCAGCAAGTCGGGCGGGCTCCGCGCTGACCACCTCGGCAAAGCTTCCGAAGCGGCGGATCAGCGCCTTGGCCAGGGGCTTCACGTCCCGGCGCGGAATGGCCCGGAACAGGGCGAGTTCGAGGAGTTCGTAATCCGGCAGCGCGTCGGCGCCCCCTTGCGCGAAGCGGGCGCGCAACCGGTCGCGATGGCCGAGATAATGCGGTTCCGCCTCCTTCGGCGCGTCGTCCGAGGGATCGGGAGCGGACGGCGGCCGGGCGTTCACGGGAGCCGGATCAGCCGGCGGTGGGCGCAGGCTGATGCAGGCCCTTGGGCGAGAGGGTAAAGATCTCCGCTCCCGTCTCCGTCACCGCGACCGTGTGCTCAAACTGCGCCGAGAGCGAGCGGTCGCGGGTCACCGCGGTCCAGCCGTCGGACAGCACCTTCACGGCGGGACGGCCGAGATTGATCATCGGCTCGACGGTGAAGAACTGGCCGGGCTGGAACTTCACGTCGTAGCTCGGCTCGACGTAATGCAGGATGGTGGGCGCGTCGTGGTAGGTGCGCCCCAGGCCGTGCCCGCAGAAGTCGCGCACCACCGAGCAGCGCTCCGCCTCCGCATAGGCCTGGATCGCCCGGCCGATATCCGTGGTGGAGCCGCCCGGCTTGATCGCCGCGATGCCGCGCATCAGGCATTCGTGGGTGATCTCGCACAGGCGCTGGGCCTTGCGGGGCACGTCGCCGACATAGGCCATCCGGCTCGAATCACCGTGCCAGCCGTCGACGATGAGGCAGATGTCGAGATTGACGATGTCGCCCTCGCGCAGGGGCTTCTCGTTCGGGATGCCGTGGCAGACCACGTGGTTGATCGAGGTGCAGATCGATTTCGGATAGCCCCGGTAGAGCAGCGAGGCCGGGTAGGCGCCGTGGTCCATCGCGAAGGTGTAGGCGAGCTTGTCGAGATGTTCGGTGGTGACGCCGGGCGCGGTCGCCTCCATCAGCACGTCGAGCGCCTCCGCCGTCAGCCGGCCGGCCTTGCGCATGCCCTCGAAGGCCTCAGGTCCGTGAATCGGCGGCTGGGGCGCGCGGCGTCCGCTCTCGGACACGGCCTGTTCGTTCTGGGTCATGGGGACGTTTCGCGGAGGGCATCGGGGCGGGGTCACGCCTTATGTACGGTGACGCGCGCGCGAGGCCAACCCTTCGCGCCCTCCGCACTAGGCTTGCGCCGGGGGAGCGGCTAGAGACGGTTCCCGGCAGACACCGGCAACACGGATGCCCGCACGAGGACGCGTCTTCGGCGGGCCGGCAGGCAGGACGAGGCGATGGCTGACAAGGCGGTCCCGCATTTCCACAACGAGCCCGGCGTGGCGGTGATTCACGTCGGCTCGAAGGAGTTCATGTGCATCGGGGCCAAGCCCCCGTTCGACCACCCGCACATCTTCCTCGACATGGGCACGGACGACGAGACCATCTGCCAGTACTGCTCGACGCTGTTCCGCTACCGGCCGACGCTGGCGGCCGGCAATGCCGACCCGGCGATCTGCGTCTGGGACGATCGAGCCCCGGCCGCCGCCTGACCCGGCGCAGCGGCGCCGTGCCGGCCCTGAACATCGCCATCGTCGGCGCGGGAATCGGCGGCCTGACGGCCGCGCTCACCCTCGATGCCGCCGGCCATTCCGTCACCCTGATCGAGCGCCGCACCGGCTTCAGCGAGGTCGGAGCGGGCATCCAGCTCTCGCCCAATGCCAGCCGGGTGCTGATCGGCCTCGGGCTCGGCACGGCGCTGCGGCGCGCGGCGAGCGAGCCGCCGGCCGTGGTGGTGCGCGCCCTGCGGAGCGGCGCGGTCATCGGCGGCGTCGCCCTCGGCGCCGGCCTGCGCGAGCGCTTCGGTGCGCCCTACTATGTCATCCACCGGGCCGACCTTCAGACCCTGCTGCTCGACGCGCTGCGCGGGCGGCCCGGTATCCGCCTCCTCGTCGGCCGCGACGTCACCGCCCTGGCTGAGCGGCCGGACGGGGTCGACCTCACCCTGGAGAGCGGTGCCGGGACCCGGACCGAACTCTTCTCGGCCGATCTCGTCATCGGGGCCGACGGCGTCCGCTCGCGTCTGCGGGCTCATCTCGATGGACAGGACCTGCGCTCCGGCCGCGCCGCGGCGTGGCGGGCCATCGTGCCGCGCGAGGCGCTGCCGCCGGAGCTCGACGGGGAGGCGACCGGCCTCTGGCTCGGGCCGGCGCGCCACGTGGTGCATTACCCCATCCGCGGCGGCCAGCACGTCAACGTGGTGGCGGTGGTGCCCGAGCGAACGGGGAGCGAGGGCTGGGGACAGCTCGGCGAGCCGGCGGTGCTGCGGGCCCGCTTTCGCGATGCCGCCGCGCCCCTTGCGGCCCTGCTGGCCGTGCCGGATTCCTGGCTCGTCTGGTCGCTGGAGGATCGCGGCGCGGCCCGTCCCATGGCCCGTGGCCGGCTCGCGCTGATCGGCGACGCCGCCCACCCGATCCTGCCCTTCCTCGCCCAGGGCGCCGCCCTGGCGATCGAGGATGCGGCGATCCTCGCCCAGGTGCTGGACGTCTCCGGTGACGACCCCGGCACGGCCCTGGCCCGCTACACCGCCCTCCGGACGAAGCGGGTGCGACGGGTCCGCCGGGCGGCCCGGGCCAACGGCCGGACCTACCATGCGGGACCTCTCGTCGGCACCGTCCGCAACGCGGTGATGCGCCGGCTCGGCCCGGACGGCATGAACCGCCGCTACGCCTGGCTCTACGGCTGGACGCCTTGATCTGCGCCAGCCGTCCCGCTACCGCTGATCCCGGCATGCGGACGTGGCGAAACCGGTAGACGCACGAGACTTAAAATCTTGCGGCTGAAAGGCTGTGCGGGTTCGAGTCCCGCCGTCCGCACCATTGTCCCAGGTAGCTCGGTCAGTTCCAGACCTTCAGCGACGCGCCCGCCTCAGATAGGCCAGGAGCCCGAGGGCGCCGACGACGACCAGGGCGGTCAGCGCCGTCGAGGTCCGGGCCGGAAGGCCGGAAGCTTCGTCCGATCGCGCGCGTCCGTCCTGCGCGCGCCGATCGCCGAGAATCCAGGCGAACGCGTGCCTCAGCTCCGCGGTCGCGTCGCGATCGAACCATTGGCCATGGGCGAAGATGACCCGGTCCGGCGCGAAGGCCACGAGGCGCCGGGCCGCCCTCAGCGTGTCCCGATGCTTCAGACGCAGGAGAAGGCGCAGGTAGAGGGGTGCCTTGCCGTCCGGAGCGACGATTCCAAGCAGGCGGGCGAGGGGCCGCGCGAAGGCCGGCAGGAGATCGCCTTCGAGGTTGATGACGAGATCCGTCAGGAGGAGCGTCCGGCTTGGCCGATGGTAGAGGCAGATCTCCTTGAACACCGGTCCGGCGACCAGAACCTGATCGATCTCGCCCGCCCAGACGCGGGGCGGCCTGTCCGTCAGTTCGGCATCGATCTCCACCCCGGCGCGGCGGACCTGCCCTCGGTCCTCGAGCCCCGGCACCGCCCAGGTGATCGCGTCCGGGCACGCCGCCTGCCAATCCTTCAGGAACATCCAGTGCCCGATGCTCGGAGCCACGAGGTGCCCGATGCGCCCGAGCCGTTCCAGGGCGTGCTCGAGCTCGGGCCGGTAGGCCACTGGCGAGTGCAGCAGCAACTCGCCACCGGAAAGCCGTAGCACCGTCATGCGCAGGGGAAGCGGGATGCCGCCCGCGTGGATGGGTGCGGCGTCGACGATCCAGACATCCTCCGCCACCGGCTTCGGGACATTTAGGGGCGGATAGCTGAGGTCATGCGCCAAGGTTCGGCACTCCGGCTGCGCGGCGGTCTCCACCCAGAACGCCTCGGCCGGACCGGCGGGTCCCTCGCTCGACCCCCATCAGGACGGGTGGCGGGAGACGCCCGCTGCCAGCCGCCGCGCGGTCACGCCGCGCGACCTCAGGCCGAGCCGGCTCCGCCGTCCGGTTCGCCCCGCGCCGCCATGACGGCGATCAGGGCGTCGAGCGCCAGGGCCATCCGGTCCGGCAACGGGGCATCGACCGGCGGAGGAAACGAAAGGGCAAGGGCACGATCGACGCCGATCCGGAACGGGCTTCGATGGCAGTTGTCCGGACGCGGGAAGCAGAGGGACGGGTATTCGAGCTGCATCTAAAATATCGGCTACGGTGCCGTTCACTGACGGATAGCGAATCTACCCGCGAAGAATGGCAACGCGGGTGTCGCGATACGGTTGCTCCTGGCGTCGTAGATCGATAGAGGCAAGGACCGCCGGGATTTCCCTCGGGCGGCCCCTGCGCGTCGATCCGGCTACCAGCCGCCGTGCCAGCCGGGTCGGTCGCAATCGCGCCGATCACCGTAGCCGGCCCGGCGATAGCCGTAGTCGCCATATCCGTCGTCATAGGCACGGACCGCGCGCGGTCTGCGGTAGACCGGGATGTCCTCCTCGTAGCGGTGGACGACCGGCGCCGGGCGGTAGCGGACCACCGGGGCCTCGTCCTCGTAGTCGTAGACCGGCACGGGCCGGCCGTAGCCGTAGCCGTAAGCCGGCGCGGCGTGGGCCTCGGAGACGGCGGCTCCGAGGAGGGCGCCCGCCGCCAGGCCGCCGATGACGCCGGCCGCGATCGCCCCGCCATTGCCCCGGGCCTGCGCCTCGGGTGTTCCAATCGTGCCGAAAGCCACCAGCGCAGCGGCTGTCAGTGCTGCCAACGTCTTCATCGTCCATCCCCTGCTTCGTTGAGGAGGCCGGCATCGTGCGCGGTCTCGGTGGTCCAGCCGGTGTCGTTCCGGCTGTCGAGGAGGAGATTGGCAGGGTGGCGCTGCACGAATGCTGAAGCTTGCCGGCAGGATCCGTTCAGCTTCGGCGTCCGTACAGCTTTGGACGCAGACGCCGTTATCGTTGGACGCGGATGCTTTCTCCTTGAGAGATCCGGCGGGTCGGCGCAACAACGGTCGGGACAGCTCCGACGCGCCCCCTCCCTCTCGCACAGAGTCCCGCATGACCCCGGATCAAGTCGCCCTCGTCCAGGACAGCTTCACCAAGGTGCGCCCGATCGCCGATACGGCCGCCGACCTCTTCTACGGGCGCCTATTCGAGATCGCGCCCGAAGTCCGACCGATGTTTCCCGAAGACATGCGCGACCAGAAGAAGAAGCTGATGGCGATGCTCGGGCTCGCGGTGACCAATCTGCACAAGCCGGACGTGGTGGTGCCGGCCCTGCAGACCCTGGGCCGTCAGCACGTCTCGTTCGGCACCAAGGCCGCCCATTACGAACCGGTGGGGGCGGCCTTGCTCTGGACGCTGGAACAGGGCCTGGGCCCGGATTTCACGCCCGCGGTCCGCGAAGCCTGGGTCGAGACCTACGGGCTCGTCGCCGGCGTAATGATGGCGGCGGCCGCCGAAATCCGGCGCCCGGATGCCACGCCGACCGCCTGATCCCCAGGCCTACGCAGTCCGGTGGCGCGCTCGGGTGGAACCAACGCGTGCCGCAAGCGTAGGCGTACAGAATCGGTTCGCTGTCCCAAGGGCTTAAGATGCGCTCCCGTCTAACATCAGTCGTCTCCGGTCTCGCCCTGGCGACGATCCTCGCCTGTCCCGCCCTGGCGGAGGTCGTGATCGCCGTCGACAAGGACGCTCAGCGCATGACCGTCACGGTCGACGGACAGGCGCGCTACGACTGGCCTGTCTCGACCGGTGTCGACGGCTACGACACGCCGAGCGGTGCCCATCGCCCCTTCCGGATGGAGCGCACGCATTTCTCACGCGAATTCGACGACGCCCCGATGCCGAACGCCATCTTCTTCACCGGACAGGGCCACGCCATCCACGGCACGAACCACACCCGGCGTCTCGGCAGCGCGGCGTCTCACGGCTGCGTCCGCCTCGCGCCGAAGAATGCCGCGACCCTGTTCAGCCTCGTCAAGACGCAGGGCATGGGCAAGACGCGGGTCGTGATCGAGGGCAGCACGGTCATGGCTTCGCGTCGCCGGCAGGGAGACGAGGAGGACGGCGTGATGTCGGCCGGGATGCAGATGGGCCGCGAGTCCTACGGCCGTGCCTACCGGCCGGTGGCGGTCGCGCGGCCGGTGCAGCGCCGCGCTTCGGTCTACGAGATCCGCGATCCGTCCGGGTACGGCGACGCCTATTTCGTCGGCGACGGTCTCGACTGAACCGAACAGACGCCGCGCCTTCCGCTCAGATCCCGGCATCAGCCCAAGGCACCGACAGGATCCGCGTCCGAGTTGGCCGGTGCCGGCGAGACACGGACGGCCTCGACCCGGTTCCGGCCGCCGCGCTTGGCGCGGTACAGGGCATCGTCGGCGGCCTTGAGGAAGTCGGTGACGGTGACACCGAGGGCACCGAGGCTTCCATGCGCTGCTGCAACGCCGACGCTCACGGTGATGCAGGCGCCGTTCGGCAGGCCCGGATGCGGATGGGCGAGCTGCTCGATCGCCAACCGCAGGCTTTCTCCGATCGCCGCCGCTCGAACCGGCTCCGCCCCCGACAGGAACAGGATGAACTCTTCGCCACCGTAGCGTGCGACCTGGCCGCCATGACGGATCGCAGCCGCCTCGAGCGCCTGCGCCACCTGCTTCAGGCAATGGTCACCGGCCGGATGGCCGGCGGTATCGTTGAGGCGCTTGAAGGAATCGATGTCGATAAGGGCGAGCATGGCCCATTCGCCCCGGTCGCAGGCGTCTGCCCAGCCCGTCTGCAACTGGGCCGTGGCGCTGCGCCGGTTGCGCAACCCGGTGAGGCTGTCCGTCTCGGACAGGATCGTCAGGCGCGCATTGGCGGCGGCGAGGTCGACGTCGCGCGCCGACTTCTCGAGCGTGAGCAGGAACGCTTCCTTGGAGGTCCATTCGCGCGAGTAGGCGAGCTTGATCGGCACCAGCGTGAGGCTGGCGATCAGCAGCGGCAGGCCGGTCGCCGCGCTGTGCGGCAGGACGAAGCCCACCACGTAGGCGGCGTAGAGCCCGAAGGCACTGCCGCACAGAACGAGGCTGTGTCGGAAGGACAGGGGTGCGATCATGCCGACGGCCATCGGCACGATCACCGCGAGGATGAGGTAGGTGTCCGCATGGATGGCCGGCGCGATCCGGGCACTGTTCAGCACGATGGCCATGTCGAGCAGCGAGATTCCCGTCACGATCCAGGCCTGCCGCCGGGTGCTGGTGACGCCGTGCAGCGCCAGGATCGACAGAAGCCCGGCGGGAAGGAATACACCCAAGGTCAGGAAGGCCGGCACCACGAAATGCTCCGGGCCGAACAGGTCGAAGTCCATCTTCAGCGAGATTACGTTGAAGACAATGAAGACGAGAAGCCATGATTGAAGGTAGGTGCCCCGAGATCGACTGGTCGTTTCAGCGAACTGAGCTTCGAGGTCTGCCGGCAGGTGCAGGCGATACCAGGGCCTGTGGCGGGCGGCCTCGATCAGACTTGGACTTGCTTCTGGCATAGGCTCGATTCACCGACAACCCTTGCACAGTAGACGAGGTGTGCTTGCAGGCGTGTAAACCGCTGCTGCGTCTTCCAGTGTGCCGGGTCCACCCTGCCGACGTCGATGCCCTCCATTGCATCGTGGCGCGATCCTGCTAAGACCCGACCCATGCTGAAGGATCGAGCCAGATTGTACGCACGGCTGACGCCGCCGTAGCCACCGCTCTCCCGAAGTCTGTCTTCTTCCCCGAGACCCCGTCATGCCCGGCCCGCACCGGTGCCGGGATTCCCGATTCGATTCCCTGCAGCCGTGAGTGGCGCGGGGACGATTGGATGTCCGTACCCATGTCCCTGACCAACCTGCGGAGCCAGTGGGCTCCCGATATCACGCGCGAAATCCTGGCCGGCACCGTGGTCGCCCTGGCCCTGATCCCGGAAGCCATCGCCTTCTCGCTCATCGCCGGCGTGGATCCGAAGGTCGGACTCTACGCCTCGTTCTGCATCGCGGTGATCACTGCCTTCGCGGGCGGTCGGCCCGCGATGATCTCCGCCGCCACCGGGGCCATGGCCCTGGTCATGGTGAGCCTCGTCAAGGATCACGGCCTCGGTTATCTCTTCGCCGCCACGATCCTGACCGGGGTGCTGCAGATCGGCGCCGGCGCCCTGCGGCTCGGCAACCTGATGCGCTTCGTCTCGCGCTCCGTGGTCACCGGCTTCGTCAACGCGTTGGCGATCCTGATCTTCCTGGCACAGATGCCTGAACTGATCGGGCAGGGGACCACCGTCTACCTCATGACGGCGGTCGGCCTCGGGCTGATCTACGGGCTTCCCTACCTCACCAAGGCAGTGCCGTCGCCGCTGGTCACCATCCTGGTCCTGACCGCGGTCTCGATGACCATGGGCCTGCCGATCCACAAGGTGGGCGACATGGGCGCTCTACCCACCGAGCTTCCAGTCTTCGCCCTGCCGCAGGTGCCGCTCACCTGGGAGACCCTTCGGATCATCCTGCCCTACGCGCTGACGCTGACCATGGTCGGCCTGCTGGAGAGCCTGATGACCGCCGCGATCCTCGACGAGATGACCGATACGGGGTCGGACAAGAACCGCGAATGCGCCGGTCAGGGCCTCGCGAACATCGGCGCCGGCTTGTTCGGCGGGATGGCGGGCTGCGCGATGATCGGCCAATCGGTGATCAACGTCTCGTCGGGCGGCCGCGGCCGGCTCTCGACGCTCTGGGCCGGGGCGTTCCTGCTCTTCCTGATCGTGGTGCTCGGGCCCTACGTGGCGCAGATCCCCATGGCGGCGCTGGTGGCGGTGATGATCATGGTCTCGATCAACACCTTCCAGTGGGGATCGCTCAAGACCCTCGCGACGCATCCGAAGAGTTCGAGCCTCGTGATGGTCGGAACCGTCGCCGTGGTGGTGGCGACCCACGACCTCGCCAAGGGCGTCCTCTTCGGCGTCGTGCTCAGCGGCCTCTTCTTCGCCCACAAGGTCACGCGCTACGTTTCGGTGGCATCGGAGCGAAGCGGCACGGTCAGGACCTACCGCGTCACCGGGCAGATCTTCTTCGCCACGGCGGAGGCTTTCCACGGCGCCTTCGACTTCCGCGAGACCGGACTGACGGGAATCGTCGTCGACCTGACGGCGGCGCATTTCTGGGACGTCACCGCCGTGAACGCTCTGGATCGGATGGTCCTCAAGTTCCGCCACCACGGTATCGCGGTGGAGATCGTGGGCATGAACGACGCCACCGCCACGATGGTGGAGCGCCTCGGCACCCATCACAAGCCGGGAGCGGCCCTGGCGGCCGGTGGCCACTGAGGCATAGGCTGGCCCGCAAACTGCAGCGCCCCCTGCAGCGGATGCGGGCCAGCACGGCGCCCAGATGCCATTGACCGCACGAGGTCCGGACCGAAATCAGGCCACGCCATCGCGCATCCGTCGCGCTGGCACGATAGGTAGATGCTGGCGCGAGCGGCCGCCCCTGGCGCAAGCTAGGAGCGGACTTCGCCTGGATGCGAGGAGAGATTGGCCATGAGCGCGCTTCACCCGGAAATCGCCGCCGTCACGGCGCGCGTGGTCGAACGCTCCGGACCGACCCGGAAGGCCTATCTCGACCTGATCTCACGGGAGCGCGACTCGGGCGTCCACCGCCCGATGCTGAATTGCGGCAACCTCGCGCACGGCTTCGCCGCTTCGGGCGAGGACAAGGCGGTCATCAAGTCCGGCCGGGCGATGAACATCGCCATCGTGACCGCCTACAACGACATGCTCTCCGCGCATCAGCCCTACGGCCGCTACCCGGAGCAGATGAAGCTGTTCGCCCGGGAGGTCGGGGCCACCGCGCAGGTGGCCGGCGGCGTGCCGGCCATGTGCGACGGGGTCACGCAAGGCCAGCGCGGCATGGAGCTGTCGCTGTTCTCGCGCGACACCATCGCCCTTTCCACCGCCGTGGCGCTCAGCCACGGCATGTTCGATGGCGCGGCGCTGCTGGGCATCTGCGACAAGATCGTTCCCGGCCTGCTCATCGGCGCGCTGCGCTTCGGCCACCTGCCGATGATCCTGATCCCGGCCGGGCCGATGCCTTCTGGCCTGGCCAACAAGGAGAAGCAGCGCATCCGTCAGCTCTACGCCGAGGGCAAGGTCGGCCGCGACGAGCTGCTGGAGAGCGAATCCGCTTCCTATCACGGGGCCGGGACCTGCACCTTTTACGGCACCGCCAACTCGAACCAGATGATGATGGACGTGATGGGCCTGCACATGCCCGGCGCCTCGTTCATCAACCCGGGCACGAAGCTCCGTCAGGCCGTCACCCGCGCGGCCGTGCATCGCCTGTCCGAGATCGGCGCCAACGGCAACGATTACCGTCCCCTCGGCCGCTGCATCGACGAGAAGGCCATCGTCAATGCGGTGGTCGGCCTGCTGGCCACGGGCGGCTCGACCAACCACGCCATCCACCTGCCTGCCATCGCGCGGGCGGCGGGTATCGTCCTCGACTGGGCGGATTTCGACCGGCTCTCGGCGGTGGTGCCGCAGGTGGCCAAGGTCTATCCGAACGGCTCGGGCGACGTGAACCATTTCCATGCGGCCGGCGGCATGTCCTACGTCATCGCCAGCCTGATCGACGCCGGGCTGCTGCACGACGACATTCTCACGGTGGCGGGCACAAGGCTGCACGATCACGCCCGTGATCCGAAGTTGATCGACGACGCCCTCGTCTTCGAGGATGCGCCCGAGCGCTCGCATGACGAGACCATCCTGCGCAGCCCCGCCAATGCCTTCCAGCCCGATGGCGGCATGCGGCTGGTCAAGGGCAATCTCGGCCGGGCCACCTTCAAGACCAGCGCCGTCGATCCCGCGCGCTGGACCATCCAGGCTCCGGCCCGCGTCTTCGACGATCAGGACGACGTCATGGCGGCCTTCAAGGCCGGCGAGCTGGAGCGCGACGTGGTGGTGGTGGTGCGCTTCCAGGGGCCGCGCGCCAACGGTATGCCCGAACTGCACAAGCTCACGCCGCAGCTCGGTGTGCTGCAGGACCGCGGGTTCCGCGTCGCCCTCGTCACCGACGGGCGGATGTCGGGCGCCTCCGGCAAGGTGCCGGCGGCGATCCATCTCAGTCCCGAAGCCCTTGGCGGCGGCCCACTGGCCCGGATTCGCGATGGGGACATGGTGCGCCTGAGCGCGGAGGACGGCACCCTGGAGGCTCTGGTCGATCCGGCCGAGTGGGAAGCCCGCGAGGAGGCAACCGCGCCGCCGCCGGCCTTCGGCACGGGGCGCGAGCTCTTCGCCTTCATGCGCCATGGTGCCGATGGTGCCGAGCAGGGCGCCTCGGCCATGCTCGCCGCCGCCGGTCTCTGATCCTCCCGCCTCCGCTGCCAAGGATGCCGCCCATGACCACCACCATCGACACCCTGATGCGATCCGTCCCCGTCATCCCGGTGCTGGTGGTGGAGGACGTAGCCCAGGCCGAGCCGATCGCCCGTGCCCTGGTGGCGGGCGGGCTGACCGCCCTCGAGGTCACCCTGCGGACCCCGGCGGCGCTCGACGTGATCCGCGCCATGTCTCGGGTGGAGGGCGCCGTGGTGGGGGCCGGCACGGTGCTCAACCCGCGCGATCTCGACGCGGCCATGGGCGCCGGCGCACAGTTCATCGTCAGCCCCGGCCTGACTGATCCGCTGACCCGCGCCGCTCTCGCCCGTGGCGTTCCTTATCTGCCAGGGGTCGCGAACGCGGCCGACATCATGCGCGGCCTCGACCATGGCCTCGACCGGTTCAAGTTCTTCCCCGCCGAGGCCGCCGGTGGCATCAAGGCGCTCAAGGCTCTCGCCGGCCCGTTCGGGCAGGTCCGGTTCTGCCCGACCGGCGGCATCTCCGAAGCGACCGCGCCGGATTGGCTGGCCCTGAAGCCGGTGCTCTGCGTCGGCGGAAGCTGGGTCGTCCCGTCGGGCGTGCCGGAACCGGATCTCATCCGGCGCTCGGCCGAGGCGGCGAGTCGTCTCCGGGCCGCCTGAGGGCCGCTGAAGCGGCCCGACCCCACCGGAGGCCCCGCTTGATTGTGGCGGGAAAAGGGCTAGCGTCTCCTGACGAGCGCTGGAAGCGGCACGTCGCGGCCCGGGGTTTTAATCCTCGGATCGCCTGCGTGCCCTCAAGTCTGGCATGCCTCGTGCAGACCTGCTCAAGCTGAACCAGGCTCCTGGTTGCCAGAGCGGAGCGTCATCGGACGCGGCGGTGGGGGGAAGCGATGCAGTCCAGGCTCACCACGTACATCTTCGTCGGCATGCTGCTTGGAATCTTCGTCGGCTATCTCTGCAACATCACCTGGCCGGACCCACAGACCTCCAAGGAGATTTCAGGATACATCGCGCTGATCAGCGACGTTTTTCTGCGTCTGATCAAGATGATCATCGCGCCGCTGGTGTTCTCCACCCTCGTCGTCGGCATCGCCCATATGGGCGATACCGCCTCGGTGGGTCGCGTCGGAGGCAAGGCGATGCTCTGGTTCGTCGGCGCTTCCCTGTGCTCGCTGCTTCTCGGTCTGGTGATGGTCAACATCCTCCGGCCCGGCGATAATCTGAACCTGCCGCTGCCCGATGCCGGGGCGACCACGAACCTGAAGGCCGCGTCCCTCTCCCTGAAGGAGTTCGTCACCCACCTCGTGCCGAAGAGCCCGGTCGAGGCGATGGCCAACAACGAGATCCTGCAGATCGTCGTGTTCTCGATCTTCTTCGGCGTAGCCCTGGCGGCTCTCGGCGAGAAGGGCAAGCTGCTCGCGCAAGGCATCGAGGGCCTCGCCGACGTGATGCTCAAGATCACGGGTTACGTGATGGGCTTCGCGCCGATCGCCGTCTTCGCCGCGATCGCGGCCACGATCACGACCCAGGGGATCGGGGTGCTCGTCACCTACGGCAAGTTCATGCTGGAATTCTATTTCAGCCTGGCGATGCTGTGGTGCCTTCTCGCCCTCGCCGGTTTCGCCCTCGTCGGATCGGCGATGAAACGCCTCCTCGACCTGATCAAGGAGCCGTTCCTCCTGGCCTTCTCCACCGCCTCCAGCGAGGCGGCCTATCCGAAGACCCTGACCAATCTCGAGCGCTTCGGCGTCCCGAACAAGATCACCTCGTTCGTGCTGCCGATGGGCTACTCGTTCAATCTCGACGGATCGATGATGTACTGCACCTTCGCGGTGATGTTCATCGCCCAAGCCTACAACATCCCCCTGACCCTCGGGCAGCAACTGACGATGCTGCTGCTGCTGATGGTGACCTCGAAGGGGATGGCGGGCGTCCCGCGCGCCTCCCTGGTGGTGATCTCGGCGACGCTGACCACCTTCCAGATCCCGGAAGCCGGGCTGCTCCTCATCATCGGCATCGACCAGTTCCTCGATATGGGGCGCTCGGCCACCAACGTCCTAGGCAACAGCGTGGCGACCGTGGCGGTGGCCAAGTGGGAGGGGCAGCTGACGCTCAGCGACCAGCGCCTGGATCGCGATGTCAGCCCCTTGCCGGAGCCAGCGGAGTAGCGGATCGGCGTGTGAGCGTCGCTCCGCTGCCGTCGCCGTCGACCGAGTTCCGTTTCACGTCGAGGTCGGACATGCCAGCAAGTCGCGTCATCATCGGGCTCCTGGCGGGACTGGGCCTCCTGGCCGGGGGCGCTCCGGCCTCGGCGATCGACGTCCTGGCCGGTACGCTGAAGACGATCGGCCAGACCGGCACCGTGCGGCTAGGCTATCGCGAGAGTTCCCTGCCGTTCTCGTTCAAGGACGGCGCCGGGCAGCCGGTCGGCTACGCCCTCGACCTCTGCCTGGAGATCGTGGACGACATCGGCAAGGAACTCGGACGCAGCGACCTCAAGGTACAGTACGAGCCCGTGACGTCGGAGACCCGGATCGAGGCGCTGACGTCCGGCCGGATCGATTTCGAATGCGGCTCGACCACGGCCAATGCCGAGCGGCGCAAGCTGGTGGCGTTCTCGCCCGTCACCTACTTCAGCGCCACCAAGCTTCTGGTGAAGCGCGGCGCCTCGGTCGATTCGTTCCGCGACCTCGCCGGGCGCACCGTGGCGGTGACCGCCGGCACCACCAACGAGGTCGCCCTGCGCGCGCTGTTCGCCCGCCTCGGCATTCCTGCTACCATCGTCACCGGGCACGACCATGCCGAGTCCTTCGCGATGGTCCGGGACGGGCGGGCCGATGCTCTCGGCCTCGACGATGTCCTGCTCTACGGCCTGATCGCTGCCGCCGGTCCCGACGGCTCGGCCTACACCGTGCTGCCGGACAAGCTGTCCTTCGAACCTTACGGGCTGATGTTCCGCAAGGACGATCCCCAGATTGCCGGCCTCGTCACCACGACCTTTCAGCGCCTCGCCGGATCCCGCGAGCTGCGCTGGATCTACGACCGCTGGTTCCTGAAGCGTCTTCCCAACGGTATCCGCCTCAACGTGCCGATGTCGGACGAGCTGCACACCAACTTCCAGGTGATCGGCCTTCAGGATTGATCTCCGAACCTTTCGAGCGACGATCGCGATGGGTTCCGTCCCGGCGCAGATCGTTCGAGGGGGGTGCGTTTCGCCTATCGCCCCCACATTTCGATTCGTCCTTGACAGCCATGGAGCCCGTCCGCCGGCGGGATCGCTAGCAGTTATCCCTGACGGGCTCGTCGCACAGGCCTGACACGAATGTAGCGACGTCTGCCGCTAGCTTGACCACGACATCCTATCGTCGAGAGCCGAACCAACCCGCGTAATGTATCAAAAATCACAGATTATTCCGTATTTCCTTGGACTTGACACCACGCTCCGACCGTGGGGGCAGATGGTCCGCCGCCTCAGACCCGCGAAATCCTGCCCTCTAAACAGTCACTTAGCCACCTGTCGAACGTTGCAACGCCGCAACAGCGCCTTGGAACCGCCTCGCCGATCACGATTCCGAGTTGCTCCCCGGAACCGCCTCGCACAGAGTGATCCTGCGCTGAGGGCGACCTCAGTGCGCCAAGACAATTTCCAGCGAGCAACGTCTGGTTATTCAAAAACAAAGGGCCAAGCGATATCGAGATCCATAGAGATCTCGAGCGCAGTAAGCCTTCCCTCGGGTCTCGAAGCTTTTGGAGATATCAATGAAGCTCTTGAAGAGCTCGCTTCTCGCCTCCGCGGCAGGGTTCGCTGCGGTCGCCGGAGCACAGGCAGCCGACCTCCCGGTCAAGAAGGCTGTTCCGATCGAGTACGTCCGCGTCTGCTCCGCCTACGGTGCCGGCTTCTTCTACATCCCGGGTACCGACACCTGCATCCGTCTCTCCGGCCGCGCCCGCATCGACGTTGGCTATCAGCCGACCGATAGCCGCTCGGGCTCGAACGGTGACACCACCGGCTACATCGGCCTCGCCCGCATCAACGTCGATGCCCGCACGCAGACCGCTTACGGCACCCTGCGCGCCTTCGTGCGTCTCCAGTTCGCCTCGCGCACCGGCGCCACCGGCGGCCTGCGCTCCGGAACACAGGAGCGCATCGGCAACGCTTTCGGTGCCACCGGTCAGGACCAGAATGGTCGCGCCCAGCAGTTCGTGAACACCGACAAGGCGTTCATCCAGTTCGCCGGCCTCACCGCCGGTCGCGCCTCCTCGTTCTTCGACTTCTACGCCCACGACTTCGAGTTCGCCGGCGCCACCGCCAACTCGGACCTGCAGTCCACCAACCTGCTCGCCTACACGAGCAAGCTCGGCGACAGCGGTCTCTCGGCCACGGTCTCGATGGAAGACCCGACCTTCCGCCGCAACACGATCTACTCGCAGGTGTTTGGCGCCAACACGACGTTCACCCCCGCTGGTTCGCAGGTTGGCATCAACGTCGCCAACACTGGCGCACCGTCGCCGATCTTCACGGGTGCTGGGTTCGCTAACGTTGACGTTGCTCAGCGTAACCGCATGCCCGATTTCGTTGGTGTGCTGCGCTACGATGCAGCCTGGGGCTCAATGCAGCTTTCTGCCGCCGTCAAGGAGTTGAACACCGGTAACTTCATCTCGGGCGCTGCTCTCGGCGCCAACGGTGTTGCGCTGAATCCGAACCTCGCTCTTGCCGGCTTCGGCGGTCTGCCTGGCACGACCGTGCGGCCCGCCAGCGAGTACGGCTGGGCGGTGCAGGCTGGCGCGAAGATCAACCTGCCCTTCATCGCCCCGGGTGACACCCTTTACCTGCAGGGCGCCTACGGCGAGGGCGCAACCCTCTACACCGGCTACTCCTCGTACAACGGCAGCTACGCCTCGCGCGCCAGCACGATCAACGGTGCTGCGTTCGACCCCTACATGTCCGATGCGACGCTCAACCCGTTCACGGGCAAGATCGAGCTGTCCACCAGCTTCACGGTGGTCGGTTCGCTGCTACACTACTGGTCGCCTGAGTGGCGTTCGGCCGTGTTCGCCAGCTACGGTGAGCTGAACTTCGCCCGGGGCGCACGTGCCGCCAACGCTGCCGTCTTCCAGACTCTCGGCTCCACCGGTCAGTTCACGGGTATTCCCGGTCAGACGTCCTTCAACGTCAGCCCTGTGCTGCGTGACAACTACCAGATCGTTGCCGGTGGAAGCATCATCTGGTCCCCGGTCAAGGACCTCGATATCGGTCTTGAAGGCTTCTACACCAAGGTCGGAGTCCAGAACGGGCGTGTCGTTGATATGACCCGCTCCGTTGGCAATGTCAGCGATGCCACGATTGCCAGCGGTGCGGTCCGCACCGTCACCTCCTCGGACACTTTCCAGATCCGCGGCCGCGTCCAGCGCGACTTCTAAGCCGACGGAGCGGCACGATCCGGGCTCCCCGCGAGCCCGGATCTCAACAGATCCGAACCTTCGAGACATGCGATTTGGCCCGGCTGAAAAGTCGGGCCTTTTTGCATGGGCGATGCTCTCCTGGCGTGCAGCGAGGAACGAGGACTACGCAGCGTTTCCCTTCGGCACGGTGTTTGCCAGGGGCGAGGGCGCTGTCGTCTTGGACAGCGCGAAAACAACGATTGCGGCGGCCCGCACCGCTGCTACGTTGCCCACCTCAGTCCCGTCGATCATTGTGACGATCGACCTCCCGGAGCCAGCCCGCAGATGCGTTCGTGCCACCAGAGATCCACCCTGTCCGCCGTCGCTGTCAGCCTCGCGCTGTCGGTGGTCGCTGCAGGGAGCGCCCAGGCGCAAGAGCTCGCCGGAACCTTGAAGAAGATCAAGGAAACCAATGCGATCACCATCGGGTATCGGGACGCGTCGGTGCCGTTTTCCTACCTGGACGGCGATCAGAAGCCGGTCGGCTACGCCCTCGAAATCTGTCAGAAGATTGCCGAGGCGGTGAAGACGAATCTCAAGCTGCCGAATCTCGAGGTCAAGCTAAACCCGGTCACCTCGGCGACCCGCATTCCGCTGATCGCCAACGGCACCATCGACCTCGAGTGCGGTTCGACGACGAACAATGCCGACCGCCAGAAGCAGGCGTCCTTCACCAACACCCACTTCCTGACGGCCACGCGGTTCGTCGCGAAGAAGTCGGCCAAGCTCGATAAGATCGACGATCTGAAGGGCAAGACCGTGGTCTCGACCTCGGGCACCACCAACATCCGCCAGATCAACGAGGCCAACACGGCGCGCAATCTCGGCCTGACCATCCTTCCCGCCAAGGATCATGCCGAGGCCTTCCTGATGGTCGAGACCGGCCGTGCCGTCGCCTTCGTCATGGACGACGTGCTGCTCGCCTCGCTCGCCGCCAGCTCGAAGGAGCCGGGCGCCTACGCGATCTCCAGCGAAGCGCTGTCCAAGCCCGAACCCTACGGCATCATGCTTCGCAAGGACGATGCGCCCTTCAAGGCCGTGGCCGATGAGGCCACCGCCAAGCTCTACAAGAGCGCCGAGGGCAAGGCGCTCTACGACAAGTGGTTCACGAAACCGATCCCGCCGCGCGGCATCAACCTGAACCTCCCGATGAGCGAGGCCATGGCGAAGCAGTTCGCCTCGCCGAGCGACAGCGCCGACCCGGCCGCCTACTGAGCTGACCGAACCGTCTTCGGTGCCCGGACGCCTCGCCCCTCACGGGGCGGGGCGTTCTGCCATTGAGGGCAGGGCGCCGGCTTGATCCGTCGGCGTGACCCGTACGATGAGCCGCTCCATGGTGGCGAACAGCACCGGCCACTCGATCGGCTTGGCCACATGGGCATCCATGCCCGCGGAGCGGCAGCGCTCTATCTCCTCGGGCATGGCGTTGGCGGTGAGGGCGATGATCGGCGTCCGCGGACGACCTTCCTCCCGTTCGCGGACGCGAATCGCCTGTGTCGCCGCGAGGCCGTCCTGCCCCGGCATCTGCACGTCCATCAGGATCAGGTCCGGGCGTTCCGCTTCGAAGGCCGCCGTCACGGCGCGCTCGCCGTCATCCACCACAGTGACCGAATGTCCTTTCTGGCGCAGCACCGTGCCGATGATCTCCTGGTTGATGGAATTGTCCTCGGCCAGCAGGACGCGCCAGGGCACGGTGGAGGGCTTCTGAAGTGTCGCGCGTTGCGTGAGCCCGGCCGCTGACTCATCCTCGGCTCCGGCCAAGCGCAGCGGTACCTCGAACCAGAACGTAGAGCCCTCGCCGATGTGGCTTTCCGCGCCGATCTCGCCCCCCATCAGGTGCACGAGTCGCTTGCAGATCGTCAGGCCCAGACCGGTGCCGCCGTACTGGCGGGAGGTCGAGTGGTCGGCCTGGGTGAAGCGCTCGAACAGGTGCGGCAGCACGTCCGGTGCAATGCCGATTCCCGTATCGACGACCTCGATGCGAAGGGTCGACGGCCGAAGCGGCATGGTCTTTAGGGCCGGCTGCCATCGCACCCGCAGGGTGACGGAGCCGTGCGGCGTGAACTTGATCGCATTGGTGGTCAGGTTGAGGATGATCTGCCGCAAGCGCGTCGGGTCGCCGAGAACCCGGTCCGGAACGTCCGCCTCGATATCGGTGGCGAGGCGAGATTCGCGGCCCTGCACGAACTCGACGCTGAGTTCTCGGCAGCTCTCGATCAGTGCGGTCAGGCTGAAGGGCAGAGACTCGATCACGAGACGACCGGCTTCGATCTTCGAGAAGTCGAGAATGTCGTTGACGATCGTCAGCAGCGAGCGCCCCGATTCCTGAGCGAGCGCGACGAGCCGCGTCTGGGCCGGGCCAAGGGAGGCGTCGTCCCGCAGGAGGTCGTGCACGCCGAGAATGCCGGCCAGCGGTGTCCGCAATTCGTGGCTCATGTTGGCCAGGAACTCGGCCTTCGCCCGCACGGCAGTCTCGGCGGCGACGCGGGCGCGGTGAAGGTCGACCTCCTGTTCGTGACGCTGAGAGACGTCGCGGATCGCGTGAATGATCTGAATCTCGCCCTGATCCTCGATGCACCGGAAGGCGGCCTCGACCCAGAGATCGTGGCCGGCTCGATGCCGCATCCGATAGACCACCGAGCCTGTCGGCTGTTTCGGTTCGAGAGCGCGCAGCGTGGCCGACAGGTTGGCGATGTCCTCGGGGTGAACGAGGGTGCGCAGGCCGATGCGGTTCGCCTCCTCGATGTCGTAGCCGAGCATGCTCGTCACGGCAGGTGAGATGTAGAGATGGCGCCCGTTGGCATCGTCCAGGACGATGAGGTCCGAGGTATAATCGGCCAGGAGACGATAACGCGCCTCGCTCTCCCGAAGGCGCTCGTCGGCGCGGCGCCGCTCGGTCACGTCCGTGAGGGTCTGGACATGGCCGTCGCCCACCAGCATCGGCACAGAGCGCGTCTCGATCACGCGGCCATCGGTTCGGTTGCGTTCCAAACGGAGTTCGGTTGTGCGCCGCTCGTCGTCGAGGCGCCAGACGCTCGGAGCTTCGACGGCCGTCCCCCAGGTTCCACTCTCACGCAGGTGCCGGCGGAGGGTCCGGTAGTCCGGGCCGGCGGCGATCACCTCGGGCGAGACGTCCAAGAGTTCGATGGCGCGCCGATTGATGATCGGAATGCGGCCCTTGCCGTCGATCATCAGGAGGCCTTCATCCATGCTCTCCAGGGTGGCTTCTAGCAGGGCGGATTTCTCGGCGAGAGCCCGCTCGACCGATTTCAGCTCGGTGACGTCGGCGAAGACGCCGAAGATGGACCCGCGAACGGCTGTCTGCGTGGCCATTCCCGTTTCGCCCCGGCAACTGCCGCGAACCTGAACTTCTCGGATCTCCCCCGAGGGACGCACCAGCCGCAGGGCGACGTCGAAACCCTCGCCCCGACGGATCGCACCTGCGATCCGTCGCGAGACGGTGGCGCGGTCGTCGGGATGGCAGGCGGCGATACTGCCCTGGATCGTCGGAGCGAAGGTCTGCGGATCGAGCCCGTGGATGCGGTAGACCTCTTCGGACCATGTCAGCGCGCGCGAGGGGATATGCAGGTGCCAGTGGCCCACATGGGCCACATTCTCGGCCATGACGAGGAGACGGTTCGCTTCCCGCGCTTCGGCATCGGCAAGCTTCAGGTGACGGAGGTCGCGCAGGCTGACATGGACTCGTCGCACGGCACCGGTACCCGGCTCCGGCAACGGGACGAAGACCATTTCCGTAGCGCCGGCGGCGGCCGGACCGGTCTGATGATCCTGGGTTCGCAGACCTGTACCCGTGGCGGCCGCACGTTCCATCCCAGCGCGCAGTTGTACCACCTCCGACGCAGGCAGCAGGGCAGCGAGTTCGGAGCCGATCGCGTCGTCCCCACGGCCGACGGCTCTGGCGGCTGCCGCATTCCAGGCCGCAAGATGAAATTCGCCGCCGGGCGAACGCGTGAAGACGAATTGTCGATCCGGTGAGGCCTCGAACAGTGCCTGCAGCGCATCGCCCGCGGCGAAACCCGCCGTTCCAGCGCCGCCTAGCCCGCCGCGCAGGAGCGCACGCCCGATCCGCCCGATCCGCCCGATCATACCGAGCCACGGCAGGCGTACCGTCATGCAACGCCTCCCGCTCGCGCGTTCCGTTTCCGCGCGAGGATCTGCGCGATGCCGACCACGAGCATCGCAGCCAATGCGCCGGCGATCTCGGTCGCATGGGGGATCGGTGCGGTCGTACCGAGGATCAGCGGGTCGGTGGCGATCATCTCTCCGGCGATCCAGCCGAGAAGCGCGGCTCCCGCCCAGAGGACGAGCGGAAAGCGGACGAGCAGGGCGGTGATCAGGGAGGCGCCCATGATGATCAGCGGGATCGACAGCAGGAGCCCGAACACGAACAGAATCGTATGACCCTTCGCGGCAGCGGCCACGGCGACCACGTTGTCGAGGCTCATCACCGCGTCGGCGATGGCGATGGTCCGGACCGCCCGCCAAAGCGTCGTGCTCTCGGCCACCGTCGGATCGGCCTCGTCTTCGCCGACCGCGAGTTTTACCGCGATGACGAGGAGAAGGATGCCTCCGAAGATCCGCAGCAGTGGAATCGCCAGCAACGACGAAACCACCAGCGCGAACACGATGCGCAGGAGAACCGCGGTGCCAGCGCCCAGCAGGATCCCGGTCCGCCGATGCGTTTCGGGAAGAGACCGGCAGGCGAGGGCGATGACGACCGCATTGTCGCCCGAGAGCAGCAGGTCGATCCACACGATCTGGAGGACGGCCAGGAAGAACTGCGGATCGCTCACGTCCATCGCATCTCTCGGCATTGTCGGCCTGACGGAACGGCCAAGCAATACCGGGTCGGTTAGCGCATCCGGACGGTTCCGCACAGGCGGCAAAAGGCGGATGTCACCACCATGCGATACAACTTCCAGGCGTGTATATTAAATCGGTGATACCGTCACGAGGGTGGTGCGGCCGGGCAGGGCTTCGAGTCGGCGCCTGACCCTCGGATGTCGGCGGGATGGATCACGCAAGCTGCAGATCCTCCATCCGCGTTCGGTGATATCCTTCCTACTTCGTTGGCCCGTACACCCCACCACGAGCGCATGGCATGGGACTGACCCACGGGCCCTGATCGCTTCGGCGCATGCCTCCTGTGGTCTTCCTGCGCCACCGCCGAAACGAGGGCGCGGCAGCAATGGAAACCGCGCATTCTGAAAGGCTTCGCGCCTTGACTTCGGGTGACGCGGGGTCGCATTGCACAAACATGGGGGATGGTGCTTCCGTCCCGCCGGGCTGACATTCCTTTGAAAGCCTCTAAGGTCCCGCCGGCCCTTGCCGCACGGGTGGGATCAGGGTCACCCGGCGCAATCATGCTTGGAGTTTGACACTTGGCGAACACGGCAGCCGATCCCGACAGCTCCCACGGCGCGCCGGACGGCACGCGTCGCGATTTCATGTTTCTCGCGACGGGGGCGGGTCTCGCCGTCGGTGCCGGTGCCCTGGCCTGGCCCTTCGTGGCCTCGATGGCGCCGGATGCCGAGACGATCGCGGCCGGCGCTCCCCTGGAGGTCGACCTGACGCCGATCCAGGAAGGCCAGATCGTCAACGTGTTCTGGCGCGGCAAGCTCATTTTCGTGCGCAGTCGCTCGGAGAAGGAGATCAAGGAAGCTTCCGAGGTGAAGCTGTCCGACCTCATCGATCCGCAGCCCGACTCGGCCCGCGTGAAGCAGGGCCACGCCAAGTGGCTCGTGGTCTATGGCAACTGCACGCATCTCGGCTGCGTGCCGATCGGTCATCAGGGACAGTACGAGGGCTGGTCCTGCCCTTGCCACGGCTCTCTCTACGACACGTCCGGCCGGGTGCGCCGCGGTCCCGCCCCGACGAACCTGCCTATCCCGCCCTACGTCTTCGAGTCGGATTCCAAGATCCGGATCGGAGAAGAGGGCGGAAAGGCCGTCGCCTGACACCCTGAAACAGGATTTGGAGCGGGTCGCCCCATGAGCGGACACGGCAATACCTACGTTCCCAAGAGCGCCTTGGCGAAGTGGTTCGAATCGCGCCTGCCCCTGATCGGGCTGGTGCATTCCTCCTTCGTTTCCTTCCCGGTGCCGCGGAACCTCAACTACTTCTGGACCTTCGGCGCGATCCTCATCGCCATGCTGGTGTCGCAGATCGTCACCGGCGTCTGGCTGGCGATGCACTACGATCCCTCCGCCGCCAACGCGTTCAACTCCGTCGAGCACATCATGCGCGATGTGAACTACGGTTGGCTGCTGCGCTATATGCACGCCAACGGCGCGTCGATGTTCTTCGTCGCCGTCTACGTCCACATCTTTCGGGCTCTGTACTACGGATCGTACAAGGCGCCCCGCGAGGTGCTCTACATCCTCGGTGTGATCATCTACCTGCTGATGATGGCGACGGCCTTCCTCGGCTACACCTTGCCGTGGGGCCAGATGAGCTTCTGGGGTGCGACCGTCATCACCAACATCCTGGCGGCGATCCCGGTTGTGGGCGACACCATCCAGAGTCTGCTCTGGGGCGGCTACTCGGTCGGCAACCCGACCCTGAACCGCTTCTTCTCGCTGCACTACTTGCTGCCCTTCATGATCACCGGCGTCGTGATCCTGCACGTCTGGGCACTGCACGTGACGGGCCAGAACAACCCGGCCGGTATTCCGATCAAGTCGGGCAAGGACGCTGTCGCCTTCACGCCCTACGCCACGATCAAGGACGTCTTCGCCTCGGTCGTGTTCTTCGCCTTCTTCGCCTACTGGATCTTCTACCAGCCGAACTATCTCGGTCACGCTGACAACTACGTCCCGGCCAACCCGGCCGTGACGCCCGCCCACATCGTCCCGGAATGGTACTTCCTGCCGTTCTACGCGATCCTGCGCGCGGTGCCGGACAAGCTCGGCGGCGTTATTCTGATGTTCAGCGCTGTCCTGATCCTGGCCCTGGCGCCGTGGCTCGACACCTCGCGGGTCCGCTCGTGCAACTACCGCCCGATCTACCGGCAGTTCTTCTGGCTGTTCGTGGTGGTGTGCATCGTGCTCGGCTGGCTCGGTGCCAAGCCACCCGAGGGTGGCTACGTGATCGCGGCGCGGATCTGCACGGCCTATTACTTCCTGCACTTCCTTCTCGTCATGCCGCTCGTCGGCCTGTTCGAGACGCCTAAGGCTCTTCCCGGCTCGATCCTCGAGACCGTGACGGGGCCCGGCAAACAGGTTGGCGGGTCCGGCATGCCGGTGGGTGCCGCGGCCGCACCGTCGTCCAAGGGTTGAGGGCAGGGGACTTTTGAGAACCATGAAAACGACCCGTCTCCTGGCTGCGTCCCTGCTCGCGGCCGTCCTGAGCGTCACCGTCGCGTCCGCGGATGAGGGAACACCTCACCCGCCCCGCGAGAAGTGGAGCTTCGCCGGAACCTTCGGTCGGTTCGACCAGGCTCAGCTCCAGCGCGGCTTTCAAGTCTACAAGGAAGTCTGCTCGAGCTGTCACAGCATGAGCCTCGTGCGATTCCGCAACCTCTCGGAGGAGGGTGGCCCCGGCTTCACCACCGGGCAGGTGAAGGAGCTCGCCGCCCAGTACAAGGTGAAGGAACAGAACGATGCGGGTGAGGACGTCGATCGGCCCGCCCGCGCCGCCGACGCCTTCCCGTCGCCCTTCCCGAACGAGAAGGCGGCGGCAGCTGCCAACGGTGGCAAGGCGCCGCCCGACTTCTCGGTGCTCGCCAAGGCCCGCACCTACGAGCGCGGCTTTCCCTGGTTCGTGTTCGACGCGATGCCCTTCATCGGCTTCTCCGAACAGGGCGTGGACTACATCCACGCACTCCTGAACGGCTACGAAGATCCGCCGGAAGGCAAGGAGATCCCGGCGGGAACGTACTACAACAAGTACTATGCCGGACATCTCATCGCGATGCCGAAGCCGATCAGCGACGGCCAGGTGACCTACGCCAAGAACGACAAGGGCGAGCCGGTCGTGCCCGAGACGGTCGACCAATATTCCCGTGACGTCGCGGCGTTCATGGCCTGGGCTGCCGAGCCGCACATGATGGCGCGCAAGGCCCTCGGCCTGCGGGTGATCCTGTTCCTGCTCGTGCTATCGGGTCTGCTCTACTACGTGAAGAAGAAGATCTGGGCGAAGGTCGGCGGCGAGGTCCACGGCCTCCAGCCGGAACTGCACAAGACCTACTGATCCGGTACGGGCGGTCCGCCGGGCCGCCCGCCCTTCGTTGACACGGCCAGCGCCGGCGCCCCAAGGAGGGGCGACCGGCGCGAATGTTATGGAGAGCAGGATGACGGCAGCGGTGCTCGGCGTGATGGGCGGGTCCGGGGTCTACGACCTGCCCGGACTCGAGGATGTCCGCGAGGAGCGGATCGCGTCCCCCTGGGGCGAGCCCTCCGACGCCCTGCGCATCGGCCGCATCGGCGAGACCAAGGTGGTGTTCCTGGCCCGCCACGGACGCGGCCACCGCTTTTCGCCCTCGGGCATCAATTACCGCGCGAACATCGACGTCCTGAAGAGAGCCGGCGTCACCGACCTCGTCTCGCTCTCGGCCTGCGGCTCGTTCAAGGCCGAGCTTCATCCCGGCCTGTTCGTCCTCGTCGACCAGTTCGTCGACCGGACCCATGGCCGTGCGGCGTCGTTCTTCGGCGATGGCTGCGTGGCCCACGTCTCCCTGGCCCATCCGGTTGGCCCAGGCCTGCAGGCCCGCATCGCGGCGGCGGCGCAGGCCGAGAACATTGCGGTCCACCGCGACGGAACCTACGTCTGCATGGAGGGGCCGCAATTCTCCACCTACGCCGAATCCACCACCTACAAGGCGCTGGGTTACGACGTGATCGGCATGACCAACATGCCGGAGGCCAAGCTCGCCCGCGAGGCCGAGATCACCTACGCGACGATCGCGATGGTAACCGACTTCGACTGCTGGCATCCAACCCACGATGCGGTCGATGTCGCGGCCGTCGTCGCAGTGGCGCGTGCCAATGCCGACAAGGCCGCCCGCCTCGTCGCACGCCTCGCCCGCGACTTCCCGGCCGAGCGCGAGCCGTGCCCCGTCGGCACCGAGCGTGCCCTGGACGGCGCGATCATGACCGCTCCGGCGCAACGCGATCCGGCCCTTCTCGCGAAGCTCGACGCCGTGGCCGGACGGGTCCTGAATCGCTGAGCGGGCTGGAGCGCCGGTGAATTCGGCGCGACCTGCCCTTCCCGGGACCCGGTCTTCCCTCTAGAAGGCGGGATCGTCCCTGTACCGGAACCGTCCCGTGACCCAAGAGGCCCAGCGCGCCGCCCGCATCAGCCGCAAGACGGCGGAGACCGACGTGCAGGTCGCGCTCGACCTCGACGGAACGGGGCGAGCCCAGGTCTCGACGGGGGTCGGCTTCTTCGACCACATGCTCGAGTTGTTCGCGCGCCATGCGCTGTTCGACCTCGACGTAGCGGTCACGGGCGACCTCCATGTCGACCATCACCACACGGTGGAGGATACCGGCATCGCTCTCGGACAGGCCTTCGCCCAGGCGCTCTCCGACAAGCGCGGCATCGGCCGCTACGCCGATATTCATCTGCCCATGGACGAGGCCCTGACCCGGGTCGCCATCGATATTTCCGGTCGGCCCTTCCTCGTCTTCCGGACGGAGTTCCGGGTCGAGAAGATCGGGCAGTTCGACACCGAGCTCGTACGCGAGTGGTTCCAGGCCTTCGCGATGAATGCCGGCATCACACTGCATGTCGAGACGCTGTACGGCGACAATGCCCACCATATCGCCGAGAGCTGCTTCAAAGGCTTGGCCCGCGCCTTGCGGCAGGCGGTGGCGATCGATCCCCGCGAGGGTGGCCGCGTTCCCTCGACGAAGGGATCACTCTGATCCGCATTCCGGGTCGGAAGGGAGGATGCGAGACGTGATGCGCACCTATACGTTGCACCCCGCGCGGGGCGCCCTTGTCGGCGAGGCCCATGGTCTCGAGCGGGCGCACCTGGTGCCGGACGGCTTCTCCTGGCCGGCCTTCGCCTTCGGTCCGCTCTGGTTCTTCTTCCATCGCCTCTGGCTCGCCGGTCTCGGCGTGCTGGCGCTGCTCGCCCTCCTGGCGTTCGGGGGGCGCTTCCTGGGGCTCACCCCCATTGCCGCCTCCGTCATGACGCTCCTGGTGTCGATCCTGATCGGCCTGGAGGCTTCGTCCCTTCGACGCTGGACCTATGCCCGGGCCGGACGTCCGGTGCGCGATGCGGTCACCGCCACCAATGCCGAGGAGGCCGAGATGAAGGCCGCCGCGCGCTGGCTCGACGGTTCACCCATCGCGCGGACGGGACCGGCACCTCACGTCGGCGTCTCCGTGCCGCCGAGTGATCTCGCCATCGGCATGTTCCCCTTCAGCGAGGGCCGACGGTGAGCGTGGAGACCGTCGCGATCATCGATTACGGCTCTGGCAACCTGCATTCGGCAGCCAAGGCCTTCGAGCGGGCGGCCCGCGAGGCCGGCCTCGACGAGACCCGCATTGTCCTGACCAGCGAGGCCGACGCGGTCGCCGGCGCCGACCGGGTGGTGCTGCCCGGTGTCGGTGCCTACGCCGATTGCCGCCGCGGCCTCGATGCTGTGACCGGCATGGTCGAGGCCATGACCTACGCGGCGCACACCCGTGGGCGTCCATTCCTGGGTATCTGCGTCGGCATGCAGCTGCTGGCGACCCGCGGGCTGGAGCACGACACCACCAGAGGGCTCGACTGGATTCCCGGCGACGTCGGACCGATCCAGCCGGCCGATCCTGGCCTCAAGGTTCCCCACATGGGCTGGAACACCCTCGAAATCGACCGGCCGCATGCGCTCCTGTCGGATATTCCGACGGGCGAGGGCGGTCTGCACGCCTACTTCGTGCACAGCTACGCGCTGTCGCCGGAGCGAGCCGAGGATCGAGTCGCTCATAGCGACTACGGTGGCCCCGTCACCGCGATGGTGGCGCGCGACAACGTCGCCGGCACCCAGTTCCACCCGGAGAAGAGCCAGCGCCTCGGCCTCGCATTCCTCGCAAACTTTCTGCGCTGGCGCCCCTGAGGCGCGGACCCCACCTTTGACCCGTCCCACCTGAAAGCGAACCGACGCGTGATCCTGTTTCCGGCCATCGATCTCAAGGAAGGGCGCTGTGTCCGCCTCGTGCAGGGCGACATGGCCCAAGCCATCGTGTTCAGCGACGATCCGGCCGCCCAGGCCGCGGTCTTCGAGGAGCAGGGCTTCTCCTGGCTCCACGTGGTCGATCTCGATGGCGCTTTCGCGGGTGCGCCCATGAATGCCGGTGCCGTCGATGCGATCCTGGCGCGGACCAAGCTGCCTGTGCAGCTCGGTGGCGGCATCCGCGAGATGCGCACCCTGGAGGCCTGGATCGCCAAAGGCGTCAGCCGGGTCATCATCGGCACTGCCGCTGTGCGCGATCCCGCCTTCGTCCGCGAAGCCGCCCGCCTCTACCCGGGCAAAATCGCCGTCGGCATCGATGCGAAGGACGGCCGCGTCGCCGTCGAGGGCTGGGCCACAACCTCCAGCATGACGGCGGAGGAACTCGGCCGCCGGTTCGAGGATGCCGGGGTCGCGGCGATCATCTACACGGACATCGCCCGGGACGGCATCCTGAAGGGCCTCAACATCGAGATGACCCTCGGCCTCGCCCGGGCGGTGACGATCCCGGTGATCGCCTCCGGCGGCCTCGCCTCGATCGAGGACGTCCACCGCATCCTGGAGCCCGATTGCGCGCTGCTGGCCGGCGCCATCACGGGACGCGCCCTGTATGACGGCCGGATCGATCCGCGCGAAGCCCTGACCGCGATTCGGCGCGCCACCAGCGGTACCGACGCCGCCCCGGCGGCCTGACCCCTTTCAGAGGCCGCCCGTGCTCAAGACCCGCATCATCCCCTGTCTCGACGTCAAGGACGGTCGCGTCGTGAAAGGTGTCCAGTTCCTCGAACTGCGCGATGCCGGCGACCCCGTCGAGGCGGCCAAGGCGTACGACGCGGCGGGCGCCGACGAACTCTGCTTCCTCGACATCACGGCAAGCCACGAGGATCGAGGGACGCTCCTCGACGTCGTCAGCCGCACGGCAGAGGCCTGCTTCATGCCCCTCACCGTCGGCGGCGGCATCCGCACGGTGGCGGATATCCGTACCCTCCTGCTGGCCGGGGCCGACAAAGTCTCGATCAACACGGCGGCCGTGAACGACCCCGACTTCGTCGCCCGCGGGGCGGAGAAGTTCGGCAGCCAATGCATCGTCGTGGCGATCGACGCCAAGCGCACCTCCGGGCCCGACGAACCCGCGGAATGGCAGATCTTCACCCATGGTGGGCGCAAGCCGACCGGGATCGACGCCATCGCCTTCGCCCGCACCGTTACTGCCCGCGGTGCCGGCGAATTGCTCGTGACCTCGATGGATCGTGACGGCATGCGCTCCGGCTACGATATCGGTCTGACGCGAGCCATCTCCGATGCCGTTTCCGTACCGGTCATCGCATCGGGCGGCGTCGGCGGCCTCGACGATCTGGTGGCGGGCGTGCGCGAAGGCGGCGCAAGCGCGGTGCTGGCAGCTTCGATCTTCCATTTCGGGCAGCACAGCGTTTCCGAAGCCAAGGCTCACATGGCCGCGGCCGGCCTTTCCATGCGCCTCGATCTCTGAGGCCGACTTCCGCACCCCTTGCGTCATGATCCATCGTGCCGCACGGTCGGGTGCATGGCACGATAGGCCCGGTTTTCCCGGGACCAGGATGGTATGACCCAGTTCACGCTCAGCGATCTTGAAGGGCTCGTCGCCGACCGCGCGGCCGCCTCGCCCGAGGCATCCTACACGGCAAAGCTCCTCGCCGGCGGCCCGGCCAAAGCCGCCAAGAAGCTCGGCGAGGAAGCGGTCGAGGCGGCGATCGCCGCCGTGCAAGGCGACCGCGCCGGTCTCGTCAGCGAGGCGGCGGACGTCCTGTATCACCTCATGGTCGTCCTGCGGGGCGGCGAGGTTTCCCTGGACGAGGTGCTGGCGGAACTTGAGCGGCGCACGAGGCAGAGCGGGATCGCCGAGAAGGCCTCCCGGAGCCCTGCGTGAACGCCGAGCCACCTTTCGCCGCGTCGCCCCTGGCCGTGACGTCTGTGCCGACGGCTCGGACCGAGCGGCCAGTCGCCAAGGGCCAGGACCCGGTGACCGGAGAGGGCTCCGAGCGGCTGTCGCCCTACCGCCTGTTCACCCGCGAAGAATGGGCGCAACTGCGTGCCGATACGCCCCTGACGCTCGCGGCGGAGGAGGTGGCGCGCCTGCAATCCCTCAACGATCCGATTTCGGTCGAGGAGGTGGAGGCGATCTACCTGCCGCTCTCGCGGCTGCTCTCGCTGTACGTCGCGGCCACCCAGGGACTGTTCAAGGCGACCCAGCGCTTTCTGCTCGCCGAGCACGAGACAAAGGTCCCCTACATCATCGGTCTCGCCGGCTCGGTCGCCGTGGGCAAATCGACCTCCGCCCGGGTGCTCGCCGCCCTGCTGGCGCGCTGGCCGAACACACCGAAGGTCGATCTCATCACCACCGATGGGTTCCTGCTGCCCAATGCCGAGCTGAAGCGCATGGGCGCGATGGAGCGGAAGGGCTTTCCCGAGAGCTACGACACCGCCGCGCTGCTGCGTTTCCTGACCGATATCAAGGCCGGCAAGAAGCGGGTCGCGGCCCCTCTCTATTCCCACCTCGTCTACGATGTGGTGGAGGGAGAGGAGCGCATCATCGAATCTCCCGACATCCTCATCGTCGAGGGCCTGAACGTGCTGCAGCCGGCACGCCTGCCGCGCGACGGCACCGCGATCCCGTTCGTCTCGGATTTCTTCGATTTCTCGATCTACCTCGACGGCCACGAGGACGACCTGCACCGCTGGTATGTCAATCGCTTCCTGCGCCTGCGCCAGACGGCCTTCCGGGATCCCCTGTCCTACTTCCGCAAATATGCCGAGGTGACGGAGGCCGAGGCGATCGAAATCGCCGATACGCTGTGGACGACGATCAACCTGCCGAATCTGCGCGACAACATCCTGCCGACCCGGCAGCGGGCCGGCCTGATCCTCGCCAAGGGGGCCAGCCACCGCATCGAGTCGGTGGCCCTGCGGCGCCTCTGAGATCGCCTGGCGTCCGGCTCCTAACCCAGCGGATAGGCCGCTTCGACCACGTAGGGACCGCCGCCTTTCGATTCCCGGGCCGAGAACAGCGCGACGCGGTCAGCCGTGAACGTCAGCGGTGCGAAAAGGCCGCGCTCGCCGAGATAGCCGGCGACATCCTCGGCACCGGCCTCGCGGCGCAGGCGGGCGAGGGTGACGTGCGGCGTGAACTTGCGGCGCTCCGGCTCCGCCCCGGCTTCGCGGGCCAGCCGTTCCTGTTCGGCCTGCAGGTCGAGAAGATCCGGGTTCGGTGCCACCGTGGCGAGGATCGCCCGCGGCCTGTCGCCGCCGAAGCTCGCCAAGCTGTCGAGGGTCACTGCGAAGGGAGACCGGACCCGGGCGTCGATGAGGCGCTCGTGCAGCGCCTCCGCGACTTCGACCTCCACGTCCCCGAGGAAGCGAAGGGTGATGTGATAGTCCGACGGCTCGATCCAGCGGCTCCCGCGCAGTGCCCCACGCTTCAAGGCCAGCGCCTCGGCGATGGTGGGGGGGATCTCCAGACCGGTGAACAGGCGCGGCACGGGCTCAGCGGGCCTGCGGCTTGAGGCGGTCGAGAAAGGTTTCCACGGTCGGGAGCATACCGGCCACGATCGTCTCCACGCCCTTTGCATTGGGGTGCAGTCCGTCGTCGAGATGGGCCTGGCGGTCGCCGATGATGCCCTCGAGGAAGAACGGGTAGAGGACGAGGTCGTAGCGCTTGGCGAGGTCCGGATAGATCGCGTCGAAGCGGTCAACGTACTCCGGCCCGAGGTTGGGCGATGCCTTCATACCCGCCAGAAGGACGGGGATACCCCGCGCTTTCAGCCGGGCGATCATCGCGTCGAGGGCCTTGCGAGTCACGGCCGGGTCGGTACCCCGCAGCATGTCGTTGGCGCCGAGTTCGAGGATGACGCCGTCCGTTCCGTCCGGAACCGACCAGTCGAGACGGTCGAGACCGCCCGTCGTGGTGTCGCCAGAGACGCCCGCATTCGCCACCGCGACCACGCGCCCGCGCGCCTTCAGGGCGCGTTCGAGCACCACCGGGAAAGCCGCGCTCGCGGGGAGACGGTAACCGGCCGTCAGGCTATCGCCGAAGGCCACGAGGTTGACGGGCGGCACGTCCGGCGCAGCGCGAAGGGGGAGGGGGGCGAGGCCGAGTGCGGCAAAGAGCGTCATCAGCGCAGCGAGCCCGAAACCGGCATGGCGCGCCGCGCGCAGGCGGACCATATCGGCGAGGCGTGAGACTCCACACAGACCCATTCGTTCACAGCTCCGACCCTGCACCTACGCTGACACCACCTGTTCACAGATCGGTCGCCCGTTGAAGTCCGACAACCCCACCGCGCCGACGGCGCAGACCATCGCCCTCTCCGACATCGACCTGAGCCTCGGCCGCGGTGCCGCCCGCGTCCATGTCCTGCGCGGCATTTCCCTCGACGTGGCGGCGGGCGAGGCGGTCGGTCTCGTCGGCCCGTCGGGCTCCGGCAAGTCGACCCTGCTGATGGTGATGGCCGGTCTCGAGCGCCCCGACGCGGGCCGCATCGTGGTGGAGGGCACCGATCTCGGAAGTCTCGACGAGGATGCCCTGGCGCGCTTCCGCGGACGCCGCATCGGCATCGTGTTCCAGGCCTTCCATCTGGTTCCGACGATGACGGCCCTGGAGAACGTGGCACTGCCCCTCGAACTCGCAGACCAGACCGACGCGCACCGCCGGGCCCAGGCCGAGCTGGAAGCGGTCGGCCTCGGTCATCGCCTGCACCACTATCCGGCCCAGCTCTCGGGGGGCGAGCAGCAACGCGTCGCCATCGCACGGGCCATCGCGCCCGATCCGGCGATCCTCGTGGCCGACGAGCCCACCGGCAACCTCGACGAGGCCACGGGACGGCAGATCGTCGACCTGCTCTTCGCGCTCAAGCGCGACCGCGGCGCGACGCTCGTGCTGGTGACCCACGATCCCGGTCTCGCACGCCTCTGCGACCGCACCGTTCGCCTCCGCTCGGGTCGGGTGGAAGCGCCGGCTCCGGCCCAGGCCTGATCCGATGCATGGCACCCTGCCCCAGCCGAGCGGACGGTCATCCCGTCTGCGAGTCCCGCTCACCCTGCGCCTCGCCCTCCGCGAATTGCGCGGCGGGCTGGCGGGCTTCACCGTCTTCCTCGCCTGCATCGCCCTCGGCGTCGCGGCCATCGCCGGCGTCGCCTCGATCTCGCGCTCGCTCACCGAGGGCCTCGGCCGGGAGGGCGCGCGCATCCTAGGCGGCGACCTCACCTACAGCCTGATCAACCGGGAGGCGACGCCTCAGGAGCGTGCCGCCCTCGACGCGCAGGGGCGCGTGTCCGTGGTGACGACCCTGCGGGCCATGGCCGTGGCCGGCGAGACCGGTGCGGCTCTCGTCGAACTGAAGGCCGTGGGCAGCGACTACCCCACCACCGGCGAGCTCGTGACCGACCCTGCCGAGCCCCTCGCCGGTCTCCTGGCGGAGCGCGACGGTGCCGCGGGCGCGGTGGCGGACCCGGCCCTGCTGATCCGCCTCGACCTGAAGGTCGGCGACCGCATCACGATCGCGGGACGGCCCTTCGTTCTTCGCGCCACTCTCGTGTCGGAGCCCGACCGCATCGCCAACGGCATCGGCTTCGGCCCGCGGGTTTTGATCACCCACGAGGCCCTGGCCGCGACGGGTCTGATCCGGCCCGGCAGCCTGAACCGCTGGAGCTACCGCCTGCGGATCGCCGATGCCGACCTCGAGATGCGCGCCGCCGCCATCGCCAAGGCTGCGCCGGACGCGGGCTGGGAAATGCGCGCGCGCACCAATGCCGACCCGCGCTTTGCCAAGAGCATCGAGCGCTTCACGCAATTCCTGACGCTCGTCGGGCTGACTGCACTGATCGTCGGGGGCGTCGGGGTCGCCAATGCCGTTGCGGCCTTCGTCGAGCGCAAGCGCGGCTCCATCGCAACCCTGAAGAGCGTCGGTGCGCCGGGCGGCCAGGTCGTGGTCCTCTACCTGACGCAGGTGCTGCTGATCGCGGGCCTCGGCATCGCGATCGGTCTCGTGGTGGGGGCGCTCCTGCCCTTCGGCCTCGACGCCCTGTTCCATGACGCCCTGCCGCTGCCCCTGAACCCGACCATCGCGCCCGGGGAACTCGCCCTCGCGGCCGCCTACGGCTTCCTGACCGCGCTCGCCTTCGCGATCTCACCCCTGGGTCGCGCCCACGATATCCCCGTCTCGGGCCTGTTCCGCGACGTGGTCGATCCGGGCCTCGCCCACACTCGCCTGCGCTATCGCCTGATCCTGGCTACTGCCCTGGCGGGCCTCGTCGGACTGGCGCTGATCACGGCGTTCGACCGGCGTCTGGCACTGATCTTCATCGTCGCCGCCGGGCTCGCCTTCGGGCTTCTGCGCCTCGTCGCCCTCGGGCTGATGGCATTGGCCCGTCGCCTGCCTCGTCCGCGCATGGCGGCCCCCCGGATGGCCCTGGCGAACCTGCATCGGCCGGGAGCGCTCACCCCCGCCATCGTGCTCTCCCTCGGCCTCGGCGTGACCCTCCTGGTCACCCTGAGCCTGATTGATGCCAACGTCCGGCGGACGCTCACGAATTCCCTGCCGGCGAAGGCGCCGAACCTCTTCTTCCTCGACATTCCCTCCAGCGACGCCGACACCTTCCACGCCTTCCTCGGCGGTCTGTCCCCGGGGGCGAAGATCGAGCGCGTCCCGATGATGCGCGGGCGCATCACCGCCTTGAACGGCGTTCCGGCCGGCGAGATCAAGGCGCCCGAGGATGCCGCCTGGGTGCTCGACGGCGACCGCGGCATCACCTACGCCGACGACCTGCCGGAGGGCTCGTCCTTGGTCGCGGGGTCGTGGTGGAACGCCGAGGAGGCCCGCACGCCGCTGGTCTCCTTCGATGCGGAACTCGCGGGAAAGCTGAACCTGTCCGTCGGCAGCACCGTGACGGTGAATGTCCTGGGGCGGAGCCTGACGGCCAGGATCGCCAACCTGCGCAAGGTCGAATGGCGCTCGCTCGGAATCAACTTCGTGATGGTGTTCTCGCCCGGGACCTTCCGGGGCGCACCCCACTCCGATCTTGCGACCCTCACCCTGCCGAATGGGCCCGACGCCAAAGCCGAGGCGGCAATTCTGCGAGACGTGGCAAGGGCTTATCCCTCCGTCACCAGCGTGCGGGTGAAGGAGGCCCTGGAGGCGGTGAGCGACATCGTGGCCAAGCTGGTCCTGGCTATCCGCGGCGCCAGCGGCATCGCCGTGGTGGCGAGCCTCTTCGTCCTGGCCGGCGCGCTCGCCGCTGGCCACCGCGCCCGGCTCTACGACGCGGTGGTGCTCAAGACCCTGGGCGCCACGCGGGGTCGGCTGCTCGCCGCCTATACCCTCGAATACGGGGCCCTCGGCATCGCCACGGCGATCTTCGGGCTCGCCGCCGGCACCCTCGCGGGCTGGGTCATCGTCACCCTGGTGATGAAGCTCGACTTCACCCTCGACCTGTCGGGGGCAATCCTGGCCGCGACCCTGGCGGTTGCCTTCGCGATTCTCCTCGGTCTCGCAGGGACTTGGCGCATCCTCGGCCAGAAGCCGGCGCCCTACCTGCGCCAGTTCTGAGCGCCGGCGTCACGGCACTTCGATGCCGGCGGTTCCGCCTGCAGCGTAGCGCGCGCCGGCGACCGCGCCCGGGCTGAAAAGCTCGTCGAGTTCGGCGATCTCGGCCGGCGTCAGCGCGAGGTCCACCGCCGCGGCGTTCTCGGCGAGGCGGGCGACCCGCCGTGTGCCCGGGATCGGGACCACCCCCGGGCTTCGGTCGACGAGCCAGGCGAGGGCGACCTGGCCCGGACTGGCGCCCCGGCGCGCCGCGAAGGCCGCGAGCCCGTCGAGCAGGCGTCGGTTCCGGGCCAGGGCGTCGGCCTGGAAGCGCGGATTGCCCCGGCGAAAATCGTCCGCCGCGAGCCCGGCTGGATCGAATTTTCCGGTGAGAAACCCGCGTCCGAGCGGTGCGTATGCCACGAAGGTGACGTCGAGGTCGCGGCAGGTCTGCAGCATTCCGTCCTCGGGCGCCCGGCTCCACAGGGAGTATTCGCTCTGGACCGCCGCGATCGGGTGAATCGCATGGGCGGCCCGCAAGGTTTCCGGCGAGACCTCCGACAGGCCGAGTCCGCGCACCTTGCCCTGCTCGACCAGGCGCGCCATCGCGCCGATCATCTCGGCCAGCGGGGTCTCGGGATTGCGGCGGTGGCAATAGTAGAGATCGATGGTCTCGACGCCGAGCCGGGCCAGCGAGGCGTCGCAGGCCGCCGTGAGGTAGGCGGGCGTGTTGTCGATCCTCCGCTTGGCGCTGTCGTCCGGGCTGTTGGATGGGCGGACGATGCCGAACTTGGTGGCGAGCACGACCCGGTCGCGGCGGCCCTTCAGGAAGCGGCCGAGCAGGGTCTCGTTGTGGCCGAGGCCGTAGGTGTCGGCGGTGTCGAGGAAATCGTAGCCGAGGTCGAGGGCCGCCGCGAGGGCGTCGAGGGACTCCGTCTCGTCGGAGGGGCCGTAGAATTCCGACATGCCCATGCAGCCGAGGCCGGGGGCGGACACGGTCAGGCCGGTCTGGCCGAGGCGATGCTGTCGCATGGAGGCTCCTGGGTTCGCGGTTCGCCGCATCGATGTGGCACGCGGCGCGAAGGGCGATAAGATCAACGCTCCGGGACGAACCATTGAGCGACATTCATCAATGCAGCGTGCCGATCTCGCCGACCTCGCCGTGTTCGCGGCCATCGCCCGGCATGGCAGCTTCCGGCGGGCCGCGCTCGACCTCGGCGTCTCCACCTCCGCGCTGAGCCACGCCCTGCGGGGCCTGGAGACCCGGATGAGCGTGCGGCTGCTCCATCGCACCACCCGGAGCGTCGCGCCCACCGAGGCGGGGGCGGCCCTGCTGGCCCGGGTCGGCCCGGCCCTGGCCGAGATCGCCGAGGCGGTCGGCGCGGCGGGGGCCTTCCGGGAGACGCTGGGCGGCGTCCTGCGCCTCAACGCGCCGCGCTCGGCCTGCCGCTTCGTCCTGATGCCGCTGGTGGCGCGCTACCTCGCCCGGCATCCAGGGGTGCGCGTCGAGGTCGTGGCGGACGACGCCCTCGGCGACATGGTGGCGGGCGGCTTCGATGCCGGAATCCGCTACGGGGAGCATCTCGCCGGCGACATGATCGCGGTGCCGCTCGGCGGGCCGGCCCGCTTCGCCATGGTGGGCGCGCCCGCCTACCTCGCCGGGCGGCCGGAGCCCCGGCACCCGACCGATCTCGCCGGCCACCTCTGCATCCGGCAGCGCTTTCCCGGCGGCGCGATCTATCGCTGGGAACTGGAGAAGGACGGGCGGGAGCTGGCGGTCTCCGTCGACGGTCCGCTCATCGTCAACGATCAGGCGCTGATCGTGGAGGCGGCCCTGGCGGGCCTCGGTCTCGGTTTGGTGTTCGAGGACGGCGTCGGCGCGCACCTCGAATCCGGGCGGCTGGTGCGCCTGATGCCGGATTGGTGCCCGGCCTTCCCCGGCCTGTTCCTGTACTATGCCGGCCGGCGCCAGATCCCGCCGCCGCTGCAGGCCTTCATCGACCTCCTGCGGCGGCCCGAGGCCGGGCTCACGGCCAGACCTTGATGGCCAGATTGCGCCGCAGGAGATCCCGGTCGGAGGTGATGGTGCAGCCCTCGGTGCGCAGCGTCACGTAGGTGAGGAAGGCGGTGTCGCCGGTATCGTCGAAGTTGCGCCCCCGCGCGTCGGGATCGAGCAGCGACGGGTAGGCGATCAGCCCGCCGGGCGCGGCGCAGGGATCGTCGTACAGGGTGGCGCCGGCCAGGAGCAGGCGCGGCGTGTCCCAGGCCAGGAGGTCGCGGGAGGTCGTCCAGTAGAAGCCGGATTGCGGGAAGCCCGGTTGGGCCTTGGCCATGAAGACCGCGATCCAGGCGCCGCTGCCCCGGTGGCGCACCACGGCCCCGACCGGGGTCGGAAACGGCGCCACCGGCGCGCAGGTCGCCGCCCCGTTGACCGGCTTCGCGTAGGGGTCCGGGAACGCCGCCGTGTAGCCGCTGCCCGTCCAGGCCCGCCAGCCCGTCGGATCGGCCGGATCGCGGGTGCGGAACAGGCAGACGCCGGCGGACTGGTCGCTCCCCGGCAGGGTCCAGCCGGTGGTCGAGGCCAGGAAGTAGCGCCAGGTCCCGTCCGAGACGATGTTCGACGGATTGAAGAAGCCCCGGTGGCTGCCCTGCCCGACCTCCTGGCGGAAGGGCGCGCCGGCCACCACCACCGGCGGGGCCGCGCGGGTGAAGCTGCGGCCGCCGTCGCGCGAGGCCGCCGCCACCACGCTGTTGTACCAGCACGCCATGTAGTCCTTCGCCCGGCAGCGGCCCGGATGCTCGTTGGCCCGGTACTCGTGATGGACCAGGGCGGCGACGGCGCGGCCGTCCTCCGTCCAGGTGGCGGTGATCCACGAGGCGTCGTCGTAGGCGGCCGGATCGGCCTGGCCGCCGGATTCGAGCACCACCGCGCAATCCAGCGTCAGGGCGTCGAGGCGCGGGCCGCGAAAGGCCCGGTTGCGGTAATGCATGCCGAACAGGGCGACGGCGCCGGAGGCGTCGCGGAAGGCCCGGGCCGAGGCGTCGGGCACGTCGACCCCGTCGCAGGCATCGCGCCCGGCCTTGAACATCACCACCGGGGGCCCGACCAGGGTCAGGGCGGAGAGCGGCGGCTCGGGCGCGGCCCGGGCCGGGCCGGCGAGGCAGAGGAGGCCGAGCAGGAGCCGGGCCGCGAAGGGGAGGGGGCGCGTCATCGGGGGTGCCTGGACATCGGCCGCAGATTGCGTTTTGAACCGTTACAGTTGGATTGTGCGCAGGCGTTCGAGTCCGGCCCTGTCCACAGTCCCCGTCGACCGTCCGCGAAGGCCTTTCATGCTTCTCCTCATCCTCGGGCTCGTGCTCTTCCTCGGCACGCATGCCTTCTCCATGGCGCGGGCGCGGCGGGCGCGGGTGATCGATCAGGTCGGCGAGGGCCGCTACAAGCTCGCCTACACCCTGTCCTCCCTCCTCGGCCTCGTGCTGATCGCCTACGGCTTCCACCTCTATCGCCAGTCCGGCTACATCGCCGTCTGGGACCCGCCGGTCTGGACCCGCCACCTGGCCCTGCTCCTGACCGCCCTGGCCTTCGTCGCCCTGGCCTCCGCCTACCTGCCGGGGCACATCCGCGCCCGGGCCAAGCACCCGATGCTGCTGTCGGTGAAGATCTGGGCCACCGCGCACCTGCTGGCCAACGGCGACCTCGGCTCGATCCTGCTGTTCGGCAGCTTCCTGGCCTGGGCGGTGATGGCCCGGATCAGCGCCAAGCGGCGGGCGCTCGCCCCCGGTGCCGTGGCCGCGCAGCATGGCGGGCCCGCCGCCGCACCGGCCGGCTGGCGCAACGACGCCCTGGCGGTGGTGATCGGCCTCGGCGTCTGGTTCGTGTTCGCGCGCTACCTGCATCCGCTGCTGATCGGCGTCGCCGCCTGGCCGGGTCAGGCCTGAGGGGATTCCGACCCGGTCGCGCCGAGTCCGAGCGAGTCGCGCCGGGTCCAAGCGGGTCGCGCCGCGTGGAAGCGGGTCACGCTGCGTGGAAGCCGGTCGCCAACGGCCCGCGCCTGTGATAGGCGCAGGCCTTCATCTTCATGCAGCGGCCGCTCGGTTTCCGATCGGCGTGAGACGACATGGCCGAAAACAACGAGTTCATCCGCGAGGTCAACGAGGACTATCGCCGTGATCAGGTGGCCGAGATCTGGCGCCGCTACAGCGGCGTGATCATCGCCCTGGCGATCCTCGTGGTGGCCGCGATCGGCGGCTGGCGCTACTGGCAGCACGACCAGCGCGTCCGCGCCGAGGCCGCCTCGGAGCGCTTCGAGGTCGCCAACCGCCTGGCCCGCGAGGGCAAGTCGGCGGAAGCCGACAAGGCCTTCGAGGCGATCGAGGCCGATGCGCCCGCCGGCTATGCCCTGCTGGCCCGCTTCCGCTCCGCCACCGAGGCCGCCAAGCGCGACCCGAAGGCGGGTGCCGCCGAGTACGACGCGCTCGCCAACGACACCAAGGTGAGCACGGGCCTGCGCGACCTCGCCCGCCTGCGCTCGGCCCTGCTGCGCCTCGACGGCGCCGAGCCCGACCCCGCCCTGGCGACGCTCCAGGGCCTCGCCGCCCCGAACGGCCCCTTCCGGCACACCGCCCGGGAGATGCTCGGCCTCGCGGCCCTGAAGCGCGGCGATTACGAGGGCGCCGGCCGCTGGTTCGACCAGCTCGCCGCCGACCCGCAGACGCCGCAGAACCTGCGCCAGCGCATCGAGGTCTACGCGGCCCTGGTGGCCGGCGGAACCGTCACCGTGACCGCCGCGGCCCCCGCCGCGCCGGCCGCTCCCCCACCCGTCACGCGCTGAGCCCTCGACCCGCTTCTCCCGGACGCCTGATCGAAACGAGAACACCATGGATATGCCGACCGTCGCGATCGTCGGACGGCCGAACGTCGGCAAGTCGACCCTGTTCAACCGCCTCGTGGGCAAGAAGCTCGCTCTGGTGGACGACCGCCCCGGCGTGACCCGCGACCGGCGCGAGGGCGACGTCAATTTCGGTGGCCTCGTCTTCCGCATCATCGACACCGCCGGCCTCGAGGAGGCCGATCCGGGCTCCCTGCTCGGCCGCATGCGTGCCCAGACCGAGGCCGCGATCCTCGAGGCCGACGTGGTGCTGTTCGTGATCGACGCCCGCGCGGGCGTCCTCCCGGCCGACCAGCCCTTCGCCGAGATGGTACGGCGCGCCGGCTGCCCGGTGATCCTCATCGCCAACAAGGCGGAGGGGGGGGCCGGCATGTCGGGCGCCTACGAGGCGTTCTCGCTGGGCCTCGGCGACCCGATCCCGTTCTCGGCCGAGCACGGCGAGGGCATCGGGGAACTGCACGACGCGCTGATCGAGTCGCTGCCGAAGCCCGACGACGCGGACGAGGATTACGACGACGACCCGTCGAACCGCTCCCTCAAGGTCGCCATCGTCGGCCGCCCCAATGCCGGCAAGTCCACGCTGATCAACCGGATGCTCGGCGAGGAACGCCTGCTCGTCGGCCCCGAGGCCGGCATCACCCGCGATTCGATCTCCCTCGACTGGGAATGGCGCGGCCGCCGGATCAAGCTCCACGACACCGCCGGCATGCGCCGCAAGGCCCGCATCGACGACAAGCTGGAAAAGCTCGCGGTCTCGGACGGCCTGCGCGCCGTGCGCTTCGCCGAGGTGGTGGTGGTGCTCCTCGACGCCACGATCCCGTTCGAGAAGCAGGACCTGACCATCGTCGACCTGATCGAGAGCGAGGGCCGCGCCCTCGTGATCGGCCTGAACAAATGGGATCTCGTCGCCGACCAGAACGGTCTCCTGAAGAAGCTGCGCGAGGATTGCACCCGCCTGCTGCCCCAGGTCCGCGGCGTCTCGGTGGTGCCGCTCTCGGGCCTCGCCGGCGAGGGCATCGACAAGCTGATGCAGGCGGTGACCAACGCCGAGTCGATCTGGAGCACCCGCGTCTCCACCTCGCGGATCAACGACTGGCTCAGCGAGGCGACCCAGCGCAACCCGCCCCCGGCGGTGTCGGGCCGGCGCATCAAGATCCGCTACGCCACCCAGGTGAAGAGCCGGCCGCCGCACTTCGCCCTGTTCGGCAACCAGCTCGACGCCCTGCCGAAATCCTACACCCGCTACCTCGTCAACGGCCTGCGCGAATCGTTCGAGTTGCCCGGAACACCGATCCGGCTGTCGCTGCGGACCTCGAAGAACCCGTTCGACCGGGAGAACAGGGGCTGAGGCCGAGGGTTCAGGTGACCCCGCAGGTCGTCTGCGCCAGCCAGTCCACCACCGCATCGAGCGCCTGTCGGTTCGAGGTGTCGCCGTTGCGGGTCTCTTCGAAGGTCGCGATCTGACGCTCGGCGCTGGTGCCGTGCTCCAGGATGCGGCGGGCCTGCGCCACCTCCGCTTCGCAGCCGAGGGCGGCGGCGTCCTCGGCGACCAGCGCCAGCAGGGCGTCCAGGGCCTCGGCGAAGGGCAGGGCCTGCTCGCGCGCCTCGTCGATCAGTTCGGCCTCGGTGCCGCTGCGCTGGGCCCGCCACAGGTTCTCCTGGGCGAGCGCCCGCGAGACGCCGTCGAGGCCAGCATTCAGGTCCGGCCGCCGCACCACGAGGCGGACGAGGCAGCGGTAGAGCGCCGCGATGGTGAGCGCGTCCTCCAGGCGGGTGCAGGAATCGGCGATCCGCATTTCGAGCGTCGGGAACTTGATCGAGGGGCGCAGGGACCACCACAGGAAGCTCGCATCCTGGATCGAGCCGGCCTGGGTCATGATGCGGACGTAGCGTTCGTAGGCGGCTGTGTCGGCGAAGAGATCGGGCAGGCCGGTGCGCGGCAGCTCGCCGAAGGCGCTGAGGCGATAGGCGCTGAGGCCGGTCGGCTTGCCCTGCCAGAACGGCGAGGAGGCCGAGAGGGCGAGCAACAGGGGCTGGTAGGGCAGGAGCCGGTTCATCAGGTCGATGCGGGCATCCGGGTCGGGCACCTCCACGTGGACATGCATGCCGCAGATCAGGCTGCGCCGGCCGGCGAGGCCGACGTCGCGCAGGATGCTGCGATAGCGGTCGCCCTTGGTGGGGAGCTGGCGCGCCCAGTCGGCCACCGGATGGGTGCCGGCCGCGAAGACCAGCAGGCCGTGCTCGCGCCCGAGCTTGCCCAGGGCCGAGCGCTGGCGGGCGAGGACGTCGCGCGCCTGGGCGAAGTCGGTGGAGGGCGGGGTGCAGACCTCGACCTGGCACTGGAGCAGCTCGCGCCCGATCTCGGGCAGTTCCTCGCCGGCCTGGACGTGGAAGGGCTTCACCGAGCGGCGCGGCGTGCCGCGCGTCTCGGCATCCGCCAGGAAGTATTCCTCCTCGATGCCGAAGCGGTAGGGGGCTGAGGTCATCGGGAGCCTTGTGGAATGGTCGCTCCCCTCAACCCCTCAGGCGCCGGTTTGTGCCCGCGCGGGGCCGCCGACGAGCCAGGCCGGGTCGAACCAGCGGTCGGCCTCGCCGTCATAGGGCAGCCGGGTGATGTCCCAGTGCTGGATGTACTTGGCATAGACGTCCCAGACCGCGATGCCGCCGCCGACATAGATGCGCCGCCCGGGATAGCGCGCCAGCACGGCCTCCGGGTCCTCGTGGCTGCGGATGACGTCGATGGTCCGGTCCTTGAACGCGAAGTCCGGCACCGACGCGATGGTCTTCGGGCCGGCGATCAGGACGTGGCCCATGGTGACGGCGAAGAACCGCGTCACGTCCTCGACGAAGAGCGGATCGGTGTTGCCCTCCCAGGGCAGGTGCCCGTTCAGGCCGAGCTGTCCGCGGAGGCCGATGGCGCAGATGCAGCGAACGTCGATCATGGGCGTCTCGAGGAACGGGGGGAGGAGGGACGGCGTCCGGCGTCAGTTCGCCATCTGCGGCGTCAGGATCCGGTCGCTCGGGAAGTCGTAGATCTTGCCGGATTCGTCGAAGTCCGGGCTCGCGAGGCGCACGAAGTGCGGCGCGAGGTCCTCCGGGGTCTTCAGGGTCGTCTCGTCCTCGCCCGGCATCGCGGCCTTGCGCATCGCGGTCCGCAAGGGGCCGGGATTGAGCAGCATGGCCCGCACCGGCGTCGTCGCCGTCTCGGCCGCGTAGGTGCGCACCAGGGCGTCGAGGGCGGCCTTGGAGACCGAGTAGGGTCCCCAATAGGCCCGGCACTTCTGCGCGGCGCCGGAGGTGACGAAGATGGCCCGGCCCGCATCGGAGGCCCGCAGCAGCGGATCGAACGAGCGGATCAAGCGGTAGTTCGCCGTGACGTTGATCTCCATCACCTGCGCCCAGGTCTTCGGCGTCACGTGCCCGATCGGCGTCAGGTTGCCGAGGATGCCGGCATTGCCCACCAGGATGTCGAGGCGCTTCCAGCGCTCGTGGATGCCCGCGCCCAGGCGGTCGATGGCGTCGTAGTCGGTGAGGTCGAGGGGCACCAGGGTGGCGCTGCCGCCCAGGCCCCGGATGGCGTCGTCGAGCTCCTCGAGGCCCCCTTGCGTCCGGGCGACGGCGACGATGTGGGCGCCGGCCTGCGCCAGGGCGAGGGCGGCGGCGCGGCCGATGCCGCGCGAGGCGCCGGTGACGACGGCGAGGCGGCCGGCCAGCGGCTGGGTCGGGTGGCTCATCGGGCGCTCAATCGGCTTCGGCGAGCATGGCGAGGCGGCGCGGCCCCGCGATGGCGAGGTCGGTCAGGCCGGTCGGGTAGTCGCCGGTGAAGCAATGGTCGGTGTATTGCGGGCAGGCCTCGTCGCGGCGCTCCTCGCCCATGGCCTTGTAGAGGCCGTCGATGGACAGGAAGGCCAGGGAATCGGCGCCGATGTAGCGGCGCATGCCCTCGAGATCGTGGGTGGCGGCGAGCAGCTTCTCCCGCTCCGGCGTGTCGATGCCGTAGAAGTCCGGGTAGGTGATCGGCGGCGAGGCGATCCGGAAATGTACTTCGCGGGCGCCGGCCTCGCGCATCATGCGCACGATCTTCACCGAGGTGGTGCCGCGCACGAGGCTGTCGTCGACCAGCACGATGCGCTTGCCCTCCACCACGGCGCGGTTGGCCGAGTGCTTCATGCGCACGCCGAGCTCGCGCACCGACTGGGTCGGCTGGATGAAGGTGCGCCCGACATAGTGGTTGCGGATGATGCCCATCTCGAAGGGCAGGCCGGTCTCCTGGGCGAAGCCGAGGGCCGCCGGCACGCCGGAATCCGGCACCGGGATCACCACGTCCGCCTCGGTCGCCGATTCCCGGGCGAGCTCGTGGCCGATGTTCTTGCGCACGGCATAGACGCTCTTGCCGTTCACCACCGAATCCGGGCGGGCGAAGTAGATGTACTCGAAGATGCACGGCCGCATCGGCCGGGCCGGGGCGAAGCGGATCGATTCGATGCCCTCTTCCGAGATCACCACGATCTCGCCGTTCTCGACGTCGCGGATGAACTTGGCGCCGATGATGTCGAGCGCGCAGGTCTCGGAGGCCAGGATGTAGCGTCCGTCGAGCTCGCCCAGCACCAGGGGGCGGATGCCCATCGGGTCGCGGGCGCCGATGAGCTTCTTGTTGGTGAGCGCCACGATGGCGTAGGCGCCCTCGATCTGGCGCAGGGCCTCGGTGAAGCGCTCGACGATGCGCGGCGCCCGGGAGCGGGCGGCCAGGTGCAGGATCACCTCGGTGTCGGAGGTCGACTGGGTGATGGCGCCGTCGCGCACGAGGTCGCGGCGGATGGACAGGGCGTTGGTCAGGTTGCCGTTATGGGCGACGGCGAGGCCGCCGCTGGCGAGTTCGGCGAAGAGCGGCTGCACGTTGCGCAGGATGGTGCCGCCGGTGGTCGAGTAGCGCACGTGGCCGATGGCGGCCGGGCCCTCGAGATGCTCGATGGTCGAGCGGTCGGAGAACGAATCCCCGACGAGGCCGGGCCGGCGCTCGGAATGGAAGACGGCGCCGTCGAAGGAGACGATGCCGGCCGCTTCCTGGCCGCGGTGCTGCAGGGCGTGCAGGCCGAGGGCGACGATGGCGGAGGCATCCGGATGGCCGAAGATGCCGAAGACGCCGCATTCCTCGCGCAGCGTGTCGCCGTCGCGGTCGAGACCGTCCACGACCTCGACGGGGGGGCGGGCGCTCGACTTGGCTACAGACATGATGATGTCGTTCCCTGCTTGGCCCCGCGCGAAACCCGCCCGGGCACCGTCAAGAAGCCGTCATGTAATCGGCCTTCGCGCCGCAACCAAGCGCGCGGCGACGCAGGTCAGCGTCGCGGGGCGGGCGTGGCTGGCGCCTCGGTGCGGCGCTGGGCCGGGACCTCGCCCTCCGGCGGCTCGACGGGGTCGGCCGGGGTCTCGGTCTTCGGCTTCTTGAACTGCTTCAGCAGCCCCTCGGGATTCTCCGGCAACTGGGCCACCAGGGCCTCGCCGGACTTCTCCAGCATCGGGCGGCTGCGGGCCTCCGAGGCCCAGGGCGGCATCTTGCCCTGCACGAGCCAGGCCAGGAACACCCAGCCGATCACGCAGATCAGGAAGCCGCGGCCCGCCCCGAACAGGAAGCCGAGGGAGCGGTCGATCGCGCCGATGCGCGAGTCGAGGATCATGTCCGACACCTTCACGGTGATGATGGACACCACGATCAGCGTCACCAGGAAGATCGCCGCGATCGAGGCCACCAGGGCGACGGTGGCGTTGGTCACGTGCTGGCTGACGGTGGGCAGCAGGAGCGGGTGGAATTTCCAGGCGATGGCGGCGGCGGCCACCCAGGCGATGATGGCGAGCACCTCGCGGGTCGCGCCGCGCACGGCCGCCAGGAGCGCCGAGACCACGACGATACCCAGCACCACGAGATCGAGAACGGAGAACGGCATCTCTGACGATTGTCACTTCATGGGGCGGAGCGGCGACGATGACCGGATCGTGCGGCTTCCCCCGGCCGCGGCCCTGTATATCGTGCGGAAACTCGGCCGTCACCCTGGCGTGGCGGCCCAATCCCGCCCCGGTCCCGTCTGTGTCCTCGGCGGTGCGAGGCTGGCATGGACGCATCGTCGGACGGTTCCGGACGGCAATACCTCGTGCCCATCGCCGGGTTGTTCAGCGGTGTGCTGATCGTCTCGCTGATCCTGGCTGGCAAGATCGTCTCGGTCGCCGGCCTCACCTTCAGCGCGGCGGTGATCGTCTTCCCGCTCTCCTACCTGTTCGGCGACATCCTCACCGAGGTCTACGGCTATGCCAGCGCCCGGCGGGTCGTCTGGGCGGGGTTCGCGGCGCAGCTCGTCTGGATCGCCAGCTACACCATCGCGGCGGCACTGCCGCCGGCGCCGTTCTGGCCGCACCAGGCCGCCTTCGAGGCGGTGCTCGGCGCGACCCCGCGCCTGGCGCTCGCCGGGATGGCCGCCTACCTCGTCGGCGAGTTTGCCAACGCCTACGTGCTGGCCAAGCTGAAGGTGCGCCTCGCCGGCCGCAACCTCGCGGCGCGCCTCGTCGCCTCGACGGTGCTCGGACAGGCGATCGACACCGCCCTGTTCGTGACCATCGCCTTCGCGGGCACCTTCGCGGCGGCGGATCTCGTCCGGATCGGGCTCAGCGCCTGGGTGCTGAAGGTGCTCTGGGAGATCCTCGCCCTGCCGCTGAGCCTGCCGCTGATCCGCTGGCTCAAGAGCCGGGAGGGCGAGGACGCGGACGACCGGAACACCGACTTCAACCCGTTCCGCCTGAAGGCCTAATCGTCGTCGCCGTAATCGGGCGGGTTGTGGCCGCGGCGCTGGGCGACCCGGCGCGGCCCGTTGCTGGCGATGCCCGCCACCATGTCGGCGATGTGGCGCAGGGCCTCCGTCGACAGGGCGTCGCTGCCGCCCTCGCCGCGCCCCTGCGGCATCACCGCCTTGGCGAAGCCGAGCTTCAGCGCCTCCTTGAGCCGGGCCGGCGCCTGCGCCACCGGGCGGACCGCGCCCGAGAGTCCGATCTCGCCGAAATACACCGTCTCGGGGGGCAGCGTCGCTCCCGACAGGGACGAGACCAGGGCGGCGGCGACCGCGAGATCGGCCGCCGGCTCGGAGATGCGCAGGCCGCCCGCCACGTTGAGATAGACGTCGTGGGTGCCGAGGCGGATGCCGCCATGGGCCTCCAGCACCGCCAGCACCATCGACAGGCGGTTCGGGTCCCAGCCCACCACGGCCCGGCGCGGCATGCCGAGGGAGGAGGGGGCGACCAGGGCCTGGATCTCCACGAGCAGGGGCCGCGTGCCCTCCATGCCGGCGAACACCGCGGTGCCGGGGGCGGCGTGGTCGCGGCCCGCCAGGAACAGCGCGGAGGGGTTCGGCACCTCGGCGAGGCCCATATCGGTCATCTCGAACACGCCGATCTCGTCGGTGGGCCCGAAGCGGTTCTTCACCGCGCGCAGGATGCGGAAATGGTGGCCCTGGTCGCCCTCGAAGGAGGCGACGGCGTCGACCATGTGCTCGACCACGCGGGGGCCGGCGATCTGCCCGTCCTTGGTGACGTGGCCGACGAGGATGACCGCCGTGCCGGTGGTCTTGGCGAAGCGGATCAGGGTCTGGGCGGAGCCGCGCACCTGTGTGACCGTGCCGGGGGCGGATTCCACCGTCTCGGTCCACATGGTCTGGATCGAATCGATGATCGCGAGCGCCGGGGGACGGCCCTGCGACAGGGTCTCGACGATGTCCTCGACATTGGTCTCGGCGGCGAGTTCCACGTTCGCCGAGGACAGGCCGAGGCGCTCGGCGCGCAGGCGCACCTGCGCCACCGCCTCCTCGCCGGAGATGTAGACCACGCGCTCGCCGGTGCGGGCCATGGCGGCGGAGGCCTGCATCAGGAGGGTCGACTTGCCGATGCCGGGGTCGCCGCCGAGCAGGATCACCGAGCCGCGCACGAAGCCGCCGCCGGTGACGCGGTCGAGTTCGTTGATGCCCGAGGGGATGCGCGGGGCCTCCTTCACCTCGCCGGTGAGGCCCTCCAGGGCGAAGACCCGGCCGCGGGCGCGGCTGGGGCGCGTCTTGACCGGCCCGGATTGCGGGCCGGTGGCCCCGGTCTCCTCGACGATGGTGTTCCAGCCGTTGCAGGCCTCGCAGCGCCCGCGCCAGCGATTGTAGACCGCCCCGCAGGACTGGCAGACGAAGGTCTGTTGAATCTTGGCCATCGCGATTCCGCTGGAAGGGACGATTCGGCGCCGCCCCGTCCGGCGGGTCTCAGGCGTCGTGTCCTGTCACATAATGGCGAACATAGCGAGAACCCAGCCCCGTCAGGATCTCGTAGCCGATGGTGCCGGCGGCCCGGCCGACCGCATCGACGTCGAGGCCGTCCCCGATCAGGGTGGCGGTGCTCCCGCGCCGGACGCCGGGCACCTCGGTGACGTCGAGGATGATGAGGTCCATCGAGATCAGCCCGAGGATCGGGCAGCGCACGCCGTCGACCAGGGCGACGCCGCGCCCGCTGGCGGCGCGCGGATAACCGTCGGCATAGCCCAGCGACAGGGTCGCCAGCCGGCGCGGCCCGGGAGCTCGCCAGCGGGCGTTGTAGCCGCAGGTCTCGCCGGTCGCGACGTCGCGGATCTGCGCGACCTTCGCCTCCAGGCGGACGACGGGCCGCATCGGGTTCGGCTTCCACGGGGTCGGGTTGCCGCCGAACAGGGCGTAGCCGGGCCGCAGCAGGTCGTGATGCGCGTCCGCGCCGAGGAAGATCCCCGAGGAATTGGCGAAGGAGCCGGGCAGGCCGGGATGCGCGGCCCGGACCCGCGCGAAATCCGCGACCTGGCGCGCGTTGATCGGGTCGCTCGCCAGCTCGGCGCTGACGAGGTGGGTCATCAGGAGGGCGATGCCGGCCTGCGCGATCACCGGATCGCCCGAGAGCGCCAGGGCCTCGGGCACGGCGAGGCCGAGCCGGTTCATGCCGGTGTCGACGTGCAGGGCCGCCGGGAGGGTCCGGCCGGCGGAGCGTGCCAGGGCGGCCCACTCGGCGAGTTCCTCGCGGCTGCCCAGGACCGGGCGCAGGTCGTGCGCGACCAGGGTCGGGCCGAGGCCGGGCAGGAGGCCGTTCAGCACGTAGAGCGTCGCCTCGGGCAGGACGGTGCGCGCTTCGATCGCCTCGGCCAGATGCGCGACGAAGAAGGTCCGGCACCCGGCCGCCCACAGCACGGGGGCGACCCGGGCGAGGCCGCAGCCATAGGCGTCCGCCTTGACCACGGCGGCACAGGCCGCCTCCGGCGCCTGGGCACCGAGCCGCCGCCAGTTCTCCGCGATCGCCGCGAGGTCGATGGTCAGGTGGGCGCCGTGGGTCGCGGGCCGTTCGATGTGTTGATCCATACGCGTCATTGCGGGGCCATTGGACGGGAGCACCTCGCTCGCCCCGGGGTCAGCCATAGCACACCGTCGCGCCGGGGCGCCGGAGGCGCGAAACATCGAACCCCTCGTGTTTGTGGATTCCGGGCTCCGCTGCGCGGCCCCGGGATGCCGCTCAGTCTCGCTCGCAACCGGGCAAGCCCCGGCACACCGTCATTCCGGGGCGCCGCAGGCGAGCCCGGACCCGCAGGGGCGCGCCAGCGGCGCGCAATCCAGAACCGCCGACAGCATAAAGTCTTGTACCACCTATGTTTCTGGATCCCGGGCTCCGCTGCGCGGCCCCGGGATGACTCGGTGCTTCGCGTCGGCTTCCGGCCTGGTCGCAGCCAAAGCCAACCCCGTCATTCCGGGGCGCCGCAGGCAAGCCCGGAATCCAGAACCGCCGACAGCATAAAGTCTTGCACCACCTGTGTTTCTGGATCCCGGGCTCCGCTGCGCGGCCCCGGGATGACTCGGTGCTTCGCGTCAGCTTCCGGCCTGGTCGCAGCCAAAGCCAACCCCGTCATTCCGGGGCGCCGCAGGCGAGCCCGGAATCCAGAACCGCCGACAGCATAAAGTCTTGCACCACCTGTGTTTCTGGATCCCGGGCTCCGCTGCGCGGCCCCGGGATGACGGGAATCTCACCGCAGTCAGTGCTCGGTTTCCCGCTCTCTGCGGCGAATCAGTCCGGAGGATGTCCCAGCTTCTTCTCGGGCGAAGGAATGATCGATCCGGCAGGCCGCCTGCCTTACATCTGCTCCGGCAAACGGTCGGATTGGGCGAGGTCCGAGAAGCGCGTGATGTTGGCGTCGAACTGCAGCTCGACGGTACCGGTGGGGCCGTGGCGCTGCTTGCCGAGGATGACCTCGGCCTTGCCGTGCACGCGGTTCATCTCGGCCTCCCAGGCGAAGAACTCCTCGGTGCCTTCGCGGGGCTTCTTGTTGTTGACGTAGTATTCCTCGCGGAAGACGAACATCACCACGTCGGCGTCCTGCTCGATCGAGCCCGATTCGCGCAGGTCGGCGAGCTGCGGGCGCTTGTCCTCGCGGTTCTCCACCTGACGGGAGAGCTGCGACAGGGCGATGATCGGCACGGCCAGTTCCTTGGCGAGCGCCTTCATGCCGGTGGTGATCTCGGTCATCTCCTGCACGCGGTTGTCGCTGCGCTTGCCGCTCCCTGAGAGCAGCTGCAGGTAGTCGACGATGAGGAGGTCGAGGCCCTTCTGGCGCTTGAGGCGGCGGGCGCGGGCGGCGAGCTGCGCGATGGAGATGCCGCCGGTCTGGTCGATGTAGAACGGGATGGTCTGCATGTCCCGGGCGGCGTCGGTGATCTTGTAGAACTCCGCCGGCTGGATGTCGCCGCGGCGGATCTTGTAGGACGGCACGCCCGACTGCTCGGCGATGATGCGGGTCGCCAGCTGCTCGGCCGACATTTCGAGGGAGAAGAACCCGACGATGCCGCCGTTCTTGGTCTCGGTGCGGCCGTCCGGCAGCTTCTCGGCCTGGTAGGCCTTGGCGACGTTGAAGGCGATGTTGGTGACGAGCGAGGTCTTGCCCATGGCCGGGCGGCCGGCGAGGATGATCAGATCCGAGCGCTGCAGGCCGCCCATCTTGGCGTCGAGATCCGACAGCCCGGTGGCGATGCCCGAGAGCTTGCCCTCGCGCTGGTAGGCCTTGGCGGCCATGTCCACCGCGGCCGTGAGGGCGTCGGAGAACTTCTGGAAGCCGCCGTCGTACTTGCCCGATTCGGCGAGCTCGTAGAGGCGTCGCTCGGTGCCCTCGATCTGGTCGCGGGGCGAGGATTCCACCGGGGCCTCGTAGGCGCCGTTCACCAGGTCCTCGCCGATGGTGATCAGCCGGCGGCGGATGGCGAGGTCGTAGATGGTGCGGCCGTAATCGCCCGCGTTGATGACGGTGGTGGCCTCGGCCGCGAGGCGGGCGAGGTACTGCATCACCGTCTGGCCGCCGAGATCGGCGTCGCCCAGGTAGGTCTTCAGGGTGATCGGCGTGGCGAGCTTGCCGGCCTTGATGAGCTGGGAGGCCACCTCGAAGATCTTGCGGTGGACGTCCTCCATGAAGTGCTCGGGCAGGAGGAAGTCCGAGATCCGGTAATAGGCGTCGTTGTTCACCAGGATCGCGCCGAGCAGGGCCTGCTCGGCATCGATGTTGTGCGGCGCGACGCGGAATTCCTGCGCGACGGGCTGAAGGTTGGCCGTCAGGGCGTTGGGCAGGGCCATGGGCTGATTCGAGGCTCCGACTCGTCGATTCATCGTCCGCGCGGTGGTCCGCCGCCGCGCGTCGCTATCGCCCGACCATGGCGCCGGCATGGTTAGCCGAACCTTAGCCGATTCGCGCTTTGCGGCCTCTCGCCCCGGCGACACCGCTTCCACGGCGGGGCGTGCGAGGGGACCGGTCGCAGAAACGCCCGCCATCCTCGCGGGTGGCGGGCGTCCATGCTGGAACAAACGAGGAACTAGTCAACCGCTAAGGGCACTCATCCCCATTGTTCACCGTGCTGTGGCGCGATTACTCGCGGTCGTCGCCGGCCTCGGCGAGGGCGGCGCCGACCTCGAGGCCGAGGTCGTCGAGGTTGAACGCCTCACGCTCGGTGGTCGACTCGCCGCGGGCCTGACGCTCGGCCTCTTCCGGCGAACGGGCGACGTTGACGGTGATCGAGACCTCGACCTCGGGGTGCAGCACGATCGGGACGGTGTGCAGGCCGAGGGTCTTGATCGGCTGGTTGAGGGCGAACTGGTCGCGGCCCACGGTGAAGCCGTCGGCGGTGACGACCTCGGCCAGATCGCGGGTCGAGACCGAGCCGTAGAGCACGCCGGTCTCGCCCGACTGGCGGATGAGCACGAAGCTCTTGCCCTCGAGGGTCTCGGCGACGGACTGCGCCTCGGACTTGCGCTCGAGGTTGCGGGCCTCGAGCTGGGCGCGCTGGGTCTCGAAGTGCTTCTTGTTGCCTTCGGTGGCGCGCAGGGCCTTGCCGCGGGCGAGCAGGAAGTTGCGGGCGTAGCCCGGCTTCACGTTCACGGTCTCGCCCATCTGGCCGAGCTTGGCGACGCGCTCGAGGAGGATGACTTCCATGGTCTTGGTCCTTTGGTTTGCGGGGAGGGTCAGGGTCGTCCGGCCGCGTCGCGGGGACGGCGGCGGTCGAGGGCGGTATCGGCGATGCCGAACAGGGTCAGGGCGAGGAGCGCGACGCCCTGGGTGAAGAAGAGGATCAGGTAGAGGCCGAACAGCAGGGCGAGGCGCCCCGGCCGGCCGCGGCTGCGGTCGTGGAAGGCGGCCAGGCCCTGGATCGCGAAGGCGGCGCTGAGCGCTCCCGCCACGGCGACGCCGAGCACGCCCGGATAGCCCGGCACCAGCGCCAGCAGCATCGCCCCGGCGAGCACGGCCATCACCCGGCGCGGCATCATCGTGGCGGCGAGGTCCGGCCAGGGCCGCAGCAGCCGGCCCGAGACGCGCACGATGCGGGCCGCGGCCCAGAGGTAGAAGGTGAGCAGCACCGTCAGGCCGTGGGTGGCGAGGCCGGGCGCGACGGCCGCGAGCGCGTTGGCGACCTCGGTCCGGGTCGCCTCGGCGGGGTCCTGCGGGCCCGGCTCGGCCGGAGCCTCGGCGCCGGCGTCCGGCGCGGCCGGCTTCGGAAGGGGCGCGCCCGGATTGGCGGCGCGGTCGGCCCGGACCTGGATCAGCGTCCGGGTCATGCCCCGCAGCTGGGATTGGAAGGTCTCGTAGTTTGGCGCCGCGATCACCGCGATGGCGACGAAGGCGAGGCCGGCCGTGCCGGCGGTCCAGGCGAGCAGGCGCCCGGTCGGGTACCATTCCATGGTGCCGTCGGCGTTCGCGCGGCCGAGCAGGGCGAGGTAGGCGAGCCACCAGGCGGGCAGGGCCAGATAGGCGAAGAAGCCGAGGCCGAGGAAGGGCTGGACCACGACGGCCAGGGCCAGCGCGCCGGAGACGGCGGCGACCAGGGCGGCCCGGTGGCTCCAGCCGAGCCCCACGATCAGGATCGGGAGCGGGGCGAGCAGGTAGAGCAGGATCGCGAGCGCCGTCGCCTTCAGCAGGACGCCGAAGAGGAGGGCGGAGACGAGGCCCGCGCCGATACCGATGCCGAGAAACTGTGTCATCAATCCCGCTGTCCCACTGTCCCGTTCCGGGCAGGGTTAGAGGCGCCTGTCGCCCCAACGACTCCCGGCCTTCCCCGTCGGATCGGCCGGTACGAACCTGTATGCCGCGCGTGCGGCGGGGTGCCCCGGCCCGCGCGAGGCGGGCCGGGGCGAGCGCCGGGGCGCTTACTTGATCACGTAGGGCAGGAAGCCGAGGAAGCGGGCGCGCTTGATCGCCTGGGCGAGCTCGCGCTGCTTCTTGGCCGACACCGCCGTGATGCGCGACGGCACGATCTTGCCGCGCTCGGAGACGTAGCGCGACAGGAGCTTGACGTCCTTGTAGTCGATCTTGGGCGCGTTCGCGCCCGAGAAGGGGCAGGTCTTCCGACGACGGAAGAAGGGGCGGCGTCCGCCGCCCGCACCACCACCAGCTCCGCCAGCGGCGGGCGCACCGGGTCCAGCACCAAATGCCATGACTTAAGCCTCCCCGCCGAAGCTGCGCTCGGGGCGGTCGCCCCGGTCGCCGCGATCACCACGGTCGCCGCGATCGCGGTCGCCGCCGAATCCACCACCGCCGAAGCCTTCGTCGTCGCGACGACGGCCGCGCTCACGATCCTTGCGGTCGTCGCGGTCGCGCTTCTGCATCATCGCCGACGGCTCGGACTCGAGCTCTTCGACGCGGACGGTCATGAAGCGCAGGACGTCCTCGGAGATCTGCATCTGGCGCTCCATCTCAGCGAGCGCCGCCGGGGGGGCGTCGACGTTGAGGAGCGTGAAATGCGCCTTGCGGTTCTTCTTGATGCGGTAGGCGAGGGACTTCACGCCCCACATCTCGATCTTCTCGACCTTGCCGCCATTGGCTTCGATGACGCCCTTGTAGGTCTCGACCATGGTCTCGACCTGCTGGGCCGTCACGTCCTGGCGCGCCAGGAAGACGTGTTCGTAGAGAGGCATTAACGGGCCCTTCATATCCAAAGGGACCCGACGGCACGGGATACGTGCGGAAAAGGGAGCGTCGGGCCGGTTCATACGCAGTCGCCCGGCGCCAAGCCCTTCGAGCCGTTTGAAGGCCCGAGCGGTTGATCGAAGGCGGAGACACGGGACGACGGGATGGGCCTTTTCGCGAGGCCTGCCCCTGTGCCGAACGAATCGACACCGTCCGTTCAGCCCCCAGCCGGAGCGAACGCGAGGGGTGGCGCATAAACGAGTCGGTGGGGAATGGCAAGGCGGGGCGGTCGTCCCGGACCGCCGACCGGTCGGCGCAAGCCGCCGATTAGGCCGCGTCGCCCGCGAAGATCGCCGCGATCTCGGCCTCGCCGAGGACCCGGTATTCGCCTGGCGCCAGGTCGTCCGGCAGGCTGAGGCCGCCGACGCGGTCGCGGTGCAGGGCGGTGACGTGGTTGCCCAGCGCCGCGAACATGCGCCGGACCTGATGGTAGCGGCCCTCGTGCAGGGTCACCACCGCAGCGGTCTCGCCCTCGGCTTCGAACCCCACCGGCAGGAGCGGCTTCTCCTCGCCCTCCAGCATCAGCGTGCCGGAGGAGAGGGCCGCGCCCTCGGTGCCCGTCAGCGGGCGGTCCAGGGTGACGCGGTAGCGCTTCGCGACGTTCGCCTTCGGGGCGATGATCCGGTGCAGCAGGGCGCCGTCGTCGGTGAGGAGCAGGAGGCCCGAGGTCTCCTTGTCGAGGCGCCCGACCGTCGAGAGGGCCGGGTCGCGCCGGCGCCAGCGCTCGGGCAGCAGGCCGTAGACGAGGGGGCCGGCCTCCTTGTGCGAGCAGGTGACACCCAGCGGCTTGTGCAGCATCAGGGTCAGGCCCGGCGGCGGATCGAGGGGTTCGCCGTCCACCGTCATCCGCTGCGCGAGGTCCGGCGTCACCGGGATGCGCTGATCCGCGTCGCGCAGGGGCGTGCCGTCGAGGACGACGAGGCCGGCGCGGGTGAGGAGGGCGATCTCCCGGCGCGAGCCGTAGCCCATGTTGGCGAGCAGCCGGTCGAGGCGCAGGTTGGCGGCCTTGGTCTTCGTCACCGGCGCGCCTCGTAGATCTTGTAGCCGCCGGCGGAGGCCTTGAGCTCCACGCTCTTGAAGGCGGCCTTCAGGGGCGCCTCGTAGGGCAGGTGGGTGTTGGCGGTGAGCCAGAGGCTGCCGCCCGGGCGCAGGGCTTCCGCCGCCCGGCCGATGAAGGCCTGGCCGAGGGCCTGGTCCTCGGCGCCGCCGTCGTGGAAGGGCGGGTTCATCACCACGAAGTCGAGGCGCGTCAGGCCGAGGCCGCCGGCGCGGATGTCGGCCCAGCGCAGGGTGGCGCGCGGATCGCCGACGTTGCGCGTCGCCATCTCGACGGCGCGCCGGTCGAGGTCGATCAGCGCCAGGGCCGTCACCTTGGGCGAGTGCAGGACCGCCCGGGCGAGGATGCCGAGGCCGCAGCCGAAATCCGCGCCGGCACCGGCGAGCGGCGGCAGGTTGGCGAGGAGCAGCGCCGTGCCCGGGTCCAGGCGGTCGTAGGAGAAGATCCCGGCCTGGGTGCAGAGGGCGAGGTTGTCGATGTGGCGGGGCCCACCCTCGTGGATCGCGTCCTCGAGGCCGGTGGCCGCCTCCGGGCGCGTGCCGACGCAGATCCGGTGGTGGCGCCGCGCCTCCTCCTGGACCGTGCAGCCGAAGCCGGTGAGTTCCTTGGCGAGGCGGCTGCCGCCGCGATCCTTCGGGGCCAGGGCCGTCAGGCGCCCGCCGGGCCGCAGGGCCTTCAGGCCGAGCGCCAGCACGTAGCGCCGCTCGATCGTCCCGGCGGGCGCGAGGATGTCCAGGCGGTCCAGGCTCCCGGGCGCCAAATCCTCGAGGCGGGCCGCGCCGGGGATCAGCGGCGAGACCTGCACCGCGTGCGGGGGCACCTCCACCAGTTCCAGGGGCGGCGCGCCGTAGACGGCTTCCGAGACAGGCATAGTGGACATCGTAACGGGATCCGGCGCGACGGCGCGCGCGCCTCGACGGCTCAGGGCGTGACAGGAAATCGGGAGGCTCGGCCAGCGCGCGACAAGAATCGCCGCGGCGTCGAACTCCCTTTCTCATAGCCCATGCTCAGCCGCGCGGGAACTCCAGACCCATCTCCCGGTAGCGCGCCGGATCGTCCGCCCAGTTCTCGCGCACCTTCACGTGCAGGAAGAGGTGTACCGTCTGCTCGGCCGCTTCCGCGATCTCGTGGCGGGCCGCCTGCCCGATCGCCTTGATGGTCTGGCCGCCCTTGCCGAGCACGATGGAGCGCTGGCTCTCGCGCTCCACGAAGATCGTCTGCTCGATGCGCACCGAGCCGTCGGGGCGCACCTGCCACTGGTCGGTCTCGACGGTGGAGCGGTAGGGCAGCTCCTCGTGCAGGCGGTCGTAGAGCTTCTCGCGGGTGATCTCGGCGGCGAGCATCCGGATCGGCGCGTCCGAGACCTGGTCCTCCGGGTAGAGCCAGGGGCTCTTCGGCATCATGCCGGCCAGCGTCGTCTTCAGCGCCTCGATGCCGTCGCCGTTGAGCGCCGAGACCATGAAGGTGTGCTGGAACGGGATGCGCTCGTTCAGGGAGGCCGCGAGGGCCAGCAGGCGGTCGCGCGGGATCAGGTCGATCTTGTTCAGGATCAGCACCTTGGGCCGCTTCACGTCCGGCAGCTTGGCCAGGATCGCCTCGACCTCGTCGGTCACGCCCTTGCGGGCGTCGATGAGCAGGCAGACGGCGTCCGCATCCGAGGCGCCGCTCCAGGCCGAATGCACCATCGCCCGGTCGAGGCGGCGCTTCGGCGCGAAGATCCCGGGGGTATCGACGAGGATGATCTGCGCGGTCTCGTGCATGACGATGCCGCGCACCAGGGCGCGGGTGGTCTGCACCTTGCGGGAGACGATCGAGACCTTGGTGCCGACGAGGCTGTTCAGCAGCGTCGACTTGCCGGCATTGGGAATACCGATCAGCGCCACGAAGCCCGCGGTGGTGTTCTCCGGCATCCTCACCGCGGGGAGCGGCTGCAGGGGCGGGGGGGCGAAGTCGTCGTCGCCGTCGAAATCGTCCTCGGGCAGATCGTCTTCCGGCAGATCGTTTTCGGGGAGATTGTCTTCGTGGAGATTGTCTTCGGGCAGCGCGTCGTCAGGCATCGGAGGCATGTCCTTCATCGACGTCCGCCGACGTCTCCTTGGTTCGGGAGGTGTGGGGGCCGGTGATCTCCCGCTCCAGCACGAGGCGGGCGGCCTCCTGCTCGGCGAGGCGTTTCGAGGGGCCGACGCCGATGCCGGCCTCCAACCCCTCGACGCGGACCGCGATGTGGAACACCGGCGCGTGGTCCGGCCCGGAGCGATCCACCACGTCGTAGACCGGGATCGGCAGGGCGCGGGCCATGGCCCATTCCTGCAGGGCCGACTTGGCGTCGCGGCCGCGCGGGGCCGCCGTATCGGTGTCGGGGGTGAAGGCGGCGTTGACGATGCCCTTGGCGACCTCGTAGCCGGCATCGAGGAACACCGCGCCGAGGATCGACTCGCAGACATCCGCGAGGATGGTCTGGTTGCGCCGCCCGCCGCTCTGGACCTCGCCGGGGCCGAGGGCGAGGTGCGGGCCGACGTCCCAGGCGGTGGCGACGGCGGCGCAGGTCTCGCGCCGCACGAGGCCGGCGAGGCGCCGCGACAGCTCGCCCTCGTCGGCCTGCGGGAAGGCGTCGTAGAGGAGGTCGCCGATGGCAAGGCCGAGGACGCGGTCGCCGAGGAATTCCAGGCGCTGGTAGCTGCCGAGGCGGCCATTGCCGCCGGCCTTGCTCACGTGGGTGAGGGCCTGGGCGAGCAGCCTGGGATCGGCGAAGACATGGCCGATCCGGGCCTCGAGCACCGCGAGGTCGGGCTTCGGACGGGGCGCGCGCCGCGCCCGGCTGGAGGGACGCGCCTCTTCGGTCACGATGTCTGGCGTCCTAGTGGATGGTCGTGAACAGCCGGTTCCAGCGCACCTTCGCCGGCCAGTTCCAGATCTGCCACGCCGGCGTGCCTTCGTCGATGGAGAAGAAGATCATCTCGGCGCGGCCGACGAAGTTCTCGAACGGCACGAAGCCGACATTGGCGAGATCGCGCGAATCGGTCGAGTTGTCGCGATTGTCGCCCATCATGAAGAAGCGGCCCTGCGGCACGGTATAGGGCTCGGTATTGTCCCAGTAGCCGTTGTCGCCGTCGCGCTCGATCACCCGGTGGGTGACGCCGTTGGGCAGCGTCTCGAGGTACTGCTCGGCCTTGGCCTGCTCGCCATAGGGCCCGGTGGTCTCGAAGGGCGCGATCTTCTCGCGCTTCACCGGCACGTCGTTGATGTAGAGCAGCCCGGCCTTCATCTGGACCTTGTCGCCCGGCAGGCCGATGACCCGCTTGATGTAGTCGGTGGAATTGTCCTTCGGCAGCTTGAACACCGCGATGTCGCCGCGCTTGGGCTCGGCTGCCCAGACCCGGCCATCGGCCGTGAACGGCAGGTACTCGCTCAGGGGCAGGGAGTATTTCGAGTAGCCGTAGGAATATTTCGAGACGAACAGGTAGTCGCCGATCAGCAGCGTCGGGACGAGGGAGCCGGACGGGATGTTGAAGGGCTGGAACAGCAGCGTGCGCACCACGAGCGCGATCAGCAGCGCCTGTCCGCCGACCTTCAGCGTCTCCTTGATGCTCGCCCAGGTGCCGGTGTCAGCAGCCTTGAGGTCATGCTTGGTCTGCTGGTCCACGCGGGCACGTTCCATCTGGCTGCCATCTCCGGTTCGACGCTGGCACCCGGATTCCGGGCGGCTTCCGTCGTCGACGGTCGACCGGCGGCATAGACCATGCGGAAAGGCGCCGCAACGCGGGGCCTCGTCGGCTAAGTCTGCACCGTGCTGTCCGGCACCGCCTCGATGATCACGAACGCCTGAGCCATGGGCGGATCGTCCGTGAGGGTGATGTGCAGCTTCGGCACGTGTCCGGCCGGGACCATCGCGGCGAGGTGTTCGGCCGCCGCCCCGGTCAGGCGCAGGGTCGGGCGGCCGCCGGGAAGATTGACCACCTCCATGTCGCGCCAGAACACGCCCCGGGCGATGCCGGTGCCGAGCGCCTTGGCGCAGGCTTCCTTGGCGGCGAAGCGGCGGGCGTAGGACGGCGCCCGCGCCGCGCGGGCGTCGCACTTGGCGCGCTCGCCGTCGGTGAAGACCCGGTGGGTGAAGCGCTCGCCATAGCGCTCCAGCGACTTCTCGATCCGGCGGATGTCGCAGAGGTCGGAGCCGATGCCGAGGATCATGCCCGGGCCGCGTCCATGGCGGCGCGCATGTCGCGGATCGCCTGGGGCAGGCCGACGAAGATCGCCTCGCCGATCAGCGCGTGCCCGATGTTGAGCTCCGCGATCTCGGGCAGGGCCGCCACCGGGCCGACGCTGTCGAGGGCGAGGCCGTGGCCGGCATGGACCTCGAGGCCGATCCCCGCGCCGTGGGCGGCCGCCCGGGTGATCCGCTCGAGTTCGCGGGCGGTGCGCGGCGCGTCGCCCTCGGCAACCGCCTCGCAGTAGCTGCCGGTGTGGAGTTCGACCACCGGCGCCCCGAGCCGCAGGGCCGCGTCCATCACCGCCTCGTCCGGCTCGACGAAGAGGGAGACCCGGATGCCGGCCTCCGAAAGGCGGGCGATGCGGGGCCGCAGCGAATCCCGGCCGCCGACGATGTCGAGGCCGCCCTCGGTGGTGCGCTCCTCGCGCTTCTCCGGCACGAGGCAGGCGGCGTGCGGCTTCAGGCGGATCGCCATCCCGATCATCTCGTCGGTGGCCGCCATCTCGAAGTTGAGCGGCACCGTCAGGATGCGCGCCAGCGTCTCCATGTCGGCGTCGCGGATGTGCCGGCGGTCCTCGCGCAGGTGCGCCGTGATGCCGTCCGCCCCGGCCTCCACCGCCGCGCCGGCCGCGCGGATCGGGTCCGGCGCTGCGCCGCCGCGGGCGTTCCGGACGGTCGCGACGTGGTCGATGTTGACGCCGAGCCGGAGGCGGCTCGGCCGGGGGGCGGGGGACGACATCGATTCGGACTCCGGGCACGGGCAGGGCGCCCTGACGGAACGGCGCACGCGCCCCTACATAAGGGAGGCGGGGCTTCAGGGGGATACGGCGCGCGATGGGTTTTCTCGACGGACTGCTCGGCCACGGCAGCGATCTCTCGCCCACGGAGGTGAACGAGCAGATGGCCGGCATCCTCACCGAGGGCGAGCCGGTCCAGGTCGCATTCCGGCTGATCCGAGACCTCATCGTCTTCACGGACCGCCGCCTGATCCTGGTGGACAAGCAGGGCATCACCGGCCGCAAGGTCTCGTACCTGACGGTCCCCTACCGGGCGATCACGTCGTTCTCCGTGGAGACGGCGGGCAGCTTCGACCTCGACTCGGAACTCGCCATCTGGGTGTCGGGCCGGGCCGAGCCGATCCGCAAGACCCTGAAGCGGGGCGCCAACATCCTGGGCATCCAGCAGGCGATCGCGGCCTCGATCCGCTGATCGCGACGGCGTCGGCAAACCTTGCCTCCGCGGGCGGCCTCTGTTAAGGCCCCGCCCATTCCACACGCGGAGCCGGCCTCATGCCTGAATGAGGCGTTTCCGGTGGTCGTCGTCCCTCGGGCGCGATCGCTTCCTCCGCGGCGGTACCAACCGGAGAGTACAAAGACATGGCCGTTGATTTCACCATGCGTCAGCTTCTCGAGGCCGGCGCCCACTTCGGACACCAGGCCCACCGCTGGAACCCGAAGATGCAGTCCTACATCTTCGGGACGCGCAACAACATCCACATCATCGACCTCGCCCAGACCGTGCCGGCCCTCCACCAGGCCCTGCAGGCGGTGAGCGACACCGTCGCCAAGGGCGGTCGCGTGCTGTTCGTCGGCACCAAGCGCCAGGCGGCCGACACCATCGCGGAAGCCGCCAAGCGCTCGGCCCAGTACTACGTCAACTCCCGCTGGCTCGGCGGCATGCTGACCAACTGGAAGACCATCTCGGGCTCGATCCAGCGCCTGCGCAAGGTCGACGAGACCCTCGACGGCGGGGCCCAGGGCCTCACCAAGAAGGAGCGCCTGATGCTCGCTCGCGAGAAGGACAAGCTCGAGAAGGCGCTCGGCGGCATCAAGGACATGGGCGGCGTGCCGGACCTGCTGTTCGTGATCGACACGAACAAGGAGCAGCTGGCGATCAAGGAGGCCCAGCGCCTCGGCATCCCGGTGGCGGCCATCGTCGACACCAACTGCAACCCGGACGGCATCACCTACGTCGTCCCGGCCAACGACGACGCCGGCCGAGCCATCGCGCTCTACTGCGATCTGATCGCCCGCGCCGCCATCGACGGCATCTCGCGCGGCCAGGGCTCGATGGGCATCGATCTCGGCGCCTCCGAGGAGCCGGTCGCCGAGGAGCTGCCGGCCAACGACGACGCGGCGACCTCCGTCGAGTCGGGCTCGGTCGACCAGGCCGACGTCGCTGCCCTCGTGGAGTCCACCGAGCACTTCGAGCTGCTCTCGGCGCCCCGCGGCGCACCCGACGACCTGTCGAAGCTCCACGGCGCCGGCCCGCAGATCGTGCAGAAGCTCAACGAGGCCGGCATCTACCACTACTGGCAGCTGGCCTCCATGAGCGCCGACGACGTCGCCAAGGTCGATGCCGACCTGAAGCTCAACGGCCGCATCGTCCGCGACGGCTGGGTCGACCAGGCCCGCGGCTTCGTCGAGGCCGCCGCCGCCGCCTGATCCCGCTTCGGCGGCCCGTCATCGGGCCGCCATCGCCAGGTCGGACACTGCTTCCTGAAGCCCGGCGCTTTCCAAGAGCGCCGGGCTCAGTCGCTTCAAAAGACTTCGCTCCCCACGAAACGTCCGCTTCAGAAGACGTCCCCCCGGGACGGCTTCGCATCTGACAAGACACGGAAAGGACCCGCCATGGCCAACATCACCGCCGCACTGGTGAAAGAGCTCCGCGAGAAGACCGGCGCGGGCATGATGGACTGCAAGGGCGCGCTCAACGAGACCGATGGTGACATCGAGGCCGCCGTCGACTGGCTGCGCAAGAAGGGTCTCGCCAAGGCCGCCAAGAAGGCCGGCCGCGTCGCCGCCGAGGGCCTCGTCGCCGTCGAGTCCGCCGGTCACCACGCCGCCATCGTCGAGGTGAATTCCGAGACCGACTTCGTCGCCCGCAACGACGGCTTCCAGGCCTTCGCCCGCGAGGCCGCCAAGCTCGCGCTCGACACCGACGGCACGCTGGAGGGCCTCGAGGCCGCCACGTTCCCCGGCGCCTCGACCACGGTCAAGGAGAGCCTCGCCAACCTCATCGCCACCATCGGCGAGAACATGACCCTGCGCCGGGTCGCCAAGCTCGACGTGACCAAGGGCGTGATCGCCTCCTACGTCCACGGCCAGGTGGTTGAGGGCCTCGGCAAGATCGGCGTGCTCGTTGCGCTGGAATCCGAGGGCGACGTCGAGGTGCTCTCCACCCTCGGCCGACAGATCGCCATGCATGTCGCCGCCACCAACCCGGTGGCGCTCGATGCCGCCGGCGTCGACCAGGCGACCCTCGACCGCGAGATCAACATCCTGCGCGAGAAGAACGTCGGCAAGCCCGAGAACGTGCTCGCCAAGATCGTCGAGAGCGGCCTGAAGAGCTACTACAAGGAGGTCACCCTCCTGGAGCAGCCCTTCGTGCATGACGGCTCCAAGACGATCAGCCAGGTCCTCAAGGAGGCCGAGGGCAAGGCCGGCGCGCCGGTCAAGCTCACCGCCTTCGTGCGCTACGCCCTTGGCGAGGGCATCGAGAAGGAAGAGGCGCCCGACTTCGCCTCCGAGGTGGCCGCCGCCGCGCGCGGCTGATCCCGTCCTTCCCGCGCCGGCTGGCATCGGCAGGAAAGTCTCGGTTTGTCAGGAGGGGCGGCGGCAGACATGCCGCCGCCCCTCGACGTTCCGGCCCTCCTTGGGCTAGACACCCCTCCGCTTCCGATTGGCTCTCCGACCTGATCCAGGCCGGGTTTGAGGGGACTGGCTCGATGCCGGAGACCACACCGTTTCGCCGCGTCCTCGTGAAACTCTCCGGCGAGGCCCTGGCGGCTCCGGACGGGTACTGGCTGCATCCCCCGACCCTGGCCGGCATCGCCGACGACATCGCCCGCACCCGCGAGGCCGGCGTCCAGATCGCCCTGGTGGTCGGCGGCGGCAACATGATCCGCGGGGCGCGCATCTCGGCCGCCGGCTGGATCGACCGCGCCACCGGCGATTCGCTGGGCATGATGGCGACGGTGATGAACTCGCTCGCCCTGGAGACGGCCCTGAACGCCGCCGGCGTCCCGGCGCGCACGATGTCGGCGGTCTCCATGCCGACCATCTGTGAGACCTATGCCCGCCAGCCCGCCCTGCATCACCTCGACAAGGGACAGGTGGTGGTCCTCGCCGGCGGGACCGGAAACCCGTTCTTCACCACCGACACCGCCGCCGTCCTGCGGGCGGCCGAGCTGCGCTGCGACGCGGTGCTCAAGGCCACGCAGGTGGACGGCGTCTACTCCGCCGATCCGAACCGCGACCCCACCGCCACCCGCTACGACCGGCTGACCCACGACGAAGCGATCGCCCGCGATCTCAAGGTGATGGACACCGCCGCCTTCGCGCTCGCCCGCGAGAGCCGCCTCTCGATCGTGGTCGGCTCGGTCCACGCACCGAGCTCGATCCTGGCGATCCTCACCGGCGGCGCCCCGGCGACCCAGGTCGTGCCCTGAACGCCCGAGCAGCCGTCGAGTATCGCCCCGCCCTCGGGACAAGTCCCCAGAAGTCCCCGGGGAGTTCGGGCGTAGGCCCGTCAGCGTTTGTTGAGGTTTTTCGGTTCTGCTGTTCCATCGAGCCGCTCGCGATCGCGTGCGGCGGTCGCTGAGCACGGTCGATGCCTCTCTCGCAGATTGTCTTCTACAGTCACAACCTGCTGACGTTGCATGGGGGTACCCTGCGCGACATGGTCCGGGACATCCTGGCGTCGTGCAACCGCTACGATCGGGCGTCCGGCTTCACCGGTGCACTGGTCTTCAACGAGAAGTTCTTCCTGCAGGCCATGGAAGGAGACGCGGTCACACTCTCCGATCAATTGTGGACGCTTGCGGCGGATAGCCGCCACAGCGGCATGGTCCTGATCGCGGCGCGTACGATCGAGCAGCGCGACTTCCGGGGCTGGACCGTCGGCTATGCCGGGCATTCCGACCCGCTCGACACGCTCTACCTCCGGTACGGCCCGAAGCCGAAGCTCGATCCGACGCAGATGTCCCTCGCCGGCGCGGTCGGCCTCCTGCGCGCCTTCGCCGAGGTCGACGGAAACCACTTCGTGCAGCGATCCGGTGCCGCGGCTCCGGCCGCCGCCAAGGCGTAGGCCCGGACCGCGCCGATCCCCCGAAGCGTTTCCCGGCCAAACGGCATCACGCCATTTGCGACCCACCGGATTTTGGTTCATTGAGGCCCACGAACGGGCCCCGGCGGCCCGGCCCATTCCCTCCAGTTCGCGTCGGGACAGTCCAGCATGGCAGCCATTCCAGAATTCGACCTGAATGACATCAAGCGTCGCATGCAGGGCGCCGTCGCTTCGCTGAAGGGCGATCTCGGATCTCTCCGCACCGGCCGGGCGACGCCCAGCATCCTCGATCCGATCCAGGTCGACGCCTACGGCGCGATGATGCCGATGGCCCAGGTTGCAACCGTGAGTGTGCCCGAGCCGCGCCTCCTCAGCATCTCGGTCTGGGACCGCGGCATGATCGGTGCCGTCGAGAAGGCGATCCGTGAATCCGACCTCGGCATGAACCCGCAGACCGAGGGGCAGACCATCCGCCTGCGGGTGCCGGAGATGAACGAGCAGCGCCGCAAGGAGATGGTCAAGGTCGCGCACAAGTACACGGAGGAGGCGCGCGTCGCCGTCCGCCACGTGCGCCGCGACGGTCTCGACCACCTCAAGAAGCTGGAGAAGGACGGCGCCATCAGCGAGGACGACGAGAAGCGTCAGGCCGGCGAAGTCCAGAAGGCCACCGATCAGTTCATCGCCGAGATCGACGGCGTGCTCGCCGTCAAGGAGAAGGAGATCATGCAGGTCTGAGTTCCCGGAGAGGGGATCGGGACCACGTGTGATCGGCACGAGAGACGGCTGGGGGAGAAGCGCGTTGGGTCGCTCAGAAGGCGCGCGTCAGATCGAGACGGCGAGGGGGCACGGGTCGGAGACCGGGCTGGGCGTCTCCGACGCTGGGGCAGCGGTCTATCCGGGCACCCCCGCGCCCGCCGTGGCGCCGGCGCCGGCCCATGTCGCCATCATCATGGACGGCAATGGCCGCTGGGCCGCCGGCCGCGGGCTGCCCCGCGTCGAGGGGCACCGGCGCGGCGTCGAGGCTGTCCGCCGCGCGGTGCGTTCGGCCATCGAGCTCGGCGTGCGCTACCTGACGATCTACAGCTTCTCCTCCGAGAACTGGCGCCGGCCCCCCGCCGAGGTCGCGGACCTGATGGGCCTGATGAAGCTCTTCGTCCGCCGCGATCTGGCGGACCTGCACGGCAACAACGTCCGCATCCGCATCATCGGCGAGCGCGACGGCCTTCCGCCCGACATCGCCGGCCTGCTCGACGAGGCCGAGCAGCGCACGCGCGCCAATACCGGGCTGACCCTGATCGTGGCCTTCAACTACGGCGGGCGCCAGGAGATCCTGCGCGCCGTCCGCACGCTTGCACGGGCGGTGGCGGCCGGCCGGCTGGCGCCGGAGGCGATCGACCTCGACACCCTCACGGGGGCCCTCGACACCACGGGGATTCCGGACCCGGACCTCGTGATCCGCACCTCCGGCGAGCAGCGGCTGTCCAACTTCCTCACCTGGCAGACGGCCTACGCGGAATACGTGATCGTTCCGGAGTTCTGGCCGGACTTCGACCACGCCGCCTTCCGGGCCGCCATCGACGAATACCACCGCCGCGACCGTCGCTTCGGCGGCCTCAGCGGCAAGGCCGGCTGACCGTGGCACCCGGGGAGGCGGCACCCGCGCAGCGCGGCCTGTTCGCCGGCCGCGAGTTCCAGGCCCGGCTGGTGTCGGCGATCCTGCTCGGCGCCGTCGTGCTGGCGGCCCTGGTCCTGGGCGGCTGGCCCTTCGCGGTGATCTGGCTCGCCGCCGGCATCGTCTTCGCGGCCGAGTGGATCGGCATGAGCGCGGTGCTGCCCCGGCGGGGCGTTCTAGCCCTCACGGCCGCCACCCTGGTCGGCCTCGTCCTCTGCCAGCACGGCGGCGCGGCGCCCGCGGCGACCCTGTCGGTCGGCGCCCTCGGCGCCCTCCTGGTGGCGGTGGCGGCGCGGGGCGGCCCCGGCCGGGTGCGCGCGCTCGCCGGGCTGGCGAGCTCGGCGGTGATCGCCCTGGTGCCGACGGCCCTGCGCGACGATCCCGGCATCGGTATCCTCGGCCCGGCCTGGATGTTCGCGGTGGTCTGGTCCACCGACATCGTCGCCTACTTCACCGGGCGCACTTTCGGCGGACCCAAGCTGATGCCGCGGGTCAGCCCGAAGAAGACCTGGTCGGGCGCCCTCGGCGGCCTCGCCGCCGGAACGCTCGCCGGCGTCGCCCTCGTGCTGGTGGCGCGGGACCACGGCTGGAGCGACCTCGCCACCACCTCGCTCGCGCTGGTCGCCCTCGTGAGCGCCACCGCCTCGATTCTGAGCCAGGGCGGCGACCTCGTCGAATCCGCCCTGAAGCGCCGCTACGGCGTCAAGGATTCCGGGCGCTCCATTCCCGGCCATGGCGGCGTCATGGATCGCCTCGACGGCTTCTTCGCCGTGGCCGTCCTGGCCGGCTTCTATCTCATCGCCCGCCGCTTCGTGGCGGCCTGAAGGACCCCTCCGTTGCTGACCGTCACCATCCTCGGCGCCACCGGCTCCATCGGCCAATCCACCATCGACCTGCTGCTCCAGCACCCCGACCGCTTCCGCATCGGCGGCCTCGTGGCGGGCCGCGACGTCGAGGCCATCGCCCGGCTCGCCGGCAACCTGCAGCCCGACTTCGTGGCCCTGGCCGACGAATCCGCCGGCCCCGCCCTGCGCGATGCGCTCGCCCATACCAACATCCGGAACGGGGCCGGCGAGGGCGCCGTCCTCGAAGCGGTCGCCCGCGAGGCCGACATCGTGGTCGCGGCGGTGAGCGGCGCCGCGGGCCTGCGCCCGACCCACGCGGCGCTCAAGCTCGGCCGCACCGTGGCGCTGGCCAACAAGGAGAGCCTGGTCTGCGCCGGCGACGCCTTCATGCGCGACGCCAAGCGCTACGGCGCCACCCTGCTGCCGGTGGATTCCGAGCACAACGCCCTGGCGCAGGCGCTGGGCGACGGACGCCTCGACGACGTTGCGAAGATGACGATCACGGCCTCCGGCGGTCCCTTCCGGACCTGGACCCGCGAGCGCATCGCCGCGGCCTCGCCCACGGAGGCCGCCGCCCATCCGACCTGGTCGATGGGCATGAAGATCAACATCGATTCGGCCTCCCTGATGAACAAGGGCCTGGAGCTGATCGAGGCGCACCACCTCTTCGCTCTGGAGCCGGAGCGCCTGGACGTCATCGTCCACCCGCAATCGATCGTGCACGGCCTCGTCTACTGGCGCGACGGCGCGGTGACGGCGGGGCTCGCCATGCCCGACATGCGGGTGCCGATCGCCCATTGCCTCGGCCTCGGCGAGCGCCTGACGATCGCGCGCGGGCGCCATCTCGACCTCGCCGCCGCCGGCAGCCTGACCTTCGAGGCCGCCGACGAGGCGCGCTTCCCCTGCCTGGCGATCGCCCGGGCGGCGCTCGCCGCCGGGGGGGCCGCCCCGACCGTGATGAACGCCGCCAACGAGATCGCGGTGGCGGCCTTCATCAAGGGGGCGATCGGCTTCTACGGCATCGCCGACCTGGTCGAGCGCGCCTGCGGGCATTTCGCCGGGCAGTACCGGGCCGCGCCCGAGGACGTCGACGAGGCCTTGGCCATCGACGCCGAGGTCCGCCGCTGGAGCAGCCAGGCGCTCGCGGCGGCCTGAGCCGTCTTCAAGGATGCCGTCGCGGCGGCCTGATCGTCGTCAGGCCTCCGGGCCGTAGCCCGCCAGGAACACGCGCACGGCCTCGCCGACATTGTGCTCAATCTCCGCCTGCGCGGCCCCGTCGCCGGCATTGAACAGCAGCCGGGTCAGCAATCCGGCCTGGCACATCTGCAGGAACTGGCGCGCGGCGAGGTTGGTGTCCGCCGGGCGCAGCCGCCCGGCCGCGACCTGCGCGTCGAGATAGGCGGCGAGACGGGTCGTCCCCTGCACCGGCCCGGCTTCGAAGAAGGCCTGGCCGAGGCGCGGGAACTTCTCGGAGGCGCCGATGACCATCCGGATCACCGTGACGTGCTCGGGCCGGATCATCTCGGCGAGGTAGCTGCGCCCCAGGCGCGCCAGCACGGCCCGCAGGTCGGGGTCGTCGGCGTCGAGCCGGAACAGCACCTCGGCGAGGCCGCGCTTCTCCGCGAGCGCCAGGTCCTCGAACAGGGCCTCCTTGCTGTCGAAGTAGACGTAGAGCGTTCCCTTGGAGACCCCCGCCGCCTTGGCGATCTCGCCCATGCTCGCGCCGTCGAAGCCCGCGGCCATGAAGACCGCGCGCGCGCCGTCGAGGATCTGGCGGCGCTTGTCGGTCTCCGGCGATGTGCGCTCGCGCGCATCGCGGGCGGCTTCTGCGGTCGCCATGGTCGTGATCCTCATTGACCGAACGGTTCGGTCATAATATCCCAGAGCCTCGCGAGGCGCCAGCGTTCGCAACCCGAAAAATGACCGAACGGTTCGGTCAATCGCTTTCGAAGGCGGGATCGACACCATGGAATCGATGCCATGAGCCTGCGTGAAGACGACGGCCTCCGAGCCGAGACGGCCCTGGTCGGCGACGGCGCGACGAGCGCCGCCTCTCCCCCGGCCGCGGCCGGGCCGGCTGCGCCGAAGACGCCCGTCGTGATCGCGGCGGCGCCGGCGGAGGCGCCGGCCAAGCCCCGGCGCACGCGCAAGTTCGTGCTGGCGACCCTGCTTCTCGCCGGCCTCGGCGGCGGCGCCTACAAGGCGCATGAGTGGTGGACCGTGGGACGCTTCTTCGTGAGCACCGACGATGCCTACGTGCAGGCCGACATCTCGGTGCTGGCCGCCAAGATCCCAGGCTACCTCGCGGCGGTGCCGGTCGTGAACGGGCAGACGATGCACAGGGGCGACGTGATCGCCCGCATCGACGACGGCGATTACCGGCTGGCCGCCCAGGCCGCGCACGACAAGCTGGTGACGCAGCAGGCTGCCATCGCCCGGATCGCCCGGCAGGTCGAGGCCGCCCAGGCGCAGATGCTCCAGGCCTCGGCCCAGATCGACGCCAATAAGGCCGACGCGGTGCGGGCTGCGGCCGATTACGCCCGGCAGCAGCAGCTCGAGAAGGTCGATTTCGTCGCCAAGGCGCGGATCGAGCAGGCGCGGGCCGACCGCGACCGCACCGATGCCGCCGTCAAGGGGGCGGAAGCCTCCCTCGTCGCCATGCGGGCGAATGTCGAGGTGCTGCGGGCGCAGGGCAAGGAAGCGGAGGGGCTGGCCGCCGAGCTGCGCACCGCCGAGGCCCGGGCCGAGCGCGATCTCGCCTTCACCACGATCCGGGCGCCCTTCGACGGCGTGGTCGGCAACAAGGCGGTGGAGGCCGGCGCCTACGTGTCGCCGGGCTCGCGCATCGCCGCCCTGGTGCCCCTGGAGAGCGTCCGCATCGACGCCAACTTCAAGGAGACGCAGGTCGAGCGCATGCATCCGGGCCAGCGCGTCCATATCGCGGTGGACGCCTATCCGGACCGCGACATCGTCGGCGAGGTCGAGTCGCTCTCGCCCGCCTCCGGCTCGGTCTTCAGCCTGCTGCCCCCCGACAACGCGACGGGCAACTTCACCAAGATCGTCCAGCGCCTGCCGGTGCGGGTGCACGTGCCCGCGGACGTCGCCCGCGAGGGCATCCTGCGCCCCGGTCTCTCCGTCACCGTCCGGGTCGACACCCGGGAGGGCGCGCAGGCGACCGCCGGCGAGGACCGCGTCCGCACGGCCGAACGGCGCTAGGCCCCCGGATGGCAGCCACCGCCGCCCTGGGACCCGCCGCGCCGGTCGCCGAGCCGCCGCTGGACCGCCGCCGGATGGTGGCGTTCGTCTGCATGGTGTTCGGGATGTTCATGGCGATCCTGGACATCCAGATCGTCTCGGCCTCCCTGGCCGGGATCCAGGCCGGCCTCTCGGCCTCGGGCGACGAGATCCCCTGGGTCCAGACCAGCTACCTCATCGCCGAGGTGATCTCGATCCCCCTCTCCGGCTTCCTCTCGCGGGTGGTCTCCACACGCTGGATGTTCGTGATCTCGGCCGGCGGCTTCACGCTGATGAGCCTGATGTGCGCCACCTCGACCTCGATCAACGAGATGATCGTCTGGCGGGCGGCGCAGGGCTTCATCGGCGGCGGCATGATCCCGACGGTCTTCGCCTCGGCCTTCACGATCTTTCCGCCCTCGAACCGCTCCATCGTCTCGCCGATGATCGGCCTCGTGGCGACCCTGGCGCCCACCATCGGGCCGACGGTGGGCGGCTACCTCACCGACTTGTTCGACTGGCACTGGTTGTTCCTCGTCAACGTCGTGCCGGGGATCTTCGTCACGGTGTCCACCTACCTGCTGGTCGATTTCGACGAGCCGAACCTCGCCCTGTTCAAGCGCTTCGACTGGTTCGGGCTGGTGTTCATGGCGCTGATGCTCGGCTGCCTCGAATACGTCCTGGAGGAGGGGCCGAACCACGACTGGCTCGCCGACGAGGCGGTCTTCGCCTGCGCGGTGATCTGCCTGACGGCCGGACCGGCCTTCTTCTGGCGCGCCTTCACGGCCGCCGAGCCGATCGTCGACCTGCGGGCCTTCTCCGACCGCAACTTCACCGCCGGCTGCATCTTCAGCTTCGTCCTCGGCATCGGCCTCTACGGGCTGACCTACCTCTACCCAGTCTATCTCGGGCGGGTGCGCGGCTACTCGGCCCTGCAGATCGGCGAGACGATGTTCGTTTCCGGGCTCTGCATGTTCGCCACCGCGCCGATCGCCGGGCGCTTCTCCGGCAAGGTCGATCCGCGCCTGATGATGGGGCTGGGGTTTCTCGGCTTCGCCACCGGCACCTGGATGGTCACCGGTCTGACCAAGGACTGGGATTTCTGGGAGCTGCTCGTGCCGCAGATCCTGCGCGGCTGCTCGCTGATGCTGTGCATGATCCCGATCAACAACATCGCGCTCGGCACCCTGCCGCCGGCCCGGATGAAGAACGCCTCCGGCCTCTACAACCTGACCCGCAACCTCGGCGGCGCCGTCGGCCTCGCCCTCATTAACACGGTGCTGAACGACCGCTGGGACCTGCACCTCGCGCGTCTGCACGAGCGCTTCACCTGGACGAACACCGCCGTCCTCGAGCGCCTGGAGATGACGCGCCGGCAGTTCGAGGTGCTCGGCGGCAACGCCGACGCCATGGCCCTGAAGGCGATGATGAACACCGTCAGGATGCAGGGGCTGGTGATGGGCTTCACCGACGTGTTCCTGGTGCTGACCTTCCTGTTCGTGGCTATGGCCTGCGCCGTGCCCTTCATCCGCCGGCCCCGCGCGGCGGCCGGCGCCGGCGGCGGACACTGACCGGCACAGGCCCCGGGCGCCGGCCCGGTTCTTTACCCTGTCCCCGGATTAGCGGGGACAGGGCCGCCCGATCATCCCCCTGCGACCGCAAAACCTGCGCGAAAGGTTTGCGTTCGCGTCCGACGCATCCGATCTGCTACAGCGGAACGACGGCCCCGGGGGAGGCCGGGAGGATCGACCAATGGACTTCCTGAACGCCATGGGCGGCACGGCGAGCGGTTTCTTCGGCGCCGTGATTCCCTTCCTGATCGTGCTGAGCATCGTCGTGTTCGTGCACGAGATGGGACATTTCCTGGTCGGCCGCTGGTGCGGGGTCGGCGTCCACGCCTTCTCCCTCGGCTTCGGGCCGGAACTGTTCGGCTTCAACGACCGCCACGGCACGCGCTGGAAGCTCTCGGCCATTCCCCTCGGCGGCTACGTCAAGTTCCACGGCGACGCCAACGGCGCTAGCGTCCCTGACCCGGAAGCGGTCGCGCGCATGACCCCGCAGGAGCGGGCGACGAGCTTCCCGACGCAATCCCTGCCCAAGCGCGCCGCCATCGTGGCCGCCGGGCCGATCGCCAACTTCATCCTCGCCATCGCGCTGTTCTCCGGCGCCATCTACTTCGGCGGCCGCTACGAGACGCCCGCCCGCGTCGAGGCGGTGATGCCCGACAGCGCCGCGGCGCGAGCCGGCTTCGAGCCCGGCGACGTGATCCGCGCCATCGGCGGGTCGCGGGTCGACAGCTTCACCGACATGCAGCGCACGGTCTCGGGCGCGGCCGGCTCCAGCCTGACCTTCACGATCGAGCGCGGCGGCGAGACCCGCGAGCTCGTGGCCGTTCCGGAGCGCAAGGAGGACGTGACGCCCTTCGGCCGCCACCGCTTCGGCCGGCTCGGCATCCAGGGGCCGAAGGCCACCGAGGCCAAGCTCGTGCATTACGGGCCGGTCCAGTCCCTGGGCCTCGGCACCTACGAGACCTACTTCGTGGTCGACCGGACCATCGACTACATCGGCAAGCTGGTCACCGGCCGGGAATCCCCCGACCAGCTCTCCGGCCCGATCGGCATCGCCCGGGTCTCTGGCGCCGTCGCGCAGAGTGGTGGCCTCGGCGGGCTGATCGGCCTGATCGCGCTGCTCTCGGTCTCGATCGGCCTCCTCAACCTCTTTCCTGTGCCCCTGCTCGATGGCGGACACCTGCTGTTCTACGCCTTCGAGGCGGTGCGCGGCCGGCCCCTGAGCGAGCGCGCCCAGGAGATCGGCTTCCGCATCGGCCTCGCGCTCGTGCTGTTCCTGATGCTGTTCGCCGCCTGGAACGACATCCTCAATCTCGGCGCCTCCTGGGGCGCGCGCGGCACCTGAGCGGGCGCCGGGATTTCCCGGCGCGGTCCCGCTTCGGGACACGCAAACGCCTCGATCTTAACCACAAACGACCGTGCACGCGGAACCTCCGGGTTTCGCGTGCAACCGTTTGTTGACCCTGTTCGACGATCGGCCTGGGGCGTTAAGTGACCGGAAGGCCACGTCTCCCCAAAATCCCCAGTGAGCGGGACCCCCCGGCGTTTGCTTAACGTGGGAATCCCGATAGAAGCTGAGCTTGGGACCAGGTGTCAGGACGCCCGGAAAACGGGCGCCTGGCTGCGGGTGCAAACTCGCGCTGAAGATATAAAGAGACGGGCGATTACATGATGTCGATGACGGGGAAGCGCCGGCGTAAGTCGGCGGAACAGACCATCGTCCTAGTCGCCGCGGCGGCCGCTGGCCTTGTTCTCGGTGGAACCGCTCAGGCGCAGCAGATCGTCGTCCAGGGTAACAAGCGTGTCGATGCCGACACCATCCGGTCCTACGTGACCGGCACCGCCTCCGGCTCGCCCGAGGAAGCCCGCCGCAACCTGCTGGCGAGCGGCATGTTCTCCGACGTGAAGGTTTCCCGCAGCGGCGCCAGCACCGTCGTCAGCGTCCGCGAGAACAACCTGATCAACCGGGTGGTCTTCGAGGGCAACAAGAAGATCGAGAAGGCCACCCTCGAGGGCGAGGTCGAGGCCAAGGCGCGCGGCGCCTTCAGCGAGGCCGTGATCCAGGCCGACATCCAGCGCATCAAGGAAGTCTACCGCCGCGCCGGCCGTGGCACGGCGAAGGTCACCTACCGCACGGTGGACCTTCCGAACGGCCGCCTCGACGTGATCTACGTTATCGAGGAAGGCGACAAGACCGGCATCAAGGCGATCAATTTCGTGGGCAACAACGCCTACTCGTCGTCGAAGCTGCGCGAGCTGATGTCCTCCTCGGAGATGAACTTCCTCAGCTTCATCAAGACCTCGGACGTCTACGATCCGGATCGCATTACCAACGACCTCGACATCGTCCGGCGCTACTACCTCAAGAACGGCTACGCCGATTTCCGCGTCGTGAACGCCGATGCCCGCTACGTCGAGGGCGAGGGCGATGCCGGCTGGGTCGTCACCGTCACGGTGGAGGAGGGCGAGCAGTACCGCGTCGGCGCGGTGGCGATCGACTCCCGCCTGCCGGGCCTCGACACCCAGACCCTCGACGGCGAGATCCGCTCCCAGGTCGGCGACGTCTACAACGCCGAGGACGTGGAGCGCACCCTCAACGGCGTGACCAATCAGGTCGGCCGCCAGGGCTACCCCTTCGCCCAGGTGCGCCCCACCGGCCAGCGCGACCGCGCCACCCACACGGTGGCCCTCGGATTCGTGGTCGAGGACGGCCCGCGCGTCTACGTCGAGCGCATCAACATCCGCGGCAACACCCGCACCCGCGACTACGTCATCCGCCGCGAGCTCGATATCACCGAGGGCGATGCCTACAATCGGGTGCTGACCGACCGGGCCGAGCGTCGCCTGAACGGCCTCGGCTTCTTCAAGAAGGTGCGCTTCTCCAACGAGCCGGGCTCCTCGGCCGACCGCGTGATCATCAACATCGACGTCGAGGATCAGCCCACGGGCTCGTTCTCGGTGGCGGGCGGTTACTCCACCCAGGACGGCATCATCGGCGAGGTCTCGATCTCGGAGTCGAACTTCCTCGGCCGCGGCCAGTATGTCCGCGTGGCGGGCACCGGCGGCCAGTACTCGCGCGGCTTCGACTTCTCGTTCACCGAGCCGTACTTCCTCGGCTATCGCCTTGCCGCCGGTTTCGACGCCTTCTACAAGTACAGCGACCAGACCCGCTACTCGCGCTATGAGACCACGGTCTATGGCGGCCAGCTCCGCGTCGGCCTGCCGATCACCGAAGAGTTCGGCATCACGATGCGGTACTCGCTCTACAACACCGAGCTGAGGGTCCCGAACACGGTCAAGCGGCCGTACAACGACTGTTCGAACCCGATCGTCGGTTATACGACCCTCACGACGGGTGGACTGGCGACCGGTGCGCCGGGTGAGCAGGCGGCTTATCCCGCCTGTGCCCTCGACGGCGAAGCCTCGATCGCGCTCAAGGGCTCGCAGGGCAACACGCTGACCTCGCTCGCCGGCCTGACGCTCGCCTACTCGACCCTCGACAACCTGGGCTCGCCCCGCAACGGTCTCTATGCCGAGCTGAAGCCCGACGTCGCGGGCCTGGGCGGCGACTCGAAGTTCTTCCGCGTGACCGGCGATGCCCGGTACTACAAGGAACTCTACGAGGACGTGGTCGGCTTCGTCCGATTCCAGGGTGGTCACATCACGGCCCTGAACGACCAGCCGCTGCGCATCACCGACCAGTTCTTCCTCGGACCGTCGCTGGTCCGCGGCTTCGCGCCCAACGGCATCGGCCCGCGCGACGTCGGCATCAGCGACAGCCGCTCCAACGCTATCGGCGGCTCGACCTACTTCGGTGGTACCGTCGAAGTTCAGTTCCCGCTCCCCGGCGTGCCGCGGGATCTGGGCCTGAAGGGCGCGGTGTTCGCCGATGCCGGTACGCTGTTCGGCTATAACGGCCGCACGCAGTTCAACGTGAACGGCGACGCCTTCATCAACGGTATCGCGCCGGGCGGCGCCTGTAACTTCAACCAGAACACCATCGGCGTCGAACCCGAGTGCGTGAACGTGCGCGACAAGATGACGATCCGGTCCTCGGTCGGTGCATCGATCCTGTGGAACTCGCCGCTGGGCCCGATCCGCTTCGACTACGCCTACGCCCTCTCGAAGGATGAAGGCGTCAAGGCCTACGACGCCACCGGCAATTACCTCGGCCGCGTCGGCAAGGACCAGCTGCAGGCCTTCCGGTTCTCCGGCGGCTCGCGGTTCTGACCCGGAGCGCTGCCTCCTTTCGGGGAGGCAGCGCGTTGTGACGGCATGTCAGATCCGATCTTCTTCTCCGCGACCACCACCCTCAGCCTCGGCGCCATCGCCGAGGCTGCTGGCGTTTCGCTCCCCGAGGGTGCGGACCCGGACGGCGTGATCTCCGGCGCCGCGCCGCTGGAATCCGCCACGCCGGACGACGTCGCCTACATGGACAATGCCCGCTACGGCGATGCGCTCGCCGCGACGCGGGCCGGGCTCTGCCTGGTCTCGCCGCGCTTCGCCTTGCGCGTCCCGTCCACCACCGTGGCCCTCGTCCTGCGCGATCCCTACCGGACCTATGCGGGACTCCTCGCCCGCCTCCACCCGGAGGCGATGCGCCCGGGCTCGCTGTTCGGGGCGGCCGGCGTCGCCCCGGGGGCGCATATCCATCCCGAGGCCCGTCTCGAGCCGGGCGTGCAGGTCGATCCCGGGGCCGTCATCGGCCCCGGCGCGGAGATCGGTTCGGGCACGGTCATCGGTCCGAATGCCAGCATCGGCCCGCGGGTCCGGGTCGGGCGCGACTGCTCCATCGGCGCGGGCGCAACCCTGACCCATGCCCTCCTCGGCAACCGCGTCATTGTCCACCCGGGCGCGCGCCTCGGCCAGGACGGCTTCGGCTTCGCCATGGGTCCCGGCGGCCACCTGAAGGTGCCGCAGATCGGCCGCGTCATCGTCCAGGACGATGTCGAGATCGGCGCCAACACCACGATCGATCGGGGCGCCAGCCGCGACACGGTGATCGGCGAGGGGACCAAGATCGACAACCTCGTGCAGATCGCCCACAACGTCGTCATCGGGCGCCACTGCGTCATCGTCTCGGGGGTCGGGATCTCCGGCTCGACCACCCTGGAGGATTACGTCGTCCTCGGCGGACAGGTCGGCGTCGTCGGCCACCTGCGCATTGGCATGGGCTCGCAGATCGCCGGCTCGTCGAACGTGAACCGCGACGTGCCGCCGGGCAGCCGCTGGGGCGGAACGCCGGCCAAGCCCGTCCGGGCCTGGTTCCGCGAGTTGACGACCCTCGCCCGCCTCGCCGAGCGCTCCACGGGCCCCGACGAGCCGAAGGCCTGAGCCTCAGCGGCGCGGGCATCGACCCTCAGGGTGGAGGTACGCGCCCGTGAACCCCGCCAGGGCCTTCAGCCGGTCGGGATCGCGGACGATCAGCTTCCCGTCGGCCTGGTTGAGGAGGCCGCGGCCATCGAGGTCATGGATCACCCGGGTCACGTGAACGACGGGAAAGCCCGTCGCCTCCGCGAGGTCGGTGTGCCTCAGCGGCAGCGGAGGCCCCGCCGCGCCGACGAGGCCGACCGCCTTGGACCGTTCCTGCAACTCGCACAACAGATGCGCGATCCGCTCCAGCGGGCCGCGCGACCCGAGCCCGATCAGCCACTCCCGCAGGGTCGCCTCGTTCACCTGAGCGGTCATGCGCAGGGCGGCCGCGATGCCGGGATGGTTCCGGGTGAGGTCCAGCACGGTCGGGCGGTCCAGCCGTACGACCCGTCCCTCCGTGAGACTCATGATGGTTTCATCCGGGCCCATGGGCGCGACGTCGAGATCGCAGGAATCGCCCGGGAGCAGGTAGGCGGTACTCTGGCGCCGGTCCGGGCCGAGCCGGCGCGTGCGGCACGCCAAGCCCTCCATCATCAGGACGATCCCGCCGGGACGGTCGTCCGCGCGGAGGAGGTCGGTCCGGGCCGGCACGGTGACCGCGTCCTCGGTGAGGTGGTGCAGGTCATCGCGCTCGGCGGCCGTGAGCGGAACGAAGCCCTGCAGCTTGCGGATGACCGGATTTGCCGCCTCCGCCTCCACGGACCGGCGCACGCGGCGCGCGGGCCTCGCGGCGGATCGGCCCGGGGCAGCACCGGGGGCCTCGAGCGCCAGGACGAGCAGCCCGGCCAACTGCTCCAGGATACGGGCATCCTCGCGATCGAACCGGGCGGTGACGTCATGGTGCAGGGCCCACAGCACGCCGAGGCCGTGCCCGGCCCCGTCGCGCAGGGGCGTGAACAGACCCTCCAGCGGGGGAGCGTCGGCGTCCTCGAAGAGGCCGGCGAAGGGACGGCTCACGAGAAGCGTGGCGTTCGCGTCGCGGCATCGGCGGGTCGCATCGCGATCCTCCAGGAGGCGAAGGCCGGCCCAGTCGGCCAAGGGACCGGTCGAGGGACCGGTCGAGGGACCGGCGACCAGACCGGCCACCCGGCTCCAGACCAGGGCGTCCGAGCCGGGCTCGACGAGGCTGAAGCCGCCCGAGCCGCATCCACAGAGCCGGATTGCGACCTCGAGGATCGTTCGGCCGGCCGCGTCCGGATCGGACACCAGGCGCGGCGCGATCTCGCCGATGGCCGCCGACAGGGCCGCGACGTCCAGCGGCCTGGCCGGCCGGTCGGCGAGGCCGTCCGAGATCACGGCATCTCCGGGGCGGAGAGCCTGAACGTTGTTGCTCATCGGAAATCCGCTCAGTCCTGATGTCACGGTCTCGCCGCGCGCGAGCCGATCCTTGTCGGGCGAAACCATCAGGTCTTGTTCTCGTAGAGGAAGCGCATCGGATGCGGGCCGTTGCTGCGTCGATCGATTTGGTTTCTCAGGCACTCGGCACAGACGTCAAGATCGACGAAACTCTACTGCGGCGATAGCCTCTGATCGACGACGACAACGTGGCGATCGGTCGCTCCGAAGTGAGCCCCGGGACGGGGCCGGGCCGGAGCTTTCGCGCCCGAGGGCTTGCATCCGCCGGGCTTCTGCCGAATGAAGGCGCATCCTCCAGGTCTGGCGGCGAACGGGAATGAGGCGGGGCGGCGGGGGCGCCGACGCGCAGTAGGGTAATGCAAGCGATGAACGACATGCCGCGTGAACTCGGCTCGGCTGATATCCAGAAGGTTCTGGAACTGCTGCCGCACCGCTATCCCTTCCTGATGATCGACCGGATCGTCGAGATCGACCGCGACCAGAGCTGTGTCGGGATCAAGAACGTCACGATCAACGAGCCGCAATTCACCGGGCACTTCCCCGGCCTGCCGGTCTTTCCCGGCGTGCTGTTGATCGAGGGCATGGCCCAGACCGCCGGCGCCATCTGCTGCCGCCACATCATGAGCGACGACCTGCGCACCAAGCAGGTGTTCTTCATGACCATCGACAAGTGCAAGTTCCGCAAGCCCGTCGTGCCGGGCGATACGGTCCGCTACCACATGACCAAGATGAATCACCGCCGCACCATGTGGTGGTTCCGCGGTGAGGCGCGGGTCGACGGCGCTCTGGTCGCCGAAGCCGAGATCGGCGCGATGCTGGTGACCGAGTGAGCACCGACGTGCAGATTCACCCCAGCGCGGTGATCGAGGACGGTGCGACCCTGGGCGAGGGCGTCCGGGTCGGTCCGTTCTGCCATGTCGGCCCGGCCGTGACCCTCGGGGCGGGCTGCGAGTTGGTCAGCCACGTGGTGGTGGCGGGCCGGACCACGATCGGTCCCCGGACCCGGCTCTACCCCTTCGCCTCCATCGGTCACCCGCCGCAGGACCTGAAGTTCAGGGGCGAGGCCTCGACCCTGACGATCGGGGCCGATTGCCTGATCCGCGAGGGCGTGACCATGAATCCGGGCACGGCCGGGGGCGGGCTCGAGACCACGGTGGGCGACAACTGTACCTTCCTGGCGAACAGCCATGTCGGCCACGATTGCCGGGTCGGCGACGGGGTGGTGTTCTCCAACAACGTCATGCTGGCGGGTCATTGCAGCGTCGGCGACTACGCGATCCTCGGCGGCGGAGCGGCCGTGATCCAGTTCGCGCGGGTCGGCGCCCACGCCTTCGTCGGCGGCCTGTCCGGCCTGGAGAACGACTGCATCCCCTACGGGATGGCGCTGGGCAACCGGGCCTACCTGTCGGGCCTGAACATCATCGGGCTGCAGCGGCGGGGCTTCGCCCGCGAGGACATCCACACCCTGCGCCGGGCCTATCGCCTGCTCTTCGCCAACGAGGGCACGCTGATGGAGCGCCTGGAGGACGTCGCCGCCGAGTTCGAGTCCCATCGGGCCGTGGCCGAGATCGTCGCCTTCATCCGCGCCGGCGGCAAGCGTTCGCTCTGCACCCCGCGCGAGACGCCGAGCGCGGCTTGAGCGCGAACCCGGCGCCGGCCGCGCGCATCGCCTCCGCACCGGCGGCGCTGGTCCTGGTGGCGGGCGCCGGCCGCCTGCCCGAGCTCGTGGCCGCCTCGCTCGACCGGGCGGGGCGCTCGTTCCGCGTCCTGGCGATCCGCGGCTTCGCCGAGCGGGCGATGCGGGCCCGCGCCGAGGCCACCGTCGACCTCCTCGACATCGCCGGCATCCTGGCGATCCTCAAGGCTTGGGGGCCGGTCAGCGTGGTGCCGGCCGGCGGCGTCTCCCGGCCGAACCCGGCCGCGATCCTCAATGCCGCCGCGGCCCTGCGCAACCGCAACGCCCTCAAGGCGATCTCGGGCGGGGGCGACGACCGGCTCCTGCGCGGGGCGCTCGCGCTCCTGGAGGAGCAGGGGCACGGCGTGGTCGGCGTCCACGAGGTGGCGCCGGATCTCCTCAGTCCCGAGGGCGTGCTCGGCCGGCACGCGCCCGACGCCGCCGCGCGCGACTCCATCGCGGGCGGCCGCGCCCTGCTGGAGGCCCTGTCCCGCTACGATGTCGGCCAGGCCGCGGTCATGGTCGGGCAGCGCGCCCTGGCGGTCGAGGGGCCGGAGGGAACCGACCGGATGCTGGCGCGGGCGCGGATGCTCGGCCGCCGGCCCTTCGGCTACGGCAGCGCGCAGGCCGGAACCGTGCTGGTGAAATGCGCCAAGATCGGCCAGGACCTACGCGTCGACCTGCCGGCGATCGGCCCGCGGACGGTCGCCAACGCGGCGGCGGCGGGGTGCGCCGGCCTCGCGATCCAGGCGGGCTTCACCCTGATCATCGACCGTCCGGCCACCATCGCGGCCGCGGACCGGGCCGGCCTGTTCCTCCTCGGCCTGGGGTCCGAGTCGGGCGGTCCGGCGGCCAGAACGGGATCGGATTCATGAGCGAACCGCAGGGCGCGCGGGTGATCTGGCTGGTGGCGGGCGAGGATTCGGGGGATCAGCTCGGGGCCAAGCTGATGCGCGGCCTGCGCGACCTCTCCGACCGGCCGATCCGCTTCGGCGGCGTCGGCGGCGAGGCCATGGCGGCGGAGGGCTTCGCCTCGCTGTTCCCCATCGATGACGTGGCGGTGATGGGCTACCTGCCGGTGGCCGCCCGCCTGCGCACCCTGCTGCGTCGCATCCGCCAGACCGTGCGCGATGTCGTCGAGGCCCGGCCGGACGTCCTCGTCATCATCGACAGTCCCGGCTTCACCCACGCGGTCGCCTCGCGGGTGCGCAAGCGGATGCCGGACCTGCCCATCGTCGACTATGTCTCGCCCAGCGTCTGGGCCTGGCGCCCGTGGCGGGCGGCGAAGATGCGCCCCTTCATCGATCACGTCCTCGCCTTGCTGCCCTTCGAGCCCGAGGCGCACCGGCGCCTGAACGGCCCTGCCTGCACCTATGTCGGCCACCCCCTGATCGAGCGGCTGGCGGATCTGCGCCCCGGCGCCTCCGAGGCCGAGGCCCGCATGGCGGGGCACCCGGTGCTGGCGATCCTGCCGGGGTCCCGCCGCTCCGAGATCGAGCGCCTGATGCCGGTCTTCGGCGCCGCCCTGGCGCGGCTCACGGCGCGCTTCGGGCCGATCGAGGCGGTGCTGCCGGCTGTGACCCGGCACAGGGCGCTGATCGAGCGCCTGGCGCTGGCCTGGGACGTACCGGTCACCCTCGTCCACGGCGAGGCGGCCAAGCACGCCACCTTCCGCCGGGCGCGGGCGGCGCTCGCGGCCTCCGGCACCGTCACGCTGGAACTGGCGCTGGCCGGCGTGCCGATGGTGGTCGCCTACAAGGTCTCGCGGATCGAGGAAGCGGTGGCGCGCCGCCTGATCCAGGTGCCCACGATCGTGCTGCCGAACCTGATCCTCGGCCAGAACGCCATGCCGGAGTTCATCCAGGCGGAGTGCACCGCGCCGCGCCTGGCCGATGCCGTCGCACCGCTGCTGGCCGGGGAGCCGGCGCGGGCGGCACAGGTCGAGGCGCTCGCCCGCATCGACAGCCTGATGCGCCTGCCCGACGACGAGCCCCCGAGCCGGAGCGCCGCCCGCATCGTGCTGGCCGCCCGCCGGGCGGCCTGACGCGTCAGGCCCGGGACGGGACCGGGCCGTAGCGGTTGGGCTCCGGGTTTCCCGCCCGGAACACCGTCTCGACGAAGAACCAGACGAAGAAGCCGAGCATCGCCAGCACCAGGGCGATGACCGGGAGGGGATGGGCGTCCACGATCCGCTCCAGCGGCAGGACGCCGACGGTTTCCGCCAGGACGTAGAGCCCGAGCCAGCCGCCGCTGCGGTTGCGGTCGTGCAGGCGCCGGATCGTCTGGATCGCGAACGCGCCCGTCACCGGCAGGATGGCGGCGACCGCGAGGAAACCGGGCCAGCGCAGGCCGAGGCTCGCGAGCCAGATCCCGAGGCAGAGCAGCCCGAAGCCGAGCAGCAGCGTGCGGATCAGCAGATGCCGGTAGGCGGGCGCCGCGAGGCGTCCGCGCGGATCGAACAGGCCGAGGGCGGCCCGGAGGCGTCGCGTCACGTGCCCCTCGGCTTCACGCGCCGGGTCGGCGGTTCGGCGACCGGGTCCTCCGGCCAGGGATGCCGGGGATAGCGCCCGCGCATCTCCGCGCGCACGGCGCTCCACGAACCGCGCCAGAAGCCCGGCAGGTCGCGGGTGATCTGGATCGGCCGCGAGGCCGGCGAGAGCAGGTGCAGGACGAGCGGGATGCGCCCGCCGGCGATGCTCGGGTGTCGCTCGAGCCCGAACAGCTCCTGCACCCGGACGGCCAGAACCGGGCCGCCCTCGGCGTCGTAGTCGAGGGCGATGCGCGAGCCTGTGGGCACTTCGACATGGGTCGGCGCTTCCGCGTCGAGCCGGGCGCGCAGGTTCCAGGGCACCAGGGCCTGGAGGGCGCGCGCCAGGTCGTCGGCGGAAATCCCGTCGAGGCTGCTGCGCCCGACGATCTCCGGGGCGAGCCACGCCTCGATCGTCGCCAGGAGATGGCCGTCGGAGAGGTCCGGCCAGGTCTCGGGCGCGGCCTCGCGCAGGAAGCGCAGGCGGGCGCGCCACTGCGTCAGCGCCGGCGTCCAGGGCAGCGCGGGGAGGCCGATCTCGGCGACGCCGCGCGCCAGGATCTCCGCCGAGGCGAGGTCCGCCGGAACCGGCAGGGTGCGCTCGCCCAGGGTCAGGGCCCCGAGGCGCCGCAGGGACCGGGCGCGCAGGGCCCGCGCGCCTCGGTCGAAGGCGACCTGCGTCGCCGCCTCGATCCTCGCCCCGAACAGCGCCTCGATCGCCTCCAGGGTGATCGGAGCCGCGGCGAGGATGCGCCCCTGCGCGGCGGTGCCCGTGATCTCCGCGACCACGAGGAAGGGCTCGCGGGCCAGGGCCGAGGCCGCGTCGACCCGCCCGGCCCGGCCATTGGCCATCACGAACTCGCCGTCCCGGCCGCGGGCCCGCGCGACGCGGTCGGGATAGGCCAGGGCGAGGAGTGGGCCGGCCTCGCTCATGTCGAGCCCGGCCGGCGCGCTCGCGCGCGGCCCGGCGAAGCCCTCCGCCTGCCGGGCCCAGCCCTGGGCGAGGCGGCGCATGTCCGCGGCCCGCTGGGCGCGGTCGCGGACGAAGCGCTCGGCCCGGTGGGTCACGTCGGTGTCGTCCCCCCCCAGACCCCGCTCGACGAGCACGGCCGCGAGATCGGCCGCCGCGCGGGCCGTGCCGTATGCGGCCGCGCCGACGACCATGCGGGCGAGGCGCGGCGGCAGGGGCAGCGCACGCAGGGCGCGGCCGGTCTCGGTGAGGCGGCCGTCGGCCTCGATCGCGCCGAGGTCGCGCAGCATCGCCCGCGCCTCGGCCAGAGCGGGAGCGGGGGGCGTGTCGAGGAAGGCGAGCGTCGCCGGATCGGAGACGCCCCAGGCGGCGCAGTCGAGCACCAGGCCGGACAGATCGGCGGCGAGGATCTCCGGGCGGGTGAAGGGCTCCAGGGCGTTCGTGGCCGCCTCCGCCCAGAGCCGGTGGCAGATGCCCGGCTCGGTGCGGCCGGCGCGACCGCGGCGCTGGTCGACGGAGGCGCGGGAGGCCCGCGCCGTGACGAGGCGGGTCAGCCCGAGGCCGGGCTCGTAGACGGGCACGCGCGACAGCCCGGAATCCACGACGATGCGCACGCCCTGGATGGTCAGCGAGGTCTCGGCGATGCTGGTGGCGAGCACCACCTTGCGCCGGCCCGCCGGCGCGGGGGCGACGGCCCGGTCCTGCTCGGCCGGCGTGAGGGCGCCGTACAGGGGGGCGATCTCGGTGGCGTCGTCCATCCGGTCGGCCAGCAGAGCCGCGACCCGGCGGATCTCGCCCTGGCCCGGCAGGAAGGCCAGGACCGAGCCGGGATCGGCGCGCAGGGCCCGCAGGACGGCCTCCGCCATCACGTCCTCGATCCGCCGGTTGGGGTCGCGGTCCCAGTGGCGGATCTCCACCGGGTAGGCGCGCCCCTCCGATTCGATCACCGGGGCGGCGCCGAGGAGGCCGGCCACGCGGGCGCCGTCCAGGGTCGCCGACATCACGAGGAGGCGCAGGTCCTCGCGCAGGGCGCCCTGCGTGTCGAGGGCCAGCGCGAGGCCGAGATCCGCGTCGAGGGAGCGCTCGTGGAACTCGTCGAACAGCACGGCGCCGACCCCGCTCAGCTCCGGATCGTCGAGGATCATCCGGGTGAACACGCCCTCGGTGACGACCTCGATCCGGGTGCGGCCGGAGATCTTCGAGCCGAGGCGGACCCGCAGGCCGATGGTGTCGCCGACCCGCTCGCCGAGGGTGGCGGCCATCCGCTCGGCCGCCCCGCGGGCGGCGAGGCGGCGCGGCTCCAGCAGGATGATCTTGTCGGAGGGCCGCAGCCAGGGCGCGTCGAGGAGGGCGAGGGGGACCCGGGTGGTCTTGCCGGCGCCCGGCGGCGCCACGAGCACGGCGGAGGGGCCGGCCGCGAGCGCCGCGCGCAGGGCCGGGAGGGCGGCCTCGATCGGCAAGTCGGATACGGCGGCGGGGGCGGGATGGGCCATCACGGTGCTGGTGACGCGATCCGGCGCGATCCGCAAGCTGCGGCGGTGCCTGGAGCGATTGCGGCTTCGTCCGGACGCGGCAGGTCGGCTATGGATTTTCTCCGACGCGAGAAAGCGCGCCAGCGTCCGGGCCATCCGGGCAGCCCCGAGGAACAGCGACATGACGGTATCGAGCGACGACGACCTGGCGGCGCTGAAGCGGATCGGGCGCATCGTCGCCGGCACGCTCGAGGCGATGGGCCGGGCGATCGAACCCGGCATGACGACGCTGGAGCTCGATGCACTGGGCCGGCGGCTGCTGGAAGGCGCCGGCGCCCGGCCGGCCCCGGAACTGGCCTACGGCTTTCCCGGTGCCACCTGCATCAGCGTCAACGAGGAGGTCGCGCACGGCATTCCGGGTCCCCGCCGGGTCAACCCGGGCGACCTCGTCAACATCGACGTCTCCGCGGAGAAGGACGGCTACTTCGCCGATACCGGCGCCTCCTTCGCGGTGCCGCCCGTGACCCGGGCGGTGGAGCGGCTCTGCAAGGACGGGCGGCGGGCGATGTGGACCGGCCTGCGCCAGGTCGGCACCGGCAAGCCGATCGCCGCCATCGGTCAGGCGGTCGGGGCCTTCGCCCGCCGCAACGGCTACACCCTGGTGCGCAACCTCGCGAGCCACGGCGTCGGCCATTCCCTCCACGAGGAGCCGACCGAGATCGCCACCTGGCCCGACGCCTCCGAGCGGCGGATCGCGACGGAGGGTCTGGTCTTCACCGTGGAGCCCTTCCTCTCCCTCGGCGCGGAGTTCGCCGAGGACGGCGACGATCCCTGGACCCTCTACAGCCGGCCGAAGGCGCTCACGGTCCAGTACGAGCACACGGTGGTCGCCACCCGCAACGGGCCGCTCGTCGTCACGGTGGCGAGCTGAGACCGGCCGGCCGAGACCGGCCCCAATTCGTCCTGATCACCCGGTCCTCAGGTCCCGGAACGTACAGGCCACGAAGACGCCCGGCGGCGGTTTGGTGCCGGCGCCCTTGCCGGCGTAGACGCCCATCTTGAGGTAGGATCCGGTCTGCTGGCGGCGTCCGGGGAGCGCGTCCGCGAGGAGATCGACGTATTCGTAGCCGGTCGGCCCGGCGAGGTCGCAGACCGCCCGTCCGTCGAGCAGGAACCGGAGCCGCCCCGCGCCGCCGTGCCCGTCGGTCGCCTCCAGCGCGAAGTCGTGCTCGACCCCGAAGGCGAAGGGCGCCGTTCCGAGGACCCGCTGGGGCGCGAACGTCCATTGCCGGCCCGTCCCTGTCTCGCCCCGCGCACGCAGGATCGGCCGGCCCGCCCGGTCCAGGGTCAGGTCGACGGCGAACAGGGGCGAGGCCATGACCGGCCGGCCATCGGCCCGGAACGGATCCGCCTGGTGAATCTGGATCAGGGAGCACCAGTCCGTCCCGCGAATCGTGCTGGCCCGGTCGACCGTCACCGCGCCGGAGAACCGGATCGGTTCGCCCTTCTCGTAGCGCTGCTGACCGCAGAGTTCCGCGCGGATCTTCCGGGGCGGGTCGAAGCTCGCCCGCTCCCCGGTCCGGGCGACGAAGCGCACCCGGCCGGCCGCGTTCACCGATACGCCGTCCGGCGTGCCGGTCTGTGCCTGCCAGTCCTGACCGCCGAGCGTCACGACCGCGCCGTTCGCAATGGTCCGGTCGCCGGTCGCGGACAGCCCCTGCGCCGCCTGCGGGCGGGCGGCGGGATCGGCCCCGTCCGGAGCGCGGGCCCGCCCCTTTGTCGCTCCGGCCTCCGTGATGCCGATCAGCGTCGCGGCTGCGGCGAGGATGTCCCTCCTGTTCAAGGTCATGCGCCGACATCCCTGTGAGAATGAGCGACCGCAACGGCAAAGAGCGAATCCCCCCGCGGGCCGAGGCATCCTGTTGCCGGACAGCGGCCTGATTTTGCAAATCGACCGGAGGCCGGGACGGCCTTTCGGCGACCCGCCGGGACGGATGGCGACGGGACGCGATCGCTCCAGACGGGGCTCTCCCGACCATTGCCTGGATCGCCGGCGGCAGGGTCGCCATTGCCGGATCGCCGCGACGCACCGTGATCGCCGACTGCAACACGGCGATCACGGAATTCAATAAACCTTATGGCCAAGTTGGAACTGTCAAAACCTGTTTTCGATTGACCGTCAGCAGTAACTCAGAGGGCGACATGCAGGATCAATACCTGATCTTCGGACTGGCGCTGGCGACGTTCGCTCTGGCCATCGGCGCCCTGCTGGTGATGCGCGCCCGCGTCGCGGCGCGCAAGAAGTCGCCGGAGCGCTCGGCCTTCGTCGAGACGCATGGCGGCCCGCCGCGGCCGAACCGGCCCGGCACGGAGCACTGAACGTCCCTTGAATCGCGCCTGACGAGCGGGCGCCCGAGGGGCCGCGTGCCTCCGACGACGTCCGGTCCGGCCGTCGCCGCATTTTCGGTGTCGGCGCGCGCACAAAACGCGCGGCGACGCGAACCCGGAGACGTCGAAACCAGGAATGCGTCACCGGTGCAGGGGCCGCGGCGTGCCGGACGCCGCGGCTCGTCTCCGTCAGGGGATCGGCCGCGTCCCGGTATTGGCGGCCTTGAGCTCGGGGTTTCGCAGCTGGGCGTAGGTGACGCTGGCGAAGCTGCCGATCACCGTGTGCCAGCCGGCCTTGTCGTAGCGCGTATCGTTCCGGCCGGCCTTGCAGAAGGCCGTCGTCAGCCCGTTGACAATGTCGTCGCCCTTGGCGTCCGGGACGGCCGCCTTGATCTTCGGCAACAGGGCATTGATCGTCGGAATGAAGTTCTCCGGCTCGAGCCCGGCGAGGCTCTGCGCGGCGCCCGACTCGTCCACCGCCTTGGCGATGTCCGGCTGGGCGATCTCCGCACAGGGCGCGGTACCGGCCAGCATGGTCTCGGTGGCCTTGCGCGCGGTGGCGACGACGCCGCGCTCGCGGATCACCGGCGCGGCGTTGCCCCAGGCGTTGCGGACGTAGTCGGTGACGTCGGCCACCTCCTGGTCGGTCATGCCCGCGCCGATGGCCGGCATCGGCGCGTAGCCGTTCTGGGCCGACAGCCCGCCGAGGATGACCCGGATCACCGTCTCGGGTCCCTGCGCCTGGACCGAGGTGTTGCCGGCGAGCGCCGGGATCGCGCCCTCGACGCCCTTGCCGTCCGGCTTGTGGCAGGAGGAGCAGTAGCTGAGATAGGTCGCGGCGCCGGGGGCGTCGGCCTGATTGAAGGCCTGGAGGTCCTTGACCTTGTAGCTTTCCTTGGCTTTCTGCGTGCGCAGGTAGGCCACCATCGCCTTCAGGTCCGCGTCGGTCATCTTCGACAGCGATTCCTGGATGGTCTGGCGCATCGGCCCGGCCGCGACGCCGGGCTGGTTCCCGGGGGCGGCGCCGGTCTTCAGGTAGGTCACCACCTGTTCGTCGCTCCAGCCGCCGATCCCGGTATGGTCGTCGGGCGTGATGTTGGGCGCGTACCAGCCGTCGATGACGCCGCCGCCGAGCTTGCCGGCCAGGCCGCTGTTGCCGACGATCTTGTTGGCGTTGTGACACATGCCGCAATGGCCGAGCCCCTCGACGAGGTAGCCGCCGCGGTTGACCTCGGCGCTCGCCTGCGGGTCGGGCTGGAACTCGCCGGCCGTGAAGAAGGCGGTGCGCCAGGTGATGAGTGCGGTGCGGATGTTGAAGGGGAACGGGATCTCGGAGGGCTTGCGCGGCTCGTGCACCGCCGGCAGCGACTTCAGATAGGCGAAGATCGCGTCGGAATCGGCGCGGGTGACCTTGGTGTACCAAGCGAAGGGAAAGGCCGGGTAGAGGTAGGAGCCGTCCTTGGTGATGCCCTCGTGGAAGGCCCGGTAGAAGTCGTCCGCGCTCCAGTTGCCGAGTCCGGTCTCGGGGTCGGGCGTCAGGTTCGGCGTGCGGATCTTCCCGATCGGTGTGTTGAGCACGTAGTTGCCCGCGAAGGGCTTGCCGTCCGGCGCGGTGTGGCAGGCGACGCAGTCGCCCGCGGTGGTGAGGTACTCGCCCCGCTTGATCAGGTCGGCGTCCTGGGCCGAGGCGCCGTGCGCGCCGAATCCCAGAGCGAGGCCGGTCCCCAGGCGGAGAGCGGTGCGGCGGTAGTCCATGACGTCTCTCCGGGTCTGTGGTGTCGGGGGCGGTCGGGCGTGGGGTTCCGCGCCCCTAGCTCGGGTGCGCGTCTCTCGGGATCCTGGGGGGCGGACGGACGGGGTCGGCGGGGCTGAGGCCGAGGCGCAACGCCATCTCGGTGAGATGGGCGAGCCCGGCCAGGGCGAGGCATCCGGTGATCGCGGCCCAGCCGGCACCGGTCAGGGCTCCGCGCAGCGCCAGCATCAGGGCCGCGCCGGAGGTGAGGTTGCACAGGAGGGCGAGCGGCCAGACGCCCCGCGCCCGGCGGCTCCACAGGATCAGGCCCAGCGCCTCGAGTGCGACGAGGAGCAGGATCGCGTCGATCAGGTGACCGCTGGCAAGGAGGGACTCCATCGCTCACGCGCTCCGGAACGGGCCGTTCAGGCGGACGATCGCCCGGTTGAGGCAGGCGGCGATTCCGACCCAGAGGAGGTAGGGCAGCAGCAACAGGGCAGCCATCCCGTGCACGCGTGCTGTGACAATGATGAGCACCCCGATCGAGAGCCAGAGGAACAGCACCTCGACGAAGGCCCAGTCCGGACGGCGCAGGCGGAAGAACAGGCCGCTCCAGGCGATGTTGAGCACGGCGTTCACGGCGTAGGCGGCCACCAGGGCGGTGCGTGAGGAAGCGCTCGCGTCGGCGTTCCAGGCGAGCACGGCCGAGACCGCCGTCAGGGTGAAGATCGTGGTCCAGACGGGGCCGAAGGCCCAGTCCGGCGGCTTCCAGGCGGGACGCCTGAGGGCTTGGTACCAGGGCCCGGTCGTGGTCAGGAGCCCGCCCGCCAGGGCGACGAGGATCGCCGCGGCGGCGGCGACGCCGGCCGGTCCCCAGCCGTCCGCCGCATCTAAACCCACGGCAGGACTCACGGCGAGACCCAGCGGAACAGGTGCGCGAGGTCCTTGAAGAAGATCCGGGCATGAGCGGCGGGCTTGGCCCGGACCAGCTCCTTTTTCATGTAGGAATCCCAGGTGAGCTGCTGCACGTCGCGATCCCGGCAGATCGCGACGAAGCGCTCGCGCAGGCCGTCGTTGCGGTACCAGACGGTCTGCATGATCCGCAGGATCAGGAAGACCCGCCCGTGCAGGCGCATGAAGTTGCGCCGGGCTGCGGCCAGTGACCGCGCCTGCCCGGTGGCGAGGAAGGTCTGGGCGGCCTCGGCGGCGAGGCGTCCGCCCAGCATGGCGTAGTAGATGCCCTCGCCCGAGGCCGGTGCGACGATGCCGGCGGCATCCCCGGTCAGGAGGACGTCGCGGCCGTTGTCCCAGCGGCGCAGGGGCTTCAGGGGGAGGGGGGCGCCCTCGCGCCGGACCGTCTCGCCGCCCTCGAGGCCGGTGGAGGCGCGCAGGGTCCGGATGGCGCCGCGCAGGGAGAAGCCCTTGCGGGCGCTGCCGGTGCCGATGCTGACCGTGTCGCCGTGCGGGAAGACCCAGGCGTAGAAGTCCGGCGAGAGCTTGCCCTGGTAGTAGACATCGCAGCGGGTGGCCTCGACATCGTGGGTTCCGGCCTTCGGCACCCGGACGATCTCGTGATAGGCGAAGACCTGCCGCATGGCGGCGTGGCCGGGGATCTCGGCGCGCCCGACCGCGGAACTCGCCCCGTCGGCGCCGATGACGAGCCGGGCCCGGGCGGCGCGGGGGAAACCGTCCTGGAGGTAGTGCACGGAGGTGCCCTCCGCGTCGCGCTCGATGTGGCGGAAGGTGGCCGGACGGAGCACCGCGCCCGCCTCGGCGGCACGCTCCCGCAGCCAGGGATCGAAATCCGCCCGGTCGACCATGCCGACGAAGCCGTCGCCGATCGGCATGTCCACCCGCTTGTCCTTGGGCGAGACCATCCGCGCCGAGCGGATGCGGGCGACGAGGAGGTGGTCGGGAATCGCGAAGTCGCGGATCAGGCGGGGCGGGATCGCGCCGCCGCAGGGCTTGATCCGCCCCGGCTTGTCGAGGAGCAGGACGCGCCGCCCGCTGCGCGCGAGGTCGGTGGCCGCGGTCGCGCCCGCCGGGCCGCCGCCCACCACCACCACATCGTAGGTCTCGAGGTCGGTGTCCCGGACGGCAGCCATGATCTCACCTCGTGGAAAGCGATGCCTCGAACGACGATCGGTGACGCAGGGCCCGCGGCACCTCGGTCGCCGGCGCATGGGCGATGCGCAGGGCGAGGGCGGCGGCGAAGACGAAGAGTAGCGCCTCGGCGGCGAACACGCTGGCATAGGCGTCGACGACCCGCGGCGTGACGAGGCGGGCGAAGTCCACCGCCACGGTGCCGAGGAAGCCGCCGGCCCCGAAGGCGACGCCCTGGGCCGCGCCCCAGACGCCCATCCGGGTGCCGCGCTCGGCCTCGCCGCCGGCCCCGGCCAGCGCCATCATCGAACCGATGGCCGCCACCGCGAAGATGCCGTTGAACAGACCGAGGGCGAAGACCGGGACCCGCAAGGGGAAGTCGGCGCCCGCGAGGCCGCCTGCCGCGATGGCGAGGAGCGCCAGGGCCGAGCCGATGCAGCCCAGGGTGGTCCAGACCTTCAGCGAGCCGAGCACCGGGCCGCCGATGCCCATGGTGAGGCCCGCCACCGTCAGCATGCCGGCGAGCACGCCGCCGTGCTGCAGACCCGCGAGCTTGGTGGTGACCCCGGGAGTCATCGCGAAGACGAGGCCGGCGAAGGGCTCGAGGATCAATTCCTGCGCGCTGTAGGCCAGCATCGCCACGAAGATGAAGATCGTGAAGCGCCGGGATTCCAGCTCGGCCCAGACCCGCGCCAGGACCTCGCGGAACGGGCGCTTCCGGGCCGCTTCCGCGCCGATCGACGGGCGCGCCGCCGGCTCGACGCCGCGCAAGGCCGCGGCGGCCAGCGTGAAGGCCAGGAGGGAGACCGCGCCGGACACGGCGACCAGCCGCGCGCCCGAGAACGGATCGAGGAAGTGCCCGGCCAGCGGCGCGGTGATGGCGAAGCCCGCGATCATCATGACCCAGACCACGGTGGCGGCGGCGCCGCGGCGGCGCGCATCGACGCCGGTGGCGAGGAGCACGAGGAGCGAGGTCCCGGCCGCCCCCGCGCCCATGCCGACGGTGAGGAACGACAGCACCGCCAGGGCGAGGCCGGCGGCCTGGTGCGTCTCGGCGAGGGCGGTGGCCACGGCCGCGCCGAAGCCGCCCAGCGCCAGGGCCGCCATGCCGCCGACGATCCAGGGCGTGCGCCGGCCGGTGCGGTCGGAACCGTAGCCCCAGCGCGGGCGCAGCACCTGGACGGCGTAGTGCAGGGCGATCAGCCCGCCCGGCACGATCGCCGGGAGGGCGAGTTCCACCACCATCACGCGGTTGATGGTCGAGGTCATCAGGACCACCACCGAGCCGAGGGCCGTCTGGACGAGGCCGAGCCGGACGATGGCGAGCCAGCCGAAGGATGGGTTCGGCATCACGGACCTCCCTGGACGAGGGGCCGCAGGGCGAAGGCCGCCACCAGCATGCCGAGCACGTAGAGGGTGGTGCCGGTGCCGTTGTACCAGGCGGCCCGCTCCCGGGGCGCGGCGAGGAGCCGGCGCATCAGGACGAACTGGCCGAGCAGCAGGGCGGCGATCACCGTCGCGTGCCAGGGGCGGTTCCAGGCGAAGAGCAGCAGGATCACCGCGACCTGCGGCGCGGCCATGACCAGGCAGGCGAGGCGGGCGGCCCCCAGGGTGCCGAGCTGGACCGGGAGGGAGCGGATGCCGGTGCGGCCGTCGCCCTCCACCGACTTGAAGTCGTTCAGGGTCATGATGCCGTGGGCGCCGATGGAATAGAGCAGCGCCACCAGCAGCACCCGCCCGTCCGGCACGGCCGCCGCCATCACGGCGGCCCCGGTGAACCAGGGCAGGCCCTCGTAGCAGAGGGCGACCGCCGAATTGCCCCACCAGCCGTTGCGCTTCAGGCGCAGGGGCGGCGCGCTGTAGATCCAGGCCAGTACAAGGCCGAACAGGGCCGCGCCGAGGATCCAGGGGCCGAGGGCCGCGGCGACGAGGAGCGACAGGATTGTCCAGCCGGCGGCGACGTAGAGGCCCCAGCGCCCAGGCATCCGCCCCGAGGGAATCGGCCGGTGCGGTTCGTTGATGGCGTCGACGTGGCGATCGTACCAGTCGTTGACGGCCTGGGAGGTGGCGCAGACCAGGGGGCCGGCCAGGATCACCCCGGCGGCGATCACCGGCCACTGCCCGGAGGGCGAGGCGCCCGAGGACACCACCCCGCAGGTGAAGGCCCACATCGGAGCGAACCATGTGATCGGCTTCAGGAGCTCGACGAGGGCGCTGGGTGCAGGCGTTGCCATGGCACGACGCTAGATTTTTACGTCCACCAGTGTCAAGTTTGATTTACAACATCTTCGTGAAGCCGGCCGTCGCGGGAAATATAATACAATATTTTGGTGGAGATTTCGCGGTGACACCCGTCGGAGGCGTCAGGCCTCGTCGGCGGCGTCGCGTCCGTCGAGGTCGCCGATGCCGTAGCGGTGCATCTTGGCGTAGAGGCCCTGACGGCTCAGACCGAGCATCTCGGCGGCCGAGGCCCGGTTGTCGCGGGTGATGCGCAGGGCGGCCTCGATGCACAGGCGCTCGATCAGGTCGGTCGATTCGCGCACGAGGTTCTTCATCGAGACGCGCCCGACGAGTTCGGTCATCTGCTCGACGGAGCGCGGCAGCTCGCGACCGCCGGAGACCGCCGCCGCGCGCCGCGGCGTGGCGCGCAAGGTGAAGCCGATGCAGGGCTGGCTCCCGCCCGTGACCGTGACCGCGGCGACCTCCACATCCTCGAGGCTGCCATAGGCGCCGCGGATATGGGTGGGGAAGTGGCGCACGGAGCCGTGCTGGGCCAGCGTGGAGAACAGGGCTGCGGCCTCGGATTCCTCGCGCCCGATCCAGGTGTCGAGGGGCTGGCCGCGGACCTGCTCCTCGGTGGCGAGCTGGACCAGGTCGAGGAAGGCCGGGTTCGCCGTCAGCACCCTGCGGGACGGATCGGTGACGACGAAGCCCTCCGGCAGGTTCCGAAGCACGTCGAGGGCGCCGGCACCGGTGCGGGCCGCACCCGTCTCCACCGGCTCCGGCGCGGCGAGGCGCACGAGGATGCTGGTGGCGTTCTCCTGGCGGAACAGCGAGGCGGCGACCCGGACCGCGCCGCGCCCATGCGCGAGCCTGGCCTCGAGGTCGGCGGCCTGCCCGGTCACCCGGAGCCCGGCGAACAGCGATTCGAGGTCGCGGGCGCCGCCGGCGTCGAACAGGTCGACGGCGTCCTGCCCGACGATCCGCTTCTCGGCACGGCCGATCAGGCGCGAGGCGGCCGGATTGACCTCGGTCACCCGGCGCGTGGCTGCGTCGACCACGAGGACCGGCTCGGACCCGAGCTGGAACAGCAGGCGGTAGCGGGTCTCGGCCCCGCGCATGCGCAGGTAGTCGCGCTCCAGGGCCTGCTGCGTCTCGGCCAGGGTCCGCTGCAGCGAGGCCATGGCGCGCAGGTTTCGCCCGAGCACGAGGATCTGTCCGTCCTTCGCCAGCCGCATCGCGGCGTAGCGCACGGGCAGGTCGGTGCCGGTGGGCGAGAGGTGGTTCACCTGGCGCCAGCGGGTGACCGCGTTGGGCGCAGCATCCTTGAGGAGGGCGGCGATCTTCGGGCGGCTCTCCACCGTCACGGTGTCGACCCAGGGGCGCCCGAGCCAGGTGTCGCAGCCCTCGTCCGCGAGGTCGGCGCTGCCGAAGGTCGCTTCCCGGATGACGCCGTCGCCGTCGATTACCAGGGACAGGTCCGTCGCGGCAGCCACCAGCAATCCCGCCGCCTGCGCGTCGAGGGGTCCGAGTGACTTTTGAAGCGCCGCGAGCGCATGGCTCGCGGCAGGAAGCGCCAGGCTGGTCACGGATCACCACGTCGGGCTGTGATCGGGCAGATCGGTTCGGGCAGGTCGGATCAGGGCGGGAGGCTGTTTCGATCTGGTGTGTCTTTCAGCAGGGTCTGACCGGCAGATCAAGCAAGCATTCGGCAACGGACAGGGCGGTGCGGGCGTCGCCGGCGCTCGCATCGGCCCCGACCCGCCGAAAGCTGTCGGGATCGTCCATGAAGGCGGGGCCGCCGACGACGACCCGGAGCGCCGCGTTTCGCGAGGCGCGGCGCAGGGCCGTCACGGTCTCGGTCATCGTCGGCAGCAGCGTCTCGCAGGCGAGGGAGAGGCCGACGATGTCGAACCATTCCTCCCGGATGTACCGCAAGGCGTCCTCGTCCGGCTGAGTGAGGGTGCAGGTCACGGACCAGCCTGCCTCGCGAAAAAACTGTTCGACCACGGTCAGGCCAAACCTGTGGGAATCTCCCGGACAGGACAGCAGCAGGATCTTCCGGTTGACGGCGGGCGCCTCGGCCTCGCTGCGAAATCGGCTCGTGACCTCCCGCATGATCCGCTGCAGCCGGCCCATGGCGCGCGTCACCTCGACGAAGTCGCAGAGATCCTCCTCCCACAGGGTGCCGAGGTGGCGCGCCGTCGGCGCCATGAGATCGAGGAGGAGGCTGTCGGTCCCGAGGCCGCTCGCCAGGAGCTCGGCGAGCCGGCCCTCCACGTCGTCGCCGGCCGGATCGAGCATCAGGGTCGTGAAGGCCGCGATCTGCTCCGCGCTCGGCAGCACCTCCGTCGGCTCGGGGGCCGGCTCGATCCGGTGGGCCAGCATCAGGCGGGGAATGATCTCGGCTTCGACGACGCGCGCGAGGTCCCGCTGCAGGCGGATCGCCTCCCCGAACACCGCGAGCTGCGCCGTGACCCCGGCCTCGCACAGGTCCGCGACATCCCGGCTGGATGGTTCGTAGCGCAGACGATCCGCGAACTGCCTCACATCATCCATTGGTCCCTCCCAATGTGGCTGACGGCTTGATTCTGTCGGTTCGATCTTGCGCGTCGAATTCCGGGACTTCTGAGTTCGCGCCTCAGTACCCCGGCGCCGGGGAGGGCCGGCCGTGCCGACACCTGCAATGAAGCTGCACGATACGCTCGAAACGCGCTTTATCAATAGAAGCTCTATAACTATTTTGCATTCAATCTGTCATCAGCTTTTGACGTAAAGCTGGCTTGACACCTTTGGACCGCCTTCCTAACCTCCCTTCAACGAAGCCCGGCGACCCGCTCGCAGGGGCTTCCCAAAGGGGGCGGACAGCATGATCCGGAGAGCGGACAGGCCCAGGCGACCTCTCTACGACGCCGAGCAGCGCGCCCGCCGCGACGCCACCCGCTGGACCCTGGTCCAGGGCGTCCTGGCCCCCCTTCAATTCCTCGTGTTCGCCGTGAGCCTCGGGCTCGTCCTGCGCACCCTGTGGACGGGGGAGGGCGCGGGTGCCGCCAACGCCTCCGTGGTGGTCAAGACCCTCGTCCTCTACGCCATCATGGTCACGGGCTCGATCTGGGAGAAGGCCGTCTTCGGCCGCTACCTGTTCGCCCCGGCCTTCTACTGGGAGGACATGGTCAGCATGCTGGTGCTGGCCCTGCACAGCGCCTACCTCGTGGCCTTGGCCGCGGGCGCCCTCGACACCGGCGGCCTGATGCTCCTGGCGCTCGCCGCCTACGCGTCCTACGCCGTCAACGCCGCGCAGTTCCTGCTGAAGCTCCGGGCCGCCCGACTCGAGGCGATGCCGTCCGGCCTCGTCGCGGAGGGCGCGCGATGAACGCCCACGCGCCGATTCCCACCCTCGATGCGGGCTGCGACATCCGCCAGGAGCGGGGCCAGCGGGCGGTGTTCTGCGGGCTCACCGGCATCGTCTGGCTCCACCGCAAGATCCAGGACGCCTTCTTCCTCGTGGTCGGCTCGCGCACCTGCGCCCATCTCATCCAGTCCGCCGCCGGGGTGATGATCTTCGCCGAGCCGCGCTTCGCCACCGCCATCATCGACGAGCGCGATCTGGCCGGCCTCGCCGACGCCAACGAGGAGCTCGACCGTGTCGTGCGCCGCCTGATCGAGCGCCGCCCCGACATCCGCCTCCTGTTCCTCGTCGGCTCCTGCCCCTCGGAAGTGATCAAGCTCGATCTCTCGCGGGCGGCCCAGCGCCTCTCCCGCACGTTCCATCCCGACGTGCGGGTGCTGAGCTACTCGGGCAGCGGCATCGAGACCACCTTCACGCAAGGGGAGGATGCCTGCCTCGCCGCCCTGGTGCCCGAGATGCCCCGCGCCGCCGAGGCCGACGCGCCGGCGCTGCTCGTGGTCGGAGCCCTGGCCGACGTGGTCGAGGACCAGTTCGCCCGGCTGTTCGCGGATCTCGGCATCGCCGCGGTCGCGTTCCTGCCGGCCCGGCGCGCCGGGGCGCTGCCGCAGGTCGGGCCGAACACCCGCTTCCTCCTCGCCCAGCCCTTCCTCGCCGACACGGCCCGCGCGCTGGAGGCACGGGGCGCCGGGCGGATCGCCGCGCCGTTCCCCCTCGGGGCCGAAGGCACCACCGGCTGGCTCGCCGCCGCCGCCGAAACCTTCGACGTGCCGGCGGAGCGCTTCGCCCGCGTCACCGCCCCCGGGCGCGCCCGCGCCGCCATCGCCCTCGACCTCTACCGGGCCCGGCTCGCCGGCCGGCGGGTGTTCTTCTTCCCCGATTCGCAGCTCGAACTGCCGCTCGCCCGCTTCCTGTCCCGCGAGATGGGGGCGGAGCTGATCGAGGTCGGCACGCCCTACCTGCACCGCCAGCATCTCGCTCCGGAACTCGCCCTCCTGCCCGCCGGCACCCGGGTGGTCGAGGGCCAGAGCCTCGACGCGCAGATGGACCGCTGCCGTGCGGCCCAGCCCGACCTCACGGTCTGCGGCCTCGGCCTCGCCAACCCGCTCGAAGCCGAGGGCCTGGCGACCAAGTGGTCGATCGAGCTGCTGTTCACCCCGATCCAGGGCTACGACCAGGCCGGGGACCTCGCCGAACTCTTCTCGCGGCCGCTGAAGCGGCGCGACCGGCTGGAGGTCTGAGGCCATGCAGCTCACGCTCTGGACCTACGAGGGGCCGCCCCATATCGGCGCCATGCGGATCGCCACCGCCATGAAGGGCCTGCACTACGTGCTGCATGCCCCCCAGGGCGACACCTACGCCGACCTGCTCTTCACCATGATCGAGCGGCGCGACGCCCGCCCGCCGGTGACCTACACCACCTTCCAGGCCCGGGACCTCGGCGCCGACACCGCCGCGATCTTCCAGGACGCCGTGGCGCAGGCCTACGCGCGCTTCCGTCCGCAGGCGATGATCGTCGGCGCCTCCTGCACCGCCGAACTGATTCAGGACGATCCGGGCGGCCTCGCCCGCGCCCTCGACCTGCCGATCCCGGTCATCCCGCTCGAACTCCCGGCCTACCAGAAGAAGGAGAACTGGGGCGCCTCGGAGACCTTCTACCGCCTCGTCCGGGCGCTCGCCGCCGGCGCGCCGACGCCCCGCGCCGGGCGCCGCCCGCTCTGCAACGTCCTCGGTCCGACCGCCCTCGGCTTCCGCCACCGCGACGACCTCGTCGAGATCACCAGGATCCTCGGGGCGCTCGGCATCGACGTGAACGTGGTCGCGCCGCTCGGCGCGAGCCCCGCCGATCTCGGGCGCCTCGGCGCGGCGGACTTCAACGTGGTGCTCTATCCCGAGATCGCCCGCGCCGCCGGCCTGCACCTGCAGAAGACCTTCGGCCAGCCCATGGTCGAGATCGTGCCGATCGGCGTCCAGGCCACCATCCGCTTCGTCGAGGCCGTGGCCGCCGCCGCCGGGGTCGATCCCGCCCCCGTCCTCGCCGGCGCGCCCTCGCGCCTGCCCTGGTACTCGCGCTCGGTCGACTCGACCTACCTCACCGACAAGCGGGTCTTCATCTTCGGCGACGCCACCCACGCGCTCGCTGCCGCCCGGGTCGCCGCCACCGAACTCGGCTTCAAGGTGGTGGGCCTCGGCACCTACACCCGCGAATTCGCCCGCGAGGTCCGCGCCGAGGCCGCGCTCCACGGCATCGAGGCCACGATCACCGACGACTACCTCGACGTCGAGGCGGCGATCCAGGCCGCCGGGCCCGAACTCGTGCTCGGCACCCAGATGGAGCGCCACATCGCCAAGCGCCTGGGGCTGCCCTGCGCGGTGATCTCGGCCCCGATCCACGTCCAGGATTTCCCCGCGCGCCACTCGCCGCAGATGGGGTTCGAGGGCGCCAACGTCCTGTTCGACACCTGGGTCCACCCCCTGATGATGGGCCTGGAGGAGCACCTGCTCGGCATGTTCCGCGAGGATGCCGAGTTCCACGGGGAGGCGACGCCGTCGCATCTCGGGCCGGGCCACGCAACAGTCCCTCCCCCCTCCGCGGGGGAGGGTACCCGGCGGAGCCGGGGGGGAGAGGGGAGCCCGGGTCCCGGAGACGACACGACCCGCGCGCTGTCTTCGACCGTCGCACCCCTCTCCAGACCCCTGCCGTCGCAGGAGCCACCCTCCCCCGCAGAGGGGGGAGGGCAGAGCGTTTCGGCCACCTGGGCGAGCGATGCCGAGAGGGAACTGAAGAAGATCCCGTTCTTCGTGCGGGGCAAGGCCCGCGCGAACACCGAGCGCTTCGCGCGGGAACGCGCCCTGCCGCTCATCACCGTCGAGACCCTGTACGATGCCAAAGCGCATTTCGGACGCTGAGCGCCCGGCGCTCCGGGTCGTCCTCGTGACGATGGACAACCACGTGGCAAGCGCCCTGGAGCGCGCCCGCCAGCGGCTCGCCCGCGACCTGCCGGGCCTCGTCCTCGACTTCCACGCGGCCGCCGCCTGGGACACCGACCCGGCCGCCCTGGAGGCCTGCCGGGCCGACATCGCGCGGGGCGACATCGTCATCTCCACCATGCTGTTCATGGACGAGCACGTCCGCGCCATCCTGCCGGCGCTGCTGGCGCGGCGGCCGCATTGCGACGCGATGATCGGCTGCCTCTCGGCCGGCGAGGTGGTGAAGACCACCCGCCTCGCCCGCTTCGACATGGACGGCAGTAAGCGCGGTGCGCTCGACTTCCTGAAGAAGCTGCGCGGCAAGCCCGGTGCCCAGGGCAACGGCGCCCGCCAGATGGCGATGATCCGGAAGCTGCCCAAGATCCTGCGCTTCATCCCGGGCTCGGCCCAGGACGTGCGGGCCTACTTCCTCACCCTACAATACTGGCTCTCGGGCTCGGACGAGAACATCGCCAACCTGGTGCGCTTCCTGGCCGGGCGCTACGCCGCTGGTCCGCGCGAGGGCTGGCGCCGGATCGCGGCCGCGCCGGCGCCCTTGAGCTATCCCGAGACCGGCCTCTACCATCCGCGCATGGCCGGCCGGATCGGCGAGGACGTGACGAAGGTGCCGGCGCCCGCCGGCCCGGTGAAGGGCCGCGTCGGCCTCCTCGTCATGCGCTCCTACGTGCTGGCCGGGAACACCGCCCATTACGACGGCGTCGTCGCCGCCCTGGAGGCGCGGGGGTTGGCCGTCGTGCCGGCCTTCGCCAGCGGCCTCGACAACCGCCCCGCAGTGGACGCCTTCTTCCGTCGCGACGGGCGCCCGACCATCGACGCCCTGGTTTCGCTCACCGGCTTCTCCCTGGTGGGCGGGCCCGCCTACAACGATGCGGCCGGGGCCCAGGCGCTGCTCGCCGAACTCGACGTGCCCTACCTCGCCGCCCACGCCCTGGAGTTCCAGACCCTGGAGCAGTGGGAGGGCTCGGACCGCGGCCTCTCACCGGTCGAGGCCACCATGATGGTGGCGATCCCCGAGCTCGACGGCGCCACTGCCCCGATGGTGTTCGGCGGACGCTCCAGCCGCTCGCTGGGCTCATCCGCCCGCGACATGGTCGTGCATCCCGAGCGCGCCGACATGCTCGCCGCCCGCATCGAGCGCCTCGTCGCCCTGCGCCGCAAGGCGCGGGCCGAGCGCCGGGTCGCCATCGTGCTGTTCGGCTTCCCGCCCAATGCCGGCAGCATCGGCACCGCCGCCTTCCTGTCGGTCTACCACTCGCTCCACAACACCCTCACGGCCATGAAGGCGGAGGGCTACGCCGTCGAGGTGCCCGAGAGCGTCGACGCCCTGCGCGAGGCGGTGCTCGCCGGCAACGCCGCCCGGTTCGGCACGCCCGCCAACGTCCATCACCGCATCCCGGCCGACGAGCATGTCCGGCGCGAGCGGCACCTCGCCGAGATCGAGGCCCAGTGGGGCCCGGCGCCCGGGCGCCAGAACAGCAACGGCGCCCAGATCTTCGTGCTCGGCGCCCAATTCGGCAACGTCTTCGTCGGCGTGCAGCCGGGCTTCGGCTACGAGGGCGACCCGATGCGCCTCCTGTTCGAGCGCGGCTTCGCCCCGACCCACGCCTTCTCGGCCTTCTACCGCTACCTGCGCGAGGATTTCCGCGCCGATGCCGTGCTGCATTTCGGCACCCACGGGGCGCTCGAATTCATGCCCGGCAAGCAGACCGGCCTCTCGGGCGCCTGCTGGCCGGAGCGCCTGATCGGCGCCCTGCCGCACGTCTATCTCTACGCCGCCAACAATCCCTCCGAGGGCCTGCTGGCCAAGCGCCGCTCCGCCGCGACCCTGGTGAGCTACCTGACCCCGAGCCTCGCCCAGGCCGGGCTCTATCGCGGCCTCATCGACCTCAAGGCCTCGATCGAGCGCTGGCGCGGCCTGGAGCCGGGCGCGGTGGCCGAGCGCCGCGACCTCGCCGAACTGATCCAGGCCCAGGGTGCGGGCCTCGACCTCGTGGCCGCCGAGCCGCCCTGGGACACGGACCTCGCCGGCCACGTCCATCGCCTGGGCGTGGCGCTCCACGAGCTGGAGCACACCCTGATCCCGCACGGGCTGCACGTGACGGGCGCGGCCACGCCGCCGGAGGAGCGGGCCGAGATCCTCCTCGCACTGGCGGAAGCCAGCCACGGCCTCGTGCCGACCCGCGCCGGCCTCGACGCATTGGTCTCCGGCGCGACCATCGATGCCGCGCTGGCCCAGGGCGGGCTCGCCCTCACCGAGGCGAACCGCGCCGCCTTCGCGTCCCTGCGCGGGACCGATCTCCTGTTGTCACAGGATCACGAGATCCGGGGCCTGCTCGCGGCCCTCGACGGGCGCTTCATCGCCCCCGTGGCCGGCGGCGACCTCCTGCGCAACCCGGACATCCTGCCGACGGGACGCAACCTGCACGGCTTCGACCCCTATCGGCTGCCCTCCACCTTCGCGCTCGCCGACGGCGCCCGCCAGGCGGCCCGCCTCCTGGCCCGCTACCGCGACGAGGGTGCGGCGCTGCCCGAGAGCATCGCCCTGGTGCTCTGGGGCACCGACAACCTAAAGAGCGAGGGCGGCCCCATCGCGCAGGCCCTGGCGCTGATCGGCGCCGCCCCGCGCTTCGACGGCTACGGCCGCCTCTGCGGCGCCACCCTGATTCCGCTGGAGACCCTCGGGCGCCCCCGCATCGACGTGGTCGTGACGCTGTCGGGGATCTTCCGCGATCTCCTGCCGCTGCAGACCAAGCTCCTGGCGGAGGCCTCCTACCTCGCCGCCACCGCCGACGAGCCGGTGGAGCGCAACTTCGTGCGCAAGCACGCCCTGGCGCTCCAGGCCGCGCACGGGATCGACCTCGAGACCGCGGCGCTCCGGGTCTTCTCCAACGCGGAGGGCACCTACGGCGCCAACGTCAACGCGCTGGTGGAATCCGGCCGCTGGGAGGACGGCGACGAGATCTCCGAGACCTTCGCCCGGCGCAAGTCCTTCGCCTATGGCCGGACCGGCGTTCCCACCGCCCAGCGGGCCCTGATGGGCGCCGTGCTCGCCACCGTCGACCTCGCCTACCAGAACCTCGATTCCGTCGAGGTCGGCGTGACCTCGGTGGACCACTACTTCGACGGTCTCGGCGGCATGGGCCGCGCCGTCGCTGAGGCCCGCGGCGAGGCGGTGCCGATCTTCATCAGCGACCAGACCCGCGGCGAAGGCGTGGTCCGGACCCTGACCGAGCAGGTCTCGCTCGAGACCCGCACCCGCATGCTCAACCCGAAATGGACCGAGGGCATGCTCGGCCATGGCTACGAGGGCGTGCGCCAGATCGAGGCGCATCTCACCAACACCCTGGGCTGGTCCGCCACCACCAACGGCGTCGCCCCCTGGGTCTACCAGCGCATCACCGAGACCTACGTCCTCGACCCCGCCATGCGCGCGCGCATGGCGGCCCTCAACCCGACCGCTTCGGCCAAGGTGGCTCACCGGCTGATCGAGGCGCACCAGCGCGGCTTCTGGACCCCCGACGCGGAGACGCGCGACGCGCTCGACCGCGCCGAGGAGGAACTGGAAGACCGCGTCGAAGGCATCACCGCAGGGGTCGCCGCATGAACATCGCCATCCGCAATCCCGTCGCCGCGCGCCAGCCCGAGGGCAGCGTCCAGGTCGAACTCGACCCGAACCTCAAGATCGGCACCGCCAAGGTGTTCGCCGTCTACGGCAAGGGCGGCATCGGCAAGTCGACCACCTCGTCGAACCTGTCGGTGGCCTTCTCCAAGCTCGGCAAGCGCGTGCTGCAGATCGGCTGCGACCCCAAGCACGATTCGACCTTCACGCTGACGAAGCGCCTGGCGCCGACGGTGATCGATGCCTTGGAGGCCGTGCAGTTCCACTCTGAGGAGCTGCGCATCGAGGACTTCGTCGCCGAGGGCTACAACGGCGTGATGTGCGTGGAGGCCGGCGGCCCTCCGGCCGGGACCGGCTGCGGCGGCTACGTCGTCGGCCAGACCGTGAAGCTCCTCAAGGAGCACCACCTCCTCGAGGACACCGATGTGGTGATCTTCGACGTGCTCGGCGACGTGGTCTGCGGCGGCTTCGCCTCGCCGCTCCAGCACGCCGACCAGGCGCTCATCGTCACCGCCAACGACTTCGACTCGATCTTCGCCATGAACCGGATCGTGGCGGCGATCCACGCCAAGGCGAAGAACTACAACGTCCGCCTCGGCGGGGTCATCGCCAACCGCTCGGCCAAGACCGATGAGATCGACCGCTTCAACGCGGCCGTCGGCCTCGAACGCATCGCCCACTTCCCCGACCTCGACGTGGTCCGCCGCTCGCGCTTGAAGAAGTCGACCCTCTTCGAGATGGAGCCGACGCCGGAGCTCGAAGCCGTCACCACCGAGTACATGCGCCTGGCCGCCCATCTCTGGGCCGGCGGCAAGCCGCTCGACGCGATGCCCATGAAGGACCGCGACCTGTTCGAATTCCTCGGCTTCGATTGAGGGGGAGCGCGCCATGACCTCGCCCGGCTACGCCGCCCGCCGCTCGCAGCTCACCACCTACTTCGACCGCACCGCCGTCGAGGCCTGGGCCCGTCTGACCTCGGACGCGCCGGTCTCGAAGATCCGCGCCACGGTGCGGGCCGGGCGCGACGCCATGCGGGCCAACCTGCTGTCCTGGCTGCCCGCCGACCTCACCGGCCGGCGCCTCCTCGACGCCGGCTGCGGCACCGGCGCCCTCAGCCTGGAGGCCGCCCGCCGCGGCGCCGAGGTGGTCGCCATCGACGTCTCGCCGACCCTGATCGGGCTGGCGCGCGAGCGCACGGGCCTGCCGGGCCCGGGGCGCATCGACTTCCAAGTCGGCGACATGCTGGACCCCGCGCTCGGCCGGTTCGACTTCGTGGTCGCGATGGATTCGCTGATCCACTACGCTACGCCCGACATCGTCCGGGCGCTCGCCGCCCTGGCGGGGCGGACCGACGCCGCGATCCTGTTCACGGTGGCGCCGCGCACGCCGCTCCTGACCCTGATGCACATGGCCGGCCGGGCCTTCCCGCGCGGCGACCGGGCGCCGGCCATCGTCCCCGTAGGCGAGGCGGACCTGCGCCGGCGTGTGGCGGCGGAGCCGGCCCTGGCCGGCGTCGGGATCGCGCGCGCGCACCGGGTGAACAGCGGGTTCTACCTGTCCCAGGCCTTCGAACTCACGCGCCGAAACCCTCTCTCTGCAGCGGGCGACGATATGCCGGCATCTCGCGTGCGACGGGACTCCCTCTCCTTCCAGGAGAGGGAGTCCCGTCGCGCCTCTTGCGCCTCGGCGAACGACTCTCGTACCGCCCGTCCGGAAGGTGATCGGCCGACATTCGATCGTGGGAATCCACGCGCTGGTAGATGGGAGCAGGGGAGCGCCCCATGAAACCCGCCGGCTTCACCATCCGCGCCCTGATGCGCCTCGGTCCCGGCATCACGCCGTTTCTGCCCTTCGCCGACGCGGCGACGGCGGAGCTGCCGATGGGGCGCCTGCTCCGGCTCGCCCTGTTCCAGGTCACGGTCGGCATGGCCGCCGTGCTGCTCATCGGCACGCTGAACCGGGTGATGATCGTCGAGCTGGCGGTGCCGGCCTGGATCGTCGCCGTGATGCTGTCCCTGCCGCTGATCTTCGCGCCGTTCCGGGCGCTCGTCGGGTTCCGCTCGGACACGCACCGCTCGGTCCTGGGCTGGCGCCGGGTGCCCTACATCTGGTTCGGCACGCTGCTGCAGTTCGGCGGGCTCGCCATCATGCCCTTCGCCCTGCTGATCCTGTCGGGCGACACCACCGGGCCGGCCTGGCCCGGCCACGTCGCCGCCGCGCTCGCCTTCGTCATGGTGGGGGCGGGCCTGCACACCACCCAGACGGTCGGCCTGGCGCTGGCCACCGACCTCGCGCCGGCCCATGCCCGCCCCCGGGTCGTCGCGCTCCTCTGCGTCATGCTGCTCGCCGGCATGGTGGTGAGCGCCGTCGCCTTCGGGCTCCTGCTGGCCGATTTCTCGGCCCTGCGCCTGATCAAGGTGATCCAGGGCGCCGCCCTCCTGACCATCGTGCTGAACGGCATCGCCCTCTGGAAGCAGGAGCCCCGCGCCCCCGGCCGCACGGCGCGCGCATTGCCCCGGCCGGCCTTCTCGGAATCCTGGGCGCTCTATGCCGGCAAGGGCCGGGCGCGCCGCCGCCTCGTCGCCACCGGGCTCGGCACCGCCGCCTTCTCGATGCAGGACATCCTGCTGGAACCCTATGGCGGGCAGATCCTGCACCTGCCGGTCGCCGCCACCACGGCGCTCACCGCGCTGCTGGCCGCCGGCGGCGGACTCGGGCTCCTCGTCGCCGCGCGCTGGCTCGACCGGGGCGGCGACGTCTTCCGGGTCGCGGCCTCCGGCGCGGTGGTGGGCATCGCGGCCTTCTCGGCGGTGGTCTTCGCCGCGCCCCTCGAATCCGCCCGGCTCTTCGCCGTGGGCGTCTTCCTGATCGGCCTCGGCGGCGGCCTCTTCGCGCACGGCACGCTCACCGCCTCCATGGCCAAGGCCGGCCCCGAGGATACCGGCCTCGCCCTCGGCGCCTGGGGCGCCGTCCAGGCGAGCGCCGCCGGCCTCGCCATCGCGGCCAGCGGCATCCTGCGGGATCTGGGCGCGCATCTCGCCGAATCCGGCCGGCTCGGCGAGGCGCTGAACCTGCCCTCCACCGGATACCTCATCGTCTACCATCTCGAGATCGCGCTGCTGTTCGCGACGCTGCTGGCCATCGGCCCGCTCGTCCGCGCCGAGAGCCGCACGCCGCTCCCGCGATCCCTGCCCCGCTCAGCCTGAAGGAGACCGGCCATGCCGAGAGGTGAAATCACGGGCTACGTCGACGTCGCGCAGGTGGTCCTCTACGCGTTCTGGATCTTCTTCGCCGGCCTCGTCTTCTACCTGCGCCGCGAGGATCGCCGCGAGGGCTACCCGCTCGAATCCGAGGCCGCACGCGGCCGGGCGATGCCGCCCGACCCGTTCCTGATCCCGTCGCCGAAGGCGTTTTTCCTCTCCAACGGCCACGTGAAGTATGCGCCCCAGACCGGGGAGCGCACCCCCTGGAACTACCGCGGCCACAAGCACGAGGTCTGGCCGGGCGCGCCCCTGGAGCCGGAGACGGACGGCCTGCACGACGCCATCGGCCCAGGCTCCTACGCGAACCGCGAGGACAGCCACGACGAGACCTGGGACCGCGAGAAGCGGATCGTGCCCCTGCGGGTGGCCGACCACTTCGTGGTCCACGAGCTCGGCCCGAATCCCATCGGCATGTCGGTCTTCGGCGCCGACCGGCAGGTGGCCGGCACGGTGAGCGACCTCTGGGTCGACCGGGGTGAATCCATGGTGCGGTACTACGAGGTCGAGCTCGGCGCCGGCGGCCGGCGGGTGCTGATGCCCGCCACCTTCTGCCGGACCGGACGGTTCTCGCAGACGGTGACGTGCGAAGCCCTGCTGGCGCACCAGTTCGCCGACGTTCCCACCACCAAGGACCCGGATTCGGTCACCCTCAACGAGGAGGAGCGGATCATGGCGTTCTACGGCGGCGGCACCCTCTACGCGACGCCCACCCGGCAGGAGGCCATCCTGTGAGCCGGTCCATCGAGCGGCCGACGCCGCAGCGCTCCAACCAGCGGCCCACGCCGCACCTCGCCGAGAAGCGGCCCGGGCCGCACCTGCCCGCCAACGCCTTCGACGCGCCCCCCGGCCTGCCGGCGCCGCTGCCGGCCGGCGAGCACATCCTCTGGCAGGGCCGCCCCTGCGGCTTCGGCATCGCCTTCCGGGCGCTGCATCTGCGCCTCGTCGGCCTCTGGTTCGCCGGGCTGGCGCTCTGGGCGGCGCTGCCCGCGGCCCTGTCCGGACGTGTCCTGGAGGCGGCCTCGCTCGCGCTGCCGACCCTGGCGATCGGCACCGGCGCCGTGCTGCTCCTCGGGCTTCTCGGCTGGCTCTCGGCCCGCACCACCACCTACACCGTCACCAACCGCCGGGTGGTCATGCGGGTGGGCATCGCCCTGCCCATGACGCTGAACCTGCCCTTCGCCCTGGTGGAAGCGGCCGGCTGCCGGCTCTACCGCGACGGCAGCGCAGACCTTCCCTTGCGCCTGCGCCCGGGCAACCGCGTCGCCTACCTCCACCTCTGGCCCCATGCCCGGCCCTGGCACGTCAACCGGCCCGAGCCGATGCTGCGCACGGTGGCCCAGGGCGCCGAGGTGGCCGAGATCCTGGCCGGGGCGCTGGCCGCCCATCGCGCGGCGCCGGAGGAGGCGGCCGGCCCTGTCATCCTGCGGCCGCGGGTGGCGCCCGGCCCGCGCCTCGCCACCGCAAGCTGACGGAGACGACCATGAACCCCCATCCGCTCGCCAGAACCGCCGGCCGGACCTCCCGAGCCCTCGTGGCCGGCGTCGGCCTCCTCGTCGCCTTCGTGGTCGCCGCCGTCACCGTCGGCCGGGTCGAGAGCATCGGCCTGACCCGGATGGAGCCGGCCCGCCCCGTCCAGAGCCTCGCCCTGCGCGTCGACGACGCGGCGGACGGCTCGATCACCCTGCGGGACGCCGAGCACGGCGACCTCGTCGCCACGGTCCGCCCGGGCGAGGACAACTTCATCCGCGCCACCCTGCGGGGCTTCGCGCAGGGGCGGCTCCGGGCCGGCCTGCCGCGCGACGTCCCCTTCCGGCTGACGCGGTTCGACGACGGCGCCCTCCGGCTCGACGACGCGCTCACCGGGCGCAGCGTCGATTTCGGCGCCTTCGGGCCCTCGAACTTCGCCGCCTTCGCCCGCCTGATGCCCCAAGACGGAGCCGCACGATGATGGCCTGGCTGAACGGACGCCGCAGCGTCGACGTCCCCTGCACCGTCGAGATCGAGCAGACGCCCGAGAGCCTGCACGCCCACGTGGTCCTCGACGCGGCCTTCGAGATCGAGCCCGGCGACGCCGTGCAGGTGCACGACGCCCCGACCTCGGTGCCCTACGGCGAACGCCTCGTGGTGCGCCGGACCGCCACCGTGACCCGCGCCGGCCGCCTCGAGCGGCTCTGGACCAAGCTCGCGGGCCACCTCGAACTCACCGAACTCTACGAAGTCAGCTTTTCCGAGAGGAGGCGCCTGTGACCGCAGCGATCCAGCAGCCCATCCCGAAGCTTCCCCTGAACGAGGCGACCCGGGCCGCGCAGGAGACGACCTTCCTGTCGCCGCGCTTCTACACCACGGATTTCGAGGAACTCGACCGAACCGACGTCGAGCCGGTCCGGGCGGAGTGGAACAAGCTCATCGCGGAATTGCGCGCCGACCCGAACAAGCGCCACTTCACCCGCAACGCGGATTTCGACTGCGACATGTCCGGGCTCGACCCGGCCCTGCGCAAGGAATTCATGGACTTCCTGGTCTCGTCGATCACCGCCGAGTTCTCGGGCTGCGTGCTCTATGCCGAGATGCGCAAGCGGGCGAAGAACCCCGACATCCGCGAGCTGTTCGGCTTCATGAGCCGCGACGAGGCGCGGCACGCCGGGTTCATCAACGACGTGCTGAAGGATTTCGGCATCGGCGTGGATCTCGGTTTCCTGACGAAGTCGAAGAAGTACACCTTCTTCCGGCCGAAGTTCATCTTCTACGCCACCTACCTCTCCGAGAAGATCGGCTACGCCCGCTACATCACCATCTTCCGCGAGCTGGAGCGCAAGCCCGAGCGCCGCTTTCACCCGATCTTCAAGTGGTTCGAGAAGTGGTGCAACGACGAGTTCCGTCACGGCGAGGCCTTCGCCCTGCTGATGCGCGCCAACCCGAAGCTGACCTCGGGCCTGAACCGCTACTGGATCAAGTTCTTCCTGCTGGCGGTCTTCGCCACGATGTATGTCCGCGACCATTGCCGGCCGGCCTTCCACGAGGCGCTCGGGGTCGATCCGACCGACTACGACTTCCAGGTCTTCCGGATCACCTCGGAGATCTCCAAGCAGACCTTCCCGCTGACGCTGGACCTCGACAATCCGCGCTTCAAGCGGGCCCTCGACCGCCTGCTGGTCTGCTCGGAGAGGATCGCCGACGCCAAGGCGCAGGGCGGCCTGCTCGGCAAGCTCAAGCAGGGCGCCTGGGTCGCCGCCTCGGCGGTGAACTTCGCCCGGCTCTACGCCCTGCCGACCCTCGACAACCCGATGCCGGCGGAGATCCGCCTCGAGCCGGTCTGGTAGGATGGCGGCCTACGCGCTTCCCGCCCTCTACGCGGTCCTGGTCTGGTGGTTCTCCACCGGCCTGATCCTGCTCCTCGACCACCGCCCGCGCGCCACGCACGGGGTCAGCATGGCGGCGGGTACGGGCGTGCTCGCCCTGGCCCTCTGGGCCATCGGCGCCTCGGCCGGGGATGCCAGCGCGGGAAGCGCCTACGTCGCCTTCACGGCGGCCCTGGTGGTCTGGGGCTGGCAGGAGATGAGCTACTACATGGGCTTCGTCTCCGGGCCGCGGGCGCGGGGCTGCCCGCCGGGCGCCAGTGGATTCCGGCGCTTCCGCGCGGCGGCGGCCACCAGCCTGTGGCACGAGGCGGCCATCGTCGCCGGCGGCCTCGCGATCCTCGCCCTGACCTGGCGCCAGCCGAACCTGTTCGCCCTGTGGACCTACCTCGTCCTGTGGGGGATGAACCTCTCCGCCCGGCTGAACCTCTTCCTCGGGGTGCGCAACCTCAACGCCGAGTTCCTGCCCGAGCACCTCGCCTATCTCGGCAGCTACCTGCGGGTCCGCGCCATGAACCCGCTGTTCCCGGTCTCGGTGACGGCGGCCGGCCTGGCCACCGCCGCCCTGGCGCTGGCGGCTTTGGCCGAGGGCATCACGGCCCACGAAGTCGCGGGGTTCAGCATCCTGGCGACCCTGATGGCGCTCGCCACCCTGGAGCACGGCTTCCTGATGCTGCCGCTGCCCTCGGCCGCGCTCTGGCAATGGAGCCTGCCGAAGGCGGCGCGCGGCGGCCCGGTGCCGTCGCCGCTCCCGGCCGCGCGCGGGGAGGGGGGCCGCGTCGGCGAGCCCTGCCTTGCCGAGGCCGAGGGGCGCTGAATTTCCCGGTCCGCTCCGGCGGGCCGGCGCAACCGATGCCGCCATGGCGGCGAGAGAGGCGAGCGGGCCGAAGGCCGCCGTACACGGGAAGCCCGCCGTTCAACGAGGGAAGGGGACAGGCATGAACTACGAAGAGATCTTCGGCTCTGCTTTGGCCGGCCTGCATCGCGAGGGGCGCTACCGCGTCTTCACCGACCTCGAGAGGCAGGCGGGCCGCTTCCCGCACGCCACCCACCACACCCCGGCCGGCACGCGGCCGGTCACCGTCTGGTGCTCCAACGACTATCTCGGTATGGGCCAGAACCCGGCCGTGCTCGGGGCCATGCACGAGGCCCTGGACCGCTGCGGCGCCGGGGCCGGCGGCACCCGCAACATCTCGGGCACCAACCACTACCACGTGCTGCTGGAGCGCGAGCTCGCCGACCTCCACGCCAAGGAAGCCGCGCTGCTGTTCACCTCCGGCTACGTCTCGAACTGGGCGGCGCTCGGTACCCTCGGCAGCCAGCTCCCCGGCTGTGCGATCTTCTCCGATGCCGGGAACCACGCCTCGATGATCGAGGGGATCAAGGCGAGCCGCGCCGAGCGCCACATCTTCCGCCACAACGACCCCGAGGACCTCGACCGCAAGCTGCGCCTCGTCGACCCGGCCCGGCCGAAGATCGTGGCCTTCGAGTCCGTGTATTCCATGGACGGCGACATCGCCCCGATCGCCGAGATCTGCGACGTGGCCGAGGCGCACGGCGCGCTCACCTATCTCGACGAGGTCCACGCGGTCGGCCTCTACGGCCCGCGCGGCGGCGGCATCTCGGAGCGCGACGGCCTCGCCCACCGCCTCGACGTCATCGAGGGCACGCTCGGCAAGGCCTTCGCGGTGCATGGCGGCTACATCACCGGTTCGGCCAGGCTCTGCGACTTCGTGCGCAGCTTCGCCTCCGGCTTCATCTTCACCACCTCCCTGCCGCCGGCCGTGGCGGCGGGCGCCGCGGCCAGCATCCGCCACCTCAAGGCGAGCGGGGCCGAACGGGCCCGGCACCAGGAGCGGGTCGCCGCGGTGCGCGCCCGCCTCGACGCCGCCGGCATCCCCTACCTGCCGAACGACAGCCACATCGTGCCGGTGATGGTCTGCGACCCCGTGCTGTGCAAGGCGATCAGCGACACGCTGCTCGACGAGTTCGGCATCTACGTGCAGCCGATCAACTACCCCACCGTGCCGCGCGGCACCGAGCGCCTGCGCATCACGCCCTCGCCGCTGCATTCGGACGAGGACATCGATCACCTCGTCGGCGCCCTGACCACGATCTGGGGCCGGATGGGCGTCCAGCGCGCGGCGGCCGAGTAGGGCGCGCATCGTCCCTTCCCTCGCTGCAGGGAAGGGAGCCCGCACCAGGCGGTTGAGACGAAGGCGGGAAACCAGACCCATGATCGTGAACGGATCGATCCGAGCGATGCCCCCGAAACCGGTCTCCGCGGCCGCCGCCGGCGAGGCGCCGATCCTCCGGGCCGCGGGGCCGGCCAAGGCGGCGCGTCCCGAAGCGGTCGCGTCCCCGCCGACCTTCCCGTTCTCCGCCATCGTCGGCCAGGACGAGATGCGCCGGGCGCTCCTGATCGCGGCCGTCGATCCGTCGGTCGGCGGCGTGCTGGTGTTCGGCGACCGCGGCACCGGCAAGTCGACGGCGATCCGCGGCCTCGCCGCCCTGCTGCCGCCGATGGCGGCGGTGGTCGGCTGCCCCTATGCCTGCGATCCCGGCCGGCCCGCCGAGCACTGCCATCGCTGCCGCGAGCAGGCGGTGCTGCGGGCCGAATCCGTTCCCGTGCCGGTGGTGGACCTGCCGCTCGGGGCCACCGAGGACCGGGTGGTCGGCGCCCTCGACCTCGAGCGGGCCCTGACCCGCGGCGAGAAGGCCTTCGAGCCGGGCCTGCTGGCCCGGGCCAATCGCGGCTTCCTCTACATCGACGAGGTCAACCTGCTGGAGGACCATCTCGTCGACCTCCTCCTCGACGTCGCCGCCTCGGGCGTGAACACCGTGGAACGCGAGGGCTTGAGCATCCGCCATCCCGCCCGGTTCGTGCTCGTGGGCAGCGGCAACCCGGAGGAGGGCGAATTGCGGCCCCAGCTCCTCGACCGCTTCGGCCTCGCCGTCGAGGTGACGACGCCGACCGACCTGCCGACCCGCATCGACGTGGTCCGCCGCCGCGACGCCTACGAGCGCGACCCGGCGGGGTTCTGCGCCGGCTACGCCAAGGCCGACCGCGCCATCCGCAAGGCGCTGACCGCCGCCCGCGCCCGGCTCCCCGCCCTCGCCGTGCCCGATGCCACCCTGGAGGCCGCGGCGCGGCTCTGCCTGGCGCTCGGCACCGACGGCCTGCGCGGCGAGCTCACGCTGATGCGCACCGCCCGGGCGCTCGCCGCCTACGAGGGCGCCGAGACGGTCGGCCTCGACCACCTCGCCCGGATCGCCCCCTCGGCCCTGCGCCACCGGCTGCGCCGCAACCCCCTCGACGAATCCGGCTCCACCGCGCGGGTCGCCCGCGCCGTGGAGGATATCCTGGCCCGATGAGCTCGGCCTGGGCCCGCGCCCTGCGCGTGGCGCGCCTCGCCGCCGCCGATCCGCGGGGCTGCGGCGGCGTCCTCGTCCGGGCCGGGGCCGGCCCGGTGCGGGACCTCTGGCTCGACCGCCTCGCGGGGGAACTCGCTCCGGGCCGGCCCATGCGCCGGATGCCGGCGGGCATCGCCGACGACCGCCTGCTCGGCGGCCTCGACCTCGCCGCGACCCTGGCGGCCGGGCGGCCCGTCGCCCAGTCGGGCCTCCTCGCCGAGGCCGATGGCGGCTTCGTGGTCGTGCCGATGGCCGAGCGCCTCTCGCCCGGCACCGCCGCCCGCCTCGCCGCCGCCCTGGATGCCGGCGAGGTCCGCGCCGAGCGCGACGGCCTGGCGGCACGGGCCCCCGCCCGGATCGGCCTGATCCTCCTCGACGAGGGCGAGGGCGACGACGCCCGGGTCCCCGAGGCCCTGGCCGACCGGCTCGCCTTCCGCCTCGACCTCACCGGCCTCGCCTGGGGCGACACCCGCGGAGACGAACCGGCCGATCCGCCGGACCCGGCCGTGGCGGGCTTCGACCCCGACGCCGCGGTCGCCGATCTCTGCGCGGTCGCGGCCGAACTCGGCATCCCGTCCCTGCGCGCGCCGCTGCTGGCGCTGCGGGTGAGCCGCCTGCTCGCGGGCGGCGGCGCACTCCGCGCCGAGGACGTCCGCGAGGCCGCCTGCCTCGTGCTCGCACCGCGCGCGACCCGCCTGCCGCCGAGCACCGAGGAGGCCGAGGCGCCCCCGCCGGACCGGGCCGAGCCGCCCGCGCCGGACGAGGCCGCGCCCTCCGACGCGGCCCTCGAACCGGGCGCGGAGAGCCTCGTCGAGGCGGCCCGCGCGGCGATCCCGCCCGATCTCCTCGCCCGGCTGGCCCAGGCCGGATCGGCGCCCCCATCCCCGAAGGCGGGGCGCGTCGGTGCCGTGATGCAGGCGCCGCGCAGCGGGCGCCCGGCCGGCACCCGGCCCGGCTCGCCCCGCACCGGCCGCCTCGCGCTGCTGCCGACCCTGCGGGGCGCCGCCCCCTGGCAGCGCCTGCGCGCCGACGCCGACGCCTCCCCCCGCCTGATCCGGGTCCGCAGCGAGGATTTCCGGATCACCCGGTTCCGCCAGCGCAGCGAGACCACCACGATCTTCGCCGTGGACGCCTCCGGCTCGGCCGCCCTGGAGCGCCTGGCCGAGGCCAAGGGCGCCGTCGAGCTGCTCCTGGCCGAGGCCTATGTCCGGCGCGACCGGGTCGCCCTCGTGGCCTTCCGGGGCGCCGGGGCCGAGATCCTGCTGCCTCCAACCCGCGCGCTGGCGCGGGCCCGGCGCGGCCTCGCGGCCCTGCCGGGGGGCGGGGGCACGCCGCTCGCGTCCGGCCTCGACGCGGCGGGCGATCTCGCCCGCGCCGTCCGGCGCGGCGGCGGAACGCCCGTGGTCGTGCTGCTCACCGACGGGCGCGCCAACGTCGCCCGCTCCGGGGCGCCCGGCCGGGCGGCAGCCGGCGCCGAGGCCCTGAACGCCGCCGGCCTGCTGCGCGCCGCCGATATCCGCGCGATCCTGATCGACACCGCGGCGCGCCCGCAGGAGGCCGCCCGGCGGCTCGCCGAAGCGATGGGCGCGCGCTATGTCCCGCTTCCCTACGCCGATGCCGCGGCCATGAGCTCCGCGATCCGCTCGGCCCGCTGAAGGATCCGCGATGCCTGCGCCGAGCGACCGGCCCCAGTGGGAGCGCGACGGCGCGGATTGGCCCAACCGGGCCGCGAGCCGGTTCGTCCGCGCCGCCGACCTGACCTGGCACGTGCAGGAATTCGGCGCGGCCGACGCCCCGGTCGTCCTGCTCCTGCACGGGACCGGCGCCGCGACCCATTCCTGGGCCGGCCTCGCGCCGCGCCTCGCCGAGCACTTCCGGGTCGTCGCCCCGGACCTGCCGGGCCACGGCTTCACCGATCCGCTGCCCGCCGGCCGCCTGTCCCTGCCGGGCATGGCGGCGGCGATCCGCGACCTCCTCCGGACCCTCGACCTGACCCCGGACCTCGTGGTCGGGCATTCCGCCGGGGCGGCGATCCTGGTGCGGCTCTGCCTCGACGGCCTGAACCCCCGCCTGCTCGTCGCCCTCAACGGCGCCCTGACGCCGTTCCCCGGCCTCGCCTCCGTCCTGTTCCCCGGCCTCGCCCGGATGCTGTTCCTCAACCCCGTCACCCCGCGGATCTTCGCCTGGACCGCCGACCGCCCGGCGGTGGAGCGCCTGATCCGCGGCACCGGCTCGCGCCTCGACGCCCGCGGCCTCGATCTCTACCGACGCCTGTTCCGCCGCCCGGGCCACGTGGCCGGCGCGCTCGGCATGATGGCGAACTGGGATCTGGCCGCCCTCGACCGGGACATCGCCCGGCTCGCCGTGCCGACCGTTCTCCTCGTCGGCGGGGACGACAAGGCGATTTCGCCCGAAACCGCCTTCGCGCTGAAGGACCGGCTGCCCGACTTCCGGGTCCGCCTCATCCGCAACCTCGGACACCTCGCCCACGAGGAGGCGCCGGATCGCATCGCCGAGGAGATCGTGGCGGCCTATCGCGACCGGGCCCCCGGCGGCCCGCCGCCGGGGCTTGACGCCGGCTCGGCCTGACCGCACCGACGGGCCCACGATGTCCGATGACGATTCCGGCCCGGTCCGGGATACGTCCGCGAGGTTTCCGCCCATGGTCCTGACGCCCGTCACCCTCACCGGCCGGCACGTCGAACTCGTGCCGCTGGCGCACGACCATGCCGGGGCGCTCGCCGAGGCGGTGCGGGACGGCGAACTCTGGCGCCTGTGGTACACCGCGATTCCCGCCCCGGAGCGGATGGCGGACGAGATTCAGCGCCGGCTCGGCCTGCGGGCGGCGGGCACCATGCTGCCCTTCACGGTCCTCGACGGACCCGGCGGGCGCCCGGTCGGCATGACCACCTACATGAACATCGACGCCGCCGGCCCGCGGGTGGAGATCGGCTCGACCTGGTACGCCGCGCGCGTCCAGCGCGGCCCCCTCAACACCGAAGCCAAGCGCCTGCTGCTCGCCCATGCCTTCGACGGGCTCGGCTGCCTCGCCGTCGAGTTCCGCACTCACGTGATGAACCAGGCGAGCCGGCGCGCCATCGAGCGTCTCGGCGCGCGCCTCGACGGCATCCTGCGCCATCACCAGCGCCTCGCGGACGGCTCCCTGCGCGACACCTGCGTCTACAGCATCGTCGCGCCGGACTGGCCGACCGTGCGCGCCCACCTCACCTGGCAGCTCGAGAAGCCGCGCTAGGGACTGTTCGAGCGAGGTGGATGCCGGCTCGCGTGACGAGAATGCTCTAACGCGGCCCGGCCTGCCGCCCCGCCGGCGGCGTGGAGCGATGCCGATACCAGTCCCAGACGAGATAGGCCGGCAGGGGCAGGACGATCGCGAAGAAGATCCAATCGAACATCTGCGGCATGGGAGGGCCCTTTCGTTCGGCGGTTTCATGACGTCGACCGGTCGCCGCGCGCGAATGTTCCCCGATGATCCGCACCGCCGGTGCGCGATTTGCGATCTGCCCCGAGGCCGATCCCCGATCACCGGGGGCATCGACCCGCCGGGCGACCCGGCCCGACCGGCGGATACCACCGCCGGCCGGCGCCTCGACCGTCCACGAAGAAGGAACCGCCAATGCCCGGAACCACGAGCCTCTTCGCCTTCGCGGCGATCGCCCTCGGCATGGCCCTGACGCCTGGGCCGAACATGGTCTACCTGATCTCGCGCTCGATCTGTCAGGGGCCGCGGGCGGGTCTGATCTCGCTGGGCGGCGTCGCCCTCGGCTTCGTGGTCTACATGCTGTGCGCCGCCTTCGGCATCACGGCCCTCGTCCTGGCCGTGCCCTATGCCTACGACGCGATCCGCATCGTCGGGGCGTTCTACCTGCTCTGGCTCGCGTGGCAGGCCGTGCGGCCCGGCGGGCGCTCGCCCTTCGCGGTGAAGACCCTGCCGCCGGACAGTCCTCGGAAGCTGTTCCTGATGGGCTTTCTGACGAACCTGCTCAACCCGAAGATCGCGGTGATGTACCTGTCGCTGCTGCCGCAGTTCATCGACCCGGCGCAGGGCAGCGTCTTCGTCCAGGCGCTCGGCCTCGGGGCGATCCAGATCGTCCTCAGCGTCGCGGTCAACGCCGCGATCGCGGTCTCGGCGGGGTCGATCGCCCTGTTCCTGACCCAGCGGCCGTCCTTCGCCCTGGTCCAGCGCTGGATCATGGGAACGGTCCTGGCCGGCCTCGCCGTCCGGATGATGACCGAGGCCCGGCGCTGACGCCGTGCCTTGTCCTCGACAATGGTTTCGAGGGGCTCTTACGGTCTGACGTCCTCCGACGCAGGAGGCATGATCATCTCGATGATGCCGGCACAGGGAAAGGATATGAAAGCTCCGAACACGGCCGCCTACGCGATCGAATGATCGAACAAACCCACGAAATATTCGTGGAATCGGTGATCAAGGTGAGCGTTGCGGCTGCGCCGATGGGTGCCGACGCAATCAGCCTCGGGAATCGGCTGCTCATCAGATGAATTGGGACCTGATGGAGAAGTCCGCTGATCAGAGCTGGGACGATACCGATCCCATAGGTGAAGATCATCAGCAGCATGACGTCGATGTCGAGGATCTTCATGTTCTCGGTCGAAACGTATCGGGCCGAGACAAAGACGAGTCATACGGTTTCCGGATGATGGCTTCGGTCAGCCGGTGCGCGACGCGCTCCCTCTCTTGGAAGGAGAGGGTGGGGGTGTGGTGTGGTCCATCTCCGGAAAGGTCACACACCTCACCCTGTCCCTCTCCTTCCAGGAGAGGGGACCCGCGCCAGAACCCGAACGATTCAGCCGGAAACTGTATAAGCCGATGATCGGACCCAGAACGGCGTTGACGGTCAGCGATCGGATGAACCGGTCCATTCGGTCTGTTCCAGGGCGCAGTTCTGGACAAATCTCGTCGATGCGGTGGGCCGCGCGGTCGCCCTCGCCTTCTAGATCCGCTGATCGAACCCCGTGCGAGGTCCGGGCGCGGTGGTCGGGCGAGCCGTCTCACGGGGCGCGACCGTCGGCGTCTCACCGGTCGATCGAGCCATGAATTCAAGGCTCCACGACCGAAGCTTTCCGTCTTCGAGTGTCATCGTCCCTGAGAGATCTTGAGCCGTCGCCGATCGCGCCACGTAGAGCCCATAGGTGGCGTCCTGCTCGGCCTCGTTGCGCGCAGCCTTCCGGTCCGTGTTGAACGCTTCCAAGGCTTTCTGGGCCGCCCTCATCGCGTTGAGCCCGGCCACCTCCTTGAATTCTTTTGCGAGTTCGGGATCGTCTTCGAAGAGTTTCTCGATCTTCGCCTTGTAGGGGCTGTCGGTCCTGACCTTCCCGAACGTGTCGAGCTTCAGATCGATCGGTTCGTCGATGGGCACCCCGACGGCTTTCAACGCGGTGCTCAGGGCGCTGGCCAGCTTGCCGGTGCGTTCCGCGACGATCTCGTCGAAGGACCGGACGGTGAAGGTCCGCGAGACGGATTCGTTCGGCGCGGCAGGCCCGGTGGCGGTGCGGGCCGGACGGCTTCCGAGCGCCGCCTTCGCGGATGCGCTGAGATCGAGAACGACGGCGGGCATCGCCGTCTTGGCCGTCTTGGCCGCCGGGGGTGCCGCTGTCGACCCGGTCCGCGGATCGGGAGCAAGCCCGCTTGGCGTCGCGCGGCTCGCTGCCGCCGGTATCGTCGTCATGTTCCCGCTCGCCATCTCCGGTACGGCTCCATCATGGACAACGAAGTCTAAGCCACCATTAAACCCTCGGTTGTGTCGGTGTGCGGATGGCGGCCGACGGAAGTTCCGAGACGTCGCACGGGTCTTCAAGAAGAAGCCGCCTTGGCGGGACGTCGGCGTGCCCATCGTCGGCACGGCACCGGTCTCGCGGCGCGAGACATGCCCCACCCCCGGACCGAAGACCGAAGACCGAACTCGGCACTTGCACCGGAAGTCTCATCGCGAATAGTGTCAGGTTATGTTGACACTCGCCGACTCGCCGAGCCTCGCGACGACCCGGTCTCCCCGCCCGCACGCGGTGGTGATCGGGAGCGGCTTCGGGGGGCTGGCGGCGGCGGTGCGTCTCGGCGCGCGGGGCTACCGGGTGACGGTGCTGGAGCGGCTCGACCAGCCCGGCGGCCGGGCCCGCGTGCACCGCCAGGACGGCTTCACCTTCGATGCCGGGCCGACCATCGTGACGGCGCCGTTCCTGTTCGAGGAGCTCTGGAGCCTGTGCGGGCGGCGCATGGCCGACGACGTCACCCTGGCGCCGATGCTGCCCTTCTACCGCATCCGCTTCCCGGACGGCGCCACCTTCGACTACAGCGGCGACCCGGAGGCGATGCGGGCCGAGGTGGCGCGGTTCTCGCCCGGGGACGTTCCCGGCTACGAGCGCTTCATGGAGCGCAGCGCCGCGATCTGCCGGGTCGGGTTCGAGGAGCTCGGGCACGTCGCCTTCTCCTCGGTCCGCGACATGCTGCGGATCACCCCGTCCCTGCTGCGCCTCGGCGGCCACCGCTCGGTCTACGACCTCGTGGCGCGCCACATCCGCGACGAGCGGCTGCGCACCATCTTCAGCTTCCACCCCCTGCTGATCGGCGGCTCGCCCTTCCGGGCCAGCGCCATCTACTGCCTGATCGCCCATCTGGAGCGCCGCTGGGGCGTGCACTTCGCCATGGGCGGCACCGGCCGGCTGGTCGACGGCCTGGTCGGCCTGATCGAGGGGCAGGGCGGCGCGATGCGCTACCGCGCGGAGGTCGCCCGCATCGACGTGGCGGCCGGACGCGCCACCGGGGTGACTCTCGCCGACGGCACCCGCATCGCCGCCGACATCGTCGTCTCCAACGCCGATTCCGCCGAGACCTACCTGTCCCTGCTCGGCGGGGAGGGCCGGGCCTGGCACCGGGCGAAGCTCAAGGCCTCGTCCTCCTCGATGGGCCTGTTCGTCTGGTACTTCGGCACGAGCCGGCAGTTTCCCGACATCGCCCACCACACCATCCTGATGGGGCCGCGCTATCGCGAGCTGATCGAGGACATCTTCGTCCGGAAGGTGCTGGCGCCGGATTTCAGCCTCTACCTGCACCGCCCCACCGCCACCGACCCGCTGCTGGCGCCGCCGGGCTGCGATGCGTTCTACGTGCTGGCGCCGGTGCCCAACCTCGCCGGGGGACAGGACTGGTCGGTGCTCGCGGAGCCCTACCGGCAGGCCATCGCCGACAGTCTGGAGGCCTCGGTGATGCCGGGCCTGAAGGACGCCATCGTGACCTCCCGCGTCACCACGCCGTCGGATTTCGCCGGCGACTTCCTGAGCTATCGCGGCTCCGGCTTCGGGCTGGAGCCGGTGCTGACGCAATCGGCCTGGTTCCGGCCCCACAACGCGTCGTCGGCCTTCCGGAACCTCTACCTCGTCGGCGCCGGCACCCATCCGGGTGCCGGGCTTCCCGGCGTCCTGTCCTCGGCCAAGGTTCTCGATACGGTGGTGCCGGATGCGCGTCTCTTCGCCTGAAAGCGTTCGGCCCGAACGCCCCTTCTTCGAGGCCGTCCGGCGCGGGCCGGAGCGGCCGCCGCTCTGGGCCATGCCCCATGCGGATGCGGCCGACCACGCCGCCTGCCGGGCCGCGATCCGCGACGGCTCGCGCAGCTTCTTCGCCGCCTCCGCCCTGTTGCCGGCCCGCGTCCGGCGCCCGGCCTACGGGCTCTACGCCTTCTGCCGCCTCTCCGACGACGCGGTGGACGACGCGCTGGCCCGGGACAGGCCGGCGGCCCTGGCCCGCCTCGCCGTGCGCCTCGCCCGCATCTACGACGACGCCCCCGCCGACGCTCCCGCCGACCGGGCCATGGCCGACCTCGTCTCCGCCCACCGGCTGCCCCAGGCCCTGCCCGCCGCCCTCATCGAGGGGCTGGCCTGGGACGCGCAGGGGCGCCGCTACGAGACCCTGTCCGACCTCACCGCCTACGCGGCCCGGGTCGCCGGCAGCGTCGGCGCGATGATGACCGTGCTGATGGGCGTGCGCGACGGCGCCGTGCTCGCCCGGGCCTGCGACCTCGGCGTCGCCATGCAGTTCACCAACATCGCCCGCGACGTCGGCGAGGACGCCAGGGCCGGGCGGCTCTACCTGCCGCTCGCCTGGATGCGGGAGGCCGGGCTCGACCCCGATGCCTTCCTGGCCGATCCGGTCGCGGGCCCCGGGCTGCGGGCGATCGTCGGCCGTCTCCTCGCCGTCGCCGACGGGCTCTATGCCCGCGCCGAGGCCGGCATCCCCGGGCTGCCCCGCGATTGCCGCCCCGCCATCCGCGCCGCCCGGCTGATCTATGCCGAGATCGGCCGCGACCTCGAGCGCGGCGGGCTCGACCCGGTCGCCACCCGCGCCCGCGTTCCCGGCCGCCGCAAGGCCGTGCTGATGGCCCGCGCCCTGCTGCCGCTGGCCGCCTCGTCGGCCCGGACCGGATCTGCGCATGCCGGATCTCCGCATGCCGGATCTCACCTTGGCGGAGTTGCGCCCGGCGAGTTGGCCCTGGCCGAGACCGCCTTCCTGGTGGAGGCCGTCGCCGCGCAGCCCGTGCCGGTGCCGCCGGCCTGGTGGAACGTTCCCGCCCAGGCCACCCGGGTCCTCGACCTCATCGAGACCCTGCGCGAGCGCGAGGGCATCCTGCCGGTCGGGCCGTGACCGATCCGCTCTTCGCCGCCTTCGATATCGGCCTGGTCTTCGCCCTCGCCTTCGGGCTGGCGATCTGGCAGCTCGTCGTCCTGAAGCGCGGCATCCGGCGCGACCGGGCGGAGGCCGAACGCGCCGCGGCCGAGCGGGCGAAGGGCCCGCCGGCCTGACCGGACTTACCGCGTCCGGCGCGGCATCCGGAACGGCAGCATCAGCCGCACCAGCGGATGACTGTAACGCGAGAGTGACAGACTCTCGTGCATCGGGGTCACCGCTTCGCCGCGCAAGGTCGACCGTATACACGAGCGCGCGTAGAACGGCGTATTCTCCAAAGTACGCGCGACCTCGACACGTCCATCGTCGCTGCGCGTGTCACGCCGCATGCGCCAGAACCGCGTCGGCGGCAGCGCGGCGGGCCGCGGCGGATCGATGTCCCGGGGCGTCCCGTCGGCGGCAAAGCACAGGGTCAGCTCCTGCCGGCTGCCGTCCGTTCGGTTCACGTCGTAGAGGATCGCCGCCCCGTCGCGCAGGTCGGCCCGGCACCAGGTCCAGTCGCGGAACGCCGCCTCGAGCGACGTGTCGCCATGGTTGGTGTCGAAGTAGGCGGTCCCGCGCCAGGCGATCCCCGGCTCCTCCAGCGCCACCTCCACCGGGGAGGAGGGCGCCATCGGCCACCAGCGATGCTGGCCCCGGGCGTCGAGGTGGTGCGGTCCGGGCGTGAAGCCGCCCGGGCGCAGGCGCACCGTTCCCCGGACCCGCGAGGGGATCGGCGCCGTCACCTCGTCGATGCGGATCGTCAGCGTGGTCCCGTCCCAGGACAGGCCGCTCGGTCCGATCCGGATCTGGTCGGCGTCGCGGTGGAGGCTCGCGCGGCCCCGTTCGGTCATGCAGAAGCGATTGGCCCGCTCCCCGTAGAGCACGACGTTGACGGCGCAGTGATCGAAGGGGTCGCGGGTCGGGTCCCAGGCGTAGTAGGGCGAGAACACGCTGCCGATGAAGGCGATGATCGTCAGGCCCTGCCGCCCGTCCGCGCTCAGGGCGTCGACGTACCACCAGACGTAGCCGTCGCGATCCACCCGCGTATCGAAGCGCGGGCGCCATTCCGGTCCCGCAGCAGGCTGTCCGCCGCGATCCGCCCGGACTGCGCCGCCATCGGCACGCCCGGCCCCGGATGCACGCTCCCCCCCGCGAGGTAGAGGCCCGGAATCCGCGTGCGGGCACCCGGCCGCTTGAACGAGGCCATCCAGCCGTGGGACGCCCGTCCGTAGAGCGCTCCCGCCGATCCCGGGAACAGGCGCGCGAACTCCGCCGGCCCCGTCGTCACCGGCTCCGCCGTCTCCGAGAGGGTCAATCCGCTCGCGCTCAGGCGCCGCCGCATCGTGGTCACGCATGTCTCGATCTCCGAGGGTGTGAAGGTCCGGGCCGGGGCGTTGACGAGGCAGAGCAGGCGCTCGGGCCGGGCCGAGGGAAACGGCGTGTCGCTCCGGTCCTGCGCGCAGACGTAGACGGTGGGGTCGTCCGGCAGATGCCCGGCACGGATACGGGCGAACTCGGCCGCGTAGTCACCGGAGAAGAACACCGTGTGCCGCGAGAGCGGAAAGCCCTCGGCGCGCGCCTGCAGGCAGAGGGTGACCGCCGAGAGCGAGCGGTCGGGGGCCGGGACGGGGTCGGCCGCCCGGGCGGCGTCCCGTCCGAGGAGGCCGTCGGCCAGGGCCGCCACGTCGGCGTTGCAGACCACCGCATCGGCCGGCAGGCGCTCGCCGTCGGCGAGGTCGACGCCGACGACGCGGCCGCCCTGCACGGCGATGCCGCGGGCCGGCGTCCCGTAGCGGAATCCCGCGCCGCGCTCGGCCGCGAGTTCGGCGACGGCGCCGGCGAGACGGCTGAGGCCGCCGGCGACGTGCCAGACGCCCTGGCTCTCCACATGCGCCACCAGCATCAGGGTGGCGGGCGCCGCGAAGGGCGACGAGCCGCAATAGGTCGCGTAGCGTCCGAAGAGTTGGCGCAGGCGCGGATCGGCGAAGTAGGCGCCGAGTGCGCGCCACAGGGTGGTGAAGGGCTGGATCCGCCAGAGGTCGCCCATCCCCGAGAGCCCGGCCCGGCGCGTCAGGTCGATCGGGCTGGGGCGCTCGCCGCGGATGAACGGCCCTTCCAGGGTGGCGTAGACCTCGGCGGCCCGGGCGCGGAACCGGCGGTATCCGTCGCGCTCGCGCGGCCCGGCGAAGTCGCCGATCGCCGCCTCGGACGCTTCCGGATCGGCGTGGAGATCGAGCGCCTCGCCGAGACCCCAGGCATGCCGGGCCAGGACCGCGGCTGGCTCCAGCGCGACATGCGCGGCGAGATCGGCGCCGCACTCGGCGAAGATCTCCTCGAACACCCAGCGCATGGTGAACACGGTCGGGCCGGCATCGACCGCGGTGCCGCCCACCGGAACGCGGCGCATCTTGCCCCCCGGCCGCTGGTGCTGCTCCAGCACCGTCACGTCGATCCCGGCCGCGGCGAGCCGCAAGGCCGCCACGAGACCTCCGATCCCGGCGCCGATGATGACGACCTTCACGCAGGTTCCTCCGTCAATCGGTTCTGTCTTGACGACTGTCAATAAATACTGACACTTTGCCATAGCAAGAACAAGTGACAGGAAGGACGGCCATGGACGCCAACCGTCGCATCGAGCAGGCCTTGGATGCCGCCGTCTCTCACCTCGAAGCCCCCGGAGCGCCACCTCGCCTCGCCGAGGCGATCCGCTATGCTGTCTTCCCCGGTGGACACCGGATCCGGCCGCGCCTCTGCCTCTCCGTCGCCCGGGCCTGCGGTGACGATGATCCGGCGGCCTCGGACGCCGCAGCTGCGGCGATCGAACTTCTGCACTGCGCCTCTCTCGTTCACGATGACTTGCCGTGCTTCGATGACGCGCCGCTCCGGCGTGGTCAGCCTTCGGTCCATGCGGCCTTCGGCGAACCTCTGGCCGTGCTGACGGGCGACGCCCTCATCGTGTCGGCATTCGAGACTCTCGCCCGCGGCGCGGCGCGCAGCCCGAAGCGCCTCGCCGCTCTGGTCGGTCTGGTCGCCCGGGCCGCCGGCTCGCCCTCCGGAATCGCCGCCGGACAGGCCTGGGAATCCGAGCCGACCGTGGCACTCACCGAATACCAGCAGGCCAAGACCGGGGCTCTGTTCGCCGCCGCGACGGTCACGGGTGCCGCCGCCGCCGGCGCGCCGTCGCTGCCTTGGCGCCTCCTGGGAGAGTGTCTCGGCGAAGCCTACCAGGTGGCCGACGACTTGCGCGACGTCGCCTGTCGTCAAGAGGAGGTCGGCAAGCCCGTCGGTCGGGACTCGACCCTCGGCCGGCCGAACGCGGCCGCGCTTCTCGGCATGGGAGGCGCGCTGGCGCGGCTGAAAGGGCTCGTGCGAGAAGCGGTCGAGGTCATACCGGACTGTCCCGGCGCAGAGACCCTGCGCGCCGAGATCGTGGCGCAGACGCGCCTGTTCCTGCCGGCGAGCCTCGCGCAGGAGCTGGCCTGAGGTGGCGCGCGGCGCCACGCTCGATCCGCAGGTTCCGCTCGGCGCCGGTGGACTCCGTGCCCGTTGGTACGCCCTCCGGGCCCGCATCGTGGCCGACCCGCGCTTCCAGCGCTGGGCTGCCGGCTTCCCACTGACCCGGCGCATCGCACAGTCGAATACCCGGGCGCTCTTCGATCTCTGCGCCGGGTTCACCTATTCGCAGACCTTGTTCGCCTGCGTCCGCCTGGATCTCTTCGACATCCTGTCGGATGGGCCGGTCCCGGAAGCGACCTTGGGTGCGCGCATGGGCCTGCCCGCCGAAGCTGCGGCACGCCTTCTCAGGGCGGCGGCCGCCTTGCGCCTGATCCGGCGCCTGCCGGACGGGGGCTATCTCTTGGCGGATCTCGGTGCCGCCCTGGTCGGCAACCCGTCGGTTGCCCGGATGATCGAGCATCACGCCCTGCTCTACGACGACCTGCGCGATCCCGTCGCGCTCCTGCGCGGCGAGGCGGGGCGGACCCGTCTCGCAGGCTACTGGCCCTATGCGGGCGAGGATGGGGTCGGTCTGCAGGCGGAATCAGTGGCGCCCTATAGCGGCCTGATGTCGGCCTCACAGGCCTTGATCGCCGAAGATATTCTCGACGCCTACTCGATGCGGCGCCACGCCTGCCTGATGGATGTCGGCGGTGGCGAAGGCGCCTTTCTCGCGGCGGCGGGCCGAACGGCGCCTGCGCTCCGGCTCCGATTGTTCGACCTGCCGGCGGTTGCCCGGCGTGCGGAGGATCAGCTTGCGCGGTCCGGGTTCGGAGACCGTGTCGAGGCGTTCGGCGGCAGCTTCCTCTTCGATCCGCTCCCGCATGGCGCCGATGTGATCACCCTGGTGCGGGTCGTCCACGATCACGACGATGCGGCCGTCCGCATCCTGCTCAAGGCCGCCCGGGAGGCGCTGCCCCCGGGCGGGCGTCTGGTCCTGGCCGAGCCGATGAGCGGCACGCCCGGCGCAGGGCCGATCACCGACGCCTATTTCGGTCTCTACCTGCTGGCGATGGGGAGCGGGCGCTGCCGCACGGTCGAAGAACTGACGGTGCTGCTCGCCGAAGCTGGGTTTGTGCAAACCCGCGAACTCGTCACCCGGCGCCCGCTCCTGACGCGCCTTCTCGTGTCCACGCGATAAGACAGCGATACGCGTAAGTTTAGCTTGACGTTCAAAAGTGTCTATCTAGGATGACATAACGAGTCTAAAGCGAAACGGACCGAGTCGGTGGATCAGGGGAGGGCAGGCTCGATGCAAGCGAACGCCGTCGTCCTTCGCGCTCCAGGCAAGCTCGGCATCGAGCGCCTGAACATCGACGCTCCCACCCCCACCGATGCGGTCGTCGCCGTGCGTTGGAGCGGAATCAGCACCGGGACCGAACGCCTCCTCTGGACGGGCCGGATGCCTGCCTTTCCCGGAATGGGTTATCCGCTGGTGCCCGGCTACGAGTCCGTCGGCGAGGTGGTGGAGGCCGGTGCCGACAGTGGCGTCCGGGTCGGACAGACCGTCTTCGTGCCCGGTGCCCGGTGTTTCGGACCCGTGCGTGGGCTCTTCGGCGGGGCTGCCTCTCATCTCGTCAGTGCCGGGGATCGGCTGGTGCCCATCGACGAGGCCTGGGGGGAGCGCGGGGCCCTGATCGCGCTGGCGGCCACCGCACGCCATGCCCTCGCGGGCATCGACCTGCAGCGTCCGCTCCTCATCGTCGGCCACGGCGTGCTCGGGCGTCTGGTCGCGCGGATCGCCCAGGCGCTCGGCGGAAGTCCTCAGGTCTGGGAAACCAATTCCATTCGCCGCTCGAACGACGAAGCATATCCCGTTCTCGCTCCGGATGGGGACGACCGGCAGGACTACGCCACGATCCTCGATGTCAGCGGCGACTCCGCGATCCTCGATACGGCCATCGCACGTCTCACCCAGGGTGGTGAGATCGTCCTCGCCGGCTTCTACGAAGACCGTCTCGGGTTCGACTTCGCGCCGGCCTTCCTTCGCGAAGCCCGTATCCGCGTGGCTGCGCAATGGAGGCCGGAAGATCTCGCCGCGACCCTCGCGATGATCACTACCGACCGCTTCTCTCTCGACGGCCTCGTCACCCATCGGCGCCCGGCCGCGGATGCTCCCGATGCCTACCGCACGGCCTTCGGCGAGCCCGAATGCCTGAAGATGATCCTGGATTGGAGAGCCGCATGAACATCCAGCTGAAGAACACGCAGCTGAACGGCGGCGCCCTGAAGGCCTCCGATGCTCTGCGTACCGAGGCCGGCATCGAGCCCGACCCCGTGCCGGTGGTCGCCACTAAGGCCACGCAGATCATCGCGATCTACGGCAAGGGCGGCATCGGCAAGTCTTTCACCCTGGCCAATCTCAGCTACATGATGGCCCAGCAGGGCAAGAAGGTCCTGCTCATCGGCTGCGATCCGAAGAGCGACACCACCTCGCTCCTGTTCGGCGGACGCGCCTGCCCGACGATCATCGAGACCTCGACCAAGAAGAAGCTCGCCGGCGAGCAGGTCGCGATCGGCGACGTCTGCTTCAAGCGCGACGGCGTCTACGCGATGGAACTGGGTGGACCGGAGGTCGGGCGCGGCTGCGGCGGCCGCGGCATCATCCACGGTTTCGAGCTCCTGGAGAAGCTCGGCTTCCACGAGTGGGGCTTCGACTACGTCCTCCTCGACTTTCTGGGAGACGTGGTCTGCGGCGGCTTCGGCCTGCCGATCGCCCGCGACATGTGCCAGAAGGTCATCGTCGTCGGTTCGAACGACTTGCAGTCGCTCTACGTGGCCAACAACGTCTGCTCGGCGGTGGAGTACTTTCGCAAGCTCGGCGGCAACGTGGGCGTGGGCGGCCTCGTCATCAACAAGGACGATGGCACCGGCGAGGCCCAGGCCTTTGCGGCAGCCGTCGGCATCCCGGTCCTCGCATCGATCCCGGCCGACGACGACATCCGGAAGAAGAGCGCGAACTACGAGATCATCGGCCGGCCCGAGAGTCCCTGGGGATCCCTGTTCGCCGACCTCGCGCAGAACGTCCACGAGGCGGCGCCGAACCACCCGACGCCCCTCAGCCAGGACGGGCTGCTCGGCCTGTTCAAGGGCGAGGCCGTCGGCCGGGGCGTCACCCTGGTGCCCGCCACCTTCGAGGACATGTGCGGCACGACGCAGGTCGTGAAGCCGTCCCTCGAAGTCGTCTACGACGAGGTCTGACGTATCATGGCCGTCACCCTCGACATCGCCGATCTCCGCGCCCGTAAGGAGCGCCCGGCCTCGAGCCTGGCACCGGTGCCGTCAACTTCCGCCGAGCCGGTGAACCTCGCGGCCACGAAGCAGGATGGTCTGGGTTGCCACTCCGGCAAGGACACGATGCGGGCGGCCGCCGAGGCCGCCGGCATGTCCGACACCCTGGAACAGTTCCGGCAGGACTATCCGACCGGCCCGCACGATCAGCCTCAGAGCATGTGCCCGGCCTTCGGCTCGCTCCGGGTCGGCCTGCGGATGCGCCGTACGGCGACGATTTTGTCCGGCTCGGCCTGCTGCGTCTACGGACTGACCTTCACCTCGCATTTCTATGGGGCGAAGCGGAGCGTCGGCTACGTGCCCTTCAACTCCGAGACCCTGGTCACCGGCAAACTGTTCGAGGATATCCGCGAGGCGGTGTTCCAGGTGGCCAAGCCGGCCGACTACGACGCCGTCGTGGTCATCAACCTCTGCGTGCCCACCGCTTCCGGCGTGCCTCTCCGCCTCCTGCCCAAGGAGATCGACGGGGTCCGCATCATCGGCATCGACGTTCCCGGTTTCGGCGTTCCCACCCATGCCGAGGCCAAGGACGTTCTGGCCGGTGCGATGCTGAAATTCGCCCGCACGGAGGCCGAGCAGGGTCCCGTCCAGGCCCCCCGTACCGGCCGGGCCGAGCGTCCCACCGTGGCTCTTCTCGGCGAGATGTTCCCTGCCGATCCGGTGGTGATCGGTGGCCTCCTGGAGCCCCTCGGTCTCAGCGCCGGTCCAGTCGTTCCCACGCGGGAATGGCGCGAACTCTACGCAGCGCTCGACTGCACGGCTGTGGCGGCGATCCACCCGTTCTACACCGCGTCCCTCCGCGAATTCGCGTCGGCCGGGCGACCGATCGTCGGCTCTGCGCCTGTGGGGCACGACGGCACCGCCGATTGGCTCGACCGCATCGGCGAAGCCTGCGCCGTGCCGCGCGCCACGGTCGAGGCGGCGAAGAACCGCGTTCTTCCCATGATCAAGGGTGCGCTCGGGGCCAATCCGATCCGGGGCCGGATCACCCTGTCGGGCTACGAGGGCTCCGAGTTGCTGGTCGGCCGTCTCCTTGTGGAGAGCGGCGCGGACCTCGCCTACGTGGGCACCGCCTGCCCCCGCACGCCGCATTCCGAGGCCGACCGGGACTGGCTCGAGGCCCGGGGCGTCACGGTGCGCTACCGGGCGTCCCTCGAGGACGACCTCGCGGCCCTGATGGATGTCCGGCCGGACCTCGCCATCGGAACCACGCCCGTGGTGCAGAAGGCCAAGGCGCTCGGTATTCCCGCTCTCTACTTCACCAATCTGATCTCGGCCCGTCCCCTCATGGGCGTGGCCGGCGCCGGGTCGCTTGCCAAGGTCATCAACGCGGCCCTCGGCAACCGCGCGCGCTTCGACGCCATGCGGGACTTCTTCGACGGCGTCGGCGAGGGCCACGCCGCGGGCATCTGGGAAGACGTGCCGAAGCTCCGGCGGAACGTCGCTTCGGCGGTACGGGCGAAACCCGCCCATGATCCGATCGGGGAGATGGCCTGATGCTCATCCTGGATCACGACCGGGCCGGCGGCTACTGGGGCGCCGTCTACGTCTTCACCGCCATCAAGGGCCTGCAGGTCGTCATCGATGGGCCTGTCGGCTGCGAGAACCTACCGGTGACCTCGGTGCTGCACTACACCGATGCTCTGCCGCCGCACGAGCTGCCGATTGTCGTCACGGGCCTGGCCGAGGAGGAACTCGGCCGCCACGGCACCGAGGCGGCAATGAAGCGGGCGCACGCCACCCTCGACCCGGCCCAGCCGAGCGTGGTCGTCACCGGCTCGATCGCCGAGATGATCGGCGGCGGTGTGACGCCGGAGGGCACTAATCTCCAGCGCTTCCTACCGCGCACCATCGACGAGGACCAGTGGCAAGCTGCCGACCGCGCCATGGCCTGGCTCTGGAACGAGTACGGCGCCCGGCGCTTCGCCAAGAAGGGCATCCCGGCCCGGCCGCCACGCCGGGAGGGCGTCAAGCCGCGGGTGAACCTGATCGGGCCCGCCTACGGCACTTTCAACATGCCCTCGGACCTCGCCGAGATCCGCCGCCTGGTGGAGGGGATCGGAGCCGAGGTGAACCTCATCTTTCCCCTCGGCTCGCACCTCGCCGACGTACCCGCCCTGGTGAATGCCGACGCCAATATCTGCCTCTACCGCGAGTTCGGCCGCCTGCTCTGCGAGGCCCTGGAGCGCCCCTACTTCCAGGCCCCCATCGGCATCCATTCGACCACGCGGTTCCTACGGGCACTGGGCGAGGCGCTGGGCCTCGACCCCGAGCCGTTCATCGAGCGGGAAAAGCACACCACGATCAAGCCGATTTGGGACCTCTGGCGCTCGGTGACGCAGGATTTCTTCGGCACAGCGAGCTTCGGGATCGTGGCTTCAGAGACCTACGCACGGGGTGTCCGGCACTTTCTCGAGGACGAAATGGGGCTGCCCTGCCATTTCGCGGAGTCGCGTAAGGCTGGCACCAAGACCGACAACGCCGCCATTCGCGAGATGATCGCGAGGAACCCGCCGCTGGTACTGTTCGGGTCCTTCAATGAGCGGATGTACGCGGCCGAAGCTGGCGCGCGCGCGGTGTTCGTGCCGGCCTCGTTCCCGGGCGCCATCATCCGGCGGCACACGGGCACCCCCTTCATGGGCTTCGCAGGTGCGACCTACCTGGTCCAAGAGGTCTGCAACGCGCTGTTCGACATGCTCTTCCATATCCTGCCGCTGGCCCGCGACATGGACAAGGTCGAGGCGACACCGGCGCGCCTCCACCGCGAGCTGCCCTGGAACGAGGCGGCCCGCGCCCGGCTCGACGAACTGGTCGAGGCCCATCCGGTGCTGGTACGCATCTCGGCGGCCAAGCGCCTGCGTGACGCCGCCGAGCGCGTCGCACGCGTGGAGGGCAGCTCCCGCATCTCCCTCGACCATGTCGAGCGTGCCCGCGCCGAGGCCAGCCTGGGAGCCGCCGCATGATCGCGCATCCAGGCCTCAGCCCCCATTCCCTTCCCGGACGGAGCGGCGCGGCGCCGTCCGACCGGCCGATGCAGATTCCGCGCGTCCCGAACCGGATGCGTCCCGCCGCGGAACGCCAGGAGGAGATCCATCCCATGCAACGTTCGCTGAATTCGGTGTCGCGCCTGCATCAGGACGAGGTCCAGTTCCGGATCATCCTGGCCACGACCTATCCCTTCTTCCTCGTCGCGGCTCTCGTGCAGCGCGTGATCCCGCAGGCCAAGACCACGCTGCCGCAGAGCCGGCGCTCGGTTTTCGCCGAAGCCCGGGCCATGGCCGTCTCGGCCATTCCCTTCGTGTTCATGGGCTGAGTTCGCCCTCGGGTCGAGGCCTTCCGCCCGCCCCCGATCGACCTCCCGTCCGAACAGGCGGGAAGGACCGCCGAGGCCGCTCCGCGCGGTCCGGTGACACCCGCCGTACCCGGAAATGCGGGCGCGGCCAGTCAAAGCGGAGGTTTGAACCGATGGCCAATGGCATTGTCGAGAAACCGAGCAGCCTGTCCGGGCTGACGGAACCGGAAGCCAAGGAGTTCCACGCGATCTTCTTGACGAGCTTCATCATCTTCACGGCGATCGCCGTGGTCGCCCACATCCTGGTCTGGTTGTGGCGCCCGTGGCTGCCCGGTCCGAAGGGCTACGCCGCTCTCGAGACGGCGGCCCAGGGCGTCGTCTCCCTGCTGTCCTGAGGAGGATCCCCATCATGCACAAGGTCTGGCTTCTCTTCGATCCGCGCCGCACCCTGGTGGCGCTCTTCACCTTCCTGTTCGTTCTGGCGCTGCTGATCCACTTCATCCTGCTCAGCACCGACCGGTTCAACTGGCTGGAAGGCCCCAAGGCACCGCGCGCTGCCAACGCGCAGACGCTGGTTCTGCCGACGATGCCCGCCTGACCGGCGCCGCACCCGACGCAAAGTACCCCAAAACACGGATGATCGGCGGGCGGGCGCCAGGCCCCCCGTCGACCATCGCCGAGACACGTGACGGTGGGCCTGGGAGGTCGCGATGGCGATGCTGAGTTTCGAACGAAAATACCGCATCCGCGGCGGCACCCTGGTCGGCGGCGACCTGTTCGATTTCTGGGTCGGTCCCTTATATGTCGGCTTCTTCGGCGTCACGACGCTGTTCTTCTCGGTGCTGGGGACGGCGCTGATCATCTACGGCGCGGCCCTCGGACCGACCTGGAACATCTGGCAGATCAACATCGCACCGCCCGACCTGAAATACGGGCTCGCCCTGGCGCCCCTCCAGGAGGGCGGCCTCTGGCAGATCATCACATTCTGCGCCGTCGGCGCCTTCTCCTCCTGGGCTCTGCGCGAGGTCGAGATCTGCCGAAAGCTCGGCATCGGCTACCACGTGCCTTTCGCCTTCGCGGTGGCGATCTTCGCCTACGTGACCCTGGTGGTGATCCGGCCGCTGCTGATGGGCGCCTGGGGACACGGATTCCCCTACGGCATCCTCAGCCACCTCGATTGGGTCTCGAACACCGGCTACCAGTATCTGCATTTCCACTACAATCCGGCGCACATGCTGGCGGTGACGTTCTTCTTCACCACAACGCTGGCGCTCTCGCTCCACGGCTCGCTAATCCTGTCCTCCACCAATCCCGGCAAGGGTGAGGTGGTGAAGACGCCCGAGCACGAGGACACGTTCTTCCGCGACACCATCGGCTACTCGATCGGGACGCTCGGCATCCACCGTCTCGGCCTGTTCCTGGCGCTGTCCGCCGGCTTCTGGAGCGCGGTCTGCATCGTCATTAGCGGCCCATTCTGGACCCGCGGCTGGCCCGAATGGTGGGGCTGGTGGCTCAATCTCCCGGTCTGGCGCTGAATTCGGAATAGGGAGGCTTGTGACACCATGGCCTACTACCAGAACATCTTCTCCGAAGTGCAGGTCCGCCCGATCGAGCCAGAGCATGGCATCCCGGTGGATGTCGACAAGCGCTGGGGCACGCCCTTCAACTCCTACCTCTTCGGCCTCATCGGCAACGCCCAGGTCGGACCGATCTATATCGGGTATCTCGGAGCTCTCTCCTTCGCCTGCGGTCTGATCGCCTTCGAGATCATCGGTCTCAACATGTGGGCGAGCGTGAACTGGGATCCGGTTCAGTTCGTCCGGCAATTGCCCTGGCTCGCCCTCGAGCCGCCGCGCCCGCAATACGGTCTCCGGATCCTGCCTCCGTTGGCCGAGGGCGGCTGGTGGCTGATCGCCGGCTTCTTTCTCACCGCCTCGATCCTGCTCTGGTGGTTGCGGCTCTTCCGTCGGGCCAAGGCGCTGGGGCTCGGCTACCACGTGCCCTGGGCCTTCGCCTCGGCGATCTGGCTGTTCCTGGTCCTCGGATTCATCCGCCCGGTGCTGATGGGGTCCTGGAGCGAGGCTGTGCCCTTCGGCATCTTCCCGCACCTCGACTGGACCGCCGCATTCTCGCTCCGCTACGGCAACCTCTTCTACAATCCCTTCCACATGCTATCGATCGTCTTCCTCTACGGGTCGACGCTGCTCTTCGCGATGCATGGCGGCACCATCCTGGCGGTCAGCCGCTTCGGCGGCGAACGCGAGATCGATCAGATCGTCGATCGCGGAACCGCCACCGAGCGCGCCGCCCTGTTCTGGCGCTGGACCATGGGCTTCAATGCCACCATGGAGTCGGTCCACCGCTGGGCCTGGTGGTTCGCGGTGCTGACGACGCTCACCGGCGGCATCGGCATCCTGCTCACCGGCACGGTCGTCGACAATTGGTACCTGTGGGCGGTCAAGCACGGCGTCGCTCCCTCCTACCCGCAGGTCTACCCGCCGGTCATCGATCCCTTGAGCGTGTCGCCCACCACCATACCCGGGGGAGCTCCATGAAGACCTTCGTCACCGTTCTTGGAGCTTCCATCGCCTTCTTTCTCACGGTGGCGATGGTCGGTCTGACAGATTGGGACCGGCCACCGCTGGCGGTCCACCAGAACGGCTTTCGCGGGACCGCGATGGCGCAGGTCCATACCCGCGAAGCCGTCGAGGACATCAGGCAGGCCAACCTCGCGCCGGCACCCGCCGATCCGGCCGAGCCCGGCGAGGAACTCGCCGGTACGACGTACGAGAACGTTCAGGTCCTCAAGAACGTCAGCGTCAACGAGTTCAATCGGCTGATGGCTTCGATGACGGAATGGGTCAGCCCCGAGCAAGGCTGTACCTACTGTCATAACACCGAGAACATGGCCGACGACAGTCTCTATCAAAAGAAGGTCGCTCGCCGGATGCTGCAGATGACGCAGCACATCAACAGTTCCTGGAAGGAAAACCATGTCGGGGGCGCAGGCGTCACCTGCTATACCTGTCATCGTGGTCAGCCGGTGCCGGCCAACATCTGGTTCACCGATCCGGGTCCGAACCGCCCGGGCGGGTTCATCGCCCGCAACAACGGGCAGAACATGGCGGCGCCGTCGGTTGGTCTTGCATCGTTGCCCTACGATACGCTCACCGAGTATCTCGCCGACAAGGACATCGACAACAACGCGATTCGGGTCAACGCGACGACGGCGCTGCCGACTACCAAGGGCAAGCCGATACAGGACGCTGAGAAGACCTACGGCTTGATGATCCACATGTCGGAAGGCCTGGGCGTCAATTGCACCTTCTGCCACAACACACGGGCCATCTCGAACTGGTCTCAGAGCACCCCACAGCGGACCACCGCCTGGCATGGTATCCGGATGGTACGGGACATCAACGGCAACTATCTCGAGCCGCTGCTGTCCACCTTCCCGCGTAACCGCCTCGGTGCTCTGGGCGACGTACCGAAGGTCAACTGCACGACCTGCCACAACGGAGTCAGCAAGCCGTTGAACGGGGCACACGTGGTCGAGGCTTATCCGGAACTTGCGAAGTCCACCGAAACCGCCAGTGCCGCCGATCCCAAGGCACCGGAGACCACTGCCCCGATGCAGCCGGCCGCTCCGCAGTAATCTCGCTGAAGTCTGAGATCGAAGAAAACGCCGCCGAGGTCTCCCCCGGCGGCGTTTTCCTATGCAATCGGATCTGATCCCGATCAGGACGATCTCGGTTTCACTGCTTCTTGGTGGCCAGATAGGCGATCACGTCGTCGATCTTCTTGTCGTCGGGGTAACCGGCGAAAACCATCTTGGTCCCCGGCACCTTCGCCTTCGGGTTCTTCAGCCACTCGTGCAGGTTCGCCTCGTCCCAGGTGATCCCGGAACCCTTCAGGGCAGCGGAGTAATTGTAGCCTTCCTCCGAAGCGGCCTTGCGCCCGACGACACCGGTGAGGTTCGGCCCGACGCCATTCTTGCCGAAGGCATGGCACGCCTTGCAGGGTGCGAAGGCTTTCTCGCCCGCCGCGGCATCGCCCTCCGCCTGGGCTGCCATGGGCAGCAGAGCGGCAAACAGGGCACCGAAGATCGTATACCGCATGAAGTTTCCTCTCAGATCGCTTTGGGTGACCCGACATACGTAAAGCGCAGTTGCTGAAAGTAACGCGAACGACGCGGGGTTTCACGATAACGTGATGAAATGTCCGCGGATTAAAATTGCATCTTCTATGGCCGCTACCCGGGGTACTGCCTATCCTCAACCGTCCGTGCGCATTTGGTCGCCTTGGATGAAGCGATGCCGGTCCAGCCGTCCGACGTTCGTCAGTTCCTCGATCGCTCCGGGTGGAGCCAGGCGCGCCTAGCCTGGGAACTTGGGATCAATCAGCCCCGGATCTCACGCTTCGTCACCGGCATGAAGAAACCGAACCGGGAACTTCAGGGTCTGCTCGAAGCCTTTTTCGCGAAGGATCCTCGGGCTCGCCTAACCCTGCAAGGGAATGCGATGTCTGCGCTGAGCACGGGCATCATGGGCTCGGCCCCCGCCTGAAGCAGCAGCCATTCATGCCGTTGAGGTATCGATCCATCCAATCTTTGAGTTGGACGGCTGGACGAGACGCGCCGTAGCGTCGATCCCGCAAACGGTCGCCGAGGTCCCGTCGGGGCGCTTTCGAGAATGACCGATGTCCGCCGAGGCGAAGGCCGGGTGGTCCGTTCTCAGGGAGAGACGCCATGGGCGCCGGTCTGGTCATGACCGCGGCGAAGCGGAGCCGTGTACGGCTTCTCATCGTCACGATGCTGTTTGTCGCCACCACCATCAACTACGCGGATCGTGCGACGCTCTCGATCGCCGGTCCCTCGCTCGCCAAGGACCTCGGCCTCGACGCCGTCTCCATGGGATACGTCTTCTCGGCCTTCGCCTGGTCCTACGTTCTCGCCCAGTTGCCCGGCGGATGGCTGCTCGACCGCTATGGGGCCAAGTGGGTCTATGCCGGCGCGATCTTCCTCTGGTCGACTTTCACCCTGATGCAGGGGGCGGTCGGCTTCTTCACCGGCTTCGCCGCCGTGGCGGTGCTGTTCAGTCTGCGCCTTCTCGTCGGTCTGGCCGAGGCCCCGGTATTCCCGGCCAATGCGCGTATCACCGCGGCTTGGTTTCCCACCTCCGAGCGCGGCACGGCATCGGCGTTCTTTAACTCGTCGCAGTACTTCGCCACCGTGCTGTTCACGCCCCTGATGGGCTGGGTGGTGCACCATTACGGCTGGCACCACGTCTTCACCCTGATGGGGGCCCTCGGCATCGCCTTCGCGCTGCTCTGGATCCAGGTGATCCACGGACCCAAGGAACACCCGGGGATCAACCAGGCCGAGCGCGATTACATCGAGGAGGGTGGGGCCCTGCTCGACATGGATGGGCGCAGCGCCAGCGCGCCGGTCGATGCGGGCAAGACGATCAAGCAACTGCTCTCCAATCGCATGCTGCTCGGCATCTATATTGGTCAGTACTGTATAACTACCCTGACTTACTTCTTCCTCACTTGGTTCCCAGTTTACCTGGTGAAGGAGCGCGGCCTGTCGATTCTGCAGGCGGGCTTCGCCGCAGTGCTGCCGGCGCTGTGCGGCTTCGTCGGCGGTATTCTGGGAGGCTGGCTCTCGGATCTGCTGCTCAAGCGCGGCTACTCGCTGACCGCCGCGCGGAAGATCCCGATCGTCGGCGGCATGCTGCTGTCGATGAGCATCATCGGTTGCAACTACGTCCAAGCGGATGCGGTCGTGATCGCCCTGATGGCGCTGGCCTTCTTCGGCAAGGGGATCGGTGCCCTCGGCTGGGCTGTGGTTTCCGATACCTCGCCGCGCTCGACCGGCGGCCTGAACGGCGGCCTGTTCAACACCTTCGGCAACACCGCCGGCATCACCACGCCGATCGCCATCGGCTACATCGTCCAACAGAGCGGTTCGTTCAACGGCGCCCTCGTCTTCGTCGGCCTGAACGCGCTCGTCGCCGTGTTCTGCTATCTCGTCATCGTCGGAGAGATCAAACGGGTGGAGTTGCGCTGACCGGCACTCTCCGTTCGAACCGTCACGGAACCGCGGCTGTGGGAAACCCGCGGCCGCATCGTCGTCGCGAGGCGTGATGCTCGATTTCGGCCAACTCCGTTGCTTTGCCGCCGTCGCGGAGGAACTGCATTTCGGTCGAGCGGCCGCGCGTCTGAACATGACTCAGCCGCCGCTGTCGCGGCAGATCCAGGTCTTGGAGCGGGTTCTCGATGTGCAGCTTCTCGATCGAACGAGCCGTTCGGTCCGCCTCACCGCTGCCGGGCGCAGCTTTCTTCCGGAAGCGCTGCGGATCCTGAGGCTGGCCGAAACGGCGACCTACGTGACGCGGCAGGTCGCCGCCGGGCGGGCAGGCGTTCTCAAGCTCGGATTCACCGCGGCTTCCGCCTATGATTTCCTGCCGCGCCTCGTCATCGCCTGCCGGGGCGCGATGCCGGACGTCACCCTGTCGCTGCGTGAAATGGTGACCAAGGATCAGATCGAGGCGATTCTCTCCGGCCAGATCGATGCCGGGTTCATCCGCCCGCCGGTCAACCATCCTGAACTCGAAGCCGAGCAGGCGCTGGCCGAGCCGCTGGTCGTCGCCCTGCCGGCGGACCATGCTCTCGCCGACCGGACGACCCTTAGCCTCGAAGATCTCCATGGGGAGGCCTTCGTGGGCTACGCACCCCATGAAGCGAGTTACTTCCACGACCTGCTAGTCGGGTTGTTCGCCGGGGCCGGACTTCATCCGCGCATCGTCCAGCAATTGACCCAGATCCACTCGATCCTGGGCCTTGTGCGTGCCGGTATCGGGATCGCTCTCGTGCCGACGGCGGCCGAGCGCCTCCGCTTCGAAGGCATCGCATTCCGGCCGCTCGCCCTCGTGGCACCGAGACCGGCCGAGCTTCATCTGGCTTGGAAGCGGGACAGCGATGTGCCGCTCCTGGCCCAACTGCGAAGGCTCCTCCGCGACCTCGCCTGACATCACGTCGGCGATCGATGCGATCCCTGCATTGATCGATCCATCCTTTGGTTTGGACCGGCATCGCCGGGGTTCCTAGAACGGAGAACGCAAGACGGCGCGCAGACGCTGCGGCAGCAAATTCGGGAGAACGTCCATGCACCTCGATTCGAAGGCCTCTTCACCGCGCGGCGCTTCCCGCACGCCGGTCGTGACCGCCATGAAAGTGGTGCCGGTCGCTGGCCGCGACAGCATGCTGCTCAATCTCAGCGGAGCCCACGGCCCGTTCTTCACGCGCAATCTCGTTATTCTCACCGATTCCACGGGCGCCACAGGCCTGGGCGAAGTCCCGGGTGGTGAGCGCATCCGGCAGACCCTCGACGATGCTGGCGACCTCGTCATCGGCCGCCCGATCGGCGAATGGCAAGCGGTGTTGAACGCGATGCGCACGCGCTTCGCCGACCGCGATGCCGGTGGCCGTGGTCTCCAGACCTTCGACCTGCGCGTGACCATCCATGCCGTCACGGCCGTCGAGTCCGCCTTTCTCGACCTGCTCGGTCAGTTCCTCGACGTGCCTGTGGCGGCCCTCCTCGGTGAGGGCCAGCAGCGCGACGCCGTCGAGATGCTTGGCTATCTGTTCTATGTCGGCGACCGCCGGGGCACCGATCTTCCCTACCGGGAGCCGGAGGCCCGCGACGGCTGGTTTCGGCTGCGCGACGAGGAGGCGCTGAGCCCCGACGCGGTGGTACGCCTCGCCGAGGCCGCCTACGAGACCTACGGCTTCAACGACTTCAAGCTGAAGGGGGGCGTGCTCTCGGGCGAGGAGGAGATCGCGGCGGTGACCGCAATCCACGAGCGCTTCCCCAAGGCACGCGTCACCCTGGACCCGAACGGCGCTTGGTCGCTTGAGGAGGCCATCGCGTTGTGCAAGGGCCGCGGAGACGTCCTCGCCTACGCCGAGGATCCCTGCGGAGCGGAGGACGGTTTCTCCGGTCGAGAGATCATGGCCGAGTTTCGGCGTGCCACCGGTCTTCCCACCGCGACCAACATGATCGCCACCGACTGGCGCCAGATGAATCACGCCATCCAGCTCGGTTCGGTCGATATCCCGCTGGCCGACCCCCATTTCTGGACACTCGCCGGTTCCGTCCGCGTCGCTCAGCTCTGTCGGGACCATGGCCTGACCTGGGGCTCGCATTCGAACAACCACTTCGACGTGTCGCTCGCCATGTTCACCCACGTGGCCGCCGCCGCTCCCGGTCGGGTCACCGCCATCGATACCCATTGGATCTGGCAGGACGGCCAGCGCCTGACCAAGGAGCCCCTGCAGATCAAGGGCGGCCTTGTGAGGGTGCCCGAGCGTCCCGGCCTCGGGATCGAAATCGACTGGGCCGAGGTCGAGTCTGCGAACGCACTTTACCGGCGCCACGGCCTCGGTGCTCGCGACGATGCGATCGCGATGCAGTTTCTGATCCCCGACTGGACCTTCGACAACAAGCGCCCCTGCCTCGTCCGATAATCCCGCCTCGCGCGCTGAACACATAAGTCCCGGAGACGCGACGATGACCGACATCCTCACCAATCACTTCAAGGCAGCCCTGAACGCCGGACAGCAGCAGATCGGCCTCTGGTGCAGCCTCGCCAGCCCGATTTCGACTGAGGTCGTCGCCGGTTCGGGCTTCGACTGGCTGCTCCTCGACATGGAACACTCCGCCAACGACCTGCGCGACGTCTACGCCCAGGTTCAGTCGATGATGGAGAGTCGAGCCCACGCGATGGTGCGGGTGCCGAGCGATGAACCCATCACCATCAAGCGTATCCTCGATACCGGCGTGCAGTCGCTGATGATCCCCAACATCGACGATGCCGATCAGGCACGCCGCGCCGTCGCCGCGACGCGCTATGCCCCAAGCGGCGTGCGTGGTTTCTCGCAGGCACCCCGCGCCGCCCGCTTCGGCCGCATCCCCGACTATCATGCCCGCTGCGAGGCGGAGATCTTCGTCGCGGTCCAGATCGAGTCGCGGCGCGCCCTGGATAACCTGGAGGAGATCGCCGCCGTGGAGGGCGTCGACGGCGTCTTCATCGGACCCGGCGATCTCTCGACCAGCCTCGGCTATCTCGGTCAGCAGAACCATGCAGACGTGGTCAAGGTGGTGCAGGACACGATCGCCCGCATCCGCAGCACCGGCAAGCATTCCGGCATCCTCACCGCCAACGAAGACCTGGCTCACCGCTACATCGAGGCCGGCACCCGCTTCACCGCGGTCGGCTCGGATATGGGCCTTCTCGCCCGCACCTCCGAAGCGCTCGCCGCGCGCTTCCGCTGACGCCAGCACCTGGGAGACGGACATGAACGTCGGATTCATCGGTCTCGGAATCATGGGCGCGCCCATGGCCGGCCACCTGATTGCGGGCGGACACAGCCTCGCCCTCAAGACCCGTCGGCAGGTGCCCGAGGTTCTGGTCTTGGCCGGCGGCAAGGCCTGCGCGACCGCCGCCGACGTCGCCGAACACTCGGACGTCGTGATCCTGATGCTGCCCGACACGCCCGACGTCGAAGCCGTCTTGTTCGGTGCCGACGGCGTCGTCACGGGCGTCAAGCGCGGGGCCGTGGTGGTCGACATGAGTTCGATCTCGCCCATTGCGACCCGCGACTTCGCGGCGCGCCTCGCCGACCGGGGCGTCGAGTACCTCGATGCTCCCGTGTCGGGCGGCGAGGTCGGTGCCAAGAACGCGGCGCTCTCGATCATGGTCGGCGGCAAGCTCGAAGTCTTCGAACGGGTGAAGCCGCTCTTCGACCTGATGGGCAAGGCAGTGACGCATGTGGGCGACACGGGGGCCGGGCAGGTGGCGAAGGTCGCGAATCAGATCATCGTGGCGCTGACCATCGAGGCGGTGGCCGAGGGGCTGATCTTCGCCTCCAAGGCGGGGGCCGATCCGGCCAAGGTTCGACAGGCGATCACCGGTGGCCTTGCCACCTCGCGCATCCTCGAACTGCACGGGGAGCGCATGATCAAGCGGACCTTCGATCCGGGCTTCCGTATCGCTCTGCACCAGAAGGACTTGAATCTCGCCCTGGAAGGCGCCAAGTCGCTCGGCCTCGCCCTACCCGGCACGGCGCTGACGCAGCAGCTGTTCTCGATCTGCGCTGCCAACGGCGTGGGTGACAAGGACCACTCGGCCCTCGTTCGCGCCCTGGAAATCATGGGAAACCACCCGGTGGCCGAAGGCTAGCGCCCCGAGCCTTCGGCTGGTCAGGTCCGGGCGAAAGCCGCCGCGTCCGCGACCTGCGCAGCCGTCGGCGTCACGCCGGTGTAGCGGATGAATTGCTCCAGTCCCTGCAGCACCAGGATCGAATGGCCCTCGATGCAAGGCTTGCCCAGACGTTCGGCCGCGATCAGGAACGGCGTCCGCGACGGCAGAGCCACGACATCGAAGGCGACCGTAGCGGCAGCGATGGTTATTTCGGGAAACGCGAGAGCGGCAGCCTCCGCGCCTTCCATTCCAAGCGGCGTCGCGTTGATGAGAAGCGGCGCGGTGCGATCGCCGAGTTCGATTGCGTGGGCGAACCCGTAGCGTGCTGCCAAGGCGCCGCCCGCTGAACCATTGCGGGCGATGATCGTCCCTTCCCGGAATCCGCCATCGCGCAAAGCCGCCACGACAGCTTTGGACATGCCGCCGGAGCCGCGGAGCAGGAAGGGCATCGCCGGATCGATGGATTGTTGCGTCAGCAGGCGACGTACGGCGACGTAGTCACTGTTCGATCCTGTGAGACGGCCATCGTCGTTGACAATGGTGTTGACGCTCTCGATCGCCCGCGCGGATGGATCGAGGGCATCGAGAAGCGGGATCACGCTTTCCTTGAACGGCATCGAGACGGCGCAGCCGCGAATGCCGAGGGCCCGGATACCGGCGATCGCTCCCGGCAGGTCGCTGGTCGCGAACGCCTTGTAGACGTAATCCAGCCCCAGAAGCGCGTAGAGCCGGTTATGGAAGCGTGAGCCGAAATGGCCCGGTCGCGCCGAGAGCGACATGCACAGCGTCGTATCCCGTCCGATCGGTGGACGTCGGGGGAGATCGTGCTCCTCGAGCTCCCTATCTTCGGACACTCTCAGGGCTGGGAAGCGGTGAAGAACTTCGGGTTCAGGGCCGCGAGGGCGAGGAGGGGCGGGGGCATGATGACCCCGGCCACCCGCATGGCGCGAGCGGCCGCACGGCACGACGCCTGATCGTTCGCTCCGACGGCTGCCTCGATCTGAGCCACGACCGCTGGATCGGGCTTTGGACTCGGCGCGGGGGCACCGGGCGCGGGCGGAGCTTTCGCCGCGGCATTGGCCTGCGCCAGGACGGTCTTACCATCGCTGACGGGCGCCCTCGTGTCGCTGCTCGGTGCCTTTGCGTCGGTGTTCGTCGGCCCGCTGAGACCGGATTTCTGCTGCGGATCGCCCCCGGCCGTCGAGGGTTGTCCGTCGCTCTTGCCCGACGAATTTGAGACGGCGGTGGCCTGTGCCGGTGGCGTTGCGGCCTCCTGCTTCTTCTCCTCGGGCTTCTTCACGAAGGCCGACAGCTCCTGGCAGAGGTTCGCCGGACCCTTTGCCGCCGGCCCGGCTGCGGGTTCCTGCGCGAAGGCTGCGGGTTCTGCGAGGCAACTCGACAGCAGCAAGACGGCGATAGGCAGGTGGCGATTCATCTGCATTCCCCTGAAGTCCAGGCTCTTCGGTCGGTTCGGTTGCGCGCTCAGGAACGCTTCGGGTGTGAGGGCTCGCCGGTCGCCTTGCCGTGTGCCGACTCACCGGCATCGTTGGTTCGCGGATCGCCGTTCCACTTCTCACCCACGAGGTTGGTGCCCGGCTCCGATACGCGGGCGCCGGACGTCGCGAAAGCCTGATAGGCGAACTTCTGGTTGCTCGTCAGGGCGTACATGGCAGCGACACCGAGCCCGATGGCCGCGATGATGGCGAGGATGAAGGCTTTCATGATCGATTTCCTCGTCGCCGCGCGGGCGTCTTCGGGCAGGTAGGAGGATTACTCGGCAGCGGCGGGATGACGCCCGGAGAGTTGCGGACCGCTCGCGGTCTTCGCCTGCTCCTGCTCCACCCACAGATCGTGGTGCGCCCGGGCCCAGGCCAGATCGACCTTGCCGCTTCCCATGGCGTCGTAGGCGCCCTTCATGCCGAGCGTACCGATGTAGATGTGCGCCAGGATGCCGGCGATGAAGGCGATGCCGATCAGCGAGTGGATCACCTGCATGACCTGCATGCCGTTGATGTCCACCAGGGCGAACGGGAACAGCATCATCAGTCCGGTGACGCTCATGGCGACGCCGAAGCCGGCGACCATCCAGAACACGCCCTTCTGGCCGGCGTTGAAGCGGGCCGCGTGGGGGTGCTTGTTCCCGATGAAGCCGCCGCCGGCCTTGATCCACGCCCAGTCCAGCCGGTTGGGGATGTTGTCCTTGATCCAGACCACGAACATCATCGCCACACCGAACATAAAGGGCCAGGCGAGGTAGACGTGGCTGTACTTTGCCCATTGCGCCAGGGCGCCGAAGGCCTCGGGGCCGATCAGCGGCATCAGCAGGCGCTTGCCGAAGATGTAGTTCAGGCCTGAGAGTGAGAGGATGATGAAGCACACGGCCGTCATCCAGTGGGTGAAGCGCTCGAACGTGTTGAAGCGCAGGATCTTCCGGCCGGATTCCTGGCTGTGCTCCGTGAGGATGCGCCCGCGCCAAAGGAAGAACGCGCCCAGCGCGGCAATCATGCCGAGGATGAAGGCGGCGCCGATCCACGGCAGGTAATGCTCGCGGAACGACTGGTACTCGCGACCCTGGGGCTGGATCAGGTTCGCAGCCTTCCGGTCGGGGATGCTGATCCGGCCGGTGATCTTGTCGGCGTTCTTGAAGAGGAATTCCTCGTTGACCGAATCCGCCGTGGGCTTGGCGCCCATCGGATTCTGCCCATCCTGGGTGATCGGGTTCTGCGCCTGGGCGGGCGCAAAGGCCGCCGGTGCGGCCAGGAGCGTCGTAGCGACGACGAGGGTGCTGAGAAGCGTGACTGCCCGCCGCATCGGCGTTCCTTTCGATGGGGTATCGTCGCGAGATCGCCAGAGGTCCGGCGATCTCAGGGGCGAAGGTGCAGCGTTCAGAGCGCCACGGTCTCGCGGTAGGCCGTCTTCCAGCCCCAGGCGCCCGAGCCGTAGCCGCGCTTGATCACGCGCTGCTTGTAGATCTCGGCGATCATTTCACCGTCGCCGGCGAGCAGGGCCTTCGTCGAACACATCTCGGCGCAGAGCGGCAGCTTGCCCTCGGCGAGACGGTTCGAGCCGTACTTCTCGTACTCGGCCACCGACAGGTCCGGCTCCGGGCCGCCCGAGCAGTAGGTGCACTTGTCCATCTTGCCGCGCGAGCCGAAGTTTCCGACGCGCGGATATTGCGGTGCGCCGAACGGGCAGGCGTAGAAGCAGTAGCCGCAGCCGATGCAGATGTCCTTGGAGTGCAGCACTACGGCGTCGGCGGTGGTGTAGAAGCAGTTCACCGGACAAACAGCCGCGCAGGGCGCGTCGGTGCAGTGCATGCACGCCATCGAGACCGAGCGCTCGCCGGGCTTGCCGTCGTTCAGCGTTACGACGCGACGGCGGTTGATGCCCCAGGGCACCTCGTGCTCGTTCTTGCATGCGGTCACGCAGGCGTTGCACTCGATGCAACGGTCGGCGTCACAGAGGAACTTCATACGGGCCATGGTCGATGTGCTCCTCTCACGCGGCCTTGATCTGGCATAGGGTGCACTTCGTTTCCTGCATGCCCGTCACAGGATCGAAGCCGTAGGTGGTGACCGAGTTCACGCTCTCGCCGAGCACCACCGGGTCGGTGCCCTTCGGGTAGTAGTCGCGCATGTCCTTGCCCTCGTACCAACCCGAGAAGTGGAAGGGCATGAACGCGACGCCCTTGCCGACACGGTCGGTGACGAGCGCCTTGACCTTGGCCTTCGAGCTGTTCTCGGCGCCGGTGACCCAGACCCAGGACCCGTCCTTGATCCCACGCTCTGCGGCGTCGCCGGTGTTGATCTCGACGAACATGTCCTGCTGCAGTTCGGCGAGCCACGGGTTCGATCGGGTCTCCTCGCCGCCGCCCTCGTATTCCACGAGGCGGCCCGAGGTGAGGATGATGGGGAAGTCGCGCGCCACGTTGCGCTCGACCGCTGCCTTCTGCACCGAGAGGCCGATGTTCGGCATGCGGAACTGCCGCTCGTCCGGTCGGGTCGGATACTTCGCCACGAGGTCAGGACGGGGGGAGTAGACAGGCTCGCGGTGCACCGGCACGGGGTCGGGCAGGTTCCAGGCATTCGCCCGGGCCTTGCCGTTGCCGAACGGGATCACGCCGTGGTCGAGGCAGACACGCTGGATGCCTCCCGAGAGGTCGGTTGCCCAGCTCACGGTATCCGGCTTGTCGCCACCGATCTTGAGGATGGTCGCGAGCTCGTCGGCTGTCAGGTCCTTGTCCCAGCCGAGCTTCTTGAACACCCCGAACGTGAATTCCGGGTAGCCGTCGGTGAGGTCGGAATCCTTGGTGAAGCTGTCCTCAGCCAGCAGCGTTTGGCCGTTGCGCTCAGTGCCGAAGCGGGCCCGGAAGGTGCTGCCGCCGTCCTTCACGTGAAGCGACGTGTTGTAGAGGATCGCCGATCCCGGATGCCGAAGCTCGGGCTTGCCCCAGCACGGCCAGGGCAGGCCGTAATAGTCGCCGCCCACCTCCGGATCGTCCTTGGGCGCCCGCAGGGTGATGAGGTCGAACTTGTGTTGGTTGCGCATGTGCGCCTTCAGCCGCTCGGGGCTCTGGCCGGTATAGCCGGTCGACCAGCCGCCGCGGTTGATCTCCCGCAGCAGGTCCTCGGCCGACGGGATGTTGTTCTCGACCCTGATGTTCTTGAACAGCGTCTCGGCGAAGCCGAGCTTCTTGGCCAGGAGGTAGAGCACCTCGTAGTCGTTCTTCGACTCGAAGGCCGGCTTCACGATCTGCTCGCCCCACTGGATCGAGCGGTTCGAGGCCGTGCGGGACCCGTCCATCTCGAGGGAGGTGCAGATCGGCAGCAGGTAGGTGTTGTCCTGCCGGGCATCGAGGGCCGCGAAGGTGGTCGGGTGCGGATCGGCGACCACCAGCAACTCGAGCTTGTTCATGCCCTCGATCGCCTCGGGCAGGCGGGTCACGGTGTTGCCGCCGTGGCCGAAGACCATGAAGGCCTTGATCGGGCTGCGCTGGTCGATCTGCTCCGGCGGCAGGTTCACGGCGTCGAACCAGCGCGTGGAGGTGATGCCCGGCGCTTCCATGTTCTCCTTGCGCGAGCGGGCCTTGCGGCCGGCCGCGGCGGGGACCTCGTCGAAGCGGGACTGCAGCCACTCGTAGGGCACGTCCCAAACGCGGGCCCAATGGCGCCAGCCGCCCTCGACGAGACCGTAGTAGAGCGGCAGCGAGGTGACATCGAGGCCGAGATCGGTGGCGCCCTGCACGTTGGTGTGGCCGCGGAAGATGTTCGCGCCGGTGCCAGGCTTGCCGACGTTGCCGGTGGCGAGACACAGGATGCAGAGCGCGCGCACGTTGGCGGTGCCGACCGTGTGCTGGGTCGCGCCCATGCACCAGATCAGGGTCGCGGGCTTCTCCTTGGCGAACTTCTCCGCCACCCGGCGCAGCTGCTCGCCGGGCACGCCGGAGACGCGCTCGACCTCCTCAGGCGTCCACTTGGCGACTTCCTTGCGGACGTCGTCCATGGCGTAGACGCGCTGGCTGATGAACTCCTTGTCCTCCCAGCCGTTCTGGAAGACGTGCCAGAGGATGCCCCAGACCACCGGGATGTCGGTGCCCGAGCGGATGCGCACGTACTCGGTGGCGTGGGCGGCCGTGCGGGTGAAGCGCGGATCGATGACGATCATGTTCGCGCGGTTGATCTCCTTGCCCGACAGCACGTGCTGCATGGAGATCGGGTGCGCCTCGGCGGGGTTGCCGCCCAGGATGATCATCGTCTTGGCGTTGCGGATGTCGTTGTAGGAATTGGTCTGGGCGCCGTAGCCCCAGGTGTTGGCGACGCCCGCCACCGTGGTCGAGTGACAGATGCGCGCTTGGTGATCGACGGAGTTGGTGCCCCAGAAGGCGCCGAACTTGCGCATCAGGTAGGCGGCCTCGTTGGTGAACTTGGCCGAGCCGAGCCAGTAAACCGAATCCGCGCCGTTCTTCTCGCGGATGACACCGAGCTTGTCGCCGATCTCCTCGATCGCCTGCTCCCAGGAGACGCGCTGCCACTGCCCGCCGACGAGCTTCATCGGGTATTTCAGGCGACGGTCGGACGAGACCAGCTCACGGATCGCCGCGCCCTTGGCACAGTGCGTGCCGCGGTTGATTGGGCTCGCGTAGGAGGGCTCCTGGCCGACCCAGACGCCGTTCACCACTTCGGCGGTGACCGTGCAGCCGACCGAGCAGTGCGTGCAGACGTTCTTCTTGATCTGCACGTCGGGCGATGTCGCGGAGGACCCGGCTGCGCGCGCCTGCCGCACGGAGCCGAGCTGGATGGTGCCGGCGGCAGCCAGGGCACCGGCGGTCAGGCCGGACTTCTTGAGGAAGCCGCGGCGGTCGAGCACACCGGCCGCGAGGCCCGCGGCGACGGCCTGATGCTTGGTGCGGCTCGCCTCGCCGCTCTTGCGCTTGGTCAGCATCGCTGGCTCACTTCTTTCCGGCGTTCGTGCTGTTCTGGAGAGTTTCATAGCCGTTCGTCCGGTAGAACGCCTTCACCTCGTCCGTGAGGCGGTAGCGCGACCGGGTCTCGTCCGTGCCGGGGTCATAGGCCTGCGCCTCGGTCACCGAGATCGGCGATGCCATGCCGGCCGCGGCCGCCACCGTGCCGCCGCCGAGGGCGCGGAAGAATTGGCGACGGCCGAGCTGGTCCTTCTGATCCTGTCCCATCGCCCACACTCCCCATGCGGCGTCTGCCCACTCGGGCATCACGCCATGATCCCAATGGATGGATGCCTCAGGCATCCATCGTGAAAGCTGCCGCCTCGATTTCGAGGAAGGCGCGTCCCAGAGCGCCGACCGGACGGTAGAGGCGTGCCGCCTTGGCCCGCTCAAGGTCGGCAAAGAAGCGCTCGCCCCACGGCGCGATGTGCCGGAGGAAGAATGCGCGGGCCGCTCCCGGCTCCGCTTCGAATCGTCCGGCCGTGAGCCCCGCCATCACGTCGAAGAGAATCGCGAGATGATCTTCAGGTTCGGTGGTCCCGGGGTCGCGCTCGATCCCGAGTCCCGCAAGATCCTCACGAACCCGGGCGAGGGGCCGTTCGTTGAGGAACCCCGTGAGGTAGTAGGAGGCGTAGGGCAGAAGTTCTCCGCGACCGACCCCGACGAAGAGCGCGAAGTATTCCCGTTCCGCGGCGTCTGCCGCAGTTTCCCTCGCGAGGGACGCCAGAGCCGCCACCTCTCGTCCCAACACACTGTCGCCGCCCTTCAGCTCAGCCAGTGCGGCGAGAAGCTCCGGTGTCGGCGGTCGGCCGAGGAGCACAGCAAGAAGATCATATTGCTGTGCACGCAGGTAATCGACCTCATCCACGGCCGTCCCGGTCGGGTCAATCCGATCCGACACGCCGAGACCCACTTCCCCTCGATGCTCTGACAACAGCGTACCGGAACGCATACGACTCCTCGACCCTTCCGGCCCCGCGCCGCTCCACCTCGGGTGCAGCCTAGTTTGTATTGATAATAAAAAGCGTTTCGCGGAACGGCAATCGCGTTTCTGCGGATTAGCTCGGTAGCGCGCCGCCATGGCGTCGCAGGGGCGAAACAATTGCCGGCGATTGAAACGTGCGCACGGCGTTTTCTGGTGGATGAAGGGTCGCCTCCTCGACGTGCACCACGGCAGTCTCCTGCGCCACGACGACTTGCGGTTCAGCCTCCATTACCTCTGCAGCCGGCGGCTCGACCGTGGGCTCCTCGGCTTCTCGAGGATCATCAGGAGAGGGGGCTTCGGAGGGTCCAGGCGCGTGCCCGGTCATGATGCGCTCGACCATTGCCTTGATGTCGTCGGTGGGCAGCATCGGGCCCATCCCTGGAACGCCACCGGGCGTATTCCAATCGTAGGCATAGTCGCGAGCTTCGCTGACGAAGTCGCGGATTGCGGGATCGACGGACCACATCCGGCGGAGAGCGGCCTTGCGCAGGGCTGCCGGGATCCCGGCACGCAGGAACGGCGCGAGTTCGGTCTCGGCCGTCAGATCCTCGATCTTCGGCAATCGGGCGATCGCGTCCGCGAGACCTTCGTCTTCGAGCGCCGGATCCGCCGCGAGGTTGGCTTCACCCTCCGGCTGCGATTCCACCGGCGGGGCGTCGGGTTTTCCCGGCGCCGGCGAGGCCGGTACGCGTTCCCGCAGGCGGACCTCTTGCTTGCGCCGCGCCCAGCGCGAGAGGATGCCCTCGCTCATTCGCTACGTCCTCGGCCCTGGCCGCCACGCGCCAACGCCTCCGGATCTGCGCGGTCGCGCTTGCGCTTTTCGAACTTCCGCTCGACGTGGAAAGCCTCGAAGAAGGCGAGCAGGATGCCTTGGCATTCGGCCGGCATCGGCACGGCTTCCACGATCTCGCCGATGCCCTCCGCCATCGCCTCTCCTTCATAGGGATCGGCCGTCACCGTCGCGATCTCGTAGGCGTCCTCGTCGAGCTTCCGAAGGGCGACCCATAGGGACGGACGACCCGACACGAGGTTGTCCCGGTAATGCGAGGTTTCCGCGGGATGCAGCAGCACATCGTAGGACCCAGCGTAGAAGATTGTTTCCTCCTCCGTTTCCGAGAGGCGTGTCCAGTCGGCTACCGGAGGCGCTGCCGGAAGCGCGGAGACAGGCATCCAGGCATGAGTCGCCCAGGGGCCGCGCAGGCGCCGGCGCGCTACGAGAATCCCGACCTCGAAATGGTTCTGAGGCATGGCCTGATCCTGCAATGGCTCGTGGCGATCCCGCTCACCGACCATTGCATCAACGTGCGATGGGTCGTTCGGCATCAGCAGGGCGCCAAAGCTGTCTTGAGGGGAAGACCTGCGACTAGGTTCTGCGGCTTCATCGTGACGAGGTTCGCGCCATTCGCCGCGAGCAGAAGGTAGACCGGCCGGTCTGCGACCGAGTCTTCGAGGCGAGTTCGATCCACGAAGGTCATGCTGAAGATCGCGATCACGCGTTCCTCGTCGGTGTTCGATACGGGTTCGCCACGCCATAGGGCATTGCCGATCCGCGTGGCCTCGGCGTCGAGGCCGACGAACCAGCGCCAGTCCGAATCCTCGAGCCGATCGAGGGGCGCAACCCGGACCTCCTCGCTCAGGAGGTGTCCGATGAATATCTCGATCACCCGGGCGAGACCCTCGCGGCTGCGTGCGCTCGAGCCGAGGTTCAACGCCATCGAGAAGGCATCGGACCGACTCCAGTAGCTCCAGGCATTCTCCTCGTTTAGGATGTCGAGTTCGTTCGCCGCATCCTTGCCGAGCATCGCCACCAGGGGCGAAAGCGGCGCGCTGCCCTCTCGCGCCTCGATCACCTCGGCATCGGCCAGGAGCACCGCGCCGTCGAGGCGACTGACCCGCTGTGGCCGGAACATCAGTTCGGCCGCACGCAGAACGAACGGGTCTTCGCAGCCGTCGAGGGCATTGCGCAGGATCAGATGCACCAGCTGGTTGAGGAACAGGGAGGGAATCCCCTGCAGTCCCTCGCGGACCATTCCGAGATAGGCCGCCTCGATGGAGCGTGCGGTGAGCAGGCGGTCGCGGAAGGCGAGGAGAACCTGCCAGTTCTCCCGCGCGTCCGGATCGACGATGGAGGTGACGGCCTCGGACGAGACGTTGCGGCGCGGTTGAGCAAGAAGGTCGGCATAGAGGCGGCGCTCCGCAACACAGGCATCTTCCGGCGGCACGAGCTCCGGGCGAGCGAGATAAGCGAGGATCAGCTCATCGGTGACGGCCAGCCCGCCACCCTCCGTACGCTGTGTCAGATGATGGCCGCTGGAGACCCAGAACTCCGTCATGGCAGGGTCTGTCCGGCAGAGAAATGTGACATCGATCAGGTTCCTGAAGCGGTCGAAGCCCGCGCGAGACCAATGAGGTCAGCCCGTTCCTCGGGTTCCTCGTCATCGGTCTCCACGAAGCGGAAGGCGCGGGCATGAGCATGCAGGCGGTCGGCACCCAGCGTCCCGGCATCCCGTTGGTGAAGTGTCCGGAAGGCTTCCAAGATCTCGCCGTTCGTCTGCGTCCGGTGCATCGCCACGACGCTTCCGACCGGGACACCGCAAAGCGATGCCGAGAAGTCGATCTCTTCGCGGGCCGCCGCCCGCGCGGTCTCTCGATCCGGTGCACCAAGATGCTCGTGGATGTGCTGGGCGAGGGTCTCCACCGCTGCGTCGCGCTCGGCTTCGGTGGCCTCGCTCACGACCACGAGGGTCGAGAATCCCAACGAGGTGACTCCGACGAAACCGGATCGGAAGGCGGCGCGGGCCTTGCCCTCAAGCGCCGTCAGATCCTGGTCCCAGAACAGAAACGATCCCGTCACTGCCCATTCGCCGGGCTCGGCTGGATGCGCGAAAACGAAGGTATCGGACGGGTCGAGCCGCAAGGTGCGCGGCAGCCTGAGCGCCGTCATAGTCGGACCGTCCCGGTGTGCGGATCGAGCCACGCTGGCTCCAGTAGCAGGGGCGCCAGGGGCCAGCGCTCGGCATCGCCGAGGATGATGTCGCCGACCGGATCGATACGCACCTTCAGGCCCGCCGGTGTCGGTAGGTGCGCGAGGTAACGGGCCGCAATTCCTGAGAAACCATCCTCCGACCAGACGGAGAACGTGTGGACGAGGTTCCTGGCGAAGCTCTCCACCAGGGGATCGCGGATCTCGGCCGGGAAGCCTTCTTCGTCGAGGGCGGTGGAGTTTGGGGTGAGGCCTGGATCACCCGCCTCGGTCTTGGAGAGGATCAGCATGGCGGAAAAAACCAGCCAATCCGGAACGGCGTCCTCAGCGCACCCCTCGGGCCAGCCCAAGCGCCCGCCTCCGAGGCGGGCACCATCGAAGACCAGCGTGTCGGGCCAAGCGAAGGTCAGGGGCATCTCGGGTGGCCCATGGGAACCGACCGCGTCGGCCAGCGCTGTCATCGCCGCGAGGAAGACGCGGCGGGCGGAAGCCAGGGGCTCGTCCGGTGCCAAAATCACCGCGACATCGAGGATGCCCGCGCGCCCGACCAGCAGGAGGGTCCCAGCCGCATCAGAACCCTCACGATCCGCAAGGGTCAGCGCCTCCCGGAATGCATCGGCTCCGGGCGGTGCCACACGTGCGGTGAAGGCCGGTGGGAGGGCGAGGGCTATCGGGTCGATTGCGGGGGGCAGCGTTGGCATCGCGGGGTGGAGGGAACTCGACGTTGGATTCAGGGTGACGACACTTCCGGACGACATGTCTTGCCGATGACCGCACCACAAGCCGCAAGATTCGCGCGGGACGCGACGTCGCTGCGCGCTGGTGTCGGATCGTAGTTTTGAACCGTTTGAGTATATGGGATACGAGCGACGACGCGAAGGGGCCATCTCCGCGCCTGTTCGTCCACCGTCGCAATCCTTCTGTCGCTCGATTCAGGGTCCATCCGTGTCAGACCGTATCGTATTCGCCTGCTCCTGCGAAAAGACGATGCCGCTCGATGCCGATGCGATCGGACGCGGATGCGCAGGAACCGTGAAGCTCGCAGATCAGCTCTGTGGCCGAGAACTGGACCGGTTCCGCTCCGCCCTGCAGGCTGGCGGGCCCGTGACGGTCTCCTGCACGCTGCAGTCGCCGCTCTTCGACGAGGTCGCCTCCGAGGTCGGCGCAGAGGATCGCGTCGCCTACGCCAAGATCCGAGAGACGGCGGGCTGGTCGGCGCAGGCACGCGAGGCCGGTCCGAAGATGGCAGCGCTGCTCGCAGCCTGCGCCGAGCCCGTGCCGGATGCCGCGACCGTGGCGATCGAGAGCCAGGGTGTCGCGCTGATCTACGGTCGCGATTCCGACGCCATTGAGGTCGGCCGCCGACTCGCCGAACACCTCGACGTGACGGTGCTCCTGACTCGGCCCGAGGCCGTCGAGCCGCCCATCCGCAATGACTTTCCGATCGTGCAGGGCACCGTCGCCGGCGCCACGGGCCGGCTCGGCGCCTTCGAGTTGCGCATCGATGATTATGCGCTTCCGGCACCTTCATCCCGGTCGCAGCTTCTGTTCGGACCGGGCCGCAACGGGGCGAACTCGACCTGTGACATCGTCATCGATGTCACCGGCGGCACGCCCCTGTTCCCGGCGCACGAGGTTCGGCTCGGCTACCTCCGAGCCGATCCGCGCGACCCGGCTTCGGTCGAGCGCCTGATCGCGGAGGCGTCTCACCTCGTCGGCACCTTCGACAAGACGCGCTTCGTCGATTTTCACGCCGAGCTCTGCGCCCATTCGCGCTCGCGCATCACCGGCTGCACGCGCTGCCTCGAGGTTTGTCCCACCGGGGCGATCACGTCGGCCGGTGATACGGTCGCGATCGACCCCTACATCTGCGCTGGCTGTGGAAACTGCGCCTCGGTCTGTCCGACCGGCGCCGCGGCCTACGCATTGCCACCGGCCGATGCGCTGATGCGGCGTCTGCGCGCCCTTATGCTGGCCTACGGAGCAGCCGGGGGCCGCGACGCCGTGGTGCTGTTCCATGATGGAGCCCACGGCGAACCTCTAATCGATGCGCTGGCCCGCCACGGCGACGGTCTGCCGGCTCGGGTCCTGCCGGTACGAGTGAACGAGATCACCCAGCTCGGACCGGAAGCCTTCGCGGCGCTCTTCGCCTACGGCGCCACCGGCGTCCGTATCCTCGCCCGAGACCGGCCGAAGCACGACTTGGATAGCCTGCGCCGCGCGGCCGTCCTCGGCGATACCCTGGCACGCGGCCTCGGCTATGGCGGTGCCGGTCCGGACTCCGTCGTCTCGCTGATCGAGACCGACGACCCCGATACCCTGGGGGCGGCGCTGGCGACTGCCTCCATCGGCACGCCGGCGCGAGCTCCGTCCCGGTTCATGCCGGTCGGCGGTAAGCGCGAGGTGCTGCGCTTCGCATTCAGCGAGTTGCATGCCGCGGCGCCGAAACCGGTGGCGCAGGTGGCCCTCGCTGCGGGGGCGCCGTTCGGCGGGTTGGATTTTCGGACCGAGGATTGCACGCTCTGCCTCGCCTGCGTCGGTGCCTGCCCGACCCATGCGCTGTCGGACAGCACAGACCGTCCGTTCCTCGCCTTCGAGGAGAGCCTCTGTGTCCAGTGCGGTCTCTGCGCCAACACTTGCCCGGAGAGCGTCATTACGCTGGAGCCCGGCGTCGATTTCGAGGCCTGGGCTGCACCGCGCCGAATCGTGAAGGAAGAAGAGCCGTTCGCCTGCATCGCATGCGCCAAGCCGTTCGGCACGCGCAGCACCATCGAGCGGGTGGTGGAGAAGCTGCGCGATCGACACTGGATGTTCCGGGGCGAGGCCGGCGAGGCCCGTGTCCAGGCACTCATGATGTGCGAAGACTGTCGCGTCGAGGTCGCGGTGAATCAGGGCTTCGACCCCCATGCAGGCCCTGAGCGCGACCGTCCGCGGACCACCGAGGATTATCTGCGCGAGCGCGCTGCCCGTGGCGAAGCGATCTAGCCCGATCGGCGATCTCGATGGGCGCCTGGATGTGGCGGAGCATGCAGGCGCGCGACCTCGGGCAGGTCGTCGCCCTCGCCGACCGCCTGTTTCCGGACCATCCGGAGGCGGTGTCGTGTTTCGCCGAGCGGCTGGCGCTGGGAGCCGACCTATGCCTCAGCCTGAGCGATGAGGAACACAACATCGTGGGTTACGCGATGGCGTATCCGTGGCCGCTGGGGTGTATCCCGCCCTTGAACGAGCCGCTGGCGCCGGTGCCAGTGGCGGAGGGCAGCGCCTACCTGCACGATCTGGGAATCGACCCGGAATTTTCTGGGTGCGGGTATGCGCGTGCCGGTCTGGCGACGCTGGTCGCACGGGCTTGCCGGGCGGGCGTGCACTGCCTCGCCCTAGTCGCCGTCAACCGGTCGGCCGCGTTCTGGCAGCGTCAGGGATTCCGAATTCACGAGCTTGATCCTGTAATGGCAACGAAGCTCGCGACCTATGGCGCAGAGGCGCATTACATGATCTGGTCCCTGTAAGATCCGATCAGCGCGTGGCCGTGGCGCTCTCCAGGAACTTCACGAGCGCCTCGCGGTCTTCGGCCTGGGTGATCATCTGTTCCGGCATCCGCGTCCCGGGGGTGTAGCGGGCGGGGCCGATTTCGAAGAGCTGGGCGATGGTTCGCGCGTCCCAGACGATGTCCATGGCCTTCAGGGCGTCGGAGTATCGATAGCCGGGCGCGGTGGCGATCCGCCGGCCCATGATGCCGGCGAGGGTCGGGCCCGCGCGTGGTCCGTCCTCGGGGGTCAGGGCGTGGCAGGCGACGCAGGCGCGGAACACCTCGGCACCGCGATCCCCATGATAGGCGGCGAGCGTATCGGCGGGACGGGGCATCGCCAGGGCTCCTATCGGCTCGCCGGTCAGCGCATTCCAGCGGCGGACCAGGCGGTCGCTGCCGCCGGTGAGAAGCTCGCGTCCATCCGGCCGCCAGGCGATGGACCAGACCGGAAGGCCCGGGCCGACGAGCCGGTGAAGGACCGTCGCCGACTCCCGGTCGATGAGCGCGACCGCACCCCCCGCGGTTGCGGCCGCGATTCGGGTGCCGTCGGGGGAGGGGGCCAGGGCGATCACCGGATTGGGTCCGACTTCGATGGACGCGCGGACGGTGCCGTCCGGGCGGAGGAGGCGCACGACCGCGTCTCCGCCCCCGACCGCGACCTCGCCATCCGGGGTCACCGCCAGTGCATTGAGAATGGTCGGCAACGTGAGGACGACCGGAACGCCCTTCGGATCGTCGGCGGAGGGCCAGATTCGCAGCGTCGCGTCGTAACCGGCGGTGACGGGCCGCCCGTCCGGCAGGAAGCCGACGGCGTTGACGTTGCCCTGATGGCCCTCGAGCACCCGGGCCGGCCCACCGGCGATGGGCCGGATGCGGGCCGTCCCGTCCCACGAGGCCGAGGCCAGCAAGGTCTCGTCGGGGGAGACGGCCAGCCCCGCCACCGGTCCGGTGTGTTCGGCGAACACCCGCTCGGGCTCGGATTGGCCGGCCTGCCAGAGGGCGACACGGGCATCCTCCGAAGCCGTGACGAAACCGCCGTCGGCCAGGGCCGCGACGGCGTTCACCGCACCGTCATGAAAACGCAGGACGGTCAGTGCGGTCCCGGTATCGATCGCCCAGAGGATCGCAGCCTGGTCGAAGCCGCCGGATATCGCCAGCCCACCCCCCGGCGCGACGGCCAGGGCCCGCACCGGGCCGCCATGTCCGCGCAACTGTGCATCGGCGGGTGACGCGGACAGGCATACGGCGAGGAAGCAGACGGCAAGTGCTTGCAGCAACGTTGCGTGCTTGACCAAGGCTTCGTCGAATCCCCGCAACGCATCCCCCGGGATGAAGCGCCGGAACGTCGGCGCGCCATCCAGATCTAGACGATCCACCGCCGGAATGTCGCTGCTCGAGGACGGGACCCGGTGACGCGGTATGTCCGGGAGCCGCTTGATCATCGCTCGGCGATGGCGCATCGCTCAGGGCATGATCGCTCCCGCCCGCAGCGCCATCGAGACGGAGGCCGGTTCGTCCGCATCGGGACCCGCACCGCGCCGGACCGCGTCCTCGGCCCTGATGCCCCTGGCACAGGCCGTCGGCGCGCTGACGGAACGCTTGGCGCCGGTCGCCCCCGAAGCCATGCCCCTCGGCGAGGCCTTGGGCGGGATCTGCGCGAACGACTGTCACGCGACGCGAGCCATCCCGGATCGTCAGACCGCCCTGCGGGACGGCTGGGCCGTTCGGGGCGCGGACGTCATCGGCGCTTCGGCCTATGCGCCGATCCTCGCTCCGCGCGGACTTCTGTGGATCGAGGCCGGTGACGAGCTGACGGACGGCACCGACACGATCCTGCCGCCCGAAGCGATCGAGGGGACGTTCATCGTCGCCGATGCCCCCATCGGGGAGGGCATTCGTGCCATCGGGGCGGAAGCCGCGCCCGGCGCCCTGCTGGCGGCCACGGGTCAGCGGATCACGGCTCTGCACCGCCTCGCTCTCCAGGCGGCCGGGATCGAGAGTATCGCCCTGCGCCGGCCGCGCCTGACCCTGGTCGTCGCCGGGGCGCCCGAACGCGATACCCTGTCGCCGCTCCTGGCACACCTCATGGCCGAGGAAGGTGCGACGGTCGCCGAGGTCGTGATCGCTGGGACACCGGAGGCGATCGCGGACGTGCTCCGGACGCAGGATGGCGATGCCGTGCTGGTGATCGGCGGCACGGGGTTCGGTCGGAACGATCATGCCGCTGCCGGGCTGGCCGCGGCAGGAACGCTGAAGGCGCACGGCATCGCCCTCAGGCCCGGCGAAACCGCAGGCTTCGGCGAGGTCGGAGGACGCGCCGTGCTGTTGCTGCCGGGGCGTCTCGATGCGGCTCTGAGCGTCTTCCTCACCCTCGGTCGCCCGCTGATCGCGAAGCTGTCCGGAGCCGTTCCCCTCGCGGAGATCTCCGCGCCCCTCCTGCGGAAGATCGCCTCCACCATCGGCCTCAGCGAACTCGTCTACGCCCGCCGGACGCGCGACGGCCTCCTGCCGCTGGGCAGCAGCGATTTGCCTCTCGCCAAACTGATCCAGGCCGATGCGGCGATCCTCGTCAGTCCGGAATCGGAAGGCTGCGCCGCCGGCAGCGTAGTTTCGGGCCTATCCCTGTGAGCGCCGAAGTGCCGAGCGACATCGATTCCGACGAAGCCGACTTTCTCGTTCGGCTGGCACAGGCCGCCCGCCAGGAACAGTTCCTTACCGTCGTCAGTCGCGAAGAAGCCATCGAACGCTTCCGGGCGGCCGTGCCGCACGTAGCCCTGCCGTCCGAGACCGTCGCGCTCTCCGACGCCCTCGGACGGGTGCTGGCCCACGACGTCGCCTCGCCCATCGACGTACCCCCCTTCGACCGCGCCCTCGTCGACGGCTTCGCGCTCCGTGCCGCCGACACGGAGGGTGCTGGGGAGGCCGAGCCTCGCCGCCTGACGCTCAACCGTGAGATCCTCGCCTGCGGCGTTGCGCCGGCCCTGGCCGTGGCCCCCGACACCGCGACGCCGATCGCCACGGGCGGGGTCGTGCCGCGTGGTGCCGATGCCGTTGTCATGGTGGAGCAGACCGAGTTCCGGCCGGACGGCTTCGCGATCGACCTCGCGCAGCCGGCGCGGCCGGGCCAGTTCATCGGCTATGCCGGGGCCGACATGGCCTCGGGCGAGACCGTCCTGCGCAGGGGGATGCTGGTCACCGCGCGGGAGATCGGCATGCTGGCCGCCTGCGGAATTGCCGCCGTCGAGGTGGTTCGCCGCCCCCGTGTGGCGGTCCTGTCCACCGGAGACGAACTGGTCGCTCCGGGTGAAAGGCTCGTGGCGGGGTCGATCTACGATTCCAACGGACCGATCGTGGCTGCCACCGTGGTCGAGAACGGTGGCACGGTATGGCCGCTCGGCATCGTTCGCGACGACGAAGCGGCCCTGGAAGCGGCCCTGCGCGCTGCCGTCGCTGAGAGCGACATCGTCGTACTGTCGGGCGGGACCTCGAAAGGCGCCGGCGATGTCTCGCACCGCATCCTCCAGCGTCTGGGCGAGCCCGGCATCCTCGTGCACGGCGTCGCCCTGAAGCCCGGTAAGCCCCTCTGCCTCGCGGTGGCCGGTGGGACGTCCATCGTCGTGCTGCCGGGCTTTCCGACCTCGGCGATGTTTACCTTCCACGATGTCGTGGTGCCTCTCGTACGGGCAATGGCGGCCCTGCCGCCGCGGAAGGAAACCAGCGTCACCGCGATCCTGCCCCAGCGGGTCCCCTCCGAACGCGGCCGAACGGAATTCGTGATGACCGCCCTGGCGGAGACGGAGGACGGCCTGCGTGCGCTTCCCCTGGCGAAGGGCTCCGGTTCGGTGACAGCCTTCTCGCAGGCCGACGGCTTCTTCGCGATCCCCGCCGCCCGAGCCGGCATGGAAGCCGGCGAGACTGTGTCCGTCACCCGCCTCGGGGCCGGCGTTCGGCCGCCGGACCTGACGATCATCGGAAGCCACTGCGTCGGCCTCGACCGGGTGATCGGCCGCCTCGCCGAGCGTCGGCTCCGTGTACGGCCCATCTGGGTCGGCTCGGCCGGCGGACTCGCCGCCCTTGCCCGGGGCGAATGCGATCTCGCCGCGATGCATCTCCTCGACGGCGAGACGGGAATCTACAACCGGCCGTTCCTCTCGCCCGGCATGGTGCTGGCCGAGGGTTGGGGGCGCCTGCAGGGTATCGTCTTCCGGCCGGGCGATCCGCTGTTCGAGGGCCGTTCGGCGGCGGAGGCCGTGGCGGCGGCCCTCGCCGAACCGGAGACCGCGATGGTCAACCGCAACACAGGTTCTGGAACCCGGGCCCTGATCGACGGCCTCCTGAAGGGCGTGCGCCCGCCGGGCTTCTGGAACCAGCCGCGCTCGCACAACGCGGTGGCGGCGGCAGTGGCGCAGGGCCGGGCCGATTGGGGCGTCGCCATCGCCACGGTGGCGCGCGCCTACGGCCTCGGTTTCCTGCCGCTCGCCGACGAGCGCTACGATTTCGCTTTCCGGGGCGACCAGCGTGACCGGCCGGCGCTGGCCGCGTTCCTGGCTTGCCTGCGCGAACCCGAGACCCGCGCCCTCCTGGACGAAGCCGGGTTCTCGCCCGTGGACGCATCGTGAACCGCGCGCGTGTCATCGGCCTCGCCGGCTGGAGCGGCGCTGGCAAGACCACCCTCCTGTCCCGTCTGATCCCGCTGCTCGTCACCCGCGGCATGAAGGTGGCGACGATCAAGCATGCGCACCACGCCTTCGACGTCGATCGGCCCGGCAAGGATTCCTACGTTCACCGCGAGGCCGGAGCTTCTGAGGTCATCGTGTCCTCGTCGCGGCGCTGGGTTCAGATCCACGAGATCGGCGATGAGCGGGAGGCGGGGCTCGGCGACCTCCTGCGCCGTCTCTCGCCTTGCGACCTCGTCATCGTCGAGGGCTTCAAGCGCGAGGGCCACGCCAAGCTCGAGGTGCATCGCACCGCCATCGGCAAGCCTCCGATCCATCCCGACGATCCCCGCATCGTCGCCGTCGCGAGTGACCGGACCTTCCCGGAGGCCGTGATACCGGTGATCGATCTCGACGCCATCGCGGTGATCGCCGATCTGATCCTCGCGTTGGCGGAACCGCTGGAGACGGCGCTGGCGCATGTGGAGGGATCATGGCCCAGCTGACCGATGATTGCTTCGCCTTCGGCGGCGCGCTGATGCGCATCGAGGACGCCGTGGCGCTGATCGGCGAGCGCCTCCCGGTGCTCGCCGGCGCCGAGTGGCTGGCCCTCGGGCAGGCCGACGGGCGGATCGCGGCCGAGGACGTGCCGGCGCTGCACGATGTCCCCCCATTCGCGAACTCGGCCGTCGACGGGTACGCGGTCCGGCATCGCGACCTCAGCCCGGATGGCGAGACGCGGCTCGCAGTGCGTGGCCGGCTGCCGGCGGGTGCGGCCGTCGAGGCCGTGACGGCCGATGGCGGAGCGATCCGGATCTTCACCGGTGCTCCGATGCCGCCGGGTGCCGACACGGTCTTCATGCAGGAGGACGTGCGGCGCGAGGGCGATGCGGTCGTGCTGCCGCCCGGGCTGAAGCGGGGCGCCAACGCCCGCGACGCCGGCGAGGACATCGCGCGCGGCGCCTGCGCGATTCCGGCCGGACGGCGCCTGCGCCCGCAGGACCTCGCCCTCGCGGCGGCCTCGGGGCACGACCGGATCGCAGTGCGCACCCGCCTGCGAGTGGCCCTGTTCTCCACCGGCGACGAACTCACGGAGCCCGGAGCGCCGCTGCCTTCCGGTGCGATCCACGATTCGAACCGGGTGATGCTCGCGACCCTGCTGACGCGTCTCGGCGCCGCCGTCGTGGATCTCGGCATCCTGCGCGACGAGCCCGACGCTCTCTCCGTGCGCCTGCGGCAGGCGGCACGCGACCACGACCTGATCCTGACCTCGGGCGGCGTGTCCACGGGCGAGGAGGATCACGTCAAGGCGGCGGTCGAGGCGGTGGGTTCCCTCATGTTCTGGCGTCTGGCGATCAAGCCTGGCCGTCCGGTGGCGATGGGCGTCGTCGACGGCACGCCGTTCGTCGGGCTCCCGGGCAATCCCGGCGCCGTCTATGTCACGCTCCTTTTCGTGGTGCGCCCGCTCCTCACCCGCCTCGGCGGCGCCCTCGACGTCGCGCCCCTCGGCCAACCCGTCCGGGCGGCCTTCGCCTATCGCAAGAAGGCGGGTCGGCGCGAGTTCGTCCGGGTCAGCGTCGCCCTCGGTGGCGATGCCGTCCTGGAAGCGGTGAAGTACCCTCGGGAGGGCGCCGGCGTTCTCTCATCGCTGACGGAAAGTGACGGGCTCGTCGAACTTGGCGATGCCGTGACGGCCGTGGCACCGGGGGACATCCTCACCTTCTACCCGCACGCCGTACTCTGGTAGCCGAGGGTGGCGCCAGCCGCACGGGTGGCGGCCTCTACCAGCCCGGCCAGCACCGCTTCATCGACGCTGGTCCGCGCCGCCAGGAAGTAGGTTTCCCAGCCGAACGGGTGGAAGGCGAGGCCGAAGCGCTCGGCAACCGCGGGCGTCCCCATCCCGACATCCGCCGCGCCGGTAGCGATCAGTGCGGCGACGGCCTGGTGCGTGAATTCCTCGGTCTGGGCGCCCCGGATCGCCCCCATGTCGAGGCTGGCTTCGGCGCAGAGGCGCTCGAACCAGATGCGGGTGCCGGCCCCGCGCTGACGGTTCACGAAGCGCAGCCCGAGGCGGGCGATGTCTTCCACGCACGTCACGCCCCCTGGATTGCTCGGGGGCAGCATCAGACCCTGCTGGCGGCGGAACAGCGGCCTCACGGTGAGGTCCGGGTCGCGGAACAGGACGTCGAAGGGCGACGGTGCCGCGCCTTCCGAGCCGTAATGGAAACCAGCTGCCTCCGCCGAGCCTGCACGGAGGTGAGCCAGTGCATCGAGGCTCCCGGCCACGGCCAACTCAATGCCTGGAATGTCATCGAGGATACCCAGGAGCAGGGGATCGTGGCTCGCGGCGAGCCGCAGCGTGGCAGGCGCACGAATCTCCAGCGACCGCAACGCCACGGCGGTCCGGTCCGCCTCGGCGGCGAGGATCGGGCCGAGCCGGTCGTACATCTCCGCCAGCGCGGCGTGCAGCGCGCGGCCATAGGGTGTGAGGGCGGTGCCGTGGCCTTTGGTCTTGATCGTCACCGGCTGTCCAAGCGCCGTCTCGAGGCTGGAGACCCGGCTCCAGGCCGAGCGATAGGAAATCCCGAGCTTCCGTGCCGCCGCGAGGAGCGAGGTCGAGCCGGCGAGTGCATCGAGCAAGGCAAAGGTCTGGCGCAGTGCGAGACCGTTCCAGTCGCCATCGGCCTGCAGTGCCAGGACCGTCGACGTCGGCATCAGCAAGGTCTTTCCTATTGATCTTTCCGTTCACCCCGTATCATCCCGTGAGGCTTCGTACAGCCCGGGACCGATGCTTCAGACCTTCCAGGAGACGATTTCACGTCTGGCCACCCTCGACCGCGACGTCCTCGCGATCGCTTGGTTGTCCCTGCGCGTCAGCCTGACGGCCGTGGGGATAGGGCTCTGCATCGGGATTCCGGTCGGTGCATTCCTGGCGGTGGCGAATTTTCCGGGTCGGCCGGTGCTGGTCGGGCTTCTCAACGCCTTCATGGGTCTGCCCCCGGTCATCGTCGGGCTGATGCTCTACCTCGTGCTGTCACGTTCGGGGCCACTTGGGTCCCTCGGAATCCTGTTCACCCCCGCCGCGATGGTGGCGGCCCAGGCGGTGCTGGCGACGCCGCTCATCGCCGCGCTCACGCAGCAGGTGGTGGCCGATGCGGAGGCGCATCTCGGCGAGCAGCTGCGCTCGCTCGGCCTGTCGGCGCTGCGCCGGGCGCGGGCGCTGATTCACGACACCCGCTTCTCCCTGGTGACGACGGCGCTCGCCGCCTTCGGACGGGCGATCTCGGAGATCGGCGCCGTACTCGTCGTGGGCGGCAACATCGACGGTCACACCCGCACGATGACCACGGCGATCTCGTTGGAGACCCAGAAAGGCGACCTCAGCCTCGCCCTGGCCCTCGGGCTGGTGCTGATCGGCCTCGTCGTGCTGGTCAACGCGGTGGCGGCGATCCTGCGCGCCCACGCCGTGCGCGCCTACGGCTGACCCGATGCCCGCGATCGAACTCGACAGACTCACGCTGGCTCGAAACGGCACCACCATTCTCGATGGCCTGAGCGCCCGCATCGCCGCCACCGGCATCACGGCGCTGATTGGGCCGAACGGCGCTGGCAAGAGCGCCACGCTCCGGGTCATCGACGGCCTGCTCAAGCCCGATACCGGCGCGGTACGGATCATCGGCGAGGGCCTCGTCCGCCGTGCCTTCGTCTTCCAGCGGCCCGCCTTGCTGCGGACGAGTGCCATCGCCAACGTCGCCCTCGCGCTGGAGCCCCTCGGCCTGTCGCGGAGCGAGCGGACGAGCCGCGCCCGCGCCGCGCTGGTCCGCGTCGGCCTCGGCGACCGGGCGGAGGCACCGGCGACGCGCCTTTCCGGCGGCGAGCAGCAGCGTCTGGCCCTGGCGCGCGCCTGGGCGGCCGAGCCGGACCTCCTGCTTGCCGACGAGCCAACGGCCAACCTCGATCCGGGCGCCACCGAACTGGTGGAAGGCCTCATCGCCGACATTGCCCGGCGGGGCGCCAAGGTCGTGCTCGTCTCCCACAATCTCGGACAGGTCACGCGGCTCGCCGCCGACGTCGTGGTGCTCGCCCGCGGGCGCGCCGTCGAAGAGGGACCGACCCGAGCGCTCCTCACTTCGCCCCAGGCCCCCGAGACGCGGGCCTACATCACCGGAGAACTCCCTTGGACATCCTTCGCCGCGGCCTCCTGACCTTCGGCCTCCTGTTCGCCCTCGACGCCGCTTCCGGCCTGCGGGCCGAACCGGCCTCCATCGTCGTGGCCTCCACCACCTCCACCGAGCAGTCGGGCCTGTTCAAGCATCTGCTGCCGCTGTTCGAGGCGAAGTCCGGCATCGCCGTGAAGGTCGTCGCCCTCGGGACCGGCCAGGCTCTCGATGCGGCCCGTCGCGGCGACGCCGACGTGGTGCTGGTGCACGACCGCCCGGCCGAGGAGAAGTTCCTGGCCGAGGGTTTCGCCACGAAGCGTTGGGACGTGATGTACAACGACTTCGTCCTGATCGGCCCGAAGACCGATCCGGCGGGCGTACGCGGCGGTGACGTCGTCGCCGCCTTCGACAAGCTCGCGGCAGCCAGGGCCCCCTTCGTTTCGCGCGGCGACCGGTCCGGTACGCACAGTGCCGAGTTGCGGACCTGGAAGGAGGCGGGCGTCGACCTCGCGGCGGTCAAGGGAGATTGGTACCGCGACATCGGCCAAGGCATGGGCCCGGCGCTCAACACGGCCTCGGCCCTGAACGCCTACCTGCTGGCCGATCGCGGAACTTGGCTCTCCTTCAAGAACCACGGCGATCTCACGATCCTCGTGGAGGGCGACAAGCGCCTGTTCAATCCCTACGGGGTGATGCTCGTCGATCCGGCCCGGCACCCGGGCGTGAAGGCCAAGGAGGGACAGGCCTTCATCGATTGGTTGGTCTCGCAGGATGGTCAAGCCGCCATCGCGAGCTACAAGATCGATGGCAAGCAGCTGTTCTTCCCCAGCGCCGGCCAGTAGCCGTAAGGTCCGCGAATCGACGGCCGCGCGCGATTCGGACCGCGCGACCGTTGCAGGAAACTCAGCGGATGTTGCCCGATTGCCGCCGCCGCGCGACGTACCAGACGCCGAGCGCGATCACCGCGATCACGAGGCTGAGCCAGATCCAATTGAAATCCGTGGCCGCCGCATTGGCGGCCGAGGAGTTCGAGCCGGCCGGTCCGGTCTCCGGGATCGGCGGGGCCGGATTGGTCGCTTGGGCGAGGGCTGTGCCGAGGGTCGCGGTCCAGAAGAGGACGGTGATCGCCAGGGTGCGGGGCATCGGCATCATGTCCTGGGTTCCTACTTCTCGGCCTTGCGGGCCGCGCCGTACTGGAAGGCCGGAGCTGCAGTGAGCTGCGCCTTCGTCATCCGGATCTCGGCTTCCACGGGCACGCCGCCGGCCAGGGCCGTGGCGCGACCCGCCGTCGGCTTCTTGGTTTCGTCGACGGTGCCCGTAGCCGATGTGACCTGATCGGTGTGCTTGTTCTGGACGGCGCCGAGCACCTCGCGGCTGGTGTCGGCTCCCGGCATCGTTTCGGGCGTCACCCGAGCGGCGGCCTCGGCGCTGGGTTTTGTCTCCGGCGTCGTCACCGAGGTCGGCCCGCTCGTAAGGGGGACATCCTTCATGTTCCAAGCGACCGTGTCGTAGGCGACCGCCACCAGCTTCTCACCGATGCCGAGGAAGCCGCCGACGCCGATCACCACGGCTTCGACCTTGCCGGCGTCGCCGATGAGCACGTCCTCGATCGATCCGACGCGCACGTGATCCATTCCGACCACCGGCAGGCCGATGATCTTCGAGCCGCGGATGGTGCCCGGCAACGCTAGCGCAAATCCGCTGCCGCTGTCCTGCGCGGCCGGCTGCGCAACGGCGCGGCCCTCGGTCAGGGCCGGAACGGCGAGGAGGGACACGGCGAGGAGCAGGGCACTCCGGCGGGGGGTCGACATGGCAGACTCCACGAAATCGGCTGGCTTCGCGGAACGCGAACAACCGCCGGACAACGCACCGGCAGCGCTGAGAGTTCAGGTCGGCCCTCCGGTCAGCCGCGTGCGATTTGACTCTCAGCCCCGGTCGGGGCTGATCTCTCCGCTTCGCCATGCTGTTCACGCATCTCTCCGACGACCTGTTCAAGCCCCTCGCCTCGTCGAGCCGGGCCTTCAATGCGGCCTTGCTGCTGCACCTGCACGGCCGCGTCTTCGGGGACACAGCCGAACCGCTGCGCAAGAGCGAACTCCTGATCGCGATCGGGGACTTCGCCGCCGATTTCGTTGACCGGGAGATCGACGACGAGAGCGCGGTACCCGTCGAGCCAAGCGAGCGTCGTTCGGTGGTCTATCGCCGTCTCCTCGATGCCGGCTGGCTGGTCGAGCGGCGAGAGCGCTACGTCCCGGTGGTCGAATTCGACCCGGAGGCCCGAATGGTCATCGAGGAACTGGCGCGCCTCGACCGGGGGGAGCGACGCTCCTACGGGGGCGCCGTCCTCGATGTGCTGGGCAGCCTCGAGAGCGCCATCGCCAACCCGGCCGAACGCTCCGAGGCCCTGGTGAACGCGGCCAAGTCCGCGCGCACCTTCCTGAGCCATCTGCGCAGCCTCGCCGGATCGATGCGCAAGAGCGAGGAACGCATCCTGCGCGAGGCGAACCAGGGCGTCGCCCTGCGGCTGTATTTCGAGGAGTTCGTGGCCCGTCACCTCGTCAGCGACTACCGGACGCTGCACACACGCTTCAATCCGTTCCGCTTCCGGTCCGGTATCGTGCGCGAGGCCGGCCGGGCCCTGCGCGATCCCCTGACCCTGCGGGCACTGACCGATGCGGGCCTCCGGGAAGGGCGAGCTCCGGACCGTGACAGCGCCGAGCGGGCGGTCCGCAGCGACCTCGCCGAGATCCTGGCGATCTTCGAGGGGCTCGACCGCCACCTCGATGCCGTCGCGGACATCGTCGCCCGGCTCGAGCGCCGGATCGCCGCCACCCTGCGCTACCTCGACCATCGAGACTCCGACAGGATCGAACGGACCGCCGCCGCCTTGCGCGCGGTGGCGGGTGCCGACGACGATCTCGCCGGCCTGCCCGATCCCCAGGTCTCGCATTTCCGGCCGCCGATCGGGGAGCCGCACTGCTATGCGCCGCGTCTGCGCCGTGCGGCGATCGAGTCGGAGCCGTTGCCGGAGATCGAGATCGACCCCGTGATCGAGGCCTTCATCGCGGCCAAGGACGCGTTCCGCGAGCGGGTCGCGGTGACGCCCGAGCGCGTCGTGGCCTTCGTCGAGGCTCGCATGGGGCCCAAGCGCAGCATCCGCGGATCGCAGATTCGAATCGCCGACGTCGACGACTTCGTCGTCTTCCAGCGCCTGCGCGAGATCGACGTCCTGTTCGACGGCTCACTTCGTGCCCGCTACCGGCTCTCGCGCGTTGAGGGCCGCGTGGCGAACGGTTGGCTGGACTGTCCGGATTTCCTACTCGAGCGGGCGCCCACGCTACGCCGGTGAGCGTGGCTGTTCCGGTCTCCGGCCAGGTCTATGCTTGGCTCTGCAAATCATCACTCGCCGAACTCGGGTATCGATGAATCATCGTGTCGACTCCCGGCTCTTGGCAAAAGTCCAGGGCGGGTTCATGCTCGTCTCGATCTCGCGCGCAAGACGCGAGACGAAGAAACAGAAGTTTGCGGGAGCGTTCGCCCATGACCGCCGCCAAATGCCTGATCAAGAACGCCTGGATCGCCGCCGAGGTCGGTCGCGAGCGCTGCGAGCGGGTTCTCGTCGTGGAGACCTACATCGCCGTGAGTCCCCTGGAACCGAACTACGATCCGGTCCGCTACGAGACCATCGTGGCCGAGGTTCAGCGCGTCCTCGCGGCCAATCCCTCTCTCGATCGAGCCTCGATCCTCAGCATGCACCGCGACACGGCCTGCCTCTCCCTGTTTCGCGCGACGCCGGCCGTGGCCGCCTGATCACGGGTCGCGGGCGGGCCAGCAAGCCCTTGGCGCGACGTGCGGGGAGGGGCTAGAGACACCCACCGGCGCGGGCGCATTCCGCGTCCCCGGGGTCCGACATGCTCGAAGCCTTTCGCGCCATCCTCGACGGCGAGGAGCCGCCGCCGCCCGGCGCGCGCGCACCTTCGGAGGAAGAACTCACGCGTGCGCTCCAAGTGATGCTGAAAAGCCAGTGCGTCTATGCCGGAACGCCTGGCATCGGGCGCTCCTACGAGCTGGCCCGGCACTACGCCCCGTTCTTCCAGGCCTACTTCGCCTGCCTCGGCTACGGTTTCGAGGTGATGCATCGCGACCAGATGGTGTGCCTCCGGGTCCCGCCGGACGGCGTCCGCCACGATGCCCAGGCCGAGCGCCTTCGTAAGGACGAGACCCTGGTGCTGCTCGCCCTGCGCCTTGCCTACGAGGAGGGCCTGCGGGCCCACCGGGTCACTACCGACGGCGTCGTCGAATGCACAACCGACGACATCGTCGAATCGATTCGTACCGCCACGCGCAGCGATCCGCCGGAGGAGGCGCGCCTTACCGAGATCCTGCGCCTCTTTGCCCGTAAGGGCGGCCTGCGCCTCGGCGAACGTGACAAAGTCGAGAAGATCACGCCCCTGATGATCCTTCCGGGGATCGCGGTGCTGTCGCCGGATGCCTGGATGGACCAGATCCGGGCCTGGGGCGCCGCGCGTGGGGCCGAGGAGGCCTGACGGATCGGGCTGCGATCCAAGCTCCGCGAGAGCCCTCCTCACCCGCTGGTCTCGGCGCGACGACCGGAGACCGCTCGCCGCGATAGAGCCCCACGTCCCCAACCCGGCATCGGCCGCGGCTTGCATCGGCGACGCTCAGCGTCCATTCCGAGGCGGTCTTTTCCGCTTCGGGACCCCCAGCGCCGGCCGTGTACCGCCTCACCGACATCGTTCTCTCCAACTGGTACCTGATCCGCCGCGAGCAGATCCGGATCCGGGGCGCGGCTGCGCTGGTGGGACCGACGGGTGCAGGCAAGTCGACGATCTTCGACGCGGTCGGCACCGTGCTCGCGGGCAACAACGCCAGCCGCCTCGCCCTCAACGCCTCGGCCTCCGGGCGCAGCGCTCGGACCGTGCGAGACTACTGCCTTGGCTGGATCAGCGACCCGGCCGAGGGCGGACGCCCGACGCGCGAAGCTTGCGAGACGCTGATCGTCCTCGTGTTCGAGAACGAGACGACGGGCCGGGTCGTTTCGGCCGGCCTCGCCCTGGCGGCGCGGGCCGAGGACAGCCGCGAGACCACCCTCTCGCGCTTCGTCCATGTCGGGCACCGCTTCGAGGTCGCCGACTACGTTCGCGAGGCGGCGGGCGGCAGCTTCGTCGCGCCTTGGGCCGAGATCGCCAAGGACCTCCGGACTCGCGGCGAGACCTTCGACGAGTACCGCGCTTCCGGCGAACGCTTCACCGCCGAACTGCTGGGTATGCTGCGCGAGGGTGCGGCGGTCCCGGAGCCGCGCCATTTCCTGCGCACCTTCTCCAACGCCGTGGCGTTCAAGCCGATCTTCGATTCCTCGGCCTTCGTACGGTCCTTCGTACTCGAGCCCGAGCCTCTCGATGTCGCCCGGATCCGCCAGTCTGTGGAGACCTGGCGGCGCCTTCTCGAGACCATCGAGGAACTGGAGCGGCGCCTCTCCCACCTCGCTCGCATCCTCGGACGCTATGAGACCTGGGCGGAAGCGAGCCTCGCCTCGGCGCTCGGCGACCTGCGTGCCGCCGATGCCGATCTGCGCCGGCGCATCCTCGACAACGTCACCGCGCGTCAGGCGCTTCGTGACGTCGCCGAGCGCCTGCGCATCGCCCGGGAGAGCGTCGCCACGAGCCAGGGCTTCGTCCGCGAGATCGACGGCGAGATCGCCGGCAAGAAGGCGCTGCTGGCCGGCAGTGCCGCCGAGGGCCGCCTCGCCGCTTCCAATGCCGGCCTCGCCATGCTGGCGCGTGACCGGCGCGACCTGGCTGCCGGTGTCGGCGAATTGGTTGGAATCGTCCTCGATGCCGGCAAGCTCGCGGTGATCGTCAGCGAGATCCGCAGGATCTCGCCTGAGGCCGCCCGCCTCGTCGAGGCCTGTGCCCGTTCCGGCCTGCGCCGGGAGGCCAATCCTGAGGAAACGCTACGTTCCGACGGGCCTCTCGCGGCCCTGATCGGTGGGCTCGCCGGGATGCCGCAGATCGCGACGCCCCTCGAACGGGCGGCGGAGGACGCGGCCCTGCGCGCCCGCGCTCTGGAGAATGAGGCTCAAGCCCGTGCGCCGGCCCCGAATCCGGGCCGGGCGTCGGCTCCGCGCCTGTCCTCCGATGTCGGAGCCTTTCGCGAGGAACTGGCGCGCCTCGGCATCGTCGCGACACCGATCTGCGAGTTGGCCGAGATCACCGATCCGAAATGGGGGCAGGCGCTGGAGGGACTCCTCGGCGGCGCCCGCGAGGCGCTGGTGGTGCAGCCCGACCGCCTCAACGAGGCCTTCGCACTTCTCGAAGCGCGCAAGAGCCAGTTCTATCGCTGCCTCCTGGTGAAGACGACCGACACGGCCCGGCGCCGCGGCGGGCGGGACGACGAGGGTCCGCTCGCGCTGATCGAGACCGCGGACCCCCATGCGCAGGCTTTTCTCGGCGCGCGACTCGGCGGCTACGACCTCGCCCCGAACGACGCCGCCCTCGCGCACATGAGCCGCGCCGTGGCGCCGAGCGGGCGCTCCACCTCGGGCATGGCCTATTCCGTGGTCCGCCCGGTGCAGTTGATGATGACGCGCGGTCATCGCGGGCCGACCGCCGAGAGCCGCCAGGATTGGGAACAGGCGGTGGCTGAGGCGCGCCGGGCGCGTGCGGAAGCGGATGTCCTGCGCGAGGCCGGCCGGATCGCCGCCGCCCTAGCCCGTCGCCTGTCCGAAACCAGCCTCGACCTTGCCGAGCTGCGGGCCGAGGCGGATGCGATCGAGGGCCGCCGCCGCAGCCTAACCACCGAGCGGGAGACCGTGGAGCGCGCAGGGACCGGCGTTCTGGAGGGCGAAATCGCCGAGCTCGCGAAGGAGCGTTCAGCCTACCTCACCGAACTCGTCCAGGTGCTGGAGCCGAAGCGCGACCTGCTCCTCGGCGAGGAGGCCGGCCTGAAGGCCAAGGTGGCGTCGAGCCGCGAGGCGGCCCGGGCCGCGCTGCAAGCGCGCCGGACCGCCTACCAGCGCTGGAGCGGCGGCGACAGCATGCGCATCCGCCTCGTCCGCCCGGACGCTTTCGACCCGCAGGGGCTGGCCAAGCTGCGAGCCGAGCGTGCGGACTTCGATGCCAAGGCATTGGCGAGCCTTGCCAACACCGCCCGCGCCCGTGCCCGGGAGGCGGCCGAGACGGCCCGGACGCAGGGGAGGGCGGCCGAACGGGACCTCGCCGAGTACTGCGTACAGTGGCGCGTCGAGAATCCGCTGGGTGCCGGCGATGCGCCGGCCTCGTTCGGCTATGGCTGGGCGAAGCGGGCCTACGACGAGGTGGCGGGTCATGAGCTGCGGCGCTATCGCGACCAGGCGAAGCGGGCGGAGAGCGAGATGCGCCGCCTGATGATCGAGGACCTGCTGACCCGGCTCGCCGACAAGTTCGAGCGCGTCCGAGCCCGCCTCGATGCTCTGAACGAGCGCCTTTCGAGCCAGACCTTCACCGGTCAGACCTATGCGTTCGAGGCGGAGGTCGACCGGCGCTATGCCGCCGTCCACGCCCTGGCCACCGAGGTCGCGCGCTCCCCCGACGCCGCTCAGGCGATCCTGCCGGACGAGGGCGGTGCGATCCCGGACGGCCCGCTCTCCGCGGCCATCGACGAGATCACGGCCCTGATCGCAGGCGAAGAGAGTGCGGCGCGGCTCGCCGACTACCGGAACTACTTCGTCTACGAGATCGGCATGCGAGACCGGGCGGGCAACCGCACGACCATGTCGAATCGGGCTTTGCGCGGGTCCGGCGGGGAGGCGCAGGCGCCGTTCTACGTGGCCATCGCCGCCTCGCTCGCGTCGGCCTACTATCCAGGCGACCGGCCGGGCGACGAGAATCCGGGGCTCGGCCTCTGTCTCCTCGACGAGGCGTTCTCGAAGCTCGACGTGCGCAACAGCCAGGCCCTCGTCGACCTCTACCAGGCCTGGGGCCTGCAACTCCTCATCGCAGCGCCGGAGGACAAGCGCACCACGTTGACGGAGGTGATGGACACCATCGTCACCGTCTACAAGAGCCCCGACCTCACTTCCGTCCGGATTGAGGCGGAGCATCCGCTGGAAGCCGCCAAGCGTGCGCTCGCGGCGATCAAACCCGAGCGCCAGGGCATAGAGGGCTTCCGGATCATCGACGCCGCCGAGTAGGGCGGCTGCGCTATCAGACCGGTTCCGGGCCGTACCAGGTGAAGTGCTTCTTGACCGGCTCGATCACCTCCCAGGTGCCGGAAAATCCGGCGGGCGTCACGAAAGCGTCGCCAGCCCGGTAGGTCTTCGCTACGCCCTCCGCGTCCGTGACCGTCACGACACCCTCGATCAACTGGATGAATTCCGCCCGGCCGAAATCGATGCGGAACTTTCCAGTCTGGCAGGTCCAGATTCCAGCCGCGAAGAGGTCGTCGGGGCTCCTGTAGATGTAGGTCGCCGTCTGCTCCGGTTTGCCCGACAGGATATGCGAGCGCTCCGGCCAATAGGCGGTTTCCTTCGGCTGAACCGCCGGGAAATCGTGGGTCCTGCGCACCGGCCCCTCGCGCAGCGGGGGAGGGCCGGAAACCTGGCGCCAGGACGGCATGGTCCCGACGAGAGCCATCAGCGGCCCCGCGAACGTGTGAAGCAAACGTGCGATTTCCATCCGGCACCTTGAGCAGATCTTCCGGATCAGATTCACGGAAACGCATCGGATCCGCAAGTTTTTCAAAGTTACTCAGCATTCCTTCGGCCGAGTTTCGTTAATAAACTCTCAAATAGGATTTTCGTAAACACGATCAACAATATTCGGTGCCGTCACGGGATTATTCCACGATCGATCACTGGCCGGCTGGCCGGCCGGTCATTCAGAAATTGCGCTCCTCGTCACGACCTCGGCAATCGATGAATCATGCTCTGCCATCACCCTGGCGACGCGAACCCGGAGAATGTCCAGAGAAGTGAGTTGACTGTGCGTTGTGATCATACTCTCGCATCCAACTTACGGATCGGGCCTATCGGCGTCGCTAGGGACCTATCAGGTCCCACATCATCGCTTGCGCCGGATGGGCGAATTCTCAGAAGGGAGAACCCAACCGCAGCGACGACCTGCCGGACGGTGAAGTACACCGAGCGACCCCTCGCGACACACGGTCGTTCGAGACGGAATCGAAAAGTCATCATCCAAACCACGATGGCACGACAGTATAACATTTGTTTGTTGGGTATCGAACATACAGTCGAGTGATGGCATCATACAGATCGGACTCGAGAACTGCACTTGCGTCGATTGTATTTTGCGGGCTTACTTGCACGACGGATTTGAGGGAATCGCACGACGTCTAACAACGGGATCGATTTGATGCAAACGAGGAGACCACGACCTAGAGTGGTTACGGGCGCTGGCGGGATCGTTGCCATCGAAGACATCGCAATCGGGAGTTCGTGAGATGGTGCAGGCCCTCAGCAGCTCGGCGGTCGTCGACCGGCCCATCTTCTCGGCGACGGAATCGTCGGCGTCTCCGTTCCTGCAGAAGCTCGACGCGTTTCACGACCTGTCATCCGAGGATCGGAATGCTCTGTCGCGACTCGTGACGACAACGAGAGATTATCCGGCCCATACCGACATTCTGCGCGAAGGAGAGCCGGTCGATGGCGTGCTGATCGTTCTTCGGGGCTTCGCTTGTCGCAACCAGTTCCGTCAGAACGGTGCGCGCCAGATCACCGCCTATCTCGTACCGGGCGACCATTGCCATCTCGAAGCCGGCCTCATCAACCGAATGGATCATACGGTCAGTACGCTCTCACCCTGCCGCGTCGCACGGGTCACGTCGGAAGCACTGCAAGCCGTCGCCCGTCAGCACCCGGCTATACGCCAAGCCCTCCGGATGAGCATTCTCGTCAACGAGGCGACCTTGCGCGAGTGGATCGTCAATATTGGCTGCCGCACCGCAGTGGAGCGCATCGCGCACCTGTTCTGCGAACTCCGAGTGCGCCTGAGCAGCGTCGGGCTCGCACGGGGCATGACCTATGATTTGCCGCTGACCCAGAGCGACATCGCCGTCACGGTCGGATTGTCGAACGTACACGTCAATCGTTCACTCCAGGCCTTGCGGCGACAGCGTCTCATCGCGCTCTCCGGGCGGCGGCTGACCATCCTCGACTGGCCGCGTCTCAGCGAACTGGCGGAATTCAATCCGAGCTACCTGCAGCTCGGGCAGCGGAGCCTGGATGGCTGAGGCGAGCCGGAGCGGCAGCCGCTGCCCCAACTCGCTGCTGTTGCTCAGGATTTTACGGTAGACTGGGGATCGACGGTGCCGGCTTCGGTCGCCGACTGGTCGTCCGATGCCTCCTCGAATGCTTGCATCCAGGCCGCACGGTCCTCGCTTCCCTCGGCGTAGGGGCAGCTCTCGCGCTGCTTGCCATAGAGGCGGGCATTCCGGCCCTTGATGAAGGGGCTGTCGCTCGCGGTTGCGCCGTCACTCATGTGTGCTGTCCCGATGATTGCGCGGCGTGGAATGATCCGGACTGGGTCAGTTTCGTCGCCGTGTCGCGGGTCAACCCAAAGCGCTCCGGTCTGGTTCATCCTGTTGGGAGCGCACTGACGCGATCGTGCGGGCGCTCTCACGCGCCGCGCGGGTGGCCTAGCGCGACGGCGCGGCGCAGGATGCGGGACAGGTCCTCCACCGAGTAGGGCTTGCGCAGCAATTCGAACCCGTGCGTGCCCTGCTCGGCGATGACGTGGCTGTATCCTGAAGCCAGGACGACCGGCAGCCCGGGGTGACGGGTCCGGATCGCCTGTCCCAGGTCGATCCCGTTCATGCCCGGCATCACCACGTCGGAGAAAATCACGTCGAAGGCTCGCTCCGCCGCTTCAAGTACTTGAAGGGCCTGCTCCGCATCAGTGACCCAGCGGGTGACGTAGCCGAGTTCCTGGAGCGCCTGGGTGGCGAAGGCGCCGACCTCGAGATTGTCCTCGACTACCAGCACGCGTGTTCCGTGGCCGTCGGCCAGGATGGCCGGTTCCGACAGATCCGCCTGAGGCGCCACCGCGCCGCGGTTTCGCGGTAGGAACAGGGTGAAGGTGGTGCCGCGCCCGACGGCACTGTCCACTACGACCTCGCCCCCGGACTGCTTGGCGAAGCCGAAGACCTGGGACAGGCCGAGGCCGGTACCTTGACCAACCCCCTTCGTGGTGAAGAACGGCTCGAAGATTCGGTCCAGTACCTCCGCTGGAATGCCCGAGCCCGTGTCCGAGACCGACACCGCAACGAAGTCGCCCCGGACCCGAGGATGCGCTCGGACAGCTGGGATCGCGAGTGTCCGGGTCACCCGAATTCGAAGGCGGCCCTCGCCATCCATGGCATCGCGGGCATTCACGACCATGTTGACGAGGGCGGTGTCGAACTGGCTCGGGTCCGCGTCGACAAGGTAGGTCAGCGGCGTTCCATCTGCGGCGAGACCCGGATCGATCTCGGTCTCCACCCGGATACGGGCGCCCGTGAGGGTGCCCACCATGTCGGCCACCGAGGCGACGCTCCGTGCCACGTCGAAGACTTCGGGGCTGAGGGCTTGGCGGCGCGCGAAGGCGAGGAGCTGACCGGTCAGCTTGGCGGCCCGCGAGACCGTATCGGAAATCGCCCCGATGTAGCGCTGGCGGCGCTCCTCCGGCAGGTCTGGCCGCTTCAGGAGATCGGTCGAGGATTTGATGACCGTCAGGAGGTTGTTGAAGTCGTGGGCGACGCCGCCGGTGAGCTGGCCCACCGCCTCGAGCTTCTGCGACTGGCGCAACTGCTCCTCCAGCACCTTCCGCTCGGTGACGTCGCGGCCGGCGGCGTAGAAATGGTCGCCTTGAGGGATCGCGTTCCACGAGATCCAGCGCACGCCGCCGTCGGCCGTCCGCATACGGACATCGATGTTGTCGAGGACGTTGCCCTCGGTCAGGCGCGTGAAGGCGTCGGTCGCTGCCGGGATGTCGTCCGGATGCAGGTGGGCATCGAACCGCGAACCGGTGAGGACGTTCGCCGGCCAGCCCAGCATCTCCGACCAAGCCGGATTCACCGCCCGATAGACGCCGTCGAAACCGCAGATCACGAGGAGGTCGCGACTGGCGCGCCAGACGAGGTCGCGCTCGGTCGTCCGGTCCCGCGCCGTGGTGCGCAGCAGGGTCTCGGCCTCGCGCCGCTCGGTGATGTCGTTGAAAAGAATTGCGACGCGGTGCTGGACCGGCTCGCCCACGCGCAGGGCATGGACGTCGAACCAGCGTCCGAGGGCGACCGCACCGCTCTCGAACCGCACAGGCCTGCCCGTTAGGGCGACTTCGCCGTAGATCTCGAGCCAGCGCGGTTCGAGATTCGGGATCACCTGGCTGACCCAGCAGCCGACCACGTCACCGAGACCGGCCTGGCGTTCGAAGGCCGGGTTGACCTCGAGGAAACGATAGTCGACGGGACGGCTGCCGGAATCGAACCGCATCTCGACGATGCAGAACCCGGCATCGATGGCATCGAACAATGTCCGGTAGCGCGCCTCGCTCTCGGCGAGCTTACCCTCCTCCGTGCGGAAGCGGGTGACGTCGAGCTGGCTGCCGAAGAAGTAGATCAGCCGTCCGTCAGGGGCGAAGACGGGGCTGACGTAGAGTTCGTTGCGAAACGCGCTGCCGTCGCGATGATAATTGACGATCTCCACGACGACGTCGCGCCGGGCCGAGATAGCGTCGCGGACCCGCGCGACTTCGGCGGGGTCGGTCCCGCTTCCCTGGAGGAAACGGCAATTGCGCCCCAGCAACTCTTCCGCCCCGTAGCCGCAGAGATCCTGAAAGGCACGGTTGGCGAAGACGATGGGGTTATCCGGCAGGTTCGGGTCGGTGATGATCATCGGCATGCGGGTCTTCTCCGCTGCCGTGAAGAGGAGGTCCGCGCTCGCGGCCGAGGTCCGCTGGCCCGGATTGGGCGCATGGATCATGGCATCGCGCTGCGCTCGCAGCGCTAATATCTCCGCCTGGAGTGCCAACTCTTTCAGACGATGCTGTTCGCGTGCGTCGTCCATGACCCCCCGTGTCGTCTCGAACGGAACGCTTCGCAGCGGGAGCCACCGGGCCCGCGTCGCGATTCGTGCTGCGTGACGCCTCCCTAACCGACGTCCGTCGGCCCGTCGATGATGCGCTGTCCCGATGTACCGATCCACGCCGGAACCAACACGCAGACCGTGGATTGCGATAGACGCAAAACGGAGACCTATGCCTGCAGGCCACTGGACCCTGCCGGCGGTATGGGACATGCACGGCCTTCGAGATGCTCACCGGCCGGCCTCTCCGCCGTCCAATCCCAGGAAGCGATCGTTCGTGCCGAATTCAGGACCGATGCAGACGTTCGATACGACCACCACCACCCTGCCGACCCTACGGCGCGGCTCGCAATTGCACGAGACCGAGAGGCGGCTGAACGCAGTCCTGAACAATGCTTCGGTCGCGATTTTCCTGATGGATGACCGCCAGCACTGCGTCTACATGAACCGGGCGGCGGAACTTGTCACCGGCTTCACCCTGGCGGAGGTGCTCGCCCGCGACTGCCCGTTGCACGACATCGTGCATCACACCTATCCGGACGGGCGACCCTTTCCGCTCGCCGAATGCGCCATCGATCGGGCTTTCCCGGAGAACAACCAGGAGCGCGGCGAGGAGGTCTTCGTGCACAAGGACGGGCACTTCTACCCCGTCGGCTTCACGGCGAGCCCGATTCGCGACGACGACGCGCGGATCATCGGTACGATCATCGAGGTTCGCGACATCACCGAGGAAAAAGCTGCGGCCGAGCGCCAGCGCCTGCTCACCAACGAGTTGAACCACCGGGTCAAGAACACACTGGCCACGGTCCAGTCGATCGCCGCGCAGACATTCAGGGGCAGGACCGACACGGTGGCGCGTCAGACGTTCGACGCTCGCATGGTCGCCCTTTCAAATACCCACAACGTGCTGACTGCGGAGAACTGGGAGAGTGCTAGCCTGCGCAGCGTCGTCGAGGGTGCGCTCGCTCCGCATGCCCTCGCGGAGGTGGAAACCGGTCGGTTCGATCTCGTCGGCCCCGACACCCGCCTGCACCCCAAGGTCGCCGTAACCCTGGCGATGGCGCTTCACGAACTTATGACCAATGCCGCGAAGTATGGTGCGCTCTCGGTTCCCGAGGGGCGGGTCGGCGTTCGCTGGACCCTGGAGCCGGCGGGCGAAGGCGAACGCCTCGACCTCGTTTGGACGGAAGCCGGTGGGCCGACCGTCACCGAACCCGCCCGCAAGGGCTTCGGCAGCCGGTTGATCGAGCGGCAACTCCCGATGGAGTTCGACGGCACCGCAATGCTGGCTTTCGCGCCGGCCGGTGTGACGTGCCGCCTGCAGATTCCGCTGACAGCGCTGGGCTGGCACGGCCAGGACCTCGTGTCGGGACGGGCCGGCCGATGAGTGCCCTTGAGGGACGACGCGTCCTGCTGGTCGAGGATGAAAGCCTTGTCGCCATGCTCGGCGAAGACATGCTGCTTGACCTCGGCTGCGAGGTCGAGATCGCCATGCGGCTCGACAAGGCGGTGGCCCTGGCCCGTGGAACGGACCTGGACCTGGCGATCCTCGACGTGAACCTCGGGGAGACCTGTAGCTACCCCGTCGCCGACGTTCTGTTCGAGCGCGGTATTCCGTTCATCTTCGCCACCGGCTACGGCGTCTCCGGTATCGAGCCTGCCTATGGCTCCGTGCCTGTGATGCAGAAGCCCTATCAGATCGCCCAGATGGAGCGGCTGCTGCGCCACCTGCTGACCTGCGAAAGCCCGCCCGCCAAGAACGGCACGCAACCGCTCGGGTGCGGTTGCTCGTTCTGGACGAAGGTCGTCGGTCCACATCAGGTCCGGGCGGACTGAACGCACCCGCTGCGGCCTTCGGTCCCCATGCGTTGGCGCTTGTCGGCGGACCTTTCCGACCGATGTTGGGTTCGCCCTTTGCGGTGACGGGACAACGAACGCCAGAGCGCATGCAGATCCACCTCGACGCCCTCGGCGGCATCGCCGGCGACATGTTCGCCGCTGCCCTCCTCGATGCTTTTCCGGAACAGGAATCCGGGGTGCTGGCCAGCATTCGCGCCGCGCTGCCGGAGGTGTCGTGCGAACTTGTCCGACATAACGACGGCATTCTGTCCGGCCGGCGCTTCCTTGTAGCGCACCGCGAGAGAGAGGGGGACCGGGCCGAGGTGGGCCACACCCACCGGCATCACGACCACGACCACCAGCATGCGCACGGCCATGAGTTGGGGCATCACCATGCCCCGACCGCGCACGGCCATCGCCACTGGTCGCGCATCCGTGCGGACCTTGAGGCCTCCCCGCTCGAACCGGTCGTGCGAAGCCATGCCATCGGTATCTTCAGCCGTCTCGCCGAGGCCGAGGCACGGGTCCACGGCATCGCCGTCGAGGCCGTCGCCTTCCACGAGGTCGGCGCCTGGGATTCGATTGCCGACATCGTGGCGGCCGCGCACCTGATCGCGGCTCTCGATGCCGAGGCCTGGAGCGTTTCGGCGCTGCCCCTCGGGTCTGGGCGGGTCCGCACGCAGCACGGGCCGCTGCCGGTGCCGGCGCCCGCCACGAGCCTCCTCATCGAGGGGTTCGAGACCCTGGACGACGGCGTACCGGGCGAGCGCGTGACTCCGACGGGGGCAGCGATTCTCCGCCATCTTCGGGATGTCGCGCCGCCTCTGGCGGCAGCGCCGAGAGTTCTGAAGGGATCGGGCATCGGCTTCGGTACGAAAGTTCTGCCCGGCTTGAGCAATTGCTTGCGCGCCGTCGTCTACGAGGCGGCTGCACGGGGGAGCGGCGAGCACCGCGACCTAGGCGTGATCGAATTCGAGGTGGACGACCAGTCGGCGGAGGATCTTGGCATGGGCCTCGACCGCCTGCGCGCGCATCCCGACATCTTCGACGTCGTCCAGATGCCGGTCTTCGGCAAAAAGGGACGGATGATGACCCATGTCCGGGCGCTCGCCCGCGCCAGCGCGATCGACTTGGCGCTGGCCGCCTGCTTTCGTGAGACCACGACGATTGGCCTGCGGCATCGCGTCGTCTCCGGTGCTGCCCTGCCGCGTCGGATGCATACCGTCACTGTCGAGGGGCAACCCGTCCGCGTGAAGGTGGTCGATCGGCCGGGCGGGCGTACAGCCAAGGCGGAGGCGGACGACGCGGTCGCTCAGGATGGCCACGCCACCCGCGCCGGCCTGCGCCGCGCCGCCGAAGCCCTGGCGCTCCAGGCCGATTCCGAGGAGGGAGGCGCGGCATGAGCAGCGAATTCCTGCCGCGCCTGAACGAAGCCCTCCAAGGGATCGGGCCGCTCGCGGTCGCGGTCAGCGGCGGCGTCGACAGCCTCACGCTGGCCGAGACCGCCCATCGCCTCCTCGGCGCCGAGGGGGCACTGATGGTGCATGCCGCTTCGCCCGCCGTACCGACTGAGGCGACACAGCGGGTCCGGGACGAAGCGGCTCGGGCGGGCTGGTCCCTCCGCGTGGTCGAGGCTGGCGAGTTTGCCGACCCGAACTACCGTGCCAACCCGGTCAACCGCTGCTTCTTCTGCAAGACCAACCTCTACGGAACGATCCGCCAGGTGACTGACCGGACCATGGTGTCGGGCGCCAATCTCGATGATCTCGGCGAGTACCGGCCGGGGCTCGACGCAGCACGCGAGCACGGCGTGCGCCATCCCTACGTGGAGGCTGGATTGGATAAGGCCATGGTGCGGGCACTGGCCCGCGACCTCGGTCTTGGGGCTGTGGCGGAACTCCCGGCGGCGCCGTGCCTGTCGAGCCGGGTCGAGACCGGAATTCGAATCGAGCCAGAGACCCTTGCCTTCATTCATGCCGTCGAGGGCTTGGTGAGCCGCAGCTTGGAGGCTGAGAGCGGGCCGCGCCGTGCCGTGCGCTGCCGCGTCCGGGCGGCCGGGATCGTCGTGGAACTCGACCCCGAAAGCCTCGCCGCCCTGGACGTCCCGCGCCGGACCGCCCTGGCGGCGGAAATTCGCGCCAGCTCGCCGGTAAACCTACCGGAGGCTCCCGTGCGCTTCATGGCCTATCGCACCGGCAGCGCCTTTCTGACGGGAGCGGCCCGATGAGCGTTGCCGACGAGTTCGTCCTCGACTTCGCCCGCCCCGAGCGGATCGGCCTGGAGGAGGCGATCTACGCCGCCGGCAAGTCACCCGTTCAGATCGACGCGATCCTGGAGGCCGCCACGGCACGCGGCGCATCGCTCCTGCTGACGCGGCTCGATCCCGACAAGCACGCGGCCCTCGCAGCGTCTCATCGCGCACGGATCGATTACTGCGCGGTGTCGCGCACGGCCATCTTCGGTCAGGCCAGGCCGCTGACCGGGACGGCGCGGATCGGCATCGTCGCAGCCGGCACCTCCGACGTTCCGGTCGCGCGCGAGGCCGAGCGGACCCTGGCCTATCAGGGCCACGCCACGACCCTGTTCGCGGATGTCGGCGTCGCCGGGCTCTGGCGCCTGACCCGACGGCTTGACGAAATCCGCGCCCATCCGATCCTCATTGTGGCCGCCGGCATGGATGCGGCCCTGCCGAGCGTCGTCGGTGGCCTCGTCGCCAGCGCCTTGATCGCGGTGCCGACCTCCGTCGGCTACGGTGTCGCCGAGGGCGGTCGCACTGCTCTCGATGCGATCCTCGCGAGCTGCGCCCCCGGGATCACCGTCGTCAATATCGACAACGGTTACGGCGCCGCTTGCGCGGCGATGCGCCTTCTGCAGGCCGCCCGTGCCCTCTCGGATTTCACGGCCGATGACGGGATGCGCGCCTGACATGCCGTACAAGGCCCGTATCACCCCCCCTTTTAGACCGGAGAGCAGACATGGAACGCCGCAGCTTCCTACAGGGCGCCGCCGCCGGCGCCGGACTCGCCGCCACCAGCAGCGCCGGCGCGACCGTAACCACCCCCGGCCTGCCCAATACCCGTCCGAAGGACCCGGCCGACCTGCCCTTCGTCACAGATCCCGGTGAGCGCCGGGGCGAGATGCTCTATCGACCCTTCGGTCGCCACGACGAGAAGATCTCGGCGATTGGCATGGGCGGTTTCCACCTGGGCAAAAACGCGGTCTCCGATGATGAGGCGACCCGCCTTATCCATGCCGGCATCGATCGCGGCATCACATTCATGGACAATTGCTGGGACTACAACGGCGGCCGCTCGGAGTTGCGCATGGGCGTCGCCCTCTCTCAGGGCGGCTACCGTGACAGGGTATTCCTGATGTCCAAGATGGACGGCCGTACCAAGCAGGAGGCGATGCGTCAGATCGACGAATCCCTCAAGCGTCTGCGCACCGACCGTATCGACCTCGTGCAGCACCACGAGATTCTGCGCTTCGACGACCCGGACCGGGTCTTCACCGAGGGCGGCGCGATGGAGGCTTTCGTCGAGGCCAAGAAGGCCGGCAAGCTGCGCTACATCGGCTTTACGGGCCACAAAGACCCACGCATCCACCTGCAGATGCTCGAGGTCGCCGAGGAGCGCGGCTTCCAGTTCGACTCCGTGCAGATGCCGCTCAACGTCATGGACGCGCATTTTCGCTCGTTCGGGCACCTCGTATTGCCCTATCTCGTGCAGCACGGTATCGCGGCGCTGGGCATGAAGACCTTCGGCGACGGGGTCATCCTGAAGAGCGATGCGCCGATCAAGCCACTCGAATACCTGCACTTCTGTTTGAACCTGCCGACCAGTGTCGTGATCACCGGCATCGAAAGCCAGCGCGACCTCGATCAGGCGTTCGAAGCGGTCAAGACTTTCAAGCCGATGGACAAGGCGAAGGTCGCCGAGCTGCTGGATCGCAGCAAGCCCTACGCGCTGCAGGGCAAGTACGAGCTGTTCAAGACCTCCGCCACTTTCGACGGAACGGCCAAGAATGCGGCCTGGCTCGGCGAGGATGTCGAGAGCGTGAAAAAGCTCGCGCCGACGATGGAGTAAGACCATACGGCCTTCTCGCGCCGGTTGTCTTTCTTTCCACCGAAGACTTTCTCGCAGGATGTCCGTTATCACCACGTCATCCCGGGGCCGCGCAGCGGAGCCCAGGGATCCAGACCCGAAGAGGGTGCCGAAACTGACGCCGTCGGCGGTTCCGGATTCCGGGCTCGCCTACGGCGACCCGGAATGACGCGGGGTTCTCTACGTTCTCTTCCCTAGGCTAGAAATTGGCTTGCCGTCGAAGCACATAGCAACCCGGCACAGCCGGCGAATGCCGGCGGCGAGCGATGCCAACAGGACTCTCTCCGGCGGACCGATCAGCCTTCCTTGAATCCGTAATCCGGCACGCCTTCCTCGTTGCCATAGTACTTGTACGGCAGGAACTTGCCGGAAAGGTTCATCTTCACCCGGTCGCCCTTGTTGTTGGGCTCGCGCTCCATGGTCATGTTGAAGTCGATGGCCGACATGATGCCGTCGCCGAATTCCTCTTGGATCAGCTCCTTCCAGGTGGTGCCGTAGACCATGACCAGCTCGTAGAAGCGGTAGATCAGCGGGTCCGTCGGCGGCATCTGCGCGATCGAGCCGCGATAGGGTGCCTCATTCAGCATCCGCTCCTCGGATTGGGAGAGACCGAAGAGAGCGGCGGCCTTTGCGGCCTGGGCCTTCGGCAGCTTCATCTGGCCCATGCAGGCGGCGGTGATCAGGATCGGAGAAATACCGCCGATCTCGTCTTGGATGTACTTCCAGGTCCAGCCTTTCTCGCGCTTGATGTCGAGCAGCTTCTCGGTGAGGTCTTCGCGCTTCATGCTTTGCACTCCGTGATAGGTTGAAAGAGGTAGGTCAAAAGAGGGAAGGTCAGGCGCGCCGGGCGGGAGCAGCGTCCGCCGAGAGGGCGGCGGCATCGGCTTCGCTGAGGCTCGGGCGAATCACCGGCGGGTGGCGCGGGTCGTAGCCGGCCGGCATCGCGTCCCGCAGCGTTTTCGAGCGACTGACCAGGAAGTCCATCAGGTGGTTGCGCAGGGCGTAGTAGCCCGGTGCGTGGTGCAGCTGCGTGCGGTCCCGGACCTTGGGCAACGGATTCTCGACGATCTCCGCGACCTTGGCTTGCGGTCCATTGGTCATCAGTACGATGCGGTCCGCGAGGTAGATCGCCTCGTCGACGTCGTGGGTGATCATGAAGACGGTCTGGCCGGTCTCGACGCAGATGCGCCGTACCTCGTCCTGAAGCGTCCCCCGCGTCAGGGCGTCGAGCGCCGAGAACGGCTCGTCCATCAGCAGGATCTTGGGATCGATGGCGAGCGCACGCGCGATGCCGACCCGCTGCTTCATGCCGCCCGACAGTTCGGACGGGCGCTTGTGCTCGGAGCCCGCGAGTCCGACCGTCGCGATGGCTTTCTCGGCACGGGCGTTCACGTCGACACGTGAAGCCTTCCGCCACCGCGAGGAGACCGCGTAGGCGACGTTGCCCAGCACCGTGCGCCAGGGCAGAAGGGCATGCCCCTGGAAGATCACCGCCCGATCGAGGCTGGTGCCCTCGATCGCCTGCCCATCGACGATGACGACGCCCTCGCTCGGAGCCTCGAGCCCGGCCAGAATGTTGAGGACCGTGGTCTTGCCGCACCCGGAATGGCCGATCATGCAGACGAACTCGCCCCGCCGCATGGGCAACCACAGGTTCTCGAATACCGTCGTGCTCTTGCCCCCCGGGGCCGGATAGCGCCGGGCGATGCCTTCGATGGAGATGAATTTTTCCGGCGACGGCATGCTCTGGGCCGACATGCGGGCGTCTCCGGTCGAGTCTGAGGGTCGGGTACGGAAGGGAACCAGGATGGCCATGGCGCTCACTCCGGAAAGGTGACGAGCGCCTGCGCGCGGGCCAGTAACTGGTCGAGGATCATGCCAACGAGGCCGATGACCAGGATCGAGGTGATCACATTGGTGATCGAGAGGTTGTTCCACTCGTTCCAAACGAAGTAGCCGATACCGGTGCCGCCCACGAGCATCTCCGCCGCTACGATGACGAGCCAGGCGATACCAATGGAGATGCGCATGCCGGTAAGGATGGTTGGCGCGGCGGCCGGCAGGATCACCGTGACGGCCCGGCGGAACGGGCCGACCTCCAGGGTGCGGGCGACGTTGAGCCACTCGCGCCGAGTGCCGGCGACCCCGAAGGCGGTGTTGATCAGCATCGGCCAGAGCGAGCAGATGAAGATCACGAAGATCGCCGAGAGACCGGAATCCTTGATGGTGTAGAGGGCGAGCGGCATCCAGGCGAGTGGCGAGACCGGCTTCAGGAGCTGAATGAAGGGATCGAGCGCCCGACTCATCAGGGGCGACATCCCGATGAGGAAGCCGATCGGGATCGCCACCAGCACGGCGAGGCCGTAGCCGAGCGCCACGCGGCCGATGGAATAGGCGAGCTGGATACCGAGGCCCTTGTCGTTGGGACCACGGTCATAGAACGGGTCCTTAAGGTGTTTCCACAGGGTAGCGCCGACATCGAGGGGGCCGGGCATGGCCGACTTGCCGGTGGTGGCGCTCTGCCCCATCAGGGCGGCGTATTCAGGGTCCATCGTTTCGGTCTTGGACGTACCCCCGACTGCAATCTGCCATGTGAGCAGGAAGGCGAGGAGCAGGGCCAGAGAGACGAGGCCGGCGCGGATGGAGAGGCTGGCGGCCATGGCTCAGCCCGCCCGCCGGATCTTGAAGGAGTCGAGATATTCCTTCGGCTTGGCCGGGTCGAAGGTCTTGCCCATGACCACGAAGGTCTTCGTTGTGGTCTCGGGTGGGGTGAGGCCGTTCTGCTTCATCAGCTTGGCGGCATCGGTGGCGAGGTAGACCTTGGCCGCGACGGCCGCATAATCGACGTCGCCCTTGATCTGACCCCAGCGCTGCATCTGGGTCATGATCCAGACCGCGAACGACTGCCACGGGAAGGCGTCGAAATCGACGCGATCCGGCACCTTGCGCACGGTGCCGAGCCCGTCCGCGAAGGTCCCGGTCAGGACCTGCTCCACCACCGTCACGGGCTGGTTGAGGTAGTTGGCCGGTGCGATCTGCACGGCGATCTCCTTCCGGTTCTCGGGCTTCGACGCGTAGGTCGTGGCCTCGATGATTGCCCGCAGCAGCGCCGCGTAGGTGTTCGGGGTCTGGGTGACGAAGTCCTGCGACGCGGCGAAGGCGCAGCAGGGATGCCGGTCCCAGATCTCCTTCGACAGGAGGTGGATAAAGCCGACGCCGTCATAGACCGCGCGCTGATTCACCGGATCGGGGGCGAGGAAGCCGTCGATGTTGTCGGCCCGAAGGTTCGCGACCATCTCGGGCGGCGGCACGGCGCGGATCTGTACATCGGTGTCGGGGTCGATCCCGGCCTCGGCCAAGTAGTAACGCAGCAGATAATTGTGCATCGAGTAGTCGAACGGCACCGCGAGTTTGAAGCCTTTCCAATCTTTCGGGTCGCGCCGGTCCTTGTGCTTCATGGCCAGGGTGATGGCCTGGCCGTTGACGTTCTCCACCGCCGGCATCGTGTACGGCTGCGGGTTCGAGCCGACGCCGAGGGAGATCGCGATCGGCATCGGCGCCAGCATGTGCGCGGCGTCGTATTCGCGGTTCAGGGTCTTGTCGCGGATCACCGCCCAGCCGGCGGTCTTCACCACATCGACGTTGAGACCCTGCTTTTCGTAGAAGCCCATGGGCTTGGCCATGATGATCGGCGTGGCGCAGGTGATCGGGATGAAACCGATCTTCAGGTCGGTCTTCTCCGGCTTGGCGCCCTCGGCGAAGGCCTCGGTGATGAGGCGGGTCGGCAGGAACTGGCCGATGGCGGCGAGCGCCGTTGCGGCGCCGACGCTGCGCAGGAAAGCGCGCCGCTCCGCATCGTGCGGGAACAGCGCCCGCATCACCGTGCCTTCGACGACGCGTTCGATCGTGGCATCCGCGCCCGGTACGGCTGCGTCGTGTTCACCCTGCGATCTGTGCGAGCCGCACGAGCAGCCGCCTCGACTCAGGCGATGGGACGCGTCGAAGGGATTGTCGAACAGGGCCATGGCTGCCTCACCGTCTCGAAGTGTTTCCAGCTTCGCAAGCGGTGTGCCAATCTAGAAATAAAATTAGGTGATGAAACGCAATGACTTAGCAAGGACGTCGACATTCACGAGATATCGTGATCTACGGTATATCGTAGCTATTACAACGAGATTTCGTGATCGAGGGGTGGCATGGGTGCTGATCTGCGTCAAAGCCCCGAATTCGGTATCGCTTTCGAAGAAAGCCGCGAGGCGATGTTGGTCCTGGACCCGCTGGCGGACCGAATCGTCGAGGCCAACACCGCCGCCGCGGATTTGCTCGGCTATCCCCGTTCATCCCTCAGGGGCATGCTCGCGAGCGCCCTGCACCCGGGGCAGCGTCCCACCCTGATCGTGTTCACCCAGGGCGTCGAGGCGAAGGGCCAGTGGTGGACGCATGCGCTCAACCCGCGCCACGGGGCAGGGAAGTCTCTGCGACTCGAATATGCCGGTTCGCCGCTGACGAGTGCCCCGCCGCTGATGCTGGTGACCCTGACCGACCTAGACGCGCGCCGTCAGCGCCACGTCGACGCCGAGGCGGACGCTCACATGCGGGCTGGCCTGTCCGAGTGGCAGCGGATGGAGCGGATCTTTCGCGATATCGAGCGCGAGAACCAATTGATCCTCCGTGCGGCGGGGGAGGGCATCTACGGGGTCAACGCCGAGGGGGTAACCACCTTCGTCAACCCGGCCGCCGAACGGATGCTCGGCTGGTCCGCCGCCGAGCTGGTCGGCCGGGACATGCATGCCGCTGTCCACCACACCCATTCGGACGGGGCGCATTACCAACATTGCGACTGCCCGATCTACGCCGCGTTTCGCGACGGCGTGGTCCATCAGGTCGACACAGAGGTGTTCTGGAGGCGCGACGGCACCGCCTTTCCCGTGGAATACACCTCGACCCCGATCCGCGACCGAGGCCAACTCCTCGGGGCCGTCATCGTCTTTCGCGATATCGGTCCCCGACGTGAGGCCGACGAACGTCTTCGCCAAGCGCTCGCGGAGGTCGATTCGCTGCGAGAGCGCCTGGAACTCGAGAATGCCTACCTCAAGGAAGAAATCCGGCTTGAGAGCCACCACCAGGGCATCATCGGCCGCTCACCGGCCATCGAGGCCACGCTGCGGCAGATCGACGTCGTGGCCGGCACTGAGGCCACCGTCCTCGTCATCGGAGAATCCGGGACCGGCAAGGAGTTGATCGCTCGTGCGATCCACGAGGCGAGTCGCCGCTGCAACCGCCCGCTCATTCGTGTGAACTGTGCCGCCGTGCCCCGCGAACTCTTCGAGAGCGAGTTTTTCGGCCACGCGAAAGGTGCCTTCACGGGTGCCGTCCGCGACCGGGTCGGACGTTTCGAGCTCGCCGATGGTGGCACGCTGTTCCTCGACGAGGTCGGCGAAATCCCCCTCGACCTCCAGGGTAAGCTGCTGCGGGTGCTGCAGGAGCGTTCGTTCGAACGGGTAGGCGAGGAGCGTACCCGCGCGGTCGACGTTCGGCTGATCGCAGCGACGAACCGCGACCTACGAGAAGAGGTGCGGCGCGGTCGCTTCCGCGAGGACTTGTATTTCCGCCTGAACGTCTTCCCGATCGCCGCCAGCCCTCTGCGTGAGCGGCCCGAGGACATTCCGCTGATCGCGCACCACTTCCTGAAGGGGGCGGCTCGGCGCCTGAACATCGCCGAGCCGCGTCTCACGGAAGGCGATGTCCGTCGCCTCACCCGCTATCCCTGGCCGGGCAACGTTCGGGAACTGGAGAACGTGATCGAGCGTGGAGCGATCCTCGCGGTGCGCGGGCGGCTCCATCTCGATCTGCCGGACGTCGATCCGTCGCCTCGGAGCCGGGAGGCCATTGCCCCGGCCTCGCCGATGCCGATGCCCCTGACAGAGCTCGAGCGACGTGCCCGGGAACGAGCCGAGATCGAGGCGGCTCTGGCCCAGGCCGGAGGCAAAGTCTTCGGACCGGGCGGCGCGGCCGAGATGCTCGGCCTCAAGCCGACGACCCTGGCGTCGCGAATGAAAGCGCTCGATGTCGAAAGAGGAACCTTCCGTGCACGGCGTTGAACCTAAATCTGACGACTGGCGGTTGCGTCGCCTGCCTATCAGGCGAACAGCAAGGTGTCGGACGGGACGTGGACGGTGAAGGCCTTGCCTTCGTCGACCCAGCCGGCGCCCGCCGCGCCGTTATTGATGCCGGCAGCTTCCTCGGCGTTTCCTGCGAAGTGATGCAGGCCGGAGATCTTGTTGTAGAATCGCTCTAGGGTGATGTGCCCGGCGCCGCTCGCATTGTCGTAAGCCTGGAATGCGACGCCTTCGTAGTGATAGCTCGATCCCGACGTGATCAGCTGGTCGCGTTCCGACACGCTGTCGGTAAGGAAGTGGGTTCCTGTCTTTGTCTCGAGAAACCGGAAGACGTCGTGCGTGCCGGCGCCCTTGTCTGGCGTGCTCCACGGACTTCCCTCATAATTGAAAGTTGGCATCGTGCTCTGGATCTGCTGCTTCTCAATTTGGCTCGTCGTGTAAAAATGATCGCCCGTCTTCGTGTCGAAGAAGCGAAAGATCGAATGTGTGTCCTCGATCGTCGGCCCCGTGGCGGGAATCGTGGTTTGTGCATTCGCGCCAGGAGCCAGAGACACGACCGGCGTCGGGGACGTGGTCGCGGTCAAGCCGACCTGACTCGCTGTCACCAGCGCCGCCCCTGCACCTCCGGACTGCGATGACAACGACTGAATGATCGACTCACCGTCGGTCAGTTTGAGCGTCGAAAACTTTTCTCCAGTATTCAGATTCATGTTCCAATTGTTGTAAAGATGGGTCGCCGAAGAAGGCATGTAAAAAACGTTGTTGTAATGATAGTCGCCGGTCTGCTTGAAGAACGAGTCGCCGGTATTGAGATACATGGCATTGTCGTGGAATGAGATTTGGCCGGGCTGGTAAGCCGAGTCCAAAAAGACACTCGCCATCTGCTTGGTGCTGTTGTTCTGCTCGGCGATGGAGTTGTGGCTCACATCCACGTTGGCGAAAGTGCTCGCGAACCCTCCGCCGCCGTTATGGAACACGAGAAAGCCATTGTTGTTCAGGCTTACGTTGTTGGTGATCGAAATATTCGTCAGCGCACTTTTGAAGCCGCCGGCTTCAATGAAACCAACACTGTTTTCGACCCAGTTGTAGTGGATTTTGACGTTGTCCATAGTGCCGAACAACTCGATGCCACCGCCGTCGTATTTATAATCGTAGCTTGGAGCCTTTCCATTGACGACCCGATTGTAAGAAACTTCGTTGTTGCTGTTTCCGATCAGAACGCCGACCGCACCGTAGTCGTCGTCTTTAACGTCGGGCGTATTCTTCACCATTTTCAGATCATGAAAATAGCTCTGCGTCACAAGATTGTTCGTGCCGTTGAGCATGACGCCTTGGCCGACGTTGCTAGCCTCTACATTCCGGATCGTTACGTTGCTTGATGTCTTCATGACATTGATGCCGCCTTGTCCGGCCGCACCGATGTTCAAGCTATCGATCACGATATATTTCGAGTTGGCGATGTTGATGCCGTCCGAATACCCCGTGGCGGTATTGCTGATGACCGCGGCCGGACCCACACCATAGGTGGTGAAGGTGATGGGTTTGTCTGCGGTGCCGGATGCACCGATTGTCAATGCGCCGGTGCCCGGCATCGACACCGTGTAGGCGGTGCCCGCCTTGAACGCGACCGTGTCGCCGGCCTGGAGCTTCAGCTTGTTGACCGCATCGAGACTGGCGAATGGAGTATCAACCGACCGACCGCTATTCTTGTCGCTCGCTGCTGATGAAGATGCGTCCACGAAGTAGATCGTCATCGGACTATCCCGGAGAACGGTAAAATTGGCTATTATTCATTCGTAGGTCCGGGTTGCTTACCGAGCGTTAAGCCGCATGCTTAAGCGATTATTGTCGAGCTAAATTCAGTTGTCGGATCGCTCATCGCGCAGGCGCTTGCTCAAGTCTTGAGACGTGCGGCATCGCACGGCATGTGAATCGAACGGTGCCTGATCCCGATTCTAAGTCGATGCGTGACGCTTCTCGTGGAGACGAAGCTGGGAGGGTGTTTCCCGCTCGACGAAGCGGATCCTCGGTCGCCTCCGGCATCAGGAAGTTACCGCCAGGGGCAAATCCGCTGGAGCGATTCAGGCGAGGTTTCGGCGCATCGGAAATTTGCTCTGCGTCCTCCTCGGGAAAAATTGGAGGTCGACTGCAGCCGACATGTCGAAGTCGATGTCGCAGCCCTAGATGTCCTCAAGGCTTGCTTTCTCCGGAGTCCAGGATCGATGCCTCCCTCTCGACGCACATTCCTGGCTGGCGCCGGACTGCTACCTCTGTCGACAACGTTGCTCGGACACTCCACGATGGCCGACACGCTTCGAGCTGTCGAATTGCTGCGCCGGCCGATTCCTTCGTCCGGCGAAAGCTTGCCGGCGATCGGTATCGGCACATCGCGGCGCTATGAGGTCGAGCCGACGGCGGAGAAGATCGCGCCGCTGCGCGAGGCCGTGCAACGGTTTGTCGCCCTCGGTGGGTCGGTAATCGACACCGCACCGAGCTATGGCACGGCCGAGGACGTGCTCGGCATGATTCTCGAGCAAGATGGTCTGCGCGAGAAGGTCTTCCTCTGCAGTAAGGTCGGAACTCCGGGCCGTAAGGCCGGAGCAGCGGAGATTGCGCGTTCGTTCGAACGCATGAGGACGCCGGTGATCGATCTCATCGCCGTGCACAACCTGATCGATCCTGGCGGAAACCTTGCGACCCTGCGCGAGCTGAAAGCACAGGGGAAGATCCGCTATCTCGGTGCGACGGTCTGGCGTGACAGCCAATTCACGGATCTCGAAGCCTTAATGACGCGCGAGACCCTGGACTTCATCCAGGTGAATTACGCTCTCGACGATCGCAGCGCAGCCGCGCGCATCCTCCCGTTGGCGAAGGAGGGCGGCATGGCCGTGATGGTCAACGTGCCCTTCGGGCGTGATCGCTTGTTCAAAGCTGTGCAGGGGCGGCCACTGCCGCCCTGGGCCGCCGAGTTCGATTGCGCGAGCTGGCCGCAATTCTTTCTGAAGTACGTCCTCGGGCACGAAGCCGTCACCTGCCCGATCCCGGGCATGGCAAAGGCGACCTATGTCGAGGACAACCTCGGTGCCGCCCGGGGTCGCCTGCCCGATGCCGCGCAGCGCAGCCGCATGGAGGCCTTGGTCGATGCACTCTGAACCCCAGACACGCCGCGCGATCCTCATCCTCGCCGCTGGTGCGACCCTGGCGGTGACCCTTGCCGGACCGGCCTGGGCGCAGGCGGTGTCCGAGCCGGCGCGTATCGGCATCATCGGCGCCGGCAACATCGGGGGTACCCTCGGCAGCCTCTGGATCAAGGCCGGTCATCCGGTCATGCTCTCCTCCCGGCACCCGGAGGAACTGAAAGGCTTGGTTGAGCGACTCGGACCCAAGGCCCGCGCCGGGACTCCGGCCGAGGCGATCGCCTTCGGCGAGATCGTGCTCGTCGCCGTCCCCTATAAGGCGTATCCCCAAATCGCGCAGGAGCACGGCAACGCTCTGAAAGGCAAGATCGTCATCGATGCCGGCAACGCGACCCAGGCCCGCGACGGTGAGATCTACGCCGAAGTCCAGGCCAGCGGCATCGCCGCAGTGTCTGCCAAGTATCTGGCTGGCGCTCGCATCGTGCGGGCCTTCAACGCCGCCAATTACAAGCTGTTCGCCAACAACGCTTACCGCGAAGGCGGTCGAATGGCGATCCCTCTCGCGGGTGACGACACGCAAGCCGTCGCAGCCGTATCGAGGCTCGTCACCGATGCGGGCTTCGATCCGGTGGTGGTCGGGCCGCTCGCCAAGGCTGACACCTTCGCCATGGGCACGCCCGGCTTCGGCCTCGAACTGACGGCCCCTGATCTGCGGACTCGGCTCGGTGTCACGCCTTGAGCGATGAAATCTCCGCTGGCTCCTCGTCCGAAACGTCGGCGGGGCACCGTGCTGGGATCTGGCTCGGGCGCCTCGTCGACGTGCGATCGGGTGAGGCTCCGGCGCTCGCCTGGTCATGGGCCTACATCTTCTCGATCCTAGCGGCCTACTACGTCCTGCGCCCGATCCGCGACCAGATGGGAGTGGCCGGGGGCATCGAGAACCTGCCCTGGCTCTTCACGGGCACGCTGGTGGGGATGCTGGCTCTCAACGTGCCTTTTGCCTGGCTGGTGAAGACCCTGCCACGGGCACGCTTCGTGCCGCTGACCTATCGATTCTTCGCCGCCAACATCCTTGTCTTCGCGGCAGGCCTCTACTTGGTAGGGCCGGAGGGTGACGTCTGGATCGGCCGGGCCTTTTTCATCTGCTTGTCGATCTTCAACCTGTTCGTGGTCTCGGTGTTCTGGGCGACGATCGTCGACGTCTTCTCGACGGAGCAGGGCAAGCGCCTGTTCGGTTTCATCGCCGCTGGGGCGACCCTCGGTGCCATCGCGGGCTCAGCCACCACGGCGACCCTCGCCCGGGACGGGCCGACCTGGGCACTCCTGATCGGAGCAGCCCTGCTGCTTGAGGTGGCGGTCTTCAGCATGCGCGGCCTCGCGCGGCTGTCGGACCGGCTGCGTCAGGTGCCCGCTGCCAGCGACCCCGCGCCCGCCGAAGCCATCGGCGGCAGCGCCTTCGCGGGCATCACGCGGACCTTTCGGTCGCCCTACCTCCTCAACATCGGCCTCTTCCTGCTGCTGTTCTCCATCACCTCGACCTTCCTGTATTTCGAGCAGGCCGGCATCGCCAAGCGCAGCTTCCCCGACCGCGGAGCGCAAACGGCCTTCTTTGCCAGCGTCGACCTGCTCGTGAACGTGCTCACTCTTGGGGTGCAATTCTTCCTGACCGGACGGATCGTTCGGCGCATCGGCGTCGGGCCAAGCCTCGCCCTGCTGCCGGCAGCCAGCATCCTCGGCTTCGCGGCCCTCGCCGTCTCGCCGACGATCGCCGCCATCGTGGTGTTTCAAGTCCTACGCCGGGCGGGCAACTTCGCCATCGCGCGCCCGATCCGCGAGGTTCTTTTCACCGTCGTGCCGCGGGAGGATCGCTACAAGGCGAAGAACTTCATCGACACGGTGGTCTACCGTGTTGGCGATCAGGTCGGAGCTTGGTCCTTCGCTGGAATCGCGTCCCTTGGCCTCGGCTCGACCGCCGTTGCGATCACGGCGGTGCCGCTGTCACTGGCCTGGCTTCTGAACAGCCTCTGGCTCGGACGCCATCAGGCGGAACGTCAGACTGAGGCGGAGAATTTCGCGCCGGATCAGGGTTCAGACCGGTGAGTAGCGCCGCTCCCGCACGGAGGTGCGCTTCGACCCGTCGCGTCATATACCGCCACATGGATCGCCCGTCGCGACCTTTGGAAGGGGACTACGGACAACGCTGGGTCTATCAATCGCGCCCGGATGGTTGTGCGCGCAGGCTCGCTCGACCACAGAAGCAATAATAGGCAGTACGCTTCCGGATGAAGCGTCTCTGTTGTGGACATCTCTTATCTGTGATGCGCATGTCTGGCATGTTCTTTGGCCAAACTGCCCAATGCCGCTTGATAAATATCGACAGATGCGCGATCTGCTGCCTTGGGGGCACAGGGAAAAGAAAACTACGCATGTCCGAAAGCACCGAAATTCAAACGACCGACTTCGTCGATCTCGCGGCCGATATCGTAGCGGCCTACGTGTCGAACAACCCAGTCCGAACCACCGATCTCCCGGACCTGATCCGCAGCGTTCATGCTGCCCTCAACGGTCTGGTCGGCGGCGTTGCGCAGCCGACCGAAGAGATCGCGCCTGAGAAGCCGACTGCTGCGCAGATCCGCAAGTCGGTGATGCCGGACGGCATCGTGAGCTTCCTCGACGGCAAGAGCTACAAGACGCTGAAGCGGCACTTGAGCAGCCACGGCCTCGATCCGCACAGCTACCGCCAGCGCTATGGCCTCCCGGCCGATTATCCCATGGTCGCTCCATCCTACGCAGCGATGCGCTCGGAACTCGCGAAGTCGATTGGGCTTGGCCAGGTCGCGAACCGCAACGAGGACGAGGATGTGCAGCCGAAGGCCAAGGGCCGCAAGCAGGCTGCCTGATCGGTTACTTCATGCCATGCCGAAGCTCTGTGTCCGTCTCTGGCGCGGGGCTTCGGCGGTGTAGACGATCCGCCTCGCCAGCCCTGCTGCAGGCTGTTTCGTCTCGTCTCAGAGCCAGCGCTCGTCGAGATCCGTTGCATTGCGGGCGGCGATCGCCTGCGTCTCGTCACCGTTGGCGAAGATCACGACGTCGTCCGGGCCAACGTCGCGGGTCGCATAGAAATCCCAGCGGCGGTGAATGACCCGCGGTCCGCCGAAAACCCGATACGCATTCCAATATCGATCGTCGCGAAAACCGACATAGTGGATACTCCGCGGCGGTTGCCCGGATGCCATGTCGGCGCCGGCAGGATGCTGCGCTGATGCGCGGTCGGCCAGCATGGCGATCTTAGCGTCCTGCCAGAGAGGCAGGCTGGCCCGGCAGCGCCAGCCGGTTGCCCGTGTCGATGAGACTGTCGCCGGCGACGCGGTAGACGCCCAGGTTACGGTCGACGTAGTTTCCGACGTAGACGAAGGCCCCGGACGGACTGAACGCGATGCCCTGGGTGACCGCACCCGCCTCGGCCGTCGAAACGAGACGGACACCGTCGGGGGAAATCGCCAACAGGGCGACCGCGCCGGTGGGCGTGTAGGCCGGACTTCTGTGCGGTGCACTTGAGCCTCGGACCACGGAGACGGCCGCATGACGTCCATCGGGTGCGATCGCCAAGGCTTCGGGGGTGTCACCGATGCCCAGATGATCGATGACGCGGGGGCGAGGGCCGTCAACTCGGATCACACTTACCGTATCGGCGTGACCATCGCTCGGCTCCGGTCCGGTATTACCGGTCAGAGCGAGAGAGCCATCGGGTGTCAGGTCGAGTCCATACACGCCGGGGCCCACCGGCATGTCGAGATCGTGCTCGTAGCGTATCTGCGGCCCATCGATCGCCAGTATACCGATGCGCCCAACCTTATTCTTCGCCACGAGGGCGCGTCGTCCGTCGGGCGCGAAAGCAACCGCCGCCGCTTCGTCGCCGACATCGATCGTTGCGACAGGCCTTACCTCCATGCCTCGGATCGTGAGGGCCGTCACGCTGCGTCCCTCACGGTTCGCCACGAGGGCGAGGTCACCGGCCTTCGAGATCGCGAGACCAGACGGCTGAGGCCCGATCCTCACTGTCTCGACGAGGCGGGCCGGGCTCGCTTGCAGATCGATGACGTGGAGCCGGTCGTCGGCCCGGGCGTACCAAGCCGTTCCTTCTCGGTGCATTAGGACCGAGCTCGCGACCAAGCCGACCTTGCCGTCGGGCGTGATCCGGAGATTGGTCGGCGGACCGTAGACCGAATTGTCGAGCGGCAGAGTCTGGACGAGGCGGGGCTGGGCCTCATCGGTGACATCGATGATCCCGACCGCGTCCTCGCCGTTCGGTCCATTCCGACTGCCATCCGGTTCGAAGAAGGTCTTGCCGTCCAAACCGACGAGCATCAGGGCCGGCGCGTCGGCCGCGGCTGGCACCATGCTTGAGAGGACAAGCATCAGAAGGGCGGCTGGCCAGAAGCGAGCGGGATGCGAGAGGATCATGCTGCCCATCTAGGGCACTGATGGTGCAGATCCCGCCTCCACCGGATCCGAAACCCTGAATGGCCTCCGGCTCGGCATGAGCTCAGCTCTCACCGAAACAGCCGCAGTCCCGCACCCAAGAGTCCCAGGCCTGCGATCACCAGGGTGCCGCCGGCCCATTCGAGCGCAGCGCGTCGATGAGGAATATTCTGAGCCGCCGCTGCCAGCGCGGTACCGGCCAGCAGGCAGCTTGCGCTGATCGTAAACATCACGAACCGCCTCCCTTCAGACCTGAAGCCATTGCGGTCCTCATCGATTGATTGCCGGATTCTCCCAGTGCCTGGGTTCGCTTTTCTCCTTGAAATGACGGGTCGGCCGCATACCCCATTTGGGGGATCTGCGCAGCTTTCTCACAAGACAGATTACGTATCCCGCCCGCCGATGATCGGGATATTCAGTCGGTGCGAAGCCTCGTCGTTCTTCATGCGGACTAAAACAGGGGCGTTCGCAAAAAATTTTCGGCACGAAATCGAGTGGCCGGTTAGTCGCTAGTCACCCTTCTTTGACTGAACATCGCATTCGAGGTGAGCTCAGGTCTAGAAAATCGACAAAACACATATACAATCTCAGGTTGCTTAAAAATGAATTTGTCGGGACTTCCCGACGAAATGAAACACTCCTGACTTGTCGTATTGAACTTGAGAACTACGACCCGAACATGTCTCTAGCGATGCCGATTGCGTGAACTAAAACCGCTTCGCAGGTGGAAGTACACTTCGTTCGCCTATTAGAGGTCAATTTGTGATTCGCAGGTGGCCGATCTAGGGCAAAGTTTTCTGTGAGAAACATTGGCTCAGGGGCCAGGCCTCCAACGGGATTGGCAGTGCAGGCGGCAAGCGGAGAGGCGACGTACCAAGTTGCCTGATGGGCACAGGTGGTGCCTCTTCAGGGATGGTCGATGTCAGCGAGTGCCGGGCGTGACCCGTGCGGCGGCTCCGCTGAAGCGAGAGGCGGCCAAGTCGTCGCCGGGGCTACGTGCCGAGAAGCGTGTCGCGACGCCGGCTGGCGGCGTGACGATAGCACCCGGAGCCCCGTCGAGCTTCGCCTTGGCATTGGCGAGCTTCACTGGGGCGGCGCGGCTCGCTGGTTCGGCGTCCGCGGCCGCCGCAGCAAAGAGGGCACGAAGCTGGGTGCGTGAGTCGGCATTCGCCGGGACGAGGGCTGCGCGGGCGGGTGTCTGCGTCGTGACCGGAGCCAGGTTTACCATGCCTGCCATGCCGAGGCCGGCGACCTGCACAGCGGGCCGTGGCGGCGGCAGGGGCATCGTCAGTGCGGCGGTGACGGCCGCGAATTCCGCCGGGCGCCGGGGCGGGAGAGGCAGGGCGGCCAAGACGGCCGCCTCGGGAGCCGGCGTCCCGGCCGTGACCGGTGTTTCGCCTGTCAGCAGGCTCTGTGCATCGCGTCCGTCACGGCGAAGGAGATTACCCTTGAGCGCCTCGTCGCTGGCAGGAGCCGCGTAAGCGAGGGCGGCGCGGGCGCCGACCGGATCCTCCGGATCGGCGCTGGCGACGACGACTGGTGTCGGCTTGCCCCGCGTCCGCTCGGGCGCCTTGGTGGCCACCTGAATCGGCGGTGCCGTTTCCTGGGCACGTCCGCCGCCGAACAGGCTGGCGAAGAAGCCCTTGATGCTCGGGCCGTCATCCTCGTCCATCTGCGCCAATTCCGTAACACCGAGAACGGTGCCGCCGCGCGAAAGAATCTCGGCGCGGGCCAGTTCGTAGCCGGGGAGGGGGCGATTGTCGGAGGGTAGGTGAACGGTTTTGCCGTCCGGGAACAGGCGGGCCAGCTGGTCGTGCGTCATGCGCGGCCAGGACCGGACCGAGCCGACATCGAGGTGCACGAAGGGCGAATTCGAGCGCGGATACCAGCCGACGCCGCCGCGCTGCATCCGCATGCCGACCGCGCGAATCTGATCGATCGAGATGTCCGGCAGATAAAAGTCCATGGCCTTGCCGAGCATATGCTGGCTGTACTCGGCGACCATTCTCGACCGGCGCCGCAGCATCGCGTTGGTTCCGGGTGAGCGATAGGCGGAGACGACGTTGATCGGCTCCTGCGAGCCTACCGAACGGTAGGCCTCCCAGACCGTGTCGAACAGCCGGGGATCCATCTTGATCGGCTCATCGACGCGCCAGTCGCGCAGGAGCCAATTCAACTGCTCGAGAGCCGCCCGGTCATAGCGCCCGTCGCGCTTGAACGTGACGGTCAAGCTTTCCTTGGTGTGCGTGTGGTAGATCGAGATCGTGCGGGTGTCACCGTTGGCGACGGCATCCTGGGTGCCGCGCGTTCCAACGACCAGGGCGAGTCCGAAGCTGACGGCGACGCCGATAAGGCGCCCGGCTCGCTTCGAAACGGAAAGGTGCAGCACCGAACGGTCGTGTCGCAGAAGCTTACCCACCGTGGTCTCACCCTCTACCCAATCGCGCGCGGTGCACGGATCATGGTGAACGCAAGGTTGCCGAAAACCGTAAACGTCCGGTTATCGGGTCCTCGGCGCGTCGCCGCTCGTCGAGCGAATGGCTAAGTCTGAACCGTGGCAAAATCGTGCCGCGATGTGCGCGGCCGCACTGGAGAGATTTTCTTCCTTTCGGTGAGACTTTTCAGACAAGTCGAATGGAAAGCTCTGACGATTCTCCAGACTCCCTTGTGGAGAGCGCGGCGGCGATCGTCATGCGTCGCTGGTCTTACCACCACCCGTTTGAGGGACGGGTCTGACGCGGCGTCCAAAGGTCGGGCTCTCCAAAATCGGCGGGCGGACGGACGGCGGCGCGGGCCGCCGTCACGCCTTCGGAATTCACCTCACGTACCCGCTGGCGCCGGGCCTCGACCACCGGCTTCGGCGTACCATTCAGGGCCGGGCCAGTTCGCGCCGTCACCGCCGGCTTCTTCTGCGTTCCGCGCCGGGAATCGGGCGTCTTGCCGTCCGTCCCGCGGGCCACGAGGAGGCTGCCCGGGCTGAGGCCAAGAGCGACCTTCATGCGCGAATCGTAGCCGTAGAGGTCGGGCAGCGTGCGGACCATTCCAGCTTCATCGACCGAGGTCGTGAAGTAGGCGAGATGGACCGGGAGCTTCTCGGTCAGCCGGATCTGGCGTTCGCCCTTGCCGATGAGCTTCTTCAGGCGCTCGCTCGACCACGCCTCCGGCAGGACCGCGTCAGCGAATCGGAACGGGTCCTCGACGCGCACGCAGCCATGGCTGAGCGCACGATGGGCGGACGAGAACAGACTGCGGTTGGGCGTGTCGTGCAAATAGACCGCGTGGTTGTTCGGGAACATAAACTTGATGAAACCGAGGGCGTTGCGCTCGCCTGGCGGCTGGCGCACCGATACGTTTCCGTTGCGGTAGACTACCTCGTAGCCGCGGCGCGCGGCATAGTTCGGGTCGCGAGCGAGCCCGGGCAGGAACTCGTTCTTCAGGATCGACGGCGGTACATTCCAAGACGGATTGACGACGGCGTATTCCATCATACCCGAGAAGATCGGGGTCGGGGATTCGGTCTTGCCGACGATGACCCTTGCCTCGTCGCGCTGACGTCCATCTCGGATCACCCGCACGCGGAACTCGGGGATGTTGACCATGACGTAGTCGCGACCGAGGTCCGACGGTAGCCAGCGCCAACGCTCCATATTGACAAGGAGTGCAGCTTCCGCGTCGTCGGTGCGCGTTGCGGCCTCTGGCCGGGCAAGGGCGGCGACCGTCTGCACGGTCAGGGCGCCGTTAGCGGGCAGGCCCCGCGAACGCTGGAAGGCCGTCACCGCTGCGACTACGCCGGCATCGTAGAAATCTGGATCGCCCGGTGCTGCATCGAGAGTGCCAGCCGTCCGGGCCTCCAGGCCGAAGCGGCTGCGCAGGGTCGGAACTCGCGGGTCAGTCATGCCGAGCTTCAGTACCGGCCCAGGAGGCAGTTGCACGCTGGGTGCGGAGAGAACCTGCCCATGCCCACGCAGTGTCGCGAGACGTGCCTTCAGGGCGAGATAGCCGGGCTGGGCCGGATTGTAGCCTTGGAGCAGGGATCCGGCAGTTGGCCCACCCAAGGCGACGCGAGAGAGGACGGCGTCCGGCGCCGGCAGGTCGAGGGCTGGCGTGATCAGGCGCGACAGGCTGGCGAGATGGACGCGGCCACCCCGTGCGTCGCGGGCATAGAGTACCACGGCGGCCGAAAGCTTGAGATCCGCCTCGGCGATCTGGGACTCGGTAGCCCTCTGTGTGCCGAGGACCGGTACGGGATAGGCCGAGGCGGCCAACCCGTCCTCGCCAGCGGCGGCCAGACGCGCGGCGGCAGACTTCGCCGCGGGGGTCAGGGCTCCGTCGACAATCCAGACCGGTCTGAAGGCGCCGAGCGCATAGAAGGCCTGGATCGCCTCTCGGTCCTTCGTCGAGAGCCTTGCCAGGAGAGGAGCCGGATCGGCCAGCCGCGCGGCGATGGCCGCGGCCTGCGGATCTGTCGGCAGGGGCGGCGGTGCCGTCGCCTCGGTGGTGGGCGATGTTCCCGCCGTGGATGGGTTCGCGTCCGCCGCCGGAGCCGAGATCGGCACGCTCCCATTGACGCCGGTCGCTGAAGGGTCGGGCTTGGCCGGCTCAGGTGCAGCCGGATCGACCGAGGCCCTATGCATGACGGGGCCCGAGACCGGTGTCTCTTGAGCCGGTGTGGGCTGGACTCGAGGGCTTCGGACCTCGGGAGCCGGATCAGGCGTTCGCCCGTCGGAGACCTGGGCGTGAGCCCCGTAGCCGACGCAGCCTGCCAGGAGGGCGGACAGCGCGACGGAGGCAGAGCGCAAAACGCCCATGGTGGCAACTCCTCGGAACCGACCATTCCGGCCGATGGGACTAGGATAATCGGATCATGCGGGCGCGTGCGCAATCGCACGCTTTCCACGGGGTATTCGTCAGGCGGCGGCCTCGTCGGCCTTTTCCTCGTCCGCGAGCCCGAGGTCCTTGAGCTTGCGATAGAGGGTGGATCGGCCAATTCCGAGGCGGCGCGACACTTCCGACATCCGGCCGCGATAGAACTGAAGCGCGAAGCGGATGATCTCCGCCTCCAGCCCCTCCATGGTCTTCATCTCACCGGTTTCCTCGGCGACGAGACTCATGGCGTGCGGGTCGCGCACTTCCACTCGGACGATCTCGCGCACCGGCTCGGGCGCGCCGCCCTGGACCATCGGCTGAACGGGTGCGGCGGGGATGCGGATGTCGAAGCCTTCGACCTGCGCGGCGATTTGGGGGAATTCGGAGACGGTGAGCTCGTCCCCATCCGCCAGCACGACCGCGCGAAACAGTGCGTTCTCCAACTGGCGGACATTGCCGGGCCAACCGTAGCGGGTCAGCAGCGCCATCGCCTCGGGCGTGATGGCCCGGACCTTCTTGCCCTCCTCGGCGGCGAAGCGCGCGCAGAACGATCGAACCAGATCCGGAATATCCTCCCGGCGGGCGCGCAAGGGCGGCAGGGTCATGGGGAAGACGTTGAGGCGGTAATAGAGATCTTCGCGAAATCGGCCCTGCTTCACGAGGTCGAGGAGCGAACGGTTCGTCGCCGAGATCAGACGGATGTCCACGCGCACGCTGCGCTTGCCGCCGACCGGGTCGACCTCGCCTTCCTGCAGGGCACGCAGGAGCTTGACCTGCGCGTCGAGGGGCAACTCACCGATTTCGTCGAGGAAGAGCGTTCCGCCCGAGGCCTCCACGAACTTGCCGACATGTCGCTCGGTCGCCCCGGTGAACGCGCCTTTCTCGTGGCCGAACAGGGTAGATTCGACGAGGTTGTCGGGAATCGCCCCGCAATTGACGGTGACGAAGGCCTTTCCGCGCCGGTCGCCGGACCCCTGGATCGCCCGGGCCAGCACTTCCTTGCCGACGCCGGATTCACCCTCGATGAGCACGGGGATGTTCGATTTGGCCGACCGTTCTGCGAGGCGGATCACGCGCTCCATGTCCGGGCTGCGAGATGTCAGGTCCTTGAAGGTGAGGGCGCCGGAGGCGCGCCGACGCATGCGCCGGACTTCCTCCTCGAGCTGATCGACCTTCAGAGCGTTCTTGATCGAGACCTGGAGGCGCTCGGCCCCGGCGGGTTTGACTACGAAGTCGGTGGCCCCGGCCCGCATCGCCGTGACGACGGCGTCGATCGAGCCGTTCGAGGTTTGCACGATCACCGGAACGTCGAGGCCGGTCTTTCGCATCTCGGCCATCACGCCGAGGCCGTCGAGGCCGCCGGGCATGACGAGGTCGAGGAGCACCACGTCGACCGCATCGCCGGACCGAAGCGTTTCGAGGCCCTGCTCGCCGCTTTCGGCCACCTTTGCTTCGAAGCCGAGACGGCGGACCATCGCCTCGGCGAGGCGGCGCTGCACGGGATCATCGTCGACGATCAGGACCGTTGTCGACATGGGGCAGCCTCGCTATTCGCAAGCGCAGGGTGGCCGGCGACGGGGAGTCGTCCGAGCGCCATCTTCGCTGGCGTGTTTCGTTTCGAACCGCAGGGTGGCCCAAGAGCGTAAAGCCGCGCTTAACGACGATCCGACTTTTCCGACGGCGGCGATCTCGCGTCGTGAGGGCGGCTCGCCAGTCCCCTGACAAACCGTCTCGGCCCTCAGGTTTCTGCCGGTTTCGGATTGATCGGACGGCCCCTGCACTCGATATCACCGCGCACGGCACTCACCGGGCCGAGAGGGAACGAGACCATCATGTCGAGCCGAGCCGTCGCCCATGCCACTCGTTCGGGCATCGTCGCGAATGCCGAAGGGGCCAGTGCCGCCAGGGCCGCCGCGCACGCGGCCGATCTCGGGGCGTTGCCGGAATGGGATCTGACGGACCTCTACGCGGGGATCGATTCTCCGGATTTCACAGCCGATCTCGCACGGGCGGAAAGCGCATGCGCCGAGTTCTCCGAGCGCTATGCCGGACGTCTTCAGGTGATCGCCGAAGGACCCGAGGCCCCGGTCGAACTTGCCGAGGCGATAGCAGCTTATGAAGGGATCGAGGATCTACTCGGCCGTCTGATGTCCTTCGCGGGCCTGGTCTATTCCGGCGACACCACCGACGAACTACGCGAGAAATTCTACGGCGACACCCAGGAGCGCCTGACCACGGCCTCCAGCCACTTGCTGTTCTTCGCCCTCGAGCTCAACCGCATCCCCGATGCAGCGATGGATCGGGCGATGACAGCCGGCCCGCTCGCCCATTACGCGCCTTGGATCGAAGACCTGCGGCGAGAGAAGCCGTTCCAGCTCGACGACCGGACCGAGAAGCTCTTCCTCGAGAAGTCCGTGACTGGGCGCTCGGCCTGGAACCGCCTGTTCGACGGCACCATCGCCTCACTGCGCTTCTCCGTTCAAGGCGAGCAACTCACCCTGGAGCCGACCCTCAACAAGCTTCAGGATCCGGACGGTGCCATCCGCCACGAGGCGGCGGGCGCTCTCAGCGAAGTCTTTCGTGCCAACCTGCGCACCTTCACGCTGATCACCAACACGCTCGCGAAGGACAAGGAAATTTCCGATCGCTGGCGCGGCTTCAAGGACGTGGCCGACGCGCGCCACCTCTCGAACCGCGTCGAGCCTGAGGTAGTCGCCGCCATGGTCGAGGCTGTCCAGGCGGCGTATCCACGCCTGTCGCATCGCTATTATCGTCTGAAAGCGAAGTGGTTCGGTCGCGACACGTTACCGTATTGGGACCGCAACGCGCCGTTGCCGAAGGTCGACCAGCGTACCATCTCCTGGAGCGAGGCGCGCGATACCGTTCTCGATGCCTACCGGGCCTTCTCGCCCCGCATGGCCGACATCGCCCGGACGTTCTTCGACCGCAACTGGATCGATGCGCCGACCCGGCCCGGCAAGGCGCCCGGCGCCTTCGCGCACCCGACCGTGCCCTCCGCCCATCCCTACGTTCTGGTCAACTACCAGGGGAAACCGCGCGATGTGATGACTCTCGCGCATGAACTCGGCCACGGGGTGCATCAGGTGCTCGCTGCCTCGAACGGGGCCTTGATGGCGCCGACGCCCCTGACCCTGGCCGAGACCGCCAGCGTGTTCGGCGAAATGCTGACCTTCCGCCGCCTGCTAGCTGCGACCGCGAACCCGAGCCAGCGCCGCGCCATGCTGGCGGCGAAGGTCGAGGACATGATCAACACGGTCGTGCGTCAAATCGCGTTCTATGCCTTCGAGCGAAAAGTTCACCTTGCCCGCGCACAGGGTGAGTTGACGGCTGAGCAGATCAACGGTCTCTGGATGTCGGTACAGGCGGAGAGCCTGGGGCCGGCGATCGCGCTCGACACGGGTTATGAACCGTTCTGGGCGTATATCCCGCACTTCATCCACTCGCCATTCTACGTCTACGCCTATGCCTTCGGTGATTGCCTGGTGAATTCGCTCTACGGCGTCTACGCGAAGGCCGAGGATGGGTTCGTCGATCGCTACTTCGCGCTGCTTTCGGCCGGCGGCGCCAAGCCCTACGGTGAACTTCTTGCTCCCTTCGGTCTCGACGCCCGAGACCCGGGCTTCTGGCAGATCGGCTTGTCGATGATCGAGGGTATGATCGTCGAATTGGAGTCGATGGAGGCCACGTAGGCACCTTTGTCATGACCACCTTGCATTTAACATTCTGTGCAATGCAAGGTGGTACGCCATTGAACTCGAAGTCGAGAAGCCAAGAGATTCGGTTAGATTGGCGGGCGACGAAGTCCTATAGCGATCTTCAGGTCGAATCCGTAGAACGAGACGATGCCTTTTCGAGAAAATATCATCGGGTTGAGAAGACTGAATCGTCGCTTGATTGGTAGCGGCATATGCATTCAAGCATCGCGAATGCCGCTGCTCCTATATAGAATAGACCGTGCGCTGTTCCGCTGGCATCGATCGCGTCCTCGGATCGTGCACACTGGTTTTCCTGCGGGAGATCCTAAGCCTTGGTGATCATCCGGTGGCGCAGCTCGTGAATTTGATCCAGACTGTGTTCACGCAGCGGACACGTGAGGATTGGCTGGAATCCAGGCCGTCGAGCCGCGACCCATGAGCCCGCTGCCCTGGCAGGCGACGCGGCTGCGCTTATCTCGGGAAAAGCTTTTCCCGACGAGTTGATTGATCCCAATGGCCGACACCGATCGTGAAGCCAACCGCTTCTCCGCCAGAGCCAGCCGCTATGCCCGCGTCGGCGCCAATGTCGGCGGGGTGGCGGCGCGGATGGCCGGCGCCAAGCTGTTCGGCAGTAAGGAAGCACCGACCAACGCGGCGGCCCTGGCGCAAGCCCTCGGTGGCCTGAAAGGTCCGATCATGAAGGTCGCGCAGCTACTGGCCACGGTGCCGGATCTGCTGCCGCCGGAATACGCCACCGAACTTCAGAAGCTTCAGGCCGATGCGCCGCCGATGGGGGCGGCCTTCGTGAAGCGCCGCATGATGGCCGAGCTCGGAACAGATTGGCAGCGCCGCTTTCAGAGCTTCGACCTGAAGCCCGCTGCGGCGGCGTCCCTCGGACAGGTCCATCGCGCCACGGCGCAGGATGGTACGCACCTCGCCTGCAAGCTCCAGTATCCCGATATGCAGTCGGCGGTGGAGGCCGACCTGAAGCAGCTCGAAGTGGCCTTCGCGTTGCACCGTCGGCTCTCGTCCTGGCTCGACACCCGCGAGATCGCCAAGGAAATCGGCGCCCGGGTGCGGGAGGAGCTCGATTATGAGCGCGAAGCCAAGCACGCTGTCCTCTACGGCAACGTTTTACGCGACGTCGACGCGGTACGGGTCCCCGCCATCCACAAGGATCTCTCGACGAAACGCCTGCTGACGCTCGGCTGGCTCGAAGGCCAGCGGATCCTGGATTTTGCCGATGCGCCGGTTGAGATCCGCAACCGGTTGGCGCAGTCGATGTTCAAGGCTTGGTGGCATCCATTCAGCCGCGCCGCGGTCATCCACGGCGATCCCCACCTCGGAAACTACACGGTCTTCTCGGAAGGCGGTGAAGCACAGGGTATCAACCTGCTTGATTATGGCTGCGTCCGCATCTTCCATCCGCGTTTCGTCGGCGGCGTCGTCGACCTGTACCGGGGTCTCCTCGACAACGACAACGCTCGGATCGTGCACGCTTACGAGACCTGGGGTTTTAAGAACCTGAACAAAGAGCTCGTCGAGATCCTCAACATCTGGGCGCGCTTCATCTATGGACCGATCCTCGAGGATCGGACCCGAACCGTGGCCGATGGCGTCAAGCCCGGTGAGTACGGCCGTCGCCAGGCCTTCGAAGTGCACCAAGCTCTCAAGGCGCGCGGCCCGGTCACGATCCCGCAGGAATTCGTGTTCATGGACCGCGCTGCGGTCGGGCTCGGCGCCGTGTTCCTCCACCTTCGCTCGGAGTTGAACTACCATCGGTTGTTTGAGGCCGAGATCGATCGTTTCTCCCTCTCGGACCTCGAAGCCCGCCAGGGCGAGGCGCTGACGACGGCGGGACTTGGATTGCCGGCTTGAAAGCGTGGCCACAAAAAGCCGTTTGAGGCGATTGCGGGGCACGCATGTCGATTGCGAGCGACCTTGGCTTGCGCTAAATCCCCTTGGAACAAATCAAGATGATGCCCTAGGGGACGCCCACAAGATGGCCGATACCAAGACCGTGTCCGGCGCGCATTACAGCCCGGCGATGGATGAGAAGACCCACGAGCAGACCTATCGCGGGTTCGTTCGGTTCGTGGAGATCGGCACTGGTGTCGTGCTGTGCTGGGTTCTGGCCCTCGCCGTCGGCGGAATCCGTGAGGCTTGGCTAACGGCCATCTTCGGCGTGATCCTGTCTGGTGTCGCCGGTGCGGTCGGTGCTCTCGCACCAGCCATCGGTTGGAAGGCCCCTCTGGCGGTCGGTATTCTGCTCGCCCTCTATCTCGCCTTCGCCTGACCCTCTCCGAACGACATCTTGACTGATTTTGCGGGTCGCCTTCGGGCCGTCCTCTAAGGAGCATTCCTGCATGCGCATCGCTGTATTATCGGAAACCGATCCCGCGGAGCCGCGGGTTGCGGCGGTGCCAGAGACGGTCAAGAAATTCATCGGTCTCGGAGCCGATGTGACCGTGCAGTCCGGAGCCGGCCTTAAAGCTGGGGTCCCGGACTCGGAGTACGAGGCCGCCGGGGCGTCCATCTCCGGTTCGGCCGCGGATGCGGCCGGGTCCGCCGATCTCGTGCTCAAAGTGCGCCGCCCGTCCGCCGATGAGATCGGCCTGCTGAAGCGCGGCGCCAGCGTCATCGCGATCATGGATCCCTACGGCCACGAAGCCGAGCTCGGAGCCATGGCGGATGCCGGTCTCGATGCCTTCGCGATGGAGTTGATGCCCCGCATCACCCGTGCGCAGGTGATGGACGTACTGTCCTCGCAGGCGAACCTCGCCGGCTACCGCGCCGTCGTCGACGGCGCTGCGGAGTATGGCCGTGCCATGCCGATGATGATGACTGCCGCCGGGACCGTTCCGGCCGCCCGCGTCTTCGTCATGGGCGTCGGCGTCGCCGGCCTTCAGGCGATCGCCACCGCGCGTCGGATGGGTGCGGTCGTCACCGCGACCGATGTGCGACCCGCTACCAAGGAGCAGGTCGAATCCCTCGGCGCGAAGTTCGTCGCCGTCGAGGACGAGGAGTTCAAGCAGGCCGAGACCTCCGGCGGCTATGCCAAGGAGATGTCGGCGGAATACAAGAAGAAGCAGGCCAATCTCGTCACGACCCACATCGCCAAGCAGGACATCGTCATCACGACGGCGTTGATTCCCGGTCGGCCGGCTCCTCAGCTCGTCTCGGAGGCGATGGTCGCCTCGATGAAGCCGGGTTCGGTCCTCGTCGATCTTGCCGTCGAGCGCGGCGGCAACGTCGAGGGCGCCAAGGCCGGTGAGGTCGTTACCACCGAGAAGGGTGTCAAGATCGTCGGCCACCTCAACGTACCAGGCCGCCTCGCGGCCACGGCCTCCAGCCTCTACGCCCGCAACCTCTACGCTTTCGTCGAGACGCTGATCGACAAGGAGGCCAAGACCCTGGCGGTCAAGTGGGACGATGAGCTCGTCAAGGCGACCAACCTGACCCGTGACGGTCAGGTCTCGCATCCCTCGTTCCAGCCCAAATCCTGATCCCGCCGGAGGATACGATGGCCACGCTTCCCCCCGATCAGGCCGCCGAGCAGGCGCGCGCCGCCGCCGCTGCGGCCCGAACCGCTGCCGACATAGCGCAGCAGCACGCGCTTCAGGCGCAGAAATACGCCGACGGATTGGGTCACGGTCTCAGCGCCGTGACCCACGGCGCCGTCGACCCCACGGTATTCCAGCTCGCGATCTTCGTGCTGGCGATCTTCGTCGGCTACTACGTGGTCTGGTCTGTGACCCCGGCCCTCCACACCCCTCTGATGTCCGTCACCAACGCGATTTCGTCCGTGATCATTGTCGGTGCGCTCCTGGCTGCCGGCGTTCCGTACGTTGAGCATGGCACCGGTTGGGCCCGTTTCTTCGGTTTCGTCGGCATCATCCTCGCCAGCGTGAACATCTTCGGCGGGTTCCTCGTGACGCAGCGCATGCTCGGCATGTACAAGAAGAAGGCCTGAGACATGTCCCAGAACGTCTCATCCCTTCTCTACATCGTCTCCGGCGTCCTGTTCATCATGGCGCTGCGGGGGCTCTCGCATCCGACGACATCGCGTCAGGGCAACCTGTACGGCATGATCGGCATGGGCCTCGCCATGCTCACCACCCTGGTCGGTCATCCGCCGGCCGGGCTCGGGGCTTGGGTCATCGTGATCCTCGGCCTCGCGATCGGTGGTGGTGCCGGCGCGGTGATCGCCAAGCGCGTACCGATGACGGCCATGCCGCAGCTCGTCGCCGCCTTCCATTCGCTTGTCGGCCTCGCCGCCGTGATGGGTGCGGCCGCGACCCTCTACGCCCCGCAGGCAGTGGGCATCCTCGAAAACGGCCACATCCACAAGGAGTCGCTGTTCGAGATGGCGCTGGGCGTCGCCATTGGCGCCATCACCTTCACGGGCTCTGTCATCGCCTTCGCCAAGCTCGACGGGCGTATGTCCGGCAAGCCGATCATGCTGCCCCAGCGTCATCTCATCAACATCGGCCTCGGTATCGCGCTGGTGGTGCTGATCGCGATCTTCATCGGCAGTGAGAGCAAGGCGATCTTCTGGCTGATCGTCGTGCTGTCATTCGTGCTCGGTGGACTGCTCATCATCCCGATCGGCGGGGCGGACATGCCCGTCGTGGTCTCGATGCTGAATTCCTATTCCGGCTGGGCAGCGGCCGGCATCGGCTTCACGCTGGGCAACCTCGCGCTGATCATCACTGGTGCTCTGGTGGGTTCTTCCGGCGCGATCCTATCCTACATCATGTGCAAGGCGATGAACCGGTCGTTCTTCTCGGTCATCCTCGGCGGTTTCGGTGGTGATACCGCGGCGGTGGCCGGTGGTGCCGTCGAGACCCGTCCGGTCAAGCAGGGCTCTGCCGACGACGCGGCCTACATCATGAAGAACGCCGAGCGTGTCATCATCGTGCCGGGCTACGGCATGGCGGTGGCCCAGGCCCAGCATAGCCTTCGCGAGATGGTCGACATGCTGAAAAAGGAAGGCGTGGACGTGAAATATGCGATCCACCCCGTCGCCGGCCGCATGCCTGGCCACATGAACGTGCTGCTCGCCGAAGCGAACGTGCCCTACGACGAGGTCTTCGAACTCGAGGACATCAACGGTGAGTTCCCGCAGGCCGATGTGGCTTTCGTGATCGGCGCCAACGACGTCACCAACCCGGCCGCCAAGACGGACAAGGCCTCGCCGATCTACGGGATGCCGATCCTCGACGTGGAGAAAGCCAAGACCGTGCTGTTCATCAAGCGCGGCATGGGTTCCGGTTACGCCGGCGTCGAGAACGAGGTGTTCTTCCGCGACAACACCATGATGCTGTTCGGCGACGCCAAGAAGGTGGTCGACAGCATTCTCAAGAACCTCTGATCGGCAGTTCGGGCGACGGTCCGAACGACGTTCAGGTCACGCTCCATGAGGGGCCGGCGCAGGTTCGCCGGCCCCTTTCTCGTTTTAGGATGCAGCCCTGCGGTGCGCATGGCGCTATGATCCCTCCGTGTCAGCCGCCATCGCCATCCACACGCCCCGCGCGTTCCTCGATGTGACCCGTTCGGTCCTCGGCCGGCCCTGGCGAGACCGGTGCGCCGATCCCGCCCTCCAAGCCTATGCGGCGACGATGGTCCAGGCACATGCCCTCCCCGAACTTCTGGCGCGGGTCCTGGCCGGTCGCGGGATCCGACCATCCGAAGCCGATGCGTACCTCCAGCCGCGCCTTCGCGACCTGATGCCGGACCCGGATTGCCTCGTGGATATGCCGGCGGCCACCGAACGACTCGCTCAGGCGGTGCTGACCGGCGAGCAAGTCGCGGTCTTCGGCGATTACGATGTCGACGGGGCCGCCAGCGCTGCGCTCCTGGCTGGATACCTGCGAAGCGTCGGCCTGACGGTTCAGATCCATATCCCCGACCGGATCACGGAGGGCTATGGCCCCAACGTTGCCGCCGTGGAGGCTTTACGGGCGGCCGGTGCCACGCTGCTCGTCACTGTCGACTGCGGGACCAGCGGGCATGCCCCCCTCGAAACCGCAGCGGCCTTCGGCCTCGACGTGGTCGTACTCGATCACCACGGCGCACCCGAGCACTTGCCGCCGGCCCGCGCCGTCGTGAATCCGAACCGTCTCGATGATCTTTCCGGTCTCGGACATCTCTGTGCCGCCGGTGTCGTTTTCCTCACCCTGGTGGCTCTCAACCGCCGCCTCCGGCGAGAGACCGGCTACGCGGATCAACTGCCCGATCTCGCCGCTGCCCTGGACCTCGTCGCCCTGGCGACAGTGGCGGACGTGGTGCCGCTCACCGGCCTCAACCGCGCTTTTGTGGTCCAGGGTCTTAAGGTAATGCGGACCCGTGGTCGCGTCGGCCTTGCAGCGCTTCTGGACGCCGCATCCCTGACCGAGCCGCCGGAGGCCTGGCACCTCGGGTACCTCGTCGGACCGCGCATCAATGCCGGCGGCCGTATCGGAGATGCGGGCCTGGGCGCGACTCTCCTCACCACGTCGGATCCCGCCGAGGCCGCACGAATCGCGGCGGAACTCGACCGGCTCAATCGCGAGCGGCAGGTGATCGAAGCCGAGGCGGTCGCCGCCGCGGAGGCCGAGATGGACCATGCCCTCATCCTCGATCCGGACCGGCCGGTGCTGGTAGCCGCCTCGGCGGACTGGCATCCCGGCGTCGTCGGGCTCATCGCGGCTCGTCTAAAGGAACGCTTCGGTCGCCCGGCCTTCGCCTTCGCCCTGCGGCCGGACGGTACCGCCACCGGCTCGGGCCGTTCGATCGTGGGGGCGGATCTGGGGGAGGCGGTTCGGAGCGCGGTCGAAGCGGGCCTTGCCCTTAAGGGTGGCGGCCATGCCATGGCGGCAGGCGTCACGCTGCCGAGCCCAGACGTCAGGGGCTTTCGTGACCACCTCGCGGCGTCGCTGTCCGCGACCGTGGCAGAGGCACGGGCGGTGGAGGCGCTGCTCGTGGACGGGGCGATGAGTGCGGGCGGCGTCACGGCCGAGCTCGTTCGCACGATCCACCGGGCAGGCCCTTTCGGATCCGCTGCGCCGGAGCCGACCTTCGTCCTCCCGCGCCACCGCCTCGTCGACGCCGCGGTCGTCGGCAACGGGCATGTGCGAGCTCGCCTGCGTAGCCGCGATGGCCAGGCCATCGGTGCCATCGCGTTCCGTGCCGCGCAGGGACCTCTCGGACAGGCCATCCTTTCTAGCATCGGTCGCGAGGTGCACGTCGCCGGCACGCTCTCGGTGGACACTTGGCGCGGAGCCGAACGGGCGCAAATGCGGATTTGCGATCTCGCGTATTTCGATTGATCGACGCGGTTGACTCGGCGTCGAGCGGTCATCATAAGGACGGCGCGCCGTCGAGAGGCGGTCGGTTTGGGGGAATGTCCCGAGCGGCAAAGGGGGCGGACTGTAAATCCGCTGCGTAAGCTTCGTAGGTTCGAGTCCTACTTCCCCCACCAAACCTTTACCGAGATCCCGAGCTCTTTCGGGCTGTCTCGAGCCTCGGTGACCTGCTACGAAGGTCGGCGATGCGGGTGTAGCTCAATGGTAGAGCAGCAGCCTTCCAAGCTGAATACCCGGGTTCGATTCCCGGTACCCGCTCCAATCTCTCCGTTGACGACGTATTGAGCCTGGCCAGCATCATGTGAACTGTGCCATCGGTGGGATTTATTATTTAAATCCGCCCATTATTGTTTTCGTCGAGGCGCCGTCTAGTACCGAATTTAGGATCGGTGTGCTTGCGGGGATTTATGTAAACGCTGAGTAGTGTTTTGTCCTGTAGAGGTTTTCTGAATACAGCAGACAGATAGTAGCTGCGTTGCGAATTTTTGATCGGCGTCGTAGGTCAAAGACTTGTATTGAGCACTTAAATTCCAGATCTGTGCGCGCGGTCAACTAAGATTTGCGATTTGCGAGGGCGCGATTTCGATTGCTTCTCTGTCATATTCAGATGATTGCTTGATCATATGTTTCAAGCCTTTGTCATAATTTTTGAGACCATACTTATAATAGGTCTGCGTTACGATAAGTACGACCTTACATGAATTTAAATAATATTCATGCGCAGAAAGCTGTAAATGCCTTTATATTTCATTTTTCCAGGGCGGCAATGTGCATTTTGATGCAATTACTCGCCTCCGCGCCGTCGAAATTCCTTAGTATGGTTTATGAGATATGTGGACCGATCTTTGCTGAGGAAAGATCGGTTGCCAATCTTTGAAGCGAAATGGGACGGAACTGCCCCGTTTCGCTTCAGCGCCAACGGGCTGATGCGAACCGATGTCTGCTTATCCAGAGGGCTCCGTCACGATGGACACCACTTCTGCTCGGAAGAGCCTCGCGGCCGGATCGGACACCGCCGTCCTGGCCCGGTCGCGCCCGAGCCTGTCCGCCGTCCGTCCCGCCCTCGATCCCGCCCTGGCGGCCCTCGCCCTGTTCCTGGTGGCCCCGCTGCTGATCCTCGTGGCCCTGCTGGTGCGCCTCGACAGCCAGGGCCCGGTCCTGTTCCGCCAGACCCGCACCGGCAAGGACGGGCGCCCCTTCCAGATCTACAAGTTCCGCACCATGCGGGTGCTGGACGACGGGGCGGTCGTGCACCAGGCCACGCGCGGCGATGCCCGGGTGACCCGGGTCGGCGCCCTCCTGCGCCGCACCAGCATCGACGAGCTGCCCCAGCTCCTCAACGTGCTGCAGGGCGACATGGCCCTGGTCGGCCCGCGCCCCCACGCCCTGGCCCACGACCTCTACTACGGCGCCGAGATCCCGACCTACCGCCACCGCTTCGCCGTCAAGCCCGGCATCACCGGCTGGGCCCAGATCAACGGCTCGCGCGGGCCCACCCCCACCCTGGCCGACATGCAGCGCCGGGCCGCCCTCGACCTGTGGTACATCGAGAACCAGAGCCTGCGCCTCGACCTCCAGATCCTCGTGCGCACCGTCCTGGCCGAAATCACCCGCCGCACCAACGCCTTCTGAGCCTGACGCGAGACGCGGATCGGGTCCTTCAGGGGGGGGCGCTGTCGGAAGCACGACCTAAAGGCGGGAACGGAACTGGATTTATTTCTACAGTCTTCGTCAAACCAATCGGAGCTTAGGGATGCGCCGTGGCCCTATCCGATGCCTTAAGAGGTCAGAGGATTGAAATGGTGAAAGACACGGTGACGATCCATTTCCAGGATTCCGTGGTCTCGTCGGATCGACCAGACGATCAATCCTTTCTCCAGAAACTCACCTGCTACTGCTAACGCTTCTTCTTCGCCGCGCAGAGCGAGGTAGACGTGAGGCGTGATGTCTTCTTCCGTCGTTCCGGGGTCAACTGGCTCACTCCAATGGACAGTCCAGGACAATGTAGGATTCCTTTCGCGTGCCAACCCCGCGCGACCGATGGAACGGGGTTCGATGTCGGTTACATCCGCTTGCATCGAGTGAATGATGTAGTGATGCATTGGTTTAGGAAGACAGGCAATGAACGCGCCGACCACGGACAGTTCCGTTGCATCGCTACCGTTTCATGTCGAATGGCGAGCCGGTCGATCCGACTGAACGATGACAGGGCTTGATGCCGTAACACATTGACGATCGCATACCGTCGGACAGAGGACGCTGACATCCTATCCGAGCGAAGGCGGCCGGACCCGTTATCAATACGTTTCTCATGAGCACAGCCACCGCGATTGAATCCTTCCCGCTCCGGTGCTGGATTGGGAACGGATTCATTTCAAAGAACTTGTTGGCTGGATGCGCAATCGGCGCGTCGACGGAAGATGGAACTCATGACCAAACTTGCGATCGCTCTGGCCGCCAGCACGTTGCTCGGTGCCATCGGATTGACGTCCGCCTCGGCCGCTCCCGCGATGCCGGCACCCGCTGCCGCCGTGGCCGGTGACCAGGGCATCGATCAGGTGGTTTACCGCCGTCACCATCATGGCATGCGCCACCATCGTCACCACCGCGGCATGCACCGCATGCCGCGTTCGCGCATGATGAGCGATCCAAATTCCCGCAACCCGTCGCAGCCCGGCTACCAGCAGCAAAAGGGCAACACTTCGGGCGGCCCGCGCTACTGATAGCTGTTCAAGGTCCAGGCGAACGGTGTCGATCGGGGGCTGGTGTGCAGGGCACGCCGGCCCCCTCTCGTTGGGAGACGGGTCTCGCCCCGGTTTCTCCCCAGGCCAAACGCAGCGCCGCGATGATCCTAACGCGTGCGCTCTGCTATGCTGGCGTCATGTCACAGCGTCCCGCCCGCTCCGTCGCCAAGACCGGTTCCGCCCCGTCGGACTACACCACCAGCGCTGCCGTCCTCGATACGGCCGGTGCCACACCGATGATGGCGCAGTACATCGAGATCAAGGCCGCCAATACGGACTGCCTCTTGTTCTACCGGATGGGCGACTTTTACGAGTTGTTCTTCGAGGATGCGGAGATCGCTTCGCGCGCTCTTGGGATCGTGCTCACCAAGCGCGGCAAGCACGGGGGCGCCGACATCCCCATGTGCGGCGTTCCCGTGGACCGCTCCGACGATTATCTCAGCCGCCTCATCGCCCTCGGTCACCGCGTCGCCGTCTGCGCGCAGACTGAGGATCCGGCCGAGGCGAAGAAGCGGGGACCAAAATCCGTCGTCCGACGTGAGGTCGTTCGCCTGGTCACGCCCGGAACCATCACGGAAGACCGGTTGCTCGACCCCACCCGCGCCAACGTCCTGCTGGCGATCGGCCGCCGCAAGGCCGGCGAGACCGCCTCCGTCTACGGCCTCGCCGCCGTGGATATCTCTACCGGACGCTTCTCCCTGAGCGAGGTGCCGGCCGGCGAACTCGGTTCGGCGATCGCCCGCCACGATCCGCGCGAGATCGTCCTGTCTGAGGCGATCCATTCCGATCCGTCCCTGGCGCGGCTGTGGCGCGAATGCCCGGCGCCCGTGACCCCGCTGGCCGAGGCCGAGCTGGAACCGTCTGCAGCCGAGCGCCGGATCAAGGCACAGTTCGGAGTCTCTACCTTGGAGGGGTTTGGCCAGTTCGGACGGGCCGAGATTGCCGCTGCCGGAGCTGCTTTGCTCTACATCGAGCGTACGCAGATCGGTGCACGCCCGACCCTGTCGCCGCCGACGCGGGAAAACTCCGGTGCATCTCTCTCGATCGATGCGTCCACCCGCGCCAACCTCGAGCTCACCCGAACCCTCTCCGGCGAACGCAGGGGCAGCCTGCTCGACGCTATCGACCGGACCGTCTCCGCCGGCGGGGCCCGTCTCCTCGCAGAGCACCTCGCTGGGCCCCTGACGGACCTCGAAGCGATCCGACACCGACATGCGGCCGTGGAGTTCCTGGCCGACGACGCTGCGACCCGCGCGGCTTTTCGCGACAGCCTCGCCCGGGCGCCGGACCTCGCGCGCGCGCTCTCGCGTCTCGCCCTCGGACGGGGTGGCCCGCGCGATCTCGCAGCCCTGCGCGATGGCCTCGACGCGGCGCAGGACCTGGCGGTCCGCTGTGCGACCCTCGACGGCCTGCCGGAGGACCTCGTTACTGCTGCGACCCGGCTGGCGGCGGTGGACCGCACCCTGGCGGCGGAACTCCGCGCGGCACTGGCCGACGACCTCCCCCTGAAGCGTCAGGATGGTGGCTTCGTGCGCGCAGGCTTCGATCCCGAGATCGACGAGAGCCGCCTGCTCGGTCAGGATTCGCGAAAGGTGATCGCTGCCCTGCAAGCGCGCTACGCCGAGGAGACCGGCTGCCGCACGCTGCGGATCAAGCACAACAACATGCTTGGCTACTACATCGAGGTGCCGCAGGGGGTGGGCGAGGCCTGCCTGAAAGGCGTGATGCGCGAGACTTTCATTCATCGGCAGACCATGGTCGATGCGATGCGCTTCACCAGTGTCGAGCTCGGGCAACTCGAAAGCCGGATTTCGGGCGCGGCCGACCGAGCACTCGCCCTGGAAAGCGCGGTATTCGATTCGCTAGCGGGACAGGTTCTCGCGCAGGCGGCCGCCATTGCGGCGGTGGCCGAAGCGCTGGCATGCCTCGATGTGGCGGCCTCGCACGCGGAATTGGCGGTCGAACGCGACTGGCGCCGGCCCCAGGTCGACGAGAGTTACGCCTTCGTGGTGGAAGGCGGCCGCCACCCGGTGGTGGAGGCGGCGCTACGGCTCTCCGGCGCGCCGTTCATCGCCAATGACTGCGACCTGTCGGGGGAGGGACGCGGACGCATCCGACTCGTCACGGGGCCGAACATGGGCGGCAAGTCGACCTTCCTGCGCCAGAACGCTCTGATCGCCGTACTGGCGCAGATCGGAGCCTTCGTGCCGGCGACGCGGGTTCGCCTCGGCCTCGTCGATCGGCTGTTCTCCCGTGTCGGTGCCGCCGACGATCTCGCGCGCGGGCAATCGACCTTCATGGTGGAGATGGTCGAGACCGCCGCGATCCTGAACCAGGCCAGCCGGCGCTCTCTCGTCATCCTCGACGAGATCGGCCGCGGAACCGCCACCTTCGACGGCCTCTCCATCGCCTGGGCCTGTCTGGAGCACCTGCATGAGCAGAATGGCTGCCGGGCCCTATTCGCCACCCATTTTCACGAACTCACCGCGCTCGGACAGCGTCTCTCTCACCTCGACAACGCGACCCTGCGGGTGGCCGAGCACAAGGGCGAGGTCGTCTTCCTGCACGAGGTCGTCCCGGGCGTGGCCGAGCGTTCCTACGGGCTTCAGGTGGCCCGGCTAGCAGGCCTGCCCGCCAGCGTCATCGCGCGGGCGGGATCGATCCTGAAACATCTCGAGAAGGCCGAGCGCGACCGCCCGTCACGCCCGCGTATCGACGACCTGCCGCTCTTTGCCAACCTTGCGCCGCCGCCCATGCCGGAGCCCGCTCCCGAGGCGCGCGACGATACGCTGCGCCGCGCACTCGACGCCATCGACCCGGACGCCCTGACGCCGCGCGAGGCCCTGGAGGCTCTGTACAGGCTCAAGGCCGTCGGCAGGCAGGGTGATTAGGGCCGGGCCCGAAAATCTCGTCGTGTCGTGCCCAGGATTGGGAAGGAGCGCCTGGGTCATCCGCCATGCTTCCCGAGCTGACCTTGAGGGCCCGCCAACTCACCCGCGCAGGGTGAGCCTGCCGCCATTCATGCTGAATTCGTTCAATCGCTTCAGGAACGACATACCGAGTAGGCTGGTGGACAAGCGCCCGCGCGGCATCACCATGCCGTTGACACCCTGAACGGTGATGGTGCCGATCCGCATCTCGGGAATTCGGATTGCCGCTGCCATGGTGATACCGTTTGCGGTCTGAACGGGGACGCGGAAGTCGCTTTCGCTGACCCGCAGTCCGGCGCGCTGCGCATCCTCGTAGGTCAAGGCACAGGTCGTAGCGCCGGTATCAACGAGCATGCGCAGCCGCTGCCCGTCGATCACGACATCCGTCGAAAAATGGCCCTGCGCGTCTGCGAAGAGCGTCATGGTGCTCGGGCCGCTTCGGGCGGGTGCGGGGGGCGAACGCTCCGCCAGCGGCGTGGCGACCGTGGCGCTCGCTGGCGCCGGGCGCTGGAATCGATCTGCCAAGCCGACAGCCCAGATTGCCGCTGCCGCCGTCACGCCGAGCGCCCACACGATCGGTCGCGTCATCGAATCCATCCCTCTCCCAAGCTGAAGGCTAAGACAGGAAGGGTAAACGAGCCGTCGGCAGCGGGTCGCATATTATGCGCGATCGCGGGTGACCCTGCCTTATGGTGTCGAAGTCGCTGATGGTCGCAATCGGATCGCGGGAGTTCAAACCGAGCCAGTTGCAGGCAAAGTGGGCGGCGACCGCGGATGGAAAGGTGTCCCATCCGGTGCCTGCAACTCGCTTCACAGACCGGCTCAGGCACGTGCCGGACCGGGTCGGTCTCGTTCAGCCGGTGATCGTCCTCGTCCGCCAGTACGACGCGCCGGTTGTCCCATGCAACTGAGTTGCCGAAAGCCCTCGGCGCTTGAAAGGCTTCGGCTTCGTCTTGATTGGCGCTCAATCAGAGGGCCGTGCCTGCGCGAGCGCGGAGCCGGTGAGCGCCTCCGCGCACTCCCACGCATTGGTAGATTGAGCTGCTGATGGCTCTGTCCGCAGCGCGGCGCATCGAAGGGGCCGGACCAAATCTTCGAGGTGACAGACCAGGGCGGTCAAGGCGGCTCTCGTGACGGTCCACCCCAGCCACCTTAGAGCCGACGCCGTGGTCGCACCAAAGCGGGCCTAGACGTCCGACGGTACCGTCGCCGCGAACGAAGCTGCAGCGTCAAACCGGAATTTGAGCACCGGAGCGCAAGGCGCTCCGTGATCGAAAATTGCCGAACCGAACACGCTGTCGACACAGCTCCAGCGTCATTGATGTGATCAATACTCGCTATCGAATGCATCTGTTTGAATGATGCCGTGGCGCAAATACATTCCGATCACCGAACGGGGCAAGAGCCCCTGGGAAACCAAGGATTTACATCATGACGTTCCGTACTCTCGTCCTCGCCGCACTCGCCACGGCCAGTCTGGCGAACACTGCATTGGCGGACGACCGCATCTTCCTCACCCCGCCGCTGTATCGCGAGCAGGCCCGCGCGACGGCCACCCTGCGTCCCGCATCCGAACTGACCACGACGCCTTCCCTGACTCAGCGCGTTCCGGCGACCCGGCGGAGCGTTGCCGAGACTGCCGACGCGTCGATCCGTTAGGACGGCTGCCCCGTGTATCCGGGCAACATTCCTCTGACCTACGCTCCGATGAGATTCCTCTCATCGGAGCGTTCGGATCACCGCAGTGCGGTGGGCACGACGTCGACATGGCGGATCAAAATCCAAGGTAAGTTCGCAGAAACATGATGTGTGCTGGAATCGAGCTAATCTCGCAGACCCCCATGGCACGCAGCATGAGCCCGATGGCGACGCGCCATTGTAGTTCTGATCTGTTCGACCGCCTCAGGGCGATTGCTCAGCTCGAAATGACGCTCTTGGCGAGACGCTCCGGTTGCGCCGCCCGACGCTTGAGGGTATAGGCCGCGCCAGCGCCCGCCAGACACCCTTGGAGGCACGGGCGCTTCGGGGATCGGGGTATGGCCGTCCGTTTCGGGCGGCCTTTCGCGTTTCCCCGGGTTTTCAATTTCAAAAGGATCACGCCATGAGCGCAGTCAAGACGCTTGAGGCCGTGGCACGCGACCGGGTCGGCAAGGGGGCCGCCCGGGCCGTTCGTCGCCAGGGTCAAGTTCCCGCCGTCATCTACGGAGGCGGTCAGGCCCCGCAATCCATCGCCGTGGACCTCGTCCGCGTCCGCACGCTGATCTACACCGGTGGCTTCAAGACCACGCTGTTCGAGATCAATGCCGGCGGCAAGAAGACCCGCGCGATCCCGCGGGACTTCCATCTCGATCCGGTATCCGGCGTGCCGATCCATGTCGACTTCCTGCGCGTCGTCGCCGGGCAGTCGATCACGGTCGAGGTTCCGGTGCACTTCTTGAACGAGGACGCGGCCCCCGGCATCAAGCAGAAGGGCGGCACGCTCAACGTCGTGCTCCACACGTTGCCTCTCGAGGTCGCGCCCGACGCGATTCCGGATGCGATCGAGATCGATCTCACTGGCCGCGAGATCGGCGACGCGATCCACATCACCGACGTGAAGCTGCCCTCCGGCGCCACCTTCACGGGTGAACCCGACGCCACCGTCGCCAACATCGTGCCGCCGACCGTTCTCGGCGCCGAGGTCGAGGCCGAGGAGGCTGCGATCGCCGAGGCACAGTCCGCCGAGGCCGCCGAGGAGAAGGCCGAGGAAGAGGCTTCCGAGGAAGCCGCCGAGGACGAGAAGAAGGAGGATTGAGGTCAGGGCGCAAGCCCTGTCTCACCCCATCTCTGCGGGTGCCCCGGCCATCAGGCTGGGGCATCTCCGTTTCCGGGGCCGCGCTTCGTGGCTTCCTCCGCAAACCTGTCTGGATCGATTCGCGCCATGCGCCTGATCGTCGGCCTCGGCAATCCTGGTGCCCGCTACGCCAAAAATCGCCATAACATCGGCTTTCTCGCCGTGGATGAGATTGCGCGCGTGCACCGCGCCGGACCATGGCGCCGCAAGTTCCAGGGTGAGATCGCCGAGGTGGCCCTCGGCCCCGAGCGGGCGATCCTGCTGAAGCCGCAGACATTTATGAATGAGTCCGGGCGCGCGGTGCAGGAAGCGCAGCGCTTCTACAAGATCGCCCTCTCCGACGTCATCGTGCTGCACGACGAACTCGACCTCGCCCCGGCCAAGCTGCGGGTGAAGACGGGGGGCGGCAACGCTGGGCATAACGGCCTGCGTTCGATCACAGCGCAATGCGGCAACGACTATCGCCGGGTCCGCCTCGGCATCGGGCATCCGGGGGACAAGGCCCTGGTACACGCCTATGTCCTGAACGACTTCGGCAAGGGCGAGGAGGCCTGGGTCGACGACCTCTGCCGGGCCGTCGCCGATCATGCGCCTCAGCTGGCGGCCGGCGAGGATGCGAGCTTCCAGAACAAGTTCCATCTCGCCATGGCGGGGCGCGGCTGGGACGACGTCAAGCAGGTCAACGCGCGCGATTGACCGCGGCGGCCACATCGGATTTCACGCGGGCAGGCTTTCAGCGGACCCGCGAACGGACAGGTGACCCATGGGCTTCAAATGCGGCATCGTCGGCCTGCCGAACGTTGGCAAGTCGACCCTCTTCAACGCGCTGACGCAGACCGCTGCGGCGCAGGCGGCGAACTACCCGTTCTGCACCATCGAACCCAATGTCGGCGAGGTCGCTGTGCCGGATCCGCGCCTCGACGATCTCGCGAAGATCGCCGCGTCGAAGGAGATCATCCCGACCCGGCTCACCTTCGTGGACATCGCCGGCCTCGTGCGCGGCGCCTCGAAGGGCGAGGGCCTGGGAAACCAGTTCCTCGCCAACATCCGCGAGGTGGACGCCATCGCCCATGTGGTCCGCTGCTTCACCGACGGTGACGTGACCCATGTCGAGGGCAAGGTCGATCCGGCTGCCGACATCGAGACCATCGAGACCGAGCTGATGCTGGCCGACCTCGATAGCCTCGAGAAGCGCGTCATCGCCCTGGAGAAGAAGGCCAAGGGCGCAGACAAGGAAGCCAAGGAAACCCTTGATCTCGTCCAGCGCGCCCTGCCGCTGCTGCGTGAAGGCAAGCCGGCGCGGCTCGTGCAGCGCAAGCCCGAGGAGGAGCGCCTGTTCCAGAGCCTCGGCCTGATGACGGCGAAGCCCGTCCTCTACGTCTGCAACGTCGACGAGGGCGACGCCGACAAGGGCAACACCTATTCGGAGGCGGTGATGGCCCGTGCCAAGGTGGAAGGGGCCAAGGCCGTGGTGGTGTCTGCCAAGATCGAGAGCGAGATCGCGGTGATGCCGCTGGCCGACCAGGGCGATTTCCTGGAGGCGGTCGGCCTCGCCGAGCCCGGCCTCAACCGCGTCATCCGCGCCGGCTACGAGCTCCTCGGCCTCATCACCTACTTCACCGTCGGCCCCAAGGAAGCGCGCGCCTGGACCATCGAGAAGGGTACCCGTGCCCCGGCCGCCGCCGGCGTGATCCATACGGATTTCGAGAAGGGCTTCATCCGTGCCGAGACCATCGCGTTCCACGACTACACGAGCCTGAAGGGCGAGGCCGGCGCCAAGGAGGCCGGCAAATTCCGCCTGGAGGGCAAGGAGTACGTGGTGCAGGACGGCGACGTGCTGCACTTCCGCTTCGCCAACTGATCCGACGCGGGTGGGAGCGGCACCGCTCCCGCATCGCCGGATGCATATCGGCGATTTGCTCCCCAGAGCCTGAGAGAATCCGCATGACCGGCATCGCGTTCGAGGACTTCACGCCCGGGACGGTGATCGAGGGTGGTCCGGTGACGGTGACGCAGGCCGAGATCGTCGCCTTTGCGCAGGAATTCGATCCACAGCCCTTCCACCTCGACCCGGAGGCCGCCAAGGCGACCTTCGTCGGCCAGCTGATCGGCTCCGGATGGCAGACCGCCGGCTTCGGGATGCGCCTGCTGCAGAAGCACGTCTTCCGCGGCGCCACCTCGATGGGCTCGCCCGGGATCAACGAGCTGCGCTGGCTCCGGCCGGTGCTGCCGGGCGACCGCCTCAGCATCTCGGTTCGGGTCGACACCTGTCGGGCCTCGAACACCAAGCCGGACCGCGGCTTCGTCGGCTTCGCCATGACCGTCCTGAACGGTGACGGCGAGCGCGTCATGACGCAGATCTTCACCGTAATGTTTCCCCGGCGCGGCGCGACCCCTCTGCCGCCGCGGACCGTCTCCCCGGCGGACACGGCACCGCCCGTGGAGGCCGACGACGCCGAACGGCTCGACTTCCTCGAAGCGGCCCCCATCGGCAGCGTACGGGACCTCGGCGGCCACCACTTCACGCCGGAGGCCGTCACGGCCTTCGCCCGGGCCTACGACCCGCAGGCCTTCCATCTCGATCCAGAGGCCGCCCGGCACACGCATTTCGGCGCGCTCTGCGCCTCGGGCTGGCACACGGCCGCCGCCTGGATGAAGCGGCTGCACATCACCCGCGGCCGCGACGTCGCCCATACGGGCAAGTCCGGACCGGTCCCGCAGCTCGGTCCGTCGCCGGGCTTTCGCGACATGCGGTGGCTCGCGCCGGTCTATGCCGGCGACACCATACGCTACAGCTGCACCCTGATCGACAAGCGCGAGACGGCGTCCCGCCCCGGCTGGGGCCTCGCCACGCACCAGAATACCGGCCTAAACCAGCGCGGCGAGAAGGTCTTCGCCTTCACCGGTTCGGTGTTCTGGCAGTGGGAGCCCGAATCCTGAGGCGTCAGGCGGCCTTGCGCCGCTCCGGGTAGAGGCGCAGCAGCCCCTCGGCATCGGCCGAGGCAATGCCGCGCTCGGTGATGATGCCGGTGACGAGGCGCGCCGGCGTGACGTCGAAGGCCGGGTTCGCCACGGGGCTTCCCGGCGAGACGACCTCGACGGTGGCGAAGCCGCCATCCGCGAGGCGTCCGGTGAGGTGCGTGACCTCCCGGCCGTCGCGCTCCTCGATCGGGATCTCGCGCACGCCGTCGTCCAGCGTCCAGTCGATCGTCGAGAAGGGCAGGGCGGCGTAGAACGGCACCCGGTTGTCGCTGGCGGCCAAGGCCTTGAGATAGGTGCCGATCTTGTTGCAGACGTCGCCCGAGGCCGTGGTCCGGTCCGAGCCGACGATGCAGACGTCGATGGCGCCGTGCTGCATCAGGTGCCCACCGGCATTGTCGGCGATGACCGTGTGCGGGACGCCGTGGGCGTTGAGCTCGAAGGCCGTCAGGGCCGCGCCCTGGTTGCGCGGGCGGGTCTCGTCCACGAAGACATGGACCGGCACGCCGGCATCGTGCGCCACGTAGATCGGCGCCAGGGCCGTTCCCCAGTCGACCGTGGCGAGCCAGCCGGCGTTACAGTGGGTTAAAACGTTGATGGTGCGGCCCTTTTGGCGATGCAGATCGCCGAGGATCCGTGCGCCGTGGACGCCGATGGCGTGGCAGCTCTCGACGTCCTCCTCGGCGATACGGCCGGCCTCCGCGTAGGCGAAGGCGGCCCGCTCGGCCTCCGGGACCGTGCGGAGCTTGGCGGCGACTCGGTCGAGGGCCCAGCGCAGGTTGATCGCCGTGGGCCGCGTGGCGGCGAGCGTCGCGACGGCCTGGTCGAGCCCGGCCTCGGAGGCATCGGCGCGCAGGCCGAGGGCGAGCCCGTAGGCGGCGGTGACGCCGATGAGCGGGGCGCCGCGCACCACCATGGTGCGGATCGCCACGGCGGCGTCGTCCAGGGTCGAGAGTGTCTTCAACTCGAAGGCGAAGGGCAGGCGGGTCTGGTCGATCACCGCCACGGAGGCGCCGTCCTCGGCGGGGAAGATGGTGCGGTAGGGCTTGCCGTCGATCTTCATGAGGGGCGTCCGAATGCTGGCGGGCGGGAGGCCGGCGCGCGGTCCCGGCCGAGATCGGGGCCGCGCATCGGCGTTTTTCGCGCGTGGAATACGACGGGGGTCTCGTCGAGGTCGCGCGGGTTTTCAGGCCGCGCGGGCGAGTTTCGCCTTCTCGGCGGCGAAGGCCCAGTCGAGCCACGGAGTCAGGGCCTCGAGGTCCGAGGACTCGACCGTGCCGCCGCACCAGATCCGCAGGCCGGCCGGGGCGTCGCGGTAGGCGCCGATGTCGTAGGCGATGCCCTCGCGGTCCAGGGTGTCGGCGATGCCCTTGGCGACCGCACCGACCGCGGCGTCGCCGTGGGCGAGCACGTCCGGGTCGGTGATGACCAGGCAGACGCCGGTGTTGCTGTAGGTGCCGGCATCGGCCGCGAGATGTCCGATCCAGGGAGTCCGGGCCACCCAGTCGTGGATGATCCGGGCGTTGGCGTCGGCCCGGGCGTGGAGCGCCGGGAGGCCGCCGATTCGCTCGGCCCATCTCAGGGTGTCGAGGTAGTCCTCGACCGCCAGCATCGAGGGCGTGTTGATGGTGTCGCCCTTGAAGATGCCCTCGATCAGCTTGCCGTCCTTGGCGAGGCGGAAGACCTTCGGCACGGGCCAGGCCGGGACGTTGGACTCGATCCGGGCGACGGCGCGGGGCGAGAGCACGATCATGCCGTGCGCGGCCTCGCCGCCCATGACCTTCTGCCAGGAGAAGGTGACGACATCGAGCTTGGCCCAGTCCAGCGGCATCGCGAAGGCGGCCGAGGTGGCGTCGCAGATGGTGATGCCCGCGCGGTCGGCCGCGATCCAGTCGCCATTCGGCACGCGGACGCCGGCGGCGGTGCCGTTCCAGGTGAAGATCACATCGTTGTGCTGGGTGTCGACGGCCGAGAGGTCGGGCAGGATGCCGTAGGCGCCGACATGCACCCGGGGCGCGATCTTGAGTTCCTTGAGGGCGTCCGTGACCCATTCGAGGCCGAAGGCCTCCCAGGCCACGACCTCGACGGTCTTCGGCCCCAGCATCGACCACATCGCCATCTCGACGGCACCGGTGTCGGAGGCCGGCACGATGCCGATGCGATAATCGACCGGCACCTGCAGCACGCTGCGGGTGAGGTCGATCGCCTCCGCGAGCTTGGCCTTGCCGATGGCCGAGCGGTGCGAGCGGCCGAGCGGCGCGCCGGCCAGCGCCTCGAGGCTCCAGCCGGGACGCTTGGCGCAGGGGCCGGACGAGAAATTCGGCACGCGGGGGCGCGTGGCGGGTCGGTTGGTCACGTGCGTCATCCTTCCAGATGAGAGCTCCTCGTCGGGGAGGAGTCACCTGGAGACGCCAATGGACCCGCGCCGTTCGCGACGCAAGCGGGCGCCCGTCCGGGCAGGATCGAACGGCATGCATGCCGGTCAGGCTTCGCTGAGGAAGCTCCAGAGCTGGTCCGCGGCGTGGTTCCGGCAGGCCAGCGACCGGAAGAGGCGGATCTCGATGGGCACGTCGAAGGCTTCGGCTCCGGCCCGCACCAGGCGGCCCTGGGCCTGGTCGTCGGCCGCCAGCGTCCGGGGCAGCCAGGCGACGCCGTGCCCTTCCCGCGCCATGGTGGTGAGGGTGGCGGCCAGGTGCGAGGTGAAGCGCGTCGCGGGGTGGAACGCCGCCCCCGCCTGGCGCTGCGCCAGGATGCGGCCGAGGCCCGAGGCCTGGCTGTAGGCGAGGTAGGGGATCGGATCGGCCGCCGAGCCGGGCAGCGACCACAGGCCCCGTCCGTCCGGGGCCGGCGCGCAGAGCGGGACCAGGCGGTCGTCGCCCACGCGCAGGCTCTCGAACCGGTCCGGCTCGAAGCGCGTGGGCGCGTCCGGGTGGAAGTGGCAGAGCAGGAAGTGCACCTCGCCCGAGAGCATGATCTGCTCGCAGGCCTCCATGCTGTCCGAGACCAGGTTGAGGGTGCCGAGCGTGCGCGCCTGCATCACCCGCCGGACCCAGCCGGGGAAGAAGGTGAAGGACAGGGCGTGGGTCGCCGCGATCGACAGCGTCGCGGTGTCTTGGCTGCCCACCTCCCGGGTCGCGCGCCGGGCCCGTTCGAGGTCGCGCAGCAGGTCCTGGGCGGCCGGCTGGAAATGCGCCCCCGCCGGCGTCAGCGCCGCCCCTTGCGCGCCGCGCACGAATAGGGGGGTCCCGACCCAGTCCTCGAGCGCCCGGATGCGCCGGCTGAAGGCCGGCTGCGTCACGCAGCGCGCCTCGGCCGCGCGCGAGAACGTCTTCTGCTCGGACAGCGCCAGGAAGTCCTTCAGCCAGTCCAGGTCCATCCCCGCGCCCGAATTCCGTTCCCGCCTCCGATGCCGTTCGCGCATGGCGCGCACCGAACATGGCATTGGCCCGTCGCGGGTGTCCAGGCGTAGCACGGCCCCAAGCCCCGCAGGCGGCACCAAGCCCCGCAGACGGCCCCAAGCTCCGGAGAGGGTACCAAGCCCCGCAGAGGGATCACCGACAAAGCTGCCCGATCCGCGGCAGACAGGAGGAAACCGGGCATGACGTCATGGCTCAGCCGGCTCTACGTCCAAGTCTTCATCGCCATCGTCCTGGGCGCTCTCGTCGGCGTGCTGGCGCCCGATGTCGCCGTGACGCTCCAGCCCCTGGCGGACGGCTTCATCAAGCTCATCAAGATGCTGCTCGCGCCGGTGATCTTCGGCACCATCGTGGTGGGCATCGCCAAGATGGGCAACATGAAGGAGGTCGGCCGCATCGGCGTGCGGGCGCTGATCTACTTCGAGATCGTCTCGACGCTGGCCCTCGTCATCGGCCTCGTGGTGGTCAACCTGATGCAGCCGGGCGCCGGCATGAACATCGATGCCAGCCACATCGACGGCAGCGCCATCGCGGCCTACGCCAAGCGGGCGGAGGCCCAGCCGGGCCTCGTCGGCTTCCTGATGGACATCATCCCCACCACCATCGTGGACGCCTTCGCCAAGGGCGCCATGCTGCAGATCATCCTGATCTCGCTGCTGCTGGGCCTCGCCCTGGTCCAGGCCGGGGAGCGCGGCCGGCCCGTAGTCGCCGTCATCGACAGCCTGCTCGACGCGCTCTTCCGCATCGTCGCCATGGTGATGCGGCTGGCCCCAATCGGGGCCGGGGCGGGCGCGGCCTTCACCATCGGCAAGTACGGCTTCGGCACGGTCTGGTCGCTCGCCAACCTGATGCTCGGGGTCTACGTCACCTCGATCCTGTTCGTGGTGCTGGTGCTCGGCTCCGTCTGCGCCTGGACCGGGTTCTCGCTGGTCAAGGTCCTCGGCTACTTCAAGGACGAGATCCTGATCACCTTCGGGACCTGCTCCACCGAGGCCGTCATGCCGCGCATGATGGCCAAGCTGGAGCGCCTCGGCTGCGAGAAGTCGGTGGTCGGCCTGGTGCTGCCCACGGGCTACACCTTCAACGCGGACGGCACCTGCATCTACCTGACCATGGCGGCGATCTTCGTCGCCCAGGCCACCAACACGCCGCTCGGCCTCGCCGACCAGCTCGTCGTGCTGGGCGTGCTGCTCCTGACCTCGAAGGGCTCCGCGGGGGTGGCCGGCGCCGGCTTCGTCACCCTGGCTGCCACCCTGTCGAGCATCCACACCGTGCCGGTCGCCGGCCTCGTGCTGCTGCTGGGCGTCGACCGCTTCATGAACGAGGCGCGGGCGGTGACGAACCTCATCGGCAACGCCGTGGCCACCATCGCCATCGCCAAGTGGGAGGGCGCCTTCGACCGAGACCGGGCGGAGGCCGCTTACCGCGACCGGGCCGCCCTGGCCGCCGGCGCCGTCGTGCCCGGCCCGCAGGCACCGGTGCCCGCCGCCCTCGCCACGTAGGGCCGCGCGCCTAGCCCCGTCACCCCGTCGTCGGACCCGTCCTGCGACCGGACCCCGTCCCCCGCCAATTCCGGAGAACTCCCATGCGCATCGTCGACGTCTGCGAAGTCACCAAGCCGATCGCCTCGCCCATCCGCAACGCCTATATCGACTTCTCGAAGATGACCGCCAGCCTGGTGGCCGTGGTCACCGATGTCGAGCGCGACGGCCGCCGGGTGGTGGGCTACGGCTTCAACTCCAACGGCCGCTACGGCCAGGGCGGCCTCATCCGCGAGCGCTTCCGCAATCGCCTGCTGGAGGCCGAGCCGGGCAGCGTGCTCAACGAGGCCGGCGACAACCTCGACCCGCACAAGCTCTGGGCGGCGATGATGACCAACGAGAAGCCCGGCGGCCACGGCGAGCGCTCGGTGGCGGTGGGCACCCTCGACATGGCGATCTGGGACGCCACCGCGAAGATCGCCGGCAAGCCCCTGTTCCGGATGCTGGCCGAGCAGAAGGGCATCGAGGCCGACCCGCGCGTCTTCGTCTACGCGGCCGGGGGCTACTACTATCCGGGCAAGGACGACACCCAGCTGCGCGCCGAGATGCGCAGCTACCTCGACCGGGGCTACACCGTGGTCAAGATGAAGATCGGCGGCGTCCCGATCGCGGAGGACCAGCGCCGGATCGAGGCCGTGCTCGCCGAGATCGGCCCGGCCGCGCAGCTCGCCGTCGACGTGAACGGGCGCTTCGACCTCGAGACCGCCATCGCCTACGCCAAGATGCTGCGCCAGTACCCGCTGTTCTGGTACGAGGAGATCGGCGATCCCCTCGACTACGCCCTGCAGGCGGCGATGTCGGAGTTCTATTCGGGCCCGATGGCCACCGGCGAGAACCTGTTCTCGCACCAGGACGCGCGCAACCTGCTGCGCTACGGCGGCATGCGGCCCGACCGCGACTTCCTACAGTTCGACTGCGCCCTGTCCTACGGCCTGGTGGAGTACCTGCGCACCCTCGACGTGCTGGAGCAGTTCGGCTGGTCGCCCCGCCGCTGCATCCCGCATGGCGGGCACCAGATGTCGCTGAACATCGCGGCGGGCCTCGGTCTCGGCGGCAACGAGAGCTACCCCGACCTGTTCCAGCCCTATGGCGGCTTCCCCGACGGGGTCCGGGTCGAGAACGGCCACATCGTGATGCCCGAGCTGCCCGGCATCGGCTTCGAGGGCAAGTCCGACCTGATCCGGGTCATGCGCGAACTGGCCGCGTAAGATCCCGGGGCGGCCGCGCGGGGCGAAGGCTCCCGCGCGGCCGGAAGGGCAGTCTCACGGATCGGCGTGCAGGGTCCGGCGGAACAGGGCGCGCATCGCGGCCCATCCGCGCTCGGCGGCCTGCGGATCGTGGACGGGGAAGTCCGGCATCATCCAGCCATGGGCGGCCGGGTAGGTCTCGGCCGCATACCGCACGCCGGCCTGCCTCAGCGCATCCTCCAGGCGCTCGGCCATCGCGGGCGGGTAGCTGCCGTCGTTCTCGGCCGCCGCGATGTAGACCTCCGCCCGCAGCTTCGGCACGGACCGATGCGGGCTCGTCGGCGCGTCGGTGGCGAGGTTGCCGCCGTGGAAGCTCGCCACGGCGGCGAACCGGTCGGGTTCGGTGCCCGCCGCGGCCAGCGCCATGCCGCCGCCCATGCAGAAGCCCACCGCGCCGATCCGGCGGCCCGCCACGTCGTCGCGCGTGTCGAGATAGGCCAGGAAGGCGCCCGTATCCTCCGCCGCCTTGACGGGGCTGGTGGTGGCCATCAGCGGACCCAGGACGGCGCGGAAATCGCCCGCGAACACCTCCCTCGGCACGAAGGGCCCGTAGGGGCCGTAGCGGTAGAACAGGTCCGGCAGCAGCACGGCGTAGCCGGCCTCGGACAGGTGCCGGGCCATCTCCCGCATGCCCGGCCGGATGCCGCCGGCATCCATGTAGAGGATCACCGCCGGCCAGGGTCCCGCGCCGGGCGGAACCAGGACCTCGGCCGGGCAATCCCCGTCCCGCGTGCGGATCGTGACGGATTCGTTCGGCATGGCCTCTCCTCGGGCGGCATCTCGTCGGACGACAACGTGTCGGACGGTCTCTCGGCGCTTCGCGTTTCCCCGCGCCGACGATGACCCCTCGCGGGGGGAGGCCGCAATCCGGCCCGCCTGCGACCCGTCAGCCCTCGCGCGGCCGCAGCAGGTCGGGCCGGCGCTCGCGGGTGAGGCGCAGGGCCTCCTCCCGGCGCCAGCGGGCGATGGCGCCGTGGTTGCCGCCGGTGAGCACGTCGGGGATCGGCCGGCCCTCCCAGTCCCGCGGGCGGGTGTAGTGCGGGTATTCGAGATGGCCCGTCTCGAAGCTCTCCTCCTCGCCGGAGACGACCTTGCCCATCACGCCGGGCAGCAGGCGCACGCAGGCATCGAGCACCACCAGGGCGGCGATCTCGCCGCCGGACAGGATGTAGTCGCCGATCGAGACCTCCTCCAGGCCGCGCCCCGCGATGACCCGCTCGTCCACGCCCTCGAAGCGGCCGCAGACGATGAGCACGCCGGGTCCCTCGCTGAGGGCCCGGACGCGGGCCTGGCTCAGGGGCCGCCCGCGCGGGCTCATCAGGAGCCGGGGCCGGGAATCCTCCGGCGCGGCGGCGGCGTCGATGGCGGCGGCGAGGACGTCGCAGCGCAGGACCATGCCGGCGCCGCCCCCGGCGGGGGTGTCGTCCACCGCCCGGTGCCGCCCGAGGCCGTGCTCGCGGATGTCGCGGGCCTCCAGGCTCCAGGTGCCCCGCGCCAGCGCGTCCCCGGACAGGGACATTCCGAGCGGCCCCGGAAACATCTCCGGGTAGAGGGTGAGGATCGTGGCGTTCCAGGGGCAGACGGTCATGGCGCTTGATGGCGCCTGCACGTCCTTCGGGTCAACGGGCGGCGGGGGCTCGGTCGATCGGGCCTGGGTCGATGTGCCCTGCGTCGGTCCTTCCCGGCACCGAAGCGGCGGCGGCGGGTTGTCCTGCCATGGTCGCTTCCCGCCCGCTCCGCTCCCGCGCCGTCGTCCCGATCGCCCGGACCCTCACCCTGGCCCTCGCGCTGGCCGGGTTCGCCCTGGCGAAGCCCCTGCGGGCGGCCGAGCCCCTGGCCCCGGCGGGCGCGCCCGCCTCGGCCTTTCCGAAGCCCGACCGGCCGGTGGCCGAGATCGTCGCGCCGCTCTGGGCCTCAGAGGCGCAGCGCGATTCGGTCGACGAGGTCGGCCAGGTGATGCGGCTGATGGGGATCGCGGCCGGCCAGACCGTCGCCGATATCGGCGCGGGCAGCGGCTACTACACGGTGCGGATGGCCGAGCGCGTCGGCCCACAGGGCCACGTCTATGCCGAGGACGTGACGCCCCGCTACCTGGCGGGGCTGGAGACGCGGATCGCCAAGAGTGCGCTCACCAACGTCACGGTGGTGCGCGGCGAGCCGCACGACCCGCGCCTGCCGGCGGCCTCCCTCGACGCGGCCGTGCTGGTCCACATGTACCACGAGATCGCCCAGCCCTTCGGGCTGCTGCACAACCTGGCGCCGATGATGAAGCCGGGCGGCAGGATCGGGATCGTCGATGCCGACGACGTGCCCTCGCGGCACGGCACGCCGCCGGCGCTGCTGGCCTGCGAGCTCACCGCGGCCGGCTATCGCCAGACCGGGTTCTCGGTGCTCGAGGGCGGCGTCGGCTACCTCGCGTTGTTCGAGGCACCTGCGGCGGCCGAGCGGCCGGCCCCGGGCGCGATCCGCCCCTGCCGGGACGAGACCACCCGGCGCGGTGCGACGGGGAGCGGCAAGACTCCGCGTTAGACCGACCCCACGCTAAACCGACCCCGCGTTGAACCGACCGCGCGTTGAGCCCGAAAAAGCGGTGGTCCGCGTCCCGGGCCCTGCCGCCGCGCCGGCCGGTGCAACCTCAGCGTTAAGAATTGGCGGGTTAGGAGCTTCCCCAGGGCAGTGACGGGAGGGTGCGCGGGGCGGCGATGCGGAGGCTGGCGACACTTCCATGCCGGGCCGATGGCCGGCGCCGGCCGTCTTCCGCCCGGTTCGGGATTGCGCTGGGCGTGCTGGCGCCCCTCGGCCTGCTCGTGGTCTCCGGGCTGATGCTGCTCGACCTGCGGGACGATGCCTGGGAGCGGGCGATCCAGACCTCGCGCAACCTGGTCCAGGTGATCGAGCGCGACATCGCCATCAACGTCGAGATCATCGACCTGTCCCTGCGCGGGGTGGTCGACAACCTCGCGGTGCCGGGCCTTTCCGAGACGAGCCCGGAGCACCGCCAGCTCATCCTGTTCGACCGGGCCGCGACCGCGCGGCACATCGGGGTGATGCTCGTCGTCGACGAGCATGGCCGCACCGTCTTCGATGCCGGCGCGGTCCCGCCCCGGCCCCTCGACAATTCCGACCGGAGTTACTTCCAGGTCCATCGCGACCGGCCCGATGTCGGGCTCTTCATCAGCGAGCCCATCGTCTCGCGGCTGCGCGGGGTGCCGGTAATCGTGCTCAGCCGCCGGATCAACAAGCCGGACGGCAGCTTCGGCGGCGTGGTCCACGCCTCCCTGAAGCTCTCCTATTTCAGCCGGCTCTTCGCCAATATCGGCCTCGGCACCAAGGGCGCGATCAACCTCTACCTGACGGACGGCCGGCGCATCATGCGCCACCCCGACTTCGCGGGCGCGGTCGGCGGCAGCGTCGCGGCGGCGCCGACCTTCCAGCGCTTCGTGCGGGAGGGCAGGGGCGCCTTTGTCGCCGATTCGGTGCGCGTGAAAGAGAGCCGGCACCACACCTTCACGCGGATCGGCGACCTGCCCCTGATCCTGGACGTCACCCTGGCGCCGGACGAGATCGAGGGTGAGTGGCGCGCCAAGGCCCTGGTGCTCGGCAGCGTCGTGCTGATCCTGTGCGGGCTCTGCGCCGGCCTCTCGCTGCTGTTCGGGCGGGAATTGCGGAACCGGGCCCGGATGCAGGTGGAACTGGCGCGCCTGTCGCTCACCGACGCGCTGACCGGGCTGCCGAACCGGCGCCGCTTCGAGGACGCCCTGGCGGAGCTCGAAGGGTCCGGCCCGGCCCGCGACGCGCCCGTGTCGCTGCTCGTGGTCGACGCGGACCACTTCAAGGCGGTCAACGACCGCCACGGTCACGCCGTCGGCGACGAGGTCCTGAAGGGCCTGGCGCGTTGCCTCCAGGCGAGCGCGCGGAGCCCGGGCGACCTCGTCTGCCGGATCGGCGGCGAGGAATTCGTGATGCTGCTCGCGGCCACCGACCTGGCAAGCGCCCATCGGGTGGCGGACCGGGTCCATGTCGAGGTCGCGCGGCTCGCCCTGCCGGCGGCCGGCATTCCCGCCGGTGCGCTGACGGTGAGCATCGGCCTCGCCGGCAGGGCCGGGGGCGGCGACGGGCCGGGGGCGGCCGCGGATCTCTACCGGGCCGCCGACGGCGCCCTCTACAGCGCCAAGACGCGCGGCCGGAACCGGACCTGCGCTGCGCCGCGGCCGTCGCGCGCGGCGGTGCCGGCCGGGTCCCCGGCGTGGGACTACGCCCCGGCGCGGGAGCCGGCCCTGTCCTGAGCGGTCTCCGCGCCGCTCAGGCCGGCTCGTCCGGCGGGCGGGGCTGGGCCGGCGCGAACAGGTCCTCCGGCGGATCGACCACGACGCGGCCGCCGGCGATGTCGAGCTCGGGCACGAAGGCCTTGGTGAAGGGCAGGAGCGCGGTGGCGCCGCCCAGCGCCGGCTTGATCTCCAGGAGATCGCCGCCGCCGTAATTCGGCACGTCCTGGACGGTGCCGATGACCGTGCCGGCGGTGTCCACCACCGAGAGGCCGACGAGGTCGGCCGTGAAGAATTCGTCCGCGTCCGACACGGTGCCGAGGCGCTCGCGCGGCAGGAACAGGGCGAGGCGGTTCAGGCCCTCCGCGCCGGTGCGGTCGGTGACGCCCTTCACGCGCACGACCAGGAGGTCGGGGGAGGCGCCGCCGGCCTGGCGGACGTCGGTGAACTCGATGCGGCGGCCGTCGGCGCCGATCAGCGGCCCGTAGGCGGCGATCGCCTGCGGGTCGCCGGTGTAGGATTTCAGCCGGACCTCGCCGTTGAGCCCGTGCGCCCGCCCGAACTCGCCCATCTGGACGAGGCTCGGGTCGGTGGGCGGCAGGGGCGCGTCGGCGTCGGGCCGCGGCCGGTGGGCCGAGGTGGCCGCGTCGTTGCCGATGCGGCCGGGCCGCGCACGGCGGCCGCCGTCACCGTGGGGTGAATTGCCTCCGGGACGGCGGGCCATGCGCGGGCTCTCAGCCTCAGGCCGCGGCGTCTTCGGCCGGGGCGGCGGCCTTCTCGGCGCGCTTGGCGGCGCGCTCCTTGGCCTTCTCGCCCGGCTCGGCCTTCTGCGGGTTGTTGCGCGCGGGGCGCTTGGCGAGGCCGGCGGCGTCGAGGAAGCGCAGGACGCGGTCGGTGGGCTGGGCGCCCTTGGCGAGCCAGGCCTGGATCTTGTCGGCCTCGAGCACGATGCGGGCCGGATCGTCCTTGGCCTTCATCGGGTCGTAGACGCCGACCTTGTCGATGAAGCGGCCGTCGCGGGGGGCGCGGGCGTCGGCGACGACGATGCGGTAGTACGGGCGCTTCTTGGCGCCGCCACGGGTGAGGCGGATCTTGAGGGACATGGTCTACTCCAAAGGTCGGTGTGTGGTGTGAGGGCGAGAAGCGCGTAGCGAATGGCGAGTCCGTGGGGGCAAACCCGACTCGCTATGCGCTACGCCCCCCGTCGCTACTTCTTCTTCCCGAAGGGAAATCCGCCGAGACCCGGCAGGCCGCCGGGGCCCTTGGGACCCCCGAGCCCGGGCAGGCCCGGCATCTTGCCCCCGAGGCCCGGGGGCATCGGGGGGAGCTTGCCGCCGAGCTGCTTCTGCATGTCGGCGATCATTTCCGGCGTCGGCTCCGCCATGCCGGGGGGCAGGCCGGGCATGCCGCCCATTCCGCCGCCGCCACCCATGCCGAACATCGATCCGAGGGCCTGGCCGATGCCGCGCTTGCCCGAGCCCATCGCCTTCATCATGTCGGCCATGGTCCGGTGCATCTTGAGGAGCTTGTTGAGCTCCTCCACCTTCGTCCCCGAGCCCGCCGCGATGCGCTTCTTGCGGGAATTCTTGAGGATGTCGGGATTCTTGCGCTCCTGCGCGGTCATCGACGAGATGATGGCCCGCTGGCGCTTGAACATGTTCTCGTCGAGATTGGCGTTCTCGACCTGCTTCTTCATCTGGCCCATGCCCGGGAGCATGCCCATCAGGCCGCCGATGCCGCCCATCTTCTCCATCTGGGCAAGCTGCATCGACAGGTCGTCGAGGTCGAACTTGCCCTTGCGCATCTTCTCCGCGGTGCGGAGCGCCTGCTCGTGGTCGATGGTCTCGGCCGCCTTCTCGACCAGGCTGACGATGTCGCCCATGCCGAGGATGCGGTTGGCGACGCGGGAGGGGTGGAACTCCTCCAGGGCATCGACTTTCTCGCCGGTGCCGACGAGCTTGATCGGCTTGCCGGTGACGGCCCGCATCGACAGAGCCGCGCCGCCGCGGGAATCGCCGTCCATGCGGGTCAGCACGATGCCGGTGACGCCCAGGCGCTCGTCGAAGGCGCGGGCGGTATTCACCGCGTCCTGGCCGGTCAGGGCGTCGGCGACGAGGAGCACCTCGTGCGGGTTGGTGGCGGACTTGACCTCGGCCGCCTCCGCCATCAGCGCCTCGTCGAGGGTGATGCGGCCGGCGGTATCGAGCATGACCACGTCGAAGCCGCCGAGGCGGGCCGCGTCCATGGCGCGGCGGGCGATCTGCACCGCCGACTGACCGGCCACGATCGGCAGGCTCTCGACCTCGACCTGCTTGGCCAGGATCGCGAGCTGCTCCATCGCCGCCGGGCGGCGGGTGTCGAGGGAGGCCAGCAGCACCCGGCGCTTGTCGCGGGCCACCAGCCGGCGCGCGATCTTGGCGGTGGTGGTGGTCTTGCCCGAGCCCTGCAGGCCGACCATCAGGATGGCGACGGGGGCGGGGGCGTTCAGGTCGATGATGCCGGCTTCCGAGCCGAGCATCGCCACGAGTTCGTCGTTGACGATCTTGACGACCATCTGGCCGGGGGTGACCGACTTCAGGACGACGGCGCCGACCGCCTTCTCGCGCACTTTCTCGGTGAAGCCGCGCACCACCTCGAGGGCGACGTCGGCCTCCAGCAGGGCGCGCCGGACCTCGCGCAGGGCGGCGGTGACGTCGGCCTCGGTCAGCGCGCCGCGGCGCGTGAGGCCGGAGAGAATCCCGGAGAGGCGATCGGACAGGCCTTCGAACATGCGTCAGGCTCCCTGGACCGGCATCGTCATCGGGCCGGTCACTGGTTGACGCCCGCGCTCTCGGCCCGGCGCGCCTGGAGCGCGTCCTCGAAGCCGCGGATCGCCTTAGCGAACTTGTCCCGGCATTCCGGGTTGCAGAAGCCCACCACCGCGCCGTTGTAGAGGGTCAGCGAGTCGGCCGCGATCGGCTTGCCCGACCAGGGACAGGTGTCGTTCACCGCATCCTCGATGCGCAGGATCGTGTTCGCGGCAGCGTTGGGCATCGGGACTCGACGACGACGGGTGGACCGGGGCCGACGCCCTGTCCCCAACGCGAAACCCGCCCGAGGGCGCATCGCGCTGTCGGGCGTTGACCTCCGGCCTCGCAGGGCCGGTCGGCGTTCGTGATGACGATCAGACCGTCGAATGAATAGGGAGGCGGTTAGTCCGACGGCGGGGGCAAGTCAAGTTTTGCGATTGATGCACACGGCCTGTACGTGCATCCTGCCCCTCACACACGCGACGCGGGTTTACCGGCATCGGGAGTCCCGCCATCGAGGGTTCGGCCATGGACACCCAGATCCTCACTCGGCTTCTCTACCCAATCGGCGCCCTGGCGCTGGGCCTCGGGACGCTGTGGCTGGCCCGGCGATACCCCTGATATAGCCTCTGGCCGAAGCGTTCGGGTTCCGGCGCGGGTCCCCTCTCCTGGAAGGAGAGGGACAGGGTGAGGTGCGTGACCTTTCCGGAGATGGACCACACCTCTCCCCAACCCTCTCCTTCCAGGAGTGGGAGACCGGCGCGCGCAGGCGGACCGGAGCCATCGACCGGAGCCCGTCTGACACGTCTGGGCTTCAACGCCCCGCCGGCGGGAGCCCCGGCAGCGCCGTCAGCGTCGCGTCCGAGAACGCCATCGCCTTGAACAGGCTGCCCATGCCGCGCCGGGACGGGTCGGTCAGGCGGGTCGCCGCCGCCGTGATCGCGTCGCGCTGCGCCGGTGACGCGTCCCGCCCCAACCGCCCGGCCCGCTCGCGCAGACCGAGGGCGAGGAGGAATTCGCGCTGGTCGACGGGGCCGTGCAGGATCGCGCCTTCGCCGGCGGCGGCGCGGCCGAGGGCGGTGAAATCCACGTGGGTGGTGAGGTCGGCCTCGCCGGGGGCGGCGAGCGGCGGGACGAAGGCGTGGCCGCGCAAAGCCTGGAGCGAATCGCCGAAGCCCGGCCGGACATGGCCGTAATCGATGGCCAGCACCGCGCCCCGGTCGGCGACGACGCGGCGGGCGAGGCCGCGCACGGCGTCGAGGGCCGCGCCCGGCAGGGTCATCAGGACGCCGTTCGGGCCGCTGGCGGCGATGCGGGTGTCGGGCTCGGCCGCGAGGCCGAAGGCGAGGGCGCCGCCATCCGCCGAGAGGCCGACGAGGCGCTCGAACCAGCCGCGCTCGGCGCGCTGGAACTGGCGCACGGGCAGGGCGTCGAAGAACTCGTTGGCGACGACCAGGGTCGGGCCGTGCGGCAGGGTGTCGATGGTGTCGTGCCAGGTCGGGGCGGCGCCCGAAAGGCGGGATTCCTGCTCGGCCCGGAGCACCGGGCTCGTCTCCACGAGGTGCAGGGCCGGGCGCAGGCCCGGCGCGGCGCGCGCCAGGGCCCGCAGGGCGTCCTGCATCAGGGTGCCGCGGCCGGGTCCGAGTTCCACCAGGGCGAGCGCGGCCGGCGCGCCCATGGCGGCCCAGCTCGCAGCGATCCAGACCCCGATCAGCTCGCCGAACATCTGGCTGATCTCGGGGGCGGTGACGAAGTCGCCCTTCGCCCCGAGGGGATCGCAGGTGCGGTAATAGCCGTGCACGGGGTGGCCCAGGCAGAGGCCCATGTAGCGGTCGAGGCCGATCGGCCCCGAGGCCAGGATCTCGTCGCGGATCTCGGCGAAGAGCGGGCTCGTCACGCCGCGTCGACCTTCGCGGGTCGCACGGCGACGTCCTCCGCCGCCACGCGGGGACGGGTGGCGCCCCGCAGGGCGAGCGCGATGGCTGTCAGGCCGACCAGCGCCATCGGCACGCACAGCACCATGCCCATGGTGATGCCGCCGGTGGACCAGCTCTCGGTGCCGAACAGGTAGCCGAGCTGGCGGTCCGGCTCGCGGAAGAACTCGCAGAACGTCCGCGCGATCGCGTAGCCGAGGACGAAGAGGCCGCCCATCAGGCCGGGCTTGCGGAAACCGTAGGCGCGCACCGCCACCAGCATCACGACGAACAGGAGCGCGCCCTCGGTGGCGGCCTCGTAGAGCTGGCTCGGGTGGCGGGGCAGGGGGCCGCCGGTGGGGAAGACGATGGCGTAGCGGAAGTCCGGGGCGATCCGGCCCCAGAGCTCGCCATTCACGAAATTGGCGATGCGCCCGAAGAACAGCCCGATCGGCACCACCACGGCGGCGAGGTCGAGGAGGGTGAGGGCCTGGAGCTTGCGGGCGCGGGCGAACAGCACCATCGCCAGCACGGCGCCGAGGAAGCCGCCATGGAAGGACATGCCGCCGTTGCGGATGGCCAGGATCTCGATGGGGTCGGCGAGGTAGAGCGGCAGGTTGTAGAACAGCACGTAGCCGATGCGGCCGCCGAGGACGACGCCGAGCGCCACCCAGACGATGAGGTCGTCGATGTCGTTCAGGCTCGGGCGGCGCACCACCCCCCAGTGGCGGTCCGCCGCCACCAGGCGGCGGGCATAGTACCAGCCGCCGAGCAGGCCGACGATGTAGGCGAGCGCGTACCACTTGATGGTGATCGGCCCGATCGCCACCGCCACCGGATCGATGGCGGGGAAGGGCAGGGCGAGGAGCGGCGGCATCGGCAGGGCGTCCCGGTTGAGCCGGGGCATTGGGCCCGAGCCCGCCGGGGGGTCAAGACCGGCGGACGCCGCCGGCCCATGCGGCGATGGCCCTGCCGGCCCGCTCAGGCCGCCCGGACGGTGGCGAGGAAGCCCGCGACTTCCGTGCGCAGCTGCTCGGACTGGCGGGAGAGGTCCGCCGATGCGCGCTGGACCCGGTCGGCAGTGGCGCCGGCCTCCGCCGCCGAGCGGGCCACGGCCTCGATGTCCTGGCTCATGGCGCCGGTGCCGGAGGAGGCCTGGCCCATGTTGCGCACGATCTCCTGAGTCGTCACGCCCTGCTCCTCCACCGCGGCGGCGATGCTGCCGGTGACGACGCTCATGCCCTCGATCCGCGTCACGATGCTGCGGATGGCGCCGGTGGCGCCGGTGGTGGCGGAGCGGATGGCGTCCACCTGCCCGGCGATCTCGGTGGTGGCGCGGCTGGTCTGCTCGGCGAGGTTTTTCACCTCGGCGGCGACGACCGCGAAGCCGCGTCCGGCTTCGCCCGCGCGGGCCGCCTCGATGGTGGCGTTGAGCGCGAGAAGGTTGGTCTGGCTGGCGATCTGCGAGACGAGGCCGACGACGTCGCCGATCCGGGTCGCGGCCTCGGACAGGACCTGCATGGTGGCGGCGGTGCGCCCCGCCTCCTCGACGGCCTGGGAGGACATGGTGGCGGCCTGCTCGACCTGCCGGCCGATCTCGCCCACCGTGGCGCCGAGTTCCTCGGCCGCCACCGCCACCGCGTTGACGTTGCCGGCGGTCTCCTGCGCGGTGGCCGCGGCGGAGCTGGAGCGGCGGGCCGTGCCGGCCACCGCGTCGGTCATGCCGGTGGCGGCGCCCTGCAGGTCGGTGGAGGCCTGCGAGACGGTGCCGACGATGCCGCCGACGGAGCGCTCGAAGCGGTCGGCGAGGTCGCGCAGCAGGGCGCGGCGCTCGGTCTCCTCGCGCAGGCGGGCGGCCTCGGTGGTCTTCAGCTGCTGGGCGGCCTCCTCCAGGGAGATGTCCCGGATGGTGACGACGGCCCGGGCGATGTCGCCGATCTCGTCGGCGCGGCGGCTGCCCGGCACCTCGGCCAGGGTCTCGCGCCGGGCGAGGGCCTGGAGGGCGCGGGTGAGGGCGCCGAGGGGACCCACGATGGTGCGGGCGAACAGGAGGCCGAGGAGCGTCGTCACGGCGAGGACCGCGAGGGCGGTCGCCGCCAGGGCCTTCGTCAGCGTGCCGACCGCCGCCAGGGTCTCGTCCTCGGCCTGCTCGGCGAGGATCGTCCAGGGCGCGCCGAGCACCGAGACCCGGGCGGTCGCCACCATCCGCTGGCCGCTGCCGTCCGTGTAGGTGAAGGGGCGCTCGCCCGCGAGGTCGGCCTTGTCGAGGCCCAGCGCCGTGGCGGGCTTGCCGGCGGCGACGGAGCGGGACAGGGGCGGGTTGCTGCGCAGGGTGCCGTCCGCGCCGACGGCCATGACCTGGCCGGTCTCGCCGAGGCCGCCGCGATCCGACAGGGTCCGGTCGAACAGGGCGGGCGTCAGGCGAATCAGCACGAAGCCGATGCGCGAGGCCTCCTGGCCGGTGCCCATGGCGACGTTGGCGCGCCGGGCGATGGACCGGCCGATGAAGGCGGAGGGAACCGCCTCGGCCGGGTAGGCGGCGTAGTCCTCGTAGAGCGTCGCGTCGGCCTCGGCGCCCTTCAGGCGCGCGACCAGGCGGGCGAGCCCCGTCCCGGCGAGCTCAGGCTCGGCCAGCGAGCGGCCGAAATCGCCGCCCTTGGTGGTGGTGTAGACGATGCGGCCGTCCTCGGAGACGAAGACGAGGTCGGCGTAGCCGGGCCGCTCCAGGAGCTTGCGGGCGACCTCCTGCACCTTGGCGTGGCGGCGGCCGTACATCGTGCCCGCCGCCTCGGCGCCGAGGCGCGCCTCGCGGCTGGCCCCCTCCGTGTAGGTCCGGATAAGGCCGGCGAAGTCGGACTTGGCGGGATCGAGGGCTTCGACGAGGTCGCCGAAATTGCCGCCGACCTGCGGGTTGCCTGCCACCGTAACGAGGTCGCCGCCGACCCGCTCGGCCACCAGCTCGATCCCGGCCTTGCGGGCCGAGGCGGCGAATTGCAGGCGCTCCTGGGCGGCGTCGACGAGGCCCGACCGGGCGCTGTACCAGCTCAGTCCCCCCATGACGCTGGCGCTGACGAGGGCCAGCCCGACGGTGATCGCCGGCAAGCGGAAGTTGAGGCTGGTGAGACGCGGCATTCGGGACGACCGGTGAGAAGTTCGGGCGTCCGTCCTATGCAGAAAACCTCAATCAAAACTTTCGCGATTTCAAAATCGCGCAAGCATTCAAAATACCACGGGCGTCGATCGTCGCGGAGCGCGCCCGATCCCGGGCCGCGATGTCTCGGTTCGACTGTCCGGGATCAGGCCGCCGCCTCGGCCGGGCCGCGGCCATCGTCGAGGAACATCCGGTAGGCGGGATTGTCGGTCTCGTCGAAGCAGGGATAGTCCAGCGCCGCGATGGCCGCGTCGAAGCGGGCGCGCTCGGCCGGCGGCACGTCGATGCCGGCCAGCACCCGGCCGTAATCGGCCCCATGGTTGCGGTAGTGGAACAGGGTGATGTCGAACCCGTCCCCCAGCGCGTCGAGGAACTTCATCAGCGCGCCCGGCCGCTCCGGGAACTGGAATCGGTAGAGGCGCTCGTCGGCGAGGCCGGTGGCGCGTCCGCCGACCATGTAGCGGATATGGACCTTGGCCATCTCGTTGTCGCTCATGTCGACGGCGCGGTAGCCGGCCGCCCGCAGCGAATCGAGCAGGGCGTGCTTCTCGCGCAGGCCGCCCGCGAGGTTGATGCCCACGAAGATCTGCGCATCGGCCGCCGCCGCGTGGCGGTAGTTGAACTCGGTGATCGCCCGGGGCCCGAGGGTCTGGATGAAGGCGCGGTAGGCGCCCGGCCGCTCCGGGATGGTGACGCCGAGCAGGACCTCGCGCTGCTCGCCGATCTCGGCGCGCTCGGCGATGTGGCGCAAGCGGTCGAAGTTGAGGTTCGCCCCGCTGGAGATCGCCACCAGCGTCCCGGTGCCGTCCTCCTGCCGGGCCGCGTAGGCCTTGGCGCCGGCGAGCGCCAGGGCGCCGGAGGGCTCCGAGATGGCGCGGGTGTCGTCGAAGATGTCCTTGACCGCCGCGCACATGGCGTCGGTGTCGACGGTGATGACCTCGTCGAGGAATTCGCGGCAGAGCCGAAAGGTCTCGGCGCCGGCCTCCCGCACCGCGACGCCGTCGGCGAAGAGACCCACGGTCGGCAGCACCACGCGTTCGCCGGCGGCGAGCGCGGCGGCCATGCAGGCGGCGTCGTCGGGCTCGACGCCGATGACCTTGGTCTCGGGCCGGAGATACTTGACGAAGGTGGCGATGCCGGCCGCGAGCCCGCCGCCGCCGATGGGCACGAAGATCGCCTCGATCGGCCCGGAATGCTGGGTCAGGATCTCCATCCCGATGGTGCCCTGGCCCGCGATCACGTCCGGATCGTCAAAGGGATGCAGGAAGGTCAGGCCGTCGCGCGCCTCGAGTTCCCGGGCATGGCCCAGGGCCTCGTCGAAGGCATCGCCGAACAGGATGACCTCGGCGCCCCGGGCCCGGCAGGCATCGACCTTGATCGCCGGGGTGGTGCGCGGCATCACGATCACCGCGCGCACGTTGAGGCGGGCGGCGGCGAGCGCCACCCCCTGCGCGTGGTTGCCGGCCGAGGCGCAGACGACGCCCTTGGCCAGCAGCTCCGGGGCGAGGCCCGACATCTTGTTGTAGGCGCCGCGCAGCTTGAACGAGAAGACCGGCTGCAGGTCCTCGCGCTTGAGCAGCACCGGGCGGGCGAGGCGCGCCGACATGCGCGGCATTGGGTCGAGCGGGCTCTCGATGGCGACGTCGTAGACGCGGGCGGTGAGGATCTTGCGGATGTAGTCGGTCAAGGAGACACGGGCTCCGGCGGTGGTGCGGCGCGGTGGAATTCGCTCCGCACATAGGCGCTTGGCGCGCGAGAAGCGAGCGAGGCGCTGTCGCGGGCCGCCGGCCCGGTCCCGTCCCGCGACGGCGGCGTGGGCGCCGTCCGTTGCGGGTGCCGTCCGTCGCGGGTGTGGGGCCGCTACCTGTCGAACAGCGCCTGCAGCGCCGCGCGGTCCTTGGTCTTCGGGAGCGCGATCAGGGTCAGGATGCGCGCCTTGTCCGGCGTCAGGTCGTCGGCGAAGACGGCGCCGGCCTTCAGCAGCGTGTTGCCGCCGCCCTTGAAGCCGTACACGGGCAGGGCGCGGCCGTTATAGACCTTGGTGGCCACGACGACCGGCACGCCCTTGCCGATGACCTCCGCGATCGCGTCGTGCATCTCGGCGTTCATGTTGCCCCAGCCATAGGCCTCGACCACGATGGCTTCGGCGCCGGTCTCGGCCGCGTGGCGGACCTGGCTGCCGTCGGCACCCGCATACATCGCCACCAGATCGACCCGGGGCATCCGGTCGGGCAGGGGCAGCGTCTGCCGGCGCAGGGACTTGCGGCTGAACACCACCCGATCCTCGTCGACGTAGCCGAGGAAGCCGGCATCGCCGGAATTGAAGGTCTCGACGTTGCTCGTATGCGTCTTGCGCACCTCGCGGGCGGCGTTGATGTGGTGGTTGAGCGTCACCGTGACGCCCATGCCGGTCGACCCGTCGGCGAGGATCTGCCGGGCCGCGTTGAGGAGATTGCGGGACCCGTCCGAATCCCAGTCGGAGGCGTTGCGCTGCGCGCCGACCAGCACGATCGGCTTGTCGCTGTTGACGGTGAGGTCGAGGAAGTAGGCGGTCTGGTCGAGGGTATCGGTGCCGTGCAGGACGATGGCGCCGCGGATCGCGGGATCGGCCAGGATCTCGTCGACCTTGCGCGACAGGCCGGGCCAGCGGTCCGGTCCCATGTAGTCGCTGGGGACGTTGCTGAACTCCGTCACGGCGATCGTGGCGAGGTCCTTGAGCTTCGGCACCGCCGCGACGAGATCCTCGCCCGAGAGGGCCGGCACCGGCGCATGGGTGGTGGGGTCGAGCTTCATCGCGATGGTGCCGCCGGTCGCGATCACGGCGATCTTCGGCAAGTCGGCTGCGCCCGCGGGAGGCATGAGAAGAAGTAGACCACCGAGGCCGAACAATGTTCGTCTCAGGATTGTGGCGACCGCCATGAACGCACCTCGATTGACTCAGGTCGTTCCAGCGGGGATCGACCGGGCCCGCAGGGTTGGAGGACCGCGTCGTCCCTGTCCAGGGCACGGCATCCCGAAGCGTCACCGTGCGACTCTTCGATTTCGTCTGCGCAGGTCTTTTTCTGTTCTGCGGAGCGCGTTCGCAGAACCGGTCAGGGCTGATCCGACAGCCGCTCGATCAGCGCCGCGATCCAGACCAGGGCCGCGATGCCCTGCGCCGAGAAGGTGCCGGCCGATGCGAGGTCCTTGACGATGCCGATCTTCGGGTGATGGCCCGGATGGAGGTGGTCGCAGAGCTTCTCCACCGCCGTGTTCAGGAATTCGGCCGCGAGCATCAGCAGCAGGGTCGCCACCAGGGCCACCCGGACCCAGAGGCCGGAGCCCAGCATGAGCGCCAGGGGCAGGCCGAGGACCAGGAGCGCGAGTTCGAGGCGCACCGCGCGCTCCGTCCGGGCGCCGTGCACGAGGCCGCGCCAGGAATTCAGGAAGGCGAGGTAGAGGGCGTGCATCTCAGGGCGCCGCCGGAGCGCCGCGGGCGATCCACTTCGCCACGATCGGGCCGGTGACCAGCACCACGAACAGGCGCAGGGTCTGCACCGCCAGGACGAAGGAGACGTCGACCTTGGACCCGACCGCGATGATCGCCACCGAATCGAGCCCGCCCGGGCTGGTGGCGAGATAGGCGGTGAGGAAGTCGATGGGCAGCAGGAAGGTCAGCCCGTAGGCCCAGCCGCCGCAGAGGGCGATGACCCCGAGGGTCGCGATCACGATGCCCGGCATGGCGCTGAGCGTCTCGCGCAGGGTCTCGCGGCGGAAGCGCAGGCCGACATACCAGCCGATGGTGGCGTAGGCGAGGTCGAGGACCGGCATCGGCAGCGCCATCGAGACCAGGCCGGAGGCGTGCAGCGCCGCCCCGAGCAGCATCGGCCCGGTCAGCGCGAAGGCCGGCAGGCGCAGGAGCCTGGCCAGCCCGGCGCCGCAGGCGGCGACCGCGAGGGTCGCCAGGAGCGCCAGGGGCGCCACCCGCATCGGATCGGGGGGCGGCACCACGTTGGAGACGTCGGTGAGCAGCCGGGCCATGATGGAGGCCGAGAGCACCACCGCCACCACCCGCACGTATTGCATGAAGGCGACGAGGCGCGGATCGGCGCCGTATTCCTCCGACATCGCCACCATGGCGGCCGCCCCGCCGGGCGACGAGCCCCAGGCGGCGGTGGAGCCCGGCAGGATGCGCAGGCGGGTCAGGGCCCAGCCCACGGCGCCGCCGACCAGGACGGTGACGAGCACCACGGCCAGGATCAGCGCGCCGTCGTCGACCACGGTGCCGACGATCTCGCCGGTCACGGTGTGGGCCACGAGGCAGCCGATCATCGCCTGCGCGGCCTGGAAGCCGAATTTCGGCACCGACAGGTTGGCGCCCCCGACCCCGAAGGCGATGGCCGCCACCATCGGCCCGAGCAGGAGGGCCGCCGGGAAATGCGCGCGGTCGAGGCCGTAGGCCAGGAGGGCGGAGGCGCCGAGGAGAGCCGCCCAACGGCCGATGAAGCGCAGTGAGAGCACGGTGATGCCGGGGATCGGATGCCGGAAGGGGCCGGGCAGAACGCCCGTCGCGCCGGGCGCTACACCGGATCGGCCACGCTGTCACGGCGCCCGGTGCGCGAACGCGGCATGCCGTCGTCGCGGCAGGCGGTGGTGCCCGCCGGCGCGTGGGCGCGGAAGAACGCGGCGAGATGCGCGAGCCCGTCGGCCCGCGGATCGCTGGTCCGCCAGGCCAGCGCCACGGTGCGGCCGGGGCCGTCGACATCGAAGCTGCGCGTCACCGTGAGGCCGCTCGGATCGGGGCCCGAGGGCACCGCCAGGGCGGGGAGCAGGGTGTAGCCGGCCCCCGCCGCCACCATGGAGCGCAGCGTCTCCAGGCTGGTGGCGTGGCGCCCGGCGGCCGAGCCGGCGCCGCAGGCGGCCACGGTCTGGTCGCGCAGGCAATTGCCCTCGTCGAGGAGGAGGAGGTCGGGGCCGGCGATGTCGGTGGCCCGCAGCGCCCCGCCCCGGGCGAGGGGGTGCTCGGCCGGGCAGGCGAGCTGGAACGGCTCGACGAAGAGCGGCGACACCGTCAGCCCCGAGGCCGGGACCGGCAGGGACACCAGCGCGGCATCGATGCGCCCGTTGCGCAGGCCCTCCAGGATCTCGGCGGTGCGCGCCTCGCTCAGCGCCAGGGCGAGGAGCGGATATTCCTGGCGCAGGGTGCGCAGGACCAGGGGGAACAGGTAGGGGCCGAGGGTCTGGATCGCCGCCAGGACGAGGCGGCCGGTGAGGGGGGCGCCGCGGCCCTCGCTCGCCAGCACCAGCAGGCGCTGGGCCTCCGCCATCACGATGCGGGCCTGGCGCACGATGGTCTGCCCCGCAGGCGTCAGCATCACCCGGCGATTGCCGCGCTCGAATAGGGCGAGGCCGAGCAGGTCCTCCAGCTTGCGCACCTGCACGCTGAGGGTCGGCTGGCTGACGTTGCAGCGCTCGGCGGCCCGGCCGAAATGCATCTCCTCGGCGACGGCGACGACGTATTCGAGGTCGCGCAACGACAGGCCGGACAGGTTCATAGGCGATGCCTATCACCCTATTCGCAACGATGCATTAGCCAAATGATGCGGCGCAGGTCATAAGGCTGTCTCAGAACCATTCCAGGTTTCCAGGGACAGGGTCTGGACGCGGCCACCGCCGCGTCGGCCCTATCCGAGCGAGAGAGCACCGCATGAGCGATCAGCGCCCGATTCTCACCACCCGCCAGGGCCACCCGGTTCGCGACAACCAGAGCACCCGCACGGTTGGCGAGCGCGGCCCCGCGACCCTCGAGAACTACCAGTTCATCGAGAAGATCACCCATTTCGACCGTGAGCGGATCCCCGAGCGCGTGGTGCATGCCCGCGGCGCCGGCGCGCACGGCTACTTCGAGGCCTACGGCAAGATCGGCAACGAGCCGGCCTCCAAGTACACCCGCGCCCGCGTCCTCAACGAGACCGGCGTGAAGACCCCGATGTTCGTGCGCTTCTCCACCGTGGCCGGCGCCAAGGAGAGCCCCGAGACCGAGCGCGACCCGCGCGGCTTCGCGGTGAAGTTCAAGACCGTCGACGGCAACTGGGACCTCGTGGGCAACAACCTGAAGGTCTTCTTCATCCGCGACGCGATCAAGTTCCCCGACATGATCCACGCCTTCAAGCCCGACCCGGTGACCAACCGCCAGGAGGCGTGGCGCTTCTTCGACTTCGTGGCGCAGCACCCCGAGTCGATCCACATGGTCACGCACCTGAAGTCGCCCTGGGGCATTCCGGCCAACTATCGCGAGATGGAAGGCTCGGGCGTGAACACCTACAAGCTGGTCAACGACCAGGGCGAGGCCGTGCTCTGCAAGTTCCACTGGGAGCCCAAGCAGGGCATCCGCAACCTGACCTCGGCCCAGGCGTCCGAGATCCAGGCCAAGGATGTCGGCCACGCCACGCGCGACCTCTACGACAACATCAAGGCCGGCAACTTCCCCGAGTGGGAGTTCTGCGTGCAGATCATGCCCGATGGCCCGAACGACCACCTGTCGTTCGATCCCCTCGACGACACGAAGCTCTGGCCGGTCGAGGACTTCCCCCTGCTGCCCGTCGGCCGCATGGTGCTGGACCGGGTGCCGGACAACTTCTTCGCCGAGGTCGAGCAGTCGGCCTTCGGAACCGGCGTCCTCGTGGACGGCATCGACTTCTCCGACGACAAGATGCTCCAGGGGCGCACGCTGTCCTACTCGGACACGCAGCGCTACCGCGTCGGTGCCAACTACCTGCAGCTGCCGATCAACGCGCCGCAGCCGGGCGTGAAGGTCTATTCCAACCAGCGCGACGGGCAGATGACCTACGGCGTCGACGGCACCGGCCCGAACAAGCACATCAACTACGAGCCCTCGACGCTGGCCGAGGGCCTGCGCGAGGCGCCCAAGCCGGCCAAGGACTATCACCAGCCGGTGCAGGGCAACCTCGGCCGCTACCAGACCTCGCGCACCGAGGACGACTACACCCAGGCCGGCGTGCGCTACCGCTCGTTCCAGGATTGGGAGCGCGACGACCTGATCGCCAACCTCGTCGGCGACATGAAGCAGTGCCCGGAAGCCATCCAGCTGCGGATGGTCTGGCACTTCCTCCATGCGGATGAGGATTACGGCCGCCGCGTCGCCGAGGGTGCGGGCATCGACCTCGAGAAGGCGCGCGCCCTGCCGCCACTGCCGGGCCGCGCCGCGCCGGGCAAGCGTCTCCAGGCCGAGACCTACACCGACGGCAGTCAGGCCCACAGCATCGCCGCCGAGTAAGTTGCGAGTCTGACTAGGCCGCAAGTCTAGCCCGGACGATGTCCAGAGCCCCGCAGGGTCACCCGACCCTGCGGGGCTTTCTCATGTTTGCATCGATCGAAACTCAGCTTGGCGGAGCACTCCGCCGCCCACAGGGACCCTGCGAAACCTTGCGCCTCTGGCGTCGGGTGCGATCGAAAGCTCCTAAGTAAGGGCGTGATCAGCCGCGGTTTAGGTTCGCCGGGGAAATGTTTCCGAAAGAGCTTATTTGGTTCATCGACGACCTAGATTGATCGTCCTCTTTCGACCCGGGCGCTTATTACAGACTTTTCATAACTTTCTGCGATCAAGCACGGAGGTGGGCACGTCGATACGTAGGCCGCATGGACGGATCGGGACCAGCACCGGCGATGACACAGCCTTTTCCGATCGATGCGGTCGTCCGGCGCGACCAGGCCCGGGCGATCCTAGGCGGGGTGCTCTCGACCCTGGTCTCCAACACCTTCGTCTCGTGCTCCCTGGTCGGCATGACCTGGGACACGATCCCCCGGTGGGAGCAGGCGCTGTTCTTCGGAGCCAACGCCGCCGTCAACCTGGCCCGCCTCGTGACCGCCTGGCGCTGGCAGTCCGACGGCTTCGTCGAACGGGCGCCCGAGCGGGTTCTCACCTGGGTCTGGATCGGCAGTCTGCTGACGGGCCTGTGCTGGGTCGGCGCCCTCGTCTCCTGTGCCTGGCACGGCCAAGCCTACACCACGGCGGTCGGGCTGGTCTTCTGCGGCATGAATGCCGGATCGGTCATCCAGAACAAGGTCGCCCGGCCGGCCGCCATCGCGTTCGTACTGCCGAACTTCCTGCTGATGGTACTGCTGTTCGTCGCGGAGGGCTCGCTCCAGTCGCAGATCATCGCGGTGAATCTCACCCTGCTCACGGCCCTGATGTTCCGCTGGTCCCGGCAGCAGGAGATCCATTACCTGCGGTCCCGCCGGCTCCATTACGAGGCGATCGCGCTGACGGAATCGCTGAAGGCCGCCAACCTCGCGGGCGGGGAGGCCCTGCGGAGGCTGGAGCACACGGCGACGCACGATCACCTCACCGGCCTGTTCAACCGCGCCGCCTACCAGGCGGCCGTCGATGCGCGGCTCGAGCGCGCGGCCGCGCCTCCGGCCTGGCTCATGCTGATCGACCTCGACCGGTTCAAGACGATCAACGACACCTTCGGGCATGCCGTCGGCGACGAGGTCCTCATCGCGGTCGGCGACCGGCTGAGGCAGGTCCTCGGGCCGGACGCGGTGGTCGCCCGTCTCGGCGGCGACGAGTTCGCCGCCCTGGTCGAGGGCGCGCCGACCGACGCGGCCGGCGCCGCCCTGGCGCGGGCGGTGGTTCTGCATCTCGGTGAGATCGTCACCCGTTCGGGCCGAACCCTGAATGCCGGGGCCAGCGTCGGCATCGCGCACCATCCGCGCGACGGCCGGACCCGGGCCGAACTGCAGGCCCATGCCGATCTCGCGCTCTATGCCGCGAAGTCCGAGGGCCGCGGCACCTGGCGACCCTTCGTCGAAGCGATGCACCAGAAGGCCCAGACCCGGCGCGAGATCGAGCGCGACCTGCCCGAGGCGCTGGAGACGGGTGCGATCCAGGCCTGGTTCCAACCGCAGATCGCTTGCGCCACCGGCCGGGTCGTCGGCTTCGAGGCGCTGCTGCGCTGGAAACACCCGAGCCTCGGCTGGATCGCGCCGCCGGATGCGATCGCGGCGGCGGCCGCCACGCGCCGGTCCCGGGATCTGACCCGGGCCATCCTGCGGGATGCCTGCGCCATGGTGCAGGCTCTCCAGGCGAACGCGCACCCCGACGCCATCGTCTCGATCAACGTCTCGCCCAACGAGTTCGGCACCTACCCGATCGCCGAGCTGATCGCCGCGGAACTGGACGCGCACCGGCTGCCGGCCTCGCGGCTCGCCATCGAGATCACCGAGGAGGCGGTGTATTCCAACGAGCGCGGCGGCAAGGACGTGGACGCCCTGAGCGCGATGGGGGTCGGCATCATCGTCGACGATTTCGGGGTCGCCTACTCGTCGATCGGCTCCCTGCGGGCCCTGCGCTTCGACAGCCTGAAGGTCGACCGCAGCTTCATCCGCGACATCGCCGAGAGCGCGCAGGACCGGATCCTGCTGGAGGCGATCCTGGCCTTCGCCCGCACCCTCGGAGTGACGGTGGTGGCCGAGGGCGTGGAGACGCGGGTGCAGTTCGAAATCCTGCGCCAGCTCGGATGCCCCGTCGTGCAGGGCTACCATTTCGCCCGGGCCATGCCGCGGATCGAGGCGCTCGCCTGGATCAGCGGCAACGACGACAGGGCCGGAATCGCGGTGCAGGACCGGATCGGCGCGAGCCTGGAGAGTGTGAAGCGCCGCAGTGGCGCGCGGGGCTGACGCCCCTTCCACGAGAAAGGCCCGCTCGATCGCTCGAACGGGCCTCCGAATGAAGCGAAGAAGGTTGCCGACCTTACTCGGCGGCAGTCTTCGCGGCGCTCTTGGCGGCCTTCTCGGCCTTGCGGGCGTCCTTGTTGGCCTTCGAGGCATCGGCCTTGGCGGCCTTCTCGGCGGGGCGGTCGGCGCGCTCGACGATACGGGCGGACTTACCGCGACGGTCGCGCAGGTAGTACAGCTTGGCGCGGCGCACCTTGCCGCGGCGGACGACGGCGATCGAATCGATCAGCGGCGAGTAGAGCGGGAACACGCGCTCGACGCCCTCGCCGTAGGAGATCTTGCGGACGGTGAAGCTCTCGTTGAGGCCGCCGCCGGAGCGGGCGATGCAGACGCCCTCGTAGGCCTGAACGCGGGTGCGCTCGCCTTCCTTCACCTTGACGTTCACGGTGACCGTGTCGCCGGGCTGGAAATCGGGAATGGTCTTGCCGAGCGAAGCGATCTGCTCCTGCTCGAGCTGCTGGATGATGTTCATGGGTTATGTCCTGCCGGTGCGCGCCCGTGATCCCCGGATGGGACCGCGTGCGTCAGGATTTCGGCATCCTGTTTTGAATTGAGGCGGGCCATACACGAGGCGGGGGCCCTTGTCCACGTTTCGTGGAACGGACCGGCGACCGGCCGTCGCGCGCCCGCGCAGGCGACACGCGCGCCCGGCGCGCGCGTCCGACGTGCGCATCCGACGTGGTTGAGAAATTCCCGCGCGCGGTCCACATGGGGAGAGCGGCGGGGACGTCCGCCGCCATTCCCGGCCGGCCTTGAACCGGCGCAGCGGACGAGGATCCTGTCCACCATGTTCATCCAGACCGAAGCCACCCCGAACCCCGCCACCCTGAAGTTCCTGCCCGGCCGGGTCGTGCTGCCCGAGGGCACCTTCGAGGCGCGCGATTCCGAGGCCGCCGCCCGCTCGCCGCTGGCCAGCCGGCTGTTCGACGTCCCCGGCGTCAGCGGGGTCTATCTCGGTCACGACTTCATCTCCGTCACCAAGGCCGAGGACGACAACCTCTGGCCCCAGGTGAAGCCGGCCGTCCTCGGCGCGATCATGGAGCACTTCCAGTCCGGCGCCCCGGCCCTGGCCGAGGGCCACGTCGCCGGCAGCGAGGATGCCGAGGAGTTCTTCGACCCGGCCGACATCGAGACCGTCGAGACCATCAAGGACCTGCTCGAGACCCGCGTGCGCCCGGCGGTGGCCGGCGACGGCGGCGACATCACCTTCCGGGGCTACAAGGAGGGCGTCGTCTACCTCGAGATGAAGGGCGCCTGCTCGGGCTGCCCGTCCTCCACCGCGACCCTGCGCAACGGCGTGCAGAACCTGTTCCGGCACTTCCTGCCGGAGATCCGCGAAGTCCAGGCGATCTGACCCGCGCGAATTCCGGCGCGCCGACGCAAAGCCGCAACAGGTTCGCCCAAATTCGTCCATGATGGCCGCTCCGCCCTGACGGAGCGGCCGTTTTTGTCTTAAACTCGTGTCCCCGGACGCCGTGGCGCGCTCCGGGCCTGTGGCACGATCGGGAGTGACGTTGCGTATCCTCGCCATCGACACGGCGCTCGACGCCTGTTCCGTCTGCATCGCCTCGGATTCCACCGACGATCTCCTCGCGCACGAGTCGATGGTCCTCGGCCGCGGCCACGCGGAAGCGCTGCTGCCGATGATCGAGCGGGTGGTCGCCCGGGCGGAGGGCGGCTTCGAGGCCCTGGATCGGGTCGCCGTCACGGTCGGGCCGGGCAGCTATACCGGCCTGCGGGTCGGGCTCTCCGCGGCCCGGGCCATCGGGCTCGCCACCGGTATTCCCGTGGTCGGCGTCACCACCCTGTCCGCCCTGCTGGCGCCGCTGCTCGCGCAGAATGGCGAGGGCCTGATCGTGGCCGCCATCGATGCCCGGCACGGCTCGGTCTATCTCCAGGCGATGAGCATGACCGACGGTATCGTCGTGCCGCCGAGCCACCTGCCGGTGGCGGAGGCGGCGGCGATGCTCGACGGCGCCGTCACCCTCGTCGGCTCGGGCGCCCCCCTGGTCGCCCAGGCCGCCAGGGCGCGGGGACTCGACATCGCGGTCGCCGGCACCGGGGCGGCGGAGATCGCCTGGGTGGCCTCGCTCGGCATGCTGGCCGACCCCGCCCAGGCGCTCGCCCGGCCGCTCTACCTGCGCGGCCCCGACGCCCAGCCGCAAGATCACGCGAGACTCGCCCGCCGATGACCCGTTCGCTGACGCCGTTCTGGCCCTTCGAGGTCTGGTCCGCCTGGTGGGAAGCCTGGGGCACGGCGCCCTACGTCACCCTGCTGCGGGATTCCGGGCAGGCGCGGGCCCTGGCCCGCATCCATGCCACCGCCTTCGCCCGCCCCTGGGACGCGCACGAATTCGAGCGGATGCTGTGCGAGCGATCCACCGAGGCGCATGCCCTGTGGAAGGGCGGCGCGATCCAGGGCTTCGTGCTCTCGCGCCGGGCGGCGGACGAGGCCGAGATCCTCACCGTCGTGCTGGCGCCGGCCGCGCGGGGCGGCGGCCTCTCGCACAAGCTCATCGCCGCCCATCTCGAGCACCTCGTCCAGGCCGGGGTCCGGACGGTCCATCTCGAGGTCGACGAGGGCAATGCGCCGGCCCTGAAGCTCTATGCCCGCCACGGCTTCCGGCAGGTGGGCGAGCGGACGGGCTACTACACCCGCGCCGACGGCGCCCGCGCCACGGCCCTGACCATGACGGCGGTGCTGGCGTGACGCCAGCCGGCGCGCGCTAGCCGCCCGATGTCCCGCCTCGGTGCCTTCTGCCGCCTGGCGCTCTGCGCCCTGGCGTTCCTCGTCATCGTCGGGCCCCACCTCATCAGCCTCCGGTACGGGCGAGGCCGCATCGCGGCCTGGATGCCGGTGCTGTTCCACCGGGTCTTCGTCGCCCTGTTCGGCCTGCGCGTGACTCAGAGCGGCACGCCGCCGGGGGAGGAGGAGCCGGCGCTCGTCCTCTCGAATCACGTCTCCTGGCTCGACATCATCGTGCTCGGCTCCCTGCGGCCGCTCTCGTTCGTGGCGAAGTCCGAGATCGCCGGCTGGCCGGTGGTCGGCACCCTGGCCCGGCTGCAGCGCACGGTGTTCATCGACCGGGCGCGCCGGGCCGACACCGCCAACGTCAACGCCACGGTGGCGCAGCGCCTCGCCCGGGGCGACCTGATCGTGCTCTTCGCCGAGGGCACCACCGGGGACGGCACCCGCCTGCTGCCGTTCCGCTCCTCGCTGGTCGGCGCCGCCCGGGCGGCGGTGGCCGGGGAGGGGCCCGCCCGCATCCGGCTCCAGCCGCTGGCCATCACCTATCCGCGCCGCAACGGCCTGCCTCTGGTGCGCGCCGAGCGCCCGGAGGTGGCTTGGTACGGCGACATGGACCTCGCCCCCCACCTCGCCGCCTTCTTCGACGGCGGCCCCATCGACGTGCACGTGGTCTGGGGCACGCCGATCGCCGTGGAGGCCGGCACCGACCGCAAGCGCGCCACCGCCTTGGCGGAGGCCTCGGTGCGGACCGCCCTCCAGCGCGGCGTCACGGGCCGGCCACCCCTGGGACCGGTCTGGTCGGGACGCCGGATGCAGCCGTTCCATGAGGACGCGGCGACTCCGGATCGAGGGGTCGCGACGCCGTTGACGAACCGTGCTATGCGCGGCGCTGAGATGGTGTCACCGGAATCGGACTGTTGAAGAAAGCCTACGTCAAATCCTACGGCTGCCAGATGAACGCCTACGACGCCGCCCGGATGGCGGACGTGCTGGGCGCCGAGGGCTACGCGGCGACCGACGCGGTGGAGGAGGCGGACGTCGTCATCCTCAACACCTGCCACATCCGCGAGAAGGCCGCCGACAAGGTCTATTCCGAGCTCGGGCGCCTGCGGGTGCTCAAGGGTGAGCGCGCCGCGGCCGGACACGAGACCCGGATCGTCGTCGCCGGCTGCGTCGCCCAGGCCGAGGGCGCCGAGATCCTGGCCCGCGCCCCCACCGTCGACGTGGTGGTCGGCCCCCAGAACTATCACCGCCTGCCGGACCTGCTGGCGCGCTCGGCCACGAAGCGCGTGGTCGACACCGAGTTTCCGGTGGAGGACAAGTTCGACCACCTCCCGGCCCGCCGCACCCACGGGGTCACCGCCTTCCTGACTGTGCAGGAGGGCTGCGACAAGTTCTGCGCCTTCTGCGTCGTGCCCTATACCCGCGGCGCCGAGGTCTCGCGTTCGGTGGCCGCGATCCTGGCCGAGGCGGAGAAACTGGTGCGGGGGGGCGTCCGCGAGATCACCCTGATCGGGCAGAACGTGAACGCCTATCACGGCGCCGGGCCGGACGGCACCAGCGCGACGCTGCCGACGCTGATGCACGCCCTGGAGCGCATCCCCGGCCTGCTGCGCCTGCGCTACACCACCAGCCATCCCAACGACATGGACGACGACCTCATCACCGCCCACGGCACGCTGCCGGCGCTGATGCCCTACCTGCACCTGCCGGTGCAGTCGGGTTCCGACCGGGTGCTCAAGGCGATGAACCGCAAGCACACGGGCGACGCCTACCGCCGGATCATCGAGCGCGTGCGCGCGGCCCGGCCGGACATCGCCCTGTCCTCCGACTTCATCGTCGGCTTCCCCGGCGAGACCGATGCCGAGTTCGAGGACACGATGCGGCTGGTGCGCGACATCGGCTTCGCCAGCGCCTTCTCGTTCAAGTACAGCCCGCGCCCCGGGACCCCGGCGGCCGAGAGCGCCGATGCGGTTCCCGAGGCCGTGAAGTCCGAGCGCCTCGCCGCCCTCCAGGCGCTCCTCGACGCGCAGCGCCACGCCTTCAACGCCTCCGCCGTCGGCCACGTGGTCGAGGTGCTGGTGGAGAAGCTCGGCCGCCATCCCGGGCAGGTCGCCGGCAAGACGCCTCACCTCCTCCCGGTCCAGTTCGACGCCCCGGCCGCCACGATCGGCACCGTGGTGCCGGTCCGGGTGATCCGCGCGGGCTCGAACAGCCTGTTCGGCGAGGCCGTCGGCGGCACGGCGGCGGCCGCTTGAGGGCGTGCCCCGGCCCTGTCGGTCGATACGCCGCGCCGCTGCGCCCCTGTCCGGCGCGCGCCTTGTGCCCATCTCGGCATCGTCTGCGACGCGGCGTGCTTGCGCAATGCCGGCGCGGATTTCCTGTAGCGAATGAAGGACGACGGCGTGCCAGGATCTGAAGGGGCGGGGGGACGCGGGGGCGCGCTGCGCGGGCGCGGCCCGGCGGCGCGGATCGGGGGACTGGTCGAGACCGAGGAAGTCTCCCTGACCTTCGACGACAATCGCCTCGCGAGCCTCGTCTTCGGCCAGTACGACCAGAACGTCGCCCATATCGAGCGGCGCCTCTCCGTCACCGCCACGGCGCTCGGCAACCACCTCGTGGTGAAGGGCAGCGTCGAGGCGGCCGAGAAGGCCCGCAAGGTCTTCGAGCGGCTCTACGCCCGGGTGCGGGCCAGCGGCCTGCCCCTGACCCTCGGCGACGTCGACGGGGCGATCCAGGAGACGACCCAGCAGGGCAACCTCTTCCCGGCCGCCGAGGTCAGCGCCGAGCCGGACCGGGCGGTCTTCGACCAGATCGCCACCCGCAAGCGCGGGGCGGTGCGCGCCCGCAACGCGGCGCAGGACGCCTACATCAAGGCCCTGCGCGGGCAGGAACTCGTCTTCGCCGAGGGTCCGGCCGGCACCGGCAAGACCTGGCTGGCCGTGGGCTACGCCGTCTCCCTGCTGGAGCAGGGCCATGTCGAGCGCCTGATCCTGTCGCGCCCCGCCGTGGAGGCCGGCGAGCGCCTCGGTTTCCTGCCCGGCGACATGCGCGAGAAGGTCGATCCCTACCTGCGCCCGATCTACGACGCGCTCTACGACTTCATGGAGGCGCGCCACGTCGATCGCGGCCTGCAGACCGGCGTCATCGAGATCGCGCCGCTGGCCTTCATGCGCGGCCGCACCCTCACCAACGCCGTGGTCCTCCTCGACGAGGCGCAGAACACCACCTCGATGCAGATGAAGATGTTCCTCACCCGCCTCGGGGAGAACTCGCGCATGATCATCACCGGCGATCCGAGCCAGATCGACCTGCCGCCGGGCCAGAAGTCCGGCCTCGTCGAGGCGGTGCGCGTCCTCGACGGCGTCGAGGGCATCGGCCGCGTCACCTTCCGCGACGTCGACGTGGTGCGCCACGACCTCGTCCGCCGCATCGTCACCGCCTACGAGGCCGCCTCCCACGGGGAGGGCGATGCCGACCGCAACGCGGTCTCGCGCCGGAGGCCGCTGTCGTGAGCGCCGGCCCCGCCTGCGCGGCGGAGATCGACGTGGCGGTGGAAGACCCGCGCTGGGAGAGCGTGGCGCCCGACCTCGAGGGCTTCGTGATTCGCGCCGTCGAGGCCGGCCTCGCCGTGGCCCCCGAGCCACCGGAAGGCGCCGTCGAGATCAGCATCCTGCTCGCCACCGACGCGGTGGTGCAGGACCTGAACCGGACCTGGCGCGGCAAGGACAAGCCCACCAACGTGCTGTCCTTCCCCGCGCCGGAGCAGCCCGCCCATGCGGGCATGCCGGTGCCGCTCGGCGACGTGGTTCTTGCGTATGACACGATGCTGCGCGAAAGTGCGGAGCAGTCGAAGCCGCTCAGCGACCATCTGGCCCATCTCCTCGTCCATGGCACCCTTCACCTGCTCGGTCAGGACCACGAGACCGGCGAGGCGGATGCCGACGCGATGGAAGCCCTCGAGGTGGCGGCCCTCCGCAGCCTCGGCGTTCCCGACCCCTACGCGGCGGACCCCTCCGCCGAGTGAGCGGCACCGTGGGCGGCCAGACCGCCCGACATCCCAGATCAGAGAGACATGACAAACGATCGAAGTCGCGGCGCGGCCCAGGCCGCGCCCAGTTCCGGTGACGGTGAGAGCCAGGCCCGCGAGCCCTGGTACGACCGCCTCCTGCACGTCTTCCACCTGCGTCCCCGCGATTCGCTGCGGGACGACATCGAGGACGCGCTGGCCGAGCCCGACACCGGCGAGAACGCCTTCTCGCCCCTCGAACGCGCCATGCTCAAGAACGTGCTCGGCCTGCACAAGGTGCGGGTCGACGACGTGATGATTCCCCGGGCCGACATCGTGGCGGTCTCGATGGAGACCAGCCTCGGCGATCTCCTGAAGCTGTTCCGGACCGCCGGGCATTCGCGCCTGCCGGTCTATGGCGAGACCCTCGACGATCCGCGCGGCATGGTCCACATCCGCGACTTCGTCGACCACATCGCCGCCCGGGCCGAGGCCGGCAGCCGCCGGACCCCGCCCGCGGGCCCGGCGGGCGAGGGCGAGGCCGCCCCCGTGCTGCCGCCCCGGGCGCGGCGCGGCACGCGGGCCCTGCGCACGCTCAACCTCGCGCATGTCGACCTCTCGGCCACCCTGGCGGCCACCCGCATCCAGCGCCCCGTGCTGTTCGTGCCCCCCTCGATGCCGGCCATCGACCTCCTGGTGCGGATGCAGGCGACGCGCACCCACATGGCCCTCGTCATCGACGAGTACGGCGGCACCGACGGCCTCATCTCCATCGAGGACCTGATCGAGATGGTGGTGGGCGATATCGAGGACGAGCACGACGTCGCCGAGGGACACCTCATCCAGCGCGTGGACGGGGAGGGCGACGTCTTCGTCGCCGATGCCCGGGCCGGCCTCGCCGAGGTCTCGGCGGCCAGCGGCGTCGACCTGGTGGCGGCGGTGGGCGAGATGGCCGAGGAGATCGACACCATCGGCGGCCTCATCGTCACCCTCGCGGGGCGGGTGCCCTCGCGCGGCGAGCTCATCAGCGGGCCCGGCGACCTCGAATTCGAGGTCCTCGACGCCGATCCGCGCCGGGTGAAGCGCCTGCGCCTGCAGCGCGGCGACGCGCGCATCACCGCCGTGGTGCCCCTGGCCCTGCCGGCCCCGACGCCGACGCCCGAATCGCCCGCCCCGTGACGGAGCCGGCATGACCACGATCCCCGCGGACCGCGCCGGGCGCGGTCCGGCGACGGGACCGCTCGCCGCCCTGGCCCAGTGGGTCATGCTCACCGCCGGCTGGCGCCGCCTCGCCGTGGCGATGGCCTCCGGCGCGCTCGGCGCCCTCGCCATGCCGCCTTTCGGGCTCTTCCCCGCCCTCGTCGTGTCCCTGAGCGTCGCCGTCTGGCTGATCGACGGGGCCGCCAGCGGGCGCAGGGCCACCCGCGGCGCGGTGCTCGCCAGCGCGGTGATCGGCTGGGCCTGGGGCTTCGGCTACCTCACCGCCGGCCTGTGGTGGCTCGGCTCGGCCTTCCTGGTGGAGGCCGAGGAATTCCTCTGGGCGCTGCCCCTCGGGGTCGTCGGCCTGCCGGCGGTGCTCGCCCTGTTCTACGCCCTCGGCTTCGCGCTCGCCCGGCTCGTCTGGTCGCGCGGCGCCCTGCGCATCGTCGCCCTCGCCCTCGGCCTGTCCGCCTGCGAGTGGCTGCGCGGGCACCTCTTCACCGGGTTTCCCTGGAACACTCTCGGCATGGCCCTCGGCCAGAACCTCTGGCTGATGCAGGGGGCGGCCGTCGTCGGCCTCTACGGCCTGACCTTCCTGGCGATCCTCGTCGCGGCGGCGCCCGCGACCCTGGCGGTCGCGGAGACCCGGCGCGGACGCTACGTCCCCCTCGGGCTCGCCGGCCTCGCCCTGGCGGGCCTCGCGGGCTTCGGGGCCCTTCGGGTTCCGGCGACGGCCGATCCCGTGGTCAAGGGCGTGCGCCTGCGCCTCGTCCAGCCGAACCTCAACCAGGACGCCAAGTTCCGGCCCGAGAACCGCCAGGACATCCTCGACCGCTACCTCGAACTTAGCGACCGGGCCGCCGCCCCCGACCGCACCGGGATCGCCGACGTCACCCATGTGATCTGGCCGGAATCGGCCTTCCCGTTCCTGATCCAGCGCGACCCGGAAGCCCTGGCCCGGATCGCCGCCGCCTTCCCGCCGGGCAAGCAGCTCATCACCGGCGCGGCCCGGGCCGAGGTGCCGGTGGGCGACGAGCGGCCACGCTTCTTCAACAGCATCCTGACGATCTCCGCCGGACCGAAGCTCGGCGACATCTACGACAAGGTCCACCTCGTGCCCTTCGGCGAGTACCTGCCGGGACCCCTGGACGCGACCCTGCGCGCCCTGCGCATCCGCCAGTTCGTCTCGATCCCGGGCGGCTTCACGGCGGGCGACCGGGCGACCCAGCGGATCATGAGCGTGCCGGGCCTGCCGCCGGTGGCGGCGACGATCTGCTACGAGGCGATCTTTCCCGGGGCGATTGTGCCGGGCGCCGCGCCCAGCGGCCCGCCCCCGGTGCCGGGCCTGATCCTCAACCTCACCAACGATGCCTGGTTCGGCGATACCCCGGGGCCGCGCCAGCACTTCGCCCAGGCGCGCCTGCGCGCCGTGGAGGAGGGGTTGCCCCTGGTGCGCGACGCCAATACCGGCATCTCGGCGGTGATCGACGCCCATGGCCGGATCACCGCGAGCCTGCCCCTCGGGGTCGAGGGCGTCCTCGACGCCGACCTCCCGGCGCGCCTGTCCGGGCGGACGGTCTATGCCAGCCTCGGCGATCTGCCCTTCGCCCTGGTCTGGCTCGGGGCGCTCCTCACCACCCTGGCGGCACGGCGGCGCAGCGCGTGAAGACAAGCCCTTCGGTGTCGGCCCGGCCGATCCTCCTCGGCCTCAGCATCATGCTGGTCGCCTTCAACATGCGCCCGGCCCTGACCACGGTCGGCCCGCTCCTCGAGCGCATTCGCGCCGAGACGGCCCTCACCGCCGCCGGGGCGGCCCTGCTCACCACCCTGCCGGTGCTCTGCATCGGCCTCGCCTGCACGCTCGGCCCCTGGGTGATGCGCCGCCTCGGGGCCGATCGCGGCGTTCTCCTCGCGGTCGCGATCGTCGCCCTCGGCTCCGGCCTGCGCGGGTTCGGCGGCCTGGGCCCGCTCTTCGTCGGGGCCTGCCTCGCCGCCCTCGGCATCGGCCTGTCCGGCGTGCTCCTGCCGGGGCTGGTCAAGCGCGACTTCCCCGGCCTCACCGGAATCGTCACCGGCCTTTACACGATGGTGCTCTGCCTCGGCGCCGCGGCGGGGGCGGGCCTGTCGGTGCCCCTCTCCGACGGGCTCGCCGGCTGGCCCGAGGCCCTGGCCCTCTGGGCCGTACCCGCCATCGTCGCCACCCTCGCCTGGGCGCCCTTCGCCCGGGCGCCCGAGACCGCAGGAAGCGCGGCGCGGCCGATCTCGCTCTGGCGCGACCGCCTGGCCTGGCAGGTCACCGGCTTCATGGGCCTGCAATCGTCGCTGGCCTACATCATGTTCGGCTGGCTGCCCCTGGTGCTGCACGACCGGGGCCTCAGCGCGGTCGAGGCCGGATTCGTGTCCTCGCTGATGAGCATCGGGCAGGCCCCGGCGGCGCTCCTGGTGCCGTCCTTCGCCGCCCGCGTCCGCGACCAGCGCGGCTTCGCCGCCGGCCTCCTCGGCCTCTGCACCCTGGCCCTGGTCACCCTGGTCTACGGGCCGCTCGCCTGGGCGCTTCCGGTCGGCATGCTGCTCGGCGCCGGCCTCGGCGGCCTGTTCGGTCTCGGGCTCACCATCATCGTCCTGAGGGCCCGCGACCCGGCCGCGGCCGGCAGCCTCGCGGCGATGTCCCAGAGCGTCGGCTACACCGTGGCCTCGCTGGGCCCCCTGAGCTTCGGGCTGGCGCACGACCTGACCGGCGGCTGGGCCGCCTCGACGGCCCTGTTCTGCGCGATCGCCGCCTGCGCGTTCCTGTGCAGCCTCCAGGCCGGACGCGACCGCTACGTCGGGGCGCCCTGACGTTCGGATCCGACGGGCCGAGCAGCGCCCGCGACGCGCGCGCCTCCCGTTACCTGCGCCGGCCGCATCGAATCGGGGGGTATCCCTGCTCTCTCGGACCGGCCCCCTGGATCGCCGACGCTGAGCCTGGCGATCCGGTCCCACGGCGGCGATCCGGATCGCACCCCCGCACAAACAAAAAAGGCCCCGCTCGCGCGGGGCCGTTTCACCGTCCGACCGGAGTTCAGACGGCGATCCGCTCTTCGCCCTCGTTGGGTTCGCGCAGGACGTAGCCGCGGCCCCAGACGGTCTCGATGTAGTTCTTGCCCTGGCTGGCATTGGCGAGCTTCTTGCGCAGCTTGCAGATGAAGACGTCGATGATCTTCAGCTCGGGCTCGTCCATGCCGCCGTAGAGATGGTTCAGGAACATCTCCTTGGTCAGCGTCGTGCCCTTCCGCAGCGAGAGGAGTTCCAGCATCTGGTACTCCTTGCCGGTCAGGTGAACGCGGCTGCCGGAGACCTCGACGGTCTTCTGGTCGAGGTTCACGATCAGGTCGCCGGTGGTGATCACCGACTGGGCGTGGCCCTTCGAGCGGCGCACGATCGCGTGGATGCGGGCGACGAGCTCGTCCTTGTGGAAGGGCTTCGTCAGGTAGTCGTCGGCGCCGAAGCCGAGGCCCTTCACCTTGTCCTCGATGCCGGCCATGCCGGAGAGAATCAGGATCGGGGTCTTCACCTTGGCGACACGGAGATTTCGCAGGACCTCGTAGCCCGACATGTCCGGCAGGTTCAGGTCGAGCAGGATGATGTCGTAGTCGTAGAGCTTGCCGAGATCGATCCCTTCCTCACCGAGGTCGGTGGTGTAGGTGTTGAAGCTCTCGGACTTGAGCATCAGCTCGATGCTCTGCGCGGTCGCGCTGTCGTCCTCGATCAGAAGTACCCGCATCGTCGGTCCCCAGCCCAGCCGGCCGTGTGCAGCGTACGGGCAAGCCCCCGCCGTTCGTCCGCCACCGGCCCGTGGCGAACGCTCCCTCGTCAATGACGTGAAACGCTATTCGTTAATCGTTAACAAACCCTGATTCACGGACGCAAGCACCCATTTGGCTCCGCGATCCGGCCACGCTTCCCGCCGTTGACGGTCTGTTCTCGTCCGACCGCCTCCGAACCGGATGCGAAACCTTCACCTGTACCGATAAGTGCCTCGCCCGCTTGAACTTGTCGCGCGCTGTCTCTTCGGAACAACGACACCGGAATGTCGCCTGCCGAACAGAAATCTTTTCCGCCCCGGCGTGAGCCGGCCGCGCGCTACAAGCCCGATGCACACAGTGTTAAGGAGGGAGGTAAACGAATGGTTGAGAGAACCGCCGATGACCGACCGGGACCCTGGCGTCGCACGCTTGCGCCTGGCTGACGCACGCGGCGCCCTCGACGGAATCCAGGTGCTGGAGACCTACGGGCGGGTGGTGGCGATTCGCGGCCTGCTGATCGAGGTGGCCGGTCCGGTGGCGGCGATGCGCCTCGGCGGACGGCTCGACATCGCCGTCGAGAACGGCCTCGGCGCCGTACCCTGCGAGATCATCGGCTTCCAGGGCGACCGGGCGCTGGCCATGCCGTTCGGGTCCCTGGAGGGGGTGCGGCGCGGCTGTCCGGCGATGGTGCGGGACGAGGCCGCCGGCGCGGTGCGGCCCTCGGCGGCCTGGCTCGGGCGGACCATCGACGCCCTCGGCCGGCCCATCGACGGACTCGGGCCGCTGCCCTCCGGCCCGGCCATCTATCCCCTCCGGGCCGATCCGCCCCCGGCCCATGCCCGCAAGCGGGTCGGGCCGCCCCTCGACCTCGGCATCCGCTGCATCAACACCTTCCTGACCATGTGCGCCGGCCAGCGCATGGGCATCTTCGCCGGCTCCGGCGTCGGCAAGTCGGTGCTGCTCTCCATGCTCGCCCGCTACACCGCCGCCGACGTGGCGGTGATCGGCCTCGTCGGCGAGCGCGGCCGCGAGGTGCAGGAATTCCTCCAGGACGATCTCGGGGCCGCCGGCCTCGCCCGCTCGGTGGTGGTCGTGGCGACCTCGGACGAGCCGGCCCTGATGCGGCGCAACGCGGCCTACGTCACCCTGGCGATGGCCGAGTACTTCCGCGATCAGGGCGCGCAGGTCCTGTGCATGATCGATTCGATCACTCGCTTCGCCATGGCCCAGCGCGACATCGGCCTCGCGGCCGGCGAGCCGCCCACCGCCAAGGGCTACACGCCGACGGTCTTCAGCGAGTTGCCCCGGCTGCTCGAGCGGGCCGGACCCGGGACGGGGCAGGGGGCGATCTCCGGCCTGTTCACCGTGCTCGTCGAGGGCGACGACCACAACGAGCCGGTCGCCGACGCGGTGCGGGGCATCCTCGACGGCCATATCGTGATGGAGCGCGGCATCGCCGAGCGCGGGCGCTACCCGGCCATCAACGTCCTGCGCTCGGTCTCCCGCACCATGCCGCGGGCCTGCGACCCCGAGCACCTGCCCACCGTCCGCCGGGCCCGGCGGCTGCTCTCGACCTACGCGGACATGGAGGAGCTGATCCGGCTCGGGGCCTACCGGGCCGGCGCCTCGCCGGAAGTCGACGAGGCGATCGCGCTCATGCCCGAAATGGAGGCTTTTCTGGGTCAGGGTAAGGAAGAAGCAACTTCGATCGGCGAGGGTTACCGTCGCCTGGCAGAGATCGTCGGCGCCCCCTGAGGGGACGCCCCGACACCGTCTCCCGAAGCCGGGCCCGGGGCGCGGCCAGTCGCGCACCGGCGAGCCGTGCGTTGCGTGGAGTGAGACCGCCCATGAAATCCCGTGACACGTTGATCCGGCTGCGGCGCTTCCAGGTCGACGAGAAGCGTCGGCGCGTGACGCAGATCGAGATGATGAAGGCGGACTTCACCCGCATGGCGATGGAACTCGACCGCGAGGTCGCCCATGAGGAGAGCCGCGCCGGCATCTCCGACCCCGCGCATTTCGCCTATCCGACCTATGCCCGGGCCGCCGCCACCCGCCGGGACAACATGCGCCAGTCGGCCGCCGCCCTCGAGGGGCAGCTGGCCGAGGCCAAGGCCGAGCTCGGCGAGGCCTTCGAGGACCTGAAGAAGATCGAGATCCTGGACGACCGCGAGCGCAACGCCGAGCGCGTCGCCGAGGCCGCCCGCGACCAGGCCGCCATGGACGGAATCGGCCTGTCGCGCATCCGCGCCTGACCGAGGCGCCGTGCCGGCCCGAGGAACGGCCGGCACGAAACCGTCATGATCCCGTGGGAAGAGCCCTCCCTGCCGGGGCTGCGCGGAACCTTGCTTGCGATGGCACGCGTCGTCGTGCAGGGAGGGCCCCGAAGAAGGGGCTCGTCCGAACGACTATGAAGAAGATCAGCGATTTCATCTGGCCGATCATCGGCCTCGCCGCCGTCATCGGTTCGGGCTACCTGCTCTACAAGGAGCTGGCGGGCATCTCGGTGGCGGAGATCAAGGGCAGCTTCGCCGCGATCCCGCTCCATCGCTTCCTTCTCGCCGCCCTCTCGACCCTCGTCGCCTACGCCGCCCTGGCTTGGTACGACCGGATCGCGCTGCTGCATCTCGGCATCCGCCACATCTCGTGGTTCTTCGTCTCGGTCTGCTCCTTCACCACCTACGCGCTCTCCCACAACATCGGCGCCTCGGTGTTCTCCGGCGCCGTGGTGCGCTACCGCGCCTACACCGCCAAGGGCCTCTCCGCCGCCCAGGTCGCGGTGCTGGTGGCCCTCTGCTCCTTCACCTTCGGCCTCGGCACGATCCTGCTCGGCGGCTTCGTCCTGACCGTCCTGCCCGATACCCTGACGCGCCTGAACGGCTACCTGCCGGCGATCCTGACCGACCCCGCCACCGCCCGCATCCTCGGCGCCGGCCTGCTCGGCTTCGTCGCCCTCTACGTCGCGGGATCGCTACTGCACCTGAAGCCGCTGACGATCCGCAAGTTCAAGCTCGAATATCCCCGCCCGCGCATCATGGGCCGCCAGCTGATCGCCGCGCCGCTCGAACTGCTGGGTGCCGCCGGCATCATCTACTTCGCCCTGCCGGAGGCCGGGAATCCGGGCTTCCTCGTCGTGCTCGCGGTCTTCCTCGCCTCGTTCTCGGCGGCCCTGGTGTCGAACGCGCCCGGCGGCCTCGGCGTGTTCGAGCTGGTCTTCGTGGTGGCGATGCCCGACATCGCCCGCCCCTCGGTGATCGCCGCCCTGCTGGTCTTCCGGCTGTTCTACTTCTGGCTCCCGTTCCTGATCTCGGTGGTGGTCGTGCTGATGTACGAGCGCAACCGCCTCGCCTCGGCCCTGAGGGACCAGCCGCACGACCCCTCCACTCCGGAGGCCCCCTTCACCGCCCCGGGCCTCGACGCGCACGCCATCGAGCGCCGTATGGAGAAGAAGCCGGTCTGATCCGCTGGGCGCTTCGCCAAGGTCAAACGCTCCCGGGCACGACCCTGAGGGCCTGTCGCCGATCTCCCGTCCGGAGGGGTCGGCGACAGGCCTTTTTCGTTGCCGGAGGCGAGCCGGGTCAGACCGAGCCGACGGTCCGGAGCCGGGCGCGGGGATGGATCTCCGCCTGGCTCATCACCGGGGTCTCGCGCCGGAAGCGCTCGATGATCGAGCGTACGAAGGGCCGGGCCTGGACCGAGGTGACCAGCACCGGCATCTCGCCCATGCGGGCGGCGGTCTCGAAGCGGTCGCGCACCGTGTTGACGAATTCCGAGAGGCGCGAGGGCTGCATCGCGAGGTAGCGCTCGTCGCGCTCGCCCGCGATCGATTCCAGGAAGGCCTGCTCCCAGGCCGGCGACAGGGTGATGATCGGCAGCATGCCGTCCGGCCCCTGGTATTGGGCGCAGATCTGGCGCCCGAGGCGGGCGCGGACGTGCTCGACGATGTCGCGCGGATTCTTCACGTGGCCGGCGACCTCGGCGATGCCCTCGATGATCGCCCCGAGGTCGCGGATCGAGACCCGCTCGGCCAGCAGGAACTGCAGCACGCGCTGGATGCCGGTGGTGCCGATCTGGCTCGGCATCACCTCCTTGAGAAGCTCGGCATGCTCCTTCGAGACCTCGCGCAGGAGCTTCTGCACCTCGACGTGGTTGAGAAGCTCGGAGACGTGGGCCTTGATGATCTCGGTGAGATGGGTCGAGACCACGGTGGCGGCGTCGACCACCGTGTAGCCCTTCAGCTGGGCCTGGTCGCGCAGCGAGGCGTCGATCCAGGTGGCGGGCAGGCCGAAGGTCGGCTCCAGCATGTGCTGGCCGGGCAGCTGCACCTGCCCGCCCATCGGGTCCATCGCCATGAACTGGCCGGGGAAGATCTGCCCCGTGCCGGCCTCGATCTCCTTGACGCGGACCACGTAGGCGTTGGCGTCGAGCTGGACGTTGTCGAGGATGCGCACGGAGGGCATCACGAAGCCGAGCTCGGCGGCGAGCTGCCGGCGCAGGGCCTTGATCTGATCCGTGAGGCGGTCCTGACCCTCCGGGCCGTTGACCAGGGCCAGGAGCGCGTAGCCCATCTCGAGCTTGAGGTCGTCGAGCTTGAGGAGGTCGGTGACGGTCTCCTCCTTGGCGGCGGCCGCCGCGGCCACCGCGGAGGCGTCCATCGGCGCGCCGTCGGCGTCGAGGGGCGGCGCCTCGCGGGCGATCTTGGCGAAGTGCCAGGCGGCGTAGCCGGAGGCGCCGGCCAGCGCCAGGAACGGCAGCATCGGCATGCCGGGCAGGAGGGCGATCAGCACCATCACGCCCGACGACATGCCCAGGGCCTTCGGGTAGTTGGCGAGCTGCTTGCCGAGCGCCTTGTCGGCCGAGCCCTTCACGCCCGCCTTGGAGACCAGGATGCCGGCGGCCGTGGAGACGATGAGCGCGGGCACCTGGGAGGCCAGGCCGTCACCGATGGTGAGCAGCGTGTAGGACTTGGCCGCCCCCAGGAACGGCATGCCCTGCTGGGCGACGCCGATGATGATGCCGCCGATGACGTTGATGAAGGTGATCAGCAGGGCCGCGATCGCGTCGCCGCGGACGAACTTCGAGGCACCGTCCATGGCGCCGAAGAAGGAGGATTCCTCCTCGAGGGCGGCGCGGCGGGCCTTCGCCACCTTCTCGTCGATGAGCCCCGCCGAGAGGTCGGCGTCGATAGCCATCTGCTTGCCCGGCATCGCGTCGAGGGTGAAGCGCGCGGCCACCTCGGCGATACGGCCGGAGCCCTTGGTGATCACGACGAAGTTCACGATGATCAGGATCGCGAAGACGATTATCCCGATGACGAAGTTGCCGCCCATCACGAAGTTGCCGAAGGCCTCGATGACGTGGCCGGCGGCCGCCGTGCCCTCGTGCCCGTGGCCGAGGATGAGGCGGGTGGAGGCGAGGTTGAGGGCGAGGCGCAGCAGCGTCGCCACGAGCAGCAGGGTCGGGAAGACCGTGAACTCGAGCGGATTGTCGATGAACAGCCCGGTCATCATGATCAGCACCGAGATGATGATCGAGACCGCGAGCAGCAGGTCGAGCAGGAAGGCCGGCAGCGGGAAGATGAGCACCGTGAGGATGCCCATCACGGCGGTGGCGAAGAACAGGTCCGTGCGCTTGGAGAGCGCGTTCAGGTTGGCCCGGTTCGGGATCGCGAAGCTCGCGAACTGTGTGAGGCTCCCTCCCGAGCCCCCCGCCGGAGCCGGCGCGGCAGCAGCCGTCTCGCTCATCGTCACCCTCACTGCCCCCGAGGTTCGGGAGCCCGGCAAGATTTGCCGGGTGCAGGGTTAGCGAAGGGTTAACGCCGGGCCGCCCATCGCCGGGCGCGGCCGGAAAACCTCCGTCAGGCGAGGTATTTGCGGGTGACCACCGCCAGGGCGAACACCATCGCGGCGCCCCCCGAGATCAGGCAGATCATCAGCAGGCGCCGGGGCTGCTGCGAGGATTCCGGCTTCACCGGCTCGACGATCATGCTGAAGAACTCGATCTGGCGCTCCGCGATGATCCGGGCGCGCTCGTTCGAGGCCAGCACCTTGGCGAAGTACTTCTCCGCCTCCGAGCGGTCGGTGTCGTAGGCCTCGAACCGGGTGAGCGCGTTGGCCAGGATGCGGCGCTGCTCCGGGTCCTCGCTCGCCGACTGGCGCTCGATCCGGGCGATGTTGTCGTCGAGGTCCTTGAGCTGGGCCTTCATGTCCTGGATGCGCCGGGTCTCCGGCGAGAGGTCGCGCTGCCCCTGGATGAGCTGGACCGCCAGGTTGATGCGGGCCGTCCGGAGCTCTCCCAGGACCTTGAGGTTGCTCTCGTTGGTCTTCTGGGCGTCGAGGACGCCGTCGCGGTTGCGCAGGGCCGCGACCTCGGTGCGGATCTTCATCATCCGCTCCTCGGCGCGCTTCAGCTCGCGCTGGCTCTCGAGGACGGCATCCTCCCGGGCCCGGCCGCTGAGGGCGTTCACCATGCGCTCGCTCTCGGCCAGGATCGCGTTCGAGAGATCAAGGGCGTCCTGCGGGTCGAAGGCGTCGACGGTCAGGCTGATGATGCCGGAGCCGGACTCGACCTTGGGATGCACCCGCTCGTGCCAGTACTTGACCAGCTTCTCGATCGGCTTGTCCGGATTGAAGCGCGAGAAAAAGTCGATCCCGGACCGGGAGAACATCTCCCGGAGGGGATACTTCTTCTCGATGATCTCGATCATCGGCCGGCTGAGGATGTAGTTGGTCGCGATCAGGGTGTCCTGCGCCACCATCTGGCGGGTCGGAGAGCCCGAATTGGTGCCGACCTGATCGGGTGAGGCCTTGTCGACGTTGCCCAGGGCGGGGCGCAGCGCGAAGCGCGATTCGACGACGAAGCGGTCGGAGGCGATGAAGCCGTAATAGGCGATGGCCGCCAGGGTCGGGATCAGGAAGCAGACGACGAACAGCACCGGGATCAGCGCGTCGGTCTTCACGTGGCTCTGGTAGGAGCGGATGCCCTTCTTGCGGTCGGCGAAGCGCGAGACGCGGGCGATCTGCTTCAGGGATTCCGCGACGGCATTCGAGCGGTCGGCCGTGGTGAGCGGCTGCCCCTGCGGGTTGCGGATTTCGATGCTCATGCGCCCCGGTATTCCATGTCGTCCGGCCGTCCGACGGCTACGATACACCCTTTGCACCGGCCGCGCGGCAAAACCGTGGCCGGCTCGCGCTCGTCAGGCGTTGAGGCGGCGATAGACCTCGATGGCGTCGTCGATGTTCTCGTAGACGATGGCGCGCCCGTTAATGATCACGATGCCCTGCTGGCACCAGGTGCGCAGGGTGTCCATGGCGTGCGAGACCATGATCACGTCGGCGTTCTCGCGGCGCGCCGCGAAGGCCTCCTCGCAGCGCTTCTGGAAGCGGGCATCGCCCACCGCCGTCACCTCGTCGATGAGGTAGCAGTCGAACGGGATGGCCATGCTCATGCCAAAGGCGAGGCGCGAGCCCATGCCGGAGGAGTAGGTCCGGATCGGCACGTCGAGGTAGCTGCCGAGCTCCGAGAAATCCTCGACGAATTCCAGCACCTTGCGCGGGTCCTCGCCGTAGATCCGGGCCACGAAGATGATGTTGTCGCGCCCCGTCATGGCCGGATGGAAGCCGCCGGCGAAGCCCAGCGGCCAGGACACGCGGGTGGTGCGGACCACGCGGCCCTTCGTAGGCATCTCGGTGCCGGCCAGGAGGCGCAGGGAGGTCGACTTGCCGGCGCCGTTGATCCCGAGGATGCCGTAGCTGACGCCCGGCTTCAGGGTGAACGAGACGCGCTCCAGGATCGTGCGGCGATGGCCGTCCGTCCGGTAGACCTTGGTCACGTTGTCGAAGCGGATCACGGCGGAGAACGACTCCCGGGGCCTTCGGGCGGCGCGACGCCGCCCCCAGCGCATCGGGTGCAAAAGCGGCGAATCTGAGAACCGTCGCACCGCGCCCGATCCCCGGACCTGCGAAATCGCGACGGATTCGACAGCTTTGCCGTTCGAAGGCTTGCACGCCGCCGGTGCGGCTTGTACAGGACGCCTCCCGGCGCCTTCGCGAAGCCCGGCCGCCCCCGGCGGCTGCGAGACGCGATGCCGGGACCGGAGGGGTGGCCGAGTGGTTGAAGGCGCACGCCTGGAAAGTGTGTATACCGGAAACGGTATCGCGGGTTCGAATCCCGCTCCCTCCGCCAACGCTTTGCTAAGTGGCTGATGCGCCACTAAATGCACCGAAATCAACGGCTTACGAGTAGGCGACTGCTACCCCACGGTGTTATCCGGGAGCATGTCCGACGTGAGCCGCCACACCTACCTAGCGCAGCGCAAAGGCTCGGCGGCTTGGTACTTCAAGGCCAAGGTGCCTCGGGACTTGGTAGCCGCCTTCGGACGGGAGCAGGTCTGGAAGTCACTTCGCACCGCTGATCTGGCGGAGGCCAAGCGCCGGGTCCGCGACGAGGCGGACGCATTCGACAAGCAGTGCCGAGCCCTGCGTGACCGGGCATCATCCGATGGCGGCGACACGGTCGGGAGCGTCCCGCTTACATCGTTGAGCGAGACCGCGATCGACCAAATGGCGATCGATTGGTTCGGCACCGTTGCTGCCGAAGGGGAGCATCGGGCGCGAATGGCGGTCCCGCTCGATCAGGACGAAGCGCTGATCGGCTTGGGCCAGGAAGAGGCGGCACTGAACGACCCGGACGACCTGGGCCTTGATGCGTCCTATCACACCGCGATCCGGCTTCTGAGGGCCGCCAACGTTCGATTGCTCCGGCGCCAACTAAGTCCGATCCGTACCGGCGGATTGCCGTTGCCATTCTTGGTGAGCCGAGAGGACGCGGCGTCTGCCCAATTTCGCCGGCTGCTGGCGCTGCTGCGCAGGGGCCGGCTTGAGGACATTCACCGCAGCCGAGCGCGGCTTTCGGGCGACTACCGGGATGTCGCGTTCGATCCGATGTTCCGCCCGCGTGCCGAGCCGGGCGGGAAGACCCTCGCACAGGCAATCGCCGCCTTCCGCGACGAGCCGCAGCGCGCCACCCTCATCGCCAAATCACAGCAGACCTACGACGTTGTCTTTCGCCTCGCTAGCGAGCTGTTCGGCGCCGATCGGCCCATCCGCGAGATCGGCCGCGAGGATTGCAAAGCGTTCCGTGCCACCGTCCAGGCGTTGCCGCCAAACGCCGCCAAGCGTTTCCCTGGGAAGACGCTGGTGGAGGTTGCTGAGCTGACCCTGCCAGCTTCGGATCGTCTGCACACAACCACGGTCAACCACTACGTGCACGGCCTTTCCGCCTTGATGAACTATGCGCATCACGAGGGGTGGGTCGCACAGAACCCGGGCAAGGGGCTCGCGATCAAGGGGGTGAAAAAGCGCCATCGGCGCGACCCGTTCACCGCCGCGGAGCTAACCAAAATCTTCAAAGCGCCGCTCTACACCGGTTGCCTGGACGATCAGAGCGGTTACGCGAAGCCCGGACCGAACCGGCCGCGGCGCGGGCGGTTCTGGATACCGCTAGTCAGCCTGTTCACTGGGATGCGCCAGGGCGAAGTAGCGCAGCTCCGCATAGAGGATGTGCGCCTCTTTCAGGGAGTGCTGTGCATGTTCATTGAGGCGGATGGCGACGACGTTGATGAGGCCGACCGCAAGCGCGTCAAGACTGAGGCTGGCGAGCGCTATGTGCCGGTCCATCCCACGTTGGAGCAGATCGGCTTCGCCCGACACGTCGAGAGGATGCGCAAGGCTGGCGCCGAGCGGCTATTCCCAGACATCGTGCGGGGTGCCGATGGGTACTTCAGCCCGTTCTCGAAATGGTTCTCGCGGTTCCTCGCAGAAGCGGGCGTGAAGCGCCAGCGGAACGCGTTTCATTCTTTCCGCCACACGTTCCGCGACGCAATGCGCGAGGCGAGCGTGCCGCCGGATATAGTGACAGCCTTGGGTGGGTGGGTCCGTGGTGGCCTTGAAGAGCATTACGGAAGCGGACGGATCACGGCGCCGGTGCTTCAGGAGCATATGACACGCATCCGCTACGATGGGCTGAACCTCTCACACCTGACTGATCGATGATGCGCATAACCCCGCTGCTAGATCCGGTCAGTGAAACCGGTTGCGCTCGGCCAGGGTCAGGCGTGCCCGGCGACCGGGTGTAAACGACCACCAGCAGCTAGGCGGGAAGCCGGCTAAGGGCGCGTTGCACCTGTACAGCGGTCCATGTGCCGCCCCTGGCAGTGGGGACGCGCCGCGCGGTAAGCGCTGCCGCTATATCACGCAACGACGTGGCCCCGGCTTCGCGAATGTCCGCGAGGATGGGGGCGAGATCCGCCGCCCTTTTGTCCGCCTTGGCGATCTGCAAGGCCCGGCCGGCAGGTGCCCCGGTCAGGTGGATCGTGGCGGAGTTCTTGCGCCAGCCGCCGAGTGGGATGCCGCGGGCCTTGGCAGCGGTGAGGGCCTTCCGGGTACGTTCACCAACCATCCCGGCCTCCAGCTCGGCCACGGACACCATTTGCGTAAGCAAAAAGCGCCCGGTGGCGCCCTCGATCTGGGGAAGGTCGCAGAAGCGCACGTCCACGCCAGCCTCCAGAAGCCGCGAGAGGAAGGCCACAGACCGGGTCAGGCGGGACACGTTGGCCACGATGAGGGTGGCTCCCATCACGCGGCACCGGGCGAGCGCCCTGGCGAGTTCCGGACGGGCATTGGACCGGCCGCTTTCAATCTCCACGAACTCGGCCGTCAACGTCCAGTCGCCTCCGTTCAAGAAGGTCCGGACCGTCTCCCGCTGCGCCTCCAGGCCCAGGCCGGAGACCCCCTGCCGAGAGGTACTGACCCTGAGATAGGCGACGAAGGTGCCGTTGGCCATCTTGCGCTCCGCTGCTCCCCGGAGGGTGCTGCCGATGGTACGATCAACTTATGCATCGAACGTTGCATTAGTTGTAACACCCCTGTCCTAGTCCGTTTCGACGGTGTACACAAGGCTCGATGATCCCGATTTCGCGGGAATGTGGAGGAGAGCATGGCTGTTAGAACAACGAAGGCGCTGAAGACGGTTATGGCAGACCATCAAACCGCGGGGCCACTCCCTCTTGGGAAGGAGTTCAAGGTTGCGCACGGGGGTGATCCGGCCAAGGGCGGGGCCGCCACTCGGGAAAGGGCAGACAGGCGCGCCGCGGAACTGACCCCGATCGTCGCCGAGCTGAAGGCGGCTGGTCACACGTCCGTCCGCAAGCTCGCGGAGGCCCTGAGTGCACGCAGGGTGCCCACCGAACGCGGTGGTCCCTGGCAGGTGACGGGGGTGCAACGCCTCTTGAAGCGGATCGAGCGGTTCAAGCCCGTGGGGGACGAGTACGGAACGTCTGTTGATCCCTAGATACGAATTGAGGCGGTACTCGTCTCATGCTAATGACTAATCATGCAACGCTCGACCGTTCGCCAGAACCACATCACTCCCCGCCCTGCTCATCCCGAGCGGAACTCGACGTTCGTTGCGCCGGCGATCAAGCAACGCCAGGCGCGCAAGGCGATCGCGCTTCGGCTACGCTTGGTCGCGGCGGCAGCCGAAGCCGACAAGGGTCTGTTGGGGACGGATGTGACCGATATGTCGTCGAAGGACTTCATCGCGCTTCTTCGCCGCTGACATCAGCCGGTACGGGGAATGCCCGTTAACCTGAAGCTTGCGCATCTTGAGCAAAAGCCGAAAAAAATCATCCTAGCTCCAACGTTCCGCGATCCCGCGGGCTTGGCCCAGGTCACGGCATTTGCGAACGCTGTTGATTACATCCGTAAGTGCATCGCCAACGGAACGCCTCTGCGATCCACTTTCTACAGCAAGGGTGCCGGTAAAACGCCGGACTACATGCTGGCGAACTACGGCATCATGCATCTGCATCTTGGAAACTGGAACACCAATGAACTGCTCTGGCTGGTCCAGTACCCAGAGCACGTAGTTTTCCTCGAACTAAGCGACCACCGACCGTTTAGAACGACGCCGCCGGGCATCCTCATGCACAACTTCCACCTCCAGGGCATCCGGCTTCGCGAGAGTGAGATCGACCAGCAGACGGCGGCAGATCTTGCGGCTGGGAAGGCCCCACGGCTGACGTTCGGCATGAAGCGACGGCTCGGGCTGATCGCAAGGCCGAAGAACCCGTCGAGGAAGTAGGGGTCGGCTCGTAGATGGGGTTCGAAGCCATCTGCCAGCAGCACGGGTCCGAAGAGAGCCTCCCTCATGCCAAAACCGACCTCCGCCGAGCGGCGCGCTCTTGATGCCGTGTTTGGGATGTCCGGCGGCTACGTCTTGGACTTCGTCGATCGCACCATGGCTGAGTGGTTCGAAGAAGGGTTCGGCCTCGATATCCAATCGGGTGCCTATGACGCTGCCGGCTCATCGAAGGCCAAGCGCCTGCGCACCTTCATCGAAGTCGAGGACGGGCATACTGTCGGTGCAGTGCTGCGTGCGTTGTGGGTCTACGCCGAGGAGATGAAGGACCAGCGCGTCGATCCGCCGGGCGAGGCGGAAGTGGCCACGGTCTTCGCCTTCATCGACCGCATCGAGGCCTCAGAGGGGCGGCCACGCACAGACGCCCTAGAGAGGTTCAAACGCGATGAGACCCTCGACGAGCTGATCGCTGCCATCCAGCGCGACATCGCTGCCAACAAGCCGGCCCCTGCCCTAGACCGGCTGCACCTCTACTGCATGAAGAAGTTCGCCCACCTTCTCGACGAACGACGTATCCCGTGGGATCGGCAGGAGCCGTTGCATAGCCGCGTCGGCAAGTACGTGAAGGCGCTGGAGCGTGAGCGCGAGCTACGGCGGATCACGGTGAGGGTGCTCAAGAACGCGATCGGTATCCTCGACGACCTGAACGATGTCCGGAACAACCGCTCCTTCGCCCACGACAACGATCTCGTCGATGCAGCGGAAGCGCGGTTCATCTTCGACGCGGTCAGCTCCATCCTTCGCTTCGTGAAGAGCGTCGATACGGGGCGGTTTGGGAGCTGAGCAGCGCACCTAGCACACGGCTCCATCGTGAGGGTCCGTTAATCACCAGGGAGCGATGGGAGGCCTGATCCCCCCACTGACGGCCCCACCCAACTCCCTATAGTTAGCCCATCCAGGGGGGTGTGATAGGCGCCTGAAGATCAGCCGGTTTTAACGCGTGGTGATCCGGCAGTGAAACGGGTTACCCTAAACCGAGCGCCAGAGGTCCAAGGATAAGGCCCCGTCCACTTCCCCTAGTTCCGCAAAGCCATCTGCGCAGCAGAAACTTCAATCAATCTTGCTCCGACATATCCTTGAAATATACCTGGAAAAATCTTCGGTAAGAAGAAACCATTTATATGATAAGCTCCATTTGCAAATATTATAGGAGAGCTTTTAGATCCATCTTCAGGACTTACGGAAAGCTCCATGCCACCGTTGGGAAGCCCTTCGTAAAGAGGATTTCTTAGCGTCAGGACATGATAAGTATTTCCCTCTTCATCAGAAACCTCGGACAATATATCTTCTTGATCCATAGATACGCGCGCACGTACTCTCACTATATTATTTTCATTTTTGTAGACGAAGTCCGAAAATTCTTTCGCGTTCGCTTCGGTTACCTCGCCAACGAATTCCGGTATGCGTTTCTTCTTCGGCTGCCTCGGGAACAGCCATGTGAGAAGGGCCACTACGAGGGCGATGACCGCGACGATAACGCCAACGGTATCCCAACCAATCTGTATCAACGCGCACCTTCCTGTGCCTTCGACCACCAAGCATCATCTAATAGCTGTGACGGGGAGCGGAAGGCCGTCCTCAAGCTGGGTTAATGGGTCCTTAAACCTGAGCGGCGATGGTGGGACTATGGGGGATCAGACCCCCTCACGAATGGTCCCATTCAACCCCCATAGGCGCCCCCATGTCCGGCGACGCTGTCCGGTGGATGACCTACGCGGAGATTGCCGACGCCCTCGGGATCGGCAGCGACAGCGCACGCAACCTTGTGCGCCGGAAACGATGGGTGCGGCAGGCTGGCAATGACGGGCTCGCCCGCATCGGTGTCCCGCTGGAGCACCTGGAGGCCCACAGCAGTGGGGGGTCCGATGCCCCCGCCGATCTCCCCCTCGGTCCCCCTACCAATGAAGATACTGATTGGGGGGACCATAGCCGCCATGGAGGCCCATCTTGGCAGCCTCCAGTCAGAGGTCGCGCGCCTTGCCGCCCTCAACGTCACCGGACGGGCTGATCTCGAACGGGAACAGGGCAGGGGCGATGCCCTCGTGCGAGAGCTGGCAGAGGGACGGGAAACGCTGGCCACGGTCGCCGCTGCCCGTGATGTAGAAGCGGCACGAGCTGGGCAGGTCGCGGTGTTGAACGCCGTCCTGGACCTGGGGCGTACCCGCCTCGCGGAGGCTCGGCAGGAAGCCGACAGATGGAGAAGAACCCGCGAGAGCTCCCGGGGGGCTGGCGGCCATCGTAGCGCGCTTCCGACGCCCTTCGGCCGCCTGATCACGGCGGTGGGACAGCCTCCTGGGACACAGGCCAGCTCAGTGAACCCGGTTTCACCTGCAGCTCGAAGAGCTAGGCGGGGGCCGCTGTACGTCGCGTAGGGGACCAGAAGGCGGAATGACCAACACGGGCCAGTACACCGCCGAATTCCTGGCCACGGCCTTCGAGAACGCCGAACTGCGCCAACCCTCGCCGAGGTGCAGGACCAGTGTGTTGAGCTGGCCGTGGAAGCCGGCGAGCTGCACGCCGAAATCGAGGCGTTGCGAGCCCGTCTGGTCGAGGCTTAGCGGGATCGAGACCGGTGTCGGGCGGAAGCCGAACGGAGGATGACCGCCTGACCACGGAAGCGGAAAGGAGCGGAACGGGTGTTTTTCGGCCGTAACGCGGCGATAGGGGCGCAGCTCCACCCTTTGCGAGGGTAGGAGATCGAGCCCCTTTCAAAGCCCAAGGCTAGATGCGGGTCGGGTAGCTCGAAAAAGGGCCTACAGGAGCAGATCGGGGCGATTTCTCTTTCCCTCCCTTCATAGAGGGGAAAAAGATGGAAAGGGTGGCTTGAAAAAAGGGTACCCAGGAGGATCGGAGGAGGCCCTAGGGATCTCGGGTGCTTCAGGGGATGCACTAGGGGGAGGGGGCTCCCGCGGACTTGAAATAACGGTACCCCCCGCGATCTCGGTGCAACCGGTTTCACTGGACAGCCCAACGTCTGCAAGGGGTGGCAACCGGACCTTGATCCTTGATCCGGAAGCAGACGTTCCGCCTCCGACCCAACGCAGTCGTTCACGCGCGGCCGCGCTGATCCCGTAAGCGGACGTGTGATGGACCGCCCCTCTGGCTGCTTCGCGCTCATCCCGATCATTCAGCCGCCTCTCTCGGCTTCTCCAAAGCGGACATCGACACGCCTTGCCACTGATTGCAGTCGCGCGAGTGGCAGGTTGACAGGCGGGAAGACCCAAAAGTTCGCAGATGGCTGTACGTCAATTATTGCGCGGACCGGTTCTGCAATCCTTCATCCTCTCGCTCACGCAGCAGATCCGGGTCGGCGACCATAGACCACGCGGCGCTTCCGTTGAGCGCTCTCCGACCAGCACAAGCGACGGCGCCCCGTTCCTTATTTGGCGGAAGGGTGTCGCGCGATGAGGAACGTGACGCGGCAAGCGGCTGCTCGAATGCTGTAGCCAACCATCTTCCGCGCGAGATTTCCACCTTCCAATCCAGAGACTTAGATCCGCTCTGTCAGCTCGATCAATGAACCATTATGCTTGGACGACATCTCACATGCTTGCTCAGCAGGTCGATCGGGCAAGCTTGGCCTCAGCCAGCAGTTCGGGCACGGTAGGCGCTATTCGCTAGGAAGACGCCTCCGTGAATGGGAAATCAGGTCTGCGAATGGCCGTGTTTACGGCCAGCATCACTGTATTGCAGGGTTGCATCGCCCTGGAGCCGCGGCAGCCGCTTCCATCCGCCCTTTCGGTCGGTGCGCGCCCGGAAGGCTTCCCCGACAGCATTCGATTTTGGGGAGACGCGGTGACGCCTGATCTTCGAGCCGCGCTCACGCGGCAGTACGGGCAGCTGCGCAACACCTCCGTAGGAGGGCGGCAGACCGTCGCGACGCAGGCCAATTTCCTAGCTATCTCCGGGGGGGGAGGCGATGGGGCTTACGCGGCTGGCCTGCTCAAGGGATGGACCGAGCGAGGTACGCGGCCCGTTTTCGAGGTCGTGACCGGCGTCTCAACCGGCGCGCTCGCCGCGCCCTTCGCGTTCCTTGGGCCGGCCTACGACGATAGTCTCGCCGAGATCTACACGGCCTACGGCGATGACGACCTCTACCGCAGCAACGGTCCGCTCGGCCTTCTCGGCACGTCCATGAACGATACGGCGCCGTTGCGCCGCCTTATCGAGCGCTACGTCACGGATGACTTCCTCGACCGCGTCGCGGCCGAGGGACGGCTTGGCCGACGCCTGCTGGTGCAAACGACCAACCTCGACGCGCAACGCCCGGTCATCTGGGACCTCACGGCGATCGCTTCCGGCGATCGTAGCGCTCGACGCGAGCTGTTCGTACGGCTTCTCCTGGCCTCCTCCGCCATCCCCGCGGTGTTCCCACCGCAGCGCATCCGTGTGACTGCCGGAGACAGTCGCGACTACGACGAACTGCACGTGGACGGCGGCGTTTCTTCCCAGGTCTTTTTCGCTCCGCCACAGATGCGGCTTGAGAACGTCGAGCTGCGAACGTTCGGGCACACCCGTGCACGCACGCTGTATGTCGTCCGGAACGGCAAGCTGGGGCCGGAGTATCAAACCTCGGAGGAGAAGACGCTTTAGATCGCGAAGCGGTCCATCGCCGCCCTCATAAAGGGGCAGAGCCTCGCAGATCTCGGCAACTTGGCAAGAGCCGCACGCGCAAGTCGCACGCGTTTCCACTACAGCGCAATACCCGAGAGCTTCAACGGGGTGGCAGACGGAAACTTTGACCGTCGATACATGTCACAGCTCTACGAGGTCGGCCGTAGCGTGGGGCGCGACGGGCGCTGGTCGCAAACGAGTTCGGCGCCGAACTTCTGATGTCTGCCACTTCAATACCGTCAAGCGACTGGCCGGCTCGTGCCCAACGTGACATTCGCTGCGGCGGCATTCGACAGGACATGGCGTAGCAGTTCAGATCTCACACGTGCCTGGCTGCCGGGAACCGTGCGGATCGACACCCCGAACCGGACAGAGGTCTCCGACAGTGCCATCGCCCCCAGAAAACGCGGTGTCGCTATCAGCAATGATTCAAGGTCTGCATCCGCTTCGACCGCGTCGATCGCCGCTCTGATGACGTCCGCGGCCGCCTCGTATGACACGCCGGGCGACACGAAGACCGGCACCTCCAGACCGGCCCAATCCCGCGAGAAGTTCGTGACCGCCTTAAGCTCGCCGAACGCGACGGTGTGCATGTGCCCATTGTCATCGCGCAGCCGCACAGAGCGCAACGAGAACGCCTCGACTTGGCCTTGCAGGCTGCCACTCTCGATGGTCTCGCCGACACGGAACGCATCATCCAGCAACAGAAACAATCCGGCGATGACGTCGCGCACCAGGGCCTGTGCGCCGAAACCGATGGTTAGGCCAACGACGCCCGCGCCCGCGAGGAGCGGCCCGATCCGCAAGCCGAAGGTCGAGGCCATACTCAGGGCTGCCGTGGCCGCTAGGGCGACGAGCACCCCTGTTCGGAAGGCCGGCAGGACAGTGGCGAGGCGATCCGCACGCCGGTCTTTTCCTACGCGAGCGAGACCGCGGTCGATCAGGCTGCTGATGATTTGCCACGCGAGATCCGTCCCGAGCAGGATCAGTAAAGCGGACCCGATCTCGGCCGTCATCGGTAAGCCCAAAGCCCCCTCCGCACCGGGACGGCCTTCGACTAGAAGGAGCAGAGCCGCGATGAAGGCGATATTGCGCGCCGCGCGCGCAACGATACGCTCCTCACGGCTGAACGTGCCGGAGCGATTCGGGCCGAACGCGATCGTCCGGGCTGCATCGCCCAGCACGAGGGACAGAGCCGGCGCTAGGCCCAGCACCAGGACAGCCCAGGCAGCTCCGGAAAGACCGGCCTGCGCCAGCAACCACGAGATCGCCGGAACAAGCGCCATGGCAACAGCGGCCGGCCGCGGCGCGCGGTGGTCCGCCCCTCGTGAGGATAGGACGACCGCACCGATCGCGAAGGGCACCAGCAATGCGGTGAGCAGCAACGTCGAATGCGCGACGGCATCGGCAACGGTCGCGTCGGCGCCACCCAATCGCAGCATGGCCGACCATAGGAGGCCCGCAGCCGCGACGAAGGCTATGGCTGTTGCGCCCCGTTGCGCACGCCACGCCGCGACTGTCGACAGGGCGACGAGGCGAAGCCGTGCACCGCCGGGGGCGAGCAGGAAGCGGCCGACCACGCGGGCGCTGCGCACTGCGACGATGGCCAGGAGCGCGTTGAGGGCCATGACGCCTGCCGCGCCCTGGGGTGCGGCGACGAGATAGGAAAGGCAGGAACCGGCCGCGAAGCAGACGACGAGACTCTGAGCGAACAGGAGGCGCTGTGCCTGCGCGGCGGCCCTCTGGCGCAGTGTCGCAAGAGGACTATCGGCGATCCGCCGCATCCAGACAGCGGACCAGCGCCAGAACAGCCGCTCGGCGAGCCACCCACCCAGCCAGAGTAGGCTGAGCCGAGTGACGAGCCCTCTCGGCGTCGTGCGCTCATCGGCGACGAGCATCGCCGCAGCTCGGCCAGTCGCTTCGCGGACGTTCGCCACGGCCGCGAACAGATCGTCCGACCGATCGCGGATCGTGTTCAGACGCTGGTCGATCTCGCGGCTAAGTGAGAAACCGCCGAGGTCGGGTGTGGAGTTCTGCGCGGGCGATGCTGTTGAGAACGCCGAGAGGACGGCGATGATCGTTAGGCGCCCTTGCCAGGACTTCATCAAGGATCACCTACCACGCCTGATCACGACCACGATGGACTGGACGGAATTGCTGACGGGCAAGATCGCGGTCCAATCCACCGCACGTGCTTCCTTGGCCTTACAGACGTTGCAGACCCTAGACTATTGGGGCAGCGGATTCGTTGTTGCGAACGAATAACGTGCAATCTTCCACGCGTCGCCATGTACCTTGTGCAGAATAAATAGCTCGTGGTTAGCGTCGGGAACGCGCTGTTTGATGGCGTTGACAGTTATGTGCCCGTTCGAACTGGTGCGAGCGAAAGCCCAGTCCGGCGCGACCTGCACGACCTCCTCGACCGTTAACTCGGTATCGAAGGTGATCGTCTGAAAAATGCCGTTGTAGGCAGCCCGTATTGCATCAGCGCCGACTGTCGAAGGGTTGTTCGGAGCCATGAAGACGCCATCGGGCGTGAATACGCTCATCACTCTGTCTGGATCCGAGGCGTTCAGCGCCGTCTCATAGGCGAGAAGTACGTTCTCGATGTCGGTTTGGACTGCTGCGGCATCTGTGTTTCTGATTGCCGAGTTCGCGAGTTTCTTCATAGGCTTGCATCCTTCTCCAATTTAGGGTCGTGATTTTCGGATTCAGATTCGCGGTGTTCCCCCGAGTCGCATTGGGGCTGTGAAGCTGTGTTGCGGGTTCCGGAACGCCGCACGCCGTGGTCGGAATCGGTGAGCTGCGGTATCCGTCGTCCCCCTTGAGCGCGGACCTGCGGCCTCGTCGCGTTAGCGAGTCCACCGTGGCACAGCCACTGGATCAGGCCCGCCTTCGCCAAGGAGCTTCCCGTGCGCGGATCAGCTTGCAGCGCTCGGGACCGGCGTGTTCAGCAGCTGTTGCTCCCAAAGATATGCGATCCCGCAACCTGCCGCGTGTTGCTTGAGGACTTCGGTAACCCCGACTGCCGTGTCCAGCCGGGCCCAGTCGCGCTGCCATTCGGCCATCACCGCCAGCCAGGTCATCATATTCACGCCGGCGCGGATCATGCGCTGAATAGCGACCTCGTGGGCCTCGATCGAGACACCGCCGCAGGCGTCGGTGACCACCGTGACGTCCCACCCTTCGCTGGCCGCCTGAATAGCCGGCATCGCGACGCAGACTTCGGTCCAAAGCCCCGCGATAGTCAGCTGCTTGCGATCCGTCGCCTTGACCGCGTCCACGACCTTCTCATCCTCCCAAGTGTTGATAAGTGTTCTGTCGATCACCTCCTGGCCCGCAAAGACTTCGGTCACCTGAGGAAAAATGACCCCACCCCGGTCGGCAAGCACGCTCGTCAGGATGGTCGGAACGTCAAACACCTTCGCGGCCTTCGCCAGAGCCGTTGTGTTGTTGACCACCATGTGCGGATCGTGGCTGTTCAAGCCCGCGAGCTGATATGGCTGGTGATCAATCAGGACGAGGATCGAGTCTTTCGGGCGAATGAGCGATGCAAGGCCATTGCGAACGGTCATGACGATCCTTTGCTGCCGTCGAATAAGATCGAGTTCGGAGAGACGTGCGCCGCCTGAGGCGATGCCGGACCGACAGTGCCCTTGCGCTTTGCGCTACGGTAGCGTCGGTTAAGGACACACTGTGTCGCGGAATCGGGAACGCCGCATTGGACATCGAAGAGCTGAGAACCTTTGTGGAGCTTGCGGATGCTGGAGGCGTAACACCCGCGGCACGGCGCCTTGGTGTCTCCAAATCGATCGTGAGCCGTCGGCTAGCGCGTCTCGAGGCCGACCTGGGCGTGCAGTTGCTCGCCCGGACCACCCGAGGCGCTGCGCTTACGGAAGCGGGAGCGACGTTCCGGGATCATGCGGCCAAAGTCTGCGCCGAGATCGATAGTGCTAAGGAAGCGATCCTGCCTGCTGGGGACGTTCGTGGTCGGTTACGGGTCGCCGCGCCGCTCTCCTTCGGCCCAACCCACCTTGCGGCCGTCTTCGCGGATATGGCTCGCCGTCACCCGCATCTTCAACTTCAAGTCTGCTACAGCGACCGCTTCGTAGATCTCGTCGCCGAAGGCTTCGACTGCGCGGTGAGGCTTGGTCATCTTCAAGACTCAAACCTGATCGCTCGGCGCGTTGGTCCCATCTACGGTAAGCTTGTCGCCAGTCCGGACTATATCAGTGCCCACGGCGCGCCCGAGACGCCCAACGAGCTGCTCAACCACCAAGCTCTCATGCAGGGCACCGAAGCCTGGCAGTTCATGGATGGCCAAAAGACCATCACCATCCGTCCGCAGGGAAGATTCAAAGCCGACAACGGGACCGCACTGGTCGCCGCTGCAACGGCCGGGCTGGGGATTGCTTATCTTCCGGAGAGGCTCATCGAGCAGCAACTCGCGTCCGGAGCGCTTGTCCCCGTCATGAGCAGCTACCCGATCCCGCCGGCAGGATTATTCGTCGTTCGGCCTCCTAGTCAGCATCCTGTGCGAACGGTGCGGATCCTCACTCAGATGCTCATCGAGTGCTTTGATAAGACGTCTTAGAGCCGGAACTCTGCGCGCAATCTCGGAGGGAGGTTCCGGCCCTGCTGGGCGGAGGCAGTGCTGCAATCTATCGAGAGCCGGGTGTTCGAAATCGGCCATTCTGCTTAAGGCCAGGCTCGGTCGTTCGGAATCGATCAGAATGCCGGCAAGCAGACCTTCCGAAGCACCGAGAAGGGTCGTAAGCGGTCCCACCGACTATGTCCGCTTGGATGCACACGCCGTTCGGAAGCGGACGAGCAGGAAACCACCCATCCCAGACGTAGCTCATCCTCTAGCAAGCTACCGCGGAGCAGACCTTCCGAGAGGCTCTGAAGGGTCGATAGCAACCTGAACGATGTGTCGGGTATCCGGTAGTTTACCAGACATATAAAGTTTTAGGCGCTGAGTCTTATCACCGAACGAGCCAAGTACCGACATATGAAAGTGCGGCTGAGTAGATGGAACGTCCCTCCTCGTCAGTGACCATTACTGTGAAGGCTTGATGCTCGCCATCCGCTGGCACCGCACTGGCTGCGATGAGGGGCAGTAATTTTTTCGCCTCCTGAGCAGCCTCATCCGGACCGGCAAGTTCCGTCCCTTCTTCATCGCGCGTCATTACACGATCATACGTGTCAAAGAAGTAGCGAGGCACAAGGTTCTCCGAATGCATCCGGCAAAAACACATAGGTCTCGCAAACGCACGCGCCAGGGAGGGAAAACAAATTTATTTGCGCTCCCGAAACAACGGGATCAAGCAACCGATTAAGTGCTTACCTCCCCTCGTACAGCGGGATTGATAACGCGACTGCGTGTCTTCAGGTACCTGTTAGCTCGGAGCCGAGGTGAAGATATCGAGGATTGAACTCTGAGAAGGCTGTAAGGGCTTTCAAGTTCAAGATATTTACGTGCTTGTCTCTAAATTCTACAAGCTTTTCACCCCTTAGCCTTTGAAGCATACGATTGACGTGGACCGTAGAAAGTCCGGTTGCATCGCCAATGTCAGCTTGGGTCAAGGGTAAGTCGTAACTTTCCTCTCGAGAAAGACCAACAGCTTGGAGGCGCATTAAAAATTCACAAAATAAATGTCCGACTTGTTTTTCAGCCGAACGACACTTTGCAGAGATGAGCCATTCACGCAAGATGCTTTCATCTAACAGGCTCATCCAACGAAAACTTTGGTCCAAAATAGGATGGCTCGAAAGGGTGCTATTTAATGCTTCGCGTGGGATTTGGATTATCTCGCAATCGCTGAGAGTTCGGACTGAGTAGTCGACGGATCCGAGGAGATGTGCGTTGAGATCGCAAAAGTCTCCCGGTATCAAGAAGCTCAGGATCAAACGAGTACCGTCCGCTAAGGCTTTGTAGCGACAAGCGAAACCACTGTAGATGAGGTGCGCATGGTCAGGCGCATCTCCTTCCAGGATGAAACTGTTTCGAGCGCGGACGGGTGCGACATGGACTTTTAGGTCCTCCAGCGCTGCCCTGGCGGCCTTCGAAATCGTGAAGCGGCGTTCGAGCTTTTTTATCAGGGGAGCAAGCATGCTTTTGGGTGCGAAGGTCAGGACGTGATCAATGCTATAAATACGCCTTAATCAGAAACATCAAGTCGATATTTAATTTCCGATTGCTATTACAAATTGTTGTGATCAGAATACTTCGATCTTATGTTAATTTTAGAAGTAAAAATTTGCTTGTAAAATAGTATTCATTATATTGTAGATGTTGTTCGGAATTAATTCATGGCTCAAATTATACGTGAGTTGTGCGTATTTTATTGGTTTTCTAATTAAAACTTATTAGTTACTAAATTTCATAGTTTTGATAAATCTACTTTTTTTAAGAGAAGAAACAAAAAGATTTTTTACGTTCAGCAAGCTCGTACACAAGCTCCTGAAGCGAATTATGAATTCAAATAGCTGGCGTCGAGCCTGAATTTTCGCTCCTTCTGTGACTTATCATACAATTCTCTGGCGTGGACTTTCTAGAGACTGACAGGCGCGTGTTGCAATCTTGCCAAGCGATTTCAGCTTGAAGCGAAGATTGCATCTACATTTCTCACATTATATTTTTGTTAACCAACTGTGTTATTAACTTCGATCATATCACAAATTGGTGACTCGGTCGATGATACGGATTGGGACAGTCAACGCTGACAAAGTTGGACCGCAGGATGAGATTTGGGCTGGACGTATAAGTCCGTTCCACGGACTTATCCTCTCATCGACGAGCTTGTTTGCGTTGCTATGCGCCACCTCTGCTCAGGCGCAGTCAAGTTCCCTTATCGATGTCTGTGCCGGGCTGTCCGTTCGCTTGCCTCACCTGACATCACCGACGCCGATCACAAATTCCTTCAGTCTCGTAAATGGACTTACCTCGACGCTTACGGGGTTGGTCGGTGACATCAATCAAGGGATTGTTGCACCCCTCTCTGATGTCACCCTGCGCGTGGGTGTTCTCGACGCAAACGGTAATCTGATCAGCGCGAACAGCCCCAGCGCTTGCAACCTGAGCGCTTCAACCCTGACCCTTAATTCCAACAAGGGCCTCGCGATTGGTGGCGGGCGCATCACCGGTCTGGGCAGTCTCACCGGCACAGTGGCGAACGCTGGCGACGTCACATCCATCGCGCTCGGCAGTGGCTCTACCACGGCCACGGCGAAGACCGACGCCATCGCGCTGGGATCAAGCGCCAGCGTAACCGCTAATCAAGCGCTCGCGATCGGTTTGCGCGGTAGCGTCAGTGCCGATGATGGCATTGCGCTCGGCACCGACGCGCGCAGTACGGCTGTTGCAGCTCTCGGCCTCGGTGCACGAAGCAACGCGAGCGTCGCAGGCGCTGTGGCGCTCGGAAGCGGTTCCATCGCAAACCGCTCAGGTCTGGCCGGAACTACGGAAGCCTTTAGCGGCGTCACGGTTACATCGACCAGCGGCGCAGTGTCGGTGGGGGATGCAGGTACCGAGCGGCAGATCGTCAACGTCGCGGGTGGGACGAAGCCAACCGATGCCGTCAATTTGCGGCAGCTCTCTGGTGTCGGCAGCAATCTCGCCAATGGACTTGGAGGCGGTGCCAAATTCGATGCCACCACGGGGCTGTTCACGGCGCCGAGCTTCACCATTCAAGGCAGCTCCTACAACAACGTCGGTGGAGCCCTCGGTGCGCTCGACCTTCGCCTGACTGGCAACACCACGGCAATCTCGACCACGGCGGCGAACCTGCAGACCCTGCAGGATCAGGTCACCGGCCTGCCCAACCACGTTCAGCAGGATGCCGTCACGCGCACGCTGACGATCGGAAAGGGTACCGACGGAACGCTCCTGAGCATTTCCGGGCTCAGCGGAGACCGTCGTGTCAGCGGCGTGAGTGCGGGCCTCAACGGCAATGATGCGGTCAATCTCACGCAGCTCCGCGCCTCAGGCCAGTCCCTTGCATTATCCCTGGGGGGCGGCGCCAGCTTCGATGCCGTGACGGGCAGCTATCAAGCTCCAGGTTACAGCATCGGCGGAACCTCGTACGCTTCGGTCGGCGGGGCTCTGGGGGCCCTCGATACCCTGTCGGTGCAGTATGTCCCCGGAAGCAACGGCACGGCGACCGCTTCGATCGACCTCAGTAAGGGCGGCATGCTTGGCGCCGTTGGCATCCATGGCTTGGCGCCCGGCCTTGTCGCCAGTGGCTCAGGCGACGCCATCAACGGTGCGCAGCTCTACGCCACCAACCAACAGGTTGCTTCAAACACCGCGGGTCTTACCAGCCTGCAGAACGTCATCGGCAGCAGTTCCCTCGGCCTCGTCAGCCAGGATCCGACCAGCCGCACCCTGACGCTGGGCGCGGCTACGGATGGCACGCGCGTCAGCGTCGCTGGGACGCTTGGTGCGCGTCAGGTCAGCGGGATCGCATCCGGAACCGTTAGTGCTAATTCGACGGATGCCGTGAACGGAGCGCAGCTCAACGCGACGAACCAGGCGCTAGCAGGCAACGCTGCGGCCGTCACCAGCGTACAAGGCCAGCTCACGAGTACGACCACCAACCTCAACGCCTCGTTGAGCACCTTGCAAGGTCAGCTCGGGACCACGGCAACGTCGTTGGCGAGTACCACGGGCGATCTCACCACCCTGCGCTCCGGCGTGCAGAACGGAACGATTGGTCTCGTACAGCAGAACGCAATCACCCGCGAACTCTCGGTCGGCAGTAGTAGCGATGGTGGCCGGATCAACCTTGCCGGGACCTCAGGCCCTCGACTGGTCACAGGGGTGGCCGCTGGTAGCATGGCGGCCGGCTCGACTGATGCGGTCAATGGCGGACAGCTCGCGGCGACGAACCAGGCCGTGGCCGGCAATGCCGCCGGTCTCGCCAGCCTGCAGGGTCAGGTGAGTGCCCACACGAGCGAGATTGCCAACAACGCCGCGAGCCTGACCACGCTCCAGGGTCAGACCACGACGAACACGAGCGGTCTGGCCAGCACTGCGAGCAGCCTTGCCAATCTGCAGCTTGGACTGGCCAACGGCAGCGTCGGCCTCGTGCAGCAGAATGGCGTTGCCGGAACCGTCACGGTTGCCGGTGATACGGGCGGGAGCCTCGTCAATGTTGCCGGCCGCAGCGCCGATCGTCGTGTGACCGGCGTTGCCGCCGCGACGGGCGCTAACGATGCCGTCAACCTGGCGCAGCTCAACACCATCGTGGCAGGGATCGGCGGCGGTGGCGTGACGGCCCTCGCCAGCAACAATCTCTCGGGTCTTACTTTGCCACAAGCGATGGGGCGCGATGCTGTCAGCCTCGGCTACGGCTCCCTGGCCACAGGTACCCGCAGCGTCGCGCTCGGTGCAGGCTCAATCGCCGATGCCGCCGACACCCTGTCGGTCGGAACCACGGCTGCAACGCGCCGCATCGTCAACGTCAGCGATGGGACTGTATCCGCTAGCTCAAGCGATGCCGTCACCGGGCGGCAGCTCTACGCAGCCAACGAGGCCCTGGCACTGACCGCTGGCCGGGTCGCAAGCGTGCAGGGAGGGCTCGCCAGCCTTGGCCAATCTTTGGGTGGGGGGGCTGCCTTCGACGCTGCCACTGGAACGTTCACGGCTCCTACCTTCACGGTTGCCGGGCTTGGCTATGGCACCGTCTCAGGAGCCATTGGGGCCCTCGATCAGCGTACAGGCCTGAACAGCACCGACATCACGGCCCTGCAGCGCGCCAGCTCGGCCAATGCCGTCACGGTCACGAGCCTCCAGGGACAGGTGACGACGAACACGACCAACCTGACAGGCGTAACAGCGAACCTGGCCAGCCTGCAGACCGGCATCGCCAGCGGTACCCTAGGGCTCGTGCAGCAGGATCCGACGAGCCGCAATCTCAGCGTCGGCGCGACCACGAACGGCACCCAGATCAGTTTGTCCGGAAACGCGGGTGATCGGCGCGTCACGGGCGTCGCCACGGGCCTGAGTGCCAACGATGCCGTCAATGTCGGCCAGCTCAGCGCAGCCTTGACGAACCTAAGCACAGGCAGTTCACCGGGTATTGCCATCAACGGTCAATCCGGCCTGCCGATCGCCGCGGCCACGGGAGGCGACGCCGTTGCCTTGGGCTACGGTGCCTCGGCAGGCGCAACGCGCTCGGTCGCGCTCGGCAGTGGCTCGGTGGCGACGCAGGCTGATACGGTCTCGGTCGGGGCCGTGGGAACTGAGCGCCGCATCGTCAACGTGGCCGGTGGCACGATCGCAGCGGGCTCCACCGATGCAGTCAATGGAGGACAGCTCTACAGCACCAATCAGCAGGTGGGCACGATCTCGACCTCGCTGACCGCACTCCGCGGCAGCCTGGACGATGGCACGATCGGTCTCGTGCAGCAGAACGTCACCAGCGGCAACATCACGGTGGCGGCAGGCACCGGCGGCAGCGTCGTCGATCTCAACGGCTCGCAGGGCACCCGGAAGCTGACCGGACTCACCGCTGGCACGACCGGCAGTGATGCGGTGAACGTTGCTCAGCTCAACGCGGCGGTGACGGGGGTGGGCGCGCGCATCGGCGATTTGCCGCTAGCCGCGAGCAATCAGTCCGGTTTGGCGACGCCGTCCGTCACCGCACGCGATGCCATCGCGCTGGGCCAGGGCGCAAAGGTCACGGCGGACCGCGCCATTGCTCTTGGGAACGGCTCGCTTGCAGATCAAGCCGATACGCTCTCGGTTGGCCGTGTCGGGGCCGAACGGCGCATCGTTCATGTTGCCAGCGGCGGTTTGAGCAGTGCTTCGACCGATGCCATCAACGGTGGTCAGCTCTTTGCCACCAACACGCAGCTGGCCGGTATGCTCGGCGGCGGAGCCCGCTTCGATGCCGCGGCTGGATGGACGGGGCCGAGCTACACCATCCGCGGCAGCACCTACGCGGATGTTGGCAGCGCCCTGAGTGCTGTCGATACGGCTCTGGCCCGGAACAGCTCGGAGATCGGTGCGGTGACGCAGAAGCTCGCTTCGCTGCCGGGCGGTACGGGCGGGGGAGGGGTTACGGTACAGCCAACGAGCACGGGCGGATCCGTCAACGTCGCGGCACAGGTCGGAGGCACGGTCGTCAACGTGTCCGGCATAGAGGGACCGCGTCAGGTCAGCGGTGTCGCCGACGGCAAAGCCGCTGGTGATGCGGTCAACCTTGGCCAGCTCAACACGACGGCGCAGGCTGTCGAGACCAAGCTTCAGGACTTCCCCGTACGGGCAAACAACAGCCGAGGTGCGGCAAAGCCGGTAGCGACCGGCACCGATGCCTACGCGAGTGGGTATGGAGCCAAGGCCATCGGAAGCGCGAGCGTTGCCGTGGGGTCTATGACCAACTCACGCGGCGTTGCGACCACCACCATCGGAAACGACAGCGATGCCATCGCCGACCGAACGACCGCGGTGGGCGCCAGCAGCATGGCGAGTGGCGTCGACAGCGCAGCTTTCGGACAAGGAAGCCAGGCGATGGCAGCTGCAGCGACAGCGATCGGCACGGCTTCTCAAGCGACTTGGGATGGAGCCACGGCCATCGGCTACGGCGCACGGGCCGTGGCCGATCCAACGACCGCTGTCGGCTTCAACACCCTGGCCAGCGGGAACGAAGCCTCGGCGTTTGGCGCCTTTGCCAGTGCAACAGGCGAGAACAGCACGGCGTTGGGTCGCTCAGCCAACACGAGCGGCGCGGGTGCTACAGCCATCGGCGTCAATGCCAGCGCTGAAGGCACAGACGCCGTTTCCCTCGGCCGAGGTGCCGTGGCCAAGCAGGACAACGCAATGGCAATTGGCGCTGGTGTGACCACGACGCGAACCAACCAGGTTGCGATTGGAACCCAGCGCAACAGCTACACCCTGGCGGGTGTCGGCTCGGCTCAGAGCAGGGCAGCGCAGACGGGCTCTACAAACTTCGTGACGGCTGATGCCTCCGGCAATCTAGCAACCTCCGACTATGGACCGGGCCATATCGCGAACCTGGCAAACCAAGTTGGTGCCTTGGGCGCGCAGATCAGCGGTGTCAGTCAGTACGCCACAGCCACGCGTCGAGAAGCACGTCAGGGCATTGCTGCTGCCATGGCGATGACCTCAGCCTCGATGCCTTCGCAGCCGGGCAAGACAAGCTGGACGGTCAACAGCGCCACGTTCCGAGGCGAGTGGGCCGGCGGCATCGGGCTAGCACATCGGCTCGACACCGCAATCCCGATCGCGCTGACCGCCGGCTATAGCTACAGCCAGGCCAATCAACAGGGCGTGCGGGCGGGCCTGGCGGGCGAATTCTAGAAAGACCGTCGCAAGGTGTTCATCCGGAAGCAGACGAGCCGGCTTCCATCCAACCCGGACGTAGATCATCCTCCACCAAGCTGCCAAGAAGCGAACCTTCTGAGGGTCCGCAAAGGGTCGGAAGCGGACCATGCGATCTCGGTGAAACCGGTTTCACTGGCGGATTTCGGGTCAGTCGAAGATGCCAACGGCATCCGCCTCCCGGACCGATGCCGGCGGTGGCCGCTTCAGCTTCAGTGTCCCCGCGGGGGTCGGCCGCATCTGCTTCATGACGGCCTCGAACACGAACCCCTGGAGCACTTCGGCCGGCGTGACCCTCCCGCCCTGCGGATACGCGGCGGTTCGGTGGTCACAGATCAGCTCCACCTGTTTCGCAAGCCAATCCGAGCATTCGAAGCTCATGATCGCCCGACCTTCGTTCGTCATCCCGTGCTACTATCCATCACTGCACCGGACAATCCTGCAAAATTCTCCTGTTTTGTCAAATAATTCTCAGATTACGGACGTTTGGTCCTGACTTTTTGAAATCTATTCTTCCGATTACAGATGTAATGTCACCATGACCCTCCGAAGATGATGCCCTCGAACATCGGCGTTCAGCACGAGAGCACCCCAGGCGGGACGGCGTTGCCTAGTGCATCGCTTTGACATCATCACCAAGCCAGTTTGATTGCGTCCCACGCGGCCGAACCAAAAATTCCGAGCGCTAGAGCGCCAAAAATAACTCGGTGCTTGGTTGCAGCGTCGGCATTCTCGCGGAGGGTATTCACCGGGAACGCCCATTTCGCGTAACCCATAAGGAAGCGGTGATTAGAAGCGCCATCCCCAAACCGTAAATGTAAGCGCCGATGCGGTAGGACGATCGTGGGCCATCGGCAGGGAACAGGCGGTCGACCAGCGATGTAACCATGTAGAGTGAATACGGCAGCCAAAGGAGCCAGAGCCCAATATCGTAGACGAACCGGCCATGGAAGGGAGAGTACCAGAGGCGATCATTCTTAAACGCGCCGTTGATCACACCTTGGACGGCCTGGAAGAAGACTATGTTGTCTGCCTTGACGTGGATCTTCGACAGATTGAGCGTGGGCTCGCTCTGAAGGGGGTTGGGATCGAAGAGCGGTGGCCCATCGAAATGGAGCCAGAGCTTGAAGTTGTTGGGTGGTTCCTCACCGTTTGCCATAGTGCGGTAGGCACTCGCATTAGTGAAAAAGATTGTCCGTATCGGCTTTGGCAGGGCAGTCGAATTGAAGATGCCCTCGCTGTCCCGGTAAGCACTCGCGCCGTCGTAGCCGTAGATCGAGACGGTCAGCCGGAAGGCCCCAGCTAGGATGCGCTCCTTCCGGCTCTCGAACACCTCCTCCAGCTCGTTCTCCGGCTTGACGAAGGATCGGACGATTTTGCGACCTTGATCATCATTGATCTTCTGCAGAGCGCGGTAGACTGCTTTGATGCCTTGCAGGTCGAACCGGTACCCCCGAAGTGGGATCTCAATATCGTAACTCTCGATGTCCTGTGGCACATCTTGCTGCAACTGCTCCGACACGCAAACTCCCGCCCTGGCCCGTCAGTAAGTTAAAAACTTCATAGGCCTCGATCGGCCGATCGACTACGGCTTCGGAACGCTCGCCCCCAAGGCGATCTTGAGCTGATCACCACCCTTCTCGGACGTTCGATGCGAGTACAAGCATCAGATTTTTCCACTAGTTGCTGAAGCTCGAACGCTCCCGCGATGCCCCGGACGCTCCCCCGCCACCCTGGACCGTACCTTCGGGCTGAAGTCCTTGATCGTTAGGGTACGGGGCGGCTCGCGCCGCCCCGCCCGTTCACCTTAGCAAGTAGATCGCCCAGGCGACCGCCGTAACGACCGCAGCAACGTCAACCTTCACGGCTACAATGCCGGTCAGGATGTGACCCAGGTCGTTGCGGCTGCCGCGTGGACAATCTGGGAAGCTAGTTAGGTGGTGGTGGTTAGTGAAACCGGTTTCACTGGCGGGACACGCCTTCCCGGACGCGGGTGTGAACCTTGGGTGGCGTCACCTCGACATCGGCGAGAGCACGGTTGACAGCCTCCCTAATGAAGGAGGCGCGAGAGAAGCTCTCGCCAGGATTTTCCCGACGCCGAGCCAGCACGACGCAGTCAATCTTCTCGACCACATCCGTGCTGTCCTTGTACGATAGCGAAATCACTGCGATCTCCTTCAATCTGTTTTGAGAGTGTATGCCATTTTATGCCGCGGCACAATACACACTACTTGACTATTTCCTACATCTAGAAGATAAAAAACCCTACCCAGGCGCAAACCTGCGGGGTTCTAAAATTGTTAGCACATCGTTCGTCTTGGCGGATCAGCGAAGTGCTCGGGTCAAAACCATGTCAGTGGGATGATGCTCTATCCTAGAGCTTGCTCCCGCAGAACGTCAAGGCAGAGGAGCCTTCGATGCACGCGGCAACTAAGTTTTCTGATACCAACAAGTTCGAAAAATCGTCGTTCGACTTCCTGTTGCTTGAGCGCGCCGTGACCCGGATCGCCGGCACCGTGATCAAAGACCCCTTCGCGATCCTGGTCCTGCGCTTCATCGCGGACCGGACCTTCGGCTGGTCCAAGACCGCCGAGTTCATCTCCTTCTCCCAGTTCATCAACGGTGTCGTGAGCCGGACCGGGGACTTGATCTGTGCCGGCATCCCGGTCGGCAAGACCAAGCTCTACGACAGCATCAACGTGCTGAAGGAAGCGGGCGCCATCGTCGCCGAGCACATCAACGGCCGCATCCGCTACGCCATCCCCCTGGAGTTCGCCATGCAACTGAAGCAGCGGAAGGCCGACCGGGTCGTGGTCAAGCAGAAGGTCGATGCGTCCGACTGGGGCAACGACTTAGAGGTGGAGCAGGCCCCCCCGGCAGTTCGTTCCGCGGACAGCTACCCCGTCAAGCAGGGCAAAGCAGTTCGCCACACGGACACAGAAGAGAGAACCAGTTCTTTCAGAACTATAACTAAACAGGAAAGTGGCGAAGCTGGCGCTTCGCTTTGCGCGGACCTCGTTCTTGCTGTCGTCAAGAAGCAGAGCGGGATCGAAGCGGCTATCGAGTTCGTCCAGGGCAAGGCTGACGCCATGAAGGCGAAGCGCGCTGCTCGCGCTACGGAGCACAACGGGGGGGCCTTGTTCGAGGCGTTCTCCGCTGTCGCTCGGGAGACCTGGGTCGAGGCAGGGCCGCTGCCGCTGCCCACGGGCAAGGATGTCGGCCGGCTGCGCAATCACTCGAAGGCATGGACCCACGAGGGCATCAGCTACCTGGAGTTCTTGAAGTGGTGCGCCGTGAATTGGCGCGGTGTGTGGGAGAGCAAGATGTCCCACGTCCCCGATCCGAAGGTGAAGGAGCTGTTCTCCGAGTACCCGTCGATCGCCAGCTTCCTGATCTATCAGCGGGCCTTCCGCGACAGCTACGACCGCCGGGACACTCAGGCCATCCGGGCTGGTCTGACCCGCCGGGATCGCCTGATCCGCTCCTACCTGTTCAAGGGCTGGTCCCAGGAGCACGCCGAGCGCGATGCCGATGAGGTGATCGCCCGCGAGAAGAAGCGGGAGGATCTGGACAAGCGGGCCCAAGAGGTGAACGCCGCCGCCCGCCGCCTCAAGAGCCGCGAGCAGGACATCGACAACCGCATTGCCATGGGCCGCGCTCGCCTCCCAGTGCAACCGGTTTCACTGACGAACCAACCGCCAAAGCACAAGGTGCTCTACGAGATGGAAGACCTCCCGAAGTTTAAACCGTTCCCTGAATGGAGGGATGATCCGGAGGAGGGGGCCCCCCTGAGTTGGGCTTCTGGGGCAGCGGTTTGAACTCCAGAAAATGCCTATCAGATTGACGTAGATAGCTGCTACCCCAATATGCTACCCCACGGCTAAAGCAGTCAGGTCTAAGTCATTGATTTTAATGCGTTCGGGGGACGCGGACGAATGTCCCGCTCCCTCCGCCAAAGCCGAGCTTTAACCCAGCCAGACCTCGCCCACCCGATCGAGCGAACCCCGCCGGGCGGTGACGCTCAGAACGCGTAACGGACCGTGCAATACGGCATCCGCTCCGCGAGCAGCGCCTTGAAGCGCGCCAGCCACTGTCCCTTCCAGCCGGTGCGGTAGCGCAGGTTGGCGCCGCCGCCCTCGGAGACCTTCGCCTCCTGGATGTCCGGGCGCCAGAGCAGGTCCTCGGCCTTGGGGTGCCAGCCGAGATTGACCGCGTGCAGGTCGGCGTTGTGGGTGAGGAGGATGATCTCCGCCTTGAGCTGCGCCCGGGCCGCGGGGCCGATCGCGCCGTCGATGGCCTCGAACAGCGCCGCCCAGTCCGCCTCCCAGCCCTCGTAGAGGATCACCGGCGAGAAGTTGACGTGGACCTCGTAGCCGGCGGCGACGAAGTCGTCGATCGCGGCGATGCGCTCGGGAATCGGCGCGGTCCGCACGTCGACGATGCGGGCGATGCGCTCGGGCATGAGCGAGAAGCGGATGCGGGTTTTGCCCTGCGGGTCGTAAGCGAGGAGGTCGCGGTTCACCGCCTTGGTGGCGAAGGAGGCCTTGGCGTTGGGAATGTTGCGGAACAGGACCACCAGGTCCCGCACCGTGTCGCTCACCATGGCGTCCACCGAGAGGTCGCCGTTCTCGCCGAGGTCGTAGACCCAGAGCGCGGGGTCGATGGTGTCGGGCTCGGTCAGCGGGCCCTGGCGGGCGGCGTGGCGCGCGATGGCGGCGGCCACGGCCTCGACGTTGACGAACAGCGAGATCGGGTTGGCGAAGCCCTTGCGCCGGGGCACGTAGCAATAGGCGCAGGCCATGGCGCAGCCGTTCGAGGTCGAGGGCGCGATGAAATGGGCGCTGCGCCCGTTCGGCCGCATGGCGAGCCCCTTCTTCACCCCGAGTACCAGGGTGGAGCGCTTGATCCGCACCCAGTCCTCCACCGAGCCCGCGTTGCCGTGCAGGCTCGGGATGTTCCAGTGCGAGGGCACGACGATGCGCTCGGCCTGCGGAAAGCGGTCGAGGATCGCCTGTCCGCGCGGGTAATCCGGCACGGCGGGCTCGTGGTAGATGGTCGAGACGTCGAGGAGGTCGCGGGATCGGGCCATCTGCCTCGCGGGGAACTGATTGCGGTCCGCGTCCGGTGCGCATCCGACCCGGGGCCAACGCCCCGGATTGCCCTGCGATCCGCGCTGCGGCGATCAGAGGCGGGCGAGGAGCTCCGCCTTCTTCGCGGTGAACTCGCCCTCGGTCAGGATGCCCTTGCGGCGCATCTCAGACAGGCGCTCGATCGTCGTCAGGACGTCGCCGCCGGGCGCGGCGGCCGGGGCCGGGGCCGGCGTCTCGGCCCCCGGGGAACCGGCCTCGAACGGCTCGGGCGCGAAGGGGCGCGCCTCGTTGCGCTCGGCCTCGTCGAGGCGCTTCAGGTTCGTCAGATCCACGGGCCCTCCGGGGCCGGAGAAGCGCAGGCCGCTGCTCCCGCCCTGCTGCTGCGAGACGCCGCTGATCGCATGCTCGCCGGTGTCGTAGATCACCGCCCGCCCGTCCGATTCGACGACGAGGCGCCGGTGGGCCGGGAAATAGGCGTAGCGCATGCCGTTCTGCGCCCCGGAGGTCGCCGGCGAGCCCCACTCGGCGGGCCACGCCGATCCGCCGGGGCGCGGCGCCTCGGTCCGGCCGGCCGAGGACGGGTCGGACCAGGCGCCGGCGGGCAGGGCCGCGGCGAGGGTGCTGCAGAGGGCATCGACCCGCGCCTTCAGGTCGGTGTTGAACATGTCGCCGATCATGGTCATGCCCGAGCCCGACCACTGGCCGAAGCCGCCGAGGTCGGGATGGTTGAACTGCGCCATCCGCCCGTTGCCGGCCTCGAGGGCGTGGACGAGGTGGCGCACGGCGTCGAGACTGACCCGGTAGCGGTCGGCGATCGCCTGCAGGCCGTTGGGCTGATCTGTCATGCGCCGGTCTCCTCGTCCACGCGGTCACGGCCGCGCCGCCCGTCGTCTTGCCGCTCACAGTCTTGCCGTTCACAGTCTTGCGCTCACAGTCTTGCCGCAAGCGCAGCCGGGGTGGAAGCCGCCGCGGCCGGTCGCGGCGTGCGATGCAAAAAGATTTCTCCGACAGCGGACCTTCCGGCGAAGCGTGAGCGTTCCTGTCGAGGTTTCCCGGACGGGGCGTCGCGCAGCGCCCTGTCTCGACGCACCCTATGATACCGCCCGGAGCGAACATGGCCGATACGACGAAACCCGCGGACCGCTCGAGCCCGCAGGGCCGCGCCAAACGTTCGCGCATCAAGGAGGGCTCGCCCTATCCGCTCGGCGCGAACTGGGACGGCCTGGGCGTCAATTTCGCCCTGTTCTCGGCCAACGCCACCAAGGTCGAGCTCTGTCTGTTCGACGACGCGGGCGAGAACGAGATCGAGCGCATCGAGCTGCCCGAGTACACGGACGAGATCTGGCACGGCTACCTGCCCGACGCGCGCCCGGGGACGATCTACGGCTACCGGGTGCACGGCCCCTACGAGCCGAAGGCCGGCCACCGCTTCAACCACAACAAGCTGCTCATCGACCCCTATGCCAAGGGCCTCGTCGGCTCGATCACCTGGAACCCGGCCCTGTTCGGCTACCAGATGGAGACGGGCGACGACCTGACCTTCGACGAGCGCGACTCGGCGCCCTTCACCCGGCGCAGCCGCGTCATCGACCCGGCCTTCACCTGGGGCCGGGACCGCAAGCCCCACGTGCCGTGGGAGAAGACCATCTTCTACGAGACCCACGTGAAGGGCTTCACCAAGCTGCATCCGGCCGTCTCGGAGAAGCTGCGCGGGACCTATGCGGGCCTCGGCACCCCGGCGGTGCTCGACTACATCAAGAGCCTCGGCGTCACCTCGGTGGAACTGCTGCCGGTCCACGCCTTCGTGCAGGACGACTACCTGCAGGAGAAGGGACTGGTGAACTACTGGGGCTACAACACCATCTCGTTCTTCACGCCCGCGCGGCGCTACTCGGCGGTGCCGGACTTCGCCTTCTCCGAGTTCAAGGAGATGGTCGCGCGCATGCACGGCGCCGGCCTCGAGGTGATCCTCGACGTGGTCTACAACCACACCGCCGAGGGCAATGAGAAGGGTCCGACCCTGTCGTTCAAGGGCGTCGACAACGCCTCCTACTACCGGCTCATGCCCAAGGAGCCGCGCTACTACATCAACGACACCGGCACCGGGAACACCTTCAACCTGTCGCACCCCCGGGTGCTGCAGCTCGTGACCGACTCCTTGCGCTACTGGGCCACCGAGATGCGGGTCGACGGCTTCCGTTTCGACCTCGCCACCATCCTGGGGCGCGAGCCGCACGGCTTCGACGAGGGCGGCGGCTTCCTCGACACCTGCCGGCAGGACCCGGTGCTGAACAGCGTCAAGCTGATCGCCGAGCCGTGGGATTGCGGTCCGGGCGGCTATCAGGTCGGCGGCTTTCCACCCGGCTGGGCCGAGTGGAACGACCGCTTCCGGGACGACGTGCGCGGCTACTGGCGCGGCGACGAGGGCATGCTGCCCGATCTCGCCGCCCGCCTCACCGGCTCGGCCGACAAGTTCAATAAGCGCGGGCGCAAGCCCTGGGCCTCGGTGAATTTCCTGACCGCCCATGACGGCTTCACGCTGAACGACACCGTGTCGTACAACGAGAAGCACAACATGGCCAACGGCGAGGACAACCGCGACGGCCACTCGCACAACCTCTCGAACAACTACGGCGCCGAGGGACCGACGGACGATCCGGAGATCCGTGCCGTGCGCCTGCGCCAGATGCGCAACATGCTGGCGACGCTGTTCCTCTCCCGCGGCACCCCGATGCTGCTGGCCGGCGACGAGTTCGCCCGCACCCAGAACGGCAACAACAACGCCTATTGCCAGGACAACGAGATCTCCTGGCTCGACTGGGAGGCCGTCGGTCCGGAAGAGCGGGATCTCGCCGAGTTCACGCAGCGCCTGACCCTGCTGCGCGAGGCCCTGCCGATCCTGACCCGCGGGCGCTTCCTGACGGGCGCCTACGACGAGGAGTTCGGCGTCAAGGACGTGACCTGGCTGCGTCCCGACGGCGGGGAGATGTCGCCCGAGAACTGGGGCCAGGGGGATGCCCGCGCGATCGCGGTGCTCCTCGACGGCCGGGCCCAGGCGTCCGGCATCCACCAGCGCGGCGGCGACGCCACCCTGCTGCTGCTCTACAATGCCTACCACGACCTCGTGACCTTCACGCTGCCGGAATCCGTGGGCGGCGTCGGCTGGACCCGGCTCCTCGACACCAACCTGCCCGATAGCCAGGACGTGGTCAGCAAGCCGATCGGCGCGACCTACGAGGTCACGGGACGCTCGATGCTGATGTTCGTCCTCAAGCCGGAGGAGGTCGAAGGCGTCGAGGCCAGCGACATGGAGCGCTCCTACCAGCACGTGATGCAGGCCTTCGAGCGCGCCAACGTCAACAGCGTGCGCTTCGAGACCGAGCAGCGCTGACGCACGAAATGCTGCGCGCTCGCTCCGGGCGCGCAGCAATCCTCGCCGGATCGTCATACCGTAACGGGACTGGCGGGGCGTTCTACCGGGAACGATGATGGTGCAGGGCGTTTGACCCGTGTTAGGGGCGGGCTGTCAGACCCGGCCTCCGAAGCCCCGCCGATGTGATTGCGCGACGATGATCGACACCCACCAGATGCCGTCGGCCGGCGTGCACGCGCAGGACTCGGCCGTTTCGTCGGGCCAGTCCCCCGTCAGCCCCGAAGCGGCGTTCTTCTTCGCGTCCGTGGCCGCCTCCCGCATGCCCATGGTCGTGAGCGACCCGCGCCTGCCCGACAATCCGATCATCTTCACCAACGACGCCTTCCTGGAGATGACCGGCTACCGCCGCGACGAGGTGGTGGACCGCAACTGCCGCTTCCTGCAGGGCCCGGAGACCGACCGGGCGGCCGTGCGCGAGCTCGCCCGGGCGATCGCCGCGCGCGAGAACGTCGCCACCGAGATCGTCAACTACCGCAAGGACGGCACGCCGTTCTGGAACGCGCTGTTCGTCTCGCCGATCTACGACGCGAACGGGACGCTGGTGTACTTCTTCGCCTCGCAGCTCGACGTCTCCCGTCGGCGCGATGCCGAGGAGGCCCTGGGCCAGGCCCAGAAGATGGAGGCGCTCGGTCAGCTCACCGGCGGCATCGCCCACGATTTCAACAACCTGTTGCAGGTGATCGTCGGCTACGTCGACATCCTCGGGGCCGGCCTCGACGATCCGGCGGCGGACCGCAGCCGCCTGCGCCGGGCCACGGACAACATTCGCACCGCCGCCGAGCGCGCCACCACCCTGACGCAGCAGCTTCTGGCCTTCGCGCGCAAGCAGCGCCTCGAAGGCCGCTCGGTGAACCTCAACGCCCTGGTCCAAGGCATGGCCGACATGGCGGGACGGACGCTGGGCGAGACGATCTCCCTCGGCTTCGACCTCAGCCCCGATCTCTGGAACTGCCGGGTCGACCCGAACCAGGCCGAGGTCGCGCTCCTCAACGTCTTCATCAACGCCCGCGACGCGATGCCGGACGGCGGCCGCCTCACGGTTCACACCGAGAACCACGTCATCACCGGCGAGGTCGCCGGACCGCTGGCGCCGGGCCGCTACGTCACGATCAGCGTCAGCGACACCGGCAGCGGCATTCCCCCCCATGTCCTGGCCCGGGTGATGGACCCGTTCTTCACAACCAAGGAGGAGGGCAAGGGCACCGGCCTTGGTCTCTCGATGGTCTATGGATTCGCCAAGCAGTCCGGCGGCGCCGCCCGCATCGAATCCGTCCTGGGGGAGGGGACCGTGGTGCGCCTGTCCTTTCCGGCGACCGAGAGCGCGGTGGTGGAGGTGGCCCCGGCCGCGGTCGGCGCGCAGGAGGGATCCGGCACCGAAACCATCCTCATCGTCGATGACCGCGAGGACGTGGCGGAGCTGGCAAGGACCATCCTGCGCGACTTCGGCTACACAACCCTGGTGGCGCAGAACGGTCGCGAAGCCCTCGACGTGGTGGACAGCGGCAGCACCATCGACCTGCTCTTCACGGACCTGATCATGCCCGGCGGCATGAACGGCATCGCCCTCGGGCGTGAAGCCAAGCGCCGGCGGCCCGAGCTCAAGGTCCTGCTCACCACCGGCTATGCCGAGGCGAGCCTGGAACGAACCGATGCCGGGGGTTCGGAGTTCGATCTGTTGAACAAGCCCTATCGCCGGACGGACCTGATCCGCCGGGTGCGGGCAATCCTCGACGGACCCGCCGCGGCCGGCTGAACCTCCGCCCGCGGGTCCCCCCACCGGAGTGCGCAGGGATGGCCCAGGGCGACAAGTCGAAATACACCGACAAGCAGATCCGGAAGGCCGAGCACATCGCCGAATCCTACGAGGCGCGCGGCGTGCCCGAGAAGGACGCCGAGGCGCGAGCCTGGGCGACGGTCAACAAGGACGACGGCGGCGGCAAGAAGCCGGGGGGCTCCGGACGGGGCAAGGCGAGCAGCCACCCGGCGGCCCATCGCGGCGGCGCGGTCGGCGGCAAGGCCTCGGCCGGCCGCACGGCGGAAGAGCGCTCCGCCTCCGCCAGGAAGGCGGCCGCCACGCGCAAGCGGAACGCGGAGGCCGGGCGCCACGCCTCCTGAGGGTTGTCTGGCTCGAGGGGGACTGGGCGCGGAAGGCCGACCGATCCGATCGCTCTCGGGTGTCCGACCGGCGGGTCGATCGCCGGGTGTCCAGACGCGAAGTCTAGTGAGGTTCCGGGCAATTTGCCGACGGCGCCTCCACGTCATTCCGGGGCGCCGCCGGCGAGCCCGGAATCCAGAGCCGCCAGCAGCGTCGAGTTCGGCGCCATCTGTGTTTCTGGATCCCGGGTTCCGCTGCGCGGCCCCGGGATGACGGGGTGCTGCGCGCGGGCGTTCACCGTATGATGCGCCAGAGCAGACGCCCCGATGACCGAACGCGGGGACCCGACGGACCCCCGCGATCACTCGAACAGAACGCCTCCGGCGAGCCCTGTCAGGCCATCGCAGCCTTGAGGTGCTGGTCGACCTTGTCGAGGAACCCGGTGGTCGAGAGCCACTTCTGGTCGGGGCCGACGAGCAGGGCGAGATCCTTGGTCATGAAGCCGGCCTCGACGGTGTCGACGCAGACGGTCTCCAGCGTGGTGGCGAACTTGGCGAGCGCCGCGTTGTCGTCGAGCTTGGCGCGGTGGGCGAGGCCACGGCTCCAGGCGAAGATCGATGCGATGGAGTTGGTCGAGGTCTCCTTGCCCTTCTGGTGCTCGCGGTAGTGGCGGGTGACCGTGCCGTGCGCGGCCTCGGCCTCGACGGTCTGGCCGTCGGGGGTGAGCAGCACGGAGGTCATCAGGCCGAGCGAGCCGAAGCCCTGCGCCACGGTGTCGGACTGCACGTCGCCGTCGTAGTTCTTGCAGGCCCAGACGTAGCCGCCCGACCACTTGAGGGCCGAGGCCACCATGTCGTCGATCAGGCGGTGTTCGTAGGTGATGCCGGCGGCATCGAACTTGGCCTTGAACTCGTTCTGGAAGACCTCCTCGAACAGGTCCTTAAAGCGACCGTCATAGGCCTTGAGGATGGTGTTCTTGGTCGAGAGGTAGACAGGGTACTTGCGGTTCAGGCCGTAGTTCATCGAGGCGCGGGCGAAGTCGCGGATCGAATCGTCGAGGTTGTACATCGCCTGGGCGACGCCGGGGCTCGGGAACTTGAAGACTTCCTTCTCGATGACCGTGCCGTCCTCGCCCTCGAACTTGATGGTCAGGCGGCCCTTGCCCGGCACCTTGAAGTCGGTGGCCTTGTACTGGTCGCCATAGGCGTGGCGGCCGACGACGATCGGCTGGGTCCAGCCCGGAACCAGGCGGGGCACGTTCTTGCAGATGATCGGCTCGCGGAAGATCACGCCGCCCAGGATGTTGCGGATCGTGCCGTTGGGCGACTTCCACATCTCCTTGAGGTTGAACTCCTTCACCCGCGCCTCGTCGGGGGTGATGGTGGCGCACTTCACGCCCACGCCGTGGCGCTTGATCGCCTCGGCGGCCTGGACGGTGACCTGGTCGTTGGTGGCGTCGCGGTGCTCGACGCCGAGATCGTAATATTCGAGGTTCAGGTCGAGGTAGGGGTGGATCAGCTTGTTCTTGATCTCGCTCCAGATGATCCGGGTCATCTCGTCGCCGTCGAGTTCGACGACCGGGTTCGCAACCTTGATCTTGTCCATCTGCAGCACGCCTTCCTGAGCCAGGTTGTCCGGCGCCACGCAAGGCGGATGCCGAACCCGCGCCGCTCTTAGCCCGCGCGCTCCCGGGGCGGAAGCAGGCTGGCCGCCCCGGGCGCATGACAAAAGTTTTGGCCTGTCAGGGGCCGGCGACGAGACGCGCCTTCTTGGTCGCCTGGTCGAACATCGCGTTCAGCGCTTCCTGTATCTCGCTCGCGGAACTGGCGGTCCGGAAATAGCCGGGGGAGGCGCAGTTCTGCAGGGTGCTCGGCACGGTGGGGATCAACCCGTTCACCACGACGTTCTCGTAGCCGACATTCGTGTTGAACGGGACCGCCAGCGGGACGTAGGGAATGTAGAGCACCGAGACCGTGACGCCCTTGTCCTTGAGCGGCTTGCAGAGGGCCGGATCGAGCAGCTTCGCCTGCGATCCGGTCCAGCCAGTCTTGTTGTCCCAGTACTGGTTGTTGCCGACACCGTCGGTGATGAGGAATACGAACGGCACGGGCTTCGCGGCGCTCGACCCGTCTCCGATCGCCTTGATCTTGGTGTTGATGGTGGAGAACACGTTCTCGTAGTGGGTCCCGCCGCTTCCGCGCGGAACGGTCGAGTCGCCGATATCCATGTAGTTCTCGAGGTTCACCGACGTCAGCGAACCGAGGTTCGTGGTGATGTCGGCCGCCGTCTCGAGATAGCTCACGAAGGGATAGAGGCCGATCCGGTACTGATTGGCCAGGGTCTGGTTCGTCTGAGCTTTCGAGATCAATTGCTGGACGGCATTGCTCACCGTGGCGATGCGCAGCTCGATGTTGTTGGATTTGGCGAGATTGAAGCCTTTCCAGCCGGAGAAATGGCAGGCGAAGGCGCAGTTGTTGCCCTTGGCATCCGCCATGTCGGGGTTCATCTTGGCGAAGGCCACCTGCGCGGCGCTGGAGGTGGGGAAACCCATCGAGCCCGAGGTGTCGAGCAGCAGGTAGAAATCGGCGAAATTGCCCAGCGTCAGGCTCGAGTTCGAGGTGCCGGCGACCGCGATCGAGGTCAGGTTGCCGAGGACCCGACTGAAGGGGGACTCGTAGTTCGATGCGTAGCTCAGAGTCGCCGACACGACTCCGGCGGTCCGGGTCACCGAGAGGTTCGGCTCCAGGGGCATGCTGTTGAGCATCGGCCCGGCATTGACACGGAAGGCCGCGAGGCCCCGCGTCTTGCCCAGCGCCAGGGCCGCCGGAGTCGGATTGGCCTCGTTGTTGGGATTGTTGGAGATGTAGTCTCGCGCCGTGGCGATCGCCGTGATCGTGGCGGCATCGGCGGCCCGGTCGAAATGGGTCCGGTAGTTGATGCCGCGCACGTAGTCGACGCCGAGCCCGGTCAGCCCGATGAGCGGGACGAGCGCGAGGGCGAAGACCATGAGGACGTTGCCGTCGCGCTCGTCGCGCAGGCGCCGCAGCTGGCGTCCGATCCGGGAACGACGGGAGGCGGCGGGGGCACGCATGGGTGAGTTCTCGGGGTCAGGGGCAGGCATTGGCGGAACTGGTTCCACCGCTCGAATCGAAGCTGATCGCCGCGACGTAGCGGGGCGCGAAGTAGAAGGACTTCGCGATGTCGATCGAGCCGACGACGGATTGGAGGATGAGGGGCTTGTAGCTGAACACCACGTCGGCCACGACGAGGAAGCCGGGTCCGAAGGTGTCGCTCGGCAGCGTCGCCGGGCTCGGGCCCGCGGTATTCGGGGCGGCCACCGGGGGGGTCGTGCAGGACCGCTTCTGGCCGGAGGTCCAGACCACCTTCGGCGTGTAGGTGCAGTTGGCGGTGCAGCTCGCCACGGTCTGCGTGAACTTGATGCCCGAGAGCGACCACCGCAGCAGGGTCCAGACCGAGACGTTGGCGTCCTTGGCGGCGGACATCGCCTCCGGGAACATCACCAGCTGGGAGCGCGAGATCGCCAGGATGTCGGTCTGGGAGATCTTGCCCGTGTCGTTGCGCGCCACGAGGTCGGCGAGCGTGCTGGCGGCGAGTTCGATCTTGCGCAGGTAGACGACGTAGCGGACGAGGTCGAAGGTCACGGCCGACAGCGTGATCAGCAGCGGCATGATCAGGGCGAACTCGACGATGGCGATGCCGCGCCTGTCGCGTCCGAAGCGTCTTAGGAGGGGGCGGGTCATCGCGCGTGCCATGCAGACGTCAGCATCCGGTCGTCACGCCGCCATTGACGTAGGGCTCGTTGCGGAACGCCACCGCCGCGCGGGCGAACGCGACCGAGCGAGCGTTCCAGTTCGTGCTGAGGTTCAGGGCGGTCCAGAGCGGGCTGAACACCGGAACCGCATAGAAGACCTGGATGTAGCCGTAGGTCCCCGGCGCGCCCGTGCAGTAGGGGGTCCGGTCATTGTCCATCGTCACCGGGACGAGGCTCTTCTCGTCCGGGCTGACGAAAACCGAATAACCGCCGCCCGAGCCGGACAGCGTGGTGGTCTGCAGGCTGGTGACGATGTTGTCGCAGGCCAGGCCGGCGATCAGCTTGGGGCAGACCACCGAGTTGCGGAAGCCGGCGGCGGTCGAGGCCGAATTGGGTAGCGCACCGACCATGATCGTGCGCGTCGCGTCAGCGGTCGCCTTCTCCAGCGCCGCGTAGCAGAAGACGTACAGGCCACCCTGGAGGATCTCTACGAAGACCAGGATGAAGAGCGGCATGATGAGGGCGAACTCGACCGCCGTCGCGCCGTCCGACGCGCGGCAAAAGCCTCGCAACCAGCCTTTCTTCTGCACGGGGCGGGACATGAGGGTGCCGGGATCGATCGAGTTCCGCTGACGGGGGTCGCTTGGCCTTGCCATCCCGTTCCGACCCGAAGGTTCCTCTGGCGTCGTCGCGAAATGCCGGTGCCCGTGTCCCGTATCGATCAGCGATGCACGCCAAGCCTTAAGGTCGACTTACCCAGGTGTACCAAGGTCGCGCACAATTGGATCGCGCTGTGGACAGGCGCGGGGCGGGGGCCATGCGGGGCGCGGGGGTGGACATTCCGGGCCACACCCGGAATCTGCCGTCCGCGCAGCGCCGACCGGATGGATCGACGCCCCGGTCCGGCACGTTCCGCCCCCGTCCATCCCGCCCCACGTCTTGAGAGATCCCCATGAGCGAACGCATCATCCTCCGAGCCGGCGAGGCCCTGGTGGCCGGAGGCCCGCCGAACACCGCGTCCGAGCCCGAGGTGATCATCGGCGAGCTCGACGGGCCGGTCGGCACCGCGCTCGCCACCCTGACGGGCGACCAGGTCGTCGGCCACAGCCGGGTCTTCGCGCTCCTCAACACCGACATCATGGTGCGACCGGTGACGCTCTGCGTCTCGAAGGTGAGCGTCACCGAGAGCAAGTACACCTCGATCCTCATGGGCACGGTGCAGTTCGCCATCGCCAACGGCGTCCTCGACGCGGTGCGGGCCGGCTACATCCCCAAGGAAAAGGCCAATGATCTCGGCATCATCTGCTCGGTCTGGCTCAGCCCGGGCGTGATCGAGGCGCAGAGCGTCGACCACAAGGCGCTGTTCGACATCCAGCGCCGGGGCATGACCGAGGCGATCCGCAAGGCGATGACGAACGAGCCTTCGATCGACTGGCTGCTGGAGAACCAGGACAAGATCGTCCACAAATATTACCAGATGGGCCTCGACGGAAAGATCTGACGCCGCCCCGGAGCGGGGCCAGCGGTCCTTTGCCGTCGCCCCCCGGCCATGCGAGAGGGCGCGGATGCCGTCACCGTCGCCCGAACCCCCCTCCGCCGCACCCAGCCCGTCCGATTCGATGAACCCGCCCGATCCCCCCGCCGGCCCCGTCGTCATCCTGGTCCAGCCGCAGCTCGCCGAGAACATCGGCATGACGGCCCGGGCCATGGCGAATTTCGGCCTGTCGGAGCTGCGCCTCGTGGCCCCGAAGAACGGGTGGCCCAAGAAGGGGGTGCGCGAGGCGGCCTCGGGGGCCACCCACATCCTCGACGGGGCGGTGGTGTACGACACTCTCGGCGCCGCGATCGCCGACATGCATTACGTGCTGGCCACCACCGCCCGCGAGCGCGGGCAGATGAAGCGCGTCTTCGCCCCGGACGAGGCCATGCGCGACGTCGCGGCCCGGGCGGGCCAGCGGATCGGCATCCTGTTCGGGCGCGAGCGCTCGGGTCTCGACAACGACGAGGTCTCGCTGGCCGACGCCATCGTCACCTTCCCGGTCGATCCGCGCTTCTCCTCGCTCAACCTCGCCCAGGGCGTCCTGCTGATGAGCTACGAGTGGCGGCGGGCGGCCGGTCTCTCGACGCTGCCCTTCACCGGCGAGATGCTGTCCCCGCCCGCGACCCGCGAGGCCATGGCTTCGCTGTTCGGGACACTGGAAGACAGCCTGGCCGCGGCCGGCTTCTACCCACCGGAGAAGCGGGACATCATCGCCCGCAACATGCGCGACATGCTCCATCGCATGGCGATGACCGAGCAGGATGTGCGCACGATGCGGGGCGCGCTGCGCGCTCTGACCGTCCGGCGCCCGCGCGGAAATTAATATAGCCGACCATCTGCACTTTTAACCGCGCCGCTAGATTTGACTGGCACGGTCCCGCGCCATGAAGAACGATCGTCTCATGACTTTCGGGGGTGAATTCGCCTCACGCCCCCGGGAAGCCGCGTTCCAGGCCGAGCGCCTGCCCGAGACCTTGCGCGACACGCAGCTGATCTTTCTCGTCTGCATCGCGGTCAACATGCTGCTTGCCAGCGACGGCAGCCTGAGCGAGACCCGCGACGTCCTCTGGCCGATCCTGACGGCGCGCCTCGGCATCGTCGGCGCGACCCTGGCCGGCCTGTGGGCGCTCTCGCGCATCCGGCGGTTCCAGCGCCTCCAGGCCGTGCTGATGGCCTGGCACTTCATCCTGAGCCTGGCTGGCGCCTACCTGTGCGCGTCGCAATCCGACATCGCCCTCGTGGCCACCCTGATGGTGCCGGCGGCCGTGATGTTGGTCCTGCCCCTCAGCTTCGCCTGGACGGCGGCGGCCAGCAGCATCTCCGTGATCGCGCTGCTTTCCGGATACCTGATGCCGCGGCCGCTCTCGGCGATGGTGCTCGGCCTGACGGTCGAGGTCTTCCTGGCGAACCTCACGATCGTCCTGTTCGTCACCCGGTGGAACCGTCTGCGCCGGCTCGAGTGGATGGCGACCGAGGCCGAGCGCAGGGCCAGCGACGAGCTGGCGGAGAGCCGGGAGCTATCGGAGACCATGTTCCGGGCCGTGCCGGTGCCGATCGTCGTATCCCTGGCGGCCAGCGGGCGGATCATCAGCACCAACGATGCCGGGGTGAAATTCTTCGAACTCGATTCTGGTGACGTCCTCTCGAACTACGCCACGCGCAACTTCATCACGGGCAAGGACCGCCGCGCGATGCAGGCGATCCTCGATCGGCGCGAGGCGATCCATGACCGCGAGACCGGCATCGTCGTGCGCTCGGGCGCGCGCCGCGACGTGCTTCTCTCGATCGAATGCGTCCAGATCGACGGGGTCGCCTGCCACGTCTCGAGTCTGGTCGACATCACGAGCCGCAAGGCCGCCGAGACGCAGATCCGCACGGCCGCCCATCACGACGTGCTCACGGGACTGCCGAACCGGGCTTTGTTCCAGTCTACACTGGACGTGGCGCTGGCGCGCGCCGAGCCCGACTCCGCGCCGGTCGGGCTCATCCTGCTCGATCTCGACGCCTTCAAGGAGATCAACGACACCCTCGGGCACGATTCGGGCGACGCCCTGCTGAAGGAGGTGGCCCAGCGCCTCTGCGCAGTCATCGGGCCCGACGATCTCGTAGCCCGCCTCGGCGGCGACGAATTCGTCGTCATCACCACGGGCCGCGAACCCTCGGGCGCGTCGAGCATCCATGCCCTGGCGGCGCGCATCCTCAATGCCCTGCATCCGCCGATGCCGATCAGCGGCCGCGTGGTGGCCCCCCGGGCCAGCCTCGGCCTCGCGCTCTATCCCGAGCATGCCCGCAACGCGGCCGACCTGTTCACCAATGCGGACCTCGCCCTCTACGCCGCCAAGGCCTCCGGGCGGAACCGGGCGACCCTGTTCATGCCGGCGCTGCGGGCCAGCATCGAGGAGCGGGTGACTGTGACGCGCGAGATGCGCGCGACCCTGGAGGCGGGTACCGGGCCGGTGCCCCACTACCAGCCCAAGATCCACCTCGGCTCCGGTGCGGTGATCGGGTTCGAGGCCCTGGCCCGCTGGCAGCATCCCACGCGCGGCCTGCTGATGCCCGGTGCGTTCTCGGCGGTGTTCGAACGATCCCGAGATCGGTATCGCCGTGGGCGACGCCCTGCGGCGGCGGATCATCGCCGACATCCTGCACTGGACCAGCCTCGGACTCGATCCGGGCCGCGTCTTCCTGAACCTCTCCTCGGCCCAATTCGCCCAGGGCGACCTCGCCGGCACCTTCCTGGACGACGTCGACGCGGCAGGGCTGCCGCGCAGCCGGATCGGGGTCGAGGTGACCGAGACCGTGCTGCTCGGCAGCCATGTGGACCGGGTCAGCGATGTGCTGGCGGCCCTGCACGGCGGCGGCATCCGCGTGGCGCTGGACGATTTCGGCACCGGCTACGCCTCGCTCACCCATCTCAAGCAGTTCCCGGTGGACGAGATCAAGGTGGACCGGAGCTTCATCCGGGACCTGGAACGCGACGCCAACGACGCCGCGATCGTCACGGCGGTGCTCCAGCTCGGCCGCAGCCTCGGCCTCGACGTCACCGCCGAGGGCGTGGAGACCCCCGAGCAGGCCGCCTTCCTGCGCACGCATGGCTGCACGCATGTCCAGGGCTACCTCTACGGGAAGCCGATGGCCGAGGGCCGGGTGCCCTGGTTCCTGCGCGAACACGCCGACCGCCTCGGCGCTTCCGAGACCACGCGGATGCTCCGGACCGCCTGAGGCGGCATCCGACATCGCGCTCCGGCCGTCTGGACGCGGCCTCACCCCGCTCGGGCGGTTCCCGACAGGGCGCCGACCCGCTCGGCCGCGAAGCGCGCGCGCAGCCAGGCCGCGGCAGGACCGCAGGGGCGCTGCTTGTGCCAGACGAGCTCCAGGGCGATCGGCCAGTCGCCCTCATCGAACTGGAGGTCGGGCGTCACGAGGTCCGGAGCGGTCTGGGACGCGGCGATGACGTGATCGGTGACGAAGGCCCAGCCGATCCCGTGCTTCACCAGTTCGAGGATCACCCAGTGGCTCTCGACCCACCAGACCTCGGCGGCGACCCGCAGGCGCCGCTTCTCCGGTCCGTCGCTGCGGGCGGCGACAAGGATCTGACGGTGGCGCTTCAGCTCCTCCCATTCCACCCGCGCCTTCGCCAGCGGATGGTCGCGCCCGCAGACGAGCTTGAGCGGCACCCAGCCGATGGTCTGGAAGCCGAGTTCGGTGGGCAGCACCTCCTGGCGCCACATCACGCCGAGATCGGCCGCCCCGGACTGCACTATCCGGCTGACGTCCTCCATCAGCGGGAAGAGCAGTTCCAGCTCGACGAAGGGAAAGCGCCGGGCAAAATCCGCGAACAGGGCGCCGAGAGCGTGCTCGGGATAGAGCTCGTCGATCGCGACCACGAGTCGGTTCTCGACCCCCTGCTCCAGGCTGCGGGCCACGCCGACGAGGTGCTCCCGACGCTCGAGCACCACGCGCGCCTCCAGGAGCAGCCGCTCGCCCGCCGGGGTGAGGACCGGGTTGCGGCCTGCCCGGCTGAACAGGGTAACCCCGAGATCCGCCTCGAGATTGGCCACCTGGGTGCTCACCGCGGACTGGGCCTTGCGCAGCACGCGGGCCGCGCCCGAGAAGGACCCGGCCTCCGCTGCGGCCACGAACGCCTGAAGCTGGTCGAGCGACACCGTCATCTATCTGATTTCCGGATACGTCCTAACTTGTCGGGCGGGCTGCGCCAGATAGAACCCGGCGCCCCAACCCAGCAGTTCCAGGCAACCCCATGCGCAGTACCCGAGACCGTATCCGCCACGCCATCCTGTTCGAGCTCGTCGGGCTCAGCCTCATGATCCCGCTCGGGACAGTGCTGTTCGGCCTGCACGCCTCGGCCATGGGCGTGATCGGCATGGGCAGCGCCCTGGCCGCGACGGCCTGGAACTACGTCTACAATCTCGGCTTCGACCGGACGATGCAGCGCCTGGCCGGGCATACGCGGAAGAGTCTCTGGCTGCGGGCGATGCACGCCGTGCTGTTCGAGGCCGGCCTGCTCGTGATCCTGCTGCCGCCGATCGCCTGGTATCTCGGCATCGGGCTCGTCGAGGCGTTCTTTATGGATCTCGCGATCGCGGCCTTCTACGTGGCCTACGCCTTCGTCTTCAACTTGGCCTACGATTGGGCCTTTCCCCTGCGGGACTGGGGCGCGGTGGCGACGGGACCGGCGCGCTGAGACGCAGCCTCGCCGCCCGGCTCCGCCCGCGCACATTCGCCCAAAGGGTCTCGATCTCTGAACGGCGGGCGCCGCCCGGGGGAAGGCGGCGTCCGCTACGCTCTCAGAACACCTTCTCGGCAGTGTCGCTGCGCGGGGCCGCCCCCGCGATGCCGGCCCTGGCGTCGGCCTGTTCGGCGGCGCGCTTGTCGAGGGCGCGCTCCACCACCTTGGCGATGCCTACCATGATGGTGTCGAGGACGTAGTCCTTCGGGGTGTAGACCGCCGTGACGCCCATGTTCTTCAGCACCAGCTCGTCGTCCGGCGAGATGATGCCGCCGACCACGAGCGGGATGTGATCGAGGCCGGCCTCGCGCATCTTCGCCCGCACGTCGCGCACCAGCGGCACATGGCTGCCCGAGAGGATCGACAGGCCGACCACGTGGGCGCCGGTGGACTTGGCCTTGGCGACGATCTCGGCGGGCGTCTGACGGATGCCGTCATAGGTCACGTCGAAGCCGACGTCGCGGGCGCGCAGCGCGATCTGCTCGGCGCCGTTGGAATGGCCGTCGAGGCCGGGCTTGCCGACCACGAGCTTCGGCGTCTCGCCCAGGCGCTCGCCGAGGTCCGCGATGAGCAGCTTGGCGTCCTGGGCCGCCCCGGAGGAGATGGTCTCCAGGGTGACGCCGGTGGGCGCGCGGTATTCGCCGAAGACCTGGCGCAGGCGGCTGCCCCACTCGCCGGTCGTCACCCCGGCCTTCGCCGCCGCGATCGAGACCGGCATGATGTTGGCGCCTGAGCGCGCGGCGGCCTCGAGATCGTCGAGGGCCTTCTCCACCGCCTTGCCGTCGCGCTTCGTGCGCCACTCGCGGATGCGCTGCTCGGCCTCCATCTCGACCGTTTCCGAGACGGTGAAGATCGCCCCCTCGCCGGCGGTCAGCGGGGAGGGCTCGCCCGCCTGGAACTTGTTCACGCCGACGACGACCTGATCGCCGGCCTCGATCGCCGAGATGCGCTTGGCGTTGGATTCCACGAGCGCACGCTTGAGGGCACCGGTCTCGACCGCCGCCACGGCGCCGCCGATGCCGCCGATCTCCTCCAGGGCCTTGCGGGTCTCGGCCTTCAGGGCCTCGACCTTGGCGTCGATGACCTTCGAGCCGTCGAAGATGTCGTCGTATTCCAGGAGATCCGTCTCGAAGGCGAGGATCTGCTGCATGCGCATGGACCATTGCTGGTCCCAGGGGCGCGGCAGGCCGAGGGCCTCGTTCCAGGCCGGCAGCTGCACGGCGCGGGCACGGGCGCGCTTCGACAGGGTGACGGCCAGCATCTCGATGAGGATGCGGTGGACGTTGTTCTCGGGCTGCTGCTCCGTGAGCCCGAGGGAGTTCACCTGGACGCCGTAGCGGAAGATGCGCTTCTTCGGGTCGGTAATGCCGTAGCGCTCCTGGGCGATCTCGTCCCAGAGTTCGGAGAACGCCCGCATCTTGCAGATCTCGGTGACGAACCGCATGCCGGCATTCACGAAGAATGAGATCCGGCTGAACACGTCGGCGAAGCTCGCCTCGTCGAAATCGGGATCGTCGCGCACCGTGTCGAGCACCGCGATGGCGATGGCCAGCGCGTAGGACAGCTCCTGCACCGGCGTCGCTCCGGCCTCCTGCAGGTGGTAGGAGCAGACGTTCATCGGGTTCCACTTCGGCACTTCCTTGGTCGTGAACAGGATCACGTCCTTGGTCAGCCGAAGGGAGGGCGCGGGCGGGAACACGTAGGTGCCGCGCGAGAGGTATTCCTTGATGATGTCGTTCTGGGTGGTGCCCTGCAGCCCCGCGAACGGCGCGCCCTGCTCCTCGGCCACCGCGAGGTAGAGCGACAGCAGCCACGGCGCCGTGGCGTTGATCGTCATCGAGGTGTTCATCTGCTGCAGCGGAATCTGGTCGAACAGGGTCCGCATGTCGCCCAGATGCGCGATCGAGACGCCGACCTTGCCGACCTCGCCCCGGGCGAGCTCGTGGTCCGGATCGTAGCCGGTCTGGGTCGGCAGGTCGAAGGCCACCGAGAGCCCGGTCTGCCCCTTGGCCAGGTTTCCGCGGTAGAGCGCGTTCGACTCCTTGGCGTTGGAATGGCCCGCATAGGTGCGGATGATCCACGGCTTGTCGCGCTTCGTCGTCTCGGCGACCGCTGCCTGTCCGCTCATCCCGGAACACTCCCTCAAGACTGAATTTGATGTGATCTCAAATTGCATTTGACTGCTGTCGACCACTTGCCGCGCACCCTAGCGAAGCGCGTTCGCCGCGTCATCAGCACCAAAGAACATCCGGAGCAGCCCGGCACTCCGGTCTCTCGCTGATGCCTCGAACTCACGAAAACGTGCCGCGCGCCCGGGGGGCGTTCGATCCGAGGCGCGCGCCACCGGCCGTCTTCCTCCGGGCGGGGCTTACTGCCCTGTGGACAAAATCCGCGAGCCTATGAGCAGTGGCCGGCTTCCCGACACTTCACAGGATTGGACATTGGTACAAGCCGATGCTCTGCCTGGACCGCCCCGTGCCGGCCGTCCGAAGATCGAAACTCTTCGGGCCTGGGTGAATAAGCCTGGGTATGAAGGGCGCTAAGGGCCCGGCAGACCACAATAATATTGAATACAGGATGGCGAGCCCCCAGGCCGCGGCTTCATCTTGAGGGCGTGAAGGTTTCTTGGCCCCAGTTGAAAAGATTCTTGCCCGTTCGGGCTCTTGGACGGCTCCCGGTTCGCCGATATAGCAAGCAGCACAAGAAGTCATGGGGAGAGCCAAGATGGCCGCGAGCGCTGCGTCGAGCACGACGGAACTGAAGGACCTGTACGAGATGGGCGAGGTTCCGCCCCTCGGTCATGTGCCGGCCAAGATGTACGCCTGGGCGATCCGGCGCGAGCGCCATGGACCGCCGGAGCAGTCGCACCAGCTCGAGGTGCTGCCCGTCTGGGAGATCGGCGACGACGAGGTGCTGGTCTACGTCATGGCCGCCGGCGTGAACTACAACGGCGTCTGGGCCGGCCTCGGCGAGCCGATCTCGCCCTTCGACGTCCACAAGGGCGAGTACCACATCGCCGGCTCGGACGCTTCGGGCATCGTCTGGAAGGTCGGCGCCAAGGTGAAGCGCTGGAAGGTCGGCGACGAGGTCATCGTCCACTGCAACCGCGACGACGGCGACGACGAGGAGTGCAACGGCGGCGACCCGATGTTCTCGCCCTCGCAGCGCATCTGGGGCTACGAGACGGGTGACGGCTCCTTCGCCCAGTTCTGCCGGGTGCAGTCGCGCCAGCTCATGGTCCGCCCCAAGCACCTGACCTGGGAAGAGGCGGCCTGCTACACGCTCACCCTCGCCACGGCCTACCGCATGCTGTTCGGCCACGCGCCCCACACCGTGCGGCCGGGCCAGAACGTGCTGGTCTGGGGCGCGTCGGGCGGTCTCGGCGTGTTCGCGGTGCAGCTCTGCGCGGCCTCGGGCGCCAACGCCATCGCGGTGATCTCCGACGACACCAAGCGCGACTACGTCATGAGCCTGGGCGCCAAGGGCGTGATCAACCGCAAGGAGTTCGACTGCTGGGGCCAGCTGCCCAAGGTGAACTCGCCCGAGTACAACACCTGGCTCAAGGAAGCCCGCAAGTTCGGCAAGGCGATCTGGGACATCACCGGCAAGGGCAACGACGTCGACATCGTCTTCGAGCACCCGGGCGAGTCGACCTTCCCGGTCTCGACCCTGGTGGCCAAGCGCGGCGGCATGATCGTGTTCTGCGCCGGCACCACCGGCTTCAACATCACCTTCGATGCCCGCTACGTCTGGATGCGCCAGAAGCGGATCCAGGGCTCGCACTTCGCCCACCTCAAGCAGGCTTCGGCCGCCAACCAGTTCGTGCTCGACCAGCGCATCGACCCCTGCATGAGCGAGGTCTTCCCCTGGGAGAAGATTCCCCAGGCCCATACGAAGATGTGGAAGAACCAGCACGCCCCGGGCAACATGGCCTGTCTCGTCAACGCCCCCCGCGCCGGTCTGCGCACGGTCGAGGACGTGATCGAAGCCGGAAAGCGCTAGGCGTTCCGCCGCTGCGCCGAACCCGACACGGCCCTCCCGCCTCGGCGGGCGGGCTCGAACCGTCCCTCACCTGCCCTTCTCGGAGGGCAGGTGCTTGGCGTATTCCTCGCGCTCTTCCTTCTGCTTGATCAGGTCCGCGTAGGCTTGGCGCATCTCGGGCGACACCGTCACCGAGCGGGCTTTCTCCTTCTTGCGCTTGGGCGCCTTCTTGAATTGGTTCGTGGTCTCGGCCATCGCTGCCCCCTGTCATGCCTGGACAGCGAGCATAGGCGCGATGCACGACGATCGCGAGACGCGGCGGCCCCGTCTTTCAGGGGCGCCCCCCGGCTGTTAGATGTCGCCCAAGCGCGACGCCCCGACCGTCCCTGGGAAAGGCCTCCGCGCATCGCGAGACCACGGCGACCGGCATCATGGAAAAGTTCACCACCCTGGAGGGCGTCGCGGCGCCCATGCGGATCATCAACGTCGACACCGACCGGATCATCCCGAAGCAGTACCTCAAGACCATCAAGCGCACCGGCCTCGGCAAGGGGCTGTTCTCCGAGATGCGCTACCGCGACGACGGCTCGGAGAACCCGGATTTCGTGCTGAACAAGCCGGCCTACCGCAACGCCCGGATCCTCGTCGTCGGCGACAATTTCGGCTGCGGTTCGTCGCGCGAGCATGCGCCCTGGGCCCTGACCGACTTCGGCATCCGCTGCGTCATCTCGACGAGCTTCGCCGACATCTTCTTCAACAACTGCGCGAAGAACGGCATCCTGGCGATCACGGTCTCGCCGGAGGATCTCGAGAAGCTGTTCGAGGATGCCGAGCGCGGCTCCAACGCGACCCTGTCGGTGGATCTCGAAGCCCAGACCATCAAGGGGCCGGACGGCGGCACCCTGCACTTCGACATCGATCCCGGCCGCAAGGAAAGCCTCCTCAACGGTCTCGACGAGATCGGCCTGACCCTCAAGCGCGCACCGGCCATCGACGCCTACGAGCAGAAGCTCGCCGCGCGCGGCTTCGCCTGAGGCCGTTCGAAGCCGGCTCTCCCGCCCGCTCAGCCGGGGGCCGGGCTCGGGGTGGCCGGGTTCGCATGTCGACCTTTCCGGTCATTCCACCCCGGCCTCAACCGTTCGTTAACCCTGGTATCGCCTGAATCGGCGATCACAGTCTCGACGAACGCATGGGCGGAGAACACGATGGCATTCGGCCGATCGGGCAAGACGGCGACCCTCTCCTGCGGAGCCGCCGCGGCGCTCCTGGCGATCTGCGCACCGGCCCGGGCCGATTTCCAGGATTGCCTCGGGAGCCTCCAGGCGCAGGCCGCCGCACAGGGCATCTCGGCTCAGACCTTCCGGGCGGCGACGGCCGGCATCAGCTACGACGAGAAGGTGATCGAGCTGAGCCAGGCCCAGCCCGAGTTCAAGACGCCGATCTGGGACTACATGGCCGCCCTGGTCGACGAGGAGCGCGTCGACGACGGCAAGGCCGCCATGCGCCAGCATGCGCAGGCCCTGGCCAATGCGGAAGCCCGCTACGGCGTCGACCGGCACACCATCGCGGCGGTCTGGGGCGTCGAGTCGAACTTCGGCAAGAACCTCGGCAAGATGCCGCTGGTGCAGTCCTTCGCCACCCTGATCTGCGCGAACCATCGCCGGAAGGAGTTCTTCAAGGGCGAGCTGATGGCCACATTGAAGATCATCGAGCGCGGCGACATCGATCCCTCTCGGCTGAACGGCTCCTGGGCTGGCGCCTTCGGGCAGACCCAGTTCATGCCCACCACCTATCAGCGCCTCGCCGTCGACGGCGACGGCGACGGGCGCCGCGACCTCGTCGATTCGGTGCCGGATGCCGTCGCCTCCACGGCGAACTTCCTGCGCGTGGCCAAGTGGAACAACGGCCAGCCCTGGGGCTATGAGGTGAAGGTGCCGCGCGGCTTCAATGCCGGCGCGGCCGGGCGCAAGAACAAGAAGGCGATCGCGCACTGGGCCTCCCTCGGGGTGACCCGCATCGACGGGCGTCCGCTCTCGGGCGAGGGCCCCGCCGGCATCCTGCTGCCGGCCGGCATCGACGGACCGGCCTTCCTGGTGACGAAGAACTTCGACGCGCTCTATTCCTACAACGCCGCCGAATCCTACGGCCTCGCCATCGCGGTGCTGTCCGACCGCCTGCGCGGCCGCGGCGGCATTCAGGCCGACTGGCCGACCGACGATCCGCCGCTGTCGCGGGCCGAGCGCCGCGACCTGCAGGCCCGGCTGACGAAGCGCGGCTTCGACGTCGGCGAGCCGGACGGCAAGGTCGGGTCCAAGACCCGCGACGCCATCAAGGAGGTCGAGCGCAGTCTCGGCATGCCGGCGACGGGACGGCCGGGCGCCAAGGTTCTGGAAGCGCTCCGGCGCGGATGAGCGCACGCCGCCTGATCGGGTCCGGCTCGCCCTTCGAGGCGGCCTACGGCTATTCCCGCGCCGTGGTGCAGGGCGGTTTCGTCTTCGTCGCCGGCACCACCGGCTACGACTACGCCACAATGACGATGCCGGAGACGGCCGCCGATCAGGCCGAGGCCTGCTGGCGCACCATCGCGGGCGTGCTGACCGAGGCCGGCGCCGGCCTCTCCGATATCGTCCGGGCGACCTACTACGTCACGGACCGGGCGGGGGCCGACGCGGTGCTCGAAGTCTGCGGCCGGGTCCTGGCCGAGGTCCGGCCCGCCGCGACGATCGTCGTGGTGGCCGGGCTGTTGCGTCCGGAGATGAAGGTCGAGATCGAGGTCACGGCGCTGCGGCCATAGGGAGGGCTCGACCATTGGGCGGACCGCTGATCGCACTCACCGGCGCCACCGGCTTCATCGGGCGCCACCTGCTGCAGAGCCTGACGGGACGCGGCTTTCGGGTGCGCGTCCTGCTCCGCCGCCCGGTGGAGGTCCCGGCGGGCGCGAGCAGCGCCGTCGTCGGCGACCTGGCCCGTCCGATGAATATGGCGGCGGCCCTCGCGGGGGTCGACGCGGTGGTGCATTCCGCCGGTCTGTCCCCGACGATGTCGGGGACGCCGGAGGACGATTTCCGCGCGTCGAACACCCAGGCGACCCTGCGTCTCGCCGAGGCGGCCGTCCGGGCTCGGGTCCAGCGCTTCGTCTTCCTGTCCTCGATCCGGGCCATGACCGGGATCTCGGCGCCCGACATCGTCACGGAGGCCGATGCCCCGGCGCCCACCGAGGCCTATGGCCGCTCGAAGCTCGCCGCCGAGGCGACCCTGGCCGGCACGGACCTCGACTGGGTCGCCCTGCGGCCGGTGCTGGTCTACGGCGCCGGTGTGAAGGGCAATGTCGCGACGTTGCTGCAACTGGCGCGCTCGGCCGCGCCGCTTCCCTTCGCGCGCCTCGACGCCCGGCGCTCCCTCGTCTCGATGGAGTCGCTGGCCGGGGCGGTCGCCGTCGCGCTCGCGGCGCCGGGTCCGCTGCGTCGTCCGCTGATCGTGGCCGAGCCCGATCCGCTGACGCCGGGCGAGATGGTGGCGGCGCTGCGGGCCGGCCTCGGACGGCGCGCCGCGCTGCTGCCGGCACCCACCTCTCTGCTGGGGCTCGCATGTCGGCTGACGGGACGGGAAGCGGTCTTCGCCCGCCTGTCCACCAGCCTCGTCGCCCGCGCCGATGCCCTGTCGGCGCTCGGCTGGGCGCCCGACTGTACGGCGCGGGACGGACTCGCGCGCTTCGCCCGCGGCCAGGCATGACGAAGGCCCGGTGCAGAGCGCCGGGCCTCCAAACACTCGGTATTTCGCGTCGTATACGCTGTCAGCGACGGACGTCGAGGACGTCGCCCGAGCGGCTGTCGAGCACGACGGTGATGTCGTCGCCGCGACGGTCCGAGCCCCGGACGATGAGGCGCGGTCCACGCCGGTCGACGCCGTCGACGTCGACGAGGCCCTCGCGGCGGGCGATGCGCGCCGCTTCGCCCCGGGTCAGCTCGCTGCGCGGCGGGCCGCGATCGTCGAAGCCGCGGCGATAGCCGGGATCGACCTGGACGCCGCCGGGCCCGATCGAGATCCCTTGCGCGACGGCGGGCGCCGCGGCGAGGCCGAGACTCAGGGCGATGAGCCCTCCGGCCCAGATGTTCGTGCGAATAGGCATGGTGTCTTCCCCCTTCTTGCGGGTCCGGCGCCGGTGGACAGCCTCCACCGCCCCAGGACCCGAGATCAGGGCCTCAATCGACCGATATCCGCTTTTGTTCCTTTTTCGCGTCAGCGCACGGACCGCAGGGCGGCCGCGACGGCATCGTCGGTCTGGTCGATATCGGGCGCATCGATGTGCCGGAAGCGCGCCTGGATCAGTCCGAAGGCCCCGAAGGCGAAATGGCCCGCCGCCACGATGGCGAGCAGGACCCAGCCGTAGGGCTGTGCCCGCAGGGCCGCGAAGGCGCCGGCGAGGCCCTTCACCTCGGAGGAGGCCTGATACCAAGCCGCCGCGATGAAGAACCCGCCGATGATCAGGAAGGCGACTCCGCGGGCGGCGTAGCCGAACTGTCCGACCGGTTTGGCCCAGCGGCAATGGTCGGCATCGAGCTTCAGGCGATCGGTCACGTCGCCCTTGAACGCCTTGACCAGGAAGGCGACGCCGCCGCCCATCACGCCGAGGCCGATCAGGCCGACCAGCCAGAGACCGAAGGGCTTGGCCAGCAGCCAGGCCGTCCAGTCCTGCGCGGCGTCGCCGCCCTTGCGCCCGAGCCCCAGGGCGAGGCTCGCCGCGGTGACAGAGAGGCCGGTATAGATCGCGGCGCTCAGAAGGTGGGCGAGGCGGACGACCACGCCCTTGAGGGAGGTCCCGCGCCGGTCGGCATCGGTGATGCTCTCGATGAAGCGCCAGACAGCGAAGCCCAGAAGACCCAGCGCGATCAGACCGACGAGGACGACGCCGAACGGGCCGGCCAGGACCCAGCGGAGCGCGCTCTCGCTGTCGCCGGCCCGACCGCCCTGGCCGATGGCGGCCAGCACCGCCAGCCCCCCGATGATGCAATAGACGATGCCGCGGGCGCCGTAGCCGAACCGAGCGACGCGCTCGATGGTGTTGTGTCCGAGGTTCAGCAAGGCGTTTCCCGGTATCCCGTGACGTCATCCGTCCGAGGAACGCGCAGCCTTCCCGGATAGTGCCACGTAGAATCCGAGGCCGTCGCCGGCCGGCAGGGTCTGGAGTCGATCGACGAGCCCCTTGCGCTTGGCGTCGAGGAGCAGGCGCCCGATCGGCTGGAACAGGGTCTCGCCGCCGCCCTCGGGGGGCGGGGCCAGGCGGATCGCCACCGTCTTGCCCTTCCCGAAGCGGCTGCGTTCCAGCATGTCCGCGAGCGATGCCTCCGCCGTCGGGCGATTGGTCTCGCGCAGGTCGAGGACGGATTCCGCATCGGTGACCCCGAGCGAGCCGCGCAGCTTGTTGGCGTAGAAATCTTCGAAGTGGGGCACCGGGCAACTCAGTCCTGGCTGGAGACGAAGACGGCGAGACGCTTTGCAGCGTCCCGCCATCGTAGACGTCCGTCAGTCCCAGGCACAACGGCCTTCCGATGCCTCACGCATCCTCCCGGCGCGGGCCGCCGTGCCGGGAGGGCGGGAGGGCGCCGGCTCAGCCGTGCACGAGCACGTTCCGGAACTGCCAGGGATCGCTGGTGTCGATGTCCTCGGGGAACAGGCCCGGGCGGCCGGTCAGCGGGGTCCAGTCGGTATAGACGCCGATGACGGGGCCGAGATACGGGGTCTGCACCTCGAGGCAGCGGCGGAAATCCATCTCGTCCGCCTCGACGATGCCGGCCTCCGGGTTCTCAAGCGCCCAGACCATGCCGGCGAGCACGGCGGAGGTCACCTGCAGGCCGGTGGCGTTCTGGTAGGGGGCGATCCGCCGGGTCTCCTCGATGGAGAGCTGCGAGCCGTACCAGTAGGCGTTCTTGGCGTGGCCGTAGAGGAGGACGCCGAGTTCGTCGATGCCGTCCACGATCTCGGTCTCGTCGAGGATGTGGTGCTGCTCCTGCACCTTGCCGCCGTTGCCGAACATCTCGTGCAGCGACAGCACCGCATCGTTGGCCGGATGGTAGGCGTAGTGGCAGGTCGGCCGGTAGGCGGCGCGCTCGCCCTCCAGGACCGTGTAGTAGTCGGAGATCGACACCGCCTCGTTGTGGGTCACGAGGAAGCCGAACTGCGACTGCGCCGTCGGCGTCCACGAGCGGACGCGGGTGTCGGCTCCGGGCTGAAGCAGGTAGATCGCGCAGCGCGAGCCCTTCTCCTGCTGGCGGCCGTTCTCCGGCATCCAGGTCTCGTGGGTGCCCCAGCCGAGTTCGGCGGGCTGGTTGCCCTCGGAGACGAAGCCTTCCACAGACCAGGTGTTCACGAACACGCCCATGGGCTTGGCCGACTTGGCGCGCTGCGTGTCGCGCTCGGCGATGTGGACGCCCTTGACGCCGACCTCGCGCATGAGCCCGGCCCAGCCGGCGCGGTCCTTCGGCTCGGCGGTCTTCAGACCGAGGTCGCCGGCGATGTTCAGGAGGGCCTGCTTGACGAACCACGAGACCATGCCGGGATTGGCGCCGCAGCAGGAGACGGCGGTGGTGCCGCCGGGCGCGGCGGTGCGGGCGTCCAGGATCTCCTGACGCAGCGCGTAGTTGGTGCGGTCGCCCTGGCTCTTGTTCTTGTCGAAGTAGAAGCCCGGCCACGGCTCCGCGACGGTGTCGATGTAGAAGGCGCCGAGTTCGCGGCAGAGCTCCATGATCGCCCGCGACGAGGTGTCGACCGAGAGGTTGACGCAGAAGCCCTGGCCGCCGCCCTCGGTGAGCAGCGGCGTCAGCACGTCGCGATAGTTCTCCTTGGTCAGAGCTACCTGCTCGAAGCGCAGGCCGTGCTGGTCGGCCAGGGCCTTGTGCGCGTCGGAGGGCTCGATGACCGTGAAGCGTGCCTTGTCGTACTCGAAGTGACGCTCGATCAGCGGGAGCGTGCCGCGCCCGATGGAGCCGAAGCCGATCATCACGATGGGGCCGGTGATGCGGCCGTGGACGGGCCAGGAGGAAGCGGCTTCGGTCATAGGCAGGAAATCCTTCTCAAACGCGTCTTGCGGTCGTCGTACGGCGACCGCATGCCTTAGGCGCCGGAAATGACGAACAAGCGACGGGGTCAGTGACGTTTGCAGACCCGGCGGTCAACCGCAGCCTCTCGTCCCGCACACGCGCAGGCGACCGATGCTTACGGAAGATTGAAACTGCGCATGCCCTACACGCAGGGCATCATCCCATTCCGATGTGTTGCGGGGCCTGCCCGCAATCGCAATATTGCAGTGCAACAGAACAAGACAAGAGCGATCTTTCGAGAGGAAGCGTCCGTCACCCTACGCCACGGACCTTTGCCATGCTCGCCCTCATCACCTCACGCCTGGCCGCTCCCGTCGACGAGCCCGTTGATCGCGATCCCGGCATCATCACCCTGGCCGCCTCGCTGCTCCGCGCCGTCACTCGCCGCCACGATGCCGCCTTCCAGCGCCGCTGCGATCTCGCCGCCAAGGCGGACCATCACACCAACGTCTGACCAGGGGCCATGCCGGGCCGCAGGCGCTGCGCCGGCCTGATCGTCAGGCGACCCGTCGTCGGGACGCCGCATCGGCCTCGGCAGCTACGGCCGGTTCCTCGACGAAGGCCGCCGCCTGGTCCCAGGCGCCCGTGGCCCGCAGGATGCCGCGTGCGCCGGCGAGCGCTCCCTGACGCAGTTCGAGTCCCAGGAAGCGCTCGCGTTCGAAGGGGCCGGGCATGAACAGTCCTGCCGCGAGCCCGGCCGAGAAGCCGAAGCGCGCATAATAGGGCGCATCCCCTATCAGCAATACCGCGCCGTGGCCGAGGATTTCCGCCCGGCGCAGGGCCGCCCGCATCAGGATCGAGCCGAGTCCGAGCCCCTGGATCGTCGGGTCGACCGCCAGCGGCCCCAGCAGCAGGGCGGAACGACGCGGGCCGGCCTCCACGTGCCACAGGCGGCAGGTGCCGACGATCCGGCCGTCCTGCTCGGCGGTGAGGGCCAGGCCCTCGGCCGGAAGCCGGCCCTCGCGCAGGCGCTCGGACGTCTTCAGGCGGCGTGCCTCGCCGAGGCAGGCATCGAGGAGGTGCTCGCGGGCGACGACGTCGCCGGCCACTTCATCACGGATCTGGACCAAGGCCGCACCCTTCCCGAACGTTGGGCAGGCGACGAGACGATCCGTGCAGGCGGGCTGCACGGGGCGATTGGAGCTGCGATGCCGGACGCCCCCGATCGGGAGCATCCGGCCTTCGCGTCATGACCTTGAAGAGGTTTAGATGACGTATTGCTGAAGGGGCGGGAAGCCGTTGAACGCCACCGCCGCGTAGGTGGTGGTGTAGGCGCCGGCGCCCTCGATCAGCACCTTGTCGCCGATGGAGAGGGATACCGGCAGCGGGTAGGGCACCTTCTCGTAGAGCACATCGGCCGAATCGCAGGTCGGGCCGGCGAGCACGCAGGGGGCCATGCGGTCCTCGTCGTGCTCTGTGCGGATCGCGTAGCGGATCGACTCGTCCATGGTCTCGGCGAGGCCGCCGAACTTGCCGATGTCGAGATAGACCCAGCGCACCTCGTCCTCCGCGTCGGACTTGCGCGAGACCAGCACCACCTCGGCCTCGATCACGCCGGCATTGCCGACCATGCCGCGGCCCGGCTCGATGATGGTCTCCGGCATGCGGTTGCCGAAGTGCTTGGTCAGCGCGCGGAAGATCGCGTCGCCGTAGGATTCCACGCCCGGCACCGCCTTGAGGTACTGGGTCGGGAAACCGCCGCCGAGATTGACCATCTGCAGGCTGATGCCGCGCTGGGCGCATTCCGCGAAGATCATCGCCGCGGAGGCGAGCGCGCCGTCCCAGGCGCCCGTGTTGCCCTGCTGCGAGCCGACGTGGAACGAGACGCCGTAGGCGGTCAGGCCCTGGCGGTAGGCGTGCTCCAGCACGTCGACGGCCATCTCCGGCACGCAGCCGAACTTGCGGGAGAGCGGCCACTCGGCGCCGGCCCCGTCGCAGAGGATGCGGCAGAACACCTGCACGTCACCGGCTTCGACCCCGACGGCCTCGGCCGCGCGGGCGATCTTCTCGACCTCGGCCTCGCAATCGACGGCGAACAGGCGCACGCCGAGCTTGAGGGCGCGGCCGATGCAGCGCTCCTTCTTGATGGTGTTGCCGAAGGAGACGCGGTCGGCGGTGGCGCCGGCGGCAAGCGCCATCTCGACCTCGACCACCGAGGCGGTGTCGAAGCAGGAGCCCATCTCGGCGAGGAGACGCAGCACCTCCGGAGCCGGGTTCGCCTTCACGGCATAGAACACGCGGGTGTCGGGGAGCGCACGGGCGAAGGCCGTGTAGTTGTCCCGCACGACCTCGAGGTCGAGCACCATCACCGGGCCCTCGTCCTGGCCCATGTCGCGGCGTGCGCGCAGGAAATCGCGGATACGATCGGTCATGGTCGTTCCAACCCACAGGTTCGCGAGCGCCCTGACGGGGCGCGCTGTCGAATGTCAGGACGACAGGATGCCGTCCGGCGTCTGGGGGCGCTGCGACGCGACGCGCCGCGTGCTTTGGAGACACGCGAGGGCGTCGCAGGCGCAAGAGCACCCGGAAGCTGCCTTGGATTGGAAGGGGGACCCCCACCGCACGCCGGGCAAAGAGAAACAAGCCTCTTCGGTGCCGGCCTTTGGAGGGCCGACGAGACCAAAAAAGCCCGTTCGTCGTTGCTTTAAGCTGCGTCCCCCGTGGAGAGCGGGGTTCGCCGGTTTCGCCTCCGGCTGCCGGTTGTTGTCGGGGTCCGGTGTCACCACCTGGATGCCGGCCGGAGGGAATCCACCCTGTCGACCATCGATCCTTTAAGACCCCTGGCGGCTGTCCGGCAGTTGGCCGGATGCCCACCAACCGACACGCGGCCACAGGCACGTGCGAAATTGGGCAAGGCGCATATACGTTCAGGCTGTTCTGGCGACAAGGGAAAACCGTGATTTTTCCCTCGATTTCCCCGTCATCGCCCGCACTGTTGCGCAAAGGCCTCGCGGGCGGCGTTCCGGAGAGCGATGAGCCCTTCCCAAGCGGGTGCGGACCGGTCATCAAGCGCACGGTTTTCCTTCCAGCCGCACCGGATCGCAGGACGATGTCAGAACCCAACCGGCGCAGAATCGTCCAGGGACTTGCCGTCACGACGATCCTGGCGTCGACCGGCGCGGCCCGGGCGCAGCGTCGCGACGGCCGGCCGGACACCCCGTTCGGCTTCGCCGACGTGGAGCGCCGGGCGCAGGATCTGGCGAAGGTCGCGTACGATCCGCGGGTTCCGGCGCTGCCGGCGCCGATCGCCAAGCTCGATTACGATGCCTGGCGCGACATCCGCTTCAAGCCCGACAAGGCCTTCCTCGGCGAGGGAAGCCCGTTCCGGCTCCAGCTCTTCCACCTCGGCTTTCTCTATACCCGCCCGGTGACGGTGAACCTCGTGCGCGGCGGCGTGGCGACGCCGATCGCCTACCAGTCGAGCCTCTACGACATGGGGCGGACGAAACTCGACAGGGCGCTGCCCGTCGATCTGGGATTCGCGGGCCTGCGGATCCACGCCCCACTCAACAAGCCGAACCTCCTCGACGAACTGATCGTCTTCCTGGGCGCCAGCTATTATCGTTTCCTCGGGCGCGACCAGCTCTACGGCCTCTCGGCCCGGGGCATTGCCGTCGACGTCGAGGGGCAGCGCGGCCCCGAGGAGTTCCCGGTCTTCCGCGAGTTCTGGGTCGGCGTGCCGGAGCAGGCGGACGCCGCCCTCACGATCTACGCGCTGCTCGACGGCCCCTCGCTCACCGGCGCCTACCAGTTCACCGTCACGCCGGGCGACGAGACCAGCGTGGCGGTGCGCACGACCCTGATCCCGCGGGTGGACCTCGCGACGGTGGGGCTCGCGCCCCTGACCTCGATGTACTTCATCGGCGAGAACGACCGCCGCCACGCCGACGACTATCGGCCGGAACTGCACGATACCGACGGGCTTCAGATGGCGGCGGGCAGCGGCGAGTGGCTGTGGCGCCCCCTGCATAACCCGCGCGACCGACGCATCTCGTCCTTCGCCGACCGCGACCCGAAGGGCTTCGGCCTGATGCAGCGCGATCGGCACTTCGAGAGCTACCAGGATCTCGAAGCGTCCTACGACCGCCGGCCCGGCTACTTCGTCGAGCCGGACGGCGCCTGGGGCGAGGGCGCGGTGATGCTGATGGAGTTGCCCACCGACACCGAGACCAACGACAACATCGTGGCCTGCTGGCGGCCGGCGCGGGCCTACCCGGCAGGGACGCCGGTGAACCTGTCCTATCGCGTCCGCGCGGTCGGCGGCACCGCGCTTCATCCGGGCGGACGGGTGGTGAACACCTTCAGCGTCGCCCCGGTGGCGAGCGGCACCGCCAAGGCCGAGGAGGCCAAGGGCGGCCTGACCCGGCGCTTCCTCGTGGATTTCGCCGGCGGCGACCTGGACTACTACCTGGCCGATCCGAGCCGGGTGGAGGTGGTGGCAAGCACTTCGGCCGGGCGCATCGGCGCGACCTCCGTGGCGCCCAACGCACACATCAAGGGTCTCCGGGCGGCTTGCGACGTCACCCTTGAGGCGCCGGGTCAGTCCGCCGACCTGCGCCTCTTCCTGCGCGCGTCCGGCCGCACCCTGTCGGAGACCTGGATCTATCCCTGGACCGCCCGGTGAGCGCGCCCTCGATCAAGACCGCTTCGGCGCCGCTGGTGGAAATCCGCCCCGCGACGCCGGAGGATCTCGACGCGCTGGTGGCCCTCGAACATGCCGCTTTCGTCAGCGACCGCGCCGAGCGACGGGCGATCCGCCACGCGATCCGGTCTCCGAGCATGTCGCTCCTGGTGGCGATCATCGCCGACGAGGCGGGGCAGGCGACCCTCGTCGGCTCCGCGACCCTGGAGCGCCGACGCGGCAGCCGCAGCGCACGGCTGTCCTCCATCGCGGTGTCTCCGGCCCGATCGGGCCTCGGCCTCGGCAGCCTCGTGCTCGATGCGGCCGAGGCCGAGGCGCGGGCCCACGGCTGTACCCGCCTCCGCCTCGAAGTCCGCGCCGATAACGGAGCCGGCATCCGGCTCTACGAGCGGCGCGGCTACACGCGCTTCGCCGTCATCCCCGACTATTACGAGGACGGGATGGAAGCCTGGCGCTACGTAAAGGCCCTCTGAAACGGGAAAGCCCGCCCCGGTCGGACCGGAGCGGGCACGGTTAGCCTCGGATAATCGGACGGCTGGGGTCTCAGTCGCAGCTCTCCTTGGTTACCGTCTTGCGGTCGCCGAGGTCGTTCTCCTTGGTCACCGTCTTGGAGGAGCAACCGTCGCTGGACTCGCGGCGCTCGACTGTGCGGCTCTCGGTGGACGGGCGGTCGACGACGACGGTGTCGGGCGCATCGCGACGGATGACCGTGGTCTCGGCCTGGACGGCCGAAGCGCCGAACAGCGTTGCCAGAGTCAACGCGGCGATGATGGGGTTGCGCATGAACATCTCCCTTCAGGAAAATCTGCTGCCCCAACGGCGACCCGAGCGAAACCGTTCCGCTTGATCCTGCTCCAAACTTGCGAATCCCTCGGCTGCCAGGATTTCATCTGTGGAAGTCTCGCACCGGGTCCGCGATGACCTTACCTGAGGGCATCGGCGATGACGGCCGCCAGCGGCGTCGTCGGCCGGCCGATCAGGGTGCGCAGGGCGTGGCCGTCGTCGAACAGGGCACCGCGGGCGGCCCCCGCATCGGAATCCGCCAGGAGGCTCGCCACGCCGTCCGGCAAGCCCGCGCCGAGGAGCGCCGCCCGGTACTCCGCGGGCGGCAGGTCCTGATAGCGGATGGTCCGACCGGAGGCGCGGGCGGCTTCGCTGGCGAAGTCGGCGAGGGTGTAGGCTTCGTCTCCCGCCAGTTCGTGGATGCGCCCAACCGGCGCCTCGGTGGCGAGCACGGCCGCCGCGGCTTCCGCGTAATCAGCGCGGGCCGCGCTGGCGATCCGGCCCTCGCCCGCGCTGCCCAGCATGACTCCGTGGGCGAGGGCCTGGGGCAGGGAGGCCGTGTAGTTCTCGGTATACCAGCCGTTGCGCAGGATCACGGTCTGCATGCCGGATTCCGCCAGGATCGCCTCCGTGGCCCGATGCTCCTCGGCAAGGCCGAGGGGCGAGGTGTCCGCGTGTAGCAGGCTCGTATAGGCGATGAGCCCGATGCCGGCGCGGCCGGCCGCTTCGATGACGTTGCGATGCTGGGGCACGCGCTGGCCGACCTCGCTGGAGGAGATCAGCAGCAGTCGGTCGATGCCCGCGAAGGCCTCCGCCAGGGTCTCGGGGCGTGCGTAGTCCGCGCGGCGGACCGCGACGCCTTGGGCGCGCAGATCCTGCGCCGCGGACGCCTCGGTGTCGCGAACCCCGGCCACGATCTGCGCCGCCGGCACCCGGCGGAGGAGCGCCGCGACGACGAGGCGCCCGAGCTGACCGCTCGCGCCGGTGACGAAGAGCTTTGCGGACGTGATCTCGGACATCTCTCGACCTCGCGTGGTTCTGAACCCAGACGAGGTCTATAAAAGAGACCGGAATGCCCCGTAAGGCGGCAGGTTTTCGATCCCAGGTTACCCGAAGGGAACCCGCCATGACCGAACACGCCGCGCCCGAACCTGCCCACCGCCCGGCGGCCACGGATCTCTCCGAGCGGTTCGCGGCTTGGCAGGATTCCGGCCTCGATCCGCATCACTGTCCGGTCCGCGACGTGCTGGATCACCTCGGGGACAAGTGGACCACGCTGATCATCGTCGTGCTGTCCGACGGCACCCGCCGGTTCGGGGCGATCCACCGGGCGATCCCCGACATCTCGAAGCGGATGCTGACGCAATCCCTGCGCGACCTCGAGCGCGACGGGCTGGTGACCCGCCGCGTCCATCCGACGAGTCCGCCGAGCGTGGAATACAGCCTCACGGCGCTGGGCGGGTCGCTGCTCGGCCCCCTGGCGACGTTGGTCGCCTGGGCGGAACGAAACCATCCCGCGATCCGCGCCGCCCGGACGCGGTTCCTGGCGGAGGCATGAGCCCCGAAGGGCGTCCGCTCAGCCCTCAATGCGCGAGAAGTCCGCGACCTCACGGGTCGCCGCCCGCAGGGCATTGAGCAGGGCGAGGCGGTTCCGGCGCAGGGCCGGGTCGTCGGCGTTCACCGTGACCCGCTCGAAGAACGCATCCACCGGCGCGCGCAGCGTCGAGAGGGCCTGCATGGCGCCGGCGAAATCCTCCGCCGCCACCGCCGCCGAGGCGGTCTGGCGCGCCGCCGCCAGGGCCTCGGCGAGCGCTTGCTCCTCGGGTTCGCCGCGGGCGGCCAAGCCCGCGTCCGGCGCGGCGTCGTAGGCGCGGTTGTCCTTCTTCTCCTCGATGCGCAGGATATTGGCGGCGCGCTTGTAGCCGGCCAGCAGATTCTTGCCGTCGTCCGTCTCGAGGAAGGTGCTCAGGGCCTCCACGCGGCGCACCACCATCAGCAGGTCGTCCTGGCCGGGCAGGGCGAAGACGGCGTCGATGAGATCGTGCCGGGCGCCCTTGTCGCGCAGGTAGACCTTCAGGCGGTCGGCGAAGAAGGCGAGGAGGCTCGTGGCATCCGCGTCCCCGGCGCTCCCCTCGGCGCTCGCCGTGCCGCCGTGATTCGCATGGCCGTCGGCGGCCGCCTGATAACCATCGCGAAGCAGCGACAGCTTGGCGGTGTTCTCGATCAGCAGCCGGATCACCCCGAGGGCTGCGCGTCGCAGGGCGTAGGGGTCCTTGCTGCCCGTCGGCTTCTCGTCGATGGACCAGAACCCCACGAGGGTGTCGAACTTGTCGGCGAGCGCCACGGCCACCGCGACGGGATCGGTGGGCACCCGGTCGGAGGGGCCGACCGGCTTGTAGTGGTCCTCGACCGCCGCCGCGACGCTCGAAGGTTCGCCCTGCAGCGCCGCATATTTGCGCCCCATCAGACCCTGGAGTTCCGGAAACTCACCGACCATCTCGGTCACGAGGTCGGCCTTGGCGAGCGTCGCGGCGCGTTCGGCCTGATCCGGGTCGGCGCCGACCAGGGGCGCGAGCTCGCGGGCCAGGGCCGCGATGCGTTTCACCCGCTCCCCCTGCGTGCCGAGCTTCTCATGGAACACGATGCTGTCGAGCTTCGGCAGCCGGTCCTCCAGGCGGATCGCCTTGTCGGTCTCCCAGAAGAACTTGGCGTCCGACAGCCTTGCGCGCACCACGCGCTCGTTGCCGGCGGTGATGGCGAGGCCGCCGTCGCTGGCGATGAGGTTCGACGTCAGGACGAAGGCCGGCGCCAGGGTGTCGGTGCCGGCCCGGCGCAGGACGAAGCACTTCTGGTTCGCCCGGATGGTGGCACGGATCGCCTCGGCCGGGATGTCCAGGAAGGCTTCGTCGAAGGAGCCCAGCAGCACCACCGGCCATTCGACGAGGCCGGCCACCTCCTCCAGCAGGCCGTCGTCCTCGACGAGTTCGAGGCCGCGCGCGAAGGCGAGGTCGCGGGCGTCGTGCAGGATGATGTCCTTGCGCCGCTCCACGTCGAGCACAACTTTGGCGCGCTCCAGGGCCTGGACGTAGTCGTCGAAGCGCCGGACCTCGATGGCCTCGGGCGCCAGGAAGCGGTGTCCATAGGTGGTGGTCCCGGCCGCGATCCCGTCCACTACGAACGGGACCACGTCCGGCGTCTCGGTCTCGGGTCCGAAGGTGGCCACGATCGATTGCAGCGGGCGCACCCAGCGCAAGGCGCCCGGCTGCGCCGAGGCCTTGCCCCAGCGCATGGATTTCGGCCACGGGAAGCTGCGAATGATTTGCGGTAGGATCTCCGCCAGGACGTCGAGGGTCTCGCGGCCCGGCCGCTCGATCACCGCCACGTAGAACTCGCCCTTCTTGGGGTCCGTCACGATGGTGGCCTGATCAAGGCTCGCCAGCCCCGCGCTCTTCAGGAAGCCCTGGACCGCGCCCTCCGGCGCCCCGACGCGCGGACCTTTCCGCTCCTCGCGCACGTCCTTCCCCCGCGGCGGCAGCCCGGCCACGTGCAGGGTCAGGCGGCGCGGCGTCGCGAAGGCCTTGGCGCCCTCGTAGAGGAAGCCGCGCTCCACCAGGGCGTCGGTGACGAGCTTCTTCAGGTCGTCGGCCGCGCGCCGCTGCATGCGGGCGGGAATCTCTTCAGAGCGAAGTTCGAGGAGGAGGTCGGGCATGGGATCAGGCGGCGTCCAGAAAGGGTGTTCGGGTTGGCGAGGTGCGGTCGGCGAGGCGGATCAGGCCGCGCCGCCCCCCGCCGTGCGCAGGTACGCCGCCCCGCAGGCCTTCGCGAGTTCGCGCACTCGCAGGATGTAGCTCTGGCGCTCGGTCACCGAGATGACGCCGCGGGCGTCGAGCAGGTTGAAGACGTGGCTCGCCTTGATGCATTGGTCATAGGCCGGCTGCGCCATCCGGTGCCGGCCGCCCTCGTCAACGGGCGCACCCGCGTCGAGGTAGGTCCGGCAGGCCTTTTCCGCGTTGGTGAACTGGCGGAACAGCATCGCGGTGTCGGCCGCCTCGAAGTTGTGCCGCGAATACTCCTGCTCGGACTGCAGGAAGACGTCACCGTAGGAGACCCGGTCCTCGCCGGTGCCACCGTTGAAGTTCAGGTCGTAGACGTTCTCGACGCCCTGGACATACATGGCCAACCGCTCGAGACCGTAGGTGAGTTCGCCCGCGACCGGGGCGCACTCGAAGCCAGCGACCTGCTGGAAGTAGGTGAACTGGCTCACCTCCATGCCGTCGCACCAGCACTCCCAGCCGAGGCCCCAGGCGCCGAGCGTCGGGCTCTCCCAGTCGTCCTCGACGAAGCGGATGTCGTGCAGCTTCAGGTCGACGCCGATGGCGTCGAGGGAGGCGAGGTAGAGCTCCTGGAGGTTGGGCGGGTTCGGCTTCAGGATCACCTGGAACTGGTAATAGTGCTGGAGCCGGTTCGGATTCTCGCCGTAGCGGCCGTCCTTCGGGCGACGCGACGGCTGGACATAGGCGGCCTTCCAGGGCTTCGGACCGAGGGCCCGCAGGGTGGTGGCCGGATGAAAGGTGCCGGCACCCACTTCCATGTCGTAGGGCTGCAGGATGACGCAGCCCTGCGCCGCCCAGAAGCGCTGCAGGGTCAGGATCAGGCCCTGGAACGACGTTTTGGGCGCGAGATCGACGGCGCTCGACATGGAATTTCCGGTCCGTGGAGGGGCGGCCAGCGTTTAAGAGGCGGCTCCCCCGTGTCAAGCGACGGGGCGGGACGATGGGCGTGTGCCGACGCACACAATTCTGCCACGATCCGTCATAGCGGTGGAACGGTCTCGCTTGCTGCCAAGTTTATCAGGCAATCAAGGGGTTCTCGCCGCCCTCCAGGGCGGTCGACAATTGGATCATCGCGCCATGCGCTCGTCTTTTGCAGTCTTCGCCGCCCTCGTCGCAACGTCCCTGGTCGCCACGCCGATGGTGATCTCCGCCTCGAACGCACTCGCCACGGCCGAATACTCCGATGCCGTGACGATGCCGGCCGCCGTGACGCCGATCGAGGTCTCGGCCGTCCCGGCGCCCGTCGCAGCGGAGACCTGCACCCGGAAGGTCCGGGTGGTCTATGCCGGCTACGGCACCGAGGCCTGCAAGCGCTGAGGCTCTACAAACCGTAACGGGCGAAAGCGGCGCGATCCTCGATCGCCGCCATGACTTCGCCCGCGACGCTGCTGCCCGGCGCCGAGCGCCGGAGCAGGCGGGCCACGAGCGAGCCTTTCTTCTCGGCGATGAAGACGAGCTCCACCTTGTCGCCATAGCGCGCCCGCAGGGTCGAGCGGGCGTCGCCCAGCGCATCCACCAGCCCGAGCGGCAGCGCCTGTTGGCCCGTCCAGACCGCTCCGGTGAAGAGATTCTCGCCGTTCGGCGCGAGCTTCGGACGGCGCGACCCGACGAGGACCGTGAACAGGGTTTGCACATAGGCCTGGATCGCCTTCAGACGCTCCACATCCGCGGGGTCCTCCGGCCGGAACGGGTCGAGCATCCCCTTTGCCTCGCCCTGGGTATGGACCCGGCGGTCGATGCCGATGCGCTCGATCAGGCGATCGAAGCCGAAGCCCGCCGAGACGACCCCGATCGATCCGGCGAGGGACATGGGATCGGCGATGATCTCGTCCGCCGCGCAGGCGATCATGTAGCCGCCCGAGGCCGCCACATCCTCCACGAAGGCCAGGACGGGTAGCTTCTTCTCGCTTGAGAGCGCACGGATGCGCTGGTGGATCAGGTGCGACTGGGCGGGGGCGCCGCCGGGCGAATTGATCACCAGCGCCACCGCCGAGATGCCGGGCGTCGCGAAGGCCCGCTCCAGGCTGCTCGCCAGACCGCCGATCGAGAGGCCCGCCCGGAAGGGCGACACCGCGCCGATCGCCCCGCTGAGGCGCAGGACGGCGACGCGCGGAACCTCCCGGCGCCAGCGCCGGGGCAGGAGCGCGCGCAGGGGACCCGGCAGGGAAACTGGCATGCTGTCGCGACTCTGGTTCGAGGGGAGGGGGCGGCACCACGCGCCGGCCGATACGGCCGGGTCGGCCGTTTCGAGCGCTGAGGTGGGGCGGGACGAACCATTTTGCCAGCGTCGTCGTTGTCGCCTCACGCCGCCGAACCTTGGCGGCTGTGGGCGTTCGAAATGCCCACGCAGCAGCAAGGGAGACGTGACCATGCGCGTGATGCGTTGGATGGTTCTCGCACTGGGAATGCTGGCCGGTGCGATGGGCTTCGGAGCGACGGCGAACGCCGCGCCACTACCGGTCGCGGCCGCCGCGACCCAGGCTGAGGCGCCCTTGCTGGCGCAGGCGCGTTGGCACGGCTACCGGCGCCACTGGCATCACCGCCGCCACTGGCACCATCGTCATCACTGGCACCATCGCCGCCACTGGCATCGCCGCCATCACTGGCATCATCGGCACCACTGGCGCCGGCATCATGGCTGGGGGCACCGCCACTACGGTTGGCATCGTCCCTACCGGGTGCGGACCTTCTACTGAGGGTATGCTCAGGCTGGATCGGCCGGTGCGCCGATCCAGCCTCGGCCCGCGCTGAGGCCCGCCAGAACCGGCGTGAAGCGGCCACCCTCGTCGTGCAGGTCCAGCGGGGGCAGGAGCGCGAACGGGGCCCGGCTTCCCTTCACGGCAGTGACCAAGATGCGGATCGCCGGCCGGTTCGCGTTCGCGTGGACCGGACGGACCGAGACCGCCCCGAAGCGTCCGGCCAGGGCTTCGAGACAGGCGGGCAGGTGATCCGCCCGATGAATCAGGCCCAGCCGTCCCTGCGGACGCAGCAGGTCGACGCAGGTCCGCAACCAGGCATCCAGCCCGCCTTCCACGAAGTCGTGCGCGCTCGCCTTGCCGGCGACCGGCGAGGATCGGTGCCGGCCCGGCTCGAAGAACGGCGGGTTGGTGAGAACGAGGTCGGCCAGCCCGGGCGCCAGCCCGGCGGCATGCCGTCGCGTCCCTGGGGCCAACACGTCCGCCTCGATGATCGTCGCGCGGGCGGCGAGGCCGTTCTCCTCGGCATTGCGCCGCGCGAAATCGGCGAGCGCGGGATCGCGCTCCACAAGCACCGCGCGGCAGCCGGGGCTGCGGAGCGCCACCGCGAGGCCGACCGCTCCACTCGCCGCACCGACGTCGCAGATCACCGCGCCGGGCTCAGGCGCGATGAGGCCCGCCAGCAGCACCGCGTCCGTTCCAGCTCGATGGGCGCCGCGCGGGGGTTGATGCAGGCGCAGCCGCCCTCCGAGCCAGAGGTCGGGGATGCTCTCAGGCATCGCGCAACTCATGGGCGAGGCCGGCGTCGATGAGGAGCCGGCGCGCCTGCATCGCCTGGTCGTGCGGCACCAGAAGTCGTCGTGCGAAGGCGCCGATCGAACCTTCGAGCAGGCTCATGTGCTGGTCGGCCACCATGGCCGGAATGGCAGCGGCTTCGAGAATCGACTGCGCGAAGCCGATCAGGACGACATCATTGCTGCGGATCAGTTCGGTCATACAACTTCTCCCGGGCATCGATCCGGATGCCGCCGTCGGCAATACCTTGCGGCATGGTGCGTGTTGCAGCGCCCCCGGGCGCATGCGATGGGGTGTCACGGACGCGGCCGATCAGGCTGCGCCACGTTGGCGTAGGGAAGCGGGAGGCCTCAAGGTCTTGGGCGTCGTAGTTCCGATCGATGAGAGAAGCCCCGATCCGGAGGCGAGCCTGGCCGACCTCGTCGCCCTGGTGTCCGGGGGGATGGAGCGCGTCAACGCGACGATCCTGTCCCGGACCGGCTCCGACGTCCAGATGATCCCGGAGGTCGCCAACCACCTCATCTCCTCCGGTGGGAAGCGCCTGCGTCCGATCCTCACCCTCGCGACCGCCGACCTGTGCCACTATGCCGGCGAGGGCGCGGTGAAGCTCGCCGCCAGCGTCGAGTTCATGCACACGGCGACCCTGCTGCACGACGACGTCGTCGACGGCAGCGACATGCGACGCGGCAAGGTCGCGGCACGGATCAAGTGGGGCAACGAAGCGAGCGTCCTCGTCGGCGATTTCCTCCTTGGCCAGGCCTTCCGCATGATGGTCGAGGTCGGGTCCCTAAAGGCCCTCGACATCCTGTCCGCGGCGGCCACCATCATCGCCGAGGGCGAGGTGATGCAGCTCACCGCGGCCAAGAACACCGGAACGAGCGAGGACGAGTACCTCGCGGTGATCAGCGCCAAGACCGCCGAGCTTTTCGCTGCCGCCTGCGAGGTCGGACCCGTTCTTGCGGAGCGCGGCGAGGCCGAGCAGGCGGCCTGCCGGGCCTACGGCATGAATCTCGGCATCGCCTTCCAGCTCATCGACGACGTGCTCGATTACGGCGGCACCAGCGACACCCTGGGCAAGAACGTCGGCGACGATTTCCGCGAGGGCAAGATCACGCTCCCCATCGTCCTGGCGGTACGGCGCGCCACGGGCGTCGAGCGGGCCTTCTGGAAACGCACCCTCGAACTCGGCGAGGTCACGGATGCCGACCTCGACACCGCGCGCGCGATCCTGCGGCGGCACGGAGCCCTCGAGGAGACGATGGCCCGGGCCCGACTCTACGGCGATCGCGCCCGGGACGCCCTCAAGGCGTTTCCCGCCAGCCCGATGAAGCAGGCCCTGCTGCAGGTGGTCGATTTCTGCATCGCCCGGGCGCACTGAGCGCCCCGGCGCGACGGTGGTCCGTCAGGCCGCCGCCTGACGCATCGCCGGCGTCGGCGCGAGGGCGACGAGACCGCAATCGGTGCCCTCGGACGTTTCGGCTTCAGACGGCGCGATCACGATCCGGCCGTCCGCATCGGACCATTGCGTGAGGAGCCCGTCGGTGGTTGTCTTGTCCATGGGCCGCCCGAAGAGGTAGCCCTGGCCGTAGGTGCACCCCTGGCCAGCCAGCCAGTCGACGCTGGTCCCACTCTCGATGCCCTCGGCGGTGGTGAGAAGGCCGAGGCTGGAGCCCAGGGCGATGATCGCATCCACGAGCTTGGCCCGATCGCTGCTCTGGCGCATCGATTCCACGTAGCTGCGATCGATCTTGAGCTTGTCGAATTGCAGCTCGCGCAGGTGGTACAGGCTGGAATAGCCCGTCCCGAAATCGTCAAGGGCGATGCGGACGCCGAAGTTCTGAAGCGACTTGAGGGCGATCCGCGCTGCTTCGAGATCGTTGACGAGCGCCGTCTCGGTGATCTCGATCTCCAGGCGGCCCGGCGCGAAACCGGTCTCCGTCAGGATGCCGAGGATGTGCTCGGGCAGGTGCGGATCGCGCAGTTGCAGCGGCGAGATATTGATCGCCAGTTGGAGATGGGCCGGCCAGAGCCGAGCGTCCCGGCAGGCCCGGCGCATCAGCGACCAGGTGAGCTCGGCGATCAGGCCGGTCTCCTCGGCCAGGCTGATGAAATCGGCAGGGGTGAGGACGCCCAACCGGGGATGATTCCAGCGGGCCAGCACCTCGAACCCGATCAGATCGCGGCCGGGCAGGGACACCACCGGCTGGTAGAACGGCTCGATCTCGCCCCGCTCGATGCCGGCCCGCAATTCGCCCTCGAGCCGGGCGCGCGCCTTCAGGGCCTGGCCCATGTCGAGATGGAAGAAGCGGTAGGTCCCGCGCCCATCCCGCTTACCCTGGTACATGGCGACATCGGCGGCGTGCAGCAGCGCCTCGGCGGTGCGGCTCTCCTCCGTCGCCGTCGCGATGCCGATGGTCGCGCCGATCTCGAGACGGCTCTGGGTCCAGGCGATCGGCTGTGAGAGCGAGGCGATGACGCTCTGTGCGAGGCGGGCCAGGACTTCCGGATCGCTGCCGGTGTCGAGGAGAAGAGCGAACTCATCGCCCCCGAGACGCGCGACGAGGCTCTGGGTCGGGGCAAGGGCCCGCAGACGATCGGCGATGACGCAGAGGACCGCATCGCCCGCGGCATGACCGTGCACGTCGTTGACCGGCTTGAAGCGGTCGAGGTCGATCAGCATCACGGCGACCCGCGGAAGACCAGAGACCATGCGGATGCGCGCTTCGAGGGTTTCCCGGAACAACCGACGATTGGCGAGACCCGTCATCGCATCGTGGCGTGCGACGGCCTCGGCACGGGCCTCAGCCCCGTCCCGATCCTGCATCGCCTTGCGCAGCTTGAACGACTTGCGAATCGCCGCAACGACCACGCCCAGGCTCATGCAAAGGGACAGCATCAGGAGATCGTGAAGCTGATGCGTCCGGGTCGCGTCGAGGAGAACCGTGAAGAATCCGAGCTGGGTGCCGACGATCCAGATGCAGCAGCCGATCATCATCAGGCACAGGAGTTCCCTGAGTTCGCCCTCTCCCCAAGAGTTGTTTTTGTGATCGGGCATGCACCGCTCCTTGCGCGGGCCGATCCTGCAGACTCAAATCTTGAGCGAGCGTAAAGCTGACGTCGCAAGTCGGCGTGGATGCACGAGAAGTTGCTATCCGACTGGGATGCTGAATGCTTAGCGCAGCATCGCCGCGCTGACCCACCAACCAGGATGAGCTCGCCCGATGCTGCGCGCGGCGCGGGCCGCATCGGATCGATGCCCGAAGATTCCGAACACCGTCGCACCGGACCCCGACATCCGTGCCAGACGGCAGCCGGGGGCGGCCCGCAGGGCGTCGAGGGCCACATCGATCACCGGGGCGATGCTCAGCGCCGGGGCTTCGAGGTCGTTGCGCGCGGGGGTGATCGCGCGCAGGAGCGCATCCGCCCCGAGGCCGGCGGCGATGACGGGATGTGCGCCTGTGCCATGGCGATCGCCGACTGCTAGACCGAGGGCCCGGAACACCGGCGCGGTCTCGACCGGGACGCCCGGATTGATGAGGACCGCCGGCAGCGCGGCCAACTCCAGGGCGGGTCCCACGGCCTCGCCTGCCCCCCGCATCATGCGGGCACGGGGCACGAGGCAGACCGGGACGTCGGCGCCCGTCGCCCGCGCCGCCGTCAGGAGGTCCGGGTGATCCGATGGTAAATCGTTCAGGCGGCCGAGGAGGCGCAGGGCCGCTGCGGCATCGGAGGAGCCGCCGCCGATGCCCGCGGCCACCGGAAGCCGCTTCACCAGATGAAAGGCGCCGTGGCGCAGGCCCGGCCGCAGGCGCGCAAGGTGACGCGCCGAGCGGATGACGAGATTGTCGTCGAGGGGGCCGGCCGGGCCTGCCGTCGGGCCTGAGACGGTGAGCGCCAGCTCGGGTCCCGGCGCCAGGGTGAGCGTGTCGCCCGCTCCCGTGAAGACCACGAGGCTTTCGAGCTCGTGGTAGCCGTCGCCGGCCCGGCGGCCCAGGACGTGGAGGGTGAGGTTGATCTTCGCCGGAGCGCGGGTGACGAGGAGGGACACGGACACTCGGAGCTGAAGGGTCGGGCAATCGCGAGGCCGGTCTGACCCCGCGATGCGCGTCCCGTCAAGCCTCCGGCGCGATCAGCCGCCGCTCTTCTTGTCGGCCGCGCCCGGAGGCTCGTTCGGGGCCGGAGCCCCCTTCGGCAGTTCCGGGTTGACCTTGCTTTCGGGCGGGTTCTCAGCGGTGGCCGCGGGCTTGTCGAGTTCCGGCAGGCCGTCCTTCAGCTTGGCGTTGATCTTCTCGAGATCGTCCGGCTCGGGGTTCAGGTCCTTGGCGTGCTGCCACTGGAACTTGCCCTCCAGGCGACGGCCGGCGCGCCAGTAGGCGTCGCCGAGATGGTCGTTGATGGTCGGGTCGCCAGGCTTCAGCTCGATCGCCTTCTCCAGCTCACGCACCGCATCGTCCCAGCGGCCGAGACGGAAATAGGCCCAGCCGAGGCTGTCGATGATCATGCCGTCGCGAGGCGCCGCATCGACGGCCTGCTTCAGCATCGTGAAGGCCTCGTCGATGTTCATGTTCTGGTCGACCCAGGAATAGGCCAGGTAGTTCAGCACCTGGGCCCGGGCGCCGGGCTGGCTCGCGGGCACCAGTTCCAGAGCCTTCTTCAGGTCCGCCTCGGCCTTGGGCCACTGCTTGGCGCGCTCGTAGGCGGTCCCGCGGAAGTAGAACGTCGTCCAGTAATTCGAGGCCGGCCGGTCGCCGATCAGCGCGATGGCGCGGCTGTAGGTCTCGGCCGCCTCCTCGTACTTCTTGCGCGAGCGCTGGACGTTGCCGAGTGCCGTGACGACGTCGATATCGTCCGGATGCGCCTTCATGGCGGCGTCGAGATGGGCGATGGCCTCGTCGCCCTTGCCCATCTGCTCGAGGTTCAGCCCGACCTGGACATCGGCGTTCAGGCGCAGGGGGGACGTGGTCGGGATCTGTGAATAGGCTTCGTTGGCCCGCTCGGTCTGCTTCATCCGGTCGAGGATGTCGGCGAGGGTCAGCCGGGCCAGAGCATGCTCGGGCGCGAGGTAGAGGGCGAGACGCAGGTAGACCACCGCCGGCAGTTCGTCGCCCTGCGTCGAGCCGGCCGAGCCGAGCCCGTACAGCACCTCGCCGGCCCCCTCCTGGGCCGAATTGACCAGGCGGCTGAGGGGCTTGCCCTCCTTTAGCTTGGTCAGGGCGTCGCGCACAATGGGGTGGCGCGGCAGCAGCTTGTCGAATTCGGTGTAGGCCTGGATCGCGAGGTCGGTGCGTCCGGCCTGGGCCTCGAAACGGGCATAGGCGTCGACGATGCGCAGGGTGTTGCGGTCGGCATCGTAGGCGGCCTTGAGGCGCCGCTCGGCTTCCGCCTGGTCGCCGACCAGGCTGGCGATCAGGCCGGCATGGAAGTCGCGGAAGGTGTTGTAGTAACGCTCGCCCTTCAGCTTGTTGATGGTCTCGAGCGCGCGCTTGCCGTCGTTGGCCCCGGCGAAGGCCCAGGCCGTGAGCAGCGTGCCGGTGAGGTCGGCGGCGGCACCCCGGCCGCTGCGGGCGAAATTCTGGCGGGCCTGCGCGAACTGGCCGGCCTTGATCTGGCGTACGCCGAGGGCGAGCTGGGCGAGGCCGTTGGAGCCGTCGCGGCTCGTCAGCCGCTCGGCGGCCCGGAAGGCATCGGGCAGGGAGCCGTCGGCGAGCAGCGACACGAAGGCGCGCTCCAGCAGTTCGGCGTTGCGCGGGTCGGCCTTCACCGCCTCGCGATAGAAGCTCGCGGCGGCCGCGGTGTCCTTCGAGGCGCCGGCGATATAGGCGGAGAGGAAGTTGCCTTCGAGGGATTCCGCCGGCTCGTACTCGGAGACTGGCGCGGATTCCCGCGGCTGGGCGGCGTAGGCCGCCGGGGAGGCCGCGAGGCAGACGGCGAGGGCCGAGAGGACCCGGCGTCCGGTCCGGCTGGTTTTGGCGTTTCCGTTCATGGGCACCGATCGCGGCTCCTGCGCACCGGCCATCTCGACGGCCGGGCTCGATTGGGGCGGGACACTGGACTCTTACCGCCATCCTCGCAAGGCGGAAGGATGGCGGCGCTCGTCGCCCGCCATCCCGTCTCTCTCATCCGTGAAGGCGTCTTCCCTCACATGTTCGGATAGTTCGGTCCGCCCGGTCCTTCCGGGGTCTCCCAGTTGATGTTCTGGTTCGGATCCTTGATGTCGCACGTCTTGCAGTGGACGCAGTTCTGGGCGTTGATCTGGTAGCGCACGCCGTCACTCGCGCTCTCGTCCGCCACCCATTCGTAGACACCCGCCGGGCAGTAGCGTGCCGACGGCCCGCCGTAGACATCGTGCTCCGAGGCCTTCTGCAGCTCCATGTTCCGGACCTTGAGGTGGGCCGGCTGGTCTTCCTCGTGGTTGGTGTTCGAGAGATAGACCGAGGAGAGCCGATCGAAGGTCAGCTTGCCGTCGGGCTTCGGATAGACGATCGGCTTCACGTCCTTGAGCGGCTTCAGCGTCTCATGGTCCGGCTTGCCGTGCTTGAGCGTTCCGAAGGGCGAGGTCTCCAGGATCGTGTTCGCCCACATGTCGAGGCCCCCGAGGCCGACGCCGACGAGGGTGCCGTATCTCGACCAGAGCGGCTTGACGTTGCGGACCCGCTTCAAGTCCTGCCCGATGGCGCTGTCGCGCCAGCCGTTCTCATAGGTCGCGAGCTCGTCGCCCTGGCGACCGGAGTCAAGTGCCTGGGCCAGGGCCTCCGCCGCCTGCATGCCGGAGAGGACCGCGTTGTGCGAGCCCTTGATGCGCGGCACGTTCACGAAGCCGGCGGAATCGCCGACGAGACAGCCGCCCGGGAAGACGAGCTTCGGCACCGATTGCCAGCCGCCCTCCATGATCGCGCGGGCGCCGTAGCCGATGCGCTTGGCCCCCTCGAAGGTCTCGCGGATCATCGGGTGGGTCTTGAAGCGCTGGAACTCCTCGAACGGCGACAGGGTCGGGTTCTCGTAGTTCAGGTGCGTCACGAAGCCGACCGAGAGCAGGCCGTCGTCGAAATGGTAGAGCCAGGAGCCGCCGCCGGCCTTGTTCGGCAGGGGCCAGCCCATCGTGTGCTGCACGAGCCCGGCCTGGAACCGGTCGGGAGCGAGTTGCCAGAGTTCCTTGACGCCGAGGCCGTATTTCTGGTGGTCGCTGTGGGCATTGAGCTTGAACCGGTCGATCACCGTCTTGGTCAGCGAGCCGCGCGCGCCCTCACCGAAAACCGTGTACTTCGCCCGAAGCTCCATGCCGCGGGTATAGTCCTCGCGCGGCTCGCCGGACTTGCCGATGCCGAGGTCACCCGTAGCGACGCCCACGACGACGCCGGACTCGTCATAGAGCACCTCGGAGGCCGGAAATCCGGGATAGATCTCCACGCCGAGCTCCTCGGCCTTGGCGCCGAGATACTTCGTGACGTTGGAGAGCGAGCCGACGAAATTGCCGTGGTTCGACATCAGCTTAGGGAAGAACAGGTTTGGCATGGTGACGCCGCTGTTCTTGGTCAGGAACATGAACTCATCGCGCTCGACCGCCGTCTTCAGCGGCCGGGCGCCGTCCTCGCGCCAGCCGGGAAGCAGGCCGTCGAGCCCGGACGGGTCGATTACCGCACCCGACAGGATGTGCGCGCCGACCTCGGAGCCCTTCTCCACCACCACGATGCTCACATCCGGCGCCAGTTGCTTGAGGCGGATGGCGGTGGCGAGCCCGGCCGGACCGGCGCCCACGATCACCACGTCGAATTCCATCGCCTCGCGTTCGGGCAGCGCCATCCGTCATCCTCCTGTGGTGCATCCGCTTTCCGCGGACGCGTTCGTCGTGCGATCCCATGTTTGAGGTTCACTCTCAACCCATTCCAACCTGGGAACGCAAGCGCACCGCCGGCGCGGCGCCCTCGGTGGTGACGATGTTGCACGGGGTAAAAGGTGGTGCGTGACGTCGCACGCCCGGTTGTCCACAACCCCTTCAGGCGCCACATCTGCTGCCATGAGCCACGGTGAAGACCGACACAGGAATCTGATCGCGAACCTCGACTTCCACGTCGAGGCAGGGCTCGACCTGTTCCTGGACGAGGCGCCGCATGATCGCTTCGCGGAAACCGACGCGCCGGAGCTGGCGCGGTCCACCCTTGATCGGCCGGCACCGGAACGGCGGGCTCCCGAACGGACTCGCCCGCCCCTCGACGACACCTTCCGCACCGAACTGCCCCCGCGCGATGTTCCTGCGCCCGCACCGGCCCGGACCTACGGGCAATCGGCCTCGGCCAAGCCTGGCGATGCCGTGGGCGACGCCCGCGCGCGCGCGAAGGACGTCCAGACCCTCGAGGAATTGGAAGCGCTGCTGGCGGGCTTCGACGGCTGCCCGCTGAAATTCACTGCCAAGAACCTCGTCTTCGCCGACGGCAATCCGGCCGCCAAGCTGATGTTCATCGGCGAGGCGCCGGGCGCCGACGAGGACCGAATCGGCAAGCCCTTCATGGGTCGTTCGGGCAAGCTCCTCGACCGGATGATGGCGGCGATCGGACTCGACAGAACCAACGCCTACGTCACCAACATTGTGCCGTGGCGGCCGCCGGGCAACCGCAACCCGACCCCGCAGGAAGTCTCGATCTGCAAGCCGTTCATCGAGCGGCAGATCGAACTCGCCGATCCCGATCTCATCGTCTGCCTCGGCAGCCCGGCCACCCAGGCGATCACCGGCACCAAGGACGGCATCCTGAAAGCACGCGGCCGCTTCTATCCGTACCGGGTCGGGACCCGCGAGATCCGCGCCCTGGCGACGCTGCATCCGGCCTACCTGCTGCGCCAGCCGCTGCAGAAGCGCCTCGCCTGGCGGGATTTCCGGACCCTGCGCGCGGCCCTCGACGGCAAGGCCTGAGCCGGGTAGGCCCTGCGGGCAAGCGGAACCGTATCCCGCGCCTGCGACTTACTTCACGCGGCCGTGTGTGGGCCCGCGTGTCCGGACAGGGTGTAACGAGATCATGCGCTGGGAAGACTTCCGCTCTTCGGACAATGTCGAGGATCGGCGCGGCGAGGGCGGCGGCGGCGGCGGTTTCGGCTTCCCCGGCGGCGGTGCCGGCGGCCTCGGGATCGGCACCATCGTGATTCTGTGCATCATCGGGTGGGTCACCGGCATCAACCCGGCGATCCTCATCGGCGGTGCCGAGCAGATGTCCGGCGGCGGGCGCCCACGCCAGGAGCAGGTCGACCCGCAGACCCAGGCCCAGCGCAAGACCAAGCCCACCGACGAGAGCGGACGCTTCGCCGCGGCGATCCTCGGCAACACCGAGGATGTCTGGAAGGAGGTCCTGCCGAACCAGACGGGACGTCAGTACCGACCGACCGCGATGGTGCTCTACACCGGAGGTACCCGCAGCGGCTGCGGTTCGGCCCAGGCCGCGATGGGGCCGTTCTACTGCCCGCTCGACAAGAAGGTTTATCTCGACACGTCCTTCTTCAAGGAAATGGAGCAGAAGTTCGGTGTGAAGGGTGACTTCGCCTACGCCTACGTCATCGCCCACGAGGTCGGCCATCACGTCCAGGACGAGCTCGGCATCCTCGGCAAGGTCCAGAGCCGCCAGCAGAACGCATCCAGCAAGACGGAGGCGAACCAGCTCTCCGTGCGCATCGAGCTGATGGCCGATTGCCTCGCCGGCGTCTGGGCCAAGAACTCCAACGACAAGTACAATTCCCTCGAGCAGGGCGACATCGAGGAGGCCATGCAGGCCGCGAGCGCCATCGGCGACGACAAGCTCCAGAAGCAGTCCCAGGGCTACGCCGTGCCGGATTCCTTCACGCACGGTTCGTCCGAGCAGCGGATGCGCTGGTTCATGACCGGCTACCGCAGCGGGCAGACCAAGTCCTGCGACACGTTCCGGGCAGCGCGTAACTGAGGTGCAGGGGACGCGCTGTCGGGCTTTCGTGCTTTGGGATACCATCGTGCTGGTTCCACCCGGGTTCGGTTGAAGGCATTTTGTGATGGTCGCATCGGACAAGACCCGCAGCTTCATCCCGCTGGCCATCGCGGTGCTCACGGTCTCGGACACCCGCGTCGAGGAGGATGACCGCTCCGGCGACACCCTCGTGGAGCGCCTGAAGGCGGCGGGCCACACCCTGGCGGCCCGCGCCATCGTCCCCGACGAGATCGAGGCGATCCGCGGGCAGGTGGAGTCCTGGAGCCGGGACCCGGCGGTCGACGTCGTCATCACCACCGGCGGTACCGGGTTCACGGGGCGCGACGTCACTCCGGAAGCGATCGAGCCGCTCTTCGAGAAGCGGATGGACGGCTTCTCGGCCGTCTTTCATCGAATCTCCTACGACAAGATCGGGACCTCGACGCTACAGTCGCGGGCCACGGCGGGCGTCGCCAACGCCACCTACATCTTCGTCCTGCCCGGCTCGCCAGGGGCGTGTCGCGACGCCTGGGACGGCATTCTGGCGGCGCAGCTCGATTACCGCCACCGCCCCTGCAACTTCGTCGAGATCATGCCCCGGCTGGACGAGCATCTGCGGCGGGGCGCTTCGATCACGGTCTGAGGCTCGGCGAGAGACCTGCCGTTCGGATCAGGCCCTGTCGAGGCGGGCCGAGAGCGCACGGACCTTCAGGCGGCGGCCGAAGGTCGGACCAGCCAGGAGACGTTCGCGCCGGACGAGGTCGCCCGGGCGCGGAGCATTGACGCCGATGACGCTCTCGCCACGGGCAGCGAGGCGTGCCGGCAGGCCGGCATGCGGGCGCCGGAGTCGGGCCAACGCGACCTCCGGCCGGGCCGTGCCGATGAAGCGGTCGACGAGGCGGATCCAGCCTTCCGCCGGAACGTCGCCGGCCTCGAGGCAGAGGACCCAGTCCCGCCGCGCGGCCTTCGCCCCCGCCGACCAGGGCGACGACCCGCGTCCGCGCAGCACTACCTTGGCGCCGGTTGCCTCGGCCACCGTCTCGATCACCGGGTTGGACGCGGCCACGATGATCACCGCATCGCCGACGAGCCCCGCCGCGACACCCGCCACCAGCGCGCCGAGCGTATCGGCGAGCTGATCGACGGCATCGGGGTCGTGGGGCTGGGTCACTGAAATGAGAGCCGAGAGCATGCGCGCGCATACCGCATTTTTGCGTCGAGCAAAGCCATTCCACGGCAACGCATCGTGGGCAGGCAGGTAGAAACGCTGGGAGAGGGACGATCTGCCTGAATTATCCGCAATCTCTTCCGCGAATGTTCGTGATATGTTCTAAGAGAACCCTCTGGATGACCATTGCCAATGCCTGCAGACGCGTCCCGTTCCTCACCACCTGTCTTGGAGGTGGCACGACGCCTCGGCGAGACGACGCCGGAGCCGGCGGGACGGCGCGGACGGGGTGCAACAGCCAATCCGAGCGGACGCTACGAGGCGGCAAGGCGGGACGCCTTCGACGACGGTTGGCCCGGCATCGGGCAGGCGGCACCCCTGCGGACCGAGGTGAGGCCGGAGCATGCCCGCACGCTCATCACCCGCAACACCTCGCCGGACATCTCGTTCGATCGGTCGATCAATCCCTATCGCGGCTGCGAGCATGGTTGCGTCTACTGCTTCGCGCGACCGAACCACGCCTATGTCGGTCTCTCGCCGGGCCTCGATTTCGAGACCAAACTGTTCCGGAAGGTGGATGCCGGCGCCCTGCTCGAACGGGAATTGTCGGCGCCGGGCTACAGCCCGGCCACCATCGCGCTCGGCACCGCCACCGATCCCTACCAGCCGATCGAGCGGGAACACCGCGTCACCCGCGCGGTACTGGAGGTCCTGGCGCGCTTCCGCCACCCGGTCGGGATCGTGACGAAGTCGAATCTCGTCGTCCGCGACCTCGACCTGCTCACCGATCTCGCGCGGGACGGCCTCGTGAAGGTGGCGGTCTCGGTGACCACGCTCGATCCGGAACTGGCGCGCCGGCTGGAGCCTCGGGCACCCCATCCGGCGAAGCGCCTGGAGGCGATCGGACGGTTGAGTGCGGCGGGCATCCCCGTGATGGTCATCGCCGCGCCGATCATCCCGTCGCTGAACGACCACGAGGTCGAGGCGATCCTGGCCCGGGCCCGCGACCTCGGCGCCGTGGAGGCGAGCCACGTGCTCCTGCGCCTGCCGCTCGAACTCGATGCCCTGGTGAACGACTGGTTCGCCGAGCACTACCCGGGTCGCCAGCGGCACGTCATGTCGCTGGTCCGTGCGGCACGCGGCGGACGCGCCTACGACGCGACCTACGGAACGCGGATGACGGGCACCGGCGCCTATGCCGACCTGATCCGCCAGCGCATGCGCCTCGCCCGGCAGCGTCTCGGCTATCCCGAGGTGCGGCGGCGTCTGCGCACCGACCTGTTCAGGGTCCCGACGGACCAGTTGAGCCTGTTCTGAGGTCGTAGGCGCGGGTGAAACTCAGGCGGTGGTGGGGAGAGCGGCCCCGGAGTGCGAGCCCGGCGAGGTGGGTACGCGTGCCGTAGCCGACATTGCTCGCCCAACCGTAATCCGGATAGCGGTGGGCGAGCCGCCGCATCAACCCATCACGCAGGGTCTTGGCGACGATGGAGGCGGCAGCGATCTGCGGCACCAGCCGGTCGCCGCCGATCACGGCCCGCCCGGGCAGTGCAAGACCGGGAACGGGGTCGCGACCGTCCACCCAGACCGGCGCTTCGAGCCCCAGTGCCAGCACGGCCCGCCGCATGGCGTCGAGGGTGGCGGCACGGACGTTGATCCGATCGACAAGGGCGCGCGAGCCGGCCGCCACGGCGACGCGGGTCTGCGCGCGGATCAGCGGTGTCAGCGCCTCGCGTTCCGCCGCCTTGAGGCGCTTGCTGTCGTCGAGGCGGGCGAGCAGGGTGGGCGCGAGAGCGGCCGGGTCGAACCAGACCGCCGCGACGATCACGGGTCCGCAGAGAGCACCGCGTCCAACCTCGTCGCAGCCGATGACGGCCGGGAAGGTCTCCGCCAGGCGCGGGTCGAACGGCGGCATCGGGCATGTTCCGGGGCGGAGGACTGGCCCGACCCCCTAACGCGGAGCGCGCGGCCGGTCCACGCCTCAGCCGAGTTCGACGACACCGCGCGGAGCGTCGCCCGAGGCCCGGAGGCGCATGGGTGCGGTGCCGTGGGCGCGGGCGATGTTGTCGTAGAACTGGCGCGCACTCTCGGCCCAGGTGTAGCGCAGGGCTTCGCTGCGGCAGCGGGCGCGCGGGATCGCCAGGGCGCCCATAGCGGCCGTACGCAGGTCGTGGTCGAGCACGCCGGCACCCGTCCGGCCGATCACGTCGAGGGGGCCGGTGACGGGATAGGCGGCCACGGGCACCCCGCAGGCGAGGGCTTCGAGGAGTACGATCCCGAAGGTATCGGTAAGGCTCGGAAACACGAAGGCGTCGGCGCCGGCATAGAGCGCGGCGAGGTCGGCGCCGGTCCGGGTGCCGAGGAAATGCGCCTCGGGCGCGATCGCCGCGAGGCGGGCCCGGTCCGGCCCGTCTCCAACGACGACCTTGGTACCGGGCAGGTCGAGACGCAGGAACGCTTCGAGATTCTTCTCCACCGCGAGCCGCCCCACCGACAGGAAGATCGGACGGGGCAGGCCGGCGAGATCGGCCGGCTCCGGCATCTCCGGCGAGCGTGGCCGGAACAGGTCGGTGTCGACCCCGCGGGTCCAGCGCATCAGGTTGGTGAAGCCGCGCGCTTCGAGGTCGCGCTCCAGGGAGGGGGTCGACACCATCGTACCGTTCGCCGCGCCGTGGAAGCGGCGAAGCCAGGCGTAGCTCCAGGCCTCCGGCACCGGCGCCCGGGCCGAGAGGTATTCCGGAAACCGGGTGTGGTAGCTCGTCGTGAAGGGCCGGCGATGGGCGAGGCAGTAGCGCCGGGTGGCGTAGCCGACCGTTCCCTCCGTCGAGATGTGGACATGGGTCGGCCGAAGGTCGTTCCAGAGCTGCGACACATGCCGCTTGGTCGCGTAGGCCAGCCGGATCTCCGGGTAGCCCGGCAGCGGCACGGATGCGAAGTCCTGGTGCGTCAGGAACACCGGATCGAAGCCGTAGGCGGCCCCGGCCGCCGCCATGTTCTCCAGGGAGCGTACGACGCCGTTCACCTGCGGGTGCCAGGCATCCGTGGCGATGAGGAGCCTCACGCGACCGCCCGGGCTCCGTCGGGACGCTGGCGTCCGACGAGGTCGGCCCGCGCGGTGCGTGCCCGCACCAGGCTCGGATAGTGCAGCACCTCCATGGTGCCGTCGTAATGCTCGACGATGGCGGTGCAGGATTCCACCCAATCGCCGGTGTTGAGGTAGGTCAGCCCGTTGATCTGGCGTTTGGCCGCATGGTGGATGTGACCGCAGATCACACCGTCGGCTCCGACGCGCTTGGCTTCGGCGCTCAGCAATTCCTCGAACTTGCCGATGAAGTTGACCGCATTCTTCACCTTGAGCTTGGCCCAGGCCGAGAGTGACCAGTAGGCGAGCCCGAGGCGACGGCGCGCGGTGTTGACGTAGGTGTTGATGAAGAGCGCGAAGGTGTAGGCGCCGTCGCCCAGGAACGCGAGCCATTTTGCGTGGCGCACCACCATGTCGAACTGGTCGCCATGGATGACGAGGTAGCGCTTGCCGTCGGCGGCCTCGTGCAGGCGCTGGTCGGCGATCTCGATGCCGCCGAAGGTCATGCCGATATAATCGCGCAGGAATTCGTCGTGATTGCCCGGGACGTAGACCAGCGTCGAGCCCTTGCGCACCTTGCGCATCAGCTTTTGTACGACGTCGTTGTGGCTCTGGGGCCAGTACCAGCCGGATTTGAGTTGCCAGCCGTCGATGATGTCGCCGACGAGATAGATCTCGTCTGCATCGTAATCGCGCAGGAATTCCAGCAAGAGGTCGGCTTGGCATCCCTTTGTGCCGAGATGCATGTCGGACAGGAACAATGTCCGGACGCGGGTCGTCTCGGTGTCTTCGCCCACGCTCGCCTCCGGGACAGCCTTCCGTTGCCAGGAGCCAAACCGGATTCCCGTATCAGTTTGATGACGTCGCGGGTCGGGGACAGGGCGTCTTCTGCGCCGCGACGTAAGCTCTTCTTCCACAAAAAAAATTTTGATTTGCGACCAAGTATTTCGGGTTTTCCTTTCTGCGGGAAGCCGGGCATAGTCCCGCTCAAGGTGCCCCACCGGGCCGCGTCCGAGGACGCATGACCGGAGCCCGTCGAGGCGAACTAAGGGTGCCGTCCCCGGGGACGACGACGCTGACAACGGCCCAGCGGTAAACGCGTTTCGAGCGCGACCCGGCCCATGGAGAAGAGGCTTGAGGTATTCGGTGGCGCGCGCGGCGACGGGCGTCGAAGGTCAGCCTTCGACGGCGACGGACATTGGTCCGGCATCCACGCGGACGTTGCGTGCGAACGAGTTCGTCCCGCGATTCATTTAACCAGCGGCTGCCAGGAACGTCCGGGTTCGACCCGGACGTTCCGACGCGGTCCGCTTCAACCCTCGGCGCATCTGTGTCGCCGCACGCGGAGTGCGTGTCGGCGCAACGTAAGAAACGGAGAAAACCCCATGGCGGCAACGCGACGTCCCGGCCGGAACCACCTGTTCGTCCCGGGCCCGACGAACATCCCGGATCGCGTGATGCGCGCGATGATGGTGCAGTCCGAGGACCACCGCTCGGTGGATTTCCCGGCGCTGACCAAGCCCCTCTTCGAGGACACCAAGGCCGTCTACGGCTCGAAGGACGGCACCATCTTCCTGTTCCCGGCCTCGGGCACCGGCATCTGGGAGTCTGCCCTGTCGAACACCCTGTCGCGCGGCGACAAGGTGCTGGCCGCCCGCTTCGGCCAGTTCAGCCATCTCTGGATCGACATGGCCCAGCGCCTCGGTCTCGAGGTCGTCGTGCAGGACGAGGCCTGGGGCACGGGCGCGAACCCGGAACGGATCGGCGAGGCCCTGCGCGCCGACAAGAACCATGAGATCAAGGCCGTCATGGTGGTCCATAACGAGACCGCCACCGGCGTCACCAGCGATATCGGTGCCGTGCGCAAGGCCATCGACGCCGCGGGCCATCCGGCCCTGCTGTTCGTGGACGGCGTCTCGTCGATCGGCTCGCTGCCGTTCAAGATGGACGAGTGGAAGGTCGACTGCGCCATTGCCGGTTCGCAGAAGGGTCTGATGCTCCCGGCCGGTCTCGGCGTGATCTGCGTCAGCCAGAAGGCGCTCAAGGCGGCCGAGACCTCGTCGGGCCAGAACGACCGCCTGGCGCATGTCTATTTCGACTGGGCCGACCACCAGAAGCAGAACCCGGCCGGCTACTTCCCCTATACCCCGCCGCTGCCGCTGCTCTACGGCCTGCGCGAGGCGCTCGCCTGCCTCAACGAGGAGGGCCTGGAGAACGTCTACCACCGCCACCACGTGCTCGGCGAGGCGACCCGCCAGGCCGTGGCCGCCTGGGGCCTGAAGACCTGCGCCCAGGAGCCCAAGTGGAACTCGGACACCGTCACGGCGATCCTCGTGCCGGAGGGCGTCGACGCCGCCGCGATCATCAAGCACGCCTACGTGCGCTACAACCTGGCGCTGGGCGCTGGCCTCAGCCAAGTCGCCGGCAAGGTCTTCCGCATCGGTCACGTCGGTGACATGAACGAGCTGTCGCTCCTGGGCGCCATCGCGGGCGCCGAGATGGCGATGCTCGACCACGGTGTGAAGGTCCAGCCCGGTTCCGGCGTCGCCGCCGCATCGAGCTACCTGCGCGAGAACCCGCTGTCGAAGTCCTGAGCCCTTGGCGCCGGAGCGGGTCCGCCCGCTCCGGCGCCCTCGAACATCCTATCCGTGACCCGGCCGGATCGGCCAGAGGATTCCATGACGAAGAAGATCGTGTTCCTCGACCGCGAGTCCCTGGACGCCAAGGTCCGTGAGTTCAACTTTCCGCACGAATACGTCGAGTACGAGTCGACCTGGACGCCGGAAGAGATCGTCGAACGCCTGACGGGCGCCGAGATCGCGCTGATCAACAAGGTCCCGATGCGGGCCGACACTCTGAAGCAACTGCCCGACCTGAAGCTGATCGCGGTGGCCGCCACCGGGACCGATGTGGTCGATAAGGAGGCTGCCAAGGCCCAGGGCATCACGGTCGTCAACATCCGCAACTACGCCTTCAACACTGTGCCCGAACACGTGATCGGCCTGATGTTCGCCCTGCGCCGGGCCATCGTGCCCTATGCCAATTCGGTGCGCCGGGGCGATTGGGCGAAATCGACCCAGTTCTGCTACTTCGACTATCCGATCCACGACATCGCCGGCTCGACCCTCGGCATCGTCGGGTACGGGGCCCTGGGCAAGTCGATCGCCAAGCGCGCGGAAGCCCTCGGCATGAAGGTCATCGCCTACGACGTGTTTCCCCAGGATGGGCTCGTCGATTTCGAGACGATCCTGACGGAATCCGACGTCATCACGCTGCATGCGCCGCTGACGCCCGAGACCCGCAACATGATCGGGCGCGAGCAACTGGCGAAGATGAAGAAGCACGCGCTCCTCATCAACACCGCCCGCGGTGGCCTGGTGGACGAGGAAGCCCTGGCCGAAGCGCTGAAGGCCGGTACCATCGGCGGCGCGGGCTTCGACGTCGTGATGACCGAGCCCCCCAAGAACGGCAACATCCTCTGCGAGCTCGACCTCCCGAACCTCATCGTCACGCCCCACGTGGCCTGGGCGAGCAAGGAGGCGATGCAGATCCTGGCCGACCAGCTGGTCGACAACGTCGAGGCCTACGTCGCCGGCAAGCCGCAGAACGTGGTGTGATGCGTCTGCGCGCTCCCGGATGCCGAGGAGCGCAGGCTGATCGCCGAGGCGATCGATCATTCGAGATTCAATAGTAGCCGCGCCGGGCGCGGGACCGACAAGGATCATGAGACGATGAAGAAGCTGCTGTTCCAATTCGACACCGACGCCGTCCCGAGCGTGTTCGACGTGGTCGTCGGTTACGATGGCGGCGCGGATCACATCACCGGCTACGGCAACGTCACCCCGGACAACGTCGGCGCGCTGGTCGACGGCACGATCTACACCCGCGGCGGCTCGGAGAAGAAGTCGACCGCGATCTTCGTCGGCGGCGGCAGCATGGCAGCCGGCGAGGCGGTGTTCGAGGCGGTCAAGAAGCGCTTCTTCGGTCCGTTCCGCGTCTCGATCATGCTGGATTCGAACGGCTCGAACACCACCGCGGCCGCCGGCGTCGCCCTGGTGCAGAAGGCCGCCGGGTCGCTCGAGGGCAAGAAGGCCGTCGTCCTCGCTGGCACCGGTCCGGTCGGCATGCGCTCGGCCGCCCTGCTCGCCCAGGAAGGCGCGGAGGTGACCCTCTGCGGCCGCTCCCTCGACAAGGCTCAGGCCGCCGCGGACCAGATCAACACGCGCTTCAAGGTCAACATCAAGGCCGCCGAGACCCCCGACGCCGCCTCGCGCGCCAAGATCGTCAAGGGCCAGAACCTCGTGTTCTCGGCCGGCGCGATCGGCCTCGAGCTGCTGGCCGAGGATGCCTGGAAGGACGAGGCGAGCATCGAGTTCGTCGCCGACTACAACGCTCAGCCGCCCCTCGGCTTCGGCGGCATCGAGGCCATGGACAAGGGCAAGGACCGCCACGGCAAGAAGGTCTTCGGTGCGCTCGGCATCGGCGGGCTGAAGCTCAAGCTGCATCGCGCCTGCGTCGGTCAGCTCTTCGACAACACCGAGCAGGTTCTCGACGCCGAGGCGATCTACGCACTCGCCAAGAAGATGGCCTGACCGCCATGGCCGAGAAAGAGAACGCCGCGAACGAGACCATTCAGACCTTCCTCGACGGTCTGGCGAGCTCGGCCCCGACGCCCGGCGGCGGTGGTGCCGCCGCCATCTCCGGTGCCATGGGCGCCGCGCTCCTGAGCATGGTGTGCAATCTCACCATCGGGAAGAAGAAGTACGTCGAGGTGGAGGAGGAGCTGAAGCAGATCCTCGGCCAGTCCGAGGCGCTGCGCACCGAACTCACCGGCATGATCGCCGACGACGTTGAGGCGTTCGACGCGGTAATGGGCGCATACGGCCTTCCCAAGGTGACGGACGAGGAGAAGGCGGCGCGTCAGGACAAGATCCAGGCCGCCCTCAAGGTCGCCACCGACGTGCCGCTCGCCTGTTGCCGCGCCTGCCGCAAGGTCATCGACCTCGCCCAGATCGTCGCCGACAAGGGCAACCTCAACGTGATTTCGGATGCCGGCGTCGCGGTGCTCTCGGCCCATGCGGGCCTGCGCAGTGCCGCTCTCAACGTCTATGTGAACGCAAAGGGCCTGGAAGATCGGGCTTTCGCGGAGGAGCGCCTGCGCGAACTCGAAACCCTCATGGGATCGGCTGGTCCCCTCAACGAGTCGATCTACGAGATCGTCAAGGCGAAGGTGAACTGAGCATCTGTCTCGGGCATCGGCGCCCCACGCGAAGTCAAGCCGCGTGATCTGATATACCAAGAGCTGCTCCCGACGCCATCGGGGCAGCTCTTGTGCAAAGTGAATACAGTCCAGCTGCCTTCAAGGCAGAGTGAAAGAGGCTGTAAAAAAATATAAGTCGCAAAGCACTTTCCGTGAAGTGAAATTTACGAGACAGTCGCTGCAAGGAAGAAACGCCGAGGAGAACGCCCATGGACGTGCACGAGTACCAGGCCAAGGAACTGCTTGCCGGTTTCGGCGTCGCCGTTCCGAAGGGAGCCGTCGCCTTCAGCGCCGATCAGGCGGTCTATGCGGCGACCGAGCTCGGCGGCTCCTTCTGGGCGGTGAAGGCTCAGATCCATGCGGGCGCCCGCGGCAAGGCCGGCGGCATCAAGCTGTGCCGGACCTACAACGAAGTCCGCGACGCCGCGAAGGAACTGCTCGGCAAACGCCTGGTGACCATCCAGACCGGACCCGAGGGCAAGCCCGTCCAGCGCGTCTACGTCGAGACCGCCGACCCCTTCGAGCGTGAACTCTACCTGGGCTACGTCCTCGACCGGAAGGCCGAGCGGGTTCGGGTCATCGCCTCCCAGCGCGGCGGCATGGACATCGAGGAGATCGCCGCCAACGAGCCGGACGCCCTGATTCAGGTGGTCGTCGAGCCGGCGGTGGGCCTTCAGCAGTTCCAGGCCCGCGAGATCGCCTTCCAGCTCGGCCTGAACATCAAGCAGGTCGCGGCCGCCGTGAAGACGATTATGAACGCCTACCGGGCGTTCCGCGATTGCGACGGCACCATGCTGGAGATCAACCCCCTCGTCGTGACGAAGGACGATCGGGTGCTGGCGCTGGACGCCAAGATGTCCTTCGACGACAACGCGATGTTCCGGCGGCGCAACATCGCCGACATGCACGATCCCTCGCAGGGCGACCCGCGCGAGGCCCAGGCCGCCGAGCACAACCTCTCCTATATCGGTCTCGAGGGCGAGATCGGCTGCATCGTCAACGGCGCCGGCTTGGCCATGGCCACTATGGACATGATCAAGCATGCGGGCGGCGAGCCGGCGAACTTCCTCGACGTCGGCGGCGGAGCCTCGCCGGACCGGGTCGCGACGGCCTTCCGGCTCGTCCTCTCCGATCGCAACGTGAAGGCGATCCTCGTCAACATCTTCGCCGGCATCAACCGCTGCGATTGGGTCGCTCAGGGCGTCGTCCAGGCCGCGCGCGAGGTGAAGATCGACGTGCCTCTCGTCGTCCGGCTCGCCGGCACGAATGTGGAGGAGGGTCAGAAGATCCTGGCCGAGAGCGGTCTCGACCTCATCACCGCCGACAGCCTGTCGGACGCGGCCGCCAAGGCGGTCCAGGCCTGCGAAGCCGCCAAGAAAAGTCACTGAGCCGCGGGGGAGGATACGTCATGAGCATTCTGATCGACGAGAAGACCCCGATCCTGGTCCAGGGCATCACGGGCGACAAAGGTACCTTCCACGCCAAGGAGATGATGGAGTACGGCTCCAACGTCGTCGGCGGCGTCACCCCCGGGAAGGGCGGCAAGACCCATCTCGGCGTGCCGGTCTTCAACACCGTCAAGGAGGCGGTCGAGGCCACCGGCGCGACCACCTCGATCACCTTCGTGGCGCCTCCCTTCGCGGCCGACGCCATCATGGAGGGGGCCGACGCCGGATTGAGCCTGATCTGTTCGATCACGGACGGTATCCCGGCCCAGGACATGATGCGGGTGAAGCGCTACCTGCGCCGCTACCCGAAGGAGCGTCGTACCATGGTGGTCGGCCCCAACTGCGCCGGCATCATCTCCCCCGGCAAGTCGATGCTCGGCATCATGCCCGGCCACATCTACCTCCAGGGCAATGTCGGCGTGATCTCGCGCTCGGGCACCCTCGGCTACGAGGCCGCCGCGCAGATGAAGGCCGAGGGCATCGGGATCTCGACGTCGGTCGGCATCGGCGGCGATCCGATCAACGGCTCGTCCTTCCTGGATCACCTCGCGCTCTTCGAGCAGGACCCTGAGACCCGGGCCGTGCTGATGATCGGCGAGATCGGCGGTCCTCAGGAGGCCGAGGCCTCGGCCTGGATCAAGGAGAACATGTCGAAGCCCGTGGTCGGCTTCGTCGCCGGCCTGACCGCTCCGAAGGGTCGGCGGATGGGCCATGCCGGCGCGATCATCTCGGCCACTGGCGACTCCGCCGCCGAGAAGGCCGAGATCATGCGCTCCTACGGTTTGACCGTGGCACCGAGCCCCGGCGAGTTCGGCTCGACCGTGGCGCAGGTGATGCGCAAGCTCGCGGCCTGACCATCGAAACCCTCCCCCGCGGCGGGGGAGGGCGGCTCGCGGAGCGACCGAGAGATTGAGCGCTCCGGAGCCGGTGCTTCCCGCCGCAAGGCCGCCGTTTCCGCCCGCTCCGCGTCACGGGCCAGCCTTTTCCACCGCGGGAACTCTTCCACCGCGGGATGACGCATCATACGGGACCCATCCGTAGACCGCTTCCGTCGCGGTCCATCGGCGAAGAACTTTTTCAAGGTGGCCTTCGATGACGGATACTCTTCACGCCCCGGTCGGAGCCGTCGACCACACCTTCGCGCCCCCCGTCATCACGGGGACCTCCTCGAAGGAAGCCCTCGACATCCTGTTCCACGCCCTGCTCGCCGTGGCGCGCCGTCACGAGCCCGAGCTCGAAGACGTGCTGCACGGGCGGGCCAACATCTCGGAATTCTCGCCCGAACTCCTGGCGCGCGCCCTCCAGGTCCAGGGGATCTGGTTTCAGCTGCTTTCCATCGCCGAGCAGAACGCAGCCATGCGTCGGCGCCGGCAGGTCGAGCGTACCAAGGGCCGCGAGGCACTGAGCGGCAGCTTCAGCGCCGTCCTGGCGGATGCGGCGGCGAGCGGCATCAAGGCCCCCGAGATCCACGCTCTGCTCAAGGACCTGCGGATTCGCCCGACGATCACGGCCCATCCCACCGAGGGCAAGCGCGTGACCGTGCTGGAGAAGTTCCGCCGCATCTATCTCGTGCTGCGCGAGTTGGAACTGCCGCGCTGGACCGAGCGCGAGCGCAACGGCCTGATGAACGAGCTGCGCGATCAGATCGAGCTCGTCTGGATGACGGGCGAGCTTCACCTGGAGAAGGCCACCGTCGAGCGTGAGGTCGCCTGGGGCCTGCACTTCTTCGACGAGACGCTGTTCGAGATGCTGCCCGAGGTGCTCTACTCCCTGGAGGAGAGCCTGGCGCAGTACTATCCGGACGAGAAGTTCGAGGTGCCGCCGTTCTTCCAGTTCGGCTCCTGGATCGGCGGCGACCGCGACGGAAACCCCTACGTCACATCGTCCGTGACCCGTGCCACCTTGCAGCGCAACGCGCTGGCCTCACTGCGGCGCTACCGCGACGGCGTCACCGCTCTCGGCCGGACGCTCTCGCTGACCGAGCGCTCGCTGCCGGTGCCGGAGACGTTCAAGGCCGCTCTGGCGCAGATGCTGACGGAGAGCGGCGACGGCCGCGCCATCGCCAACCGCAATCCGGGCGAGGCCTACCGCCAGTTCCTCACCTGCGTGCTGCGCAAGCTCGAGGCGACCATCCTGCGCAACAAGGGACAGCGCTCGACCGGGCCGGACTATCCGAGCGCGGACGGCCTGATCAGCGACCTGCGAACCCTGGAGCAGGGGCTCGCCGACGCGAAATGCCCGTCCTTGGCGGTCGACCTCGTGCGCCCGGTCCGCCGCATGGTCGAGATCTTCCGCTTCTCCACCGTGCGGCTCGACCTGCGAGAGAACACCACCCGTACCACGAAGACCCTGCAGGCTCTCTGGACACAGGCCAACGGGCAAAACCGCACGCCGCCCGACGTCGACTCGCTCGATTGGAAGAAGTGGCTCGTCGACGAGCTGGCCCGGCCGCGCAGCGGCGAACGCAGCTTCGAGGATCTGCCGGACGACGCCCGGGAGACCCTGGAGACCTTCGCCCTGGTCGGCGAGATGCGCGAGCAGCTCGATCGGGAGGCGTTCGGCTCGTTCATCCTGTCGATGACCCGTTCGGTGCAGGACATCCTCGGCGCCTACCTGCTCGCCAAGGAAGCGGGCAACTTCCTCGATGCCGCCGGCACCGAGATCTGCTGCCTGCCGATCGTGCCGCTGTTCGAGACCATCGACGACCTGCGCGCCGCGCCGGCGATCATGAAGGAGCTGTTCTCGATTCCTCTCGTCCGCCGCTCCACGCGCTGGCAGGGCGGCGTGCAGGAGGTCATGATCGGCTATTCGGATTCCAATAAGGACGGTGGCTTCGTCGCCTCGAACTGGGAACTCTACAAGGCACAGGACAAGCTGACCCGGCTCGGCAAGGAATCCGGCGTGCCGATCGCGTTCTTCCACGGCCGCGGCGGTTCGGTGAGCCGGGGCGGCGCCCCGACGGCACGCGCCATCGCGGCCCAGCCCCCCGGGTCGATCAACGGTCGTTTCCGCACCACGGAGCAGGGCGAGGTCGTCTCGTTCAAGTACGCCAACCGGGGGACGGCTGCCTATCAAATGGAGCTTCTCGCCTCCTCGGTCTTCCAGCATGCCCTGAAATCGGAGCGCGAAGCGTCCCGGACGCCGCGCAGCGAGTTCGACGATTGTCTGGAGGCCCTGTCGGGTGCCTCGCGGGCGGCCTACGTCAACCTGATCCAGCACCCGGACCTCGTCACCTATTTCGGGGCGGCGAGTCCCCTGGACGAGATCGCGCTCCTCAACATCGGATCGCGTCCCGCCCGTCGCTTCGGTGCGCGCTCGCTCTCCGACCTGCGCGCGATCCCCTGGGTCTTCGCCTGGTCGCAGAATCGGCACGTCATCACCGGCTGGTACGGAGTCGGATCGGGGTTGAAGAGCTTCCTCGATGTGCGCGGCCAGCAGGGCGAGGCGCAGCTGCAGCGGCTCTTCGCGGAATCGAAGCCGTTCCGCCTCATCCTCGACGAGGTCGAGAAGACTTTGCTGATGGTCGACCTCGAGATCGCCCGCGACTATGCGAGCCTCGTCCCCGACCAGGGTGCCCGCAACAGCATCTTTCCGCTGATCGAGGCCGAGTATGCGCTCACCCGCGAGATGGCCCTGCGGGTCAGTGGCGGCAGCGAACTGGCCGAACGCTTTCCCCTCTTCCGCGACCGCCTGAACGGCCGGCTGCCGACCATCAATCAGGTCAGTCGTGAGCAGGTCGAGTTGCTGCGCCGCTTCCGCTCGGAGGAGGACGAGGATCAGCGCGAGGCGGTCAAATCTGCCCTTCTGCTATCGATCAACTGCATCGCCGTCGGCTTCGGCGCGACGGGTTAACGGTTTTGTCACGATCTCGCCGGCTCGCCATGGCCTTCGGCCTAGCGCGCCAACGCGTCTTGCCCGGTATGGTGGCCCGACTTTCGGGTCTCATGAACATCCAGAACACGTCGAACAGGAAGGATACCCAATGAGCTTCACCTTGATCCAGCAGGCGACGCCGCGCCTCCACCGCTCGGAACTCGCCGTCCCCGGCTCCAACCCGACCTTCATGGAGAAATCGGCGTCCTCCAAGGCCGACGTCATCTTCCTCGACCTCGAGGACGCGGTGGCCCCCGACGACAAGGAACAGGCCCGCAAGAACATCATCCAGGCGCTCAACGACCTGGATTGGGGCAACAAGACCATGATGATCCGCATCAACGGTCTCGACACCCACTACATGTACCGCGACGTGGTCGACATCGTTGAGGCCTGTCCGCGCCTCGACATGATCCTCATCCCCAAGGTCGGCGTGCCGGCGGACGTCTACGCCATCGACGTGCTGACGACCCAGATCGAGCAGGCCAAGAAGCGCGAGAAGAAGATCGGCTTCGAGGTGCTGATCGAGACGGCGCTGGGCATGGCCAACGTCGAGGCCATCGCCACTTCCTCGAAGCGCCTGGAAGCCATGTCGTTCGGCGTCGCCGACTACGCCGCTTCGACCCGCGCCCGCTCGACCGTGATCGGCGGCGTGAACAAGGACTTCTCGGTGCTGACCGACAAGGACGAGGCCGGCAACCGCGAGACGCATTGGCAGGACCCGTGGCTGTTCGCGCAGAACCGCATGCTGATCGCCTGCCGCGCCTATGGCCTGCGCCCGATCGACGGCCCCTTCGGCGACTTCTCCGATCCGGACGGTTACACCTCCGCCGCCCGCCGCTGCGCCGCCCTCGGCTTCGAGGGTAAGTGGGCGATTCACCCCTCGCAGATCGACCTTGCCAACGAGGTGTTCACCCCCTCCGAGGCCGAGGTCACCAAGGCCCGCCGCATCCTCGAGGCCATGGAAGAGGCCGCGAAGGCCGGTCGCGGCGCCGTCTCTCTCGACGGCCGCCTCATCGACATCGCCTCGATCCGCATGGCCGAGGCGCTGATCGAGAAGGCCAACGCCATGTCCGGCCGCTGAGGGGCGGACGCACCGAGAGAGTAGAACCCGCAACTCGGCCGCCCCTCTCGGGGCGGCCCTTTTGTTTGGGGGCCGTCGTTCCGAACACGCCGCACCAAAGAAGGCGGTCATCCGTTTCGGGAGGGCGCCCGGCGGACTGTGCTGTCGGAAAACCATCAGATCAAGCTGGCTGGCTTTCGCCGTATACAAAGCCCTCACACTGTATTCAGGGAGATCCCATCATGCACGTGACCATTGAAGACGCGCACAAGGCCATCGAGGCGGCCCGCGCCAAGGCCGTGGAGCTCGGCACGCAGATGTGCATCGCCGTCGTGGATTCCGGCGGGAACCTGAAGGCTTTCTACCGGATGGACGGCGCCTGGGTCGGCTCCATCGACATCTCGCAGAAGAAGGCCAAAACCTCGGTGTTCTTCGGGATGATGACCGGCCAGATCGGTCAGCTCTCGCAGCCCGGGGGCCCGCTCTACGGCATCGAGCATTCCAATGACGGTCTCATCACCTTCCCGGGCGGCATCCCGATCGTGGACAAGGACGGTGAGATGTCTGGCGCGATCGGTGTCAGCGGTTCGACGGTGGAGAACGATCACGCTGTGGCGCTGGCCGGCGCCAGCTGTATCGGCTCGACCGAGCTGCCGGCGCATCCCTGGCGGACCTGATCCGAATTCCGGTTGGAGACCGACAGCAAAAAGCCCCGCTCGCGAGAGCGGGGCTTTTCCGTCAAGTCCATTGGTGCGGCAGCTCCCGGAGCTGCCGAAGCCAGGTTTAGAGCGAGCCGAACTTGTAGTTGAAGCCGGCCTTGATCAGGTTGCCCTCGGTGTTGAAGCGCGAGGTGTACGAGCCGGTCGCAGGGGTGAGGCCAGTCGTGTTCACGAGAACGTTGCGGCTGCCGAGGTCGTAGCGGAGGTACTCGGCCTTCAGCGTGATGGCGCTGGCGCCGAGAAGTCCGCCAATGAAGTTGAAACGGTTTAGGAAGCTGTCGGTCGGGATCGCGTACTCGATGCCGCCGCCGTAAACGTAGCCCGTCTCCATGCCCTTGAAGCGGCCGAGATAGGCAAGCTGGTTGGCGCCATTGAAGAAGTCAGCCTGATACTTGACTTCACCGTAGGCGAAGCCGCCGGTTCCGTAGACCAGGAACCGGTCGAAGGCGTAGCCGAGGCGGCCCTGCACGGTGCCGAGGTAGTTCAGACGGTTCCGGAAGCTGCTCGGGTCCGGAATGAAGTTGTTGGCGGCGAGGGCCGGGCCGAAGTAATCGCGGCGCTTGCCGATATCCGTCCAGGTCACATCAGCCTCGGCGCCGACGACGAAGCCGGAGCCGGGCGTGAACTGGTAGTTATAGCCGATGCCGCCGCCGATGTTACCGATGCCGTCCTGCTCAGCCTTGAAGCTTGCAGGGCGACGGCCCAACGCAACATTGCTTTGCGTGTTGGTGATGCCACCGGCACCGTTGTTGTTGCCGACCGTGCGAATGGTCTGGTTGTCGCTGAAGGTGTAGGAGCTGTGCGTGCCCAGGTAGAAGCCGGTCCAGGTGAAGACCGGCACCGGCACGAAGACCGGCGGCGGCGCCTGACGGCGCGGAAGGTCGGCGGCATGGGCTGCGCCGAGAGCGACGAGCGAAGCGACGCCAGCCAGGAGGAATTTTGCGATCATCGGGGTGTCTGTCCCAGGGTCGGAGAATTGCCGTCAAGCTACCCGCGGTTGTCCGCCGACACTATGCCCCGCAAGACACACCCCTCCCGGAAGCGTCACGCGGCGTACCGAATTTCGTTGGAGCGCAGGTCCGCCGCCCATCGGGTGGTGCGGTGCGAAGATCGACAACGGCCGGTTAAGCACGTCACGCTATCGAGACTGGGCAAACCTCCAGCCGTGACAGGAGCGACGATGACACGGGACCAACTCGCCGCCGAACTGAAGCGCATCGCGACCGATCAGGTCAGCGACATCGAGCGCGCGGTCAAGGATGGGCACAAGACGATTGCCCTGAATGAAATTGCCGACCTCAACCGCAACTTGAAAGCTCTTGCCGCGGCCGTGAAGGGCAAGGGGCTCGTTCGGGCCTGAGATCATTGCCGGCACATCTTCGTGTGCCGGTGCCATCGCCGTCATGCGATCGGGGAAAAGCGCCGTAACCCGGTTGACCATCTCAGCCTCTCGGCCGCATGTTCCTGATATGTTCTCAATCAGGATCGCCGATGCAGCCCCGTCCCATCCCAGCGCCCGCCTGGACCGCGCCGGCGGAGGCCATCGCTGCCGCCTACCTGGAAGAGGCCGGCGGTGATGCGATCCTGGCGCTGCACCGCGCGGTGGCCGATGCCCTGACGGACCTGTGCGAGGCAGAGCGGCGGACCCAGCGCCGGGACCGCCTCATCTCGCACGGCTACGTTCGGGGTCGGCCGGACCGAGACGATTGAGGCAGCTCATGCCTCGGCCTTGCCCGCGACCTATCGGAAGAACGCCGCCACCGGAACAGGACCGCCGGAGGGCTTGCCGATGAGCGTCCGCAGGAAAGGACGACCAGTCGGGTTGGTTCAGGCGGGTATGCCGCTGCGCAATCCGTCGAGCAGCGTATCGATGTCCGCCCGGGCGGCGGCCAGTGCCGCGGCGTCCCGGCCGCGCACGACGATGCGATTGGCAAAACCGTTCTGAGTCATCGACGGATATGAGCCGATCGATACCGTGGCGTGAGCCTTTGCGATGGTGGCAAGGCCGCCCGCATAGGTGCCCTCGGGCAGGTTGCCGGCCTCGATCGTCTCCGACAGGACCTTGGCGCCCGTCACCAGGGTCGGCCCGACATTGTCGAGCATGGCCTGCATGATCCCCGGCACGCCCGCCATGACGATGACGTTGCCGATGCGGAAGCCCGGCGCCTTCGAGATCGGGTTCGCGATGAGGTCGGCCCCCGCCGGGATGCGCGCCATGCGAAGCCGCGCCTCGTTCAGGTCCTCGGGTTTGTGGCGCTCCAGCAGCATCGTCTTCGCGCGTGGATCGATGTCGATCGACACGCCGAAGGCGGCGGCGATGCAATCGGCGGTGATGTCGTCGTGGGTCGGGCCGATTCCGCCGGTGGTGAAGAGGTAGGTGTAGGCGTCGCGTAGCGCGTTGACGGCGGCGACGATGCGGTCGGCCTCGTCGGGGACGATGCGCACCTCCTTCAGGTCGATACCGACGGCGGAGCAGTAATCGGCGATCGTGCCGATGTTCTTGTCCTTGGTCCGTCCGGACAGAATTTCATCCCCGATGACCAGGACGGCGGCGGTGATGGCGGCTTCGGGAATTTCGGGCACGGCGAATCCGGGGCAGGGGGGACAGCCCCTGCCAAGTAGCGCGGCCGGACCCGCCTGACCACGCGTTCTCAGCGGGCGCCGCGCTGGAGGTCGCCGTCGATGAGGAGGGCGCTCTTGCCGTCCAGGCGGTTTCGGTAGACCTGCAGGTTCTCCATCACCCGCTGAACGTAGTTGCGGGTCTCGGTGAAGGGGATGCGCTCGACCCAGTCGATGGGATCGACCCCGCCCTTGCGCGGATCGCCGTAGGCATCGATCCACTTCTTCACGTTGCCGCCGCCGGCATTGTAGGAGGCAAAGGCGAGGATGTACGAGCCGCGCCAATCCTCCATGAGTTCGCCGAGATGGGCCTGCCCGAGGCGGGCATTGTAGGCGGGGTCGCTGGTCAGGCGGTCCTGGTCGAAGCTCGCGCTCACCCGCCGCGCCGTGCGCTGGGCGGTGGCCGGCATCATCTGCATCAGTCCGCGGGCGCCGACGCTGGATTGGGCCTGCGGGTCGAACTGGCTCTCCTGCCGGGCGATGGCGAAGACCATGGCCTTCTCGACAAGGGGGACTGCCGAAGAGGCCTCGTAGTTCGGGATACCGATGGTTGGGTAGGCATGGGCGTCGAGGGGCAGACCACGCTGGACGGCGATCTTGCCGATGGCCACCAGGGCGCGCGAATTCCGCACCTCGGAGGCGACATTGCCGAGCGCTTCGAGTTCGGCCGCATCGGTGAGGCGGTTCGCGGTGTCGATGTAGAGCGGCAGCGCCAGATCGCGTATCGCGGCGGCCTCCAGCATCTTCAGGGCCCGGACGTAGAGGCGCTGGTCGAAGGCGGCCTGCTGGGTGGTGTCGAGGCCGGGGATGCTACGCAGCGAAAGGCTCGAGCGTCCGAGCTTCGTTCGCGCCAACTGGCCGTAATAGGCGATGGGCTGGAGGGCGGCGCGTTCGTAGAAGCCCTTGGCGGCATCGGCCTGACCCAGTGCCTCGGCGGCGCGGCCCTGCCAGTAGGCTGTGCGGGCGAGCGAAATCGGTGTCTCTGCGATCCGGGCCGCCTCCGCGAAGTGCTGCGCGGCCTTGGCGGCATCGTCCTGGAAGCGCAGCGCGATCCAGCCGGCGTGGAATTCGGCCTCGATCCGCTTCTCGACGGTGCGGGCGCAGGGTGCGCGCGCCACCGCGTAGGCCGCGACCGGATCATTCGAATCGATCAGCTTACGGGCGACGATCCGGCGCTCGACCCACCACTCGTCGCCGTCGACCAGCACTTCGGGGTTCGAAGGCGCGGTGGCGAGCAACGCGGCGGCTTCCGCGAACTTGTCGTTCCGGCGCAGGTACTGCGCCCGTGACAGGATGTAGGAGGAATCGCTGCGCAGGGACGGCGGCACGGCGTTGAGGGCCGCAGGCGCGGACGAGCTCTTATCCTCGACCGCCCGTCGCGCACGGACCAGCGTCGCGTAGCTGCCGCCGGCTAGGCTCGCCGCCCGCCCGGCGGTGTCGTAATCCTCCTTCAGCAGCGCGCGCTCCATCCGATAGCGGTGGTCGATGCGGGACAGGACCGTCGGAAAGGCGTCCAGAACCTTCGTCTCGAGGTTCCGCCCGAAGGTCTCGGAGCGCCACAAGTCGCGCACCAGAGCGGCGGCGTCCTCGTCCAGGCCGTCAGCCTTGAAGGCGAGCGCCAGGGCGAACTTGCCCGGGGCGCTCGCTGGCCGCGAAGCAGCGAAGAAGGCCCGGACCGTCGCGGAGTTGCGGCGTTCGGTGAGTAAGGCCTCCTCGGCCCGGCGCCGGAGGAGGGGGCCTGCCGGCCAGTCGGGATTGCTGCGGGTGAAGGCGACGGTGCGCTCGAATCCGATGCCAGCGCCGGCCCGGATCGCGACCCATTCGAGGAGAGCGCGGGCGGCCGGATCCTTGAAGCCGTCCCGCAGTCGGTCGCCGTCGGTGACGCGGCCCTTGCGATAGGCATCGATCGCCTGGCGCAGGGCCGGCAGGTCGACATCGGGGGCCACCTGCGCCGCGCGGCTCAGGTCGGGTACCTCCGGAACGGGCGCCGCCGGGGAAAGGGTCGCGTCGGGCATCGGGAAGGCGATGCCCGCCTCGGGATCGGCGGAGGCGTAGGCTTTGGCAGCGGCTGGCGGACCCTGGCTCGGAGCGGCTTCCGGCGTCTTCGCCTCGATCTTCAAGGCATCCGCCGCAATCGGATCGGCGACCTTGGCCTCGGGCAGGGCTGCGGAGGGGGCGACCGCATCGCTGGCTGGACGCAGGCTCGGTGCGTCCCCCTCCAGGCCGGAGGGAGCTGCGAGGGCGCCGGCCGAAACCAGGCTCAAGGCCAGCATCAGGGCTGCGCGTTGCGTCGAGAACACCATGGTTCTTCCAGTCCCATCACCGTGGACAGACCTTCAAGCTCACCCGAAGGGCATTAAGAAGGCATTAACCCCATGAAAGCAGCGTTTGCGCCGGTGCGGGCGAGGGCCTATGTCTGCCCGTCCGCGCGAAGCGGTGCCGCTGCCGGACAACCGGCGCACGACGAGACCGACGGCTGGGAACGCCAGGATGACCGAGACCTCCACACGACGCCTCAGGGGCGCGATGTCCGCCCTCGTGACTCCGTTCAAGGACGGTGCCTTCGACGAAGCGGCCTTCCGCAAATTCGTGAATTGGCAGATCGGGCAGGGCGTCCACGGGCTCGTTCCCACCGGCACCACCGGCGAGAGCCCGACCCTGAGCCATGCCGAGCACGACCGCGTGGTCGAGATCTGCATCGAGGAATCTGCCGGCCGGGTGCCCGTGATCGCCGGCGCCGGCTCCAATTCCACCGCCGAGGCGGTGGAGCGCGCGCGCCACGCCGAGAAGGTGGGTGCGGATGCCGTGCTCGTGGTCACGCCGTATTACAACAAGCCGACCCAGGCCGGCCTCTACGCGCATTTCAAGGCCGTGAACGACGCCATCGGCATTCCGATCATCCTCTACAACATTCCCGGGCGCTCCATCGTCGACATGAGCGTCGAGACGATGGCGCGCCTGTACGAGCTGAAGAACATCGCCGGCGTGAAGGACGCCACGGCCAAGCTCGACCGGGTCAGTCTGCAACGCCAGGCCATGGGCGAAGACTTCATCCAGCTTTCGGGCGAAGATGCGACCGCGCTCGGCTTCAACGCCCATGGCGGCCAAGGCTGCATCTCGGTGGTGTCGAACGTCGCGCCACGGCTCTGTGCCGACCTCCAGGAGGCGACCCTCGGCGGTGACTACGCCAAGGCGCTCCAGATTCAGGATCGGCTGATGCCCCTCCATGCCAGCATGTTCGTGGAGCCGAATCCGTCGCCGGTGAAATACGCCCTCGCGCGCCTCGGCCTGATGACCGACGAGGTGCGCCTGCCGCTCCTCACGGTGAGTGCCGAGACCAAAGCCCTGGTCGACGCTGCCCTGCGTCACGCGGGCTTGCTCGACGCCTGAGACCGTCTGGCAAAGCCGCCCGCGCAGAACCATATTCCTCGGCCCGGTCGCGATGGCGCGACCGGCCTGACCCGACGTTGTGATGGCTCCCAAACCCGAATCGAACCGCCGCGTCGTCGCCGACAACCGCGCCGCCCGCTACCACTATGAAATCACCGATACGCTGGAAGCCGGGCTCGCCCTGACGGGGACCGAGGTCAAATCCCTGCGCAAGGGCAAGGCGACCATCGGGGAGGCCTATGCCGGTCCGTCCGGCACCGACCTGATGCTGTTCAACGCCTATATCCCGGAATACGTCGAGGCGAACCGCTTCAACCACGAGACCAAGCGCCCGCGCCGGCTGCTGCTCCATCGCAAGCAGATCAACAAGCTGATCGGTGCCACCCAGCGCGAGGGGTTCACGGTCGTACCCCTGAAGATCTACTTCAACGAGCGTGGACGGGCCAAGATCGAGCTCGGGCTCGGCCGGGGCAAGAAGCTGCACGACAAGCGCGAAGCCTCGAAGGAGCGCGATTGGCAGCGCGACCGCGCGCGCATCATGCGCGACAAGGGCTGACGTGGAGAACCGGAGAGGGACTGGGGCAGCGCCCCGGCGGCCGGATTGGGATCAGACGTTCCGCGACGCCGCGTCCGCCCTCCGGGTCCGCCAGCGGGCTGATCGGACCATTATCGCCAAGTCGAGGCCGCCCAACGCGAGGACTGCTCCTGCCTGGCGGAGGCTCAGACCTCGGAGTGCATCGCCGGTCGCAGGGATGGGCCGCGGGCGTCGAAACCAAATGAGCCGGTGACCATCAGGGTGGCGCCCGAGATCGCGAAGGCGACTGGCTCGTTGTCGCCGAAGCGGCGCAGTTGCACCAACGTCGCCTCCAGGATTCTGCGTACCGTGGGTCGGTCCGTACCCCACACGCCATGCGGAGGCGCCAGGCGAGCCGGCGCCGATTCAGGCGGTGCGCGATCCCGGCACCTACGCGGAGGGGGCCTCGTCGGATGACACGTCGTTCCGGTACAGCCACGCCTCCATCGTCGAATGGAGGGTATCGATCGAGAAGTGTGCCCGGGCTATGCGATGGCCCGGACCGCTGATTTGCGCACAAGACCTTTTCGCATCCGACGACCGACTATGAGCCGACCGGCTCGTCGTCCTGGCGGATGCCGTAACGGCTCTCGAGGGCCGGGCTCGGGCGGGCCGAGCGTTCCGGCGTCTCGCCGCGAGAGCGGGTTCCGGTATCTCCACCGTTCCGGTTGTCCGGACCGCGCGAGGCACGCTCGCCGGGATCGCGACCAATCCGCGAGATCAGATGCGCCAGATCCACGAACTCGTCCGCCTGGCGGCGCAGGTCGTCCGCGATCATCGCGGGTTGGGTCTGGATCGTGCTGACGACGGTGACACGGACTCCGCGGCGCTGCATCGCCTCTACGAGGGAGCGGAAATCGCCGTCGCCGGAGAACAGAACCATGTGATCGATATGGGCGGCGAGCTCGAGCGCATCGATCGCCAGCTCGATGTCCATATTGCCCTTGACCTTGCGTCGACCCATCGAGTCGACGAATTCCTTCGCGGGCTTGGTGACGACCCGAAATCCATTGTAGTCGAGCCAGTCGATCAGCGGACGGATGGAGGAATATTCCTGATCCTCGACGATCGCCGTGTAATAGAAGGCTCTGAGAAGCGAGTCTCTCGACTGAAACTCTCGCAGAAGCCGCCGGTAGTCGATGTCGAAGCCGAGAGCCTTGGTTGCTGCGTAGAGATTGGCGCCATCGATAAACAAGGCGCTGCGCTGTTGTGCGCTCATGCGTTGATCCACATAAGAGAAAGAATGAAAAACGAGTATTCTAGAAAATAGATACAGAGCTTATCGGGTATTTCCCCGGCCAATTTGCATCATCATTGTAGGCTCGAAAAAGCTGCGCGAGACGAGAAAGATCGGAGAAAACGCGCAACGACGATGTGTCGACTGAAATACCTTCTGTTTGTTTAATGCCTGGATCGACCAAAAGTCAAATTTTGCCGGATATGGGGAATATCCGGCAGCAACCGTCTCCCTACAGGGAAATATACAACCCGAGAGTCGCATCGCTTTCGCTCATGCGCGTCCCGGATGTGGCGACGAGACACGGTGGGCGAGCAGTGTACGACGGCGAACGGCTTGGCTGACGGGAGCTTGTCGTCAAGCCGGCGCCGAATGAGCGGACGTGGCGAACGTGCCTACCCGTTCACCCGCTCGACCTTGTTCACCGTCCGCTTGCCGCGAAGTTCGGAGACGATGGCGTTGAGGTGCTTCAGGTCCCAGACCGAGAGGTCGATGACGATCTGGGTGAAATCCTGCGTCTTCCGCTTCATGGAGACATTGTCGATGTTGCCGTCATGATCCGCGATGACCTGGGCGATCTGGGCGAGAACGCCGGGTTCGTTGATCGATTGTAGGGCGAGGCGTGCCGGGAAGCGTTCGCTGGTTCCGGCCTCCACGTCCCAACGCACGTCGAGCCAGCGGTCGGGTTCGTTGTCGAAGGCCGCCAGGGCTGCCGACTGGATCGGGTAGATCGTGACGCCGACCCCGGGGGTCAGGATGCCGACGATCCGGTCGCCGGGCACCGCACCGCCGTCGGGGGCGAAGCTCACCGGCAGGTCGCTGTCGAGCCCACGGATCGGAATACCGTCCGAGCGACCATGCTCCGCGCCCCGCCCGTCCGGGAAGGTCAGACGCATGGTCTGGTCCTTGGCGAGGCTGAGGCGACCGGCGCCGTCCGTGGAGGCCGGCTGTGGAAGGGGCGCCGGGGCACTGCGGCGCTCGTCCTTGTGATCCGGATAGACAGCCCGCACGACATCGCCCGAGAACATTTCGCCGCGTCCGACGGCGGCGAAGACATCTTCGGTGCTTTGGCGGGCGAGGCGGGGCAGGGCACCGCGCAGCTTGTCCTCGGAGAAACTCTTGGCCGCCCGTTCGAAGGCCCGGTCGAGAATTTGCCGTCCGAGGCCGGCGTATTGGCGCCGCACGGCCGAGCGCGTCGCCCGACGGATCGCCGAGCGCGCCTTGCCGGTCACCACCAGGGCTTCCCACGCCGCCGGCGGCGAGGCGCCGTCCGAGCGAGCGATCTCGACCTCGTCGCCGTTGACGAGCTCGTGCAGCAGCGGCGCCATGCGGCCGTTGATCTTGGCGCCCACCGCCGTATTCCCGACATCGGTATGGACGGCGTAGGCGAAGTCGATCGGGGTCGCGCCGCGGGGAAGGGCGATCAGGCGGCCCTTCGGCGTGAAACAGAACACCTGATCCTGAAAGAGCTCGAGCTTCGTGTGCTCCAGGAACTCCTCGGGACTGTCGCCCTCGGCCAGCAGTTCGATGGTCCGGCGCAGCCACTGGTAGGCGCCGCTTTCCGTTGCGAGGCGGGGATGCCCGCCGCCGATCTCGTCCTTCCCGCCGCTTTCCTTGTAGTGGGCATGGGCCGCGATGCCGTACTCGGCGATCTCGTCCATGGCGGCGGTGCGGATCTGCAACTCGACGCGCTGGCTCTTGGGGCCGATCACGGTGGTGTGGATTGAACGATAGTCGTTCTGTTTCGGTGTCGAGATGTAGTCCTTGTAGCGCCCAGGCACCATCGGCCAGCTCGTATGAACGACGCCGAGGGCGCTATAGCAATCGGCCAGGGTCTCGACCACGACCCGGAAGCCGAAGATGTCCGACAATTGTTCGAAGGCGACCGACTTGCGCTCCATCTTGGCCGAGATCGAGTAGGGCCGCTTCTGCCGGCCTGTGACGACGGCCTTGATGCCCTGCGCCGCAAGCTTCGCCGTGAGATCATGCTCGATGCTCTCGACGAGGCGCTCGGACTTTGCCGAAAGGTCGGCGAGGCGCTGCGCGATGGTCGCGTAGATCTCCGGCTTCAGGTTGCGGAGGGCCAGATCCTCCAGTTCCTCGCGCAGCTCCTGCATGCCCATACGACCGGCGAGCGGCGCGTAGATGTCCAGGGTCTCCTCGGCGATGCGCTCGCGCTTGTCCGCCCGCATGTGGTGGAGCGTCCGCATGTTGTGCAGGCGGTCGGCGAGCTTCACGAGGAGCACACGGACGTCGGCCGCCACCGCCAAGAGCAGCTTGCGGAAATTCTCACCCTGCGCCGCCCGCTTCGAAACGAGGTCGAGGCGCTTCAGCTTTGTCAGGCCATCCACCAGCGCGCCGATTTCCGGGCTGAAGAGCTCACGGATTTCGTCGAGGGTGGCTGCCGTATCCTCCACGGTGTCGTGCAGCACTGCCGCCACGATGGTCGCGTCGTCGAGACGGAGATCGGTGAGGATGCCCGCGACTTCGAGCGGATGGGCGAAGAACGGATCGCCCGAGGCACGCTTCTGCGTGCCGTGGGCGCGCATGGCGTAGACGTAGGCGCGGTTGAGCAGGGCCTCGTTCGCGGCGGGGTTGTAGCGCTTCACCCGCTCGACAAGTTCGTATTGGCGCATCATCCGCCGGCAGACCCTTTCACGCGTGGCGAGCCCGATACCGACCCCGCTGCCTCGATGTGTCCCGCATCGCACGCGGGCACGCCAGCCCCACGGCGTCGCATGGGCGGCGAATCCGGCCCGGGAAACGAAAAAACCCGGCGCTGGCGCCGGGTTCTTCCAAGATTGTCGTGATGGCGAAGGCTTATTCGCCCTCGTCGTCCGTCTCGGTCGGGGGGGCGAGGTTCTCGAGACCGCGCAGGAGGTCTTCCTCACTCATGCGGTCGAACTGAACCGCGCTGTCGTCGCTCGACGAAGGCGGGGCGACGGCGGCGGCGGCGGGCGAACTCGACAGCAGCGGCACGGTCTCCGCCTCGGGCTCGTCGACCTCGACGTACTTCTGCATCGAGTGGATGAGCTGTTCCTTGAGGTCGTCCGCGGTGATCGTCTCGTCGCCGATCTCGCGCAGGGCGCAGACGGGGTTCTTGTCGCGGTCGCGGTCGATCGTCAGCGGGGCGCCGGCAGCGAGCAGGCGGGCGCGGTGGCTGGCCAGCAGAACCAGCTCGAAGCGGTTCTCGACCTTGTCGATGCAGTCTTCAACGGTGACGCGAGCCATGGCGGACGGCTCCTTCCTCGGACGGAATTTCTGGGCTGAGCCCGCTCCATACACCCCTTGACGCTGCGCAACAAGCGCTGCAGCCGCTCTATCCCGTTGCCCACGTTCGACGATCCCCCGGCAATCCGCGGCCGGGCTCCCGCATAACGCCTCAGCGACGCGCCAGTGCGGGCGGTTGTAGACGGGAAGCGCCGCGAACGACCCGCGCGGCGAGGGGGACAGATTCGCTCATGCGTGCACAGCTTACTCGACGTGGCCTCCTCGGCTGCGGATGCCGGCTCGGTGCCGGCTGCTTCGCGGCCACGGCCCTGCCGGGCCTCGCCCTGGCGGCGGCTCCCTCGACCAAGAAGACCACGATGAGCGCCGACCAGGCGTTGGAGGCCCTCAAGGAGGGCAACCGCCTCTACCAGACCGACAGTCCGGTCCGGTCGGTACAGGGCCGCGAACGCCGGATCGAGATCGCGCTGGGCCAGACCCCTTTCGTGGTGCTGGTGAGCTGCTCCGATTCGCGCGTGTCGCCGGAGATCCTGTTCGGGCGCGGCCTCGGGGAGCTGTTCATCGTGCGCAACGCCGGCAATTGCGTCGATACGGCAGCCCTCGGCTCGATCGAATACGGCGTGTCGCAGCTCGGCGTACCGCTGGTTCTGGTGATGGGCCACAGCCGCTGCGGCGCGGTCGAGGCCGCCATCGACGTCGTCAAGAACAATACGGTCTTCCCGGGCTCCATCGGCCGGATGATCGAGCCGATCGTGCCCGCGGTGCTGTCGCAGCGCGACAAGCCGGGCGATTTCACCGAAAATTGCGTGCGTGCCAACGTCAACCGGGTGGTGGAGCGCCTGCGCAGCGCTTCCGAGCCGTCGCTGCTGGACCCGCTGAAGGCGGGCAAGCTGCGGATCGTCGGGGCCTCCTACAGCCTGGATTCCGGCACGGTCGACTTCTTCAACGAGGGATGAAAGCGCTCCGCCTCGCTGCGGTGCCATGTTGACACAGGTGGCGGGCGGTGCGACTGCGCCGCCCTTCCAGCCTGGGGAACCCCGGCCCGACGACGAGGACACCACATGGCGCGCGCTTGCATCTTCCCCGGCCAGGGCAGCCAGGCCGTCGGCATGGGGCGGGCGCTGGCCGAGCACTTTCACCAGGCCCGCGACGTGTTCGCGGAGGTCGACGAGGCCCTGGGCCAGCCGCTCTCGCGCCTGATGTTCGAGGGGCCGGTGGAGGAACTCACCCTCACCGCCAATGCCCAGCCCGCCCTGATGGCGGCGAGCCTCGCGACCCTGCGGGTGCTGGAGGCCGAGCGCGGCCTCGACCTGAAGCGCGACGTCGCCTGCGTCGCCGGCCATTCCCTGGGCGAATATACGGCGCTGGCGGCCGCCGGCACCTTCTCCATCGCGGATGCCGCCCGGCTGCTGCGCATCCGCGGCACCGCCATGCAGGACGCGGTGGCGCCCGGCGCCGGCGCCATGGCGGCGCTGATCGGGGCCGAGGCCGAGGCCGCGCGGGCGATCGCCGCGGAGGCCGCCGAGGGCGCGGTCTGCGAGGTCGCCAACGACAATGGCGGCGGCCAGGTGGTGCTCTCCGGCGACCGGGCGGCGGTCGAGCGCGCGGTCGCCCTGGCGCAGGCGCGGGGCATCAAGCGCGCGGTGATGCTCAACGTTTCGGCCCCGTTCCACTGCTCGCTGATGGCACCGGCGGCCGCTCGTATGCAGAGAGCACTCGTCGAGGTCACGATGCACAGCCCCGTCGTGCCGGTCTACGCCAACGTGCTGGCCGCGCCCCTCACCGATCCGGCCGCGATCCGCGAGGCGCTGGTCGCCCAGGTCATCGGGACCGTGCGCTGGCGCGAATGCGTCGCCGCCATGGCCGCCGCCGGAATCGACCAGTTCAGCGAGATCGGCACCGGCAAGGTGCTCACCGGACTCGTCAAGCGAATTGCGCCCGGCGCGTCGGCGAGCGCGGTCGGCACCCCCGACGACATCGCCTCCTTTCCCGCCTTCGGCTGAACCACAGGAAAGCCCATGTTCGACCTGACCGGCCGCAAGGCCCTCGTCACCGGCGCCACCGGCGGCCTCGGCGGCGCCATCGCGCGGGGCCTGCACGCGCAAGGGGCGACCCTCGCCGTCTCGGGCACCCGCCAGGCGGCCCTGGAGGCCTTCGCGGCGGAGCTCGGGGGCGAGCGGGTCCACGTCGTCCCGGGCGACCTCTCCGACAAGGCCTCGGTGGAGGCCCTGGTGCCGGCGGCGGAAGCCGCGCTCGGCGGCCTCGACATCCTGGTCAACAACGCCGGCATCACCCGCGACAACCTCGTGCTGCGCATGAAGGACGACGAGTGGGACGCGGTGATCGCCGTCAACCTCTCGGCGGCCTTCCGCCTGTCGCGGGCCGCCGTGAAGGGCATGATGAAGCGCCGCCACGGCCGCATCGTGAATATCGGCTCGGTGGTGGGCGCCACCGGCAACCCGGGCCAGGTGAACTACGCCGCCGCCAAGGCCGGCCTCGTCGGCATGACCAAGGCGCTGGCCGCGGAGGTCGCCACCCGCAACCTCACGGTCAATTGCATCGCGCCGGGCTTCATCACCTCGCCGATGACCGACGCCCTGAACGACAAGCAGCGCGAAGGCATCCTCGGGCGCGTCCCCATGGGCCGCCTCGGCACCGGCACGGACATCGCGGCGGCCGCGATCTACCTCGCCTCCGACGAGGCCGCCTACGTCACCGGCCAGACGCTCCACGTGAACGGCGGCATGGCGATGTACTGAGGCGCGGGCGCCGCGGTTTCGCTGCGGCGCACAGGCCAAAAAACAGGCGATTGGCTCGAAAAGGCCACACCGATGAACGGGTTGTGAACAGCCTCTCGCCAGCGTCGGAACCCTGTGTTAACACCCCGGCTGCCGTGCGAGGGGGGTGCCGATTCAGCGTGTTGCGGATGTTTGAAAATCGTGGGTCACTGACTGGACAAGTACGGTGACTTGCCCGAAACGCGCGATCGAACACACCGGCCGCTCAATCCGAACAGTCGATCCCGGGGACGGGACGGCGGCCACGGCACCTTCACCGACCTTCCACCAGCAAGACTCTTCACCAACAAGATCCTTGCACCATCACGACCTTGAAGAGCTAAGGACCAAGACCGATGAGCGATATCGCTGAGCGCGTGAAGAAGATCGTTGTCGAGCACCTCGGCGTTGAGCCGGAAAAGGTGGTCGAGGGCGCGAACTTCATCGATGATCTCGGCGCCGACAGCCTCGACACCGTCGAGCTCGTGATGGCGTTCGAGGAAGAGTTCAACGTCGAGATCCCGGACGACGCCGCCGAGACCATCCAGACGGTCGGCGACGCGGTGAAGTTCCTCGAGAAGAACTCCGCTTAAGGCCACGGGTCGCGCGCCAGCGGGGTCTCGTGAAACGGACCCCGCGCGCCATTCGTTGTGATGACAGGACCGGTTCGGGATAGCGCGATGCGTCGGGTAGTGGTGACGGGCTTGGGGATGGTGACGCCGCTGGCCAGCGGGGTCGAAGCCACCTGGAGCCGGTTGATCGCCGGCGAATCGGCGGCCAAGGTCGTGACGGCGTTCCCCGTCGACGACCTCGCCTGCCGCATCGCGTGTTCCGTGCCCTTCGGCGACGGCACGGACGGCAGCTTCGATCCCGACGCCTTCATGGAGGCCAAGGAGCAGCGCAAGGTCGATCCGTTCATCGTCTATGCGATGGCGGCCGCCGGCGAGGCCCTGAACGACGCCGACTGGCACCCGACCTCCTACGAGGACCAGTGCGCCACCGGCGTCATGGTCGGCTCCGGCATCGGCGGCATCGGCGGCATCTACGACGCCTCGGTGACCCTGCACGACAAGGGCCCGCGCCGGATCTCCCCCTTCTTCATTCCCGGCCGCATCATCAACCTGGCCTCCGGCCAGATCTCGATCGCGCACGGCCTGAAGGGCCCGAACCACGCGGTGGTGACGGCCTGCTCCACCGGGGCGCACGCCATCGGCGACGCGGCCCGGCTGATCCAGTTCGGCGATGCCGACGTCATGGTGGCGGGCGGCGCCGAATCGCCGGTGAACCGCCTGGCGCTCGCGGGCTTCGCCGCATGCCGCGCCCTCTCCACCGGCTTCAACGACGACCCGACCCGGGCCTCGCGCCCCTACGACCGCGACCGCGACGGCTTCGTGATGGGCGAGGGCGCCGGCGTGGTCGTGCTCGAGGAATACGAGCACGCCAAGGCCCGCGGCGCCCGGATCTACGCCGAGGTGATCGGCTACGGCCTCACCGGCGACGCCTACCACATCACCTCGCCGGCCCCGGACGGCGACGGCGCCTTCCGCTGCATGAGCGCCGCCGTGAAGCGCGCCGGCATCCAGGCCAGCGACCTCGACTACATCAACGCCCACGGCACCTCGACGCCCATGGGCGACGAGCTGGAGCTGAAGGCCGTGGAGCGCCTGCTGGGCGACCACGCGGCGAAGGCCTCGATGTCCTCCACCAAGTCCTCGATCGGCCACCTCCTCGGCGCCGCCGGCTCCGTGGAAGCGATCTTCTCGATCCTGGCCATCCGCGACGGCATCCTGCCCCCGACCCTCAACCTCGACAATCCCTCCGTCGAGACCGCGATCGACCTCGTGCCGCACGAGGCCAAGCGCAAACGGGTGGATACGGTGCTGTCGAACTCGTTCGGGTTTGGTGGGACGAATGCGAGCTTGGTGATGCGGCGGGTGGATTAGCCAATCGGAAGGGGCAATCGTTTTGCCCCATGCACTTTTTATGTCGTGAAAGCAGGTAGGCACCTATCCATAACTACAACTTCGGGTATGATTGCATCAGAATGGTGCTGAGACCTCTGCTATCAACGAGGACAGCATTAACCACGCATATATTTGCGAAAGTCCTGATGACTATACTCGAACGCAGCGCCAGATTTGAGCCTTTGGCTTGGTTTAATGATTTATATACACGAAATTTACTAGATTTAGAGCCTCCATATCAGAGGCGAAGTGTTTGGAATGATACTTTTCGTTCCTATTTTATTGATACCCTGATTCAAAATTTCCCATGCCCCGCTGTATTTCTTTATGAAGAGATCTCATCCTCGGGCATAGCTTCCTACCGTGTTGTAGATGGAAAGCAGAGACTGACAACTCTGTTTAAGTTTGTCCGAGATGAAATGCCGATTTCCGAGTCCAGCCCCGTTACCGCTATGCGGGGGAAGTACTTTTCCGAATTACAAGACTCTGACAAACGTCGTATTTGGCGATATCAACTTTCAGTTGAGTTCGTTCCGCAAGAGAACGAGACTGTTATAAATGAAATATTTGATCGCATTAATAGAAATGTTGCAAGATTAACGCCGCAAGAGCTCAGACACGCAAAATATAATGGGGCTTTTATATCTGAAGTTGAGGGCTTGACCGCTTGGACCGAAGAAAAGCTTGGAGTAGATTTTCCCCGAATTGCGTCACAGTCAAAACGGCAGATGAAAGATGTCGAATTTACTGCGCAACTTGTGTTGTTTCTTGAGCAAGGCGAGCAGTCTACTTCTCAGGGTGATCTAGACAATGCGTTTTCGGTTCGTGATGAAACTTGGGAGCGTAAGCAGTCTTCAACAGCAGAATATCAGACCGTCATCACTCAAGTAAAAGCTTTGATTGCAGAAAACGGTCAACTTGAAGATAGCCGACTCCGAAATCAAGCGGATTTCTATTCACTATTCGGTGCACTCGCAGAATTAAACCGAGAAACATATTCCTTCAACGCAAAGAAAGCTGCTGCGAAGCTTGATGTGTTTGTCAAGCTTATAGCTGATGATAGTCAAAGAGCATCGAACAGCGAAGCGACAGAATATTTTTCGGCGGCGAGGTCTGCGTCCAATGACGCGGGTCCGCGGAGAAAGCGCATAAACATTCTGAAAAGTATTATCAAATGACTATTTCAGATCTCGATCGAGCGATTTCTCGCCTCTCTAGCTCACTAAGAGCGCTCGAACAAGCCGTGAAATCAAGCATTGATCCATTTTGCTCGAAATATAACTACCCTATGGTCGCTAGAGTGAAGGGTTCTGCCTCCATCTCGCAGAAGATCGAAACTGGAAGATATCGAAATATTCTAGATATTGATGATCTGGTCGCTCTTACGATAATAATCCCAACTGGATAGCATGAAAGCAGGTGTTTAGAGTTTCTTCATTCTACTTTTAACGTTCTTAATATAAGAAACAGATCTCATTCATCAAAGAATCCTAAACAATTCACCTTCGACTCAACTCGTGTCTATGCAAGACGGATATGTCCGGAGTGGGAGGACGACAAAGAAAATCTGGGGTATAAAATAATATTCGAAGTACAGATACAGACAGCTCTTGAGCACGCTTGGGTGGTTGCAACCCATGATGTTGTCTACAAATCAGATACCATCGATTGGCAAAAAGTAAGGCTTGCAGCGCAAACGAAAGCACAGATTGAAACTATTGATGTAATCTTTAATAAATTCGAGTATTTTGCACAATCTCTTGATCCCTATGGTTGGAAAGAGGGTGAGCAAATCGCGGAAGTAATCAAATTCTTTATGACGATGAGCGAAGCTGGAATAATCCCGCACGAAGTGATTCCAGATGATCGAGTAAGATTGGCTGAAAACGCTCTAAAAGTTCTCTCGAGAAACGCCGCTTCTCAATTAAGTGGCTCTCTAGAAGAAATATCAGTAAAATTTACAGAGATAGCAGCTGAGGGTTTTCCAAGAAATCTTACCTTATTCCAGACCTTTCTACTTGCAGCCACCAGATCTGGCAAAAATATGAGTTCGAGCGATAGGTTTGTACCGCACATCACAGAGTCTTTTGAAAGAATGTTCCCCGAAATCAAGATTTGGAATGGCCGATTCGATTACGAATTGAACAATCGTTGAATCGTACTAAGAGTTTGATGCCATAAGTTACATCAGCGTATTTCCACACTATCGTGTTAGCAGCAGTGGGCTTTGAGTCTGTTTTTCGCCACAAAACCCACCAAGTTCGCGCGCCAGAATGCCCGTCCCGTGCGCCCCCCCTCGACTCGGGCGTACGGACTCCCCTAAAAAATCCGGCGGCGGCCGGGGTGGGGACCTGAGGCCCGAACAGGATGTCCATGTTCTTCCGCAAACGCCCAGATCCGGCGCCGACACCGGTACCCTCCGACGAGCCGGCCCTGCCCAACCGCCTGTCGCCGCGAAGCCCCAGCGAGGCGATCAAGCCCACCGCCGCGCCGCCGCCGCCCGACCGTCCGGTCCGTGAGCGCGGCGGGCTGCTCGCCCGCATCTCCGGCCTGCTCACCGCTTCCGTGGTGCTGGCCATCGCCGTGATGATCGGCGTGACCCTGTTCGAGCGCCAGACCCGGGAGCCGGGGCCGCTGCCCGCCGACAAGGTCGTGGTCATCCCGCCCCGCAGCGGCACCACCGAGATCGCCGAGGCGCTCTCCCGCGAGGGCGTCATCACCCACACCGCCCTGTTCGAGTGGGCCGCCCGCTTCTCGGGCAAGGCGCTCAAGGCCGGCGAGTACACGTTCAAGGCCCATGCCAGCATCGGCGAGGCCATCGACACCCTGGCCTCCGGCCGGCAGGTCCAGCACGCCATCACCTTCCCGGAGGGGCTGACCTCCGAGCAGATCGTGATGCGCCTCAACGACAACGACGTGCTCACCGGCGACGTCAACGAGATCCCGCCCGAGGGCTCGCTCCTGCCCGACACCTACAAGTTCGAGCGCGGCGCCACCCGCCAGCAGATCGTCAACCTGATGCGCGCCAAGCAGCGCGAGGTCCTGAACCAGATCTGGCTGCGCCGCTCGGCCGAGATCCCGGTGAAGACGCCGGCCGAGATGGTGACGCTGGCCTCCATCGTCGAGAAGGAGACCGGCCGGGCCGACGAGCGGCCCCGCGTCGCCGGGGTGTTCGTCAACCGCCTCAACAAGCGCATGAAGCTGCAATCGGACCCGACCATCGTGTACGGGCTGGTCGGCGGGCGCGGGACCCTCGGGCGCGGCATCCAGCGGGCCGAGATCGACCGGGCGACGCCCTACAACACCTACGTGATCGAGGGCCTGCCCCCGGGCCCCATCGCCAATCCGGGCCGGGCCGCCCTGGAGGCGGTGGCCAACCCCTCGCGCACCAAGGACCTGTTCTTCGTGGCCGACGGCACCGGCGGCCACGCCTTCGCCGAGACCCTGGAGGGCCATTCCCGCAACGTCGCCCGCTGGCGCCAGGTCGAGCGCGCCCGCCAGACGCCGACGCCGGACGCGGTGGTCGACAAGGCCGACCCGCCGGGCGCCCCCACCGTCCCCGGCACCGCCTCGGCCTACGCCCCCGAGGGCACCAACATGGCCGCGACCCCGGAGGGCGGCGCCAACCGGCCGAAGGCCTTCGACGCCTCGGAGGGCACGCGCCTCGATCCCCTGCGCAACCGGACCTTCGACCTGAACTCGCCCAAGACCGTGCCGGTGCTGAAGCAGCCGTAGCGTCCGCCCACGCAACCGGACGAACCACCCCGTCATCCCGGGGCCGCGCAGCGGAGCCCGGGATCCAGAACCGCAGTGGGTGCAAGGCTTTCCACCGTCGGCGGCTCTGAATGCCGGGCTCGCCTGCGGCGCCCCGGAATGACGGGGTACCATTCCCTGCGACCGACCCGCCTCCACACCCGGCAGGGTCCCCCGACCACCCCACCCCCAGCCCCTCCCCAGCAGGGGCCGGGACGAACGCGAAGACAGCCATGATCCTCTCCAGCATGACGGGCTTCGCCCGCGCCGCGGGCAGCACCGGGCCGGTGCAGTGGGCCTGGGAGGTCCGCAGCGTGAACGGGCGCGGGCTCGACGTGCGCCTGCGGGTGCCGAACGGCTACGACGCCGTGGGCGAGGTCGCCCGCACCGCCCTGCAGAAGAGCCTGGCGCGCGGCCAGTGCCAGCTCTCCCTCGCGCTGACCCGGCCGGAGGCGGCACCCCGGATCCGGATCAACGAGGCGCTGCTCGGCCAGCTCGCCGCCGCCATCGCCCGGGTGCCGCGGCCCGAGGGGCTGGCGCCCGCCACCCTCGACGGACTCCTCGGCATCCGCGGCGTGATCGAATCCGACGAGGAGCCCGGCGCCGACGCGGAGGCCCTGGCCCGGGACCTCGCCGCGGGCGTGGTCCGCCTCGTCTCCGATCTCCTGGAGGCGCGCCGGGCCGAGGGCCGGGCCCTGCGCGGGGTGATCGAGGGCCAGCTCGCCGAGATGGCCCGGCTCACCGCCGCCGCCGAGGCCTGCCCGGCCCGCCGGCCCGACGCGGTGAAGGCGCGCCTTTCCGCCACTGTCGCGACGCTGCTCGAGGCCGGCGGCCTCGACCCCGACCGCCTGCACCAGGAGGCGGTGCTGCTCGCCGCCAAGGCCGACGTGCGCGAGGAGCTCGACCGGCTCCAGGCCCATCTCGCCAGCGCGGCCGAGCTGCTGGCCGCCGGCGGCGCCGTCGGCCGCAAGCTCGATTTCCTGGCCCAGGAGCTCGGGCGCGAGGCCAATACCCTGTGCGCCAAGGCGAATGACATCGCGCTGTCGCGGATCGGACTCGACTTGAAGGCCGTGGTGGAGCAATTCCGGGAGCAGGTTCAGAACGTCGAATAGGTTTTTCCGGACATGCAGGCGACGACGATCGGGCGGCGCGGGTTCATCCTCATCCTGTCCTCGCCCTCCGGTGCGGGCAAGACCACGCTGACGCGCCAACTGGCGTCCGATCACAGATGGGGCCTCGACGTTTCGATCTCGGTGACGACCCGGCAGCGCCGGCCCTCCGAGATCGACGGCAAGCACTACAACTTCATCGACCGGGAGGCCTTCGACGCCCTGCGCAGCGCCGACAACCTGCTCGAATGGGCCGAGGTGCACGGGAATTTCTACGGCACCCCGCGCCGCCCGGTGGAGAAGGTGCTCGGCGCCGGCCGGGACATGATCTTCGACATCGACTACCAGGGAACCCGGCAGGTGCGGGCCAAGCTCACCGAGGACGTGGTGACGGTGTTCATCCTGCCGCCCTCGCTGGCCGAGCTGCGGCATCGCCTGGAGCGCCGGGCCGAGGATTCGCCGGACACCATCGAGAAGCGCCTCGCCAACGCCCGGATGGAGATCCAGCGCTGGAGCGAATACGACTACGTCATCGTCAACGACGACCTCGACGACGCCTTCCGCTCCCTGGAGGGCATCCTCATCGCCGAGCGCCTGAAGCGGGCCCGCCGGACCGGCCTGACCGCCTTCGTCGAGGGCCTGCTCGCCGAGCCCGACTGACGCGGGTTGCCGCAGACCGGAACGTTGGCTGCGGCCGGAGGTTGGCCCGCGATTCCGATGGTCGGGGTCGTGAGGCGCGAACCCGAGAGCCGGCGCGATGCGCGAGAGAGCCTGTGACATCGCCGTGATCGGCGCCGGCACCGCCGGCCTCGCCGCTGTCCACGCCGCCCGCGAGGCCGGCGCCGACGCCGTGCTGATCGAGGCCGGGCCCGGCGGCACCACCTGCGCCCGCGTCGGCTGCATGCCCTCGAAGCTGCTGATCACCGCCGCCAACGCCGCCCACGCGGCCCGTAACGCCGCCATCTTCGGCATCGAGGCCGGCCCGGTGCGGGTGGACGGCCCCCGGGTGATGGCGCGGGTCCGGCGCGAGCGCGACCGCTTCGTCGCCGGCGTCTTCGAAGGCGTCGACGCCCTGCCGGCCGAGGCGCGCATCGCCGGGCGGGCCCGCTTCACCGGACCCGACACCCTGGCGGTGGACGACCACACCACCCTGCGCTTCCGCGCCGCGATCGTCGCCACCGGGTCGAGCCCGGCCGTGCCCGAGCCCCTGCGCGACCTCGGCGACCGGCTGCTGACCAGCGACACGGTGTTCGAGATCCCCGACCTGCCGGACTCGCTGGCGGTGCTCGGCGGCGGTGCGGTCGGCATCGAACTGGCGCAGGCCATGGCGCGCCTCGGCGTCGCCGTCACCCTGTTCGACCCGGGCGAGGCGCTCGCCGGCCTGCGCGATCCCAGCCTCGCGGACGACGCGCGCCGGCTCTTCGGCGCGGAGATCACCCTCCATCTCGGCTGCGAGGTCACCGAGGGAACCCGTACGGGCGACGGCGTCCGCCTGTCCTGGACGGACGCAGCCGGGACCGGCGCGACCGGCACCTTCGCGCGGGTGCTGGCGGCGGCGGGCCGTCCCCCCAACGTCCGGCATCTCGGACTCGCGGAAGCGGGCCTCGACCTCGACGACCACGGCCTGCCGGACTTCGATGCCCGCAGCCTGCTCTGCGCCGGCGGCCCGATCTTCCTCGCGGGCGACGCCAATGCCGACCGTCCGGTGCTGCACGAGGCCGCCCGGCAGGGGCGGATCGCCGGCGCCAATGCCGCCCGCCTCATCGCCTCCGGCCGCGCCGCCGTCGAGGCGCCCCGGCTCTGGACCCGCCTCACCATGGTCTTCACCGAGCCGCAGGCGGCCAGCGTCGGCGAGCCCTACGATCCCGAGGATACGGGCCTGATCCTCGGCACGGTGGATTTCGGCGACCAGGGCCGGGCGCGGATCATGGGCGAGAATGCCGGCGCCCTCCGGCTGCACGCCGACCGAGACGGCCGCCTGAAGGGCGCCGAGATGCTCGGGCCGGCCTGCGAGCACCTCGCCCAGTTCCTCGCCCTCGCGATCGAGGACGGGCTGACGGCCCAGGCGCTTCTGGATCGGCCGTTCTACCACCCGACGGTGGAGGAGGGCCTGAAAACCGCGCTGGAGGACATCGTCTCGGCTCTGGACAAGCAGGACTAGGCGAGGCCGGCCCGCCTTCAACGTCCGGTCGTGAGGCGCGAACGACTGCCGGATGCGTCGATCCCGGCCTTGCGGACTGCCGTTCGACTTGGCGTCGTATGCGGTCTCGGGGCGAATACGGACCCAATCAAATCGGCCGCCTTCGGCATAGCCGCGAAATCGATCGAAATCGATCCGAAAATCTGGAAAAGAACGGTCGAATCAGTGTGGCGAAGCAAGATTTACGTATAGAAATACGATATCGCGAAATTAATTACTGTCCAAGTGTAAATCTTATCAGAGCAATAAAATCAAACAAAACGATTGAGGTTTATTAACGCTCCATTTCAAATTGAATGACACGATACCGCGGTAAATATTTCAACTATATCCTAACCCGGTAAAAATAATGCATATCGCTGCGTCGCTCCGGGGCAAGCTCATCGCTTGCTTCTCGCTCATGCTGGTCCTGATCTTCGGATTAGCCGCTCTGTCCTATTATCAGATCGAGACCATCAACCGCGCCGCCACCGAGCTGCGCACCGCGCGGCTCCCCGCCACCCAGGCGCTGGGAGCGATCCAGACCCTGACCCTTCGCATCCGGGTCAACGGCAGCCGCGTCCTGTCGGCCAAGACGCCGCAGCAGAAGACCGACGCCCTGAGCTCGATCCAGCAGCGGCTCGCCGAGCTCAAGGTGCAGCAGACGGCCTATGCCCGCCAGATCCAAAATCCGGCGACCCGGGAGCTCTACGCCACCTTCGAGCGCCAGTGGGCGACCTATCTCGGACAGCAATCCGACAGCATCGCCGCCGCGGAACGCGGCGACCTGACGGCGGCGCAGGAGCAGTACAACACCACGATGTCCGACATGATCCGGACCGTCGTCGCCAGCCTGACCAAGCTCTCGGAGATCGAGGTCGCGGCGGCCGCGACGAGCGGCGCCGAGGCCCAGGGCGCCTACGAGGACGCCCGGACCCAGATGCTGGGCTTCGTCGTCCTCGCGGCGATCCTGGCGGTCGGTGCCGTCGTGATGCTGGTCCTGGCGATCAGCCGGCCCCTGGCGCACATGACGGCCGCCATGCGCCGCCTCGCCACCGGCGATACGGCGGCGGAGGTCCCGGCGACCGGCCGTCGCGACGAGATCGGCGCCATGGCGGCCGCCGTGCTGATCTTCCGGGAGAACATGGTCCAGGCGCGGGCCCTGGAAGCGGAGACGGCGCAGGCGCGGCTGGATGCCGAGCAGCAGCGCAAGGCGGGCATGCGCCAGATGGCCGACGCCTTCGAGCAGGCGGTGGGCGGCATCGTCGGGATGGTGTCGTCCTCCGCCACCGAGCTGCAGGCGACCGCGCAGACGATGACGGTCACGGCGGCCGCGACCGCCGACCAGTCGGTCGGCGTGGCCGCCGCCGCCGAGCAGGCGGCCGCCAACGTCCACACCGTGGCCGCCGCCGCCGAGGAGCTCGGGAGCTCGGTTCAGGAGATCGGCCGCCAGGTCTCGGGCTCCTCCGACCTCGCCCGCACGGCCGTGGGCGAGGCGGACCAGACCATGCAGCTGGTCCAGGCCCTGAGCCAGGCCTCGGCCCGCATCGGCGACATGGTCGGGCTGATCTCCAACATCGCCAGCCAGACCAATTTGCTCGCGCTCAACGCCACCATCGAGGCGGCCCGCGCGGGCGAGGCCGGGCGGGGTTTCGCGGTGGTGGCCACCGAGGTCAAGGAGCTGGCCGCCCAAACGGCGCGGGCGACGGAGGAGATCGGCACGCAGATCGGCCAGATCCAGGGCGTCACGGGTCAGGCGGTGGCGGCGATCGGCTCGATCACCACGCGCATCCGCGAGATCAACGGGGTGGCCTCCTCGATCGCGGCGGCGGTGGAGGAGCAGGGCGCGGCGACCCAGGAGATCGTGCGCAACGTCGCCCAGGCCTCGACGGGCACCACCGAGGTCACCAGCAACATCGCGGGCGTGGCGCAGGCCTCGGAGGCCACCGGCGCCGCCGCCGGCCAGGTGCTGTCGGCGGCCTCGGAACTCTCGCGCCAGTCCGAGCACCTCAGCACCGAGGTCGCCCGCTTCCTCGACACCGTCCGCGCGGCCTGAGGCGGCGCGGGTCCGGGACCCCGGGGAGGGGCGCCGCGCGCGGCCCTCCCGACCGATCCGGCGTGGGGAACGCTCAGGTCGGGGTCATGGCGGCCGCGGCGGCGGCCCGGCCACGATGACCGCTGATGGTATTGCCCACCGACGCCACGACGATCAGGACGATCGCCAGCCACTCGGTGGGGCTGAGGCGCTCGCCGAGGATCGCCAGCCCGGCGAGGGAGCCGACGGCGGGCTCCAGGCTGAGCAGGACGCCGAAGCTCTGCTTCGACAATCGCTTCAGGGCGACCATCTCCAGGGTGTAGGGCAGGGCGCTCGACAGGGCCGCCACCGCGAGGCCGAACCCGAGCAGCGTCGGCTCGAGCAACTGCGCGCCGGCCTTCGCGATCCCGAAGGGCATCACCACCAGGGCCGCCACCGACATGCCGACCGCCACGGCCCGCCCGCCGTGGAGATGCCCGACCCGCTGGCCGAAGACGATGTAGAGCGCCCAGCACAGGGCCGCGCCGAGGGCGCAGGCGACGCCGACCGGATCCAGCCCCGCGGAGACGCCGCCGAGGGGCAGCAGGAGCGACAGGCCCAGGATCGCGCAGCCGATCCAGGCGAAGTCGATCGCCCGTCGCGAGACCGCCAGCGCGAGGGCCAGCGGCCCGGAAAACTCGATGGCGATGGCGAGGCCGAGCGGGACCGTGCGCAGGGACAGGTAGAACAGCAGGTTCATCGCCCCCAGCACCGCCCCGTAGAGCAGGAGCGCGCGGCGATCGGCGGCGCCCGGGCGCAGGCGCCAGGGCCGCCAGATCGCCACCAGCATCAGCGCCGACAGACCGACCCGCAAGGTGGTGGTGCCTTCCGCGCCTAGGACCGGGAACAGGTGCTTGGCGAAGGAGGTGCCGACACTGAGGGAGACGATGCTGCCGAGGAGTGCTGCGACCGGCAGCAGCGTCGCGGCCAGGCCGCCGGTGACCGCCGACGGCCCGCGTGATGGGACGCTCATGGCTGCCGGGTCGGGTCCGCCGGAGGCAGGATCAGGGCGCGGCGCGCCTCCAGGGCCTGCCAGAGCAGCAGGGCCGGCAGGCCGAGGACGACGTCGGGCACGCGCTTGATCAGCGACAGGGCGAGGGCGGTGCCCGCATCGATGCCGAACAGGCTGCCGAGGAGGACGAAACCGCCCTCCTGGACGCCGAGCCCGCTCGGCACCGGAAACGCCGCCGACTTGATCGCCTGGCTCAGCGCCTCGATCACCACGACTTCGGTGAAACTCACCGACTCGACGCCGATGCACGCCAGGGCGATCCAGATCTCGAGGGCGCCGAGCCCCCAGGCCGCCAAGTGGAGCAGGATCGACGCGGCGAGCTTCCCGCGCCGGCCCGGCCCCCAGACGGCATCGAGGGCGTCGTAGACGCTGTCTCCCGGCGCCGAGGCCTCGGCGGCCTCGCCCCGGAACATCCGGCGCAGGCCGTTGACGGCCCGCCGGCCGACCGCGCGCGCGGCCGGGCTGCGCTGGACCGCCAGGAAGGCCGCCAGCAGCAGGGCGGTGATCGCCAGCGCGCGCAGCACCCAGGTGGCCAGGGCCTGGGCCGCCTCGCCGCCCACCTGCAGCAGCAGCCCGACGCCGGCGAAGGCGAACACGGCCTGCGTGCCGGCCTGGAACAGCATGTCGACGAGGATCGAGGCCGCCGCCAGGGTGCCGACGGTGCCCCAGAAGGTGAGCAGGCGCCCGCCCACCACGTCGCCGCCCACCGAGGCGACGGGCAGCAGCACGTTGATGCCCTCGCGGACGAGGCGCAGCAGGACGAAGGCGCCGGTGCCGGCGCGGCCCAGGCCGGGAAGGCCCTGGACGACGCAAGCCCAGGCGAGCCCGCACAGCAGGATCACCATCGCCCGCACCATCACGATCGCGGCGAGCCCGGCGGCGCCGACCCGGCCGAAGGCGTCGGCTACGGCGGCGAGGTCGTTGGTGGCGATCAGCCAGATTCCGAGGCCGAGGCCCAGGAGGGTGCCGAGCAGCGGCAGGCGGCGCAGGAGTTGGCGCCCGAGCCGCGCCGGCCGCAACCCGCCAGCCTCCGGGCGCGCGATCGTCCGCGTCGCGTCGGATCGCGGTTCGTCAGAGATCCGATCGGTCAAGATTCGTCCGCTCCGAACATCGTCCGCCCCCTGCACCGGGCGTCTGCTCCGGACCCGGGTGCCGACGCGCTACCGGCCCGGCGGCGTGACGGCCTCCGGGAGGCTTAGGCGTCCTTTGGGGCCGAAATCGGGGAACAGCGCATCGACGGATTGGCTCGCCGGCCCGGCCGGGTCAAGCAGGTGGATGCGCTGCTTGGCGAGGCTGTCCGCGGTCACCACCGCCAGGGCCCGCTTCGGACAGGGCCCGAGGCAGCCGACCTCGACGATCCGGACCTTGCGCGCCGTGTCCCGCAGCTTCAACTCACGCTTGATCTGGCGCCGGACCGAGCCCTTCTTCAGGCCCTGGCGCTTGACGCACTTGCTGCAGACGAGCACGAGTTCGGAATACCCCGCGCGAGCCATGCGAATCCGCCCCGGGCGTGGAGCCGCCCCATCCTTGTCAGCCATTCCTGCCATCCATGCCGCGAGCCTTGCCCCGTGCGGCGCCCGCGCGACCGCACTCCCGGCGTCTCGGCGCGACGCCTTAAAAAGGGCCGAAAAATGAAGGATTCACCGGCTCAACACGAAGATGGCGAGAGGGCTCCGCAGGCGTGACCATATGCATCGTCGTCGGGCCCGCGCGCACGCTCCACTCATGATGGTGCTTCGTCAGCCTGGCTGGATCGAGCCGCGTCTCGGGAACCTGAAGTCATGAATTCCGACGAGGTCAAGCAGACGGACCGCGTGCGGGGGGTGATCGACATCGCCCTGCGCTCGCTGCCGGACCTGCGACGCAACGCCGAGACCGTCGATCCCGTCTCGCCCGGCCGCGTTCCCGCGCTCCTGCGCCGGGCGCAGGAGCGTCTCGACTGGCGCCAGCTGCCCGGCATACGGCCGCCGTCGAGCAAGCCCAAGAACCTGATCGCCGGCCTGCTGCGCCAGTTCGGCTTCTTCGTGCTGCTGCCGACCCTCCTGTCGGCGATCTACTTCTACGCCTTCGCCGCCGACCAGTACGTCGCCGTCTCGCAATTCGCCGTCCGCGGCAACGTCGAGCCGATGGACGAAAGCCCCGGCGGGCAGTTCTCCGACCTGATCATGAAGCACAACAGCCAGGACAGCTTCATCATCCGCGATTTCGTCGAGAGCCGGGCGATGGTCGCGAAGATGGAAGACAGCTTCCAGGTCTCGAAGATGTTCTCCCGGCCGGAAGCCGACTTCTGGACGCGCTACAACGTCGACAAACCCATCGAGGAGCTGGTGAAGTACTGGAACAAGCATGTCGGGACGCGGATCGAGGTGCTTTCGGGCATCATCACGCTCACCGTGCGGGCCTTCACGCCGGAGGACGCCCTGACGATCAACCGCGGGATCGTCGAGCGCAGCGAGGCGCTGATCAACGACATCTCGCGGCGGGCACAGGCCGACATGGTCAAGCACGCCGAAGCCGAGGCGGCCAAGGCGCAGGAACGCCTGCGCAATGCCCACCTGGCCCTCCAGGTCTTCCGCAACCGCTGGGGCATCATCGACCCGGCCAAGGCGGCGGAATCCACGCTGACCACGATCGCCATCCTGCGGAAGGACCGGCTCAAGGCCGAATCCGACCTCGCGGTGCTGCGCGGATCGAATCTCGACGAGAAGTCCCGCAGCATCCAGAACCTCGCCGCCACCGTGGCGGCCCTCGACCAGCAGATCCGGAAGCTGACCGACCAGCTGACCACCGACGGCCTGTCCGGCTCGGATTCCACCAGCAACATGACGCGGGCGCTGTTGGAATACGAAGGCCTCCAGGTCGAGCGCACCATCGCCACGAAGCTCAACGAATCAGCGAACCTGATGGTCGATCGGGCGCGCATCGCGGCGAGCAAGCAGCAGATCTACCTCGCGACCTTCGTCGAGCCGGCGCTGCCGGACGATTCGATCTTCCCCCAGCGCGGCTACAGCATCATGGTGGTGTTCTTCGGCTGCCTCGTGGTCTGGAGTTCGATCGCCCTGATCTTCGCCGGCATCAACGATCAGCGCCTCTAGCCCGGCCCGCCTCGGTTTCCCGCCCCCGCACGCATGTCCGAATTCACCGATCTCATCGCCCGGGCCGTCAATCCCGCCATGTCGCGCCCCGAGCGCGAAGCGGTCTACGCCGTGGTCAAGCAGGCGGTGGAGCGGCTGCAGGTGCGCGACGGCCTCGAGCCCGACGATCCCCGGGCCGCCCTGCAACAGCACCTCGTGGAGGAGACGATCCGCGACGTGGAGGCGGACATCGCCCGCTTCCACTCGCTGGAGAAGCTGGAACGCGCCCACGCGGCGCAGATGGCCGCCGAGCGCATCCACGGCGCATCCTGAGCGCGGCGGCGCTCAGCCGTAGGCGGCGACCGCGCGGACGCTGCCGGGCTCGGCCACCGAGAGGCCGGCATCGACGTATTCGTTGAGCTTGTTGCGCAGGGTCCGGATCGAGATGCCGAGAATCTTGGCGGCATGCGTCCGGTTGCCGAGGCAATGGTCCAGGGTGTCGAGGATGAGGTCGCACTCGACCTGCGCCACGGTCTGGCCGACGAGCCCCCGGGTCGCGGCCTCCGCCACCCGGGCGGCACGCTCCGCCGGCCCGGCCGAGACGGGCGCGATGCTGTCGCCCTCGGGCGTGAGGATCGCGTCGGGGCCGATCTCCGGCCCGGAAGCGAGCAGCACCGCGCGGTGCAGGGTGTTCTCGAGCTCGCGGACGTTGCCGCGCCAGGGGTTGGCGCGCACCAGCCCCTGCGCCTCGAGGCTGAGGGGCCGCACCGGCGCCCCGTTCATCTCGGCGTATTTTCGGGCGAAATGCGCCGCCAGCTCCAGGATGTCGGCGGGGCGCTCGCGCAGCGCCGGCAGGCGCAGGTGCACGACGTTCAGCCGGTAATACAGGTCCTCGCGGAAGGTGCCCTTGCGGACCTCCTCCACCAGGTTGCGGTTGGAGGTGGCGAGCACGCGGATGTCGACCTTCACCGGCGCGGTGCCGCCGACCCGGTCGATGACCCGCTCCTGCAGGGCGCGCAGCAGCTTCGACTGCAGTCGCACGTCCATCTCGGAGATCTCGTCGAGGAGCAGGGTGCCGCCATGGGCCTCCTCGAACCGGCCGATGCGCCGCGCCACGGCGCCCGTGAAGGCGCCCTTCTCGTGGCCGAACAGCTCGGATTCGAGCAGCGCCTCGGGGATCGCCGCGCAGTTGACGGAGACGAAGGGCCGGTTGGCCCGGTTCGACTTGCCGTGGAGGTGGCGGGCCAGGACCTCCTTGCCGGTGCCGCTCTCGCCGGTGATGAGCACCGAGGCCTCCGAGCGCGCCACCTGCTCGGCGAGCTTGACCACCTTCTCCATGGAGGCGTCGCGCCAGACGAAGGCGCGCCCGTCCTCCGACACCGCCTGCAGCACCGCGGCGATCAGCTCCGGGTCCGGCGGCAGCGGGATGTATTCCCGCGCGCCCGCCTGGATCGCCGCGACCGCGGCCTTGGCGTCCGTGGCGACCCCGCAGGCGATGACGGGGGTGCGGATGCGTTCCTCGGTCAGGGCCGTGACGAGGTCGCGGATCGCCAGGGCGACATCGATCATGATCAGGTCGGCGCCCTTGGCGCGCAGCACCGCCAGCCCCTGCGCCAGGCTCTCGGCGTTGGTGACGGCCGCGCCCCGGCTCATGGCGATCTTGGAGGCGGTGATCAGCTCGCCGTTGAGGCGTCCGATGATGAGAAGCCGCATGGCCCAGGGTCTCCGTCAGGTTTGGCTTCGCGCGGTCGCGCGGCGGCCGGAAGGGCTTCGGGGTGTCAGTGGTCGCTCTTGATGATCTCGGTCATCGTGACGCCGAGGCGGTCCTCGACCAGCACCACCTCGCCGCGCGCCACGAGGCGGTTGTTGACGAAGATGTCGATGGCCTCGCCGACCTTGCGGTCGAGTTCGAGCACGGCCCCGGGCTGGAGCCGGAGCAGGTCGCCGATCGGCATGCGCGAGGAGCCGAGCACCGCCGAGACCACCACCGGCACGTCGAAGACCTGTTCCAGATCGGCGGCGCTCTTCGGGGTGGTGGGCGTCTCGCGGATCGACTCGGTGCCGAGACCGTCGAAGGAGGCATCGCCGCTGTTGAGCTGCGGCAGGCTGAAATCGTCGGACATGCGGGTTCTTCTGGACTGGAGAGCGGGTCAGACGGACGGATCAGGCCGGAGCGCCGATGGCGGAGAGGACGGCGGCCTCGATCTGGGCGCGGTCCCGGACCACGCCGCCATCGGCCCATTCCATGCGGGCGTCGCCGGGCGCGAGGTCGGGCTCGCCGAGAACCACGAGGCGGCCCTCGAAGCCGCGCTCCCGGGCGAGGCGCTTCACCAGCGCCTCCGATTCGTCGACGAGGCTCTCGTGCACCCGGACGACGAGGTGCGGCACGCCGCGCAGGTGCTGGAGCGCGGCGCGGGCGGCGTCGCCGATGGCCGCCAGCGGCTGCGCGTCCAGGGCCTCGCCCGCGATCTTGCGCGCGAGCAGGATGGCGAAGTCGAGCGCCTCGTCCTCGCGCGCCTGGTCCCGGGCGTCGGACTGCCCGATCAGGCCCGCCGCGGACAGGCCGAGCCGGGTCAGCGCGTCGGCGAGGCGCGCCTGGATCTGCTGCTCGGCCATCGCCTGGCCCTCGCGCAGGCCGCGGGCATAGCCCTCGGCCTCGGCACGGGCGACGGTCTCGGCGAGCGCGGCCGCCTCCCGGACGGTGACGGGGTTGTCGGGCCGGGGCCGGAAATCGTTGTCGAAGAGGAAGAGGCGCGCGTTCAATAGACCAGCTCCTCCTCGCCGCTCGACTTGGCGATCATGATCTCGCCCTTCTCGGCGAGGTCCTTTGCCAGTTCGGTCATCTTGGCCTGCGCCTCGTCGACGTCCTTGAGGCGGATCGGGCCCAGGGAGCCCATCTCGTCGGTGATGTTCTTGGCCGCGCGGGTCGACATGTTCTTCAGGAAGAAGTTGCGCACCCGGTCGTCGGCGCCCTTCAAGGCCCGGCACAGGGTCTCGTTGTCGACCTTGCGCAGCAGGGTCTGGACGCTGCCGGCATCGAGCTTGAGCAGGTCCTCGAAGGTGAACATGAGCTGGCGGATCTTCTTGGCCGAGCCGCGATTGGCCTGGTCGAGGGCCGTGAGGAAGCGGCCTTCGGTCTGGCGGTCGAAGGCGTTGAAGACGTCGGCCATCAGCTCGTGCGCGTCGCGCCGCGTGGTCTGGGCGATGGTCGAGACGAACTCGACGCGCAGGGTCTCCTCGATGTGGCGCAGCGCCTCCTTCTGCACCGTCTCCATCCGGAGCATCCGGTTCAGCACGTCGATGGCGAATTCCTCGGGCAGGATCGTCAGCACCCGGGCCGCATAGTCCGAGCGCACCTTGGAGAGCACCACCGCGACGGTCTGCGGGTACTCGTTGCGCAGGAAGGACGCCAGGATCTCGGGATCGATCTGAGTCAGGCTCGCCCAGACGCGCTTGCCCGAGGCGCCCTTGATCTCCGCCATGATCGAGGAGACCTGCTCGGACGGGAAGATCTTGAGGAGCAGGGATTCCGTCCGCTCGAAGTTCGAGGTGATGCCGCCGCCGGAGGACAGGCGGGACACGAAGTCGACGATGAGCTTCTCGACCGTCTCGGCCTCCAGCGAGCCGAGCTGCACCATGGCGTGCGAGACGAGCTTGACCTCGTCCTCGTCGAGCATCTGCCAGATCGGCGCGCCCTCGCTCTCCCCGAGGAGGAGGAGGAGCGCGGCGGCGCGCTGGGCGCCAGTCATGGCGCCGAAGGCGCCGTTGCTGCCCTTGGCGAGTTCCGCCTGGAGGTTCAGTCCGGACGACATGGTCTCAACGCCTCACGGTCGGTACGGGGAACGGGGCACGCATCAGTTTTCGTGAATCCAGTTGCGGAGCACTTCCACGGTCTCGCTCGGGCTGGCCCGAACCATGTCGACCACGCGCTGGACGGTCTCGGCCTGGACCTTGCCGTTGAGCTGCGCGAAATCCACGAGGCGCGCGGTCGGGTTGTCGGGCGGCACCATCAGCGCCTCGCCGCCGGCCATCGCACCGGCCGCGCCGGCTCCCGAGACCAGGGCGATCTGGATCGGCTCCGACGCCAGCACCTTCTTCAGGAGGGGACGCACCACCGCCATCAGGACGATCAGGGTCAGCATCGTCAGCACGGCGAGCTCGACGATCCGCATGATCTCCTCCTTGGAGGGCGAGAGCAGCGACTGGACCAGGGACGGTTCGGCGAATTCGGCCGGGACCGGCGTCTCGGCGAAGCGCAGGTTCACCACCTCGACCTGGTCGCCGCGGGCCTTGTCGAAGCCGATGGCCGAGCGCACCAGGGCGGCGATGCGGTCGACCTCGGCCGCCGGGCGCGGCTGGTAGACGGGCTTGCCGTCCGGGCCCGGGACGTAGGCACCGTCGACGACGACCGCCACCGAGAGGCGCTTGACCCGGCCGCCCTCGGCGATCTCCGTCTTGGTCACCCGGGAGATCTCGTAGTTCGTGGTCTCCTCGTTCTTGTTCGTGGAGTCCTTCTGGGTGGGCGTCTGGCCGGGCTGATTGGCGCCCGGAAGCTCGTTGCCGACGCTGACCGCGCCCTCGGCGCCGCCGGTCAGCGAGTTCTCGCTGCGGGTCTGGGTCGAGCGCACCACCCGGCTCTCGGGGTCGAAGCTTTCGGACTTGCTCTCGATCCGGTTGAGGTCGAGCTCGGCGCTGACCTGAATGCGGGCGCGTCCCGCCCCGACGATGCCGGCGACGATCTCCTCGATCTGCGCGCGCAGGCGGCGCTCGATGCCGACCTGCTTCTCCTCCATGCCGGCGCCGGTCTCGGCCTCGGCGCCGCGGGCCCCGTCGGCCAGCAGGCGGCCGCGCTCGTCCACGATGGAGACCCGCTCCGGCTTCAGTCCCTCGACGGCGGAGGCCGCCAGGTGGCGGATGGCGCGGACCTGGGACGGGTCGAGATCACCCATCAGCTTGAGGACGATGGCGGCGCTCGGGGTCTCGCGGTCGCGCTCGAACAGGCGCCGTTCGGGAATCACGAGATGGACGCGGGCGGCCTGGACCCGGCCGATGGCGCGGATCGAGCGGGACAGCTCGCCCTCGAGGGCGCGCAGGTGGTTCACGTTCTGCACGAAGTTGGTGGACGAGAAGGCGTCGCCCTTGTCGAAGATCTCGTAACCGACGCCGGCCGCGCTCGGCAGGCCCTTGCCGGCGAGGTCCATGCGCAGCCGGGGCAGGTCGGCGCGCGAGGCGAGGATGGTCTGGCCCGCGTCGCCCTTGGTCTCGTATTTGATGCCGCGCGCGTCGAGGTCACGGATCACGGCCGAGGAATCGGACATCGACAGGTCGGCGAAGAGCACGCCCATGTCGGGCTTCGAGACGCGCAGGATCACGAAGGCGAAGAAGCCGATCAGCGTCATCGTGACGGCGGCCATGGCGGCGAGGCGCGCCGGGCCCAACTTTGTCACGAGGTCGAGGACCGATTTCACGACGCGACGCACCTACCCCGGACGGGGCGCCGGACTGCCGGCACCCGCTCGGCAAAATTTGCCTGGGACGTGGTTAGCGTGGAGTTAACGAACGTGAACGAAACCGGGCGGGACGGCGCCCCGGAAACGCGAAAGCCGCGCCCGGGTGAGGGGACGCGGCTTCCGGGTTCGAAGGGGAGGGGACGGGGTCCGACGGGGACCCCGGCCACCGCGCGGCTCAGTGGCGGTAGTGCTGGATGCGCGTGGTGCGCAGGCCGGCCAGACCGTGCTGATCGATGGAGAACTGCCAGCTCAGGAATTCCTCGGTGGTGAGGGTGTAGCGCTGGCAGGCCTCTTCGAGGCTGAGCAACCCGCCCCTGACGGCGGCGACCACCTCGGCCTTGCGCCGGATGACCCAGCGACGGGTGGTGGTCGGAGGAAGGTCCGCGATGGTTAACGGACTTCCATCAGGCCCGATGACGTACTTCACTCTCGGGCGGCTTGGTTCGGTCATGATACGCTCTACAACTCGACTGACCTGTCGAGATTGGAAGCTACTTGCGCCCACTTAAGATATCTTGAAGCGGATCGATCGCATTGGATTCGCCCTGTTCGTCATGTGGACAACCCGGCGCCGATGTCCTGTACGGTCGAGACCGGCACCCGCGATTTGCCCACCAGGAGCACCGGCTCGGAGCCGCTGAGATCGACGCTGTCGACGGTCCCCTTGACCTTGGTGTCGACGGTCACCTTGGTGCCGGTCGCGTCCACCGCATCGACCTTGATCGAGTAGGTGCCGTTGGGCGAGCTGAAGCCGCTCGACGAGCGCCCGTCCCAGGTGAAGGTCTGGGAATCGGCGGTGAGCGCCTTGGTCTGGGTCGCCACCACGTTGCCCTTGGCGTCGCTGATGGTCATCGTGGCCTGCTTGGCCGCCCGCGCCGGGGTCAGGGTCCAGCTCGCCGCGCCGTCCTTGAGGGCGGTGGACTTGCCGTCCGCCGTGATCGTCTGCCCGATGAAACCGGTGGCCGAGGCGGCGCTCGACGACTTGGCGTTGCTCAGGATCGAGTCGAGGCGGTCGTTCGACTTCAGCTGCTGCTCGACACCGGCATATTGCACCAATTGCTGGGTGAACTGGTTGGTGTCCATCGGGTCGAGGGGGTTCTGGTTCTTGAGTTGCGTCGTCAGCAGGGTCAGGAACTGCGTGAAGTTCCCGGCCAGCTCCTGCTGCGAGGTCTTGGTCGTGCCGCTCGACAGGGTCGAACTCGCGGCGCCGGTGATGCCTGAAGCCATGTTCGGGTTCCTCAGATGCGGATGTCGATGCCGGTAAGGGCGCCGTAGCGGCGCATCGGAACGGCGGCGATGGGGTTCGGGTCGGGGCCGTCGGCACGCGCGTTCCGGCCCGTCTCGGACCGTTGCCCGTCGCCGCCGGAGCCGTTGGAGCGGCCGTCGGACTGTCCGTCTCCGCGCAGGGACAGGTCGATGCTGCCCTCGCCGGGATTCAGCCCGGCCTGGGCCAGGGCCTGCTGCAGATTGCCGGCATCGCGCTGGAGCAGCGCCAGGGTCTCGGGCCGGTCGACCACGAGCCGGGCCTGGACGGCGCCGGTCTCCTTGTCGATGTCGAGGTTGACGTCGATGCGCCCGAGATCCTTCGGATCGAGGCGGATCTCGAACTGGTTGCTGCCCGAGAGGGAGCGCAGGCCGATGGTCATCGGCACCGCCCCGAGGGGAACCGGCGGCTGGGCCGGGGCCGCCGGCAGGTTCGGCGCGGCCGCCTCCGTGGGCCGGACGTGGCTCGGTGCCGGCGCCGCGGTGGCGGCGGGCGCCAGATCGGTGCGGGCGGCGCCCTCCAGGGCCGGGGCGAGGCTGGCGGCGAAGTCGCCCTGCGGCTTGCCGCTGCCCAGCTCGCCGCCCTCGGCGCCCTCGCCGCGGCCGGCCGGCGCGTGGATCGTCAGTCCCTGGGGGACCGGGCCCGCCGCGCCCTCCGCATCGGGGCCCGCGGCCACGACCGGGGCGGCGGATCCGGCCGGATCCTCCGCGGGAACCGCCTCGCCCGATCCGTTCGAGGCGGCGGTCTGCGCGGCCAGGGCCGTCGCGGTCGGCGACGGGGCGATCGGCAGGGGGACGATCGGGGCCGCGGCGCCGGCCTGCGCGGCCGGCTCCTTGTCCTCGGCGGTCTCGGCCTTCGCGGTCTCGCCGGTTAGGGTCTCGCCGGTCGGGGTCTCGTCGGTTGGAGTCTTCGGCGCCGAGGCGCCGCCCCGGGCGGGCGCAGCCAAGTCCGGGGTTGCCGGCGCCCCGGGCGGGACCTTGGTGTCGGCCCGCGCCGCCGGCGTCGGGTTCGCGGCGGCCGGGCGCGGCGCGTCCGGGTCGCTCGGGGTCTGCGCGGCGATGGTGCGGGGACGGGGCGGCGCCGGGGGGCGGGTCTCCTCCGCCTTGCCGGCGCGGGCCGCCGCGGCCGCCTTCGCTGTGTCGCGGGCCTCGGCGGCCTCGCGGTTCGCCGCCGCGTCGGCGGCCCGCTCGGACGCGATCCGTTCGGCGCGGTCCGCCGCCGCCGCGCGGTCGTCCCGGGCGCGGGCTTCGGACACCCGCGGACGGGGATCGGGCGCGGGCGCGTCGAGCGTGAAGGTCGCCGCCGTGCGCGACGGAACCGCGCCGGGCGAGACCGGGCGCCGGGCCGGGATGTTCCATTCGATCGACGAGACAGCCATGGGCGACAATCCTCTACGGCCTTCGTTCAGCAAGGCGCAGGCCAGCCGTCGCGAACCGTAAACCTTTGACAATGCGTGCGATTTTCGAAGACGTCCTGTCCCGCCCCGGCACGGGCGGGCAAATCCTGCCGGGAGGCCGGCAGCTTTCGCCCGGTGGGAGCCGCCGGGCGCGGGCGTGCAGCCGGGTGGCGCGGTCTCCCTGGAACTCCCGGGCGAGGATCGCTATAGACTCCCGCGCGGGACCCGGCCGGTCCCTCCCGGCAAACCCTGGCGTGATGAATTCCCTCGATCTTCCCAAGGCTCCGCACGAGACGCGCGTCGTCGTCGCCATGTCGGGCGGCGTCGATTCCTCCGTCGTGGCCGGGCTCCTGAAGCGCCAGGGCTACGACGTCGTCGGCATCACGCTCCAGCTCTACGACCACGGTGCCGCCACCCACCGCAAGGGCGCCTGCTGCGCCGGGCAGGACATCCACGACGCCCGCCGGGTGGCCGAGACCCTCGGCATCCCGCATTACGTGCTCGACTACGAGGACCGCTTCCGGGAATCGGTGATCGACCGCTTCGCCGAGAGCTACCTCGCGGGCGAGACGCCGATCCCCTGCGTCGAGTGCAACCGCTCGATCAAGTTCCGGGATCTGCTGCGCACCGCCCGCGACCTCGAGGCCGACTGCCTCGCCACCGGCCACTACGTCGCGAGCCGGCGCGAGGCTTCCGGCCAGCGCGGGCTCTACCGCGCCCTCGATCCGGCCCGCGACCAGAGCTACTTCCTCTACGCGACGACCGCCGAGCAGCTCGACTTCCTGCGCTTTCCCCTCGGCGAGCTCCCCAAGGACGAGACCCGGCGGCTCGCCCGCGATCTCGGCCTCGCCGTGGCCGAGAAGGCCGACAGCCAGGACATCTGCTTCGTGCCCCAGGGGCGCTACGCTGACGTGATCGCGCGGCTGCGGCCGGATGCGGCCCGGGCCGGGGAGATCGTCGATCTTGGCGGGCAGGTGCTCGGCCGGCACGAGGGCATCATCCACTATACCGTCGGCCAGCGCCGGGGCCTGCGCCTCGCGGTGGGCGAGCCGCTCTACGTCATCCGCCTGGAGCCGGATACCGCCCGCGTCGTGGTCGGGCCGCGCGCCGCGCTCGCCACCAGCCGCATCCGGATCGCCGACCTGAACTGGCTCGGCGGCGCCGGCGCCGTCGCGGACCTGCCGGTGGCGGTGCGCGTGCGCTCGACCCGGGAGCCGCGGCCGGCCCTGCTCAGCCGCGACGCGGCGGGTGACACGGCAGAGATCGTCCTCGCCACGCCGGAGGACGGCGTCTCCCCCGGGCAGGCCTGCGTGATCTACGCCGATGACGGCCCGCGCGCCCGGGTGCTCGGCGGCGGCACCATTCGGCGCATCGACGCGTTGGCGACCGGCGCGGCCGAAGCCGCCTGAGCGCGACGGCCCGAACCAATCCCATCCCCTCATAGGACGACGAGATCGACATGCTGAGCGAGCCGCGGGAGGCCGGTCCGAGCACCGCCCTGATGCGCAAGGCCTATGCGCGCTGGGCGCCGGTCTACGACGTCGTCTACGACAAGCTCACGGAGCCCGCCGCCCGCGACGCGGTCGAGGCCGCCGTCGCCTGCGGTCCGCGCATCCTCGAGGCCGGCGTCGGCACCGGCCTGTCGCTGGGCTACTACCCGCCGACGAGCTTCGTCTGCGGCGTCGATCTCTCCGAGGACATGCTGAAGCGCGCGCGCGCCAAGGTGCTGCGCCGCGGCCTACGCCACGTGCGCGGCCTCCAGGTGATGGATGTCTGCCGCCTCGGCTACGCCGATGCGAGCTTCGACGCCGTGGTGGCGCAGTTCCTGATCACCCTGGTGCCGGACCCGGAGGCCGCCCTCTCCGAATTCCTGCGCGTGGTCCGGCCGGGCGGCGAGATCGTGCTCGCCAATCATTTCGGCCAGACCGCCGGCCCCGTCGCCAAGGTCGAGGAGATCGTGGCGCCGCTCTGCACCAAGATCGGCTGGTCGTCGGCCTTCAAGTCGACCCGGATCGAGGCCTGGGCCCGCGCCCACGGCGTCGAGTTCATCGGCGTGTCGCCGACCTTCCCGGGCGGGTTCTTCAAGATCCTGCGGATGCGCAAGCGCGGGTGAGCGCGCCGACGCCTCCGGACGCTCCCGAAGCGCCGACGCGGCTGCGGCGCCTCCTGCGCTGGGGGCCGCTCCTGCTCCTAGTCTGCGCCTCCGTCGCGGTGCTGGCCTCCGGTGCCTCGCACCTGCTCAGCCTCGACCGGCTGCTCGCCTCGCGGACCTGGCTCAACGCCTGGGTCGCGGAGGACCGCTTCCGCGCCATGGTGGTGGCCTATCTCGTCTATGTCGGCGCCGTGGTGGTGTCCGTGCCGGCCTCGCTCTTCCTGACGATGCTGTGCGGATTCCTGTTCGGGATCGTGCCCGGCGCCCTCGTGGCCGTCGCCGCGGCCACCACGGGCGCCGCCATCGTCTTCACGATCGGGCGCGGGGCGGCCTCCGACCTGCTCCTGCGGCGGGCCGGGCCGCGCCTGGCCGGCCTCGCAGCGGGCTTTCGCGAGGACGCCTTCGGCTACATCGCGTTCCTGCGCCTGCTGCCGATCTTCCCGTTCTGGATGACCAACCTCGCCCCGGCGGCCTTCGGCGTGAAGCGCAGCACCTTCGTGCTCGCGACGCTCGTCGGGCTCCTGCCCGGCGCCTTCGTCTACGCCTCGACCGGCGCGGCGATCGAGGACGTGGTCCTGGCCCACGAGACCGCCAAGGCCGCCTGCCTCGCGGCCCAGGGCCTCGACTGCGACAACGCCCTGACCCTGCGCGCCCTGATCACCCCCAAGATGGTGCTGGGCCTCGGCGCGCTCGCCGCCCTGGCCCTGGTCTCGGTAGTCCTCAGACGTCGCGCTCCCGGCCGGCGACGGCTAGAATCCTGATAGAAATCAGTCAGACAGCTGATATAAAATGTTGTATCTCCGGACGCAGCCGAATGCGGTCTGGGGCGTTGGTGGGCAGTTGCGCTTCGGGCGATCGGCCTGACAACGCAACTGGGCCGTCTCCAAGTCGAAATCGCGCCGTCACACGCCGTACCCTTGGGACACCGGAAACGCTAAGTGCCGAGATGGGTGTGACGTCGCGCGTCGGATTTCAGCAGGAGGCGATCGCCACCAACCCCGTAGCGGAGCGCGGCCTCGGCCGGCATCTAGGCCTGTCGGGACGCCTGTTCCTGCTCACCGTGGCCTTCGTCGCGCTGATCGAGGTGCTGATCTACGTGCCCACGGTGGCGAACTACCGGCGCATGTGGCTGTCGGACCGGATCGCGGCCGCCCAGGTCGCCGCCCTCGTCCTCGATGCGGCCCCCGACCAGCAGGTCTCGGAAGGCCTGTCCCAGCGCCTGCTCGCCGGTGCCGGGGCCCGCGCCATCGCGGTGCGCGGCAACGGCACCCGCCGGCTGCTCGCCAACGAGACCGTGCCCGATACGATCTCCGACACCATCGACCTGCGCTCGGAGCACTGGGTCCGGTCGATCCGCGGCGTCGCCCGCACGCTGCTCATCGAATCCAACGCCCCGATCCGCGTGGTCGGGCACGGCCGCGACGGCTTCGACCTCGTCGAGATCCTGATGGACCCGGCCCCCTTGCGGGAAGCGGTGGTGGATTTCTCGATCCGCCTCGCGCTCTCATCCATGGCCCTCGCGGCTGCGGTGGCCGGCCTGATCTTCTTCGTTCTGCAGCGGGCGATCGTGCGGCCCGTCCGGCGGCTCGTCGAGAATATCACGGAGTTCGCAGACGATCCGGAGGCGATCGACGGCGTGATCGTGCCCTCGCGCCGCACCGACGAGATCGGCCATGCCGAGATCGCCCTGGCGCGGATGGAGACCGCGCTGGCGAGCGAGCTGCGCGAGAAGCGGCGCCTGGCCGGCCTCGGCCTCTCGGTGAGCAAGATCAACCACGAGCTGCGCAACCTGCTGACGACGGCCCAGCTCCTCAGCGACCGCCTCGACGGCGTCGCCGACCCCGTGGCCCAGCGGGTGGCGCCGCGCCTCGTCGCGACCCTCGATCGCGCCATCCGGTTCTGCGAGGAGACCCTGGCCTATGGCCGCGCGACCGAGCGCAACCCGAACCGGCGCCTCGTGCAGATCGCCCCGATCGTCGCTGAGCAGGCGGATCTCGCCGGACGCGGGCGCGATTCGAAGATCGTGATCCGGGAGATCTGTCCGAGCGAGCTCCGGATCTTCGTCGATCCCGACCAGTTCTCGCGGGCGCTGGCCAACATCGTCCGGAACGCGGTGCAGGCGCTGAGCCCGCAGGGCACCGGCCACGAGCCGCCGACGCAGGAAAATCCCGAGATCACCATCCGGGCCCGGCGCCAGGGCCAGCCCGGCGCGGGCGAGACCACGATCTTCGTGGTCGATAACGGCCCGGGCCTGCCCCCGCGTGCCCGCGAGCACCTGTTCTCGCCCTTCAAGGGCTCGTCGCGCTCGGGCGGCACCGGCCTCGGCCTCGCCATCGCGTCGGAACTGATCCAGCTGAACGGCGGGCGCCTCAGCCTCGACGACACCGCCGTCGGAACCTGCTTCCGCATCGTGATTCCCGATCCGGTGGGGTGAGGGACGGCGGGTTCTCGACGTCCTGGCGACGCGTGGACGGGATCGGATGCCCGCTGGGCGGGCCGGTGGTTCTCAACCGACGGAACGCTGGCACGCTACGTGCTGAAGTTGTGGTGGTTCGGTCCGCTCTCGTGAGGGTCCACGTTCATGTCTGACGCAATCTCGATGACGACGCCCACGAGCCTGCGCCCCTTCATCCCCGCGCTGGACTTCGACGCCTCCCGACGCTTCTACGAAGGTTTGGGCTTCTCAATGGTGTTCACGGATGGCCGGGTGGCCGTCATGCAATCCGGGCCGGTCGGATTCATCCTCCAGAACTTCTACGACACATCGCTCGCCGAAAACCTGATGCTTCAACTGACGGTCGACGATGCCGATACCTGGTGGTCCGCCCATCAGCCGGAACACCTCGCCCAGGCCTTCGCGCTTCGCGATCCGAAGCCGCCCGCCATGCAGCCCTGGGGGCGCAAGGTGGGCTACATCACCGATCCGGCGGGCGTCCTGTGGCACATCGCCGAGGCATGAAACGGGGCTACTCCGCCGCCGCCAGGGTCAGGCCCGGGACGGCGATGCCGAGGTCGCGCAGCAGTTCGGCATCGGAATCGGTCTCGTTGTTGGCCGTGGTCAGCAGGCGCTCGCCGTAGAAGATCGAGTTGGCCCCGGCGAGGAAGCACAGGATCTGCGCCTCGCGGGTCAGGCCCTTGCGGCCGGCGCTGAGGCGGACCCGGGCACGCGGCATCACGATGCGGGCGGTGGCGCACATGCGCACGAGGTCGAGGGGATCGACCGCCGGCCGGTCCTCCAGCGGCGTGCCCTCCACCGCCACCAGGGCGTTGATCGGCACGCTCTCGGGGTGCGGCGCGTGGTTGGCCAGCACCTGGAGCATGCTGGCCCGGTCCTTCACGCCCTCGCCCATGCCGACGATGCCGCCGCAGCAGACGCCGATGCCGGCGTCGCGCACGTTCTGCAGCGTGGTCAGCCGGTCCTCGTAGGTGCGGGTGGAGATGATGTCGCCGTAGAAATCCGGGCCGGTGTCGAGGTTGTGGTTGTAGGAGGTCAGCCCGGCCTCGGCGAGGCGCTCGGCCTGCGAGGGCGAGAGCATGCCGAGGGTGACGCAGGCCTCCATGCCGAGGCCGCGCACGCCGCGCACCATCGCCAGCACCGCGTCGAATTCCGGTCCGTCCTTGGGCTGGCGCCAGGCCGCGCCCATGCAGAACCGGTGGGCACCGTTGGCCTTGGCTGCGGCCGCCTCGCGCAGCACGGCGTCGACCGGCATCAGCCGCTCGCGGGCCATGCCGGTGCCCTTGTGGTGGGCCGATTGCGGGCAATAGGCACAATCCTCGGGGCAGCCGCCGGTCTTGATCGAGAGCAGGGCGGCCCGCTGGATGTCGGCCGGATCGTTGTGGGCGCGGTGGATCTCGGCCGCCCGGAAGACGAGGTCGAGGAGCGGCAGGTCGTGGATCGCCTGAATCTCGGCCACGCTCCAGTCGTGACGGATGGCGGCCGTCGCGGGGGCCGGGCGGGAGGCGAGGGGGGCCAGGGTATCGGTCATGCCCCCCATGAGGCGAATCTCGGGCCGAAAATCAAGCCGGCCCGGGACCCTCAATGCGTCGGCTCGCCCGCCGCCACCTTGGCGGTCCAGTCGTCGAAGGCGATGATCTCCTGGCGCTGCTCGCCGAGGCCGGCGATGCCGAGGGTCATGACGTCGCCGCTGCGCAGGAAGCGCGGAGGCTTGCGCGCCATGCCGACGCCGGGGGGCGTGCCGGTGGTGATGATGTCGCCGGGCTCCAGCATCATGAAGTGCGAGACGTAGGCGACGAGCTGGGCCGCGTCGAAGATCATGGTGGCGGTGGAGCCCGTCTGCATCCGGGTCCCGTTCACGTCGAGCCACATGCCGAGGTTCTTCAGGTCCGGGATCTCGTCGAGGGTGACGAGCCAGGGGCCGAGCGGCCCGAAGGTCGGGCAGCCCTTGCCCTTCGTCCAGGTGCCGCCGCGCTCCATCTGGTACTCGCGCTCGGACACGTCGTTGCAGATGCAGGCGCCGGCCACGTAGGACAGCGCCTCGTTGGCATGGACGTAGGAGGCGCGCGCGCCGATCACGAGGGCGAGTTCCACCTCCCAGTCGGTCTTGGCGGAGCCCTTGGGCAGGATCACCCGGTCGTTCGCGCCGGCGAGGCAGGAGGGCGCCTTGTTGAAGATGATCGGCTCCGGCGGGATGTCGGCGCCGATCTCGGCGGCATGGTCGGTGAAGTTCAAGCCGATGGCGACGAAGTTGCGGGTGCCGCCGACGCAGGGGCCGAGGCGCGTCTCCGCCGGCAGGGCCGGCAGGCTCGCCGGATCGATCCGGCGCAGGCGCTCCAGCGTCTCCCGCGAGAGGAACGGACCGGCGATGTCGCGCACATGGGCCGAGAGATCCCGCAGGACTCCCTGCGAATCGATGAGACCGGGCTTCTCGTCTCCACTCGCGCCGTGGCGTACCAGTTTCATCGTCCCTGCCTCCGCTGACCTGTTCGACGCCTGACATCGATCGGAGCAGGGCGGGCGGCAAGGGGCTTCGGCCATCGCGGCCCGGCGATCCGGCCGCGTGGCCCCCCTGGCGCGGCCGGTTCGCGTGATTTTTGTCACCGAAAGGTCACACCGCCTCCCGGAGATGCGCCGATGGCGCTTTTTCCGGCAGCGCGCTTACTCACGGAGACGAGAGTTTAGATGTGAACCATTCTGCAGGCCCGCACGCCAGGCGGCGCAAATTCCTGCAATATCGCGCTTATACTGATTTGATTTCGAAGATAGACTTGGTTTTTACTTGCTTGACGCAGGATTGCGAAGTTGCGGCAGCCGCGTCATTGTCTCTCCCAAGGTGCAGGGCCGCCCCGATCGGGACGGGACAAGCGTGCATCATCAGCAGGGGTGGGTCTTACGTCATGACGGGCACGAATCGGAGCCGTTCCCTCCGCAGCATCGCGTATGCGGGCGTTTCCGCGGGCATCCTCTGCGCCGGCGTGACCGGCGCCTCGGCCGGCGCCTTCGGTATCCGCGAACAGAGCGCCCAGGCCCAGGGTCTCGCCTGGGCGGGCGCCGCCTCCGGCTCCGGCGGCGTCTCCTCGATGTTCTGGAACCCCGCCACCGTCACCATGCGGCCGGGCTGGGTGACCGAGCAGAACCTGTCGTTCATCAACCTCTCGGCGAAGATCACGCCCGAGGTCGGCACCAACCCGGCCTTCGCCCGCCTCGGCGACAGCGGCGAGCTCGGGCAGGGCGCCGTGGTGCCGGCCGGCGCCACCTCCTACCAGCTCAACGACCGGCTCTGGGTCGGCATCACCTCCGGCGCGCCCTTCGGCCTCGTGACGAAGCCGCGTCAGACCTGGTCGGGCGAACTCTACGGCCGCTCCAGCCGGATCTTCTCCCTGGCCTTCAACCCGGTCATCGGCTTCAAGGTCAACGAGTGGCTCTCGATCGCCGCCGGCCCGAACATCGAGTACTTCAAGCTCGTCCTGCGCCAGGCCTTCATCCCGTCGCCCGTCTTCAACCCGGCCGCGCTGCCGAGCTCCGGCCTGAAGGGCGATTCCTGGGGCGTCGGCTTCACCGCCGGTGCGCTGATCACGCCCTTCGACGGCACCGCCATCGGCGTCGGCTACCGCTCCTCGGTGCACCATGACATCGGCGGCCAGCTGATCCTGCCCGGAGCCCTCTCGGTGCTCGGCGGCGACATCAAGGCCAAGCTCAACACCCCCGAGAAGCTGAGCGTGGGCCTGACCCAGGCGATCACCCCGGTGGCGCGCGTCAATCTCGGCTTCGAGTGGGACAACTGGAGCCGCCTCGGGCTGATCAATATCGTCTCGGCCGGCGCCCGCGCCGCGGCCCCGCCCCTGACCCTGAACTACAAGGACGGCTACACCTACTCGATCGGCGGCGAGTACGACTGGTCGCCCGCCCTCACGGTCCGGGCCGGCGTCGCCTACGAATCCTCGCCGATCGACTTCTCGAACCGCTCCGTGCGCCTGCCCGACGGCGACCGCGTCAACGTCTCGGTCGGCGGAAGCTACCGCTGGAGCGAGAAGCTGACCCTCAACTTCGCCTACTCGCACTTCTTCGTCGACAAGGGCCGCATCCTCGCCGGGCCGGGACGCGACTACAACGTCCAGAACGTGGTCTTCGCCGGCGTGGCCGACAGCAGCGCCGACATCGTCTCGGTGGGCTTCCGCTACGTCTTCGGCGAGCCGGCCGTCGCCGCGCCCCAGCCCCTGGTGCGCAAGTTCTGAAGCCGGCGAGCGTTCAGGCCGGCGGATTTCCGCCGGCCGCGAAGCGCTTCACGTAGAAGATCCGGTCGTGGCCGGGCGGGTAGTCGCTGATCCGCCCGCACTCGGTGAAGCCGAGGCGCGCGTAGAAGCCGGGCGCCTGGAAGGTCCAGGTGTCGAGCCAGATCCCGGACAGGCCGCGCCGGCGCGCCTCCGCCTCGGCGTCCCGCATCAGCCGCCGCCCCAGGCCCTGCCCGCGCGCCGGCCCGAGAGCCAGCAATTCCACGAAGAGCATGCCGTAGCCGTGCCGGCCCCAGAGGCCGCCGACGACGGCGCCGTCCGGGCCCCGCACCGTGAGGGCGAGGAGGCCCCAGTCGCCGCCCGGCGCCTGCGCCTCGTTGTAGGCGACGAGGGGCGCCAGGATCGCCGCCCGCATCGCCGGGTCGGGCTCGGCCTCCAGGCGGATCGTCCAGTCGGGGCTGGGCGTCGCGGCGCTCACGCCTTCATGCGCACGTAGGTGCCGGGCGCCGGTCCGAGCGAGGCGAGACCGCCCTCGCCGGGGACCCGCGCCGGGACGCGGGCGGGCGCCTGGTGCTCCAGCCACCGGAACCAGTAGGGCCACCAGGAGCCCTTGGTCTCGGTGGCGGCCGCGACCCAGTCCTCGAAGCGGCCCTTGGCCGTCCCGCCGGTCCAGAACCCGTATTTCGGCTTGGCCGGCGGGTTCACGACGCCGGCGATGTGGCCCGAGCCGGCCAGCACGTAATCGACCGGGCCGCCGAACTTCGAGGAGCCTTCGAACACCGACAGGGCGGGGGCGATGTGGTCCTCCTTCGTGGCGAGGTTGAAGATCGGGATCTTCACCTTCGCCAGGTCGAGGCGGACGTTGCCGAGGATCATCTTGCCCTGGGCGAGGGTGTTGTTGAGGTAGCAGTTGCGCAGGTAGAACGAGTGGTTGGCCGCCGGCATCCGGGTGGAATCGGCGTTCCAGTACAGGAGGTCGAAGGGCATCGGCGTCTGGCCCTTGACGTAGTTGTTGACCACGTAGGACCAGATCAGGTCGTTGGGGCGCAGCATGTTGAAGGCGGTCGCCATGCCGGTGCCCTCGAGGTAGCCGCGCTTCTGCATCCGCGCCTCGATCAGGCGGATCTGCTCCTCGTCGGCGAAGACCTTCAGGTCGCCCGCATGGGTGAAATCCACCTGCGTGGTGAGGAAGGTGGCGCTCTTGATGCGCTTGTTGCCGGTGGCGGCCTGCATCGCCAGGGTTACGGCCAGCAGGGTGCCGCCGACGCAGTAGCCCGCCGCCGCGACCTCGCTCTCGCCGGTGGCGACCCCGATGGCATCGATCGCGGTCTCGATGCCCTCCCGCATGTAGCTCTCGAAATCCTTGTCGGCGTGGCGCGCATCCGGGTTGACCCAGGAGATGCAGAACACCGTCAGGCCCTGGCCGACCATCCAGGCGATCAGGCTCTTCGAGGGGTTGAGGTCGAGGATGTAGAACTTGTTGATCCAGGGCGGCACGATCAGGAAGGGGCGCTTCAGAACCGTGTCCGTGGTGGGCGCGTACTGGATCAGCTCCATCAGGTCGTTGCGGAACACCACCTCGCCCGGCGTCACCGCGACGTTGACGCCGACCTCGAAGCCGGCGGCGGGATCGGTCTGGCGCACCCGGAGCTGGCCCTTGCCGGCCTCGATGTCCTCGGCGAGCATCTTCATGCCGCGCACGAGGTTGGCGCCGTTCTCCTGGAGGGTGTGCCGGATCAGCTCCGGGTTGGTCATCACGAAGTTGGAGGGCGACAGGGCGCCGGTGATCTGGCGCAGGTAGAATTGCGCCTTGTGCCGGGTATGCTCGTCGATGCCCTCGGCCTCGTCCACCAAGCCTTCGGCCCAGCGCGCGGTGATGAGGTAGCTCTGTTTGATGAAGTCGAAGATCGGATTGGTGGACCATTCCGCGTGGGCGAAGCGGTTGTCCTTCGGCTCGGGCTCGACCACGGGCGGGGCGTTCTCGCCCTGCAGCCGCTGCCAGGTGGAGCCCCACAGGGTGATGAAGGCCTCGCTGAGCTTCGTCTGGGCCTCGACGGTCCGCTTCGGGTCCGCGAGCCAGGTCTCGGCGACGCTGCCGAGGGTGCGGACCACGTCGTTGACCTCCTTGGGCGGCTCCACGGCCTCGACCGGCAGGGCGTCCGGCGTGCCGACCGGCTTCATGTAGCGCGACGCGGCGCGCCCGAATTCCTCGATCAGCAGGCTCGCGTTGCGGGACAGGGCCTCGATGTCGGGCAGCGGTGTCGTCCGTTCGGTCGTCACGCGTGCATCTCTCCCCGAGTGTGGCCCGACCTTTCGCCGTGCGACGCCTGCCGCGCGGCCGAGGGGGCCTCGTTTCCGACAAATTAACGCGCCATCCGCAGGTTCCGCCAGAGCGCACGCCACCAAAACGGCCGACTTCACCCATGTCCCGGCTTCACAACCCCCAGTTTGTCGCGGTCCTGGCGCTCGTCGTCCTGCTCGGCGGATGTTCCGGCGACCTGAATCCGATGCGGATGGCCTACGGCACCGGCGAGGCCGGCCCGCCGCCCAAGGCGCCCGATTTCGTGGCGCAGTCCCGCCGCAGCGGCGACGACTTCATGCCCGTCGGCGTCTCAGCGCCGGCCCGCCCGATCCGCGCCAAGACGCCCGAGGGCACCAAGGCGCTGGAGGACGAGCTCGTCGCCGCCCGCGGCCGCAATGAGGCGCGCGGCCGCTCCGCCGAGAGCGCGGCCCAGGGCGCCAAGCCGTAGGGTCCCGGCGGATCAACGCGCGCGCCATCGCCAGATATCGTTCGGCCTCGCCGCACAAAACTGCTAGAGATTCGCGAAGCGTGCGAATTCTGCGACGGCCCTGCGCAAGGCAATGCCGTCAAAAGACGTCCGGATTCCGCCCGAGGGACCGCCGGACTAGACCACGCCCCGTCTCGGGATGATGACAGCTTCGCGCCGGGTGACGCCCGTCACCCCGCGCCCCAATTTCATTTCGGACATCGTGAAGGCCATGACCGACTTCCACCGCATCAAGCGCCTGCCCCCCTACGTCTTCGAGCAGGTGAACCGGATCAAGGCCCAGGCCCGCGCCAACGGCGCCGACATCATCGACCTCGGCATGGGCAATCCGGATCTCGACGCCCCGAAGCACGTCATCGCCAAGCTGGTGGAGACCGCCGGCCGGCCGCGCACCGACCGCTATTCCGCCTCGAAGGGCATCGCCGGCCTGCGCCGCGCCCAGGCGAACTATTACAAGCGCCGCTTCGGCGTGAGCCTGAACCCCGACACCCAGGTAGTGGCGACGCTCGGCTCGAAGGAGGGCTTCGCCAACATGGCCCAGGCGATCACCGCCCCGGGCGACGTGGTGCTGGTGCCCAACCCGAGCTATCCGATCCACGCCTTCGGCTTCCTGATGGCCGGCGGCGTCATCCGCTCGGTGCCGGCCGAGCCGACGCCCGCCTTCTTCCCCGCGGTCGAGAAGGCGATGCAGCACTCGATCCCGAAGCCGGTGGCGATCGTGGTCTGCTACCCCTCGAACCCCACCGCCTACGTGGCGAGCCTCGACTTCTACCGGGACCTCGTCGCCTTCGCGAAGCGCCACGAGATCATCATCCTGTCGGACCTGGCCTATGCCGAGGTCTATTTCGACGGGGATCCGCCGCCCTCCGTCCTGGAAGTGCCCGGCGCCATCGACTGCACGGTGGAGTTCTCGTCCCTGTCGAAGACCTTCTCGATGGCCGGCTGGCGCATGGGCTTCGCGGTGGGCAACGAGCGCCTGCTCGCCGCGCTCACCCGCGTGAAGTCCTACCTCGATTACGGCGCCTTCACGCCGATCCAGGTCGCCGCCACCGCGGCCTTGAACGGGCCGGAGGACTGCATCGTCGAGATGCGCTCGATCTACCGCAAGCGCCGCGACGCGCTGATCGAATCCTTCGGCAAGACCGGCTGGAAGATCCCGACGCCCTCCGCCTCGATGTTCGCCTGGGTTCCGATCCCGGAGAAGTACCAGGCGCTGGGGAGCCTCGAATTCTCGAAGCTGCTGCTGGAGAAATCGGACGTCGCGGTGGCGCCCGGCATCGGCTTCGGCGAGCACGGCGACAATTACGTCCGCATCGCCCTCGTCGAGAACGAGCAGCGCATCCGGCAGGCGGCGCGCAACGTCCGGCGCTTCTTCGAGACCGCCGATAAGACGCTGCACAACGTGGTGCCGCTGACCGAGGCCCCCCTGTCGAAGGCCGGCTGAGACCGTCCCGGCCGGATGTTGCGGCCGGGAGACAGGCGCCCGCAAAGCTTGGCGAAACGCACCGTTGTGCTTGTCACGGCGGTGCGAGGTCAGCAGGGTCGAACGCGGCCGCATCGGGAATTCTTCGCGCGGTCGTTTCGCCGAGGCCCGAGGTTCGTATGCGTCGCCTGACCCTTGCCGTCGCCCTGGTGCTGAGCGCCTCCGCCGGAGCCTGCGCTCCGAAGCCGATCGTCGCTCGCGACCCGGTTCCGGCGCCCGAGCCGACCCTCGGCTACGAGTGCAATTCGCGCCCGACCGTGCTGAACGGCTTCTATTCCACCTGCGAGCCCATGCTGCAGGAGCGTTCGGTGGTGCTTCGCGCCAAGGGCTGACGCCACCGGATCGTGTCGCGGGGCCGGGCCGATGCCCGGCCTTTCTCGTTTCGGGCGCCCACTCACAGGGATTTTCCCACAGGGAGCCGCCGAATGTCGGGGCGGCGCGACCGAACGGACACGGACAACGCCGTCCGGTTGGGGCATGATGGCGCCGGGCGCGTCCCTCCCGGCTTCAGGTCGCCCGCCGGCTCTTCCACGTGGTGCTGATGATGCGAACCCTCGTTGCTGCTGGCCTGATCGGTCTCGGGTTCACCGTCGCCGCGCCCGCGCAGACCCTCTTCCTGGGAGCCCAGGGGCCCGTCGTCCTGCCGACGAGCCCGAGCAGCGGCCGGCCGATCCCGGACGTGCCGAACGCCATTCCGGTGCCGAGCGTGATGAACGGCGGCGGTTTCGGCCTGACCGGCACGGATTACTTCAGCGACGGCCTCAGTGAAGGCCCGCTGAACCAGCGCCATCGCCCGCGCGAGTACGTGCTGGCACCGGCCCGCATCGGCCCGCAGGACTACGTTCGCCCCGCGTTGCGCTAGCGCCCGGTCGATCGGGCGCGCGGCCAGGATTCAGCCCGCGCCGGAACGGCTGCCCCGCCGCCACTCCCACGATCCTTAGGTGCGGCACCGGCAAGCCGGCATCCACCGGGACGCCCGGACCAGTGGGCGCGGCTTCGTGCCGTCGATCTCCGTCACTCCGGATGCTCTTTTGGAGAGCACGCGACGCACTCGCGGTTTCGGTCGCGCCGTTTACACCATCCGGCCGGCCCGGTATCACCCGCTCCCACACCCCATACAGACGAGCCCGAAACACCAGATGCGCGCCGAGATCGAACAACTCTCGGATGCCGCCAAGCAGTCGATCGGACTGCTGAGGAGGCATCTTTGACTGGGATACCGTCGAGAAACGCCTCGCGGAGCTGAACGCGGCTTCCGAGAACCCCGAACTCTGGAACGACGCCGAGGCGGCCCAGAAGGTCATGCGCGAGCGCACCCAGCTCGATGACGCCGTGACCGCGATCAGGAAGCTGAGCCAGGACCTCGAGGACGCCCATACGCTGATCGAGCTCGGCGAGATGGAGGGCGACGAGGCCACCATCCAGGAAGGCGAGGCCGGCGTCCGCGCCGTCGAGAAGGAGGCCGCGCGCCGCCAGATCGAGACCCTGCTCTCCGGCGAGGCCGACGGCTTCGACACCTATCTTGAAGTCCATTCGGGCGCCGGCGGCACCGAGAGCCAGGACTGGGCCAACATGCTCCAGCGCATGTACGCCCGCTGGGCCGAGCGCCGGAAGTACAAGGTCGAGATCGTCGAGTGGTCGGACGGCGACGAGGCCGGGATCAAGGGCGCCACGCTCCTGATCAAGGGCCACAACGCCTATGGCTGGCTCAAGACCGAGTCCGGCGTGCACCGGCTCGTGCGCATCTCGCCCTACGATTCGAGCGCGCGGCGCCACACCAGCTTCGCCAGCGTCTGGGTCTATCCGGTGATCGACGACCGGATCGAGATCGAGATCAAGGAATCGGACTGCCGCATCGACACCTACCGGTCGTCGGGCGCCGGCGGCCAGCACGTCAACACCACCGATTCGGCGGTGCGCATCACGCACATTCCGACCGGCATCGTGGTGGCGTGCCAGCAGGAGCGGTCGCAGCACAAGAACCGGGCCACCGCCTGGAACATGCTGCGTGCCCGCATGTACGAGGCCGAGCTGAAGAAGCGCGAGGAGAAGGCGAACGCCGAGGCCGCCGCGAAGACCGATATCGGCTGGGGCCACCAGATCCGCAGCTACGTGCTGCAGCCCTACCAGCTCGTGAAGGACCTGCGCACCGGCACCCAGTCCACCGATCCGGACGCGGTGCTGGACGGCTCCCTCGATCCGTTCATGGAAGCCTCGCTCGCCCAGCGTGTCTATGGCGGGGCGGACGTGGTCGAGGACATCGAGTAGGGGGCGCTTCCCCGGATCCCGGGCATCGCCGCGCCGCTCGCCTCGCGATCAGAGCGCGTCGGCCGCCCTCAGGAACCGAACCGGATCGACGGGCTCGCCGTCGATCCGGGTCTCGTAGTGCAGGTGGCTTCCGGTCGAGCGTCCGGTGGAGCCGACCCGGCCGACGATCGTGCCGGGCTCGACCCATTGGCCGGCCACCACGTCGAAGGCCGAGAGGTGGGCGTAGCGGGTGACGAGCCCGTGTCCGTGGTCGACCTCGACCATGTTGCCGTAGCCGCCGTTGTAATCCGCCGCCGTGACCCGTCCCGCCGCCGTGGCGCGGGCCGGCTCGCCGGTCTCCGCCCGCATGTCCATCCCGGTATGCATGGCGTAGCCGCGGGTGAAGGGATCGAGGCGGGCGCCGAAATTGCTCGACAGGCTGATCTCGCCGGAGAGCGGACGGCGTACCGGCAGTCCCGCGGTGACCCGGCGCAGATGCGCCTCGTCGGCGAGGGAGCGCTGCACGTCCGCCAGCGACAGTCCGAAGGCGTCCCCATTCAGGGGCACCAGGGGGCCGCCGATGCCGGCGGGACGCTCGCGCTCGAAGCGGGCAGGGTCGAGGCCGAGCCGCGCGACGAGGCTGCGCAGGCGCTGGGCCTGCCGGCCGGCCCGCAGGCCGAGATTGGTCAGCACGCGCGACTGCGCTTCGGCGAGCCCGTCGAGGCGCTGCTCGAGGGCCGCGACCCGGCCCTCCACCGCGCGGGCGGATTGCCGCCCGGGGACGGCCTCGGCCTCGGTGCGCAGCTGCAGGGCGTCGGGGGTCGGGAAAGGCTTGCCGCCGGGCACGGGTCGCGGCGCGGGCTCGGGGATCTCGGCGGACGGGGGCGGCAGCGATGCCGCGCCGGTGTCGCCCGCGAGATTCGCGAGCACGGCCTGGCGCGCTTCCATCGCGGCTTGGCGCCGGGCGAGCTCGGCCATGCGCTGGGCGATCCCGTCGCGCGCCGCCGCCTGCTCCATCGTCACCCGGTCGAGCTGAAGGCGCAGCGCGCCGATCCGCTCCTCGTAGCCGTACTGGATCGCGCTCTGCTGCGAGACGAAGCGGGCGAGCACCTCGTCGTGGAAGACGAGGTAGTACGTCGCCCCGCCGGCCCAGGCGACCGCGAGGGCCAGCGCTCCGGTGAGGAGGCGCGACCGAAGCGCTGAGCCCGGGGCGGCGGAGACGACGCGGGTCGCCTTCGAGGAGGTCTTCCGAGAGGACGATGGCATGGGACGCGTGACCTGATCCACCGCGTCACCCTGCCCGGATCAGGGTTAACGAACCGCCAAGGCGGCGCACCCACGATTCATCATGCGGAGCGATCCGTCAGGCGAGCGCGCGCGCCGCCGCCAGCACCTCCTCGGCGTGGCCCGGCACCTTCACCTTCGGCCAGATCCGGGCGATGCGGCCCGTCCGGTCGATCAGCATCGTGGTGCGCTCGACGCCCATGTACTTGCGGCCGTACATGCTCTTCTCGACCCAGACGCCGTAGGCCTCCAGCATCGCCTTGCTCTCGTCGGAGGCGAGCGGGAAGGTGAGGGCGTACTTGGCGCGGAACTTGTCGTGGCTCTTCACCGAGTCCGGCGAGACCCCGATCACGATGGTGTCAGCGGCCGCGAAGTCGGGGCCGAGGGCGTTGAAGCCCTGCGCCTCCAGGGTACAACCGCTCGTGTCGTCCTTGGGGTAGAAGTACAGGACCGCCTTGCGGCCCTTCAGTGCTCCGAGGCTGATCGTCTCGTCGCCGGCGCCCGCCAGCGTGAAGTCGGGCGCCTGATCTCCGGTATCGAGGGGCATCATGCCTTCCTTTCGGCCGATTGATGGTGTGCCTCTGGCGTTGCACCGCGACGGGGTCCGAGGCCCCGGCGCCGCAGGGCCCGAGAACGCAGAAGACCCGCGGTAGAAGACTCGCGAAAGCTGAAACCCGTAGGACAGCCGCTCGATAGCCCGAGGGGACGTTCCGATCCAGCGGCACAAGGATTGATGGACCAGGAAACGGCCACAGGTTTGCGACCCGCGCGGCGCGCCGCCCGGCGGCGGCCGCTGCTCTGGATCGTGGCCGCCCTGGTGATCGGCCTGGTGATCGCCGTCGGGGGCCTGATCGGCCGCCTGTCCATGGGGCCGCTGCGCATCGACGGCATGTCGGAGCGGGTCGCCTCGGCCATCGCCGGCAGCATCGGCCCCGGCTGGCGCGTGAACCTCAGCGACAGCGCCCTCGAACTCGATTCCGAGCAATCCCTCGCGCTCCGGGTGGCGGGGCTCGACATCCACAATCCCGAGGGCGCCCTGGTGGTCCGGGCGCCCCTCGCGGTGGTCAGCCTCGACACCTGGAGCCTGCTGCGCCTCGCGGTGCAGCCGCGCGCCATCGAATTCCGCGACCTGCAGATGACCGCCCTGGTCCACCGCAACGGCAGCATCGCCTTCGCGGCCTCGGACAGTAGCAGTCAGGCCGGGGCGGTGGTGCCCCATACCCTGCCCAGCGTCGACGCCGCGGCGGGACACGTCTCGCCGATCTCCGCCAGCGTCGCCTCGATCTTCGGCGTCGTCCTCGATTCCGCCGGGGTCATCGGCGCCCTCGACCGGGCCCGGATCACCAACGGGCGCCTCACGCTGATCGACGACGACGCCCGCCAGCGCGCTGTCTTCGAGCACGTCAACGGCCTGTTCCGGCGCGACGCCGTGCGCGATGCCCGGGTGTTCGAACTGCGCATCGACGGACCGCACGGGGAATGGCGCTTCGGCGGCGACCTGCACGAGGCCGGCGGCACCAAGCGCACCGGCATCATCACCCTCGACGACCTGCCGATCACCGACCTGCTGCTCCTGTCCGGGCAGTCGAAGCTGCCGGTGGAGACCGACCTCAAGCTCTCGGCCAAGGCCGACGTGGCGATCGATGCCGGGCGCATCGAGACGATGACGGCCGAGATCCGTACCGGCGGCGGCAACGTCCTCATCGAGGAGAAGGACTTCAACCCCGTCACCATCGACAGCCTCGCGGCCGCGGTGAGCTGGGACGAGGCGGGCCGGGCCATGAAGCTCGACGCCCTCGACTATCGCGGCGCCGGCAATGCCGTGCATCTCACCGGCGCCTGGACCGCCGCGCCGCCGGGCGCCGAATCCGCCTGGACCCTCGAACTGGCGGGCAAGGGCGCGGTGCTGCGCGGGGCCAATCCCGCCGACAAGCCGGTGACCCTCGACACGGTCTCGACCCACCTCACCGGCAAGGCCGGCGGCGTGGTCATCGACGACTTCTCCGTCCGGGCCGGCGCGGCCAACGGCCGGATCACCGGGACCATCGGGACCGCGGCCGACGACGACGGGCTAACCCTGCACATCGTGGCCGCCGACACCGACGGGCGCATGGCCCTGCGCCTGTGGCCGGAGCACGTGGCGCCGCCGGCGCGCAACTACCTCGTCGACAACCTGCGCGGCGGCAAGGTGAACGCGGTCGACATCACCGTCGACATGAGCGGCACCGAACTGGCCGCCGCCACCCGCGGCGAGCCGATGCCCGACAACGCGGTGCACATCGACTTCTCCGTCTCCGATGCGAGCCTCCTGGTCACGTCCGACGCCCCGCCGCTCACCCGCGGCCGCGTGACCGGCACGATCACCGGACTGACGACGACGATCCGCAACGTCACCGCCGACCTGCGGATGCCGGACAGCCGCACCCTGTCGATCTCCGACGGCTCCTTCGTCATCCCGAAGATCACACCCGACACCGTGGTGGCGCAGATCGGCCTGCGGCTCGGAGGCGGCGCCGACGCGCTGGTCTCGCTGCTGCAGACGAAGATGTTCAAGAGCCTGACCGGGGTCGACCTCGATCCGGCGACCGTCAAGGGCAGCGCCGACCTGCGCATCGATTTCCCCCTCAACCTCAAGCACATCCCCGACCTGCCGGACCTGCCGGTGACGATGACGGGGACGCTGGCCGACATCGCCGTCGACAAGGCCTTCGGCAAGGAGCGCCTGGAGGCGGGCCGCTTCACGGTCTCCTACGACCGGGGCGCCTTCGCCCTGAAGGGCGACGGCAAGGTGATGGGCTCCGCACTCACCGTCGACCTGCGCCAGCCGAAGGCCGGAGCGCCCGGCGAGATCAACGTGGCGCTCGCCCTCGACGAGGCCCTGCGCGCCCGCAAGGGCCTGCCGGTGGCACCGCTCCTCTCCGGCACGATCCCGGTGCGGATCAACGTCCCGATCGGGCGGCCGAATGCCGGCAAGCCGCCGATCCGCGTCGAGGCCGACCTCGCCCGCGCCGGCAGCGACGGATTGCTGCCGGGCTTCACCAAGGCGGTCGGCAAGGCCGGCCGGGCGAGCTTCACGATGCAGGAGACCGCGGGCGGCGGCATGGAATTGCGGGACCTCGCGGTCGAGGCCGCGCCCCTGCTGGCGCGGGGCAGCGCGACGCTGAACGGGGAGGGTGGCTTCGAGCGGGCGGACCTGGCGAGCTTCAAGCTCTCGCCCGGCGACGACATGCGCCTCCAGGCCGAGCGCAACGGCAACGGCTACCGCGTGACCGTGAAGGGCGCCGTCGCCGATGCGCGCCCCTTCCTGCGCAACCTCGCCGGGGCCGACGCCAAGGGCGGCCGCGACGCCGCTCCGAAGGATATCGATGCCGACCTCAGCGTCGGCATTCTCACGGGCTTCAACGGGGAATCGCTGACCAACGCCACCGTCAAGCTCGCCTTGCGCGGCCGCGACATCCGCAGCGGGCGCATCCAGGGCAAGTTCACCAGCGCGCCGTTCTCCGCGCAGGTGACCCATACCGACCGGGGCGGGCCGGGCCTGACCATCGAGACCCTGGATGCCGGCTCGACCCTGCGCTTCGCCGACATCTACAAGCGGATGTACGGCGGCAAGCTGATCATGACGAGCGGCTTGAACGACGGGCCGCAGCCGGGCTCCGTGCAGATCCGCAACTTCATCCTGCGCAACGAGCCGGCCCTGTCGAGCATCATGGCGCAGGGGCCGGCGACCAGCGAGGTCACGGATGCGCGCGGCCGGAAATACATCGTCCAGAACGCCGGCAACGACGTGGAATTCGACCGCCTGCGGGCGATCTTCACCCGCACCGGCAGCCGCATCGACATCAGCGACGCGGCGATCTCGAACCCCGCCATGGGCTTCACAATGACGGGCTTCCTCGATACGGCCAAGGAACGCACCGATATCAACGGCACCTTCGTGCCCCTCTACGGCCTGAACAACGTCGTCTCCCAGCTGCCGATTCTCGGCCAGCTCCTCGGCGGCGGCCGCAACGAGGGGCTGTTCGCCCTGAACTTCCGCGTGTCCGGCCGCCTCGCCAAGCCGGACGTGAGCGTGAACCCGCTCTCGGCCCTCGCCCCCGGCATCCTGCGCAAGCTCTTCAGCGCCGGCGGCGGCAATGACGGGCTCGCCGCCGGCACGCCGATGAACGAGACCGAGCGCTGACGTCCACCGCCCTCGGCCTCGTCTGCTCACCCGGGGAGCGCGAACCGTCAGCCCGCCCCGGCGATCCCGTCGAGTTCCCGCCTCGCGTCCTCGGGCAGCTTCAGGCTCGCGGCGCCGAGGTTCTCGCGCAGGTGCTCCGGCGACGACGTGCCGGGAATCAGCAGGATGTTCGGTGACCGGGCGAGGAGCCAGGCGAGGGCCACCTGCATCGGCGTCGCGCCAAGGCGCGCGGCCACCGCCGAGAGCGTCGTCGACTGGAGCGGGCTGAAGCCGCCGAGGGGGAAGAACGGCACGTAGGCGATGCCGGCCGCGGCGAGATCGTCGACCAGGGCGTCGTCGGCCCGGTGGGCGAGGTTGTAGGCGTTCTGCACGCAGGCGATCGGCACGATCGACCGACCCTCGGCCACCTGCCGCGCCGTCACGTTGCTGAGCCCGATCTGGCGCACCAGACCCTGGCGCCGGAGATCGGCGAGGACGCGCAAGGGCTCCGCGATCGAGCCTTCGGCGGGGCCGTGCACGTCGAACATGATGCGCAGGTTGACGACGTCGAGGGCCGCTAGGCCGAGGTTCCTCAGGTTGTCGTGGACCGCGTCCGTCAGGTCGCCGGCCGAGATTGCCGGGTTCCAGGACGCATCCGGGCCGCGGCGCGCGCCGATCTTGGTGACGATGACGAGGTCGTCCGGATAGGGGTGCAGCGCCTCGCGGATGATCTGGTTGGTGACGTGCGGGCCGTAGAAGTCGCTGGTGTCGATGTGGTCGACGCCGCCGGCGATTGCCGCGCGCAGCACCGCGACGGCCTGGGCCCGATCCTTCGGCGGGCCGAACACCTGCGGCCCGGCCAGTTGCATGGCGCCGTAGCCCATCCGGTTCACCGTCCGGTCGCCGAGCCGGTAGGTGCCGGCAGTGTCGAGGTCGTTCATGGGGGTCTCTCCTGTGCGGTGAGCCCGATCTAGACCCCGGGACCGGATGCGATAATACGGGACAATCCGCACGGGTTGTGCGTCGGAGCGAACAGCGATGACGGATCTCAGCGATCTCGCGGCCTTCGTCGCCGTGGCCGAGGCGGGCGGTTTCCGCAATGGCGCCCGCGCCAGCGGATCGAGCGCCTCGGGCCTGAGTGAGGCGGTGCGGCGGCTGGAGACCCGTCTCGGCGTGCGGCTCCTGAACCGCACCACGCGCAGCGTCGCACCGACCGAGGCCGGCCTGCGGCTTCTGGAGCGCCTGAAGCCGGCCTTAAGCGAGGTCGCGGCGGCGGTGGACGTCGTCAACGGCTTCCGCGACCGGCCGGCCGGGACGCTCAAGCTGAATGTGCCGGTCAGCGCCGCCCGGCTGGTGCTGCCCCGGATCGTGCCGCCGTTCCTGGCGGCCTATCCCGACATCCGCCTGGAGGTGATCGCCGACGACAGCTTCGTCGACGTGCTGGCGGCAGGCTGCGATGCGGGGATTCGCTACGACGAGCGCCTGGAGCAGGACATGGTCGCGGTGCCGATCGGCCCGCGCGAGCAACGCTTCGCCACCGTCGCGGCCCCGGCCTATCTCGACCGGCGCGGCCGCCCGGACCACCCGCGCGACCTCCTCGGCCACGCCTGCATCGGCGGCCGCTTCGCCAGCGGCGCGATGACCGCCTGGGAGTTCGAGCGCGACGGCGAGACCGTCACGGTCGACCCGACCGGGCCGCTGATCGTCCGGGTCGGGGCCGCCACCGATCTCGCCGTCGAGGCAGCCATCGCCGGCGTCGGTATCCTCAGCCTGTTCGAGGACTGGCTCCGGCCGCATCTCGACAGCGGCGCCCTGGAGCCCGTGCTGGAGCCCTGGTGGCCACGCTTTCCGGGGCCGTTCCTGTATTATCCCGGGCGGCGCTACCTGCCGGCGCCGCTCCGGGCCTTCGTCGATTTCATCGGGCGGCAGCGGCGCAGGGAGCCTCCGCAGGCGGATCCGTCCCGGCAGGCGCCGGGGACGCCTCCGTAGCGACCGCGCTCCGACGCCCGAGGAGTCGCAACAGCGCTACGGCAGGAGCGGATAGCGGTGGACGATCGCCTGCGAGACTCCATCGCGGATCTCGGCGGAGGTCGCTCGAACGCCCGCCGGCGGCTCATCGATCAGCTTTTTCACATGCGATTTCGCCGAATCCAGGTCGCCGGTCCAAGCCTTCGAACCAAGGGCCGAGGCTTCGTGGCGGAGAATAATACGGAACATAGGTCGCCCTTTTTCTAAATATATCAACGATCATACACATGTTTTCGCAGTCTCCTACAAATAAAAAACTCGCTGCATTTGTTTTTCCAGGATTGCCAGAACCCTGCGCCGAGCGCATCACTGACAGCGCATCTTGCGCGTCGGCGACGGACCATTCGCATGATGGCGCTCCCAGATCTGTCTTGCGAGGACCGCCGATGGACGTCGTACTCACGCCGGTGATTTCGGATCGCGATGCCTGGTCTCTGAAGGACCGACTGGGTCGCGACCTCGGAACGATCCGGAGAAGCGCGGCGGGGGATACCGTCACCGTCAGACCGGAGCCGGGGACGATCCTCGCGACGGTCAAGGTCCAACACCCGAGCCTCGATGAGGCCATGACGGCCATCGCCAAGCTGACGAACGGCGCCTGCAACCTCGACAGCCAGCAATGGGATTAGGTCAGCCGGGATGACAGACCTCCTCGAAGCGGCGCTCGACGTGGCGGTTGCGACGGCCGTTTTGGCGATCGGCGCCAGGATGGTCTGGGCTCGGCCCGGCCGTCAGGCGAAGGCGCTTCCTCGGACGACGTCTCCCGCGCTGCCCATCTGTGCAGCGGCGATCGTCTTCATCATCGGGACGTGCATCGGTGCACCCTGGACCCCGCACTGATCGCGATGGGAGATCCGAACTCGCGCCGCTCCCCGGTCCCGGGGCCCAAGCAATGTCGGTCGGCCACCGTGCGTCTCGATCCGGCATGCGGATCAACGGTACGGCATCGAGTCCGGTCCGAGGCGAACAAGGACGATCGGGTCGAGGACCGGCGCGGGCGGTCCAGGGACGTCGTCCGGACCATGGCTGGGTCCCGGTGGGACCTCGGCAGCCTCATGCGCCCCCGGCGGTCCGTCGCGTTCGCTCACGCGAGGTCTGCCGCGGGCCGGCTCCAGATCAGCAGGCCACTGCGACGGTATCCTCCCGCGCGGCGAGCTTGTCCAACGCGATGAGGGCGGCCAGGGCCCGGCCCAGACGATTGAGCGTCTCGTCGTTCTCGATGAGGGGAAACGCCATTTCCAAAGCACGCGTCGCACCGACGACCGCTGCCTGTGCTGCCGATGATCGACGCCGACGGACGAGTTCTTGAATTGTCATAGAGCATCCTGACCCAACGATCAGTATGCGCTCCGATCTCCGGATCGCCTACACTTATTGTCGTTGGGTCCGCGTGCCGTCGTTCGGGTGACGATGCGCGTCAGCCCGGGTCGACAGCCTGACCCCGGCGTCGATCCGTCATTCCGCATCCTCTGATCCCGATCGGCCCGGGAGATCTCCCGGGCTTCTCAGCGCCGAAAGCGGCGTCGGCGCGAATCCCGTTTCAACCGGCGCGGACGAGCACGTGCTTCTTGCGACCGAAGGAGAGTTTGATCACGCCGTCCGCCGTGAGGTCGGCCGTGCGCAGAACCGCGCGCTCGTCGGTCACCGGCACGTCGTTGACGCGCAGGCCCCCGCTCTTGATCTGGCGGCGTCCCTCGCTGGTGGAGGGCAGGAGCTTGGCGTAGTCCGGCCCGAAGGCCGAGAGCACGCCGAGGCCCGCTTCCAGCAGGTCGGGCGAGACGGTGATGCTCGGCAGGTCCTGGGCGACGGTGCCCTCGACGAAGGTCTTGCGGGCGGTCTCGGCGGCGGCCTCCGCCGCCTCGCGGCCGTGCATCAGGGCGGTGGCCTCCGTGGCCAGCACCTTCTTGGCCTCGTTGATCCCGGCGCCCGTCAGGGCTTCGAGGCGCGCGATCTCGTCCATCGGCAGCAGCGTGAACAGCTTGAGGAAGCGGCCGACATCGGCGTCCTCGCTGTTGCGCCAGAATTGCCAGTAATCGTACGGGCTCAGCATCCCGGCATCGAGCCAGACCGCGCCGGCGGCGGTCTTGCCCATCTTGGCGCCCGAGGCGGTGGTGAGCAGCGGACAGGTCAGCCCGTAGAGCTGCGGCGTACCCATGCGGCGGCCGAGATCGATGCCGTTGACGATGTTGCCCCACTGGTCCGAGCCGCCCATCTGCAGCACGCAGCCGTAGCGGCGATTCAGCTCCACGAAGTCGTAGGATTGGAGGATCATGTAGTTGAATTCCAGGAACGAGAGTTCCTGGTCGCGCTCCAGGCGCATCCGCACGCTGTCCATCGACATCATGCGATTGACCGAGAAGTGGCGCCCGATGTCGCGCAGCATCTCGATGTAGTTCAGCTTCGTCAGCCACTCGGCGTTGTCGATCATCGTCGCGCCGTTGCCGCCGGCCTCGAAGCTGAGGAACCGCGAGAAGGTCTTCTGGATGCCGGCCTTGTTTTCCTCGATCTGCTCGAGGGTGAGGATCTTGCGCGATTCGTCGCGGCCCGAGGGGTCGCCCACCCGCGTCGTGCCGCCGCCCATCAGGGTGATCGGCGTGCCGCCGGTGGCCTGGAGCCAGTGCAGCATCATGATCGAGAGGAGGTGGCCGACATGCAGGGAGGCGGCGGTGCAGTCATAGCCGACATAGGCCGTCAGCCGGCCCTCGCGCGCGGCCGCGTCGATGCCGGCGAGGTCCGACCCCTGGTGGATGTAGCCGCGCTCCGTCAGCACCTTCAGGAAGTCGGATTGCGGCACGAAGGCATCGACGGGCTTGGCGGGGGCGGCCTGGGAGGCGTCGGGGGACATGCGAGGTTCCGGTCTAATGGATCGCGGCGCGGGACAGGGCCGAAGGCCGCGTGATAGCACCGCACGGGTTGTTGGGGCGGCTCTTAGCAGGGCTGCGGACGGATGGCACGGGCATCGAGGCCCGCGGAGGGCACCATGACGATGATGCGCGCGATCGGGCTGATGAGCGGCACCTCCCTCGACGGCGTCGACGTCGCCCTGATCGAGACCGACGGCGAGACCGTGCGCGTGGTCCAGAGCCACAACGGCTACCTCGAACCCCTCGGCCCGACCGGCTATCGCGGCTACACCGAGGAGGACCGGGCCCTGCTGCGCCAGGCCCTGATCGATTCGGAAGGGGTCAGCGCCCGCGAGGACCGGCCCGGCTGCCTCGCCGAGGCCGAGGCCTTCGTCACCGCCGCCCATGCCGAGGCGGTGGAGAGTTTCCTGGCTGATAACGGCCTGACGCCGGCCGACATCGACGTGATCGGATTCCACGGCCAGACCGTGGTGCACCGGCCGGACCAGCGCATGAGCGTGCAGATCGGCGACGGCGCGGCGCTCAGCCGGCGCCTCGGCATCGCGGTGGTGTCGGACCTGCGCCATGCCGACGTGGTGGCGGGCGGGCAGGGCGCCCCCCTGGTCCCGGTGTTCCACCAGGCGCTCGCCCGCGCCTCCGGCTTCGAGGGCGCGCTCGGCATCCTGAACATCGGCGGCGTCGCCAACGCCACCATCCTGTCCTCGAACGGCGACGTCATCGCCTTCGACACCGGCCCCGGCAACGCGCTGATCGACGACTGGATGCGCGAGCGCACCGGCCGCCCCCTCGACGATGGCGGCCGCACCGCCGCCCGCGGGCGCCCCGACGAGCCGCTGCTGGCCTGGCTGCTGATCCACCCGTTCTTCGCCCGGCGCCCGCCGAAATCCCTCGACCGCAACTGGTTCTCGCACAAGCTCGCGGGCCAGCTCTCCACGGAGGACGGCGCCGCGACGCTGACCGCCTTCACCGCCCGCGCGGTGGCCCGCGCCCTCGACCACGCCCCCGAGATTCCGTCGCGCTGGATCGTGGCCGGCGGCGGCGCCCGCAACGGCGAACTCGTCCGGCTGCTGAACTACCACCTGCGGGCCGAGATCACGACGGCGGACGCCATCGGCTGGTCCTCGGCCTACCTCGAGGCGCAGGCCTTCGCGCATCTCGCGGTGCGCTCGCTCAAGGGTCTGCCGATCACCTTCCCGTCGACCACCGGCGTGCGCGAGCCGACGACCGGCGGCGTGCTGGCGCGGCCGGACGCCTGAGCAGATCGGCCACGCCGGGAGGGATATCGACCCGGCGGGTCGCACCGCAAGGCCTCTGGCGAGGCATCTTGAATGTGATCGCGCGCGGCCCGAACCCGCGCCCGACAGACCGGTTCACGGGAGGAAACCCTTCCCGAAAGGCGAGCCATGGCCGGTCCCGAAACCTATCTGCGCTATCACGACGGCATCGAGACACCCGCCCCCGACGAGGACCGGGTGATCGAGGAAATCATCGCCTCGATGACGCGCGAGAGCGAGGTGACGGCCAAGCGCTACGATCACGCCGTCCGGGCGTCGCACGCCAAGGTCAGCGGTGTCGTCGTCGGCGAATTCGTTGTCCCGGACGATCTGCCGGAGCCCCTGCGCCAGGGGCTCTTCGCCCGAGGAGGTACCTATCCGGCGGTGGTCCGCTTTGCGCAGGGGCCGGGCGAGCGTCTGTCGGACACGGTCTCGACCCATCGCGGCATGGCGATCAAGCTGTTCGGCGTCAGCGGCGAGATGCTGCCCGGACACGAGGGCCGGACGACGCAGGATCTGGTCCTCGCCACCGGTCCGGTCTTTCCCAATCCGGATGCCGCCGGATTCCTCGGCAGCATGAAGCAGCTCGAACGCGGCACCCGGGCCCCGGAGGCCGTGAAATCGGCGGTCTCGCACCTCGCGCGCGGCGCCAACACGGTGGTCCGGAGCGTGACGGGGAAGGATTCGGCGCTGCTCGACTTTTTCGGGCACGCGCCGGTTCATCCCCTGTCCGAGGCCTATTACAGCCAAGCCGCCCTGCGCTTCGGCGACCACGTCGCCAAGATCGCGGCGTTCCCGGCCTCGCCGGCCCAGGCGGCGCTCGCCGGCGATCTCCTCGATCCGTCCAAGGATCCCGACGTCTTCCGGCATGCGGTAACCGCGTTTTTCCGAGGCGACGGCGCGGTGTTCGAGATCCGGGCGCAGCTCTGCACCGACCTTGAGACGATGCCCGTGGAGGACGCCTCGAAGGAATGGCCTGAATCGGCGAGCCCCTACCGGACGGTCGCGCGCCTGGTGATCCCGGCCCAGGCGGCCGACAGCCCGGCCCGGCTGGCCTATGCCGACGATTGCCTGTCCTTCCGTCCGGGGCACGGGCTCGCGGCCCATCGTCCGCTCGGCTCGCTCATGCGCGCCCGCCTGAAGACCTATCCGGCGCTGTCGCGCTTTCGGCATGCCCGCAACGGCATCCCGGAGGCCGAGCCGCAGGCGGTCTCCGACATACCCGCCTGACAATCGCATGCCTGACATGGCCGCCCGCCTGAATACCGCCGGACCAGGTGGAGGGGGCGATATGCCCGTGCGCAGCCGCAGGGGCGACCTGCGCCGGACGCGGGCCGCGCGCTGGCCCTCGGGCCAAACCCGCGCTAGAGCGGGGGCGCCATGTCGCACAATACGTTCGGACACCTGTTTCGCGTCACCACCTTCGGCGAGAGCCACGGGGTGGCCCTCGGCTGCGTGGTCGATGGCTGCCCGCCCGGGCTGGCCCTCTCGGCGGAGGACATCCAGGCGGAGCTCGATCGGCGCAAGCCCGGCCAGTCGCGCTTCACCACGCAGCGCCGCGAGCCCGACCAGGTCCGCATCCTCTCCGGCGTCTTCGCCGACGACCGCACCGGCGGCGTCCAGTTGACCACTGGTACGCCGATCGCGCTGGAGATCGAGAACACCGACCAGCGCTCGAAGGATTATTCCGAGATCCGCGACAGCTACCGGCCGGGCCACGCCGATTACGCCTACGACGCCAAGTACGGCATCCGGGACTATCGCGGCGGCGGCCGCTCCTCGGCCCGCGAGACTGCCGCGCGGGTGGCGGCCGGCGCGGTCGCCCGCAAGGTCCTGCCGGCCGGCGTCACCATCCGGGCCGCCCTTGTCCAGATGGGGCCACACGCCGTCGACCGGTCCCGCTGGGACTGGGAGGCGGTGAACGCCAACCCGTTCTTCTGCCCGGACCCGGAGACCGCACGCTTCTACGAGGACTATCTCGACGGCATCCGCAAGGACGGCTCCTCGGTGGGCGCCGTGATCGAGGTCGTGGCCGAGGGCGTCCCCCCCGGGCTCGGCGCGCCGATCTACGGCAAGCTCGACGCGGACCTCGCCGCCGCGATGATGTCGATCAATGCCGTCAAGGGTGTCGAGATCGGCGACGGCTTCGCCTCCGCCGCGCTCCGGGGCGAGGAGAACGCCGACGAGATGCGCTCGGGCAACGGCGGCGCCCCGACCTTCCTCGCCAACCATGCCGGGGGCATCCTCGGCGGCATCTCCACCGGCCAGCCGATCGTCTGCCGCTTCGCCGTGAAGCCGACCTCGTCGATCCTCACCCCGCGCATGAGCGTGACGCGGGACAATCGCGACGTCGACCTCGTCACCAAGGGGCGCCATGATCCCTGCGTCGGCATCCGCGCCGTGCCGGTGGCGGAGGCCATGATGGCATGCGTCCTCGCCGATCACTATCTGCGCCATCGGGGACAGGTCGGCGCGCGGGACTGAACCCGACCGCGCCCTCCTCCGCCCGATCCGCGAACGCCAAATATCCGCGAAACGCCAAGTGTCCGCGAAACGCCAAGAGACAGCCCGTGCCCCATACCCACATCACGCAGGCCATCGAGGCCTATGCCCGCGGCGAGATCGTCGTCGTCACCGACGACGACGACCGTGAGAACGAGGGCGACCTCGTCGTCGCCGCCTCGCTCTGCACGCCGGAGAAGATGGCCTTCATCATCCGCAACACCTGCGGCATCGTCTGCGCGCCCCTGACCCGCGCCGAGGCGCGCCGCCTGCGCCTCGACCCGATGGTGGCCTCGAACGATGCGCCTCTGGGCACCGCCTTCACGGTGACGGTCGACGTCAAGCACGGCCTCACCACCGGCATCTCCGCCGAGCAGCGCTGCAACACGGTGCGGGCGCTCGCCAACGGGAACATGGGCGAGGACGATTTCGTCCGCCCGGGCCACGTCTTCCCGCTCATCGCCAAGGACGGCGGCGTGCTGATGCGCTCCGGCCACACCGAGGCGGCGGTGGACCTGTGCAAGCTCGCGGGCCTGCCCCCGGTGGGCGTGATCTGCGAACTCGCCAACGACGACGGCACGGTGATGAAGGGGCCGCAGATCACGGCCTTTGCGGAGCAGCACAATCTCCAGCGCGTCTCGGTGGCCGATCTCATCGCCTATCGCCAGGCCCGCGAAACGCTGGTGGAGCGGGTCGGCACCTTCCCGGTGAAGACCGAGTTCGGCGAGATGACGGGCTACGCCTACACCACGCCGTTCGAGACCGTGCAGCAATTCGCCTTCGTCCACGGGCGCATCGGCGACGGCAAGGACGTGCTGGTGCGGCTGCACCGCTCCAACGTGGTGGCGGACGTGATCGAGGGCGGGCGCCAGATCGAGGCGGTGATGCGCCGCTTCGCCGAGGAGGGCCGCGGCGTCCTGGTCTACCTGCGCGACGGCACCGCCGGCGTGCCCCTCAAGCCCTTCGCCGAGGAGGGCTCGGAGGCCCAGCGCGTGGCCCAGTGGCGGGAGGTCGGGCTCGGAGCGCAGATCCTGCGTGATCTCGGAATCTCCTCGATCCGCAACCTCGCGACCTCGTCGCGCGCCTATGTGGGCCTGTCGGGCTTCGGGATCGAGTTCCTCGGCGACGAGCGCCTGGAGGGCTGAGGCGGCGCTCCCGCCCCGCCTGCCGGTCCGGCGGTGCTATCGCCGGGATCTGATCGTCGGGACCCGACGATCAGGACTCAGCATCAGGATTCCGCTTCCGCCCCTGACTTTTGGATTTGGCTTCAGGATTTGGAGCCGCCCGACCAGGACAGTCGACGCGGCTGGGGGAGGGGGCGATCGTGTTCGGTGTCGCGGCGCGTCAGGATCTCGCGTGCCGCCAGGACGGTGAAGCGGTACCAGATATAGGCATTCCTCAGGAGCCGCCGTCGGCCCGTCGCATCGACATCATCGATCAACCGCATTCCGATTCCCTCTTCGCTCGACGAGCACCTACGTAGAGTCTACGTAGATTTCCCGGGGATGGAACCAACTTTGTTTACCATGCCGGCGAGAAACGCATGCGGAGGGCGCCGGTCTCGACACTGCCGCTGCTGAAGCAAGTGCCGGGCCGCCGCAGTCGGGATCCGATCATGGAAGGCTCGGCGCGCCATCCGGTTCCCTGACCTCAGCAACATTGTGACTGAATTCGCGTATGCCGGTCCCGTTTCGTCGAGCCCCGGGGCGCGACCCGGTCGGGGACCGGCAGCCACCGTTTCGGGAGGTTTCATGCGGGACGAGAGGGACGGTCGGGTGCTCGTGGCCGGCGGCGGCATCGCGGGGCTGGCGATGGCCCGGGCGCTGCAGCGGCGCGGCGTTCCCTCCCTGACCCTGGAGCGCCGTACCGACGCCCGCGATGCCGGCCTCGCCATCAACCTGCCCGGCAATGCCGTCCGGGCCCTGGCGCAACTCGGGCTCGCCGCGGACCTGCGCCGCTACGGCGCGCCCGTGCGGCGGCGAGACTACCGGACCGAGCGCGGCCGCCTGATCTTCTCCGTCGACGAGGATGCGTTCTGGGGCGAGGCCCTGCGCCCGCACTGCCTGCGCCGCGGCGACCTCCTGCGCCTGCTGGCCGATGGCCTACCCACGGACGCTCTGCGGCGAGGCTCCGCGATCGCGTCCGTCCGCCAGGCGGCCGAGGGCGTCACGCTCGAGATGTCCGATGGATCGACCGAGACCGGAAGCCTGCTGGTCGGTGCCGACGGGGTGAACTCGGCGGTCCGGCGATCCGTGTTCGGGGCGCTGGCGCCGCAATCCGCGGTTTTGGCCGAGGCGAGCTGGCGCTTCATGGCGCCGAACCCGGGCATCGAGGCCTGGACGCTCTGGGCCGGTGCCGGCGGCCTGTTCCTGCTGATCCCGGTCGACCGCGACGAGGTCTACGGCTGGGTCTCGGTGAGCGGGGCGGGAGCCGCCGGCCGCGATCTCGCGGTTCTGCGCGGGGTCTTCGACCGGTTTCCGCAGACCGTCCACGACACGCTGGACCGGGTCCTGCCGAATTCGGATGCGATCCATCATTCGCCGCTCGAAGAGGTCCGCATCCCGCGCTGGAGCGAGGGCCGCGTGCTCCTGGCGGGCGATGCCGCCCACGCCACCGCGCCGGTCTGGGCCCAGGGCGCGGCGCTGGCCCTCGAGGATGCCCTGGTGCTGGCCGGCCTGCTCGGTGAGGGAATGGACCGGGACGCGGTCGGCCCGGCCTGGGAGGCGCTGCGCCGTCCCCGCGTCGCCCATGTCCAGGCGATGACCGACCGCCTGTCGCGCACGGCCAACCTGCCGGACTGGGCGAGGAACCTGCTGCTGCCCATCGTCGGCCCGCGCAGCTACCGCACGACCTACGAACCGCTCCGCGTGCCGGTGCCGGTCTGAGGACAGACGATGGGACGCACCGAACCGGTCGAAGAGCGATCGCGCCTCGATCGTCGAGACAGATTTGAATGTCGGGAGATATCAGGAGGCCCGGTAGCGGCCTCATCGTTCCGGAGGGGAACACCCACTCCGTTGAGTTGGTGCGGCCAAGAGGACTCGAACCTCCACCCCTTGCAGGACTAGCACCTCAAGCTAGCGCGTCTACCAATTCCGCCATGGCCGCATCGTCAACACACCGTTCGCGTCGGTCACCGGGCCCGGAGATCCTGTCTCACTCGGCTGCGGCGGCCGATCTCTCGGGGCGCGGCGCAGCCAATAACAGAGGGATTTCCGTCCGACAAGCGCCGCAAGGGCGGGATCAGAGAAAATCGACGCCGCCTTCGAGGACCGGGACTGCGCCCTCGCCGATGGTGACGCCGGCGAGGCGCACGACCTCGGCCTTCCGGATCAGCTCGGTGATCTCCACGGAGATGCGGTTGCCGGTCACCACGATCTGCCCGCGCGCGATCGGGTGGTCGTTGGCGAGAATCTCGACCATATCGGATTCGGTGGATTCGAGTTCGATCACGGCGCCCCGGCCCATGCGCAGCAGCATGTGCAGCGGCATGTGACTGCGTCCGAGCACCACCTTAAGATCGACCTTCAGGTCTTCGAGAACCGCCACGCGACCCGTCCTTCGTTCCGGGGCGACGCGCGACGCGGCGCCCGCCCTCCCGTCCACCTTCCACGCGCGATGGTGAAGTCTTGGTAAACGAACCCATAACCGCCGCCCGGTTGGCGCTCCCATCGGGGGACTTCCGGGCTGCAGCCGGCTCGGCCCCGGTGGAGTGGCGGATCAGCGACGCGCCCGTTCCCTACGCGGAGGCCGTCGCCGCCATGGAGGAACGGGCCGAGGCCATCGCGGCCGGCCGGGCGCCGGAGCTCGTCTGGCTCCTGGAGCACCCGCCGCTCTACACCGCCGGCACCTCGGCACAGGAGGCCGACCTCGTCGAGCCGGAGCGCTTTCCCGTGCACCGGACGGGGCGGGGCGGGCAATATACCTATCACGGGCCCGGCCAGCGCGTGGCCTACGTGATGCTCGACCTCGACCGGCGGCGCCGGGACCTGCGCGCCTACGTGGCCGCCCTGGAAGCCTGGATCATCGCCACCCTGGAGGCCTTCAACGTGCGCGGCGAGCGCCGGGAGGACCGGGTCGGCGTCTGGGTCCGTCGGCCGGAGCGGGGGGAGGGCGTCGAGGACAAGATCGCCGCCATCGGCATCCGGGTCCGGCGCTGGGTGAGCTTCCACGGCATCAGCCTCAACGTGGAGCCCGAGCTGTCCCACTTCTCCGGGATCGTGCCCTGCGGCATCGCCGGCCACGGCGTTACCAGCCTCGTCGATCTCGGGCACCTCGTGTCGATGCCGGAGGTGGACATGCAGCTGCGCGCCGCCTTCGAGGCGATCTTCGGCGCGACGGTGACGGTGGACTAGATCACCGGCACGCCGCGGCCCTTGGCGTGCTCACCCGGCTCGACGTGGATGACCACCACCGAGCCCTCGATGGCGCTCTCGATCGCGGCTTCGAGCCGGTCGCAGATCGCGTGCGAATCCTGGACCGTCATCGTGCCGGGCACCACCAGGTGGAAGTCGATGAACGTCGCCTGCCCCGCGTGGCGGGTGCGGACGTCGTGGGCCTCCAGGGCACCGGTGCTGTGGATCGAGATCAGTTCGCGGATCTGGGCCACCATCTCGCTGGGGGCCGCCTTGTCCATCAGGCCGCTGACCGACTCGCGGACCATGCCCCAGCCGGACCACAGGATGTTCAGGGCGACGAGCCCGGCGATGAGCGGATCGAGGATCGCGTAGCCGGTGACCGCCACCAGGGCGACGCCGAGGAGGACGCCGCCGGAGGTGACGACGTCGGCCATGACGTGGCGGGCATCCGCCACGAGGGCGGGGGACCGCCATTCCCGGCCCCGCCGGAGCAGGATCATGGCCCAGGCGCCGTTGATCGCGGTGGCGACGAGGTTGACGGCGAGGCCGGTCACCGGTGCGTCGAGGGGTCTGGGGTCGAGGAGACCGTGGAACGATTCCCGCAGGATCAGGATGGCCGCGACGATGATCAGCGCGCCCTCGATCACCGCCGAGAAGTACTCGGCCTTGTGGTGGCCGTAGGGATGGTCGTCGTCGGCCGGGCGCGAAGCCACCCGCAGGGCGACGAGGGCGAACATCGCCGCCACCACGTTGATGATGCTCTCGAGGGCGTCGGAATACAGCGCGAGGCTTCCGGTGACCCAGTAGGCGGCGAACTTGAGCCCCATCACCAGGGCGCCGAGGCCGGCGCTCAGGAGGGCGGCTTTCTGGGTACGGTCCATCACGACGTCCGGTCTCGAGCCGGACGGAGCGGTGCCGCCCGGTGGCGGTGCCATAGCGCCCGTACCGGCGCCAAGGCCACGGCAAAGGTTGAACCCGTCGCTGAACGATTGAGCCGGGGCTATGCCGGGCCGGAATCCTCCGGCACCTCCGGCGCGGCTTGCGCGTCCGGGCTCGGGGATCGGCGTGCCGCCTCGCGGGCGGCGAAGCGTGCGCCTTCGGCCCGCGCGCGCTCCGCCTTGCGCCGCAGGCTCCGGGCGCTCCAGTTCCAGCGAGCCGCATCGGCGAGGGCGTCGAGACGCTGCGCCTCCCGCTCCCAGTACGACACCAGTTGCCCGTCCAGGGTGACGCGGCCCGGCCGTACCAGCCGGGTGATCCCGTCGCTCATGCCATCTTCTCCCGCCATGCTCGCGCGCCGCCCGCGACCGCCTGCAACGATTCTTGTATGGAGCGGACCAACGAATGCAACCTGAGGTCTGAAAACCGAGGCGGCCTCGGCGCTCGCCCGCCAGGAAGTCGGAACCGGCCGGCCCGCCGCAGGTTCCGGCCCATTGATCCGCGCCCGCAAACCATGCAGTTGGCGCGGCATGCGCGTCGATCTCTTCGATTTCGAGCTGCCCGAAGCCAGCATCGCCCTGCGTCCGCCGGTGCCCCGCGACGCCGGGCGCCTCCTCGTGGTCCGTCCGGGCGCGGGCCTGGAGGATTGTCGGGTGCGCGACCTCGCGCAGCTCCTGCGCCGGGGTGACGCCCTGGTCTTCAACGACACCCGGGTGATCCCGGCGCGCCTCACCGGCCTGCGCCACCGCCCGGGCTCGCCGGGCCTTCGGATGGAGGCGATGCTGCACCTGCGCGAGGCGGCAGACAGCTGGCGCGCCTTCGCCCGGCCGGGCAAGCGCCTCGCCCTCGGCGACCGGGTCAGCTTCGGCCGGCACGGCGCCGGCGAGCCCTGTGCCCTCGGCGGTCTCGACGCCACCATCGCGGCGAAGGGGGAGGGCGGCGAGATCACCCTGCGCTTCGATCTCGCAGGACCCGCCCTCGACGAGGCCATCGCGGCCATCGGCGACCTGCCGCTGCCGCCCTACATCGCCGGCAAGCGCTCCACCGACGCGCAGGACGCCACCGACTACCAGACCGTCTATGCCCGCGAGCCCGGAGCGGTGGCGGCCCCCACCGCCGGCCTGCACTTCTCCGAGGCGATGCTGGCCGACCTCGACGCCGCCGGCATCGCCCGCCATACCGTGACGCTCCATGTGGGGGCCGGCACCTTCCTGCCGGTCAAGGCCGACGACACCGCCGATCACCGCATGCATGCCGAGATCGGTCGTCTCGACGCCGACACCGCCGAGGCTCTCAACGCCGTGCGGGCGCGGGGCGGGCGCATCGTCGCCGTGGGCACCACGGCGCTGCGCCTCCTCGAGAGCGCAGCCGATGCCGATGGCCGCCTCCGCGCCTTCGCCGGCCAGACCGAGATCTTCATCACCCCGGGCACCCGCATCCGCGCGGTGGATGCGCTGATGACCAACTTCCACCTGCCGCGCTCGACCCTGTTCATGCTGGTCTCGGCCTTCTCGGGCCTGGAGACCATGCGGGCGGCCTATACGCACGCCATCGCGACGGGCTACCGCTTCTACTCCTACGGCGATTCGAGCCTGCTGTTTCCGGCGCAAACCTGAGGCGCGCCGACGGGTTTGCCTCGAAACCGGTGCAGGCTCTAAGACGGCGGCCATGTCCGAGCCCGTTCCCGCCGCTTCCCGCCTGCCCACCGATTTCACCTTCCGCGTCGACGCCACCGACGGGGCGGCGCGCACCGGCGCCATCACGATGCCGCGCGGCACCATCCGGACGCCGGCCTTCATGCCGGTGGGCACGGCCGCCACCGTCAAGGCGATGTATCCCGGCCAGGTTCGTGACCTCGGCGCCGACGTGGTCCTGGGCAACACCTACCACCTGATGCTGCGCCCCGGCCCCGAGCGCATGGCGCGGCTCGGCGGCCTGCACCACTTCATGAACTGGCCGCACCCGATCCTCACCGATTCCGGCGGCTTCCAGGTCATGTCGCTCTCGGCCCTGCGCAAGCTCGACGAGCAGGGCGTCACCTTCCGCTCCCACGTCGACGGCTCGACCCATCACATGAGCCCGGAGCGCTCCATCGAGATCCAGGGGCTGCTCGGCTCCGACATCCAGATGCAGCTCGACGAATGCGTCCGCCTGCCCGCCGACCACGCCGCCATCGAGAAGGCGATGCACCTGTCCCTGCGCTGGGCCGAGCGCTGCCGGGTCGCCTTCGGCAGCCAGGCCGGCAAGGCGATGTTCGGCATCGTCCAGGGCGGCGACGTGCCGGCCCTGCGGGCGGAGAGCGCCCGCGCCCTCGTCGATCTCGACCTCAAGGGCTACGCCATCGGCGGCCTCGCCGTGGGCGAGCCCCAGGACGTGATGCTGGCGATGATCGAGACCGTGGAGCCGCACCTGCCCGCGGGCAAGCCGCGCTACCTCATGGGCGTCGGCACGCCGGACGACCTGATGCGCTCGGTGGCGCGCGGCATCGACATGTTCGACTGCGTGATGCCGACCCGGGCCGGCCGCCACGGCCTGGCCTATACCCGCCACGGCCGGATCAACCTGCGCAACGCCCGCCACGCCGAGGATACCCGCCCCCTCGACGAGGCCTCGGCCTGCCCGGCGGCCCGCGACTATTCCCGGGCCTACCTCCACCACCTCGTGCGCAGCGACGAGATCCTGGGCATGATGCTGCTGACCTGGAACAACCTGTCCTACTACCAGGACCTGATGGCCGGCCTGCGCGCCGCCATCGCGCAGGGGCGCCTCGCCGATTTCTGCGATGAGACCCGCGCGGCCTGGGCCCGGGCCGAGGCCGAGCGCGCCGCCGCCTGAGCCGCCATCCCCCGGGGACGGCCGCGAAGCCGGTTGACCCCATACCGCCGACCCCCTATTGCGAGCCTCGCTGTTCGACACGGCGCGGCCCCCGGTGCCGCAACGCCCCGTCGCACACGAGCGCGTAGCTCAGTTGGTAGAGCAACGGACTTTTAATCTGTAGGTCCTGGGTTCGAGTCCCAGCGCGCTCACCATTTTCTCATTCTTTGCAATGCTTTAGACGCACTTACAAATTTGGTGCTACCCAATCGTTAGATGGGGTTGCACGGGGGAAGCACCTTGTGGGGTCGCCACCTCGGGATTGTGATACGATGGTTGCGGCCTACGGCGCGTTCGGCCGTGGCGCTGCTTCATCAAGATGCCGACTTTCGCCCAGATGTAGAGCGAGAGCAGCGCCACCGGCAGCTCGATCAGCGAAGTCCCGACGAAGAACTAGGTGAAGCCTGTGTGCTCGATGGCGAAGCCGGAAACGCCCGCCAGGACGCTGCCCGGGAAGGCACACAACGATGTAAGGGGCCCGACCTGGCTCGCCGCGTGATCGGCCGATGCGAGGGTCGACATGTAGGTGATGAGTACGACCGACGCGAAGGCGTAGGCGAAACCGTCGATGCTCACGGCGGCCGCGAACGTCCAGAACGCCGTTCCCCCATCGCCTCCGTGCGCGGCGAGGTAGGCGAGGCTGAGATGGGAGGCCGAGCCCGCCACCGTGCCGATGAGAAGGCTCGGCAGCATGCCGATCCGCGGGATTAGGGCACCGGCCATGAAGGTGCCTCCGAGAGCGATCCAGAAGCCGAAGAGCTTGGTGGCGATGTCGGTGTTCGAGAACCCCTGGTGCTTGAACAGCGGAATGGCCATGGCGCTCGCCACATAGCCCGGCATGCGAAAGCCGGTGACGAGGAGCAGGATCACGGGCGCCATCGGCCCGAGCCGGGTCAGAAGCTCCCGGATCGGCGCCCAGATCGTATCGAGGAAGCTGGCCCGGGCCAGGTGGGAGAGCTTGTCCGAGGGCGGCTCCGGCGCGAACAGGGCGGCCAGCATGCCCGGCAGCATGAGTGCGGCCATGCAGAGGTAGGCTCCACGCCAGCCAATTTTGTCCGCCAGGAACAAAACGCCTGCGCCGGCCGCGAGGTTGCCGACGCGCCAGCCGATCTCCGTCCATGACGAGAGCACGGCCTGCTTCGCTGGAGGACTCACAAGGGTGACCGTCGCTAACCTAAGCCAAGCCCCATAGCGACAATTTGCAACACCTACCGAAAGGTCCGTCATACTGATCGACGCGGGAAGCGCCATCGGTAGAGAAAGACAGCTACGTTGTGCGGTGTTCAGGCGACCGCCTCTCTCTTTACAAGGGGCCGAGTGATGGGCAAAAGAACGGCTCCCCCGGGTATTCTTGCAGGCTTCGCCTGACCATCTCATCTAGCTCAAGCGAGCGCTTCTGGCCCAATCACCTTCGCTGGACGGTTCAACGTTCACGGCGGACGTTTACCGTGCGAGTGGCAGAGCCGAGGACTTATCAACCTACGACGCATGCGGACCTCTTCGCGCAGGTGATCACTCAATTGGTGAGCCCGAGCCCGCCGGAACTGACCGATGTGGGATATCAATCGCTGACCACGCCGGAGCCGTTTGATCTACTGGTATTTCCCGAGGCATTCGCGCCACTGGACATGGTGCTTGAGGTTCTTCGAGCCTTGGCCGTTCTCAACGTGCCCGGCTTGATCCATGTAGGCTTGCGCTCGTCGCGCGACTTGACTAGCCACCTGATCGGCGCCGAGGAGTTGCGCTGTTTCATGGATGCCCTCAGCTCCATACCAAATCTTGCGACGGAAGACCTCGACAATTTCTTGTCTTGGTTGCGCCGCCAGAATCAGACTGGAAGTTTTAATGTTGGCTGTCTCTTTGCGAGTGATGTGCAGGGTCGGCTCCGCATCTGCCTGCATCCAAAGCTAATACGTTCGCAGTGGGAAACCAGCCCGATACCGGACGGGACAATGGTGGAAGGAGACCTTTTAACTCTCGTGACTTTACAGCCGTCCGATCGAAGGTTCTTCCCAGTCACAATTCAGCCGATGATCTGCTCCGACGTTCTTAACCTGCAGACGGACCGCGGGACGCAGTCGCCTCTCCAGGAGTTGCATCGAGAAGCGAATATTTTCGAAGCCCCCCCCGATTACGTGGACATCGTTTCTGTCACCACCTGTACACCGCAAAAACGAAGCATGTCGGCAGATGGACGGGCGTATAGGGAATGGCACCAAGATTTTCGCGCTGCTTTCGACCGCGCAGCCCACGACGGGGGCCTGCCGCGCCACCACTTCGCAAGCTTTGTGCTCTCAAACTTCCATACGCTTCCCGAGCAGCAGCCGGGCGGCCTCTCCGGAATTTTTGAGCCGGTAGCACCCGGCCACGTTATCCCGCATCGACACATCGACCTAACCTGCTTTGGGAACCCGAAAGCCAATTCCGGCAACAATCGCTGGTCAACGCCTGACGACGACCCGATCCAGACTTGGCGGGTGCGCGGCTACATAGCCGCGCTAGACCCGGAGGTCGATGATCCAGACGCGGCAGTGGCAATCTTCGGCTTCACCCTGCCAACTCTGCTCCGTGACACGTCGCCTTGGAAGCCGCGGTCGGGCGTGCGTAACTGTGATGTTATAATTGCGAGATGGGTCGATCCGCGGACCATTGCCCTAACTCGGTCCGGAAATTCGCTATGAAAACCGCCTTTTGTGCAGAGAGCTTCGAAACAGACCTGTTACTGTGGATCGTAGTGAGTCATCTGCTCACCGCCGACCTCGTAGCAGACCTTGCTCGCGCCCTAGTCAAGGTCAGCAGTGAGGGTGGGGTGCAGTGGGACGATCTATTTGAGGATCAGCTTGCCGGAGGCCCGCCCCACCTTGCAAACCTCCTTGTCCGACACCGGACGACCAGCCAACCCGTCGCATCATTCCTCCAGCGGGCTATATGGCCTCTCATCGCTTCCAACGACGATCCCCCAATCGCGTTTGACGACAAGCTCTCCGGTGCTGAAATGGCCCGCTTTCAGGCTGTACGCTACGCCTTCGAGTTGGCACGTCGGGATCTAGCCACCTATGGGGAGCTCAAACGCTCTCTAGGCGCCCCTCCGGAGGCGCTGGTACCGCTGCTCGCAGCCTATGATTTGGTGGCAGACCTCGCCAAAACCGGGTCGGTGGAGGGTATTGAGAAACTAGATCTCAGCCTTCCGCAGAGCCCGAGCGTCCTGTCCGCCGTATTGCTGAAGCACCTCGGCGACCTTTGCTTAGATCTGGACCGGCCTCATCACGCGCGGTCCCTTTACCGTAAGGCTGCTTTAAGACTCAGCCCGCAAACGCCACCGGCCTGGGCGGCTCTCCAAGAGGGCCTGAAATGGATTATTCTTCAGTCTGATGCCTCGGCGAGACGCGATGTTGAGGGACCGGGAAGAGCAGCCGAGGTCCTTTTGCCGCCGCTGCAGAGCCAGTCGCTTGCAACCGCGCCGATCTTCCGTGTCAACGCCCCCCACGATGCCTTAAACGCCGAAATTCTAGCCGCCGACAGCTTTAGCTTCCCTACCATCGAACGGACTCAAGTGCTTTTCGCGCCGCACTTGGTCGTAGCGCACGACCTAAATGCCGCGTTGGACGCTTGGCGCAGGAAGGAATGGCGTGACGCCAACCGCTTTTTCTGGGCAACGCTGCGTCGACAGATTGCCTTGGGAAGCGCTAGCGATGCTCGCCGAACGAAAGCCTTGTTCGGCGTATTCATTTCAGAAGAGCTCACTGAGAGCATCCGGCGCGTGCGGCGGCCGGAGGGCTTTGTCATGGCTATGAGACTTATGATCGAAAGCGGTGACCCCGAAATAGTTAATAAGACGCATTGGTCAAAGCCGCTGCTTTCCGCCTACTTGAATAAGAATTTGATTGAAGACCTTCTCGCACGGGCGGACGCGCACGCCGGCGTGCGTTCGGAGCGACGCAGCGTGCTGATCCGCTTGTTCGCCGAATGGCTCATCGAGATGCCGGCTGACCAGAAGCCGCTGGCAGCGCCCCTTATTGACGCAATCGCTGTCGCCGCGCGCGACGAGCCATTCTCGACACTTCAAGGCAGAGGTCTTGCAGGCGAGAGCCTGAAAGCGCTGCAGCGGATCGCGGAGGTCCGGCCGGAGCTAGCCCGGACGGCCTCAACCGCAGTGGCGGACGGGATAATTGCACACTTGGCAACAGGAGCGTTCCGTCCGGCTTGGGCGGCGCTCGACACAGCCTACTCCTATGCTGACGTGTTCGAACCGACGGACCTGCGTCGTTGCATTGAGGCGACTCTGGCACTGCTCGACACGATTGATCCGGGCGATGCTGCTTGGCCCGTCATCCGGCCAGCGCTCGGTCTCCTCTCGGATGTGCCCACACAATCCCTCTGGTGCGACGACCCTTCTCTGGGCAAACGTTGCGCCGAGACAGTCGTGCGCTTTGGACTAGCATCGCGCAGTGAAAACGTCCGGCTGATGTTCCTGCTTAAAGATATTACTCCACACTTAGTCCTGTCTAAAGATCAAGAAAACGCAATTTCTGAGATCGTGCAAGACCTTCGGCAGCGTGTTCACGAAATTAATTCCTCGGCGGTGTCGGGTTGCATCGCCAGCCTGCTTGAGGCGCCCGGCGTTTCCGGCAAAGCGGGCGTGGAAGAGGCGCTCTCCGCCCTGCGCGCTGTGATAGATAGCGCGGCGAGCGCGCATCGCAGCATTGGCCTACCACTCGCCTACCAACCCCTTTTGCAGCTGGTACAAGGGGAAACTCGCCTACGTCGTGACCTGTCTCTCAGCAATGAGGGCATTCGTGAATTACTCAGCCCCTTGCTACCCAGCATTCTGAGGCTATGGCACGCTGCGGCGAAGAACCCACTGATCTTCGCCAGCTTCGCCATCCCGCCGCGTACCACGCCTGACGCGGCAATCGTCCATAATTGGTCCTTCGCTAGCATAGCATTTGCTGACTTCCTGGGCGTCCGGGAAGAGGTTGAGTCGGCGCTCGCGGAAGCGGCCCAGCGTCCGGAGTTGGCTGCCTCAATTACTGTTGGCCGCGCAGTGCGACTATCTGGGGATCCGCAAACGACGCTGGACCCTAATACCATTCGCACGGACACTGAGCATGCCTTTTACGCGGCACTCGGCCAGCGGCTTGTGCTCCTCCGCCAAGAGCCCGAAGCGGTCCGCCACGCCGTGCTCCAGGCGCTCACGGAGCAATGCATACGTCTGGGCCCCACCGGACTCGATGCCGCAGTATTTGCTCTTGCGGCCGTAGATGGTGTCGTGACGTCAGCACCGGATGCCGTTGATGCGTACCGCCAGAGGCTCTCGCGAAATGAGGCGCTGAAATTTAGTCTCGGCGCTTTGTTGGATTCACTCTATTCTATCAACCCAAGATCAGTATCATGAATATCAGTACCGCAGCGATAAATAGTATTTGCAGCAAGTAGACCTCCTGATCGTCTGAGAGAGGTCGGGACCCGCCGTGCAGCGGCGCTACCTGTTCAAGATTTATGTGCCTTCCAATCCAATTTACGCTGTAATATAGTTGCTCGTCGCATATGATCGTATGACGCGCTGCCGCGGAGCGCGTCTTGGCTCTCCCTGATGGGAAATCGAGTTGCGGTTGCCGGCCCAGGGCCGGGGTGAGACAAAGGGTAAAGACCTCTTGAGCCCGTTCGGTGTCGCGCCGGACGGGCTCAATCGTTTCCGTGAGGCGTCGCCTCGCAACGCGCTTCGAGGCGTCGTCTTTCGGGTGCACATGATCCCGTACTCCCTGTGTCGGTGTACATAAATTCTGCACATAGCGAATGTAATCGCAGATCGCTTGAACAGCTTTTATGTTCAAGGGGATCAAAAATGAGAATGTTTAATTATTTGTGTTGCGCTTAGTTTTCTATTGCGTTAGTCGGTTTATTGACTCGAAGAATTCAATCGTCCTTAAAATGGTTCTTGTATAGTACGGAGGTATGTCGATGAATTTGCACGAAGAAGCAAATCTTGCAGGAATTGAGTTTGGCCATGTATTTGGATCAATAAGGCGGGTGGATGTTCTTGGGTCGGCCATCCACATGATGCTTGGGGGCTTATCGAAAGACGCCATTGATGAGGAGCGCCACAGGGCTTTGTCTCATGTCGTATCGGCGATGCAAGACGAAGCTGCACAAGCTGAAAAGATGCTCGAAAAGCTGGTGATGTTGCACGCGCCAGAGCAGGCCATACCTTCACGGCAGCGCGAATTGGACGCTGCATAGCGTTTCGGCGAGAAGAGCGTTTGGCCGGAACGTTTTGTTGGTAGGCGAGTGACGGAAGTAGCTTGTTCCATGTGGACGCCTATCTGGGCAATGCCGAACGTATTGCTGTCCGAGCCGATCAATTCGCCATTTATGGCAATGGTCGGATGCCGAGACGACCGAGTGCAGCAGGTCGCAGCCGACCACCCCATCCTGACGAAGTTCCTTAGTCGTTTCCAAGATGAGTTCGGGTCGCGCGTCTGGCCGACCGTTCTAATGTGCCGCAACGATGCTCCCGAAAGCATCCGTACCAAGGAGGCGCTTGGGGCCTTTCGGGATATGGTTTCGATCAGCGCCGTTAGCTCCTCCCATAGCCGCGTGCTGAAATGGCTGCGTCCGACCGGCATCCAATTTTCGGATGCCTTCGACATCTACCCTTGGCACCTAGGGAATGATTGGAGCGATCACCTCTACGCCTTCACGCCAGCAATTACTGGCGTCCATGAGGTTGTCCAGTTACGTGGTCAATCTGCACCTGCGCTAGGGGAGCGCATGCTAGGTGAAAGGGATTTAGATGAGCCGTTATTGTCCGCGCTGTTGGGTTGCTGGCATGATCACTATGGCGCTGGGAATCAGACCTCAGAGCACCGACGCTTGTTCCGTGCGCTTGATATGGCCCGGGCTGCCTCCAGAATGCCTGGCGGTGCCGACTCGACGTTTTATGACGGTGGTCGCGCCGTTGCGCTTTGGGTAAGCGCGTTTGAGATCCTAGCCCACGACGGTCGTGCTGACCTGTCCAGGGTACTTGCCCTCCTCAATCGTGCACCATGGGAGCACGAAGCGCTTAAGAGGATGGACCGAGTTGTGCACCGCGGGCCGAAGGTGTCTGCGGTCCAGACAAATACAGCTGGTGAGGTCTGCCGCGCGCTCTATGGTGTACGAAACGCCTTCCTCCACGGCGAGCCAGTTACCCCTGAAAGCCTGCGTCTTCCGCGATGCCAGCGGTACGTCCTGCAGTTTGCCGCCCCGCTATTTCGAATGGCGCTGGCCGCCTACCTCGATCTCCGATTTCGTGACGAGATCCCGGATTTTGCGGTCGATCCCGAAGGTGCGGGGCGCTTCGTTACAGATCGAATGGACTTTCTCGCCCCCCAACGGCTCGCGGAGGGGGCGATCCTTCTTGCAGACGAGCCCCCCCGCAGGTGACGGATAATAGGCTAGATAGCGTTGGACGGGCTCAAAGACATCGAGCGCTTGAGGCGCGTGGTCACCAAACCCTTAAAGCCTGTTAGAGATCCTGCTGTGACATTCGTCCAAACGCTCGATCGGTCGGATGCAACGGGGACGGCTTGTGGCGCGCAACATCGACATCCCATATCGCGGGTACCGCATCATCGCTGCGGTCCTCAGCGGCCAGCACCTTGCGCAGGTCTACGTCGGCAAGACGTTGGCGATCCGGGATCGCTTCGAAGGCAGCTCCCTAGGGGAGGCTGCCGACAATGCACGTACCTGGATTGATGCTCACCGCTCCCGGATGATCCAAAGCCGCCGGCTCGCTCAGGTCGGTACGGCAGAAGAGTACATCTCGTTCTTCTCCGCTCATCCCCCAGCTCAGCACCACCGAGCTATGCTCGTGGCTCACGCAGCCGCTCCGGATCGCACACTCACTGCCGGCGCTCTGGCAGCTGCGGCCGGATGGTCCGACTTCGGATCTGCAAACCTGCACTACGGGCTCCTCGGCGAGCAAGTGGCGCATGCGCTTGAGCTGGAGCTTCCACGCCGCGGGGACGGAACGCCTGTCGCGACGGCAGCCCTTGCTAAGTCTGCTGACCCAGATTGGAAGCCCGTAGACGGCTCTTTCCGCTGGCGCATGCACGATGAGGTCGCCGAGGCCTTACACCGCCTCAACATCCGGTAGAGGCGGCTCCATGGCTCAAGGATGCCTTTGTCTCCTACCTGCGGGTCTCTACGGAGCGCCAGGGACGCTCAGGCCTTGGTCTGGAGGCTTAGCGGCGGGGCCGTAGCTGACTTTCTCGCAGGCGGCTCCTGGCGTCACGTAGCCGAGCTTGTCGAGGTCGAGAGCGGGGCGCGTGATACGCGTCCCCGGCTCGCAGAAGCCCTGGCACTCTGCCGGCTGCACAACGCGACGCTGGTGATCGCGAAGCTCGATCGCCTGTCGCGCGACGCTGCCTTCCTCCTGAACCTGCAAAAGGGTCGGGTTCGATTCGTGGCGGCCGACATGCCGGAAGCGAACGAGCTGGTTGTCGGCATCATGGCGGTCGTCGCGCAGGCCGAGCACAAAATGATCTCGGCTCGTAACAAGGTTGCGCTGGCAGCGGCCAAGGCGCGCGGTGTGCGCCTTGGTCGGCCGGAGAACCTGCGCAACAAGGATAAGGGTCGTGCCAGAGGACGAGCCTCACAGACGGCGCGGAGCGAGACGCGAGCAACGGACCTGTGCCCCATTACTCGAGCGTTGGAGGCAGGAGGTCTGCGCTCCCTACGTTCTATAGCTGCAGAGTTAAATACGCGTGGTATCCCAGCAGCGCGTGGAGGGACTTGGTGAGCGACACAGGTTCAGCGAGTACTAAAGTCAGTCTGATCTAACTTCCAATGCCTTACCAGCGCATGTTTCCCGAAAGACGGGTTAGGCTTTCACACATCAGCTCAAGGAACTCCCTATCTCCCCCGCAAAATCCAGCTTCGAGCAATGGACGTTGAACCTCTGGTTTTGCAAGTTCAGTGAACAAAACTCGTTGGGTCTGAGTATGCCACCCGATGCGGCCAAGCGGAATTCTTGCGTAATTGTGCTGGCTCTGAGAATTTAAGATAGATCGGAGGTTGTCTTTCACATATCCATGGGTGCCATTTGCTAAGGAGGCGTATAGCTCAAATTTTTCGAAGAGGACTGTGAAATCTTCCAAATCTAGGGCGTAATCAGGGATCATTGTCGCGAAAACGTCCAGGAGATGGTCGCTGAGGGCGGTTCTTCTATTCTCAAAGCCTTCAAGGCGCTTCCATATTTCACCTTCGTGCCCAGCCCAAAACCAAAGAAACAGCGAGTTTGATGCCGGAACAAACACGCTGCGGCTTTCCATTTCTATTGGTGTGCTAAGCCACTGAAAAAGCTCCTTGAGGCGCCCAGCTTTTAGTAATCCTATGCCAAAAGCGTAAAACAAAATAACGGCAGGATATGTTCTTATGTTTATATAAATCGTCAGCCCACTAAGAGATCGATTTTTACCAAAATATTTAAGGAGGTCTGTGACAAGAGAAAGTTCTTCACCTGTACCCCATCGACCGAGTACAGCAAATATTTTTCCTAGCGGTTCTGTGCTGCTTTCATAAAGAGAAACTTTATCGCGGAAGCTGGTGTCACTCCAAGTCTCATTTGCACCGAGCCGCGGGTCATCAAGCAAGGTCTTTAAGCGCCGTGCTTCTTCATCTAACAGGTCGTGAAGCTGGACACGATATTCCGGTTTGGACATGTAGCGCTTTGCGCTTGCTACAAGCAGCTCAGTGCTACGTGGATTAGCCTGTCCCAAAGCAAATTGAACGTCTATCCTCTGTTGCAGTCGTTCAAAAAATTCGTCTGCATCAGAAATCGGTATGGTAACTCCTCTGCGGTTAGCAATCAGATCCTGAGCAACCCGGGAGGGAGTTCCACGGCTTGCCCAAAATAAGGGGTAACGCCGATTTGGCGTGCGTTGAATGACAGCACGCAAGGCATGGTCCCAATCGGCAGACCACCCACACACTACTAAACCATGATCGTCCAATACGCGGTCTAGTAGACCGTTCATAGCTTCAGAATATCCTTGTAATTCTTCCTCAGTATTTCTGATACGCGTATCGAGATAATCACCATGTATCTTGATGACGGTGCAGCGACTATGAATTAGCGGAACCGCCCCTGCCAAATCATCATCTGATCGGATCACGCTCGGCTGCACACCCTCATCCTGTAGGGCACGCTCTATGAGGCGATCAAAGTTAGTCGTGACAATCACCCTGACTAAGCCTTCGCGTACAAGTTTAGCGATCGCACGGTGTGCTTTCGTCGGTATTTTGCGACCTTCTTCGATATCCTCCGCTGTAGGCTCAATATAATGATGAAGGATCGCGCGCCGCTCATCCGGCGTGTTAGATAGCATATCTAGCAAATCAGAGTAATTTGGGTCTTGACCAAACCTGTTACGATACCAGGCAGCCCAATCCGCTTGCTCCCCTGCCTCTTCTAACGCGCCTACTTTACGTGCCAGATCTAAAATGATTTCCCAACCCGTAGGGATTTGCGAGGCGCGTGATACACCGCTTCCTAGTAGCAGCGCATAAACGCCTTTGTTTTCATACATCGAGAAGGCGAGCGCTGTAGCTGGTTCAATCATCGATGATGGCCCCTCGTGTGGTTCCCTGCCTCCGGGCAACTTAGCCCGGTCTCAGCCGCAGGTCAGCAGAACTCTGCAACTCTTCATCGTATGAACGATGCGACCGAGTTCATGCTGGCGCTCCTATCGAAGTCCGTGGCGATGAGGGCCAGTCCGGCGACCAAGGGGAGGCTCTCCCCTTGGTCGCTGATTATCCGCGGCTGTGCTTTGCCAGAACGTGCTCGATCCCCTCCGACACCATCGCCTCGATCGAGTTGCTAGCCCTGCCATGCTTGCTCACGAGTGTGCGACCGGGGCAGCAGCGGCAGCCTAAGGGGACCGGTTGTGGGGATGGTCTGACCGAGTGCTTGATGCCATCGCAACCGAGCGATCCTCGAGTCCAAAAGGCCTTGCGGTGAAGCTCCAGGCCATCGAGCACGTGAACCGGATCGGCGAGCTGACGCCGGATGACCGGGTAACACTGGCAGAGACGATATCCGACCGACTCGCCTGGGCGATCGTGCGGGATCTCCTCGCGCAGCAAGCGGCAGCGTAGGGACCAAAAGAAAAGGCCGGGTCGATGCCCGGCCTCCCTTCACTCGAAGCTTATCGGCTTATCATGATCCTTGTGTCGCAGAATGAATTATAAGTTTTTTGATTACCCCATTTACACTTATAATCTCTTGACAATAAATATTGACGTCATTGGTTAGGCCGCGAGCTGCCCTATCAAAGCTTCGAGAAAGCGCTTGGTAAGTACCAGCTAATGGCTCTTTGATTACACTAAAAGCGAAAGTCTTACCTATATCCGGTAGATATGCTCTTCCATTACCGGTATTTACGTTGAGTGCGCCTACGCTTACCTCTCTTTCGATTATATCAGTTTCCAGAATACTCGTTTTCACATAGGAGCGGGTTGCCCTGTTAAATTCTAAAAGCGGAGTTCTTCCCTTTTGTATTGAAAGGCGCTCTGCCCCTTCGCCAATTACACCATGCGCTCGAGATACAGACGGTTCTATACCGTCTACAAGAGCTTCCAAATCTCCGGAAGGAAGGCCGCTTAACTTTCCAATATTTTTGTCGTCACCGGGCACAACAAGACCAAAAACTGCATTAAAACTGTATTTTATGAGACCATTAATTACGTTACCTGCGGTGGCAACCGTATAAGTTCCAACAACACTGGTAAGGAATATGTTATTGGGGTCGCTTACATATGCAACGATATCAGTAACAAAGCTTCCCCTGCTAGGTGGATGTATAAAAAATTTTATGCGAGGATCTAAGTTACCTCGTTTTCTGATCTGACCAGTCGCAGCATAGTTACCAATAAGGCTAAATGACCACGCCATTGCTTCAATTGACTGTGCGCCTTCATGTGCGGGGAGAAGGTTCTCATCGGCATCGCCACCCAAGTACCTCAACCGATAATTTAGTTTGAGCATGATGCCTCCGGTTTTCGATATTCCAACTCGGAGTTGCGCTCGTCAAGATATGAAGCTTGTCGCTGGGAAAAATTCGTATCTAGGCAAACTCAGCTGCGCTAGCTACATAATTAATTTTTATAATTCTGCAGAACACAGTTTTACCCCATAGATAGCTGAATTTAGTCCGAATAAAGGCCCTGTTAGAGCACAGATTGACTGTTTTAGCCCGTACGGTTCACTCAATCCCATTCGGAAGCTCGCGCAAAGGAACTACGCGGCGTAATTTCGGCCCCTCGGCTGCTTTCGCAGCCTTCCTCGTGACGCGCTTGGCCGCCGCGCGGATCTGGCAGGACGACGGCGTACCCTTCGTTGCGGCGTTCCGCATGGCTGGGTAATCGAGCCGGCCATCCTCACGGTAGATGAAGATCGGGCGAGGCGGCGTCACTGCATGCGCCCCTTGCCAGCCGGCGGCTCTGCCAGGAGAGACCGCACGGCGGTGTCGACCTCCCCAGGCATGCCGGCGGCGATGGCAAGCGCATGGTCCATCGGGACGCCGACCTGGCCGATCAGCTCCACGAGGGCGCGGGCGATGACATTCTGAGGTGTAGTTTCTGCGAATTGCATCGCGAAGAGCTGGGGTTCACCTGGATGTCTGAGAAAGGTAGTTTTCGGACTTTAAGCGGTGGGCTCCAGAATGTCCGGTCTGCACGCAAAAGCGGATCTCCGTACCTTGCTGGAGCATACTGCTTTCGGCATGGTCTGGCAGAATGCGGTCGGTCCGAAAATCCCGCCGCCACTGGCTGAAGCCGAAGTGTTCGGTTGTTTTTCTCACCATTCGCCCACCCGGTAGCCTGTTGCAGCTACGCGCGTGATCACGGATGTCGGAACGGGGCTGCGCGCTGACTGGAACTTGGCAGCGATCGCTTCGGCAAAGTACCGATGACTGGAAGGATATGGCCCCAACAGCACTGCCATGGCAGCATCCCGCTCGATAGTGCCAGAGGGGTGATTCGACAGTGGATGTGGCGTGGGGCGATACAGCGGAGGACCGCACGGCCGGCTTGGACATCGCCGGGGTCAGGGGGCTCGATCAGCAGATGGAGGCCTCGCTCGTCAACGGCATCACGACCGTCTCGCTGCGAGGGCGATACATAACCATTTTGCCTTGGGCGGTCGCGGAGTTCTTCTCGTCCGAGGCCGCAGCCGGAGAGGTGAGCTACTCGAAAGACCGCTTCGCTGCGTTCCTGCGCCGTATCGAGTTCCTTGTGCTGGCCTGCACGACCGTCGACGCGGGCGAGGACGCGTCCGGAGCCATCGGTAGGCTGACGTTCGAGAGCCAGATGAAGGCGCTCGCAGCCGGCGAGGTCGTGTCCTTCCCGGCGACAGGGGGTGACGCCATGCTTGGCACCTACTTCGAGCCGTGCCGCTCCGTGGGGCTGCTCACGAACCCGCCGGCGGACTCGGCCGTTCCGGTCGCCGTGACTCCGCGCGGGAGTGCCGTTTGGGAGGTCCGCCGAAAGGCGCTCAATGGCACGGCGTGGAGAGCGGTTGCATCGGCCGAAAGTATCGGATTGGAAGATGCGCGCGCCCTTGCCGCTCACTTCTCGCTAAGGTCACTGACGACCTCGCCGAACGAGCGCGCCGCATTACGGAGCGCATTATTGGAACCGTGGCACCCCCACCATGAAGGTGCTGAGCGGGTCGCCGACGCGTACCGCCGCTTTGCGCAGACCGTCGATTGGCTGCGCGCCGGAAGCGGCCCCGGGCCATTGCGCGCGGACGCCCTGCTGGCCGCGGCGTGGCGCCGGGCCGCTACCGGTGAGAGTTACGGTCTGGTTGACCTCGCCTGGGCTGAATACGAGTGGCGCTGCCGTCTGCATTTCGCGATCGAGCTGATGCTGAGCGCGGTGTCGGCGGCGGTAGACGCGCAAGGAGAGGCTACTCTCTCTGGGCTGGTCGACGCGTGGCTAGCAGAGGCGGATCTGCCCGCTCAGCTCGTGGCCGCCTGGCCGAGGGCCGGCGAAGCAGGCGCCATGTCCGACGTCGAGGCACGTGGAAGTATCCCACCGGAACTGTGGCTCGGCGAAGCCATCCCAAGCGACCTCGGATCGCTCAGCCCGCACGCGCGGGCCCTCGCCGCCTTCGCGCTCGTGGCCGCGCTGGCTGCCCAAAGCGCGGAACTTCGGGCCACGGGGCGCTTCGCCGACCGGCAGGCTGTCGGCGAGCGCGCGCTCGCGTGCGTCGCTGCCGCAAAAGTAGGTTCCTTCGCCGAGATCCTGAAGTCCTTGGCTGCGGTCGCGATCGAAGCACATCTTGCGACGACCTTCCGGAAGATGGGCGTCGGCCAGAAGTGCTCGCTCCGCTTCTTCCCCGAAGGGCCGAAACTGCTGGCGACGAGGAAGCCGACAAGCCCCGGTCGGAGTGGGACGCGGTTGTGGAACACGATCAAGATGCTCCAGGACGCAGGCGTACCCGGCCTCGTGGCCGTATCGTGAGGCGGAACGTCCTGGGTTGGCTGACCGACAAGGTGCCCGACGCTCGGCACGCCTTGGTCCTGACCCACAATATCGATTTCCTCTTCCTGCAATCCGTGATGGCGCCGATGCTCAGCCGAGCGGGCGATCCGCGCCTCGTCGTGTTCGCCGACGCCGCCTGCGCATCCCAGGCGTTCGCTGCCCAATCCGGCCTGCTCGACGGCCTCGGCGACCGGTACCGCGTCGTGCCCGTCGACCTCGGGGGTGCAAGGCGTTTCCACCCGAAGGCGCTCCTGCTCTCCGGTCGGGCCGGGGCGTCGCTGGCAGTGGGCAGCGGGAACCTCACTCACGGGGGGATGTCCGCCAATCACGAAGCGTGGGCGTTTGCCGCGACGGGCGGCGAGGGCGCGTCGCTTATCGCTGCGCTGCGCGACTACGTAACCTCCCTGCTTCCGCTTCTGCCGCTTTCGGAACCGCTCAGCGACTAGCTACGGGCGGTCTTCGACCGCGAGCAGGCCTGGGCCGCGGGGCTGCCGGCGCCGGCGGGTCTCGTCGGCTCGCCCGCGGCGAGCAACCTCCTCGATCAGATAGCAGCCCATGTCCACGAGCCGGTGCGTGGGGTCGAAGTGCTCGCTCCCTATCACGACGATCGCGGGGCCGCCCTTGCAGCCGTCGCCCGAAGATTCGCGGCGCCGGTGACATGCTGGATGCAGCCTGGCAGGGCCGGCCTGTCGCGCGCCGCGGCGAAGGAGTTGCCAGCGACCGTCACCCTGCGATCCATAGATTGCGAGCTGGACCGACGCCCAAGCTTCATCCACGCCAAAGTGTTGGCTTTGCGGGGCGACGCTCGGACAATCCTGGCCGTCGGCAGCGCCAACTGCTCGCAGGCCGCGCTCCTCGCCGAGGGCTCATGGGGCAACGCCGAGCTGATGGCCGTCGAGGCGGTCAGGCATGAAGACGCGGAAGCGCTGTTTGCCGGGCTCGTGCGGGGCGATGGTCCCCCGCCGCTGCCGGAGTCGCCCCCTTCCGAGGGTTGGGACATCCCGGCCGATGCGCCGCTCCGGATTCTCGCTGCACGATTCGAGGCCGGCCGGCTGCGGATCGCCTATCGCGCCCCTATGGGGGTTGATCGCGTCCGGGCCGTGCTGTCTGGATCGGGCCAGCCCGCGGTCGAGCACGACCCCGCGGCCGGCGTCGTGGCCTTCGATGTCCCTCTGAGGCCGAGGACGGTTTCGATCGAGGCCCTCGCGCCGAACGGAACGACACTGACTAGCGCCGAGGCATGGGTCGACGACGAGGCGAGCCTCTCGGCCCCAGCGACGCTCCGACGCGTTATTCAGCGCCTTCGAGACGAGGGCGATGCGGCTTGGCTGCCGAGCCGCACGTTCCGCGACGTGCTCGAACTGTTCAGGGACTACGTCTGCGATCCGCAAGCCGCCCGGCGGCACTTCGAGCGGGCGCCGCCGCCCAGGGGCGCCGCCCAGCCTTACAATCCCCTAGACGCCTTCTCAGAGAAATTCGGGCGACCTTCGGCGCGGGCTGCCGACGGTCACGCCGGGACCGTTTCCGCCGACCTTCTCTCCATCGTCGAGGCGCTGTTCGCGGTCGGCGGGGCAGCCAACGATCCTCCCGCGGCGCCCTCAGACCCGGGCGAAACCAACGAGGAGCCGGATGCCGAAGTCGAAGAGCGGCGATTGCTCGGTCTAGGCTCCCCCGGGCCAGACGAGCGCGAGGGCGTTAGGCTGCGACGCGCCCTGTCGGCGATGGAGCAGGCGCTGCGAGCGCCGGCCTTCGTGGAGACGCGGACGCCTGCATTGCTCGGGGCCGACCTCGCCATGGCGGCCGTCCTCCTCGTCAAAGGGCTCGCCGCCGGGCTTTTGGAGCCCAGCGACTACCGACGCGCCACCCGAGGCCTGTGGGGCGCCCTATTCTTCGGGGACGGCGATGCGCCTGGGACGCTCTCCACTCGAATCGGCTCCATCGCGGCTCCGGACAGGGACGCGTTCATGGCGGCGCTCTGCTCTCCGCGGCTGTCGGCCGCCCTCGCCCTCTGGTGCGCGACAGAGTGGGCAGCAGAGGATGCCGACGCGCTCTGGTTCCGTCTTTCGGCCGCGGTGTTCCACCAAGCGCATCCATCGCTCTTCGGCGGCGGGTCGGCTGAGGCCGTGCTGGCCGAGCTCGACCGATTGGCGTCGACGCTCCTGAACCCTAACGACCACCTTGCCGCCACCCGCGCTTGGCTCGGCGCGGTTAGGGCGGGTGAGGCGTTGCGCCTGTTATCGGACTCGATAAGGGCACGTCCCGAAGCCGAACTCCGCTCCGCCACAAGCTCCGAGCGGGTGGAGCCCTCAACCTTGGTGTGGGTCGACGGCCGTCTAGGCTTCCCGACGGCTCCCGCCACCCGAGGTGCGAAATCGAAGGTCCACGTCCAATTCTTGGGGCAACAGACGCCGAAGCTCTACCGAACGAACTTTCTCGTGCCCATCCACGACGTACTGCGTGCGGGCGTGCTTACGCTGCCTCCGATGGTCGCCGATGAAGTCGGCAAGCTTTCGGAAACTGCGGTGGCCGCAAGATCAGACCTTCGGAGCGGGCAAGCCTAACTTCCGGGTTGGGTCGATAACGGATGGCCGGATGAATTAAAGCCGCCAGGAGCGCGACCCCCCGGCGGCCTGGCGCTGACCCGTAGCGGCGCCTACAGCGCCCCCCGATCCAAGGCCGAGCTGAACTGGAAATTGATGCCGACTTGTAAACCTTGACCGCACCTACAGCTTTCGCCGAGCGGAGCACGGAGGGTTACTTTCCGTTGTTGAATTGTCGGCGTAAACCTCAAAAAGGTGCTCCGCTTTATTACCGACTGAAACTCGCAAGAAAGGTCGGCAATTCTTGAAACTCTATGCGCCGTGGCCCATCGCCATTCGGTCGAGCCGGGACGGGGCGGCCTTCGTGACCTCGCGGGCCGGGCCCTGCGGCCTCATCTCCGTCACCGGCCGTCGATCCCGCGCCTGGGGGATGATGGGGAAGGCGTCCGGGACCAGCAGCGCGACGTCGAGGGACGGGGGTACGACACCGGGTTCGGCCGGCAGGTACTCCACGACTTCGATGGGTCGCTTCTTCGTGAAGACCCTTAGGTGATGCGCCTGGGGAAGCATGAGCGAGCCGGCACCATCGCCGCGCGTGGTGATGCGATCTTGGTATCCAGAGGCGTTCCCAGCATCGTCACACCAGAGGTCACGCACCTCCCGGCTCAGCTCCTCGCGGGGGCGGCCGGGCAGGGCCCGGAAGGCCTCGACGCCAGGGAGCGGTTCACCGCCCTCGTCCGCCGTGGCAATCGCTTTGTTGGCTATGGCCGTTGCCCGCTCTGCGTCGGCTCGAAGGGCGAGGATCGTCCGCGCCTTTTCAGCCATGACGGGAAGGTCGCGCTCGACGGCCTCACGAAACGCACCTTGGGCAGCGACGGCGGCCTCTACGATGCTCGCCAGAGCCGCTTTGGCCTTTGCCTCGTCGGATGCTGCAGCCTGCGCTTTGAAGCGCTCCACGAGCCGCTTTGCGCGATCCAGGCGGATTGCAGCGGTACGGCGGGCGTCATCAAGCGCACGCAGGCCCTCGTCGGTCGCACCGAGCAAGGCGGTCTGGTAGGCGGCCTCGGCCTCACCAACACCATCGCGGGCAGCGGCGAGTTCGGATGCGGCGGCCTCTCGGTCCTGCGCGAGCTGCGGAGCCGGAGCAGGGACATCCTGGCGGGCCCGGGTCAGCAGGCTGCGGAATTGTGCGAGGCGAGACATGCGCTTAGCCTTTCACAGGAGCTGAGACGCCAGCCCGGGCGTTCTCCTCGGCGACGATGGCGCCCCAGTCCAATACCTCCGGCTCGGCCTTGGCCTTTGCGGCGGTGGCGGGCTCGTTGCCCTTTAAGGTGCCTGCTTCGACCCATTTGGCCCGCTCGGCGGCAATCCCGGCCTCGAATCCGGTGTTGTAGGCGTCGCGTTCACGCCCGGAGGCTGACTTTGGGGGCAGCGTGAGGTTCAGGCTCATCGATCGGCACGCGGATTGAGGGTGACGGGGGCGGTGTTCTCGACCGCACTCTCGACCGCCTCGCGCACCAGGGCCGAGACGGGCTTCCCGGCCCGCTTCGCGGCCTCGGTGAGGGCCACCTTCGTGTCGTGCGTGATGCCGACGCGCACATGCTCGGTGAGCAGGTCTCGGGTGGATCGGAGAAAGGCGGGGCGGTCGTTCATGGGTTGAACGTACCGCCCCGCTTGTCATCAGGTCAGATACTACCGTTCACGATTTGTACTGACCGTTACCGTTTCCGATGGAGCCCGGCGATGTATTCGGTCAGCACGTCCATGTTGATGCACCAGGGGCAGTTCGCGATGTCCCCGGGCTGATAACCCAGTTGGGGCAGATCGGGATGCCGGGCCCGACGTGCGATATGGTCGCGAAGCCGGGGGATGCGCCACTTCGTGCGGTGCGCCGCCTCCTTCAAGGACACGATCTCACCAGAGGGTGGGGTCGGACGTCCGGTCTCGGCTTCCAGCAGTTCAGCCAGCAACACCTTCAGGGCCTCGGTGTGTACGAGGATGTCGGCGCGGATAGCGGAGGTAGATCGGGGCTCTGCCGGCCGCCGTAGAGGGGTCGGAGCCGGCATCAGGCAGCCTCCCAGAGGGCGCCGATCAGCGCGAAAAAGGGCCCCCGGAGCCGCTGGAGCGCCTGGGCGCTCTGAAATGAAACCGGCGTTTCAAAAACAAAGTAATCGATAAGGTACCGGGCTGCGCGGCAAGTGCGGCTCTCTTCTGCCCTCGTACGGTCCCTTAATGCGCTGGAAGCCCCGTGGAAGCCCGCGGGTGTCAGCCGGCCTCTGACTGCAGGCCGAGCGTGCCGTGCCCGCCCACGCCCTCGCCAGCTCACGCAATCGGCATAGGACCAGGATAGGCCGCGGCACATCGGCTGAAACGGCACGCGTGTGAAACGAAGGCGCGCCGGTTGCATTTGACCCTTCATGCCCGCCGCCGACGATGACGACTTCCGCACCCAGATCGCCCAGGCCCTCGCAGGGGAACCGTCGTATGCTAATATGCAGGCGGATCTGGCTGCTCGCGTTCTGCGCTGGATCGCGACGCCGGAGCACCGCCCCTCGTGGCCTGAGCTTCCCCTGTCCCCGCCGACTGATGAGCCGTCCGCGCCTGATCGAGACACTGAGGAAGAACGGTCGCGAGTTGAGGAGGAGGGGCATGAGGGCCAGGGCGACGACACGGGCACCGAGGATAACGGACGTGATAGGCCGAGCTCCCCCTCGCGTGCCCTGTGAGCCAGGGTAGCGTTATCGAGAAGAGGGCGTGGCACGGGCGGTGTCATCCGCCAACGCGAGGGGCGACGCGCTCGCGTCTGCCCCCAGGCAGCGTGAGCGCGCGCGTCGCCCCGCCTCACGCAGGCGCAGAGGTGAGATGCCAGGTCCCCTACCTTGAGCCCAGCGCGACGTTGTTCGATCCCGTCGTGGGAATGCTGTCCGAACGTGGCAGAGATAGCGCTATCTGCGACCTCACCGAATGGTGCCGGGATTGGGTCGGCTAAGGCCGCCCGACCCGCCTGAGCGATCGGCGGAGCGGCATACGAAAACCGCGGGGGCATGAGGGAGGCAACGCCGGCACCGCTCAGCGTGGAAGCGCGCCGGACGGATCGGACGCCCGAGGGCGCCGACCGCCGGACGCTCGCCGCGCGCGCCCTTCCTGGAAAAATCCTGGTCTGTACATGGATAGTGCGCAGTCCAGACTGCGCACCCCCTGCGCACTCCAGACTGCGCACCCCCTGCGCACAAGCTACTGCGCATTTCCCGGGTGGGATTAATGCGCACTTGCACTGCGCATTTATAGGCGTGTGCCGGGACGAATTAATGCGCACTCCAGACTGCGCATTTTTGGGCTGAAGAAAGGAGGAAGGGAGCCTGGTCATTTGGCGGCCCTCGCCTCGCGCCTGACCCGCAGCCGGTAGCGGTTCGCCTGCCCAGCCCCGCGGCTCACTCGCACATCGAGGTGCTCTCGATCCTGAAGCTGGCTCAGCGCGTTTTGTACGCCTCGCCGGCTGGCCGCCAAATCGGCAGCCAGCGTCGCGTGCGACGGGTGGGCGTAACCTTTCCGGCGATCCACATGCTGGCTCACCTCGATCGCTACGCGCAAGGCCAGGGGCGACAGATCGGAGTCGCGAGCGATCTGGCGGAGCCACTCGAAAACCTCGCGCGCAGCTCCCTTCCCTTGAGGTTCGGCCGAGACCTGGCCTGGTTGAGGCTCGCTGACCGCATCGAGATGGGTAGGCTCCTCCAGGTCAGGGGAAGCCGTTGTGAACCGCGACGGCATCTGGATCACGCTCACGCGGCATGCCCTCCGCTTGAGGTTATCGCGGGGCAGCCATCGAGACGCCAGACGGAGCGCGCAACGGCGGCTTCGAGTTGAGCAAGCTCGTGCTCAACTGAGACAGCCGGTACACCCATCCTGCGCAAGTGCGCGCCGATCGGCTTGAAATGCCTCGCGATCAGTAGGGCGCGGCACCGCCGGCCGTGGCGCTGCCGCAGGTTTAGGAAGGCCGCGACGAGGTCGGCGATCAGGCGAGTGTCTCGACACGGCGGATACGGCAGCACCAACGCGCTGCCGATCACAGATGGTGACAAGGGCCCGGCGGAGGACGCGACGCGCTCAGCGTCAGGGCTGAGCCTTTTACAACGGTGCTTCTTCGATTGTAGGGGCTCGGCTGTAGGGACGCCGCTGAAGAGTGGGAGATCGATGAGGTCACACATGGTGTCCCTCACGCTGCCACATCGGACGTCGAACCACGGACCTGCGCTTCGATCCAGGCGTCGAGATCAGCGCCTCGGTAGAACACCTTGCCGCCGATCTTGTAGTACCTCGGTCCTTTACCTTTGACGCGCCAAGCCCTCAATGTCGAAGGCTTCGATCCAAGCTGATCCGCAGCATCTGCCTCACAATGGAAGCCGCGCTGCTCTAAGGCTGATGGTTTGTTCATTTGCACCGCTCTCGGTTGGTTTTACCGTCCGCGGTTCGACAACTTAATCAGATTTTCACGAGGCGCCACACAAACAATTCGCTCACCCGCCGGCCTTTTTTTGCGTGTTGGAACAGATAGCGTCGAGCGCTGCGTCCACGTTGGGTTTGTTCCGTCGCCTCTCGACCTCGTCGACACGGGCCGCTGCAACCGCCCTTGTCAAAGCACGTCTGATGTCACGAGAATGGTCCAAGCCTGCTGATCGCGCACAGCTCGCTAGCTCGACCAATAGATCGATAAATTTTGGCGAGGTAGAACCTGTCTTATCTTCTAACGCCCATTGCTCCTGCCGAGCAAGATCGAATATTTTCCCTACAAATGCAGGCAGATCGGAGTCGACGGGCCGCCCTCGCGAAGGCTCGCCAATCGACCGAAGTCCTTTGTCGAGCATCCAATCTGCGCCATCCGCGCATTTCTGGACTGTTTTTGCAAATTTCAACCGCTTTTGCACGTCATTGTACATAATTTCATTGCCAAATATCTTGTCTTCTTCGGCTTCCAATCTGCAAATTTCTGCAATCTGCTTCAGTGCATCGGACAAATCGGTTGCAGCATCATATACGCGACGGAAAAGGATAGTTTTTTGCTTCTCAAAATCTTTGAAGTCAAATACCCGGTTGATATAGCCTTCAATCTCTCCCTTGACCCAATCGGTTGGAACTCCGCCAACCCGCTCTATACACCGGCCAACGCCTTCCCACTGCACCTCAGTAAAATGGAAGGACATCACTGGCCTCCCGATCGAAGGGGAAAGATATTCGAATTCTCAAGCGCCTTGCGAGCTGCTGCGAGCGATAACGCTCGCTTCTTCGAACTAGCCTCTGCTTCCTGCTTGACCGCATCCATTTGCAGCTGTGCGTAACGCATGGCCGTCGCCACAGATTTGTGGCCACAGATGCGCATTTGGTTCGGAAGGGGGATCGTCGGATCGGAGTATATCTGTGTGCAGAACCAGTGACGGACCAAGTGGGTGGTCGCGTTTTCCTTCGCCGTGACTCCCGCGCTCGCCATCACCTTTTCGAAGGCCCCTTCCAACGTCTCGACCCGCATCGCCTTGAGGTTCCTCGAAGGACACACAGCCGACGCACCGGCGATCCGCGGCGCAGCCTCCAAGAGGCTGCGCGCCTCGTCTGTCAAAGGCTTCACCAGGGCGCCGGTTTTGGTGTCAGGCCACGCGATGACGCCCTCCTCGAAATTAACGAAGGACCATTCGAGACCGGTGATCTCCCCGACGCGGCAGCCAGTGGCGAAAAGCAGGCGGATGCCGAGGGCTTGGAACTCCGTAATTGTTTCCGCCGCTGCCAGTGCCTCCACAGCGTTCAGCAGCTTTGCCACCTCGATGTCCGAGAACAGCCGCTCCCGGCGGCGCGAGCCAAACTTACGGACTCGACACGGGTTAGAGCCGGGCTCGCGTAGTCCCCAGGTCTCAGCGAGTGACATAGCCGACGACAGGACGCGAACGATCTGGTCCGCATGAGTGCGGGTATTCCTGCGCTTGTGGTGAAGTTCGGCTACGTGGGCCGGTGTGAGTGCCCGCGCCGGCAGGTCGCCAAGCTCCGGGATCAGCACCTTTTGAACGATGTGGCGATAACCATAGGCAGTCCGGTCCTTGAGGCGGACATCGACATGCTCGGCGATGAAGCGATCGAGGAGGTCACGGACTTTTGGGGCCTTCCGCTCCTCAGCCTGCGCCACTTTCACGGCAGCGAGTTCAGCAGCGGGGTCGGCACCGAGCGTAGCGCCAGCGAGGATGCGTTCGGCTTCCTGCCGAGCCTGGTCGGGGGAGAGTTTGGTGGTGGCTCCGATCGTCTGCCGCCGGTAGGGCGCGCTTCGACCGCGCCCGGCCCGGTAGGCCGCGATGTAGGCCTTCGTGCCTGTTGACCGGACCCGGACGCCGAAGCCAGTTAGGTCGCGGTCCCAGACGGTGTACTCCGCGGCCCGGGGCTCCAAGCCGTCGACCATTCTTTTCGTGATCCGTTGCTCAGCCATCACGCCCACCCTCCGCGACGCTGCCAGGAAGCTTTCACGAGGAAGGGCTAGGTCGGATCAAGCCCTGTCTGGGGAAGCACCGGGGAAGCACGCGGCATCAACAAGGAGCGACACCTATCGCCGCCCATCGACAAGGTATGGCGCTAAGCCGCTACAAATCAAGCGTATTATCAACCGGCATCCACACGGGGCAGCACCGACAGCAGGGCTCATTGCAAGCTTTTAATCTGTAGGTCCTGGGTTCGAGTCTCAGCGCGCTCACCATTCTTTTCAATGACTTAGCTGAGCCCTGCACGGTCTGACGTTTATATCGGGTAACGCAGCGGGTAACGGCAGCCGAAAAATTTCTTAGGCTCGGTATCTTCCTTACAATTCAGACACGGCTACATCTCGCTTCGAATTCCATTCGGGGAGTATCGATGCCGATTATGGACCTTTATTCGACCCGGGGGCGTACCGACCCTGACGTTTGGATTTTCGATGCCCCGCCCCCGAAACTCCGAGTGCAAATCTCTCAGATTGTAACGAGTGCCCTTGGTCCTACTTTCAACCCGAGAGGCGACGACTCCTCACATTTGTACAAAATAATTGAGGACGCCGTCGCGCATGAGCACGGCATCGACAGCGTAGGACGCGGCCGTGAGCCAGACGAACGCATTCATCATTGCCTGAGGAATGGCGAAACAGAGCTATTCATCGACTTGGTAGAGGTCTGCTGTCGATTTATCGCCCTCGTGGTGGGAAGCTATACAGATCACCAATTGCTGAGGCGACAAATCCAAACTCATCCTAAACAGGCTATCGAAGAAATAAACGAAAGATGCAAACGCGCCGGTTTTGGATATCGATTTGAAGGGAAGGACATTGTTCGAGTGGATAATGAACTTTTGCATCAAAAAATAACAAAACCGGCTTTATCTATCTTGCTAGACACTCGCTTTTCGGGGGCGAATTCTGAATATCTTGAGGCGCACGAGCACTACAAAGCCAATGAGTATAGAGACTGTGCCGTAGACGCGCTGAATGCCCTCGAGAGCACCATGAAGATAGTTTGCGACCTCAAACTTTGGGAATATAATAAAGGCGCACGTGCAACCGACCTACTGAAAGTGTTGCGCAAAAATAATCTGTTCCCCGAGTATGCCGATGGGTCGTTTGAGCAACTTTTCGCGACTCTCAAGTCAGGCCTACCTGTCTTAAGGAATGAGGTAGGTGGGCATGGGGCCGGCGCAGAAGCACCCCGTATACCTGAATACGTCGCGACCTACGCTCTTCATCTCTCGGGAGCTAAGATCCGATTTCTGTATGAGGCGTTCGAGGAATCGGGTGGCGCTGTAGAATAGAGAAAGGGCGCGCTCCGAAGAGCGCGCCCTTACGTCAAAGAAGGCAACGGAGAATTGACCTGTGCTGAGCCTTCATATCCCTCCTCGAGTGATACGGCCGAGATCAATTACAATATAGGTTCGTGCCTCAGCTGCCCAATCCAGTCGCAGATCCAGGAATCAATCCTGTTCATCCGGGACCGGAATGAGTGCAACCCATCCCAGACGGGCAATCTCAGGATCCTCTCTTAAGCGCATTTTGGCAAATCCCAGGAGCGCTTCCGACAGATCCGCACCGTGTCCGGTGATCCCAAGGCCAAGGCGGCTCATCTGCGAGATGATGGCAGCGTAAAGCGCCTGAGATAGGGTGTATGCCCGATCTGTACGGGCGCCGATCCGTGCGACCTTCATCGTGCCGCGCTGCTGCCACCTCTTAATCGTAGGGCCGTCGACACCCGAGATCTCCACCATGCGCCGGAGATTGAAGCGCGGTGGCGAAACCGGCCACTGCATCGAATTACCCCGTGACGGTCGCTCTGTACCCGATGATACGGAGGAAGGCTTCGCCGTCCGGATCTTGGGTACCGGTAGACTGTGCAATCCCCAACCGGTTGTTCGCACACGTACGGTCCCGATGACTGCGGACGCTCTGATATTGAAGTCTAACGCGCGGGACTAAGCCGTTTTCATTATCGGCTTCTCCGAAACCACGATCGTCCCGAGCGATTGACCTCCGGAGGGAGGTTGTCATGCGGAGGGAGGTGGTCATGCGGATCTGGATCTGTGCCTTCATCCTGATGGGTCTGACGGCGCCGGTCTCGGCCCAGACGACGCCCCCGGCTCGTCTGGGGGAGGGGCGGGGCGATCTCCTGCTGAATGAACTGCGTTCCGCACCCCGGCCGAAGCCGGCCACGGATATCGATACCCTCCGGTTGGCCTCCGCCCAGCGCGAGCGAGCCACGTCGGTGGAGGAAAGAACGAACGGGCTGTGGCAATCCTGGCTGGTGTCGATCTGCGAAGGCTGCGGCGATACGGCTTCCTACCGGAAGACCGTCGGGGACGATTTCATCAAGCGGAAGGGCCTCTATCTAGCCCGCTCCGAGGGCAGGGCCCTGCGGCGCCAAGCCCTGCTGGCGTCGACGCGAACGCCACGCGGTACCGGTCGCAGCCTCTACGCGGACCTCTCGCCCCGGAACATCGGGCAGATCCGGCGCATGCCCGGCCCGTAGCGGGCTCGTCTCCCCGCCGAGGCCAGCCACCGCCCCGCGCGCCGCCACGCAATGGTAACCAAATGGCCGCAAGCTTCGGTGCCGGCCACAGGTTCGACGCCGGCCTGAAGGGGATTGCGTGGCTCGTCTTCTCGTTACCGGCGGCTCAGGCTTCCTCGGCTCGCTGCTGATCGCGCGCCTGCTCGAAGACGGGCATGCGGTGACCAGTATCGACCGGCTCGAATGTCGGACGGCCCATCCGAACCTGACCGCCATCGTCGGCGACATCCGCGATCGCTCCCTGCTCGACCGAGCGTTGCAGGGTCGCGAGCACGACGGCGTCTTCCATTGTGCGGCGCTCCTCGCGCACGGCTCGATTCCGGCGCGCGAATTGTGGTCGGCCAACGTCGAGGGCACGCGGACGCTCGCGGCGGCCGTCGCCGCGGCCGGCATCCGCCACCTGGTCTACGTGTCGAGCAACTGCCTGTGGGGGCGCGGCTTCAGCCGCCCGGTCCACGAGGACGACCCGCCGGAGCCCTGCGAGATCTACGGCGCGAGCAAGTGGGAGGGCGAGAAGATCCTCGCCGCGCATGCGGGCGATTTCGCCACGACGGTACTTCGCTCGCCCACCATCCTGGACGCGGGGCGGCTCGGCCTCCTGGCGATCCTGTTCGAGTTCATCGCCGATGGACGGCGGGTCTGGGTCGTCGGCGACGGCTCGAACCGCTACCAGTTCATCGCCGCCCGGGACCTGATCGCCGCGATGCTGCTGGCCTGGCACCGGCGAGCCGTCGGGACCTTCGGCATCGGCTCGGACGATGTCGGCACGATGCGCGACAGCTACGCCCACGTCATCGCGCAGGCCGGCAGTTCGTCGCGGATCGGCAGCCTGCCCAAGGCGCCCACGGTCCTGGCGATGCGCGTCGCGCATGCCCTGCGGGTGTCGCCCCTCGGGCCGTACCACGCCCGGATGATCGCCTCGGACTTCGTCTTCGACACGACGCGGATCAAGGCCGAACTGGGCTGGCAGCCGACGCTGACGAACCGCGAGATGCTCCTCTGCGCCTACCGCTACTACGAGGCCAACCGCTCCGAGATCGTCAGCCGCCACGGCGTGTCCGCCCATAGCCGCCCGACCGACATGGGCGCGATCCGCCTCCTGAAATGGGTCTCCTGAAGCCCGCCGAGGCCGGGATGGGGTCGCTCGCATCGCCGAGCCGGGCCGCGCCGTCCCGATCGCGGGCGACGTTCCTGGCGGCCCTCGGCGCGGCCCTGTTCGCCGCGGCCCTGATCGCGGTCGGCGCGCACCACGAGGCGTGGTTCGACGAGGCGCAGGCCTGGCTGCTCGCCCGCGACAGCACGCTGCCGGACCTTCTCCTCGAGCGCCTGCACTACGAGGGGTCGCCCGGCCTCTGGCACGGGCTGTTGTGGCTGGCCGTGCAGGCCGGCTACCCGTTCTCGGGTCTCTGGCTTCTCAGTTCCGCGCTCGCGGTGTCGGGCGCGTTCCTCGTCCTGCGGGCCGCGCCGTTTCCGATCTGGCTCCGGATCGGCCTGATCGGCTCGTACTTCTTTGCCTACCAATACGCGATCGTCGCCCGCAGCTACGCGCTCGATCTCCTGCTGATCCCGTTGGCCGCCATCCTGTTTCCGGGCCGGGTCACCCGGCCGCTGCCCTACGCGATCGTCCTCGGCCTCCTCGCCAACGCCAACGCGCACAGCTTTTTGGTGGCCGGCACGCTGGGCGCCGAGGCGACGCTCAAGGCCTGGCGGACCGGCGCCTGGAGCCGAACAGCCTTCCTCGGCAGCATGGCCCTGGCCGCCATCCTCGCCCTGGCCGCCGTGCTGCAGGCCTGGCCGGCTCCGGACCTGGCCTTCGGCGCGGCGACGGAGGTCAGTCTCAACCGCGCGATCCGGCTGCTCCGGGAGGCCCTCGTCGACCGCGTGCCGCTCGGCGAGCCGGTCCTGGTCGCGACGCTGGTGTCGTTCGCGCTGCTGATCCCCTCGCTGCTCCTGTTCCGCCGGGCCGGGACCCTCGGCCTCTCGGCCTCGCTCCTCCTCTGCCTGATGGTGTTCTCGGCGCTGAAGCCGGCCAATGTCTGGCACTCGGGCATCCTGTTCCTCGTCTGGGTCTTCTGCCTCTGGATCAGCTGGCCGGGTCTCCGCGCCTGCGGCCGCGGACTGCGCGGGCTCGTCCTGGCGAGCGTCGGCGCCGTCGTGCTGTTCCAGGATGCCGAGACCGCGAGCGCCTGGTTCCGGGAGGTGTGGGAGCCCTACGCGTCGGGCCCGCAGGCGGCCGCGATCGTGCGGGCCGCGCGGGCGCGCGATCCGGAGGCGCGGGTCGCGGCGGTGGGTTTCAAGACCTTCTCTCTCCAGCCCTGGTTCGCCCGAAACGTGTTCGCGAACTACGATGGCGGCGCGTCGAACCCGGCCTTCTACGTTTGGCGCCGGCAGCAGCCCGTCTCGCCGGACGCGGACCTCGCCTCCTTCCGCAGGGCCGTGGCGGGCGGCTACGACCTGATCGCCCTCTCGACCTATCTCCCGGGCGGTTCCGAACTCGGCACCTACGTTTCCGTGGGATCGGAGAATGGCTACTGCCCGAGCGCGGAGGTCCCCGGCCATCTGATCTGGAAGACCGAACGCCGCGAACCGGACGGCATCGTCTTCTTCGCGCCATGCCCGCCCGCGCGCGGCGGCGCCGACTGACATCGCCCGGCCCGCGATGCCCGGCTTCGGGCCGGCGAGCGCGTTGCCGACCGCGCCCGTCGGTCAGGCAGCCCGGATCGGTTTCGGCCGAGCTTGCGTTACCGTCGAGCAAGGCAGGCAGGCGGCACCCACGCGGCGCTGCCGGTGCCGCCGTATCGAAAGGACAGACGCTCGATGGGAACGATAGCGGCAACGCTGGCGACGATCGCCGCATCCACCTACTCCAACACCCTCGCCGGCCTTCCCGCAGGCTTCGCGCCCCTCTCGGCTAGCGGGCTCACGAACGGCACCTTCGCCAATCAGAACGCCTACGGCGCCGCCGTCACGGGCAGCTTCGGCAACCAGTCCGTCGTCGTCCTGAGCTTTCGCGGAAGCGACGACCGCCAGGACTGGCTGAACAACCTGCGCAACATCAACGCCGACTACGACAAGCTCGCCCCGCTGGTCTCGGCCGTCGACACCTACGCCGCGCTGCACGACGCGACCGTGGTCGTCACCGGCCACAGCCTCGGCGGCGCGCTGACGCAGGTCTTCATGGCCAATCACCCCGACACCGGCGACGTCCTCTACCAGGCCGCCACCTTCGGCTCGCCAGGAGCCCTGATCTCCGCCACGCCCGACGACCGCATCGTCAATTACGAGATCGCGGACGATCCGGTGCCGTATCTGGGAGCCTACAGGGCTCAGATCGGCCAGACCGCCAGCGTCGACCCGATCTATGCCGGGACGGTGTCCGTGGCCTTGTCCACGGCCATCGGCGACGGGGTCACGCCCCAGGATATCGCGGCCTCGATCCCGAGCCTGACCACCAACTACGTCAACCGCGGCACGATCGATTACCTCCCCGGCACCGATGGGACGGAGACGACGCTGACGCCGTCGCAATTCCTCGATTCGGGGAAGTTCGTCGATACCTTCCTCCGGTACGGCGCGGAGCACGACGTCTCCGTCTACGCGGCGCGCAGCGCCAGCTCGGCCGCCGTCGATCCGGTGATCCGCAGTTCCGGCACGGCGGCGAACCAGCCCGATCCCGTCTTCCGCTTCTTCGACACCAAGACGGGCGACCACTTCTACACGACCAGCGCGACCGAGAAGGCGCAGATCCAGGCGACGATCCCGTATTTCAACTTCGAGGGTTCGCCCTGGTCGACCCCGGACGAGGGCGCCGACACCCACGACGTGTTCCGGTTCTTCGACACGAAGAGCGGCAACCATTTCTATACGGAGAGCGTGAACGAGCGCGACAGCATCATCGCGAACATCGCCAGCTACAAGTTCGAGGGCGTCGCGTTCGAGGCCTACAATGCCGCCGACGGCGCCGGCCACATCACGCTCGAGCGCTTCTACAACACGCAGACGGGTCAGCATCACTTCGCCGGCAATGCCGAGGAAGCCGCGAGCCTCAAGCAGGGCCTCCAGGGGCCGGGCTGGATCGACGAGGGCAAAGCCTTCACGGTGCATGTCCCGACGGACGGCCTGCTGCACGCCTGAGGCTCCGAGGCCTTCCCCGCTCGCACGCCGAACCGGCGACCGTGGGCGGGGCTCTGCGGAAACACCGCGCGCCGAGCCCGTCCGCGGGCGGCGTCAAGCAAAAAGAACCCGCCGCGGCGAGGCCGGGCGGGTTCCGAGAATCACGCGTCGGGACGAGGGATCAGCGGCTGCTGCCGTTGGGCACGGCCTGCTCGGGCTTGTTTGCATTGCCGCCGGCCGCGGAATCCGTCGTCGCGGTCTCGGCGCCCGTGGCGCCGCGTGAGACGGACACGCTCGGATCGTTGCCCGTCGTGTTCGGCTGGCCCTGAACCACGGCTCCGCCCGTCTGGCCGGGAACGGCGCCCGGTGCGGTTGCGGGCTGCGCCAGGGCCGACAGGCTGACGAGGGAGGCGCCGAGGGCGAGGGCGACGGTTCTGATCATGATGATTCCAGGTTGAGGGGTCGCGTGGGCAACGACCCGCCCGCTCTTGTCGTTCCGGGGAAAGTCTGGCCTGAACACCGTATACGGCCCCGAAGGGTCGCCAGCGGGATGGACGGGGGCGATCGACGGTTCGAAGGCGGACATCACCATTCATCCCCCGATCTCCCAAACGTGTTCCGGTGGGATATCGATCTCTGATGACGACGTGCGGCGTTTGATGAGAAAAAGGGCACTACCCTGCGTTGGAGTCAAATATGTCGCAAGTCGATATCGTGTCCTCAGAATTCCAAGACTGGCAACGTACGATGGATACCGTCGCGAGTCTGGAAGCCAGCCTTGAGATTTCCGACAAGGAAAAAACGATCCAGCTGTTGGCCTTGATCGCCCGCGGGATCGCGGACCTAAACTACCACACGCTCTCGATGAAAGAGATGTTGCAGAAGATATCACTTAAGAACCAGACCCAGGAGAGCGACAGCTCCGGCATCGGCGTCTGATTTCTGCCCCTTTACCGACGACCTTCGACGGTCGTTCGGGCGCAGCAATGCTCGCGGGACGTCCATCGATGCGGTGGAACTCTCCGGCGGGCTCCACGCCGGAGGGTCGCCCCCGACGTCAGTGATGCCCGGCCATGTGCCGGCCGATGCTGCGCGCATCGGCCTCGGCGCCGCTCACCGCATGCACGATGCGGCCTTCGGACATCACCACGATGCGGTCGGAGAGCTCCAGGATCTCGTCGAGATCCTCGCTGATCAGCAGCACTGCCGCCCCGGCGTTGCGGGCCGCCATGATCCGGGTCCGGATCTCGGCCACCGCGGTGAAGTCCAGTCCGAAGCACGGATTGGCGACGATGAGGAGGTCGACCGGATCGGTGAGCTCGCGCGCCAGCACGGCGCGCTGCACGTTGCCGCCCGACAGGGTGGCGATCGGCGCCTCGGAGGAGGCGGTCTTCACGCCGAAGCGCGCGATCAGGTCCCGGGCGCGGCGCCGCATGGCGCCGGTGTCGAGCCAGAGGGTCGGCCGCCCCCCCGCCGCGTCCCCCGGTATGGCCCCATCGTCCCCCCGCCGGTCGAAGGCCCGGAAGGCCAGGTTCTCCGAGACCGACATGCGCGGCGCGCAGGCATTGCGCAGCGGCTCCTCCGGGATGACCCGCACGCGCCGCGCCCGGCTCTGCGCGCGCCGTCCGTCATAGGCCTCGCCCGCGACCTCGACCCGGCCGCCGGTCGCGCCGATCTGGCCGCCGAGCACGTCGGCGAGTTCCTTCTGGCCGTTGCCCGAGACCCCGGCCACCCCGACGATCTCGCGGGCCTGCACCGCGAGATCGTCGATGGCGAGGTGGCGCAGCCCGGAGGCGTCGGTGGCGCGCAGGTCCGCGACGCGCAGGACGACCCGGTCCGGATCGGGCCGGCCGACACGGCTAGTGGCGGCGCGCGCCGGGCGCACCCCCATCATCATCGTCGCCATGTCGCCGCGGCTGAGCTCTCCGACCCGCCCGCCGCCCGCCAGCGTGCCGCGGCGCAGGACGCTGACGCTGCGGGCGAAGGCCTCGACCTCGCGGAACTTGTGGCTGATCATCAACACCGTCAGGGCCTGCCGGTCCGCCATGTCGCGCAGCAGGCCCAGCACCTCCTCGGCCTCCGCCGGGGTCAGCACCGAGGTCGGCTCGTCGAGAATCAGGAACCGCGCCTCGAGATAGAGCTGCTTGATGATCTCGAGCTTCTGCTTCTCCCCGGCCGCCAGTTCGGCCACCGGCCGGTCGAGGTTGAGCCGGAACGGCATCCGCTCCATGAAGGCGGCGAGGGCCGCGCGCTCGGCGCGCCAGTCGATCACCGCCGGCACCCGGGGCCGGGCGATGACGAGGTTCTCGAGCCCGGTCAGCGACGGCACCAGGGTGAAATGCTGGTAGACCATGCCGAGGCCGCGCGCCTGGGCGCCCTTCGGGTTGGTGATCGCGACCTCGCGGCCGTCCACCAGCACGCTTCCGGCGCTCGGCGCGTAGAAGCCCATGATGCACTTGACCAGCGTCGACTTGCCGGCGCCGTTCTCGCCCAGCAGGGCGTGGAAGCCGCCGGCCTCGATCTTCATCGAGACGTCGTCGAGGGCCGCGAAGGCGCCGAAACGCTTCGTCATGCCGATGGTCTCGACCGCGATGGCGCCGAGCGCCGGAGCCTCAGGCTGCATCGGCGCCACCCCTCCGTCCCAGGGCACCACGTCGCGGACCGATTGCGGGAAGGGCACCATCGCGGATCATCCCATCGCCGCCAGGAGCGCCTCGGACGTCGCCACCGCGCCGAAGACGCCACCCTGCATCGTCACCATCCTGAGGGCGGCCGCGTGGTTGCCCGGGTCGGTCGCCGCACAGGCGTCGGAGACGATCACGCATTCGAAGCCCCGGTCGTTGGCCTCGCGCATGGTGGTGTGGACGCAGACATCCGTGGTGATCCCCGTGAGGATCAGGTTGCGGATGCCGCGCCGCCCCAGGATCAGCTCCAGGTCGGTGGCGCAGAACGAGCCCTTGCCGGGCTTGTCGATGACGGGTTCGCCCGGCACGGGCGCCAGCTCGGGGATGATCTCCCAGCCCGGCTCGCCGCGCACCAGCACGCGTCCGCACGGTCCGGGATCGCCGATGCCGGCTCCGATCCGGCGCGAGCGCCAGCGCTTGTTCTCCGGCAGGTCCGCCAGGTCCGGACGGTGGCCCTCGCGGGTGTGGATGACGTGATAGCCGAGGCGCCGGGCCGCCCCGAGCAGGCGTCCGATCGGCCCGATCGGCGCCCGGGTCAGGCCGATATCGTAGCCCATGGCGTCGACGTAGCCGCCGGGACCGCAGAAATCGATCTGCATGTCGATGATGACGAGGGCGGTGTTGTCGGGCCTCAGCGCCCCGTCGAAGGGCCAGGGATAGGGCTCGGCGGCGGCGTAGCGCGCCGCCTCCGCCGCCGGCGGGCCGAGCGCCGCCGCGCTCACTCCGCCGCCTCCCGGGCGTCCGGCGTCTGGCCGGCGCCGTAGGAGCGGGTCGGCGCGGCGAACCCGCAGGACGTGCCATCGACGACTTGGACGCCGTCCTCCCAGGGCAGGCGGTAGCGACCGGCGGCGAGGTCCTGCATGTAGGTGTAGGGGCAGTCGCCGGCACCGCCCTTCACGGCCGTGTAGCCGCGGTGTCCGAGCTGGTAGATGTTGTTCTCGACGCCCCAGTGCAGGCGGGCCTCGCGCACGAGGTCGGGCCGGACCTCCGCGGTGATGATCTCGTCGACGCGTCCCGTGGTGCCGTGGGCGACGACCTGCCCGTCGAAATTGACGATCATGCCCTCGCCCATGGAATCGAACGAGCCGTCCGAGCCGCACATGCAGACGTTGGCGGTGACCATCAGGTTGCAGAAGGCGTTCGCCTGGTTGGTGAAGCGCCAGGAGTCGCGGATCGGCGCGGTGTAGCCCGCCGTGCGGATCATGATCTCGGCGCCCTTGTAGGCGCATTCGCGCGCCATCTCAGGGAACATCCCGTCGTGGCAGATGATGAGGGCGATCTTGGCGCCCCGCGGCCCCTCGATGACCGGGATGCCGATGTCGCCCGGCTCCCAGGGCTCGACCGGCACCCAAGGGTGCATCTTGCGATAGTAGAGCTTCACCGCGCCGGCGTCATCGATGATGATCCCGGTGTTGTAGGGGTTCCCGTGCGGGTTGAACTCCATGATGGAGAAGCAGCCCCAGATCCGGTTGTCGACGCAGGCCTTCGCGAAGGCCGCGACCTCCGGCCCGTCCATCCGGCACAGGATCTCGGTGTTGGTGTCCATCGACAGGCCGTGGAGCGCGTATTCGGGAAAGATCACGAGGTCCATGGTGGCGAGGTTGCGCCGGGCCTTGCCGACCATGTCGACGATGCGCTGCGTCTGCGCGGCGAGGTCCGCCGCGGTGGCGACGGTCGGCAGCTGCAGCTGGACCAGACCGAGCACGACGCCGTTCGGGGATTTGTTGAGGCCGCCGAGTCCATTCATTGGAAATACCCGTTTGCTGAGGTTTTACTTCGCCTGGCCGAGTTCGCCCGGCGCTCCGGCCAGGGCGTGGTTGGGCGACGAGGTGGCGATCAGGACGCCGAGGGTGAGGACGTAGGGCGCGGCGTAGAACAGGTAATAGCCCTGCGAGACGCCCACCGACTGGAGCGCGGGCCCGAGCGCCCCGGCCCCGCCGAACAGCAAGGCCGCGCCGAAGCAGGCCAGCGGATTCCAGCGGGCGAACACCACGAGCGCCACCGCCATTAGGCCCTGCCCGGAGGAGATGCCCTCGTTCCAGGAGCCGGGATAATACAGCGACAGGTAGGCCCCGCCGATCCCGGCGAGCACCCCGCCGGCCCCGGTCGCCAGCAGCCGGACGCGGTCGACGTCGTAGCCCATGGCGCGGGCCGCCTCGGCGCTGTCGCCGACGATGCGGACGACGAGGCCGGTGCGGGTGTTGCGCAGCGCCCACCACAGCACGACGCTGAGTACCGCGCCGATCAGGAACAGCACGTTGACCCGGAGTGCGGCCCGGACCTGGGGCAGGTCCGACCAGTCGCCGAGGGGGATCGCCGGCAGTTGCGGCGCCGAGGGCTGGATGAAGGCCTTGCCGAAGAAGAAGGCGAGGCCCGAGCCGAACAGCATCAGGGCGATGCCCAGCGCCACGTCGTTGACCCGCGGCAGCCGGCAGATCCAGCCGTGCAGCAGTCCGAACAGGCCGCCCGCGAGCCCCGCCACCGCGACGCCGGCCCAGGCCGAGCCGGTGAGCACCGCCGTGGCATAGGCCGACATCGCCCCGAACACGAGGGTGCCCTCGAGGCCGAGATTGATCCGGCCCGAGCGCTCCGTGATGGTCTCGCCGAGGCTGACGAAGAGGAACGGCGTCGAGACCCGGATGGCTCCGCCGATCACCGCGATGAGGACGCTCCAGAGGCCGAGATCGCTCATGGCACGGTCCTGCCCGAGACGGCCCGCTTCTCGCCCCAGAGATGCGGGCTGAACACCTTGAAGCGCCCGTAGAGCGTCTCCCCCATCAGGACGAGGAGGAAGAGCAGGCCCTCCAGCAGCAGGATGGTGGCGTCCGGCAGGTGCAGGCGTCGCTGGATCAGGCCGCTCGACGCTTCGATCCCGCCGAGGAGGAAGGCGACGGGTGGGATCGCCAGCGGATTCTGGCGGGCCAGGAACGCGATCAGGATGCCGGTATAGCCGTAGCCGGCGATCAGCGACGCGTTGGCGTTGCCGTGCACCGCCGCGACCTCGAAGAAGCCGGCCAGCGCCGCCAGCGCCCCGCCGAGGGCGGTGAAGCCGGCGATCAGGCGGCCCACCGCCAGGCCCTGGATCTGGGCCGCGCGCACGTTGCCGCCGGCGATCCGGGCGGCGAAGCCCAGGGTGGTGCGCTCGGTCAGGACCCAGGCGAGGAAGCAGGCGAGAACCCCGACGCCGAGGCCCCAATGCACCTCGAGGCCGGGCATCGGGCCGACGCGGAAGGCCTCGTCGATGGTCCGGGTCGACGGCTTGTTGAGGCTGCCGGGGTCGCGCAGCAGGCCCTCGATCAGGTGGTTGGCGAGCGCGATGGCGATGTAGGACATCAGCAAGCTGGCGATGGTCTCGTTGACGCCGCGCCACGCGCGCAGGGCACCCACCGCCCCGAGCCAGAGCGCCCCGGTGAGGAGGGCGGCGAGCGCCATGGCGGCGATGCCCAGGCCGGAAGGCGCGCCCGACAGGGGCGCGGCCACCGCCGCCGCCGCGAGGCCCCCCAGCACGATTGCGCCCTCGCCGCCGATGACCACGAGGCCGAGGCGGGCGGGCAGGGCCACGCAGAGGGCCGCGAACAGCAGGGGCGCGGCGCGCTGGAGGCTGTTCTGCAGGGCGAAGGACGAGCCGAAGCCGCCCCGGTAGACGAGGTCGAGGAAAGCCGCCGGCGACTTGCCGAGGGCGAGGAGGAACAGGCTGAACAGGCCGAAGCCGAGGGCGAGCGCCCCGAGCGGAATGGCGAGGGCCTCCGCCCGGCGCGCCGCCCAGGCCCGCAATTGCAGGTTGGCCGAGGGGCGGGGCGCCGCGACGACCATGTCCGACGGAGCAGTCTCGGCGACCAAGGACGGGTCCTCCTGCTGGCGGCGTGCGGGGCGTGCTCTCGCGGTCAGGCCGAACCCTTCACGCCCTCGACGAGGTAGCCGGTGCTCTCCAGTTCGGGCGCGTTCTCGGCGAAGCCCTTGCCGGCCTCGGCGATCGTGTTGCCCTTGTTGTCCTTCAGCGGCCCGCGGATGATCGCGAACCCGCCCTTCATCATCTCCGCCTTGACCGCGTCGGCATTCTTGCGCGCCGCCTCGGAGACGCCGGGGCCGTAGGCGCTCATCTTCACGAACCCGTCCGCGAGGCCGCCGCGCAGGAAGTTCGGCGGCGCCTTTCCGGCCTGCATGCCGGTGACGAAACCGTTGTAGATCGGCGCCCAGTCCCACTCGGCGCCGGTGAGATACTTGTCCTTAGCGAGCGCCGACTGGTCGGCATGGTAGCCGCAGACGAAGGCGCCGCGCCGGGCGGCGGTCTCCACCGTCACCTTCGGGCTGTCCACGTGGCAGGTGATGACGTCGGCGCCGCCGTCGATCAGCGCGTTGGTGGCCTCCGCCTCCTTCACCGCCAGCGACCACTCGCCGGTGAAGATGACCTGGCAGGTGATGGACGGGTCGACGCTGCGGGCGCCGAGCAGGAAGCCGTTGATGTTGTTGAGCACCTGCGGAATCGGCTTGGCCGCCACGAAGCCGAGCTTCTTCGACTTGGTCGCGTGCGCCGCCACGATGCCGTTCAGGTACTGGCCTTGCGCGATATAGCCGAAATACGAGCCGGCATTCTTCGGGTTCGCCTCGGTCCAGAGGCCGCCGCAATGGCGGAACTGCACCTTCGGGTTCTTCTTCGCCTCGATCAGCACGTGCGGATCGAAATAGCCGAAGGAGGTGGGCAGGAGCAGGCTCGCCCCGTCCATGTTGATCATGCTCTCCATGGTCTTCTGGACGTCGTTGGTCTCGCGGACGTTCTCCTCCTCGACCACCTCGACCCCGGGCAGCCCCTTCAAGGCCGCCGCGCCCTTCGCGTGGGCCTGGTTGTAGCCGTAATCGTCCTTGGGACCGACATAGATCACGCCGACGGTCATCGGTCCGGCCGCCCGCGCCCGTGTCGCCGAGAGAGCCGAGAGGCCGAGGACGGCCGTGCCGCCCAGGAGGGTTCTGCGCGAGATCGAATGATGAGCCACGGGGCCTCGTTCCGTCGTTTGCCGAGCGATGGCGGCGCCTTTGCAAGGTCCGGGCCGCAGGCCGAGGATGTTCCGGCCCACGCGGGTCCGGTCGGGCGAGAGTGGACCCGGGGCCTGGAGGATCACGGGCGCCGTTGCCGAAGACGTGATCCGCACCGGCGCCTGCACGTGAAGATCGCACCGCGCCCGCGACGGCGTTCGATCAGGGCTTCATGGGCTCGGATGCTGCCCGACGAACGCGCGAGGACGCTTGGCGCGTGCGCGACGTCTGGAACCGGCCCGGCCGACAGCTTCACGCGGGCTCGAGACATCTGTCGCCGCCACCGGCTCCATCGCCCGTCGGCAGCGGCTCGGCATCCGGGCATCTCGACGCCGAAACTCCGCCGCGTCATATGTCGTAGCGCTGTCTCCAGCGCGGCTCGACGGTGCCGCAACGCGACGGGCAGGGAGGGCGCGAGTGGATCTCTTGGCTTCCTACTGGCAGACGTTGGTCGACCTCGTCAGCGCCGCCTGGGAGGCGGCGGTGGGCGACGTCGCCGCCATACCGGCGCCGATTCTCCTGAGCCGCTATGCGCCGGGCCTGCTCCTGATCGGATTCGTGCTCGGCTACGCCCTGCGGGCCTCGATCTCCCGGCGCCGGCGCAACCGCATCCGGCGCATGCGCGAAGGCTGGTGAGCGGCCGCCGCCCTAGAGGCTTTCACCCGAATCCGGGCCGGCGACGAGTTGTTCGCTCTCGATGGTGGTGTAGCCCTCCAGCCAGTCGGCGCTGTCCTGCGATTCCGACGGATAGGGATTGGCGCTGACGGGCTGTCCAGCGGTCCGGGCGGCACTGCCCTCCAGCCAGATTGCGTTCGAAACGACGGTCATGGATGCACCTCCTGCCGGGAGGAAAGCGCCGCCACCGGCGAATGGTTCTCGTGTCAACGCGATCCCCGAAATCCCCGGCGACCCGGTGCGGGGACGCCACGGGCGTATCGCCGGATCCCCGTCACCGCGGACGCCCGATCCGATCCGCGCGGATCATGCGATGAGCCGGGCTCGGCACGGTCGTTCGCGGATCACCGCGGGTGGTCGTTCACTCCGACCCTTGACTTATATCCATATCGCATCTTAGTTAGATGCGAGATGGATATAAGGTGGTGCCGTGAGCGAGGATGCCTTTCTCGACGCCTATGACCCCGACGCCTTCGCGCGGCCGTCGCTGACCGTCGATCTGGTCCTGATGGGCGTGCGGGACAACCGGCCCGCCGCTCTGCTCCTGCGGCGCGATCGGCACCCGCATGCCGGCCGCTGGGCGCTGCCCGGCAGCTTCGTGCGCCTCGACGACACCCTGGATCGGGCGGCCGAGCGCATCCTGCGCGAGAAGGCCGGGATCGCCGCCGCGCATCTCGAACAACTCTACACCTTCGGCGCACTCGACCGGGACCCGCGCATGCGCATCGTCACGGTCGCCTATCTCGCGCTGCTGCCGGAGGCGGACTTCGCGCGGGCGCTGGCGAACGGGGCGGGGCTGTCGGCGGCGATCCTCGACATCCCCTGGGCGGGTGAGGCCGGCGGCCCGGTGGCGGCCTTCGCGCCCGGCGACCGCACGACGCCCCTGAGCCTCGCCTTCGACCATGCCGAGATCCTGGCCCTGGCGGTCCTGCGGCTGCGGGGAAAGCTCGACTATTCCGAGGTCGCCTTCGCGCTGCTGCCGGAGGTCTTCACCCTGCGCCAGCTGCAGGACGTGCACGAGGCGATCCTCGGCACCACCCTGAACAAGCCCGCCTTCCGCCGCCGGATGCTCGACCGCGGCTGGCTCGCGCCGACGGGCGCCCGCGAGGCCGGAACCTCGTTCCGCCCCGCCGAACTCTACCGCTTCCAGAAACCGCTCTGATCCCGGAGCGCGCCTGACAGGAGGGTCCCATGGCTACGATCCGCAACCTCGGCCCGGTCGCCCAGCTCAGGAGCGAGGCGAGCAGCCACGTCATCCGCTACCGCAACGGCCGGGTCCGGCAGAGCGGGCGCGGCCTGGTCTTCTGGTTCCGGCCGGAAACCGCGAGCATCAGCGAGGTGCCGATGGACGACCGCGAGATGACCCTGTTCGTGCGCGGCCGCAGCCGGGACTTCCAGACCGTCGTGGTGCAGGGAACGATCGGCTGGCGCGTCGTCGATCCGGAACGGCTGGCGAGCCGGGTCGACTTCTCACTCGGCCTGCGCACCGGCAAGCCGCAGGGCGAGCCGATCGAGCGGATCGAGGCGCGGCTCGGCGGCATCGCCGGCCAGGACGTCCTGCAGGCGATCGGCGCCAGCCCGGTGGGCGCGCTGCTCGATGCCGGCCCCGAACCCCTGCGCCTGGGCCTCGAAGCCGTGCTCGGGGCGGCGCCGGCCCTCTCGGAGATCGGCCTCGCGGTGGTCTCGGTGCGGCTCACCAACCTGGCGCCGTCGAGCGAGCTGGAGCGGGCGCTGCAGACGCCGACCTTCGAGGCCCTGCAGCAGAAGGCGGATGCAGCGACCTTCGCCCGGCGCGCCCTGGCGGTGCAGAAGGAGCGGGCCATCGCCGAGAACGAACTGGAGACGCGGACGGAACTCGCGCGGCAGGAGGCGGTGCTCATCGCCCGGGAGGCGGAGAACGCCCGCGACCGGGCGGCGGGCCTCGCCGAGGCGAAAGGCCTGGAGGCGGCGGCGGAGGCCGAGCGCATCCGCCTCGTCGAGGGCGCGCAGGCCGAGGCCGAGCAGCGCCGTGCCGCGATCTACCGCGACCTGCCGCCGGCCGTGCTCCTGGGCCTCGCAGCCCGCGAACTCGCGGGCAAGCTCGAGACCATCGAGCACGTCACCGTCACGCCGGACCTGCTCGCGAGCGCGCTCGGCGCGTTCCGGGGGGCGGCGGCCGCGCCGTCCGCCCTGCCGCGCTGAGGAGCGGCCATGCCGGCCATCAGCCCGCGCGCGGTGTTCGTGGTCCGCGAGACGGATTACGAGGCCCTGCTCGCCCGGCACGCCACCCGCGGCCAGGCCCGGTTCTTCCTGCAGAGCCGCGGCCAGGATCTCGCCGAGGTCGAGGAGCGGCATGCCCGCTTCCACGCCGTGCTGGCCCGGGCCCGGGCGGCGGTACCGGGGGATTGGCGGCAGGCACTGGCCCGGCGCGTCGACCTCGACCGTTTCCTGTTCGCCCCCGAGGACGTCGTCGTCACGGTGGGCCAGGACGGTCTCGTGGCCAACGTGGCCAAGTACCTGAACGCGCAGCCGGTGATCGGCGTCAATGCGGCCCCCGACCTCTATGACGGCGCCCTCGCGCGGGTCTCGGTGGAGCGCCTCGGCGCGCTGCTCCCGGCCAGCGTCGCCGGAGCCGCGCCGGTGGAGCGCCGCACCATGGTGCAGGCGGCCCTCGACGGCGGCCAGCGCCTGCTCGCCCTCAATGAGATCTTCGTGGGCCATCGCAGCCACCAGTCCGCCCGCTACCGGATCGAAGCGGAGGGCGCCGCCGAGGACCAGTCGTCCAGCGGCCTCATCGTCGCCTCCGGCACCGGCCTGACCGGCTGGGCCCGCTCGATCGGCGAGGCGACGCATCTTACGGTCGGGATCGGCGCGGAGGAATCGGCGGTCGGCTACTGGGTGCGCGAACCCTTCCCGAGCGTCGCCACTGGCACGAGCCTCCGGGCCGGCCGGCTCGCCGCGAGCCCCCTGGCGATCACCTCCCGCATGAACGAGGGCGGCGTCATCTTCGCCGACGGAATCGAGCAGGACTTCATCGCCTTCGACTGGGGCCGGCGGGTGGAGATCGGACCGGCGACCCGCGCGCTGACCCTGGTGGTCGCGTAGGCGCTCGGCGCCGGCGACAGGTCCGCGGCAGCGGGGCCGAGATCTCGCGAGGCGCCCGAACGCAACCTGATAAATCTGAGAAAGCTTCGAAGGCCGGATGGCGCGCCCTACGGGAATCGAACCCGTGTTTTCGCCGTGAAAGGGCGACGTCCTGGACCGCTAGACGAAGGGCGCCGCTGCGGTGAGCGGTTCTATATGCGGCTTCGGGCGCGGGGGCAACGGGGGAATCACCGCGCGTTTGCGGCTTGACGAACGGGGCCCCGGCCGGTTTGTCGGGGGAGGCGCGGCCCGCATCCTGGATCGGCGGCCGGAGAGCGGACCTGACTGCATGACGACGCGACGTGACGGCCCGCCGGGGCCGCGGACGAACAAGCCGGGCTTCTCGCGCGGTCCCTTCCGGCGCGGGCCGCCTCAGAACCAGCGCGGCGCGGCGAGCGTCGCGGCGGCCTCCGGCGACCACGTCGTGCTCTACGGCTGGCATCCGGTGGCGCAGGCGCTGGCCAACGAGGGCCGCAAGCTGCACCGCCTGCTCGCCACCGAGAACGCCATGATCCGCCTCACCGAGGAGATCGGGACCCTGCGGATCGATCCCGAGCTGGTGCGCCCGAGCGCCATCAACGCGCTGCTCGGGCCGGACGCCGTCCACCAGGGCCTCTACCTCGAAGCCGATCCGCTGCCGGGGCCGGACCTCGACGAGTTGGGCGACGACGTCCTGCTCCTCGCCCTCGACCAGATCACCGATCCGCACAATGTCGGCGCCATCGTGCGCACCGCCGCGGCCTTCGGCGTCGCCGGCATCATCACCACCGCGCGCCACTCGCCCAACGCCACCGGCGTGCTGGCGAAATCCGCCTCCGGCGGCCTGGAGCACGTGCCGCTGATCGTGGTGCGCAACCTGTCCGACGCCCTGGTCGATCTCGGCAAGCGCGGCTTTACCCGGATCGGGCTCGATTCCGATGCCGAGACCGCGCTGGACAGCATCGGTCCGAAGCGACCGGCGGTGATCGTTCTCGGCGCCGAGGGCAAGGGCCTGCGCCAGCGCACCCGCGACAATTGCGACGTGCTGGCCCGCATCCCGTTCAGCGGCGAGATTCGCAGCATCAACGTCTCGAACGCCGCCGCGATCACCCTCTACGCCCTCAGCCCCCGCGGCTGAGGCGCCCGCGACCCGAGATTCCATAGCCTAGGATTCCGCGGCCGAAGATTTCTCGCCTGATGATTTCTCGCCCGAGGATCCCGCGCCGGCCTCAGCGCCAGAACGGCTTGACCTCGACGAGTTCGGAATGGGCCTCGGCCGCCGCCTTGAGGAGCTTGCGGCCGTCCACCTCGTTGTCGCCGGCAGCGAGTCCCGCTGCGAAGGCGGTCTCGCCCGGCATCTCCTGGGGGTCGGGCACCGCCACCAGGCCGGCCAGCACCGTGTGGGCGGTGGCCTGGTCGTTGAGGGTGCCGAGGTAGTCCTGCAGGTCGGACAGGGCCGAGACGAAGGCCTTGTGGCGCTTGCGCAGCTTCTTCTCGCTGTAGAGGCTCGCGAAGAATTCCGCCCCGTAGCGCAGCTTCTTGGCCTCGATGCGGACCCGGTGGCGCTCCTCGGCCTCCAGCCGGTCGAGATGGCGGCCGCGCTTGCGGATTCGGCGCAGGGCCTTGTCGAGGACCTGGGCGGCGAAGTCGGCTGCCGGCGCGTCGCGGTCCGGGGCCGCCGGCCCGGTCCGCCAGGCGCCGGTCTCCAGCCAGGCGGCGACGTCGAGGATCAGGCCGCGCCATTCCTGCGATTCGAGGGTGGCGAGCACGCCGTCATGGGCGCGGGCCCGCTCGGCTTCCAGGCGCTCGCGCAGGTCGTCGAGGCCGGCCTCGTCGGGCCGCTTCGCCATCTCCGCCGGCAGCGTCTCGGCCAGGAACACGTCGAGGTTCCGGGCATGGCCGAAGGGCTCGGTGATGCGCTTGATCTCCTCGCGCAGGGTGGCGGCGGCCGCATCCTGGGCCAGGACCGGCTTGAACAGGGTGAAGGCCGAGCGCAGGCGGCGCAGGGCGACGCGCAGCTGGTGCAGAGCCTCCGCGTCCCGGCTGTGGAGGAAGACGTCCTCGTTGAGGCGCAGGTGCGCGAGGCAGGCGAAGGCGATGGCCCGGAACGCGTCGCCGGCGCTCGCGTCGTCGGCCAGACTCACCGGGCGCGCCTTGCTTGGGCGGCGCAGGGTCCCGTCGAGGAGGCTGAAGCCGCGGGCCGACTTGCTCAGGGCGCCGAGGCGGAGGGGCACGGTCTCGGCGAGGGCCTGGGCCAGGGTGAACAGGTCCTCGGGCCGGCCCTCCTTGAGTTCGAGCTCCAGCTCCCAGAGGGGCGCGTCCCCGTTCGGGGTCTCGATCCGGCCCTCGTCGAAGGCAACCTCGATCTGCGAGGCGCCGTAGCGCACCGCGCGGGCGCGCCGCTGCACCAGGGTCGCGAAGGCCGGGGCGAGGTCGGGCGTCCCGGCGGCTTCGAGCACGCCCGGCACCGGGGTCTCGGCCAGCGGCGCGAGGTCGGGGGCGTCGCCGGCCACGGGGGCTTCCCATTCCGAGCGGTCGAACAGGCCCGGCGCGGTGGCGGCGGCCTTCACGGTCTGGATGAAGGCGTCGCCGTCGCGGCGGACCCGCAGGGTCAGGCCGGCCTTGCGCAGGTCGCCGTCCGCGGTGTCGTAGTAGGTCGAGGCGAGAAGGTGGGAGATCTCGGGGGCCTCCGCCTGCAGGAAGGGGTGGCGGCCCAGCTCGGCGAGGTCGCCGCCCTCGCATTCCAGCTTCAACTCGATCTCACGCGGCGCGGCCATGGTCTGTCCCAGGTTTCGGCCCCGGCCCGTCTTTCGCGACGGACCCTGCGGACCCTTTCACGACCGGGACAAGCCCGGCCCGGCGCAACCGTTCCGCGAGGAATCAGTCGTGGCCGCCGATGGTTATGGAGCAGGGCACCCCGGCAGCGCGACTGAAATCGTCACGATTTCGGTTCGTCCCTCGCGTCGAGTGGTGTAGCGGGAGGGACCGGCCCGGGGGCCGGTCGATCGGGGACATGTCGGGCGTCGTGATGAATCGGGAGCGGCTGAGGGCCGACCGCCTGCTGGTGGAGCGGGGTCTCTTCGAGAGCCGCGCCCGGGCGCAGGCCGCCATCGCGGCGGGGCTCGTCCGGGCCGATGACCAGCCGGTGGCACGGGCCTCCGACCTGATCGCCCGCGACGCGCGCCTCGACGCCACCGCCCCGCACCCCTTCGTCTCGCGCGGCGGGCTGAAGCTCGAAGCCGCCCTCGACGCCTTCGGGTTCGACGCGGGCGGCCGGGTCTGCCTCGACGTCGGCGCCTCGACCGGCGGCTTCACCGACCTCCTGCTGACCCGGGGCGCCGCCCATGTCTACGCGGTCGATGTCGGGCGCGACCAGCTCCACGCCTCCCTGCGGGCTGATCCGCGCGTCACCAGCCTGGAGGGAACCGATGCCCGCGGCCTCGACCGCGCGGCGATCCCGCGCGCGCCCGACCTCTGCGCCATCGACGTCAGCTTCATCTCGCTCCGGCTGATCCTGCCGGCGGTCCTGCCGCTGCTCGCCCCCGGCGCCGGCCTCGCCGCGCTGATCAAGCCGCAATTCGAGGCCGGGCGGGCCCGGGTCGGACGCGGCGGCATCGTGCGCGATCCGGCGATCCACGAGGCGGTCTGCGCCGAGATCCGCGACGCGGTCGCGGCCGCCGGCCTGCGGATCCTTGGACTGATCCCGTCACCCGTCGCCGGCGGCGACGGCAACCGCGAGTTCCTGATCGGGGCTCGCCTGGACCCCCCTTCATGACCGAACCCCAGCCGCAGACCGACACCCTGGAGATCCGCCGCCTCGGCGCCCGCGGCGATGGGCTCGCCGAGGATGGCACCGCCGTCGCCCTCGCTCTCCCGGGCGAGCGCGTCACGGTCGTCCGGGCCGGCACGCGGGGCACGCTCGTGGCCGTGGAGCGAGCCTCGCCGGACCGGATCGCGCCGTTCTGCCCGTATTTCGGGACCTGCGGCGGCTGCGCGGTGCAGCACCTGGCGCCCGAGCCCTATGCCGTCTGGAAGCGTGACCACCTCGTCCAGGCCCTGTCCCATGCCGGGCTCGGCACCGTGCCGGAGCCGCTGGTCGATGCCCGCGGGGAGGGGCGCCGGCGCCTCACCCTGCACGTGCGGGCGGTGGAGGGGATCGCGCAGGCCGGCCTAATGGCGGCGCGCAGCCACGACCTCGTCGCCATCGACCATTGCCCGATCACGGTGCCGGCGCTGCACCGGGCGCCGCAGGCGGCGGCCGCCCTGAGCGCCCCCCTCGGGCATGGCCGCAAGCCCCTCGACGTCGCCTTCACCGCCACCGAGGCCGGCCTCGACGTCGACATCCGCGGGCACGGCCCCGCCGCCGAGGGTGTCCGCGCCGTCCTGGTGCGCCTGGCCGGCGACCTCGACCTCGCCCGCCTGTCGCTGCACGGGGAGGTGCTGGTGGAGCGCCGGGCGCCGGCCGTCACCACCTCGGGCCTGCGCCTGGTGCCGCCCGCCGGCGGCTTCCTCCAGGCCACGGCGGCGGGCGAGGCGGTGCTGACCGAGGCCGTCCTGGGCGCCCTCGACAAGAAGGTGAAGCGGGTGGTCGACCTGTTCTCCGGCAGCGGCCCGTTCACCCTCGCCATGGCCCGCACCCGCGACGTCCACGCGGTCGAGGGGGAGGCCGCCGCCCTCGCCAGCCTCGACCGGGCGGTGCGCGCCGTGCCGGGCCTGCGCCGGGTCACCACCGAGCGCCGCGACCTGTTCCGGCGCCCGCTCCTGCCCCTCGAACTCGACGCCTACGACGCTGTCGTGTTCGATCCGCCGCGGGCCGGGGCCGGGGCCCAGGCGGCCCGGATCGCCGAATCCAAGGTGCCGCTGGTGATCGGGGTCGCCTGCGACACCGGCACCTTCGCGCGGGACGCCGCCACTTTGGTGGCGGGCGGATACACCCTGGAGCGGGTGATCCCGGTCGACCAGTTCGCCTATTCGGGCCATCTCGAGATGGTCGGCGTGTTCCGGCGTCCGCGCCCGCCGCGCAAGCGGCTGTAGGGCGGCTCGACAACCGCGCGCACGCCCTTAGGTGAGGGGCATGCGCGCATTTCTCCTCGCCCTGGCCACGACCCTCGCCCTCGCCGGGCCCGCCGCGGCGGATTCCTGCGGCGAGCTCATCGACCGGGTCACGGCCGGGACCGGGGCGACCCTGGTCAAGCGGACGGCGGATTTCGCGGAGTTCAGCGCCGCGGACGGGATCGGGATGACGCTCGCCTGCGGCGAGCTCTCGGCCACCGGCACCCAGTTCCGGGGCACGCCGCTGCCTCCCGGCTATTTCGAGCTGTTCGGACGGGCCGGCCACGCCGTCACGGGCATCGCCGCCGACGTGCTGACCCAGGCGGGGCGGACGGCGCTGACCGCCGCGGCGACGACGCGGCACAGCAACGTCGATGCCGGGACGGCGCTCGTCACCTGCTCGCTCTCGGGGCCGCGCGACGCGCCCGTGACCGCCTGCGCGGTGATCGAGCGCGACGAGCGCCGCTAGGGTCGTTTGAGCAGCGCGGGTTCACGGTGCGCTCAGGAGCGCATGGCGATCACCATGTAGCCGGAATACAGGAGGGCTGCGGCCATCAGGAGGTAGACGTTGGGTTCCATGGCGCCCTGTTAGGCTGCGCGACCGCGGAGGGTCGAGCGGACGCGCTGCCGCTGCGGCATCCGGTTCGCTTCAGACAACGTTAACCCTGTTCGGTCGAACGATGGCACCGGACGTGACCGATCCCATCGTGGGCGCCCGCTCGAGGAGCCGATGCACCGTCTGATCCCCGCAATCCTGCTGATCCTCGCAATCCTGCGCCTGCCCCTGGCGATCGCCGGTAGCCTCGTCGCCCTCGCTCCTGCTATCGGGGTCCCGACGATCGGGATTCTCGCGGCGGACCCGGCCGCGGCGCAGGAGCCGCTGTTCATCCGAATCCGTCCCGGCGCCGAGCCGGCGCCCGGCCTCGGCGGGGGCGGCGCGTTCGACGAGGCCGCCGCCCAGGCGGCACGCGCCCGCAGCGAGGCGGTCTGGCAGCGGGCGGAGGCGCGCTCCCGCATCGCCATCGCCTCGATCTGCACCGGCTGCCTCGTGGCCCTCCGGCCCCCGGCGCCGCCGGTCCCGGCCGCTCCCGTCCGCGCCGATGCGGACGACCCGACCCCCATCGCGGCCGATCCCGCGGCCGCTTCCCTTCCGCCCCTCGCACAGGCAGACGCTCCATGACGCAGTCTCATCCGACCAGCGGCGCCGTTCCCGATCCGGATTGCCCGGTCTCCCTCGAACTCCTCGGCCAGGTCTACCGGGCCGACGAGGACGACCTGCCCGAGATCCTCGACGCGATGTCGACGACGACGCGGGCGCGCCTCGCGGTCTACCTCTACGGCAAGAGCCACATGCACCAGCTCGGCCTGCGGGTGGCCCGGGCCTGCGAGCGCGAGGACCTCGTGCGCGTCGCCGACGAGATCGGCTCGGTGGTCTACGGCCAGTCCCGCCTGAAGCCGGCCCGCCCGGCGACGCCGAGCCCCGCCGCCGCGCCCCCGAAGAAGATCAGCCTCGGCGGCTCGGGCACGAAGAAAATCAGCCTGGGCGGCTCCGGCGCGAAGAACCGCCTGTTCGACTGAACCCGGGCACGTCCGCGGACGCTCCGGCGGCGCGGGCGCGTTCCCATCCGGCCGGGCCGCTGCGGCGGCGCGCCGGATCCGATTCGCAACGAGACCGGCTTGAAGAGTGGATGCTGATGTTCGGTTCCTGGTGGAAGCTCGGCATGGACGCGACCCTGCTCGCCATGGAATCGCAGCAGGTCATCGGCCTGCGGCTCGCCAAGCTATCGACGGGCGGCGCGGCGGCGCAGGCGGAGGCCCAGCGCATGATCACCGAGAAGATCCTGGCCGCCAACGAGGCCGCCCTGCTGATCGCCACCGGCGGCTCCACCGCCCGTGTCGTTGCCGGCTACCGCCGGACGGTGCAGGCCAATGCCCGCCGCCTGTCCAAGGGCTGAGCGGGGCCGATTAACGCCCGCTTAACCATCCGGTTTCATCCTCGCCCGGGACGTCGGACCGACCGGACGAGGAGAGACCATGACCCCCTTCGAGCAGCAGGTGCGCGAGCGCGCCTATCATATTTGGGAAGACGAAGGCCGCCTGCACGGCCACGCCGACGCGCACTGGCTGCGCGCCGAGAACGAGATCCTGACCCCGTCGCGGATGGGCGTCGAGGTCATCCAGGCCGCCACGGCGGACGTCACCCTGTCGGCCAGCCCGGCCGCGGTGCTCGCCGAGAGCCTGAAGGCCAAGCCGAGCCGCAGCCGCAGCGCCGGCGCCAAGGTCGAGACCAAGCTCAAGGCCGCCACCGAGACGAAGACGGCCAAGGCGGCTTCCGCGAAGGCGCCCGCGGCCAAGGCAGCTGCCGCCAACGCTGCGACGACCAAGGCCGCGACGACCAAGTCGCCGGCAGGCAAGTCTCCGGTAAGCAAGGCTTCGGTGAGCAAGGCTCCGGTGAGCAAGGCCGCCGCCGCGAAGACCCCGCGGGCCCCGGCCCGCGCCCGCGCCGTCGAGACCGTCGCCACCGTGCATTGAGGCGCGCGGCCGGAGCGCTCCGGCCCCGCCATCGGACGAAGAGATCAAGCCCGCTTCGCCGGACCGGCGGGGCGGGCTTTCTGCTGGGTTCGGGAAACGGCCGTAAAACAGGGCTGCGAGGGGCTGGCGCAGCGGAAGTCCTCCTCGGGTGGCGCCGGAACGAAGCGGAACCTTGACCGTTGTCAGGCCAGACCCAGACACGCGCGTGCGGTCCGGACGGCTGCGCGCATCCTCACGCGAGGCTTCCATGAAGACGACGATCTCCACCCTCCTGGCCCTCAGCCTGGCCGGCCTGCCCATCGGCGCCGTGGCGTCCCCCGCGGGCTTGCGCGGCGGCCCGGCCCTCATCGACGTCGACACCACCGGCGGCGTCGGCGGCCGCGCGCCGTGGAGCCGCCCCTACGAGTACGATTCGGGCGGCGACAACGATCGCCGGCCCGAGCTGCCCTACTACCAGCAGGGCCGCGGCCAGCAGACCGGCGGCCCGGCCCGCAACCTGCTCCCGGATGACGGGCTGCAGATCTTCCCGCGCTGATCGGACCGGCGAATCGAATCGCGCCATCCGGGCGGAACAGCCCGGGTGGCCATCCGTTCGCTCGACGGAGCGTCGGCGTACAGCCCGGCGCCGAACCGGTTCGGGACGACGCAATGACCAAGACCGTACGGGCGGCCATCTTCGATATCGACGGCACCCTGCTCGACAGCGTCGACCTGCATGCCCAGGCCTGGGTCGACGCCTTCGCGCATTTCGGCGTCGCCGTCAGCCACGACGCGGCCCGCAGCCAGATCGGCAAGGGCGGCGACCAGTTGCTCCCGGTCTTCCTCGACGAGGCGCGGATCGCGCGCGAGGGCGAGACCATCGAGGTCTACCGCTCGGACCTGTTCAAGCGCGACTACCTGCCGAAGGTGAAGCCCTTTTCCGGCGTGCGGGCCCTGTTCGAGCGCCTGAAGGGCGAGGGCCTGACCGTCGCCCTGGCCTCGTCGGGCAAGGCGAAGGAGGTCGAGCATTATCAGGCGCTGATGAAGATCGAGGACCTCACCGACGTCGTCGTGAGCTCCGACGACGTCGAGCGTTCGAAGCCCTTCCCCGACATCTTCCAGGCCGCCCTGAAGAAGCTCGCCCCCCTGACGGCCGCCGAGGCGATCGTGATCGGCGACACGCCCTATGACGCCGAAGCCGCCGCGAAGGCCGGGCTGCGGACCATCGGCGTCCTCTGCGGCGGCTTTCCGGAGGCCGGTCTCAATGAGGCCGGCTGCATCGCGATCTACAAGGACCCGCAGGATCTCCTCGACGGATACGCCTCCTCGCCCCTGGCGAAGTGACCGGCGAAGAGATCGGCTGAGAGATCGGCGAAGGGCCGCGCATCGATTCGCGCGGCCGGCGTGGTAAACGGGCGACCAGGGCGTGGGATCTGACGCGATCCACACATTTCCCGCTTAATCCCGTTTTGTTCCCGCACGCAGAGCAGGATTGCGTGCCGGCTATGGATAGATGGCAAAAAACTCTAGCCGAGGCCCCGGGGATGGCGTAGCAGGCCGGCCGTGATCGCGCCCGATCACGCCCTCGATCTCGCCACGGATCCCCGGACCATGCTCCAGTCGGCCCAGACGACCTCGAAACCGCATCCGGTCAGCGAGCCGACCTCCCTGCGGACGCTCATCGACGCGGCGGTCCAGGACCGCACCACGCCGATTAGCCGGCTGCTCCGCCTGATGGCCGCCCTCGACGCGGACACCAACGACAACGAGAATCTCCGGCACGTCCTGCGGGCCCGGATCGGCGCGCCGCTCAGCGTCTGAGCGCGCCGGGCGGCCGCTTCGCGTCCCTTTAGGACGCGCGCGCCCGCTCTCGCCCGCGCGGTCCGGGTTGCGCGCGCTTCATGCAGGCGAAGTAGAGCTGCCGGCCGATCGCGTAGAGGCCGAGCCCCTTCGGATCGGGCGTCGAGAACACCCGGCTCCGCGCCTCGTTCCGGCAGGCGGCGTCCTGCGGACTCTGGATCGGCGTCGATTCGCCCTGCGCCGCGGCTCCTGAAGCCGCCAGCGCGAGTGCCGCGGCGAGCGCCGGCCCGGTCCATCCCATCGTCGTCATCCTCTCTCCTTCATCTTCGGTGGGGCGCGTCAGGGCATCACCCAGGCGCATTCGCTCTCACCGGCCACCCCGAGGCATTCGAACGGCGCACCGCCCACCATGGCGCGGTGCTCGGCGGCGCCGATCCGCGCGCGGGGAATCCGGCGGCAGCCCGGATGCTGCGGCAGGGCCGCTTCGGCCGCGGCCCTGTCGCCCTGGGCCATCAGAACCCGCAGCTCGACCAGGGTCTTGCAGGCCACGACGTCGGTCGGTTCGGCCAGCTGCGCATTTGCCGTTGCGACCCTTGCCGTCAAGACCCCTGCCGTCGCGGCGGCTCCGAGAAGGGTTGCCAGGAGGACAGCGCCTAGGGGACCGGGGCGGAGCGTGAGGGTCATCGGCGAGCCTTCTCGGGTGGCGGGGACCGGTCGGGCGGCGCCGGCTTGTCGGAGGGCCGCGGCTTGTCACCCGCGCGGGGCTTCGGCCCCGCCTCCACGGGCTTCGCCGTGCCGGCGACGACCCAGTGGCAGATGCTCGTGGTCCGCAGGGTCAGGCAATCATAGGCGCTGCCGTTGAGGGTCAGGTGCTCGGCGATCTCCGCCACCGTGTCGCGGGGGATGGCCGCGCAGCCGAGATGGTCGGCCTTGTCGTCGCCGAGGAGAACCACCGCCGCGGCCGCATCGTCCTTGCTCTGGCGCAGGAGCAGCCGGAGGTTGGCGAGCGAAGGGCATCCGACCGCCGGGGACGAAGCCGGCTGGGCCGCCGCGGCGGGAGAATGCGTCGGGCAGGCGAGCGCCAGGGCGAGCAGGGCGGGGCGAAGCGCAGGCATCGGGTCGAATCTCGGCGGGACGGCCGCCCGGGCGGGCCGCCGGGCTATAACGCGCGGCATCGCAAACCGCACCACGCCGGTGGCGCGTTCAGCCACCGGAGCGGCGCAACTTGGCGAAGCGCTTGATCGCGCGCTCCCGGCGCAGGCGGGACAGCCGCTCGATCCAGAAGATGCCGTCGAGCTGGTCGATCTCGTGCTGGAGGCAGGCCGCGCGGAACCCCTCCGCCTCCTCCTCGCCCTCGGCGCCGTCGAGGGTGCGGTAGCGAACCCGGATCCGCACCGCCCGGTCGACCACGTCCATCACGCCCGGCATGGAGACGCTGCCCTCCTGCTGCGGGCCGCGCTCGGGCGAGGCCCAGACGATCTCCGGATTGACGTAGGCCGCGATCGGCTCGCCGGGTTCCATCCGCAGCAGCACCAGGCGCTGCGCACGGCCGATATGCGGCAGGGTGAGGCCCAGCGCCGAGGCCGCCAGCATCACCGCCTCGAGATCCGCGGCCGAGGCCCGCAGGGCGTCGTCGAACTCGGTGACCGGCTCGGCCGAGCGGCGCAGGCCGGGGTCGGGATAGATCAGCAGGGACGGAGCGGACACGACGGCGTTTCCAGCGGGATATGGGAGTCACGGATGCGCGAGGCGGGCGCCCGGCGGCTGCCGTGGCCCGTGCCTTGCGGCGTCCGGCCCGAGCGACACGCCCGACCCGGAGACGGAATGGCACGGCCACCCAGCGAGACCCAACCCCCCAAGGCCGCCCGGCGGTTCCTGCGGCTGCGCGATTCCGGCGAGGTGATCCTCGTCGCCCTGACCACGCTTCTCGGCATGCTCTGGGCGATCGTCCTGGTCACGCATTTCCACGAGCCGCTGAGCGGCATCGGCCAGTCGCTCTGGCTGACGCGCTGAGCCTCAATATTCCCACTCGGCCCCGACGCCCACGGCGGTGCGGCCGTCGCTGCCGGCCTCGCCCTGGATCTTGACCCGACGGGTCACGTCGTAATCCACCGTCGCCGCGGTGTCGGCGGGCTTGGCGCCCGCCTTGACGCCGACGCTGAGGCGGTCGCTGAGATAGCGCGAGGCGCCGAGCGCCGGCCCGCCGCTGGCGCCGGTGGAGACGTCGAGGCTGTCGAGCCCGAGGCCCTTGCGCGCCTGCTCGAAGACGTCGACGCCGCCGGCCCCGCCGGAGAACTGCGCCACGGCCTGGGCGAGCTGCAGCGCCTGGAATGGCGACAGGCCCCCCGAGGCCTTCTTGAACAGCAGGCGCGACAGCACTTCGTCCTGCGGCAGGCTCGGGTCGGAGGTGAGGAGGAAGCTCGGCTGGTTGGCCGGGCCTGTCACGGCGATGCGCGCCGTGACCTCGGCCGCCTTGGTCTCGGCGATGAAGTCGAGTTCCGGGGTGGCGATCTCGCCACCGAAGGTGAGGCGTCCCCGGGTGAAGTCGAGGCGCTGGCCGACGACGCTGAGGCGCCCGCGCCGCATCTCGAAATCGCCGGTGGCGTTCGGGTCTCGCGAGGAGCCCGTGAGCCGCAGGGCGCCGCCGAGCTCGGCGTCGATCCCGCGCCCGCGCACGAAGATGCGGCTCGGGGCGTTCACCGCGATGTCCAGGGTGGCGTCGAAGGGCGGGGCGGCCTTGCCGCGCTTGCCCAGGGCCGCAATCTTGGCGCGACGGTCGGCCCGGGCGGCGAGACGGGCGCGCACCTCCGGTGGCGTGTTCACCCGGCGGATCTCGGGCAGGGGCTGCACGGTGGCGGGCAGGCGGTCCGGCACCGAGACGTCCACGGAGAGGAGCTCGATCCGGCCGGCGACCTTCGGGGTCCGGGCCAGCGGTCCCGTCAGGGCGAGGTTGAGGCTCGCCACCGCGGTCATCAGCGGACTCGAGACGAGTTCGGCCCGCTCGGCGGTGAGCCGGAGCGTGCCCGGGAAGCCGGCGGCGGGCTCCAGTGCCACGCGGCCGTCCCCCCGCAGGGTCCCGCCGTTGCGGGTCTGCGCGGTCAGGCGCTCCACCACCAGGGTGTCGCCGCGCCCCGTCACCCGACCCTCGATGTTGGTCAGGCGGATGCCCTGGAGCGGATCGGTGAAGGAGCCGCCCGTGAGGGTGGCGGCGCCCTCGGCCCGCGGGGCGGCCAGGGTGCCGGTCACGCCGGCATCGAGGGCGATGCGCCCGGCGACGCGCTGTCCGCCGACGCTGAGCAGGCTGTTGGCCAGGGCGGCATCCAGGGTGCCGCGCAGCTTCACCGCCAGGGCCTCGCCGGGGGCCACGGGCAGGGAGCCGGTGACGGTCATCTCGGCGCTGCGCCCGGCGGAGACCCGCCCGTCGATGCCGGCGCGACCGTCGCTCACCGTCCCGCTCGCCCGGGCGTCGATGGGCGGCAGGCCGGCCTTGCGGGTCTCGGGGGTGACGAGGCGGGCGACCGTGAGGGCGTAGCGCCCCTCGGGGCGGTCGGCGGAGCCGCGCAGGTCGGCCTCGCCGTCGAGGGCCCCGGTCAGGGCGAGGCCGGGCGCGGCGATCCGGGCCAGCGCCAGGGGGAGGGCGCGGATGCCGAGCTTGAGGTCGAGGGCCTGCCCGACCCGGCCGGACAGGCTCAGCCGCCCGCTGCCGGCGGCCACCACGAGATTGTCGACCACGGCCGAGCCGCCGTCGAGGGTGACGCTGGCGGGGCCGGCCAGCGCCAGCCGGTCGCCGCCCCGGGCGGCGGAGAAGCGCGCGAGATCGATGCGGGTGCGCTCGCCGGGAACGAGGCGGGCGGCGCCGTCGAGGTCGAAGCCGCGCGCCTTCGCCGTGAGGGTGATGTCGCTGGCGCTGGGCGCGCCCACCGCCACGAGGCGGATCGTGTCGAGGGTCTGACCGGCCGCGACGATCCGGTCGGCATTGACCCGGCCGTCGACGATGGGCCGGGCGAGCAGGTCGCGCCCGGTCAGGTCGGCCTCCAACCGCGACAGCCCGGTCTCGCCGAAGCGCAGCGAGGTCCCGGTCGCCCTGACGGCGGCGTCCTGGCGGCCGCCGGCCCGCGACAGGGTGACGGCGGCGTCGAGATGGCCCGCCATCGGCGTCAGGGCGAGGGGCGCGAGGTCGTCGAGGTTGCCGGCCGCGAGGGTGAGGGCGCCCTCGCTGAGCAGGGTCCGCGCATCGACGGCGGCGCGGCCGTCGAGGGCGACGGAGCCGAGCCGGAAGGCGAGCCGGTCCAGAGACCAGTCGTCGGGCGTGCGGCGGGCGACGTGCGCATCGCCCGTGAGCGCCTTGCCGGCGACGTCGCCGGAGAGGCGCAGGATGCCGTCGAGCGCCCCCGTGAGGTCCTTCAGGACGGCCTCGACCCGCAGGTCGCGCAGCGGCCGGCCGAGGGCGCGGGCCTCGCCCGCCGTCAGGGTGGCGGTGAGGTCGGGCTTCTCCAGGGTGCCGGTCAGCCGCCCGTCGAGGAGCGCGCGCCCGGCGAGCTTCGGATCGAGGGTCGAGAGATCCTTCAGGTCGACCACGAGCTTGGCGTCGGCGAGGCGCGCGGTGGCGCGTCCGTCGAGGCGCCCGACGATCTCGGCACCCTCGAAGCGGGCGCCGTCGAAGGCGTAGCCGTCATAGACCTGGGAGAGCCGGCCGCTGAAGCGCGGCGCGGGCCCGAGGGTGCGGTCGAGGGCGGGGAGCGAGAGGACGAGGCCGCTGGTGCGCAGGTCGACATCGGCACCGACCGCCTTGCGGGCGGGGTCGCCGGTGAGCGCGGCCCGCGCCGTCAGGGTGCCGGCGAGGGGCCGGCCGGCGACCTCCGAGAAGGCGGCGAGGTCGGACAGGGCCGCGTCCACCGTTCCGTCGAGGATGTTCTGGCCGATCCGGCCCGCATAGGCGGCCTTGGCGGTCGGCCCGTCGAGCCTGAGTTCGGCGACGTCGATGACGTTGTCGGGCTGCAGGGTGCCGCGGAAGGTGAGGGCGGCTCGGGTTCCGATGGCCCGGCGCAGGGCCGGGTCGGCGAGGCGCAGGCCGTCGACCTTCGCATCGGCCGCGAGGGCGAAGCGGGCCGCGGCGGGGTCGGGTCCGGCCGGCAGCATCGACAGGGTGGCGTCGATCCGCTCCAGGGCGGAGCCGCCGGCGCGCAGGCCCGCGGCCTTCAGCGTGCCGTTGACGGTCGGCCGCGCCACCGGACCCTTCAGGCTGCCGTCGAAGACCAGGGTGTCGAGTTCGGCATCCGCCGCCTTGGTGACACCGCCCTCGGTGGGCACGGCCCGGGCGGAGACGAGGAAATCCGCGACCCGGTCGGCCGCGAGGGTTCCCCGGGCGTCGAGCCGGGCGGTGCGCGAGGTCAGTTCCAGGCGGTCGATGCCGAAGGCGCCGCTGTCGGCGAAGCGCAGGCCGCCCTCGAGCTTGGTGGTGCCGGAGAAGATCGCCGCGGCCGGTCCGGGCAGCAGTCCCTCGATCCGCGAGGCGAGGTCGAGGGCGAGCCGGCGCTCGGCGCCGATGCGGGAGATCCGCGCGGTGCCGCGGGCGCCGAGGTCCGGCCCGGCATCGAAGTCGAGGCGGGCGTTCCAGGCGTCCAGCGTGCCGCGCCCGTCGAGGTCGAGATTGATCGGCGGCGTGCCGGGCAGGTTGGCGGCCTTGGAGAGGAGCCCGCCGGCGGGCTCCACCAGGGTGGTCTTGAGCTCCAGGGTCGCGCCCTTCGGCACGAAGAGCAGCCGCGCCCCGAAGCGGCCCTCGGCGTCGAGGCGACGCACCGCGACGTCCAAGTCGAGGCCCTCGGACGGGGCGCCGAGCTTCGCCCGGCCCTGGGCGGTCAGGCGGGCCGGCTGCCCGGCCAGGGCCTCGCCGAGGACGAGTTCGGCCAGGGTGAAGGCCTTCACCTCCACCTTCACCGGCAGGTCGGGGAGCAGCGATCCGTCGGGCTCCGGCGTCGCCGAGACCGGGGCGGGGAGGGGCCGGCGCAGGACTTCGAGGCGCCCGACCTCCAGGCTCTCCACCTCGAGACGGCCCGACAGCAGGGCCAGCCGCCGCCAGACCAGCCGGGCCCGGTCGAGCTTCAGCCAGACGCCGTTGGCGTCGCTGATCGCCACGTCGCGGATGGTGGCGTCGGAGGACAGGGCGCCGTCGACCGCCCCGATGGCGACCCGCGATCCGGGCGTCGACAGGGCCTTCGACAGGAGTCCGCCGAGCACGGTCTTCTCGCCCTCGTCGGCCCGGGTGAGGGTGGCCGGGCTCGCGGCGAAGAGGGACATGCACAGGATGGCGGCGAGGCGCAATCTCCCTCCCCCCTCTGCGGGGGAGGGTGCCTGCGGAGCAGGCGGGAGAGGGGAGCCCGCTGTCCGAAGATGGCGCTGCCCCTCACCCGGTCGCTGCGCGACCACCCTCCCCCGCAGAGGGGGGAGGGTCGCGATGCGGGCGAACAGTGCGGTCCAGAAGGCCATCAGAAGGACTGCCCCAGGCTGATGTACAGGGCCACCGGGCGCTCGCGGTTGCCCTTGATGCGGTCCATCGGGAAGGCGACGTCGACGCGGATCGGGCCGATGCCGGTGTAGTAGCGCAGGCCGAGGCCGACGGCGTAGCGGATGCGCTCGTCGAAATCGGGCAGGCTGCCGGCGAAGGCGGTGCCGGCATCGATGAAGGGCACCACGCCGATGGTGTCCGTGACCTTGATGCGGGCCTCCACGGACGCTTCGAGCAGGCTGCGGCCGCCGATGGGCAGGTTGAACGGCCCGCGCGGGCCCAGCGTCCGGTAGGGGAAGCCGCGCACCGAGCCGCCGCCGCCGGCGAAGAACCGGATGTTGGCCGGGATGTCCTCGAGGTTCGCCCCCGAGATCGAGCCGAAGCCGATGCGGCCGGCCAGGATGTAGCGGGCCTCGTCGTCGAAGGCGTAGTAGGTCGAGCCCTGCGCCTTGGCGACGAAGATCGACGGATCGGAGCCGAGGAAGCCCGCATAGGGCGTCGCTGAGGCGGTGAGGCGCACGCCCTGGGTCGGGTCGAGCAGGTTGTCGGTGGAATCGTAAGCCACCGAGAGCGGCACGCCCACGAGCCGGTAATCGACCTTGCCGAGGGCGTCCTGCGAGCGCCCGGCCTGCCCGTCGACGCCGATCTGCGCGAAGAAGCTGTCCGAGAAGCGGTGGCGCAGGGCCACCGTGCCGCCGGCCGCGTCGCTGACGTAGGATTGCTGCGCCTCGCGGCCCGCGAAGACGTTGGCGATGAAGTCGTTGCGGGTGCCCCAGAGGGCCGGCTTGACGAAGGTGGCGGAGAGGCGTCCGCCCAGACCGTTCGAGTCGATGCCGGCGGCCTTGCGCTGCTTGGCGTAGAGGTCGTTGCCCAGGTAGTAGATGTCGGCATCGACCCGGAAGGTCTCGCCGCCGCCGAACAGGTTGCGGTTGGCGTAGTAGGCCCGGATGCCGGGGCCGTCGACGGTGGAGTAGCGGGCCGCGACGCCGATCAGGTTCTTCTCGCGCTCGGTGACGTCGACGAAGATCGGCAGGTTGCCCGAGGGATCGAGGGTCTCGCCCTCGCGCACCCGGATCGAGCCCAGACCCTCGACCTTGGCCACCGAGCGGCGGATGTCGGAGACCGCCTTCGGCGAATAGGGGTCGCCCGGCTCGGCGTAGATGAACGAGCGCACCACCGCCGGATCGATGTCCTGCGTGCCGCGCACCGCGACCTCGCCGAGGCCGGCGATCGGGCCCGGGTCGATCGTGAAAGTGACGTCCATGACATGGGCCGCGTCGTCCACCACGGGATCGCGGGAGACGGCCTTCGCGAAGGGATGGCCGAGCGCGCGGAAGCGGTCGACGATCTTGGCCTCGCGGGCCAGCACCGTGGCCGAGCGGGCCGGCACGTCGTCGCCGACGCGGGTGAAGCGCCCGGGCAGGACCTCCTCGGGGAAGGGGTTGCCCCGGGGGTCCCGGGCCGCGACCGAGCGCAGGGTGTAGAGCGGGCCGGGATCGACCACGACCTTGACCGGCACCAGGGCCCGCGACCGCGAGGCCTCCGCGGCGCGAGCGGCGGCCACGACGGTGGACTCGCCCGCCAGCACGACGCCGTCGATGCGGATCGTCACCGTGCCCTGGTAGTAGCCGTAGCCGGAGAGCACGTCCGCGAGGCGGCGCTGGTCGGCCTCCGCCCGGCGGACCAGGCCCTCGCCGTCCGGCGGCGCCTCCTGGCGCAGGCGGTACAGGGTCGAGGTGTCCTGGAGCGCGCGCAGGACGTCGTCGTCATCGACGCCCGAGACCTTGACCGTGTAGGGCAGGGCGCCGGCGCTCGGGGCCGGCGGCTCCTCCTCGGAACCGAACAGGCCGAAAAGGTCGAAGGCCGAGGCCGGCCCGGCCGCGAGTCCGCCCACGGCCAGGCCGAGCGCGAGCGGCCACGCGGCGGCGGCGAGCCTCCAGAACGATGCGCCACGAACCCGCCCCCGAATTCGCGTCACGAATGGCCGTTCCCGCGAGCCGGGCGCGATCGCGTCCCCGGCTCTGGTCGCTGCAGCGCAGGCCCCGCCATCCCATCCCCTTCATCGAACCGCGGCCCCGCCGGCGGTCCCGCATCCCATCCTGGTCGGAGTCCCCTTCGACCCCCTTAATCTGGTCCGCAGACTACCGTCCCGGCGCCGGTGCAGCAACCAAGGCGGGCCCCGCCGCCCCCAGGCGCAGCGCCGGTTGCGCGCTTCGCCGCAGGGGGGCGGGTTTCGGCCGTCGTCCAGGGAACCCGGCTTTGCCTTGCGCCTTGTCCTTGCGTCGCAGGCTTCCTACTTTTGTAACCATCGCACCATGGCCGGATTTCACCGGGTCGCACACCCGCCATTTCGTCGGAAATGCATGCCAGTCCCGATCGCGGGTGCCGCTTCGATCGCATCCCATTCGAACACCCTGCGCCTCGGGCGCCCGCGCGTCTGCGCGCGGGTGCCGGGCAGCCGATGGCAGGCAAAGCAACGTTTCAGGAGAACAGCACCATGAGCACGGGTACCGTGAAATGGTTCAACGAGACCAAGGGCTACGGCTTCATCCAGCCCGATGACGGCGGCAAGGACGTCTTCGTCCACATCTCCGCCGTGGAGCGCGCCGGGATGCGCAACCTGATCGAGGGTCAGAAGGTCTCTTACGAGATCGAGAACGACCGCCGCACCGGCAAGCAGTCGGCCGGCAACCTCCAGGCCGCCTGATCCCGGCGGCCGCGTCCCGGTTGCCTGAGACCGGGCCCACGGTGCTTCCCGATTGAGTCCGCTGCCGACTGAGGCCGCTCCTGACTGAGGCATCGTGTCAACAACCCGACAGAAGCCGCTCGCCGAGGGGCGGCTTCTGTTGATTCCCGGCAGTCCGTCAGGCATGGGGCTGCTGCGATGCAAGACTAGCCGAAAACTTGATTCGCTTCACGACCCCATGCCGCGCGTGCTCCACGCCGGATGCGGGCGACACACCACATGAGAAAGGTCAGATGGGCGCCTTCGACTACAGGAATTTCGACGACCGCCGCAAGAACTCCCTCAGCGCCAAGCAGATGCTGCTGGAAAAATTCAAGGCCCGTCCTCCGGCCGACGATCCGGAGATGATCGCCAAGGCGCAGGCCCGCGCCGAGGTCGCCCGCGCCCGCGAAGAGCGCGCCCGCGAGCGCGAGGCTGCCCGGATCGCCGCCGAGAAGGCCGCGGCGGAGGAGAAGCGGGCCCGCGAGGAAGCCGAGCTCGCCGCTCAGATCGCCCGCGAGGAGGCCGAGGCCCTGGCTGCGGCCGAGGCGAAGGCCGCCGAGCTCGCCGCCAAGAAGGCGGCCCGCGACGCCCGCTACGCAGCCCGCAAGGCCAAGGCGCGCCGCTAGCCCGGACCGACGCGCCGCCCACCCGTGGCGGCGCCTGATCCGGTTCCGGACACGAAAAAGGGCCGACGCAGTGCGTCGGCCCTTTTTGCTGAACGATCGCGCAAGCCGGGCCGGAGCCTCAGGCTTCGCTGCGGTCCCCGGACTCGTGGTTGTCCGTCTCGCCGTCCTCGTTCTCGGTCTCGGCGGTCTCGTGACCCTCGGTCTGGGCCTCGGCCGGCTCGGTGGTCTCGCCCTCGGGACGCGGCCCGGCCTTGAAGGTGCGGCGCGGCGCGTTGGCGCGCTTCATCTGCACCGGCTTCTCGATGGCGCCGAGGCGCTCGGACAGGAGCTTCGCGCGCTCGTTGAAGTCATTGGTCGAGCGTGACTGGGATGCACCGCTCTTGAACGCATTTGCCACTTGGGCCTCATGGATTTGCCCAGGGCACGGGTTCGTGCGGGGTTGGCTTCTTCTAGCACGTCCGGCGCCCCGCGTCGGCTTTTATCTTCCCGCCCCCGGCGATGGACCGGCCGCCCCCGGCGATGGACCGGCCGGACCTTAGAACCGCGCCGTCAGGAACAGGCGCACGTTGCGGCCGGGCAGCAGGATCTCGTCCTTCTTGAACGACGCCGAGTTGCGGATGTCGTCGTTCAGGAGGTTGCGCCCCTGCAGGCCGAGGGTGAACGCGCTCGCGCCGTAGATCGCCGGGTCCACAGTCTTGGTGTAGCTCACCTCGGCGCGCAGGTCGTTCCAGCCGGGCGTCACCGTCTCGAAGGGCGCGATCTCGACATGGTCGAAGGCGTGCAGCAGGTTGACCCGGGCGAACCAGCCGTCGGTCGCCAGGAAGACGCCGCCGCCGAGGCGGTGGGGCGGGATCCGCGGCACGTAGGAGCCGTCGTCGAACTGCGCCCGGACGAAGTCGTACTGCGCCTCGATTCCGGCCCAGCCGTCGCCCACCGGGATCAGGTCGAGCTGCGCGGCGATCTCCGCCCCGTAGAAGGTGGCGTTCTGCTGCGAGTAGACGATCTGCCGGAGTTCGTCCCCGATCCCGCAGGAGGCGAAGTCGTCGTCGCAGCGGTTGCCCGTGTCGCGCTTGTAGATGAAGCCGGTATAGCGGGTGTAGTAGCCCGTGGCGTCGAGGCGCAGCGGGCCTTGCGCCCGGCGCAGGCTCATCTCCACCGTGCGGGCGCGCTCGAGCTTCAGGCGCGGATCGCCGATCTCGAAGGTCTCGGTGGCGTCGTGCGGCCCCTGCGAGAACAGCTCGTAGGCGGTGGGCGCCCGCTCCACGTAGGAGCCGTTGACGCTGGCCACGAAGCCGTAAGGCAGGTCCTGCAGGGCGCCGACGCTCGCGCTCTTGGGCGCGAACCGGCGCGTCAGGCCGAACGAGGCCGGGTCCTGCCCCACCACCGGCAGGTAGTCGCTCGGGAAATCCACCGCGGTGCTGGCGGAGCGCGCGCCCTCGATGCGCCCGGCCGCCTGCAGGCGCAGGCCCTGGCCGAGATTGAGCTGCTCGAAGAGATAGACCGCGTTCGAGCGCGACTCGGTCGGCGGCAGGAAGCTCTCGCCCTGGGTATTCAGCACGCGCCGGCCGCTCTGCACGCCGAGGGCGCCCGTCAGCGTGCCGAGGGGGGTGAAGACGGGCACGTGCTGGGCCTCGATGCGCCCCTCCGCCTCCCGGCTCTTGAAGGTAGCCTGGATGCCGTCGATGCCGTCCGCGCCGATGCCGCGCTCGTCGTGCCGGTAGACCGAGCCGCCGGCCCAGAACCGGATCACCTCCAGCGGGCCGTCGAGCGGCCGGTACTCGCCGCGGGCGAGGACCCGGTCCTGGCGCGGGTCGAGGCGGGTCCGGCTCTCAGCCGCCTCGCCGCCGGGGATCTGGTAGAGCGCGTCGTAGTGGCTGAACGAGATGCCCACGAAGCCGCGGTCGCCGATGGCCGAGATGCCGACGGAGCCGCCCTGGGACTCGGTGGCCGAGTTGCGCTGGATGCCGCCCGGGATGGCGTAGCTGTCCGTGGCGCTGCGGAAGCCGTCGGCATGGACTGCGATGCCGTCCTTGCCGGCATCCACGGTCGCGGCGCCGAGCCGCCCGTTGTCGACGCTGGAGAATCCGGTGGTGACCTGCCCCGAGACCCCGTTCGCCGGGATGAAGGTCGGGACGCGGTTGTTCTCGGCCGAGACGACGCCGCCGATCGCCCCGGAGCCATAGCGCAGGGTGGCGGGCCCACGGATCACCTCGATGCGATCGCTGACCAGGGGATTGACCGGGACGGCGTGGTCCTCGCCGAGATCGGAGACGCCGTTGTTGATGACGCCGTTCTCCTGGATGCGCACCCGGGCATTGTCGAGGCCGCGGATGATCGGGCGGCTGGCCGCCCCCGGCGCGTAGGTCGAGGAGGAGATGCCGGGCCGGTCGAACAGCGCGTCCCCGAGGGTGCGCGGCTGGTCGCGGGCGATCTGCTGCTGCGTGACAACCGTGACCGGCGAATAGGTGTTGGTCACCACCGGGAGCACGCCGACCGGGAAAGCCGCCCCGGAGCCCGAAGCGCCCCCCGTCCCCGAGACGGGCTGGATCGGGCTCGGCGAGGTGACGCTGAGCTCCTCCAGGGTCGCCTGGGCCTGCTGCGCCGCCGCGGACCCCGCCCCGAGACCGGCTCCCGCCGAGACACCCGCCAGGGCCGCCCCGGCCCACACCATCCGCGATCGCCGCACGCGCGCACCCCGTTTTCAACGTTATAATGTTTCGTGCCGCAGATGTTATAGTATGACAAGTGCGGGGAGCCGAACGGCTCCGCTTCCCGCCGCCCTGTGGCCCATGCGCATCATCGGCGGCCCGTGCGGGGCCTGCGCTTCGGCGCCCCGGATGATCCCCGGCCCGTGGACGTCGCGCGGGCGCGTCCCCACACCGCGCCGCCCGGGGCGGAACTCCGGAGCGCCCGGGCACATTGCGCAAACATGTCCGATTTTCCCCCCCACGACCGGCCGAGCGCCGATGGCCGGCGCGCCGCCGGCGGCCTGCGGGTCACCGTCGACCTGAACTTGTGCCAGGCCTACGCCCAGTGCTGCTACGCGGCCCCCGACCACTTCGTCCTGAAGGGCCGCGAGGCCCTGCACTACGACCCGGCGCCCACGGCGAGCGCCCGCGACGACGTCGAGCGCGCCCGCATCGCCTGCCCGGTCCAGGCCATCCGCGTCGAGGATGCCGGGGCCAATTCCCGATGACCGACGGACCGTCGCGTGCCGTGGTGGTCGGCGCCTCCCTCGCCGGCCTGCGCGGGGCCGAGAGCCTGCGACAGGCGGGTTTCACCGGGCCCCTGACGATCATCGGGGCGGAGCCCCACCGGCCCTACGACCGGCCGCCGCTCTCGAAGGCGGTGCTGACCGGCGAGGTTCCGGCCGATGCGACGGCCCTGCCGAACCTCGCGACCCTCGAGGCCGACTGGCGCTTCGGCGACCCGGCGACGCACCTCGACCGGAGCCGGCGCACGGTGACGCTCGCCAGCGGCGAGGCGGTGCCGTACGACCGGCTCCTCATCGCCACCGGCGCCTCGGCAAGGGCCTGGCCGAACGCCGCGGAAGCGGGTCTGGCGGGGGTGCACACCCTGCGCGGGCGCGACGACGCCGAGGCCCTGCGGCGCGACCTCGCCGCCGGCCCGGACCACGTCGTCATCATCGGCGGCGGCTTCATCGGCTGCGAGGTCGCGGCCTCGTGCCGGACCCTCGATCTGCCCGTCACCCTGGTGGAGACCGGCCCGACCCTGCTGGCGAAGGTGCTGGGCCGGCATCTCGGCTCCGTAGTCGAGGCGCTGCATGCCAGCCTCGGCACCACGATCCGCAGCGGGGTCAAGGTCGCGGCCCTGGAGGATGACGGCGCCGGCCGCGTCGCCGCCGTGCGCCTCGCCGACGGCACCCGGCTGCCGGCCGACGTCGTGGTGGTGGCCCTCGGCGCCGTGCGCAACACCGGCTGGCTCGCCGGCTCCGGCCTCGCCTTCGATGAAGGCGGGATCGACTGCGACGCGCAGGGCTACGTCCTCGACGGGTCGGAGCGGCCCGACACCCGGATCGCGGCCGCCGGCGACGTCGCCCGCTTTCCGCATCCGCTCTATCCGGGCCGGCGCATCGCCCTGGAGCATTGGGGCCACGCCGTCGCGCAGGGCCGGCATGCCGGGCGGCTGCTCGCCGGCCCCGCGCCCGAGCCCTACGCCGAGGTGCCGGCCTTCTGGTCGAGCCAGGGCGGCATCACCGTCAAGTCGGTGGGCCTGACCGAGGGCGCCGACGGCTTCGTCGTGGCCCGGGGCAGCCTCAAGGAGGGGCGGTTCCTGGCGGTCTACGGCCGCGAGGGCCGCTGCATCGCCGCCGTGGCCTTCGACTGCGCCCGCTGGCTCCCGACCTATGCCGAGCACATCGCGGCCGGCGCACCGTTCCCGCCGGAATCCGGCGGCGTCGATGCCGGCCCCTTCACGGTGCTGCCGCCAGCCTTCCCCGAACCTGCCGAGAAGGACAAGGCATGAGCGACCACACCCTGTTCGCGCAGATCAAGGACGAGGCCGCCCGGACGGACCCGTACCCGCTCTTCGCCCGCCTGCGGGAATGCCCGGTCTCACGCCAGGAGGACGGCACCTACGTGGCCGCCTCCCACGCGGCGATCGCGAGCCTGCTGCACGACCCGCGGGTGAGCTCGGAGACCCTGCCCCCCGCCGACCGGCCGAAGACCGGCAACCCGCTCAAGGACTGGCTGGTCAAGCCGGTGCGCGACCACATCACCGACACCCACCGGCCCTTCATCTTCCGCGATCCGCCGGACCACGACCACCTGCGCGCCGCGGTGATGCAGCAATTCACCCCGCAGCGGGTCCAGGCCCTGCGGACGCGCTCGCACGTCCTCGTGGACGAGATCCTCGACAAGCTCGGCGACGCGAAGACGATCGATATCGTGGACGACCTCGCCTACCCGCTCCCCGTGACGGTGATCTGCGAACTCCTCGGCATTCCGCCGGCCGACGAGGCGCAGTTCCACGGCTGGGCGACGCAGCTCGCCACCGCCCTGGAGCCCGACACCCTGCAGGACGACGACCTGCGCGCCGAGAACAGCCGCACCTTCGACGCCATCTCCGAGTACATGCAGGGCCTGATCGCGGAGAAGCGCAAGGACCCCAAGGACGACATGCTCTCGGGGCTGGCGACGGAGGGCGTCGAGGGCCGGGGCCGCATGAGCGACTTCGACCTCATCGCCACCGCGATCCTGATGCTGGTGGCCGGGCACGAGACCACGGTGAACCTCATCACCAACGGGATGCTGACGCTGCTGCGCCATCCGGAGGAGTTCCGCCGCCTGCGCGAGGACCCGAGCCGGGCCCCGCGCGTCGTCGAGGAATTGCTGCGCTACGAGCCGCCGGTCCAGTTCCGCACCCGCAAGACCCTGTGCCCGATCACCCAGAACGGGGTCACGATCCCCGAGGGCGCGCCCCTGGTGCTGCTGCTGGCCTCCGGCAACCGCGATCCCGAGGTCTACGCCGAGCCCGACCGCTTCGATCCCGACCGGACCGACAACCGCCATCTCGGCTTCGGCGGAAGCCTGCATTACTGCGTCGGCGCGCCGCTCGCCCGCTTCGAGGTCGAGGCCGCCCTGGTCGCGCTCACCCGCCGCCTGAAGAACCCGCGCCTGACAGCGGACCCGCCGCCCTACCGCCCCGGTTCGGCCCTGCGCGGGCCGAAGCACCTGCGGCTGACGATCGACGGCATCGCGCCCTAGGGGCGAGACCGCGCGGCAAGACCGGCGCCCGGACCCGACGGGCTCGGCGCGCGATTCCGTCTGCCATGGACCCAAATCTGTCGTGCGGACGGCCGTCGATGCTGCCCGAACGTGGCCCTGCGTGGGCTAAGACAGTTTCCCGCGGAATCGTTCGGGTTCCAGCGCGGGTCCCCTCTCCTGGCAGGAGAGGGACAGGGTGAGGTGTGTGATCTTTCCGGAGATGGACCACACCTCTCCCCAACCCTCTCCTGTCAGGAGAGGGAGACCGGCGCGCACAGGCTGACCGAAGCCATCATCCGGATACCGTGTCAGGAACCGAACGCATCGGGCAGGGCACTCCGGCCTCTGTTCTCGGAGCGGCATCGCGATGGTGATGCCGCTCCGACCGCACGGTGGGACGCGCCGCGGCGATCCCACCTCGCTTGTCGTCGATCCGTCCTTGCAGGCCCCCGCCCCCTGGAACGCCGGGACGGGGGCGAGGACGATCCGCGTCGGCCGCCGCTCAGGCCGCCATGGGTCCGAAGCGGCGGTGCCCCTTCACGTCGTATCGGTCGAGCATCATCACCTTGTCCCAGACCCGCACGAAGTCCGCGACGAACCGGCGCTGACCGTCGCTGCCGGCATAGGCATCGGCGATGTTGCGCAGCTGCGCGTTCGAGCCGAAGACGAGATCGTTGCGCGTGGCCTCGAACCTGACCTGGCCGCTGTCGCGATCCTTGAGCGTGAAGGCCGTCCCGGCGGAATCCGCCTTGTCCCAGACCAGGTTCGTGTCGGTCAGGGCCTTGAAGAAGTCCGTCGTCAGCACGCCCACCCGATCGGTGAAGATGCCCCGGTTCGATCCGTCGTGATTGGCGTTGAGGGCGCGCAGGCCGCCCGTCAGCACCACCCATTCCGGTGCCGTCAGCGTCAGCAGGTTGGCCCGGTCGAGGAACATCTCCTCCGGCGACAGGCGCGGTGCCATGGCCCCGAACCCGTCGTCGACATAGTTGCGGAAGCCGTCCACCACGGGCTTCAGCCACTCGAACATCTCGATGTCGGTCAGCTCCTGGCTCGTGTCGACCCGGCCGGGCGTGAACGGCACCACCGTCTCGACCCCGGCATCCTTGGCCGCTTTCTCCACGGCGACGCAGCCGGCGAGCACGATCAGATCGGCGAGCGAGACCTGCTTGCCGTCGCTGCGGCCCGCATTGAACGCGGTCATCACCCCGCGCAGCGCCTCGACCACCGGCGCGGCCCGGCGATTGACCGCCCAGTCCTTCTGCGGCGCGAGGGCGAGCCGGCCGCCATTGGCACCGCCGCGCTTGTCGCTGTCGCGGTAGGTCGCGGCGGCCGAGAAGGCCGTGAAGGCCAGGTCCGAGACCGTGACGTTGGTGGCCAGGATCGCCTGCTTGAGCGCCGAAACCTCGGCCTCGCCGACCATGCCGTAGGCGGCATCGGGGATCGGGTCCTGCCACAGCAGGCCGTCCTCGATCGTCACCTCCGGGCCGAGGTAGCGGTGCTTGGGCCCCATGTCGCGGTGGGTGAGCTTGTACCACGCCTTCGAGAAGGCCTGGGTGAAGGCGTCGAAGTCGTGCAGGAACTTCTCACAGACCTTGCGGTACTCCGGATCGACCTTCAGGGCGATGTCGGAGGTCATCATCATGAGGGGATGCATCTGCCCCGCGACGTGGGCGTCGGGGGTCTTCGGTGCGTTCGGGTCCTTCGGGGTCCATTGCAGGGCGCCGGCGGGACTCTTGGTCTGCTCCCAGTCGAACTTGAAGAGGTTTTCCAGGTAGGCGTTGTCCCACTTGGTCGGATCGGGGGTCCAGCTGCCCTCGATGCCGTTGGTCATGGTGTCCTTGCCCGAACCACTGCCCTTCGGGTTGTGCCAGCCCAGGCCCATCGCTTCCATCGGCGCCATCTCCGGCGGCGGTCCGATCTCCTTGGCCGGGGTCATGCCGTGGCTCTTGCCGAAGGCGTGGCCGCCGGCGATCAGCGCGACGGTCTCCTCGTCGTTCATGGCCATGCGGCTGAAGGTGACGCGGATGTCGTTGGCGGACCCCTGCGGATCGCCATTCGCGTAGGGCCCCTCGGGGTTCACGTAGATCAGCGACTGGTGCGAGGCGGCGAGCGGGTTCTCCAGGTCGTAGTCGGCGTCGCCGTTCTTGCCGCGCCAGCGCTGGTCGCGGTTGACCATCTCGTCGAAGCTCGACACCGAGCCCATCTCGACGACCTCGGGGCCCCAGTAGGTGGCGTCGTCCGCCTCCCAGGCGTCCAGGCGCCCGCCGGCGAAGCCGTAGGTCGGCAGGCCCATGATCTCCAGGGCGCAGTTGCCGGTCAGCACCATCAGGTCGGCCCAGGACAGCGCGTTGCCGTACTTGTGCTTGATCGGCTGCAGGAGGCGGCGCGACTTGTCGGTGTTGCCGTTGTCCCACCAGCTCGAGATCGGCGCGAACCGTTGCATCCCGGTGCCGGCCCCGCCGCGCCCGTCCGCGATGCGGTAGGTGCCGGCCGAGTGCCAGGCCATGCGGATCATCTGCGGGCCGTAATTGCCGTAATCCGACGGCCACCAGGCCACCGACGACGTCAGGAACTGCTTGATGTCGCTCTTGAGGGCGTCGAGATCGATCGCCCGGAACGCCGCGGCGTAGTCGAAATCCGGTCCGAGCGGATCGGCTGCCAGCCCGTTCTGGTGCAGGACTTCGACCCTGAGGCGATGCGGATACCAGTTCTCGAGGGTCGGACGGCTGCCCTGGGCCCCGCCGATGCGATCGCCGCCGAAGGGGCACTTGCCTTCCATCGGGTACGATTGGGTATTCGTCTTGTCGATCGTCATGTCGTTCATCAACGTTTCCCTCGCCGCAGGGCCGGCGCCATCGGACGGATCGGGCGGCCTGCCTGTTCCCGACAGCGTCGTGAAGCGGGCAATGCCTCATGCGCAAGCAAGGCTCGCGCCCCGTCACTACGAGCGAAGTTTGGCAGCTCCGGTGGAAATCAAGGTGCCGGCACCCCCCGCGAGGCCCGGGGGGTGCCGGCACGCCTTGGAACAACCGTCTCACGTTTGCGCGATGCGAAACGTGGGGTCCGATTCGATGCTAGGAAGACGGTCGCGTCCGATGCGCCGGGGCACGACCGGGACCGCGACGCCCCCTTCACCGCGAATCCGCCGCGAAGCGAAGGGGCGGCGATCCAGCCATCCCGGACGTTTCCGGCCGTCACCCAGCATCGGGCTTCTTCCGAGAAGCTCGCTGAATCGCGCCGCGTCCGGGATCGAGAGCGGACCATGACCCAGATGTTTCGCGTGCTCGGCCTCGTCGCATCCCTGGCGACGCTGCTGATCCTCGCGGCGATCCGTCATCTCAGCAGCGGCAGCGTCCCGGAAGGCCGGATTCCCATGCAATGGGACGTCCACGGCCATCCATCAGGGTTCGCGGACGAGCCGGTCAGCCCGTGGGTGCCCGTGGCGGTCTTCCTCTTCGTCGCAACCGCGATGTCTGCACGGCGGGACGCCCGGCGAAGCCCGCCTGGTCGCGTTTCGGCGCCCTCGCGGCCTTCTGTGTGCTGATGGTCGGGGTGCGGGCCTGGCACGTGTCGAAGATCATCGCCTGTGCAAAGGCCCTGCCCTGAGCCGGGCCCGGGAACCGTCCTGTTCTGCGGCGCGGATCACCGCTCCCCGGCGCGCGTGCAGAGGTCCTCCGCGCGCGTGCTGAAGCCGTGGAAGATGAGGGTGGCCGTGTAGACCGTCTCGTTGCGCTCGTCCCGCACGCGACAGGTGATCGCGTGGTGGTCGCCATCCTCGGGCAGGAAGTCCCGGGCGATCTCGGGCAGGGTGCGCTTGGCCTCGCGGCGGACCTCGTCGAAATCGACGCACTCGACGCCGTCCTCGTCCAGCCGGAAGATCCCATCATAGATATCGAAGTAGTAGCGAGGCATAGCGCTCTCCACGCATCGAGGCGGGAGCACGCTCTGTCTCTCAAGCGCGGAACGCCGAACCAGGGCCGCGACCGGAGGACCCTACGCGATTACTTGCGTGACCGCATCGGGGCGCGTGTGAAAACTTCGGCGCCCCCCCTTTTGTGTCGGATACCCGACCGACATTGAGTAGGGGGTGATCCTATCCCCCCGCCACCACGACGAGGCGCTGGACCTCGCCGCGCAGATAGGCCTGCAGGAACTTCTCGTAATCGCGGAACGAGACGCAGCCGTTCGAGGCCCCGCTCGGGCCCAGCATGTAGGTGTGGGCGAGGAGGCCGACACGGCCGTGGACGGCCTCGGGCCCGCCCACCGGCGTCAGGCGCAGGGCGCGGACACCGTGGAAGGGCTGCTCGCGCTCGCGGATGTCGTAGGTGCCGAGGGGCGTCGGCCCCTTCATGCGCACATGCACGTGGCCGGGATTGTCCATGGCCTCGCCCAGGCCGGAATGGGCCTCGAGCTTCTCGCCGTTCGGCAGGGTCACGACCTTGGCACGGATATCGTAGACGGCGACCCCGCCCGCTCCGCTGGGCGGGAGGGCGCTCAGGGCCTGGCGGAAGACGTTGTCGACGGGCTTCGTCTCCAGGGCGGCGTAGGCGAGCCGCGGCGGCTCCGGGCTCTCGACCCCGAACAGCTTCTCGATGAAGGAGCGCGTGTCCTCCGGCGGCGGCGCGGCGCTGGTGGTGCGGGCCGGAAGCGCGCGCGGCGCCCGCGCGGTCAGCCGCCCGGCCCGGAATTCCGGCGGGCGCGGCACGGGCAGCGGCACCCACCGCGCGGTGAGGGGGGGCGTCGCCGTGGTCGGATCGACCGGGGCCGGCGGAGCCTCCGCCGGGGCCGGGGCGAGCGCCGCTTCGGCGACCGCCTCCGATGGGGCCGCCGCGAGGCTCTCGGCCGCCGGGCCCTCCTCGGGGGCCCTCAGCGCGAAATTGGCACCGCTCTCGGCCTCGGTCTCCCCGGGTGCCGGGGTTTGCGGCTGCACCGGCGCGGGCGCATGCGCGGCTGTCTCGACCGTCGCGGGCGGGCCTTCGACCGGCGCTCGGGACCAGAGCGCGAGTCCACCGGCTCCGCCGCCGAGCAGGAGCGCCGCCGCGAGGAGACCACGGAGGGCAGGCCGCGACGACGGCGTGGGCGGGGATCTCTCGGCAGCTTCAGCCATGCTCGGCGCCATCCGCTCCACGGGACCGGCGCAGATGCCGGCCCTTCGTTCCGCACCATCCCGGGTGCGGCTGGCGGCTTCCGAATCCGTCGGCCGTCGGGATGCGATTCCACCGGGTGGACTCGGCGTTTCTACGGCCGGATTGTGCCGAAACTGGACACCGCCTCGAAGACTCGCCGATCTACTGACGATCACAGATGAGGATCGATCCGACGACGTTCGCTCGATTGTCGCCACATTGCGCCCGGACCGGCGCCCGGGCCACGCGCCTCGCGCTCCGACCCATGCCGCCCGGAGGGGCGCCTGTGGCTCTCCCGAAAAGGCGCGGACCGGCGCCGCCGAGACCCCGTGCGGCACGAACGCCACACCGGCCGCCAAATCCTTGGCCGTCCCCCCAAAACCCGCATGGGCCGCGGGCGATGCCTTGCCGCCAGCGCAATTGCCGGTGACGCAGGCTCGAACCGGGGATTCCAGGCCCCGATCCCGCTCCTGCTCGGAATTTGTCATCGATGCCGCGTTCGCTCCTGTCGACAGCTGCCGTCCTCGCGCTCGCCGCCGGTCTCGGCGCCTGCGCCTCCCAGCGCCTCGAAGGTCCGACCCGCGGCCGCCTCGCCCCGGGACCCCAGGCGGCCCTGGAGCCCGTCGTGCCGGCCATGCCGTCCGGTCCGGTCACCTCGGAGCCCCTCGCCCCGCCGCCGGGTGCCTCCGCCGCCCCGGCCGAGCTGGCGCCGCCCGTCGGCGCCAACGTCGCCGTCGCCCCCGCGACGCCGGTGATCGCGCCGGAGCCGGCCCCGGTCGCGCCGCCTCCGCCGCCGGTGGTGGCCAGCGGCCGCTCCTCGGTGGTCGGCACCTGGAACGCCAAGGACGCCACCGGCGCGAGCTGCAAGGTCTCCCTGTCGAGCGCCCCCGCCCTCGATCTCTACAAGGCCAGCGCCTCGGGCTGCCCGAACAAGGACCTCTCCAAGGTCACCGCCTGGGATTACCGCGACGGCGAGGTCTATCTCTACCAGCCCGGCGGCACCGTCGCGGCCCGCCTGCGCCAGGGCGGCGGGGCGCTCGACGGCGCGCTGTCGAAATCCGGCGCGTCGCTCGCGATGGTGCGCTGAAAACCGCGCGACCTCTCCGCGACCCTCTCGGTATACCGCGGGCAAAAAACGGCCCTGCGCGTCACGGATTGACGCGCAGGCCGAGCAGGAACGTGTTCGCGTGGAAGCTCGAACCGGCCGCCGTGCTGTCGAGACGCTGGTAGATGTAGCTCCCGCGCATCGCCAGCCAGCGGTTGAAGCGATAGTCGAGCCGGGCCGTCGCGGAGAAACCGCGCTCGGTGATGTTCACCCGGTCATAGTCGTTCGACAGATAACTGAAGCCGCCGGTCAGCGAGAGATTGCGCAGGAGATCGTGCTGGACTTCCAGCGTCGCGGTCTGTGTCAGGACACCGCTCGAACCCGGGACCGACGTCTCGGTGACGCCGGTGGCGGCATTCAGCCGGACGGTGGTGAGCGGACTCGCGCTCCAGATCAGCCCCGCGCTGACGACCGGCGCGGTCAGATCGCGCAGACTCGGGTCGACATAGCTGCGATGCTGAAGACCGGCGGAGATTTCGCCGGTGACGAACCGGGTCAGCGCGAAGGTCGCACCGCCCGAGAGCGTAATGCCATCCGAGTCCCGCCGTATTCCCGCAGAATCCACGCGGGTGTCGTAGACGCGCGTATCGGCCAGGACATCCACGAACGGGGTGATGATCGGCGAGATCTCGTAACCCGCCCGCAGTTGCAGGCCGTACTGGTTCAGGTTGCGGTCGCTCTGGCGCAGGATGGTGCCGTCGGAGAGCTGCGCATCCTCGAATTCCGAGCGGTCGAGCAGGCCCCGCAGCGACACCTGCACCCGGTTGAACCGCTCGGTGACCCCGACCGTCGTCCCGTAGCTCGCGACCAGCGGCCGGGTCGCCGTCGCGGCCGCCAGGTCGGGCGTACCAGTGCGTTGTGTTTCCAAGAGAAATCGGCCTTCGACCTCGATCCGCGTATCGCGGTTCGCATCGATCCGCAGCCGGGTCACGCCGGCGCCGTTGGGGCGGCTCGCCCCCTGGTTATCGGGAAAATCGACGTAGCCGCCGCGCAGATCGCCGGTGAGTTCGCTCGACGACCAGTCGCTGCGGAAGCTCAACTCGCCGTCGGTCCGAAGCGCCAGCGAAGGCTTGGCCAGCCGGTTGGTGATCTGGTCCGGATTGGTGTCGTAGCCGATGCTCTGCTGGATCGCCGGCAGGATCGTGAAGGTCCCGACCTTGATGCCGAGCGGGGCGTAGGCCTCGTCGATCGTGATCGGCCGGCGCAGCGCCGTCGAGAGGAAGAAGCCCGGTGTCTGCACCCCGGCGAGCGGCAGGATCGTCGGCAGCGGTACGCCGCTCACGGCACTGCGCACCACCGGCGTCAGGCGCAGGTCGTAGGGCGGCACCTGCGTGATCGACCGCACCGGTTGGACCGTGGCGCTTCCCAACCGACGCGGCGGTATCGCCCGTAGGCGCAGGATACTGGTCAGGCCGCGATTGTTGGCGCCGCTGCCGCTGCCCGATGTCAGCGCGCTGCCCGAGCGGCTCCCTGAGAGCGCACGGGTCGCGAGGCCGCCCCCGCCCGTCGTCTCGCCGCCGGTCGCGCTACCGCTGCTGCTGAGGACGGCACTGCCGGAGGCGCTGCTTCCGCGCAGGCTCGGGCCCAGAGGCTGGACATCACCGACGCCCGCGGTCTCGGACGTCCCGCCGGCCGTGTCCGAAGGGGTGGCTTGGGCATACGCCGGCTGCACCGGCAGTGTGATCGCAGCGATCACCGCCAAGCCACCAAGGCTTCGGAAGCGCCATCCTGCGGTCGGCCCTGCGCATGTCACGGATCGACGTCTTTCGGCTGACCTTCGCGCCGAACCCGGCGCTGCGAGACCTGGACCGCCGGCGGAAACGCGCGGCGGACGACGCCGCGGCATCCCCCTGCGAGGATGCCTGGACGCCATAGTTAACAGGCCTACAACCGGCACGGTTAATGGGGCGTCAACGGGAGGCGACCGGCATCGGCGAGGCCGCCGGAGTCGCCATCCGACCACAATCGCTGTTCATAGGCAGTCGGCTTTTGCGGCTCACAGATCCGCGATCTTATGAGAAGGACGTGGGGCGGTATGGCTCCAGTAGATTCCGCGCAGGCCTTGCGCCCAGCCGAAACGACGCTTTCGCCCGCGGTCGCATCGGCCTTGCGAACCATCGAGACCGAACGCGAAGGGCTCGCCTGCCTGATGGAGTCCATCGGCAATGGACTCGGCACTGCGTTCACGGAGGCGGTTTCGCGTATCGCTCAGGCCAAGGGGCGCGCGATCCTGACCGGAATGGGCAAGTCGGGCCATATCGGACGCAAGATCGCCGCGACCCTGGCATCGACCGGCACACCGGCACTCTATGTCCATCCCGCCGAGGCGAGCCATGGCGACCTCGGCATGATCCAGCCCGAGGATGTCGTGGTGGCGCTGTCGTGGTCGGGTGAGACCACCGAACTCGCCGACATCATCGGCTATGCCCGACGCTATCGGGTCGGGCTCATCGCGATCACGTCCAACCGCACGTCGACCCTGGGCCGCGAGTCCGACATCTGTCTCGCGCTGCCGAAGGCGCGCGAGGCCTGCCCGAACGGTCTGGCCCCGACGACTTCGACGGCCATGCAACTCGCGCTCGGCGACGCCCTGGCCATCGCCCTTCTGGAGGCCCGCGGTTTCTCGGCGCGGGAATTCAGTATCTACCATCCCGGCGGTCGGCTCGGCGCGTCGCTGCGCCAGGTCCGCGAGGTCATGCACACCGGTTCCCAGTTGCCGGTCGTTCCGCGCGGAACGCCGATGCGCGCGGCCATCGCCGAGATCGATGCGAAGGGGTTCGGCTCGGTGGTCGTCGTAGAGGCCGACGGGCGCCTGGCGGGAATTCTCACCGACGGCGATCTGCGTCGGAACGTCTTCCGCAGCGACCTCGACAGCCTCGCCGTCGAAGCGCTGATGAGCGGAAAGCCTCGGACGGTATCCCCCGAGACCCTGCTGGCGAAGGCCTTGGAAATTCAGGAATCGATGAAGATCACGGCGCTGATCGTCGTCGACAACGAACATCCGGTCGGCCTCGTGCACTACCACGACTTGCTACGCTCGGGCGTCGCCTGAGCGGTCAGGTCCGGCGATCGAGCCAGCGCTGGACCGGCCTCCAGCCCGGGATCCACTTGGCTCGCCACCGAGCCGCGTCCTCCGCCGCATCGCGGGCGTCAAGGGTTACGAAGGTCCGGACCCGCTCCAGCATCTCCGCGGCGACCGCCTCCGGGTCGGGAATGGACCAGCCGAAATGGAAGCCGGGCTCGTCTCCGATCGTGCTTCCGGGAACGAAATAATAGCGGGCTCGCGTGCCATTCAGGGCATCGAGCAGGAGAAAGTTGGCATTGATCGGCGGTGTCCAGTTCAGAGCCAAGATGCGCCGGTTCGGAGCCGCGAACACGGCGGTGTGAAACGCCGATCCCGCGGTTCCGAGCACCATCCACCGCTCGGAAAGCAGGCGGACGAGTTCGGGGAAGCGCAGGGTCTCGGGAAAGACGATGTCGACGCCCTGCCGAGCCAGGGCATCACACAACGCGTCCTCGTTGCGCAGCCGCGAAATCCCCGACGCCAATCGCGCCTTCGACAGGTAGACGGGCCGCTTCTCCTGATCGACGGCGGACCGGTCGTAGAATGCTTCTCCGGCGAAACGGGTGAGCGTGCCGTAGATCGCGTAGGTGAAGTCCTGCTCCTTCACGCAGGGCTCGGGGATCAACAGTTCGGGGATCCGCGTCACCTCCTGGAAGGTGACGAGATCGTCGATACCCAGATCGAAGCGACTCAGGATGTCCGCGAGGAACGGAAGCGTGGACCATTTGGCGTGCAACGCGTCCAGCGGTCCCTCCGCGTAGCAGAGGAGCCGGGGCTTCGGCCCTGTCCAATTCAGCAGCGGCCAGAGGCGCGCGAAGGTACCCAGCAGGAAATGGCCATAATGGGTGATCAGCGGACCGATGAAGAGGGTCGGGCGATCGTCGGCCTGATCGACGACGTCCGTCAGCATCGGGTTGGCGCCGAACTCGATGATTGTCCCGGCGGCGTCACAGAGCGCCCAACTCCCATCCGGGGCCGCCGGTTGATAGATGGCGTTCTTCTCGGTGCGGAGAGCCGGCAGGGTGTCGCGGTGTTCGGTACGTCCCCAGACTGTGCGGCAACGCTGAAGCTTGGGTCTCACGCGCGAACAGGTCCTCGGATCATGATGTAAGGTGGCGTCATCCTGTGCGCGGGAACCGCCGGCCGTTCGGGTCAACGCGACAGGTCGACGATCCAGCACGGCCGGTGCCAGCGATTAGGGGCTTCGCATGGCCTTTCGGCCGGGTCTGGGCGCACCTATAGTTGCCTCCGCATGCTCACGCCACCTCGCCCCGTCCGCCGCCTCGATCCGATCCTCGTCGACCGCATCGCGGCGGGCGAGGTGGTGGAGCGACCCGCCTCGGCGGTCAAGGAACTCGTGGAGAACGCGATCGATGCGGGCGCGCGAAGCATCGAGGTTTCGCTTGAGAGCGGCGGCCGACGCCTGATCCGCGTGGTCGACGACGGCGCCGGCATGGATGCCACAGACTTGGCGCTCGCCGTCGAACGGCATGCAACCTCGAAACTCCCGGGCGGCGATCTGACCTGCATCGAGACACTGGGCTTCCGGGGTGAGGCGCTCCCCTCCATCGGTGCCGTCGCGCGCCTCACTCTCACCAGTCGTACAGCGCAAGCGGACACCGGCGTGACGTTGACCGTCGATGCCGGCGTCAAGGGTGAGGTTCGGCCGGCACCGAGCGCGAAAGGCACGCGCATCGAGGTTTGTGATCTTTTCGCCGCCACGCCGGCACGCCTGAAATTCCTCAAGTCCGACAGAGCCGAAACGGCGGCGGTCGGTGACATTCTGCGTCGCCTCGCCGTCGCGCAGCCGCAGATCCGTCTGGTGCTCCGCTCCGAGAGCGGAACGCCTCTTGTCTTTCCGGCGGAAGCCGACACGGGACCCTCCGCTACACTGCGCCGGCTGACCGGGGTGTTCGGTCCCGATTTCGGAGCGAACGCTCTCGCCCTCGACATGGCCCGCGAGGGCTTTGCCCTCTCCGGGCATATCGGACTGCCAAGCTTCCACCGGGGGGCCGCCAATCAGATCCACTTCACGGTGAATGGCCGGCCGGTTCGCGACCGGCTTCTGCTCGGTGCGGTACGAGGCGCCTATGCCGATACCATGAGCTCCGACCGCCATCCGGTCCTCGCTCTCGCGATCCACTGCGACCCGTCGCTGGTCGACGTAAACGTACATCCGGCCAAGACGGAGGTCCGCTTCCGCGATCCGGGCCTAGTCCGTAGCCTGATCGTCAGCGCGATCCATGAGACTCTGCGCCAAGCCGGCCTGCGCGGTTCGACCACCGGTATGGCCCGGACCCTGGATGCCCTGCGTCCAGCAGGGCTTACCGCGCAGTCCGCTGCGACCGCCTACCCGAACATCCTGCAGCACCACTCTCGTTACACCCCATCCGTTTCGGCCCCGAGCCAGTACCGCCCGGCGATCCCCCGGGCTTCGGCGTTTGCCGGACTGGCCGAGTCGGCGCAGGCTGAGTTCGAGCATGACATCACGGCACCGTCGGTAGATTACCGTCCTGAGCGGGAGCGTTCGGAGGATGTCGCTCACCCGCTCGGTGCGGCCCGGGCGCAGCTGCATGAGACCTATATCGTGGCCCAGACCACGGATGGGCTCGTGCTGGTCGACCAGCACGCGGCCCATGAGCGTCTGGTCTACGAGCGACTGAAGCGGGAACGCGCGGGCGGCGGCATCGCCCGGCAGGGGCTGCTGATCCCCGATGTCATCGACTTGCCTCCCGGGGACGCGGAGCGCCTCGTGGCCGCCGCGCCGGACCTCGACCGCCTCGGTTTGACGCTCGAGCCCTTCGGCAGCGGCGCTGTTCTAGTCCGGGAGGTTCCCTCCATCCTCGCCGGTGCCTCGACCCGGAACCTCGTCGAGGATATCCTCGATGCACTCAGCGAAAGTGGACTCGAGGACGGCAGCCCGGACGGCACCGACGAAGGGGGGGGGCCCCTCGGCCGGCGCCTGGATGCGATCCTGTCGCGGATGAGCTGCCACGGCTCGATCCGAGCGGGTCGACGCCTGCGCCCCGAGGAGATGAACGCCCTCCTGCGCGAGATGGAGGCGACGCCCCTCGCCGGCACCTGCAACCATGGCCGCCCGACCTTCGTGGAACTCAAGCTCCACGATATCGAGCGGCTGTTCGGGCGTCGCTAGGCTGCGGGCAGGTTCGAGGCAGCCTGCAGGGCTCCGTCGAGGGCCTTCTGCCGGGCTTCCGGGCCCAGCGCGATACCCTCGGCGACGATCACCTCAGGTTCGGTGACGCCGATGAAGCTCAAGACCACCCGCAGGTAGGTTTCGGCATGTTCGGCCGCGGCGTTCGGCGAATCCGCTTCGTAGAGCCCACCGCGGGCGACGGCGACGATCACCCGCTTCTGAGGGACGAGGCCGACCGGTCCGTTCTCCGTGTACTTGAAGGTCTGGCCGGCCACGAGGATCCGGTCGATCCAAGCCTTGAGCTGCGAGGAGATCGTGAAATTGTAGAGCGGAGCGCCGATCACCACGATATCGGCTGCGAGGAATTCGGCGAGGACGGTGCGACCGAGTTCGACGTCGTGCTGGATGTCCGGTGCGTTCGTCGCGTTCGGCTGCTGGCCGGCGAGATACGCTCCTGACAGGTGCGGAATAGGCGTGGCGGCAAGGTCGCGATAGCTGACATCCAGATCGGGGTTCCCCTTCCTGAGATGCGAGACGATCGCCGCCGACACCGTGCGGCTGACGGAATGGTCGCCCAGGATGCTTCCGTCGACGTGAAGGAGTTTCATGATCGGTTCCCGGTATCAGAAGTGTACCGGGGCGCTATAGAGAATTGCAGGGACGCCGGCGCAAGGAGGCACATTCGTGGAACCGGGGCACACCGAGGGAACCGAGTCCACGCAACCGCACAACCACGGCGATTGCCGAGCCGTCGGAACGGTGCTGTCGCGGATCGGTGACAAATGGACGATTCTCGTCGTCATGACGCTGACCGACGGCCCACGGCGCTTCAATGAATTGAAGCGGATGATCGGGGGCGTTTCGCAACGGATGCTGACCTTCACGCTGCGTGGACTCGAGCGCGACGGCCTCGTTTCGCGCACCGTCTATCCAACGATTCCACCTCGCGTGGAGTATGCGCTTACGGACCTCGGCCGGTCCCTGCAGAAGCCGGTCCAGGCCCTGGGGTCCTGGGCGTTCGCGAACCTTCCGGCCATTCAGGACGCTCGCATTCGCTTCGACGGACCTGGAGAAGGCTGAGATCGCAGTGTCGTTTCAGGTCCAGTAGAGTACCTTGGCCTGCGGAAGGTAACGCGTAAGGTTCTCGGTAATCGACAGACGCATCGCCTGCATGAGGTCGCGCGGGTAGACATATTTGAGGGAGCCGAACTTCGTCATCTTTCGGCTGCGGTCTGTCTCCTGCATCGGCAGATCTGAACCTGGATACCAGGTTTGCAGCACCTCCTTCGAGCCGGGCGTGAATCGATGGGTGATGAGTTCGGCCGTGAGATCGAGGTTCTTCACGCCGGTCAGCGCCGTAGCGGCATCCTGGATCAGACCGGAATAGGCGGCCTCCCAGTCTGGTACGGGCAGGATCGGCGCGATGGTGAGGCCGACGGGATAGCCGGCCTCCGCGATGGCTCGAAGGGCCGCGAGACGGGCGTCGAGGCTGCTGGTTCCGCCCTCGTAGCGGGCGGCGGCGCGCGCATTCACCGAGAAACGGATGCGGGTGCGGCGGCGATGTGGAAGGTCCAGCAAGGACTTGACTGCCGCGAACTTCGTGGTGAAGCGCAGCTGAACTGGCGCATCCCAGGCCCCGAAACGGGTGATGGCAGCGGAGAGCGAGCCGGTCAGATGTTCGATGCCGAGGGGGTCGGTGTAGCAGGAGGCCTCGAAGGTGGTGCCTTCCTGAGCACGGGTCGGTTGGGCGGAGGTGACGGCGCCCTGGCCGAGATAGGCCGGGAGGTTGTCGAGGATGGCGTCGAGATTGGCGTAGGCGCGCGTCACCGGGGGGCCCGAGAGCGAGCCGGCGAGGTAGCAGTACTGGCAATGGGCCGGGCAGCCCTCGGCGAGGTCGAAGCGCCAGTCGGCACTCGGTGGAATCGGCTGGAGTTTCAGCTTGGTCGGCGGGGCGACGACGATGGCGAGGGTGGCCTTGGCCTCGCGATAGGCCACGCGCGGATCCGGATTGCGCAATCCTGTCAGACGGTTGGCGGGAAGACGCTCCACCGGCAGGCCGAGGGCTTCGGCGCGGGCGACCATCGCGCGGCCGTGGTCGTAGTCCAGGGCGGCGGGCGTGACGAGGACGCGGCGCGGGCGCCAGAGGCGGGCGGGGCGCGGGTCGGGAGCGACCGGCGGGGCATCGGTTCGGGCTTCGGCGAGGACCATTTCGGGTGAACGCACCGGCCGTCGTCGGGGTCCGGAGCGCGCGCGCGGGTCGCGCCCGTATACCAGGAGGGTCGCGTCGAGGTCGTGTCTCAGGCGGCGTAGCGCGCGTAGGCGAGGGCCGTGTCGCCGTAGACCCGGCGTTCAAGCTCGGTGAACCCGGCCGGGAGCGCGACGTGGACGCTCGCGGATTCCTCGACGACCGCCAGGGCGCCGGGCGCGAGCCAGCCGCCAGCCGCCGCGCTGGCCAGGGCCGCCGCGGCGAGATCGCGGTTGTAGGGCGGATCGCAGAACACGAGGGTGAAGGTGCCGCTGGTGCCGGCCGGACCGAGCCGCGTGGCGTCGCGCCGGAACAGGCGGGTCGATCCTTCGGCGCCGAAGGATTCGATGTTCTCGCGAATCAGCGCCCGGGCCTCGGCGCCCTCGTCGACCAGGAGGGCGTAGGACGCTCCGCGGGACAGGGCCTCGAAGCTGAGGGCGCCGGTGCCGGCGAACAGGTCGAGCACCCGGGCCCCCGCGACGGCGTCGTCATAGGCATGGGCGAGGACGTTGAAGATCGCCTCGCGCAGGCGGTCCGAGGTCGGCCGGATGGCGTCGGTCTTCGGCGTGGCGAGGCGGCGACCGCGATGATCGCCGCCGACGATCCTCACCGGCTTCCACCGCGGGGCGGACGGGCGCCGCCGCCACCGGGCTTGCCGCCGCCGGAACCGCCGCGGCTGAAGCCGCCGGGCTTGCCGAAGCCGCCGGGCTTGCCCGACCCGCCCGGCTTGCCGCCGCCCTTGAAGCCACCGCCGGGCTTGCCGGTTCCCTTGAAGCCGCCGCGATCGCCATCCGGGCGGGCGCCCTTGTAGCCGCCACGCTCGCCGTCCTGGCGGGGGGCGCCGCCCTTGAAGCCGCCGCGCTCGGTGCCGGGGCGGTCGTTGCCGCGGAAGCCGCTGGGCTTGTCGTTGCGGAAGCCGTCGCGGGCCGGGGCGCCGCGGGAGGCCGGACGGGCACCGCGCTCCTCGCCGCCTTCGGCGCGGTTGGCGTTGCTGCGGAAGGGGCCGCGCGGCCGGTCTTCGCTCCCGCGAGGGGGACCACGGCGCTCGGCGCCGTCCTGGCTCCCGCGAGGGGGACCACGGCGCTCGGCGCCGTCCTGGCTCCCGCGAGGGGGACCACGGCGCTCGGCGCCGTCCTGGCTCCCGCGCGGCGGGCCGCGACGCTCGGCACCGTCCTGCGAGCGGAAGTTCCCACGCGGACGGTCGTCGTCCCGACGCGGCGGTCGGCCCTCGCCGCCGAAGCTGCGGGCGGGCCGGTCACCGGAGGGGCGAGGCCCCGAGGCACGATCGTCGGACTGCCGGAAGGGGCGGGCCTGCGCCTCGGCGCGGGGGGCGCGGTTCTCGCGGGGGGCGGTCTCATCGCTCCGACGGCGCACGGCGCTGTCGCGGCGATGCGGCTCGGCGGCGGCCTCCTGCGGAGACGACTTCAGGCGCTCGACCAGCACCCGGCGCTCGCCGGTGCTGATGGCACCGACGCGCTCGCGCCCCCGGGAGGCGGCGGCCTCGCGCTCGGCCTTCGGATCGGCGCCCCGGCGCGGGATCTTGACCCGGCGCGGCGCGTCCTCGGGACGGGCTTCGTCCTCGGCGCGCCACACGGAGCGGCGCGGGCCGGCGCTGTTGCCGCCGGTGGGCACGCGAACGGGCTTGGCCGGCGCTATCGGGCGACCGCCCCCGCGCAGGGCCTCGTCGTCGTAGCCGCGGGTGTCCCGGCGCTGGGCGGCCGAGGCGCTGCGGGCGGGCTGCTTGGCCTGCTGCTTGGGCGAGCCGAAGGGCGCGATCGGCTCGCGCACCGGGCTCTCGAAATCGACGCCGGCCTGCTCCGAGAGGGCCGGGCCGAGCTGCTCCTTGAGCACCTTGGTGCGGATCTCCTCCGCGAGGCCCGCCTCGAGATCGCCGAGCTGGAACGGCCCGAAGGAGAGCCGGATCAGGCGGTTCACCGCGAGCCCGAGATGCTCGAGGATGCGCTTGACCTCGCGGTTCTTGCCCTCGCGCAGGCCCAGCGTGATCCAGAGGTTGTCGCCGGAGGCGCGGTCGAGGGTCGCCTCCACCGGGCCGTAATCCATGCCGTCGATGGTCACGCCGCGACGCAGCTTGTCGAGCTCGGCCTGGGTGGTATCGCCGTGGGCGCGCACGCGGTAGCGGCGCAGCCAGCCGGTATCCGGGTGGGCCACGACCTTGGCGAGGCCGCCGTCGTTGGTCAGGAGCAGGAGCCCCTCGGTGTTGATGTCGAGCCGGCCGATGGCGACGACGCGGGGCAGGTCCTCGGGCAGGTTGTCGAAGACGGTCTGGCGACCCTCGGGGTCGCGCGCCGTGGTCACGAGGCCGCGGGGCTTGTGGTAGATCCACAGGCGGGTGCGCTCGCGGGCCGGCAGCGGCTCGCCGTCGACGGTGATCCGGTCGTCGGGGGTCACGTTGATCGCCGGCGAGGTCAGGACCCTGCCGTTGAGGGTGACGCGGCCCTGCTCGATCATCGCTTCGGCGTCGCGGCGCGAGGCGATGCCGGCGCGGGCGATGGCCTTGGCGATGCGGTCGCCCTCGGGCGTGCCCTCGTCGCGGGCCGGCCCGTCGGCGGCGGCCTCGGGCCTCGGCGCGGGCTTGGCCAGGGCCGTCTTGCGGCGCAGGGGCGCATCGCCGCCGCGCGGCATGGCGGCGGGCCGGACCTTGGGCTTCTCCTCGGCCGACGGGCCGGGAATGCCGGCATCGGTCGCCGGGGCCCAGGGCTCGGGCGGGACCGGCTTGCGTTCGGACGATGCCGGCTCGGAGCGTTCTGGCTCCGGCGCCGAAGCCGCGACGGGCTTCGCCTTGGCGCGCTTGGCCGCAGGCTCGGCCACGGACGGTTCCGCGGCGGATGCGGGGGCCTCGGCTGCGGACGTCTTGGATTCCGAAGTCTTCAATTCCGAAGTCTTGGATTCCGGAGTCTTGGACGCCTTCGCCGGCTTGGCCTCGGCCTTCACCGGCTCGGCCTCGACGGACGTGTCCTTGCCGGACTTGGCCTCGGTCGACTTGGCCTCAGTCGACTTGGCATTTTCGGACTTGGCCTTGCCAGCTTTGGCCTCCACCGGCGCGGCCTTGACCGTCTTGGCCGGCGCCTCGGACACGGCCGCCGCGGGCGCGCGCGACACGGATTTCGACTTGCCGGAGGCGGCCTTAGGCGCCGTCGCCTCGGCAGGCTCGGTCTTGGTAGTCGCGGTCTCGGAAGGCTCGGTCTTGGCAGTCTCGGTCTTGGCGGTCTCGACCTTCGCGGTCTTCGACTTGGCCGAATTGGCCTTCAACGGCTCGCTCTTGGAGACCGCAATCTCGGTGGCATCGTCCTTCGCGGAGGCAGCCTTACCCTTCGAAGACTTGGACTCCGAAGCCTCGGACTCTGAAGTCTTGCCGTTCGAAGCCCTGCCCTTCGAAGCCTTGCCCTTCGAATCCTCGATCTTCGAAGGTTTCGCCTCGGACGTCTTCCCCTTGGAAGCCTTGGTCTCTGAAGCCTTGGTCTCGGAAGACTTCGTGGCGGAGGCCGTTGCGCGTGCAGGCACGCTCGTCTCCGCCTCGGCCTTGGCAGCCTTGCGCGCCGGCGTCTCGGCCGCCGCTGCGGCGGGCGTCGTCGCGCTGCTCTTCGGTGAGGCCGTCTTCGACGAGGCCTTTGCCTTCGAACGGGAGGTCTTGGCAGGCGCGTCCTCGGACCCGCCCATCGTATCGTCAGTCTTGTCGGTCATGCCTGCCCCATAACAGAGCAGGGGCGCTGTTGCGAGTGATCCCGCGCGCACGGGCCGCGGGTTTGGTGAATCCAGGCATCAGACACGAAAAAAGGCGGCTCGCGCCGCCTTTTGCCGTTCCGCTCGCCGCGGCGTCGAACGCCGGGCCGCGATGCTTAGAGCTTGCTCTTGACCGTGTCGGCGGCATTCTTGACGCCGTCCTTGGCGTCGCCGACGGTCTTCTGGGTCTCGCCCTTCAGCTCCTGGGCCTTGCCCTCGGCCTTCAGCTTGTCGTTATCGGTCATGTTGCCGATGCCCTGCTTGACGTTGCCGACGGCCTCGTTGGCGAGACCCTTGATCTTGTCGGTGGTGCTGCTCATCGTGCGCTCCTCGTCTTCGGGTTGGCGGTCGGCGTGGGGTCCACCGTGCCGCATTGCCCATCCCAACGGCCTCGCCCCGGCGATGTTCCGGCGCTTAACATCCTCGTGATGGCGTGCCGTCCCCGGCGCGGGGTGGCGACGCGGCCACCGTCGAACTCTGTCGGGCCGGCGGCCCATTGCGCCGCGGCGGCGCGGCGCTCAAGGATCGCGGATCGATCGTCAGGATTTCGCCCGATGCCAGAGACCGATCCGCCCGCCTCCGATCCCCTCAGCCTCGCCTTCGCGGCGGCGCGCCGGGCGGCGGGGGAGGGCGAGGTTCCGGTGGGCGCGGTGATCGTGCGGGACGGGGCGGTCGTCGCGGTGGCGCACAATCGTCCCCGCGCCCTGCGCGATCCGACCGCCCATGCGGAAATCCTGGCGATCCGGGCCGCCTGCCGAGCTTTGGACGACGAGCGCCTGAGCGGCTGCGACCTCTACGTGACCCTCGAACCCTGCGCCATGTGCGCGGCCGCGATCTCGTTCGCCCGCATCCGGCGCCTGTACTTCTGCGCCTCGGACCCGAAGGGCGGGGCGGTGGAGAACGGTCCGCGCTTCTTCAACCAGCCCACCTGCCACCACGGCCCGGAGGTCTATGGCGGCCTCCGGGAGGGGGAGGCCGCCGCCCTGCTGCGGGCCTTCTTCGCCGAGCGGCGCGAGGCCTGAGCGCTCAGCTGCCGCCGCCGCCCCCGCCGCCGGTGTTGCCGATCGGCTTCTGGTTCTGCTCGGCATTGCCGGAGGCGCCGGAATTGTTCGAGACGCTGGAGGCGCCGGTGGCCCCCGGGGCGATCGTACCGATCGAGCCCGGGCCGCCATTGTCGACGCCCCCGGGCTTCACCACCGGCTCGCCGACGACCCCCGGCGCCGTCATGCGCGGCGGACCGGGCTGCTTGATCTCGGCGGGGGCATTGCCCTGGGCAAGCGCCACGGACGCGCTGGCGAGGAGGGCGCTGGCCAGGACCAGCGCGCGCGTGGTGGGGATGATCCGCATGAGGTCCTTCCGGGTTGGAGGTGACACGATCCGTGCGTCACCAACCCGGACCATCCCCGGTGGTTTCAAGCTTTGCCGGCGCGAAACGCCGGGTTTTCAGGCGGCCGCCAAAGGTTTCGAGACGTCTTCCAGAGACTTCCCCTCCGCCGCCGTGCCGAAGAATCCGCCGACGATGGCCGCCACCGCCATCAGGGTCGCGCCGACGAGGTAGCCGATCAGGACGTTGTCGCGCGAGCCCGTCTCCACCAGGGCGCCGAACAGCAGCGGGCCGGAGACGCCGCCGATGCCGGTGCCCAGCGCGTAGAACACCGCGATGGCCAGCGCCCGGATCTCGAGGGGGAAGGTCTCCGCCACCGTGAGGTAGGCCGCACTGGCGGCCGCCGAGGCGAAGAAGAACACCACCATCCAGGCCGCGGTCTGGCCGACCGGGCCGAACACGTCGATCTTGAACAGGTAGCCGGTGATCGCCAGCAGAATCGCCGAGATGCCGTAGGTGAAGGCGATCATCGGGCGGCGGCCGATGGTGTCGAACAGGCGCCCCAGCAGCAGCGGGCCGAGGAAGGAACCCAGGGCGAAGGGGAGCAGGTACCAGCCGACATGGTCGCCCGGCACGTTGTAGAACCGCTGCAGAACCAGGGCGTAGGTGAAGAACAGAGCGTTGTAGAAGAACGCCTGCGCCACCATCAGGGCGAGCCCCACCAGGGTCTGCTTGCGATGGCCGACCAGCATGGTGCCGAACACCTCCTTGAGGGGCGTATGGCTGCGGGTCCTCAGCTTCATGCGCCTGCTCTCGTCGATGGGCGGCAGGGTGTGGCCCTCGTCGGTGAAGCGCTTCTCGATGGCGGTGACGACCCGGTCGGCCTCGGCGACGTAGCCGTGGGTGGCGAGCCAGCGCGGGCTCTCGGGAATCCAGGTGCGCAGCAGCAGGATGATCAGGCCGATGCCGCCGCCGACGAAGAAGGCGATGCGCCAGCCCCAGGCCGGGTCGATCATGCCCGGGCGCAGGACGACGATGGAGAGGAACGAGCCCATCGCGGCGCCGATCCAGAACGAGCCGTTGATCACGAGATCGGTCCAGCCGCGCACGCGGGCGGGGACGAGTTCCTGGATCGTCGAGTTGATGGCGGTGTATTCGCCGCCGATGCCCGCGCCGGTCAGGAAGCGGAACAGGCAGAAGCTGTAGATATTCCAGGACAGGCCCGTGGCGGCGGTGGCGGCGAGGTAGAGTGCCAGGGTGATGAAGAACAGCTTCTTGCGGCCGATGCGGTCCGTGAGCCAGCCGAAGCCGAGCGCTCCGGTGACGGCGCCGACGAGGTAGGAACTCGCCGCGAGGCCGATGTCGAATTCGGTGAAGCTCATGGGCTCGGCCCGCAGCGCGCCCACGAGGGAGCCCGCGAGGGTGACTTCGAGACCGTCGAGCACCCAGGTGATGCCCAGAGCCACGATGACGAGGACGTGGAAGCGCCCCCAGGGCAGGCGGTCGAGCCGGGCGGAGATGTCGGTGTCGATCACGCTGCCCATCGGGACCCGCTCCGGCGTCGAGCCCGACGCGCCGCTTCCCCGTTCCGCCACGGCCCTGGTTGCCATCGAGTCCTCGTTAACCGTGCTGTACGACAGTTGTTGGCAATCCGGCGCGACGCCCGGCGGTTCCGCCAAGCTTCGCGCAAAGGTTAAGTGATCTCGGCTGAACTCGACGGGCTCTTCCGGACGCTCCGCCGATGTCTCCCTCCCCGTTTCGCGTGTCCCCCGCACTGCTCCTCGCCCTGACCGCCCTCGGCCTCGGGCCCGCCGCCGCCGCCGAGGCCGGACGCGGCGCGGCGGCGCGCCCCCCCGATCCCTGGCGGCTGCGGCCGAGCGACGTGGAGGCGGCGGACGCGATCCCGGCGCGGGACGCCAAGGGGCGCCCGGTCTCGGAGATCCCGGAGGAGCGGCGCGTGGTCCGCGTGGTCTATCCCGGACTCACCGGTCCGCGCTGAGGCGCGGGTCGAGAGCCTCGGCGAGGCCGTCGCCCAGCACGTTCAGGGCGACCAGGGTGGCGACGAGGAACCCGGCCGGGGCCGCGAGCATCCAGGGCGCGGATTCGATGGCGCGCGAGCCTTCCGCGATGAGGGCGCCCCAGCTCGTGGCCGGCTCCTGCACGCCGAGACCCAGGAAGGAGAGGAAGCTCTCCAGCAGGATCACCCGCGGCACCAGCAGCGTCGCCGCCACCGTGACCGGCCCGAGGGTGTTCGGCACGATGTGGCGCCGCAGGATCGCGGCCGCCGAGAGGCCCAGCGCCTCGGCGGCGCGCACGAAGTCGCGCTGGCGCAGGGACAGGGTCTGCGCCCGGGTGATCCGGGCCATGTCGAGCCATTCCACGGCGCCGATGGCGATCAGGATCAGCCCCAGCCCGGCCCGGAAGAACACCAGCAGCATGATCACGAAGAACACGAAGGGCAGTGCGTAGAGCACGTCGACGAACCGCATCATCACCGCGTCGACCCGGCCGCCGGCATAGCCCGCCACCGCGCCGTAGGTGACGCCGATGAGGAGGGCGACGCCGGTGGCGACGAGGCCGATCAGCAGGGAGACCCGGCCGGCGACGAGGCTGCGGCTGAGGAGGTCGCGCCCGAGCCCATCGGTGCCGAGGGGAAAGACTAGCCGCCGCACCGGCACCTCCACCACGAGGCGGCGCCCCTCCGCCTCCCGCGCCACGACGGTGGCGGGGCCGAACAGGTCCGAGCGGGGCAGGTAGCTCAGCGCCCGCTCGTTGATCGGGTCTCGCGCCGACAGGGTGACGTGCAGCCGCCCGTCCGCGACCCGGATGTCCTCGGCCGTCACCCGCATCCGGAAGGCGAGGCGCTCCAGGGCCGGGGCGATGGCCTCGGGCCGCGGATGAGGCCGCAGCGACGGCGCCGTGCGCACGAGGTCGGGGTAGATCCGCCCCGGATCGTGCCCGGTGAGCGGGGGTCCGGCGAGGCAGGCGAGGGCGACCAGCGCCAGCACGGCGAGGGCCGCCAGGGCGCCCCGGTTGCGGGCGAGGCGCCCGAGGGCGCGCCTCACCGGGCCGCCCGCAGGCGCGGGTCGAGGAGGCCGGAGAGGAGGTCGGCCAGGAGGTTGAGGGCGATGACGAAGAGCGCCACCAGCACCACTGTGCCCATCACCAGGGTGTAGTCGCGGTTGAGCGCCCCGTCGACGAAGTAGCGGCCGATGCCGGGCAGGCCGAAGATGGTCTCGACCACCACCGAGCCGGTCAGCAGCGAGGCCGCCGTCGGCCCGAGGATCGCCACCACCGGCAGCAGGGCCCCGCGCAGGGCGTGGCGGACGATGCGGTGGGGCGGCAGGCCCATGGCCCGCTGGGTCCGGACCGGCTGGGCCGCCAGCACCTCCGCCAGGGCGGCGCGGGTGAGCCGGGCCAGCGCCCCGACCTGGGGCAGCGCCAGGGTGACCACCGGCAGCACGAGGTTGGCCGGCGCGCCGTTTTCCCAGCTGCCGACGGGGAGCCAGCGCAAGGTCAGGCCGAAGACGATCTGCAGCAGCGGCGCCACCACGAAGGTCGGCACCGCCAGGGTCAGGCCGGCGGTGAGGCCGACGAGGCGGTCGAGGGCGCTGCCCCGGTGGAAGGCCGCCAGCGCGCCGAGGCCGATGCCGAGCCCGAGGGCGAGCGCCAGGGCGAGGGCGCCGAGCGTCATCGAGACCGGCAGCCCGCGGGCGAACAGCTCGCCGACGGTGAGGTCGCGGAAGGAGAACGAGGGCCCGAAATCGCCGGTGAGCAGGGCGCCGAGATAGCGCAGGTACTGGACGCCGAGGGGCTGGTCGAGGCCGTAGACCCGGGCGAGGTTGGCCATGGCGGCCGGCGGCAGGGGCCGCTCCAGGTCGAAGGGACCGCCCGGCGCGAGCCGGATCAGGAAGAAGCTCGCGGTGACCACGGCGAACAGGGTCGGGATCACCTGGGCGAGGCGGCGCAGGACGAAGCCGATCACGCGCCCAGCCTCAGGAAGCGCGTCGGGGCGGCGTTGCGCAGGTTCGGGTGGTAGCCCGACAGGCGCGGGGCGATCAGGGCCTTCGAGCGGGTGTGCATCACCGGAATCCAGGGCAGCTCGGTGACCACGATGGTCTCGGCCTCGTGGAGCAGGTCGGCCCGCCGGGCGATGTCGCGCTCGTCCGCCGCCCGGCGCATCAGGGCGTCGTAGGCCGGGTTGCTGTAGTGGCCCGGGTTGAGCCCGTCGTTGCCGCTCTCCAGCAGGAACAGGAAGTTCTGCGGATCGGAATAGTCGGCGATCCAGGACATGCGCGCCACGTCGAAGTCGCCGCCGTCGCGCAGGTAGGCGAAGTGGGTCTTGGCGTCGGTGTAGACGAAGCGGGACACGACGCCGATGCCGCGCCACATGTCGGCGATGGCGAGCGCGGTGTTGCGGTTGTTGTCGCTGGTGTTGAAGCGGTACTCGACGCGCAGGGGCCGCCGGCCCTCGCCGAAGCCGGCCGCCGCCAGCAGCGCCCGGGCCTCGTCCTCGCGGTCGATCGGCAGCGCCTCGCGCCCGGCGGTCTCCGGCGGGGTGCGGTAATGGTCGAGGCCGGGCGGGCAGAGCGAATAGGCCGGGTCCATGGTCCCGCCCCAGAGTTTCTGGGCCAGGAACTCGCGGTCGATGACCAGCGAGAGGGCGCGCCGCACCCGCAGGTCGTCGAAGGGCGCCTTGCGGGTGTTCACCGCGAGTGCGTAGAGGCCGAGCGAGGGCCCGAGCACCACTTGGCTCCCGAAGCGCGCCTGGAGCGAGGCGATCTGGTCGCCCGGCAGGTCGGCGAGGGAATCGATCTCGCCGGCCGCGTAGCGCCGGACCGCGCTCGACAGGTCCGGCGTCGGCAGGAAGGCGACCTGCGGGATCGTCACCGTGGCGGCGGCGTGGAAATGCGGGTTGCGCTCCAGGGTGATGCGGTCGTTCGGCACGACCTCGCGCAGGCGGTAGGGGCCGTTCGTCACGCTGTTGCCGGCCTTGGCGAAGGCGTCGCCGTGGCGCGCCAGCGAGGGCGGATGCACCGGCAGCGCGGTCTGGTGCGTCAGGAGTTCGAGCAGGTACGGCGTCGGCTGCTCCAGGGTCAGCACGAGGCGCCGCTCGTCCGGGGCCGCCACGCCGAGGGCCTCGGGCGGCAGCGCCCCCTGGTTGACGGCCCGCGCGTTCCTCAGGGGGAACAGGACCTCGGCGTATTTCGCCGCCGTGGCGGGGGCGAGGATGCGCCGGAGGGCGAAGACGAAGTCCCCGGCCCGGACCGGGTCGCCGTTCGACCAGCGCCCGTCGGCGCGCAGGGTGAAGTCGTAGGTCAGGCGATCCTCGGACACGGTCCAGGCGGTGGCCGCCCCCGGGATGATCGCGCCGTGATTGTCGTAGGTGAGCAGGCCCTCGTAGAGGTCGCGCAGGATATGCGCCTCGGCCACCGTCGAGGACTTGTGCGGGTCGAGGGTCTCGGGGTCCGCATCGTTGCCGCGCCGATAGAGATCGGCCGGCGCGGCCGCGGCCCGGCCGAGGCCGCCGGCGGCCAGGAGCGCCGCACCGCCGACGAGCCAGTGCCGCCGATGCGGGCGCGGCATCGCCTCAGGCGCCGGTCTGCGCGGTGAGCCCCGCCGCCTCGATGCCGGCGACGGCGCAGAGCTCGTCGTTGTCCGAGGTGTCGCCCGAGATGCCGACCGCGCCGATCACGGCCTCGCCCCGGCGGATGAGCACCCCGCCCGGCACCGGCACGAGGGCGGCCGGGCCGACGAGGTGGCTGACAGCGGCGACGAAATAGGCCTGCTCCTCGGCCCGCTTGTGGATCGCCCGGCCGCCGAGGCCGAGGGCGAGGCAGCCATTGGCCTTGCCCATGGCCACCTCGGCCCGGCGGAGCGACGTCCCGTCCTCGGCGCCCATGGCCTTGAGGGCGCCGCGCGCGTCATAGACCACCACCGCCAGCGGCTTCAGCTTGTGGGCGCGGGCGGTCTCCAGGGCGGTGGCGACGATGGTCTGCGCAGCGGCGAGGGTGAGGTCGGACATCGGGGCTCCGGGTTTTTTCGAGCGGGCGTGCCCCTCGACTAACCCGGCGCGGCGCGAGCGGCCAGGGGCTCAGCGCCCCAGCCGGGCGAGGAACGCGTCGTAGCGGGCGGTGACGGCACCCAGGCGCTCGAAATGCGGGAAGGCGCCCGTCTCCAGCACGTCGACGGTCCAGTTCGGGTCGCCGCGAAAGCGGTCGGCGTGGCGGTAATTGACGAAGTCGCCCCGGGTGCCGTGGACCATCCAGACCGGACAGTCGAGGCGCGGATAGACCCGACCGGTCTCGGTGGCGAAGAGATGCCCGGCCAGGAACGAGAACGGCGCGAATTCCGCTCCGGGCTGGTGGGCCGAGATCTGGTCGTATTCCAGCAGGCCTTCGTCGATGTCGCGCGAGCCCCAGGTCTTTTCGAGGAAGAACCGCATGCTCGGGCGGCTGACGAGGAGGTCGAACAGCGCCCGGCCCCAGAGGGGATAGGCGGCGACCGTGCGGGCCCTGTCGCTGCCGGATGGGTTGCGGCGCTCGTAGCGCCTGTCGAACCCGGTCGGGCTGATCAGCCCGAGGCTGCGATAATCGCCCGGCCGGTCCAGGGCGGCCCGGGCCAGGAATTCGGCCGAGAGGGAGAGCGCCACCGCGTCGATGGCGGCGCCCCTGTGCCGGTGCCGGATCTCGGCCGTCATGACGCGGATCGCGGCCGTCATCAGTTCCGGCGTGTAGATCCGGTCGCTGCGCTCGGAGAAGCCGAAGCCCGGCAGGTCGAGGGCATAGACCGGGCGCGATCCCGCGTAGTGCCGGTAGAGCGGTCGGACCTCGTAGGCATTGGCGGCCGCGTTGACGGAATGGATCAGCAGCAGCGGCACGCCCTCGGCCGGCCCGTCGGCATAGAACGACAGCCCACCCGCCTCACCGCCGAGGCATTCCTGCCGCCCGGGGAGGGCGGGCGGCATCCGGCGATGATGGTCGATGCCGAGGCGGCTATAGGCGATCCAGGCCCCGGCGGCGCCGAGCGGCAGCAGCGCCAGCAGGGACCCGAGCCGGCGGCGGTGGGCATCGGGCATCGTCGTGGTCCCCTCGGATTGCGCGGTCGGAAACGCCCCGGGGCGGGGGATGTTTCCGGGTCGGGGATCGCGGGTTCGTCGACTCGTGACGCCGTCCGATAAGCGCTCCGGCTTTATCGAGACCACAACGCGTCCCTCTCCCCCTTACGGGGAGAGGTGAGGAGTGGGGGTGGTTCCGCCTGCCTCCGCCAGCCTCCGCCGGTCGTGGGGGGATGCGTGCGTAGCGCCCATCACCGGAAAGGCAGCCGACACCGCACCGTCATTCCGGGGCGCCGAAGGCGAGCCCGGAATCCAGAACCGCCGACAGCGTAAAGTCTTGCGCAACCTGCGTTTCTGGATCCCGGGTTCCGCTGCGCGGCCCCGGGATGACGCAGTGCTGGGCGCGGATTTTCCAACATGGGGCATTCGCGTGGACCATCGCTGGACCACGGGAAGCGGCTCGACCCCGCTCAGGCCGTCGCGCCCTCGATCTCGCCGCTGAGCTCCAGCCACTCCTCCTCGGCCGCTTCCAGGGCGGTGGCGGCGTCGGAGCGCATCTTCATCAGTTCGCCGGCCTTGGCCGGGTTGGCCTGGAAGGCGGTGCCGTCGGCGAGCGCGGCGTCGATCTTGGCCATGGCGTCGGTGAGCTTCTTCATGCGCGCCTCGACGGCCTCGAGCTTCTTGCGCAGCGGGGCGAGGGCGACGCGGCGGTCGGCGTTGGAGCGGCGCTCCACCGCCTTGGCCCCGCCGGTGGAATCGGCCGCACCCTTCTCGGCCTCGCGCTCCGGCCCGGCCAGGACGAAGCGGCGGTAATCGTCCATGTCGCCGTCGAAGGCCTTCACGCTGCCGTTCGAGACGAGCCAGAGCCGGTCGGCGCAGGCCTCCACCAGGAAGCGGTCGTGGCTCACCAGGATGACGGCGCCCTCGTAGTCGTTGATCGCCTCCACCAGGGCCTGCCGGCTCTCGATGTCGAGGTGGTTGGTCGGCTCGTCGAGGATCAGGAGGTGCGGGCCGCGGAAGGCCGCGAGCCCCATGAGCAGGCGCGCCTTCTCGCCGCCGGAGAGCTGCGAGACCGGCGTCTCCGACTTGGTGCCCGAGAAGCCGAGGCGCGCGGCCGCCGCGCGGGCCTTCGATTCCGGCACGTCCGGCATCAGGTCGCGGACATGGGCGTAGGCGCTCTCGGCCGGGCGCAGCTCGTCGAGCTGGTGCTGGGCGAAGTACGCGACCTCCATCTTCGAGGAGCGGCGCAAGTCCCCGCTCAAGGGCGGCAGCCGCCCGCCGATCAGCTTGCAGAAGGTCGACTTGCCGTTGCCGTTGGCGCCGAGGAGCGCCACCCGGTCGTCCGGGGCGAGGCTGAGGTTGAGGCCCGAGAGGACGATCCGGTCCGGGTAGCCGGCCTGCACCCGCTCCATGGCGACGATGGGGGGCGAGAGCGGCCGCTCCGGGCTCGGCAGGCGGAAGGCCGGCACGTCGTCCTCGATCACCGAGGCGATGATCTCCATCTTGGCGAGGCGCTTGACCCGGGACTGGGCCTGGCGCGCCTTCGTGGCCTTGGCCTTGAAGCGGTCGACGAAGCTCTGGAGATGCGCCCGCTCGGCGTCCTGCTTCTGCTTCGCCTTGGCCTGGAGCACGCGCTTCTCGGCCACCTGCCGGGCGAAGCTGGTGTAGCCGCCCCGGTAGATGCTGAGCTTGCCCCGGTCGAGGTGCAGGATGTGGTCGACGCACTCGTCGAGGAGGTCGCGGTCGTGGCTGATGATGACGGCCGTGCGGGGATAGCGCTCGAGATAGTCGTAGAGCCAGATGGTGCCCTCGATGTCGAGGTAGTTGGTCGGCTCGTCGAGGAGCAGCAGGTCGGGCTCGGAGAACAGCACCGCGGCGAGCGCCACGCGCATGCGCCAGCCGCCGGAGAAGTCGGAGCAGGGGCGGCCCTGCGCCTCGGCGTCGAAGCCGAGACCGTGCAGGATGGCCGCCGCGCGGGCCGGCGCCGAATGCGCCTCGATGTCCACGAGCCGGGTCTCGATCTCGGCCCGCCGGATGCCGTCCGCGTGCTCGGCCTCGGCCATCAGCCGGGCGCGCTCGGTGTCGGCGGCCAGCACCACCGCGTGCAGGGTCTCGGGGCCGGCCGGCGCCTCCTGGGCGACCGCGCCGATGCGCATGCCCTTGGGCATCGATACCGTGCCGCCCTCGGTGGGCAGTTCGCCGAGAATCGCCTTGAACAGGGTGGTCTTGCCGGCGCCGTTGCGCCCGACGAGGCCGACGCGGGCGCGGTCCGGGATGACGAAGGTGGCGCCGTCGAGGATCAGGCGCTCGCCGATGCGGTAGGTGAGGTCGTTGACGCGGAGCATGGCGCGCTTTTGCGGGGTCGGCGCCTCACTGGCAAGCGGCCGGTGCGGCCCGCGCCGCGCCAGGCACACCGGTTGGCGCGGACCTCGCATCCACGCCTATCGCAAGGCGGGACGGGCGGGACAGCTTGACCCAGGAATTGCACGGCGTATCGATCAGTTGCGAACGACGAGGGGGCAGGACGCGTGACCACAGGACGGCTGACGACCATCCCGTTCTTCAAGGAGCCGGGAATCGAGCTGTCCGTCTACGAGACGCGCTGCCACTGGCGCCGCTTCGACGAGAACGAGGTACTGGTCGATTACGACGACGTCTCCACCGACGTCTATTTCCTGGCCTCCGGCGAGGTGCGAATCCTCAACCGTTCGCAATCGGGCAAGGAAGTGATTCTGGGCGAGATGCGCGGCGGCGCCTTCTTCGGCGAGCTCGCGGCGCTGGACGGCATCGGCCGGTCGGCCAACGTCACCGCGCTGACCCGCGGCGAGGTCTGCGTCGTGCCCGCGCCCGTGTTCCGGCAGATCATCTTCGCCTCGGAGGCCATCGCCGACCGGCTGTTCCGGCTGTTGGCCAAGCGCGTGCGCGAGCTGAACACCCGCCTGATGGAGCACGCGCTCCTCGACCTGCGCCACCGGCTCTATGCCGAGCTGCTGCGCCTGTCCGTGCCCCGTGCCGGCGGCGACGGCGAGCGGGTGGTGACGCCGCCGCCCTATCACCACGTGCTGGCCGCCCGCATCGGCTGCCGCCGCGAGCAGGTGACGCGGGAATTCACCGTGATGGCCGCCGACGGGCTGATCGACCGCACCCGCGGCGCCCTGGTGATCCGCCGGCCCGACCTCCTCGAGGCCCGCGTGGCGGAAGCCCTGCGCGAGGACAGCTGAGGGCCCGGCATCCGCCATGGCGTCGACGCCCGTCCCAGACCCGGCCGGCCTGCTCACCTGCGCCGGCCTCGGCAAGCGCTTCGGCGCGCATGCGGCGGTGGCCGACCTCGACCTGACCCTGCAGCCCGGCGAGTTCGTCTGCCTGCTCGGCCCCTCGGGCTGCGGCAAGAGCACGCTGCTGCGCCTGATCGCCGGGTTCGAGACCCCGAGCGCGGGCACGATCCGCCTCGGCGGCGCCGACATCACCGCCGATCCGCCGCATCGCCGGCCGGTCAACATGATGTTCCAGTCCTACGCCCTGTTCCCGCACATGAGCGTGGCCGCCAACATCGCCTACGGCCTCGCCGGGCTCGGGCGCGCTGCCCGGACCGCGCGGGTGGAGGAACTCCTGCGCCTGGTGCGGCTCGACGGGTTCGGTCCGCGCCGGCCCGATACCCTGTCGGGCGGGCAGCGGCAGCGGGTGGCCCTGGCCCGGGCGCTGGCGCGGTCCCCGCAGGTACTCCTCCTCGACGAGCCGCTCGGCGCCCTCGACCGGGCCCTGCGCGAGGAGACGCAGGGCGAGCTGCGCGCCCTGCAGCGGCGCCTCGGCACGGGCTTCGTCGTGGTCACGCACGACCCGGCCGAGGCCCTGGCGCTGGCCGACCGCATCGGCGTGATGCAGGCCGGCCGCCTCGTGCAGATCGGCGACGGAGCGAGCCTCTACGAGCGCCCGGCCAACCGCTTCGTCGCCGGGCTCCTCGGCGACGTGAACCTGATCCCGGGCCGGGTCCTGGGGCGGAAGGCGGGCGGCCTCGCCGGCCTCGACACCGCCCTCGGGCCCCTGCGCGCCCTCGGCGCCGCGGACGGGGAAGGCGTCATCGCCCTGCGGCCCGAGCGGATCGCGCTGGCCCGCGCCCCGTCCGGGGACGGACCGGCCCTGCCCGGGCAGGTGGTCGAGACGACCTATCTGGGCGACCGCATACGGCTCCAGGTCCGCCTCGCCGACGGATCGGTCTGGCGGGTGAGCGCGCCCGCGGATGCGGGGAGCCCCGGCGCCGGGGAGACCGTCCACCTGTCCTATCCGCCGGAGCGGGCCTGGCTGATGCCGGCGGCGGCATGAGGCGGCTGCTCCCGGTCCTGCCGGCCCTCTGGCTCACGGCCTTCGTGCTGCTGCCGGTGATCCTGACCCTGAAGATCAGCCTGTCGACGCCGGCCACCGCCCAGCCGCCCTACCTGCCGGTGCTCGACTGGAGCGCGGGCATCGAGGGCTGGGGCAGCTTCCTCGAAGCCCTCGACTTCACCAATTTCGAGACGCTAGCGAACGACGCCCTCTACCGCGACGCCGCCCTGTCCTCCCTGACCCTGGCGGCCGTCGCCACCGCGATCCTGGCGCTGATCGGCACGCCGGTCGCGCTCGCCATGGCGCGCGCGCCGGAGCGCTGGCAGCCGTTGCTGGTGGCGCTCCTCATCGTGCCGTTCTGGACGAGCTTCCTCATTCGGATCTACGCCTGGATCGCGATCCTGAAGCCCGAGGGCCTGCTCAGCGCCGGGCTGATGAAGCTCGGGCTGATCGCGCAGCCCCTGGAGATCCTGAACACCCAAGGGGCGGTGCTGATCGGGCTGACCTACGCCTACCTGCCCTTCATGGTGCTGCCGCTCTACGCGGTGCTGGCCAAGGCGGATCCGCGCCTGCCCGAGGCCGCGGCCGATCTCGGCGCCGGACCCGCCCGGGTGTTCTGGACCGTGACGCTGCCGCTCGCCCGGCCGGGCCTCACCGCCGGAGCGCTGCTCTGCTTCGTGCCGATGGTCGGCGAATTCATCATCCCGGACCTGCTTGGCGGCTCGGACACGCTGATGCTCGGACGCGTGCTGTGGAGCGAGTTCTTCTCCAATCGCGACTGGCCGCTCGCCTCCGCGGTGGCGATCCTCGTCCTCGTGCTGGTGGTCGGCCCGCTGATCCTGTTCCGCGAGGACGGGGAGGCCGGCCGGTGAGGGCGCTCGACCGCGTCGCCCTGAGCCTCGGGCTCGGCTTCCTCTATGCGCCGATCCTGATCCTGGTGGTCTACTCCTTCAACGCCTCCGCCCTGGTCACGGTCTGGGGCGGGTTCTCGACCCGCTGGTACGGGGTGCTCCTGGCCGACGTGCCCCTGCGGGAGGCGGCCGGGGTTTCGCTCGTGGTGGCGCTGGCCTCGGCCGCGCTCGCCACATTGTTCGGGACCCTGGCGGCCCTCGCCCTCGACCGGGGCGGGCGCTTCGCCGGCCGCCGGGTCTTCACCGGGCTGATCTATGCGCCCCTGGTGATGCCGGAGGTGATCTCCGGCCTGTCGCTGCTGCTGCTCTTCGTGGGCTTCGGGCTCGATCGCGGCCTCCTCACCCTGATCGTCGCGCACGCCACCCTCGGGCTCGGCTTCGTGGCGGTGATCGTCGGGGCGCGCCTGCGCGGGCTCGACCGCTCGCTGGAGGAGGCGGCGGCCGATCTCGGCGCGCATCCGGGCCGGGTCTTCACCAGCATCACCCTGCCGCTGATCGCCCCCTCCCTGGCGGCGGCCTTCCTCCTCGCCTTCACCCTGTCGCTCGACGACCTCGTCATCGCGAGCTTCGTCTCGGGCCCGGGGGCGACGACCCTGCCGATGCGGCTCTACAGCCAGGTCCGGCTCGGGGTGAATCCGGAGATCAACGCCGCCTCGACGCTGCTGGTCGGCACCGTCACCGCCATCGTGCTCACGGCCTCGTGGCTGACCGGGCGGAAGGGCGTGGCGTGAGCCCCCGGCCTCACGGGGCGTAGGCGCGGACCCCAGCCGGAAGCGCCAGCCCGGCGGCGGGCCGGCGCAGGGGATTGGCCGGCGCCATCGCCCCGCCCCGCAGGTCCGGCGCCGCGTCCGGGGCGAGACCGGTCACGTCGAGGCTGCCGAACGGCCCCGCGATCAGGATGCGCATCGGCGGCCGCCGGTCCGGGGCGGCACCGCGGGCGGAGACCTCGGCGAGCGCGTCGCAGTGGCGGTCCGGCAGCGACACGGTCCCGCGCAGGGAGGCGGCGAGGAGGTTGCCCTCCATCGCGCCCTCGGTGATCTCGCCGACGCCGTCGCGGAAGCGCAGGCTCAGGGTCGCGCGCTCGAAGGCGGTGCGGCCGACGCGCCCGGCCGGCACGCGGCTGCGCAGGGCCGCCTCGGCGAGGTCGATGCCGACGAGGGTGCCGCCGTCCACCGACAGGGCCGCATGCCCGTCGAGGTGCTGCAGGAACCCCTGCAGGTCGGCCCCCGACCCCTCGGCCTGGAACTGGCCCTGGGCGCCGCCGAGGATCCAGTTCTCCGGCCGCAGCTCCACCGGGAGGGCGGCGAGGTCGAGCCGGTCGAAGGCACCCTGGACCTTGGCCTCGGTCACGGCCGCGTCCCCGGCCGCGGAGGCGAGGGCGAGCCGGCCCTTCAGGGTTCCGCCGCCGAGAGTGGCGCGGCCCAGGGACGCCTCGATGGCCCCGTCGCGCACCAGGACGCTGGCGGCGAGGTCCTCGGCCAGGATCGGGCCGAACCGGGCCGCGCCCGCCGAGATCCGCAGGTCAAGGTCGCCGCCCGTATAGGGCGCGAGGGCGAGGGCGCGGCGGCGCCAGTCCGGGGCGCCGGCCGGGGCGGCGGTGACGCCGAAGGTCCGCAGCAGGTCCGCCAGCAGGGGGGCGAGATTCAGCGACTCGGCGGCCAGGGTCGCCTGCACGGCGGGGCGGTCCGGCCCGAACGCGACCGCGCCGGCGCCCTCGAGCCGGTTGCCGCCGAAGGCGACGCGGACGTTGGGCAGCAGGAGTTGGCGCCCCCGGATCTCGAAATTGCCGGTCATCCCGAAGGCGCCGACGAAGGGCGACAGGGCGACGCTGCCGCCCGCCCAGGCCAGGGTCTCGGGCAGGGAGCGGGTGTCGAACTGGCCGAGGCCCGTGAGAATCAGGCCTTCGGCCCCGACGAGGCCGCTGCCCTCCGCCGTCAGGGTCCCGCCGGACCAGCTCGCGCTGAGCGAGAACGGCGTCGTGCCGCCGTCGAGGAGATCGACCACGCGCAGGCCGGACACCGCGAAGCGCGTCGGCATCGCGCTCCACTGGAAGCTGCCGAAGAGCTCGGCCTGGGCGCTCCAGAGCGGCCAGGACATGGTGAGGTCGAGGTCGCGCGCGGTCTGGGGCGAGCCGTCGCGGGGATCGAGCCCGATGGCGGTGGCCCGCGACAGGCTGATCCGGCGCGGATGCGCGGTGCCGTCGGCGCCGAGCCGCAGGTTGAGGAGGCGGACCGGCTCGGCCCAACGGGTGTCGTCCTCCCCGGACGGCAGGTGCAGGGTCGCGCCGTCGAGGCCGAGCGTGCTCACCTCGAAGCGCCCGGTGAGCAGGCCGAGGAGGTTGAGCTGCAGCGAGAGCGCGCCACCCTCGGCCAGCACCGGACCGTCGATGCGGCCGGCGGCGAGCCGGACGTCGCGGAAGCCGAGGCGGGGCAGGGGCAGCAGGGTGACCTCGGTCCGGCCGGCCGCGCTCATGGCGAGCCCGTAGGAGCGGACGAATTCCCGCGCCACGTAGGCCCGCAGGCGCGGCGTCGCCACCGACCAGGGCAGGCAGGCGGCCCAGACGACGGCGACGAAGGTCCCGAGGCTCAGGAGCGAGAGGAGGCGGCGCAGCGGCATTCCACTCCATCCGGTGGGTGGGACGCGCGGCGAAGCACGCGATCGACGATGGGATGGGCGCGTGCGGCCCCGGCAGCCGCGACGCGCGGGGGAACCGGCGACCTGTCCCTGATAGTCCTCGGCGCGGCGCTTGTCTCCCCGGGCCGGCCCGGGCGGCCCGCGCCATCCACGGTCGAGAAGAGCGCCGCGATCCGGGCGGCCGGGACGCGGCCGGCCCGAGGGCGGGGCGCAGGCCTCTCAGACCATGGGCCGGCCGTACCGTGCCATGCAAAATGTAACCACCGCATCGCCGCAAGGGCTTGGCAGGACGCCGCTTTCGCGTGACGGTCGCGCTGACCAAGAACAGAACCACACTGGAGGGCATCCATGAAGAAGGTTTATCCCGACGCCACGGCGGCGCTGGCCGGCGTGCTGAAGGACGACATGATGATCATGTGCGGCGGCTTCGGCCTCTGCGGCATTCCCGACGCCCTGATCGACGCGATCCGCGAGTCGGGCGTGAAGGGCCTCACCGTGGTGTCGAACAATGCCGGCATCGACGGCGTCGGCCTCGGCAAGCTCCTCGAGACCCGCCAGGTCGCCAAGATGATCTCGTCCTATGTGGGCGAGAACAAGGAATTCGCCCGGCAGTATCTCGGCGGCGAGCTCGCCATCGAGTTCAACCCCCAGGGCACCCTGGCCGAGCGCATCCGCGCCGGCGGCGCCGGCATCCCGGCCTTCTACACCAAGACCGGCGTCGGTACCCTGATCGCCGAGGGCAAGGACGTGCGCGAATTCGACGGCGAGGACTACGTGATGGAGCGCGGGCTGTTCGCGGACCTCGCCATCGTGCATGCCTGGAAGGGCGACACCGAGGGCAACCTGATCTACCGGAAGACCGCGCGGAACTTTAATCCGATGATGGCCACCGCCGCCAAGATCACCGTCGCACAGGTCGAGCACCTGGTGCAGCCCGGCGAGATCGATCCCGACACCATCGTCACCCCCGGCATCTTCGTGAAGCGCATCGTCCACGTGCCGGTGCGCGAGAAGCGCATCGAGCAGCGCACCACCCGCAAGCGCGGCGAGCCCGCCGTGCCCGCCGCCGCCGTCTGAGAGCCGAGCTAAGGAGAACCATCATGGCCTGGACCCGCGAACAGATGGCCGAGCGCGCGGCGCGAGAGCTGCAGGACGGCTTCTACGTGAACCTCGGCATCGGCATCCCGACCCTTGTGTCGAACTACATCCCGGACGGGATGTCGGTGCAGCTGCAATCCGAGAACGGCATGCTCGGCATGGGCCCCTTTCCCTACGAGGGCGAGGAGGATGCCGACCTGATCAATGCCGGCAAGCAGACGATCACCGCGCTGCCGACCACCAGCTACTTCTCGTCCTCAGATTCCTTCGGGATGATCCGCGGCGGGCACATCAACCTGTCGATCCTCGGCGCCATGCAGGTGGCCGAGAACGGCGACCTCGCCAATTGGATGATCCCCGGCAAGATGGTGAAGGGCATGGGCGGCGCCATGGACCTCGTGGCCGGCGTCAAGAAGGTGGTGGTGGTGATGGAGCACACCGCCAAGGGCAAGGACGGCTCGGAGAGCCCCAAGCTGCTGGCGGAGTGCGACCTGCCGCTCACCGGCACCCACGTGGTCGACATGGTCATCACCGATCTCGGCGTCTTCACCATCGACAAGAAGGGCGAGGGCGGCATGACCCTGGTCGAGCTCGCCGAGGGCGTCACCGAGGACGAGGTCCGCGCCAAGACCACCGCCCGCTTCACCACGAAGCTCGCCTGAGCGGCGGCGTCGGGCGGAGCCGATCCGCCCGGCCCCCGCGCGCGCCGAAAGCCCGTCCGGCCCCCGCCGCGGCGGGCTTTTTTGCGATTCCGGGAGTCCCCGCCGCCCCGCGGCGCCCTACGGTAAGGCTCAGGGTCCATACGGGAGCGAACGACATGGCAGTGGTTTCAAAGACGGTGATGGAGGAGGGCAAGGCGGCCAAGCAGGCCGGCCAGCCGGATTCCGCCAATCCCTATCCGGCCGGTTCGCAGAACAGCGCCGACTGGCTCGAGGGCTACACCTACGACGAGGCCGAGCAGAACACCGACCGGGCCGAGAGCGACACCTGAGCGCGCGACGGGGGCCGGCGGCGCCGGCTCCCGGGAGCGGCGCGGCTGACCGGAAGCGTCTGTCGACCGCGTCCTCGCACCCGGCGCGCAAGGACATCGGCGCCAGCGCGGGTCGCGAGCGAAGACATGGAAGATGAATCTCGATACCGATACGGTTTCGAGAAAGAAATTGAACAATGGATCATCGATCCGCGTTGGTCGACCAGAAAACGAAATCTGGGAGACACACCATCATGTCGATCAAGACCCTCGCCTTCGCCGGTTCCATCGCCCTGGCCCTCACCGGCACCGCCTTCGCGCAGACCGCGACCGGGTCCGAGCAGAACATGAACAACCCGGGCAGCGTGAAGAGCAACAGCGAGAAGTCGATGGAGCGGATGGGCGCGCCGGCCACGACCGGTTCAACCATGGCTCCGGCCGGCACCTCCGGCGGCCCGAGCACCGCCACGGTCGGCGCCCCCGGCGGCAGTACCGGCGGCAACGGCGAGACCGGCAGCGGCGCGGCCCCCAGCGGCAAGTGATCCTTGGCTGAGATGTGATCGTCGGCTGAGATGGTCGTCGGCACATAGGTCGACCGGGCGGGCGTCGATCCGGCGCCCGCTTCCCAGCCCCGCAGCCGCGCTGCGGGGCTTCGTCATGTCCGTCGCTAACCACCGGTATAGCCGAGGGCGGCGGCGGCCGCCTTCAGGCGTTCGAAGGCCTCGGCGTAGCGCGTGCGCCGGGCCTCGCCGTCGGCCAGGGTCCGGTCGGGACTGAGATTGTCCTCGGTGTCGGACATCTTGATCAGCAGTGCCCCGAGATGGTTTTTGGCGATGAGGGCCGAGATCCGGTCCGCGTAGGGCAGGGGCTCGGCCGGCTTCGTCAGCATCACCACCATGGCGATCACGGCGTCGGAGAAGCCCTCGGCCCGCAGGGCGACCGGCGTGGTCGGGGTATCCTCGAGGACGTCGTGCAGGATGGCGGCCTGCATCACCTCCATCGGCTCGATGGCGAGGCGGTCCACCGACTTGGCGTGGCCGGTCCGGCCGACCGCCGCGTTGGCGACCCGCTCCAGGTGGCGGATGTAGGGTTGCCCGCCCTTATCGATCTGGCCCGCATGCGCGATCATCGCGAAGCTGTGGGCCTCGAAGATGGATGCCATGCCGCGCGCTCCTCTCCGGGCTCTGCCAACCCCGTAGACCATCCTCCCGGGCGATCGACAAGCGCGGGGCGGGCGGTGCGCCGCGGCCCGGAAACGGGACGGGCCCGGCCGGTAACGTTAGCTGCCCGTTAAGCGGAACCGTCGAAATCAAGGGGATGTGCCGGGCTGTTCGCCCGGCCCTTCGAGTGCAGCGTGAGGACAGTGGCGTATGGGCAGCGTTCCGGCGACGATGGACAATGTGGTCCCCTTCCGACGCGCCCTCCGCCCGCAGCCGTCGGCCTCCGCCCCGTCGGCGCCGCGCGGCGGCCTCGCGGCCCGGCGCAGCGAGCAGCGCGCCCTGATGGATTCGGTCTATGCCACGGGCAGCCTCTCGGTGGCCGCGGGCGACCGCGAGACCAAGCTGATCGCGGCCCGGCTCCAGGTCTACGGCTTCGTGCTGATCGAGGAGATCGGGGCCGACGGCACGCCCCGGCGCCTGCGCCCCTCGGAGGCCATCCGCGCCCGGACCGAGGCGCCCTGGCGCCTGTCGAAGGCGAGCTACGGCGCGGGCGCGGGCCTCGCCGTCACCATCCCGGCCATCGACGACTTCCTGTTCGACCAGCCCGCCGACCGCCCTGCCTGACCCGGCCTACCCCGGCCCATGGGGCCCTCTGTGGCCGCCGGGAGACATCGGCAATTTCCTCGTCGAAGCCGTCGTTCCGATCATCGAATTCTTAGGCCGGGCGTGAGAAGAAGGATCTCGTTTCACTCCCGGCCAAACCGCCATGCTGTCCGCCTCAGAAAACATCGTCATCCAGCACCGTGAGATCGTCGCCGTCCTGGTGACGTACGGGATATTCCTGGCCGGCGTGATGGGCGTGGCCTGGCTCATCGCCTGAGGAGACGCGCCGTCGCGGGGTCGGAACCCCGCGGCCGGCGCCCCGGTTTTCCGCCCGAGATTTCGAGGGAGAACCGCATGGCAGCGAAGGCCGACGACCACGCCGAGACCTACAAGGCGTTCCACGACGCGGTGAACATGACGCCGGCCAAGCTGGAGGCGTTCCTGGAGAGCGACGAGAGCCAGTCGGTCGGCCAGAAGAAGGCGGGCGGCGAGGCGACGGGCCACCGCGAGGGGCGGCGCATCGTCGAACTCCTGCGCACCAAGAAGGCCGATCTCAGCGACGACGACTACGCGCACATGGCCAAGGTCGTCGGCTACGTCCACCGCCACCTGAAGCAGGGCGGACCGGACGACAAGGCCAAGGTGAAGGATTCGCCCTGGCGCCTGTCGCTGATGAACTGGGGCCACGACCCGCTCAAGGACTAGCGACGGCGGCCCGCGCAGGCACCGCATCCTCTCGGTCGTCTGGACGAAACCACCGGCGACCCCGCATGCTGGGGAAACCTGGTGGAGCTGAGCGGGATCGAACCGCTGACCTCCGCAGTGCGATTGCGGCGCTCTCCCATCTGAGCTACAGCCCCGTTCCGGGGTGGCGGCCTTTTAGGCTCGCGCACGCCGACCTGTCAATTCCAGAAATCCTGCTGCTTTGCGTGCGCGTGATGCGCCCCGCGGGCGCGGGTCACGAGGACATCGTTTCCGCGCATGAACGCCTTCATCTGGCTCTTCGACACCGTCGTGCAGCTCTACATCTACGTCCTCATCGCCAGCGCCGTCCTGAGCTGGCTCGTGGCGTTCAACGTCGTGAATGTCCGCAACCCGATCGTCTCGCAGATCGGCGAGGTGCTCTATCGCCTGACCGAGCCGGTGCTGCGCCCGATCCGCAACATCCTACCCAATCTCGGCGGCGTCGACCTGTCGCCGATCGTGCTGGTGCTGCTGCTGCTGTTCGCCAGCCGCCTACTGCACGAATTCGTGCCGACCCAGGCCACCATCTACACGCGCTGAGCCGGCACGCGCCCGAGGGGCGGGCCGCAACGACGGCCCGCCCGACATAAAAACCGACGCGCAACCGCGCCGCCCTGGGGACGAGACCGTCATGAAGACCAATCCCGGCCGCTTCTTCGAGGATTATCGCCTCGGGGAGACCATCCGCCACGCCACGCCCCGCACGGTCACCCTCGGCGACGTCGCGCTCTACACCGCGCTCTACGGCCCGCGCTTCGCCGTGCAGTCCTCGGACGCCTTCGCGCGCGCCATCGGCTATCCGCAGAGCCCGCTCGACGACCTGCTGACCTTCCACGTGGTCTTCGGCAAGACCGTGCCGGACATCTCGCTCAACGCCCTCGCCAATCTGGGCTATGCCGAGGGCGGGTTCCGCCGGCCGGTCTATCCGGGCGAGACGCTCTCGACCGTCTCCGAGGTGATCGGCCTGAAGGAAAGCTCGAACCGCCAGACCGGCGTGGTCTACGTGCGCTCCACGGGCTCGGACGCCAACGGCGAGACCGTGCTGAGCTATTGCCGCTGGGTGCTGGTGAAGAAGCGCGATCCGGAAGCGGTCATCGCCCAGGAGCACGTACCGACCTTCGCCAAGGTGGTGGACCCGGCCGACCTCGCCGGCGCCCTGCCGCCCCTGGATTCGGGCGCCTACGATTGCGAGCTCGCCGGCTCGCCCCACCGCTTCGGCGACTACGTCGTCGGCGAGCGCATCGACCATGTCGACGGCATGACCGTCGAGGAGGCCGAGCACCAGATCGCCACGCGCCTCTACCAGAACACCGCCAAGGTGCATTTCGACGGCTACGCCGCCAAGGACACCCGCTTCGGCCGCCGGCTGATCTATGGCGGCGTCGTCATCTCGCTGGCGCGGGCCCTGAGCTTCAACGGGCTCGGCAACGCCTTCGCGCTGGCGGGCATCAATGCCGGCCGCCACGTCGCGCCGCTGTTCGCCGGCGACACGGTCTATGCCTGGAGCGAGGTGCTGGAGACCGCAGAGCTCCCCGGCCGCAGCGACATCGGGGCGCTGCGCCTGCGCACGGTGGCCACCAAGAACCAGCCCTGCGGCGGCTATCCCGACAAGGTCGGCGACGCCTACGACCCGTCGGTGATCCTCGATCTCGACTACTGGGCCTTCATGCCGCGTTGATGCGACTGACCTAGAGCCCGGCGGCCGCGATCGGCCGTCGGCGCGGGGCGCGCGAATTCCGTGTCAGCGCCGGACGATTTCGCGCAGACCATCGGTCGGGATGCGGCCGCCGATCGCGCCGAAGCCGAGCCCGAACGGCCCCTCGGCAGCCCGCGCCAAGCGCACCGGGATTCGCCGCACCAGCCCGGTTGCGAACAGGAGCGCCCAGACACCGTCGACTCGACGATGTTCGGATCTTCGGCCTCGTCCGAGGCCTCGCGTCGCGGCTCCGAATGGTGATCCCGGGAAACCGGGAGCCCGATGGCGGGTCGTCACAGGCGGGCTCGGAGGGCGATCAGCCGCCGAACAGCCCCATCACCGCCCGGCGCAGCGGATTGGCCGGATCGGAGAGGAGGCGCAGGGCCATCAGGCAGGCGATGGTGACGAGAAGCGGGCGAATCAGCCGGGCGCCCATGCGGATCGCGAGGCGCGAGCCGATCTGGGCGCCGAGGAAGGCACCCACCGCCATCATCAGGCCGATCGCCCAGACCACATGCCCGCCCAGCGCGAACAGGGCGAGGCTGCCGAGGTTGCTGGCGGCGTTGGCGAGCTTGGTGTGGGCGGTGCCCTTCACCACGCCGAGGCCGAGCAGGGTGACGAAGCCGATCATGTAGAAGGCGCCGGCGCCGGGCCCGAAGACGCCGTCGTAGAAGCCCACCGCCGGGGCCCAGGTCAGGGCGAACCAGTTCGGGGTGATCCGCGCGGTGGCGTCCTCGTTGCTCATCCGCTTGGCGGTGGCGAAGTAGATCGCGATGGCCACCAGCAGGATCGGCACCGCGGCGTCGAGGACTGCGCGCGGCAGCAGGCTCACGCAGAGCGCGCCGGCGACCGAGGCGCAGCCGGCGCTGACCGCGATCTTCCAGGCGTCCGGCCAGTGGATCAGGCGGCGGCGGGCGAAGGCGAGGGTGGAGGAGACGGCGCCGGCGCTGCCCTGGAGCTTGTTCGTGGCGATCGCCGAGACGGGATCGAGGCCGGAGAGCAGCAGGGCCGGCAGGGTCAGGAGGCCGCCGCCGCCCGCGATCGCGTCGACGCAGCCGGCCGCGACCGCGACCGCGAACAGACCCGCGATCAGGCCGATATCCACCCCGAAGATCATCCCGTCCTCACGTCATGGTCCAGTGAGGACCGACTGGAGGCGGGATGGAGATCGGGAAGAGGCGCCGGAGCGGCGCCTCAGTTGCGGACGACGACCTTGGTGCCGACCTTGGCGCGGTCGTAGAGGTCGACCACGTCCTTGTTGGTCATGCGGATGCAGCCCGAGGAGACGGCGGCGCCCATGGTCTCCGGCTCATTCGAACCGTGGATCCGATAGAGCGAGGAGCCAAGATAGAGGGCGCGCGCGCCCAGCGGGTTGTCCTGGCCGCCGGCCATGAAGCGCGGCAGGTCGGGCCGGCGCGCCAGCATCTGCGACGGCGGACGCCAATCCGGCCATTCCTTCTTCATGGTCACGCGCTTCTCGCCGGACCAGGAGAAGCCCTGGCGGCCGACGCCGACGCCGTAGCGCACGGCCTGGCCGCCACCGAGCACGTAGTAGAGCCGGCGCTGGCTCGTGGAGACCACGATGGTGCCGGGCTTCTCCGCGCCCTTCCAGGCGACGGTCTCCCGCGGAATCGCCTGCTCCTTGAAGATGTTCATGAAGTCGGCGATCGGGCCGCTGTCGAACGGATTTCCGGCGAAGGCCGGTCCGGTCGATACGGTCAGGGCCGCCGCCAGGGCGGATGCGACGAGAACGCGGCGCGTCTGCATGGTCTATCCTCCAGCCGAGATCCGGCAAGGACGGGCACGGGGCCCGCCCTTCCCGCAGGCACATGGTCGGGGCGAGAGCCTTGGCGGGATGGGGGAGGGCGGTCAACCGAGCCGGGACCGAACGCGCCGGCCTGTGTGATCCCGGCAACGCCCGTCGGACCCTGCCCGCCGACAGCTTTCGCGAAGGCGCCGGAGGGGCTGTTGGACCCTGACACGATGCCGCAGGAACTTGCGGCCAAGCCCGCTCGCCCCCAGACTCGGAGCGGTGAAACTCGCAGATGGTCATATCGCAAGCGCCGCCGACAGGGCCCCACGCCTGCACGACACGGCCCCGCCCCACGCGGCGCGTCCGGTCCTGCATGCCGTCGGGGTCGTCGCGTCCGGCCTCCTGGCGCTGCTGCTCCTCGTCTGCGCCGTCCTGCCCCTGCTGCGAATGGCGGGCGACGTGCCGCACGGCTTCGAGCGCCAGCCCGTCCTGTCCCAGGCTGCGCTTCCCGAGAACCGGGACCCGAACCTGCGCGTCTCCACCGCGATGGTCGATCTCGACGACAGCTACGGCAGCGTCGCGGCCCTGCGCATCCCGCTGGTGACGAAGCTCCGGGCGGATCGCCTGGCGATGCCGCGCATCCTGACCGGGCTCGCCACACGCGCGCTCGCGCCCCTGGAACGTCCACCCAGGCTCAGCCGCCCGGCTTGAGGCCTCTGCCGCTGTCCGGCGGGCACGGGATTCGACGTCGCTTTCTCGCGTCGAATACAACCTGTGTCGTCGGAACGCCCAGATTTTCGGCCACCCAGGCGACTCGTCGGACGATTCGGGTCCGGACCTCCCACGCCGTCGCGGCGTGGGCCGAGCCGCCGCACCCGCCACCCTCACCCCCCGCGACCGGCCATCCGACATGGCCCGACGCTTGCCAAAGCCCCAACCGCGCGCGGTGACGAAGGGGCCGGGACCTTGAACGCGGCGATGCCGGCCCGTGACACGCGGGCCATCCGCCGGACATTCGCAGGAGCGACGCGATCGTGACGTCTTTCAACCACCGCCTGTTCGGGGCCCGGCCGACCGCGCTCGCCGCGGGCGTCGTCCTGGTCGCCCTCTCGGCCTGCAATCAGAAGCAGCAGGCCGCGGCGCCGGTCCCGGGACCGGTGCCCGAGGTCAACATCGTGACCGTGCGCGAACAGCCGATCCCCTACGTGCGGGACCTGCCCGGACGCGTCGCCCCGCTGCGGATCGCCGAGGTACGCTCGCGCGTGGCCGGGCTCGTGGTGAAGCGGACCTTCGAGCAAGGCAGCTTGGTCAAGGAGGGCGACCTTCTCTACAAGATCGACCCGGCCCCCTTCGAGGTCGAGCTGCAGAGCGCCGAGGCGGCGCTGGCCCGGACGGAAGCCGCGCAGGTCCTCGCGAACCAGCAAGCCGACCGCCTGGAGCAGCTGCTCTCGCGGCAGACCGCGAGCCAGGCCCAGTACGACAGCGCCTATGCGGGCCTGAAGCAGGCCGAGGCCGAGGTCGCCGGCGCCAAGGCCGCGCGGGACCGGGCCAAGCTCAACCTGAGCTGGACCGACGTCCGCGCTCCGATCTCGGGCCGCATCGGCCGGGCGCTCCTCACCGAGGGCACCCTGGTGGAGCAGGGGGGCACCGCCAACCTCGCCACCATCCAGCAGTTGGACCCGATCTACGTCGACATCACCCAGTCGGTGGGCGAGCTGACCAAGCTGCGCCGGGATCTGGCCAGCGGCGAGCTCTCGCGCCTCTCGGCCGACACCGCCAACGTGCACCTCATCATGGATGACGGCTCGCTCTACGGCTCGGCCGGCAAGCTGCTGTTCTCCGACGTCACCGCCGACCCCAGCACCGGTCAGGTGACCCTGCGCGTGCTGTTCCCGAATCCCCACGACGAGCTCTTCCCCGGCATGTATGTCCGCGCCCGCATCAAGCAGGGCATCGACACCGACGCCCTCGCGGTGCCGCAGCAGGCGATCCAGCGCACCAGCGACGGCAAGGCCGAGGTCTGGGTGGTGCGCGAGGACAGCAAGGTCATGCTTCAGCCCGTGGAGGTCGGCTCCGTGGTCGGCAACCAGTGGATCATCCGCTCCGGCCTGAAGGCTGGCGACCGCGTGGTGGTGGAGGGCGTGCAGAAGATCGTCGCCGGCCAGGAGGTGAAGACCGTCGAGATCAGGACGGCCGCCGACGACAGCGAGCCGAAGCCGCGCGACACCGACACCGCTGATGCCGATGCCGACCCCAAGGCCGGGCGGCCCAAAGCCGATCCCACCAAGGGCGATCCGACCAAGGCGGAGGCCGCCAAGTCCGACCCTGCCAAGTCCGCCCCTGCCAAGTCCGATCCCACTAAGGGCGACGGGGTCAAGCCCGTGTCGCAGGTGCGCTGACCCATGGCTCGCTTCTTCATCGACCGGCCGGTCTTCGCCTGGGTCGTCGCCCTCTTCATCATCCTGGGCGGCGTGCTCTCCCTGCCCCTGCTGCCGGTGGCGCAGTATCCCGTGATCGCGCCCCCCTCGATCGCCCTCTCCACCGCCTTCCCGGGCGCCTCGGTGGAGAGCCTCTACACCGGCACGACCCGGCTCATCGAGGATGAGCTGAACGGGGCGGCCAACATCATGAGCTTCGAGTCGACCACCGATTCCTTCGGCTCGATCAACATCACCGCGACCTTCCTGCCCGGTACCGATCCGGCGCTGGCCTCCGTCGAGGTGCAGAACCGCCTGAAGCGCGTCGAAGCCCGCCTGCCGGCGGAGGTGCGCCAGCAGGGCATCCTGGTCGAGGAGGCCTCGGCGGCGACGCTCAACATCATCACGCTGGTCTCCACCGACGGGAAGATGGACGAGATCGGGCTGGGCGACTTCCTGATCCGCAACGTCATCAACGAGATCCGCCGCGTGCCCGGCGTCGGCCGCGCGACCCTCTACTCGACCGAGCGCTCGCTGCGCGTCTGGGTCGATCCCGACAAGCTGCGCGGCCTGTCGCTGACCCCCGAGGACGTCACCGACGCGATCCGCAACCAGAACATCCAGATCGCGTCCGGCGCGGTCGGCGCCCAGCCGAGCCCGAGCAAGCATCCGGTCTTCGCGCCGATCATCGTCAAGGGCCAGCTCAACACCGTCGAGGATTTCGGTGCGATCGTGCTGCGGGCGAATTCCGACGGCTCGAACGTGCGCCTGCGCGACGTCTCCCGGATCGAGCTCGGCGGCGATGCCTACCAGTTCTCCACCCGCCTCAACGGCGGCGAGGCGGCGGGCATCTCCGTGACCCTGGCCCCCGACGGCAACGCCCTCGAGACCGCCCAGGCCATCCGCGCCAAGATGGAGGAGCTGTCGCAGTTCTTCCCGCCGGGCCTGAAGTGGGACATCCCCTACGACATCACCCCGGCGGTGCAGGCCTCGATCAAGAAGGTCCTGATGACCCTGGTCGAGGCGGTGGTGCTGGTCTTCGTCGTGATGTTCCTGTTCCTGCAGAACATCCGCTACACCCTGATCCCGACCATCGTCGTCCCGATCGCGCTCCTCGGCACCGTCACGGTGATGCTGCTGTCGGGGTTCTCGATCAACGTGCTCACCATGTTCGGCATGGTGCTGGCCATCGGCATCCTCGTCGACGACGCCATCGTGGTGGTGGAGAACGTCGAGCGCATCATGAACGAGGAAGGGCTCCCGCCGAAGGAGGCCACCCGCAAGGCAATGAGCCAGATCACCGGCGCCATCATCGGCATCACCCTGGTGCTCGTCGCGGTGTTCATCCCGATGGCGTTCTTCCCCGGCTCGGTGGGTATCATCTACCGGCAGTTCTCGATCGCGATGGTGACCTCGATCGGCTTCTCGGCCCTGCTCGCCCTGTCGCTGACCCCGGCGCTCTGCGCGACCTTGCTGAAGCCGATCGAGAAGGGCCACGGCCACTCGAAAGGCGGCTTCTTCGGCTGGTTCAACCGGATCGTCGACCGCGAGACGGCGCGCTACGGCCGCGGCGTCGCCGGGCTGATCAAGCGCTCCGGCAAGGTGATGATGGTCTACCTCGCCCTGCTGGTCGGGGTCGGCTTCGCCTTCCTGCGCCTACCCGAGGGCTTCCTGCCCGTGGAGGACCAGGGCTTCTTCACGGTCGACATCCAGACGCCGCCCGGCGCCTCGTTCAACCGCACCCAGGCAGCGGTGCGCGAGGTGGAGCAGTATCTCCTCGCCCGGCCCGGCGTCGCCACCGTGACGATGCTCAACGGCTTCTCGTTCTCGGGCCAAGGCCCGAACCTGAGCCAGGCCTTCGTCACCCTGAAGCCCTGGAGCGAGCGCGACGCGGCCAATTCCGCCAGCGCCCTGGTGGCCGACACCAACGCGGCCCTCGCCGGCTACCGCGACGCCATCATCGACGCGCAGGAGCCGCCGCCGGTGGACAACCTCGGCAACGCCGCCGGCTTCTCGTTCCGGCTCCAGGACCGCGCCCAGCGCGGCTACTCGGCCCTCACGGCGGCCGAGTCGCAGTTGCTGACCCTCGCGAAGAAGAGCCCCATCCTGCAGAAGATGAAGATCGAGGGCCTGTCCCCGACGCCGCAGGCGGAGCTGATCATCGACCGCGAGAAGGCCGCCGCCCTCGGGGTGAAGTTCGAGGACATCAACAGTACCATCCAGGTCAACCTCGGCTCGGTCTACACCAACGACTTCCCGAACCAGGGCAAGATGCAGCGCGTCTACGTCCAGGCCGAGCAGCTGCAGCGCATGCAGGCGCCCGACCTGCTGAACTACGGGGTGAAGAACGCCATGGGCACGATGGTGCCGATGTCGTCCTTCGCCGACCTGAAATGGGGCGTCGGCCCCTCGCAGATCGTCGGCTTCAACGGCTACCAGTCGGTCCGCTTCACCGGCGAGCCGGCCGCGGGCTACACTTCGGGCGACGCTATCGCGGAGATGGAGCGCCTGATGCAGCAGCTGCCGAAGGGCTTCGGCTATGCCTGGACCGGTCAGTCGCTGCAGGAGAAGCAGGCGGGCTCCCAGGCCTCGCTGCTCCTCGGCCTCTCGATCCTGATCGTGTTCCTGTGCCTCGCCGCCCTCTACGAGAGCTGGTCGATCCCGTTCTCGGTGCTGCTCGTCATTCCGCTCGGCATCATCGGCTCGGTGGCGGCGGTGTATCTCCGGGGGCTGCCCAACGACGTCTACTTCAAGATCGGCATCATCACGATCATCGGTCTCTCGGCCAAGAACGCGATCCTGATCGTGGAATTCGCCAAGGACCTGTGGAAGCCGGGCAAGTCCCTGGTCGACGCCACCATCGAGGCATCGGCCCTGCGCTTCCGCCCCATCGTGATGACCTCGCTCGCCTTCATCTTCGGCGTGGTGCCGCTGGCCATCGCCACCGGCGCCGCTTCGAAAAGCCAGCAGGCGATCGGCACCGGCGTGCTCGGCGGCATGATCTCGGCCACCATCCTGGCGGTGCTGTTCGTGCCGGTGTTCTTCGTGGTGGTGATGCGGATCTTCCGCCGCAAGGAGGCCAACGAAGGCATCCAGCCCGAGGCGGAGCCCGGCGCGGTGCACGTGCCCCACCACGCGCCGGCCGAGTAGGCCAGGGCACCGGGGCTCTCCCGCGGGGAGCCCCGACGCAGAGTGGCGCGGGGCATAAAGAAGGGGCGCGCGGTCCGATCGACCGCGCGCCCCTTCTTTCGTCCGGACCCGGCCGCGGAGGCCGAGGTCCGGTTCACCGAACCGAAGTCCGGCTCAGACCTCGCGGGCGATCATCATCTTCTTGATCTCGGCGATGGCCTTGGCCGGGTTCAGGCTCTTCGGGCAGGTGTTGGCGCAGTTCATGATCGTGTGGCAGCGATAGAGCCGGAAGGGATCGTGCAGGGCGTCGAGGCGCTCGCCGGTGTTCTCGTCGCGGCTGTCGATCAGCCAGCGATAGGCCTGGAGCAGGGCCGCCGGGCCGAGGAAGCGGTCGCCGTTCCACCAGTAGCTCGGGCAGGAGGTGGTGCAGCAGGCGCAGAGGATGCACTCGTAGAGGCCGTCGAGCTGAGCCCGGTCCTCCGGCGTCTGCTTCCACTCGCCCTCGGGGGCCGGCGTCTCGGTCTGGAGCCAGGGCTCGATCGAGGCGTGCTGGGCGAAGAAGTTCGTCAGGTCGGGGACGAGATCCTTCAGCACCGGCATGTGCGGCAGCGGGTAGATCCGCACCGCGCCGGTCTTCTTGCCCTTGGCGTGCTCCTGGCACTCGTCGATGCCCATGGTGCAGGCCAGCGCGTTCTGGCCCTCGATGTTCATGGCGCAGGAGCCGCAGATGCCCTCGCGGCAGGAGCGGCGGAACACCAGGGTCGAGTCGACCTTGCTCTTGATCCACAGCAGGGCGTCGAGGACCATCGGGCCGCAATCGTCGCGGTCGACCTGGTAGACGTCGACGCGCGGGTTCTTCCCGTCATCCGGATTCCAGCGATAGATCCGGAATTCCTGCAGGTTGTTGGCCCCCTGCGGCCGAGGCCAGGTCTTGCCCTCGGTGATCTGGGAGTTCTTGGGGAGATTGAACTGAGCCATGGTTTGGCGTGCCTAAATTCGTCTCGTGAGAACCAATCTGGGGAACGACGTGAGTCGTTGCCTCAGTACACGCGCGCCTTCGGCTCGATGTACTGGATCTCGTTCGACATCGTGTAGGTGTGGACCGGGCGGTAATCGATGCTGACCTGCTTGGAGGTGTCATCCATCCAGGCCAGCGTGTGCTTCATCCACTCCTTGTCGTCGCGATCCGGGAAGTCTTCGCGGGCGTGGGCGCCGCGGCTCTCCTTGCGGTTGGCGGCGGATTCCATGGTGACGACGGCCTGACCGATCAGGTTGTCGAATTCCAGGGTCTCGAGGAGATCGGTGTTCCAGATCAGCGAGCGGTCGTTGACGTGGATGTCCGGGATGCCGGCGGCGACCTTGTGGATGAGGGTCTTGCCCTCCTCCAGCACTTCGCCCGTGCGGAACACGGCGCAGTTGTTCTGCATCGTCTTCTGCATCTCGGCCCGCAGCTGCGCCGTCGGCGTGCCGCCGCTGGCGTAGCGGAAGCGGTCGAGGCGCCCGAGCGCCTTGTCGGCGGAATCCTTGGGCAGTTCCATCTGGCGGGCGCCCGCCTCGACGATCTCGGCGCAGCGCAGCCCGGCCGCGCGGCCGAAGACCACGAGGTCGATCAGCGAGTTCGAGCCGAGGCGGTTGGCCCCGTGCACCGAGACGCAGGCGGCCTCGCCGAGCGCCATCAGGCCCGGCACCACCGTGTCGGGGTTGCCGTTCTTCAGGGTCAGCACCTCGCCGTGATAGTTCGTCGGGATGCCGCCCATGTTGTAATGGACCGTCGGCAGCACCGGGATCGGCTCCTTGGTGACGTCGACGCCGGCGAAGATCTTGGCGGATTCCGAGATGCCCGGCAGGCGCTGGTGCAGGATCGCCGGGTCGAGGTGGTCGAGGTGCAGGTAGATGTGGTCGTTGGACTTGCCGACGCCGCGACCAGCCCGGATCTCCATGGTCATCGAGCGGGAGACCACGTCGCGCGAGGCGAGGTCCTTGGCGCTCGGGGCGTAGCGCTCCATGAAGCGCTCGCCCTCGGAATTGGTCAGGTAGCCGCCCTCGCCGCGGGCGCCCTCGGTGATCAGGCAGCCGGCGCCGTAGATGCCGGTGGGGTGGAACTGCACGAATTCCATGTCCTGCAGGGGCAGGCCGGCGCGCAGCACCATGGCGTTGCCGTCGCCGGTACAGGTATGGGCGGAGGTGGCCGAGAAGTACGAGCGCCCGTAGCCGCCGGTGGCCAGGATCGTCATCTGGGCGCGGAAGCGGTGGATCTCGCCGGAGGCCTGGTCGATGGCGATGACGCCGAGGCAGCGGCCCTCCTCGTCCATGATCAGGTCGAGGGCGAAGTATTCGATGAAGAAGTTGGTGTGGTTCTTCACCGCCTGCCCGTAGAGGGTGTGCAGCATGGCGTGGCCGGTGCGGTCGGCCGCCGCGCAGGTGCGCTGGGCGGTGCCCTTGCCGTAATCGGTGGTCATGCCGCCGAAGGGGCGCTGGTAGATCTTGCCCTCTTCCGTGCGGGAGAAGGGCACGCCCCAGTGCTCGAGCTCGTAGACCGCGGCCGGCGCGTTGCGCACGAGGTACTCGATCGCGTCCTGGTCGCCGAGCCAGTCCGATCCCTTCACGGTGTCGTACATGTGCCAGCGCCAATCGTCCGGGCCCATGTTGCCGAGCGAGGCCGAGATGCCGCCCTGCGCCGCCACGGTGTGCGAGCGGGTCGGGAACACCTTCGAGATGCAGGCGGTGCGCAGGCCGGCCTGGGAGCAGCCCACGGTGGCGCGCAGGCCCGCGCCGCCGGCGCCCACCACCACCACGTCGAAGGTGTGGTCGTTGATCGTGTAGGCGGGAGCGCCGTTGCCGTTGGTTCCGTTGGTGGCCATGGGCTGATCCTTCGGGTTCGGGGGGCGGGTCAGACGAGCTTGCCGAGGCTGACGCGCAGGATCGCGTACAGGCAGGCCACGGCGACGACGACCGCGTAGAAGTTGTTGGCGAGGAGGCTCAGGAGCTTGAGCGTCTTGTCATGGACGTAGTCCTCGATGATGACCTGCATCCCGATCCTCATATGGGCCGTCACCGAGATGACGGCGAGGATCAGGAGGAGGGCCACCACCGGGTGCGACATCAGCGCGATGGCCTCCGGGTAGGGCCGGTTCGCCATCAGCGCGACGATGACCACGAAGGCCAGCATCAGCGGCGCGTTGGCGGCGGCGGTCAGGCGCTGGGTCCAGAAATGGCCCGCGCCGTGGCCCGAGGCGCCGAGGCCCTTCACCCGGGCACGGGGGGTGCGCATGGTGGCGTTGGTGTTCTGGCGGTTGTCGACCATTGGTCGGTCTCCTCAGCGCAGGGTCAGGGCGAGGGCCCAGATCAGGACGGTCAGGATGACGGAGCCGATCAGGGTCGCGCGGGCGAGGCCCATGCGCTGGGCGCGGTCGAAGCCGTAGCCGAGGTCCCAGATGAAGTGGCGCAGGCCGCCCAGCATGTGGTGCATCAGGATCCAAGTGTAGACGAACAGCACCAGGCGGCCGACGATCGAGCCGAAGAACCAGGACACCGTGCCGTAGGCGGCCGGGCCCGAGGCGAGTGCCACGAGCCAGATCGCCACCAGGGCCGAGCCGCCGTAGAGCGCCGTGCCGGTGATGCGGTGGAACACCGACATCGCCATGGTCCAGGTCCAGCGGTAGATCTGGAGATGGGGCGAGAGCGGCTGGGCGACCGTGGGGCGGACGGTTGGAGCCATCGTGCTGAAGGTCCTCGACTGGGCGACGCACCCGTTTTTGACAGGGCGCCAAGAAAAATTTGGATCGTCTCTAAAGTGCTACCGGGCACGCGCCAATGCGCAACCCCGCTTTGCCGCAGCGCACATGCGACACAGGCGCCAAATCGTCATTCGGTCGGTCCGGTCTCATGGCAGCCATCCGAGCGCGCGCCACCAGAGATAATCCAGGGGTGCGACGACGAGGAGGGAGGCGAGCCCGGTCGCGAGGGTCAGTCTGGTCGCCGCCCGCAGAGGCACCTTGCCTAGGTCGAGCGCGAGGACGATCGGTGGGGCCTGATAGGGCAGGAACAGGGTCGAGTAACCCACCACCTGGATCATCACCACAGCCATGAGGTCGAGCCCGCTCGCCCGCGCCATCTCGCCGGCGAGCGCCGTATAGAGGGCCGGGGCGCCGTTGGCGGTGACGGCGACCGTGAGGATCGCCGCCAGCCCTGTCAGAATCCCGAAATTGTAGCCCGGCGCGTCCGGGGTCAGCGGTGCCACGTGGAGGAGGGCGTGGCCCAGGCTGGCGCCGAGGCCGGTCTCGTTCACCGTGGCGACGAGGCCCAGCAGGGCGGCGACGTAGAAGCAGGTGCGCAGGTTCACCGCACCGAAGGCCTCGGCCGGCAGCACGCCGATCCGCGGCATCAGACAGAGGATGGCGGCGACGAGGCCGACCCAGGCCGGGGCGATGTGGTGCAGGCTGTCCGTGACCCAGAGGGCGAGGGTGCCGGCCAGGATCACGGCGAGGCGTCGGGCTTCGGGCCGCAGGGGTTCCTTCGCCAGGGCCGCCCCGTTCTCGCCGTGGTCGAGCCGGTCGGGGAACAGCCACAGGATCGCCAGCACGAGCAGGGCGCCCTTCACCAGGGCCAGCACCGGTGCGTGCAGCAACAGGTAGGGTAGGTAGGCGATGTGGAGGCCGTACTGGGTCTCGGCGGTGCCGGCCATCACGAGGTTCGGCACGTTGGCGGGCAGGATCGCGGCCGAGAGGATTGGGGTGGCGAGCCCCACCGCCAGCACGGCCCCGTGCCGGCCCGGGCGCCCGCTTTCGAGGCCGAAGGCGTCGCAGAGGGCGAGCACCACGGGGACGAGGAGGGCGATGCGGCCGAGATTGGACGGCATCACGAAGGCGACGGCGAAGGAGAGGGCGACGATGCCGGCGATGAAGGCCGGGTAGGAGGCCGAGAGGTGGCCCGACAGGCTTCGCGCCAGGCGGTCGCCGAGGCCCGAGCGCGTCATGGCGAGGCCCACCACCATCCCGCTGAGGACGAGCCAGAAGGCCGAGGAGGCGAAGCCCGAGAACACCGTCGCGGGGGGCGCGAGGCGAAACAGCATCGCCCCGGCGAAAAACAGCATCGCGGTGATGATCTCGGCGATGAGCCCGCTGGCCCAGAGGCCCATGCACAGGACGAGCAGGATCGCGGTCAGCACGACCGTCGCCTCCCCACCCATGAACGCCCCTGCCGGCATCGACCGATTCCGCCCCGTTCGCGAGCCGGGACAATGATCCTACCTTGGAGCCGTTCGCAATTCGGAGTTTTCCGATCCAGCCTTCGTCAGACGCGAAGGATCAGAAGCGCGCCGGGTCGAGTTCGAAGGTCGGGGGCAGGGCCTCGAACCACTCGCCGTAATAGGGGTCGCGGGGCAGCTTCGCCGCCCAGCGATCGCGGAAGCGCTGGTGCTCGGCCGGGTCGACCGTGCGGGCCCGGTTGCGGCTCTCGTAGTGGTAGAGGCTGGCCTGGGCGCAGTAGACGCTGCGCAGGCCGCGCTCGCGCAGTCGGAGACACAGATCGACGTCGTTGTAATTGACCGCGAAGCCCGCATCGAAGCCGCCGATGGACTCGAAGTCCGCCCGGCGCACCATCACGCAGGCGCCCGTCACCGCGAGATAGTTGCGGCTGCCCACCGTGGAGAAGTAGTGCCCGGGATCGTCGCCCGGATAGCCGCGGCGGACATGGTCGGGGGTCGCGTCGACGATCGAGACGCCGGCATGCTGGATCTCGCCGGTCTCGAACAGGAGCTTGGGGCCGACGGCGCCGACGCCGGGGATCTGCAGCTGGGCCAGCATCGCCTCGATCCAGTCGGGGGTGATGACGGCGATGTCGTCGTTGAGGAAGACCAGCACGGCGCCGCTGGCCGCCGCCGCGCCGAGGTTCATCTTGGCGGCCACGTTGAAGACCGGCTCGGACCAAGTCACCCGCCGGGCGCCGTGGCGGGCCAGGGCGGCCTCGGTGGCGGGGCGCAGGTCGCCGTTGTCGACCACCACAAACTCGATCTCGGGATAGGTGCTGCGGGCGGCCACGCTGTCGAGGCAGGCGGCCAGGAGATCCACGGTCCGGCCGCCGACGGTGCTGTCGCGCCCGGCGGTGGGGATCACGAGGGAGACGTGGGGGCGCTCGGTCAGCTTGCGCCGCATCTCGAAGCAGCCCTTGAAGGGGCTCGAGCGGGCGAAGTCGAGTTCGCCGGTGCGCCGGGCCCGGTCCTCGAGGCCGCGGATCGCGGCGGCGACGACGTAGTCCTTGTTGTCCATGGTCTGGGCGGTGGAGCCGGGAATCGCGCGCCAGTGGTAGAGCACCTTCGGCACATGGACGACGTTGCGGACGTGCTCGGTGTAGCGCAGGGCGAAGTCGTAATCCTGCGCCCCGTTGCATTCGTCGCGAAAGCCGCCGATCCGCGCTACGATGTCCATGCGGTAGAGCGCCAGGTGGGCGGTGTACATGCAGGCCTCGAGGGCCTCGGGCGACCAGTCCGGCTTGAAGAACGGCTCGTAGCGCACCCCGTCGACGGAGATCTTGTCCTCGTCGGAATAGATGAAGTCGACGGTCTCGTCGGCGTTCAGCACGCGGACGAACTCGTAGAGCGCGTTGTCCGGGATGGCGTCGTCGTGGTCCATCAGGGTCATGTAGCGGCCGGTCGCCAGCGCCATGGCGTCGTTCGAGGCGGCCGAGATGCGCCCGTTGACGGTGCGACGGTGCAGCTTGATGCGCGGGTCCTGGGCTGCGAAGGCCTGTAGCAGCGGCCAGATCCGCGGGTCGGGCGAGTTGTCGTCGCAGAGGCAAAGTTCCCAGTCGGGATAGGCCTGGGCCTGCACCGAGGCGATGGCGGCCTTCAGCCAGCGAAGGGGCGTGTCGTAGACCGGCATGACGATCGAGATGCGCGGGCGCAGGCGAAAGCCCTCGATCTCGGCGCGCATGGCCGCCACATCGAGGCGGCCGGGCGTCTCGACCTTGTCGATCCAGGCCGTGTAGGAGGCCGGGACCGGGCGCGGCCGGGCACTCGCCCGGAAATCCCGCCAGAGCTCGGCGGCACCCTTCGCACGCCAGGCGGCGCGGATGCGGGCGATGAGGCGGGCCGGCGCGCGCTCCGCCTCGGGCAGCGTGTCCAGGAGGCGGCGGGCGGTCTCGGCCAGGGCGCCGACCGGGCCGAGATAGGTCAGCGAGACGTCGCCGAGGCGGAAGCGCCCGGCACCGCTCATCGGGTCGAGGCGCAGGCCCCGGACCCGGCGGGGCAGGTGCACGAGGTTGTCGATGCCGGCGGCGTCGGTCTCCAGGGGAATGGTCAGCGTTTCGCGAAACCCCTTACCGTCGTCGACGTAGAGGATCGGGACGAGCTTGCTCCGGTCGAGCGCCGTGAGGTCGGCGCGCAGGCGCACCCAGCCGCCGCGATGGCGCCGGCGCCCCTGCGGCGGCCAGAGCCGGAAATGCGGGTCGGACCCGGTCGCGCGCCACGTGTCCGGGGTCCCGTCCGCCTCGATCTGGCTGAAGGCGTCGAGGCGACAGCGTAGGGTGCGCGGCAAACCCGGATCCTCTTCGATGCGGGCTCGGGGCCTGCCGAGCCGGCCGGCCGGTCGCCGGACCCGCCGCGCCCGGGGTTTAGGGCAAGCCCGCCGGCGCTCGCAAGGGCGGCCGGGTCCACCTCAGGCGCGGCCGGCGGCGAGGTAGGCGCGCCACCCCCCGTGGTGCGTGATCTCCGGCGCGCCCGCGACCGCATGGGCCTCGCACAGGAAGCCCGAGACGGGCTCGCCGTCGGCGAGCGCGATCTTGCCGATGCCGAGGGGTGCGGGGATCGCGGCGGTGAAGCGCCCGAAGGCCGCGGGGTCGAGGCCCCAGACCTCCACCTCCAGGCCGGGCCCCTCGAATCCAGGCTCGCGCACGAGACCGGGCTTCGGCGGCACCGTGCCGGGCAGGGCGTAGAGCCGGTAACCCGGGGCCGTCCGGGTCGCGCGCAAAAAGGTCGCCCCGAGGTCATGGAGCTGGTGGTTGAGAGGCAGACCGGTGAGATGGGCGCCGACCACTACCAGGGGGATCTGCCCGGAGGTCGCGGGGGCGACCCGGCTCTCCTCCGGCAGGGCGCGGTCGCGGTCGACGCCCATGCCTGCGCCGAGGGCGCGATGCAGGGCATCGGCCCAGGGCGCCAGGGCCTCGTCGCTGAAGCCGGGGCCGACCAGCATCACGCCGGCCGGCAGGCCGTCCCGGCGGAACCCGGCCGGGACCGCGATGGCGGCCATCCCGAGCAGGTTGGCGAAGTTGGTGTAGCGGCCGAAATGGCTGTTCCGGACGATGGGCTCCGCCGCCATCTCGGCGACCGAGTAGGTGGTCGGCGCGGTCGGTAGCAGCAGGACGTCGATCTCGGCCAGGATCGTGTCGGTCCGGCGCTTCAAGGCCTCGAAGGCGTAGCGGCCCCGGAAGGCATCGACGGCGCTGTAGCCGCGCGCCGATTCGGTGATGGCGCGCACGCTCGGGTCCATCGCGGCGGCGTGGTCGGCATGGAACGCCTCGATGGCCGCCAGCCGCTCGGCGACCCAGGGGCCGTCGTAGAGCAGGGCGGCGATCTCGCGGAAGGGCGCGTAGTCGAACGGCACCGCGACGCCGCCGAGGCGCTCCAGCCGGGCGATGGCAGCGTCGTAGAGCGCCGCCGTCTCGGCGTCGCCGTAGAATTCGCGCTCGGCCGGGGCGAGCACGCCGAAGCGCAGGCCGGCCGCCGGCAGCGGGTGTGGGACCACCGGGCGCGAATAGGGATCGGCCGGGTCGAAGCCCTCGGCGATCCGGCGCACGGCGATGCCGTCACCGACCGTGCTCGCGAAGAGCGTGATGCAGTCGAGGCTGCGGCAGGCCGGGACGAGGCCGGTGGTGCTCAGCGCCCCCGGCGTCGGCTTGATCCCGACGAGGTTGTTGAAGGCCGCCGGCACGCGGCCGGAGCCGGCGGTGTCGGTGCCGAGGCTGAAGCAGGCGAGCCCGGCCGCCACGGCGACAGCCGAGCCGGAACTCGACCCGCCGGAGACGTAGTCTGCGTTGAACACGCTGCGCGGGGCGCCGTAGGGCGAACGGGTGCCGTTGAGGCCGGTGGCGAACTGGTCGAGGTTGGTCTTGCCGGTCACGAGCGCGCCCGCCGCCTTGAGGCGGGCCACCACCTCGGCGTCCCGCTCCGGCGTATAGGCGAAGGCCGGGCAGGCGGCGGTGGTGGGCAGGCCCGCCACGTCGATGTTGTCCTTCACGGCGAAGGGCAGGCCCCAGAGGGGCAGGGAGTTCGGCTCCGGATGCGCGGCCATCAGGGCGCGGGCCGCGGCGACGAGGTCGGCGCGCGACACCGGCGTGATGAAGATCGCCGGGTCCGGGGAGGCCGCCATCCGTTCGGCGATGATCTCGGCGAGGCCGACCGGGTCGAGGCTGCCGTCGGCGAAGGCCGCGCGCAGGCTCGCGATGTCCAGGATCGTGGGCAGCATGGGTTCAGGTCTCCTCGATCACCGCCACAAGGTCGCCACCGCGCAGGGTCCGGCCGGGCTGGGCGCGGATCTCCCGCACCACACCCGCCGCCGGGGCGGCGACGGCGATTTCCATCTTCATCGATTCCAGGATCGCCACGGTCTCCCCCGCGGCGACCCGGTCGCCCGGGGCGACCAGCAGCTTCCAGACGTTGCCCGGCACCGTCGTCGGCACGCCGACGCAGCCGGCCGGCACTGCATCCTCCGTGCCGTCCGCGACGGCCTCCTCGGCCACGAAGCTGTCGAGGCCCTCCGCCTTCCAGCGCTGGCGCTCGGCCTCGTAGGCCGCCTGCTGGCGCGCCTTGGCCGCCCGGATCTCCGGGGCGTGCGCCGCGAGTTCCGCGCGATGGGCGGCGTAGGAGAAGGTCCCGTCCTCGATCCGCACCGGATAGGCTCCGTGCGGGAAGGCGGCGCGCGCCTCCGTCAGCTCGGCCGGATCGACGGGAAAGAACCGGATGCGGTCGAAGGGGCGCAGGAGCCAGGGATGGCCGGGCGCGAATTCGCGGGTCGTGCGCCAGGTGTTCCACATCTGGATGGTGCGCCCGAAGAGCTGGTACCCGCCCGGCCCCTCCATCCCGTAGATGCACATGTAGGCGCCGCCGATGCCGACGGCGTTCTCCGGCGTCCAGGTGCGGGCGGGGTTGTACTTCGTCGTCACGAGGCGATGGCGCGGGTCCACCGGCGTCGCCACCGGCGCCCCGAGATAGACGTCGCCGAGGCCCATGACGAGGTACTGGGCGTCGAAGATGATGTCCCGCACGGCCTGCTCGTCGTCGAGCCCGTTGATCCGGCGGATGAACTCGATGTTCGAGGGGCACCAGGGCGCGTTCGGGCGGACCAGCTCCTGGTACTTGCGCATGGCGAGGGCTGCCTGCGGGTCGTTCCAGGACAGGGGCAGGTGGACGGTCCGGCTCGCGACCGTGACGTCCTCGGCGCGGGGCAGGCCGGCCTCGATCTCCCGCAGGGTGCCGAGGAGGCGGCTCCGGCGCAGGGTCGCGCCGTCGTAGTGGATCTGCAGCGAGCGGATGCCGGGCGTGAGGTCGATGAGGCCGGCGAGCCGCGCTTCGGTCACCGCCTGCGCGAGCAGGTGGACGCGCATCCGGATGCCGATGTCGAGCGCCATCGGGCCGTACTCGACCAGGAGGTTGTCGTCGCCCTGGCGGCGATAGGCCACCGAGACGGGACCGGATTCGTCGCGGGCCAGGATCGGCGAGCCCCGCAGCGCGGCGGCGCCATGCCGATCGGCAGGTGGAACGGACTCCCTCTCCTGGAAGGAGAGGGTTGGGGTGAGGTGCGTGACCTCTCCGGATGCGGCACCCACCTCACCCTGTCCCCCTCCTTCCAGGAGAGGGGACCCGCGCTTTCCAGGCTGCACGAGACGATGGTCAGCGCCGGCATCGTCCTCGGGGCGTGCCACGGCCTCGAACCGCACCCGGTCGCCCGGGCGCAGCTGGCCCATCTTCCAGAGTTCGTCGCGCGCGATCACCGCCGGGCAGACGAAGCCGCCGAGACTGGGGCCGTCGGGCCCGAGCAGGATCGGCATGTCGCCGGTGAAGTCGATGGCGCCGATGGCGTAGGCGTTGTCGTGCAGGTTCGACGGGTGCAGTCCGGCCTCGCCGCCATCGGCCCGCGCCCAGCGCGGCGTCGGCCCCATCAGGCGCACGCCGGTGCGGGCGGAGTTAAAATGCACCTCGTAGGTGGCCGAGAACAGGTCGGCGATGTCCGCCTCCTGGAAGAAGTCCGGCGCCCCGTGCGGGCCGTAGACGACGCCGAGGGTCCAGTCGTGGGTCAGGGGCGCCGGTTCCGGTGTCTCGGCCGGCACCGCGCCCGCGTCGCCGAGATGCAGCACGTCGCCCGCCTTCAGCACGCCGGTGGCGTGGCCGCCGAAGGCACCGAGGGCGAAGGTGGCGCGCGAGCCGAGGACGACGGGCGCCGCGAACCCGCCGCGCAGGGCGAGGTAGCTGCGCTGGCCGGGGCCGGCGATCGCCCCGAGGCTCAGGGTCTGGCCGGCCCGTACCGGAAAGGCAGCGCCGTGGGGCTGCTCGGCGCCGTCGAGTTTCGCCGGCATCCGCGCCCCGCAGACCGCCACGGTGGTGGCGGCGTGGAAGCGCAGGGTCGGGCCGGACACCGTGAGTTCGAGGGCACAGGTGTCGGGCGGGTTGCCGACCCGGGCATTGGCCTCGCGGAAGCCGCGCGCATCCATCGGGCCGCTCGGGGGCACGCCGACGTGCCATAGGCCGATGCGGCCGGGCAGCTCCTGCAGGCTCGACTGAGCGCCGGGCAGCAGCACCTCGACGCTGCGGGGATGGAAGGCGAAGTCGCGCAGGGCCGTGGTGGCGACCCGGCCCTCGGCGAAGAGCTCGGAGCCCGCGATGGCGCGGAGATAGTCGCGGTTGGTCTCGATCCCTGAGACCGCCGTGCCGTCGAGGGCCGCACACAGGGCCGCCAGGGCGGCCGGACGGTCGGCCCCGGTGACGATGATCTTGGCGAGCATCGGATCGTAGAACGGCGTCACCTCGGTGCCGGTCTCGATCCAGCCGTCGATCCGGGCGCCTTCGGGGAAGCGCACCTCGGTGAGGAGGCCCGCGCTCGGGGCGAAGTTCGCGTGCGGGATCTCGGCGTAGAGCCGCGCCTCCATGGCAGCGCCCTTCGGAACGAGGGGCCCCGCGGCGCCGATGACGTCCTCGCCGGCGGCCTGGCGGATCATCCATTCGACGAGGTCGATGCCGAAGACCGCCTCGGTGACCGGATGCTCGACCTGGAGCCGGGTGTTGACTTCGAGGAAGGCGAAATCCTCGCGCCCCGGATCGTAGATGAACTCCACGGTGCCGGCCGAGGCGTAGGCGACGCTGGTCCCGAGCGCCACGGCCGCCGCGTGCAGGCGCGCGCGGACCACGTCCGGAAGGTTCGGGGCCGGGGTCTCCTCGATGACCTTCTGGTTGCGCCGCTGGAGCGAGCAGTCGCGCTCGCCCAGGGCCACGACGCGGCCCCGTCCGTCGCCGAAGATCTGCACCTCCACGTGCCGCGCTTCGCCGACGAAGCGCTCGAGGTAGACGCGCGCATCGCCGAAGCTGGCGCGCGCCGTCCGCTCCACCGCGGCGTAGTGCTCGGCCAGGTCCTCGGCGGACGCGCAGAGGCGCATGCCGATGCCGCCGCCACCGGCCGTGCTCTTGAGCATCACCGGGTAGCCGATGGCCTCGGCCGCCGCGAGGGCCGCCGCGCGATCGGGCAGGAGGTCGGTCCCGGGCAGGAGCGGGACCCCGCTCGCCCGGGCGAGTTCGCGGGCGGTGTGCTTCAACCCGAAGGCGGAGAGATGTTCCGGTTTCGGCCCGATGAAGACGAGGCCCTCGGCCGCCAGCCGCTCGGCGAAGGCGACGTTCTCGGAGAGAAAGCCGTAGCCCGGATGCACGGCCTGCGCGCCGGTCGCCCGGCAGGCGGCGATCACCGCCTCGACGTCGAGATAGCTCTCGGCGGCGGGGGCGGGGCCGAGGCGCACGGCCTCGTCGGCCTCCAGCACGCCGCGGGTGAAGCGGTCGGCATCGGAATAGACCGCCACCGAGGCGATGCCCATGCGCCGGCAGGTGCGCCCGATGCGGCGCGCGATCTCGCCCCGGTTGGCGATGAGGACCTTCTGGAACATCAGCCCGCGTCCCGGATCGTGACTCGGATCGGCGTCGGGTTGAAGCCGTTGCAGGGATTGTTGATCTGCGGGCAGTTCGAGATCACGCAGATCACGTCCATCTCCGCCGTGATCTCGACGTAGTCGCCCGGCGCCGAGACGCCGTCGACGATGGCGAGATCGCCGTTCTGCTCGATCGGCACGTTCATGAAGAAGTTGATGTTCGGCGGGATGTCGCGCTTCGTGAGGCCGTACTTGGCCACCTCCAGGGCGAAGTTCTCGCGGCAGGCATGCAAGTACCTGGTGGCGTGCCCGAAGCGGACGGTGTTGCTCTCGCAGGAGCAGGCCCCGGCCGAGGTGTCGTGGCGTCCGCAGGAATCGGCCGTGACCCGGGCCATCACCCGGCCCTCGCTGGAGACGAGGGGCGTGCCGACGGTGACGTAGGCCGCCCCCTGCATCCGCACGGTGTCCTGGGAGGAGTAGCGCTCGCCGAGGTCGTCGGCGCGGTAGAACAGGGTGTCGACCGCCTGGCAGCCTTCCGTGTCGGTGATGCGCAGAGTCTGGCCCCGGCGCACGAGGCCGGACCAGGGGGCCTGGGCCGGGACGGTGACGTCGAGGATCGGGTTCGCGTCGGTCATGCTGCGTCCTCCCTCACTGCCCGGCCAGGGCGTTGTTCTCGAAGCCGCGCGACGCCTCGGGCGTCGCCGTGCGGCAGAGGTCGTCCGCGGCCGCGGGCGGCGCCCGGAAGCGGGTGAGCGCCACGGGGTTCGGCGCATAGTCGGGCGCCGGGTCGAGGGGATGGGGACAGTTCGAGACGGTGACGGTGAGGTCCATCTCGGCGCGCAGGTCGACGAAGTCGCCGCTGCGCCGGCCGGCCTCGTTCCAGGCCAGGCGCCCTTCCGGGCCGACGCTGACCGGGGCGAAGAAGCTGACGAGGGCGGGGATGTCGCGCCGGTCGAGCCCGGCCTTCAGGGCGGCGAGGACGAGGTTGTCCCGGGTGTTGCGGTGGGGGCCGCCCGGATAGCGCGCGGCGTTCGCGGCGGCGTTGGAGCCGCCGGCCAGGGAATCGTGCGCCCCGCAGGAATCCTCGGTCAGCGACAGCATCACCCGGCCCATATCGGAGAACAGCACCCGGCCCTTCTGCAGGGCGGTGGTCCACTGCACCTTCACGGTGTCGGCGGTGTTCAGCCGCTCGGAGGGATCGGCCGCGCTCCAGGCGACCAGGGCGACGCTCGCGGGGCCGTGGTCGAGGGCGATGCGCAGGCCCTCGCCGCGGGCGAGATGCGTCGTCCAGTACCAGCCGCCCGGGAGGGTCTCGGCGTGCAGGACCGCGCCGGAGAGTGGCAGGCCGTGGGGCGAAGGCGGCGGCAGGGCGCGGGGCGCCTGGTCCTGCCCGGCGCGCTTCAGCGCCTCGTAGCGCCGTCGGTTCTCGGCGATGGTCTCTTCGGTGGTGTTCGGTGACGCCGTGGTCATGCCCGTTCCTCAATCGTCCGCCGGGTCGTCCCGGCCGATGGTGAGCCCTGTTCACGAGGCCGGGTCGTCCCGGCCGGGCAGATGAGGGGGTCGGAGGGCCGCCTAGAACAGGTGGCTGTAGCGCTCGATCTCCCACGCGCTGACCGTGAGATGATAATCCTGCCACTCGGCGGTCTTGTAGCGGATGAACTCGTCGCGCAGTCCCTTGCCGAGGGTGCGCTCCACCAGGGGATCGGCCGCGAAGGCCTCCACCGCCTCCATCAGGGTCTGCGGCAGGAAGGCGATGCCCCGGGCTTCGCGCTCGGCATCGCTGAGGTCGTAGAGGTTGTCCTCGTTCGGCGCGCCGGGATCGATCCGCTCGCGCACGCCCTCCAGGCCGGCGGCGAGAACCAGGGCGGCGGCGAGGTAGGGGTTCACCGCCCCGTCCGCGTTGCGGCTCTCGCAGCGCCCGCCGCCGGCCGGCACCCGCACCGAGTTGGTGCGGTTGTTGGAGCCGTAGGAGTTGAACACCGGCGCCCAGGAGAAGCCCGCCATCGCGCCCTGGCGCACGAGGCGCTTGTAGCTGTTCACCGTGGGGGCGAAGGCGGCGCAGAGGGCGCGGCCGTGCTTCAGCACGCCGCCGATGAAGTGGTAGCCGGTCTCGGTCAGGCCGAGGCCGCGCGGGTCGTCCGAGGGGTGGCAGGCGAAGACGTTGCGGCCGGTCTCGCGGTCGAACAGCGACATGTTGAAGTGTGCGCCGTTGCCGGTGCGGTCGGCGAAGGGCTTGGGCATCATCGTGGCGACCAGCCCTTCCTCCTTGGCGTAGTGCTTCGCCATCATGCGGAAGAAGGTCAGCCGGTCGCACATGGTCAGGGCGTCAGCGTAGTTGAAGTCGAACTCGAACTGGCCGTTCGCATCCTCGTGGTCGAACGAATACAGGTCCCAGCCGAGATCGTTGATCGTGGTCGCGACCTTGTCGAGCCAGGCGAAGTTGTCTGTAAAGCCGCGCACGTCGTAGCAGGGCTTGACGAGTTTATCGTCCGCGACCGGCGTGTGCAGAGAGCCGTCGGCGGCTTGGCGCAGAAGAAAAATCTCGCATTCGATGCCGAGGTTGAAGCCGAAGCCCATCGCGTCGGCCTCGGCGAGCACCGATTTCAGCGCCACGCGGGTGGAGAGCGGGTAGGGCCGGCCCTGGAAGGTCAGGTCGGCCGGGGTCCAGGCGAGCTTCGGCTCCCAGGGCAGCTGGACCACCTGGGACAGGTCCGGCACCGAGGCGAGTTCGTCCTCGTTCGGGGCCTGGCCGAGGCCGTCGAGGGCGTAGCCGGTGTAGCGCTCGGAGCCGGCGGCCATCTGGGGCAGGTGGTCGATCGGCACCACCTTGGCCTTCTGGGCGCCGTGGATGTCGACATAAGCGCCGATGACGTATTTCACGCCCTTGGCGCGCAGGTCGGCCTGCAGCGCGGCGATGGCGGGATCGATGTCTGTCGTATGAGCCACGGGCTCGCTCCTCTTACGCGGAAACGTCGTAGGGATGGGGGAGGGGCGGGGTCTCGGCGAGGCCGCGCCGGACGCAGTCGGACAGGTCCTCGACCATCCAGCCGAACAGGCGCTCGCCCTCGGCGCGGCTCGCCGCCGACGGACGGCCGGTGACGCCGTTCCGACTGGTCCGGTTGACCGGATGGGCGAAGACCAGGCCCTCGGTCCGGTCGGGATCGTCCGCCGCGGCGATCCGGTCCGGGCGCACGAGCGCGGGCGCCGTCGCCATCATCAGCGCGGTCTCGGCGGCGTTGGCGTGCCAGTCCGCGGCATCGGCGAAGTGGGCCGCGCGCACCCGCTCGCTGACGGTCGCCGAATTCACGAGCGCCACCATGAGGTCGTCATGGGCGGCGCGCAGCATCTCCAGGGCGCAGCGCAGGGGCGCGGCGTTGGTGACGTGGGCGTTGACCAGGAACAGCCGCCGCACGCCCGAATGATAGGCGGACGTCCCGATCTGCGTGACGAGCTGGGTCATCACGAGGGGATCCAGGGTGATCGTGCCCGGCCACCGCCGGCTGTGGCCGAGGGAACAGCCATAGGGCAGCGTCGGCAGCACCGGCACGCGGGTCCGCACCGACACCGCGTGGGCGAGGCGTTCGGCCAGCACGAAATCCATGCCGCAGCCGAGATGCGGGCCGTGCTGCTCGGTGGCGCCCACTGGCAGGATCGCGGCCCGCGATACCGCCGCGAGGTCGCCGGGAATTTCCTCCCAGGTGCGCTCGGCCCAGAGCAGGGGGGCGACGGCCATCACTCGACCTCGTCGCCGGCCGGCGCCATGCGGGTGACGAGGGCCGTGGCGGCGGGCTCGTCGGCCTCGGCCTCGTCCCGGGGTGGGTGGATCAGCGCGTCGAGCCGGGCGCGGGTGGCGCGGAATTCCGGCCCCAGCATCTGGTCCGGGCTGCGCGGACGGGGCACCGGCACCTCGATGAGCTCGGCCACCTCGCCCGGATGCGCCTTCAGCACCAGGATGCGGTCGGCGAGGTACACCGCCTCGTCGAGGTCGTGGGTGATGAACACGATGGTGATGTCGATCTTGCGCCAGATCTCGATGAGGTAGGCCTGCATCCGCGCCCGCGACTGGGTGTCGAGGGCCGAGAACGGCTCGTCCATGAGCAGGATGCGCGGGCGGGTCGCCAGCGCCCGCGCGATGGCGACCCGCTGCTTCATGCCCCCCGAGAGCTGGTGCGGGTAGGCCTCGGCGAAGGCCTCGAGCCCGATCAGCGCCAGCCATTGCCGGGCCTCGCGCTCGGCCTCGCGCCGGGGCGTTCCGTTCTCCTCCAGGCCGAAGGCGACGTTGCGCAGGACGCTGAGCCAGGGGAACAGCGTGTAGCCCTGGAAGACCATGCCGCGGTCCGCGCCGGGCCCCGAGACCGGCACGCCGCCGACCCGGACCACGCCGGAACTCGCCGTCTCCAGACCGGCGAGGATGCGCACGAAGGTGGACTTGCCGCAGCCGGAGGGGCCGACGACGCAGAGGAATTCACGCCGGTGGGTGACGAGATCGATGCCGCGCAGGGCCGTCGTCTGGCCGCCGCCGGAGGCGCGGAAGACCTTGCCGAGCCTCTCGACGCTGAGAGCGACTTCGCGGCTCTTGAGCTCGGCGAAGCGTGCCCGCACCGGCTCGGACAGGGTGCGGTAGTCGCAGGGCTCCACCGGCAGGGGGATGGGCGCGGGTGGGGGGAGGGCGTCGGCGCGCGTCATGCCTCGCTCCGGTCGTAGGGAAAGAGGCGGCGCCCGATCCAGGCCAGTGCGAGGTCGGTGGCCGAGCCGACGAGGCCGATGATGAGGATCGCGGCGTAGACGTTCTCGAAGTGCTGGTAGCGGGCCTGCTGGGTGATGAAGAAGGTGATGCCCGAGGAGGTGCCGATCAGCTCGGCGACGATGAGGTAGGTCCAGGCCCAGCCGAGGAGGATGCGCTGGTCGCGGTAGAGCTGCGGCAGCATCGCCGGCACGATGACCCGGCGGATCAGGCGCAGGTTGCGCGCCCCGAGGGTGAGGGCGGCCTCGATCAGCAGCGGCTCGATCCGCCGCGTCGTGTTGGCGATGACCAGGACCTGCTGGAAGAAGGTCCCGATGACGATGATCGCGATCTTGGGTCCGTCGTAGATGCCGAGGATCGCCACCATCAGCGCCCCGAAGGCGGGGGCCGGCATGTAGCGCACGAACTCGATGACGGGCTCGGTGAGGCGCGCCAGGGTCGGCTGCGCCCCGCAGAGGATGCCCAGCGGCACCCCGACCACGGAGGAGAGCAGGAAGCCCCAGACAATGATCTGGATCGAGTGCCACAGGCTCAGGGGCAGGCGGATCGCGTCGCGCTGGGTCGGCGTCGCGGTGAGCGACGTCCAGAGCGCCACCGCGACTTCGTGCGGCGCGGGCAGGTAGACCGGGTTGGCGGGATTGCCGGTCGGCACCGCGCCGTTGGCCGCCCGCGCGCCCGCGACCTCGTCGGCGAAGACGGCCTTCGGCACCCGCATCCCGGGTTCCATCCAGGCGACGTCGCCGGGTTCCGTCACCTCCACCAGGGGATGCCAGAGGAACGGCACGTAGGAGACCGCCGCCCAGGCCAGCACCGGCAGCAGGAAGGAGAGCACCGCGAGCACGCTCCGGCGCCGGGACGAGAGCGGCCGGGCGACGCCCACCCAGGAACGCCGCCGCGCAGCCGCCTTCGCCGGCGCCGCGACAGGCGGCATCGGCAGCGCGCCGGCCGGCGCCGGCTCCCCCGGCGCGCCGCCCGCGGGCAGGGGGCGGCGCATCGCATCGCTCCGCGGCTCGGCGCTCATTTGCCGTCCGTTAGCGCCGGATCGATGTAGCCCTTCACGTCCTGCGGGGTCTTGTAAACCTCGTACTTGACGTTGAAGGCGTCGGCGTAGCGGCTCGATCCGTAGAGGGAGCCGAAGCCCTCGGCATCGGCCAGCACCTTGCGGCCGTCGGTCAGGGTCAGGAGCTTCGTGCCCTTGAGGAAGCGGGTGAAGACCGGCGGCTCGATGCCGACCTTGGCGGCCATGATGGCGACGGCGTCCGCCTGGGTCTTCGGATCCTGGATGTAGGCGACCACCTTGTCCCAGACGGCCACGAACTTGATCCAGTCGGCGCGGCGGGCGGCCAGGCTCGCCGGCGTCACCGTCACCACGTCGTAGATCAGGCCCGGCTCGTCGGCGGAGGTGTAGAGCGGCCGGGCCCCGGCAGCGCCCTTCATCGCCTGGCCGGCGATGGGCTGCCAGGCGCCCACCGCCGAGACGTCGCCGGAGGCGAGAACCTGGGGCGTCTCGTTGGTCTTCACGTTGACGAGGGAGACGTCGGTCTCCTTCAGTCCGAGCTTCGCCAGACCGTTGATCAGCAGCAGGTGTTCGACCAGCCCGACCTCGAGCCCGACCTTCTTGCCCTTCAGCTCGGCCAGCGCCTTCACGCCCGGCTTGCCGACGATCATGTCATTGCCGTTCGAGTAGTCGGTCAGCATGATCATGACGTTCTTGGCGCCATTGCCGCCCATCACGAGGGCATCGCCGTTGGTGCAGGTCACTGCATCGAGCTTGCCCGCCGAGAAGGCATCCATCGAGGCCGAGTAGTCGAACCACTCGAACTTCGCGTCGATGCCGGCTTCCTTGAGCCAGCCCTTCTCGATGGCGACCTGCCAGGCGACCCAGCCGGGCCAGTCGCTATAGCCGATGCGCAGCGGCTCGTCGGCCCGAGCCGGCGCGACCGTGGCGGGCACGACCGCGAGGAGACCGAGGGCGAGCAGCCCGCCGGCGACGTTCCTGCGGGTGGCGGCGAGGACCGAGGACATGAGCATCTGTGATCTCCGGACGCGTAGTACGATCTGACGAAATCGTAATACCGACGGGATTTCACGGATACAAAAGCCGTGCCAAGGTGAGCGAGCCGGTGGGAGATTTGTGATGGCGGACGACGTGACGGCTTCGACGGTTCCCGAGGACGCGGATGGCATGCGCAGAAGGCCGGTGAGCCGGATCAGCCTGTCGCTGTCCGAGGATCTCCTGGGCGAACTCGACGCCATGGTGGGCGAGCGCGGCTTCGCGAGTCGCTCGCAGGCGGTGGCGACGATCCTCCACCGCTCCCTGGTCGAGCATCGGCACCAGGTCGGCGACCGCGTGATGGTGGGCACCATCACCCTCTGCTACGACCACCTCGCCAATGGGCTTCAGCAACGGCTGGCCGACCTTCAGCGCCGCTACATCGCCGAGGTGATCTCCTCGCTGCACGTGCATCTGATGCACAACCAGACCTTGGAGGTCGTGCTGGTGCAGGGTCCGGCGGACACGCTCCAGACTATCGCGGACGCGATGATCACCGAGCGGGGCGTCATCTCGGGGCGCCTCGAACTCGTGGCCGCCCTGATCCCGCCGATCCACCCGTTCCCGGGCGAACCCGCCTGAGGCCGGTCAGGTCTGCCAGACGCGGGGCAGGGGCCGCTCGCGATAGCCGGTGAGGACGCGCTGGGCCACGGCCCGCAGGGCGTCCGGGTCGCGGCCGAGGAGCCGGAGGACGAGGTGGCCGTTCCAGGCGCTGGCGGCCGCCGAGACGCCCTCCGCGCCGTTCGCGTCGAGGAGGGCGCGAGCCTCCTCCAGCCGGCCCTCCGCCGCGGGCGAGACGTCGAGCATCGTCGCCATGGCGCGGGCGCCGTTGCCGATGGCCGTGCGGGCGAGCTGGTCCGACAGGGCACCGTCGAGGCGCAGGGTGTCGGCATAAGCGAGGCGCCCGTCGCGCCGGATGCGCCAGGTGTCGGTGAGATGGCCTCGCGTCATCGGCTCGTCGCGGGCGGTGCGCCCGAAGGTGACGGCTTCGAAGGCGAGAAGATGGGCGCCCGGTGCCAGATCCGCCTCGAAGCGTCGCGCCAGGGCGGCCCGGTCGAACAGGATCGTCTCCTGCGGCAGGTGCGCGAGGCGACCGCCGGGCCCCACCGTCACGGCGGTGGAGACGCGGCTCACCGGGCCGTCCGACCGATAGACCTTCTCGGCAGCCGTGGTGGTCAGGGTGAGGTCGGCGCCCGGGCCGACATCGAGGGTGACGCGGAACGCATCACCGCAGGCGATGCCGCCGGCGGTGTTCAGCAGCACCGCCTCGCAGGGGCCCTTCGGCCGACGCGGCAGGCGCAGGCGCAGGGGGCCGCCCTCGCCGATGTCGCGGATGCGGGTGTCGTGCCCATCCGCGCAGGAAACGCTCAGGTGGATCCGCCCCTGCGAGCGCTGGCGCTCCGGCGCAGCGACGGGGAGCACCGGAGGATCGGGATTCCGCAAGGCCGCGCGTCAGGCCGGGCCGGTGGCGACGGGACGCTCGGGGTCGGACCCCCATTCCGACCAGGAACCATCGTAGAGGGCGCGGGGCGGACGCCCGAGAGTCTCGAGCGCCAAGCCGACGATGGCGGCGGTGACGCCCGAGCCGCAGGTGGTGACCACCGGCTTGCCGACATCGACGCCGTTCTCGGCGAAGGCGGCGCGGAGGGCCGCCTCGTCCTTCAGGCGGCCCTCGCTCTGGAGTGCGGCGTAGTGGACGTTGCGGGCGCCGGGCATGTGGCCGGGCCGGACGCCGGGACGCGGCTCCGCCTCCTCGCCGCGGAAGCGCGCACCGGAGCGGGCATCGACCACCTGCGCGCTGCCCGATTCCAGGGCACGGGCGATGTCGCCGGCATCCGCCACGGCGCCGTGGTCGAGGCGGGCGGTGAAGTGGCGCCGGGCGCGCGGCCGGCCCTCGCCGTCCTCGACGGGATAGCCCGCGGCGACCCAGGCCGGAAATCCGCCCTCCAGGATCTCGACATCGCGCACGCCGTAGGTCTTCAGCATCCAGCGCACCCGCGGCGCCGAGAACAGGCCCATGCCGTCATAGACCACGATGTGGGCACCATCGCCGATGCCCAAAGCCCGCATGCGGGAGGCGAACACCTCCGGCCGCGGCAGCATGTGGGGCAGGGACGAGGTCTCGTCGCTCATCGTGTCGATGTCGAACCGGATCGCGCCGGGAATGTGCCCGGCCAGATATTCGGCCCGGGCGTCGCGCCCCTGGGCCGGCAGGTACCAGGATCCGTCGAGGATCACGATGTCGGGCGCACCGAGCCGGGCATGGAGCCATTCGGCCGTGACAAAGGGCGTCGTCGCCATGGTTTTCTCTGTTCGATGGGCCGGAGGTCGTCCGGCCGGGAGTCGCGTTCGAATGTTCAGGTGCGCCCACCAAACCACATCCCGCCGCCGGTTGCACCCTGCCCGGGCGGGCTTTGCGATCTGAACCGGCTCCGCGCGAGCGGCGTTGAACCGGGAAGACAACCGTCGGCGATGCAAGACTGCATCGATCCGAACCAGCATCGATCCCTAGACCGAGGAAACCCCGCCCATGCGCATTTCGACCCTTCTCCTTGCCGGCGCCTTCGGCCTCGCCCTGGCGGGGGCCGCCCAGGCCCAGTCATCCGTGACCGGCGCCGGCCAGAGCACGATCAACCGCTCCGGCAGTAGCATCGGCAGCAGCACCTCGGGCTCGCCGGCCACCACCGGGACGGCCCCGGGGGCCGGCGCCGTCCGCAGCCCGAACGCCGCCCCGCTGCCCAGTGCCGGGCGGGTGATCACCCCGGGCGCGAATGCCCCGAGCCCGGCCCCCTCGGCCGCACCGGCGCGCTGAGGCCCGACTCCGCAGTCTCGATCAAGGCCGGGCCGCCATGCCCGGCCTTTTTCGTCGCAACCACCGTCGCCGTGGTGCCAAGGCGCGCCGCCTGCCGCTATGGATGGTCCGGCCCTGCCAGCGTGATGGAGCCGTCGTGAACCCGCGCGAGACCTACCACATCGAAGTTCTCGCCTCGGAGGACGAGGCCGGCGCGCGCGGAGAGGATCCCGTGAGCCAGCGCATTTCCGTGCGCACCTACACCGTCGAGGCCGCCAAGGAGCGCGCCCTGACGCTGTTCGCCCGCGCCCGGGCGCCGCAGCGCAGCGGCGCACCGGCGGAGGCCGTGCGGGTGATCGACGGCGCCGGCACGGAGGTGTTCCGCTGGAGCCGGTTCGACGAACCGGCCTGACGGCACCGTCCCATGCGCGCCCTGATCCTGCCCGGCTTCGTCCTGCTGTTCGCCGCCCTCTTCGTGCGCAGCTACACGGTGCCCCCGGCACCGGACCGGCGCGGCGGCACCACGGTGTCGCTCGCCTGGCCGAACCGGCCGCTCTTCGGCAGTCCGCGGGCCGACTGCATCGGCCTGGCGGCGGGGGAATCCGTGATCGCCTGCCTGATCGGCTCGGTCTCGCGAGCCCGGGCCGACGGCATTCCGCTGATGCAGGCCGGATTCTGCGCGACGTGCTATTCTCTCTCGCAGCGCACCGCCGCCCTCGGGCGCGACGAGGCCGCCGTGCAGGCGCGCCTCGGTGAGATCGCCCGCTTCGGCTGGTGAGAACGGCCGGGCCGACGCAAGCCGGGAGACCACCATGCCCCTCGTCCGCATAGACCTGAACCGCTCGGCTCCGCCGGACCGCGCCCGGATCGTCGGCGACGTGGTCTATGCCGCGATGCGCGCCGTCGCGAACGTGCCCGAGAACGACAAATTCCAGATCGTCACCCGGCACGAGGCGGGGGAGATCGTGGCGCCGGAAGCCGGCTACCTCGGCGTGACCTATACGGACGACCTCGTCATCATCCAGATCACCTGGAACGCTGGGCGCTCGGTCGAGGTCAAGCGCGCGCTCTACCGGCAGATCGCCGACGGCATCGCCGAACGGGCCGGCATCCGGCGCGAGGACGTCTTCATCAACCTCGTCGAAGTGGTGAAGGAGAACTGGTCCTTCGGCAACGGCGAGATGCAGTACGCGCCGGCCTGACGAACCGCCCGCATTGACGTCGCGCCGGTGACGCCCTTAGACGGGCGTCACCATGACGACCGCGCTTCGCCCCACCTCGTATCCGGCGCCGCATCCTTAGCGGCGCGGGGCTCGTCATGTCTCAACCGCTGCGTCGTCGGCGGTTGACCTTTCTCCAGGACCATACCTCGACGGCCCGGCTTCCACCGAGGTCACGTCCGTGCTGTCCCATATGTGTGAAAGATCCCGTCCCCGCCTCGGCCTGATCGGCTACGGCGCCTTCGGCCGCCTCGTGGCGCGCCATCTCGCGCCGTTCTTCGCCGTTCATGCCTACGATCCTGCGATGCCGGCCGAGCCGGAAGCCGGCGTGGTCGCGGACTCCCTGCCCGCCGTCGCCGGCTGCCCAGTGGTGATCCTGGCGGCGCCCGTCCCGGCACTCCCCGGCATCGTCTCGGAGATCGGCCCGCATCTCGCTCCGGGCGCACTCGTCCTCGATGTCGGCTCGGTGAAGGCGGTCACCGCGGCGGCGATGCGCGACGGCCTGCCGGAGCACGTCGCCATCGTCGCGACCCATCCGCTGTTCGGGCCGCAGAGCGCCCGCGACGGGATTCGAGGCCTGAAGATCGCGCTCTGCGAGGTCCGCGGCGGCCGGACCCGGGAGGTCGCCGCTTTCCTTCGCCGAGGCCTCGGTCTCGACGTCATCCTGACGACGCCGGAGGAGCATGACCGGGACGCGGCGGCGGTCCAGGGCCTGACACACCTGATCGCCCGGGTGATGGTGCGGATGGAGCCGCTGCCCACGCGCATGACCACCCGAAGCTTCGACCTCCTGATGCAGGCGGTGGAGATGGTGCGCCACGACGCTCCGGAGGTCTTCGACGCCATCGAGCGATCGAATCCCCATGCGGGCTCGGTCCGCCGGCGGTTCGTCGGCGAAGCGGCCCGGCTCGCCCACGACCTGTCGGAGGAGGGGAGCGGTTCGGCCATGCAGGCGGCCTGAGGCGGGGTATGGCGCCGTCAGGCGTCCGGATCGGGCACCCGCTCCGCGGCCTTGCCCGCGCGGCGGGCGCGTAGGCGGTCGCGCCAGGCCTTCGCGCGCAGACTGCCCTCGGCCCGCCAACGCTCCAGGCGGGCCGCGAGGGGAAACAACCGGTCGCCGCCCGGCGTTTCCACCAGGATGTGGGCGAGGGCCAGCCGCTCGGTCCAGAACGTCTCCGGCAGGGGATAGTGCGGCGGCGCGCAGGAATCGGCGCTGGTCAGGGCCGGATCGGCGACGATGGCCTGGGTCAGGCGGTGAAAGGCCAGCGCCCCGGGGGAGTGCCGGGCGACGGCGGAATCGTAGGAGATCTTCAGGCTCCAGAGCTGTCCGCGCGTCGTGAAGCTGACCACGGCGGCCAGGGTAAGGTCGTTGCGGCGCAGCCGGTCGACGCGCACGGCGCCGCGGGCGCCGAGGCGGACGGCGAAGGCCCGCATCATCCGGGTCTGGACCGCGTCGCCCGCGATGGCGGTGCCGCGATCGCCCTTCCAGCCGGCGCCCTCCAGGGCGATGTAGTCGTCGATGGCCGCCGGCAGCGCGGCGGGATCGCGGATCGTCTCGAAGGTCACCGGTCCCTCCGCGCTTAGGCGGTCCCAGGCTTGGCGCAGCTTGCGCTGCTTGCGGGCGGAGAGATGACCGAGATAGGCCGCACGGCCGTCCGCATCCCGACCGGTCAGGTCCAGGAAGGCGCGCTCATGCGCCCAGAAGCGGGCGTGGCGCAGGCGGTGGCGGTCGAGCCAGTCCGATAGCAGGGCCGCGAAGGGACCGGCGGTCGGGACATGCGTCAGCATCAGGCGGGGGCCGACGAGGCGGCGCAGCCCGAAGGCCAGGGCGTCGAGGGCGCGGCCCGGCTCGGCGCCGTCGAGCAGCGGCGCGCCGAAGATGCCGAAATCATGCATCCAGCCCACGGCCAGGAGGAGGGGCAGGCCCCAGCGCCAGCGCTTGACCCGCACCGGCCAGGCGCCGAGCAGGCGCAGGCCCGGCTCTTCCGGAGCGCGATCGCCCACCAGGGCCACCTGCACGCCGCGCCCGTAGGCACCGGCGGCCGCGAGCGCGTAGTCGGGATCGTAGAACAGGTTGTCGACGAGGGGTCGGCGGCCGAGGTCGTGCCAGGCGGGAATCCAGGGGGCGTCGCTGTCCAGGGTGCGCAGGGCGACGACGAGGCCGTCGGGGGTGGTGACGATGCTGCGCGTCGAGGTCCGGTTCACGAGGCGGCTCGCTTGAAGCGGCGGGTCGCGAGGTCGGCCACACCGAGGATGTTGAACGCCCAGGCGGTGCCGGCCGAGACGGCGGCGAGGCAGGCGAGACGAAGGCCCAGCACGAGGCCGGGATCCAGGGGCAGCCGGTCGAGCCCGGCGAGTGCGGCGGCGCAGCCCAGGGCCAAGCCGCCGATCGCCGCGAGGTCGCGCAGGGGCACGGGCATGCGGAAGCGCTCGCGGGAGCCGAGGATGAAGACGAGGCAGGCCAGGGCCTGGCCGGTCGCCATGGCGATGGCCGCACCCTCGACGCCGTAGCGGGGAACGAGCACCGTCGAGAGTCCGCCGATCGCCGCGAGGAGCGTCACCGACGCGACCGCGTCGAGGTGGCTCTTCTGGGTGAAGTAGATGACCTGCCCGAAATAATACGACCGGAACATCTGCAGGATGCTGGCCGCCACCAGCAGCGGTGCCACCCGCAGGGCGGTCTCGCGATAATCGGGCCCCAGCAGAAGGGTGACGAGGAGGCCGTCGAAGGCGAGGAAGAACACCGCGCCGAAGGCCGCGATCACCGTGAGCAGGCGGATGGCGTCCTCCAGCACCGGCCCGGCGGCGGCGATGCCGCCGTCGCGGGCGTCGCGCTTGGCGATCGAGATCAGCGCCAGGGCGACGCTGTCGCCGAAGACGACGAAGCTCTGGCGCAGGAAGTCGGCGAAGGCGCCGTAGGCGCCGAGTTCGGAGACGCCGATGCTGGCGCCGATGATCAGGCGGTCGGCGGTCTGCGCCAGGGCGGCCGCGCCGAAGGACAGTACGAGGGGCCAACCATAGGCGAGGAGCCGGCGCGCCTCGGCCCAGCTGCCGCCGCCCCGCAGCAGGCCGCGGATGACGTAGAGCGTCGGCAGGGCCGCGATGATGTTGGCGCCGGCGGTGGCCAGGAGCAGCGGAATCGCGCCGCCGCCGAGGAGGAGGGCGCTGCTGCCGAGGGCCAGGACCAGGACCGCCCGCAGCACCACCGAGAGGGCGACCGCGCCGACCTCCAGGCGCGTGCGCGCGATTTCGGCGGCGCCCTCGAACGCCATCATGCCGAAGACCGCGGTGAAGATCGCGAGCGCCGCGTGCGGCTCGAGGAGCCCGAACCCCGCCGCGCCGGCCGCGATCAGGGCGGCCAGCACCACCATGGCGCCGAGGAGACGCACCACGGTGCCGACCTGGAGGATGGCCCGGTCCTCCGCGTAGAGGGCGAAGAACGAGAATTTCGGCCATTGGCAGGTGGCGCTGTAGAGCACCAGCGCCCAGGACAGGATGAGCAGGTAGAGCCCGAACACGTCCGTCGGGGCGAGGCGGGTGAACACCGCGAGGGCGCCCATGTTGAGGCCTGCGGCGACGCCCCGCGAACCGACATAGGTGAGGGTGTGGCGCGCGATCATCCGGACCCGTGAGGCGCCGGGCGGCCCGGCTCATGGGACGAGGTAACACGCCAGTGTTGCTCCGACGTCAATCCATTGCGGACGACCGCTTCGCGCTCCGGCGGCGGACCCGGATGCGGGTCCTCGGCCAGGAACCCTGGCTGGGGTCGCCGGCCATTGACTTCGCAGGCGCGAACGCTCATATCGCAGGTGCAGCGTCAGCGGCCGTCATGGTTCCGCTTGAGAGGGCTGCGTGACGGATTGCCGGATCGCTTCTGCGGGCCCCGCGCGACCTGAGCCCCTCTCTTCAACGTGCATGCACCCGGACTGCCCCCGCACGCGGGCGGCTCCAGCTCAACGGACCGACCAATCCTTCGACGATTCCCCTCGCCACGAGGGCGTCCGGCGCGGTCCCGCTGCCTGAAAGTTACTCCTTGACCCAATTCACCGATTTCGGCCTCGCCCAGCCCGTGCTGCGCGCCCTGGAAGAGGCCGGCTACAAGAGCCCGACCCCGATCCAGGCCCAGGCCATCGCCCCCGCCATGCAGGGCCGCGACCTCTGCGGCATCGCCCAGACGGGCACCGGCAAGACGGCGGCCTTCGCGCTGCCGATCCTGCACCGCCTTGCCGAAACCCCGCGCCGGCCGATCCGCCGCGGCTGTCGCGTGCTGGTGCTCTCGCCGACCCGCGAGCTCGCTAACCAGATCGCCGAGAATTTCTCCGATTATGGGAAATACCTGTCGTTCACCAACACGGTGGTGTTCGGTGGCGTCACCATCTCCCGCCAGGAGAAGGCGCTCGCCAACGGCGTCGACATCCTGGTCGCGACCCCCGGCCGCCTGATGGACCTGATCGAGCGTCGCTCGCTGACCCTCGAGGCCGTCGAGATCCTCGTCCTCGACGAGGCCGACCAGATGCTCGACCTCGGCTTCATCCATGCGCTCAAGCGCATCGTGAAGATGCTGCCGCGCGAGCGCCAGAGCCTGTTCTTCTCGGCCACCATGCCGAAGAACATCGCCAGCCTCGCCGACCAGTACCTGCGTGATCCGGTCCAGGTTGCCGTCACCCCCGTGGCCACGACGGCCGAGCGGGTGACCCAGGAGGTCATCTTCGCCCATACCGGCGCGAAGCAGGCTCTGCTGAACCACATCCTGCGCGATCCGGCGATCGAGCGCGTGCTCGTCTTCACCCGGACCAAGCACGGCGCCGACCGCGTGGTGCGCGGCCTGGAGAAGGTCTCCATCAACGCATCGGCCATCCACGGCAACAAGTCCCAGCCGCAGCGCGAGCGGGCGCTGGCCGCCTTCAAGGACGGTTCCTGCCGGGTGCTCGTCGCCACCGACATCGCCGCCCGCGGCATCGACGTCGAGGCGGTGAGCCACGTCATCAACTACGACCTGCCGAACGTGCCGGAGAGCTACGTCCACCGCATCGGCCGCACCGCGCGCGCCGGGGCGAACGGGCTCGCGATCTCGTTCTGCAACGACGAGGAGAAGGCCTACCTGCGGGATATCGAGCGCACTACGCGTCAGAAGATCCCCGTGGCGGGCTTCCCCGAGGGCTTCAGCCCGCCGTCCCGCCAGGAAGCGGCCGACAACGCCCAGGCCGAGGAGCGCCGCCCGGCGCCGAACGGCCAGCGTCCCGGTCAGCGCCAGGGCCAGCGTCCGAGCAGCCGCCCCGGCGGCCGTCCCGGCCAGGGCCGCGGCTTCGAGGGTCGCGGCGGTGAGAACCGCGGCGGTCCCGGTCGCCCCAGCCGTCCCGACGGCGCCGCCCGTCCGCAGGAAGGCCGTGGCGACCGCCGCCCCTCCGGCCAGGGCGAGAACCGCGCCGAGCCGCGCGGCGAGCAGCGCCCCCGCGCGCCGCGCCCGCAGGGCGGCGGCGAAGGTCGCGCGATCGGCTGGCTGGATCGCGGCCCGCGCTCCTGATCCGATCCTGAGTCTCTGAGTTTCGCGCCGCCCCGGGCAACCGGGGCGGCGTTTGCATGTCCGGCTGCCATACATGTCCGGCTGCCATGCTTGTCCGGCTTCCTCGCAAGTCCCGGTTCCTGGCGCGTCCCGCCTGCTGGCCTCTCCGACGCTCGGGTGACGGCGAGGCATTGCCAAGCCGGCGCGCGGGGCCATCTCAGAATATTCTGGGTGTCTAGTCCGGTAGCTTCGGAGGCGAAGGCGATGCGGTTTGAACTCTATCGGGATTCCGCGGGGGGCTGGCGCTGGCGCCTGCGGTCTCAGAACGGCAACGTCGTCGCCGATTCCGCCGAGGCCTATGTCCGCCGCGAGGATTGCGAGCACGGCATCGACCTCGTGAAGGGCAGCGCTACGGCGCCCACCGTCGACATGACCCTGAAGATCGCCTGATCGCCGCCGCAGGGATTCGTTGACCATCCCGGCGAAGCTTGGCCGGTCCGGGGAAACGCTTTCGGCCTTCGTGCGTTTGCAGCATCCGGGCCTCGCGACGAGGGATGCCGGTGTGTCGTGACTCGACAGATTTCAGGGAGTTGAGAACGTGCTGAGGAAACTCGTGCTGGCCGCGCTGCTGGCCCTAGGCTTCGCCGCCACGGCGCCACAGGGCGCTTCGGCCGCCCCCGTCGGCCCCGCCCTGGCCCTCCAGAGCGAGGCTGCCCCGGCCGCCGTGCAGACGGTGCAGTATTATGGCTACGGTCGCCGCTACTATGGCCCGCGCCGCTTCTACGGCCCGCGCCCCTTCTACGGTCGCCGCTACTACGGTCCGCGCCGCTTCTATGGCCCCCGTCGTTTCTATGGTCCGCGCCGCTTCTACGGCCCGCGCCGGTTCTACTACTAAGCGTCCGGTAGCGTCCTTCGGGGGCGCGTCGATTCGAGACCGGCCCGGTCCTCGTCGCAACGAGGGCCGGGCCGTTCGCGTTTAACGGCACTAAAATGCGCTTATGTGACTGGGAAGCCGAGGTCTCATGCGATAAGTTGCAGGACAGGAGAGGGTCCGCGTCAGATCGGACTGCTCCGGAGGACATGCCATGGACCCCCTTGCCCCCGATGCGCCCTCGCGCGCGCTCTGGGAAGCGATCCCGCTCGAAGCCTTCCTGTCCGCCTTCGCGGTCATGCTGGCCGGGGCGCTGAAATATGCCGGCGCGATGCCCTGACGACGGCGCCGTGGCTCAGCGCGAGACCATGTCTCGGCAGAGGGCCCGGTATCGTCCTAGAGTGGTGTCGGTTGGGGACAGGAGATGAGCGGAACGATGGCGGAGACGGACGAGGCGCGGCGCCCGAGCGGCGACCTGACGGTGCGCACCATCGCGATGCCGGCCGATACGAACGCCAACGGCGACATCTTCGGCGGCTGGGTGATGTCGCAGATGGATCAGGCCGGTGGCATCGCGGCAGTGGAACGCTCGCAGGGGCGGGCGGTCACCGTCGCGGTCGATGCGATGACGTTCATCCGCCCCGTCCGGGTCGGCGACGTCCTCTGCGTCTACACGCGGATCGAGCGGGTCGGGCGCAGTTCGATGAAGATCGAGGTCGAGGCCTGGGCCCGGCGCTTCCGTACCCAGTTGCGCGAGCAGGTGACGGAGGCGACCTTCACCTTCGTGGCCATCGACGACGATGGGCGCCCGCGCACCATCGAACCTCTCTGAAAGTCCCGGCCTCGCGGCCGGAAAATCCGCTCAGGCGTTGGGCGCCGCCACCTTCTGGCGCAGGCCGGTGATGACCGCCTTGAGGATGTCGGCGTCGGCGTCGGGGCTGGCCATGCTGCGGACCGACTCGATCCGCTCGTGCACGAAGGACAGCTTGGCGATCACCGCCGGCGTCAGCTTGAACGGGAACAGGGCGGGCTGGCCCATGCTGCGGCTCAGCGAGTTCACCGCGTAGGTGAGGGGCAGCCAAGCTTCCACGATCCGGCTGAAATCGGTCATCCGGTAGGGGTCGAAGTCGATCACCACCGGTTCGGCCGGTCCGTGGCGCAGGCGGGGGCGCACATGCATCTCGAAGGTGCTGGCGGTCTCCAGCGTGTCGACGATGTGGAGGTACTGCGCCCAGGTCTCGGCGAAATCCTCCCACGGATGCGCCGTGGCGTAGGCGCTGACGTAGCTCTCCTCCCAGTCCGGAGGCGCCCCTTGCGCGTAGTGGCGCTGCAGGGCGCCCGCATAGTTCAGCCGCTCGTCGCCGAACAGGGACCGGAAGGTCCACAGGCTCTGGTCGAAGCGCACCAGCACGTTCCAGAAATAATGCCCGATCTCATGGCGGAAATGGCCGAGCAGCGTGCGGTAATACTCGCCGAACAGCATCCGGCGTCGTTCGCGCTCGACGTCGTCGGCCTCGGCGATGTTCAAGGTGATCAGGCCGCTGCGATGTCCCGTCAGGACGGGCGGGCCGATCTGGTAGCTCTCGGAGGGATCGACCAGGAAATCGAAGGCGAGGCCGGTGGTCGGGTTCTCGTCCCGGGTCATCAAGGGCAGGTCGAGGCGCAGCAGGGAGTAGAACAGCCGGTGCTTGGCCGCCTCGATCTGGCGCCAGCGGGTCAGGTTCCAGGCGATCGACAGGTCGGGCACCACGTGGTTGTGCCGACAGGTGACGCAGTAGCGGTTCGGCGAATCCTCGGGCACCAGCCAGTTGCAGGCGTCATGATCGGCATTGGCGCAGAAACGATACTTGCGCCCGGGATTGGCGTAGGCGTGCCAGAGGCCGCCCACCGGTTCCACGGCCGACATCTCGTGGACGTCGCAGACATAGCCCAGCCGGCGCTCGCAGCTCTCGCAATGGGTGCTCTCGAAGCTGATCGGCTGGTCGCAAGCCTGGCACTGGAAGATTTTCATGGGTCCGTCGCGGGACGCCTTTCCTGTCTGTCCACCAAGCGTCGCATGCCGCCCGTGAAGGAACCGTCATAGCCTATCCGGCCGCCATCAGGTGGCAAAGCATGGGGCGCGGCCGAAGTTCCGGGTGCCGTCGTGCAGGACCGCACCGAGGGGGGCCGTTCGGATCGGAGGACCGGTTCCGCGACCGGGAGCATGGAACTTGCACGTGCGGCCGGGCCGTTCACGGCCTGGCTGCCCTCCGGCGCGAGGACGTGCGGCACCGGGCGGACGCCCTTCCGGGCCGCCGCCCGCAAGGGCATCGCTTGCGGGTCTCCGTTGGCGTATGTCTGTGGTGAAGCTTTCCCGGGGCACCGCAGGGTGGTGCCCCGTCCTCCGCCGCCGGCGCGTGCCAAACCGCGCGAACGGCGCCCTGTCCAGTTACAGCGGGAGCCCCCGTGTCGATCAAAGCCGCCCTGCACCACGTCACGCACTACACCTACGACCGGGCGATCACGCTCGGTCCGCAGGTGATCCGTCTGCGTCCCGCGCCGCACACGCGTACGGCCGTCCCGGCCTACTCGCTGAAGGTTCTGCCCGAGAACCACTTCATCAACTGGCAGCAGGACCCGAACGGCAACTGGCTCGCCCGGCTGGTGTTTCCGGAGAAAACCACCGAGTTGAAGATCGAGGTCGACCTCACCGCCGACATGTCGGTGATCAATCCGTTCGACTTCTTCGTCGAGGATTACGCCCAGACGCGCGGCTTCACCTACGCGGACGATCTCACGGCCGAGCTGAAGCCCTACCTCGTCCTCGACGACGCCATGGCGCCGGAGGTGGACGCGTTCCTGGAGCGCCTGCCGGAAGAGCAGAACACCGTGCTGTTCCTGGTAGCGCTGAACGCCCAGGTGGCCAAGGAGATCACCTACGGCGTCCGCATGGAGCCCGGCGTCCAGACGGCGGCCGAGACCCTGACCCTGAAGAGCGGCTCCTGCCGCGACTCGGCCTGGCTCATGGTGCAGATCCTGCGCCGCCTCGGCATGGCCGCCCGCTTCGTCTCGGGCTACCTGATCCAGCTCGTCCCCGACACCACCGCCGTCGACGGACCGGCCGGGACCACCACCGACTTCACCGACCTGCACGCCTGGGCCGAGGTCTACCTGCCGGGTGCCGGCTGGATCGGCCTCGACGCCACCTCGGGCCTCCTCTGCGGCGAGGGCCACATCCCCCTGGCGGCGACCCCGCACTACGCCTCCGCGGCGCCGATCTCGGGCCTCGCCGAACCGGCCGGCGTCGAGTTCGGCTTCGAGATGACCGTGACCCGCGTGGCGGAGGCGCCGCGCATCACCAAGCCGTTCTCCGAGGAGGTCTGGGCCGCGATGGACGCCCTCGGCGACCGCATCGACGCCGACCTCGCCGAGCAGGACGTGCGCCTGACCATGGGCGGCGAGCCCACCTTCGTCTCCATCGACGATTTCGAATCCCCCGAGTGGAACGCCGCCGCCGTCGGCCCGACGAAGCGCGGCCTCGCCGACAAGCTGATCCGCCGCCTGCGGGACCGCTTCGCTCCCGGCGGCATGCTGCATTACGGCCAGGGCAAGTGGTATCCAGGCGAGAGCCTGCCGCGCTGGGCCTTCGCCCTGTACTGGCGCCGGGACGGCGTGCCGGTCTGGAAGAACGCCGACCTCATCGCCGCCGAGGACGGGCCGCGCGACGCGACCATCCACAAGGCCAAGGATCTGATCGACGCCGTCGCCCAGCGCATCGGGCTCGGGACCTACGTGTTCCCGGCCTTCGAGGACCCGGTCTACTGGACCGAGAAGCGCGACGAACTGCCGATCAACGTCACGACCTCCGAGCCGCGCTACCCCAACCCGGAGGCGAATGCGCGGATGGCGCGGGTGTTCGCCCGCGGGCTCGGCGAGGCCGCCGGCTACGCCCTGCCGCTGGCGAGCCTGCCGGTCGGCAAGGACGACGATTCCGAGCGGCTCTGGATCTCGGAGCCCTGGGAGTTCCGGCGCGGCCACGCCTTCCTGACGCCGGGGGACTCGCCGGTGGGCTACCGCCTGCCGCTGTCTTCGCTGCCCTTCGTGCCGCCGGAGCACTACCCCTACTACCAGCCGCAGGACACCCTGGAGGAACGCGACCCGCTGCCGGAAAGCCATCCCGGCACCAAGACGGTCAACGGCTCCGGCGTCACCGGCGTCGCGGTACGCACCGCCTTCGCGGTGGAGCCGCGCAACGGCATCCTCCACGTCTTCATGCCACCGCTGCAGCGGGTGGACGAATATCTCGAGCTCCTCGGCTACCTCGAGGAAGCGGCCGCCGCCCTGAAGCAGACCCTGCATATCGAGGGCTACGAGCCGCCCTTCGACCCGCGCCTCAACGTCATCAAGGTCACGCCCGATCCCGGCGTGATCGAGGTCAACGTGCATCCCGCCCCGACCTGGCACGACGCCGTCCGGATCACCAGCGACCTCTACGAGGATGCCCGCCAGATCCGCCTCGGCGCGCAGAAGTTCATGACCGACGGCCGCCACACCGGCACCGGCGGCGGCAACCACGTGGTGCTCGGCGGCGCGACCCCGAACGATTCGCCCTTCCTGCGCCGGCCGGACCTCCTGAAGAGCCTGGTACTGTACTGGCAGCGCCACCCCGCGATGTCCTACCTGTTCTCGGGCCTCTATATCGGCCCGACGAGCCAGGCCCCGCGCATGGACGAGGCGCGCCACGACGGGCTCTACGAGCTCGAGATCGCGATGGCGCAGGTGCCCAAGCCCGACGAGCCCAACATCCCGCGCTGGCTGGTCGACCGCATCTTCCGCAACATCCTCGTGGACGTGACCGGCAACACGCACCGCTCCGAGATCTGCATCGACAAGCTCTACTCGCCGGACGGCCCCACCGGCCGCCTCGGCCTGTTGGAGTTCCGCTCGTTCGAGATGCCGCCCGACCCGCGCATGAGCCTGGCGCAGCAGCTTCTCCTGCGCGCCATCGTCGCCTGGCTCTGGCGCGAGCCGCAGGAGGGCGGCTGTGTCCGCTGGGGCACGGGCCTGCACGATCGGTTCATGCTGCCCCACTTCCTGTGGGCCGATTTCCTCGGCGTGCTGGAAGACCTTCGGGCCGCGGGCTACGACTTCGACCCGGCGGCCTTCGTGGCGCAGCGCGAGTTCCGCTTCCCGGTCTTCGGGACGGTGGAGCAGGGCGGCGTGAAGCTGGAGCTGCGCCAGGCCCTCGAACCCTGGCACGTTCTGGGCGAGGAGGGCGCGATCGGGGGAACCGTGCGGTACGTGGACTCGTCGGTGGAGCGGCTGCAGGTGAAGGTCGAGGGCTACGTGCCCGGCCGGCACATCATCGCCTGCAACGGCCGGCGCCTGCCCATGACCGGCACCGGGACCTCCGGCGAGGCGGTGGCGGGCCTGCGCTTCAAGGCTTGGCAGCCGGCCTCCTCGATGCACCCGACGATCCCCGCGCACTCGCCGCTGACCATCGACATCCTGGATGCCTGGAGCGGCCGGTCCCTGGGCGGCTGCCGCTACCATGTCAGCCATCCGGGCGGGCGCAACTACGAGACCTTCCCGGTCAACACCTACGAGGCGGAGGGGCGTCGCCTCGCCCGCTTCCAGGCGCACGGCCACACGCCGGGCAAGATCGCGATGCCGCCCGAGGAGACCAACCGCGAGTTCCCGATGACGCTCGATCTGCGCACGCCCGCCCCCCCGGGCTTCTCGCCCCAATGAGCGCAGCGGCCGCAGCGGAGGTTCAGGGACGGGCCGAGCGCCTCGCGCGCTGGACCTCCGCCTATCGGCCGCAATGGGGCGTGCCCGACGAGCTGATGGATGCGGACGGCCGGACGCGGGGCGCCTGGCCGCGTTTCCTCGATCAGCTCGGCGGGATGGACGAAGTCGAGATCGGCGCCCGCTTCGTCTCGGCGGTGCGGCGCATCCGCGACACCGGGATCTCCTACCGGATCTACGGCGACAGGCGCGAGCATGCCTGGCCGCTCGGCTCGCTGCCCCTCGTCCTCGAGCAGTCCGACTGGGAGACGCTGAGCGCCGGCATCGTCGAGCGTGCCGAGCTCATGGAGACGATCCTCGGCGACCTCTACGGTCCCGGCCGCCTCGTGGCCGAGGGCCTGCTGCCGGCCGCCGTCGTGGCCGGCAGCCCGGAATTCATGCGCCCGCTCGTCGGCGTCACGCCGCCGGGCGGCCGCTTCCTGAAACTTTACGCCGCCGACGTGACCCGCGGCCCCGACGGGCGCTGGCGCCTGCTGGCCGACCGGACGCAATCGCCCTCCGGGCCCGGCTACGCCCTCGAGAACCGCCTCGTTTTGACCCGCGCCTTCCCGGACCTCCACGCCGACCTGCAGGTCGAGCGCCTCGCGTCCTTCTTCCACGCGTTTCGCGACGGCCTCGCGCTCGGGGCGCAGAGGAGCGACCCGCGCATCTGCCTGCTGACGTCGGGCGTGTTCAGCTCGACCTATGTCGAGCAGGCCGCACTCGCCCGCTATCTCGGCCTGCTGCTGGTGGAGGGCGACGACCTCGTGATGCAGGACGGCGCCCTGCACATCCGCACCGTGTCCGGCCTCAAGCGGGCGGACGTGCTCTGGCGCCGCATCGATTCCGACTACCTCGACCCCCTCGAGTTGAACCCGGCCTCCCGCCTCGGCGTGCCGGGGCTCGTGGAGGCCCTGCGCAACGGCAGCCTCGTCGTCGGCAACATGCCAGGCTCGGGCATCCTCGAATCCGGCGCGCTCGCCGCCTACCTGCCCGGCATCGCCCGGCACTTTCTGGGGCGCCCACTCCAGCTCGCCGGGCCCAGGACCTGGTGGTGCGGCGATCCGCAGGCCCTGGCCGAGATCCGCGACAGCCTCGACGGCCTGAGCCTGCGCCCGGTGGCGACGCCGCCGAAGGGCGCGGCGCGCGACGCGATCCTGGCCCCGCACGCCCTCGATGCCGAGCGGGACCGGCTGCGCGCGGCCCTGCGCGACCGGCCCTTCGACTACGTCGCCCAGGAGACGATGCCGCTCGCCACCATGCCGGCCTGGGACCGGACCGGCGGCAGCTTGCGCCTCGTGCCGCGGCCCTTCGTGCTGCGGGTGTTCGCGGCGGCCACGCCCGAGGGCTGGCGCGTGATGCCGGGCGGCTTCTGCCGGATCTCGGAGCGGCCCGACGTCGAACCCCTGGAGATGCGCGCGGGCATCAAGTCGGCCGATGTCTGGATCCTGTCGCGCGATCCGGTCGAGGCGGTCTCGCTGATCCAGACCGGGCCGGCACGGGTGCGCCGCATCGCCGGCCACCTGCCGTCGCGGGCGGCCGACAACCTGTTCTGGTTCGGGCGCTACGTCGAGCGGGCGGAGGCGGTGATCCGCCTCGTGGTCGCGCATCTCGGCAGCGTCGGTTCCGCCGTGGTCGCCGACATGGCGGGCGACGCCAAGGCGCCCACTGCTCTGCGCATCCGCGCGCTCCTGGACGAATGGGGAGCGATCGAGGCCCCCGACCTGCCCACCGCCACCCTCGCCCAGCAGGCCCTCGGCGGCCATGACGCCTACGGCTCGGCCCTGCGCCACAGCCTATCGGCGCGGATCAACGCCGCCACCCTGCGCGAACGCCTCTCGGGCGAGGCCTGGCGGGCGCTCGCCGACCTCAAGGAGGTGCTGGAGATCGATGCCGGGCAGGCGCTACCGGAGGCGCAGCTCCTCGGGCTCGCCGAGCGGGCGCTTAGCCACATCGCCGCCCTCTCGGGTCTAGCGCAGGAGAACATGAACCGGACCGCCGGCTGGCATTTCGTCGATCTCGGCCGGCGGATCGAGCGCGCGATCAACACCCTGACCTTCGCCACCCGCTTCGCCGGAGACGGCGCAACGGCCGAGGATCTCGGAGTGATGCTGTCGCTCTGCGATTCACACGTCTCGTTCGGCGCGCGCTATCTTCACGGCGTGGCCCTCGACCCCGTGCGCGACATGGTGCTCCTCGATCCGTTCAATCCGCGCTCGGTCGCCTTCCAGCTGGAGGCGATCACCGGGCATCTCGGCCAGCTCCCGGTGCTGCGGGCGGACGGGCTGCCCGAGCCGCACCAGCGCATCGCCGCCAGGCTCTCGGCCGAATTCGCCACCGGCGAGGCGGTCGCGTTCGACGGCGCCGCACTGACGCGGCTGGAAAACGAGGTCGAGGGCCTCGCCGACGCCATCGCCACCCGCTACTTCCCCAACGGGCCGCACGCCCTGCGCCCGGAAAAGCTCGTGGGCCTCGCGTGATCTATACGCTGCGCCACCTCACCACCTACCGCTACGCCCGCCCGGTGCGCTTCGCCCGCTGCACCCTGCGGCTGCGCCCGCGTGACGGGGAGGGGCAGACGGTGCTGGAGAGCAACCTCACGATCGCGCCCGACCCGAGCACCCGCATCGTCCGCCGCGACTATTTCGGCCTGGACGCCACGATGGTGACGATCGACACGCCGCATACCGAGCTGCGCGTCGAGGCGCTCTCGCGGGTGCGCGTCGAACGCGATCCGCTGCCGGCGCCAGAATCCGGCCGTGCGTGGGAGCAGGTGCGCGACGAGGCCGTGAACGGCCGCGGCCTCGGGCCGGACCGGCCGGTGCACTTCCAGTTCCCGAGTCTGCGGGTGCCGCTGGTGCCGGAGGTGACGGACTATGCCCGGGCGAGCTTCCCGCCGGGCCGCAGCGCCTATGGCGGCGCCTTCGACCTGATGCGGCGCATCCGGGCGGATTTCCGGTTCGATTCGAAGGCCACCACCGTGCACACGCCGCTCGCGGAGGCCTTCGCGCTCCGGGCCGGCGTCTGCCAGGACTTTACCCACATCATGATCGCGGCCCTGCGCGGGCTCGGCCTGCCGGCGGCCTATGTCAGCGGCTACCTGCGGACGATCCCGCCCGCCGGGCGCCCGCGCCTGCGCGGCGCGGACGCGAGCCATGCCTGGGTCTCGGTCTGGTGCGGCGAGAGCTGGATCGGCCTCGACCCGACCAACGGCATCGGCATGTGCGACGACCACATCGTCGTGGCCCGCGGCCGCGACTACACCGACGTGTCGCCCATCGACGGCATCGTCTCGGCCTCCGGTCCGCAGAAGCTCAAGGTCGAGGTCGACGTGGTGCCTGACGGCGAGCCCATGCCGGAACACGCGGCCGCGCCGCAATCCGCCCCAGCCTGACCGGGGCGGGCCGGCGCGTCCCTCAGGCGGATCTGGCCGTGAACAGCCGGAACGCCTCCAGGGTCTCGGCACTGACGTGGTGCTCGATGCCCTCGGCGTCGCGGCGGGCGATCTCGGGGCTGACCCCGAGGGCGCACAGGAACTGTTCGACGATGCGGTGGCGCTCCCGGCTCTGGACGGCCAGCGCCTGCCCGGCCTCCGTCAGGAACACGCCCCGATAGGGCCGCTGCTGCACCAGACCGTCCTCGGCCAGGCGCTTCAACATCTTGGCGACCGTGGGCTGGGCGACACCGAGGCGGGCGGCGATATCGACCTGGCGCGCCTCGCCGCCATCGCCGATCAAATCGGCGATGAGTTCGACGTAATCCTCGACGAGTTCGAGGCGGCGCGCCTCGCGGGCCTGCCGGAAGCTCTCCACGTGGACGTCGGGGTCGACCAGGGAGGTATCAGGCGCGGAGGACGTCGAATCCTGCATGTGGCCGCCGAACTCCCCCGAACGATGGCGCCTCGAAGAGGGCCAGAGCCGGTTTGTACCGAAGCTGCGCCCCGGATGGGAGCCCCCGGGGTCGGAAAGCCGACTCAACCGCGCAGGTGGGCCACAAAATCCCGCGTGAACCGCGGCAGGTCGGCGAGCGACCGCAGGCAGATCGTGAGGTCGCGCAGCGCCCAGGCATCCTCCAGGGGGACGATGGCCAGCGGCATGGTGCGGGCCGCCCGAGCCGCGGTGGTCTCGGGCACGATGCCGAGGCCGACGTCGCAGGCCACCAGCCTGCAGATCGCGTCGAAGCTGCGCAGCTGCACCCGGAGCCGCATCGGCGGGCGGCCCGTGCGCGCGGCCTTGTCGGCGAGGAACCGGGTGAGGGCGCTGGTCCGGTCGAGGCCGACCAGGGGGTGTTCGATCACCTCCGCGAAGGAAACGGAGGCGCGCACCGCGAGGGGATGCGCGGTCGCCGCCACCATGACGAAGCGGTCCTGGCGGAATGGATAGGTCTCGAGCGCGCCGGTATCGACGGTGCCGGCGACGATGCCGAGATCGGCCGAACCCTCGGCCACCAGCCCGACGATCTCGTCCGAAGTCCGCTCCTCGATATCGACGCTGACGCCGGTCTGGCGGGCGAGGAAGGCGCTGAGGACCTCGGGCAGGAACTCGGTGAGCGCGTTGGTGTTCGAGACGAGGCGGATCTGCCCCACCGTGCCGCCCGAGAAGGCGGCCAGGTCCTCCTGCATCCGGTCGATGCGGTCGAGGAGCCCGCGGGCATGGGCGAGGAGCGAGCGCCCGGCCGGCGTCGGCACCACGCCCTGGCGCCCCCGCGTCAGCAGCGCCGCCCCGAGGGTCTCCTCCATGGCCCGGATGCGCACGGAGGCGGCGGCCAGCGCGAGGTTGGCGCGCGCAGCGCCGTGGGTGATCGAGCCCGCCTCCACCACGTGCCGGAACAGCGAGAGATCAACGAGGTCGAAGCGCATCATCGGGTCCCCGGCTCCCGAAAGGGAATGGACGGCTCGCGTCGCATCAGCACTTCCTTAACCCTGCGGGTGCATCGTGCCGGCATGGTGGTCCGTCGTCGCGTCCGTGCTGTTCTGATGCCCCTCGGCCTCTACGCCGTGTCGGGCCTCGTCGTGGGCTTCTTCGTGCATCAGGCCGAGAGCGGCAACCGCGGCCTCGAAGCCAAGCGTGCCCTCAAGGTCCAGGCCCGGGCGCTGAACCAGGAGCTCACTGCGGCCAAGGCCGACCGGGCGATCTGGGAGCATCGGGTCGCCCTGCTGCGCAGCGACCAGATCGACCGCGACCTACTGGAAGAGCGTGCCCGCGTCATGCTCGGCCGCGTCCACGCCAACGACGTCGTGATCATCGATCCCTGAGACGTCCCGGAGGGCAAAACCCTTCGCCGGCGCAAGAGCTTCGCAACTGACAACTTCCCGGATCTGTCGGGCCGGCGGCCTCGCTTTCCCCGGAGGCGTGTCCTAGAACCCCTGGTGAACAGATGGTCCCGGGGAGTTGCCGATGGATGCCGCGAAGGATGCAGGCCAAGCCGCTTCCGACACAAGCCGGGCGGGGGCGAAGCGATCCGGCGGGGGTAAATCCGCGGGCGCTGCCGAGGCTCACGCACCCGCTCCGAACGCACCGCAGTTCACCCGCGAGGAAGACCTTCACGCCTACCACGAGATGCTGCTGATCCGGCGCTTCGAGGAGAAGGCCGGCCAGCTCTACGGCATGGGCCTGATCGGTGGATTCTGCCACCTCTATATCGGTCAGGAAGCGGTCGTCATCGGGATGCAGATGGCCTCGGTCGACGGCGACCAAGTGATCACCGGCTACCGTGACCACGGCCACATGCTCGCCTGCGGCATGGACCCGAAGGGCGTGATGGCCGAGCTCACCGGGCGGCGCGGCGGCTACAGCCGCGGCAAGGGCGGCTCGATGCACATGTTCTCCCGGGAGAAACAATTCTTCGGCGGCCACGGCATCGTTGGAGCGCAGGTCTCCCTCGGCACCGGCCTCGCCTTCGCCGACGCCTACAAGAAGAACGGCAATGTTAGCCTGACCTACATGGGCGACGGCGCGGCCAACCAGGGCCAGGTCTACGAGAGCTTCAACATGGCGCAGCTGTGGAAGCTGCCCGTGGTCTACGTGATCGAGAACAACCGCTACGCCATGGGCACGTCGGTGGCCCGCGCCTCGGCCCAGACCGACTTCTCCAAGCGCGGCATCTCGTTCGGTATCCCCGGCGAGCAGGTGGACGGCATGGACGTCCGCACCGTGCGCGAGGCCGCGACCCGGGCGATCCAGCATGCCCGCTCGGGAGAGGGCCCCTACATCCTCGAGATGCAGACCTACCGCTATCGCGGCCACTCGATGTCCGATCCGGCCAAGTACCGGACCAAGGACGAGGTCTCGAAGATGCGCGAGGAGCACGACCCGATCGAGATGGTGCGCAAGCGCCTGATCGAGATGCACGGCGTGCCCGAGGCCGAGCTGAAGGCGACGGACGCCAAGGTGCGCGAGACCGTGAACGAATCCGCCGAGTTCGCCACGCACGATCCCGAGCCGGATCCGGCCGAGCTGTGGACCGACATCCTGCTGGAAGCCCGGGCCTGAGCCCCGACCCGCGAAGGGGACAGGGGCCGCACGCCGCGCGAGCGGCCGCGCCCCTGCCTCGGAAGGGCTGACCCGCCTCATCCTCGATCGACGAGTATTCCATGGCGACCGACATCCTGATGCCCGCCCTCTCCCCGACGATGGAGGAGGGCAAGCTCTCGAAGTGGCTGAAGAAGGCGGGTGACCCGGTCAAATCCGGCGACGTGCTCGCCGAGATCGAGACCGACAAGGCGACCATGGAGGTCGAGGCCATCGACGAGGGCGTCCTCGCCAAGATCCTCGTCGAGGAGGGCACCGAGGGCGTGAAGGTCAATACGCCGATCGCCATCATCGCCGCCGAGGGCGAGGACGTCTCGGCGGCCACGTCCGGCGGCGGCGCCCCGAAGCCCGAGGCGTCCGCCCAGCCCGCCCCGGCACCCGACATGCAGGCCGAGGGCCAGGCCGAGAAGCCGGCGCCGAGCGCTAAGACCGGCGACGACGCGCCGAAGGCCCCGGCGGCCCCCGCCACCATCACCAACAAGGCGCCCGCGCCGGTGATGGAGGAGTTCCCGGAGGGCACCGAGATGGTCTCGACGACCGTCCGCGAGGCCCTGCGCGACGCCATGGCGGAGGAGATGCGCCGGAGCGAGGACGTCTTCGTGATGGGCGAGGAGGTCGCCGAGTATCAGGGCGCCTACAAGATCACGCAGGGGCTCCTGCAGGAATTCGGCGCCCGCCGGGTGGTCGACACCCCGATCACCGAGCACGGCTTCGCCGGCATCGGCGTCGGCGCCGCCTTCACGGGCCTGCGCCCCATCGTCGAGTTCATGACCTTCAACTTCGCCATGCAGGCGATCGACCACATCATCAATTCGGCAGCCAAGACCCTCTACATGTCCGGCGGCCAGCTCGGCTGCCCCATCGTGTTCCGCGGTCCCAACGGCGCGGCCGCGCGCGTCGGCGCCCAGCACAGCCACGACTATTCCGCCTGGTATTCCAACGTGCCGGGCCTCAAGGTCATCGCGCCCTACACCGCCTCCGACGCCAAGGGCTTGCTGAAGGCGGCGATCCGCGACCCCAACCCGATCATCTTCCTCGAGAACGAGATCCTGTACGGCCAGACCTTCCCGGTGCCGAAGCTCGACGACTTCGTGCTGCCGATCGGCAAGGCGCGAATCCACCGCCCCGGCAAGGACGTGACCATCGTGTCCTTCTCGATCGGCATGACCTACGCCCTGAAGGCGGCGCAGGCGCTCGCCGAGGAGGGCATCGAGGCCGAGGTGATCGACCTGCGGACGCTGCGCCCGATGGACACCGACACGGTGGTGGAATCGGTGAAGAAGACCGGCCGCTGCGTCACCGTGGAAGAGGGCTTCCCGCAATCGGGCATCGGCGCCGAGATCTCGGCCCGCCTGATGGTCGATGCCTTCGACTATCTCGACGCGCCGGTCCTGCGCGTCACCGGCAAGGACGTTCCGATGCCCTATGCCGCCAACCTCGAGAAGCTGGCCCTGCCCAATGTCGCCGAGGTGATCGAGGCCGTGAAGGCGGTCTGCTACCGCTGAGGGCTGCACGCGTTCACCTCCCACTCTCCCCGCGCGGGGGAGAGACCGGAGACGAGATGATGACCGAGAAATTCGAAGAACTCTCCGCCCCGCCGGATGCCATCGAGAACGGTGGCATCGAGGTTCTGCGCGCCAGCGTCGTCGATGGCGCCGTGAGCATCGCCCTGCGGCGCTCCTTCGACGACCCGGCCACCTGGGGCCGCCTGCTGGCCGACCTCGCCCGTCAGGCGGCGCGAGTCTACGCGCTGGAGACCGAGATGTCCGAGGACGAGGCCTTCGCGCGCATCAGCGCCGGCTTCGAAGCCGAGAGCCTCGACCCCGACGCACTGATTCTGAACTGACCGCCGCTCCCCCGACACCGCCCGCTGACGATCAGGATTTCCCCCATGCCGATCAACGTCCTGATGCCCGCCCTGTCGCCCACGATGGAGAAGGGCAACCTCGCCAAGTGGCTGAAGAAGGAGGGGGACGCGGTGAAGTCCGGCGACGTGCTCGCCGAGATCGAGACCGACAAGGCGACGATGGAGGTCGAGGCCATCGACGAGGGCGTGCTCGCCAAGATCCTGGTGGCCGAGGGCACCGCCGACGTGCCGGTGAACGACCTCATCGCCATCATCGCGGCGGACGGCGAGGACCCGGCCAGAGTCCAGGCCCCCGGTGGAGCCGCGGCGGCGCCGAAGGCCGATCCGTCGAAAGCGGAGACACCCAAGGCTGAGACGTCCGCCGAGAACGCCACCCCGGGCGGCGGGACGATGTCTTACGCACGCGTCAACGAGGCGCCGAATGGCGCCAAGCCCAAGGAGGCCAAGCCCGAGGGGGCCAAAAGTGCTGAGACCGCCTCAGCCCCCACGGCCGAGGGCGGCCGCGTCTTCGCCTCGCCGCTGGCCCGCCGGATCGCCAAGCAGGAGGGCGTCGACCTGGCGGCGGTGAAGGGCTCCGGCCCCCGCGGCCGGGTGATCGAGCGCGACGTCCGTGCGGCGCTCGCCGCCGGCACCGGCAAAGCCGCCCCGGCCGCCACGCCGAAAGCCGGCGAGGCACCGCAGGCGGCGCCGGCTGCGGCCGCACCCGCCAAGGCCGCGGCGCCGGCCGGCCTCACCACGGATCAGGTCCGGGGCTTCTACCAAAAGGGCACGTTCGAGGAGGTGCCCCTCGACGGCATGCGCAAGACCATCGCCAAGCGCCTCACCGAGGCGATGCAGGTGGCGCCGCACTTCTACCTGACGGTGGATTGCGAACTCGACGCGCTGATGGCGCTGCGTGAGCAGCTCAACAAGAGCGCCGGCACGACCAAGGACGGCAAGCCGCTGTTCAAACTTTCGGTGAACGACTTCGTCATCAAGGCGATGGGCCTCGCGCTGATGCGTGTGCCGACGGCCAACGCCGTCTGGGCCGAAGACCGCATCCTGCGCTTCGACAACGCCGAGGTCGGCGTGGCGGTGGCGATCGACGGCGGGCTGTTCACGCCGGTCATCCGCCGGGCCGACCAGAAGACGCTCTCCACCATCTCCAACGAGATGAAGGACTTCGCCGCCCGGGCGCGGGCCAAGAAGCTGAAGCCCGAGGAATATCAGGGCGGCGTCACCTCGGTCTCCAACCTCGGCATGTTCGGCATCAAGCACTTCACGGCCGTGATCAACCCGCCGCAATCCTCGATCCTCGCGGTGGGTGCAGGCGAAAAGCGCATCGTGGTGCGCGACGGCGCCCCGGCCGTGGCCCAGGTCATGACCGCGACCCTGTCCTGCGACCATCGCGTCCTCGACGGGGCGCTCGGCGCGGAGCTGATCTCGGCGTTCAAGGGCCTGATCGAGAACCCGATGGGAATGCTGGTGTGAGCGGACTCCCCTGATCCGTTCCCCGAGCCCGCCGAGCCCCCACCCCGGCCCCTTCCGACACGGGAGAGGGGCGCAGGAGCCCACACATGGCCGACACCTATGACATCCTCATCATCGGCGCCGGCCCCGGCGGCTACGTGGCGGCGATCCGGGCGGCGCAGCTCGGATTCCGGACGGCTGTGGTGGACCGTGAGCATCTCGGCGGAATCTGCCTGAACTGGGGCTGCATCCCCACCAAGGCGCTGCTGCGCTCGGCCGAGATCTACCACTACATGCAGCATGCGTCCGATTACGGACTGTCGGCCGAGAAGGTCGGCTTCGATACGGCCGCCATCGTCAAGCGCTCGCGCGGGGTCTCGACCCGGCTGAACGGCGGCGTCGGCATGCTGTTGAAGAAGAACAAGGTCGACGTGATCTGGGGCGAGGCCACCATCACGGCCGCCGCTAAGGGCAACCAGCCGGGGCAGGTCACCGTGAAGGAGACCACCCGCGCGCCCGCCCCGAAGGGCGCCCTGGCGGCGGGGTCGTATTCCGCCAAGCACATCATCGTCGCCACGGGCGCGCGGCCCCGCGCGATCCCGGGCATCGAGCCCGACAAAAAGCAGATCTGGACCTACTACGAGGCCATGGTGCCGGAGACGATGCCCAAGAGCCTCCTCGTCATGGGCTCGGGCGCCATCGGCATCGAGTTCGCCTCGTTCTACCGAACGATGGGCGCCGAGGTGACGGTGATCGAGCTGCTGCCGCAGATCCTGCCGGTGGAGGATGCCGAGATCGCCGGGCTCGCCCGCAAGCGCTTCGAGAAGCAGGGCATCAAGATCCTTACGGGCGCCAAGGTGACGAAGGTCGAGAAATCCGCCGACGCCGTCACGGCGACGATCGAGACCGGCGACGGCAAATTCCAGCAGCTGACGGCCGAGAAGCTGATCTCGGCGGTGGGCGTCGTCGGCAACATCGAGAGCATCGGTCTCGACAAGCTCGGCGTCGCCATCGAGCGCGGCATCGTCGTCACCGATGGCCTCGGCCGCACCAACGTGCCGGGCGTCTATGCCATCGGCGACGTCGCCGGCCCGCCCATGCTCGCCCACAAGGCAGAGCATGAGGGCGTGCTCTGCGTCGAGACCATCAAGGGCCTGCACACCCACGCCATGGACAAGGCCAAGATCCCCGGCTGCACCTATTGCCAGCCGCAGATTGCCTCCGTGGGCCTCACCGAGGCCAAGGCCAAGGAGCTGGGCTTTGCCGTGAAGGTCGGCCGCTTCCCCTTCGCGGGCAACGGCAAGGCCATCGCGCTCGGCGAGCCGGACGGCCTGGTGAAGACCGTCTTCGACGCCAAGACCGGCCAGTTGCTCGGTGCCCACATGGTCGGCGCCGAAGTCACCGAACTGATCCAGGGCTATGTCGTCGCCATGAACCTGGAGACCACCGAGGAGGACCTCATGCACACGGTCTTCCCGCACCCGACGCTCAGCGAGATGATGCACGAGAGCGTGCTGGATGCGTACGGGAAGGTGATCCACACCTGAGAGACCGGTTCCGGAGCCCCTCGCGAGATCAGGCGCCGTTCGCGCAGCGGCGGGCACAGACCATGGGACGGGACACTCGTCTTCCTCGACGGGAGCCAACGAAGCGGTGCCCGATCGGGCAGTGACCCTGCCTCTCCCATCGCCGGCCGCCGTCAAGCGGTCATGCCGCGGTCCCGCGCGTAGGCCTGTGGGAAAGCACCCCGTCGGCGTCGCGCAAGCCACCGGGGGACATCGGTGCTACACTCGTCCGGCATGGCCGGCCTACAGGGTCGCGTCGTCCGGGTCGGTCGTGGCCCGCGACCAGGCGTCCTCGAAGGGTGAAAGCTGCAGAGACCTGGGACGCATATTCCGATGTATACATGCCTGAATTGGTTTTTGTCTTATATAGTCCGGCGCGATTTTTGCTTAGTCATCTTTATCTCAGATATTTGAGTGATTGTAAGATTTTACAGCTTATCGGCGCGATAAATGACAAATGCTTTCAGTAAACAAATTCGACTGATCCATCTTTCAGTAGAAAATTATCGGTACAAGACCAAACTTAGGAAGATCGATTTCGATCCAAAGTTCTATCGCGCCTATTATCCTGACACAGCGATCTTCAACTCCGAACAGGGCCTCATCCGGCACTACGCGAGACATGGACGGCAGGAAGGCCGGTTTCCAAATGCCGCAACCCTGATCGAAGCGCTCGAGGCCGAACATGGTCCGTTGCCGGAGGACTTCGTGCCGGCACAATACAAGGTTCGGCATGGCGACTTGGCCGACATGCACGAGTCCTGGGCTCTGGCAGAGCATTATCTGCGTTTTGGAAGAAAGGAACAGCGCGAATATAAAGTCGACCTCTCAAACCTGGAACAAGAATACAAATCATTCCTGCATTCGCGTGATTTTGAGTTTTTCTACGGAAACACCAGCCAAGCTCCACCCACATTCGCCGATCTGCTCCGCGTATTAGGGGCGGGGGCGCCGAATTGGATCGCGAAGTTCAATCTCTACGAGTTCAGTGTCCTGAACGAGGCTTGGCTTCCGCATAAGCCGTTCTCCCGCATGGACGGCCTGTATCTCTTCCTGACCCGAGGATTCGAATTCCTCGCCCCGATCGCCCTGGGCGAGGAGTTCGAACCGGCTTTCTATCGGCAGCAGCTGGTCGCGCCTCCCCACGCCGGGACCGATGCCGAACTCTATCGGGATTGGCTGAGCCATGGCATCGAGCTCGGATTGAAGAGCAATGAGCGCAAGGCCCTCTTCGACCTGCTCGGCGACGCTCAGTTTCCGGCCTGCTTCGACGAAGCGGCTTATCGCCAGGCCGCGGCCCGGACCGCGCGCCCACCCCTTCCCGGCCGCTTCAATGCTTTGAGGCACTATATCGACGTCGGTTTCCCGACTCAGAACATCCAGGTTCTCGACGGAGAGCGGGCGCACCTTCTGTTCGAAAGGATTGCCGAGTTTCACCTGGGCCGGGGAAACGCCGCAACAGCACTCAAGGCGTTCGATCGCGCGATCGCCCTAAACCCCGGCACCAGCCGTCTGCACCACCGCAGAGGCGACTGCCTGGCGATGCTGGGGCGGGGTCAGGAGGCGACCGCCGATTTTGTCATCGCCTGCCGCCTGCCGGGATCGGTGCTTTGGAGTCATATCCATGCAGCGCACGGTCTGTCGCAGGAGGCCGGACGATTCGAGGATGCCATTGAGTGCTTGGAGGCGTCGGCCGCCGAGTGGCACCAATCTCCGGCTTGGCGCGCGATGGCGCACGGCCTCATCGACGATCTGTTCCGAAGGACCAGCGAGGAAGCGTTCTCCCTCCGTCGTGCCGGGAAGCGGCGCGCGGCGGACCGGGTCATGAAAGGGGTCCTCGATCGTATCGCCGATTTGATACGGCTCTGCGATCCGCTCCCGACGACGCTCCTGCGACGGTCCGTCGGGCACGTGGTGCTGATCGCCAATCAGGATCTTCCGCAATGCACCTACTACCGCGTTCAGCAAAAGGAGATGCAGCTCCTCGCAGGGGGCTGGACGGTCGAGATCATCGATCAATGGAAGATCTCCACGGCATTGCCCGCCATCGACAAAGCCAGCGCGGTCATCTTCTACCGCGTCGCCGCGTCGCCGTCGGTGGTGCACGCCATCCTGTACGCCCGCGCCCTCGGGGCGGTCACCGTCTACGATATCGATGATCTCATCTTCGATGCCGAGTTCTATCCCGAACCGCTTGCATCCTACGAAGGTCAGATCAAGCAGGAGGAGTATCTCGGCCTACAGTCCGGGGTTCCGCTCTTTCGGTATGCCATCGAGCAATGCGACGTGGGAATGGCGTCGACGAGCGCACTCGCCGATCGACTCCGCCCGCTTGTCCGGTCGCGGCAGTGCCATGTCGTCCGAAACGGGTTCGACACGCGGAACGAACAGTTCCTCGCGTATCCCCGACACCCGTTCTCCAATTCCGCGGTCACCGTCTTCTACGGGTCAGGGACCAAGGCCCACAGCCAGGATTTCACCGAGATCGTCGCTCCGGCTCTGCTCGACCTCTTCGCGCACGATGCCACCATCCGGCTCGCCCTGGCCGGCTACGTGCCGCTCGATCCGCGGTTCGACCGGTACAGGGACCGAATCTTCCGCGTCGGCTTCAATGCCGATGTCACCTCCTACTGGGAATGCCTGTCCGGGGCGGACATCAATATCGCGGTGCTGTCGCGCAACGCCGCGACGGACGCCAAGAGCGAGATCAAGTGGCTCGAGGCGGCGATGTTCGCGATCCCGTCCGTTGTCAGCCCGACCGCCACGTACCGGGACGTCCTGGTCGATGGAGTTGACGGCGTCTTCGCAGAGAGCACCGAAGATTGGGCCAGAGCGTTGAAAGCGCTCGCCTCCGATGCCGCCCTCAGGCACCGGATCGGTGACCGGGCACAGAGCAAGGCCCGCAGCACCTACGGGCTGGCCTCCGCAGTGGACATCCTAAAGCGGATGATCCCGCCTGCGCCCACCCATCCGCCCCTTCGGATCTCCGCGGGGCCGTCGGTGCGCCTCACGACGCCGGCCCCGCGCCCCCCATTGCCTCGGGAAATCAGCGTCGCGCGATCGCGCCCAGCCCGGAAACGGCGGATTCTGATCGTGAACGTATACTTCCCGCCCCATACGATCGGCGGCGCGACGCGGGTCGTGCGGGACAATGTCGATTTCTACCTCGACCACGCATCCGACGAATTCGACCTCGCGGTTCTGGCGTCGGACGACAAATCCGAGGCGACTTACCAGACCCGGGTCGACGCCTACCGAGGCATCCCGGTCTTCAGGATCGGAACGCCAGCCGAGGCGAACATGGACTGGCGGCCGTTCAACGATGCCATCGCGCCGGCGGTCGAGACATTGATGAAACAGTTCGATCCCGACCTCGTGCATTTCCACTGCATCCAGCGCCTGACGGCTACGGCCGTCGAGGTCGTCGCCGATCTAGGGGTTCCGTACATCGTCACTTGTCACGACGGCTGGTGGATCTCGGATTTCCAGTTCCTCCTCGACGAGGATGGCAGAGTGCATCATCCGTCTCCGGACCCGCTCGTGGATCGTCACGACCGCAGCTTCGGAGCGATGGAGTCCGTCGCGCGGCGGCGCAGGCTCGGCAGGCTGCTCGATGGTGCCGAGCGCGTGTTGTGCGTGTCGGACAGCTTCACCCGGATTTACCGAGAGGCCGGCGTGCGGACCGCGCAATCCGTTCCCAACGGCATGCCGAGCCTCAAGAACGTCATCGCGCGCCGCCCGAGCCCGAGCGGACGGGTGCGCCTCGGGCATATCGGCGGTCGCGCGACGCACAAGGGCGCTACCCTGATCGAGACGACCCTGCGCACGAACGCCTTCGCCCACCTTGAACTGACGCTCGTGGACCACAGCCGGACGGCCGGCGACACGTATACCGAGATCTGGGGCGCGACGCCGGTCACCATCATCGGCTTCATGCCACAGGACCAGATCGCGGACCTCTATGCGGGACTCGATGTCCTGCTCGCTCCGTCGATCTGGCCAGAAAGCTTCGGGCTCGTGACGCGCGAGGCCATAGCCTGCGGCCTGTGGGTGGTCGCCAGCGACCGGGGCGCGATCGGCGAGGATGTCGTCGAAGGCGTCAACGGATTCGTCGTCGATGTCGGTTCGCGGGACGGTCTGACCCGGGTTTTCTCCGACATGAACGAGCACCCGGACCGATATCTTGCCGTGCCGCCCGCCGGCGCGTCCGGGAAGCGAAGCGTGTCCGATCAGTGCCGGGACCTGATGGCCATCTATCACGCGTTGCTGCCGGTCGATGCTCCATCCGAGCCCGGGAGGGTATCGGACTGACCTAGGAGCCTCCGGCATTCCAGAAGCGAAGGGCGGGCATCCGCCGAGCGCCGCCGTACAGACTACCGAGGAGCCGTCTCGACGATCCGGGTTCCGGCACCTGACGAACAGAAGCCCCTGTCGCGCCATCCCGTCGCGGCGGGTTTGCGGACGGGGACGTCACGGCTTAAGTCGGAGGGTACGCCGGCCTGTCGCGGGCGAATCCCGTGGATTGTCATGGCCGTCGTCCTCGACCTCCTCTGCAACGATCAGCGCCCGCGCCATCCCGAGAAGGCGCACCGGCCCGACAAGCCGATCCAGCGCAAGCCCGACTGGATTCGCGTGAAGGCGCCTGGCTCGAAGGGTTGGGAGGATACGCGCAAGATCGTCCATGAGCACGGCCTCGTCACGGTCTGCGAGGAGGCCGGTTGCCCCAATATCGGTGAGTGCTGGGAGAAGAAGCACGCCACCTTCATGATCATGGGCGACACCTGCACGCGGGCCTGCGCCTTCTGCAACGTGCGCACCGGCCTGCCCGAAGGCCTCGACGCGGGCGAGCCCGACAAGGTCGCGGATTCGGTGGCCAAGCTCGGCCTGCACCATGTAGTGATCACCTCGGTGGACCGGGACGACCTCGCCGACGGGGGTGCCGAGCACTTCGCCCGCACTATCCGGGCGATCCGGGCGCGCAGCCCCGCCACCACGATCGAGGTGCTGACCCCGGATTTTCTGCGCAAAACCGGCGCCCTGGAGGTCGTGGTAGCGGCCCGGCCCGACGTGTTCAACCACAACATGGAGACCGTGCCGGGGAACTACCTGACGGTCCGCCCCGGCGCACGCTACTTCCACTCGGTGCGGCTGCTGCAGCGGGTGAAGGAGCTCGACCCGACCATCTTCACCAAATCCGGCATCATGGTGGGCCTCGGCGAGGAGCGGAACGAGGTGGTCCAGCTCATGGACGACCTGCGCTCGGCCGACGTCGACTTCCTGACCATCGGGCAGTATCTCCAGCCGACCAAGAAGCACCACGAGGTGGTGCGCTTCGTGCCCCCGGACGAGTTCAAGGGCCTCGAGACCACCGCCTACACCAAGGGCTTCCTCCTCGTTTCGGCGACGCCCCTGACCCGTTCCTCCCATCACGCCGGAGAGGATTTTGCAAAGCTGAAGGCGGCCCGTCTCGCCCGCATCGCCAACGCCTAGAGTCTCGATGCCCTCATTCCGGATCAACCGCACGGTGCGGCACTCGCCGCGCCAGATGTACGACCTCGTGGCCGACGTGGAGCGCTACCCGGACTTCCTGCCGCTCTGCGAATCCCTGCGCGTGCTGCGGCGCCAGCCGGGGGCGGACGGCACGGAGGTGCTCGTGGCCGAGATGGGCGTCGGCTATAAGGCAATCCGCGAGCGCTTCACCACGCGCGTCACCCTCGATCCGCAGAACCTGCGCATCGTCGCCGAATACATCGACGGCCCGTTCCGCCACCTCGAGAACCGCTGGATGTTCAAGGACGGCGAGGGTGGCGGTTGTACCGTCGACTTCTTCATCACCTACGAGTTCAAGAGCCGAACGCTCGGCATGCTGATGGGGACGATGTTCGACCGGGCCTTCCGCAAGTTCACCGATGCCTTCGAAGCGCGGGCGAAGCGGGTCTACGGCGCGGCCTGAGCCTCAGCGCAGATGCGGCGTCACCCGAGCCCGCAGAAGCCGCACGAGGTCCGGGTCCATGAAGCCGTAGACGTCGGGGATGTCGAGGCAGACGAGCCGTGCGTGCTTCAGGCTCGCGCGGAAGCGGCGCTGCAGTAGCGCCCGGTGTCGGTTCTCCATCACCACGACCAGATCGGCCCAGGCGAGCCACTCCGCCGAGACCGGTTCGTCAGCCGCGGCATCCGTCCCCGCTGAGGCGACCTCCAGATCGGGCCAGTCCGAGAACACCTGCTCGGCGGTCGGGCTGCGCAGCCGGTTTCGGCTGCACACGAAGAGCACACACCGTACGCGCCTCACGCCTCCACCACCCCGCCGGCCTGCCGCTCGAACAGGGCGCGGTAGCGGCCGTCCGGACGAACCAGCAGGTTGTCGTGGGTGCCGTCCTCGACGATGCGCCCGGTCTCGAAGACGAGAATGCGATCCAGGGCGCGCACGGTGGAGAGCCGGTGCGCGATCACGATGGCCGTACGCCCGCGCATCAGCCGCTCCATCGCCTCCTGGATCAACGCCTCCGATTCCGAGTCGAGGCTCGATGTGGCCTCGTCGAGGATCAGGATCGGCGCATCGGCCAGGAAGGCGCGGGCGAGCGCGACCCGCTGGCGCTCGCCTCCGGAGAGCTTGACGCCGCGTTCGCCGACGAGGGTGGCGTAGCCCTTCGGCAGGCGGGCGATGAAGTCGTGCGCATTGGCGAGGCGCGCCGCCTGCGCGATCGCCTCCGGGGAGGCGCCGGGGCGCGCATAGGCGATGTTCTCGGCGAGCGAGCGGTGGAACAGCACCGGCTCCTGCGGCACGATGGCGATGTGCGCGCGCAACGACGCCTGCGTCACCCCGGAGACGTCGCGCCCGTCGATGCAGACGCGGCCGCCGGTGACGTCGTAGAGGCGCTGCACCAGCTTGACGAAGGTGGTCTTGCCCGAGCCCGACCGGCCGACGAGGCCGACCCGCTGCCCGGCCGGGATGTGAACCGACAGGTCGTGGTAGAGCGGCGTCTCGTGCCCGGCATAGTGGAAGGTCACCCGCTCGAAGCGAAGGTCTCCGTTCCGAACCGCGAGCGCCGTGGCGCCGGCCCGGTCGGCGACGCCGTAGGGCTCGGCCTCGAGGGCGACCAGTTCCTCCATCTCGTTGACGCCGCGCTGCACACGGTTGATGTGACCGCCGATGTCCCGCAGGTAGCCGTGCACGACGAAGTAGGTGGTGAGCACGTAGGCGACATCGCCGGGACTCGCCGCCCCGGTCCACCAAAGCCAGAGTGCTGTCCCGACGATGGCCGTGCGCAGAACGAGGAGCAGCGCGAACTGCGCGGTGATGCTCCAGGTGATCCGCATCCAGGTCCGGTGGGTGCGCCGGTTCCACTTGCCCAGCAGCCGGCCGAGGCGCGCATCCTCGCGGGCCTCCGCCCCGAAGGCCTTCACCACCGCGTTGGCGCCAACGGCGTCGCTCAACGCGCCGCCGAGGCGGGAATCCCAGACGTTGGAGAGTTGGGCCGCGGGCGCGATGACCCGGGTGGCGAGCATCACGACGATGCCGAAATAGATCAGCGAGCCCGGGCCGATCACCAGCCCCATGACGGGCCATTGCAGGCCAAGCAGGACCATGGTGCCGAGCAGCACCACGAAGGCCGGGAGCAGTTCCAGCAGGAGCGTGTCGTTCAACCCTTCGAGGGCCCACATGCCGCGCGAGACCTTGCGCACGGTGGAGCCCGAGAAGCTGTTGGCGTGCCAGTCGGTGGAGAGGCGCTGGACCCGGTGGAAGCCCGCCTGCGCCACGGCCTGCATGGTCGAGAGGCTCAACGGCACCACCAGGGCCCAGGCCAAGTGGCGCAGCCCAAGGGTGAGGAGCCCGAGGCCGGCCATCGCCGCGAAGGCCGCGAGCGCATCCGAGCGGGCCGCCATACGGTCGGCATGCGAGAGGGCATCGACAAGCCGACCGGCGAACAGGGGCAGGAAGACGTCGGCCAGGGTCGCGCCGACGATCGCCGCGACGACGCCGGCGAGCAGGGGCAGGCGGCTGCGCCACTGGTGGATGAGAAAGGCGAGGACGGACCGGTAGGCCTCCGCGCCCTTGAGGCGATCGAGGAGCATGGGATGCGATCACGGCGCGGGGCAGGCGCCGACTCCGTGGATGGCGCGGGTCCGCAGACGGCCGGCCGAGGAATGGATGACGGATCGAGGGGGGACGGCCGCGGCGCTCTCAGGCGGGCGGCAGCGTCAGGCCGGCAGGCGCACGGCGCGCGGACGAGCCGGAGAGGCGAACGATACCGGTGTCATGCAGCCTCCCCAACGGTTCGAGGGCGAACCCGGCACGCAGCGACTCGGCCTGGGTTGCAACCTGTCAGGCCAGCATGTCGGTTTCAAGACGTCGGTGCGAGGATCGATTCGAGCAAGCCCAGCGCATCGCCCACGGCGTGGCGCCGGATCTCGGTGCGGCCGAGGTCGCCGTAGCGCCGTTCGAGGTGGCGGACGCTCACGCCGTTCACGGCGAGCCCGAAATGCACGAGGCCGACCGGCTTGTCGGCGCTGCCGCCGCCGGGGCCGGCAATACCGGTGATCGCCACCGCGACACGGGCATGAGAATGCGCCAGGGCGCCCTCGGCCATGGCCTGGGCCACGGCCATGCTCACCGCGCCATGGGTGGCGACGAGCTCGGCGGGGACGCCGATGCTCTCGGACTTCGCCGCGTTCGAGTAGGTGACGAAGCCGCGTTCGACCACCACCGAGGAGCCGGGAATCGCGGTGAGTAGCCCAGCGACGAGGCCGCCGGTGCAGGATTCGGCCGTGGCGACCGTCAGCCCCGCCGCCGCATAGGCGGCGACGAGCGCCTCCGCCCGGGCGAGCAGGGCGCCATCGTCGATCACGAGCGGCGCTCGGCCGTCTCGTCGGCGGCGTTCAGCTCGGCCGTGACCTCGGGCAGCCGTACCGTGGCGGCGGCCTGAGCGGCGAGGCCCTCGGCACGGCCGACGAAGCCGAGCTTCTCGGTGGTGGTCGCCTTGATCGAGACCGAACTCAGCGGCACGCCCGCGATCTCGGCGATGCGGGCGCGGATCGCCTCACGATGGGCGCCGATGCGCGGTGCCTCGGCCAGCACCGTGATGTCGAGATGGTCGATCTTGCCGCCGCGCGCACGCACCAGTTCCACCGCGTGCGCCAGGAAGCGGTCGGAGGCGGCGCCGCGCCACTGCTCGTCGCTCGGCGGAAAATGCGTGCCGATGTCGCCGTCCGCGATGGCGCCGAGGAGGGCGTCCGTGAGGGCGTGGAGGGCGACGTCGCCATCCGAATGGGCCAGCACGCCGCGGTCGGCCGGGATCTTCACGCCGCCGAGCCAGACATGGTCGCCTTCCGTGAAGGCGTGGACGTCGAAGCCGGTGCCGAGGCGGGTGACGTAGGTGGTCATGGGATGGGCCTCGCTCAGGGCGGTGGGGTTTTGGCCGGAGAAGCCGCGATCGGCCTCGATCAGGTCGGCCGGCTGGGTGATCTTGCGGTTGCGCGGGTCGCCCTCGAACACGACGACGGCCAAGCCGGCCCATTCGGCGAGCGCCCCGTCATCGGTGAAGGCATGGAGGTCGGCCTCCGCCGCCCGGCGATGAGCGTCGCGCAAGGGGCCGTAGGCGAAGGACTGGGGCGTCTGCACGGCGCGCAGCCCCTCGCGCGGCGGGGTCTCGCGCACCCGGCCGGTACCGTCGCCGAGGTCTTCCACCACCTTGATGGTGTCGGTGACGGCGATGCCCGGCACGGCGGCGCGGTGGTCGCGTCCGGCCACCAGGGCGCGCTCGATCAGGTCCACGTCCACGTGCGGACGGGCCGCGTCGTGGACGAGGACGAGGTCCGGCGCATCGGTGCCGTCCAGGGCTTCGAGCCCGGCGCGGACGGATTGCTGACGGGTGGCCCCGCCGGGAACCGGCTCGGCGAGCTTGCCCCGGGTGGCGGCGTCGAGGTCGTCGAGGCAGGCGCGGTAGAAGTCGACGGCGTCCGGCGCGATCACGGGCTGGATGCGGACGATGCCCGGATGGGCGGCCAGCGCCGCCAGCGTCCGGGTCAGCACGGCCTGCCCGCCGACACGCCGGTACTGCTTCGGAGTGTCCCCGCCGATGCGGATGCCGCGGCCGGCCGCGACAACCACCGCTGCCGCATTCCACGCGGTGCCGGACATGCGTATGCTCCCGCGCTTCGGGTGTGTGGATCCCCGCACCGGCACGTCACCGCGCGTCCGCGATGCGAAGGCTTGGGCAACCCGCCGTTGGGGCGGTCTGTCGTTTAAGCGCGGGAGAAGCTGAAATCAAATCCACGGAATCGCTTGCGTGGCGAGCCGTTTTGTCTATTTGTTGAGCACAATGTGCGCTGATGATTATTTGAGCTTTCTCGCTGGATCGAAGGCCTCGCGAGACATGCCGGCGAGCGGCGGCGAGCGGCCGGTGCCGGTCCTGCTCGCACCGCTTTCCGGAGTCACCGACCTTCACGTCCGGCGTATCGCGCGCCGCCTCGGGGCCAGCGCGGTGGTGTCCGAGATGGTGGCGGCCGCCGAACTGGCGCGCGGCGACCAGGAGGCGCAGCTGCGCGCCGAGGGCAGCGGCGTCGATCCCCACATCGTCCAGCTCGCCGGCTGCGCGCCGGAGCCGATGGCCGAGGCGGCGCGCATCGCCGAGGCGAACGGCGCCGACGTCGTCGACATCAACATGGGCTGCCCGGCCAAGGTCGTCACCGGCGTCGCCTCGGGCTCGGCCCTGATGCGCGATCTCGCGGGCGCGACCCGGATCCTCGCGGCGGTACGCGGCGCGGTCCGCATCCCCGTCACGGTGAAGATGCGCCTCGGCTGGGACCACGCCAATCTCAATGCGCCGGAACTGGCGCGCCGGGCCGAGGGGCTCGGGCTGAACGCCGTGACGGTGCATGGCCGGACCCGTCAGCAATTCTACAAGGACCGGGCGGACTGGGCCGCGATCCGCGTCGTGGTCGAGGCGGTGGCGATCCCTGTCATCGCCAACGGCGACATCACCACCCTGGCCGAGGCGCGCGCCTGCCTTGCGCGGTCGGGGGCCGCCGGCCTGATGGTCGGGCGCGCCGCGGTGGGGCGGCCCTGGCTCGTCGGCGCCCTCGCGGCCGGCCTCGCCGGACGGCCCGTGCCCGCCCTGTCGGGCACCGAGATGGCGGCCCTGGCGGTTGAGCATTATCAGGGCCTGCTCGCCCTCTACGGCTTGCGCATGGGCGTGCGCCATGCCCGCAAACATCTGGCGGCCTATGCCGAGGCCGGGGGCGGCCTCGATCCCGAGGCGCGAATGCAGCTCCTGACGACCACCGACCCGGAGATCGCCTCCGCGCTCCTGGCCCGCGCCTTCGCGGGCGGCCGCGACGGGACGATGCCGCACACCATGGGGGAGGCCGCATGAGCTCGGGCAAGCCGACACCGGGCCGGAACGGCAATGCGCGGGCCGACGCCGCACCCACCAACGAGGCGGTGATCAATGCCCTGCCGCTGCCGGTGCTGACGGTGGGGGCCAACGACCACATTCTCCACGTGAACCATGCGGGCGAGACGTTCTTCGACCACTCCGCCCGGCTGATGCAGCGGCGGCGCCTCTCGGACATCATTCCCTTCGCCTCGCCGATCATCGCGCTGGTGGCGGAGGTGCGCCGGCGCCGGGCCAGCGTCAGCGAGTACGGGGTCGAGCTGGTGCAGCCGCGCTCCGGACTGGAGCGTAGCGTCGACGTCTTCGCGACGCCGCTGGGCGACGACGAGGATGCGGTGGTGCTGATGCTCCAGGAACGCACCATCGCCGACAAGATGAACCGCCAGCTCACCCACCGCGGCGCCGCCCGCTCCATGATCGCCCTCGGCGCGATGCTGGCCCACGAGATCAAGAACCCGCTCGCCGGCATCCGGGGGGCGGCCCAGCTCCTCGAACAGTCGGGCAACGAGGACGACCGCCTCCTGACCCGGCTGATCTGCGACGAGTCCGACCGGATCGTGCGCATCGTCGAACGCATGGAGCTGTTCGGCGACGAGCGTCCCGTCGAGCGCGGCTCGGTCAACGTGCACGGCGTGCTCGACCAGGTGAAGCGCTCGGCGCAGTCGGGCTTTGCCCGCCACATCCGCTTCGTCGAGACCTACGATCCCTCGCTGCCGCCGGTACTGGGCAACCGCGACCAGCTCGTTCAGGTGATCCTCAACCTCGTGAAGAACGCCTCGGAGGCGATCGGGGCCGACGCGGTGGACGGCGAGATCACCCTGTCGACGGCCTTTCGCACCGGCCTGCGCCTGCAGGTGCCGGGCTCGCGCGAGCGCGTCAGCCTGCCCATCGAGGTCGCGGTGCGCGACAACGGGCCCGGCGTCTCGGCGGACCTGCTGCCGGACCTGTTCGACCCCTTCGTCACCACGAAGGCGCAGGGTTCCGGCCTCGGACTTGCATTGGTCGCCAAGATCATCGGCGATCACGGTGGGATCGTCGAGTGCGATCCAGTCCCACGTCGGACCACCTTTCGTCTTCTTCTCCCTATGTCGAGCGCCCGCGACGGGCGCGAATCGTCCGCGGAGCTGTAGAGTCGCGTCATGCCCAACGGACACATCATCGTCGCGGACGACGACGCCGCCATCCGCACCGTCCTCAACCAGGCGCTGTCGCGGGCCGGGTACGAGGTCCGCTCAACCGGCAACTGCGCCACCCTCTGGCGCTGGGTCGCCGAGGGCGCGGGCGATCTCGTCATCACCGATGTGGTGATGCCCGACGAGAACGTCTTCGATCTGCTGCCGCGCATCAAGCGCGTGCGGCCGGAGCTGCCGATCATCGTCATGAGCGCGCAGAACACCTTCATGACGGCGATCCGCGCCTCTGAGCGGGGCGCCTACGAATACCTGCCCAAACCCTTCGACCTGAAGGAACTCATCGCCATCGTGGGGCGCGCCCTGTCCCGACCGCGCGGCACCGCGCCCGCCGGCACCGATCCGGGCAACGAGGACATTCCGCTGGTCGGGCGCTCGCCGGCAATGCAGGAGATCTACCGGGCGCTCGCCCGGCTGATGCCCACCGATCTCACCGTGATGATCACGGGCGAGTCCGGCACCGGCAAGGAGCTGGTCGCCCGCGCGCTGCACGATTATGGCCGCCGCCGCACCGGCCCGTTCGTGCCCGTGAACATGGCCGCCATCCCGCGCGACCTCATCGAATCCGAGCTGTTCGGCCATGAGAAGGGGGCCTTCACCGGCGCCCTGTCGCGCTCCGCCGGCCGCTTCGAGCAGGCCGAGGGCGGGACGCTCTTCCTCGACGAGATCGGCGACATGCCGATGGAGGCGCAGACCCGCCTCCTGCGCGTGCTGCAGCAGGGCGAGTACACCACCGTCGGCGGCCGGGTGCCGATCAAGACCAATGTCCGCATCATCGCGGCCACGAACAAGGACCTGCGGGTCTCGATCCAGCAGGGCATCTTCCGCGAGGACCTGTTCTTCCGGCTCAACGTGGTGCCGCTCCGGCTTCCCGCGCTTCGGGAACGCTCCGAGGACGTGCCCGACCTGATCCGCCACTTCTTCATCCTGGTCGAGCGCGAGGGCCTGAGCCGCAAGCAACTCGACGGCGAGGCGATGGAGCGGCTGAAGCGCTACCGCTGGCCGGGCAACGTCCGGGAGCTCGAGAACCTCGTGCGGCGCCTCGCGGCGCTCTATCCGCAGGAGACCATCACCGGCCCCGTCATCGAGGCCGAGCTCGACACCCTGCCCCTGGCCCAGAGCCAGCAGAACGGTGCGACGGGCGCCCGCAAGCCGAGCGGCGAAGCCGAGACCCTGTCGGGGGCGGTCGAGCGCCACCTGGCCGAATATTTCGGCGGCTATCGCGACACGCTGCCCCCGCCCGGCCTCTATCACCGCATCCTGCGCGAGATCGAGGGACCGCTGATCGGTGCGGCCCTGGCCGCCACCCGGGGCAACCAGATCCGCGCGGCCGAGCTCCTGGGCGTGAACCGCAATACCCTGCGCAAGAAGGTCCGCGACCTCGACCTGCAGGTGTTCCGTAACGCGCGGTGAGTCCGCGCGACCGGGCCGGGCCGGAGGCGGCGCGCCCGCAGCTGTTCCACTTCAGCGAGGACCCGGAGATCCGGGTCTTCGTCCCCCGCGCCGTGCGGGTCGGCATCGAGCGCGGTCCGGAGCGGGCCTGGCTGAACGGCCCGCTGGTCTGGGCGATTGATGCGGCTCACAGCCTACTCTACCTGTTCCCGCGCGACTGCCCCCGGATCGTGATCTGGCCGACCGCCACAACGACCCCGGAGGACCGGCGGGCGTGGTTCGGCGACGTCGCCGGCCGGGCCGTCGCCTATGTCGAGGAAGCCTGGGCCGAGCGGATCGCGTCCGGCACGATCCAGCGCTACCGGATGCCCTTCGAATCGTTCGAGCCGGCTGGCGATCCCGGCACCTGGGTCTCGCGCCGTACGGTCGTCCCGGATGGTCGGGAGACCCTCGGCGACCTGCCCGCCGCGCTGGCGGCGGAGGGCGTGGCGCTTCGCATCCTGCCGCGTCTCACGCCGCTGGCGCCGATCTGGCGATCGAGCCTGCACGCGAGTGGACTGCGCCTCCGGAATGCGCAGGACTGGGTGACGCCGGAGGGCGGACCGCCGCGGCCCATCGCCCGACAGCCCTGAACGGGCCTCGACAGCAGAATGCGGACGGGTTGCCCCGTCCGCGTTCCGATCGTCCAGTTTGAATCCGCGCCTCAGGCGAGGGCGGGCTTGCCCACGAGGACCGGGGCGGCGCTCCCGTCGAGCCACCGGCGGCGCATCGGCTTCAGCACGAAATAGGCGAGGATCGCGGTCAGCACGTCGAGTGTGATGATGATCGCGAAGACCGGCAGCCACGAGCCCTGCACGGCGTAGATCCAGGCCGCGATCGGGCCGCCGAACAGCGAGCCGATGCCCTGGGCCATGTAGAGGAAGCCGTAATTCGTCGTGGCGTGCTTGGTGCCGAAGGTATCGGTGAGGATCGAGGGAAACAGCGAGAAGATCTCGCCCCAGGCGAAGAACACGACGCCGGAGAGGAGCGCGAAGGCGTAGGCGTTCTCGCGGAAGACGAGCAGCAGGGCGATGGCCGCCGCCTCGGCCGCGAAGGCGATGCCCATAGTGTTCTCGCGTCCGATCTTGTCGGAGACCCAGCCGAAGAACGGCCGGGTCAGGCCGTTTGTGATGCGGTCGAAGGTGAGGGCGAAGGGCAGGGCGACGAATCCGAAGATGATCGCGTCGGCTACGCCGAAATCACGGGCGAACGAGGCGAAGTTGGCCACGACCATCAGGCCGCCCGTCGACATCATCGTCATCATGGCGAACATCAGCCAGAACAGCGGCGTCCGCAGCATCACCTTCGGGGCCGTATCGTGCACGCAGGTCGAGAGGTTGACGGCGGGGGCCGGCAGAACCTCTCCGGCCCGGGGCGCGCGCAGGCCGAGGGCCGCCAGGGCGCCGATGGCCCCGAGCACGATGCCGAACACCGTCAGCGTGTGGCGGTAACCGGAGGCCGCGAGCATGTCGCTGATGGGGAAGGTGCTCAGCATGGCGCCCATGCCGTAGCCGGCGGCGACCACGCCGACGGCAAAGCCGCGACGGTCCGGAAACCACTTCACCATCAGGCCGACGATCCCGACATAGACGATGCCGGTGCCGAGGCCGCAGAACAGGCCGTAGGTGGCGTAGACGCCCAGCAACGTGTCGACCCTGGCAGCCAGCACCCAGCCGAGGCCGGAGAGGGCGGCACCCAGCGCGATCATCAGCTTGGGGCTGAACCGGTCGATCAGATAGCCCTGCACCGGCGAGAAGAAGGTCTGCAGCACGATCAGGATCGTGAAGGTCCACTGAATCTGCGGCAAGGTCGCGCCGGTCGTGGCGATGAGCGGTTTGGTGAAGAGGGTCCAGACGTATTGCGGACTGGAGATCGCCATCATGGCGATCAGTCCGAGCCCGAGCTGCAGCCAGCGCTGGCGTGAGAGAGTCGTATCCATTATTCGCTCCTTGCGATGGACGACCCTTCGCAAGGATGATGCCAAGTCTTTGTTCTGTTTGGCTTTCCGGTGCAACCCGACCGTGAAGATCAGCGGAAGTTACAGCCCCTCCGATCCGCCGTCGGATCTTGGATCGTGCACCGCCGCGATCGAACCATTGCTTGGATGGCGCACGAGCATGCCGGCATGGCCGAGGGAGTCGATATAGGCCCCCCCGAGTTCCTCGATCGCGTGGCCGAGCTTGCACAGCTCGGCAATGCAGGCCGGATCGAACCGGTCCTCGACCTTCACGGTGAGCGACTCCGCCCCCCAGGTGCGGCCGTAGAGGAGGCGCGGCGCGTCGACCGCCGCGGCCGGGTCCATCCCGTAATCGGCGTAGCGGGCGAAGATCTGCGCCTGGAACTGCGGCTGCCCGTCGCCGCCCATGCTTCCGTAGGCCATCACGCGGCCGTCGTCGAAGCTAGCCAGCGCCGGGATCAGGGTGTGGAACGGCCGGCGTCCCGGCTCCAGCGGGTTCACCGCCTTGGGGTCGAGGGAGAACGAGGTGCCGCGGTTCTGCCAGTGGATGCCGGTCTTCGGCAGCACGATGCCGGAGCCGTACTCCCAGTAGATCGACTGGATGTAGGACACCGCGAGGCCGTCGCGGTCGATGGCGCCCATCCACACCGTATCGCCCTCGCCGGGATTGCGCAGGGGAACGCTCGCGGCCCGGCGCATGTCGATCTGCGCCGCCTCGCGATCCAGGCGCTCCGGCGTCAGGAAGCTCGCGGGGTCGACCGCCAGGCGGTCGTAATCGGTGACGATCCGGTCGCGGATCGCGAAGGCGCGCTTCGTCGCCTCGATCAGCCCATGGTAATGCGCGGTGGTCTCGGGCCGGTCGATCCGCAGGCGGTCGAAGATGCCGAGGATCAGCAGCGCGGCGATGCCCTGCGTGGGCGGCGGAAAGTTGTAGAGCGTGGCGTCCCGCCGACGGATCGACAGCGGCGCACGCTCCCGGGGTGCATAGGCTTCGAGGTCGGCCCGGGTCACCGGCGTCCCGAGCCGGTCGAGGTCGGCGGCGATCTCGCGCCCGAGGTCGCCCTTGTAGAAGTCGTCGAGCCCCGCATGGGCCAGCTGCTCCAGGGTGGCGGCCAGCGCCGGCAGCTTGCGGATGGCACCGGCCGTGAAGGGCTGGCCGCCGTCGAGGAAAGTCTCGGCGAAGTAGGGCTGGTCGTGGAGCGTGTCGAGTTCCTTCGGGACGTAGCGCGCTTCCGAAGGAGAGACGGCGACACCGTCGCGCGCATGTCGGATCGCGTCGGCGAGCAGGGTGGATAGCGGTAGGCGGCCGCCCAGGGCCTTCGAGAGATCGAGGGCGAGGCGCCAGCCGCCGATCGCACCCGCCACGGTGAGCGCTGCGTCGGGTCCGCGCGACGGCAGGATCTCGTAGCCCTGCTCGCGATAGCGCTGGATCGTGGCGTTCCGCCCGGCCGGACCGCAGGCTTCGATGCCGCGCACGCGGCCGCCGCGCTCGCGCACCAGCCAGAAGCCATCGCCGCCGATGCCGTTCATGTGCGGGTAGACCACCGCGATGGCGGCCGCCATCGCGGTCATCGCCTCGATCGCGTTGCCGCCCTGCGCCAGGACGTGCTGTCCGGCCTGGGCCGCAAGGCGATGGGGCGCTGCGACGGCGGCCGAGGCGAAGACGGGCGTATTGGACATTCTGATCTCTGGGTGCGGTTACGAAAGAGGATAATGTATTTTCTCGCTCCGTCGATCGGACGGAGTGCGGAAAGCGCGACAGGGGCGGGCCGGGTCGTAAGCGTCCACGTCCGGGTCGTGGATCTGCGCAGTTCCTACGCAGGGCCGTGCCCCATTCGTATTAATTTCGCCACACTGTTGTGGCGACGCATCAGCCATGCCGTGGCTTCGTCCGTCCCCCGTTCCGAACCCCTCCCGGGAGGGTTCAGGCTCCGCCGGTCCGGCGGAGGCCGAGGGAGCCGATCGACTGCCCGCTCAGGTGCGTCCGCCGCCGCGGGGACCCGGCATCGTCGGGGCACTGGTGGTCATGACAGCCCTGGTTTCGGCGATCACCACCTTCCTGATCCTGGCCGGAGTGATCCGGGTCACGCCGACCCCGGCGGTGGGGCTGACGCTGCTCGGCATCAACGTCTTCCTAGTCCTGGGCCTCGTAGTGATCATCGCCTGGGAAGCACGGGTCTTCCTCCATGCGCGCCGGACGAACGCCGCGGTGGCGCGCCTGCACACGCGCATCGTCGGCCTTTTCAGCCTCATCGCCATCCTGCCCACCGTCCTCCTCGCGGTGGTGGCGGCAGTGACCATCGATCGCGGCCTGTCCCTGGGCTTCACCGACCGGGTCCGTGACGTGGTGCTGAAATCCGTCGAGGTGGCCGATGCCTACCAGGAGAACCAGTGCCAGAGCCTGGCTCGCGAGATCCGCATCCTTGCCGACGACCTCACCCGGGCACGGCCGAACTTCGACGTGAACCGGGGCTGGTTCGAGAGCTTCCTGACCACCCGCGCCACCGCCCTCAGCCTGCCGGTGGCCGAGATCATGCGCGGCCCGACCGAGGTGGTGGCGCGCGCCAAGATCGATGCCCTGAAGGAACGACGCCTGCCCTCGGCGGCCGCCTTCGAGGACGCGGCGAAATCGGTCGATCCGATCTGCCTCGTGCCGAGCGAGGGCCGCGTCTTCGCCGCCCTGCTGCGCATGCCGGCCTATGACGGAGCGGTGCTGCTGGTCCAGCGCGAGGTCAGCCAGCTCGCCATCGAATTCCCGGGCGTGTCGCGGGCCGCAGCGGCCGAGTACCTGACCTACGATTCGCTGAAGCGCTCGATTCAGATCAGCTTCGCCTCGGTCTTCGCGCTGATTGCCCTGATCGCGCTGCTCTCGGCGGTGTGGTTCGGGCTCAACTTCGCCAACCGGTTCGTCGCCCCGATCCGGCGCCTGATCAACGCCGCCGACCAGGTCGCCTCCGGAAACTTCTACGCGCAGGTCCCGGCCCGGAAGAGCGACGGCGACCTCGCGCACCTGTCCGAGAGCTTCAACAAGATGACGCAGGAGCTGCGACGCCAGCATGATGGGCTGACGGCGGCGAGCGATCTCATCGATCGGCGCCGGCGCTTCACCGAGGCGGTGCTGGCCGGCGTCTCGCCCGGCGTGCTCGGGGTCGACGCTGCGGGCCACGTCACCATCGCGAACCCTTCGGTGGAGCGCACCCTGGGCCTCTCGGCGGACGAGATCGTCGGCAAGCCCCTGACCCAGGCGGTGCCGGAACTGCAGGCGCTGTTCCCCGAGGGCGGCGAGGCCCGCCTGCGAGCGATGCAGCAGCAGATCCAGCTAACGCGCAACGGCCGCGAGCGCACCGTGACCGTGCGGGTGACCAGCGAGCAGGCCCAGGGCGGCGCCCGTGGCTTCGTCGTGACCCTCGACGACATCACCGACCTCGTCTCGGCTCAGCGGACTTCGGCCTGGGCGGACGTGGCCCGCCGCATCGCGCACGAAATCAAGAATCCGCTGACCCCGATCCAGCTCTCGGCCGAGCGCATCCGGCGCAAGTACGGCAAGGTCATCACCACCGACAAGGAGGTGTTCGACCAGTGCACCGCCACGATCGTGCGCCAGGTGGACGAGATCAAGCGCATGGTCGACGAGTTCTCGTCCTTCGCGCGGATGCCGAAGCCCGCGATCGCGCAGAACGATCTCAGCGAGATCACACGCCAGAACCTGTTCATGATGCGGGTCGCGCATCCGGACATGGAGTTCTCGTTCGGCGAGGACGGCGACCAGCCGATCCTGGCGGCCTTCGACATCCGGCTCCTGTCCCAGGCGATCACCAATATCCTGAAGAACGCCGTCGAGGCGGTCCAGGCCGTGCCCGAGGCCGAGGTCGGCCAGGGCCGGGTCGATGTGCGCCTCGTCCGCGAGGACGGTTTCGTGGCCATCGAAGTCACCGACAACGGCAAGGGATTTCCGGCCGAGGGGCGCCAGCGGCTGCTGGAGCCCTATATGACCACCCGCGAGGGTGGCACCGGCCTGGGGCTGGCCATCGTCAGCAAAGTCCTCGAAGAGCATGGCGGCGGGATCGACTTGAACGACAATCCGGAAGGTCGGGGCGGGCGCGTGCGCCTGCGCGTCCCGCGCGACACCAGCGTCGCACCCGCCCGAGACTCAGCCAACCACACGCCGCCGGAGGTCGCCCCCTCCGCGCAGGAAGAGAAGGGCGCCGCGCGGACGGCCCCCCCAACCGCGGAGATCTAGTCATGAGCGCCGATATCCTGATCGTCGACGACGAAGCCGACATCCGCGACCTCGTGGCCGGCATCCTCGACGACGAGGGCCACCGCACCCGCACCGCCGGCGGCTCCGACGAGGCCCTCGCCGCCATCGAGTCGCGCCGACCCCACCTCGTCTTCCTCGACATTTGGCTGCAGGGCTCGCGGCTTGATGGCCTGCAGGTGCTCGACCAGATCAAGGTCGGCCATCCCGACCTGCCGGTGGTGATGATCTCGGGCCACGGCAACATCGAGACCGCGGTCGCTGCGATCAAGGCGGGCGCCTACGACTTCATCGAGAAGCCGTTCAAGGCCGATCGCCTGATCCTCGTGGCTGAGCGGGCCCTCGAAGCCTCCCGCCTGAAGCGCGAGGTCCGCGACCTCAAGGCCCGGTCGGGCCAGGCGAGCCGGCTCGTCGGGGCCTCGGTGGTGGTCAATCAGCTGCGCCAGACCGTCGAGCGCGTGGCGCCCACCAATGCCCGCGTGATGATCCTCGGAGCACCGGGCTCGGGCAAGGAGCTCTCGGCGCGCACCCTCCATGCCATGTCCGCCCGGGCGAACGGACCCTTCGTGGTCATCAACGCGGCGACGATCACCCCCGACACGATGGAGGCCGAGCTGTTCGGCGTCGAGGCCGGGGAGGGCCGGGCCCGCCGCGTCGGCGCCCTCGAAGAGGCCCATGGCGGCTCGCTCTACATCGACGAAGTCGCGGACATGCCGCGCGAGACCCAGAACCGCATTCTCCGGGTCTTGGTCGACCAGAACTTTCAGCGCGTCGGCGGCACCACCCGGGTGCACGTCGATGTGCGCATCATCTCCTCCTCGTCGCGCGACCTCGCCGAGGAGATCACCGCCGGCCGTTTCCGCGAGGACCTGTTCCACCGCCTCTCGGTGGTACCGATCCGCGTGCCGTCCCTGTCGGAGCGGCGCGAGGATGTGCCCGAACTGATCTCGTTCTTCATGGAGCAGATCTCGGGCGCCACCGGCCTGCCGCGCCGGCGCATCGCCGAGGACGCCATGGCGGTCCTGCAATCGCATGACTGGCCGGGCAACGTTCGCCAGCTGCGCAACAACGTCGAGCGCCTGATGATCCTGACCCATACGGACCCGGATCAGGAGGTGACCTCCGAGATGCTGCCCACCGAGATCGGTGCCCTGGTCCCCACGACGCCGAACGGCTCGGGCGGCGAGAAGCTGATGAGCCTTGCGCTGCGGGAAGCCCGCGAGATCTTCGAGCGCGAGTACCTCGTGGCGCAGATTGCGCGCTTCTCGGGCAACATCTCCCGCACCGCGGAATTCATTGGCATGGAGCGTTCCGCGCTCCACCGGAAACTCAAGTCGCTCGGCATCGGCCCCTGAGAACGCGGCGGCGATGCACTTGCATCGCGTGCCCGATACACGTGTAATGTTCCGGAACCGGCGCCATGTTATCGTGTGCACCGGCTCACGCGAGACCAACGGACGAGAACCCGTCACCACGGCGGGCGGCGACTGCGAATCAAGGATAAGAAAAAATGGCGGGCGAGCGCGCTCAGAACCTCCAGGACACGTTCCTGAACCATGTTCGCAAGAACAAGATTCCGCTCACGATCTTCCTCGTCAACGGAGTCAAGCTACAGGGTGTCGTAACGTGGTTCGACAACTTCTGCGTGCTTCTGCGTCGGGACGGTCACTCACAGCTCGTCTACAAGCACGCGATCTCGACGATCATGCCGGGCCACCCGGTCCAGCTCTTCGAACCCGACGAGACGGCGCCCGAGAAGGCGTGAGCCCGAACCAAACCGCATCGGTTCGACCGGAAAGGTTTGCCGCACCCTTGTCTGGGGCCGGCGAGCGCCCATTGTCCTGAAGACACGCAGGACAGGGTTGAACGAACACCTTCATGACTGAACCGATGACGCCCGGGGAAGCCCGGCTCCAAGCGATGGCCGCTCCCGAAGGCGACATCGCGGCGGCAACCCACACCCTCGTCGTCGGACCCTATCTCGGGCGGGCCGCGGCCGCAGCGGCGCGAGGCAACGCCAGTGGCAGCCCGGAAGCTCTGCGTTCCACCGAGGCCCGCCTCGACGAAGCCGCCGGCCTCGCGGCCGCGATCGAGCTCGACGTGGTCGAGGCCATCGTCGCGCCGGTGCAGCGTATCCGTCCCTCCACCTATCTCGGCAAGGGCCGCGTCGAGGAATTGGCCGGCGTGATCCGGGCCCGCGAGATCGGCCTCGTGGTGATGGACTGCGCCCTCTCGCCGGTTCAGCAGCGCAACCTCGAGAAGGCCTTCGGCTGCAAGGTCATCGACCGCACCGGCCTGATCCTGGAAATCTTTGGGCGCCGCGCCTCCACCCGGGAAGGCACGCTGCAGGTCGAGCACGCGCATCTGGCCTACCAGAAGAGCCGCCTCGTCCGGTCCTGGACCCACCTGGAACGCCAGCGCGGCGGCTTCGGCTTCCTCGGCGGCCCTGGCGAGACCCAGATCGAAGCCGACCGGCGTATGATCCAGGAGCGGATGACCAAGATCGAGCGGGAACTCGACAGCGTCACCCGCACCCGCGGGCTGCACCGGCAGAGCCGGGCACGGGTGCCGTACCCGATCGTCGCCCTGGTCGGATATACCAACGCCGGCAAGTCGACGCTCTTCAACACCCTAACCAAGGCCCAGGTGATGGCGCAGGACATGCTGTTCGCCACCCTGGACCCGACGGCCCGGGCGACGAAGCTGCCCCACGGCGAGACCGTGATTCTCTCCGATACGGTCGGGTTCATCTCGGAGCTGCCGACCTCCCTCATCGCCGCCTTCCGGGCGACCCTGGAGGACGTGATCCATGCCGACATCCTGCTCCACGTCCGCGACGTGTCGCACGTCGACAGTGCCGCGCAGGCAGAGGATGTGGGCTCGGTGCTGCGCGAACTCGGGATCGAGACCTCGGCCTCCCGGATCATCGAGGTCTGGAACAAGGCCGACCTCCTCGACGCCGACGAGCGTACCCGGCTCCTGAACCTCAGCGGACACGGGCGCAGCGACCGCGACAGCGACGCGCCGGTGTTGGTCTCGGCCCTGACCGGGGAGGGGCTGGGCGTCCTGACGGCGCGCATCGAGGCGCGGATCGCGCGCCAGCGCTCGACCTTCGCGGTGATCCTTCCCCCGGAGGACGGGGCGGCGCTGCACTGGCTCTACGAGAATGCCGAGGTGCTGGACCGGCGCGAGGAGGAGGGGGGCACGATGCACCTCGCCATCCGCATCGCCCCGGAGAAGGAGCCGCGCTTCCTCAACCGCTTCGAGGGCGCGCGACGCCTGAACCGGGCGGGCTGAGAGAGCACCCGCCCGCGAGAGACGAACGGGAAACGCCCGCGATCCTCTCGGATCGCGGGCGTTCGCGTCTGAGCCTTGGCGGGCTCGCAGGCTTCAGGGTTGGAGCACGCCGTTGATGACGTGGATGACGCCGTTCGACTGCATCACGTTGGCGACCGTCACGGTGGCGGTGCTGCCCTTGGCGTCGGTCACGTAGACCTTCTTGCCCTTGGTCTGGACGACGAGCGGCTCGCCTTCGACCGTCTTCAGCTGCGCTTCGCCGCCGCCATCCTTGGCGAGCTTCATCAGATCCTTGGCCGTGTAGGTGCCGGGGACCACGTGGTAGGTCAGGATCTTGGTGAGCGTCGCCTTGTTCTCGGGCTTCACCAGGGTCTCGACGGTGCCGGCCGGGAGCTTGGCGAAGGCGGCATTGGTGGGCGCGAAGACCGTGAACGGACCGGGGCTCGACAGGGTGTCGACCAGGCCGGCGGCCTTCACGGCGGCGACGAGGGTGGTGTGATCCTTCGAATTCACCGCGTTCTCGACGATCGTCTTCGAGGCGTACATCGGCGCACCGCCGACCATCGGGTTCTTGGCGAAGGCCGTGACCGGGAAGGCGGCACCGACGGAGAAGGCGAGTACAACGGCGGCGATCTTGGAAGCCACCGGGCGACGGGCGTGACGAGTGATCATGAAGCGTATCCTCTAAAACGATTGCCCCTTTCGTGGGGGTCATCGTTCGGTACGGAGGACGGCCGGGAAAAGTTTCAGAGACGGGCGGATTGCATGGCCGGCCGGTTGGGGTCGCGCTCGGAAACGAGGCTCCGGCTCGAATCCGCGCTCGGAATGTCGCCACCGCCGAAAAAGCGAAAGCCCGCCCGACAGGTGTCGGACGGGCTTTGCTTGATCCTATCGGCGGCGGAGCCAGGCCCCATCGCCGAAGATCGGATCAGTACTTGCGGATGATCGGCGCGGGAGCGGCGGCGACCGGGGTCGGCGAGTACAGCGGCACAATCAGGCGGCCCGAGATCTCGGTGCTGTCGAAGCTGGCAGCGCTTCTGGCGACGGTGCGAGCGACATAGACCTGCCCGGTGGCGAAGCCGAAGTCGTAGCCGACGAGACCGCCCATCAGGAACCGACCGCGGTCGCCCTGAGCGGCATTGATGAGGTTGCCACCTTTGGCGCTGATGTCGAAGTTGTAGGTGCCGTACGCGATGGCACCGATCTCGAACTTACCGAACTTCTTGGTCGCGGTCAGATCGAGGTTCAGCGAGTCAGACAGAGAGTAGGACTGCGTGAAGCCGCCGAGGCCGATGTTGCGAACACCACCGAAGTTGGAGGGCGAGTCGTAGATGTTGGCGGTCAGGTTGGCGGTGAGGTTCCAGCCGTCGCCGGTGTAGCTGCCGGCAACGCCGAAGCGGTAGGTGTTCGAGGAGAGCTGGGGCAGCACGGCCGAGGCAGCGATCGTGCCGTTGTTCGTCACGAGGACGCCGCGGTCCCCGTTCAGCTCGTTGAGGTAGACACCTCCGAGCAAGCTGACGCCGAAGTTGTTGCCCAGATCGAAGGCCCAGATGCCGCCGACGAAGGTGCCGACGTTGATGGACAGGTCACGCAGGTTTGAGCCGCTCTTGCCGAAGGCGAACACGGTCGGGGGAGCCACGAGCAGCTCGATGCGGCCGCCGAGCGGAACCAGCGGGGTCGACCAGACCAGCACCGGGATGTTCACACCGACGTCGAGAGCAGACGGGTTGTCGCGCATCTGATAGACGAAGGTGTTCAGCGCATAGATGCCCTCGGGCAGCGGCGCGCCGGTGGCCAAGCCGACCTGCTCACCCGGAACCGTGGTGGACTGCGCGTAGGACGCGGTGGCGGTCATGCTGGCCGTGAGCGCGAGCGCTCCGGCGACGAGCCAGTTCTTCGACATTTTTACTCTTCCTTCCCAAGGATTTCAGGCGTCCGCCACGCAGCCGTCCGAACCATTCTGCCGATGCGCAGCTTGTTTGCGGCTTGTTTGCAGTTGGTCCGGCGGCCCCCCTTGCGGCCCGTTCTCAAGTCTCAACGTCGAGAACTATTCTACAGGACGCCGCGGAAGGACAGCGGAATGCTTGGAAACGGGGCAGTTCGAACCCGACCGTTGCGCAAAAGCCGCATTTTCGGTGCAGTGCGGCGGAAGAATTTGTTAACCTTTTGAGCAGGTTGGTCGGGCTCTCCCCCGGCGCTCCGGCACCCAGAACGGCAAAATACCGCTGAACTCTCAAGCCGTTATGGTTACGGTTCGCCCTCAGGACGATCCGGCAAACCGACGCTGGCCATTGCGCAGGCCGGGCCACCGGAAATGCCGCTTCCGGCGGGTTGATGCGCCGCCGAACGCCCGCCGACCGCTCCGCACCGACGAATCGGCACCGGTCTCGGCGAGTGGACGCCTATTCGGCGGCGGCCCGGCCCTTCACCGCTGCCGCGGCGGGCCGCCGAGCCAGTACGTCGCGCAGGAATCGCCCGGTGTGACTCGCCCGCGACTTGGCGATCTGTTCGGGGGTTCCTTCGGCGACGACCACGCCGCCGCCGTCGCCGCCTTCAGGGCCCATGTCGATGACCCAGTCGGCTGTCTTGATGACTTCGAGGTTGTGCTCGATCACGACCACGGTGTTGCCCTGGTCCACGAGTTCGTGGAGCACCTCCATCAGCTTGGCGACGTCGTGGAAGTGCAGGCCCGTCGTCGGCTCGTCGAGGATGTAGAGGGTGCGGCCGGTGGCACGCTTCGACAGTTCCTTCGAGAGCTTCACCCGCTGGGCCTCGCCGCCGGACAGGGTGGTCGCCTGCTGCCCGACCTTGACGTAGCCGAGGCCCACCCGGGCCAGGGTCTCCATCTTCTCGCGGATCGTCGGCACCGCCTTGAACAGGTCGGCGGCCTCCTCGACGGTCATGTCCAGGACGTCGGCGATGGAATGGTCGCGATACTTCACCTCGAGAGTCTCGCGGTCGTAGCGGCGGCCCTTGCAGACGTCGCAGGTGACGTAGACGTCCGGCAGGAAGTGCATCTCGATCTTGATGACGCCGTCGCCCGAGCAGGCCTCGCAGCGCCCGCCCTTCACGTTGAACGAGAACCGCCCGGCCTGGTAGCCGCGCGCCTTGGCCTCCGGCAGCCCGGCGAACCAGTCGCGGATCGGCGTGAAGGCGCCCGTATAGGTGGCCGGATTGGAGCGCGGCGTGCGGCCGATCGGCGACTGGTCGATGTCGATGACCTTGTCGAGATGCTCCAGCCCATCGAGGCGTTCGAAGGGGGCAGGATGCTCCAGGGCACCGTTCAGGGATTTGGCCACCGCCTTGTAGAGCGTATCGATGATCAGGGTCGACTTGCCGCCGCCGGAGACGCCTGAGATGCAGGTGAAGGTGCCGAGCGGGATCTCGACGGAGACGTTCTTGAGGTTGTTGCCGCGGGCACCGATCAGGCTAAGCTTGCCCTTGCGTCCCTTGCGGCGAGCTGTCGGGACGCGGACGCTCATCTCGCCGGTGAGGTACTTGGCGGTGAGCGAGGCCGGGTTCTTCAGGACCTCCTCCGGCGTCCCCTGCGCGATGATCTGCCCGCCATGGATGCCGGCGCCGGGGCCGACATCGACGACGTAATCGGCCTGCAGGATCGCGTCCTCGTCGTGCTCGACGACGATCACCGAGTTGCCGAGGTCGCGCAGACGCTTCAGCGTGCCGAGCAGACGCTCGTTGTCGCGCTGGTGCAGACCGATGGACGGCTCGTCGAGGACGTAGAGCACGCCGGTGAGCCCGGAGCCGATCTGCGAGGCGAGGCGGATGCGCTGGCTCTCGCCGCCCGAGAGCGAGCCGGAGCCCCGCGCGAGCGTCAGGTACTCGAGCCCGACATCGATCAGGAAGGTGAGCCGGTCGCGGATTTCCTTGAGGATCCGGTAGGCGATCTCGTTCTGCTTCTCCGTAAGCCTGCCCGGCAGATCCGAGAACCAGGCATGGGCGTCCCGCACCGAGAGGGCGGTGATCTCGCCTACATCCTGCATCGCGACCTTCACCGAAAGGGCCTCGAGCTTCAGACGCTTGCCGCCGCAGGTGGCGCAGGGCGTCTCGCTCATGAAGCGCGCGATCTCCTCGCGCGAGGTGTCGCTCTCGGTCTCCTTGTAGCGCCGCTCCAGGTTCGGGACGACGCCCTCGAAGGGCTTGTTGACCTCGTAGGCCCGCATCCCGTCGTCATAGGCGAAGCGCACCGACTCGGAGCCGGTGCCGTAGAGGACCACGTCGCGGGCCTTGGCCGGCAGATCCTTCCAGGCGACGGTGGTCTTGAAGCCGTAATGCCGGGCCAGCGCGTCGAGGGTCTGGCCGTAATAGGGCGAGGTCGACTTGGCCCAGGGGCCGACCGCGCCGCGCTTCAGGCTGAGCTTGGCGTCCGAGATCACGAGTTCGGGGTCGATCCGCATCTCGTGCCCGATGCCGCCGCAGGTCGGGCAGGCACCGAAGGGGTTGTTGAACGAGAACAGCCGGGGCTCGATCTCCGCGATGGTGAAGCCGGAGACGGGGCAGGCGAAGCGGGACGAGAAGGTGATGGCCTCACGCGGCGCCTCGCCCTCCGGTGTATCGGCGAACTCGATCAGCGCGATCCCGTCGGCGAGTTCGAGGGCGGTCTCGAAGGAATCGGCCAGCCGGGCGGCGATGTCGGCCCGGACCACGATCCGGTCCACCACCACGTCGATGTCGTGCTTCAGCTTCTTGTCGAGCTTGGGCACGTCGTCGATGGCATAGTATTCGCCGTCGATGCGCAGGCGCTGGAAGCCCTTCTTCTGGAACTCGGCGATCTCCTTGCGGTACTCGCCCTTGCGGCCGCGAATGACCGGGGCCAGGAGGTAGAGGCGGCTCTTCTCCGGAAGGGCGAGGACCCGGTCCACCATCTGGCTCACGGTCTGGCTCTCGATCGGCAGGCCGGTGGCGGGCGAGTAGGGGATGCCGACCCGCGCCCAGAGCAGGCGCATGTAGTCATAGATCTCCGTGACGGTGCCGACCGTCGAGCGTGGGTTCTTCGAGGTGGTCTTCTGCTCGATGGAGATCGCCGGCGAGAGCCCGTCGATCTGATCGACATCGGGTTTCGACATCATCTCGAGGAACTGGCGCGCATAGGCGGAGAGCGACTCGACATAGCGGCGCTGGCCCTCCGCGTAGATCGTGTCGAAGGCGAGCGACGACTTGCCGGACCCGGACAACCCCGTGAAGACCACGAGGCGATCGCGCGGGATCGTGAGGTCGATGTTCTTGAGATTGTGCTCCCGGGCGCCGCGCACCGAGATTACCCGCTGGTCGCGTGCGCCCTCGAACAGGGCCTCGATCTTCGCTTCGACCCGCTCGGCCTCGGCTTGCGATTTCTTGGCGGCGGCTTTGGCTTTGGCCATGAGGTCTCTTCGGGAACGTCTGCGGCGCGGAACTCGGTTGGACTCGACCAGAGCCCTCGCGGCATGTCGGGCGCACCACCGCGTCGGGCAAGGCGTGCGCCATGCATACCGGCCCCTCAGCTAGAACAAAAAGCGTACGCGGACAATATCGTGGGACTTTCGAGCAAAGGAACCCACCCGCGTACTCGCGATGAGAGCCGATCACCTGCGGCCGTGGCGGCTCCCACGACCGCGGCGACCAAAGCCGGCCATCAGGTCCGCCTGCGCCGAAGCCCGGGCGAATAGCCAGGCCTCTTCCCCGGAACGCGAACCGGCGCAAACGACACCCCGTTTCAGCCAAGTCTTCGCTGTGATACTGCCTAAAAATGTGACGATTGATGAAATTTTAGAGCAAAAGACCATCGTGCAACACAACTTTTACCGGTGTTCTGGACAGTGTCTCAGCATTTCCCAGCAGGTTTCACTCCATGTTCGTCGGTTTATTCGCTTCACTTCGCGTCCGCATTCTTCTGGTTGCCCTCGCGCCGTGCCTCGCCTTCGCGATGGTCGTCGGACTTGCCGTCACGGAGCGATTGAATGCTCGCACCCGGATGGTGCACGTGCAGGATCTGGTGGGCATGGCGGGCCGCATCAGCGCCGTCGTCCACGAGGCACAGCGCGAGCGCGGGGCCTCCAGCCTCTATCTCGGCGCCAAGGGAACCCAGTTCCGCTCCGAACTCGACGCCCAGCGCCTGCGCACCGATGCCGCGCGCAAAGCCCTGGACGAGAGCAGGGCCGGCCTGGATTTCGTCGCCTACGGCGCCGGCGTCGCCCGCCGCAACGATGTCCTGACGGAGCAGCTCGCCGGAATCGGCCCACACCGCGTCGCGGTGGACGGCCTCGGCCGGACGCCGGCCCAGAACATGGCGCTCTATTCGGGCATCATCGCCAACGCCCTCGACCTCGTGCGCGAGGTCTCCCAGGTGGCCGCCAGCGCCGACCTCGCCGGCCGCATCGCCTCCTATTCGTCCTTCCTCGCCCTGAAGGAGCTGGCGGGCCAGGAACGGGCCGCCGCCTCGGCGATCTTCGGCGCCGGCCGGATCGATCTCGCCGGCCACGAACGCCTCGCGGGTCTCAGTGCCGGCCAGGCCACCTACGAATCCCTGTTCCGCCTCGGCGCCGAGCCTGCGCAGGCCGCCCTGCTCGACGCCGGCAAGGCCGCACCCGCGGCCCGGGAGGTCGATCGCCTGCGCCGCCTCGTTCTCGACACGCCCCCCGGCGCCGCGCTCGCCTTCACCGACGCCCCGGCCTGGTTCGGCCTCGCGACGCAGCGCATCGATCAGCTGAAATCCATCGAGGACCGGCTCACCACCGATCTCGGCGCGGCCGCCGGTTCCGCCCGGGCCGAGGCCGAGCAGAGCGTGATGGTCTGGATGGCCGTCGGTTTGGCGACCCTGGTCCTGTCCTGCGGGTTGGCCTTCGCCTTCGGCACGGCCATCGCCCGTCCGCTCACCCGCATCGCCGCAGCGCTCACCGCCATCGGCCGCGGCGAGGATGCCGGCACGATCCCGCAGAATGGCGCCCGCGAGGTTCGCGCCATCGCGGCGGCGGCCGTCGATTTCGAGACCAGCGTGACCGAGCGCCGGCACATCGCCGCCGAGGCCGATTACCTCAACGCGCATGCCGCGGCCGCCCGGCGCGCCGAGATGGTCGCTCTGGCCGATCGCTTCGAGGCCCGGGCCAGCGGCATCGTCGAGGCGGTCTCGGCCGCGTCCAGCCAGCTGGAGACCGCGGCCTACGCCCTGACCCAGGCCGCGAGCGACACCGCGTCCCTGAGCGGGTCGGTGGCGGCAGCCTCCGCCGAGACCGCGGCCACAGCCGATACGGTGGCGGCGGCCACCGAGGAACTCAGCGCCTCGGTGCGCGAGATCGGCAACCGGGTCGAAGCCTCGACGGCGGTGGCGAGCGAGGCCGAACGCGATGCGGGCCGGATGGCCGAGGATGTGAACCGTCTGGCGCAGGCGGCGAGCAGCATCGGCGAGATCGTCGGGTTGATCACCAGCATCGCGGCACAGACCAACCTGCTCGCCCTCAACGCCACGATCGAGGCGGCGCGGGCCGGCGAGGCGGGGCGCGGATTCGCGGTCGTCGCGGCGGAGGTGAAGAGCCTCGCGACCCAGACCGCCAAGGCCACCGAGGAGATCGGCGCGAAGGTCGCGGAGATCTCGCAGTCCACGGACGCCTCCGTGACGGCGATCGGCGGGATCATGGAGGTCATCCGCCGGCTCAGCCGGATCTCGGGCGACATCTCGGCCGCCGTGGATCAGCAGGAGGCGGCCACCCAGGAGATTGCCCGCAATACCGTCCTCACCTCGGAGGGAACGAGGGCGGTGTCCGGGCACATCGTCGGGGTCCGCGAGGCGGCCGACTCCGCCCGCAACGGTTCGTCCCAGGTCCTCAGCGCGGCGAGCGACCTTGCCCGCCAGGCCGCGGCCCTGCGCCAGGAAGTCGACGGCTTCCTGGTCACGGTCCGGGCAGCCTGATCCCGGTTAGGGGTTGGTCTTCCAGGGGTTGATGACGCGCATCGCCGTCAGCTCCGGCTTCACGGTCTGGTCGACGCTGGTCGGCATCACCTTGCGGGCCTGCGCCATCATCTTGCGGGCCTGGTCGGCCGGCATGGCGCCGACCGGCAGCATCATCGCGGCGAGCTGGTTGCGCGTCCGCCGGTCGACGAAGTCGGAACGGCCGATGCTTTCGAAGTCACGGGCGGTGTGCCGGTCGTCGGGCCGGCCAACGAAGACCTTTGCGCCCTCCTTCAACACCACGATGTCGCCTGGACGAAGCGTCTCGTCCTTCATGAAGGCCGCCGCCGGACCGGCCTTCATGTCGAGGGGCGTCTGCCGATCCGTGACCTTGATCTGCAGGGGCTCGGATTTCGGAAGCGCGGCGTAGCGGATCTTGGGACGCTGGCGCGCGGCCTTCCGGATCGAGCGACGGGCCTGCTGGTAGTTGAAGCCGGGGTCCTGCATGGGCGCGGGTGCCACTTGCTGCACCGGCCGTGCGGGCGCAAAGAGCAGGTCGAACAGGCTGCCCTCGGCGCTCTGAGCGCTCGCCGGCAGCGTGAGCATCATCAGTCCGAAAGCGGGGGCAACCACAGCGCGCGAGGCTGCGGAGAGCGGGATCGTCGGCATCGATGTCTCCGAGTGAGGCGCCCGACTGCGCGCCGAGATGACCCCTTAACAAAAGCACAACCTCAACAGTTCCAAGGTTTTCAAAAGATGGTGAGGGCTGTTCTAAGACTTCGTGAGCATGCATGCAGAGCCACGAAGAGAAAAAAATCCCTCGCCCGGCGCGTCGTCGGCTCCGCTGCCTGATGGTCGGCGCCGAGACCCTCGTTCCGCGTCCGCATCAACGTTCGGCCCGCGACGCGATCCTGGCCGCGCGTCGCGCCGGCCGGACGGGATTCCTGCTCGGCGACACGACCGGCCTGGGCAAGACCCTGTCGGTCTGGGCCGCCGTCGCGGCCATGCCCGAGCGCGAGGTGCTCATCGTCTGCCCCAAGGGCGCGATGCCGCAATGGCGGCGCACGATCGCCCTGTCGGGTCTCGGCGAGAAGGCCGTGACGCTGATCAACTACGAGCGCACCAAGGCGCTGATGGCACCGCCTCCCGCGAGCAACCGGCGCTCGACGCGAGCGAAGAACAACGTGCTCGCCCGGCACGGCACGCCGAAGCGGACCTGGCCGCTGGTGGTCTTCGACGAGAGCCACCGGCTCCGGAATCCATACGCGCAGCAGAGCCTCGTCTGCCGTCAGATCGCGGAAGCGGCCGCCTTCACGATCTATCTCAGCGCCACCGCCGGTCAGGCCCCGCACGAACTGTCCTATCTCAGCCGCCTGCTGGGCGAGGCGGCGGGCCAGCCGACCGCGACCCTGGCGGAGTTCCGCGGCCTGATGCAGGGCCTCGGGATCGGACGAGCCAAGGGCCGCTGGACCAACTGGTCCTGGCAGGCGAACCCGCGCGACTGCACCGTGATGGCCGACCTGCTGTTCAAGGGACCAGGCGCGATCGGCCTGCGCCGGCGCCCCGGCGATATCGCCGGCTGGCCCGAGGTGCAGCGCGCCTTGAGCGCGGTCGCGCTCAGCCCGCCGGAGCGCCGGCTCTACGACGCGACTTGGCGCGAGTTCCGGCGGGAATGGGGCCTCCTCGGCGGCAGCACCCGCAAGCCGGTGGGCTGGGCGGCGGATTTGCGCTTCCGCCAGAAGGCCAGCCTGCTCCGAGTCTCCGGCACCACGGCCTTCGCCGACCTCCTGATGGAGGACGGCCACGCGGTCGCGATCTCGGTCGCCTTCCTGGAGACGGCGGCCGCTCTCGTCGAAGCCCTGCGGGCGGCGGGATGGCGCGCCGACGCGATCACCGGCACGCAATCGGGCGAGGCCAACGAGGCGGTGCGCCTCGCCTTTCAGACCGGCGCCCTCGACGCGGTGGTTTTCACGGTGACGGAATCGATCTCCCTGCACGCCCAGGAAATGCCGGAGGGCGACAAGCCCCGCGCACTCATCGTCCACGACCTGCGCCACAGCGCGATCCAGCTCGCGCAGATCGAGGGCCGCTGCCACCGGGACGGCCAGCAGGCGACGATCTACTACGCCCTCGCGGAGGGTACGGTGGAGGAGAGCATCGCGGCCACCGTCGTCGGCCGCATGGCCTCGATGGACGCGATGGCGGGCGAGGACACCACGCTCATCGACGCGATCGCCCGGGCCATCGCCGAGGTTCAGGCCGGCGAGGCGGCCTAGGCGAATCGCGCCCGCCTGGAACGGGATCGTACCGCCACGGTTGTGGCCTCGGGGTTCCGTGTTCGCGGAGCCCACCCCGATGACGAAGAGGACCCGACCCGATGGCACGACCGACGCCGAGCCTTGCCCGCCTGATCAGCGAGGGCCTGCGCCATGGCGGCGACCTCGTCGGACAGGAACTCGAGCTGATGCGCCGGGAGACCGACGGGAACATCCGGGCGATCCTCGGCCTCGTCGCCCGGTTCGGGACCGCGCTCACCCTGGTGGTCGCCGCCCTGGTCATGCTGTTCGTCGCGCTGGTGAAGGGGATCGCTGCCCTGATCGGATCGGAGATCCTGGCGGCGCTGATCGTCGGGGCGCCCTTCGCCGCGATCGCCCTCGTCCTGATGGTGCTGGGCCTACGCCGGATGGACCGCTCCAACCTGCTGCCGCGCCGCTTCGAGCGCCAGGTGGAGAAGGACGCCGCCCTGGTGACCGGCCGCGTCGCCGACTGAGCCTCAGGCCTTGTGCGCCGTGCCGAGGAGCGCGTCCTTGTCGACGCCGAGCGCCGCGGCGATCTCGGCCAGGGCGGCGTGCTCCGGTTCGCTGATCCCGGCCTGATCGGCGACATCCGCGGCGATGAGGAACACGCTGGTGCGCTGGCCGATCTCGCGCTCGGCGATGGCGGCGACGAAGTTCAGGTTCTCGGCGCGGCCGGCGCGGGTGCGGGCGCGGGCGATCCCCTCGAACAGCTCGGCCTCCAGCTTCAGGGTGTCGTAGCCGCGCTCGAGAATCGGGTTGGCGCGCATGCCGGCCAGCGCCGCCTCGATCTCCTCCTCGTCGATCTCGTAATCCGCCAGGATGACGTTGGCCGAGGCCGAGACCGCCGCCTCCATCAGCGGCCTGTCGCCGAGATAGGCGCCCATGGTCTGGGAGAAGCGCCCGACGAACTCCTGAAACACACCCATCCCGATCCCCGAAGATCTCGCCAAAGGGGGGCTCGGGTCCCGCTGGACCGCCCCGCCATACGGTTTTGGTATCAAAAGCTTGACGCCGGAGGCGTGTCAACGCACGGGGCGGCGCCTCAAGAGCGGCGCAACCCGGGCAGATAATCGTGGACGGCGCCCTGCGGATCGGTCACGCGCCACCCGGTCCCCGATTTCTCCAGGTAGTCGGGCCCGGCCGGGACCTTGCCGTGTCCGCCGGGGATATCGAGCACGTAGAGCGGCTGGGCCAGACCCGAGAGGCGTCCGCGCAGGGACCGGACGAGGTCGCGGCCGGCGGCGAGCTCGGTACGCAGGTGGCCGGTCCCGGGGGCGAGGTCGCCGTGATGCAGGTAATACGGCTTGATCCGGTTCTCGACGAAGCGCCGCATCAGCAGTGACAAGGTCTCCGGATCGTCGTTGATCCCGGCGAGCAGCACGGTCTGGCTCACCATCGGGATGCCGGCATCGACGAGACGTGCCACCGCCGCGCAGGCCGCCGGCGTGAATTCCCGCGGATGGTTGGCGTGCAGCGCCACGAATACCGCGCCGGCGAACTGCTTGAGGGCGGCGATGAGATCCGCGTCGACCGTGTCCGGGGCCACCACCGGAACCCGGGTGTGGAAGCGCAGAACCCGCACGTGCGGGATCGCCGCGAGCGCCGCAGCGATCTGGCCGAGCCGGCGCGGAGCCAGCGCGAAGGGGTCGCCGCCCGTGACCACCACCTCCCAGATCTCCGGCCGCTCGGCGATATAGGCGAAGGCCCGGGCGAGTTCGGCTTCGCTCAGGGTCCCGAGTCCTTCCGGCCCGACCATCTCGCGACGGAAGCAGAACCGGCAATAGACCGGGCAGACATGCAGCGGCTTCAAAAGCACCCGGTCCGGGTAGCGGTGGACAAGACCGGGCAGGGGACTGTGGGCCGCATCGCCGATCGGGTCGGCCTCCTCCTCCGCCCGGGTCACCAATTCCTCGGCCCGGGGCAGGAACTGCCGGGCGATCGGGTCCGCGGGATCGTGCGGGTCGATCAGGTCGGCCATGTCGGGCGTGACCGAGACGGCGTAGCGCGCCGCCACCGCCTCCAGCGCGGCGAGATCGCCGGGGGTCGCGAGCCCGGCGCGGACGAGGTCGGCCGGCCGGCGCAGGGACGCGCTCATCGCACGGCCCCCGCCACCGGCGTCCAGAGCACGTCCTCGATGTGGCGCGCATCGGTCGCCAGCATCACGAGGCGGTCGAGGCCGAGGGCGATGCCGCTCGCTTCCGGCATCACCGCCAGGGCGTCGAGAAAATCCTCGTCGATCGGATAGCTCTCGCCGTAGACGCGCGCCTTCTCGGCCATCTCCAGGTTAAAGCGCCGCCGCTGCTCCTTCACATCGGTCAGTTCGCCGAAGGCGTTCGCGAGCTCGACGCCGCAGGCATAGAGCTCGAAGCGCTCGGCCACGCGCGGATCGCTCGGGCTCGGTCGGGCCAGGGCCGCTTCGCTGACGGGATACTCGTACAGGATGGTGGGGCGCCCGAGCCCGAGATGCGGCTCGATCCGCGCCACCAGCACCCGGCTGAACAGGTCGGCCCAGGTGTCGTCGGCCGCGACCCTGAGCCCCGCCCCGGCCACGGCCGCCGCGAGCCCGTCGCGATCGGTCGCGCCGTCGCGGTCGACGGTGGCGAGGAGGTCGATCCCGGCCCGCTCGGCGAAGGCCTCGGCCAAAGTCACGCGCTCGAACGCCGCGAACGGATCGGCCGTGCGGCCCCGATAACGCAGCGCCGAAACGCCGGCCGTCTCGGCGGCGAGCGCCAGGAGATCGGCGCCGTCGCGCATCAGCGCGGTGTAGTCGGCCCCGGCCCGGTACCATTCCAGCATCGTGAATTCCGGGTGATGCAGCGGCCCGCGCTCGCGGTTGCGGTAGACGCGGGCGAAGCTGACGAGGCGCGGCTCGCCGGCGGCCAGGAGCTTCTTGCAGGCGAATTCCGGCGAAGTGTGCAGGTAGAGCGGGAGCCGCGATCCGTCCGGACCCAGAGCCTCGGTAGCGAAGGCGGAGAGATGCGCCTCGTTGCCCGGCGACACCTGCAGGGCGGCGGCCTCGACCTCGACGAAGCCGGCCGCCGCGAAATGCGCGCGGAATGCCGCGACGATGCGGTTGCGCGCCATCAAGGCCGGCCGGCGGTCGGCGTGACGATGGGGCGCCCACCAGGGGGAGGGGGTGTTCATGCGGCGAGCTTTGCGACCTGCTTCAGACCGGAAATCGAAGACTCGGGAGTGCCGTCTCGCGGTGCGACTGGCAACGGTGGCGCGGATAGGTTAGTGGCGGGACCAAGATGTCGCTCCCGCGGAGAGATCCGCGTCGGGGCGCCAAGTCCGTTTTTCCCAACGAACACAGCAGGACCAGACCCCGTGAAGGTGATCGCCTCTACGCTCCGCAAGGGCAACGTCGTCGACAAGGATGGCAAGCTCTACGTCATCCTGACGGTCGAGAACATCCACCCCGGCAAGGGCACTCCGGTGACTCAGCTCGACATGCGCCGCATCACCGATGGCGTGAAGGTGTCCGAGCGCTACCGCACCACAGAATCGGTCGAGCGCGCCTTCGTCGAGGACCGGGAGCACACCTTCCTCTACGAGGACGGCGAGGGCTTCCACTTCATGAACCCCGAGAATTACGATCAGGTCGCGATCCCGAAGGACGTCGTCGGCAGTGCCGCGCCGTACCTGCAGGAAGGCATGGCGGTGATGGTCTCGACCCATAACGGCGTGGCGCTGACCCTCGAGCTGCCGCAGCGCGTCGTGCTCGAAGTCACCGAGACCGAGCCGGCGATGAAGGGCCAGACGGCCTCCTCGTCCTACAAGCCCGCGATCCTCTCCAACGGCGTGCGCACCGCGGTGCCGCCGCACATCGCCGTCGGCACCCGCGTGGTGATCATGACCGAGGACGGCTCCTACGTGGAGCGCGCCAAGGACTGAGGGACGCTCGGGAACGGAGGCCGGCTCACGGTGCCGGCGCCGTTCCCTCCGCCGCCTCGTAGCAGCCCTGCGACAGCGCCTGGGCCCGCAGGCGCTCCTCGGCGGTGAAGCTGCGCGGCTTGTCCGCCCAGAGATTCTCCCGGCGGAAGGCATCCGAGACGCAGGCCGCCGCCCGGCTGCAGGCCTCGGCCTCTCCGCCGGTGGCGACACAGTTGCGCAGGTAGACGGCCCGGAACTCGGCCACCCCCGCCTGCGGGTGCGGCCCCGTGAGGCTGACGACCCCCGTGAGCAACGCCATCAGCACCGGCTGGTGGACGAGGTAGATCGCCAGGCTGTGACGCCCGGCCCAGGCGAGCCCCCGCGTCGTCGCCCCGGCGGGCGACCAGCCCGCGAGGCGCGAGCGGCGAAAGGCGGCCAGGCCGTAGAGGGCCGCCGCGACGCCGATGAGGACCAGCCCGAACCAGGGAAACAGCGGGACGTAGTCGTTGGTCTGCGGCGTACCGCGCCCGAGGCCGACGAAGGACAGGGCGGGAGCGTCGAGGATACCGCCCGAGATCAGGTGCGGGCCGGCCAGCACCAGCGCCGCACCGAGGATGGCGACCCAGCCCGGCAGGATCCGCACGAACGGCAGGGCCAGCACGCTCGAGACCGCGATGCAGTGCAGGATTCCGAAGAAGATGTAACTCGACGGATCGGTGATCAGGGTGGCGACGGTGACGAGACCCGCCGCGCCGGCGATCCGGGCCAGCCGCAGGAGGAACGGGCGCGCCGCGAAACGCTCGCTATTCATCAGGACGAGGCCGATGCCGACGAGGATCAGGAAGCTCCCCGCGATGCCGTGTGCAGCGAGCCGGCCCGGCGGGGTCAGCGCATAATTCTCGGGCGTGAGCCGCAGGGCACCGAGATCCCAGGTCGCATGATAAAGCGCCATGGCCACGAGGGCGACGCCGCGCGCGGCATCGAGGATCGCATACCGGGACCGGGGTGCGACGGATGTGGAAGGCGGGCGCATCATCGCGCAGCCCCTAGCATCGTTCGTCCGTCGTCGCGACGCCGCACAATTCTCGGCTTGGCGCAGGCGCTTTCCGCTGCGATGCCTAACAATTTTTGACCGACACCTGCAGCGGCATAAAAATTCATCAAGCTCAGCGCGAGGTTGCGCTGCACTCCCATGCTCCGGGCTGTTGCCCGCGAACCGCCCTGCCGAACAATGCGGCATCGAAGTCCGGCGCCGATCGCCAAACGGGCTTCCGCCGAGTCATGACTTTGTTAATCTCTCGTGCGGGTCGCGTGACGTGATTCGGTGTGGGTTGCTTACATGTCTGACGATTTCGGTTCAGGCCCGCTCGGGCGTCGTTCGTCGGGAGAGCAGGACGACAACCGCGCCGTCGAAGGCCAGGGCGCCGAGGCGCAACGGCCGCTCGACCTCATGGAGGTTTCGGGCCGGATCAAGTGGTTCGACGTGGCCAAGGGCTTTGGCTTCATCGTGCCCGACGACGGCTCGGCCGACGTCCTCCTGCACATCACCTGCCTGCGCCGGGACGGTCATCAGAGCGCCAGCGAGGGCGCGCGCGTCGTGGTGGAGGCGACGGAGCGGCCCCGCGGCTGGCAGGCTTTCCGGGTCATCTCCCTCGACCAGTCGACCGCGCTCCACCCCTCCGAACTGCCGCTGCCGCGCACCCACGTCACCGTGACGCCGACCAGCGGCCTCGAGACCGCGGTGGTGAAATGGTTCAACCGCCTGCGCGGCTTCGGCTTCCTGAGCCGCGGCGACGGGACGCCGGACATCTTCGTTCACATGGAGACGCTTCGTCGCTACGGGATCGCCGAACTCAAGCCGGGCGAGACCGTTCTGGTCCGCTACGGCGATGGCTCCAAGGGCAAGATGGCCGCCGAAGTCCGGCTGCTCGACGGTGCGCTGCCCGCCTCACATTGACGGATGGTCCGGTGGTTACGCGACGTTTGATCAACTGGCGCGCAGGGTTTCGCGCGCTCCTCGCCCTTGCCCTGATGGGCCTGATCCTCTCTCAGCAGGCGGCCGCGCAGGACGCGGCCTCCGGGCCCACCGAGCCCCTGAGCATCGTCGGACGCGAGGGGCGCCATGTCTTCGCCGTCGAGGTGATGCGCACCGATGCGGAGCGCTCGCGCGGCCTGATGTATCGCCGCAGCATGGCGCCCGACCACGGCATGCTGTTCGACTTCCAGGCCTCGGCGCCCGTGGCCATGTGGATGAAGAACACCTACCTGCCCCTCGACATGCTGTTCATCCGCGCCGACGGCACCATCGCCAAGATCGCCGCTGATACCGAACCGCTCTCGACCAAGGTCATTCCCTCGAACGAGCCGGTTCTTTCCGTGCTCGAACTCAATGCCGGGACGGCGGCGCGGCTTCGCATCCATGCCGGGGATCGGGTCGAACACGCATTGTTCGAACGGAAGGCCCGATAGGCGGCGCTTCATCGGCAACTTTTCGGCTTTCTCGAACACACCGAGAACAAAGGCTTGACGCTGGTCAGGTTTGCCACCACTGTTCCCTCAATGTTCTGATCCATTTCGGGACGGCCAAACGGCCGATCGAAGCTGGCGACGAGGGGACATCATGTTCGACCTGCCTCTGGACGACGCGTGCCCGACCACTCAGGTCCTGTTCGAGAACGCGGATTGGCGCGTGGCTCTCGACGGCCTGGAGCATCGCGAGACCGGCTACTTCATCGCCCGGGACGCGATCGCCATGCGGCGAGGCGATCTCTGGGAATGGCCGATGCACGTGGCGGAGAAGAGCTGGTGCACGCCGCGCAGCTTTCGCGAGGCGTTCCTCGCGGCCGTGGCCGCCTTCGGCGTCGCACCGGACGCCGGCCTTTCCCAATCCTTCGCGGTAGCCTTCGGGCTCGTGTCGGGAGCAGGCACGCGCCGGAGCGATGCGGGCTTCGTCGCCCTCGGCGATCTCGTCCGGTCGAAGCCGGTGAATTCCGGGGTGGCCCGGAAGCGCAATCCGGCGGGCGAGTTCCGGCTCGCGGCGCGGCGCATCGGCTCGGCGGCCGATCCGCGGGCGAGCGAGGCCGTGCGCCAGCGCGTCGCCCTCTGAGGCTGTTCGGCGCGGGCCGATGCCCTAGCTTCTCGGGCGCGATCCTCGGATCGTCCCTTCGGATCGCCCCGGGAACGCCATGTCGAACACGTCGGACCACCGCCCTGACGACGCACCGCTCGACGGTCTCGACGGGCTCCTGACGCCTCCCTTCTCCCGGCGCGGCTTCGTGATGACGAGCCTGATGACCGGCCTGACCCTCGCGACGAGCGCCGTCGAGGCGCAGGTGATCCGGACCGATGCCGAGGGCATCGAGGCCGGCGAGGTGAAGATCCCGGCCGCGGACGGGCCGATGCCGGGATACCGAGCCATGCCGAAGGGGGAGGGGCCGTTCCCCGTCATCCTCGTCATTGAGGAGATCTTCGGCGTCCACGACTACATCAAGGACATCTGCCGCCGCCTCGCCAAGGCCGGCTACTGCGCCGTCGCCCCGGAGCTTTACGCCCGACAGGGCGATCTCTCGACCATGACCGATGCCAAGGTCATCATCCGCGACATCATCTCGAAGACGCCGGACGCCCAGTGGATCGCCGATCTCGATGCCGCGGCGAGCTGGGCCGTCTCGGCCGCGTACGGCGATCCGGCGCGGATCGGCACGATGGGCTGGTGCCGCGGCGGGCGCGGCGTCTGGCTCTATGCCGCCCACCGCAAGGACCTGAAGGCGGGCGTCGCCTGGTACGGACCGGTCGGCGGCGAGCACACGGAGATCCAGCCGCGCACGGGCCTGGACGTGGCGGCCGAGATCAACGCGCCGCTCCTGTGCCTCTACGGCGGGGCCGATACGGGCATTCCGGTCCGGCACGTGGAAGCGGCGCGCGACAAGGCGAAGGCCGCCGGCAAGTCGGTGGAACTCGTCGTCTATCCCGACGCACCGCATGGATTTCACGCGGATTATCGGCCGAGCTACCGTGAAGCCGATGCCAAGGATGGTTGGTCCCGCGCCCTAGCCTTTCTGAAGTCCCACGGTGTTGGCTAAAAAGCTCGCGAAAGCGTGACACCGAAAGCACAACGGCGCCGTGCGGCGTCGGTTCGGGGCTATTGGTCGGTTCGGCCACATTGACAGCTTCGAGCCTCCGTGGCGCAAGATTGCACTTGGCCCGCCGTTCTGGCCCGAAGAGCGTACCGGACCCATGAGTGCTGTGATCCCGTCTGACTCACGACCCGTGATCCTCGTCGTCGAGGACGAGCCAGACGAGCGCTTCCTCGCGGCCGAGCTTCTGGAAGAAACCGGCTTTCGGGTGATCGAGGCCGAGACGGCCGAGCGCGCCCTCGCGATCCTGAACGACCGGGGCGACGAAGTCAGCGTCGTCTTCTCCGACGTGCGCACGCCCGGTCCGATCGGCGGGTTCGAACTGGCCCGCATCATCGGGGTGACCTGGCCGCGCGTCCGGGTCCTGCTGACCTCGGGCGATGCCGGCGACCAGCCGAGCGACCTGCGCGTCTCGGCAACCTTCATTCCGAAGCCCTGGCGCGCCGCCGATATCCTGGCTTGGGTCGAGGAGGCGGCCGGCCGCGCGGATGGGGGAGCCTCCGGACCGGACGTCATCGGCTCGCCGGTTCAGGGCAATTAAATTATCATAGATCAAGGGAAACTTCGGGTCGCGAGCCCGTTGACCGTTGTCCCATGATCGAGAGGCCGAGCAATGGCCCGAAAGCCGACGATGAACTTTGCCCAAACGGTCCGCGCTGAGCGCCCGGATGAAGCCTGGTCATCCCTCACCGGCCTTTCGGACGAGAGGATGCTGCAGACTCTCGGGAGCAGCCTACGCGACACCTACGTTTCGGTGACCGATGCGGATCAGCCCAGTGATCTGATGCGCCTCGCGGCGATGATCGACGCCCGTCGCAACCAATCCAACCACTGAGAGCCGCATTCCGGCGCCCAAGTGCGGCGGGAATACCGCACTCAGGCGCTCCGGATTACCGTATGGTCCGGATCGTCTCTGATCCGTGCTTCGTGAGGACTGGCCTCCGAAGCTCACGGGCTGCGCCATCGGACTGTCCATGCGTTTCCATTCGAGTCTCGGCGCCGCTGCATGGGGCCTCGTCGCGTTGCTGGCATCGGTCCCACCGGCCGCCGCGGCCGCCCCACCGAACCAGCCCGCCGAGGGCCCCGGCGGTATCGGCGACCGCGCGGCGACCATCGTGAAACGCGGCCTCGGCAAGGTCGGGGCCGGCAGCTTCGTGTTCTACAAGGCGGGCGCGGCGCCGGCCGAGGGTCGCCCGGTGGTCGTCTTCCTGCATGCCTGGGGCGCGTCCAATCCGCAGGCCTATGGCGGCTGGATCGATCATCTTGCCCGCTCCGGAGCGCTCGTCGTCTTCCCGCGCTTCCAGGACCTCAATCGGACGCGCCCGTCGGAGGCGAGCGCCATCGCCGAGCGCATCCTCAAGTCGACGCTGTCCGACCTGGCGAGCGACGCCGACGCCAAGCCCGACCTGAAGCGGGTCGCGGTCATCGGCCACTTGGCGGGCGCTCCTATCGCCGCCAATATCGCGGCCGACGCCGCCGAGCAGGGCCTGCCCACGCCGCGCCTGATCTTCGCGATCATGCCGGGCGGTATCGCCAGCGATGCCCGCGCCCGCGGCATCGTCCTGCATGACCTTGCCCGGATCGCGCCCGAGACCCTGGTCATCACCGTCATCGGCGACCGCGATGCCCGCGCGGCCGACCTCGCAGGGCGTCGACTCCTGCGGGAAGCCAGCGCCGTGCCGAGCGAGCGCAAGCTCTTCGTGCGCGCCCTCTCGGACGATCACGGCTTTCCTGCCCTCGCCGCCACGCTGACCTCGCCCGCCGCCGTGGACGCGACCTACGACGGCGCAGCGATCAAGCTGCCGCCGGAGCCGCCGCGCGATCCGAAGCAGCCGACGCCGCCCTTCAAGTGGTCGCCCGACATGGCGCTCACGGGTGAGCAGACCACCCTGGTCTCACAGATCAACAATGCCCGCGCCGACAGCCTGGATTACTTGGCCTACTGGAAGACCTTCGATCTCGCCGCGAGTGCCGCCTTCGCCGGGACCGATGCCACCACGCTGAAGGGCAATCCGCGCTTCAGCGACATGGAGCGCTGGGCCGACGGCTGGCCGGTCAAGCGACTTGTCGTCGAATCGGTGCGCGCGCCCGCGGCGCATCCGGCCACCCCGGCCGCGGCTCCGACCGCCGGCACGCCCCACCCGAAGCCTGCCTCGGCGCGCCGCCCCTGAACGGGACGGGCGTCGGCTTCGGCCGATGGGTAAACCCAAGTCGCGCCGGTGAAATCGGGGGCTCGCTGCCCGAGGTCACCTTCCAGAACGCCGGCTCGAAAAGGCTGGCGCAAGCCTTGCCTTGTCGAGTCCGGGTCCACCGGACGCGCCGCCATGCCCGATTTCATCGCCCTGCTCGCCGCCTCCGCGCTGTTCTGCGGTGCGCTGATCACGCTGAATGGGCTGACGCGCCTGCTGCTTCAGGTACACGGGTCCGTCGGCGACCTGTCGGAGAACGGTTTCGCCCAGTACGGCCTCGCGCTGGCCGTTGCCGGTCTCGCCTGGCGGCGGGCCACGCGGCGCAAGGCCGTCTGATCTCGGCCCTTGGCCGTTCCACCGAAAAAGTAGAGTCAAACCCCGGCTTCGGCGCCTGCGGAAAACGTGGCAATCCTGTGGCCGGCACAGGAACCGTCGACCTAACTTGGCGTTATGCTGTCATGAGGTCGCAGCCGATGCTGCACCGTACTTGATGAAGGGTTGAGTCACATGCTCGGATGGGCCGTAACGTTCCTGGTCGTCGCCCTCGTCGCGGCGCTGCTTGGTTTCGGTGGTATCGCCGGCACGGCGATGGAAGCCGCGAAGCTTGTGTTCTTCGTCGCCATCGTTCTGTTCGCCATCTCGGCCGTCATCGGCCTGATGCGCGGCCGTTCGCCGACGCTCTGACACGGGGCGGCATCTGCCGACCACCTGAGATACGAAAAGGGCCGCTCGCGATGAGCGGCCCTTTTTCCTTGTCGTCCCGCGAGACCGCAGCGTAGCCCCGATGGTGCGCGAATCGTTGCGAGGAATGCTCAGGCTTAGGGGTCGGAACCCGGCGTCGAGACGTCGAGCTTCGCAATCAGGTCGCGAAAGCGATCCGGCACCGGCTGCTGCACGATGGTGTCGTACATGGCCCGGAGATGATGCCCGATCCGCTTCTGGGTATGATCGCTCAGGCCTTGCCCGGACACAAAGCTGTCTGCCTTCGGGTCGGGCTCCTCGGGTGAGGAGCCGGGACCCGGTCCGTTATCGTCCATACTTCGGTCCCCTTGGATGTCGACAAGCGACATCGCCGCGATTGTTTTGCGGCTTCACATAGGCCATGGCTGCACCTGCAACGCTGCTATGAACAATCGGTTCCCGGCCGGCGGAACGGAGCCCTGCATCCCGCGTTGTGGCGGAGGCGCCCGAGAGAACGGCAAAGCCAAGGGGATATAATGTCGACAGCTCAACTCGTCGTTCAGCATCTGCCGTACCTGCGCCGTTATGCGCGGGCGCTGACCGGCAGCCAGGTTGCTGGCGACGCCTACGTGGCGGCCACGCTCGAGACCCTGGTGAACGAGCCCGAAACGCTCGGTCGCAGCTCGAATGTGAAGGCCGATCTCTTCCGCGTCTTCACCCGCATCTGGAATTCGCTTTCGGTGAACGGCCAGAGCGAGCAGGTTCAGCACGATCTTCCGGCGGAGGTCCGCCTCGGCCAGATCACGCCGCTGCCGCGCCAGGCCTTCCTGCTTTCCTGTCTCGAAGGCTTCTCGGAAGAGGATGCCGCGATCATTCTCGACGTCGACGTCAGCCAGGTCCGCGATCTTGTGGACGAGGCCGGGCGCGAACTCGCGGCTGACATGGCGACCGAAATCCTGATCATCGAGGACGAGCCTCTGATCGCGATGGACCTCGAGGCGCTGGTGGAAGGCCTTGGCCACAACGTCATCGGCGTCGCGCGCACCCGCACCGAAGCGATCAAGATTGCCTCCGGCGGCACCCGTCCAGGCCTGATCCTGGCCGACATCCAGCTCGCGGACGGCAGCTCCGGCCTTGATGCGGTCAACGACCTCCTGAAGACCTTCGAAGTGCCGGTGATCTTCATCACCGCCTATCCGGAGCGCTTCCTCACCGGTGAGCGGCCGGAGCCCGCCTTCCTCATCGCCAAGCCGTTCCAGCCGGCGAACGTGTCGGCGGTGATCAGTCAGGCCCTGTTCTTCCAGCAGAGCGCCCGTCGCCGCGAGGCGAAGTCCGCCTGATCCGCGCCCGATCCGGCGCGCCGTATCTCCGCATCACCAAACGCGAATGAACCCCGGTCGAGAGGCCGGGGTTTTTTCGTGACTAAACTGGCAGGAACGACAGGCTGAATCGCGGACACAAAAAAACGGGTCGGAAATCATCCGACCCGTCGAAAGGTTCCGGCCAATGCACAAGGGGAATGCGGGGGAGGACCAGGCGGCCGGGTGCTGGATCAACGACAGGCAGCCAGTACGGTTCCGGCCGACGACCCGTCTCCCCCAATTTTTCCCTTCGGCGATGCATTTTCGCCACGTCGTGAGGCTGTGCAGCCTGCAGAGGGAATCGATCAAGAGAATGCGATTCAATTCCGTAAGGACTGGATATCCAGTTCAGAAGGGTTAAGGAACCGTTGTTTTCGATCCGCGTTGACCGGACAACCTGTCAAGCTCTGCGCGGAGATTACGACAATGTCCCGGTCTGGCTTTTTTCTCAGCGTGAGTGGACCGGCCGCCATCTTGACGATGCTGATACAGCCGACCGTGCGCGAAGCCGCCGATCAGTGGGTACCTTCGACAAAGCCGGCCGTCGTGATGTCCTCGCAGGATACTTCCGAGGTTCGTGTCGTTCCGGCAACGTCCGGCCATGTCCATCTGGCCTCAGTGCCGAACGCATCGCCCCGGCCCGCGCCCGCCGCGCCGGCCCTGGGTCGGACCGCGAGCGACAAGGAAATGCCCCGCATGCGCAAGCCTCTTCAGGAGGGATGCGAGCGCTCCATCAGCTCCCTGGCCGGACCGGAGGCGCGTCGCATGGTTCCGGGCCGTTGCATGACCTGATCCGAGGCCCGTTCGCCGACGCCAACGAAAACGCCCCGTCCAGCCGGACGGGGCGTTTTCGTTGGGGGACGACAGGAAGAGAAGGCGCGCGGCCGGTCGGGCCGCGCGCCTTGAACGATCCTACTCTTCGCCGGGACGGCCGGAGCCGCTCGACTGGCCGCCCTTGCGGCCGGCATTCGAGGCCAGTTCGCGATCCTGCGAGAAGGAGCGCTTCTCAGCCGGTACGCTGCGACCGCCCTTGCTCGCGATTTCCCGCTGCCGTTCGAGGTCCATCGATGCGAAACCTCGCTTCGAGGTGGAATTTCCTGATGCCATCAGCGCCTCCTCAGCTTTGCGTTCACTGCCAAGACAACCTTTGCCAATATCGATGGTTCCTCATCTGATGGCTGAGCGAGCAGTCGCTGCCTTCAAGATTGGCGATTAATTTAAGCTTAACCGTTAGATTTGGCGGCTCGCTTCACGGGGCCGGGCGGACCGGAGCCTCCGGCCGACGGATGCCCGATGCCCGGGTCTGGACAAAGGCGTCGCGACCCGCATTGGATGCGCGAGGATCGTGCCGTGCCCGGAGGGACGTCGCGCCACTGGAGCCCGTCCCATGACCCTCGAGACCGAGGTTTCGTCCCTGCGCCAGGTGCCGCTGTTCCGCGGCGTCGAGCCGTCGCGCCTCAAGCTCCTGGCCTTCACCAGCGAGCGTGTGCATTTCGAGGCCGGCCAGCAGCTCTTCGCCCGGGGCGATGCGGCCGACGCCGCCTACCTGCTCCTCGAAGGCTCGGCGGAAGTCTCCATCGACGGACCTCAGGGTCCGTTCCGGCTGGCCCTCCTCGGCGCGAATGCCCTTGTGGGCGAGATGGGCATCCTCGCCGATCAGCCGCGCTCGGCCACCGTCGCCGCCGTGGACCCGGCCATGGCCCTGCGGATCGACCGCACCGTCTTCCTCGAACTGCTGGCGCAGTTCCCGCCCATCGCCATCGCGGTGATGCGCGAACTGGCGCTCCGGCTCGAACAGACCAACCAGCAGCTCGCCCAGAGCCAGGGCTGACGCGCCCGGGGTGACCGCCCGTCAGGGCTCCGGATAGGCGATGAATTCCATCAGCGAGCCGTCCGGGTCGCGGAAGTAGAGGCTGATTCCGGCACCGGCCGCTCCGTTGCGCTCGACGGGGCCGAGCTCCACGGGGACGCCGAGCGACGCGAGGTGGTCGGCCGCCTGCTCGATGGTGCCGGACCAGCGAAAGCAGAGGTCGCTATTGCCCGGCATCACGGGATGCTTGGCCAGCGGAGTCGCGCTCACGCCCGGTCCATGCACGTTCAGCTGCACGCCGCCGAACCGGTAGGCGAAGGCCGAACCCCGCGGAATGATCTCGGCCCCCATCACGTCGCGATAGAAGGCGTTCGAGCGCTCCCAATCGGTGACGTGGATGACGCAATGGTCGAGGTGCACCGCCGGAGCGAGATCCGCCAGGGCCGCGCCGGCATCGATCTCGGAAAGCACCTGCGTGTCGACCATCTTGGCTCGCACCCTGAGGCCCATGGCGGCCCGGGCCGATCATGGAACCCCGGCGCGACCGATGCAATGCGCGCGGCGAAGACGGGTTTAGCGGTCCCCGCTGAGCCCACCCATACGCGACAGCCTCACTGCGGCGGGAATGACACAACGTCGGCGGCCCGGGAGCGGTAGTCAGGGGGCAGAGCCGTCGTCCGACGCGTCGAAACGTGGAGCTGTCCATGCCGTCCCGCCGCCTAGCCCTCGGCCTGATCCTGATCGCACCCCTCGCGGCGTGCCAGTCGCGCGGCCCCGTGAACCTGGCGCAGGACGACGAGGCGGCCTGGTACACCGGCACGATGCCGGACAAGCCCTACGACGTGCCGCTGGTCGACAAGACCCGGCTCGACCCGAAGTATCGCCGGCAGGTGGTGCGCTACACCGGGCCGGAGAAGCCCGGCACGATCGTGGTCGACATCGACAACCGCCAGCTCGCCCTGGTGCAGGAAGACGGCACGGCCGTGCAGTACGGCGTCGGCGTCGGCAAGCTCGGCTTCTCGTGGAAGGGCCAGGCCCGGGTCGGGCGCAAGGGCGTCTGGCCGGACTGGAGCCCGACCACCACCATGGTCTCCCTCAACCCGGACCTGCCGCGCACCCGCAAGGGCGGCGTCGACAATCCCCTCGGCGCCCGCGCCCTCTATCTCTACCAGGGCAACCGCGACATCCTGTTCCGCATCCACGGCACCAACGAGCCCTGGAGCATCGGCGAGCAGATGTCGTCGGGCTGCGTGCGTATGCTCAACGAGGACATCGTCGATCTCTACGAGCGCGTGCCCGTGGGAACGCAGGTCCTGGTCAAGCGCAACGGGAAGTACCGCGTCTGAGGCGGGCCCGCCCCTCGGACAGATCTTGAACCCGTGCCGGAGCGCGCGCCATGACCATCACGATCTCCAGCCTCCAGCCCGTCATCGCTCTGGCCGCCGGGGTGCTGATCCTCATCGTGCCGCGATTGCTGAACTTCATCGTGGCGATCTACCTGATTCTCGTCGGGCTGATCGGCCTCGGGGTCTTCCGCTCGCTCGGCTGACCGGCGGCTCCGTTACAGCGGGGCCGAACCGTCACGCTGTCCCCGCCTGGAAGACCCGTTCATCTTGCGTTGCAGCAAGAGATGGTCCAACCCGCCGTGTTAGGCATGGGGCAGTGTTCACTCCTGCAAGCGGACGGATACAGATGGGCAAGTGGGTCTACTCCTTCGGTGACGGCAAGGCCGAGGGCCAGTCGTCCATGCGCAACCTCCTGGGCGGGAAGGGCGCGAACCTCGCGGAGATGTCGAATCTCGGCCTTCCGGTTCCTCCCGGCTTCACCATCACGACCGAAGTCTGCACCTATTATTACGATCACGGACAGCGCTATCCGGAGGAGCTGAAGAGCGAGGTCAAGGCCGCCCTCGACGCCGTCGGCGCGCTCACCGGCCGCGGTTTCGGCGACCCGGCCAACCCGCTCCTCGTCTCGGTCCGCTCGGGCGCCCGCGCCTCGATGCCGGGCATGATGGACACTGTGCTGAACCTCGGCCTGAACGACGTCACCGTCGAGGCCCTGGCGCAGGGCGCCGGCGATCCGCGCTTCGCCTACGATTCCTACCGCCGCTTCATCACCATGTATTCCAACGTCGTCCTCGGCGTGGAGCACCACGCCTTCGAGGAGGCGCTGGAGCACTACAAGGAAGGCAAGGGCGTCAGCCTCGACACCGAGCTCGGGGCCGAGGACTGGAAGCACCTCGTCGGCAAGTACAAGGCCATCGTGAAGGCCGAGCACGGCTCGGACTTCCCGCAGGCGCCGGAGGATCAGCTCTGGGGCGCCATCGGCGCGGTGTTCGATTCCTGGATGATCCCGCGTGCCAAGAAGTACCGTGAGCTGAACAACATCCCGGAGAGCTGGGGCACGGCCGTCAACGTCCAGGCCATGGTGTTCGGCAACATGGGCGACACCTCGGCCACCGGCGTCGCCTTCACCCGCAACCCGTCCACCGGCGAGCGCGCCCTCTACGGCGAGTTCCTGATCAACGCCCAGGGCGAGGACGTGGTGGCGGGCATCCGCACCCCGCAGGACATCACCGAGAAGGCCCGCATCGAGGCGAAGTCCGACCGCCCCTCGATGGAGCTGGCGATGCCCGACTCCTATGCCGAGCTGGTGCGGATCTACGGCCTCCTCGAGAACCATTACCGCGACATGCAGGACATGGAGTTCACCATCGAGAGCGGGAAGCTCTGGATGCTCCAGACCCGCAACGGCAAGCGCACGGCGAAGGCGGCCCTGCGGATCGCCGTTGATCTCGCCGCCGAAGGCCTGATCACCGAGGAGGAGGCGATCGGCCGCGTCGAGCCCGCTGCCCTCGACCAGCTGCTGCACCCGACCATCGACCCGAAGGCCGAGCGCAAGGTCATCGCCTCCGGCCTGCCGGCCTCGCCGGGCGCCGCCACGGGCGAGATCGTCTTCAACTCCGAGGATGCCGAGGCCGCCCGCAAGGCCGAGCGCAAGTGTATCCTCGTGCGCGTGGAGACCTCGCCCGAGGACATCCACGGCATGCACGCCTCCGAGGGCATCCTCACCACGCGCGGCGGCATGACCAGCCACGCGGCCGTGGTGGCCCGCGGCATGGGCAAGCCCTGCGTGTCGGGCGTCGGCTCGATCCGCGTCGACTACAAGGCCGGCACCCTCTCGGTCGCCGGCACCACCCTGAAGGCCGGCGACAAGATCACTATCGACGGCTCGACGGGTCAGGTCCTCCTCGGCGAGGTCGCGATGCTGGAGCCCTCCCTGTCGGGCGAGTTCGCCACCCTGATGGGCTGGGCCGACAAGGTGCGCACCATGAAGGTCCGCACCAATGCCGACACCCCGACCGATGCCCGCGCGGCGCGCAACTTCGGCGCCGAGGGCATCGGCCTGTGCCGCACCGAGCACATGTTCTTCGAGGGTGACCGCATCGTCGCCGTGCGCGAGATGATCCTCGCCGACGACGTCGAGGGCCGCCGCGCGGCGCTGGCCAAGATCCTGCCCTACCAGCGTCAGGACTTCGTCGAGCTGTTCACCATCATGTCGGGCCTGCCCGTCACGATCCGGCTGCTCGATCCGCCGCTGCACGAGTTCCTGCCGCACACCGACGAGGAGGTGCGCGACGTCGCCACCAGCACCGGCGTGTCGGAGGACAAGCTGCGCCGCCGCATGACGGAGCTGCACGAGTTCAACCCGATGCTCGGCTTCCGCGGCTGCCGCCTCGCCATCGCCTTCCCGGAGATCGCCGAGATGCAGGCGCGGGCCATCTTTGAGGCCGCCGTCCAGGCCGCCAAGGAGACCGGGGCCCCCGTCACCCCGGAGGTGATGGTGCCGCTCGTGTTCACGAAGATGGAGTTCGACATCGTCAAAGCGCGCATCGACGCCATGGCGAAGGCAGTCGCTGCTGAAACCGGCAGCATCGTTGATTATCAGGTGGGCACGATGATCGAGCTGCCCCGGGCAGCGCTGCGGGCCGGCGACATCGCCGAGACCGCGGAGTTCTTCTCCTTCGGCACCAACGACCTGACGCAGACGGCCCTCGGCATCTCCCGCGACGATGCCGCGACCTTCCTCGGCGCCTACACCCAGAAGGGCATCCTCGCGGCCGACCCCTTCATCAGCATCGACCAGGAAGGCGTCGGCGAGCTCGTGCGAATCGGCGTCGAGCGCGGCCGTGCGGTCCGCCCCGACATCAAGCTCGGCATCTGCGGCGAGCACGGTGGCGATCCCGCCTCGGTGGCCTTCTGCCAGGAGGTCGGCCTCGACTACGTGTCGTGCTCGCCCTACCGGGTGCCGATCGCCCGCCTCGCGGCAGCCCAGGCCGCCCTGGCCGCGAAGGCCGCCAAGTAGGGCCCGGACGCCCCAGCGAATCCCCGTCCGGGGCGGCCCCGCGCCGCCCCGGACGCGGGCGAAACGACCTGTTCAACAAATTGTCGAAAACGCGGCGAACCGATGACGCGCGGGTACGTTCAGTGCTAGTGCCAAACCGTTGCGCGCAGGCAAGCCTGCTCACAGGGGCGGCAGCCAACGCGTGGGATCGCCGGTATGAACGACACCAGCCCACCTCCTCTGCTCCTCAACGAAAATTCCGTCGCCGTCCCGCTGCCGCGGGTGATGCAGCAGGCCTACCTTTGGGTGGTGGCCGGCATCGGCGGCGTGGCCACGGTGGCCCTCTTCGTCTTCGCCGTGGCGACACAGAGCGGGGCGGATGCCGAGCGCATCGCCGGCGCCCAGGAGAGCCGGGGCTCGAGCCTCGCGACCCTCGTCGGAAACCTCGCAGCGACGCACGGGCGCCCCGGCGCGCTCTGACGCCGGCGCTTAACCGCTCCGCAACCATACCGCACGATAGTCGACCGTGACGGCCGCTCCCGCGCCTCGGCGGGCCTGGTGGCCAGAGCGTTTGGCATCCTGGTGCGGGTCTGTTGCGTGGGTACGAAACGGTTACGGCGCGCGTCGCATCTTCGCTGGCTCAGTGCCGCGATGACCCCGTGGGCGGCCGGCATCGGCCTGCTCGTTTCCTTCACGGCCACGGCCGGCACCGACATGGCACCCGGTGCCGCAGGGCGGGCCGCCGGGACCGGCCACCTCCTGGCGACGGCCTCGCCGGGTGCACGCCTCGCCGGAACCGAAACCCGCTCGCACGCCCCCCACCGGGTCTATACCCGCGGCACCGCCGAGGGCCTGCCGGCGCTCGAAGGCCGGGATGACGCGCTGATCGTCAAGACGAGCCTCGCGGACCCGAGCAGCGGGCTGCTGGAATCCGGCTCCACGACTTGGAATCCCGATCTCGATGCCGGTTTCGTGCCGGCCCCCGAGCTCGGCCTGGACCGGGGCGGGGAGGGCGATGGACCGGTGATCGTCGTGGAGGACGGGGCGACGCCCGCGATTCCCCGCGCCGAGGCCCTGTCCTCGACCACGCCGGCCCCGGCGGACGCGACCCCGATCGAGATCGCCGCCGCGAGCCTCGCCTTTCCCGGCCTGTCGCCGCGCGGCTCCCAGGCGGACGGGGCCACGCCGGGAGCGGCGGCGCCGCCCGACGTGGCGCGCCACCGCTACGCCGACCTGATCGGCCCGGACGCCATGGACCGCGAGCAGCGCTGCCTCGCCGAGGCGGTGTATTTCGAGGCCCGCAGCGAATCCGAGGAGGGACAGGCCGCGGTGGCCCAGGTCGTGCTCAACCGGGTGAAGAGCGGCCTCTATCCCAGCAACGTCTGCGGCGTGGTCTACCAGAACCGGCACCGCTACATGGGCTGCCAGTTCTCCTTCGCCTGCGAGGGCAAGTCGCTGCGCATCACCGACGGGCCGTCCTGGCAGAACGCCACCCGCATCGCGAGCGCGGTGATCGAGGGACGCACCTATCTGAGCGAGGTCGGCGGTGCGACCCACTACCATGCGGACTACGTGAAACCCGGCTGGTCGCGCCGGCTGAAGAAGATGGACGTCATCGGCCGGCACATCTTCTACCAGCTCAAGCGCGGACGAACCTGATTTTCTCGACAGTTCCGCGGGATTTTACCTAAGCATTGAAACTTCTAAGTAGTCCTAAGCTTGGGTTAATTTTACCTTGAGTCTCGATACAGCTTGATCGAGCGGCAACTTGGCGGCCTCTGGAACGTCGAGATGCGCGCGGGCTTTGCGCGCCATCCCGTCCTGTACAGCGTCTCGAGCCGAGGAACCCGTCATGACCACGCCGGTCGCAGCCCGTATCAGTCTCGCCGCCATCGCCGGCGCCGTCATCACCCTTTCCTCCGCCCAGGCCGGTGGCTGCGGCGGCGCCGAGTGCTACCGCCACGTCAACACGCCCCCGGTCTACGGCGCGGTGTCCGAGCGGGTCCTGGTCCGCCCAGCCGAGACCGTCTACCGCACGGTGCCGCCGGTCTACGACACCGTCTCGGAGCGGGTGCTCGTGGCGCCGGGCGGCCGCGTCTGGCAGACCCGCCGCGACGCCTACGGCGAGCTGATCGGCTGCTGGGTCGACGTGCCGCCGCAATACGCCGTCCGCCGGCGCCGCGTTCTCGTGCAGCCGGCGCAGACGATTCCCGAGACGATCCCGCCGGAATACGCAAGCGTCCGCCGGCGCGTCCTCGTCCAGCCGGCCCGCTCCGGCTGGGTCCCGGCCAATTACGGCCAGGGCGGCTACCCGGGCGCCTTCGGCCCCAGCCTCGCCGCCGGCTCGCTCCCCGATGCCTTCGGCATCACCGGCGCCAGCTCGGCCGATGTCGGCGTCGGCCTCGGCTTCTCCTCGGGCAGCATCTACGACGGCTACTGAGCCGGCAGCCGCGCACGACCGTCGGCCCCGGACGCTCCCCGCGTCCGGGGCCGCTTGATTCGGACCGCCGGTGCCACACCTCAGACCCGTGAGCGGGAGGTGTGCCATGGGTCGGTTCAAGGCTTGGGTCGTCGAGAAGACCGAGACGGGACAATCCCTCGCCTTCAGGGATTTCGACGATGCCGACCTGATGGAAGGCGACGTCACCGTCCGGGTGACCCACTCCACGGTGAACTACAAGGACGGGCTGGCGATGACCGGCACGTCGCCGGTGGTGCGCCGCTTCCCCATGATCCCCGGCATCGACTTCGCGGGTTTCGTCGAGACCTCGGACCATCCCGACTACGAGCCCGGCGACGCGGTGGTGCTCACCGGCTGGGGCGTCGGCGAGACCCATCTCGGGGCCTATTCCCAGCGCGCGCGGGTCAACGGCGATTGGCTGGTGCCGCTCCCGGAGGGCCTGAGCCCCGCCCAGGCTATGGCGATCGGGACCGCCGGATACACCGCGATGCTCTGCCTGATGGCCCTCGACCACCACGGGGTGGGCCCGGCGCAGGGTCCGGTCCTGGTGACCGGCGCTTCCGGCGGCGTCGGCTCGGTCGCGGTCGCCTTGCTGGCCCGGGCCGGCTGGCACGTCATCGCGTCCACCGGCCGCGATTCGGAAACCGAGTACCTGCGCGGCCTCGGCGCCGCCGAGATCCTCGACCGCGCGGAGTTGAGCAAGCCCGGCAAGCCGCTGGGAAAGGAGCGCTGGGCGGCGGCGGTGGACGCCGTCGGTTCGGTCACCCTCGCCAACGTCCTGGCCGGGACCAAGGCGGACGGCGCGGTCGCGGCCTGCGGCCTGGCGCAGGGTATGGACCTACCGACCTCCGTGGCGCCCTTCATCCTGCGCGGGGTCTCGCTGCTCGGCATCAACAGCGTGACCACGCCGCAATCCAAGCGCCGGGCGGCTTGGGGTCGCCTCGCCCGGGAACTCGACCACGACAAGCTCGCGGCGATGACCCAGACGGTGCCGCTGGCGGGCGTCGACGCGGTGGCGCGGGCGATCCTCGAGGGCCAGGTCCGCGGCCGTACGGTGGTCGAGGTCGCCTGAGCGCGATGGAACGCCCGGTGCGAACCGGGCGTTTTCGTCGTCATGAGCCAAGCATTCGTCCGTGAGCGCGACGGAGACGCGGTGTTCGAGGATCTTCCCGAGCGCCCGATCTCGTCCCATCCCAACTTCGTCACCCCCGAGGGGATGGCCCGGATCGAGGCCGAGGTTGCGCGCCTGCAGGAGGCGTTCTCGGCCCTGACGCCGGACGCGCAGGCGGACGTCGCCCGCGTCAACCGCGACCTCGCCTACTGGACCGCCCGGCGCAGCTCCGCGCAGCTGGTCGAGGCCGAGCCCGGCGACGTGGTCCGGTTCGGTTCGACCGTGACGATCCTGGCGGAGGACGACAGCCGCCGGACCTATCGCATCGTCGGCGAGGACGAGGCCGACCCGGCCCAGGGTACGATCTCCTACGTCTCCCCGATGGCCCGCGCCCTGACCGGGAAGGTGGTCGGCGACGTGGTCGAGGTGAACGGGCACGAGAGCGAGATCGCCGCGATCGGCTGACCCTTCGACGCCGCGCCGGATCGCGAGCGGGCAAGAAAAAAGGCTCGGATTGCTCCGAGCCCTGGAAGGGAAAAGGCCATTGGGGGCTGAACTGGCCTTCGTGCAGAGGAAACACCCTTCCTTCGGCCTGGTTCCAAGATATTTCGAAAAAAGATTCAGCGTGGAGCGGCGGCCCGTCTCAGGCGGTCGTTGATCGCTTCGCCGAGGCCGCGCGCCGGGATCGGCGCGACCGCGATCACCTGGGCGCCGGTGGCGTCGAGCCGCCGCAGGGCTGAGAACAGACGGGCCGCCGCCTCGCCGAGATCCCCCGTTGGGCTGAGATTGAGGTGTCCCTGTGCAGTCTCCGCGCCGGGGATGGGATCGGGACCGAACAGCAGCACGGCCTCCTCCCTCGATACGGATGTCGCGTCGAGGCGGACCCGCGCGCGGGGCGCGTAGTGCGATGCCAGCAGGCCGGGGCCGACCGGCTGGGCCGCGTCCCCGCTCTCCGGGCCCGCGAGGGTTCGGCCGAGCCGGGCTTCAAGCGCCTCCCGTGTGAGGCCGCCGGGCCGCAGCAGCCGGGGCGGTCCGCCGAGACAGGCGACCACCGTGGATTCGACGCCGACCGGCGTTTCGCCGCCGTCGAGGACGGCGGCGATCCGGCCGTCGAGATCGGCGAGCACGTGCTCGGCGCTGGTCGGGCTGACGCGGCCCGAGCGGTTGGCCGACGGGGCGGCGACGGGCCGGCCGACACGCGCCAGCAGCGCCCGGGTCGCCTCGGGTGACGGCACCCGCAGGGCGACGCTCGGCAGGCCGGCCCGGGCGAGGTCGCAGACCCGGCAACCCGGCGCGGCCGGCACCACCAGGGTGAGGGGGCCGGGCCAGAACGTTTCGGCGAGGCTGCGCGCATCCTTGTCGAACACGCCCTCGGCGAAGGCCGCGTCGGCGTTGGCGAGATGCGCGATCAGCGGATTGAAGCGCGGGCGCGCCTTGGCGGCGAAGATCCGGGCCACGGCGGACGGATCGGTGGCGTCGGCGCCGAGGCCGTAGACCGTCTCGGTGGCGAAGGCCACGAGCTGCCCGTCGCGCAGCAGGGAGGTCGCCGCCGCGATCCCCGCGGCATCGGCGAAAAGTCGCCGCGTCGCCACGGCCGGACCGGCCTCGTCCGGGTTCGCATCGTCGGGGATTGACCCGAGATCGTTCATATCTAAACTATCTGCGCTGGCACCCCTTCGCGGGGGAGAGCCTGGGCCTAGCGCCCGGCTGGGCCATGCGTCAAACACGGGGCGATACGCGTCGACTCAACCAAGGCGCGGGAGGAAGCATCATGACCTATCGCGCACCGGTGGCCGACATGCTGTTCGCCCTGCGCCACGTGGCCGGGCTCGACGCCGCCCTGGCGGCGGGCCTGCACGGCGACCTCGCGGTGGAGGATGCGGAAGCGGTCCTGGCCGAGGCCGGCAAGGTCGCCGAATCGGTCATCGCCCCCCTGAACCGGGTGGGCGATCGCCACGGCACGCCGCTGAAGGACGGGGCCATCACCACCCCGCCGGGCTGGCGCGAGGCCTACCGGACCTGGATCGCCGGCGGCTGGAACGGGCTCAGCGCCGATCCCGACCATGGCGGTCAGGGCCTGCCCCTCGTCCTCAACGCCGCCTGCAACGAGATGTGGAACGCGGCGAGCATCGCCTTCGGCCTGTGCCCGCTTCTCACGGCAGGCGGCATCGAGGCCCTGGCCCAGCACGGCTCGGACGCGCTGAAGACCGGCTACCTCGACAAGCTGGTCTCGGGCGAATGGACCGCCACCATGAACCTGACCGAGCCGCAGGCCGGCTCGGATCTCGCGCTCCTGCGCAGCCGCGCCGAGCCCCTGGGCGACGGCCGCTACAGCATCGTCGGCGCCAAGATCTACATCACCTACGGCGAGCACGACCTCACCGACAACATCGTCCACCTCGTGCTGGCCCGCCTGAAGGATGCGCCGGCCGGCACGCGCGGCATCTCGCTGTTCCTGGTGCCGAAGGTGCTGCCCGACGGCAGCCGCAACGACCTGCGCTGCTCCGGCATCGAGCACAAGCTCGGCATCCACGGCTCGCCGACCTGCTCGATGGCCTTCGGCGACGACGGCGGCGCCATCGGCTGGCTCATCGGCGAGGAGAATCGCGGGCTCGCCTGCATGTTCACGATGATGAACTCGGCCCGCCTCAATGTCGGCCTGCAGGGCGTCGGCATCGCCGAGCGCGCCTACCAGCAGGCCCTGGGCTATGCCCGCGACCGGCGCCAGGGCAGGGCGCCGGGGGCCGCCGAGGCGAGTCCCATCGTCGCCCATGCCGACGTGCAGCGCATGCTGCTGACGATGAAGGCCTTCACCCAGGCCGCCCGCGGCATCTGCTACCTCACCGCGGCTGCCCTCGACGCGGCTGAAGGTCCAGAGGGCCAGGCGGCCCATGACCGGGCCTCCCTGCTCACCCCCGTCGCCAAGGCCTTCTCCACCGACATCGCCAACGAGGTGACTTCCCTCGGCGTCCAGGTCCATGGCGGCATGGGCTTCGTCGAGGAGACCGGCGCCGCCCAGCACATGCGCGACGCCCGCATCCTCGGCATCTACGAGGGCACCAACGGCATCCAGGCCATCGACCTCGTCGCCCGCAAGCTGCCGCTCAACGGCGGCGCCACGGTGCGGGCGCAGATCGCCGGCCTGCGCCGGATCGCCGAGGGCTTCCTCAAGGATCCCGACCCGGCCTTCGGCCATATCGGCGCGCGGCTGCGCGCCGGCATCGAGAGCCTGGACCGGGCGACGAGCTTCCAGTTGAAGGCGCTGGCCTCGAACCGGCCCGAGGCGGCGCTCGCCGGGGCGACGCCCTACCTGCGCCTGTTCGGGCTCGTCCAGGGCGGGGCCTGCCTCGGCCGCCAGGCGCTCGCCGCCAACGCGGCCCTGAAGGCGGGCGAGACCGACCCGGCCCATGCCGGACGGATCGCCCTGGCGCGCTTCTTCGCCGACAACCTGCTCACCGCGGCGGAGGGGCTCGAGGCGAGCATCGTCACGGGTGGGCACTTCACCGAGGATGCGGACCTCGCCCTGGCGAGTTGAGGGCCCGTCGCGCGGGAATCGAGACGCATCCGGAAGAGGGCACCATGAGCGAGCACATCGCGATCACGGATACGGACGACGGCGTCCGCCTCATCCGCATCGACCGACCCGAGAAGAAGAACGCCCTGACGGGCGACATGTACGACGCCATGCGGGCGGCCCTGATGGAAGCCGACGCGACGGCGGCGGTCGGCGCCGTGGTGTTCGCCGGGGCGCCGGGCGCGTTCAGCGCCGGCAACGACCTCGCGGATTTCGTGGCAGGCGCGAGCAAGCCCTTCCGCGAGGCGCCGGCCCTGCAGTTCATCCGCCAGCTCGCCCGCACCCGCACGCCGATGATCGCCGCCGTGGACGGGATCGCGGTGGGGATCGGCACGACCCTGACCCTGCATTGCGACCTCGTCTATGCCAGCCCGGCCGCCCGGTTCCGCATGCCCTTCGTGGAGCTCGGCCTCGTGCCGGAGGCGGCGTCGAGCTACCTGCTGCCCCGCCGGGTCGGACTCCTGAAGGCCACCGAGATGCTGCTCCTGAGCCAAGGCTTCGACGCCGACGAGGCGCTCGGCCTCGGCCTCGTCAACGCGGTGATGCCGGCCGGCCTGCTGCTGGAGCACGCCCAGGCTCAGGCGGCACGCCTCGCCGGCCTCCCGCGCGGGGCGGTGCAGGCGACGCGGGCGCTGCTCCGCGGCGATCAGGCCGCGATGGAAGCCGCCCTGGAGGCCGAGGCCGTCGCCTTCGAGGAACGCCTGCGCGCGCCGGAAGCCCAGGCCGCCTTCGCGCGCTTCCTCGGCCGGGCTAAGCCGGCGTGAGCGCCGGCGCCGTCCCGTCTCCGAAACCCGATCTGCGTGGGAAGATCTGCCTCGTGGCCGGGGGCTCGCGCGGGGTGGGGCGCGGCCTCGCCCGTGGCCTCGGCGAGGCGGGGGCCACCGTCATCGTCACGGCCCGCTCCAGCGAGACGGGGCCGCGCACGGAGGGACGGCCGGAGGTCGTCGAGGACGCCGCCCGCGCCGTCGATGCCGCCGGGGGCGAGGGCCACCACTATCTCTGCGACCACACCAGCGAGCGGGCGGTCGACGGGCTGGTCCACTGGACCTTGCGCCGGTTCGGGCGCATCGATCTCGCCGTCTCCAGCGTCTGGGGCGGCAACGAGGGCTATGACGGCGAGCGCTACGCGGACGGCGCCGCCTGGGGCACGCCGTTCTGGCGCCGCTCGGCCGAACCGCTCTCCGATTTCTTCGGGAGCGGTCCGTACCCGGCCCTGCTCCTCGCCCGCGCGGTGGCCCCCGCGATGGTCTCGGCGAGAGCCGGCCTCCTCGCCTTCGTCTCCTTCGACACCGCGCCGGGCTATCTCGGCGACATCTTCTACGACCTGGCGAAGGCGACCACGAACCGGCTCGCCTACGCCTGCGCCCAGGAACTGGCGCCGCACGGCGTCACCGCGCTCGGGCTCTCGCCCGGCTTCGTGCGCACCGAGCGCGCGGTCGATATCGGCCATGCCGACCGGGCGACGGAGACCCCGCTCTATGCCGGCCGGGCGCTCGCCGCCCTGGCCGCCGATCCCGCCGTGGCGGCCCGGGCCGGGCAGATCCTCCATGTCGGCGATCTCGCCGCCGCCTACGGGTTCACCGACGCGGACGGCACGCAGCCGCCCCGGTTCCAGATCGACGCCCAAGAATCGTGAACAAGAAACCGGAACAAGAAACCTGAGAGAGGAGACCTGAGACATGAGCGGATCGCTTCAGGGCAAGACCCTGTTCATCACCGGGGCCTCCCGCGGGATCGGCCTCGCCATCGCCCTGCGGGCGGCCCGGGACGGCGCGAACATCGCCATCGCGGCCAAGACCGACACGCCGCATCCGAAGCTGGAGGGCACCATCCACACCGCCGCCGCCGCCATCGAGGCGGCGGGCGGCCGGGCGCTGCCGCTCCTGGTGGACGTCCGCGACGAGGACAGCGTCGCCTCGGCGATCGCCAGGACGGCGGAGACCTTCGGCGGCATCGACATCGTGGTGAACAACGCCAGCGCGATCTCGCTGACCCGGACGCCCGAGACCGAGATGAAGCGCTTCGACCTGATGCACGGCATCAACACGCGCGGCACCTACATGGTCAGCAAGTACGCGATCCCGCACCTGGCCAAGGCGGCGAACCCGCACATCGTCATGCTGTCGCCGCCCCTCGACATGTCCGAGAAGTGGTTCGCGCCGCACCTGGCCTATTCCATCGCCAAGTACGGCATGTCGCTCTGCGTCCTCGGGCTCGCCGGCGAGCTGCGGCGCCAGGGCATCGCGGTCAACGCCCTGTGGCCGCGCACCACCATCGCCACGGCGGCGGTGAAGAACCTGCTCGGCGGCGAGGCGCTGATGCAGGCGAGCCGCACGCCCGAGATCCTGGCGGACGCCGCCCACGCGCTGTTCGGCCTGCCCGCCCGGGAGGTCACCGGCCGCTTCCTCATCGACGACAGCTTCCTGGCGGAGCAGGGTGTCACGGACTTTACAAAATACCGCGTCACACCCGGCATCCCTCTTGCGCCGGACTTCTTCGTGCCGGATGCGAGCACACCGCCTCCCGGGGCCTTCGCCTGAGACATCCCGCGTGATCTTCATCCACCAGCCGGTCGCCGGTGCCGGGCAGACCCTGCTCGAGCGCCGTTCCCTCGAACTGCAGGAGCCGATCCCCGACGACACCGTCTGGCTCGACATGGTGCGGCCGAGCCGGGAGGAGGACCTCAAGGTCGAGGTCTTCATGGGCATCTCGGTGCCGACCCGCGAGGAGATGAAGGACATCGAGCCCTCCGAGCTCCTCTACGTCGAGGACGGGGCCCGCTACATGACCGGCCGGGTGCTGAGCAAGGTCAGCGAATCCGAGGAGCCGGGGCTGGCCGGCATCACCTTCATCCTGCGCGGCAACCGCCTGGTCACAGTGCGCTACGAGGAGCCGCAGGCCTTCCGGATGTATACCCAGCGGGCCGGCCGCTCCACGGGCAACGGCCCCTCCGCCGTGCCCTCGGGCGAGACCATCCTGGCCGGCCTCATCGAGACGGTGATCGACCGGGCGGCGGACGTGCTCCAGCTCCAGGGCGAGCGCATCGACCGGCTCTCCGGCAAGATCTTCGAGGAGAAGGAGGACCCGAGCGCCCGCAACACCGCCCTGCAGGACACGCTCCGGGCGCTCGGGCGCCACGGCGACCTCATCTCGAAGCAGCGCGAGAGCCTCGTCTCCATGGAGCGCATCCTGCTCTCGCTCTCGGCGACCTACCGCACCGCCAAGGCGCCGCGCGAGCTGCGCGAGGACGTCCGCTCCACCCTGCGGGACCTGCAATCCCTGGAGGAGCACGCCACCTTCCTGTCCTCGAAGATTCAGTTCCTCCTCGACGCCACCCTCGGGCTGGTGAACCTCGAGCAGAACAACATCATCAAGCTGTTCTCGGTCATGGCGGTGGTCTTCATGCCGCCGACCCTGATCGCGTCGATCTACGGCATGAACTTCAAGGCGATGCCGGAACTCGACTGGGGGTTCGGATACCCGATGGCGGTGGTCATGATGGTCGTGGCGGCCGTGCTCCCCTACGTGTTCTTCCGCTGGAAACGCTGGCTGTAGCAAGTATTCGATGCATCCCGTTAAGGATGCCGAGGTAACGTGCCCGCGATTGGCGTGCTCCGAAGGGCGGACGCACGTCCGCGGAGCGGTTCCATGCCCCTGAAGACCCTGACGATCCGAACCCGTTTGGTAGCCAGCTTCTCGATCATCACTTTCTTTATCGTCGCAATTGGCTGGCTCGGAATGTCCGGTGTCGGGCGGATCAATTCACTACTCACCGACGTCCAGACCAATTGGCTCCCGAGCATCCAGGCCAGCGGCCGGATCGACGTCGCCCTGGCCCGCTACACCACGAGTCTGCTGCGCGTCACCCAGACCGTCGACAACGCCGACCAGGCCAAGATCCAGGCCGACATGGCCAAGCGCCGTGACCAGATCGGCACCCTGTCGAAGAGCTACGAGCGCCTGATCAGTTCGGAGACGGAGCGCGGCCACTTCCGGGCCTTCGAGCGCGAGGTGGCCACCTTCTTCGGCGTGGCCGACCGGATCGTCGCCGCCGCCCGCACTGCCCCGAAGGGCGAGGCCTATGCCCTCTACCTCGCCGAGGGCGTCGAGCCGCGGCGGCGGGCCTCGACCGCCCTCGAGAAGCTCATCGAGATCAACGATGCCGGTGCCGCCCAGGCGGAGGCGGACGGCGTCGCCCTGACGGCGCAGACCCGATCCTTCGCCCTGGCGGCCCTGGCCGTCGCGGTCGCCCTCGCGGCCCTGCTGGCGACCCTGATCATCCGCAGCGTGACCCGCGGCATCGATTCGGTGGTGCGGCCGATGAGGGCGCTCACCGCCGGCGACCTCACCGTCGCGGTCCCGCACCAGGGCACCGGCACCGAGATCGGCCGCATCGCCGACGCGGTCCAGGTCTTCAAGGACGGCCTGATCCGCATGAAGGCCCTGGAGGGCGAGACGGCCCTGGCCCGGGCCGGGGCCGAGGCCCAGCGCCGCCGGGCGATGCAGGAGATGGCCGACGGATTCGAGCGCGCGGTCGGCGGCATCGTGCAGTCCGTCGGCCGGGCCGCGGGCGAGCTGCAGGCCACCGCCCAGGCGATGAGCGGCACCGCGAGCGAGACCGCCGGCCGGTCCGTCTCGGTGGCGGCCGCCGCCGAGGAGGCGGCCTCCAACGTCGAGACCGTGGCGGCGGCGGCCGAGGAACTCGGCTCGTCGGTCCAGGAGATCGGCCGGCAGGTCCAGGGCTCCGCCGAGCTCGCGGGTGCGGCCGTGCGGGAGGCCGGCGCGACCGCCGCCCTGGTGCAGGAACTCAGCGGCGCCACCGCGCGGATCGGCGACGTCGTCAAGCTGATCTCCGACATCGCCGGGCAGACCAACCTGCTCGCCCTCAACGCCACCATCGAGGCGGCGCGGGCCGGCGAGGCGGGCCGGGGCTTCGCCGTGGTGGCCACCGAGGTGAAGGAACTCGCCGGCCAGACCGCGCGGGCCACCGGCGAGATCAGCGCGCAGATCGCGCGCATCCAGGGCGCCACCACCGAGAGCGTGCAGGCCATCGACGCCATCCGGGGCCGGATCGACGAGATCAGCGCCGTGGCGACCACCATCGCGGCGGCCGTGGAGGAGCAGGGCGCCGCGACCCAGGAGATCGTGCGCAACGTCGCCCAGGCCTCCACCGGCACGGGCGAGGTCACGGCCAACATCGCCGGCGTGGCGGGAGCGGCCGAGGAGACGGGTGCCGCCGCCGCGCAGGTGCTGGCCTCGGCCTCGGCGCTCTCGCGCCAGTCCGATCATCTCGGCCAGGAGGTCGGCCGCTTCCTCGCGAGCGTCCTCGCCGCCTGAGGCCGCTCCCCCCGGGAGCCGTATCTCCGGGGGCACCGGACCCTCACCCGATCGAGGCTTGCTCTTCAGGCCTCGCTCTTCGGACCACGCTCTTCGGGCCTTGCTCATCGGGCCGGATTTGCCGATCGTCCGCGCATGTGTGGACGCTTCTTCATCGCCCAGGCCCCGGAGATCTTCCGCGCCTTCTACGGCTATCCCGAGCTGCCGAACTTCCCGCCCCGGTACAACGTGGCGCCGACGCAGCCGGTGCCGGTGGTGCTGTCCGAGGCCGGGCGGCGCCAGTTCCGGCTGGTGCGCTGGGGCCTGTGGCCGAGCTGGATCAAGGACCCGAAGGCGTTCCCCCTCGTCATCAACGCCCGGTCCGAGACCCTGCGGGAGAAGCCGACCTTTCGCGGCGCCCTGCGCCATCGGCGCTGCGTCTTCCTGGCGGACGGCTTCTACGAGTGGCGCCGGGAGGGGACGGGCCGGACCGCGACCAAGACGCCCTTCATGATCCGCCGCGCCGATCGGGCGCCGATGGCCCTCGCGGGCCTGTGGGAGAACTGGCTCGGGGCGGACGGCTCGGAGGTGGACACGGCGGCCATCGTCACCACGGATGCCAACGGCACGATGGCGGCGGTGCACGACCGGATGCCCGTGATCCTGGCGCCGGATTCCATCGAGGCCTGGCTCGACACCCGCGCCACCGAGCCGGACGCGGCGGTGAAGCTGTGCCGCCCCTGCCCGGACGAATGGCTCACCCTCGACCCCGTCGGCGCCCGCGTGAACAACGCCCGCATCGACGAGCCGGATCTGATCGAGCCCCTGACGCACCCGCAGGCGGGGGCGCCCGAGCGGGAGGCGCCGCCCGCAGCGCAGCCGCGCTCCAGCGACGAGGATGCGCAGGGCGCCCTGTTCTGAGCGCCGATATCCTTCGTTTCCGGTGCAAAAATAGCGATCGCCGGGTGTTCCCGCAGCGCAACGAAACCGCGCTTTGGCCGTTCAGGACTGGCAACACCAACCCGAAAACGGGAGACCCGCCATGTCCCTTCGCCTTCCCCTCCGCCTCGCCGCCGCCGCCAGCCTCCTCGCCCTGACGGCCGGGGCCGCCCTGGCCCAGAACCCGGACCTGACCAAGAACCCCGAGAACACCGGCCGCGCCGCGACCGCCACCGAAGCGACCCAGAAGAACGACAACCTCAAGGAGTGGCAGGTCGCCAAGTCGGCCAAGACCAGCCTGGCCCAGGCGATCGCCACCGCCGAGGCCAAGGGCGACGAGAAGGGCGGCCGCGCCATCGACGCCGATTTCGAGAAGGCCGACAGCAAGAACCCGGCGCATTACGCGATCAAGGTCGTCTACCCGAGCGGCAAGCTGGTGGAATACGGCATCAACGCCGACACGGGCGAGCTCTACAAGACCGAGAACCAGCCGATCGAGCGCTACTTCACCCGCCTGAAGCCGGCGGACTTCCAGAACGCGAAGGTCTCGCTGAAGGACGCGATCGCTCTGGCCGAGCAGAACGCCCCGGGCGGCAAGGCCTACGAGGCCGAGGTCGAGCGCGAGGGCAAGGCCGTCGAGTACGAGATCAAGGTCGCCCTCACGGATCGCGAGCAGGAGATCAAGATCGGACCGGACGGCGCGGTGAAGACCAAGTGAGCCGCGTTTAACCCGATCAGGCCGGGCGCCCCGAGGCGGGCGCCCGGTGCCCCACCCGCGCCGTGCGCGCCGTACCCCGTCGAGGGGGCCGGAGCGCACGGCGCTGTTGCATCGGCGGGGCAAAGACCGCATCGCTCACCCACGCCCTCCGGGGCGGCCGCAGGGGCGAGGACACGATGACGTCGGACGAGATCGAAACCATGAACCTGGCCCGGGCCAGCCTGGCCCGCCAGCGCGGCGCCCTCGCACGGCGCATCGGCGCCAGCGAGGTGGCGGCGCCCTCGGCGGCCGAAGACCTGACCCGGATCCTGCTCGCCATCGAGGCGGTCGACCGGGCCCTGGTCGATGCGGGCCGCCCCTACGTGCCGGCCGAGCGCTGAGGCCCGGCCATGGACCCCGTACGGGATGCGAACGGCACCACCCTCGCCGACGGCGATTCGGTGACGCTGATCAAGGACCTGAAGGTGAAGGGCACCTCGACCACCCTCAAGCGCGGAACGCTCGTCAAGAACATCCGCCTGACGGACGATCCGTCCGAGATCGAGTGCAACGCCGAGAAGGTGAAGGGCCTCGTCCTGAGGACCGAGTTCCTCAAGAAGGCCTGAGCGCACGGGCGTCCGCGCGACGATGGCCGCCGCCCCGGGCCGTGGACCGGGCGGCGGGGCAGGGCGGGGCCGCGTGCGGCGCCTACTCGTCGGAGGCCGTGGAGACGCGGGCGGGCGAGCGGGTCAGGCTGCGGATCGCCCGCAGGGGTCGGCCGGACTTCTCCGAGATGGCCCGGTCCTGGTCCTCGATGAGCTGGCGGGCCGGCTCGTCGCCGTCGAGCCCGCCGAGGATCTCCATGGGCACGCGCCGGTTCGAGGCGCGGGACTCGTCGTCGTAGACGACGTCGAACAGGACGGAGCCGCGCTCCTGCGGTTTCGACTTGGTACGCTTGGCCATGACGGGACGATGCTCGAACTGCAGGAACGGGGGAGAGACGTCGACGGCCACGGAGGGGCGGGGCGGGTGCGCGTACATCCGGCGTCACCCAGGCCCGGCCTCGTGGCCGTCTCCGATCGAGCGACGCAGGGTCGCGATCGGCATAGCCCTTAAATGGTGCCGCGGCGCCGGCTTGGCAACCCGGCGCCTCTCCGGGCCCCGGTCCCGCCGCCCCCTGTTCCCCGCCCCCCGTTCCCTCTGTTCCCCAGGCGGGCCGCCTGTCGCCCGGGGCCGTGCTCTGGCACGATGCGTGCGCCGGAGCGCGGCAGGGGCCGGGCGGCCGGCCCCCGAGGACCCGGGAGACCGCATGACCGACACGCGACCGCTGACGCGCTTTTCCGTCGAGCCTTTGAGCCGGATGACGCGACACCTCTCGGCCGTGGCCTCGGGCCGGGCCGAGCCGGATCGCGTCCTCACTGGCGCCCGCCTGCTCTCCACCTATTCCGAGCGTCTCCTGCCGGACCGCGAGGTCTGGATCGCCGGCGGGCGCATCGCCGCGGTCAAGCCGGCCGGCAGCTATCGTGGGAGCGCGCCGCGCCAGGACCTCGCCGGCGGCCTGCTCGCGCCGGGACTGGTCGATCCGCACCTACACATCGAGAGCAGCATGGTCACGGCCTGCACCTATGCCGAGGCCGCGCTCCTCAACGGCACCACCACGATCGTCTGCGACAGCCACGAGATCGGCAACGTGCTCGACACGGACGGCATCGCCTGGATGCTGGAGGATGCCCGCGCCGCGCCGCTGAACATCTACCTCACCGTGCCGAGCACGGTGCCGGCGACCTCGCCCGAACTGGAGACGGCGGGCGGCGACCTCGACGCGGCCAAGATCGCGGCCCTGTTCGACGCCTGGCCGGAGGCAATCGGCCTCGGCGAGAAGATGGATTTCGTCGCGGTCTGCGAGGGCGATCCCCGCGCCCACGCCATCGTCCAGGCGGCCCTGGAGCGCGGGCGCCCGGTCTCGGGCCACATCTACGGGCGCGATTTCGTGGCGGCCTATGCCGCCAGCGGCGTCACCGACACGCACGAGGCCATCGACCGCGACATCGCCGACGACCTGCTCGAGGCGGGCGTGTGGATCTACCTGCGCGGCGGTCCGCCGACGACTCCCTGGCACAGCCTGCCCAAGGCCATCGGCACGATCCTGGACTACGGGGCCGCGGCCAAGCGGATCTGCGTCTGCACCGACGACCGCGACGCGCAGGATCTCCTGGCCTTCGGGCTCGACTGGGTGGTGCGCGAGGCGGTGCGGATGGGCATCCCGAAGGTGCAGGCGTGGTCGATGGGCTCGCTGCATCCGGCGACCCGCTACGGTCTCGACGGCGAGATCGGCGGCTTCGGCGGCGGCCGTCGGGCCGACCTCGTGCTGCTCGACGACGACCTCGTGCCCCAGTCCACCTGGTACGGCGGCGAATTGGTGGTCGAGAACCGCCGAATCACGCCGCTGCTCGACGCCGCCCTGTCGCGCCCCTATCGCTATCCGGCGCCGGCCTACGCCACCATGCACCTGCCCGACCCGCTGCCCGCCCTGATCCCGGACCTGCCCGCAGGCCCGTGCCGGATCAACGCGATCCGCACCACGCTGCCGGGCATCGAACTCACCCACGAGATCGTCGACCTCGTCCCCGGGCCGGACTGGCCCGCGACGCTGGCCGCCAACGACCTCTGCTTCGTCACCGTGATCGAACGCCACGGGCGGGCCGGAAACGTCGCCCACGGCCTGCTGCGCGCCTTCGGGTTGACGCGCGGCGCGGTGGCGAGCAGCGTCGGTCACGATTCGCACAACGTCATCGTCGCTGGCCTGAACGAGGCCGACATGCGCGTCGCCCTCGATGCGCTCAGCGCGATCCAGGGCGGTGTCTGCGTGGTCGAGGACGGCCGCGTCGTCGCCCTGGTTCCGCTGCCGGTGGCGGGGCTCCTGTCGGACAAGCGCGTCACCGCCGTGGCCGAGGAGGTGCGGGTGCTGAAGGAGGCCTGGGACCGGGCCGGGTGCAGCATTCCCTATATGGGGTTCAACCTCATCCCGCTCTCGGTCATCCCGGAGATCCGCATCACCGACAAGGGCTTGGTCCTGGTGCCGGGGATGCGCATCGTGCCGCTGTTCGAGGCGGCCTGACGCGATTTCCCGCGTGACGCCCGGGAACCGTCGCCGCAGGCCGCCGTTGTCAGGCAGGTCTCAACAGCCTCTCGATCCTCCCAAGCTTACACAGCCTGCATGCCGTGATCGGCGCGCGGGCTGTTTCTTTGTCCTGGACCCGCCGGGGCTTTCCCCCGACGGATCACCGGAAGCGGCGGGTGGAGGGATGAGGCGCCGGACCCGTCCTGGGAGTTGCCCCGATGCGTAGTCTTCTCACCCTCATCATCGTCGGCGCCGTCGCCTTCGTGCTCGTCGCCATGTACGTGGCTCCCGGCCAGCCGGAGCTGCGGACCTGGTACCTGCGCAATGCCTGCGAGCACCTCGACAAGGTCTCCCCGCAGATCTGCGCCCCGGCGCGGAAGGCCGAGAGCGGGGTCCCGACCTGAACGCGATCGACTGGTTCTTCCGTGACCGTCGCACCGGGGCGATCACGATCGGGCAGTGGCCGAACGCGCCGCTCCTGATCTTCATCGCCTGCGCGGCGGTCGGCTGGCTCGACGGGCCCGGCGGCCGGATCGGCCCGACCCTGCGCGTCGTCGGCGGGATCGCCCTGGCCTGGTGGGCCGTCGACGAGGTGGTGCGCGGCGTCAATCCCTGGCGCCGATGCCTCGGCGCCGGCGTCCTCGCCTTCCTCGCCTGGAAGCTCGTCCTCACCCTCCGGTGAAGGCGGACCGGTCCGTGCAGCGTGCGTTCGCGCCTTGCACAACCCAACGCGTGACCTATCATCCGTCGTGCGCGCGGCATCGATGCACGCGGGCTCGGGAGGATTCGGACGCATGACGTTCTTCATCGGGATCGCGGGGCCCTGGATCGTCATCGCCGTACTCGAGATGCTCGCGCTCGCCCGGCAGCGGGAACTCGATGCCGACGGCCTTGCGCCGGGCGGTGCGTCGCCGCTGAGCGTTGCCCACAGCGCCTACCTCGCTTAACCCGCATCCATCCGTGATGCGCCGAGCGGCGCCCGGACGGGATGCGAGGAAGACCGTGGTGCGATCAGGCGATCAGGCGACCGGCGTGAAACCCGGACAGCGGGGCGTGCGGATCTGGCTCTACCTGCTGGCCGCCCTCGTCGTCGGGATGGTCGCCGTCGGCGGCGCCACGCGCCTGACCGGCTCCGGACTCTCGATCACCGAGTGGCGTCCCGTCACGGGCGCGGTCCCGCCGCTCTCGGCCGAGGCCTGGGCCGCCGAGTTCGACAAGTACCGCGACACGCCCCAGTACCGTATCCTGAACCAGGGCATGGGGCTGTCGGACTTCAAGGTCCTGTATGCCTGGGAATGGGGCCACCGCCTGCTCGGGCGCGTCGTCGGGCTGGTGTTCTTCCTGCCCCTGCTCTGGTTCTGGTGGCGCGGCGCCCTGACCCGCCGCCTTGGCCTCGGCCTGCTCGGCCTCGGTATCCTCGGCGGACTCCAGGGGGCGATCGGCTGGATCATGGTCGCCTCGGGCCTGCAGCCCGGCATGACCGCCGTGGCCCCGCTCAAGCTCGCCCTGCATCTCACCACCGCCAGCCTGATCCTGGCCGGGCTGGTCTGGCTCGCCGCCGGCCTGCGCGCGCCGGACGCGGCCGCCGAGGCAGACCCGCCGCGCCTGCGCCGGACGGCCGTCGCGATCATGGCCCTCGTGGTCGTCCAGATCTTCCTCGGCGGTCTCGTCGCCGGGTCGAAGGCCGGCCTTCTCTACAACACTTGGCCGACCATGGACGGGCACCTGGTGCCGCCGGCGGCGGAGCTCTTCGCCGGAACACCCTGGATCGAGAACTTCGTCGACAACCTCGCCCTGGTGCAGTTCAACCACCGCCTGACCGCCTACCTGCTCCTCGCCGTCGCGCTGGTCCATGCCCTCGACGCCCGCCGGACGCGGCCGGGTTCGGGCACGGCCCGCCGCGCGACCGGCATCGCCGGCCTCGTGGTCGCCCAGGCCGCCCTCGGCATCACCACCCTGCTGCTCGCGGTCCCGCTCTGGGCGGCACTCTCGCACCAGGTCTTCGCCATGGCGGTGCTCACCATGGCGACGGTGCATGCCCGCCGCGCCGGACAGGCCGCCGTCCCGGCAGCGCTCGGACGCCCCTCGACCCCGTTCGGCTACGAAGCCCTCTCCGGACGGACGGCCTGAGGGACGGGCCGCCCGAGGGACGGGACTGCCCCGTCCCGGCATGTGCGCCTCCCCACATCGCGACCGCACCGCAGCGAACCACCCGCGTCCCCGCACGTTCGACCCCCGTCCCGAAAAGGCCCCGGCCGTTGAGGCCCGCTTTTTCCGACGCCCTTGAACTGCGAGAGGACGACCCCTGCATGCAGGATACCCAGACCCGGCGCACGCCCGCTTCCGAGCCGACCCTCCCCGAGACCCGGCCGGCCCCCGCCGCCGGTTCGAACCGGCCCCCTGCGACGCGCCGTCACGGCAGACATGCCTGGCTGGCCCTCGGCCTGACGGGACTGCTCGGTGCCGTCTGGGCCGTCGCCATCGCGAGTCGCTACCCCAACATCCTTCCGGGCTAGATCTCACCCGAAGAGATTCCTGTTGATGGCTCCAACTCCGTAGTTGTCGCGGGGAACGCGGCAACAGGTTGAAGCGTAGCTTCTCCAGAAATACCGGAGGTCGGCGATGCTATTAGCGGACGACGGACGCCCAACGGGAGTGACCTGGAACTACACCCGGAAAGAAATCCTGGCGGATGGCGCCGTGCACGTCGTGGGCGTCGCCCTCGGCGTCGCCGGAGCCATCGCCATCGTGGTGATCGCCGCCCTCTCGCCGCTCTCGCTCCTGGAGCGCGCCGGGGTCACGATCTACGCCGCCGGCCTCGTCTCGATGCTCGGCGTCTCGGCCACCTACAACATGTGGCCGGTCTCCCGGCGCAAGTGGCTGCTGCGCCGCGCGGACCACGCCCTGATCTACCTGATGATCGCCGGGACCTACACGCCCCTCGTGGCCCTGGTGGGCGACGGGTTGCCGGCCTGGAGCCTGCTCGGCACGGTCTGGCTGGTGGCCGCGATCGGCATCGCCCTGAAGCTGCTCCTGCCCGGCCGCTACGACCGCGCCTCGATCGGGCTCTACCTCACCCTCGGCTGGAGCGGCGTCGTCGCCTACGACGCGGTGATCGGCCGGCTCGGCGCCGATGCCCTCTGGATGCTCGCCGCGGGCGGCGTGCTGTACTCCCTCGGGGTGATCTTCCACGTCTGGCGCAGCCTGCCGTACCAGAACGCGATCTGGCACGCCTTCGTGCTGGCCGCCACGGCCTGCCATTACGGGACCGTGATGGCGACCGTGATGGGCGCCGGAGCCTGAGGGTTCCCGCGAGCCCGGCGCCGCAGCGCCGGGTCTACCTTACTTGCCGGGCCTACTTGCCGGTGCAGAGGCCGCGATCGGCGAGGGTGCGGTGCTCGCGCGGGTCGCAATCCGTCGAGAGGAACGAGGCCCACTCGGCGGGGGTGCCGTAGAATGCGTTGCGGTCGACGTCGCCGCGCACGCCGGGCACCCGCCCGGTCGAGGTGAACTGCCACAGCATCCACTTGCGCTTGACGTAGCGCTGCTCCGGCTCGGCGGCCGTGGAGCGGACCCAGTGCGGGTAGTCGGGAAGCTCGTCCTCGAGCACGTCCTTGTGGAAGGTGATGTCGGTGTAGATGATCGGGCGCTTGCCGGTGTAGCGCTCCATCTCGTCGAGCATGTAGCGGATCATCGACAGGGCCTGGGCCTTGGGCAGTTTCTTCGGGCAGAGCTGCGAATGGCCGTTCCACTCCACGTCGAGGACGGGGGGGAGGGCGGTCGGATCGTTGGGGACGTTCTTCTTGAACCAGGCCATCTGGTCCTGGGCCGAGCGGCACCAGAATACGAAGTGGTAGGCGCCCCGCGGCACCCCGGCCTGGGCCGCGCCGTCCCAGTTCGCCCGGAAGCGCTCGTCCACGTGGTCGCCGCCCTCGGTCGCCTTGATGAAGGCGAACTGGGTGCCGGCCGCGCGCACCGACATCCAGTCGATGGGGCCCTGCCACTTGGAGATGTCGATGCCCTGGACCGGGTGCTGCTTGGCCCGGGCCACGCCGGGATGGGGCTTGGCATCGCCCTTGGTGGGGTAGAAATCCGTGGTGCCCGAGCAGGCGGCCAGGGCCGACAGCACGGCGATGGCCGCACCGCGCCGCAATCCGGTGCGCAGGGCCGTCAGGCTCGCACGCTGAATTCGACGTGCCGGGGCAGTCCCGTTCCTCAGCCGCATCGTCGCCCGACCCACCAGAAGTGACACGTTACCAATGGCTAAGGGATGGCCCGGCCGCGGTTAACAGACCTTTGACGCCAATGCGGCGGAATTCGGGAAGCCGTGTCGCGCGAGCCACATAGGGGCCGGGCATCCACGCTGGCCCCCATGGGCTCCACCCCCTAAGTGCAGGCCGTGCCTGCGAGTTCGAGCCACGGGAGGGCGTCGTGAAGGTTCTGTTCACCATCGGGTACGAAGGGCTCGATCCCGAGCGCCTGATCGCCGCCCTGCGGGACGCACAGGTGGGGACCCTGGCGGATGTCCGCGCCGTGGCGAATTCCCGCAAGCGCGGTTTTTCGAAGAACGCCCTGCGCACCAGCCTGGAGGAGGCCGGCATCGGCTACGCCCATGCCCGCGCCCTCGGCACGCCCAAGGCCGGCCGTCAGGCCGCCCGCGCCGACGATGCCGCGCTGATGCGGCGGATCTACTGCGAGGAGGTGCTCGACACCGCCGATGGCGGGCTCGCCCTCGACGAACTCTCCGCCCTGGCGGGCCGCAGCCCGATCTGCCTGCTGTGCTTCGAGCGGGAGCCGGAGCGCTGCCACCGCCGGGTGCTGGCCGAGCGGCTGGAGGCGCGCGGCTTCACCACCGTCGACCTGTTCGGCTGAGGCGCCGCGACTCGGCCGTCATCGCGTTGACAATCTAGAGTTATCCGGCATTCACTCCGGCGGGGGCGACGATGCCGGAAGAGCCATGACGCGCAGGGCGCTGGATCAGACGCTGGGCTTCCTGCGGTCGCTCGACCGCACCGGGAACACGGAGGAGGTCGGCCGCCTCCTGGTCTCGGAATTCGCCGCCCACGGGGTGGCGCACGCCATGGCCGGCACGGTCCCGCGCAAGGGGACGCCGGCCCGGCAGCAGAACGGGCACGTCCTCGTCAACACCTTCCCGGAGGAATGGGGCCGGCGCTACCTCGCCCGCGGCTACGCCTTCCACGATCCCACCGTGCGGCACCTTTCCGACAGCACCGTGCCCTTCGCCTGGAGCGACCTCGCCGGGCGCCTCGGCGACGATCCCGCCGCCCGGCGCGTCATGGACGAGGCGGGCGAGTTCCGCCTGCGCGACGGGATCACGGTGCCGCTGATGACCCTCGACGGCGACGTGGCGGGGTTCAGCCTCTCCGGCGAGCACATGGCGATCAGCCCGGCGGACCGCCCGATGATCCACCTCATCGCCACCTACGCCTTCGGGCACCTCCTGCGGCTGCGCGGCTCGGACGGCGCCGCGCGGGCCGCCCGGCTCGCGCCGCGCGAGCGCGAGGCCCTGCAATGGGCGGCGGAGGGCAAGACCGACTGGGAGATCGGCGAGGTGATGGGCATCTCGACCCACGGGGTCGATTTCCACCTGCGCTCGGCCCGGACCAAGCTCGGCACCACCAACCGGACCCAGGCGGTCGCGGTCGCCCTGCGGCGCGGGCTGATCAGCTGACGCCGCGCCCGTCGGAGGGCGCGCACGCCTCCGCCTCGGCACGCCGCCACGCCTGACCCTACGGATTCCCGTAGGTTTGTGACGGTCACGATCATGACAGAACCGGCCTCGAACCGGAGGTTTTGACATGATCCAGATCGTGACACCTGCGAACGAATACTGTTTTCGCGAAGAAATGGAACAAGCCTGGCGCCTGCGCCACGCAGTCTTCGTCGAGGAGAAGCGCTGGCTCGACCTCGCCCGGCCGGACGGGCGCGAGATCGACCAGTTCGACACGCCCCACGCGGTGCATTTCCTCGCCCTCGAGGCGGGCCGCGTCATCGGCTACAGCCGGCTCCTGCCCACCACCCGGCCGCACCTGCTCTCCGACGTGCTGCCCCAGCTCTGCGAGGGCGCGCAGCCCCGCGGCCACGACACCTGGGAATGGACCCGGCAGGCCGTCGCCCGGTCCCATCGCGGCCGCGGCAAGGCGGTGAACCCGGTCTCCCTCGCCCTGCTCTCGGGCATCGTCGAGTGGGGGCTGGCCAACGGCGTGCGCCGGCTCGTGCTGCAGATGCCGACCCTCTACCTGCTGCACGTGGTGCAGCTCCACTTCCGGGCCCAGCCGCTGGGCCTGCCGCAATCGATCGGCGGCGAGGACATCATCGCGGCGACCGCCGGCTTCGATGAACGGACCCTCGCGCGCCTGCGCGCCCTCACGGGCCGCACCGAGAGCGTCCTCTTCCCGACCTACCCCTACCTCGCCGCCTGACGCGCCCCTCGAAGGAACCCACCATGGCCACCGCGATCCCGTCGCCGAACGGCGAAGCCCTCGACGTCCTCGCCGCCCATTGCATCGCGGCCCGCGCCGTCATCGAGAATGCCGGGACGCCGGTGATGCGCCGGCTGATCGACCTGCTGCTGTTCGAGATCGCCGTCGCGATGGCGGACCCCGCCGACGATCCCTCCGTCGCCCTCGAGCCCGTGGCCTGAGCGCTCAGCGCCCCATCAGGGCATCCACGTGGGCGGCCACCGAGAGGCCGAGCCCCTTCAGGCTGTAGCCGCCCTCCAGCACCGAGACGACGCGCCCGCCGGCATGGCGGTCCGCCAACGCCATCAGGCGGCGCGTCGCCCAGCCGAAATCGGCCTCCGTGAGGTCGACGTGGCCGAGGGGGTCGAGGTGGTGGGCATCGAAGCCCGCCGAGATGATGACGAGGTCGGGGGCGAAGGCGTCGAGACGGCGCAGGATTCCGGCCTCGAAGACCTCACGGAAGGTCTCCCCGTCGTCGCCCGCCCGCAGCGGCACGTTGACGATGGTGTCGTGGTTGCCCCGCTCCGAGACCGCGCCCGTGCCGGGGAAGAGCGGCATCTCGTGGGTGGAGGCGTACATCACCGTGCCGTCGTCCCAGAAGATGTCCTGGGTGCCGTTGCCGTGATGGACGTCCCAGTCGACGATCGCGACCCGGCTCGCCCCGTGCGCCACCCGGGCGTGGCGCGCCGCGATGGCGGCGTTGTTGAACACGCAGAACCCCATCGCGGTCATGCGCTCGGCATGGTGGCCCGGGGGCCGCATGGCCACGAAGGCGTTGGCGCACTCGCCCTTCATCACCGCGTCGACCGCGTGCACGGCGCCGCCGACCCCGCGCAGGGCCGCCTCGATGGTCCCGGGCGAGAGCAGGGTGTCGCCGTCGATCTGGACGTATCCCTCGGTCGGGGCGGCCTCGATGATCGCCTGCACGTAGGGCACCGGATGCACCAGGGTCGGCACCGAGGCCTCGGCCTTCGGGGCCTGGCCCCGCACCAGCCCGGCGAAGCGCTCGTCCTCCAGGGCCCGCTCCACCGCCCGGATGCGGTCGGCCCGCTCCGGATGCCCCTCGGGCATGGCGTGGTCGAGGGCGGACGGATGGCTCACGTACAGCGTCGTCACGGTGGTCCCTCCGCGGGCAGCCGACCCGCCGCGGCCACGCGACGGCAAGGATGCCGATGAATCGCGTCTGGCGCGCGATCGCCCTGTTGGGATGCGCGCTCGGTCCCGCTTACGCAAGACCCCGCTTTCACAAGACTCCGCCTGTGCTTGACCCCGCCCGCGCAGGACCCGCCGAGCCCGGTTTTCGGCGGGCTCGCGCGTCGGGGACGGGACCGGGCGGGCCGGGAACGGCGCGCCCCCCGGGGCCGGCTCGCAGGCCCCCGCCGCGCGGCGGCGGTGCCCGGACGCACTCACGAAGACGTGGCGTGTCCGCGACCCTGGCGTGTGCCAAGCCCAGGGGAGGCAGGTCCGCGTGAGCCAGTCCAGGCGTTGCAGGTCCGGGCATTGCAGGTCCGGGCATTACAGGACCGAGACTGGCGAATGCCGGACCCGGCGTTCCCGGCCCCGCCGGCAGCCGCAGGGCGCCCGAGGATGACGATGCAGGCAGTATCACCGGAGCGCCAGTCGTCCGCCCCGGCGCGGCGGTCCCGTCTCCTGGACGATCCCGGCCCGGTCAGGGTCGAGTCCGGCGGGGCCGTCCTGCCCCGGACCGCGCCGGATGATTTCGGAGCCTATCACGATCTCTACGCGGTGGGCTCGACGGTCACGCGGATCGGTGACCGGTTCGAGGCGGCCGTCCGGGGCCGCCGCACCGCAGGCCTGCTGCTGTTCGACCGGCAGATCGCCGGGGCCGTGCACCAGCGCGAAGTCCCGCGCGTCCAACGCGACGACCTCGAACACGTCAACGTGCAGGTGCTGCGCTCGGGCCGGATGCTGGCGGGCGCGCCCGGCCACGAGCGGCTGCTCGCCGCCGGGGACGCGGTCCTCTTCGATACGACGCAGCCGCAGCGCACGGTCCTGTACGATGCCGACTACGTCACCGTCTCGCTGCCGCGCGACGTCGTCGAGGCGACGGTGCCGGACCTGCGCGGCCTGCACGGGCGCGTCCTGCGTCGCGAGGCCTTCCCGGCCCTGGCCGAGGCGGTGCTGTCGCTGGCGCGGGGCATGGCGGACTCGGCCGATGCCGGCCAGGGCGGGAGCCGCCTGATCGCTGGCCTCCTGCGCCACGCCGCCGGCCCGCCGGCGTGGGAGGACGGGGACGCCGACGATGCCGAGGCGGCCCGGCGGCTGCGGGCGCTGCTCTTCATCGACGCCCATCTGGGCCGGCGGGACCTCGACGTGCAGGCGGTCGCCGCCGGCTCCGGGATGTCCCGCAGTTCGCTCTACCGCGCCTTCGCGCCGGTGGGCGGGGTCGGCCGGGAGATTGTCCGGCGCCGGGTCGCACGGCTTCGTGCGGGCATCCTGCGCCACGGCGGCGACGTCCGCATCTTGGCCCTGGTCTGGGATCTCGGATTCGCCACGCCGAGCCACGGCTCGCGGGCCTTCAAGGCGGCCTACGGGTTGGCCCCGGGACAATTCCGCGAGGAGATCCGCCTCCCGCCCGGCCAGATCGTCGGCGAACGCGCCGCCGACCACCTGCGCGACTGGATCGCGAGCCTGAGCCGCCCGCGCCCGCTCGCCTGAGCGCTGCGAACGGCGCCCGCGCCCGCGGGCTGCGCCTTCCGGTGGGCTACGACGCGCATCGGTTGCACCGGAGGGATCTGGCGTCACCCCCGGGCGCCGGTTAACAACGCGGCCGCACCAGGAGAGAGCCAGAGCGATGCAGAGTTTCGTCCGCGCCAAGTTGCACGGCCTCAGGGTGACGGGTGCCGACCTGAACTATCACGGCTCGATCACCCTCGACGCGGAGTTCTGCCGCGAGGTCGGTCTCGATCCGCTCGAATTCGTCGAGATCTGGAACAAGATGTCGGGCGCCCGGATCAGCACCTACGTCCTCTACGGGCCGGCAGGCTCGCGCTGCTGCATCCTCAACGGCGCCGCCGCCCGCACCTGCCAAGTCGGCGACGAGGTCATCATCGCCTCCGCGACCTACGGCACCGTCGACGACGTGATCGCGCAGAAGCCGCGGGTGCTCATCTTCGGCGAGGGCAACACCGTGAGCGACCGCGTGACCTACGACGTCTTCCGCGACGACGAGGGACGCCTGGACATGCGGATCGTCTGACCCGGGAGGTTCGGCCGCGCATCCGGGGTCGCGCCCGGGACCTCGCCCGAGGCCGACGCCCGGAGCGCGGTCCGCCCGGCCCTGTTGCCGTCATCTTTTCGAAAGGCTCATTCGTGAGCAGGCTTTAACCTGAACAGTGATTCAGATTTGCCCGTTAACCGCCTGAACGATGCCGTCCTGCATAGTCGAACCATCGACAGGGACACAGACCGGCCAAGATAAAGCCGGGGAGGCATCAAGACATGATCAACCTTTCGCTTCAGGTTTTCTGTAACCGTATCGTCGCCGCCGACCGCATCACCGCCGAGGATGTCCTGGCCCTGACGCGCGAGGTCCTCCCGGACGGCTTCGTCTGCCGCGACGAGGCCGACATGCTGATCGCCCTCGAGCGCATCGTCACCAGTGCCGATCCGGCCTTCGGCGAGTACCTCGTCGCGTCCGTGGTGGATTTCGCGGTCTGGGGCGAGCGTCCCACCGGCTACATCGACGGCGGCGTCGCCTCCTGGCTCGTCGGCTCCCTGCGCGCCGGCAGCGGCCCGACCCGCCTCGCCGCCCGCATCGCCCGCGAGGTCGTGCGCGAGGCCCAGGCCAGCGACGAAACCCTCATCGCCTTCGCCCTGGCGGCCAACCGCGCCACCGCCGCGCACGACCGGTCCCGGGAGCTGCTGGCCGCCTGAAGGCCCGCGCACCCCGGTCGTCGGCCCGATATTTCGAATTCAAAATGAGATGGTGCGATGCACCGTCAGAATGTCGGCGGCGCACCCGCATAAACCGGCCGCCGCCCCGGTTCGATCAGCTTCCCGAAGCCGCATAACTGCTTTAACGGGAACGAGCTTGGGCGTTTGTTGAGACGCCGCATGTTCCCTGACGGACCAGAGTGCGCGGAAAGATGTTCGACAAGATCCTGATCGCGAACCGTGGCGAAATCGCCTGTCGCATCATCAAGACCGCCCGCCGCATGGGCATCAAGACCGTGGCGGTCTATTCGGATGCCGACCGCGATGCCGTGCACGTCGCCATGGCCGACGAGGCGGTGCATATCGGTCCGGCCCCGGCCGCGCAGTCCTACCTGCTGATCGACAAGATCATCGACGCCTGCAAGCGGACCGGCGCCCAGGCCGTGCATCCGGGCTACGGCTTCCTGTCCGAGCGCGAATCCTTCCCGCGCGCCCTGGAGGCCGCCGGCATCGTCTTCATCGGTCCGAACCCCGGTGCCATCGCGGCGATGGGCGACAAGATCGAATCGAAGAAGGCGGCCTCGGCCGCCAAGGTCTCGACCGTGCCGGGCTTCCTCGGCGTGATCGAGAGCCCCGAGCACGCCGTCACCATCGCGGACGAGATCGGCTACCCGGTGATGATCAAGGCCTCCGCCGGCGGCGGCGGCAAGGGCATGCGCATCGCCCACTCGTCCGGCGAGGTGGCGGAGGGCTTCGCCCGCGCCAAGTCCGAGGCCGCCTCGTCCTTCGGTGACGACCGCGTCTTCGTGGAGAAGTTCATCACCGATCCGCGCCACATCGAGATCCAGGTGATCGGCGACAAGCACGGCAACGTGATCTACCTGGGCGAGCGCGAGTGCTCGATCCAGCGCCGCAACCAGAAGGTCATCGAGGAGGCGCCGTCACCGCTCCTCGACGAGGCCACCCGCCGGAAGATGGGCGAGCAGGCCGTGGCCCTGGCGAAGGCCGTGAACTACGATTCCGCCGGCACCGTCGAGTTCGTGGCCGGCCAGGACAAGTCCTTCTACTTCCTCGAGATGAACACCCGCCTGCAGGTGGAGCATCCGGTCACCGAGATGATCACCGGCCTCGACCTCGTCGAGCTGATGATCCGGGTCGCGGCCGGGGAAGCCCTGCCGCTGGCCCAGGCGGACGTGAAGCTCGACGGCTGGGCCGTCGAGAGCCGCGTCTACGCCGAGGACCCGACCCGCAACTTCCTGCCCTCGATCGGGCGCCTCACCACCTACCGGCCGCCGGCCGAGGGCCGGTTCGGCGGCGCCATCGTGCGCAACGACACCGGCGTGGAGGAGGGCGGCGAGATCGCGATCCACTACGATCCGATGATCGCCAAGCTCGTCACCTGGGCCCCGACCCGGGCCGAGGCCATCGAATCGCAGGGCGAGGCACTGGACGCCTTCGCCATCGACGGCATCCGCCACAACATCCCGTTCCTCTCGGCGCTGATGGCCCATCCGCGCTGGCGCTCGGGCAACATCTCCACCGGCTTCATCGCGGAGGAATTCCCGGACGGATTCGTCGCCCCCGAGCCGAAGGGCGAGATCGCCCAGCGCATGGCGGCGGCCGCCGCCGCCATCGACCACAAGCTGAACCAGCGCAAGCGCGGCATCTCCGGCCAGATGCGCGATCCGGCCCTGCTGCATTTCGAGCGCGACCGCGTCGTGGTGCTGGCGGGCGAATCCTATCCGGTCACCGTCGACGCCGTCGGCGGCACCCTGATCGTCACCGGTGCCGACGGTGCCACCTGGCCGGTCTCCTCCGACTGGCGCCCCGGCGAGCCGGTCTGGCAGGGCGAGATCGGCGGCACCCGCGTCGCCATGCAGGTCCGCGGCCTCCTCAACGGCGTCGCCCTCCAGCACGCCGGCGCCGCGGCCGAGGCCCGGGTCTACACCCAGCGCGAGGCGGCCTTGGCCGCGCTGATGCCGGTCAAGGAGGATGCCGGCTCGGGCAAGCAGGTGCTCTGCCCGATGCCCGGCCTCGTCAAGGCGATCCTGGTCAAGGAAGGCCAGGAGGTGAAGAACGGCGAGCCCCTGGCCATCGTCGAGGCGATGAAGATGGAGAACGTGCTCCGCGCCGAGCGCGACGCCACCGTCGCCAAGATCGCCGCCAAGGAAGGCGACAGCCTCGCGGTCGACGCGGTCATCCTCGAATTCGCTTGACGCCTCGCCGACCTCGCGGGCGCCCTCTCCCCGAGGGGGAGGGCGCCCGCGAGTCGCGAGTCCAGGGACGGGTCGATGCCCCTCTACTTCGCCTATGGCGCGAACATGGATGCCGGCGCGATGGCCGCGCGCTGCCCGCGCTCGACCCTGATCGGACAGGGCCGGCTTAACCGGCACCGTTTCATCATCATGCGCGAGGGTTACGCCTCCGTGGTGCGTGACCCACGCGCGACCGTGTTTGGTATACTGTGGGATTTGGCGCTCGGGGACGTGCCCGCCCTCGACCGCTACGAGGGCGTCGCCTCGGGCCTCTACGTCAAGGCGATGCAGCCGGTCTCGGTGCCGGGCGGCTCGAAGCGGGCGCTGATCTATCTCGGCGGCACCAGCGCCACCGGCGCCCCGCGCCCCGGCTACCTCGAATCCGTGCTGGCCGCCGCCGCCGCCGCGCAGTTGCCGGCGGCGTATCGCGCCGAATTGCAGGGCTGGCAGCGCGGGCGTGCCGGCTGACGCAAGCTTTCGACGCGTCCGCCGCTCGTCCCTGACCCGCGCGCAACCGTCGAGCACCCGGCAAATCGGCCATCGGATACTGGTCGGACATCTCCGTCTGCGCGCCGGCGTGGTATCTCGTCTTCCGAACGACAGCCCCTCTCCGATCCGACCGAGGACAAGACTGCGATGCCCGAGATCAGAACCGTCGCAGTGATCATCAGCGGCCGCGTCCAGGGCGTCGGCTACCGGATCTGGACGCGGGGCGAGGCAGGCCGCCAGGGCCTCGCCGGCCATGTCCGCAACCGGCCGGACGGCACCGTCGAGGCCCTGTTCTCCGGCCCTCCCGACGCCGTGGAGCGGATGCTGGAGGCCTGTCGGCAGGGGCCGCCCGGGGCCCGCGTCACCGACCTCGCCGTGACCGAAGGCGCGGCGCCACCCCCGGAGACGGGCTTCGCGATCCGCTGACGGGCGGTCCGCCCTGACAGGCTTCCGGTCCCGCACCGGCTGGACAGGGCCTCGCCATCCGCGCTAGCGCCCGGGCGGGACGCCCGGCGATCGGCCGTCCAGAGACCGGACGCGATGCTGACCGTCGACTTTTCCTATCTCGACCTCGCTGCCCTCTGCTACTTCGTGGCGGCCTGGGCCGGCTACGGCATCGCGGTGGCGCGGATGCGCGGGCGCCGCACCAGCCTGAGCCAGATCATGAACGCCCAGCGCTCGGAATGGACCCGCCAGCTGATCGGACGCGACAACCGCGTCGTCGACACCACGATCAACGCCTCGCTCCAGAACGGCACCGCGTTCTTCGCCTCGACCTCCCTCATCGCCCTCGGCGGCGTGCTCACCCTGTCGCGCTCGGGCGACGACGTCCTGACCCTGTTCGGCGCGCTCCCCTTCGGAGCCGTCGCCACGCGGGCGACCTGGGAGATCAAGGTTGCGGGCCTGGCGATCGTCTTCGTCTACGCCTTCTTCAAGTTCTCCTGGGCCTACAGGCTGTTCAATTACGGCGCGATCCTCCTCGGCGCCGTGCCACCCAAGGGATCGGACGCCACGCCGGAGCAGATGCTCCGTGCAGCGCGCAAGGCCGCCGCGATGAACATCGCCGCCGGCAGCCACTTTGCCCGCGGGCAGCGGGCTTTCTTCTTCGCCCTGGCCTATCTGGGCTGGTTCGTGAGCCCCTGGCTGCTCATGGCGACGACGACCGCGGTGGTGCTGGTGATGTGGCGCCGGCAATTCGCCTCGCAAATCCGTGCGGCCCTGCTGGCGGAAGACGACGGGACAGGGCAGGGATGGAAACCATGACGATTCCCAAGAAGCCCACCCGCCAGCGCACCTCGTCCCCGAAGGTTCCGGTACCCAAAACGCCGGCTCCCGCGCCGGCGCCGAAGGCCGCCGCGAAGCCGGGCGGCCGGCCCGAGGGCAAGGGTCCCTCCGAGGCGCTCATCGCCGAGACGATCCTGCGCCTCGTGGCGGAGCGCGGCGTCGGCAAGACCGTCTGCCCATCGGAGGTGGCCCGGGAACTCGGCGGGCCGCAGCCGGACGGTTGGAGCCCACTGATGCAGCCGATCCGCCGGATCGCGGTGCGAATGACCAAGGCGGGCGACGTCGCGATCCTGCGCAAGGGCAAGCCCGTGGAAGACCCAGACGATTTTCGCGGCATCTACCGGCTGGGCGCGGCCGCCACGGCGCCGGACGACGCTTGAGGCGCCGGCAGGAGGGCATCGGTGTAGCCGACGAGCCGGTAGGCCACGAGGCCGAACCACTCCTTGGCGATGACATCGAGAAGCGAGAGCCCCTCCGACGCGAAACCGTTGATCCGCCACACGTCGTTCCAGCCGCCCGTGCGGTAGTCGACCGGATAGGCCGTCACCGCGAAACCCGCCTGCCGGAAGCACCCGACGGCCCGTGGCATGTGCCAGGCCGACGTAACGAGGAGCCAACGCTCACCCGGCTGGGGCTTCACCATCGCGGCGGTGAAGAGAGCGTTCTCTCGGGTATTGCGCGAGCGGTCCTCCAGGATCAATCGGGTCCGCGGTAGGCCCATCGTGTCGGCGTAGCGCCCGACGATTTCCGATTCCGACGCCTTGCTGCTGGAGATGCTGCCGCTGCCGCCGGTGAAGACGAGGCGACTCTGAGGATAGCGCCGGGCGAGATCCGCCATTGCCACCTGCCGCTCGGCCGCATCGTTGAGGAGGAGCTGTCCGCGATCCGCCGAGAGCCGGGTCTCGATCGCTCCCCCGAGGACGATGATCCCGGTCACCGGCTGCCCGTCCTCGACGAAAGCCGGAAAGCGATCCTCGAGGGGTAGGGCCGCGAGGACGGATAGCGGCGACAGGCCTGCCACGAAGAGCAGGAGGCCCCCCGCTCCGCCAATCCACAGACCCGTCCGGAGCCAGCCGCCCGCCGCGAGGCCGATTCCCAGCAGCACCAAGAGGACGAAGGCGTTCGTCGGCGTGACCAGGAAATAGAGCAGCTTCGAAAGCGGGAAGAACATGCGCGGGCGACCGGGAGGGTTGGTGGGTGAGGCGTGATACCGCAATGCCCGCGGCCTTGTCTCTCGTCGCCCCGGATGGTCCCCATCGAGAGCCGGGGCGGTCGAAGGACCGCGACACCGTCATCCGCTTGCGCCGGCCTCAGAGGTGACAAATCTATCCGGGAGAAGACCTAAGCATGGACCACCGATTGCACTCGGTCCGCGAACAGCCTAGGTTAACGACATGGAGTGGGATAAATTCCCACGGGTATCATCGTCAATGCCACGCTATTTCATCGACCTCCACGACGGAGCGAATTTCGTCAAGGACAAGGTCGGATTCGAACTGTCCGACGAGGACGCGGTGCGAACCAAGCTCGTTCGGATCATGGCCAAGATCGCGCAGGAATTCAGCGTCGATGCCGAGCGACAGGATTATCTGGCGATCGTGCGGGGCGAGGGGTCCCAGGTCCTCTATCGCGCTCACCTCTCGCTCGATATCGAGCGGGTCACCGGTGCGGTCGAAGTGATCCCTGAGGACTGACATCCCCTCGAAATATAGGTCTTGCGGATGGTCCCTGAGCAAGCTCGGGACGCCACTTCGCGCTTCGGGATTTGGCGGGAATGCCGTTCCTGAATCAGCTTGGGTGCCATGGAACGGCGTCCGACGCGCCGCACCGATCGGTCACCTGAGTGACCGCACATTGGCCCGTAGATCGCAAGCTTCCCAAAACGGTGTGGGGATGGGGTTCCGAACGCCATCCCCACACCGGATAGCTTCTTTTCCATCCGCCTTCGGGGCAAGGCCGATCAGGATCTGCGACGTGGTCAACGTCCGTAGATATCCTCGACGCGGATGATGTCGTCCTCGCCGGTGTAGGAGCCCACCTGCACCTCGATCAGCTCCAGGGGGATCTTGCCTGGGTTGGTCAGGCGGTGCATCGAGCCGATCGGCAGGTAGATCGCCTCGTTCTCGTGCACCAGCACCACCGACTCGTTGAGCGTCACCTCGGCCGTGCCCTTGACGACCACCCAGTGCTCGGCCCGGTGGAAATGCTTCTGCAGCGACAGCCGCCCGCCCGGCGTCACCATGATCCGCTTGACCTGGAAGCGCTCGCCGATGTCGATGCGTTGGTACCAGCCCCAGGGCCTGTACATCCGCCGATGCGCGTCCGCCTCCGGGTGCGCCTTCTCGCGCAGGCGCGTGACCAAGTCCTTGACCTGACCGGAACGGGCCTTCGAGGTCACCAACACCGCGTCGGGCGTGGTCACCACGACCACGTCGTCGAGGCCCACCACCGTCGTCAGGTGCTCGCCCTCGCTGTGGATCAGGCTGCCGCGGGTGTCGATCGTCTCGACCCGGCCCCGGACCGCGTTGCCGTCGGCATCGTGCCCGAGCACCTCCCAGACCGCGTCCCAGGTGCCGACATCCGACCAGGGGAACGAGACGGGGCGCACGCCCGCATGCCGGGTCCGCTCCATCACGGCATAATCGATCGAGGTCTTGGGCGCCCGGCCGAAGGCGGCCGCGTCGAGGCGCACGAAGTCGAGGTCGATCACGGCCGCATCCAGCGCGGCGCGGGTGGCGGCCAGGATCTCGGGGGCATGGGCGTCGAGTTCGGCCAGCATCACGTCGGCGCGGAACAGGAAGTAGCCCGAGTTCCACAGGGCCCCCTCGTCGATCAGCCGCAGGGCGCCGTCGCGGTCGGGCTTCTCGACGAAGCGCTCGACCGCATGGTTGCCCTCGCCCCCTGCCAGGGGAGAGCCGACGCGGATGTAGCCGTAGCCGGTGGCGGGCGCCGTCGGGGTGATCCCGAGGGTCATGATCGCCCCGGCCCGCGCGCCGGCGGCGGCCGCTTTGGCAGCAGCCACGAAGGCGAGGGTATCGCCGATGACGTGATCGGCGGCCATGATCAGCACGACGCTCTCGGGATCGCGACGCGCGGCGTGCAGGGTGGCGACCGCGACCGCTGCGGCCGAGTCGCGCCGCTCGGGCTCGAGGATGATGTCGGCCTGGATGCCGGCGTGCTGCAGCTGCTCGGCGACGATGAAGCGCGCATCGCTGCTGGTGAGCACGGTGGGGCGGGAGAACACGCTGGTATCGCCCAGCCGCTTGGCGGTCGCCTGGAAGGTCGAAGTGTCGGGATCGACGAGCGGCGTGAACTGCTTGGGCATGCTCTCGCGCGAGGCCGGCCACAGCCGCGTGCCCGAGCCACCACAGAGAATGATCGGATGGATCAGGGCACCGGCAGGCTCAGACATTCGATGGATCGCCTCGTGAAATGCTGGACGCATCGGGCCGACCTGCCCGCCGCAGACCGCAGTGCAACAATTTGGTGATCTACCAGTTCGGCTCCGCTCACGCTACCTCGCGCGGATCGATCGAGACCACCGGAGATTGAGCGCCCTCGATTTCCACCCGACTCGTCTATCGGGGTCGAAACTCAGAATAGCCGGCGGATGCCCAACCGCAATCTCTGTCCGCGTTCCGTCAGCGCCGGGTCTTGGGCGTCTTGCGCGTCGTCGGCTGCGGACGTCCGATCGGGATGCGTGGTGTCTGAGCCGCCAAAGCGGCGCGGGCGATCTCCTGAGGCCGAGGCGCGCCGCTGGCGATCCGCTTCAGGGCTTCGGCCATTTCCTCGATCATCTGAGCCGATTCGCCCTCGAGGGTCTCCTCTGCCCGGATACCGTTGAGTTCAGGCGCGATCTCCTCGGCGGCCTCGCGCAGTTCATCGATCAGTTCGGCTGGAGACCAGCGGGGATAGGACGTTTGCGGCATGGCCCATCATGCCAGGACGCCAGGGGCGCGACAACGCCCCGAACAATTCCGGCCTCGGCATCGCGGGGCGAAAATCACGATCGATGCCAATTCCTGCGGGGTGGCGGAGACAACCATCCACCGCGCTCGATGCCATTTGCGCGATCCGACAGCCCGCGAAGAACTTCATGGTCCGAGCGGTGAGTGAGAAGACTCAGCCGACCGCTCGATGAGGTCGCGCGGGCGCAAGCTAGCGGCCGCCGGGGCCACCATTGGCGCTGCCGTTGGGGAAGGCCTGCTCCGGCCGGCTCGCATTGCCGCCGGCGGCCGAATTCGTGGTCACCGTGTCGGCTCCTGTCGCGCCATAGGAAATGACCACGTCACGGCTGTTCCCGGTGGTGTTCGGCTGATTCTGGATGATCACGCCGCGGCGGCCATCCGGACCCAGGAATCCCTGCGCCGAGACGGGGAACGACATCAGCATCGCGAGCACGCCTGCGCTCGCCACGGACACGCGAATCTTCATAGGAAATCCTGACGTAAGGCTTTGACGCATAAACCTTTAGCACCAGATGCTTGTTCCTGTGGCGAAGACGCGCCCTTTCGCTGAATCAGCGTCAGCAACTGAACCGCTCCGGGTTTCCCGGAGGCTCCAACTCTTGAGAGGATGGAGCGATGACGAAGCGAACCCCACCGTGTCCGACGTCAGCACCTATGGGACAGATTGAGGGTCTTCACGAACGGAGGATGGCTGGTTCATCGTAGCCCCTGAGGAGCGAAGATGAAGCAGACATCCGGACCGGCCAAGAAGCCGGCAGAAGCGGTGATCAAGGACATCCGTCGGGCCACACGTCGGCAGTTCTCGTCCGAGGAGAAGATCCGTGTGGTGCTGGAAGGCTTGCGGGGCGAGGACAGCATCGCCGAGTTATGCCGACGTGAGGGGATCGCCGCCTCGATGTACTACGGCTGGTCCAAGGAGTTCCTGGAGGCTGGCAAGAAGCGCCTGTCCGGCGACACGTCTCGTGCGGCCACTACGGATGAGGTGCGGGACCTCCGTCGCGAGACGGGGGCGCTGAAGGAGGTCGTAGCTGATCTCGTCCTGGAGAACCGTCTGCTCAAAAAAAGCATGAGCGGGGCTGGGGGCGACGAGGCATGAGGTACCCGGCCCCCGAGAAGCTGGAGATCATCCGGCTCGTCGAGCAATCCCACCTGCCGGTGCGCGCTACCCTGGACAAGCTCGGCATCACCCGCTCGACGTTCTACCGCTGGTACGACGCCTACCAGCGCGGCGGCCCCGAGGCGTTGAATGACCATCCTTCGCAGCCAAGCCGGGTCTGGAACCGCCTACCTGCGGAGATCCGCGAGCAGATCGTTGCTCTGGCCTTGGAGCAGCCTGAACTCAGCCCGCGTGAACTGGCGGTACGCTTCACCGACGAGCGGCGCTACTTCGTCTCGGAAGCGACCGTCTACCGGCTGCTCAAGTCTCAGGACCTGATCACCAGCCCGGCCTATATCGTCATCAAGGCCGCCGACGAGTTCCGCGATAAGACCACCGCGCCCAACCAGCTTTGGCAGACGGACTTCACCTACCTGAAGGTCGTTGGCTGGGGCTGGTACTACCTGTCGACGGTCCTGGACGACTTCTCACGCTACATCGTCGCCTGGAAGCTGTGCACGACGATGCAGGCCAGCGACGTCACCGCCACGCTCGACCTGGCGCTGGGTGCGGCTGGGCTCGATCAGGCGCGGGTGATGCCGCGGCCACGCCTGCTCTCCGACAATGGGCCGAGCTACGTCGCCAGCGACCTAGCTGACTGGCTCGGCATTCGGGCCATGACCCACATCCGCGGCGCGCCATGCCATCCTCAAACGCAGGGCAAGATCGAGCGTTGGCACCAGACGCTCAAGAACCGCATCCTGCTTGAACACGCCTACTTGCCCGGCGAGCTGGAGACGCAGGTTGCCAACTTCGTCGAACACTACAACCATGCCCGAGCCCATGAGAGCCTGAGCAACCTCACGCCCGCCGACGTCTACTTCGGACGCGGTGAAGGGATCCTGGCCGAGCGGGAACGCATCAAGCGCCAGACCTTCATGGATCGCCGCTTGCGCCACCACGCGCACGCTGCCTAACCTCTCACCCCAGATGGACCAGAGCCTCCGCTCCTGAACACCGCTGAATGTCCCAAATCATCTGACGACGGACAGGAATGGCGATGCGTCCTTCGAGTTCTATTTCAAGGTCACGGTCTGACCGGAGCCGCGACCGGGCTCAACCTCTTCTTGCTCAGCTCCGCCGGCACCCGCCGCGCGGAATCTTTACGCTTCAGCCGCCAGCGATGCTCGTGCCGGACCCGCGGCTGGCCCGCACCTCCAGCCACATCGCCCAAGCCGCCTTCACCCAGTCCGCTGCGGCCTGTTTCGTCGCCTCGTGGCTCCGTTCAGGGCGCACCCGACAGCACCGGGCGCCGCCTCTCGATGCCGTTGGCCGTCCAGAACCATGCCGGACCAGCAGTGATCAGGATCTCGTAGATCCAGTCGACCGGAACGCCCTCATCCGTCGCCACATAGGCGCGGCGAGCATCCCCGCGAACCGGGCCATGGCCGGGCCCAGGTGATCGTCACGGCTTCTCCGGCCGGGCCAGCAAGATCGCGGTGCGCACGCAGCGCGCCAGGGCTGCGAGCCTATGGCGGGAGGGTCACCAGCACCGCTTCGTGCGCCTCAGTCGACTGAGCCGATTCTTGTACGTCTCAACAACGCAGTTTGTTCTGGTGTGGCCGAGAAGTCCGCGTAGCCATCCCCCTGAAACACAAGGAAAGTTTGGCTGGGGCGCCAGGATTCGAACCTGGGAATGGCGGTACCAAAAACCGCTGCCTTACCACTTGGCGACGCCCCATCGCGCTCGGCGGAGGTGTGTCTAGACGCAGTGCCGGGTGCTGGCAACAGGGGGAAGGGGCGCTTATGGCTCTCACGGGTCCGGCGGGAGGAATCGGGATATGGGCGGGCGGATCGCGGTGGTGACGGGGGCGGGGTCGGGGATCGGGCGCGGGGTCGCCCTGGCGCTCGCCGGGGTGGGCTATGACCTCGCTTTGGCGGGGCGGCGCCTCGCGCCCCTGGAGGCGGTGGCGGGGCTGGCCCGGGAAGCAGGCGTCGCTGCGGACGCTGTGGAGACCGACGTAGCGAATGCGGACTCGGTGGCACGGCTGTTCGCCCGGGTCGCCGAGCGGTTCGGGCGGCTCGACCTCCTGTTCAACAACGCGGGCGTGTTCACGCCTGCGGCGGCGATCGACGCGGTCGCCCTCGACGACTGGCGGCGCTCGGTCGACGTGAACCTCACCGGCGCGTTCCTGTGCACGCAAGGCGCCTTCCGGATGATGAAGGCGCAGGATCCGCGGGGCGGGCGCATCATCAACAACGGCTCCATCGCCGCGCAGGCGCCGCGGCCGCACTCGGCGCCCTATGCCGCCACCAAGCACGCCATCACCGGCCTGACCAAGGCGACCTCCCTGGACGGACGCCCCTACGACATCGCCTGCGGACAGATCGACGTCGGGAACGCCGAGACCGAGATGACGGCGGGGATCGCCAAGGGTGCTCTGCAAGCGGATGGCAGCATCCGCCCCGAACCCGTAATGGATGTACGGCACGTGGCCGACGCGGTGGTCTACATGGCGAGCCTACCGCTCTCGGCCAACGTCCAGTTCCTCACCGTGGTCGCCACCACCATGCCCTATCTCGGACGCGGCTAAGTTTTGCGCATCGCGTCCGAAACGCCTACAGAACAGCCCTTCGTCGCTCACCCGTCGCGAATGCAGTGCCGCCCAGCGCGGACCCGGAAATTTTTGCCCGCCATGCTGATGCAGTCTGAGATCAAGCCTCCGGAGGCCAAGGCCGACCCCGTCGCCCGCCGCCGCACCTTCGCGATCATCTCGCACCCGGATGCCGGCAAGACCACGCTGACCGAGAAGCTGCTGCTGTTCGGCGGTGCGATCCAGCTCGCCGGCGAGGTCAAGGCCAAGCGCAACCGTGTCTCGACCCGCTCCGACTGGATGGGCATCGAGAAGGAGCGCGGCATCTCCGTCGTCACCTCGGTGATGACCTTCGAGTACGGCGACTGCGTCTTCAACCTCCTCGACACCCCCGGCCACGAGGACTTCTCCGAGGACACCTACCGCACCCTGACGGCGGTCGATTCGGCGGTCATGGTCATTGACGCGGCCAAGGGCATCGAGGCGCGGACCCGCAAGCTGTTCGAAGTCTGCCGCCTGCGCGACATCCCCATCGTGACCTTCATCAACAAGCTGGACCGCGAGGCGCGCGACCCCTTCGAGCTCCTCGACGAGATCGAGAAGGTGCTGGCCCTCGACGTGGCGCCGGTGACCTGGCCGATCGGGCGCGGCCGGAGCTTCGCCGGCACCTACGACCTCGGCAACGGCCGGGTGCGCCGCCTGGATGCGGCCGACGATGCCGGCACCGTGGCGGTGACGGGCGTGGACGACCCACTCTTCGACCAGCTGCTCACCGAGGACGGCGAGGCGGCGACCTGGCGCGAAGAGGCGGAACTCGCCGAGACCGGGCTTAAGCGCTTCGACCTCGCGGCGTTCCGGGAAGGGCACCTCACGCCGGTGTTCTTCGGCTCGGCCCTGCGCAATTTCGGCGTGCGCGACCTCATCGACGGGCTCGCCCGCTTCGCGCCGCCGCCGCGCGGCCAGGATGCCGACAAGCGCCTCGTGGAACCGACCGAGCCGAAGATGACCGGCTTCGTCTTCAAGATCCAGGCGAACATGGACCCGAATCACCGGGACCGCATCGCCTTCATGCGGGTCTGCTCCGGGCGGCTGAACCGGGGCATGAAGGCCAAGCTGGTGCGCACAGGCAAGCCGATGTCGCTCTCGGCACCGCAATTCTTCTTCGCCCAGGACCGGGCCATCGCGGACGAGGCCTTCGCGGGCGATGTCGTGGGCATCCCCAATCACGGCACCCTGCGCATCGGCGACACCCTGACGGAGGGCGAGGAGATCGTGTTCCGCGGCGTGCCGAGCTTCGCGCCGGAGATCCTGCGCCGGATCAAGCTCACCGACGCGATGAAGGCCAAGAAGCTGAAGGAGGCCCTGCAGCAGATGGGCGAGGAGGGCGTCGTGCAGGTCTTCCGGCCGCATGACGGCTCCCAGGCCATCGTCGGCGTTGTCGGCGCCCTTCAGCTCGACGTGCTTAAGGAGCGCCTGCAGGCCGAGTACGGCCTGCCGATCGACTACGAGCCGACCCGGTTCTCGATCTGCCGTTGGATCACCGCCGAGAAGGAAACGGAGCTCGACAAGTTCATCGGCAGCCACGGCTCGGCCATGGCGAGCGACCTCGACGGCGCCCCGGTCTTCATGGCGACCACGGCGTTCTCCCTGCGCTATGAGGAGGAGCGGGCGCCGGAGGTCCGCTTCAGCGACATCAAGGACTATCAGAAACGGGCGGCCTGATCCCGGCCCTCTGATGTCAAACTTTCGTGTCGCACAAGACAGTCTCTGAAAATATCTGGCGGCCACGCCGCATGGCTGAAGACAGGATCATCGAAAGGGATTAGCGTCGAGACCATTCGCTCTCGGCGCCATCACGCACGAGCATGCGCGGCAAGCTTTGCCGGAACGGCCGAGACTTGTCGGAACGGGCTTGGACGTCGACGTCGTGAGCTTCCCCCCGCGTGAGGGCTTGCGCCATGACGACCCTTCCCGTCCAACATTTCGGCCACAGCATGGCCCGCCCGGTGGTGAACGCCATCGACGGGCACGATCTCTCCACGGCCTTGCGCCGCGGCGTCGACGACTTCCTGGCGATGCCGACCCATGCCCTGTTCATCGGGCTGATCTACCCGCTCATCGGCATCGTGCTCGCGACCGTCGCCTTCGGCACCGAGGTCCTGCCGCTGGTCTTCCCGCTGGCGGCGGGCTTCGCCCTGATCGGCCCCTTCGCGGCGATCGGCCTCTACGAGCTGAGCCGGCGCCGCGAGCAGGGCCTGTCCACCGACTGGGCCTACGCCTTCGCCAACCTGACCCGGCCGGCAGCAGGCGCGCTCGCCGGGCTCGGGCTGGTGCTGGCGGTGGTTTTCGCCTGCTGGCTCGTGGCGGCGCAGGGGATCTACTGGGCGCTCTACGGAACGAGCGTGCCGGAGTCGATCTTCGCCTTCGCCGAGGATGTCCTGACGACGCCGCGCGGCTGGGCCCTGATCGTCATCGGAAATCTCGTCGGCTTCGCGTTTTCCCTCGTGGTGCTCGCGATCAGCGTGGTCTCGGTGCCGATGCTGGTGGACCGGGACGTCGACATGCTGACCGCGATCGAGACGTCGCTGGCCGCCTTCCGGCGCAATCCGCGAACCCTGACGGCCTGGGGCTTCGTCGTCGCCGGCCTGCTGATTCTCGGTTCCCTGCCGCTCTTCGTCGGACTCGCGGTGGTGATGCCGATTCTCGGCCACGCGACCTGGCATCTCTACAGGCGGATCATCCCCGCCTGACGAGATACCGGTCCGGAGCGGGATCCCTGGTCCGGCGTGAGCTGCGCCCGGGCGAGTGCCTCGTACCGGCCCGCCGTGCCCCGATTCAGATTCTCTCCTCCACCACCACTGAAGCACGGCGACCACGCCGGTCGGAGCGGGATTTCGGCGGCATCGCTACTGACGGCGGTGGCGACGAACGACCTCACGGGCGGGGGCAGGTGCCTGCGCGATGGCCTGCATGGCTCCGGAGGCTTATCGCCGGTCTGGCGACCGTTCGCCGGGAGAGGAGGCGGTTCAGAACTTGCCCAGCATCGGGAAGTCGATGCTCAGGGTCGATTCGGTAGCGAGCGGTGCCTCGCGGCGGCGCGGCTTGCGATTGATGACCTGCTTCAGTTTGGCCTTCAGCACCGACATGTCGAAGGGCTTCAAGATGAAGGCGTCGGCGCCGGCCTGGTGGGCGAGATTGATGTCCTCGAAATCGAACGATGCCTCGGTCAGCAGGAAGGGGGTGTTCATGAGGGCATCGTCCGCACGGATCTCGCGCAGGAACGAGAGGCCGTCCATCGGCTCCATGTCGAGGTCCGAGATCACGAGCGAATAGCGCCTCTGACGCAGCCGTTCGAGGGCCGTGACCGCGTCGGTCACACCCTCGACATCGGGAAAGCCGAGCCGGTTCATCAGCAGGATGACCAGCTTCAGCAACTTCTCCTGGTCATCGACGATGAGGATCGCGGGCGTATCGCTCATGGATTTTCACGCGTTCGAGGACGGGGCGACGACGGCGCGCCACGCAACAGCAGGATCAGACAAAGAGATGGTCGATGCCCTGTTTCGTCATCGATTCCGCCTGGAGTGTCGCCGCGAGAGCGTGGATCGCCATGCCCTTGGGGGTTCCGCGCTGGAACATCGGGAGCAGGTTCGCCTTCTGGAAGGTCGCGTCGTTGAGCGGGCTCCGGATTCCCGTGGTGAAGGAATTCACGAACTCGCGCTTCACGATCTCGCGCCACTCGACGATCTGCACGTCGCGATGCCGCGAATCGTTGCTGATGCGCGCGAAGGTCTCGCTGACCGAAGCGCGCTCACCCTCGATGACCTGCGCGGCGAAGTTCTGCTCGATGACCAGGAAGCTGGTGATCACCGAGAATTCGTTCTTCTTCTGCGCCTGTCGCGTGATCTCGCCAATTTGCCGGGTGCGCGTGGGCGCATCCGCCGCGAGGGTCAATCGCGAAAAGTAGATCAGATGGACGAGGGTCGACCGTTTGGCTCTCATGATCGCGATCCAACACCTTGATACGGGGACCATAGGCGGAACGACGATAACGCTACGTAAACGACCATGCCCGCGCGGACCGACCCGGCAAAAGCTGCCGGTTTTCGACGGAAGCGGCGCTTCCTGCCGGGCGCGCGATCCAGAAGATCGTTCATTTGCAAAGACTTGCCGATGGCACGGCTGTTGCTCGATGGAACCGAAGCCTGTGCGCAGACGCGCCGGCACCGCCACCGTGACGTAAGGTTTTCGGCCATGGATGTCTTCACCGCGATGCAGACGGCCGTCTCGGGCCTGAAGGCGCAGTCGTTCTCCCTGGACAACATCTCGGGCAACATCGCCAATTCGCAGACGACCGGCTTCAAGCGGGTCGACACGAACTTCGTCGACCTCGTGGCGGAGCAGCAGACGCCGAGCCGGCAGGTCGCCGGGACGGTCGCGGCCAATTCGCGCCAGACCACGACCGTGCAGGGCAGCCTGAACGCCACCGACATCGGCACGAACATGGCCTTGAACGGCGAGGGTTTCTTCGCCGTCACCTCCAAGTCCGGCGACGCCAACGGCCAGGCGAGCTTCGCCACCGGCGATTCCTACACGCGACGGGGCGACTTCGCCCTCGACAAGGACGGGTACCTCGTCAACGGCGGGGGCTCCTTCCTGAAGGGGACCAGCCTCGATCCCGTCACCGGACAGGCGACGAGCGAGGGCCCGATCCGGGTCTCGAACTCGATCCTGCCGGCCCACCCGACCTCAACCATCACCTATTCGGCCAACCTGCCGAAGACGCCCGCCACCACCAATGCGAAGGCGAACGTGCCCGGCTCCGAGCTCCTCGGCACCCTGGCCTCCGGCGCCAATCCCGCGATCCTGTCCGGCACCGGAAGTGCGACGGTCTCGGCCGCCGATGCGTCGAGCTTCATCAACGGAAGTGTCGCCGGCCCGTCGCTGACTGCCTATACGGCGAGCGGCGGCCCCGTCGGGGTGCAGACCCGCTGGGCGAAGGTGCAGAACGGCGACGCGAATGCCGGCACCAGCGACGTCTGGAACCTGTTCTACGCCAATCAGAGCACGGTCACGAGCACCGCGACCGCCTGGACCAATGCCGGCACGGCGTTCCAGTTCAACAACAGCGGACAATTGACGTCACCCGCCGCGAGCGCCGTGACCATCCCGGCCCTGACTGTGGACGGCGTCAATCTCGGCAATATCCAGCTCAGCTACGGCAGCGGCGGCCTGACCGCCTTCACCGCGGCAGCCGGCACGGTGACGACCAACACGCTGACCCAGGACGGCTACACCTCGGGGACGCTGAACGGCCTCAGCATCACCAGCGACGGCAAGGTCTCGGGCACCTACAGCAACGGCAACACGATCGCGCTGGCCAACATCAAGGTGGTCCAGTTCACCAACTCCGACGGCCTGAAGGCGAACTCGAACGGCACCTACCAGCAGACCCTCGAGTCCGGCACCGCCCTCGTCGGCCTGAACGGCACCACCGTCGTCGGCAGCAACGTGGAGCAGTCGAATACCGACATCGCGAGCGAATTCTCTAAGATGATCGTAACCCAACAGGCGTATTCCGCCAACACGAAGGTCATTTCGACCGCGCAGGACATGATGTCGGCGCTGATCAACATCATCCGCTGAGGACGCCTGACGCCGCACGCGATTCGACACCGAGGGGAGGGGCTTCGTGAGCTTCAACGCCATCAACACAGCCTCCGCCGGGCTGAAGGCGACCCAGGCTGCGATCGGGGTCGTCTCGCAGAACATCGCCAATGTCGGCACCGTCGGGTACACGAAGCGGACCCTCGACACCGTCTCGACGGGCGTCGGCAATTCCGGCGTGGCGGTGGGCACGATCGGCCGGGCCCTCGATGCGGCCTCGCTCAAGCAACTGCGCATGGAGACCTCCGGCAGCGCCTATACGGGCTCCCTCTCGGCGGTCCGGACGCAGCTCGACCAGCTCTACGGGACGCCCGGCACGTCCACGGCCCTGGACGGCGTGATGAATGATTTCGCGCAGTCGCTGCAATCCCTCGCCAGCGACCCGACCTCCGCACCGGCCCGTGCCACGGTGGTGTCGAAGGCCGCGAACCTGGCCTCCACCATCGGCTCCATCGCGCAGGGCGTCCAGGACCTGCGCTCGGCGACCGAGAGCCAGCTCGGCGGCGATACCGCCAAGGCGAGCGCGTATCTCGCCTCGATCGCCAAGCTGAACACGCAGATCACCGGCACCACGGAGGAGGGGGCCCGCGCCAGCCTGCTCGACCAGCGCGACCAGGCCGTGACCGGCCTGTCCGCCTACCTCGACATCCAGACCGTCGACCAGCGGGACGGAACCCTGACGGTCATCACCACCTCGGGCATGACCCTGGTCGACCGCGGTGCGGCGGCCATCCTCAGCTTCGACGGACGCGGCACCCTGACGCCGGATGCGGAATACAGCGAGAACGCGGCGACGCGCGGGGTCGGGACGATCACTGCGACCACGCCCGGCGGCTCCAAGATCGACCTCATCGCCGCCAAGGCGATCCGCTCGGGCTCGCTCGCGGCGGGGATCGAGCTGCGCGACTCGGTCCTTCCGCAGGCGCAGCGGCAACTCGACGAACTCGCGGCCGGCCTCTCGCGCTCCCTGTCGGATCGCGCCGCCGTCGGGACCCGGCCGGCCAACGACACCACGGGAGCCCTGGATATCGATCTCGCCGGACTGAAGGCCGGAAACGTCATCACGGTGACCCTCAAGGACGCGAACGGCGCCTCGTTCAACCGGGTTCTGATCCCCTACAGCTCCGCAACAGCACCGACCGTCGACCCCTCCGATCGGGACGATCCCACGACGACCGACGTCCGCATGGTCCGGGTGACGGATACGACCGACCTCCGGGCCGCCCTCGAGACGGCACTCGGTCCGGAATTCAGCGTCGCCAATCAGCCCAGCGCCGGGGAGGGCGGACTGCGCATCTCCGTCAAGCCCGCGCAGGGGGCTCCAACGCTTCTCGGCATCAGCGCCAGCGTGACGCAACTCGACGGCCCGGACGATTTCCAGAGCGGCTTGGCGCAGATCCCGCTCTTCCTCGACGGGAACAAGAAGGGGACGCTCTACACCGGCTCCTTCGACGGCGGTTCGCAGCTGACGGGCTTCGCGCAACGCATCAGCGTGAACCAGGCGGTGGTCGGCAACACCGCCAACCTCGTGAACGTTTCGGCCAAGACCCTGGCCTCCGACGCGTCGCGGCCGCAGTACCTCTACCAGGCCCTCACCGGCGCAAATCGAACCTTCGGAGCCGCGAGCGGCATCGGCGGCGTCGCGGCACCCTACTCGGCGAGCGTGCAGGACTTCGCGCAGCGCATCATCGACGCGCAGGGGGCGGGCGCCGCCTCCGCGCAGGACCTCGACGAGGGCCAGGGCATTGCGCTGGCCACCGCGCAGGCCCGGGTCGCCTCCGTCTCGGGCGTGAGCATCGACGAGGAGATGTCGAAGCTCGTGCAGCTCCAGACCGCCTACAGCGCCAACGCGCGGGTGCTCACGGCCGCCCGCGACCTCCTCGACACCCTTCTGCGGATCTGAGGACGCGCCGCCATGCGCCGAGCCCGACCGGGATCCCCGACACTTCCGAGGCACCGATGAGCATCGCTCCCTTCAATGCCAGCACCTATCTGAGCGACCGCAACACGGCCAACCTCGTCGGATTGAAGGGCCGCCTCGACACGCTCACGAACCAGCTCTCCAGCGGCAAGGTCGCGCCGACCTATGGCGGCCTCGGCGCCGGCCGGACGACCAGCCTCAGCGCGCACGCGGCGCTCAGCGCCCTCGACGGCTACGACGCGGCGATCACGACCGCCACCACGCGCGTCACCCTCGCCAATGCCAGCGTGACCCAGATCAACACCCTCGGCGACGGGCTCCAGCGCTCGCTGACCGCCAGCAACAACTCGACGATCGCCAACACGCCGCAGGTCGCGCGCAACAGCCTCGATGCGGCGGTCGACGCCCTGAACGTCGACCTCGGGGGACAGTACATCTTCGGCGGCCGCGCGACCGATTCGCCGCCGGTCGTCGCCGTCGATACGATTCTGAACGGCGACGTCGCCAAGGACCTCGACGGGCTGAAGACCCTCATCGCGGAGCAGAAGACGGCCGATCTCGGCACGGGGACGGGCCGCGTCGGCGCCACCGTGACCGGAACGCCCGCCCGGACGGTGACGATCGGCGAGGAGGGCACCGGTCCCGCCGGAACCGAGGCGCGCGCCAATTTCGGGTTCCGGCTGCTCTCGGCCACGAGTTCCAACCCGGCGGCGATCCTGGCGAACGACACCAAGATCGCGACCGCTCCACCGGTGACCTTCACCCTGACGAAGCCGCCGGCCGAGGGGGATCGGCTCCGAATCGCGATCAATCAGCCGGACGGAACGCAGAGCCTGCTCGATCTCACCGCGACGACGACATCGCCGACGGGCGGCCTCGACACCATGCCGGTCTTCGCCACGGCGACCGAGGCGCAGGACTACCTCAACACCCGATTCAGCACCGCCAAGGTCGCGAGCATCCAGGGGCCGGCCGCCCTCGGAGTGCAGGCCGATTTCGGGACGGGGACTCCCGCATCCCTCGACCTCGACGTGAAGGGAACGCCGGTGGCGGGCGACACCGTCACGGTGAGCGTCGCCCTGCGCGACGGCACCACCCAGACGCTTACCCTGACGGCCAGAGCCAGCGCCGATCCCGCCTCCACCACGGAGTTCTCCCTGGCAGGCACCCCTGAGGCGATCGCTAACAGTCTCTCGAACGCCGTGACCAACGCCCTGAAAGGGGCGGCCTCCACCAGCCTCGCAGCGAGTTCGGCCGCCCGCGCCTCACAGGACTTCTTCGCCGGGTCGCAATCCGCAGGCCTCGCGCCCCGCCGGGTCAGCGCCGACGGCAACGGCTACGCCGAGGCGGCCAGTACCCAGACCGTGATCTGGTATACGGGCGACGACTCCTCATCCGATCCCCGCGGCACGGCGACGGCGCAGATCAGCGCGAACCGGGTCCTGAGCATCGGCGTCCAGGCGAACGAAGCCCCGATCCGCGCCGTGCTCGCCGGGCTCGCCATGGTCGCGGCGGATCCCGGAACGGCCGCCGTCAGTGGGACACCGGAGGCGCAGCGCTTCAGCGCCGTCGCCGATCACGCCCGCACCCTCCTCACCTCGAACAACACGACAGGCGGCGTGCCCGGCATCGCCAGCGATCTCAGCCTCGCCGCCAGCACGCTCTCCGAGACCAAAACGGACAACAGGACCAGCCGCGCAGCTCTGCAGGGATCGCTCGACGGGGTCGAGAACATCTCGGCCGAGAGCGTGACCGCCCAGTTGCTGCAACTCCAGACCCAGCTCCAGGCGAGCTATCAGGTCACCTCGATGCTCTCGAAGCTCAATCTGGTAAATTATCTCAGCTGAGCGGCGCGGTGGCGGGCGTTGGTCCGGCGGTCAGGATAGATTAAGCCGAGACCCGGTTCGAACGCGGGAGCCCGGCCATGATTCGCAGGATGTGCACCGGACAGGCCGTGGCCGTGATCGCCTTGTCGGGCCTCGCGAGTCAGGCCGGCGCTGCGGAGCGGCCTCAGCCCCAGATGCCGGGCGAGAAACTGCTGCCCTGCCCGAGGCAGGGCGCCGGCTTCGTCCGGATCCCGGGCTCGCCCACCTGCATCCGTCTGAGCGGCCGCGCCGTGGGCGGCATCGATGTCGGCAGCCACGGCGCGGCCCCGGTCACCGCTGGACAGCTGTCCATCGACACCCGCAGCGAATCCGAGTTCGGGCCGGTGCGCGCCTTCGTGCGCATGGGTCACGGGCGGCCATGACCCTCCGCCTGGACCGGTTCTCTTCGAAGACCGGTTCTCTTCAGCGCGGCGATTCCGTTCAGAGGCTGCGCGACAGGACCAGCGGCTGGCTCCGCGCAGTCCCGCTGCGGGCGTAGGGGGACGGTGCCTGAGAGGGGCGGCCGTAAACGGTCGGGGTTCGGGAGCGACCGATCTCGTCGGCCAGGGTCTTCACGAGGCCTTCCGACACGGTCCTGGCCGTCGCCAGCACGGCCTGATTGGTCTCGAGGGCCTGGGTGAAGCGGGCATGGGCGGCCTTGAGGGTTGCGATCCCCTCCGGCGCGAAGCGCGCGAGGGCGATGGCGTTGGCCTTGATGGCCTCGAGCCCCTGAAAATAGGCGGCCGCCAGGGCGGATTTCCGCTCGGTATCCGCAAGGCCCTCCCGCAGCCGGCCGACCCGGACATGGTCGCTCTCGCGCGCCATCACGGATTCAAGGGCCTCGAGGCTGGCGATCACCCCGGCGACCAGGGCCGTCGCCCCGGCCCGGTCGGATACGCGGAGCGGCTGGGCGTCAGCTGACCTTTGCACCGGTGCCCTCCTGCATCTTCATCATCTCGCGGAAGACCTGATCGGCGATGCCGACGCCGCCGCTCTTCACGATCTGGCCGGCATATTCCTTGGTGAGCATCGACCGGTAGACGCCGCCGCCCGTGCCGTTCTCGCCGAGCGGACCGTCGGTGCCCTCGGATTGCGAGAGGCGGTCGAGGGACTGCTCCAGAAACATGGATTCGAAATCGGTCGAGGCCTTCTTCGCCTTGGCCTCGGCGGCGGATTTCGCCGCGGAGCCTGTGTTGGAACCGACCGCGCCCTGCACGGTCTTGGCGATATCGCCGACGATGGCCTTGCCGACCCCGAGGGCGGCGCTGGCGGCGAGGGGTGCGAACAGCATGGGATCAGCTCTCCGACTGGGAATGGGGAAGGGTGGCGGTGGTCATCACATCACCTCGATATCGGCCTGGAGGGCACCGGCGGCCTTGATCGCCTGAAGGATCGAGATGAGGTCGCGCGGGCCGATGCCGAGGGCGTTCAGTCCGTCGACCAGCTCGCGCAGGGTCACGCCCTCCTTGACCAGGGCGAGCTTGTTGCCGTCGCCGGTATCGACCCTGACGCCGGTGCGCGGCACGACCGTGGTGGCGCCGTTGGAGAACGGGGCCGGTTGGCTCACCTGCGGCTGCTCCGTGATGGTCACCGTCAGGTTGCCCTGGGCGATCGCCACCGTGGACACCCGGACGTCGCGGCCCATCACGATGATGCCGGAGCGCTCGTCGACGATGACCCGCGCGGTCTGGTCGGGCTCGACCTTGAGCTGCTCGATCTCGGTGACGAGGCGGATCATGTTACCGCTGTACTTGGCGGGGATCTGGAGCGTCACCGTGGCCGGGTCGGTCGGCTCGGCGGTATCGGCGCCCATGAAGTCGTTGATCGCCGCCGCGATACGCTTCGAGGTGGTGAAGTCCGGGTTGCGCAGGGACAGGCGCAGCGAGCGCATGTCGTTCATCTTGAACGCCATCTCGCGCTCGATCATCGCACCATTCGGCACCCGCCCGTTGGTGGGAACGCCCCGGGTGATCTTGGCGGCGTCGCCCTCAGCCGAGAAGCCCGCGATGGCGACCGAACCCTGCGCCAGGGCATAGACCTCGCCGTCGGCGCCGAGCAGCGGTGTCACCAGCAGGGTGCCGCCCTGGAGCGACTTGGCGTCGCCGAGGGAGGAGACGGTGATGTCGATGCGGTTGCCCTGGGTGGCGAAGGGCGGCAGGCTCGCCGTCACCATCACGGCCGCGAGGTTCTGGGTGCGCATGGTGGCGCCGCGGGTGTTCACGCCGAGGCGTTCCAGCATTGCCTGCAGGGACTGCTTCGTGAACGGGATGTTGTTCAGCGTATCGCCGGTACCGTTGAGACCGACCACGATGCCGTAACCCACGAGCTGGTTCTGGCGCACGCCCTCGACGCTGGCGAGGTCCTTGACCCGCGACAGGGCGAGGGCAGGGGCCGCCTGGCCGACCAGCATCGCCCACCCTGCCAGGATGCAGAGGGCGAGGTGCCGGATTCGCGTGGGGCCGTTCGGAGTGTCGGTCATGGCGCACTTTGCGGCGGGAAGGTCCTCGGCAGTCTGCCAGGACCATGCCAAGCGAATGCTTTCGCCAATGCATTGTTTTTGAACGATATTTTTCGATTGTGCCGGTCTTCGCCGGTCACTTGGAACGGACGCTTCGTGCCCACCCGGCACGTTCTGCCGGGTCGTTTACGCATGATTAACCACGGCTGCCCGATTCTGCCGGGGCCGGGCGGATCTCCGCCCCGATCGGTTTCACCTCATGCGCGTCGACACCCGCTTCGTCACTGCCAGCACCGGTCCGAGCACGGGGCCGCGCCGGAGCGAAGGCGCTCCCGCTTTCGCCGTCGCCACACCGGCGGCGAGCACCGGCAGCGCGGGCACCACGGCGGCGACCTCTCTGGCCGGCCTCGACGCGATCCTGACGCTCCAGAGCAACATCGATACGCCGGAGGAGCGCCGGCGCCGCTCGACCCGACGCGGCAACGACCTGCTCGATGGGCTCGACCGGCTCAAGGCGTCCCTGATCATGGGCCGCGTCTCGACCGGCGAATTGCAGGCCATCGCCGCGCGCCTGGCCGACCGCAGCGGCACCAGCGGGGATCCGCGCCTCGACGCCCTGATCGCCGAGATCGAATTGCGGGCCGCGGTCGAGCTCGCGAAGCTCTCCGCCGCCCGCGCCGCCTGAGGCGCGGGAGACGAACCGGGCTCAGGCCGGCCTCAGCCCTTCTTCACCTTGGCGCGCGGCGCAGCCTCCGCCTCCCCGGCGGCCTCGCTGCCTTCGGTGTTGATCCGCTCGGCGATCTCGCTCAGCAGCGCGTCGGTCTTTTTCTCCTCCTCGAGGGTCTGCTCCAGCAGCTTGGCGGCATCCTCGTATCCGAGCTGACGCGCCCAGGTCTTCAGGGTGCCGTAGCGGGCGATCTCGTAATGCTCGACGGCCTGAGCGCAGGCCGCCAGCACGGCATCGGCGGCCGGGCTGTCGGCGAAGTCCTCGAGATCCTCCTCCATCTCGGAGGTGATCCCCTGCATCGCCTCGCAGGTCTTGGCGCGAGCCGGCTTGCCGATGATCTCGAACACCTGCTGCAGGCGCTCGACCTGCTCGGCACTTTCCTCCGCATGGGTCTCGAACGCGCTGCGCAGCTCCTCGTGCTCGGCCGCCTTGGCCGACTTCTTCAGGGCGCGCACGGATTGCTTCTCGGCGTAATAGACGTCCTTGAGCGTCTCATAGAACGCGTCGTGCAGGGTCTTGGCCTTGGCTGCCATGGGGGCGGTCTCCCGAGTGGAATTGATGTGAAAGGGGCGCGACCGCGAGGGGAGAGCGAGTCGGCGATCCCGAAGGATCGAGCGGTCGGCGCCTCGTGAGAACCACACGAACCGCGGCGGGTTCCTAAAAACCCTGGGGCGGACAAGTCTTGATGGCCGTACTCGAAGAAAATTATATTCAATCGATTTCGGCGAAAAGAATCATCAAAGTCTTACTTTGAATTTCGTAAACGCCTATGTGGGAACTTATGCGTGCTTGCATTTCCGCCTCGCTCGACGTGACCGGCTCCGCGGCATTGCGTGCGATGGAAGCCGGGTCGGGCCGAGGGACGACACCGGTCCGTCGCCTAACGCTCGGCTGCATGCACTTTAACGCAGGATAGGGATTGGGTGACAAAGCCCGAACTGTGTTGCGGCGCACAGCCTCCGTAGGCACCTTTACAGCCGTTGCGTGTTTGCCGCAGCGCGCAAAACATCCGAGAGGATTGCGGTGCGCAGTGTTCACGATGCGTTGTCGTGGCCTGCCCCCTGCATTATAGCCACGCAAAATGATCGCCGCGGACCGGCTGCAAGAGGCGCGAATGGCGAAGATCACGATTGAGGACGGGTACGTACCGAGTGAGAGCGAGCCGTTCATGAATGATCGGCAGCGGGAGTATTTCCGTCGCAAACTGCTCGGTTGGAAGTCTGATATTCTGCGTGAAGCTCAGGATACGCTGGTCGCCTTACAGACCGAGAACGAAAATCATCCCGATCTCGCCGATCGGGCCTCCTCGGAGACCGACCGGGCGATCGAGCTTCGGGCGCGCGACCGGCAGCGCAAGCTCACCGGCAAGATCGATGCGGCCCTGGCGCGGCTGGAGGACGGATCGTACGGCTACTGCGAGGAGACCGGCGAACCGATCTCGCTGAAGCGCTTGGATGCCCGCCCGATCGCGACCCTGTCCCTGGAAGCGCAGGAGCGCCACGAGCGCCGCGAGCGCGTCTACCGCGACGATTGAGAAGACCGGCCCCAGAGGCGTGCCCCTCGGAGCTCCGACCCACCCTCCCGAAGCTCAGAACGGCAGCAGGACGTCGACCAGCTGCTGGCCATAGCGCGGCTGCTGCACGTCGGTGATCTGGCCACGCCCGCCATAGGCGATCCGGGCCTGGGCAATTTTGCTCGAGTCGATCGTGTTGTCGGATTCGATGTCCTCGGGCCGGACCACGCCGGCGACGATGAGTTCGCGCACCTCGAAGTTGATGCGGATCTCCTGCTTGCCCTCCACCACGAGGTTTCCGTTCGGCAGGATCTGCGTGACGATGGCCGCGACGCTGGTGGTCACGGTCTCGTTGCGCTGAACCGACCCGGCGCCGTCGCTCGACGTGGTGGAGGTGGCGTTGAGCAGCTTGTCGGCGCTGATTCCCGCCTCCGTGAGGCCCTTGCTGCTCTCCAGGCCGAAGGCGTTGGGCAGGCCGAAGCCCTCGGCGTTCGAGCGCGAGCGCTTGGTCTCGTTGTTGAGGTTCGCCTTGTCGGTGACGTTCACCTTCACGGTGACGAGGTCACCGATCCGGGCGGCCCGCTGATCCTTGAAGAAGGCGCGCGAGCCGGTCCGCCAGAGCGAGTTCGGCGCGTAGGAGACCGGCTGGATCTCCGGCATCGGCAGGCGCACCGGCTTGTAGCCGGCCTGGGCGGTCGGGTCCTCGATGGCCGACAGCGCCGGCGTCGCACCAATCTGAGACAGGCGATCGACGGTGTTGCAGGCGCCGAGGCCGGTGCAGAGCAGCGCGACGGCGAGGGCGGGAGAGACGCGGTGGGTCATCGGGACCGAACCTTTGGCAGACCGGAAGGGGACGCGGACGGGGCGGATCAGCGCTGCAGCGCGGGGCCGTCGAGGGCCGCGGTGGCCTGGCGCACCAGGGGCGCGGGGCCGACGGAGACGCGCCCCGGTCCGGTGACGGTGGCGGAGAGGATCTTCTTCGAGACGGGGTTGGTGACGGTGATCATGGCGCCAAGGCGGCCGCTCTCGTTGGCCTGGCCCCTCAGGGAGAGGTTGAGGCCGGGGGAATCGAACACGATGGTCACGGCTTCGCCCCGCGCCACGAGGTCCGGCGGCGCGAGATCGCCCGAGCGCAGGATCGCGCCGGCGCTGAGACCGCGCTGCGCTACCTGGCCGGCGAGATCGCCGATCGCCCCCTGCGCGTCCGACGGGGTCGCCTCGCGGGGGCGGCGCTCCAGAGTGAGGTCGGCGGCGTTGATCGTCTCACCGCGATTCAGGCTGCGGCCGAGGATGGCGACCTCCCGGATCTCCACCACCTGGCCCGAAACACGGAGCGAGGCCTGGCGCTCACCCAGGGTGATCAGCCCGGCGATCCGGCGCGAACGCGGGTCGTAGCTGAGGTCGAGGGCGACCGCCTGACCGTTCAGGTCCAGGGGCGCCAGCAGGGTCGGGGCCTCGCCGTCGAGCCGGATGGCGAGGTTGCGCCCGTCGACGCCGTAGCCGGTTTCCAGGGCGCGCTTCAGGGCGGCCTCGATCTCCGGCTGGGTCACGCGGCGCGCGGCGCGCTGGACGGAGACCTGGACCCGGCCGCCGGTCTCCACCGGGCCGAGCCCGAGGCCGGCGACCGCATCGGCGATGCGCCGCGCCTGGATCGTGCCGGTCGCCCCGAGGGCCGGAGCGCGGAACAGCGCGCGCTGCGCCGCTTCGGGCGCGGCCCCTTCGACGAGGTCGCCGAGGGTGAGGACGTCGCCGCGGGCGGTGACGTCGCCGCGCAGGCGCAGGGTCGCGGCACCGGAGCGGACCTCCTGCGCCAGGACCTGGAAGGTGAGGATCGAGAAGGCCAGGACGGCCAGCAGGGTCCGGCCCACGATGGCGACGCTCAGGGTGGCGACCTGGGTCCGGCGGCGGGGAGTGATCTGTCGGAGGGCGTGCATGGTCAGGACCTCGATCAGCTGCGGAACATCTGGGAGGTGGTCGAGAGCATCTGGTCGGCGGCGGTCACCACCTTGGAGTTCATCTCGTAGGCGCGCTGCGCCGCGATCAGCGACGAGATCTCGGTGACGGCGTTGACGTTGGCCTCCTCGAGGTAGCTCTGCTGGAGGTTGCCGAAGCCCTCCGAGCCCGGGAGGCCGTTGATGGCCGGCCCCGATCCGGCGGTCTCGATGAACAGGTTGTCGCCGATGGATTCGAGGCCGACCTTGTTGACGAAGCGGGCGAGCTGGAACTGGCCGAGGGCCTGGGGCGCCGTCTGCCCCGGTACGGTGGCCTGGACCGCACCCTGGGCGCTGATGGTCACCGAGGTGGCGTTGTTGGGCACCGTGACGCCGGGATCGACGAGATACCCGTCGCGGGTGACGAGCTGGCCCTGGGCCGAGAGGTCGAACGAGCCGTCGCGGGTATAGGCGGTGCGCCCGTCCGGCAGCGTCACCCGGAACAGGCCCTCGCCGCGGATGGCGACGTCGTATTCCTTCTCGGTGCTCGTCAGCGTTCCCTGCGACATCACGCGGGCGGTCGACGTCGTCTTCACACCCGATCCGATGGCGAGGCCGGCGGGGAGTTGCGTATTCTGGTCGGAGGTCGAGGAGCCGGCCCGGCGCAGGTTCTGGTAGAGCAGATCCTGGAAATGCGGCTGCTGTCGCTTATAGCCGGTGGTGCGCAGGTTCGCGATGTTGTTCGAGATGACCTGGACGTTGAGTTCCTGAGCCGCCATGCCGGTGGCGGCAGCGTAGAGGGCACGCATCTGCGGAAATCCTTACGCGACGTCGGCGAGACGGCGGATCGCCGTGCCGCGTAGGTCGTCGAGGCGCGAGATCACGCCCGAGACCATGGTGTAGGTGCGGTTCACGTCCATGAGCCGAGTCATCTCGAGGACCGGCTTCACGTTGGAGCGTTCGAGGGCGCCGGCCTCCACCCGCCCGGCGAGGCCGGCGGCCTGGGGCGGCGTGGCGGAGGCGTAGAGATTCGCGCCCTCGTTGGTCAGGGTCTGCGGATTGGGAAAGGTTACGAGACGGACGCGACCGCGGATGCCGAGGTTGGTCGAGACCGTCCCGTCGGGGCCGATCGAGACGCCGGTCTCCTGCTGGCCGATCTGGATCGGGCCGGCTTCGCCCTGAACCGGGTAGCCGTCGCTGGTCACCAGGGTGCCCTGGGCATCGGTCTCGAAGGCGCCGTTGCGGGTGTAGCGATCGCCGCTGGGCGTACGCACCACCAGGAAGGCTTCGCCGCGCACGGCCACGTGCAGCGGATTGCCGGTCTGCTCGATCGGCCCCTGGGCCAGGTCGAGGGCGGTGCCCTGGTCGATCACGTAGGAGACGCGCCGGTCCGGCTTCTGGAACGAATCCGCACTCGCCACCGGCATCAGGTATTCCTGGAAGCGGCTGTTGCGGCCCTTGAAGCCGTTGGTGGAGATGTTGGCCATGTTGTTGGCGATGACGTCCAGCTCGCGCTGAAGCGCGACCTGGCTCGAAACCCCCACGAACAATGCGTTCTGCATGACACTCTCAGCCCCGACACGCGACGACACCTCGACATCCGCACGGGTCGTGCCATTCCGAGCTTTCTCGAAATACTGATGTTACTGAGCGACTTAGATACGCCACGACCCCCAGGCAGCGCTTGCCAGTCCTGCCCGCGCGGCAAGTCCGACCCGGCAGCTTTTGCCGCCTTAACGACGCGTTAACCTTGTTCGCCCGATACCTCTCGGAGTGCCGACGTCCGATGGTGTCGACACCGTCGAGCGGCCGTCGCTCACCCCACCGCGAAGCCCCGAGGTCCACCGATGGCCAAGAAGCCGAAGAAGGCCGCCGCCGAGGGTGAGGAGGGGGCCGAGGGCGAAGCCCCGAAGGCCGGCAAGAAGAAGCTCGTCATCATCGCCGCCGTGGTGCTGGCCCTCGCCGGCGGCGGCGGTTTCTTCTTCATGAAGAAGAAAGCCGCCGACGGGCATGCCGAGGCCGCCGCCGAGGTCAAGAAGCCGGTCGTGTTCCTCGATGTCCGCGAGATGATGGTCAATCTCGCCAACGAACCGGGCCAGGACCGGACGCGCTTCGCCAAGATCAAGGTCGCGATCGAACTCAAGGACGCCAAGGTCGAAGGCGAGGTGAAGCCTCTGATGCCGCGCATCGAGGATGCCTTCCAGGTCTACCTGCGCGAGCTGCGCGCGAGCGACCTCGCCGGTTCGGCCGGCATCTACCGCATGCGCGAGGAATTGCTACGCCGGGTCAACGTCGCCATCCACCCGGCACGGGCGGAGGCGGTCCTGTTCAAGGACGTGGTGATCCAGTAAAGGGCCGCCGCCTCACGCCGGGATGTTCATGAAGTATCGCAGGTGACGAGAGTCTGATGGCCGGACCGGAAGACGGGATCGACGAGGACGACTGGGCCGCCGCACTCATCGCCCAGAACGGCGAAGGCGGCGAAGCCTCGCTCGCCGACGAGTGGGGCGCCGCCCTGGCCGAGCAGGGCACCACCACCCATGCCAGCGACGTCGCCGCCGAGTGGGCGACGATGATCGAGGATGGGGAGACCGACAACCTCCCCGAGCTCGCCGGCAACGACCGCATCCTGAACCAGGACGAGATCGACGGCGTCCTGGGTTTCTCCCTGCGCGAGCTCTCGGCCTCCGGGGCCGGCGGCGTCCGCGCCATCGTCGATTCCGGCGTCGTCCAGTACGAACGCCTGCCGATGCTGGAAATCGTCTTCGACCGGATGATCCGGTTGTTGTCGACCAGCCTGCGCAACTTCTTCCAGGACAACGTCGAGGTGACCCTCGACAACATCACCTCGGTGCGCTTCGGCGACTACCTCAACGCGATCCCGCTGCCGACCCTGCTCGGCGTCTTCCGGGCCGATGCCTGGGAGAATTCCGGCCTCGTCACCGTCGAATCCAACCTCGCCTACTCGACCCTCGACCTGCTCCTCGGGGGCAAGCGCGGCGGCTCGTCGACCCGCCTCGACGGCCGCCCCTTCACCACCATCGAGATGCAGCTGGTGCGGCGGCTCGTGGAGATCATCCTCACGGATCTCGAGCTCTCGTTCCAGCCGCTCTCGCCGGTGCGCTTCGCCATCGACCGGATCGAGACGAACCCGCGCTTCGCCACCATCACCCGGCCCGCCAACGCCGCCATCCTGATCAGCCTCAAGCTCGACATGGACGGGCGCGGCGGCCTGCTGCAGATCCTGTTCCCCTACGCCACCATCGAGCCGATCCGTGAACTGCTCATGCAGAGCTTCATGGGCGAGAAGCTCGGCCGAGACCACGTCTGGGAAAGCCACCTCGCCACCGAGATCTGGCAGGCCGACGCGACCATGGAAGCGGTGCTGCACGAGATGATGCTGCCGCTGAAGAAGGTGCTGTCGCTCAAGGTCGGCGACACACTGATGTTCGATACCAAGCCCTCGGATCTCATCGCGGTCCGCTGCGGCGACTGGGCCCTGACCCAGGGACGGATCGGCCGGATCGACGACAACATCGCGGTGCAGCTCACCCGGCCCCTGCGCCGGTCGCGCACCACGCTCCAGGCCTTCGAAGCCTCCATGAACAACCGCAACGACGGGTGACGCGACCAGCCATGAGCCTTCTCGTCACCCTTCTCGCCGATGTCCTCGTCGCCGTCCTGCTCGTCGCCAGCATCGTCTCCTCGATGCGGCTGAGCGGCCGCATCACCAAGCTGAAGGCCGACGAGGCGGCCCTGCGCCAGACTATCGGGGATCTCGTCATGGCGAGTTCCACCGCCGAGCGGGCCATCGTCGGTCTGCGCGCCACCCTCGATGAGTGCGACCGGACCCTGGCCGACCGCCTCGGCACCGCCGAGCGCTACGCCACCGATCTGGCGGCCCATGTCGAAGCCGGCGAAACGGTGATCGCCCGTATCGCCTCCATCGTCGCCCAGGCCGCCCCCGCCCGCGAGATCGCCCGTGCGGCGAGCCCGACGCCGGCTCCGGAGCCGCGCGATCTCGAGCGGGTTGTCCCACCCGTCCGCGTCGCGCCGTCCGCGGCGGCGAGCCCCAACGGCGAGCGCCTCGGCGTGGCCGCCGCGGCCGCCCTCGCCATGTCCGAGCGCGCCCTCGGCCGCCTGCGGAGCAAGGCCGCGTGACCAAGCCGACGCCCGCGAAGCGGCCGGGCACCTTCGTCCGGTTTCGTCAGACCCGGCCGCTGAAGCTGCGCCTGATCGATGCCGTGACCCTGGCCGCGGCCGGGCTTCTAGTGCTGAAGGTCGCCGCGATCGCGGTCGAGGAGACCGCTCCGCCGCCCGGGGCGCCACTGCCGGAATTCGCGCGCGTGCTCGCCAAGGCCCGCAGCAACTACGAGCCCGCCGACCCATCGACCACCGGTTCGGTGACGCCGAAGGAACCCGAGAAGCCGGCGCCGGAACCCGCGAAGCCGGCACCCCGCCCGCCGCCTCCGCCGGAGCCGATACCGCCCTCCGAGCGCGCGATCCTGGAGCGGCTCGCCGCCCGTCGGGACACCCTGAAGCAGCGCAGCGAGGCGCTGGACCTGCGCGAGCAGCTCCTCGGCACCGCCGAGCGCAAGCTCGAGGAAGGCGTCGACACCCTGAAGCAGGGCGAAGACAAGGCCGATGGCAGCGGCTCTCAGCGCGCGGAAGCCGAGCGGACCGCGTTGAAGAACATCGTCACCATGTACGAGACCATGAAGCCGAAGGACGCCGCGCGGGTGTTCGACCGGCTCACCCTCGACGTGCTGGTGCCCATCGTCCTGGCGATGAATCCCCGCAAGATGGCCGAGGTTCTGGCGCTGATGCAGTCCGAGCCCGCCGAAAAGCTGACCGTCGCGCTCGCCAACCGGGCCCGGGGACAGGGCGGCAGCCCATCCGCCACGGTCGCGGCCGGTCTCGGTCCCAACGAATTGCCGGCGATCGACGCGCCGATGCAGCCCGCGCCGCGGCGCTGACGCGGACGCTCGTCCACCGGGTTGTGCGGCCCTCCATTGCGCGTTCGGCCGCACCCGACTAGGGGCAGGCATCCCGGGCGGGTCAGGTCCCCGCCATGCGGATTTCGGGGAGCCAAGCACGTGCCGTCCACCAGCCTGATTCGATTCCTCGCCGCTACCGGCCTTGCACTGCTCGCGACGGCGCCCGCCCGCGCGCAGGATGCCGAGGAGCCGGCCGCCGTGGAGGCACCGGCCAAGCCGAAGCCGCGCAAGCCCGCACCGCCGAAGCCGGCTGCCGCCAAGCCTGCGGCTCCCACCCCAGCAGCCGCCACCCCGGCACCGGCCGCCAGCTGGCCTGCGGGCGCGACCTCGCTCAGCGAGGTCTACGGCGACTGGACCGTGACCTGCGCCAAGGAGGCCAAGCCCGAGGCGAAGGCCGAGTGCGCGATCATGCAGGCGCAGGGCGCCAAGGGCCGTCGCGAATTCGCCCTGGAGATCCGCCCCCCGAGCGACGGCCGCGCGCAGGGCTTCATCCTGATGCCGCTCGGCCTCGCCATCGAGCCCGGCATCTCGTTCAAGCTCGACGACGCCGTGCTCGGCAAGGGGGCGCCCTATCTGTCCTGCAGCCAGGAGGGATGTCTCGTCCCGGTCAGTCTTCCCACCCTGGCGACTGACACGATGAAGACCGCCAAGAACCTGCTGGTGTCCGGTACGAAGCCGGAGGCCAAGGACCCGGTCACCATCACGGTGCCGCTCGAGGGGTTCGCCAATGCGCTGGCCCGCGCCATCGCCCTGACGAACTGAGCCTTAGCGTGACGGGGTCGAACCCGAGGAGAAATCCGGTGAAGAGAACGGCCTTGCTGACCCGAAGCCTGACCGCCCTGGTGATGGCCGGATTGATGGTTCACCCCGTATTCGCCCAGGAGGAGGCGCCGCCCGAGAAGCCGCCCGGCCCACCGCCGACGGCGGCCGAGGCCAAGGCCGAGCGCCAGAGGAACAGCGCGGCCAAGCTCGCCGGGCTGCTCGCCTTCGTGGAGACCCATTGCCGCGACCTCAAACCGAACACCGAGCGGCTGACCTCCGTCGTGGCCGGGCTCGGTATCGCACCCGACGATCTGGCCCAGGGTGACCTGAACCTGCGCAGCCGCGCGTATACCGAGATCTACGCCAAGGACATTCCGGCCAATTGCGCTCGCGCCACCGAGAATTTCGGCGAGGCAGGCCGCACGATTCCGGGCCTGATCCTCAAACGTTAGCGGTCCCGACAAAGCCGCACGGCGTCTTAAGCGCCCGTTAGCCTCGAAGGGCGAGAGTGCCCGGACAGTGCGGCGTAAGGCGGAGCGACTCGAGTGCGAGCCGGTCCGCCCCATGAGTTTGGCGTATCCTGCGATGGCTCTCGGTGCCGGTATCGCGACACGACGGCGTCGGCTTCGAGCTGGCCTCGCCGCGATCTCGATCGTGGCCGCGACCTTCTGCGGGGGGACGGGCGCGAGCGCCGCACGCCTTACGGGCATCAAGGGCGCCCAGATCGAGCGCTACGGCCGCCTGGTCCTGACCTTCGATGCTGCGGTCTCCGTGAAGGCGCGCATTTCCGGGTCGGTGCTCGTCCTCGGCTTCTCGGAAAAGGCGAGTGCTGGACCGGAGCGGGTCGCCACCGAGATGCCGGACTACGTCTCAGCCGTCCGGCGCGATCCCGACGGCATGGGTCTGCGCCTTGCTCTGCAACGCCCCTACCGCGTCAACGTCCAGGAAGCCGGAGAGACGGTGTTCGTCGACCTCCTGCCGCAGGATTGGAGCGGTCTGCCGCCGGCCCTGCCGCCGGAGGTGGTAGCCGAGCTGTTCCGGCGTACCCAGGCGGCGGAAGCGGCCCTGCGCGCGGCCAGACCGCCCGCGGAGCCAAAGACCCTGCGCCTGGAACTGGCGCATCTTCCCACGCTGACCCGCCTCAGCCTGCGCGCACCCGCCTCGGCCATCCCGCTCTTCGACACGGTGGGTCCCGCCACCCGCCTCGCGCTCCCCGGCGCCTGGCGGATCGACGATGTCGCGACCCGCGGGCGCCTGAAGCCGGCAATCGAGAATCTGGCGGTCGAGGGCGACGAGACCGGCGCCCGCCTCTTCGTCACCCCCGCGTCCGGCTACGAGATCAGGACCTTCCGCGACGAGGACGGTGCCACGATCGACGTGGTCCGCAAGCCGGTCGAGACGAAGGCCGTCGGCGCGACCGACACGAAGGCCGGGGAGGGGACGGGCGGCGGCGAGGCCAAGCCGACACAAACCAAGGCGGCTGACATTAAGGCGGCTGACACCAAACCTGACAGGACGTCGCCGCAGCCCCCGGTTCAGGCCGCCGACGCCCCCGGGTCGCAGCCGTCTGCGCTCGCGCCGGTGGTCGTTCTGCGCCCGAGCGGACCGGGCCTCGTCTTCCCCTTCAAAACCCTGCCGCCCGCTGCCCTGTTCGAGCGGGCGGGCATTGCCAATCTCGTGTTCGAGACGGCGGACGCCGTCTCGGTCCCCTCGGGCGACGCGATGCTGACGCCCCTCGGCCCACCGCAGCGGAGCGGCCGCATCGTCACCCTGCGTTTCCCGGTTCCGCGCGACCGGCTGTTCGATCTGGTGCCGGTCGGCCCCGCGGAGGCGCCGACGGGCTGGGAACTCGTCGCTGGCGAGAACCTCTCCGCGAGCGACGCCCTCGCGGCGATTCGGGTCACCGATCCCGCTGGTCGGATCGGCGTCGGTATACGCCTGCCGAACCCCGGGGGGGCATCCTGGCTCAGCCTCGACGGGGAGCGCATCGCCGTCGTCACCGGTCGCGGCCCCAAGCCGGCGGGCATCCCCAAGCGACAGGCCTTCGTCGATTTCGAGCTTCTGCCGAGCCGCCAGGGTGTCGCGGTCCTGGCGCAGGCCGATGATCTCCTGGTTCGGCCGGACCTCGACGGCGTCGCGATCAGCCGTGAGGCCGGCATGGCCGTCTCCGGCGTGGCGCGTGCGGCCGATCTTCCGTTGACGACCCTGAGCGATCTCGCGGTCGACCGAGGCCCCTGGGAGGCGTCCCAGCGCGGCGACGTTCGCGAGTTGATGCGCGACCAGTTGCAGGCGGTCGCCGAGGCGCCGCGCGCGGCGCGTGGGCCCCTTCGGATGGTCCTCGCCCGCACCATGCTCGCAAACCGCCTGTCCCTCGAAGCGCTCGGAGTGTTGAAGGCGGCTTTCGCCGACGATCCAGTCCTGGCCGGACAGCGCGATATCCCCGTGCTGACGGTGATCGGAGACGCCCAGATGGGACGGACCGCCGACATGCGCGCGCGGCTCGCCGTCGACATCCTCAAGAACGATCCCGAGGCACGGCTTTGGCAGGCATACCTCGAAGCCCTGGAAGGCCGCTGGAGAGCTGCGGACGGGTCCTTCCGCGCTACCGCGAACGTGCTCGACCGCTACCCCGACGATCTCCAGGCCCTGTTGCGCACCGCTGCCGCCGAGGCCGCGATCGAGACCGGCGACTGGGACGCGGCGAACCGCCAGATCATCGCGGCGACCCGGTCCGCCGACCGGCCGACCCAGGAGCGCCTCGCGCTGCTGCGCGCCCGGATCGACGAGGTGACGGGCCAGACCGTGGCGGCCCTTGATGCCTATGAGCGCCTCGCCGAAAGCAGCGAAGCGGAGGTCGCCGCCTCGGCACGGCTGCGGGGGACCCTGCTGGGTCACGCCGCGGGCAAGATCCCGGTGGCGGATGCCATCGAGCGCCTCGAGGTGCTCGCCCTGGCCTGGCATGGCGGCGACATCGAACCGCGAACGATCGCGGGTCTGGCCAAGCTCTACGTCGAGGCGGGGCGCTGGCGCCAGGCCTTGCTGACCGGCCGCCGCGCCGATTCTACCGGTGCCGATACGCCCGTGATCCGTGAGGTGCACGACATGGCCCAGGCCTTGTTCGACGACCTCTATCTGGGCGAGCGCAGCCACAAGGTTTCGGGCGTCGAGGCCCTGACGTTGTACTTCGACTTCAAGGAGTTCGCGCCGCTGGGGCGCCGGGGCGACGAGATCGTGCGGCGCCTGTCCGATCGGCTGGTCGAGCTGGACCTACTGGATTCGGCGGGAGAACTGCTTCAGCATCAGGTCGATCACCGCCTGACCGGCGCGAGCCGCGCGGGTGTCGCGGCGCGTCTCGCGGCCATCCGCCTGATGGACGAGAAGCCGTTGCAGGCGCTCCAGACCCTCGAGACGACCTACCTGCCGGAACTGCCGGAGGACCTGCGCCGTGCGCGTGCCCTGCTGCGCGCCCGTGCCCTCTCGGACCTGTCCCGCACGGACCTCGCCCTGGAGACCATCGAGGGCGAGCCCGGTTCAGACGCGGAGCGGCTTCGGGCCGACATCCTCTGGACCGGCCGGCGCTGGCGCGAGGCCGGCGAGGCCCATGAGGCGCTGGTCGGCGATGTCTGGCGCCGGCGCGCGCCCCTCGACGACAGTGCCCGGACCGACATCCTGCGTGCAGCCGTCGCTTACGGACTCGCCGGCGAGACCCTCGGAATGGAACGCCTGCGCGCGAAGTTCGCGGGTCCGATGGCCGAGAGCGTCGATGCCCGTACCTTCGCGCTGCTCACGCAGGCCAATGCCGTGCGCAGCGCCGGATTCCGCGAAATTGCCCAGAAGGCCACCAGCGCCGAGACGCTCAAGGCCTTCCTCTCGGAATACCGCAAGCGCTATCCCGACAGTGCCGTACCGGCCCCGGTCAAGCGCGAGTCGGAGGCACGGGCCGATGCGCAGACCGGCGGGATGCCCCCGGGCTGAGCCGGGCCGACGACGCTCAAGCACGCCGAAAGTGGGCTTCGCGCGCGGCTCCGCCATGCGGCGTAAAAGCCTGATGCGATTCGGCGAATTCTGCTCGGCCGGACGCAACAAACGGACCCCGGCCACGTTCTGCCCTCAATCGCTATCATCCGAGCGCCCCACGCTCCAGCCGGCACAGCAGAGGCCTCCCCATGCTCACGGATTCGATCGACACCAAGACCGAAAAGAGCCACCTCGACATCTTCGACAGCCAGCAGCGCACCGCGATGGCCACGCGTCTCGGCGTGTCCGAGGACCGCCTGAAGCGCGCCGTGCGCCTCGTCGGCAACCGCATCTCGACCCTGAAGAGCTACCTCGAGCGCTGATCGCGCCCAAGATCGGGTGGATGGTGGTGAAGGGCGCTCTCGGGCGCCCTTTTTCGTGCGCGCCGGCCGTCCCGTCGCGACCGCTCAGGTGCCGTAGCTCTGAACCAGTGAGCCGGCCACGAGGGTCCAGCCATCGACCAGGACGAAGAAGATCAGCTTGAAGGGGAGGGCCACGGTGGCGGGGGGCACCATCATCATACCGACGGCCATGAGAATCGAGGCGACCACGAGGTCGATGATCAGGAAGGGGATGAACAGTAGAAAGCCGATCTCGAAGGCGCGGCGCAGTTCGGAGATCATGAAGGCCGGCGTCACAACTTCGAGTCCGACCGCTTCGGGACCCGCCGGCACGGGCGCCTTCGCCATGTCGAGAAAGAGCTTCAGGTCCTTCTCGCGGACGTTCTTCAGCATGAAGGTCTTGAAGGGCGCCGAGGCGCGTTCGAAGGCGACGCTCTGCGTGATCTGCCCGGCGATCAGCGGCTCGATGCCGTTGCGGTAGGCCTCCCGGCCCACGGGTGCCATGACGAAGGCCGTCAGGAACAGGGCGAGGCTGGTGACTACGGCGTTCGGCGGTGCACTCTGCGTCCCAAGCGCCGAGCGCAGGATCGACAGCACCACCACGATTCGGGTGAAGGACGTAGCCATCACCAGCACCGACGGCGCGAGAGCCAGGACTGTGAGGAGCGCGACGAGTTGCAGCGCCCGCTCGGTGACGCCGCCGGTCCCGAGATCGACCGAGAGGCTCTGGGCGCGTACCGCCGCCGTGGTGCAGGCCAACGCCAGACCGGCCCAGATCGGCAGGCGCAGGCGTCTCAGCAGGGAGGGGCTGGATTCGGGCATACGGGTTCCGGCCGGGGCGGCGCGACGCGGCCGCGCGCTCCTCATACCACCGGCGCCCCGGGACGCATCCTCGGATGAGCCGGCGCCGCGCCGACATCGACCACCGGGTCGCGAGCGGATGCAGGGCATCCGCCGGATCGACCTACTGCTTGCGGTCGAGGGGACGGCCGAGCAGGCGGGCGAATTCCGCCTCGATCTCCTCCACGGAGAAGGGATTCGGACTGGCCGGAGGCTTCGCGGGCGCAGCCGGAGCGGGCGGCGGCGTGATGACTGCCGGCGACGCCTCTGCAGGCGCATGCTCCTCGGACTTCGGCGCATCGGCCACGGCTTCGTGGGTCACCGGATCGGACCGAGGCTCCGCCACGGCGGGCGTCGGCGTCTCCGAAGGAACGGCCACCGGCTCCTCGTCCTCGGCGCGCTCCGTGAACAGAGCGTCGTCGACGGCCGCCGGCTCGGGCTCGGAAATCCCCCGGTCCTCGACGGCTGGCGCCTGCGCCGTGGCGGCCATCGCCGCGGCGATCGGATCGATGGCCGAGGATGTGCCGAGAGGCGCCCGGGGCGGCTCGGATCGCACCTCCGGCCCCGGCTCCGAACCTTCCGAGAGTTCGGCCGCGGCCAGGACAGAGTCCGGCGGGGCCGGTTCGCTTGCCGCGGCTTGCGCCGGGATTGCCGGACGGACCGCCGCCGAGGGTCGGCGCAGGGCCTCCTCCAATTGGCGCGCCATGTCGGACAGGATCGCGGCGTCGATGGCCCGGGTCGCCGGCGCCGGGATGATGGGCGCTGCCGGAACCGGAGCGGGGGTCTCGCGATCCGCCTCGGCGTCTGCGCCCCGCTCCGGCAGACCGACCCGCTCAGCGATCGCAGCCGGGACGAGGTTCGTCAGTGATGGCGGCGTACGACGGATGACGCGGGCGAGTTGCGAGTCGCGCGGGCGCGGCGCGGCCGCCAGCGGGCCGCCGGGAACCGGCTCGGTAGCCGGAGCCCGCGTACGCTCGGGCGCGGGAGGGACCGTCACCTGATCGGCGGCAGGCACGGACGCCGGCATTTCGAACGATGGCTCGCGGTAGGGGGCGACGGGCTGGGCCATCGGCGCGAGGCTCGGAACAGGGGCCTGCTGGGGCACCGGCGCTTCCGGCATCGTGTTCAGCACGGGCTCGGGCGCCTCGTCGAAGGTGGGCTCCTCGGTCGCCAGGCGGGCGCTCATGCCGCGAAGGATGTTGCGCTCGATCACCACGTCGTTGGGACCGCCCACGAGGAGCAGGTGCTCGACGTTGTCGCGCCGGAGCAGGATCAGCTGCCGCTGACGGTCGAGCTCGTAGATGTCGACGATGCCGAGCCGTGGCTGGCGGCCGCGGGGAGAATTCTTGCCGGAGAGCGGCGAATCCTTGCCGCCGAGGCGGCGGACCAGAAAGACGCCGGCCGCGAGGACGAGAAAGATGACGACGAAGATGATGGCGAACTGGAGGGGAAAAGAGCCATCCGAGCTGAAGAACGATGACAAGACCGGGGTCTCTCGCTTTTGGGGCTCGTAGCCCGACGCAACACTCGAGAACCCAGTATCATGTCCGGCGCCGGCGCGGGCAACAACGTTAAGACTTCGTTAACAGGTCCTTTGCCCGAAGCGCGTTCACCAACGCTGGAGGACATTTAGGAGATCGCGTGGTGCCCCGCCGCCCGATTCCGGGACGGCGGGGTGCCGTGTCTTCCACGACGGAGCCGATACGCAACGCGGCCTGAGGCGACCGTGCCCCGCGCTCGGTTAGCGGCGCCTCAAGGCCTAGGCCGCAGCAGGTCTCGAAACGGGACCCGGCGGCGGGCTCGGCGCGTTTGATCGTTGACGTAGCCGTTTGAGACCGAGGTGAAACCCGTGGAAGATCAGCATCAGGCTCACCTGCGCGACGCGGTCACGCTGGCCCGCGACAACGTTCTCCAGGGCGGGCGCCCCTATGGCGCAGTGATCGTGCGCGACGGTGAGGTCCTGTCGCGCGCCGTCAACACCATCGCGGTCACCCATGATCCGACCGACCATGCCGAGATGGTGGCGATCCGCGAGGTCAGCCGTCGCCTCGGCCGTCCGAAGCTTGACGGCTGCATCGTCTACGCCAGCGGGCGCCCTTGCCCGATGTGCCACGCGGCCATGCGCCTCGCCGGCATCACGCAGGCCTACTTCGCCTACAGCGCGGAAGAGGGCGAACGCTACGGCCTCCTCGGGGCCGGGATCTACGCCGAACTGTGCCAGCCCCTGAGCGCGCAGCCGATGCATGTGGAGCATCACCCCGTGGAGGTCGACGAGCATCCCTACGCGCTCTGGCGCGACCGCCAGAACGCACACGGAAAAGGCTGACGCGATGACCGTGCCGCGCTGGATCCCGTTCCTCGCCGCCGCCCTCCTCATCGCGGCGGCCGTCACCCTCGGCCTGCTCTGGAGCCGCGGCGCCCTGCGGCATCCGAGCGAGGACGCGCGAACGGCCGGCGAGCCGGCCGCCTGTGCGCCGCTCAATCCCAGCGGACCGCCGCCGTCCGAATGCCCCCAGGCTCGGCCCCCGACCCAGCGGTCCCCCTGAGATCGCTCCTGTTTCGGCTCCCGCACCGGAGCCTTAACCGGGCGTTAACCATGGGGGCGGCAGATTTTGCCGGTCCCACCGGGCAGATTCTTCCGGGCGAGGCGAGGGTCCACCCCATGTCCGTCACCGACCTGCCCATTCTCGGGATGCTGCGCACGCGGATGCAGTGGCACCAGACCCGCCAGAAGCTCTTGGCCGAGAACGTGGCCAATGCCGACCTGCCCGGCTTCAAGCCTCGGGATCTCGCGAGCCCGGACCTCGGACGTTCCGGCCCGGTCCTGTCTCAGCCGGTGGGCGCCACCACGAGCAGCAGCCTCGCGGTCACCAACGTGTCCCATATCGCGCCGGGCGGAGGCCCGGACGGTCCGGGCGCCGATCCGCGCCGCGTGAAGGGATTCGAGATCCGCCCGAGCGGCAACGGCGTCAATCTCGAAGAGGAGATGATGAAGGCCGGCGACAATCAGGCTGACTACCAGATGGCCGCCTCGCTCTACCAGAAGAGCCTCGAGACCATCAAAATCGCCATCGGCAAGCGCTGAGCGGCGATCCATCGTCTGACGGAGCGCGCCATGGACTTCCTCAAATCCCTCACGACCGCCGCCTCGGGCCTGAAGGCCCAGTCGAGCCGGATGCGGATCATCGCCGAGAACATCGCCAACGCGGATTCGGCGCCGACCACGGTCGGCGGCCAGCCCTACCGGCGAAAGATCCCGACCTTCACCCAACAGGTCGACCGCGAGACCGGCGCGTCGCTGATCGAGGCCGGACGGGTGCGCCGCGATACCTCGCCGTTCCGGACCAAGTACGACCCGGGCAATCCGAGCGCCAACGCCAAGGGCGAGGTGGCGATGCCCAACGTCAACGGCCTGATCGAAAACATGGACATGCGCGAGGCCCAGCGCTCCTACGAGGCCAACCTCAACATGGTCACGGCGACCCGCCGCATGGTCGCCAAGACCCTTGAGATCCTCAAGGCCTGACCTTTCGCTTCCGATCCCTGAAAGTCCGCCGCCATGACGACCAACGCCTTCGCCGCCGGCGCCTACGCGGCGATCCAGAACATCGGCGCCAAGGGTGCTCCGAAGATCGCGCCGGCCACCGGTGCCTCGGGCTCGAACTTCACCTCGCTCCTGACGTCGACCCTGGACAGCGTCGGCGAGGCCGGGCGCAAGGCCGACAGCCAGGCGCTGGCCGTGGCGGGCGGCAAGGCGAACGTGGTCGACGTGGTGACGGCCGTGGCCGAGAGCGAGACCGCGCTCCAGACGCTCGTCGCCGTCCGCGACCGGGTAATCTCCGCCTACGAGGAAATCATGCGGATGCAGATCTAGCCCGCGGCCTCCACGCTGCGCCGGGCGCTCTGCGCCGCTGGCCCCGAAGACATCCGATCCCGACACCTGTGCCCTCAGCGAGCTGACATCCCTTTCATGACCGGTCTCGCCATCATCGACGTCGCCCGCGACGGTATCTTCGTCTTTCTCAAGGTGGCGGGTCCGATCATGCTGGTCGCCCTCGTGGTCGGCCTGGTGGTCTCGCTGTTCCAGGCCCTGACCCAGATCCAGGAGCAGACCCTGATCTACGTGCCCAAGATCGTGGCCGTGTTCGCGACCCTGCTGCTCATGCTGCCCTTCATGGGCGACGCGCTGGGCAGCTACATGACCCGCATCGCGGCGCGCATCGTATCGGGCGGCTGAAGCCTGCTATGAGAGGGCATGAATCTCCTCCTGCCGGGCATCGCGGCGGCCTTCCTCCTCACCTTCGCGCGGATCGGCACCCTGGTGATGCTGATGCCGGGCGTCGGCGAGCAGCTGGTGTCGCCGCGGCTGCGTCTCGCCTTCGCACTGCTGCTCACGCTGATCTTGTTCCCGACCGTGCGGCCGCTCCTGCCGATGCAGGGCGGCGTCATCGCGGGGCCGGGGCTGATCGCGCTGCTCATCGGAGAGTTGCTGATCGGTCTGGTGCTCGGCCTCACCGTACGGATGGTGCTCGCCGCCCTGCAGACCGCCGGCATGATCGTCTCGCAGCAGCTCGGGCTGTCCTACGCCATGACGGTGGACCCGACGCAGGGTGGGCAGCAGACGGCGATCGGCAACTTCCTGGCGCTGCTCGGCGTCACCCTGATCGTGGCGACCGACCTTCACCACGTCGCCCTCGGAGCGATCGGGCGAAGCTACCTCCTGCTTCCGCCGGACGGCGTGCCGGGCATGGGCGAGGCGGCGAGCCTCGCTCTAAAGGCCATCGCGCGCGGTTTCTCCCTCGGCGTCCAGATCTCGGCTCCGTTCATCGCCTTCGGCATCCTGTTCAACGTCGGGCTCGGCGTGCTGGCCCGCCTGATGCCGCAGATGCAGGTGTTCTTCGTGGCCGTCCCGGCCTCGGTCCTGATCGGCATGCTGCTGCTCCTCGGCAGCCTCGGCGTCATGATGGGCGTCTTCCTGGACGATATCGGGCACTACCTGGCGGATCTCGCCGGGCGCTGAGCCCCCGCGCGGAGGCCTGAGCGGTGGCCGACGATTCCGATCCGGAAGACAAGACCGAAGACCCGACCCCACGGCGGATCGAGAAGGCGATCGAGCAGGGCAACGTCCCCAACAGCCCCGAGATCAACACCTTCTTCATCCTGGCCGCCTTCACCATGGCCCTGCTCATGGCTTCGGGCATGATCGCCAAGAACCTCGTGGCGAGCCTGCGCGGCTTCCTGATGAATGCCCACATGGTCCCGTCGGACCCAGCAGCTTACACCGAGATGGGCATGCGCATGCTCATCATCTGCGCCCAGGCACTGGCGGTTCCCGTGGGCCTCGTCGTGGTCGCCGGCCTGGCGGCCGGGCTGATCCAGCACCCCTTCGTCTTCAGCACCGAGGCGCTCGGCCCCAAATGGGACCGGATCTCGCCGATGGCCGGCGTCAAGCGGGTCTTCGGGATGGAGGCCCTGTTCCAGTTCCTGAAAGGTCTCGCCAAGCTCGGCATGGTCGGCGTCGTGGCCGGCACCATCCTGTGGGGCGAGCGCGATCGGATGGAGGTGTTCGCGCGCCTCGACCCCACCGCCGTCCTCGCCGCGATCCTCACCCTCGCCCTCAAGCTGATGGCGGGCATGCTCGGTGTCTTCGTGGCCATCGCGCTCGGCGACGCCGTCTATCAGCGCTTCCGCTGGCACCAGCGCCTGCGCATGTCCAAGGAGGAGATCAAGCAGGAACACAAGGAGAGCGAGGGCAGCCCCGAGGTGAAGGGCCGCATGAAGCAGATTCGCGCCCAGCGCGTGAAGAAGCGCATGATGGCCGCCGTGCCCACCGCCACCGTCATCGTGACGAACCCGACCCACTACGCCGTCGCCCTGCGCTACGAGGCCGGCATGACGGCGCCCGTCTGCGTCGCCAAGGGCGTAGACTCGCTCGCCCTCAAGATCCGTGCGGTGGCCAAGGACCACGATGTGCCGATCCTCGAGAACCCGCCGCTCGCGCGCGCCCTCCATGCCACCGTGGAGATCGACGAGGAAATCCCGGCTGAGCATTACCGCGCGGTGGCCGAGGTCATCGGCTACGTCATGCGTCTGCGCCGGCGGGCCGCGTGAGGAACCGGCCGTGAAGATTGGCGCTTGCGCTCGCCACGCTTTATGCACCCTCTTTCGCGAGAATTCTCGGCGACATACGCCGGTTTACCCTTGCTGCGAGCGGAAGCGGGGCGCTAACCGGATGGGCTTCAGGGGTGGATCGGCGGCGGATGGTTGAGTTCAGCGGACACGGCAAGCCCGCGTCGAACGCGATCGATCGCTCCGAACGACCCGGACGGGTCGGGCTCCTCCTCGTACTGGCGGGCCTCCTCGTCGGCGCGGCCGTCGGCCTGTCCTTCGTAGCCAGCGAGCAGGCGCAGCCCCTGATCCTCGGCCTGCTGGCGCTCCTTGCGATGGCGGGTGTGTTCTGCCTCTTCGCCCTCGCCATCGGGGCGATCCAGCTTGCCGGCCAGACCACACGGGACGACATCACCAAGGCCATCGTCGACGCGGCGCCCGACGGCGCGATCGTGGTCGAGGAGGGCGGGCGCCTCATCTACGCCAACGAATCCTATCTGCGCATCGCCGGCGGCGAGACCTTCGCCAGCCTGCGGCCGGTGGAACGGGTCTTCGTCGGCTCGCCGGAGGTCTCCGAGGCGGTCTACCGCCTCGCCCAGGCCTCCCGCGACGGCCTCGGCCACGCTGAGGAAATCCGGATGGCGCCGCCGCCCGGCAGCGCCGCCGAGCGCGCCTTCGCGTGGTTCCGCATCAGCGTGCGCCCGATCGAGCGGCCGCGGCGCGCCGCGACCCTGTGGACGGTGAGCGACATCACCCACGAGCGCGAGCGCCAGGAAAACGTCTTCCAGGAACTCCAGCACGCGATCGACTACCTCGACCACGCCCCCGCCGGCTTCCTCTCGATCGATCCGACCGGCTCGATCGTCTACATGAACGCGACCCTGGCGGCCTGGCTCGGCTACGACCTCGCCACGGTCGGCTCCGGCGGCCTGCGCCTGCCCGAGATCGCCCCCGGCGCCGACGTCCTCACTGCTTCCGAGGGCCTGCCCGGCGAGGTCCGGACCGACCGGTTCGACCTCGACCTGCGCCGCCGCAACGGCCACCCGCTGCCGGCGCGCCTCTATCATCGGGTCGCCTTCGGTCAGGATGGCCGCCCGGGCCCGTCGCGCACATTCGTGCTCAACCGTTCCGCCGGTGCCGAGAGCGACGAGCCGCAGCGCGTCGCCGAGGTGCGGCTCGCACGCTTCCTGAACAACAGTCCGATCGCCATCGCGACCCTGGACCAGAGCGGCCACATCGCGCGGGCCAACGCCTCCTTCGCCCGGCTGTTCGGCGGCCTTCCGCGCCAAGCGTTGCCCGACGGGCGCAACGACCTTCAGGGCGAACCGACCATGTGGGACGCGATCGCCGAGCGCGATCGCGCCGGCCTCGAGGTGGCCCTGGGCAAGGCCGCCGCCGGCCTCGTCGAGGTCCAGCCGATCGAGATTGCGCTCTCGGGTCCCGGCAACCGCTCGGCCCGGGTCTGGTTGAGCCCGGCGGGGGGCGAGGCGACCGGAGTGGGGCGAGACGAGACCGAACAGCAGAGCGACCGCGAGCTGGTCATCCTCTACGCCCTCGACACCACCGCCCAACGTCAGCTGGAACAGCAGGTGGCGCAGGCGCAGAAGATGGACACGGTGGGCCAGCTCGCCGGCGGCATCGCACACGACTTCAACAACGTCCTGCAGGCGATCATCGGCTATTCGGACCTGCTGCTGGCCAGCCATCGGCCGACCGATCCGGCCTTCCAAGACATCATGCAGATCAAGCAGAACGCCAACCGGGCCGCCAGCCTGGTGCGTCAGCTGCTCGCCTTCTCGCGCCGCCAGACCCTGCGCCCGGAGGTGATGAATGTCGGCGAGGCGCTCTCGGACCTGACCCTGTTGCTGAAGCGCCTGCTCGGCGAGCGGGTCGACCTCGACCTGAAGCACGGGCGTGACATCTGGCCCATCAAGGCGGACGTGAATCAATTCGAGCAGGTGATCGTCAATCTTGCGGTCAACGCGCGTGACGCGATGCCGGAAGGCGGCCGTCTGCTGATCCGCACCGCCAACGTCGCGCACGACGCCGTGCCGAGCGAGAGCCGGATCGGCATGCCGGTCGGGGACCATGTGCTGATCGAGGTTCTCGATACCGGGCAGGGCATCCCGCCCGATCTCATGGAGAAGATCTTCGAGCCATTCTTCACCACGAAGGAGATCGGCAAGGGCACAGGCCTCGGCCTCTCGACCGTGTTCGGCATCGTCAAGCAGAGCGGCGGAACCATCGACGTACATTCCACGGTGGGGGAGGGCACCGCCTTCCGGATCTACTTCCCTCGCCACGAACCCGCCGCGGAACCCGCCCACGAGCCGGAGATCGCCCTTGCGCCCCCTTCGCCGTCGCCGCAGACGACCGCCTCCATCGCGGCCAGTCGGCTCAAGGGGACATCGGACCGCCCCCGGCCCGACGGCGAGAAGCCCGCGCCCCGCAAGCCCGCGCCGGACCATACCGGCCAAGGGGTCATCCTCCTGGTGGAGGACGAGGACCCCGTGCGCGCCGTCAACAGCCGCGCGCTCTCGGCCCGCGGCTACACCGTGCTGGAGGCCGCTTCGGGACTCGACGCCCTGCGGATCATCGCCGAGACCACCGAGACCATCGACCTCGTGGTTTCCGACGTGGTGATGCCGGAGATGGACGGGCCGACCCTTCTGCGTGAACTGCGCAAGCAATCTCCCGACCTCAAGGTCATCTTCGTCTCGGGCTACGCCGAGGATGCGTTTCGCAAGAACCTTCCCGACGGCGAGGATTTCAATTTCCTGCCCAAGCCGTTCAGCCTGAAACAGCTCGTCGAGACGGTGAAGGAGACCATCGCCCGCTAGGCGGAAAGCCGGGAGGATCTGTCGCGCGCAGCGCGCGAAATCTCCCGCACCGCTCTTGCGGAATGAGAACAAAACAAGTACACAATCGGCAACCGAGGCGCATTGAGCCTTACCCCTCCCCCATGCATAAGGATGCCGACGAATGGCCCAGCCCGCGCTGAAAGTTGTGGAATCCCCGATGGTGGACAAGGACAAGGCGAAGGCGATCGACGCCGCGCTGTCACAGATCGAGCGGGCCTTCGGCAAAGGCTCGATCATGCGCCTGGGCAAGAACGACAAGGTCGCGGAGGTGGAGGTCATCTCCACCGGCTCGTTGGGCCTCGACATTGCGCTGGGCGTCGGCGGCCTGCCCCGCGGTCGCGTCATCGAGATCTACGGCCCGGAATCCTCGGGCAAGACCACGCTGGCCCTGCACACCATCGCGGAGGCTCAAAAGAAGGGCGGCGTCTGCGCCTTCGTGGACGCGGAGCACGCCCTCGACCCGGTCTATGCGCGCAAGCTCGGCGTGCAGCTCGACGACCTCCTGATCTCGCAGCCCGACACCGGCGAGCAGGCTCTGGAGATCACCGATACCCTGGTGCGTTCGGGCGCCATAGACGTGCTGGTGGTCGATTCGGTGGCGGCCCTGACGCCGCGGGCCGAGATCGAGGGCGAGATGGGCGATTCGCAGCCAGGCCTTCAGGCCCGTCTGATGAGCCAGGCCCTGCGTAAGCTCACCGGCTCGATCTCGCGCTCGAAGTGCATGGTCATCTTCATCAACCAGATCCGCATGAAGATCGGCGTGATGTACGGCAGCCCCGAGACCACCACGGGCGGCAACGCGCTGAAGTTCTACGCCTCGGTGCGCCTCGATATCCGCCGCGTCTCGACCCTGAAGGACCGCGACGAGGCCATCGGCAATCAGGTCCGCGTCAAGGTCGTCAAGAACAAGGTCGCGCCGCCCTTCAAGCAGGTCGAGTTCGACATCATGTTCGGCGAGGGCGTCTCGAAGGTGGGCGAGCTCATCGACCTCGGGGTCAAGGCCGGCATCGTCGAGAAGTCGGGCGCCTGGTTTTCCTATGCCAGCCAGCGCCTTGGCCAGGGCCGCGAGAACTCGAAGGGCTTCCTGCGCGACAACCCGGAGATCGCCGGCAAGATCGAAGCATCGATCCGGCAGAATTCCGGCCTCGTCGCGGAGAAAATCCTCGAGAACGCCAAGCCGACCGAGGACGAGCTCGATGAGGGCGAGGCCTGAGGACGGGACCCTCCGCCCAGATTGGAAACGAAGAGAGCCGCCGGGGCGCACCCGGCGGCTCTCTTCGTTCCAGGGACAGCAATGGGCCCTGATGTCTATCCCGGCGGAAGGACGTCGACTTGGATCGCCGAATAATAGGCGGCCAGGTCGGCGATCTCCGCGTCACTCAGGTGCTTGGCGACAACGTTCATGATCTCGTTGCGGCGGACGCCGTCCCGATACTCCGTCAACGCCTTGACCAGATAGGGCTCGACCTGACCCGAGAGATTCGGGGCCTCGGGCAGTTTCGAGACCCCGTCGAGGCCGTGGCAGGTCTGGCACGCGATGGCGGCCTTGCGCCCGGCCTTCGCGTCGCCGGCATGCGCCTCCGCCGGTGTCATGGCGGAGGCGAGTAGGCAAAGCAGGACCGTGGCGAGAGGAGCGCGCACCACCGTCATTTGCCCTCGTACGATATGCGGTAGATCGCACCGGCCGTGTCGTCGGCCACGAGGAGCGAGCCGTCCAGGAGGACCGCGACATCGGTCGGGCGGCCGAGATACTCCCCATCCTGCGTCAGCCAGCCCTCCGCGAAGGGCTTGGGCGTGCCGGCTTTGCCGTCCTTGTCGACGGGCACGAACATAATCCTCGCTCCGATCGGCTGGGTCCGGTTCCAGGAGCCGTGCTCGGCGGTGAAGATGCCGCCCTTGTACGAATCGGGGAACATGCGCCCCTTGTAGAAGGTCATTCCGAGATCGGCCGCGTGCGGGGGCAGTTCGGCCTGCGGGAAGACCACGTCCTTCGGCGGCGTCTCGTCCTTGTATTCGACGGTGCGGACATGGCCGCCGCCGAACCACGGGAAACCGAAATTCTCACCGGCCTTCGCGATGCGATTCAGTTCGCCCGGCGGGATGTCGTCGCCCATGCCGTCGACCTGGTTGTCGGTGAACCACAGCGCCTTGTCGGCGGGGTTGAAGTCCATGCCCACCGAATTGCGGATGCCGGTCGCATAGACCTCCCGGTTCTTTCCGTCGGCGTCCATGCGGATGATGCCGCCGATCCCGGTCCTGGCGTAGAGGTCGCGCTTGGCGGCCGGGGGCACGTTGTAGGGCTGCCCGAGGGAGATGTAGGTCTTGCCGTCAGGGCCGACCCGGCACATCCGGGCGGTGTGGTTGTAGCTCTCCTCGGCGGCGGGAATCAGGTCGCCCTGCTTTACCAGGACGCCGGCGGCGACGTCGGGGCTCTCGTAGAAGAACTCCGCGGCGGGGAAGGACAGGACCCGGTTCTGCTCGACGATGGTCAGGACCCCGTCTTTCGAGAAGCAGACGCCGTTGGGAATCTTGAAGTCGATGCCGGCGGCGAAGGCGCGGACCTCGTCGGCGACCCGATCCTTGTCCCGGTCGGTGACGGTGTAGACCTTGCTCTTGCGCGTTCCGACGAACAGCACGCCGGCATTGGGCCCCACCGCGATCGAGCGCGCATCCGGCACCACGGCGTAGAGGTCGATCTTGAAGCCGTCGGGGAGCTTGATCTTGGCGAGCGTCTTGCGCAGGGCGTCGGCGCGCCGGCCGGACTGGGGAATCTCCGGCGCCTCGACGGTGCCGGTGCTCTGCATTCCCGTGAGCTTCTCGAGAGCGTCGGCCTTCGCCTTGGTCTCGGCGGGGGCGGCGCCCTGCGCGAAGGCGTTTGTGGAAAGCGCCAGCGCGGCGCAGCCGGCCAGAAGCGTCGCGGTGAGGACCGATCGCATGGGTGTCTCCCGTATTCCGCCCACATGATCGGGGCGGTTGAGACCCGACGATATGCGCCTGCCGGGCGCCCCGGCAAGGGGAGGTCGAGCGGTCGCCGCGCCGTCGACCCTCATGGCGTGTAGGGCAGCAACTTGATGAAGAGGCCCCACAGCACGAACAGGATGCCCAGGATCGAGACCAACCAGACCAGGGTGCGGACTTTCGGGATGCCGAAGCCGTAGGCGGGCAGATAGACCAGCCGGGCGAAGAAATAGAGGTAGGCACCGAGCACCACCGCGGTGTTGTGCCGGCCCGTCGCCACGCAGGCGAGCACGAGGGCGGCGAAGATCGGGAAGGTCTCGAAGAAGTTCTTCGACGCCTTCTCCAGCCGGCTCGCGGCGCCCGTCACCTCGGGCGTCGGGCCCTCGCGGTTGCTGGACGCCCAGCCGAGACCACCCCGCTGCTGCACGCCGCTGGCGGAGGCGGCGATGATGTGGACCAGGCCGAGCAGGCAGGACCAGGCGAGGAGGCGGATTTCGACCGGCATGGCGGTGTGTCCGTGTTGCGGAGGGAAGACGTGTTCCTAGCTCGGCGGTGAGCAAAAGCGAAACGACCGTGACTTGCGCCTGAACGGTCCTTATGAGTGCGCCAGCGCGGAACATCCGGAAACTGGCGGGGCGTTCCGCGCGCGGCATGCATGCGCGCCGGACGAGCCCAACGCGTCCGCATCCGGCGGCACCCTACGACAGAGTTGTGATGCGATGAGCGGCGTCAACGAGATCCGGTCGACCTTCCTCGACTACTTCGCAGCAGCGGGCCACGAGGTGGTGCCGTCCTCCTCGCTCGTGCCGCGCAACGACCCGACGCTGATGTTCACCAATGCCGGCATGGTGCAGTTCAAGAACGTCTTCACCGGCGTCGAGAAGCGCCCCTACGACCGGGCGACCACGGCCCAGAAATGCGTCCGCGCCGGCGGCAAGCACAACGATCTCGACAACGTCGGCTACACCGCCCGGCACCATACCTTCTTCGAAATGCTCGGCAACTTCTCCTTCGGCGACTACTTCAAGCCGCGGGCGATCGAGCTGGCCTGGAACCTGATCACCAAGGAGTTCGGCCTCTCCAAGGACCGGCTGCTGGTGACGGTCTATGCCGACGACGACGAGGCGGCCGGTCTCTGGCGCAAGATCGCGGGCTTCTCGGACGACCGCATCATCCGCATCGGGACCTCCGACAATTTCTGGCAGATGGGCGATACCGGCCCCTGCGGCCCGTGCTCCGAGATCTTCATCGATCAGGGTCCGACGCTTCAGGGCGGCCCGCCCGGCTCGCCGGACGAGGACGGCGACCGTTTCCTCGAGTTCTGGAACCTCGTGTTTATGCAGTACGAGCAGGTTGAGCCGGGTAACCGCCTCGCCCTGCCGCGTCCCTCCATCGACACCGGCATGGGCCTGGAGCGCATGGCGGCGATCCTCCAGGGGGTGAAGAGCAACTACGATACCGACCTGTTCCGCGCCCTGATCGACGCCGTCAGCCACGCGGTCGGCCGGCCGCCGGAACCCGGCAACGTCGCCTCCTATCGGGTCATCGCCGATCACCTGCGCGCCGCCTCCTTCCTCGTGGCCGACGGTGTGCTGCCGGGTAACGAGGGTCGCGGCTACGTCCTGCGCCGCATCATGCGCCGTGCCATGCGCCACGCCGAGCTTCTCGGCTCGCGCGAGCCGATGATGTATCGCCTCGTCCCGACGCTCCTGCGCGAGATGGGCCAGGCCTATCCGGAACTGACCCGCGCGGAGGGACTCATCGCCGAGACCCTGCGCCTCGAGGAGACCCGCTTCCGCCGCACCCTGGAGCGCGGCCTCGCGATCCTCGATGCCGAGAGCCGCGACCTGAGCTCCGGCCAGAACCTTTCGGGCGAGACGGCCTTCACCCTCTACGACACCTACGGCTTCCCCCTTGACCTGACCCAGGATGCCCTGAAGGCGCGCGGCATCGGCGTCGACACGGAGGCGTTTGGGCAGGCCATGGAGCGTCAGCGCAGGGCCGCCCGTGCCGCCTGGACCGGCTCCGGCGAGGCCGCCACCGAGACGGTCTGGTACGGCCTGAAAGAACGCGTCGGCGCCACCGAATTCCTCGGCTACGAGACCGAGAGTGCCGAAGGCATCGTCACCGCCCTGCTGCGCGACGGCGCCGAGACCGAGAGCCTGAAGGCGGGCGAGACCGGTCTGGCCCTTGCCAATCAGACGCCGTTCTACGGCGAATCCGGCGGACAGGTCGGCGACACCGGGACCCTGTCGGCGGCTGGCCTGAAGGCGCGCGTCACCGCCACGGAGAAGAAGCTCGGCGATCTCTTCGTCCACCACGTCATGGTGGAGGAGGGCACGCTGTCGCTCAACCAGGCCGTGGAACTCTCCGTCGACCACGGGCGCCGCTCAGCGATCCGCGCCAATCACTCGGCGACCCACCTGCTGCACGAGGCCCTGCGCCAGGTCCTCGGCGACCACGTCGCCCAGAAGGGCTCCCTGGTCTCCCCCGACCGCCTGCGCTTCGACTTCAGCCATCCGAAGCCGATGGACGAGGCGGAGATCCGCGCCGTCGAGGACATCGCCAATGCGGTGCTCCTCCAGAACACGCCGGTGGTCACCAAGTTGATGGCCGTGGACGAGGCGATCGAATCCGGCGCCCGTGCCCTCTTTGGCGAGAAGTATGGCGACGAGGTCCGCGTCGTCTCCATGGGCGAGCCGGTCGCCGGCGAGGGCGGCCGCACGAAGGCGTTCTCCGTGGAGCTCTGCGGCGGCACCCATGCCCGGCGCACCGGCGAGATTGGCCAGGTCTCGGTGGTGGCCGAGAGCGCGGTCGGCGCCGGCGTGCGGCGCATCGAGGCGCTGACCGCGGATGCGGCGCGGCGCCATCGCGCGGAGGAGAGCCGGACGCTGGCACAGATCGCCGGCCTGCTGAAAGCCTCCACCGCCGACGTTCCGGACCGGCTCGCGGCCCTGATCGAGGATCGTCGGCGCCTGGAGCGCGACCTCACCGATGCCCGCAAGAAGATCGCCATGGGCGGCGCGGGCCCGGGCGGAGACGACGGCATCGCCGAGATCGCCGGCGTGAAGGTCATGGCCCGGGTGGTCGAAGGCGTCGAGATGCGCGACCTGAAGAGCCTCGCCGACGAGGGCAAGACCCGGCTCGGCTCCGGCATCGTCGCCATCGTGGGCGTCGCCCCCGACGGCAAGGCCGGTCTCGTCGTCGGTGTAACCCCGGATCTCACGGAGCGCTACGACGCCGTGGCCCTGGTCCGGGCCGGCGCAGGGCATCTCGGCGGCAAGGGCGGCGGCGGGCGCCGCGACATGGCCCAGGCCGGCGGCCCCGAGGGCGCGGGCGCCCAGGCAGCCATCGACGCGATCCGGGCTGCACTCGCGGGCTGATCCCGACGGTCGGCCTCTCCGGCTCGAAGCAGGAGAGGCCGTCCGTCACTCAGTTCACGCGCTTCCAGGTCTGGCTCTTGCAGAACACGCTCATTACGCACCCCGAGACCTCGACGACGTCGGGTCCCTTGATGGTCATGGTGCCCGCGTAGGTCTTGCCATCGTTCGGATTGTACAGCGTCCCCTCGTAGCCCTTCGCACCGGCGGTGCGGGTGTTCATGATCTGCACGCCGACGAGACTGCGGGAGCGGAGTGCGGGATCGGGATTCTTGGCGTCGAGGCCCGGGCCGGCGACGCTCGCCAGCGTGCCGCAATAGCCGTCGCCGCAGCGGCTGATCCGCACCTTCGAGGCGCCGGTCTCGGTCAGCCACAGGCCCGTGGCGTCCCGCCCCTGCTGGGCGACCGCCACGCTCCCGAGCAGGAGCCAGAGCGCTCCCAGGCCCCCCACATTCCGCAGCACCCGTCCGGTGATCGCCATGTCCTCATCCCTCGCCCCGAGTCCTTGCCGGGCGAGGGGCATAGCGCGGGACCCCGACACTGGCCAGACCTCCTGCGCGACGCGAGTCGTAGCCGCGGATCCGACTCAGGCGCCCGCCAGGACGGCCCCGGTATAGACCTCGCCGACCTCGCACAGGGGCAGACCATCCGCCCGAAGAAGCAGCGCCTCGATCGCGAAGAGCGGTTCGATCAGGTCGGCCTTGTCCGGGGCATCGGCCGCGGGGAGGAGGCGCAGGGACAGATTCCGGCGCGAGGGCGACAGCGCATGCACGACCCGGCCGAACGGCACCTCGCTGGTCTCCAGGAGCGCATTCATCGCGGGCGTCAGGCGTGACGGAACGTACCAGTTCTCCGCCTCCGACAGGACAAGGGCGCCACAGGTCAGGCGGACCCGGCGGTAGCGCAACGGCGCTTCCCGGGCGACCGCGAGGCGCTCCCTCTGTGCCGGGCTCGCGGGATGCTCGGGCGCCGGGATGGCCCGGGCAACCAGACCCGACTCCTGTGCGAGGCCGCGGGCGCGGCACCAATGCTCCAACACCGCCGTGGCGCTGGGGCCGGCCAGCAGGCGATCACAGAGGTCCTTCAGGAGGATCGCGGCAGCAGGGATCGTGACCGGGTCGCCAGGGGGGGACGTCGTCATGAACACCGAAGCCAGAAACACCGAACCGCGCCCAATTCACCCGCCTCACGCACTATCGTAGCCGGCGGGTGGGGTCGCACCGCACCGCCATACGCAGCAGGCGCGAAAAGGTCCATGTCGATGTCGGGGAGCGTCGAAGAAGTTTTGGTGGAGCCTAACGGGATCGAACCGATGACCTCTTCCATGCCATGGAAGCGCTCTCCCAGCTGAGCTAAGGCCCCACTCTCAACACCCCGGTCTCTGGAAATCCCGGGGTGGTCTTTCGCGACGGAGAGGCTCGAACCGCACCGGCGATGGCGGTGACATACTGGGATCGGGCGGCCGCCTCAACCCCTATTTCGCGCTTCCGGCGTTTTCGTCTCCATTGCGACCCTGAGGCGATGGAGATGATGAAACGCAGAGAACCGCACGACGCGAGCGCATCGAGCGGGCCCATGTAGGATGATATCGTAGTAACTAAGTGAGATTGGTGGAGCCTAACGGGATCGAACCGATGACCTCTTCCATGCCATGGAAGCGCTCTCCCAGCTGAGCTAAGGCCCCACTCTCAACACCCCGGTCTCTGGAAATCCGGGGTGGTCTTCGTCGGCGGGCGCGTCGCCCGCCGCCGATAGCGGTCATGTACTGGGGCTTGTCCGCCGCCTCAACCCCCTTTGTGACCCGCCGGCAAACTTTTTTCCCGGCGGGTCGGAGAGGGGTTCCGCGGAGGTTAGCTCTCCTCGTCGTTCTCGATGTCGCCGTCGATGAGGTCGGCCACGTCGTCGTCGCCGGTGTCCTCCTCCTCAAGGAAGGTGTCGTCGGCATCGTCGTTGCTGTCGCCGTCGACGTCCTCGGTCGTCGTATCGGCGTCGTCCTCGGCCGCCTCGACCTCGTCGAGGGACACGATCTCCGGCCCGCCCTTCTCGGCGTCCGTATCCTCGTCGTCATCGGCCGGGGCCGCGGAAGCCCGGGCCGCCAGCGCCGGAGCGGCGCGGCTGGAGGCGGCGGCGACCTGGTAGATCGTTCCGCATTTCGGGCAGGTCGGCGGGTCGTTGTCGAGGTCGTAGAACTTGGCGCCGCAGCTCATGCATTGACGCTTCAAGCCGAGTTCCGGTCTGGCCACGGGCGAACCTCTAGTACGTGCGATCTTTTGGGAGAGGCGCCCCGTTAGTCGCGTGGGACGCTCCTGTCAAATTCCCTTGAGAATCGTGGGCGTTCCATGCCTGCTTCCGGCTTTCCACGGAGGTTTTCCAAGCCCAGGCACCCGGGATGTGCCCCCATCGGATGACGGCGGCAGCGACGCATGTTAACCGGCCCCATGAATTCACCGGCCCCCTGAAATCTCGGCACTTGCGTGAAGCCCGCAGGTGCCCCAGCGCCCAGCCGAAAAGTCGACGCCCGTGTCCCATGATTCCACGCCGCAACCCCTGACCGCCCATGCGGGCCTACCTCTGCAGGGCAGCCTGCGTCCGCCGGGGGACAAATCCATCTCGCACCGCGCGATGATCCTCGGCCTCCTCAGCATCGGCGAGACGAATGTCGAGGGCCTGCTCGAAGGCGACGACGTGCTGCGCACCGCTGCCGCCGCCCAGGCCCTCGGCGCGGACGTGGAGCGGGTCGGTGAGGGACGCTGGCGCCTGCGCGGCGTCGGTATCGGCGGCCTGAGCGACCCCGAGGACGTGCTCGACTTCGGCAATGCCGGAACCGGTTCACGCCTGATGATGGGCGTCGTCGGCGGCCAGCCTGTCACCGCGACGTTCGATGGCGATGCCTCCCTGCGCAAGCGGCCGATGCGCCGTATCCTCGACCCCCTGGTCCGGATGGGGGCCGAGGTGGTGTGCGAGGAACCGGGCGGCCGCGTGCCGCTCACGCTGCGCGGACCCCGCGAGGCGATCCCGATCACCTACGAGACGCCAGTGGCCTCCGCCCAGATCAAGTCGGCGGTGCTGCTGGCCGGGCTGAACGCCACCGGGACCACGACGGTGATCGAAGCGGCCGCCACCCGGGACCATACGGAGCGGATGCTGCGCCTGTTCGGCGCCGAGGTGACGGTGACGCCGCACGGGCCCCACGGACATGGACGGACGATCACCCTCACGGGCCAGCCTGCCCTGCGCGGAACCAAGGTCGTCGTGCCGGCAGACCCGTCCTCGGCAGCGTTCCCCCTGGTGGCGGCGCTGATCGTCCCGGGCTCCGAGGTGACGCTGGAAGGCGTCATGATGAACCCCTTGCGGATCGGACTGATCACCACCCTGATCGAGATGGGCGCTGATATCGAGCGGCTGCGCGAGCGGGAGGAGGGCGGCGAGACCGTCGCCGACCTGCGCGTGCGGGCAAGCCGCCTCAAGGGCGTCGACGTGCCGCCGGAGCGGGCGCCCTCGATGATCGATGAATACCCGGTGCTCGCCGTGGCGGCCGCCTTCGCCGAAGGCACCACCCGGATGCGCGGACTGCACGAATTGCGGGTGAAGGAATCCGATCGCCTGACAGCGGTAGCGGACGGGCTGAGCGCCAACGGCGTCGCCTACATCGTCGAGGGCGACGACCTCATCGTGCATGGGACCGGCGCGCCGGCGCAAGGCGGCGGCATGGTGGCGACCCATCTCGACCACCGCATCGCCATGGCGTTTCTGGTGATGGGGCTCGCCACCCGCGAACCGGTCACGGTGGATGACGGTGCGATGATCGCCACGAGCTTCCCGAGCTTCCTGCCAACGATGCAGGGTCTCGGCGGCCGGATCGAGGGTTGAACGCGATGCCGATGGTGATCGCGATCGACGGACCCGCCGCCTCGGGCAAGGGAACCCTGGCCAAGCGGCTGGCCACCCATTACGGCCTGCCGCACCTCGATACGGGCTTGCTGTATCGGGCCGTCGCCCTGACGGTCATCGATGCCGGCCGCAACCTCGACGACCATCAGGCGGCTGCGCGGGCGGCCTCCAGCCTGATCGCCGACCGTCTCGCCGATCCGCGCCTGCGCGAGCGCGCCATGGGCGAGGCGGCCTCGCGCATCTCGGCGGTGCCCGCCGTGCGGGCGGCTCTCCTCGCCTGGCAGCAGCGCTTCGCCGGCAACGCCGCCGGCGCGGTGCTGGATGGACGGGATATCGGGACCGTGGTCTGCCCGAACGCGCAGGTGAAGCTCTTCATCACGGCCGCTCCGGAGGAGCGGGCACGGCGGCGTCACCTCGAATTGCTGCGGCGGGGCGAATCGGCGAGCCTGGGGGCCATCCTGGCCGACATCGTGGCGCGGGATGCGCGGGACGCACAGCGCTCGACGGCGCCGCTGAAGGCGGCCGCCGACGCCGTCATCCTCGACACCACCGACCTCGATGCCGACGAGGCCTTCGCCGCCGCCCGCGAGGTCGTGGATCGCGTCCGCCCGGACTGAGCGGCCGGGTCGACACGACCTCGCTGACGCGCCACCAACGTGAAGAAACGCCTCGCCGGAGTTCTGCCGGCGAGGCGTCGGCTGATCAGGCGCGCTGATCGATCGGTGTGTATTCGCGCTTGTCGGGACCGATGTAGAGCTGGCGCGGCCGGCCGATCTTCTGCGAGGGGTCCTCGATCATCTCGGCCCACTGCGCGATCCAGCCGGTGGTGCGGGCCAGGGCGAACAGCACCGTAAACATCGAAGTCGGGAAGCCCATCGCCTTCAGGGTGATGCCCGAGTAAAAATCGATGTTCGGGTAGAGCTTTTTCTCGATGAAGTAGTCGTCCTTCAGGGCGATCTGCTCGAGCTGCACCGCGACCTCGAGCAGCGGATCGTCCTTGATTCCAAGCTGTCCGAGCACCTCGTGGGTGGTCTTCTGCATGATGCGCGCGCGCGGATCGTAGTTCTTGTAGACGCGGTGGCCGAAGCCCATGAGGCGGAAAGGATCGTTCTTGTCCTTGGCCTTGGCCACGTATTTGGCGACGTTCTCCGGATGGCCGATCTCCTCGAGCATCTTCAGGGCCGCCTCGTTGGCGCCGCCATGGGCGGGACCCCAGAGGCAGGCGATGCCAGCCGCGATACAGGCGAAGGGATTGGCCCCCGAAGAGCCGGCGAGACGAACCGTAGACGTCGAGGCATTCTGCTCGTGGTCGGCGTGCAGGATGAAGATCCGGTCCAACGCACGGGCGAAGATCGGATTGACCTTGAATTCCTCGCAGGGCACCGCGAAGCACATCCGCAGGAAGTTCGAGGTGTAATCGAGGTCGTTCTTCGGATACACGAATGGCTGGCCGATGGAGTACTTATAGGCCATCGCAGCCAGGGTCGGCATCTTAGCGATCATCCGCATCGAGGCGACCATGCGTTGCTGGTCGTCCGAGATGTCGGTGGAGTCGTGATAGAAGGCCGAGAGCGCGCCGACGCAGGCGACCATGATGGCCATCGGGTGCGCATCGCGGCGGAAGCCCTGGAAGAAGCGGTTCATCTGGTCATGCACCATCGTGTGGCGCGTGATCCGGTAGTCGAAATCCGCCTTCTGGGCCGGGGTCGGCAACTCGCCGAACAGCATCAGGTAGCAGGTCTCGAGGAAGTCGCCGTGCTCGGCGATCTGCTCGATGGGGTAGCCGCGGTAGAGGAGAACGCCCGCATCGCCGTCGATGTAGGTGATCTTCGACTCGCAGGAGGCGGTAGAGGTGAAGCCGGGGTCGAAGGTGAACTTGCCCGTCTTCGCGTAGAGCTTGCCGATGTCGATGACGTCCGGACCGATGGTGCCGGTCTTGATCGGAAGCTCGACGTGGTTGTCGCCCACGGTGATCGTGCTGGAGGCGCTCATGGAGACCTGGACCCTTTCGTGGCAGCGGGGCGGCGGCGGCCCGCGTGGCGATGCAATCGACCACCCGGGTCCGGGGTGCAAAGACAGCGCATGCTGCACTTGCTCACACGAGCATGGGGGTAGCGGATCGGCGGACCGTCATCAACCGACGGCCCGTCTCACCTCGTTGTCGAAGCGAAATCCGGGCCGATTTGTCATTCTTCCCGACAGATCGACCGGGCGAATCTGCACTTTTGTGCGCTGCGGCGTCAGGCGATCTGATCGCGCAGGCGGCCGAGACATTCCTCGCGTCCGAGAACGGCCATCACGTCGAAGACCGGCGGCGAGGTTGCGCGCCCGGTAAGCGCCGCCCGCAGAGGCTGCGCGATCTGGCCGAGCTTCAGTCCGTTGGCCTCCGCGAACTGACGGACCGCGCCCTCGGTGGCCGAGGCCGTCCACTCCGGCAGCGCCTCGAGGGCGGGCAGGAGAGCACCGAGGCGGCCGCGGGCCTCGTCGCCGAGCAGCCCCTTCGCCTTCTCGTCGGGTACGAGGGGCCGTGCGGCGGTGAGGTAGTAGGCACTGTCGAGGAGTTCGACGAGGGTCTTGGCGCGTTCCTTGAGGCCGGGCATCGCGGCGGTGAGCGTCTCGCGCAGAGCGGGGCTCATGGGCACGGTGATGCCGCGTGCCGGGCCGAGAGCCGGCAGCACGTCGTCGATCGCCGCCACGAGCTCCGCGTCGGCCGCGCCACGAATGTAGAGGCCATTGAGGTTCTCCAGCTTGGCGAAGTCGAACCGCGCCGGCGAGCGGCCGATCGCCTTCAGGTCGAAGGCGGCGATCATTTCTTCGGTGGAGAACACTTCCTGGTCGCCATGGCTCCAGCCGAGACGCACCAGGTAGTTGCGCAGCGCGCTCGGCAGGTAGCCGAGGTCGCGATAGGCGTCGACGCCGAGCGCACCGTGGCGCTTCGAGAGCTTGGCCCCGTCGGCCCCATGGATCAGCGGGATATGCGCCATGGCGGGCGCCTGCCAGCCGAGGGCATCGTAAATCTGGCGCTGGCGCGCGGCATTGGTCAGGTGGTCGTCGCCGCGGATGACTTGGGTCACCCCCATGTCGTGGTCGTCGACCACCACGGCGAGCATATAGGTCGGGTTGCCGTCCGAGCGCAGCAGCACGAGGTCGTCGAGATCCTTGTTCTGCCAGACGACGCGCCCCTGCACGCCGTCCTCGACCACCGTCTCGCCGTCGGTGGGCGCGCGCAGGCGAATCACCGGCTTGACGCCGGCCGGCGCCTCGGACGGATCACGGTCGCGCCAGCGGCCGTCATAGCGCAGCGGCCGCCCCTCGGCCCGGGCGGCCTCACGCATGGCGGTCAATTCCTCGGGCGTGGCATAGCAGCGATACGCGTTGCCGGAGGCCAGCAGGCTCTCGGCGGCCTCCCGGTGACGGGCGGCCCGGGCGTACTGGTAGATGACGTCGCCGTCCCAATCGAGGCCGAGCCAGCGCATGCCGTCGAGGATCGCGTCGATCGCGCCTTGCGTCGAGCGTTCACGGTCGGTGTCCTCGATGCGTAGCAGCATGCGGCCGCCGAAATGGCGGGCATAGAGCCAATTGAACAGGGCCGTGCGGGCCCCGCCGATATGGAGGTAGCCCGTGGGCGAGGGCGCGAAACGCGTGACGACGGCTGACGACATCAATCTGGACTTGATTTGCTCGTGAAACGGGCGGGAGGCGGATCGACCGGCCCGGAACCGCGCGTGTAGCATGCGCGGGCGCAAGCGTTAAGAAATCGTCCTCTTCCAAAGATCGCAGGGCGGATCGCTGGCTGCGGGGCGGGGGCTTGCGGGCAGCAGCCGAAGGAAGACGCGATGGCGCAGGCGCGCGCGACGGCAGCGATGGGGCGTCTCAACCGCCGCTTCGCCGTGCGTCGGCCGGGCGCCGGTGTCGTCCTCGCCTGGCTACGCGCGGGCTGGACGCACGAGATCGAGCAGCGCCGGCTCTTCGCCTGGCTCGCGGTGGCGTTCGGCTGCGGCATCCTCGTCTTCTTCCTCGCGACACAGGGCACTCCGTCGCTGGTCGCACCGCTCGTCGCCGCGGGGTTGCTGGCCGCGACGACTCCGTTCCTGGCGGATCGCCCTGTCGGACTTGCCCTCGTCCTCGCGGCCATTGGGATGCTCCTCGGGTTCGCGGCGGCGACGGCACGGGTGCAGCGCGTGACCGGTCCGATCCTGGCCCGCACGACGATCGCCTCCTTGGTCGGCACCATCGAAGGCCTGGACGAGCGTGATGAGGGTGCGCGGTTGATCCTTCGGGTGGAGAGCTTCGGCACCCTCGGGGCCGAAGTCCGCCCGGCCCGGGTGCGCGTTTCCTATCGCAAGGCGAACACCCTGAAGCCGGGCGATCGCATCGCCGCGACGGCGCGCCTGCTCCCACCCCCAGAGGCGGCCCGGCCGGGAGGCTACGACTTCGCGCGCGATGCCTTCTTCCGCGAGATCGGCGCTGTCGGCTCCCTCGTCGGCAAGGTCGAGGTACGGCCGGCGGCCGAGACGACCGATCGGCAGATCCGTCTCGCCGCCGCCGTCGATGCCGCACGGAATGCCCTCACACGCCGGATCACCGACGCCAATGGCGGACAGGCCGGGGCGGTCGCGGCGGCGTTGGTGACCGGCAAGCGGGGCCTCATCAACGGGGAGACCAACGACATCCTGCGGGCCGCGGGCATCTATCACGTGGTCTCGATCTCCGGCCTGCACATGGTCCTGGCGGCCGGGGTGGTGTTCTGGCTCGTGCGGGCGCTGCTCGCCGTGGTGCCGTTCGCAGCGCTGCATTGGCCGATCAAGAAGATCGCGTCCGCCGTCGCCATGGTGGGTGTGACCGCCTATTGCGTGTTTTCCGGATGGGACATCGCCGCCGAACGGTCGCTGATCATGACCCTGGTCATGCTCGGCGCGATCCTGGTCGACCGGCCGGCCCTCAGCATGCGCAACCTGGCGATCGCCGCCCTGATCGCGCTGGCCCGCGAACCGGAGGGCCTTCTCGGACCAAGCTTCCAGATGTCGTTCGGAGCGGTCGCCGGCCTGATCGCTTGCGCGCCGTTGATCGCGGGGAGCGCCCTCGGTCGCGATGGCGCAGGCTGGCTGCCGCGCCTGTTCGCCCTCGTCACGACAGCGATCCTCGGGACCCTGGCAACGACGCTCGTGGCCCAGATCGCCACCGCCCCCTTCGCGACCTATCACTTCCAGACGGTGCAGCCCTTCGGACTCGTGGGCAACGCGCTCACCTTGCCGCTCGTCTCCCTGGCCGTGATGCCGTCGGCGGTCCTCGGCATTCTCGCCTATCCGTTCGCGCTGGATCAGCCGGTCTGGTGGGCGATGGGCCTCGCGGTCCGCGGCATGCTGACCATCTCGACTTGGATCGCGGGATTCGGGAACGCGGTTCTGGTGGTGCCGGCCTTCGGCGCCGGTGCCCTCGGGCTACTGGCCTCGGCCCTGATCATCCTGACCCTACCTGCCTCGTCGCTGCGCTGGCTCGGCCTCTGTCCGGCAACAATCGGCATCGTTCTCGCTACGTTTCCGGAGCGAAACGACATCTACATCGATCGCGAAGGGGTGGGCGCAGCCATCCGTGAGCGCAACGGGCAGCTCGCGATCCTCGGCCGCCCGCCACCCTTCGTGCTCGGCCAATGGCTCAAGGCCGACGGGGACGGACGCCGGGCGGAAGAGATCAGTGCCTTCCGGGGCGCGCGGTGCGATGGCCTCGGCTGCACTCTGACCACGCCGGATGGCCGCAGCCTTGCCCTCGTCACCGACAAACGGGCGCTTCCGGAAGATTGCGCACGCACCGAGATCTTGATCACCCGGCAGGCCACGCCGCCCGGTTGCGGCGCCGCCTTGATCCTCGATCGGGACTTCCTGGCGGCCCACGGTGCGACGGCGATCCGCCTCGCCCGCGATGGACCCGTCATCACCACGGTCAAGCGTCCCGGAGACAGAGTGCCGTGGCGGGCGACACCGCCGAGGAAGGAGGCCAACCTCTCGCTCCTTCAGCCGGCCCCTTCACCGAACCAGAAGGCGCCCGAGCGGGAGCTTCCGGATCCCGATCCGCCCGGCGACGAACCGAGCGACGGGACCCTTCAGTAACGACGAACGAGGCTAACCAGACGCCCTTGGATCTGGACCCGGTCCGGCCCGAGCACGCGCGTCTCATAGGCCGGGTTCGCCGCTTCGAGGGCGATGGAGGAGCCGCGTCGGCGCAGGCGCTTCAGGGTCGCCTCCTCATCGTCGATCAGAGCCACGATGATGTCGCCCGTATTGGCCGTGTCCTGCTTGCGGATGACCACGAGATCGCCGTCCAGGATGCCCGCCTCGATCATCGAATCGCCGCGCACCTCCAGGGCGTAGTGCTCGCCACCAGCCAGGAAATCCGGTGACATCGTCACCGAGTGGCTCTGCTCCTGAATGGCGGAGATGGGCGTACCGGCCGCGATCCGGCCCATCACCGGGATGGTCACCGCACGCCCGCTCTCGTCGGTGGCCTGCGTCGTCGGCAAGCGGGAGACCGCGGCACCAGCTGGCAGACCCTTGCCCTTGCCGCCCTCGACCACGCTCGGCGTGAAGCGGCGCACCTCAGGTGCAGGAGCAGCACGCGGGGCGCCGGCGCTCCCACCGAGGCTCTCCGGCATCCGGATGACTTCGATGGCCCGTGCCCGGTTCGGGAGACGGCGCAGGAAGCCGCGCTCTTCCAGCGCCGTAATCAACCGATGGATGCCGGACTTCGACTTGAGATCGAGAGCGTCCTTCATCTCGTCGAAGGAGGGGGGAACGCCGCTCTCGCGCATCCGGAGCTGGATGAACTGGAGCAGGTCCAGCTGCTTACGCGTCAACATGCGGGACACTCTTCGTTGGCGCCGGGGATCGCGGCGAGCGGCATCAGAAACAAAACACGAACATGTTAAACGTTCCGTAAGTGTTCTGCAAGGGTTCCTGCCGAAAGCGCGGATAGCCCGACGACTGTTCCGTCGAGGACAGGTTTCGCGGAGGCCGCCGACCGCCACCTGGAGGGGATCGCTCAGAGTGCATGAGCGCAGTCGAGATCGAATGGAGCTCGGCGCCGTCCATGCGACCCGGACGCGATGCCCGCTACCGCTTCCCGCTCCGTCCCGCCTTCGATGCGGCGTCGGCGCCTGAACCGGTGGGGCCGCGGGGGTCCTGCCAGAAGGTATCGAACAGGCGCTGCATGGCGCGTGCGTTCTCCTGCTGTACCTCGAGGCCGGTCTGGAACATCTGCTGCACCAGGTCGAAGGGGGCATCCGAGGCCGCCTTGTCCGGCACGGCGGGCGCGGGAGCCGTGAGCCGGGGCTGCGCAGGGCGCGACCGCGCCTGAGGAGCGGACGGTGCCGGGCTGGTCGCGTTGCTGCCGGACTTCAGGAAGGCCTCCATCATCTGCGACCAAGCATTGGGCGGGAACCCGAACGGGTTCGCCTCCGCGCGGGGGGCCGGCGCGGGCGATGGAGCCTGATTGATCATCACGTGGACAATCCCGGCCACCACCATGCCGGCCATGGCGGGCAGCATTTGCTTCAGAGCCGGCATCGCCACGCCGCTGACGGTCGCGGCCTGCTGCAGCACCGCCTGGCTGAGATGCGGCGACCCGAACAGCTGCTTGACCAGCATGTCCATCTGCGGTGTCGCGCTCGGTGCCGGGGACGCGGTCGGTCCAATGAGGTTGAACAGGTGGGCAAAGCCTGTCGGATCGTGGGCGACGTTGCGCTGCAACCCCATGGTCAGGGCCGGCAGCAGGGCCTCCATCGCGCGCAGGCTCTGCTCCGGCGAGAGCCCGAATTGCCGTCCCAGTCCCTGCGCGTTGGCGCCCGCCTGCGCCTGGAGGATGTCGAACAGATTGAACATGGCGGCCTCGCGGACGAACAGCGGTTTTCCCGGTTATCGACCCGGGTGTACCGCGCGAAGTCTGTCGCATCCGATGAGCACTGACCAGCCCGGGCGCCTCATGGCTGCCCGATTCCACGCCGAGGCCCGGCGGCATCAACCTGTTTCTTGCCCAGGACACGCCGATGCGCTTCCCCGCGCCCCTGATCGAGGGCCGCCTCGTGCGGCGCTACAAGCGCTTCCTCGCCGATCTGGAGTTGGCCGACGGCACCCTCGTGACGGCTCACTGCCCCAATCCCGGGGCGATGCTGGGTCTCGCCGTACCGGGCGCACGAGCTCTTCTGTCCGAGGCCCGGAGCCCGACGCGCAAGCTCGCCTATTCCTGGGAGCTGGTGGAGGCGAACCTGCCGGGTGGCCGGCAATGGGTGGGCATCAACACGATGCGGCCGAACGCTCTGGTGGCGGAAGCCTTCGCCGACACCACCCTGCCGGCGCTCGCGGGCTATTCGGGTCTCCGCCCGGAAGTCCGCTACGCGCAGGCGAGCCGGGTCGATTTCCTCGCCACGGGCGAGGGGATGCCTCCCTGCCATGTCGAGGTGAAGAACTGCCACCTGATGCGCAGCCCGGGCCTCGCGGAATTTCCGGATTGCGTCGCCGCCCGCAGTACCCGCCACATGGCGGACCTCGCCGCCGTCGTGGGAGCCGGCGGTCGCGCCATGGTCGTCATCGTGGTCCAGATGTGGGCGGAGCGGTTCGACGCGGCGCGGGACCTCGACCCTGCCTTCGACCAAGCGTTCCAGGCCGCCCGGGCTGCCGGTGTCGCAGTGCATGCCTATCGCTGCCGGATCGATCCGAAGGGGATCACCCTCGCGGACGCCATTCCGGTCCTGTAGCACGCCCTCGTCAGGCGGCGCGCTCGAAGATCAAATTCAGGCGCGTCCGGGCGATCCGGCGATAGCCGTGCTGCTCCAGGAGGGCGGGCAGGTCGATCTGCCACTGGTCCGTGCCGTTCTCGACGATCAGCAGCCGCGGATGGAGCGCGGCGGGAGCGGCCCGCAGGAACGGCTCCAGGATCAGGTCCTCGGCCCCCTCGACGTCGAGCTTCATCGCGTCGATGCGCTCGATGCCCTCGCCGCGGGCGAGATCGAACAGGGGCACCGCCGGCACCCGGATCTGCGCCCCTTCGTTCGTCCCGACGATCTTCAGGCTCGATTCACCCCGGTTGCGGGGATCGACGAACAGGGTGAGTTCGCCGGCCTTGTCGGCGACGGCGCAGGCTACCGCCTTGACCGTCCCGAACGGGTTCTGGCCGATGTTGTAGGTAAGGCGGTCGAAGACGTCCGGCTGCGGCTCCACCGCGAGGATGCGCGCGCGCGGCCCCGCGAAGGCCGCGACGAACAGCGCATAGGCGCCGATATTCGCGCCGATATCGAGGAAGGTGCAGCCGGGCTGGAGCTTCGCACGCAGCAATGCACGCTCTTCCGGATCGAAGAACTGCGGGGTGAAGAGCACCTTCTTCTCGCAGTTGTTGTTGTAGGGGTAGAGCCGCATGCGGGCGCCGTAGCGCTCAACGTCGAGGGGCGCCCCCCGCAGAAGGCCGATCGCCACCCGTCGCAGAAACAGGGCGAGGCGCCGACCGGCCCAGCTGGCATAGGAGATCCGCCCGGTCTGGTGGGCGATGCGGGCGACGAGGCCGGTGGGAGCGTAGGTGCCGTAGGGCTGGGTATCTTTCATCGTGCCTGCTGATGCCAGCGCGCGCGCGCGGCGGCAAGCGAAGGCGACACGATCGAAGGGTGGAAGGCGGCTCGCGCGTATGGGAGGCGCTCCGACGCGTCGACCCTCCGACGATCGTCGAAACTGGCTTCGACCGTTTCAGGACAACGTCTCGACAGGCGAGGAGAACAGCTGGACTGAATTTCGGTGCTCAGACCTGTTCCATTGTGGCAACACCACGACGCAAACCCAGCACCTCAGGCCGGAATTGCCTCAAAATTAGGCGCCTGCACAAAGGATAGCTTTGCCGTACGGGAGAACCTTTGAGAACCTCGCCCTAACGCAGATGTCTCCGCAGAGTTCCCATGGCCATGCACCGCTCGCTCCTCGCCCTCTCAGCCGTCCTGCTGTCCTCGGTCTGCGCCTTCGCAGCCGACATGCCGGCGAAGGTGCTGGCCGTTCCCGCCCCGCCCGCGCCGTGCAAGGCCGAGATCACCTTCCCGGCCTACGGCGGCTTTATCAAGCAGAACCCGAACCCGTCCTGCCTGACCCTCGGCGCCTTCGGCGACATCTATGTCGGCGGTGCGGTCACGGGCTACTTCTACGATCAGAGCAATGTGACCTCCATCGCACTGCCAGGCATTGCCGCCGATCGCTTCGCGCGCGCCGACTTCTCGAACCTGATGGGCTTCATCCAGAAGGCCGATGGTCCCTTCCAGTTCTACGCCGCCTTCGGCGCCTACTCGATCCCGGGCCTGGGCGCGCCGATCTTCAGCGCCATCGATCAGACCAACCTGCTGTTTTCGCCGGCTCCGATCGTCTTCGGCAAGTACGTGATCAACGACAACTGGTCGGTCCAGGGCGGCCGCATGCCGACCCTGATCGGCTCGGAACTGCCCTTCACCTTCCAGAACCTCAACATCTCGCGTGGCCTCCTCTTCGCCCAGGAGAACGTCATCAACCACGGCGTGCAGGTCAATTACTCGGACGGCCCATGGGCGGCCTCGTTCGCCGCGACCGATGGCTTTTTCTCGGGTGAGCTCAACTGGGTCACGGGCGCGATCACCTATAAAATCGACTCCGCTAATACGATCGGCATCAACGGCGGCACCCACTTCTCCAGCTACACCAAGTTCGACTTAACGGATCGCAGCCTGCGCAACCAGTTCGCGACCCCCGCGACGCTTCAGAACAGCAGCATCATCAGCGCGAACTACACCTATGCCGACGGTCCCTGGATCCTGACGCCTTACATCCAATACACCAATGTCGAGCGGAACGATTTCATCGGCCTCGCCGGAGCCGAGACCTTCGGTGGCGCGATCCTCGCCAGCTACGCCTTCACCGACAACTTCGCCCTTGCGGGTCGATTCGAATACATCTCGCAGAGTGGCAATAGCCGCACGGGCCTCCCCCTCCAGTCAAACGTCCTCTACGGACCCGGCAGCTCCGCCCTGTCGTTCACGGTCACTCCGACCTTCACCTTTGACCGCTTCTTCGTCCGCGGCGAGTTCTCGACCGTGCAGCTCTACGACATCACCGTCGACCGCGCGCTCAACGTCGGCACCGGCTTCGGCCGCAACGGCGTGAAGACCTCGCAGGAGCGCTACATGCTCGAGACCGGCATCACTTTCTGATCCGATCTGACGGTCCGGTTCGGTGAAACGCGGCGGCAGGGCAACCTGCCGCCGCTTTCTTTTGTGGTCTCGTGCCGGCGCAGGGCTTCCGTCCGGGTAACTGGCGGTCCAAGGAGGCGATCACCATGCCCCGAGCGATAAGGCCCGAGCCCATGCAGAGCTTCGATTCAGACGGTGTCACCCTCGCCTATGTCGACGTCCCAGCCGTCGGCGGATCGGGCGATCCGATCCTGCTGATCCACGGCTTCGCCTCGAATCACGCGGTGAACTGGGTCAACACCCTCTGGGTCCGCACCCTCACCCAGGCCGGCTACCGCACGATCGCGTTCGACAACCGGGGCCACGGCGAGAGTCAGAAGCTCTACGATCCGGAGGCCTACGGCGCCGATCTCATGGCCCAGGATGCGCGTCGCCTGCTCGACCATCTCGGCATCCGCCGAGCCGACGTCATGGGCTACTCGATGGGCGCGCGCATCGCCGCGTTTCTCGCCCTCGACGCTCCGGAGCGGGTGCGCTCCCTGCTGCTCGGCGGCCTCGGCCTGCACCTCGTGGAGGGCAAGGGCCTGCCGGACGGCATCGCCGAGGCCCTGGAGGCGGAACCCGGCGCGCGCGCACCGAACCCGACGGCCGCCGCGTTCCGTACCTTCGCCGAGCAGACGAAGAGCGATCTGCGAGCCCTGGCCGCCTGCATGCGCGGCTCGCGCCAAGCCCTGTCGCGCGCGGAGGTCGCGGAGATCCAGGTCCCGACCCTGGTGACGACCGGCACCCTCGACACGGTATCGGGCTCCGGCCCGGCGCTGGCGGCGCTGTTCCCGAACGCTGCCGCCCTCGAACTGCAGAACCGCGATCACAGTACCGCCGTCGGCGACCGCGGCCACCGCACGGGCGTGCTCGAGTTCCTGGCCAAGCGACCCTGACGGGACGCTCGGCGCCTCAGCTCTTCAGGCGGTAGCCGGTTCGGAAGATCCAGGTCACGCCAGCGAGGCACAGGACCAGGAACACCAGCGCCATGGCGAAGCTGATGCCGACGCCGACATCCGAGGTGCCGAAGAAGGCCCAGCGGAAGCCGCTGATCAGGTAGACCACCGGGTTGGCGAGGCTCACCGCTCGCCAGAACGGCGGCAGCATCTCGATGGCGTAGAAGCTGCCGCCGAGGAAAGTCAGCGGCGTGACGATGAGGAGCGGCACCAATTGCAGCTTCTCGAAGCCGTCCGCCCACAGGCCGATCAGGAAGCCGAACAGGCTGAAGGTCACCGCTGTCAGGAGCAGGAACAGCACCATCACGAAGGGGTGCTCAATGCGCAGGGGCACGAACAGAGCGGCGGTCGCCAGGATGATGAGCCCGATGAGGATCGATTTGGAGGCCGCCGCGCCGACATAGCCGAGCACGATCTCGAGGGGCGAGACCGGGGCCGAGAGGATCTCGTAGATCGTTCCGGCGAAGCGCGGAAAGTAGATGCCGAACGAGGCGTTGGCGATGCTCTGCGTCAGCAGCGAGAGCATCATCAGGCCGGGCACGATGAAGGCGCCGTATGCCACACCGTCCACCGAGGCGACGCGCGAGCCGATGGCGGCGCCGAAGACCACGAAGTACAGCGAGGTGGCGATGACCGGGGCGACAATGCTCTGCAGCGCCGTGCGCCAGAAGCGCGCCATCTCGAAGCCGTAGATGGCGCGGACCGCGTACCAGTTCATGCGCGTTCCTTCACGAGGTCGACGAAGATTTCCTCCAGCGAGGACTGGCTGGTCTGGAGGTCGCGGAAACGGATGCCGGCGGCGGCGAGGTCCGCCAGGAGCGCCGTGATGCCGGTCCGCTCGCCCTTGGTGTCGTAGGTGTAGACGAGATCCTGGCCGTCCGGCTTCAGGGTCAGGTCGTGCCGTGCCAGAGTCGGGGGGAGGGCGGTGAGCGGCTCCTGCAGATTCAAGGTCATCTGCTTCTTGCCGAGCTTGCGCATCAGTTCTGCCTTCTCCTCCACCAGGATGATCTCGCCCTTGCGGATCACCCCGATGCGATCGGCCATCTCCTCGGCTTCATCGATGTAGTGGGTTGTCAGGATGATGGTGACGCCCTTGTCGCGCAGGGAGCGCACGAGGCGCCACATATCCCGGCGCAGTTCGACGTCGACACCGGCGGTGGGCTCGTCGAGGAATAGGATCCGCGGCTCGTGGCTCAGCGCCTTCGCGATGAGAACGCGGCGTTTCATGCCGCCCGACAGCGTCATGATTCGCGCATCGCGCTTCTCCCAGAGCGAGAGATCGCGCAGCACGCGCTCGATATGTACAGGATCCGGACGAAGGCCGTAGAGACCGCGGCTGAAGCTCGTCGTCGCCCAAACCGTCTCGAAGGCGTCGGTGGTGAGTTCCTGCGGCACGAGGCCGATCAGTCGGCGGGCCTGGCGATAGTTCCGGGCGATGTCGTGCCCGCCGGCGAGAATGCGACCGCCGCTCGCCGTGACGATGCCGCACAGGATGCTGATCAGCGTCGTCTTGCCGGCTCCGTTCGGACCGAGCAGGGCGAAGATCTCCCCCTCGGCGATGTCGAGGCTGATGCCGTCGAGGGCTTTGAGGCCAGAGGCGTAGACCTTTGACAGGTTCTGGATCGAGATGATCGGCTGCATCGGAACTCCGCTGCGGCATGGCGCCGGCGCGATCGGGGCGGCCTTCTAGCACACGGCCGTCGCGGGTCGGTCTTGAAAACGCGAAAGCCGCCTCGCGGCGGCTTTCCCTGGTGTCGCAGAGGGAAGGATCAGGCCCGCAGGCGGGTCCTGACCTCGCCGAGGCTTTGGCGAACCAGGCCTTCCGCCGTTTCACCCTGCATGCGCTCGCGCAAAATGACCTCAGAGACCTTCACCGCGGCGTCGGCGGCGGCTGCGCGGACCTGAGCGGTCGCCTGGACCTCGGCCTGGGAGATCTTGGTCTCGGCCGATTTGGTACGGCGCGCGATGAAGTCGTTCAGGCGGGCATGGCCCTCGTCGGCGATGCGCTGGGCCTCTTCGCGGGCGGAGGCCACGATGGCCTCGGCCTCACGCTCGGCCTCGGTGCGGCGCTTCTTGTAATCGGCGAGGACGCCGGCGGCCTCCTCACGCAGGCGACGCGCCTCGTCGAGTTCGTGGCGGACGCGCTTGGCGCGCCCGTCGAGGGCCTTGGTGATCTGGTTGAAGCCGCCGACCTTCCAGACCACGGCCATGAACAGGACGAAGGCGACTGCGACCCAGAATTCGGCTTCCAACAACATGCTCGTCGTCCCAACTCGATGGTGTCCGGCGGTCCGGCGGGGTCTTCGACCCTCGGGTCCTGTCGGTCAGATGTGGTTTGGCGTCCCGCCTCAGTGCGGGAAGGCGACGCTGTCGAGGGCCTTGGTCAGGGCGGCCTCGTCCGGGCTGCGCCCGGTCAGGCGCTCGACGATGGCCGAAGCGGTCTCACCGGCGATGCCGCGGACATTGCCCATGGCCTCGGCGGTGCGGGTCCGCAGGGTCGCCTCGGAGGCGGCGATGCGGGCGTTCAGCTCCGACTCGAGGGCCTTGCGCTTGGTCTCGGCTTCCTGGGTCAGGGCCGTGCGGGTCTCGAGAGCGATGGCCTGGGCCTTGGCCTGCGCGTCGCTGAGGGATTTCTCGTAGGCCGCCCCGGCGGCATCCGCCTCAGCCTTCAGGCGCTGTGCCTCGTCGAGATCGCTCGACAGGCGCACGGCGCGGTCGTGCAGGATGGCTTGGATCCGCGGCAGCGCGATCTTGTCCATCAGGTAGTAGAGCAGCCCGAAGGCGAGGGCGAGCCAGATCAGCTGGGATGCGAAGGTGTGGCTCTCGAAGGGCGGGAAGCCGCCGCCGTGCTCGGCGGCCGGCGTCGCGGCGAAGCCTTCATGCGTTGCGGTCGAATGGGCCGGCTGAGCCATGACGTCCTTCGCGTAAATTCAGGGAGTGGGGACCGGACGCCTCTGCCATCCCTGGGGGAGGCGGCGTCCGGTCCGGTATCGGTTCGAGATCCGAGACGACGAGCGTGTCTTAGACGGCGAACAGGAGCAGCAGCGCGACGAGCAGCGAGAAGATGCCGAGCGCTTCCGTGAGGGCGAAGCCGAGGAGCAGGTTGCCGCGCTGGCCGTCGGCGGCCGACGGGTTGCGGAGCGCGCCGGCGTAGAACTGGCCGAAGAGGTTGCCGAGGCCGATGGCGGCGCCCGCCATGCCGAGACAGGCGAGGCCGGCACCGATGTACTTGGCAGCTAAGGGATCCATCAAATTGCTCCTGGTGTCCGTGTCGTCGTTGCGTGGAGAGAAATCCGGCCTGCGACCGCGGACCGGGGACGGAAGGGGTTGTCCCGGCCGATGGCCGGGAGGACCCGGCTCAGTGGCCGGGATGCAGGGCGTCGCTGAGATAGATCGAGGCGAGCGTCGCGAAGACGTAGGCCTGCAGACCGGCGACGAGGAATTCGAGGGCCGTGACGGCGACGCTGAGGGCCAGCGGCAGCGGTGAGATGGCGCCCCAGGCACCGGCGGCGAGCAGGGCTGGGACGAAGCCCGCGAAGATCTTCAGCGCGATATGGCCGGCGAGCACGTTGGCGAAAAGACGTACGGCGAGGCTGATCGGGCGCGAGATGAAGGACACGATCTCGATAGCGACGATCATCGGCATGAGCCAGCCGGGCACGCCCGATGGAACGAACACCTTCAGGAACTTCGTGCCATGGGCCATGAAGCCGTACACGATGACGGTGCCGATCACGAGCAGCGCCAGCGCGAAGGTGACGATGATGTGGCTGGTCACCGCGAAGGCGTAGGGGATCATGCCGAGCATGTTCAGGACGAGCACGAACATGAAGAGCGAGAAGATCAGCGGCATGAACCGCTCGGAACCATGACCGGCGGACTGGCGCAGGGTCGAGCCGATGAACTCGTAGAACACTTCGGCCATCGACTGCATGCGGCCCGGCACCACCGAGCGGCGGGCGGTGGCAACCACGGTGATCAGCGCGATGATCCCGACGGCGGCGAACATGTAGAGCGCGGACTGGGTGAACGCGATCTCCTGATTGCCGATATGACCGAAGGAGACCAGCGGCTTGAGCTCGAACTGGTGGATCGGATCCATCTTTACGGCCATTGCCGCTCCCGCCCTTCTAACTCTCGGCAGATCTGAAGACCCGCCACCACCGGTGCCGCACGAGCGGCATGATTCGAATTCGGTCCGCCGCATATGCGGCGATCCTCGAGGACCGCTAGCGGTCCTGATCCTTCGTCGGCGTCCTGGGAAGAGCACCCGAGACGCGCATGACGTTGTAGACGCCGGTGGCGAACCCCAACATCAGCAGGACGATCAGCCCCCAGGGTTTCGTCCCGAGGTAACGATCGAACATCCAACCGAGAATGCCCCCGGCGAGGACGCCCGCGATGAACTCGGTCGAGAGCCGCATCGCCTGGCCGAGAGGAGAAGGCCCGGCCTCAGGGCCGGGACGCGTCGAATGATCGGGAGTGGCGCTCGGCCGCTTCCGCTCAATCTGCGTCTCAAGACGTTTGAGCCTCTGAGAGAGGTCCGCGTCCAGTGCTTTCTTCCGCCCGTCCCCGCCTTCGTCCCCTGTTTCGTTGCCGCTCACGGCGAGAACTCACATTGGCGAGAGCGGAGGGAACCGGCGGAACGCCTCCTTCAAGCGGGGCGCACCATAGTTTCGCCTACCTTGGGTGTCAAGGCGCCCCCAACCTCACGTAAGATCCTGTCGTACCACGAGAAATCGGCGTTTTGCCGATCTTCCCCCAGGTGTTCGTCCAAAGGGCCGCCGAGGGGTGGCACGACCCTACCGCCGAGCGGCGCATCCCAGGCCACGCGTGCGCGAGAATGGGGTCGCAAGCGTCAGGCACCCAGGAGGGGCTTGATGACTTTCTCCATGCCCTCGATGGTCATCTCGCCCTTGAACCGCTCACCGTTGATGAAGAACGTCGGGGTCGAATCGACCTTGAAGGTGTCCATCCCCTTCTGCTTCACCGTGTTGACGGCGCTGTAGAGCTTCTGGTCCTTCAGGCAGGCCTCGAACTTCTCCTTCGAGAAGCCGGCCTGGCGCAGCATCTGCTCCAAGGCATCCACCGGCGATTGCGGCTTCTGCACGTAGGCCCAGGCCTGCTGCTGGTCGAAGAGCAGATCCGTGATGGGATAGTACTTCGCATCCCCATCGCAGCGGGCGAGCATGAAGGCGGCGGTGGCGAGCGGATCGAGCGGGAACTCGCGCAGCGTGAAGCGCACCTTGTTGGTGTCGATGTAGCGCTCCTTCAGGGTCGGCCAGGTGTACTTGTGGAAGGCGGCGCAGTGGGAGCAGGTCATCGAGGCGTACTCGATGATGGTGACCTTGGCGTCCTTCGGCCCGAGCCAGACGTCGCCGAGCGGGCCGGGCTCCATAAGCGTCGAGAGATTGACGTCCTCGGCCAAAGCCGGAAGGGCGAACCGGGGCAGGAGAACCGCGGCGCCGACCGCAAGGCCGGTGGCTTTCAGGGCATCGCGTCGGGTGATCATGATCGGGAGGGCTCCGGTCGCGGACCAAATCGTCTGGAGCGATGCGGTAGAATCCTGCAGGCGTCCTGACAAGGCGGCGCGCAGCAACCCTAGCGCTTGTGCGTCGTCGCGACGATCGCCGTCCCGAGGCGGTCGAGGGCCTCGCGCAGGGCATCGTGCTCGATCGTCTGGACCGCGAGCGCCACTTCGCCGCGGCGGACGGGATCGATCACCGGGGGGGCGGGACGCCGTCCGATCCGGTCGACCCGGCCCTGGCGCATCACGATCTTGCCGACGCAGGCCCAGCCGTAATGCGCGTTGATGCGCTGGATCACCACCGGCGCCAGATGCTGAAGTTCGAGGGCGAACACGCCCTCGACCCGGACCACGAGCGTGCCGGGATCGGGGCGCCCCTCCTCCTCGCGCCGGCGCCGCCGCGGCCATTCGAGCTTGGAGGGCTGGCAATAGCGCGCGAGCCGCTCGCCGACGATCTCGGGCCAAGCGGCCAGGATGTCGGTGGAGGCGAACCCCTGTGCCGCGAAGGCGGGGCCGATGCAGCTCTCGAGCAGTTCGGCGAGGGGTTTGACACGCGCCATGCGCAGGATTTCCGTGCGTCCGACCGGGACGGGACCGAGGCCTCGGTATCGTCCGCAATGGTTAGCACGCCGTTCCGTCCGGCCGAAGCGGATCGCCGCGATCCGACCTGGAGGTTGTCCCCGGACAGGTCGGCCTTGGACGCATCGGTTCGGCGGTCTATGGACGGGAACCCCCATCACGCGCCGGTGCCCGTGCCCCACACCACAGTTCCCGCCCCCGAGGCCGCGGATCTTCTGACCTGGTACGACCGGCATCGCCGCGTCCTGCCCTGGCGGGCGCTGCCGGGTGAGACGCCGGATCCGTACCGGGTCTGGCTCTCGGAGGTGATGCTGCAGCAGACCACGATCGCGGCGGTCAAACCCTATTTCGCGAAGTTCCTGACGCGCTTCCCCAGCGTGGAGGATCTGGCGGCGGCTCCCGAGGAGGCCGTGATGTCGGCCTGGGCCGGGCTCGGCTACTATTCCCGCGCCCGCAACCTGCATGCCTGCGCCAAGGCGGTGGCGGCGGCCGGGCGGTTTCCCGACACGGCCGCATCCCTGCGCAAGCTGCCGGGCATCGGCGCCTACACGGCGGGCGCCGTCGCGGCGATCGCGTTCGACCGGCCGGAGGCTGCGGTGGACGGCAATGTCGAGCGGGTGATGACACGGCTCTTCGCCATCGAGACCGCGCTGCCGGCGGCCCGCCCCGAGATCCGCACGGTGACCCAGGCCCTGGTTCCCGAGGAGCGTCCGGGCGATTTTGCCCAGGCGGTGATGGATCTCGGCGCCACCCTGTGCACGCCCAAGCGCCCGGCCTGCGCCCTCTGTCCGTGGATGGTGCCCTGCCGCGCCCGGGCGCTGGGCCTGCAGGAAACCTTCCCCCGGAAGGTGAAGGCCGTGAAGGGTAGCCTGCGGCGGGGTGCGGCCTTCGTGGCGATTCGCAGCGGTGATGAGGCCGTCCTGCTGCGGACCCGCCCGCCCGAGGGACTGCTGGGCTCGATGGCCGAGCCGCCGATGAGCCCCTGGGAACCCGATTACGATCCGGCCCAGGCTCTCCTCGACGCGCCCCTCGACGCGCGCTGGAAACGGCTGCCGGGCCTCGTGCGGCACGGCTTCACGCATTTCCCGCTGGAATTGACGGTGTTCGTCGCCAAGGTGGCGCTCAGCACCGCTCCGCCGCCGGGCCTGCGCTTCACGCCGCGCCGCGACCTCGACGGCGAACCGCTGCCGGGCGTGATGAAGAAGGTCCTGGCGCACGCCTTCGACCCGAAACCTGAGGCGGCGGAACCGGTTTCGGGGAAGGTCGCCAAGCGTGGCAGGCCGAAGGCCATGCGCAGCGTGGCCGATACACCGCTCTTCGCCGAGCCCGAACCGGAGGCACCCGCCCCGTCGCCACGGTTCCGCCCGGTGCCGAAACCGGCTCCGCGCCCGGTGCCGGCTCCGGTCCGCGACGAGAGCGGGGACGAGTTCGATGGCCCGGCCGAGGCGATGCCGCCGGCCGCGCCCCGCAAGCGGGGACGGCCGCGCACGCGCTGAGTGCCGACCGTCAGGCGGCCGAGCCCATGGCGGAACGCATCTTGGTCCGGAATACGTCGATGAGCACCGGCTTGCCGTCCCGCGTCGCGTGCCAGAAGTCCCAGCCGTTGCAGGCGGGGAAGCCCTGAACCAGGGCGCCGATCTTGTGGATCGAACCAGTGGCCGGTCCGGCCATCAGGGTGCCGTCCGGCCGAACGATGGCGCTGTGGCGGCCGCGAGCGTCGGTCAGGGTCTCGCCGGCCCGGATATGCCCGGCCTCGATGACGCTGAGGAAGGCGACGCGGGGCTCGGCGCGCTTGCTCGGAGCCACCAGTAGGGCCGCCTGGGACAGGGGCTCGACGGCGTCGATGCGCGCGCGGGCGGCCTGGGCGTAGATCGTCTCGCGCTCGATGCCGATGAAGTGGCGGCCGAGGCGCTTGGCGACGGCGCCGGTGGTGCCGGTGCCGAAGAACGGATCGAGCACCACGTCGCCCGGGTTGGTCGCCGAGAGGAGCGTGCGGGCCAGCAGCGCCTCCGGCTTCTGGGTCGGATGCACCTTCTGGCCGTCGGCGCCTTTCAGGCGCTCGTCGCCGGTGCAGAGGGGAATGAACCAGTCGGAGCGCATCTGGACGTCGTCGTTTCCGCCCTTCAGCGCCTCGTAGTGGAAGGTGTAGCCCTTCGACTCCGCCGAACGGGAGGCCCAGATCAGGGTCTCGTGCGCGTTGGTGAAGCGCTTGCCGCGGAAGTTCGGCATCGGGTTGGCCTTGCGCCAGACGATGTCGTTGAGGATCCAGTAGCCGAGGTCCTGCAACGTGGCGCCGACCCGGAAGATGTTGTGGTAGGAGCCGATGACCCACAGGGTGGCGTTCGGCTTCATCACCCGGCGCGCGGCGGCGAGCCATTCGCGGGTGAAGGCATCGTAGGCGGCGAAGGTCGAGAACTTGTCCCAGTCGTCGTCCACCGCGTCGACCCGGCTCTGGTCGGGACGCAGGAGCGAACCTTCCCCGAGCTGGAGATTGTAGGGCGGATCAGCGAACACGCAGTCGACGCTCGACGCCGGCAGGGCGTTCATGGCGACGATGCAGTCTCCGACGAGAATTTCGTCGAGGGGGAGACGGTCTTCGAGAGGAAGACGCTTGGTGGAGGGTACGAGACCCATCCGCGGCGCCGACACGGGCCGCCCGGTACGCGAGACACTTTTCCGGGCGACGGTGTCGGCGACCGCGGTACGCAGGGAAGCCATGGCAAACACCGGTTACGCGACTGACCGGCAGACCTTGGCCCCGTTAACGTAAAGGCCCGGTTGCCGGGATGCGGATAAGGCGTCTCGATTTGGGGCTGCAATTTTTGCCGAGTTGGTGGTTCGGCCCACGGCTAGCCTATTAAGTAAGTCTCGCATTGGTGAACCTAAGCGAAAGGCTGCTTTTCTAAATAGATTCGGCGCAGCACGACAGTCGAGCTGCAGACCCTGTTCGGGCGGCCGATGGCACCCGGCTGCCCTCTCGATCGCGTTCCGGCACCCGAAAAGAGAAGATTCGCCTCTTCTGAGCCGTATCGCCCCTTCGCAGGACTGGGTTTCGCTCAGCGCAACGCTCATTTCCTTTTCCGCACCTCGACGTTGCGTGCCGACGTCGCACACAACGCGCGTTCAGCCCACCGCGCGCTCCTTCAGCATTACCATTTCGTCATCGAAAATCCTGTCGATGAACGACAATATGGCCACACACAACCGGAGATTAAAAAACCGTTATAGCCTCAGTTTTGGCGGCCGTTGCCACATTTATCCGGTCTCATTTTGGCCCCGATCCGCTTCATTTTGCCGGCCATCCGAAACAACAAAGGGAATGCGGATGACTATCAAGCCTGTTCGTGGGGCCGCTGCCATCATCGGGACCGTCGTGACACTCGCCGCCGTTCATCCAGCCAGCGCCCAGAGCGGCGCCGCCTCCTGGTATGCGAGCGGCCATCGGACGGCGAATGGCGAGCGCTTCAATCCGAACGGGATGACCGCCGCCCATCGCACGTTGCCGTTCGGCACCCGGGTCCGGGTCGAGAACAAGCGCAACGGCCGCTCGGTGGTGGTGCGCATCAACGATCGCGGTCCGTTCGTCCGCGGCCGGATCATCGATCTCGCCAAGGGCTCGGCCCGCGCCCTCGGCATGGGCGGCACGACCTACGTCGCCCTAAGCGTGGTGAACTGAGCTTATCGGGCCGGTCGGCGTTGTGAGAGGGACCGGCCGGCCCCATCTGGCTGGTGGAACCGAGAGCTCAGATCCCCATGGCAAAGCCGCTGATCGTCGAAATCCCCCATGAACTCGGCTTGGCCGAGGCCCGTCGGCGCATTGCGGACGGCATCACCCAGGCGGACGGTCTGTTTGCCAAGGCAGGTGTTGCCGTGGAGAAGATGGCTTGGACCGACGACCGCCTCGACTTCGCCATGGCGGCCCTCGGCCAGAAGGTCGACGGGCAGGTGGATGTCCGACCCGAGACGGTTCGGGTCGAGGTCCGGCTGCCCCTCCTGCTGGCGCTGTTCGCACAGCAGATCCAGAAGAAACTCGGCAGCGAGGGCAACCTCCTCCTGACCAAGAAGTGACGGGTCTCTGGCGTGACGGAGCTTTGACGTCACCCTAACTTGGCCGCATCGCGCCCGGAACCTCCCTCGGCGACGGACTGTTCCACCCGTCCGTTTCCCGAGGCATGTGAGAGGCGCAAGCGATGTCGAACCCCGGCCCGATCCCGGAAGCCCCGGTCCCCGAGACGCCCTACGAAGCGCCTCAGACCCCGGCACCCGGCCCCGACACCCCCGGCACCGACGTGCCGGGTACGACTCCGACCGAGGCGCCCGACGTGACGCCGACCGAGATTCCGGTCAACGATCCGGATATCGGCCCGGCCATCGCTTCCGATCCGATGCCCACGGGTCCCGCCAATCCCACCATGTGAGCGCGCCGCGACCGCGGGTTGGTTCGGGTATCCCGATTGCGGGTTTGTTCGGAGGCGCGGTCACTGCCATAAGCCGGCCCCATGGCCGCTCCTCCGCTCCTCACCCTCCAAGACGTCGCGCTCACCTTCGGCGGCACTCCGCTGATCGAGCGCGCCGAACTCGCGATCTCTCCGGGCGAACGCACCTGCCTTGTCGGCCGCAACGGCTCGGGCAAGTCCACCCTGATGAAGATCGCCGCGGGCCTCGTCGAGCCCGACCGGGGCGTGCGCTTCGTCCAGCCCGGGACCACGATCCGCTACCTGGCGCAGGAGCCCGACTTTTCGGGCTTCGAGACGACTCTCGATTTCGTCGAATCCGGCCTGACCCCTGGGGACGACGCCTACCGGGCACGCTACCTCCTCGAGAGCCTCGGGATGACCGGCGCCGAGAACCCGAAGAGTCTCTCGGGCGGGGAGGGGCGGCGGGTCGCCCTCGCTCAGGCGCTGGCGCCGGAACCCGACATCCTGCTCCTCGACGAGCCCACCAACCACCTCGACCTGCCGGCCATCGAGTGGCTGGAATCCGAGTTGAAGAGCGTGCGCGGCGCGCTGGTGCTGATCAGCCACGACCGGCGCTTCCTCTCGGCCCTGTCGAAGACCACGATCTGGCTCGACCGCGGCGTCACCCGTCGGATTGAGCAGGGCTTCTCCACCTTCGAGGCCTGGCGCGACGCCTTCTTCGAGGAAGAGGAGCGCGACCGGCACAAGCTGGAGCGCAAGATCGCCGACGAGGAGCATTGGCTGCGCTACGGCGTCACCGCCCGGCGCAAGCGGAACGTGCGTCGCCTCGGCAACCTCCATGCCCTGCGCAAGGAGCGGCGGGAGGACCGCCGGCCTGTCGGCACGGCAACCATGACCTCCACCGAGGCCGAGAGTTCCGGCGCCCTGGTGATCGAGGCCAAGCACGCGGCCAAGGCCTACGGCCCGCGCAGGATCGTCGACGATCTCTCGCTCCGGGTGATGCGCGGCGACCGCCTCGGCATCGTCGGGGCCAACGGCGCCGGCAAGACCACGCTGATCAACCTGCTCACCGGGCAGCTCGCGCCCGATTCCGGCACGGTGGCGCTCGGCACCAACCTGAAGATGATGCTCCTCGATCAGGCGCGTGCCGTGCTGGAGCCGACCATGACGGTGACGGAGGTCCTCACCGGCGGCAGCGGCGATTCGGTGATGGTCGGCGGCGTCAGCCGCCATGTGATCGGCTACCTCAAGGACTTCCTGTTCGCGCCCGAGCAGGCCCGCACCCCGGTCAGCGTCCTCTCCGGCGGCGAGCGCAACCGCCTGCTCATCGCTCGCGCCCTCGCCCAGCCCGCCAACCTCCTCGTCCTCGACGAGCCCACCAACGACCTCGATCTCGAGACCCTCGACCTCCTGCAGGAGATGCTGGCGGATTATTCCGGCACCCTGATCCTGGTGAGCCACGATCGCGACTTCCTCGATCGGGTCGTGGGCAGCGTGCTCGTGAGCGAGGGGGAGGGCCGCTGGGTCGAGTATGCCGGCGGCTACACGGACATGATCGCCCAGCGCGGGGAGGGCGTGCAGGCCCGGGCGGCGGCCGGGCGGGCCGAGAAGGCGGAGGCCCGTGCCGACGCGAAGGATCGCGCCAGGGCCGGCGATGCGGGAGCGCCCGCCGGCAAGTCGAAGCTCGGGTTCAAGGACCAGCACGAGTTGAAGACCCTGCCGGACCGGATGAAGAAGCTCGAATCGGACATCGCCAAGCTGCGCGAGGTCCTGGCCGATCCCGGCCTCTATGCCCGTGACCCGGCCCGCTTCGCGAAGGCTTCGGATCTCCTCGGCGTCGCCGAGACGGAATTGGCCAAGGCCGAGGACCGCTGGCTCGAACTCGAGATGCTGCGCGACGCCTGAACGGCGCCCGGCCTTCATGATGCCGCGAACGGCATGTGGGATACCATCCCGGCGTTCGCTCCCGCACGCCGCCTGTCATCGGGGTCCGACGTGTCCGCCGCTTCCGTACTCCGCGACCGATGCCGCCGTCTCGGCTGGGCCGCCGGCCTGCCCGGACTCGCCCTGATCCTCGGCCTTTCCGCCGCCTGGATCACGCCGCGCTTCGAGGCGCGGCTCGGGGCGGAGGCCGACGCGGTGGCCCGCGCGACGGCCGTGCCGGGCGCCGAGCCATGGCTGCGCGTGACGGCCGAGGGCCGCGATCTCCTGGTCACCGGCGAGGCGCCCGATGCCGCGGCCCGCGACGCGGCCCATCGGCGGCTCGCGGCGATCGAGGGTGTTCGGCGCGTCGTCGGCCCGGTCGGGGTCGTCAAGTTGGCCGCCCCCTTCGTCTGGGTCGCGACCCGCGCCCGGAACGGCGTCGACCTGACGGGCGTGCGGCCGGCCGAGATCGGCGCCGGAGCCCTGGCTGATCAGCTCACGCCCGCCCTCGAACCCGGAACGGCCCTGCGCGACCGCGCCCGCGCCGCCCTCGGGGCGCCGCCCGATTTCACCGCGGCTGCCGGCTATGCCCTGGCACGGCTGCGCGCCCTCGCACCCGGTAGCCGGGTGATGCTGGAAGACATGCGCCTCTCGGTCGTCGGCGAGGCGGCGTCGATTGCCGACGACGAGACCCTGCGGGCAGCCCTGACCGCCCCGCCCACCGGCTACAGCCTCGGCCGGATCGAGATCCTGCCGGCGACCGTCCCGGATTTCCGCTTCGTCGTCACCCGCGAGCCCGGAGGCGCCCTCGCCCTCTCGGGCCACGTGGTCTCCGAGGTCGCGCGCGCCGAGATCCGGACTCAGGCGGTGCAAGCGTCGGAAACGGGGCAGGTCGAGGACCGGATGCGCAATGCCCGCGGGCTTCCGGCGGACGTCGATCCCGGCGCGATGGCCCGGTTCGCCCTGCGGCTCGCCAGCTTGATCCAGGAGGGCAGCGTCAGCGTCGCCGAGGGGCGAATCTCCCTGAACGGGGTCGCCCTCGACGCCCAGGCCATTCCCGAAATCGAGGCGCTGCTGCGGGACGGGATGCCCGCCGGCCTGAGCCGGGGTGGCGCGGCTCTGACGACCCGGCCGCTCTCGCCCTACCGGGTCGCGCTTCGGCGCGATGCGGAGGCCGTGACGGTCACGGGTCACCTGCCGGATGCCGAGGCGCGGGAGGCCCTGCTCGGGACCCTGCGGCCGCGGCTGTTTCGCGAACGCCTGGTCGATCGCACCCGCCTCGGCGAGGGCGCTCCGCCCGAACTCGCCCGCGTGCTGCGTGCCACCGCGGTGGCCCTCGCCCTGGTCGCCCGGGGCGAGGCCCGGATCGCCGATCGCGCGGTCACCCTGACGGGCGAGAGCCCCTACGCGCAGGGCTCCCGGCGCGTCGCCGACGACCTGTCGGCCGCGATGCCGCCGGGCTGGACCGCGGAGGTCGCCGTGACGAGTCCGGATGCGGCGCCGACCCGCTCGCCGGAGGCCTGCGCCGCCGCGATCGAGGGTAGTCTCGCCGGCCAGACCCTGGTATTCCCGCCGGGAAGCACGATCCTGAAGCCGGCCTTCTATCCGCTTCTCGATGGGATCGCCGGCCTGGGCAGGACCTGCCCGACCCTGCGCCTCGTGGTTACGGGCCATCTTGACCCGACCGGAGCCGCGGCCGCTCCCAAGCCACTCGCCGAGACGGCGGTGGAGAGTACCGCCTCGCTGGAGACGACCAAGGACGCAGCCGGGAAGGAGCCTGCCAAGGATCTCGGCAAGACGCCGGCCAAAGGCCCGGGAGACAAGGCATCCGGCCGGACGGCATCGAAGGACAAGCCCCGGAAGCCCGAGACGAAGCCCACCATCCCCGCGGAGCCCGCCCCCGACCTCGCGCAGGCCCGCGCCAACGCCATCGTGGAGTACCTGCTGCAGGCCGGCCTTCGCCCGGAGCAGGTCTCCGTCGCGCCAGCGGGCGCGCAGCGGCCGGCGGGGCAGGGGATCGGGATCGCGAGCCGCTCATGACTGATCAAGCGAGGCCGATTTCGTGACTCTCCTGGCGACGATGCTCTGGCCGCTCGTGGCGGCCAGCGCCCTGCTCGGCTGCGCCATCGGCGGGGCGGCGGGCCTGCCCCGAACGCCCGGTGCCCGATGGGCCGCCCTGGCGCTCGTCGTGCCGGCCGCCCTCGCCGGCGCACTCGCAGCCTCGGGCCTCGTCACGGGTCGCATCGGTTTCTGGCTGGAATGCGGGGCGCTCGGTCTCACGGGCTACCTCATCGGAGCCACGCTCATCGCCGCCTTGACGGACCGGGCCGCTCCTCGACCCTAGCAGGCCGAAGGGGATCGATTCCGTTCCCGCCTGTGGCATACGAACCACGGTCGACCGAAAAGTGTGTTCGCTGCCCGACCGTCGGGGAGACTTTCCCATCGGCATGTCGTTGTTCCCGACGCGCTTCTCCGAACAGATGCGGAACCGGCGAACCAGAAAACTTGATGACCGATCATTCAGAACAAGCCCAGGCCGTGGACCTGACGTCCTGCGACCGTGAACCGATCCATGTCCTCGGTGCGGTTCAGCCTTTCGGCTTCCTGATCGCCGTATCGCCGGATTGGATCGTCGTCCGAGCGTCCGAGAACGCCTCGGACTGGCTCGGGCACGCCGGCATGGACCTGCTCGGCCTGCCGCTGGCCGATCTCATCGACGGGGAAGCGATCCACCTGATCCGCGGCCACCTCCAGGCGCTCCGCGGACCCGATGCGATCGATCGCGTCTTCGGCACGGCCCTGCAGCCGGGCGGCAGGCCCTTCGACATCGCCCTGCATCTCTCGGGCGGCGCCATCGTCATCGAGGCCGAGCCGAGCGTCACCGAGCATCTCAACGCCGGCAATCTGGTCCGCAGCATGGTCGGGCGCCTGCAGCAGACCCTCGGCTTCGAGCCGTTCTGCCGCGAGGCCGTGCGCCAGATGCGGGCCCTGACCGGGTTCGACCGGGTCATGGTGTACCGGTTCGACCCCGACGGGTCCGGCGTGGTGATCGCCGAATCGGCGCGCTCCAGCCTGCCGCCCTATCTCGGCCTGCATTACCCGGCCTCCGACATCCCGAAGCAGGCGCGCGCCCTCTACGAGCGGAACTGGCTGCGCATCATCGCCGATGTCGATGCCGAGGCCGTGGCGGTGCTGCCGCAGCGCGACCCCGACGGGCGTTCCCTCGACCTTTCGATGAGCACCCTGCGCACGGTGTCGCCGATCCATCTCGAATATCTGCGCAACATGGGAGTGGCGGCCTCGCTGTCCGTGTCGATCCTGCGCGGCGGCAAGCTCTGGGGTCTGTTCGCCTGCCACCACACCGAACCACGTCACATCTCCCTGGAGCGCCGGACCGGCGCCGAGCTGTTCGGACAGATGTTCTCGCTGATCCTGGAGAGCCGGGAGCGCGAGGCGGAGGCCGCCTACGAGGGCAGCTCCCGCGCCCTGCACGACCGACTGATGGGCGCCCTCGCTTCGGGCGGGACGAGCCTGGAGAACATCACCGACTTCCTCGAGGACATCGCAGGTATCGTCACCTGCGATGGCATCGGCGTCTGGGTGAACGGCGAGATCACCCTGCGGGGTGCGACGCCGACGGCGGAGGAATTCACCGGCCTCGTGCGCTTCCTCAACCGCACGGCGACGAGCCGCGCCTTCGCGACGCACGAGATCGGCGCGGTCCATCCGCCCGCCGCCGATTACACCGAGCGGGCGGCCGGCCTCCTGGCGATCCCGATCTCGCGGGCGCCGCGGGATTTCCTGGTGTTCTTCCGTCGGGAGATCGCCCGCACCGTGACCTGGGCCGGCAATCCGGAGAAGCCGGCGAGCCTCGGCCCGAACGGCCTGCGCCTGACGCCGCGCAAGAGCTTCGAGGCCTGGACCGAAGTGGTCCGCGGCCAGGCCGCGCCCTGGAGCCCGGCCGACCTGCGCATCGCCGAGGCCCTGCGCATCACGCTGCTCGAAGTCATTCTGCGCCTCACGGATTCCGCCGAGAAGGAGCGCAAGACGGCGCAGGAACGCCAGGAACTGCTGATCGCGGAGTTGAACCACCGGGTCCGCAACATCCTCAACCTCATCCGGGGCATCGTCGCCCAGAGCCGTTCCGGGGCGGACAGCGTCGAGGATTTCGCCGGCGTCATCGGCGAGCGCATCCAGGCGCTCGCCCGGGCGCACGACCAGATCACCACCACGAACTGGGGACCGGGCTCCCTGCGCGACCTCATTACCCTGGAGGCCGAGGCTTATCTCGACCAGCAGGCTGGCCGCGTTCGCCTGGAGGGCGTCGACGTCCTCCTCGAACCGCAGGCCTTCTCCACCCTCGCCCTCGTCATTCACGAGTTGATGACGAATTCGGCCAAGTACGGCGCCCTGTCCGAGGCGTCCGGGCAGGTCGACGTGGTGTGGGAGCGCGACGCCTCGGAGTGCCTCGTCATCCATTGGCGCGAGAGCGGCGGCCCCCCGGTCAAGCCTCCGCGCCGGCGCGGCTTCGGAACCACGCTGATCGAGCGGTCGATCCCCTACGAGTTGAAGGGCGAGGCCGAGATCACCTACGAACTCACCGGCCTGCGCGGTCGCTTCGCCGTGCCGTCGCGCTACGTCCGCGCCGCTCCGGCCGTGGCCGCGCAGCCGGCGCGCGAGCGCGAGCGGGTTCCGGAACTCGACGGAAAGACCCTGTCCGGCACCGTGCTGGTGGTCGAGGACAACATGATCATCGCGCTCGAAGCCGAGGAGATCCTCTCCACCCTCGGGGCGACCGCGGTCGACATGGCGGGCTCGGTGCACGAGGCCCTGAGGCAGATCGAGGCGGCGCACCCCAGCTTCGCCCTCCTCGACGTCAATCTCGGTGCCGAGACGAGCCTGCCGGTCGCCCGGCGCCTAATCGCCGTCGGCGTTCCGTTCGTCTTCGCCACGGGCTACGGCGAGAGCTTCCGCATCCCGCCCGAACTCGGCGCCGTGCCGATGATCAAGAAGCCCTACACCGCCGACATCCTGCGCCGCGCCCTCGCGAGCACGCCGGTGCCAGCCTAGCCGCGCAGCTGGGCGGCCTCGAACAGCGCGAAGGCACGCTGCGCGCCGCGGATCGCGTCGGCGTGACCGTCGGTGGGGCGTGTGCAGAGCCAGGCGACGAAGCTGGGCCAGAGGCGGGTGCCGGCGCCATGCCGAAGGAAGCGGGCGTTCTCGCGCACCACCGGATCCGGACTGGCGAGGACCTGGCGCAGCAGGACCTGCCCGCCGAGACGCGAACCCTCGAGCACATACAGGAGCCCCGGCGCCTCGGCCCCAGCGAGGGTCGGGGCCAGGGGGGCGAGAACGGCGTCGGGCGCCGCGATCGCCAGCGCGCGCAGGTCGGCGTTCAGGGCATCGGAGCGTCGGCGCGCCGGCCAGTCCGGCGGCAGGTCAGCCGGATCGGCCCCGTCGAGCCAAGCCTCGATCTGCACGAACGGACCGTGCATCGCCGACAGGAACGTCCCGTAATCGTCGCGCCGGGTCAGGTCGTGCGCGGCAAACCCCGCGTCGAGACGACGATGCGCCGCGTCGGTGGCCGCGCGCAGGGTGAAGCGGAGATCCTCCGGTCCGACCGCGCCCGTATCCACCGATCCCAGTCTGACTGGCCTTGATTCATCGGGCCTCGGTTCGCCCGTGTCGACGGACGATGTGGCCGTCCCATCCATACCGGGATCCCTTGCTGTTCGGCTGTTCGGCGGAGCGGCCGTTCTTAGACGATCGCGAACCCTCGGGCGATCCCGATCCCTCGCCAATGACTTATCACAGGCTACTTCCCTGGTCCGGCCCCGTCCGCGCGGCCCGGCCCGTCGCGCTGAAGGCCCAGGATTGTCCATGTGGTTCCTCTACGGCTTCGCTCTCCTGGCCGGCATCGCCAACGCGGTGCAGTCGGGCGTGAACGCGACCCTTTCCAAGAACCTGGCGCAGCCCTTCGCCGCAGGGATCGTCGTGTCGCTGATGGGCGGGGTGACCCTGCTCGTCGTCGGGCTCCTGCTCGGCCGCTTCGCCCTGCCGAACCTCGGCGACATCCGGGCCGTGCCGTCCTGGGCCTGGTTCGGCGGCGTCATCGGTGCGCTTCTCATCCTCTCGCAGCTGTTCGTCGCGCAGCAGATCGGCGCCGCGCCCTATATCGGCCTCCTCGTCACCGCCGGTGTCGTCACCTCGATCCTGCTCGACCATTTCGGATGGGTCGGATTCGACCAGCATCCGGTCACCCTCTGGCGCGCGCTCGGCGGGCTGCTGATGATCGGCGGCATCGCCCTGGTGGCGCTGTTCTGAGCGCGGCCGGTGCGGCTTGTCATCGGGGCGCGGAACCGCGATGGCTGACCCGGCGTCGATGCCGCGCAAACCCCGATACTTCGGTCTCCAGAGTTCCCATGAACATCTTTCAGGACATCGTCAGCCGCTTCAGCCAGACCGTGACGGCCTATGCCGGCGACAAGGTCCTCATGCAGGCGATGGTCTCGGCCGCCGCCAACGTGATGGTCGCCGACGGCGAGGTTGCCAGCGCGGAATTCGACACGGCGCTCGCCGGCCTGCAGGCCAACCCGATCCTCGAGAAGGGCTATGACCGGCTGATGCTGGAGAGTGAACTCTACGACGGCATCGCCCGCGCCCGGACCCGGGCGGGGCGGGCCGAGAATCTCCGCCGCGTGGCCGCCATCGAGGGGCGCGGACAGGAGGAGCGCGAGGCGACCTTCCTCGTCGCGGCGGACGTCGCCGACCTCGACGGCATCGCCGACGTGGAGGCGCGGGCGCTGGAGGAGATCGCCGCCGCCCTGGGGCTGGACCGGGCCGCGCTGCTCGCCGCCTCGCCCGTGCGGCGCCCGGTTCCGTAGGCCGACGAAAGGGCTTGTTTCGCAAGGCCCTTGATCAAAGGACGGCAAGCCTCTAAGCGGGCCCCCGTCTTTCGCCCGGCTCGACACCTCGTCGAGCGACAGCCCGGGCGACCGCTCGTGTGAGCTTGCCGCAGGAAAGAGACGATGGCCAAAGAGAAATTCGCGCGTACGAAGCCGCACTGCAACATTGGCACGATCGGTCACGTGGACCACGGCAAGACGTCGTTGACGGCGGCGATCACGAAGGTTCTGGCCGAGACGGGCGGTGCGACGTTCACGGCCTACGACCAGATCGACAAGGCGCCGGAGGAGAAGGCGCGCGGGATCACGATCTCGACGGCGCACGTTGAGTACGAGACGACGAACCGGCACTACGCGCACGTGGATTGCCCGGGCCACGCCGACTACGTGAAGAACATGATCACGGGTGCGGCGCAGATGGACGGCGCGATCCTGGTGGTGTCGGCGGCCGACGGCCCGATGCCCCAGACCCGCGAGCACATCCTGCTGGCCCGCCAGGTCGGCGTGCCGGCGCTGGTGGTGTTCCTGAACAAGGTCGATCTGGTCGACGACGCCGAGCTTCTCGAGCTCGTCGAGATGGAGGTGCGCGAGCTCCTCTCCAAGTACGACTTCCCCGGCGACGACATCCCGATCACCAAGGGCTCGGCCAAGGTGGCGCTGGACAACGGCGACAAGGCGATCGGCCACGACGCCGTGCTGGCCCTGATGGCGTCGGTCGACGCCTACATCCCGCAGCCGGAGCGTCCGATCGACAAGCCGTTCCTGATGCCCATCGAGGACGTGTTCTCGATCTCGGGCCGCGGCACGGTGGTGACGGGTCGCGTGGAGCGCGGCATCGTCAAGGTCGGCGAGACGGTGGAGATCGTGGGCATCCGCGACACCCAGACCACGACGGTCACGGGCGTCGAGATGTTCCGCAAGCTGCTGGACCAGGGCCAGGCGGGCGACAACGTCGGCGTGCTGCTGCGCGGCACCAAGCGCGAGGACGTGGAGCGCGGCCAGGTCGTGTGCAAGCCCGGCTCGGTCAAGCCCCACACCAAGTTCAAGGCCGAGGCCTACATCCTGACCAAGGAGGAGGGCGGTCGCCATACGCCGTTCTTCACCAACTACCGCCCGCAGTTCTACTTCCGCACCACGGACGTGACCGGCGTGTGCGTGCTGCCCGAGGGCACCGAGATGGTGATGCCCGGCGACAGCGTGACCATGGACGTCACCCTGATCGTGCCGGTGGCCATGGAAGAGAAGCTGCGCTTCGCCATCCGTGAAGGCGGCCGCACCGTCGGCGCAGGCGTCGTCGCCGCCATCAACGAGTAGGAACGGCCCGGCCGGATGCCCTTCGGGAGCGTCCGGCCCGTCACCCGCACTACACGGCGCCCCGGTTCGGTCCGGGGCGCCGTCGTCGTTTTCGAGGCGTGCGTCGGGCCGCACACCGCCCCGAAGGTTCTTCGCCGACGATGCTGTTTTGACCATTGCGAAGCCGTCTCGGCCGGTCTATAGCAGCGCCGCGGCGGGGGACTCGTCCTCCGCATAGGAGTGTAGCTCAACTGGTCAGAGCGCCGGTCTCCAAAACCGGAGGTTGCGGGTTCGAGTCCCTCCACTCCTGCCATTTGGCCGCGTCAGACCTGTCGACCCTCCCAGCCCTCTTCCCTTCCAGCAGATCGCTCCTCAGCGAAGTCCGGCCGGGCGCAGTCGACAAGCCCGGCGACTTGCGTTAGAGCGGTCGCCTTCCGAGATCGATGAAGGCCGTCGATGCAGGCTCCTCCCCGGAGCCGCCGCGTCGCGCTTTCCCGAAACTCGGGCCGATCTCCCTGTTGTTGGCGCCATGGCATCGAACGAAGCATCGAAGAAAGTGGATCTCGCGCGCGCCCCGCAGCGCGGCTCCACCACGCCGACGCCCCCTCGGGCGACCCCGCCCGCGCGTCCCGCGCAGAAGCGCGTCGGCCCGGCCGAGTTCCTGAGCCAGGTTCGCGACGAGGGCCGCAAGGTCACGTGGCCGACCCGCAAGGAGACCGTCGTGACCACCGTGATGGTGTTCATCATGGTGGTGGTGGCGAGCATCTTCTTCACGGTGGTGGATCAGGCGCTGCGCTATCTCGTGACCCTGATCCTCGGGGTCGGCGCCTAACAACTTCTCGGCCCGGGCGCGCTGCGGCGCGATCGGGCTGACTGACGTCAGGATTTGGTGAGAACCGTGTCGAAGCGCTGGTACATCGTCCACGCCTACTCGAATTTCGAGAACAAGGTCGCGCAGTCCATCAAGGATCAGGCGGCCCAGCGTGGCCTGATGGAACTGTTCGACGAGGTCATGGTCCCGACCGAGAAGGTCGTCGAGGTGCGTCGCGGCCGCAAGGTCGATGCCGAGCGCAAGTTCTTCCCCGGCTACGTCCTGGTGAAGTGCGACCTGACCGACGAGGTCTACCACCTCATCAAGAACACCCCGAAGGTCACCGGATTCCTCGGAGCGGACAAGTCGAAGCCGGTTCCGATCCCGGACGCCGAGGCCGAGCGCATCAAGGGCCAGGTCGCCGAGGGCGTCGATCGCCCGAAGCCCTCCGTCTCCTTCGAGATCGGCGAGACCGTCCGCGTCTCCGACGGCCCCTTCGCCTCCTTCAACGGCACCGTCGAGGAGATCGACGAGAGTCGGTCGCGTCTCAAGGTCGCCGTCTCGATCTTCGGCCGCGCCACGCCGGTCGAGCTGGAATACGGCCAGGTCGAGAAGGTCTGACGCCGATGATCGAGACCGACGCCCTCTTCCAATATGGAAAGACGGCGTTGCGTCTCGTTTGGTTCTACTGGCTTCTCTACCGTCTAGGCCTGTTCTTTTGGCGGCTTCTTCATGGCCGCATAAGTTTGCGAGACTTACACAAGCGCTGGTAACCAGTGTGGTCGTCTCGTCGAGATCCGGTTCCGCCGGATAAGTCCCTGCTCCGGCAGGGCATCACACGCGGGAGGCCCGCCCGGTTCGCCGCCGGGACGCACGGGCCGAACCGCGACCTGCAACCGCCCGCTCCATCCGCGCTGAGGCCAGCCGGGTGCCGGGCATTCTTTGGGAGCAGTCCCTATGGCAAAGAAGATCACGGGCTACGTGAAGCTTCAGGTTCCGGCCGGCGCCGCGAACCCGTCGCCGCCCATCGGCCCCGCGCTCGGTCAGCGCGGCCTCAACATCATGGAATTCTGCAAGGCCTTCAACGCGAAGACCTCCCAGATCGAGAAGGGCACCCCGATCCCGGTCGTCATCACGGCGTACCAGGACCGCTCCTTCACCTTCGAGATGAAGCAGCCGCCGGTCACCTTCTTCCTGAAGAAGGCCGCCGGCCTGAAGATCGGCAAGAAGCCGGCTTCCGGCTCGAAGACCCCGGGCAAGGGCCCGACCGTGGGCAAGGTGACCGAGGCGCAGCTGCGCGAGATCGCCGAGAAGAAGATGCCCGACCTGAACTGCGACTCGGTTGATGCCGCCGTCGCCATGATCCGTGGCTCCGCGCGGGCCATGGGCCTCGACGTCGTCGCTTAAGGGGAGGGCACAATGGCACACGAAGGCAAGCGCATCCGCGCCGCCCGCGAGGGCATCGACGCGCTCAAGCTCTATCCCATCGACGAGGCGATCAAGCTCGTGAAGGAGAAGGCCAGCGCCAAGTTCGACGAGACCGTCGAGATCTCGATGAACCTCGGCGTCGACCCGCGTCACGCCGACCAGATGGTCCGCGGCGTCTGCAACCTGCCCAACGGCTCCGGCCGCACGGTGCGGGTGGCGGTGTTCGCCCGCGGCGCCAAGGCCGACGAGGCCAAGGCGGCCGGCGCCGACATCGTGGGCGCCGAGGACCTCCTCGAGATCGTCCAGAGCGGCAAGATCGAGTTCGATCGCTGCATCGCGACCCCCGACCTGATGCCGCTCGTCGGCCGTCTCGGCAAGGTGCTCGGCCCGCGCGGCCTGATGCCGAACCCGAAGGTCGGTACCGTGACCATGGACGTGAAGGGCGCCGTCGCCGGCGCCAAGGGCGGCTCGGTCGAGTTCCGCGTCGAGAAGGCCGGCATCGTCCACGCCGGCATCGGCAAGGTCTCGTTCGACGCCGACAAGCTCGTCGAGAACATCAAGGCGTTCGCCGACGCGGTCTCCAAAGCCAAGCCGGCCGGCGCCAAGGGCCAGTACGTCCAGCGCGTCGCCGTGACCTCCTCGATGGGTCCGGGCGTGAAGGTCGAGCCCTCGACGGTGCTGACCGCCTGAGGCTCAGGCCACAGACGAATCGGAAACGCCCGGCCTCGCGGCCGGGCGTTTTCGTTTGTGCTCAGGCCCGCCCGAACGGCTTGTCTCTCGCCATGGCCCTGCACGTCATCGAGGACGGCCTCGCCGCACGGCTGGGCGCGGGCAAGCGCATCGACGCCGCCGCCCGGAACGCCCTGGCGCGGGAGGTGCTGAGCGGCCTCGACCTCCAGGGCGATCCGCGGACCTACCACCTCTGGCTCGAGCTTCCCGATCCCTGGACACCGGAGCGCTTCGCCATGGCGGCAGCGCGCGACGGCGTCGCGGTCTCGCCGGCGAGCGCCTTCGCGGTCGGCCCCGAACCGGCCCCCTACGGCGTCCGGCTCGCCCTCGGATCGCCGCCGATGCCGCGGCTGGAAACCGCCCTGCGGACGCTCGGGCGCCTCGTCCGCGACGGAGACGACGCGCAGGTGGAGTAGCGGCCGATCCGAGGGGCTGGAACGCCAACCCCCGCCGCGTTCAAAGGGCCGTGAGGGCGGGCCCGCTCGCTCGCTCCTGCTCAGCGCAGGCGGTCGTTCCGGCGCTCAAGAAATCGACAGGGGAGGGTGACGCCTTCGCGCGAGCCTGTGCTAGGTATGCAGTCATGCGATGCACCCTCTCCGTGATCTCGAAGCGACGCATCCTGTGCGTCTTTCCCGCCTACACGCCGTCCTTCGGGACCTTCTCTCACGCCTACCCCCTGATGGGCGGCGTGAAGGCCTTCATGCCCCCGCAGGGGCTCCTGCTCATCGCGGCCTACATGCCCGAGGCGTGGGAGTACCGGTTCATCGACGAGAACATCGTGCGAGCCGGCCCGGCGGATTTCGCCTGGGCCGATGCGGTGTTCGTGTCCGGCATGCACATCCAGGCCCCGCAGATCCGGGACATCTACGCCCGCGCGCACGCGGCCGGTAAGGTCACGGTGCTGGGCGGCCCCTCGGTCTCCGGCTCCCCCGAGCAGTATCCCGAATTCGACTACCTGCATCTCGGCGAGATCGGCGATGCCACCGACGAGCTGGTGGCGATCCTCGACCGTGACGTCTCGATCCCGGCGACGCAGGTGCGCCTGGAGACCAAGGAGCGCCTGCCGCTCTCCGATTTCCCGGCCCCGGCCTACGAGGCCGCCCCGCTCAAGCGCTACCTCATCGGCTCGCTGCAGTTCTCGTCGGGCTGCCCCTATCGCTGCGAGTTCTGCGACATCCCGCAGCTCTACGGCCGCCAGCCGCGCCTGAAGAGCCCCGAGCAGATGCTCGGCGAGCTCGATGCCATCATCGCCCAGCCGGGCCATCCGGCGGTGGTCTACTTCGTCGACGACAACTTCATCGGCAACCGCAAGGCCACGAAGGACATGCTGCCCCACCTCGTGGCGTGGCAGAAGAAGAACGCCTATCCGCTCCAGTTCGCCTGCGAGGCGACGCTGAACATGGCCAAGCAGCCCGATATCCTGGAGCTGATGCGGCAGGCCAACTTCATGACGGTCTTCGTCGGCATCGAGACGCCGGAGGAGGATGCCCTCGCCGGGATCGACAAGAAGCACAACGCCGCCGTGCCGATGTACGAGGCGATCGAGACCCTCAACAGCTACGGGCTGGAGGTGACCTCGGGCATCATCCTCGGTCTCGACACCGACACCGACCAGTCCGAGCAGAAGCTCATCGACTTCATCGACAAGTCGGCCGTGCCGGTGCTGACGATGAACCTCCTGCAGGCCCTGCCGAAGACGCCGCTCTGGGACCGGCTGACCCGGGAGAACCGCCTGGTGCACGACGCGGCACTGGAATCGAACGTCCTCTTCAAGCGCCCGCACGACGACGTCGTGGCGTCCTGGCGCCGGGCCATCGCCCATGCCTACGAACCGGCTCAGATCTTCGAGCGCTTCCGGCACCAGGTGGAGGTGACCTATCCGAACCGGATCAAGACGCCGGTGAAGGGCAAGCTCACACGCACCAACCTGCGCCGCGGCCTCGTGCTCGGCTTCAACATCGCGGTGCGCGTCGGTCTCCTGTCCGACTACCGGCGGGTGTTCTGGCGGGCCGCCGGCCATGCCCTGAAGCGCGGCCAGATCGAAGCGGTGTTCAATATGGGATTCGTCGCCCACCACCTCATCCGCTTCACCCGGGAGGCCCTGCGCGGCGAGCACAATGCCTCGTTCTACGCCGCCAAGGCCGACCAGAAGCGCGACGCGCGCGAGCCCTGGTGGCGGGCGGCGCGCAGGTTCCTGCCGACCTGACAAGCGGACCTGACCAGCGCTCGGGCCTCGCCCCCGTCGTCCCGGACCGCGATCCGGGACGACGGGACGTCAAGGAAAAAGCGTCGCCTGCGACGGAATAATCGCTCGGTGGCACTTGGCAGGCTGTTTGCAAGGCTCTATAGACCGCGCTCAACGTTTTCATACATGAGAAAGGAATCGGCCGATCGGTCGCATTCCGATTGAGAGATCGCCTGGGCAACCAGGTGGTGTTGGCCGGAAGGCTTCGAGGGGCATAAAACCCCTTCTGAGCTTCGTCCGGCCATGTCCTGTCCGAGACTGCAGGCGCCGGGTCACCGGCTTAATCCCCAAGCCTGCACAGACTGGGAAGACCGAAATTCTATTGCCCTTACCCGGTTCGCTCCTCGCGGACAGGGCCAGGCATCGGTTTGAACCATCTCACCCGTGTCGTCCACCCGTTCCGGGGGGCGGTAGGGGACAGGGCCGTGAAGCGTCGCCAGGGACGTTCCGGCTTCGTGTTAAGCCGAGTTCCGTCCCGGGCGGCATGTGCAACCGGCGGACCCGTTCTCGGGTTCCGCCAACCGGAGAGAGCCCCAGTGGACAGGACAGCCAAAGCTGATCTCGTCTCGACGCTCAACGGCGTGTTCGCGAACACCGCCGTCGTCGTCGTGGCCCACTACAAGGGCCTCACGGTCGCCGACATGCAGAAGCTGCGCTCGCAGATGAAGCAGGCCGGTGCCACCGTGAAGGTCACCAAGAACCGCCTCGCCAACATCGCTCTCGATGGCACGGACGTCGCCTCCATCAAGCCCCTCCTGAAGGGTCCGACCCTGCTCGCCTATTCGAGCGACCCGGTCGCGGCCGCCAAGGTTGCGGTGGACTTCGCCAAGGCCAACGACAAGCTCGTGATCCTCGGCGGCGCCATGGGCACGACTGCCCTGAACCCGGACGGTGTGAAGGCGCTCGCCTCGCTGCCGTCCCTCGACGAACTGCGCGGCAAGATCGTGGGCCTCATCCAGGCTCCCGCGACCAAGATCGCCCAGGTCGTCAACGCACCGGCGGCCAAGCTCGCCCGCGTGTTCGGGGCCTATGCCACCAAGGACGAGGCTCAGAGCGAAGCGGCCTGAGGCCGCATCGCCCTTATCAACCCATCCGTTCAAACCGATATCTGAGGAAATACTAACATGGCTGATCTTGCCAAGCTCGTCGACGACCTGTCCTCGCTGACCGTTCTCGAGGCCGCCGACCTCGCCAAGATGCTCGAAGAGAAGTGGGGCGTCTCGGCCGCCGCTGCCGTCGCCGTGGCCGCCGGCCCAGCCGCCGGCCCGGCCGCCGCCGCCGAGGAGCAGACCGAGTTCACGGTCATGCTCACCGCTGCCGGCGACAAGAAGATCGAGGTCATCAAGGAGGTCCGCGCGATCACCGGCCTCGGCCTCAAGGAAGCCAAGGACCTCGTCGAGGGCGCTCCGAAGGCCGTCAAGGAGTCCGTCAACAAGGAAGAGGCCGAGAAGCTCAAGGCCCAGCTCGAGAAGGCTGGCGCCAAGGTCGAGCTCAAGTAAGACACTTCGGTGGGCCGCTCCGGCCCATCACCTTCCGTCGGGTCCCTCCGGACCTGACGGCACCACCGGCCCGCGGGTTCACGCCCGTGGGCCATGGTCGCTTCAGGCGGCCCGACCGGCCCACGCAAGGGCCACGGGATTTTCAGTTCGGGAAGGCGTCGTCCGGCGGGGCGGGCCCGAAGCCTGGTTGCGGGAGGCAGACGCCTTCCCCGGGCACCCGGTACGCGGGACGTAGGAGCGAGGTCACCCATGGCCAACACGCTGGTCGGTCGCAAGCGGATTCGCAAATTCTTCGGCAAGATCAAGGAAGTCGCCGAGATGCCGAACCTCATTGAGGTTCAGAAGGCGTCCTACGACCAATTCCTGATCATGGATGAGCCGGAAGGCGGACGGGGCGACGAAGGCCTGCAGACCGTGTTCAAGTCGGTCTTCCCGATCTCGGACTTCTCCTCGACGGCTCTGCTCGAATTCGTGAAATACACGTTCGAGCAGCCGAAATACGACGTCGACGAGTGCCGCCAGCGCGGCATCACGTACGCGGCCCCGCTCAAGGTCACGCTCCGCCTGATCGTGTTCGACGTGGACCCGGATACCGGCGCGAAGTCCGTCAAGGACATCAAGGAGCAGGACGTCTACATGGGCGACATGCCCCTGATGACGGAGAACGGCACCTTCATCGTCAACGGCACCGAGCGCGTCATCGTCTCCCAGATGCACCGTTCGCCGGGCGTGTTCTTCGACCACGACAAGGGCAAGACCCACTCGTCGGGCAAGCTGCTGTTCGCCGCCCGCATCATTCCGTATCGCGGCTCCTGGCTCGACGTCGAGTTCGACGCCAAGGACATCGTGCACGTCCGCATCGACCGGAAGCGCAAGCTCCCCGTGACGTCGCTGCTGTTCGCCCTCGGCCTCGACGGCGAGGAGATTCTGTCGACCTTCTACAACCGCGTGATCTACGATCGCGACGGCGCCGACTGGCGCGTGCCCTACGATGCCGAGCGCCTGAAGGGCTTCAAAGCCTCCGTCGACCTGATCGATGCGGAGTCCGGTGAAGTCGTGCTCGAGGCCGGCAAGAAGCTGAACGCCCGCAACGCCCGGCAGATCGCCGAGCGCGGCGTGCAGTTCCTGAAGGCCACCGACGAGGACCTGATCGGCCAGTACATCGCCGAGGACCTGGTCAACGCCAAGACCGGCGAGATCTGGGCCGAGGCCGGCGACGAGATTTCCGACAAGCTCCTCAAGAGCCTCGAGGACGTCGGCGTGTCCGAGCTGCCCGTGCTCGATATCGACCACATCAATGTCGGTCCCTACATCCGCAACACCCTCGCGGTGGACAAGAACTCCGGCCGCGAAGGCGCGCTGTTCGACATCTACCGGGTGATGCGTCCCGGCGAGCCGCCGACCCTCGACACCGCCGAGGCGATGTTCCACTCGCTGTTCTTCGATCCCGAGCGCTACGACCTTTCGGCCGTCGGCCGCGTGAAGATGAACATGCGCCTGGACCTCGACGCCGAGGACACCGTGCGGACCCTCCGCCGCGAGGACATGCTCGCGGTCGTCAAGGCGCTGGTGGACCTGCGCGACGGCAAGGGCGAGATCGACGACATCGACCATCTCGGCAACCGCCGCGTGCGCTCGGTCGGCGAGCTGATGGAGAACCAGTATCGCCTCGGCCTGCTCCGCATGGAGCGCGCCATCAAGGAGCGGATGTCCTCCGTCGACATCGACACGGTGATGCCGCAGGACCTCATCAACGCGAAGCCGGCCGCCGCCGCCGTACGCGAGTTCTTCGGCTCGTCGCAGCTCTCGCAGTTCATGGACCAGACCAACCCGCTCTCGGAAGTGACGCACAAGCGTCGCCTCTCGGCGCTTGGCCCGGGCGGCCTGACCCGCGAGCGCGCCGGCTTCGAGGTGCGCGACGTGCACCCGACCCATTACGGCCGCATCTGCCCGATCGAGACGCCGGAAGGCCCGAACATCGGCCTGATCAACTCGCTCGCCACCTTCGCGCGGGTGAACAAGTACGGCTTCATCGAGACACCGTTCCGGCGGGTGAAGGACGGCGTCGTCACCACGGACGTCGCCTACCTCTCGGCGATGGAAGAGGCGAAGTACTATGTTGCCCAGGCCAACGCGCAGATGGACGAGAACTTCAAGTTGACGGAGGACCTCGTGGTCTGCCGTCGGGCCGGCGACGTCATCGTCGTTCCGCCGGATCGCGTCGACCTCATGGACGTGTCGCCGAAGCAGCTCGTCTCGGTCGCGGCCGCGCTCATCCCGTTCCTCGAGAACGACGACGCGAACCGCGCGCTGATGGGCTCGAACATGCAGCGCCAGGCGGTGCCGCTGGTCCGTGCCGATGCGCCCTTCGTCGGCACCGGCATGGAGGCCGTGGTCGCCCGCGACTCCGGCGCCGCCATCGCGGCGCGCCGCACCGGCATCGTCGATCAGGTGGACGCCACCCGTATCGTCATCCGGGCCACCGAGGAGGCCGACGCCAACAAGCCCGGCGTCGACATCTATCGCCTGCAGAAGTTCCAGCGTTCCAACCAGTCGACCTGCATCACGCAGAAGCCGCTGGTTCGCGTCGGCGAGGCCGTGAAGAAGGGCGAGATCATCGCCGACGGTCCCTCGACGGAGTTCGGCGAGCTCGCCCTCGGCCGGAACGTGCTCGTCGCGTTCATGCCGTGGAACGGCTACAACTTCGAGGACTCGATCCTGCTCTCCGAGCGGATCGTGAAGGATGACGTGTTCACCTCGATCCACATCGAGGAGTTCGAGGTGATGGCCCGAGACACCAAGCTCGGACCGGAAGAGATCACCCGCGACATCCCGAACGTTTCCGAGGAGGCGCTCAAGAACCTCGACGAGGCCGGCATCGTCTACATCGGCGCCGAGGTCCACGCCGGCGACATCCTGTGCGGCAAGATCACGCCGAAGGGCGAGAGCCCGATGACGCCGGAGGAGAAGCTCCTCCGCGCCATCTTCGGCGAGAAGGCGTCCGACGTGCGCGACACCTCGCTCCGGGTTCCCCCGGGCGTGACTGGCACGATCGTCGAGGTCCGGGTGTTCAACCGCCACGGCGTCGACAAGGACGAGCGCGCCCAGGCGATCGAGCGCGAGGAGATCGAGCGCCTCGCCAAGGACCGCGACGACGAGCAGGCGATCCTGGATCGCAACACCTACGCGCGTCTCGCCACGGTGCTCATCGGCCAGGCGCCCATCGCCGGTCCGAAGGGCTTCAAGAAGGAGACCACGCTCACCCGTGAGCTCCTCAGCGAGTACCCGCGTTCGCAGTGGTGGCAGTTCGCTGTCATCGACGACCGTCTCATGACCGAGATGGAAGCGATGCAGAAGCAGTACGACGAGTCGAAGAAGCGCCTAGAGCAGCGCTTCCTCGACAAGGTCGAGAAGCTGCAGCGCGGTGACGAGCTCCCGCCCGGCGTCATGAAGATGGTCAAGGTCTTCGTGGCGGTGAAGCGCAAGATCCAGCCCGGCGACAAGATGGCCGGCCGTCACGGCAACAAGGGCGTCGTCTCGCGGATCGTGCCGATCGAGGACATGCCGTTCCTGGAGGACGGGACGCATGCCGACATCGTGTTGAACCCGCTCGGCGTGCCCTCGCGCATGAACGTCGGTCAGATCCTGGAGACCCACCTCGGCTGGGCTGCGGCCGGGCTCGGCCGAAAGGTCAGCCAGGCGGTGGATGCCTACCTGCGCAGCAACGACATCGCGCCCCTCAAGGCGGAGATGGAGGCGATCTATTCGCCGTCCGAGCTGGAAGGTCTGACCGACGAGGAAATGGCCGAGGCCGCCAACAACGTGCGCCGCGGCGTGCCGATGGCGACTCCGGTGTTCAACGGCGCCAAGGAAGCCGACATCGAGCAGATGCTGGAGATGGCCGGTCTCGACCGGTCAGCCCAGTCGACCCTCTACGACGGCCGCAGCGGCGAGCCCTTCGACCGCAAGGTGACGATGGGCTACATCTACATGCTGAAGCTGCACCACCTCGTGGACGACAAGATCCACGCCCGGTCGATCGGCCCGTATTCCCTGGTCACCCAGCAGCCGCTGGGCGGAAAGGCGCAGTTCGGCGGTCAGCGCTTCGGCGAGATGGAGGTCTGGGCGCTCGAGGCCTACGGTGCCGCCTACACGCTGCAGGAGATGCTCACGGTCAAGTCGGACGACGTCGCCGGACGCACCAAGGTCTACGAGGCCATCGTGCGTGGGGACGACACCTTCGAGGCCGGCATCCCCGAGTCGTTCAACGTGCTCGTCAAGGAGATGCGCTCGCTGGGCCTCAACGTGGAGCTCACCTCCTCGAAGAAGCTCGCCAACGACCAGATCGAGCCGCCCGCAGAGGCGGCCGAATAACCACCGCATCACGCTCCCGCGCCGGGTTCGACCCCGGCGCGGTCGGAGCGGGGAGGGGCAGGGCCTCCCGTTCTACGGTCAGCGACGATCCGGCCGGTCGTCGCGCCGCATCCGTTTTCAGCACGCGGTCAGCCCCTCGGCGGAGGGTGCGCCTCGTCAGCAGGAGTAGATCATGAACCAAGAGGTCATGAATCTTTTCAACCAGCAGGCTCAGCCCCAGAGCTTCGACCAGATCAAAATCTCGATCTCGTCGCCGGAGAAGATCCTCTCGTGGTCTTTCGGCGAGATCAAGAAGCCCGAGACGATCAACTATCGCACGTTCAAGCCCGAGCGTGACGGCCTGTTCTGCGCGCGTATCTTCGGACCGATCAAGGACTACGAGTGCTTGTGCGGCAAGTACAAGCGCATGAAGTACAAGGGCGTCATCTGTGAGAAGTGCGGCGTCGAGGTCACCCTGGCCCGCGTCCGGCGCGATCGCATGGGCCATATCGAGCTCGCCGCGCCCGTCGCACATATCTGGTTCCTGAAGTCGCTGCCCTCGCGCATCGGCCTGCTGCTCGACATGGCCCTGAAGGACCTCGAGCGGATCCTCTACTTCGAGTCCTACTGCGTCATCGAGCCGGGTCTCACTCCCCTCAAGGAGCGCCAGCTCCTGTCGGAGGAAGAGTACCTGCGCGCCCAGGAGGAGTACGGCGAGGACAGCTTCACCGCCATGATCGGCGCCGAGGCCATTCGCCGGATCCTGCAGGAGCTCGACCTCGACGGCATCGCCGACGCCCTGCGCGAGGAGATCGCCACCACCACCTCCGAGCTGAAGCCCAAGAAGCTCCTCAAGCGCCTGAAGATCATCGAGGCCTTCCAGATGTCGGGCAACAAGCCCGAGTGGATGATCCTCACCGTGGTCCCGGTGATCCCGCCGGACCTGCGCCCGCTCGTCCCCCTGGACGGCGGCCGCTTCGCCACGTCCGATCTCAACGACCTCTACCGCCGCGTCATCAACCGCAACAACCGCCTGAAGCGGCTGATCGAGCTGCGCGCGCCGGACATCATCATCCGCAACGAGAAGCGCATGCTTCAGGAGGCGGTCGACGCCCTGTTCGACAACGGCCGCCGCGGTCGCGTCATCACGGGCGCCAACAAGCGTCCGCTGAAGTCGCTCGCCGACATGCTGAAGGGCAAGCAGGGTCGCTTCCGCCAGAACCTGCTCGGCAAGCGCGTCGATTATTCCGGCCGCTCGGTCATCGTCGTCGGTCCCGAGCTCAAGCTGCACCAGTGCGGCCTTCCCAAGAAGATGGCGCTGGAGCTGTTCAAGCCGTTCATCTACGCGCGCCTCGACGCCAAGGGCTTCTCCGCCACGGTGAAGCAGGCCAAGAAGCTCGTCGAGAAGGAGAAGCCGGAGGTCTGGGACATCCTCGACGAGGTGATCCGCGAACACCCGGTGATGCTGAACCGCGCCCCGACACTGCACCGCCTCGGCATTCAGGCCTTCGAGCCCAAGCTGATCGAGGGCAAGGCGATCCAGCTGCACCCGCTGGTCTGCACCGCCTTCAACGCGGATTTCGACGGCGACCAGATGGCCGTGCACGTCCCCCTGAGCCTCGAGGCTCAGCTGGAGGCACGCGTCCTGATGATGTCGACCAACAACATCCTGCACCCGGCGAACGGGCACCCGATCATCGTGCCGTCGCAGGACATCGTGCTCGGCCTCTACTACCTGTCGATCGTGGCCGAGGGGGCGATCGGCGCCTTCGACCCGACCAACAAGCAGAACCCGATGCAGGGTGTCTTCGGCAACATCGGCGAGCTCGAGCACGCCCTGGCGGCCAAGACCGTCAAGCTGCACACGAAGATCCGCTGGCGCTGGAACGGCATCGGCCCGGACGGCGAGCCGCTGACCAAGACCTACGATACCACGCCGGGCCGGGTGATCCTGTCCACGGCCCTGCCGCAGCACGCCAAGGTGCCCTTCGACGTCGTCAACAAGCTGATGACCAAGAAGGAGATCTCCGCGATGATCGACACCGTCTACCGCCACTGCGGTCAGAAGGAGTCGGTGATCTTCTGCGATCGCATCATGGCGCTCGGCTTCAACCACGCGTTCAAGGCCGGCATCTCGTTCGGCAAGGACGACATGGTGGTGCCGGCGAACAAGTGGTCGATCGTCGGGTCGACCCGCGACCTGGTCAAGGAGTTTGAGCAGCAGTTCAACGACGGCCTGATCACCCAGGGTGAGAAGTACAACAAGGTCGTCGATGCCTGGGGCAAGTGCTCCGCTCGCCTCGCGGACGAGATGATGGCCGCGATCTCCGCGGTGCAGAAGGACGAGAACGGGACCGACAAGCAGGTCAACTCGGTCTACATGATGGCGAATTCCGGCGCCCGCGGCTCTCGCGAGCAGATGCGCCAGCTCGCCGCCATGCGCGGCCTGATGAGCAAGCCCTCGGGTGAGATCATCGAGACGCCGATCATCTCGAACTTCAAGGAAGGCCTCGACGTGCTCGAGTACTTCAACTCCACCCACGGCGCCCGCAAGGGCCTCGCGGACACGGCGTTGAAGACCGCGAACTCGGGCTACCTGACCCGTCGTCTCGTCGACGTGGCCCAGGACGCCGTCATCCGCGAAGTCGATTGCGGCACCACCAACGGCATCCGCATGCGCGCCATCGTGGATGCGGGCCAGGTCGTGGCCCCGCTCGCCATCCGCATCCTCGGCCGCGCGACCGCCGAGGACCTGGTGGCCCTCGACGGCACGGTGATCGTCAAGACCAACGAGACCATCGAGGAGAAGCACCTGCCGGCCATCCAGGCCGCCGGGATCCAGGAGGTCAAGATCCGCTCGGTGCTCGTCTGCGCCACCAAGAGCGGCGTCTGCGCCACCTGCTACGGGCGCGATCTCGCCCGCGGCACGCCCGTCAACATGGGCGAGGCCGTCGGCGTCATCGCGGCGCAGTCGATCGGCGAGCCGGGCACCCAGCTCACCATGCGCACCTTCCACATCGGCGGCGCCGCCCAGATCTCCGACTCGTCCTTCATCGAGTCGAGCTTCGAGGGCACGATCAAGATCCGGAACCGCGCCCTGGCGCGGAACTCGGATGGCGATCTCATCGCCACCGGCCGCAACGTCTCCATCGTCATCGTCGGATCCGACGGCACCGAGCGCGCGAACCACCGCCTGCAATACGGCGCGAAGCTGCGCGTGGACGAGGGCGACACCGTCAAGCGCGGCCAGCGCATCGCCGAGTGGGACCCCTACACCCGCCCGATCATCACCGAGACGGACGGCGTGGTGGCCTACGAGGACCTCATCGACGGCCAGTCGATCACCGAGACCACCGACGAGTCGACCGGCATCGCCAAGCGCGTCGTCATCGACTGGCGTGGGACCGCCCGCACCGCCGACCTCAAGCCGGCGATGCTGGTGCTCGATGCCGACGGCAAGCCGATGAAGCTGCCGCGTGGCTCGGACGCCCGCTACTTCCTGCCCGTCGACGCCATCATCGGCTACGATCCGGGTGCGAAGGTGAAGGCCGGCGACATCCTTGCCCGCGTCTCCGCCGACTCGGCCAAGACCCGCGACATCACCGGCGGTCTGCCGCGGGTGGCGGAGCTGTTCGAGGCCCGTCGTCCGAAGGATGCGGCCATCATCGCGGAGAAGTCGGGCACGATCCAGTTCGGGCGCGACTACAAGAACAAGCGTCGCCTGACGCTGACGCCGCATGATGGGTCCGAGGTGGTCGAGTACCTGATCCCGAAGGGCAAGCACATCCACCTTCAGGACGGGGACGTGGTCGAACTCGGCGACTACATCGTCGACGGCAACCCGGCACCGCACGACATCCTGGCGATCAAGGGCGTGGAGGAGCTCGCTGCCTACCTCGTCAACGAGATCCAGGAGGTCTACCGGCTCCAGGGCGTGTCGATCAACGACAAGCACATCGAGGTCATCGTCCGGCAGATGCTGCAGAAGGTCGAGATCACCGACGGCGGCGATTCCGACATCCTGACCGGCGACCAGATCGACCGGACGGAGCTGGCGGAGGTCAACGAGAAGCTGCTTGCCGAGGGCAAGAAGCCGGTCGTCGGCGTGCCGGTCCTCCTCGGCATCACCAAGGCGAGCCTGCAGACGAAGTCGTTCATCTCGGCGGCCTCGTTCCAGGAGACCACCCGGGTGCTCACCGAGGCGGCCGTCAACGGCAAGATCGACTACCTCGAGGGTCTCAAGGAGAACGTCATCGTGGGGTCTCTCATCCCCGCCGGGACGGGCTCCATGGCGGCCGAGATCCGCGCCGTGGCGCGGCGTCGCGACAACCTCATCCTGCAGCAGAAGGCCGCCGAGAGCGGGGCCCAGCCCCTCTCCGAGCTGCCGCCCGCCGCCGAATAGGCCCGACGGAGTATCGCGTTGCGAGAAAGGGGCTGCCCACCGGGCGGCCCCTTTTTCGTGCGGTCACGAGAACCGGATTTCGGGGCCTCCGAGCCCCGCAACTTCATCAACTTGTAACAGAATGGGTTGACGCGGGGCGAATCCGCCTCTATCAGGCCCTCATTGAACGGCTGGCCGTAGGCAGCAATCGATCGTGAGGCCCAGAGCCTCGATCCAGGCTTCCTAAACGCATCCGACTTCAACAGACGAACACGTGTCAGCCCGGCACGATCGCTTGCTTCGATGCAGGTGATCCTCTGCTTGCAACGGCGCGCCAAAGGCTGAAATCAGCCTGGGGCGCGGTTTTGCGTTTCGTCGCACGCTCATGTGCGATGCCGGGGCCGGCCAGAACGAGATTTGGATTTCGACGGTCACCGACGCAGGTGACGCGTTTCGAGAGGATTGGCATGCCGACGATCAACCAGCTGATCGCTCAGCCGCGCAAGGCGCAGAAGAGCCGCAACAAGGTGCCGGCGCTCGACGCCTGCCCGCAGAAGCGTGGCGTCTGCACCCGCGTCTATACGACGACCCCGAAGAAGCCGAACTCCGCGCTCCGCAAGGTCGCAAAGGTTCGTCTGACCAACGGTTTCGAGGTCATCGGTTACATCCCGGGCGAGGGTCACAACCTTCAGGAGCACTCCGTCGTGATGATCCGCGGCGGCCGCGTGAAGGACCTTCCGGGCGTGCGCTACCACATCCTGCGCGGCGTGCTCGACACGCAGGGCGTCAAGGGTCGCAAGCAGCGCCGCTCCAAGTACGGCGCCAAGCGCCCGAAGTAAGATCGATATTCGCGCACCCTGTAAGGATGTCGCCGGCCTCGGAGAGGCTCAAGGCGGCCTGCGCAGGGTGGTTTCAAGAAGACCAAGTTTAAGACGGAGCGAGCGATGTCCCGCCGCCATTCTGCCGAGAAGCGTGAGATCATCCCGGACCCGAAGTACGGGGACATCGTGCTGACCAAGTTCATGAACTCGATCATGTACGAGGGAAAGAAGTCGACCGCTGAGCGCATCGTCTACGGTGCCTTCGACATCGTCGAGAACCGCGCCCGCGCCAACCCGATCGAAGTCTTCCGGGCCGCCCTCGACAACGTCGCTCCGGCGATCGAAGTCCGCTCCCGCCGCGTCGGCGGCGCGACCTACCAAGTCCCCGTCGAGGTGCGCACCGAGCGTCGCCAGGCGCTGGCCATCCGTTGGTTGATCCAGGCCGCCCGCGGCCGCAACGACCGCACCATGGTCGAGCGCCTCTCCGCCGAGCTGCTCGATGCCGCGAACAACCGCGGCAACGCCGTCAAGAAGCGTGAAGACACGCACCGGATGGCGGAAGCCAACCGCGCCTTCTCGCACTACCGCTGGTAAGCGGACCCGGACCCTTTCAGGAGCAATCCGATGCCCCGCACGCACGCGATCGAGGACTACCGCAACTTCGGCATCATGGCTCACATCGATGCCGGCAAGACCACGACCACCGAGCGGATCCTGTACTACACCGGCAAGTCCCATAAGATCGGCGAAGTCCACGACGGCGCCGCGACCATGGACTGGATGGAGCAGGAGCAGGAGCGTGGCATCACGATCACCTCGGCTGCCACCACCTGCTTCTGGCGCGACAAGCGCCTGAACATCATCGACACCCCCGGCCACGTCGACTTCACCATCGAGGTGGAGCGTTCGCTCCGCGTGCTCGACGGCGCCGTCTGCGTGCTCGACGGCAACCAGGGCGTCGAGCCCCAGACCGAGACCGTCTGGCGCCAGGCCGACAAGTACGACGTCCCGCGCGTCGTGTTCGTCAACAAGATGGACAAGATCGGCGCCGACTTCTTCAAGTGCGTGGCCGACATCATCGACCGCGTCGCCGGCAAGCCGGTTTGCCTGCAGCTGCCAATCGGCGCCGAGAACACCTTCAAGGGTGTGATCGACCTGATCAAGATGAAGGCCGTCGTCTGGACGTCCGAGCAGCTCGGCGCCGACTTCTCGGAGACCGAGATCCCGGCCGATCTCGCCGATCAGGCCGCCGAATACCGCGTCAAGCTCGTCGAGGCCTGCGTGGAGATGGATGACGACGCGATGGCCGCGTATCTGGACGGCGTCGAGCCGGACCAGGAGACGATGCACCGCCTCGTTCGCACGGCCGTCCAGCGCCGCGCCTTCCATCCCGTGCTCTGCGGCTCGGCCTTCAAGAACAAGGGCGTGCAGCCCCTGCTCGACGCGGTCGTCGACTACCTGCCGTCCCCCGCCGACCGCGGCGAGATCAAGGGCATCGACTTCAAGACCGAGGAAGAGACCGTCCGTCACCCGACGGATTCGGATCCGTTCTCGATGCTCGCCTTCAAGATCATGGACGATCCGCACGTCGGCACGATCACCTTCTGCCGCGTCTACTCGGGCAAGATCGATTCGGGCGCCAACGTCATCAACTCGACGCGCGACAAGAAGGAGCGTGTCGGCCGCATGCTCCTGATGCACGCCAACAACCGCGAGGACGTCAAGGAGGCCTATGCCGGCGACATCGTCGCCCTGGCCGGCCTCAAGGACACCCGCACCGGCGACACCCTGTGCGACCCGGTTAAGGCCGTGATCCTCGAGAAGATGGAGTTCCCCGAGCCCGTCATCGAGATCGCCGTCGAGCCGAAGTCGAAGGCCGATCAGGAGAAGCTCGGCATCGCGCTCTCGAAGCTCGCCGCCGAGGACCCGTCCTTCCGCGTCTCGACTGACCAGGAGTCGGGCCAGACCATCCTCAAGGGGATGGGCGAGCTCCACCTGGACATCAAAGTCGACATTCTGCGCCGCACCTACAAGGTCGACGCGAATATCGGCCAGCCGCAGGTGGCGTACCGCGAGAAGCTCACGAAGCGGACCGAGATCGACTACACCCACAAGAAGCAGACCGGCGGTACCGGTCAGTTCGCCCGGGTGAAGTTCGTGGTCGAGCCAAACGAGCCCGGCAAGGGCTTCGAGTTCGCCTCGAAGATCATCGGTGGCGCGGTGCCCAAGGAGTACATCCCGGGCGTCGAGAAGGGCCTCAACTCGGTGCTGGGCGCCGGTATCCTGGCGGGCTTCCCCGTCGTGGACATCCGGGTCGAGCTCGTGGACGGCGCCTACCACGACGTCGACTCGTCGGCTCTCGCCTTCGAGATCGCCTCGCGCGCTGCACTCCGTGAGGCCCTCCAGAAGGGCGGCTCGGTGCTCCTCGAGCCGGTGATGAAGGTCGAGGTCGTCTCGCCGGAAGAGTATACCGGTTCGGTGATTGGCGATCTCAACTCCCGCCGTGGCCAGATCCAGGGCCAGGACATGCGCGGCAATGCGAACGTCATCAACGCGATGGTGCCGCTGGCCAACATGTTCGGCTACGTGAACCAGCTCCGGTCCTTCTCCCAGGGCCGCGCCAACTTCACGATGCAGTTCGACCATTACGAAGAGGTGCCGCGCGGCGAGGCCGAGAAGGTCGTCGCCAAGTACGCCTAAGCCGGCGGCGCCCCTCGGGGCGCCTCCCGCACCCCTTCAGACGCAACATCAGATCAGACGGAGGCTATCATGGCCAAAGAGAAATTCGCGCGTACGAAGCCGCACTGCAACATTGGCACGATCGGTCACGTGGACCACGGCAAGACGTCGTTGACGGCGGCGATCACGAAGGTTCTGGCCGAGACGGGCGGTGCGACGTTCACGGCCTACGACCAGATCGACAAGGCGCCGGAGGAGAAGGCGCGCGGGATCACGATCTCGACGGCGCACGTTGAGTACGAGACGACGAACCGGCACTACGCGCACGTGGATTGCCCGGGCCACGCCGACTACGTGAAGAACATGATCACGGGTGCGGCGCAGATGGACGGCGCGATCCTGGTGGTGTCGGCGGCCGACGGCCCGATGCCCCAGACCCGCGAGCACATCCTGCTGGCCCGCCAGGTCGGCGTGCCGGCGCTGGTGGTGTTCCTGAACAAGGTCGATCTGGTCGACGACGCCGAGCTTCTCGAGCTCGTCGAGATGGAGGTGCGCGAGCTCCTCTCCAAGTACGACTTCCCCGGCGACGACATCCCGATCACCAAGGGCTCGGCCAAGGTGGCGCTGGACAACGGCGACAAGGCGATCGGCCACGACGCCGTGCTGGCCCTGATGGCGTCGGTCGACGCCTACATCCCGCAGCCGGAGCGTCCGATCGACAAGCCGTTCCTGATGCCCATCGAGGACGTGTTCTCGATCTCGGGCCGCGGCACGGTGGTGACGGGTCGCGTGGAGCGCGGCATCGTCAAGGTCGGCGAGACGGTGGAGATCGTGGGCATCCGCGACACCCAGACCACGACGGTCACGGGCGTCGAGATGTTCCGCAAGCTGCTGGACCAGGGCCAGGCGGGCGACAACGTCGGCGTGCTGCTGCGCGGCACCAAGCGCGAGGACGTGGAGCGCGGCCAGGTCGTGTGCAAGCCCGGCTCGGTCAAGCCCCACACCAAGTTCAAGGCCGAGGCCTACATCCTGACCAAGGAGGAGGGCGGTCGCCATACGCCGTTCTTCACCAACTACCGCCCGCAGTTCTACTTCCGCACCACGGACGTGACCGGCGTGTGCGTGCTGCCCGAGGGCACCGAGATGGTGATGCCCGGCGACAGCGTGACCATGGACGTCACCCTGATCGTGCCGGTGGCCATGGAAGAGAAGCTGCGCTTCGCCATCCGTGAAGGCGGCCGCACCGTCGGCGCAGGCGTCGTCGCCGCCATCAACGAGTAATCGTCCGTCCTAACGGTCACGTCTGCAGGGAACGATTGAGGGGCGGGTCCTCGCGCCCGCCTCCCATCGCCCCGCCAAGGTTTCAGGTCATGAACGGTCAGAATATTCGTATCCGCCTCAAGGCGTTCGACCATCGCATCCTCGATGCGTCGACCCGTGAGATCGTCTCGACGGCCAAGCGCACCGGCGCCACCATCCGTGGTCCGATCCCGCTGCCGACGCATATCGAGAAGTTCACCGTCAACCGCTCGCCGCACATCGACAAGAAGTCGCGCGAGCAGTTCGAGATGCGCACCCACAAGCGCGTCCTCGATATCGTCGATCCGACGCCGCAGACCGTGGACGCGCTGATGAAGCTCGACCTCGCCGCCGGCGTGGACGTGGAGATCAAGCTCTAAGTCCCGCCGGGATTTAGAGCTTACCGTAGAATCGCGCGAGGGAGACACCTATGCGCTCAGGCGTCATCGCACAGAAGGTCGGCATGACCCGCATCTTTACGGATGCAGGCGAACATGTCCCCGTCACAGTGCTCAAAATCGATCAATGCCAGGTGGTTGCCCACCGTACCGTCGAGAAGAACGGCTACGTCGCCCTTCAGGTCGGCGTCGGCAAGGCCAAGGTGAAGAACGTGTCGGCCGCCGAGCGCGGCCGGTTCGCGGTCGCCAAGGTCGAGCCCAAGCAGAAGCTCGCCGAGTTCCGCGTGTCCGAGGACAAGCTGATCCCGGTCGGCGCTGAGATCACCGCCGACCACTTCATCCCGGGCCAGTTCGTCGACGTGACGGGCACCACCACGGGTAAGGGGTTCGCCGGCGGCATGAAGCGCTGGAACTTCGGTGGTCTGCGCGCCACCCACGGCGTGTCCATTTCGCACCGTTCGATCGGTTCGACCGGTGGCCGCCAGGATCCGGGCAAGACCTTCAAGAACAAGAAGATGCCCGGCCACATGGGCGTCGACCGGGTCACGACCCAGAACCTGCGCGTCGTGCGCACGGATCCTGAGCGCGGCCTCATCCTCGTCGAAGGCGCCGTCCCCGGCGTCGCCGGCGGCTGGATCCAGATCCGCGACGCGGTGAAGCGCAAGCTCCCCGCGGACGTTCCGCAGCCTGGCAAGTTCCGTGAGCAGGGCGCTTCCGCTCCCGCCACCGAAGCGCCGGCTCCCGAGGCTCCCGCTTCCGAGGAGAACGCGTGATGAAGCTCGATATCACCACGCTCGACGGCGCCGGCGCCGGTTCCGTCGACCTGGACGAGACCATCTTCGGTCTCGAGCCCCGCGCCGACCTGCTCCAGCGCATGGTCCGCTGGCAGCTCGCCAAGCGCCAGGCCGGCACCCACGCGGTCAAGAACCGCTCGGACGTGAACCGGACGCGCAAGAAGCTGTACAAGCAGAAGGGCACCGGTAACGCCCGTCACGGCGCCGCCTCCGCCCCGCAGTTCCGCGGCGGTGGACGTGCCTTCGGTCCGGTCGTGCGCAGCCACGCCCACGACCTGCCCAAGAAGGTCCGCGCGCTCGCCCTCAAGCATGCCCTGTCCGCGAAGGTGAAGGATTCGACCCTCATCATCGTCGACGACGTGAAGCTGGCCGAGGGCAAGACCAAGGCGCTCGTCGAGCGCTTCGAGAAGATGGGCCTGTCCAGCGCCCTGATCATCGGCGGTGCCGAGGTGGACGTGAACTTCGCACGCGCCGCCCGCAACATCCCGCAGATCGACGTGCTGCCGATTCAGGGCATCAACGTGTACGACATCCTGCGTCGCGAGAAGCTCGTGCTGACCCGCGCAGCGATCGATGCGCTGGAGGCGCGTTTCCAATGAGTGCCGATCCGCGCCACTACGACATCATCGTCTCCCCGGTCATCACCGAGAAGGCGACGAACCTCACCGAGCAGAACAAAGTCGTGTTCCGGGTTTCCCCGAAGGCGACCAAGCCGCAGATCAAAGAGGCGGTTGAGAAGCTGTTCGACGTCAAGGTCACGGGCGTGAACACGCTCGTCACCAAGGGCAAGAAGAAGATCTTCCGCGGACTTCGCGGACAGCGCTCGGACGTGAAGAAAGCGATCGTGACCCTCGCCGAGGGTGAGACGATCGACGTCACGACCGGCCTCTGAGACAAGTCGGGTTAAGGATTACCACCGATGGCCTTGAAGACATTCAAACCGGTCACGCCGAGCCTTCGCCAGCTCGTGCTCGTCGACCGCCGTGAGCTCTACAAGGGCAAGCCGGTCAAGAAGCTCACCGAGGGCAAGTCGTCGTCCGGCGGCCGCAACAACCTCGGCCGCATCACGGTCCGCTTCCGCGGCGGCGGTCACAAGCGCACGCTCCGCAACGTGGACTTCAAGCGTCGCGAGCAGATGGGCGTGTCCGCCACGGTCGAGCGGATCGAGTACGATCCGAACCGTACCGCGTTCATCGCCCTCATCGCCTTCCCCGACGGCACGCAGAGCTACATCCTGGCTCCGCAGCGCCTGTCGCCGGGCGACAAGGTGGTGGCGGCCGACCAGGTCGACATCAAGCCCGGCAATGCCGGTCCGGTCGGCAACATGCCGGTGGGCACGATCGTGCACAACGTCGAGCTCAAGATCGGCAAGGGCGGCGCGATCGCCCGCTCCGCCGGCAACTATGCCCAGATCGTCGGCCGCGATCAGGGTTACGTGACGCTCCGCCTGAACTCGGGCGAGCAGCGCCTGGTCCACGGTCAGTGCTTCGCCAGCGTCGGCGCGGTGTCGAACCCGGACCACATGAACATCTCGCTCGGCAAGGCCGGCCGCAACCGCTGGCTCGGCAAGCGCCCGCACGTTCGCGGCGTTGCCATGAACCCGGTCGACCACCCGCACGGCGGCGGCGAGGGACGTACCTCCGGCGGCCGTAACCCGGTCACGCCCTGGGGCGTTCCCACGAAGGGGAAGAAGACCCGCTCGAACAAGCGGACCGACGTCTTCATCCTGTCCAGCCGTCATAACCGTAAGAAGTAACGCCCATGGCACGCTCGCTCTGGAAGGGGCCGTTCATCGACGGCTACCTCCTCAAGAAGGCCGAAGCCGCTCGCGGTTCCAGCCGTAACGAAGTCATCAAGATCTGGAGCCGCCGCTCCACGATCCTGCCGCAGTTCGTCGGGCTCACCTTCGGTGTGCACAACGGACAGAAGCACATTCCGGTCTACGTCTCCGAGGAAATGGTCGGCCACAAGTTCGGCGAGTTCTCGCCGACCCGTACCTTCCACGGTCACGCGGCCGACAAGAAGTCGAAGAGGCGCTGATCATGGGCAAGCCCGCCACTCCCCGCGCGCTCCCCGAGAACGAGGCTCAGGCCGTCGCGCGCATGCTGCGCGTCAGCCCCCAGAAGCTCAATCTCGTCGCGCAGCTCATTCGCGGCAAGAAGGTCGACTCGGCTCTGGCCGACCTCGAATTCTCCCGCAAGCGGATCGCCCGCGAGGTCAAGAAGTGCCTCGAGAGCGCCATCGCCAACGCCGAGAACAACCATAACCTAGACGTCGACGATCTCGTCGTCTCCCAGGCCTTCGTCGGCAAGGCGCTCGTGCTGAAGCGGTTCCACGCCCGTGCGCGTGGCCGCGGCGCCCGTATCCTGAAGCCCTTCGCGAACCTCACCATCGTGGTGCGCGAAGTCCCGACCGCCGAAGCGGCGTGAGGAGGACCTGATGGGCCAGAAAGTCAATCCGATCGGTCTCCGTCTCGGTATCAACCGGACCTGGGACTCCAGGTGGTTCGCCCAGAAGGGTGAATACGCCAAGCTCATGCACGAGGACGTCGCCATCCGCGCCGCCCTCATGAAGCAGCTCAAGCAGGCTGCCGTCTCGAAGATCGTCATCGAGCGTCCGCACCGGAAGTGCCGCGTCACCATCCACTCGGGTCGTCCGGGCGTGGTCATCGGCAAGAAGGGCGCGGACATTGAGAAGCTGCGCAAGCTCGTCGGCACCCTGACCAAGGCCGACGTCACGATCAACATCGTCGAGGTGCGCAAGCCCGAGATCGACGCCACCCTGGTGGCCGACTCGATCGCCCAGCAGCTCGAGCGCCGCGTCGCCTTCCGTCGCGCCATGAAGCGCGCCGTCCAGTCGGCGATGCGTCTGGGTGCCGAGGGCATCCGCATCAACTGCTCGGGCCGTCTCGGCGGCGCCGAGATCGCCCGCCAGGAATGGTACCGCGAGGGCCGCGTGCCCCTGCATACCCTCCGCGCCGACGTCGATTACGGCGTGGCCACCGCCTTCACGACCTACGGGACGTGCGGCATCAAGGTGTGGGTGTTCAAGGGCGAGATCCTCGAGCACGACCCGATGGCACAGGACAAGAAGGCGCAGGAAGAGGGTGGCCGTTCGGGCGGCCGTCGCGAGCGCGATGGTGAGGGTGGCCGCGAGCGCGGCCGGCGCGAACACGCCTGACGGCGCGTTCGTGACCCCGTCACCCAGAAAGGTGTTGAGAGGCTGCCATGTTGCAACCCAAGAAGACCAGGTTTCGTAAGCAGTTCAAGGGTCGCATCCACGGTGCGGCCAAGGGCGGCTTCGACCTCAACTTCGGGACCTTCGGCCTGAAGGCCGTCGAGCCCGAGCGCATCACCGCGCGCCAGATCGAGGCGGCCCGCCGCGCGATCACCCGCGAGATGAAGCGCCAGGGCCGCGTCTGGATCCGGATCTTTCCGGACGTCCCGGTCACGGCCAAGCCCACCGAGGTCCGCATGGGCTCCGGTAAGGGTGCCCCCGAGTTCTGGGCTGCCCGCGTGCATCCCGGTCGTATCATGTTCGAAGTCGACGGCGTGGCCGAGGACGTCGCGAAGGAGGCCCTGCGCCTCGGCGCGGCGAAGCTCCCGATCCGCACGCGCGTCGTTCAGCGCATCGCTGATTGAGAGGGAGGGGATCATGAAGTCGTCGCAGAGACAGTCGGATCTGGCCGCCCTGTCGCCCGATCAGCTGAACGATGAGCTGCTGAACCTGAAGAAGGAGCAGTTCAACCTGCGCTTCCAGGGGGCCACCGGCCAGCTCGAGAACGTCGCGCGCGTCCGCGAAGTCCGCCGCGATATCGCCCGCGTCCGTACGCTCCAGCGTCAGAAGACGCTGAAGTCCGCGCAGGCCTGAGGAGTACACCATGCCGAAGCGCGTATTGCAGGGCGTCGTCGTCAGCGACAAGGGCGAGAAGACCATCGTCGTGAAGGTGGAGCGTCGCTTCACCCATCCGGTGATGAAGAAGACCGTCCGTCGCTCGAAGAACTACCACGCCCACGACGAAACCAACGTCGCCAAGGTCGGCCAGACCGTGTCGATCGAGGAGTGCCGTCCCTTCTCAAAGACCAAGACCTGGAAGCTCGTCGAGGGCGCCAGCGCCACCGAGTCCGCTCCGGCCGAGGCCTGAGCACCAGGCACGGACGTCGAAGCGGGCGCTGATCGCGGCGCCCGCTTTTTCGTTTTCTCCCGAGCGGGTTCGCTTCGGGGAATTCGGTTCGTTCCGCCCCGGCCCATGGGCCGTGGAACGGAAATAAACCTTGCGCGTTCGGCGGCCCCGGTGTAGTGGGCATGCCTTCGCGACATGTGAGAGGGGTGTTCGCATCCCTCGTACGCGGCGGCCGCGCCGGCATCGAAAGACGCCGATTGCGCGGTGCTTCATATGAGCCGGGGACATCAGATCCCCATCAGGCGTCGTCCGCCGGACAATACCGTCCGCGTGCGGAAACCCGCCTGAAACAAGGAAAGGTCACTGCCCGTGATCCAGATGCAGACGAATCTGGACGTCGCCGACAACTCTGGTGCGCGCCGCGTGATGTGCATCAAGGTTCTGGGCGGGTCGAAGCGTAAATACGCCGGTGTCGGCGACATCATCGTGGTCTCCGTCAAGGAAGCGATTCCCCGGGGCCGCGTGAAGAAGGGCGACGTCATGAAGGCGGTCGTCGTTCGCACGGCGAAGGAAGTGAAGCGTCCCGACGGTTCGGTGATCCGCTTCGACAAGAACGCCGCCGTTCTGATCAACAATCAGAAGGAGCCGATCGGCACCCGTATCTTCGGACCGGTTCCGCGCGAGCTGCGCGCCCGCAACCACATGAAGATCATCTCGCTCGCCCCGGAGGTGCTGTGATGGCCGCCAAGGTCAAGAAAGGCGACAAGGTCGTCGTCCTCACCGGTCGCGACAAGGGTCGCTCGGGCGAGGTCATTCAGGTGCTCCCCAAGGAAGACCGTGCCTTCGTGCGCGGCATCAACCTGGTCAAGAAGCACCAGAAGCAGACGCAGAACCAGGAAGGCGGCATCGTCTCCAAGGAAGCTGCGATCCAGCTCTCGAATCTCGCGTTGCAGGACGCGAACGGCAAGCCGACTCGCGTGGGTTTCCGCATCCTCGAAGACGGACGCAAGGTCCGCTTCGCCAAGACCACGGGGGACCAGATCGATGGCTGAGAAGAACGCTGACGGGTACGTCCCGCGCCTGCGCAAGCACTACGACGAAGTGGTGCGCCAGAAGCTGATCGAGGAGTTCGGCTACAAGAACCCCATGCAGGTTCCGGTCATCGAGAAGATCGTGATCAACATGGGCGTCGGCGAGTCCACCGCGGACTCGAAGAAGGCGTCCGTCGCCGCCGGCGACCTCGCCCTCATCGCCGGCCAGAAGCCGGTCATCACCAAGGCCCGCAAGGCCATCGCGACCTTCAAGGTCCGCGAGGGCATGCCGATCGGCTGCAAGGTGACGCTGCGCAAGCAGCGCATGTACGAGTTCATGGATCGCCTGATCACGATCGCGCTTCCGCGCGTCCGCGATTTCCGCGGCCTGAACCCGCGTTCCTTCGACGGCAACGGCAACTATGCCCTCGGCCTGAAGGAGCACCTCGTGTTCCCGGAGATCTCGTACGACAAGGCCGAGGCCACCTGGGGCATGGACATCGTCATCCAGACGACGGCCCGCACCGATGCTGAGGCGCGCGCGCTCCTCACGCAGTTCCGATTCCCGTTCCGGCAGTGAGCCCCCGCTAGGGACTCAGACGCGGACACCGGAGAGAGAAATGGCAAAGAAAAGCTCGATCGAGAAGAACAAGCACCGCGAAGCGCTGGTGAAGCTCTATGCTCCCAAGCGCAAGGCGCTGCTCGCCACGGCGAATGACGAGTCCCTCGAGATGGAGGAGCGCTTCGAGGCGCGCCTCAAGCTCGCGGAACTGCCCCGCAACTCGTCGCCCACCCGCATCCGCAACCGCTGCGGCATGACCGGCCGTCCGCGCGCCTTCTATCGCAAGATGGGCATCTCGCGCATCGCGCTGCGCGAACTCGGCAACCAGGGTCTGATCCCCGGTCTCGTCAAGTCGAGCTGGTAAGGAGCAACCACCATGGTCAACGATCCCGTGGGTGATATGCTCACCCGCATCCGCAATGGTCAGCAGCGCCGCCGCAACGTCGTCCAGACGCCCGGCTCGCGCCTGCGCGCCAGCGTGCTCGACGTCCTCAAGTCCGAGGGCTACATCCGCGACTACGCGACCACGGATTACGGCAACGGCCGGACCGAGTTCGCGATCGAGCTGAAATACTACGACGGCCAGCCCGTCATCCGCTCGATCCAGCGCGTGTCGAAGCCCGGCCGCCGCGTCTACTCGTCGGTCGGCGAGCTGCCGCGCGTCGCCGACGGCCTCGGCGTCACCATCGTGTCCACCCCGCAGGGCGTCATGGCCGACCACGAGGCGCGCGAGCGCAACGTCGGCGGCGAAGTGCTCTGCAAGGTGTTCTGATCTCGGACTTGGAGGAATAAGGCGATGTCTCGCGTAGGCAAGAAGCCCGTTCCCGTCCCGTCCGGCGTGACGGCCACGGTGACCGGTCAAACGGTGAAGATGAAGGGCTCCAAGGGCGAGCTCCAGTACGTCGTTCCCAACGTGGTCGACGTGAAGTTCGAGGACGGCGCCGTCTCGGTGCAGCCCAAGAACCAGACCAAGGAGGCCCGCTCGCTCTGGGGCACCTCCCGCGCTCAGGTGGCGAACCTCGTCGAGGGCGTCTCCAAGGGCTTCGAGAAGAAGCTCGAGATCACCGGCGTGGGTTACCGCGCCGCGATGGCCGGCAAGGCTCTGAAGCTCTCGCTCGGCTACAGCCACGACATCGAGTACGAGATCCCCGCGGGGATCACGATCGCGGTGCCGAAGCCCACCGAGATCGTCATCTCCGGCATCGACCGGCAGGTGGTCGGCCAGGTGGCCGCCGAGATCCGCGACTATCGCGGCCCGGAGCCCTACAAGGGCAAGGGCGTGAAGTACGCGGGCGAGTTCATCTTCCGCAAGGAAGGCAAGAAGAAGTAAGGGCCGCCGAACATGTCACGCAAAATCGATGCACTCGACCGCCGCAAGGCGCGTGTGCGCCGCGCGCTGCGGGCGGCGGCCAATGGACGGCCCCGGCTCTCGGTGTTCCGTTCGTCCAAGCAGATCTATGTCCAGGTGATCGACGACGTGGCGGGCAAGACCCTCGCCGCGGCCTCGAGCCTCGACAAGGATCTCCGCACCGGCCTCAAGACCGGTGCCGACGTCTCGGCCGCCCAGGCCGTCGGCAAGCTCGTCGCCGAGCGCGCCAAGGCCGCGGGCGTCACCCAGGTGATCTTCGATCGCTCGGGCTACCTCTATCACGGGCGCGTCAAGGCGCTCGCCGACGCCGCCCGTGAGGGTGGTCTCGAGTTCTGAGATTTGGCGGAGGGGAGCGTCCTTGGATGCTCCCCGTTCCAGGTGATCAAGCGAGCGGGTCCGCCACCCGCGCCAGTGAGATGGAAATTCAGTATGGCACGTGAACGTGAAGGCGGTGGCCGCGGCCGCCGCGATGAGCGCGAGGAGCGCGACAGCGAGTTCGTGGACAAGCTCGTCCACATCAACCGCGTCGCCAAGGTGGTGAAGGGCGGACGTCGCTTCGGCTTCGCCGCGCTCGTCGTCGTCGGCGACCAGAAGGGCCGCGTCGGCTTCGGCCACGGCAAGGCCCGCGAAGTCCCCGAGGCGATCCGCAAGGCGACGGAAGCCGCCAAGCGCGGTCTCGTCCGCGTGGCGCTCCGCGAGGGCCGCACCCTGCACCACGACGTCTACGGTCGTCACGGTGCCGGCAAGGTCATCCTGCGCGCCGCCCCCCAGGGTACCGGCATCATCGCCGGCGGTCCGATGCGCGCCGTCTTCGAGACGCTGGGCATGCAGGACGTGGTGGCCAAGAGCCTCGGCTCCTCGAACCCCTACAACCTCGTCCGCGCCACCTTCGAGGCGCTGAAGAACGAAGACAGCCCGCGCGCCGTCGCGGCCCGTCGCGGCCTCAAGGTGTCGGCCCTCCAGGCCCGTCGCCGTGATGCCGATCCGTCCGATATGTCCGAAGCCGCAGTCGCGTAAGGGGAGGGTCCGATGGCACAGAAGACTCTCCGGGTCGAGCAGATCGGCTCGCCCATCCGCCGCGAAGGCGACCAGCGCGCGACGCTGATCGGCCTGAAGCTCAACAAGCTGCACCGGGTCTCCGAGCTGGAGGATACGCCCTCCGTGCGCGGCATGATCCGCAAGGTGCAGCACCTCGTGCGCGTTCTCAGCGACGCGGCCTGAGGGAGGGCATCATGAAACTGAACGAACTCCGCGACAACGACGGCGCCACCAAGAACCGGATGCGCGTCGGACGGGGCATCGGCTCCGGCAAGGGCAAGACCGCGGGACGCGGCGTGAAGGGCCAGAAGGCCCGCACCGGCGTCTCCATCAAGGGCTTCGAGGGCGGCCAGATGCCGCTGCATCGTCGCCTTCCGAAGCGCGGCTTCAACAACCTGTACTCGACGGACCTCAACGAGGTGAATCTCGGCCGCGTCCAGCAGGCTGTCGATGCCGGCCGCATCGAGGCGGGCGCCACCGTCACCGTCGAGACGCTGATCGCCGCCGGCATCTGCGCTCGGGCCCGTGACGGCGTGAAGCTCCTCGGCGTCGGCGAGCTCACCACCAAGCTGACCTTCGAGGTCACCCGCGCGTCGAAGTCGGCGATCGAGGGTGTCGAGAAGGCCGGTGGCTCGGTGACCGTGACCTTCGGGGACGGCGTCTCCACCCGTGGCAAGCCCGCCCGCGTGGTTGCGTAGCCTCCTGTCTGACTTTAAGTCGAAACTCTGAGCGGCGGCCCGTGCGACCTCGCGCGTGGCCGCCGTTCCCGTTTATCGGGGAGCGCGATCTTCTCACCCGAGAAGACGACGAGCTCCCGTAAGAACTGATCTCAGGAATCGGTGCCATGGCCTCAGCCGCCGAGCAGCTTGCCGCGAACCTCAATTTCGGGGCCATCGCCAAGGCCGACGAGCTCAAGAAGCGCATCTGGTTCACGCTGGGCGCGCTCATCGTGTTCCGCCTCGGGACCTACATCCCGATCCCGGGCATCGATCCGGAGCAGTTCGCGCGGAATTTCCAGCAGCAGGCGGGCGGCGTGCTCGGGCTGTTCAACATGTTCTCCGGCGGTGCCGTCGAGCGCATGGCGATCTTCGCGCTCAACATCATGCCGTACATCTCGGCCTCCATCATCATCCAGCTGCTGACTTCGGTGATCCCGAGCCTCGAGGCGCTCAAGAAGGAGGGCGAGTCCGGCCGCAAGGTCATCAACCAGTACACCCGCTACCTCACCGTGGTGCTGGCGCTGGTCCAGTCCTGGGGCATCGCCTTCGGCCTGCAGGGGTCGAGCGCCGCGATCGAGCCCGGCCCGTTCTTCATCCTGTCCACCGTCATCACCCTGACGGGCGGCACGCTGTTCCTGATGTGGATCGGCGAGCAGATCACGTCGCGGGGCATCGGCAACGGCTCCTCGCTGATCATCTTCGCCGGCATCGTCGCCCACCTGCCGGTGGCCATCGTCGGTGCGCTCGAGCTCAGCCGCACCGGTGCGCTGTCCTCGGCGGTCATCCTCGGCATGGGCGTCGCCGCCATCGCCCTGGTCTACTTCATCGTGTTCATGGAGCGGGCCCAGCGCCGCCTGCTCATCAACTACCCGAAGCGCCAGGTCGGCAACCGGATGTACGAGGGCCAGACCTCGTTCCTGCCGCTGAAGCTCAACACCGCCGGCGTGATCCCGCCGATCTTCGCCTCGTCGCTGCTGCTCCTGCCCGCCACCGTGGCGAGCTTCTCGGCCAATAACGGCGGCACCGGCGTCCTGGCGACGATCACGACCTATATCGGCCATGGCCGGCCGCTCTACATGGTGCTCTACGCCGCGCTGATCATCTTCTTCGCGTTCTTCTACACCGCGGTGGTCTTCAATCCGGAAGAGACGGCCGACAACCTGAAGAAGCACGGCGGCTTCATCCCGGGCATCCGTCCCGGCGAGCGCACCGCGGCCTTCATCGACAAGGTCCTGACCCGGATCACCCTGATCGGTGCGCTGTACCTGACCTTCGTCTGCCTGGTGCCGGAGATCCTGGCCTCCTATTCCTCGGCCGCCATCGGCTTCGGCGGGACCTCGCTGCTGATCGTGGTTTCCGTGACCATGGACACGGTGGCGCAGATCCACGGCCACCTGATGGCCCACCAGTACGAAGGCCTGGTCAAGAAGGCGAAGCTGCGCGGGGCGACTCGCCGACGCTGACCGACGCGGTGCGGGCTTCAGGCCCGCCGCGTCCCTTGCTAGAGTTCCGAGACCCGGCGCCGCGCAGGATCAGCCGGATATCCCAAGCAGAACGGACCTGAGGAAACGACACCATGCGCATCATCCTGCTTGGGCCGCCCGGCGCGGGGAAGGGGACTCAGTCCGAGCGGATCGTGGCACGCTATGGTATTCCTCAGCTCTCGACGGGCGACATGCTGCGCGCCGCCGTGGCGGCCGGCACCCCGGTGGGCCTGCAGGCCAAGAGCGTGATGGAATCGGGCGGTCTCGTCTCCGATGCGATCGTGGTCGGCATCGTCGCCGACCGCATCGAGGAGGCGGACGCCAAGCCGGGCTTCATCCTCGACGGCTTCCCCCGTACGGTGGAGCAGGCGAAGGCCCTCGACGCGATGCTCTCCCAGAAGGGGATCGCCCTCGACACCGTGATCGAATTCGCGGTGGACGAGGCCGCCCTGGTGGGCCGCATCGCCAAGCGCGCCGAGGAGACCGCCGCCCGCGGCCAGCCGGTGCGCAAGGACGATACCCCCGAGGTCTTCAAGACCCGCCTCGATGCCTATCGCAAGCAGACGGCGCCGCTGTCCGACTACTATGCCGGAACCGGTCTCCTGCAGACCATCGACGGCATGAAGCCCGTCGATGCCGTCACCGAGGATCTGGTGGCGATCCTCGACCGGCACACCGCCTCCGCGGAGTACTGATCGGGGACGCGATCGGCACGGCGTCGGCCCCGCGGCCGATCCGCACCGATCGCCTCGCCCGGGTTGACACATCCGCCGGCCCGCGCTAGTGGGCCGGTCTTCGTTCAGAGGAAATGGGTCCGGGTCGCCTCTCCAAGAGGCTGATGCGGGCCGATTTGTCGTTTTGGACGGCGCGCAGGGGCCGGTCTCCACCGGACGCGCGTGACACCCGGCCCGGCCTCAGGTCCGGCGCCCCATGGAGAGACACCTTGGCTCGTATCGCTGGCGTTAACATCCCGACCAACAAGCGCGTCGTCATCGCGCTGCAGTACATCCACGGCATCGGCCCCAAGAAGGCCGAGGAGATCACCGGCAAGGTCGGGATCCCGGCCGAGCGTCGCGTCAACCAGCTGACCGACGCCGAAGTGCTGTCGATCCGCGAAACGATCGACCGCGACTACATCGTCGAGGGCGACCTGCGCCGCGAAGTCTCAATGAACATCAAGCGCTTGATGGATCTGGGCTGCTACCGTGGCCTGCGCCACCGCCGCAACCTGCCGGTCCGCGGCCAGCGCACGCACACCAACGCGCGCACCCGCAAGGGCAAGTCCAAGCCCATCGCCGGCAAGAAGAAGTAAGAATCTTCGAACTGGGAGGCCGCGCGGCGCGCCGCCTCCCGACCGTCGCGCCGGATCTCCGGCGTGCCGAAGCCCGCGTCGCGGCCCGGTGATCCGGGACCGCGCCGCCCGTATCGCAGCAGACTCCCGAGCGCCTGGAATGACGGGCGCGCCTGAAGGACGAAAGAACACATGGCCAAGGAAGCAACCCGCGTTCGTCGCCGCGAACGCAAGAACATCGTCTCCGGCGTCGCGCACGTGAACGCGTCGTTCAACAACACGATGGTCACCATCACCGACGCCCAGGGCAACACCATCTCGTGGTCGTCCGCCGGCGCCATGGGCTTCAAGGGTTCGCGCAAGTCGACTCCCTACGCCGCCCAGGTCGCTGCCGAGGACGCTGCCCGCAAGGCTGCCGAGCACGGCATGCGCACCCTTGAGGTCGAGGTCTCCGGTCCGGGTTCGGGTCGTGAATCGGCCCTGCGCGCCCTCCAGGCCGCCGGCTTCACCGTGACCTCGATCCGCGACGTCACCTCGATCCCGCACAACGGCTGCCGCCCGCGCAAGCGTCGTCGCGTCTGAACGGACGCCGTCGCGAACCTTTGGGTCCTGTCACGGAGACGCGCGTGTCGAATGCTCAGAATCCGCTTCCGGGTGTGCTGCGGTGGAGCTTGGGTGATCTGACGATCACGGTGATGAACGACGGCTACCTCCAGGGGTCGCTGGATCTCGTCACCGGGATCGATCGTGCGGAGGCCGGCGCGCTGCAGGCGGCCGGTTTTCGCGCGCAGGATCCCCGGATCACGCTCAACGCGTTCCTGATCACGGGTCCCGGGCGCAAGCCGCTCCTCATCGACAGCGGGATGGGCCATTTCGGTGGACCGTCCCTCGGCCGCGTCCCGGCCGCCCTCGCGGCGGCTGGCGTCGCGCCCGAGAGCATCGAGACCGTGCTGCTCACGCACCTCCATCCCGACCATGCCGGTGGCCTGATCACGGATGACGGCGCCGCAGCCTACCCGAACGCCGAACTCGTGGTGCATGCCGACGAGGCCGCGCACTGGCTCGACGAGGGCGCTCTCTCGCGGGCGCCCGATGCCGCGAAGCCGTATTTCGAGATGGCCCGCCAGGCGACCTCGCCCTACGGGCAGCGCCTGCGCACCGTCACCGGCGGCCAGGTGGCGCCCGGGATCGAGGCGGTCCCGCTGCCGGGCCACACGCCGGGCCATACCGGTTACCGCATCACGTCGGGCGACGCGTCGCTTTTGATGTGGGCAGACATCGTTCATCTGCCGGCGATCCAGTTCAAGCAGCCGGAAGCCGGTATGGTCTTCGACGTCGACGGGGATCAGGCACGCGCCGTGCGTCGCCGGATGCTCGATGCCGTCTCGAGCGACCGGACGTTCGTGGCGGGTGCGCACCTGGAATTTCCGGCCCTGGGCTACGTCGCCCGGGACGGGGCCGCCTACAGTTTCGTTCCGGAACTCTGGGTCGCGGCCCAGTAACCGTCCGCGCTCGTCGCGGACGCAACCGTTTTCAGCCCGCCGGGCGCCGATGGCGCGGTGTCGACGGGCCATGCACGGGCCACCCATGTGGGCCGCGCCGATCTTGCGAGAGGTAGCATCGTGGTCATTCAGAAGAACTGGCAAGAGCTCATCAAGCCGAACAAGCTCCAGGTCTCGACCGGGCACGACCCCAAGCGGGTCGCCACCGTCGTCGCCGAGCCCCTGGAGCGCGGCTTCGGCACCACGCTCGGCAACTCCCTGCGCCGCGTGCTGCTGTCCTCGCTCCAGGGCGCGGCCGTGACCTCGGTGCAGATCGACGGCGTGCTGCATGAATTCTCGTCGATCCCCGGCGTGCGCGAGGACGTCACCGACATCGTCCTCAACATCAAGACCATCGCCATCCGCTCGCAGACCGATGCGCCCAAGCGCCTGACCCTGCGCAAGACCGGCCCCGGCATCGTCACCGCCGGCGACATCGGCACCGTGGGCGACGTCCAGATCCTGAACCCCGACCTCGTGATCTGCACGCTCGACGACGGCGCCGAGATCCGCATGGAGTTCACGGTCGCCACCGGCAAGGGCTACGTGCCGGCCGAGCGCAACCGCCCCGAGGACGCGCCGATCGGCCTGATCCCGGTGGACGCGCTGTTCTCCCCCGTCACCAAGGTGTCCTACCGCATCGAGACGACCCGCGAGGGGCAGGATCTCGACAAGGACAAGCTGACGATGACGATCGAGACCAACGGCGCGGTGTCGCCGGAGGATGCGCTGGCCTACGCCGCACGCATCATTCAGGACCAGCTCCAGGTGTTCGTGAACTTCGAGGAGCCCCGCAAAGAGGAGGCGCAGCCGCTCGCGCCGCAGCTCCCCTTCAACCCGGCCCTGCTCAAGAAGGTCGACGAGCTCGAGCTCTCGGTGCGTTCGGCGAACTGCCTGAAGAACGACAACATCGTCTACATCGGCGACCTCATCCAGAAGTCCGAGGGCGAGATGCTGCGCACCCCGAACTTCGGCCGCAAGTCGCTCAACGAGATCAAGGAAGTGCTCGCCGCGATGGGCCTGCACCTCGGCATGGACATCCCCGGCTGGCCGCCGGAGAACATCGAGGACCTCGCCAAGCGCTTCGAAGAGCACTACTGAGGCGCACACACCGTCATTCCGGGGCCGCACAGCGGAGCCCGGAATCCAGACCCGCCGACGGTGCCGATTGGATCGGAACCTCTGTTTCTGGATCCCGGGCTCGCCTTCGGCGCCCCGGGACGACGCATGGAACGGGACGAACGAGACCGCCCGGCCCGAGACAACGAATCCCGCCGCGGGGTCATGCGGAATCAACAGCCCCGAAGATCGATTCGGAGGGGCGCTTGGCCGTACCGTGGCACGGCGGCCATCAACCAAGGACAGCCATCATGCGTCATGGATTTCGCGGTCGTCGTTTCAACCGCACCACCGAGCACCGCAAGGCGATGTTCGCCAACATGTCCGCCGCGCTGATCAAGCACGAGCAGATCGTCACCACCCTGCCGAAGGCCAAGGACCTGCGTCCGGTCATCGAGAAGCTGATCACGCTGGGCAAGACCGACAGCCTGCATGCCCGCCGTCTCGCCATGTCGCAGATCCGCGACGAGGCCATGGTCCGCAAGCTCTTCGCCGTGATCGGCCCGCGCTACAACACCCGTCCGGGCGGCTATTGCCGCATCATGAAGGCCGGCTTCCGCTACGGCGACAACGCCCCCCTGGCGGTCATCGAGTTCGTCGACCGTGACGTCGACGCACGCGGCAAGGATTCCGGGCGGGTGCTGGTGGACGACGCGGCGTAAGAAACGCTTCTCTCCAGAGATCCAGAAGGCGGCCTCCGGGCCGCCTTTTTCGTTGCGCGATACGCTGCCTCAGGCGGCCCGGTCGAGGAGGCGCGAGACCTCCGCCGCGAGATCGGCCGATTCGAAGGGCTTGCGCAGCACCGGCAGGTCGGCCGGGATCGGAATCGCCTCGGCATGCCCGGTCACGATGAGCACGGGCACGTCCGACCAGCGCGCGCGCACGATCTCGGCGAACTCGACGCCGGTCATTCCCGGCATCGCCAGATCGGCCACGACGAGGTCGAACCGGCCCTGCTCCATCAGCGACAGGGCGGTCGAACCGTCGCTGGCCTCGCGCTCGCTGTAGCCGAAGCTCGACAGGAAGGAGGCCGTCACGTGCCGGACCTCGGGGTCGTCGTCGACGACGAGGATGCGCGCGCTCCGGCCGGGGGCGATGGCTGCGCCGGGCCGCGCCGCCTCGCTCGGGCTCGCCGCCTCGACCCGCGGCAGGATGATCTGCACGCGGGTGCCTTCCCCGGGCACGCTCTCGATCCGCAGGCGCCCATGGGATTGCTGGGCGAGGCCGAACACCATGGCGAGGCCGAGGCCCGTGCCCTGGCCCACGGCCTTCGTCGTGAAGAACGGCTCGCAGACCCGGGCGAGGATCTCCGGGGCGATGCCGCTGCCCGCATCGGTGATCTCGACGGACAGGTAGGCCCCGGCCGGCAGGTCGGGATCGTCCTCGAGGGCGAGGCTGCGGGTGGCCACGACGATCCGGCCGCCCTCGGGCATCGCGTCCCGGGCGTTGATACAGAGGTTCAGGACCGCGAGTTCGAGCTGGTCCGGATCGACGCAGGCGGCGGGCGCCTCGGGCGCCAGGATCGTCTCGACGGTGACGAGGCCGCCGAGGCTGCCGGCGAGGAGGTCGTTCATCCCGGTGATGAGGTCGTTCACGTCGACGGCGCGGGGGCGCAGGTCGCGGGAGCGGCTGAAGCTGAGGAGGCGCTTGGTGAGGGAGGCGCCGCGCTGGGCCGCCTGCATCGCGTTGCCCACCAGGCGCTGGACCCGCGGCTGGTCGGCGACCTTCGGCGCGACGAGTTCGAGGCTGCCGAGGATCGCCATCAGCAGGTTGTTGAAATCATGGGCGATGCCGCCGGCCAGGGTGCCCAGCGCCTGCATCTTGTCCGACTGGCGCAGGCGCGCCTCCAGGGTCTTCTGCTCGGTGACGTCCCGCTCGATGGTGGCGAGGTGGGTGATCTCCCCGGCCGCGTCGCGGATCGGCACGCGGATGACGTGGCGCCAGTGCTCGGCGCCGATCGCCCCTTCGGCGACCAGGCTTTCGCTGGGTTCCCCGGCGGCGATGGCGGCGTCGTCCGCGCTGCGGATCGCCTCGCCATCACCCAGGATCGCGCCCTCGGTGCGTCCGAGGCAGCCGGCGACCTCGTCGCCGAGGCCCGCGGCCTTGCGGGCGTTGAGGCGCACGAAGCGCCCCTCGGCATCCTTGAAGGAGATCGCGTCCTCGGCGTTGTCGAGGAGGCCGCGCAGGAGCGCCCGCTCGGTGGCGAGGTCGCGGCCGAGCTGGTGGCGCTCATAGGCCTGCCGCACGGTGTTGCGCAGCAGGTTCGCGTCCCAGGGCTTCGTCGCGTAGCCGGTGATGCCGCCCTGGTTCAGGGCCGCCACCACCGCGCTCATGTCGGCGTACCCGGTCAGCAGGATCGCCTGGGCGTCATGGCGCTTGCGCGCCTCAGCCAGCATGGCGTCGCCGGTCATGCCGGGCATGCGCTGGTCCGAGAGGATCACGGCGATGTCCGGGTTGTCGGCCAGGATCTGCAGCGCCTCAACCGGCTTGGTGGTCGTGAGGACGCGGTACTGGTCTTCGAACAGGTCCTCGAGGGCGATGAGGATGTCCGGTTCGTCGTCGACGGCGAGGATTGTGCCCTGTGACATGCTCAACCCGCCTGCCGTGGAATGCCGATCACGAAACAGGCCCCGCCTCCGGGGGCGGCCTCGACACTGAGCGTGCCGCTATGCGCCTGCACGACACTGTAGGCAATCGCGAGGCCGAGGCCCGTCCCCGAACCGACGGGTTTCGTGGTGAAGAACGGTTCGAAGATCTTCTCCCGCAGCGTTTCGGGAATGCCGGGTCCGGTATCGCTGATCCGGATGATGTCGGTGTCGGGGAGACTGCGCGTCTCGATGGTGATGGTGCCGGGCTCGGGCATCGCGTCCGCGGCGTTTCCGAGGATGTTCATGACGACCTGGTTCAGCAGGGCGGGCGTGCAGTGGATCTCCGGTCGGCCGGCGAAATCCCGGACCACCGCGATCCGTTCGCCGAGCTTGTGCTGGATCAGGGCAAGCACGGTCTCGATCGCCTCCGGCACGTGCACCAGGGTGCGCTCGCCCTCGTCCAGGCGGGAGAACTTGCGCAGGTTCAGGACGAGGTCCTGGATGCGGGTCAGGCCCATGCGCATCGCCCCGACGCGGTCGCCGCATTTCTTGAGCCGGCGCGGGCTGTCGGGAGAATCCGGGGCGGCGGCGACCTCGCCGAGGATGCGCTCCACGGTACCCTGGTGGGCGAGGATGAAGGCCAGGGGGTTGTTGATCTCGTGGGCGATGCCGGCCACCAACTCGCCGAGGGAGGCCATCTTGGCGGCCTGGACGAGCTTGGCCTGTGCATCGGTGAGCTTGCGGTTGGCGGTGGCGAGGTCGGCATTGGCCTGTTCGAGGGCCCCGGCGAGCGCCGCCCGCGCCTCGGCGGCCTCGGCCTCCGCCCGGGCGCGCTCCAGGGCCCGCTCGCGGGCGCCGAATTCCCCGGCGATCCGCCGGTTGTCCTCCTCGAGGAGCTTGCGGCGCACGAGGCTGCGGACCCGCATCACCAGGATCTCGCCATCGGATTTCGAGACGACGTCGTCGGCACCAGCCGCGAAGGCCTCGACGAGGAAGTCCTTGGTCGGGTTCGAGCCGGCAATGCCCACGACCTGGAAGGTCGGCGCGCCGGCCTCGCGGCCCGCCAGACCGGCGTTGCGATGGTCGCTGATCGCCCGGCACAGGGCGAGGCCGTCATAGGTCGTGGCGAGGAGGTCGATCGTCACGCAGTCGAAGGCGGCACCTTCCGCCGCGAGGGCTGCCAGAGCTGTGGCGTGGCTGTCCGCGGTGGTGACCTCCTGGCCCTCGTGGGCGAGCAGGCCGGCGAGGAAGGTCCGGTAGGTGGCGCTGGCATCGACCACGAGGACGCGGCCGCGGCGGAAGGCGGAGATGCCCGGTCCGTCGGTGCCGCCCATGCGCTCGCGCAGAAGGGCGCGGATGCGCAGCACGAGGAGATCCCGGTCGGCCGACTTCGCCACGTAGGCGTCGGCGCCGCTCTCCAGGCCCTGGCGCTCGCCGTCGCGGGCGCCGGTGAGCATCAGGAGGGGCAGAGCGCGGGTGCGCAGGGACAGCCGGAGCTGGCGGGCGAACTCGTCGCCGTTCATGCCGGGGAGATGGTGGTCGGCCACCACCAGATCGGGCAGGCGGGTGTTGAGGTGATCGAGGGCGGCCTCGGCGGTGGCGCAGCGCTCCACCGCGAAGCCCTTGGATTCGAGCAGCAGCCGCAATTCCAGCGCCTGGGTCTCGGAATCCTCGACCAGGAGGAGGCGGGGCGGGACGGCCTCGGTCACGGCGCGGCCTCCGCGACGCGGGCGAGATGGGCGGCGATCCGGTCCAGGGGCAGGACGGTCCCGGCGGCCGACAGGCGGATGGCGGCGGCCGGCATGCCGAACACCACCGCGGTGCTCTCGTCCTCGGCCACGGTGAGGCCCCCGGCCCGGCGCAGGTCGAGCAAGCCGAGGGCGCCGTCCTCACCCATGCCGGTGAGCAGCACGCCGATGCCGCGCGCGCCGGCGTGCCGCGCGACCGAGCGGAACAGGGCCGTGGCGGCCGGGCGCTGCCCCCCCACCGGGGCAGCGTCGGTGATCCGCAGGTGACCGCCGCCGCCGAGTTCGAGGTGCCGGTCCCCCGGCGCGACGTAGACGCGGCCGGCCTCGGCGCGCTCGCCGTCGCGGGCGAGGCTCACCGACAGGCCGACGACTCCATTCAGCCAGCTGGCGAAGCCCTCCATGAAGGCGGGGCCCATGTGCTGGACCACGAGGACCGGCAGGGGAAACCGCGCCGGCAGAGCTCCGATGACGCGGGCGAGGGCAGGCGGCCCGCCGGTCGAGGCCGCGATCGCCAGCACGCTGGCGGCCTCCGGCACCTTGAGCGCGGCCGCCACGGGCGGTGGGCTGGCGAGGCGGCCGGCCCATTCGGAGCCGATCGGCCGGCGCCGGATCACCGGCACGGCGGCCATGATGCGCAGCTGCGTGCAGATCTCGCTGGCCGCGGCGTCGTAGCCGGCATTGGTGGTCGCCACCGGCTTCTCCACCACCGAGAGGGCGCCGGCGCGCAGGGCATTCATCGAGATCCGCAGGGACGAATCCTCGATCGCGTCGGCGATGACCACGATGGGCGTCGGCCGCTCGGCCATGATCCGCCGAGTCGTCTCCAGGCCGTCGATGCCGGGTAGGCGGATGTCCATCGACACGACGTCGGGCCGGACCTGCCCGATCGTCGCCAGCGCCTCCTCGCCCGAGGCCACGGCCGCGACGACCTCGAGGCGCGGATCCCGGCCGACGATGTGGATGAGGAGCTGGCGCACCACCAGGGAATCCTCGACCAGCATCACCCGTATCCGCGCGGGCGCCCCCGGCGTCGATCCGTCCCGCTCGTGTCCGATCACAGCAATTGCCCGATGGTGTCGAGGAGCTTGCGCTGGTCGAAGGTCTGCTTCGTCAGGTAGGCGTCCGCGCCGAGGTCGAGGCCGCGCGCCACGTCCTCCGCGTCGCCGCGCGACGTCATCAGGATGATCGGGAGATGCGCGAAGGCCTCCTCGGCACGCAGAGCCTTGAGCAGGCCGAAGCCGTCGAGGCGCGGCATCTCGACGTCGGCGACGACGAGATCCACCGGTTCGATGCCCGCGCGCAGGCGGTCGAGTGCATCCTGGCCGTCGACGCAGACGACGACGCGGTACCCTGCCGCTTCCAAGATACCCTTCTCCAAGGTTCGCGTGGTGATGGAGTCGTCCACGACGAGGATCGTCGAACGTGGCGCCTGGGCGATCGTTCCGCGGTGGCCTGTGGGTTGCGGCGCCGCAGTCCCGCCGGTCTCGGCCGCCCGGGCGATCAGGCCGTCGGCATCGAGGACCAGGGCGGGCCGGTCCCCCGGCAGGATCACCGTTCCGGTGATCAGGCGCGGATCGGTCCCGATCGGCGGCGCCGGCAGCACGCGCAGGGTCGTCACGTCGGACAGCGCCTCGACGGCGAGCACGCAGCGGCGCCCGTTGCCCCGGAGCAGGATCGCCGGGCAGGGCTCCCCGGCTTCCCGAGCGCTCTCCGAAAGGCCGAGGAGGCCCGCGAGGTCGAGGACCGGCAGGCTGACGGAACTGCCCTCGATTTCCACCTGTGCCACGGTCCGGCCCATGACCTGGGCGAGGGCGCTCCGGTCCAGGCGCAGTAGCCGCTCGGCCGAGGCGCTCGGGATCGCGTAGGTGATCGCCCCGGCCTGCACGAGAAGCATCGCCCGGCGCGCGGCCGAGAGGGGCAGCGTCATGACGAGTTCGGTGCCGAAGGGCTCGCGCGGCGCGAGCCGGACGGTGCCGCCGAGGCGGCGCGCCGCATCCGCCACCACCGAGAGGCCGATGCCCCGGCCCGAGAGGGTGTCGATCGCGGTGGCGGTGGAGAAGCCCGGCTCGAAGACCAGGGCGAGGAGCGCCTCCGGCCCCGGATCGGCATCGGCGTCGAGCAGGCCGCGGCGGCGGGCGGTCTCGGCGATGGCGACGAGGTCCGGTCCGCGCCCGTCGTCGTGGATGCGGACGACGAGGCGCCCGCCCTGGACCTCGACGTCGAGACCGATGGCCTGGGCGTCCGGCTTGCCGAGGCGCCGGCGCGCCTCCGGCGGTTCGGCCCCATGGCTCAGGGCGTTGCGCAAGGCGTGCAGGACCGGGTCCTTGAGGACCTGGAGCATGCCCCGGTCCAGGGGGAGGTCGAGGCCGCGCACGGTCACCTCGATGGGGCGGTCGGCCTCGCGGGCCTGGTCGCGCAGCGCCCGCGCGAACCCGCCGAAGGCACTTTCGGCGGGGACGAGGGCCAGTCGCTCGGCCTCGCCGGCAACCCGGTTCATGGCGCCGTCCACGGAGGAGGCGAGAGCGCTGCGGACCCGGACGAGGTCGGCGGCGTCGCGCGCCAGGGCGAGGAGCCCGGTCTCCAGGCTGCGCGTATCCGCTTCCGGCTCCGATCCGCGGGCGCCGCGTCGGCGCTCGGCGAGGCGGACGAGGTCGGTGGCCCGCCGGCCGAGACGGGCGATGCCCTCCGCCAGCACGGCCTCGCCACCGAGGGCGCTGGCCAGTTCGTGCGTCGCCCGCGTCAGGGCCTCGATCGCATCGGCCGGGACCCGCAGGAGCGTCTGCGCGGCCTCGGCGGGCGCCTCCGCCTGAGCGGGCTTCGGCGGCAGGGCAACGGCCGGGGGCGGGGCGGCAGCCGGAGCCGGAGCCGGATCCGACGCCTGCGGATCGAGGGCGCGATCGAGTGCCGCGAGGGCGTCGGCCGGCATGTCCGGTCCCGCCCCGTCGGTCAATCCGGCGACGTAGGCCTCGATCCGGTCGAGGGCGAGGTGCACGGCTGCGGCGGCCGGGCGGGTCAGGCCGCCCTCCTGCGCCACGATGCGCTCGAACAGGGTCTCCAGGCGATGGGCGACGGCCTCCACCGCCGGCAGGTCGACGGCCCGGGACGCGCCCTTGAGGCTGTGCGCCCTCCGGAAGACGTCGTTCCAGTCGGGCGCATGCTCGCCGGCTTCGCCCACGAGGGCGGCGCGGATCGCATCGATGTGCTCGCGGTGCTCGACCTCGAACGCCGCGAGAAGAAGCTGGCGAATGTCCATCCGTCGCCTAAGGCCGCCCCAGGGTTGCGGCGGTTTCCCTACCTTCGGAAACCGCGCGAAGCCATTCGTGAACCGTGCGCTTTCGGCTTTTCCCAGATAGCCGGACGCCGTGTCAGTGTCGGTAGCGCTCGGCCAGCGTCATCAGGGCCTGGGCGAGCTCGGTGAGGTTGGCGGACGCGGCCTCGACCTCGCGCGTGCCGGCCGCCGTCTGCTGGCTCGCCTGGCGGATGTTCTGCAGGGCGCCCATCACCTGCTCGATGCCGAGCTGCTGCTGGTTCGTCGAGGCGACGATCTGCTGGAAGGTCTGGACGCTCTCCTCGACCCGGGCGGTGATCTCCTCGATGGTCCGCTGCGTGGTGTCGGAGCGGGCCTTGCCGGTGGCGGCGCGCTTGACCGCCTCCTCGGTGAGCATGACCGAGGTGTTGATGCCGCGCTGGATCTCGCCGAGGATCGTGCGGACCTGCCCGGTGGCCGCCTTGGCCTGGTCGGCCAGGATTTTCATCTCCGAGGCGACCACGGCGAAGCTGCGCCCGCTCTCGCCGGCCGCCGCGGCCTCGATGGCGGCGTTCAGCGCCAGGAGGTGGGTGCGCTCGGAGATGTCGTTGACCGTGGTGATGATGTCGCCGATCGCCTGGGTCTTCTCGGAGAGGGCGACGATGTTGCCGGCGACCGCCTCGGCCTGCTCGCGAATCGAATCCATCGCCCGCGCGGTGTCGGCCACCGCGCGCAGGCCGGCCCGGGAGGTCTGGGCGGTGGACTGCGCGGTGGCGATGACCTCGCCGGCGCGCTTGCCGATCTGGGCGCCCGAATGGGTGATCTCGTCGACGGTGGCGGCGGTCTCCTGCACGGCGGCGAACTGCTCCTCGACGCTGGCCGCCTGCTCCTGGGCTGAGGCGCGGATCTCGGCCGCCGCGGCGTTGAGGTCGGAGGTCGCGGCCCGGTTCGTCCGGGCGAGGTCGGCGAGGCCCGCCACCATCCGGTTGAGGGTGCGCCCGAGCCGTCCGATCTCGTCCTTGCCGCGGGCGTCGAGGGTGCCCGAGAGGTCGCCCTCGCCGACGCGCTCGGCGAAGGCCATCACGGCCTCCAGGGGGCGCACCACGGCGCGACTGATCAGCAGGGTGATGAGGATGCTGAGCAGGATGCAGGCGCCCAGCGTCAGCAGGATCGAGAGCCGGCTGCGCTCGTAGAGGTCGGCGACGCTGCGCTGCCCGGCGGCGATGCCCTCGTCGAGGGCGTTGCGGGTCCGCTCGATGTCGTTGAGGAACATCTCCTGGCTGCGGTTGAGCGCGTCGTTGCGCGCCTCGACCCCGTCGACGTCCTTGGCGGCGACGGCGGCGAGCTGCGCCTCGCTCGCGCTGCGCAGCTCGCGCAGCTCGGCCATGGCCTCGATGGCGATGCCGTTGATCTTGCGCCAGGCGAGGGCGCGTTCCTCGGAGACCGATCGAGCCCGGTAGGCGTCCGTCGCGCGGACGAGTTCGGTCAGGATCGCGTCGGCTTCCGTGGCGGTCCGGCGCCAGGAGGTGGAGCCGTCCTCCCGCTCCGGCCCGCCCCGCGCCCGCATCAGCAGCGCGATGATCGCGTTGCGGCGCTGCAGGCCCATGTCGCGGGCCTTGTTGGCGAGGTCGTCGAGCTGGCGCGCCACCGTGAGGTCGCGGGTGACGATGCCATCGGTGGTGTCGCGCACCACGCCGATCTGCCCGAGGGCATAGAAGCCGAGCGCCACGATGACGATGGTGATGGCGACGAAGCCGAGGAGGATGCGTTTTCCGATCGAGATCGACACGTGGGGCTCCAGGCTCCGGGAATTCGGCCGAGACCGGGGCGGGGGTACCCCGGGTCAAGGCATCGCGAGACGTCTCACCGCCGGAGCGGCATCGGGGCAGGCGCGGTCACGGCAGGTACCGGCGCAGCAGGCGCGGCACGTCAACGACGACGAAGCCGGGTTCCCCGTCCGGGCCGGCACCGGGCGGGGCATAGCCCGAAACCGCCTCGGTGCTCAAACCGGCCTCGCCGAGAGCCGGAGCATCCGCCGCCAGGGTGATCTCGGCCACGCCAAGGACGCGGTCGACCGCCAAGGCCACCGGGACCCCGGCACCTCGCAGCAGGACCACGTGGCCTTCGCCGCTCGCCACCTCGGCGCCGCGCCCGAGGGCGCGGGCGAGGGCGATCAGGCTGACGACGCGGCCGGAGATGGCGATGAGACCGAGCACGGCCGGCGGGGCGCCGGGCAGGGGGGTGACGGGCCGGGCCGGCAGCACCTGGGCCACCTGCGCAAGGGCGAGGGCGAAGCGGTCGCCGCCGCAGTCGCAGACGAGGAAGGCGCGGGTCGGCCGCGCGACCTCGGTGGTCGCGCGGACCCGCCGGGCGAGCAGGCGGGAACGTTCGGCGCGCAGGGCCTGCAGGCGGGCGGCGGGGGCTTCGACCCGGGTCTGCGTCACGGCCCTTCTCCTGTCACGCCGGCGCGGGCGAGGGCGGCGCTGCGCGCGAGCTCGCGCGGGCCGAGCCCGTCGCCCTCCGCCACCACCGCATCCGGCGCCAGGGATTGGGCCAGACGGATCGCGTTGTCGAGGGCCCGCACGGCCTCCATGCGTCGGCCGAGGCCGATCATCAGCAGGCCGAGCTGGTAATGCGCCATGACGAAGGCCCGGTCGAGGTAGAGCGCGCCGCGCCAGGCCCGCTCGGCCTCCGCCTCGCGCCCGAGGCTGCGCGCGAGAAGGCCGTCATAGTAATGCAGGGCGGCGTCGGTCGGCGCGGTCCGGATCGCGGCCCGCACCGCCCGCCAGGCCTCGGCCGTCTCGCCGGCATCGGCCAACGCCCGGATACGCGCCAGTTCGTTCGCCGGCCCGACGGGCTCCGGGGCGGCCGGCCCCGCCTCTTCGGGCGATCCGATCTCCACCGGAGCCGAAGCGGGCGTCGCGACGACGACGGGGGTGGAGGCGGGAGCGGGGGCGGGGGCGCTGTCGGGGAGCAGCACCGGCACCCAGGGCGGCGTGACGATCGCCGGGACCGCGCCGCGCGGACGGTAGGCGACCGTCCCGGGCAGGTTCACGGGCTCCAGCATCGCCGCGATGGCGGGGTTCGGCTCGGCATGCCCGATGAGGAGCCAGCCCTCCGGCGTCAGGCGCCGGCCGAGGGCGCGCACGATGCCCAGGACGGTGTCGGCCTCGAAATAGATGAGCACGTTGCGGCAGAGGATGAGGTCGAACTCCGCCAGGGGCGGGGTGCCCCGGACGTCCAGGAGGTCCATCAGGTTGCGCCGCTCGAAGCGCACCATGCGTCGGAATTCCGGTCGCAGGGCGTAGGTGCCGTCCCGACCCGGCCCCGCGACGGCCGGGCCGGGCACGAAGTAGCGCAGGCGCTCGCCCGGCGGCAGGGTGCGCAGGGCCCAGCGGCCGTAGATCCCCGCTCGCGCGGTCGCCAGGGCGGCGGTGCTGATGTCGGTGCCGAGGATCGAGACCCGCCACTCGGGCAGGGCGGTCCCCAGGAGTTCGTGCAGCAGGATGGCGATCGAATAGGGCTCGGCCCCGGTGGAGCAGCCGGCGCTCCAGACACGGAGCGTGCGCTCGGCCGCGCGGCCGGCGAGGAGGGCCGGCAGGATGGTGGTGCGCAGGGCCGTGAACTGCTCGGCGTAGCGGAAGAAGAACGTCTCGCCGATGGTGATCTCGGCCTCCAGGGCCGCCCATTCCGGGCCGCCGGTCAGGCGATCGTCGAGGCAGGCGCCGTAGGCCGTCGCATCGGCGACCCCGAGGGCCCGGAAGCGCTTGCGCAGGCGGTCGAACAGCAGGTCGTCCTTGTCGGCATAGTAATGGTGGCCGGTGCGGGCGATGATCCGGGCCTTGAGGGCCGGGAAGCCCGGATCGACCTCCGGGCCGGAGCGCGGCGGACGGGTCATGGGCGCTGCGTGCCGGGTCGCGATCGGGCTCAGGCCATCGGCAGTGCGGCGAGGCGCTCGGCCGCCGCATCGGCCAGGGCCGAGAGCCGCGCCCGCTCTTCCGCCGTGAGGAGGTGGGCCAAGCCGAGCACGTGGATCAGCCCGTCGTCCCGGGCGATCTCGCCGACGACACAGCCGTTCAGGGTCCGCTCGGCCGCGACCGGACGGAGCGCGGCGGTCTCGACCGTGATCAGGTCCTCGACGCGGTCGACCAGGAATCCGGTGGTCCCCGGCGCATCGAGCAGAATGTGCCGGTAGGCCTCGATTTCCGGGCGGACGGCCTGCGCCCCCAGGCCGAGGAGACGAGCGAGGTCGACCACCGGGACGGGGCTTCCGCCGAGATTGAGGAACCCGGCGAGCGGGCCGCCCCCGGCCGGCGGCGCGTGCAGCTCCGGCAGCGGCAGCACCTCGCTCATGGACGTCCGCGCCAGCGCACAGGTCACGCCTGCGACGTCGAGGAGGAGGAAGTCGCTGGTCTCGGACAGGGGCGGGGTCCTCGCAGGCGGGGCGGGACCGGAGAGGGCGGCCCAGGCTTCCTGTCGTGATAGGACGGCGATGCCCGGCTGGGCAAACACGAATCCGTGCCCCAATCTCGCCCGTGCCCTCGCGGGCGCCACCACGCATACTCAGAGATCTTCAGAGCCCAGCGCCCCTGCGCCGGGACGACCCGCCCCAGGAGTTTCCGCATGTCCCGACCCGCCCACGCCCTCCTCGCCGCCCTGACCGTCGCCCTGCTCGCCGTCCCGGGCGCGGCGTCGGCCGAGACACCCGGCGCGGACTGGCTCACGCCGGCCCAGACCAGACAGGCCCTGAAGAGCGCGGGCTACAGCGAGATCACCAAGCTCGAAGCCGATGACGGTCATTGGGACGGTGAGGGGATCAAGGACGGACGACGCATGCGATTCGATGCGGACCCGAAGACCGGCGCCATCCTCGGCGAAGTTCCCGTCGAGTAATTCGGCCTGCAACCGTCGCCCGTTGCCCGGTAGTCTGCGACGCCGGAACCGGCAAGATCGTGCGCCTCGGCGTTGACCGGTGTCGCCACCTTCGGTAAGACACCCCTCACGATTTTTCGATTCGCCCGGTCGGGCGGACGAACGAGGCGAACGAAGACGCGATGCGTGCCATCCTTATCGTAACGGAAGCGCCACCGACGGGGCGGACCTGACAACAGGGTCCGCGATCCGAACGGTGGCGCATGCAGGGTCCCTCGGGGCCCTTTTTTATTGCCGCGACGCGCCGGACGACACGAGCAGCACAGACAGTTTCAAGGAGCAGGACGATGGGCGGCGAGGTCATGACCGGGGCCGAAATGGTCATCCGGGCGTTTCAGGATCAGGGTGTCGACACGCTGTTCGGCTATCCCGGCGGCGCGGTGCTGCCGATTTACGACGCGCTCTTCCACCAGGAGACCCTGAAGCACATCCTCGTGCGCCACGAGCAGGGGGCGGTCCACGCGGCTGAAGGCTATGCCCGCTCGTCCGGCAAGGTCGGCTGCGTCCTGGTCACCTCGGGGCCCGGGGCTACCAACATCATCACCGGCCTGACCGACGCGCTGCTCGATTCGATCCCGCTCGTCTGCATCACCGGCCAGGTCCCGACGCACCTGATCGGTACGGACGCCTTCCAGGAATGCGACACGGTCGGCATCACCCGCCACTGCACGAAGCACAACTACCTGGTCAAATCGATCGACGACCTGCCGCGCATCCTGCACGAGGCCTTCTACGTCGCCGCCAACGGCCGCCCCGGCCCGGTCGTCATCGACCTGCCGAAGGACGTCCAGTTCGCGTCCGGCGTCTACGAGCGCCCGACCCAGAATGGCCACAAGACCTACAAGCCGGCCTTCAAGGGCGATGCGGCGCAGATCCAGGCGGCGATCGAGCTGATGGCCTCGGCCCGCCGTCCGATCCTCTACACCGGCGGCGGCGTCATCAATGCCGGCCCGCACGCCTCGACCCTGCTGCGCAGGCTGGCGGCCGAGACGGGTTTTCCCGTCACCTCGACCCTGATGGGCCTGGGCGCCTTCCCGGCCTCGGACGACCAGTTCCTCGGCATGCTCGGCATGCACGGGACCTACGAGGCCAACCTGGCGATGCATGATTGCGACGTCATGGTCTGCATCGGCGCCCGCTTCGACGACCGCATCACCGGCCGCCTCGACGCCTTCGCGCCGTTCTCGAAGAAGATCCACGTCGACATCGACGCCTCCTCGATCAACAAGGTCGTCAAGGTCGATGTCGGGATCGTCGGCGATTGCGGCTCGGTGCTCGAGGACATGCTGGCCGCCTGGAAGGCGCAGCCGCGCCAGCCGGACAAGGGCCGCCTGGAGGATTGGTGGACCAAGATCCGCACCTGGAAGGCGCGCGACTGCCTCGCCTACTGGCCGTCGGGCACGATCATCAAGCCGCAATACGCCGTCCAGCGCCTCTACGAGGCCTGCAAGGACCGGGAAACCTACGTCACCACCGAGGTCGGGCAGCACCAGATGTGGGCGGCCCAGTACTTCAAGTTCGACGAGCCGAACCGCTGGATGACCTCCGGCGGCCTCGGCACCATGGGCTACGGCCTGCCGGCGGCCATCGGCACGCAGCTCGCCCACCCGGAGGGTCTCGTCATCGACATCGCCGGCGAGGCCTCGATCCTGATGAACATGCAGGAGCTGTCGACGGCGGTGCAGTACCGCCTGCCGGTCAAGATCTTCATCCTGAACAACGAGTACATGGGCATGGTGCGCCAGTGGCAGGAACTGCTGCACGGCTCGCGCTACTCGCAGAGCTATTCCGAGAGCCTGCCCGACTTCGTCAAGCTGGCCGAGGCCTACGGCGCCAAGGGCATCCGCTGCGAGAAGCCGGGCGACCTCGATGCCGCGATCGCCGAGATGCTCGACTATGACGGTCCGGTCGTCTTCGACTGCATCGTCGACAAGAAGGAGAACTGCTTCCCGATGATCCCGTCGGGCAAGGCGCACAACGAGATGCTGCTGTCGGACTACCTCGGCGAGACCGGGGTCGAGCTCGGCGACGTCATCTCGGAAGAGGGCAAGATGCTGGTCTGAGCCTCCGGACCCATCCAGACGCAACCGGACCGGGCGCCGCCGCGCCTGGTCCTTTTCCGATCGGCCCACCGGGCCACCGAAGACACGCGATCGCAGACGAAGATCCGGGGCACGCCATGAACGCCATGAACACGCACTATCCCGATGCCGGCCGGGTCGAGCCGATCAACCGGCACACCCTGGCGGTGATCGTCGACAACGAGCCCGGCGTGCTCGCCCGGATCTCGGGCATGTTTTCGGGCCGCGGCTACAACATCGAGAGCCTGACGGTGTCGGAGACCGAGGTGGCGCGTCACCTCTCCCGCATCACCATCGTCACCGCCGGCACCGACGCGGTGATCCAGCAGATCAAGGCGCAGCTCGACCGCCTCGTGCCCGTGCACCGGGTCGTCGACCTCACCCTCCAGGGCAAGGCCCTCGAGCGCGAGCTCTGCCTCGTGAAGGTGGCGGGCACCGGCGAGCACCGTACCGAATCGCTCACCCTCGCGGCGGCCTTCGGCGCCAAGACCCTCGACGCCACCCTGAACTCCTTCGTGTTCGAGGTCACCGGCACCACCGAGGAGATCGACCGCTTCATCGGCCTGATGACGGTGATCGGCCTCGTGGAGATCTCCCGCACCGGCATCGCCGCCATGGGACGCGGCGCCGAGCCGATGTAGGGTTCGGGGCCTCGTAGACCCAGGTAGGCCTTGGCCGCGGGATCGCGCTATGATGGCGGTGATCCGCGGCGGAGGAGAGCCATGGAAGCCAAGCTGGAGCGGGCAGGCGCGGATTACGCGGTTCGCCTGTCCGCGGATGAGGTCCGCAGCCTCGGTTTGTCCGAAGGACAGACCGTGGAAGTTTTGCCGAAGGCCATGCGCGGAAACCCGGCGAGCCCCGTCGCTCCCGAACAGGGGCGACGCATCGTGAACGGGCTGCCCGTCTACACGATGGCCGAGATGGTGGCCGAGGCACGCCGCCTGGGCCCCGATTTCGAGCCGCCGACCGTGGATTGGGGGGCCGACGTCGGCTCCGAAATCATCGATGACGACGCTCCGTACTGACCGCGCACGCCAGCCGGGCGAGATCCTCCTCGTCGATCTCGAGCCGGTCCTCGGTACCGAGCAGAACGGACGCCGGCCCGCCCTCGTGATCTCGAACGAGGCCATGCATCTTCTGGCACCGCGCGTCATCGTCTGTCCGATCACGCGCAGCCGCAATCCCTGGCCGACCAAGGTCCTGCTGCCCGACGGCCTGCCCGTCGAAGGCGCCGTCCTGGTCGATCAGGTCCGCTCCATTGACAGGAACGTCCGCATCCTCAGGTCACTCGGCTTCGTCCCGAATGCCATCCTCGCCGAGGTCCGGGGCAAGCTCGCGACCCTGATCGGCATCACCTGGAACGATCCGGAGACACCATGACCACCCTCTACTACGCTCCCGGCGCCTGCTCGCTCGCCTCCCACATCGCCCTGGAGGAGACGGGCGTGCCCTACGAGACCGTGCGGCTCGACCTCGCCAAGGGCGACCAGCGGGCGCCCGAGTACCTCGCCGTCAACGAGCGCGGCCGGATGCCGGCGCTGGTGGAGGGGGACTGGGTGCTCACCGAGAACACCGCGATCCTGCGCCACATCGCCCGCACGCATCCGCGGGCCGGGCTCTGGCCGGAGGCGCCGCGCGACCAGGCCCGGGTCGACGAGTGGCTCGGCTGGCTCTCCACCGGCCATCACATCGCCTATGCGCATATCCGCCGGGCCGAGCGCTACACCGGCGATGAATCCGCGTTTCCCGGCATCCAGGCCAAGGGCGCGGAGACCTGCGGCGACCTGTTCACGATGACCGAGGTCAAGCTGTCCAACGGCGGCTGGGCCCTGGGCGAGGCCTACAGCGTCGCCGATCCCTACCTGCTGCTGTTCTGGACCTGGGGCCGCGGCCCGGCGCTGCGCTTCGACATGGCCGAGCGCTTCCCCGCCTGGACGCGCCACGCCCGCGCCATGGCCGCGCGCCCGGCCGTGCGCACCGTGTTCGCCCGCGAAGGCCTGACGCTGCCCGAATAGGCAGTCGGTGCGGCCGCTCCCCCTTGTCCGGGGCACCGAATCGGACTAGGACACCGCGTACCGTACGGTACGGTACTGGTTTTCGGATCGGCATGAGCGCGACGGCCACACGCGACGAGACGGTGCAGGAGGCGCCTTCGGCCCGCCAGAAGGCGGTGCTCGATGCCGTGCTCGCTCTCCTCGTCGAGGAGGGGGACCAGCTCACCATGGACGCGGTAGCGCGCCGGGCGAGCTGCTCGAAGGAGACCCTCTACAAGTGGTTCGGCGACCGCGACGGCCTCCTCACCGCCACGGTGCGCTGGCAGGCCTCGCGGGTCCATGCCGGCCGCGACGCGGACGGGGCCCTCGACGCCGAAACCCTGCGTGAGCGCCTGCTCGACTTCGCCGTGAGCTGGCTCGACGTCATCGCGGGCCGCACCTCGGTGGTGCTCAACCGCATCGCCATCGCGCATGCCGGCTCGCGCAAGGGAAACCTCGGCGCCATCGTGCTGGCGAACGGCCGCCTCGCCATCGGCGCGCGGGTCAAGCCCGTGCTGGAGGCGGGACGCGCGGCCGGGCTCCTGGCGTTCGAGGACAGCGAGACCGCCTTCCGAACCTTCTTCGGCCTGGTCGGCCGCGATATCCAGATTCGACTCCTCCTCGGCGACGCGCTCGACCTCGACGCCGCCGAGATCCGACGCGACGCGGCCCGCGCCGTCGACCAGTTCCTGGCCCTGTACGGCCGGGCCCGTTCCTGACACCCCAAGAGAAGAGGATACATTCCATGCGGGTCTATTACGATCGCGACGCCGACCTCAACCTGATCAAGGGCAAGAAGGTCGTCATCGTCGGCTACGGCAGCCAGGGCCATGCCCACGCGCTCAACCTGCGCGATTCGGGCGTCAAGGACATCGTCATCGCGCTCCGCGAGGGCTCGGCCACCGCCAAGAAGGCGGAGCACGAGGGCTTCAAGGTGATGTCGGTCGCCGAGGCCGCCCGCCAGGCCGACGTCGTCATGATGCTGACCCCGGACGAGCTCCAGGGCGACATCTACAAGGAGTCCCTTGAGCCGAACATGAAGCAGGGCGCCGCCCTCCTGTTCGCCCACGGCCTCAACGTGCACTTCAACCTGATCGAGCCCCGCAAGGACCTCGACGTGCTCATGGTCGCCCCGAAGGGCCCCGGCCACACCGTGCGCGGCGAGTACCTCAAGGGCGGCGGCGTGCCGACCCTGATCGCCATCGCGCAGGACGCCTCGGGCAACGCCCACGACCTCGGCCTGTCCTACGCTTCGGCGAACGGTGGCGGCCGCGCCGGCATCATCGAGACCACCTTCAAGGAAGAGTGCGAGACCGACCTGTTCGGCGAGCAGGCCGTGCTCTGCGGCGGCCTCGTCGAGCTGATCAAGGCCGGCTTCGAGACTCTGGTCGAGGGCGGCTACGCCCCCGAGATGGCCTATTTCGAGTGCCTGCACGAGGTGAAGCTCATCGTCGACCTCATCTACGAGGGCGGCATCGCCAACATGAACTACTCGATCTCGAACACCGCCGAGTACGGCGAGTACGTCACGGGTCCCCGCATCGTCACGCCCGAGACCAAGGCCGAGATGAAGCGCGTCCTCAACGACATCCAGTCGGGCAAGTTCACCCGCGACTGGATGCTCGAGAACAAGGTCGGCCAGACCTCGTTCAAGGCCACCCGCGCCAAGCTCGCCGCTCACCCGATCGAGGAAGTCGGCGCCAAGCTGCGCGGCATGATGCCGTGGATCTCCGAGAAGGCCCTCGTCGACAAGGCCAAGAACTGAGACAAGGCCTAGAACTGATTTTTGCACGTTGCAGCCGGGCTTCGCTCGGCTGCGCGTCGCGGAGGAAGCCGGCGTCGCGCGAGCGGCGCCGGCTTTTTCGTGCGCGGACGACAGGTCGCCTCGCCCTCACCATGGCGAGAGATGAAGGGATCGAATGTTGTGCTCGGAGAGGTTTCCCGCGATCATCGCCGCCAACGGCTGCCCGGTTGAGAGCGGCCGAAACGCAGAGGAACCCATGGCATCGCTCTATTACGATGAGCATCGCGCGCTTCAGGAAGAGTTCAACACCGTCAAGCTCGCGCAGCGCCTGGACACCGGATGGGTTCAGGAGCAGATCGGCGAGACCGAGGCCGCCTTCATCGGCAGCCGGGACATGTTCTTCCTGTCCACCGTCGACCCCGACGGCATGCCCACCGTCTCCTACAAGGGTGGCAGCCCCGGCTTCGTGAAGGTGCTCGACGGCAACACGCTGGTGTTCCCGGGCTTCGACGGCAACGGCATGTGGTACTCGATGGGCAACATCGAGGGGCAGTCCAAGGTCGGCCTGCTGTTCATCGACTTCGAGACCCCGCACCGGGTCCGCGTCCAGGGCCATGCCCGGATGCTGCGCGACGATCCCCTGATGGCCGAGTACACGGAAGCCAAGTACCTCGTACGCGTCGAGGTCACGAAGGCCTGGGTCAACTGCCCGCGCTATATCCACAAGTACCAGAAGGTCTCGCAGAACCGCTACGTGCCGACTCCCGACAAGGAAACGCCGCTCGCCCTCTGGAAGCGCCTCGACATGGTCGCCGACGTCATCCCGGAAGAGGACAAGGCCCGCGTCGCGAAGGAGGGCCCGATCGAGCTGCCCGAGTACGAGGCCCGGGTCGCGCGCGGCGAGAGCTGACGGCCCCGGAGCGGCCATCTCCCGCACTCGAGGAGGGCCGCTCCTTCCGCCTCAGACCATCCGCAGGCGCGGCCCGCGCCGGACGAAGCCGACGATGTCCTTGACCGCGTCGAGGGTGGGGGCCGCGATGGCCTCGGCCCGCTCGGCGCCGTCGGCCAGCACCGCGTCGATCTCGGCCGGATCGGCCACGAGGCGCTTCATCTCGGCCCCCAGCGGCGCCAGGGTCTCGACGGCGAGTTCGACGAGCGCGCCCTTGAAGGCCGAGAACTGCGCGCCGCCGAAGTCGTGCAGGACCTCCTCGCGCGAGACGTCCTTCAGGGCCGCGAAGATACCCACGAGGTTGTCGGCCTCGGGGCGGCCGGAGAGCCCCGCCACCTCGGAGGGGAGGGCGTCCGGGTCGGTCTTGGCTTTCCGCACCTTCGCCGCGATGGCGTCGGCGTCGTCCGTGAGGTTGATCCGCGAATTGTCGGAGGCGTCTGACTTCGACATCTTCTTGGTGCCGTCGCGCAGGCTCATGACGCGCGCCGCCGGCCCGCCGATCAGCGGTTCGGTGACGGGGAAGAACCCTTCACCGGCGTCGTGTCCATGCGCGGCGATCGAGTCCGCGAAGTCGTTGTTGAACTTCTGGGCGATGTCGCGGGTCAGTTCGAGGTGCTGCTTCTGGTCCTCGCCCACGGGCACGTGGGTGGCCCGGTAGGCCAGGATGTCGGCCGCCATCAGCACGGGATAGTCGTAGAGCCCGATCGAGGCGTTCTCCCGGTCCTTGCCGGCCTTGTCCTTGAACTGGGTCATGCGGTTGAGCCAGCCCAGCCGCGCCACGCAGTTGAAGATCCAGGCGAGTTCGGCGTGCTGGGGCACCTGGCTCTGGTTGAAGACGATCGAGCGCCTGGGGTCGATACCGGCGGCCAGGAACGCGGCGGTGACCTCGCGGATCTGACCCTTGAGCGCCGCCGGGTCCTGCCACAGGGTGATGGCGTGCAGGTCGACCACGCAGTACAGGCACTGCGCATCCCGCGCCTGCATCTCCACGAACCGCTTGATGGCGCCGAGATAATTGCCGAGATGCAGGTTCCCGGTCGGCTGTACGCCCGAGAACACCAGTTCCTTGAACGCGGTCATCGCGGCGGGGTCCTCGTGCGGATTGGGTGAGGCGGCCGCCAGCGAACATCCGCCCGGCCAAGCGCCGGTTTCTGGACGCCGGGCCGGGACCGGTCAAGGCTTGTCGATCAGGGCTCGCGGATCGTGCCCCCGGCGCCCATGCGGGCCTGTCCTTCAGGGCAGAGGTCGAGCAGGACGCAGCGGCCGCAGGCGGGGTTGCGGTGATGGCAGACCTTCTGCCCGTGCAACATCAGCACTTCGTGGTTGTCGTAGAGGGCCTGCGCGCTCCAGTCGGCGGGCAGTTGCGCCCGCAGTATCGGGTGCGACGGCCCGACATCGACGCGAGGGCCGATGAGCCCGGTGCGCTGGGCGACACGGTGATGATGGCTGTCCACCGGCAGGGCCGGCATCCGCAGGACGCTGAAGGAGAGCACCGCCGCGCTAGTCTTCGGCCCCACTCCGGGGATCGCCTCCAGCCAGGCCCGGGCCTCCTCCACCGCCATGTCCTTGAGGAAATCGAGGGTGAGGGCGCCCTGGCGCGCTTTCACGGCAGAGAGGATGGCCTGGAGCCGCGGCGCCTTCAGTTCCGGCCAGGTCACCCCGGCAATGGTGGCCTCGATCTCGGCGACGGGGGCCGCCAGCATCCCGTCCCAGTCGGGGTAGCGGGCCCGCAAAGCCTTGAAGGCGCGGCCGGATTCTGCGTTGCGCGTCCGGTGAGAGAGGAGCGAGGAGACCAGTTCGCTCAACGGGTCGAGGCTGTGGAAGTACGGGATCGGGCAGCCATAGACCGGGCAGAGCCGGGCGTGGATCGCCCGCGCCTTGTCGCTGAGGGCAGGATCGACGACCGGGGTCGCAGCGGGCTTCGCGGGTCGGGTCCGGCGGGGGCGGGGGCCGGCGAGGTCGTGCCCTGATGCGATCGGCATGCTGGATGAATCCGCCCGAGTCGTCGCGGTTCCCGGATGCGGCGCCGGCTCACCTCCGGGCTGACGGATTCGGCAAAGCGTAACGCCCAGCCCCGGCGGGGCGCCTTGCATGACGCAGTGCAATGTGAAACCCTGGAACGGTCATCAAAGACGGTACGGGAGAGCCCAGGTCGAGCGTTTCACGCGAGCGAAGCCTTCGAACCATGGCGCCGACGGAGCAACCACCCCCGGAAACTCTCAGGCACAATCACCGTACCGTTGGACAATCTGGAGAGAGGCGCCTGACGGCGTCCACCGAAGGAGAAATCCCGGACCGCATTGGCGGTCGGGGAGAAGCTCTCAGGTAACCGCGACAGATGGGGGCAGCCGGAAACGCTCAGCCGAGCTTCCGGAAGCTGTTTGTCGTGGAGTGATCCGATGTCCCCCGATGTTGCCCGCACGCCCCTGCATGCCTTCCATCTGCGCCATGGCGGCCGCCTGGTGCCGTTCGCGGGCTACGCCATGCCGGTGCAGTACCCGGCGGGCCTGCTGAAGGAGCACCTCCATACGCGGGCCGCGGCCGGCCTGTTCGACGTGTCGCATATGGGCCAGATCCGGCTCACCCCGCGCTCGGGCGACGTCGACGACGCGGCGCGCGCGCTCGAAACCCTGCTGCCCATCGACGTGCTCGGCTTGAAGCCGGGCCGGCAGCGCTACGGGCTCCTTCTCGACCCGGCGGGCGGCATCCGCGACGACCTCATGGTCGCCCATTGCGGCGACAGCCTCTTCCTCGTGGTCAATGCCGCTAACAAGGTCGCCGACGAGGCGTATCTGCGGGCGCATCTCTCCGACATCTGCGAGGTGACGGTGCTGGCCCGCGCCCTCGTCGCCCTGCAGGGGCCCGGCGCGGAGGCCGCCCTGGCGCGGCTCGCGCCGGAGGTGGCCGAGATGCGCTTCATGGACGTGCGGATGCTCGGGCTGCTGGGCGCCTCCGCCATCGTCACCCGCTCCGGCTATACCGGCGAGGACGGCTTCGAGGTCTCCGTGCCCGAGGACCGGGCCGAGGCCCTGGCCGAAGCGCTGCTGGCCGATCCCGCGGTGCTGCCGATCGGACTCGGCGCCCGCGATTCCCTGCGCCTCGAAGCCGGGCTCTGCCTGCACGGCAACGACATCGATCCCGGCACCGACCCGGTGGAGGCCGGCCTGTCCTGGGCGATTTCCGGCGTGCGCCGGCGGGGCGGGGCCCGAGCCGGCGGCTTTCCGGGTGCCGCCCGCATCCTCGACGCGCTGGAGGCCGGCCCCGCCCGCAGGCGGGTCGGCCTGCGTCCGGAGGGGCCCGCCCCGGTGCGGGCGGAGGCACCCCTCTTCGCCGACGAGACCGGGGACGCCGTCGGTCAGGTCACCTCCGGCGGTTTCGGGCCGAGCCTGCAGGCCCCCATCGCCATGGGCTACCTGCCGGCGGCGCTCGGCGCCCCCGGCACGCGCGTCTTCGCCGGGGTGCGCGGCAAGCGCCTGCCCTTGGTGGTGTCGGGACTGCCCTTCGTTCCGGCGGGCTTCAAGCGCGCCTGACCCCCTTCCATCCAACACCCAGGAGAGAGCGATGCGGAAGTTCACGGACGAGCACGAGTGGCTGGACTGCGCCGGCGACGTCGCCACGGTGGGCATCACCGCCCACGCGGCCGAGCAGCTCGGCGACCTCGTCTTCATCGAGTTGCCGAAGGTCGGCGCCAAGCTGACCAAGGGCGAGGCCGCGGCCGTGGTCGAATCGGTCAAGGCCGCCTCCGACGTCTACGCCCCGGTCTCCGGCGAGGTGACCGAGGTCAACGAGGCGGCGGTGGCCGACCCGTCCAGCGTCGGGGCCGACCCGCAGGGTGCCGGCTGGCTCTACCGCATCCGCCTCGACGATCCGGCCAGCCTCGACGGGCTGATGGACGAGGCCGCCTACGCGGCGTTCGCGAAGTAGCGCCGGCCCGAACCCTCCCTCCTCTGCGGGGGAGGGACGCGTCGGCGTAGTCCAGACACCTTTCCATCGCGAGGAGGCCCCCATGCCCCACGACCGCTACGACCCCTACGACTTCGCCAACCGGCGCCACATCGGCCCGACGACGCAGGAAATCGAGGCGATGCTCGGCGTCGTCGGCGCCGAGAGCCTGCATGCCCTGATGGACGAGACCCTGCCGGCCGACATCCGCCAGACGGAGCGCCTCGACTTCGGGGTCGCCATGACCGAGCGCCGGGTGATCGAGCACATGCGCGGCATCGCCGACAAGAACCGGCTCCTCGTCTCGCTGATCGGGCAGGGCTACCACGGCACCACCATGCCGCCGGTGATCCAGCGCAACATCTTCGAGAACCCGGCCTGGTACACCGCCTACTCGCCCTACCAGCCCGAGATCAGCCAGGGCCGGCTCGAGGCGCTTCTGAACTTCCAGACGCTGGTCTGCGACCTGACCGGCCTCGACATCGCCAACGCCTCGCTCCTCGACGAGGCCACCGCCGCAGCGGAGGCCATGGGCATGGCCCAGCGCATCTCCGGCAACGGACAGACCGCCTTCTTCGTGGATTCGGAGTGCCTGCCCCAGACCATCGCGGTGCTGCGCACCCGCGCCGCGCCGCTGGGCTGGACCATCGTGGTCGGCGATCCGGCCACCGACCTCGATCCGGCCGAAGTCTTCGGCGCGATCTTCCAGTATCCCGGCGTCTGCGGCGGCATCCGCGACCTGACCCGGCCCATCGCCGACCTGCACGCGGCCGGCGCGGTCGCGGTGGTGGCGGCCGATCCCCTGGCCCTGACGCTGCTCACCTCGCCCGGCGAGATGGGCGCCGACATCGCCATCGGCTCGATGCAGCGCTACGGCGTGCCGATGGGCTATGGCGGCCCGCACGCCGCCTACATGGCCACCCGCGACGCGCACAAGCGCACCTTGCCGGGGCGCCTCGTCGGGGTCTCGGTGGATGCCCGCGGCAACCGCGCCTACCGCCTCGCGCTGCAGACGCGCGAGCAGCACATCCGCCGCGAGAAGGCGACCTCGAACATCTGCACCGCGCAGGTGCTGCTCGCGGTCATCGCCGGCATGTACGCGGTGTTCCACGGCCCGCGCGGGCTGAGGGCGATCGCGGCCCGGGTCCATCGCGACGCCGTGCGCCTCGCCGGCGGGCTGGAAGCCCTCGGCTTCACGGTGGAGCCGGAGCACTTCTTCGACACGATCACCGTGCGGGTCGGGGCCTTCCAGGGCCTGATCCTGGCGCAGGCGGTCGCCAACGGCGTCAACCTGCGGAAAGTCGGCGCGGACCGCATCGGCATCACGGTGGACGAGCGCACCCGGCCCGACATCCTGCAGGCCGTCTGGCGCGCCTTCGGGGCGGCGGACCCGGTCTATGACGAGGCCTGGCCCGAGAGCCGCCTGCCCGCCGGGCTGGTGCGGACCTCACCCTACCTGACCCATCCGATCTTCCACATGAACCGGGCCGAGAGCGAGATGACGCGCTACATGCGCCGGCTCGCCGACCGGGACCTGGCGCTGGACCGGGCGATGATCCCCCTCGGCTCCTGCACCATGAAGCTCAACGCCACCGCCGAGATGCTCCCCGTCTCCTGGCCGGAATTCGCCGAGATTCACCCCTTCGTCCCGGCGGACCAGGCGCTGGGCTACCGCACGCTGATCGACGACCTGTCCGACAAGCTCTGCGCCATCACCGGCTACGACGCGATCTCGATGCAGCCGAATTCCGGCGCGCAGGGCGAATATGCCGGGCTCCTGGCCATCCGCGCCTACCACCTCTCGCGGGGGGACGGGCACCGCACCGTCTGCCTGATCCCGTCCTCGGCCCACGGCACAAACCCGGCCTCGGCGCAGATGTGCGGGATGAGCGTGGTCGTGGTCGGCGCGGATGCCCAGGGCAACGTGGATCTCGACGACTTCCGCAAGAAGGCGGAGCTGCACGGCGAAAACCTCGCCGCCTGCATGATCACCTATCCGTCGACCCACGGGGTGTTCGAGGTGCAGGTCCGCGAGATCTGCGCCATCGTCCACGGCCATGGCGGACAGGTCTATCTCGACGGGGCCAACCTCAACGCCCTGGTGGGCCTCGCCCGCCCCGGCGACATCGGCGCCGACGTCAGCCACCTCAACCTGCACAAGACCTTCTGCATCCCGCATGGCGGCGGCGGACCCGGCATGGGCCCGATCGGCGTCAAGGCGCACCTGATCCCGTTCCTGCCCTCCGACCCGCGTAACGGCGAGGCGGGCGCCGTCTCGGCCGCGCCCTACGGATCGGCCTCGATCCTGCCGATCTCCTGGAGCTACTGCCTGCTCATGGGCGGGCGCGGCCTGACCCAGGCGACCCGCATCGCCATTCTCAACGCCAACTACATCGCTGCCCGCCTGGAGGGGGCCTTCCCGGTGCTGTATTCCGGCGCCAACGGCCGCGTGGCGCACGAGTGCATCATCGACGTGCGGCCGTTCCAGAAGAGCGCGGGCGTCAGCGTCGACGACATCGCCAAGCGCCTGATCGATTGCGGCTTCCATCCGCCGACCATGTCCTGGCCGGTGGCCGGCACCCTGATGATCGAGCCCACCGAATCCGAGACCAGGGGCGAGATCGACCGCTTCTGCGACGCCATGCTGGCGATCCGCGAGGAGATCCGCGCCATCGAGGAGGGGCGGATGGACAAGGCGAACAATCCGCTGAAGCACGCGCCCCACACGGTGCGGGACCTCGTCGGAAGCTGGGAGCGTCCCTATTCCCGCGAGGCGGCCTGCTTCCCCAGCGGGAGCCTGGGGATGGACAAGTACTGGCCGCCGATCAACCGGGTCGACAACGCTTACGGCGACCGCAACCTCGTCTGTGCCTGCCCGCCGGTGGAATCCTACAGCGAGGCGGCGGAGTAGCCCTCGCCCCCCGGCGCGCTCCCGTCCCCCGGAGCGGGAGCGCGGCCTGCGAGTTCGGCTCGCCCGGCACGTCCCTGGATCACGCCGCGAGCCCCCCTGTCACGCGACAGGCCCCGGCTAGCGCCAGTCGGGCAGCGTGATGGTCACCATTTTTCCGGTCAGAGGATCAAAGATCGTCACTGTCATAACAGCCTCCGCTGAAACAGCCGGACTTGTAGTCTTCGCCTAGATTGTGGCTGGAACTTGGCCTTATGAAAAATCCACAGGCAACGATGCTGTTGACGCCGATGGAATACATTCCAAACACCTGATCGAATACCGGGCAAGATTCGTTTCACACGCCCCGATCCGGAGTTCGCCGGGCTGCATGTTCCCGGACTCTCCGCAACGCCCTCGCGGTCCGCAGACCGACGACCGTGATCCGGCGGCACGTCGCCGATCCACGCGGCTTTGACGAGCGTCTCGCCGGCGCCTAGATTCAGGGCGTCGTCGGCATGTTGCGACGATGACATGCTGCGAAGACCCGTCGACGAAATGTGCGAGCGTCGATGCGGTGGAGTCCCGGGATTCCGTCCTGTTCGCTCGTCGAAGACACCGCTGGGAAGACGAGCGCGCCGAGAACGGACGAACCCGCTGAGAACTGGAGGACACGCCATGACCCTGTCTCCGTTCCGCCTTCTCGATCTGGTCCGCCTGCCCGATGGCCGCGTCGGTGCCGTCGTCGGCGTCTGGAACCTGGGCGAGGCCTTCGAGGTCGATGTCGGCAACGTCCGTGAAACCTGGTCCGCGGACGACCTGACGCAGACCGACTAGGGAGCGGCTGTCCCGTGCTCCGATCGCGTCCTGTCCGACCCTTTTGGGGACGCGCTTGGCAAGCCCGATCGCGTTACAGCGGCCGCCCCGGCTCGGGAGCGGGATGTGCCGCGTTCGCCTTCCGCAGCGGCCCGAGGGACCCGGTCCCGGCCTGGCCCCCCTTCGCCACCGCGACCGTCCCGTCGTCGAGGGTGAGGAAGCGAATTCCGCCGCCCTGCAGGGTCTCGACCATGAGACGATAGCTGCGCCGGGTGACGTCCTGCGGCAGCGTCTCGGCACGCTTGATCGTCGAGACGGAGAGCCCGCTTTCGAGGGCCAGATCCGACATCGACCAGTTGAGGAGCGCCCGCGCGGCCCGCAGGTGGTCGGCGGTGAGGATCTCCGCCTCGGCGCGGCCGAGGATCGGGGTCAGTTTCGGCCGGCCGAGCTTCTCGCAGAGGGTGGAGAAGACAACCTGACCGAGGCGCCTCTGCAGTTCGTCGTCGAGCGTGAGGTCGGCAGGCGCGGGACTGGCAGGAGCGGAACTGGCAGGAGCGAGGCCGGTGTCAGCGGGATCGGCCGAAGATGGCGCGCGGACCGGCGCCGGTGCGGCCGGACCAGCGGGGACGGCATCGGCGCCCCCTGGGCGCGCGACCGATTCACGTCGATAGAGGATTTCCAGCCAGGCAAGCGTGGGGTCGGTATACGGCATCAGATGACACGTATGGCTTGAACATTGGGTAAGCCCCTGCAGCGCGGCCCGACAGCAGATGCAACCGGTTCTATAACGACAGAGCGACTAGATAGCATCTGCACTTCCGGATATGATCACGAGAACCAGCTCTGGAGAAGCGTAGCTATCTTTTATCAAGTAAATTCTTCGCTCTGTCAAACATTCGCAATACTGATATTGCCTCGCGCAATCCTGATAAGCCGTATCAGTTTCCGTCATGCCGACCGTGGTCGCGGCGCGTCTCGGTGGGCGTGCAGCCATATCTGCGACGATACCGCTGGGCGAAATCGCCCATGTGGACGAAGCCCCAGCGCCGCGCGATCGCGGCGATCGAAAGCCCTTCGCGCCCGGGGGAGATCAGGTCCGCATGGGCGCGGGCGAGGCGCTGCTCGATGATGAACTGAACGGGCGTGCGTTCCTTCTCCTGCCGGAACCTGTCCTGGAGCGAGCGGACGCTGACATCCGCCACGGCGGCGATCTCCGCGAGGGTCAGGGGTTCCGACAGATGCGCTTCGATGTACTCCACCGCGGCCCGCAGGCTGCGTGAGGCGATTGTCGTCGTCCCCGGCCGGGCGGCGGCAGCGCACTGGGGCCAAGCCGAAAGCAACTGGTAGCTGAGGACCTCCTGGATCAGGGGGAAGATCAGGTCGTCGTGGCGGTCGACATCCTGAATCCGAAGCCGGGCCTGCCGCAGCGACAGGAACAGCGCCCTCATGCCGGGCATCGACAACGCGGCGGTGGGTGCCAGCGACGGCACGGCAGTGACCGCGTAGCCCGTGAGGGCCGCCTGCGCCGCGCGCAGATCATCGGCTCCGAACGTGCCGCTGACCGCGCTGAACGCATCCGAGGCCTCGACCTCGAGCAGATCGTCGAAATCGACGAGGGTGGCATGCGTCGGCAGCCCCTCGACCGTGCCGCACCGACGCCGGTAGACGGTGCGCCCGCTCGTCACGAATCGAACCGTGACCAGGCGGGCGTCGAATTTCGGCTGGGTGATGAAGCCGCTGGGCGAGTGGGTCTCCCACAGGCTCAGGGTCTCACTCTGGCTGCCGGTGAGCACGATGTTCGGCGCGGCCGAGCGCAGGGTGTCGAAGTTGACCGAGATCCCGCCGCGATCGTTGAAGAGCTGGAGTTGTCGCCGCGAGGTGATCGTCGCGGCGAACCGGCTCTGGGGACGCCAGACGGCCGGGTCGCGTGGCGGGTAACCCGTCATCGTATCCACCTGTGATCCTGCCGATCGCCGACCCGCCCGATGTCGGCCTCATCTCAAGATGGCAAAATCAATTCTTGCCCCAACGCAAGACGACGTTTTCTTCCAAACACGATACTTTTTGCAGAACAATCGAGAAAATTCAAGCTCAATCGGCCATCAGCATCAAACAATACACAGTACAGTCTCTAACCTTAGGTTGGTTTCGTCCGGTCTTGGTTGCAAGCCGGTGCTCAAGATCGAGACCTCGGCGCCTTCTCAGCCGACGCGCATGACGAATCAGGCTCTCCCACGCATCCCAGTCGCAACCAAGACGGTCTCCCCATGACACGGCGCTGCCCCCGGGAGAGCCCACGGTACCAGGACCGCGATGCCAGGACTGCACTACAGGTTTCGACCGACACCCATCGACTCCCCCGTCCTCGCCGGCGCGGACGAAGGGCCTGACGTGCATCGGCTTTCCAATCGGCGAGGGGCGGTGACGCCGGGGCTGGACTGGCTTCGGGACGATGCAGCCTTCCCGGAGGCACGGACTCAGCTCGGTGCCTATTTCGATGGGCGCTTGACCCATTTCGACCTCGCGCTGGCGCCGCGGGGTCCGCCGTTCCGGCACGCGGTCTGGCAGGCGCCCACCGAGATCCCACCGGGCGAGACGATCAGCTACGGCAAACTCGCCCACCGGATCGGGCGCCCGAGCGTCAAGCCGGGCCGTCGGAGCAGCCAACAGCGCCAACCCGCTGCCCATCGTAGCGCCATGCCACGGGGTCATCGGCGCCGGCGGACGCGCGATGAAACGCTCCCCGCTGGCGCTGGAACGAGGCCGACGCGGCCAGCAAACCCCGCAGGCCCGTCTGCTCCGAGGTGAGCGCCGCAGCATGGTGTGCCTTCGGCGGCCCGCCGGAAGGGCCCATTCCCGACACGTCCACGCATACGCTCCCCGGCATGCAACCCAGCGTTCGCCTTCACCGACTCATCCGGGATGCGGTGCGACTCCTGCATCCAATCTGGCCGCCGGCGGCGTCTCCGACACCGTGCTGTCCGGGTTCGTCCTGGCGCTGCTCTTCGTGGGAAGGCCGTTCGGTCCTGGTCCTGGACGGGTGGACCGCCGAGCAGGACCCGACGTTCCAGCGCCTGTTCGACACGGCAGTCGCTGCCCGACCCAGCGCGCGCGGGACGGACCCTGATCGGCTCCAGCCATGACGGCCGCTACTTCGATGCGGCGGACCGCGTGATCCACCCCGAAGGCGGGAGGCCGCGGGGAGGCCGCCCCGGACGCGCCGCGAACCTGACCGGCGGCTATTTCGACAGGGCGTAGATGTTGACGTCGAGCTTCTCGTCGGCCTTGTCGTTCAGGTCGGTGACGTATTCCTCGATGAAGCGGTCCTGCACCACGATATCCTTGGCGTCGAGATAGGCGGTCAGGGTCTCATAGGTGCCGTCGATCTCGTCGTAGGAGCCCTTGTGCGGGAAGCGCAGGGCGCGTCCGCTCGGCGTGGTGCCGAAGCGCAGGCCGTCGGCCTCGGCGGGCTTGGGATCGGGCATCGCGGCGATCGGGATCATCGCGTCGTACTGGAACCCGTCATCGTCGGTCTTGGCGAAGACCGCGATCGGCCGGCCCACGGCCTGGATGCCGGCCTTGGCGAGGTCGGCCTCGATCCGCTGGAAGGCGGCCTTCAGGCTCGGCACGGCCTCTTCCCACTTGGCCCGCCCGGCGAGGATCGCCGCGGGCTTGGCGGGCAGCGAGACCTCGTCGACGTCGTTCGCGTCGCCGGGCGTCGCCACCAGGGTCTGGCGCGGGCCGGCCGGCGGCGTGGCGGAGGGGGCCGCGCCCGCCTGGGCCGGCACCGGGATGTCGGCCGTGCCGGGTGTCTTCGGATCGGGATTGGTGGTGGTCGGCAGCGGGTTGGCCGCCGCCGGCGGCGTGACCGGCTGAGCCGAGACAGGGGCCGGGGTGGCCGAGAGGGCGAGGCACCCGGCGAGCAACGTGGCCAGCGACGTGAAGCTTGGGCGGATCAAGGCGGTGGCTCCGGATCGGCGCGGGACACGTCGAATCGCATGCCCCCGGGCCCGTCCGCAGAAACTAGGCGCGATCCCCGCGCCCGGCGAGGTGTCCCGGGTGTCCCTCCGCACGAAGCCGGCGGAGCGCGGCGCTTCTGCAACGCAGCCGCGCCGCCAGGGCCCCGTGCGTGCGCGTTCGCTTTGGCCTATAGCCCCCACGGGGACCCGCGAGCCCCGGCAGGGCCCGGAGGCCCGGTCGATCGAACATTCCGGACAAGGCACAGAGACGAGGCGGCATGAGCGAGCTTGCCCATCGACGGTTCCTGAAGATGCACGGAGCCGGCAATCGGATCGTGGTCCTGGATCTGCGCGGGACGCAGACGCAGGTCACGGCCGCGGAGGCGCGCGCCATCGCGGCCTATCCGCGCTCGGCCTTCGACCAGCTCATGGTGATCCACGACGCCCACTCGCCCGGCACCGACGCTGCGCTGCGGATCTACAACACCGACGGGTCCGAAGCCGGGGCCTGCGGCAACGGCACGCGCTGCGTCGCCTACGCGATGCTCGACGACCCCGCCATGGCGCGGCCCGCCGAGAGCGGCCGGCTCCTCCTCGAGACCCGCGGCGGCCTCGTGGGCGTGAAGCGCGTCGCCGAGCGCTCCTTCACCGTCGACATGGGCCGGCCGAAGCTGGCCTGGAGCGAGATCCCCCTGGCCGAGCCCTTCCAGGACACCCGCCGCATCGAGCTCCAGATCGGACCGATCGACGATCCGGTGCTGCATTCCCCCGGCGTCGTGAACATGGGCAACCCGCACGCGGTGTTCTTCGTGGAGCGCGATCCCGACAGCTACGACCTCGCCCGCATCGGCCCGATGCTCGAGAACCACCCGATCTTCCCGGACCGCGCCAACATCTCCGTCGCCCAGATCCTGGGGCCGGACCGGATCAAGCTGCGGGTCTGGGAGCGCGGCGCCGGGCTGACCCTGGCCTGCGGCACCGCCGCCTGCGCCACCGTGGTGGCCGCCTCGCGTCTGCGCATGATCGGGCGCGGCGCCACCGTCAGCCTGCCGGGCGGCGACCTCGTCATCGAGTGGCGCGCCGACGACCACGTGCTGATGACCGGCCCCGTGGCGCTGGAATGGGACGGCAGCTTCCCGCCCGAGATCTTTTCCGCCGACGGCGGCGCGGCCTGAGATGGCGGTCGAGACCCTGACCTTCGGCTGCCGCCTCAACACCGTCGAGTCCGAGGTGATGCGCGGACACGCGGAGGCGGGGGCGTCTTCCGCGGACCTCGTCATCGTCAACACCTGCGCGGTGACCGCCGAGGCCGGACGGCAGGCCCGCAAGGCCATCCGCAAGCTCGGCCGCGAGCGGCCGGGCGCCGAGATCGTGGTCACCGGCTGCGGCGCCCAGGTCGAGACCGACGCCTACGCGGCGATGCCGGAGGTCGCGCGCCTCGTCGGCAACGACGCGAAGGGCCGGGCCGAGACCTGGGCCCGGCCGGTCGTACCCGAAGCGCGGACCAGCGTCGACGACATCATGGCAGTGCGCCGGGCCAGCCCGACCCGGATCGCCGGCATCGCCGGACAGACCCGCGCCTTCGTGCCCGTCCAGAACGGCTGCGACCATCGCTGCACCTTCTGCGTCATCCCGTTCGGGCGCGGAAACTCGCGTTCCGTCCCCCTGCCGGACGTGGTCGACCAGGTCGCACGCATCGTCGAAGCCGGCGGATGCGAAGTCGTGCTCACGGGGGTCGACCTGACCGCCTATGGCCGTGACCTCGACGCGACCCCGACGCTGGGATACCTGATACGGAGCATCCTGGCGCAGGTCCCCGGCCTCGCCCGGCTGCGCCTGTCCTCGATCGATTCCATCGAGGCGGACGCGGCACTGATGGCGGCGATCGCCGACGAACCACGGCTGATGCCGCACTTCCACCTCTCCCTCCAGGCCGGCGACGACCTCATCCTGAAGCGGATGAAGCGGCGCCATGCCCGCGCCGACGCGATCCGATTCTGCAATACGGTCAGGACCTTGCGCCCCGACGCCGCCTTCGGGGCCGACCTCATCGCGGGATTCCCCACCGAAACCGAGGCGCAGTTCGCCCGCTCCCTCGACCTCGTCGCCGAATGCGGTCTGACGCATCTCCACGTCTTTCCGTACTCGTCCCGCCCTGGCACCCCTGCCGCTCGGATGCCACCGGTGCCCGGCGACGTCGTCCGGGCCCGCGCCGCCCGTCTCCGGGCCGCCGGCGACGCCGCCCTAGCCACGCACCTCGCGAGCGAAGTGGGCCGCACCCGCCGGGTCCTTACCGAGCGCGGCGGGCTCGGGCGCACGGAAGCCTTCACCCCCGTCCGTCTGCCGCCGGAGACGCGGCCCGGGATCTTCGTCGACGTGGTGATCGCCGACCACGACGGCCGGGCGCTGATCGCAGCCTGAGCGCGCCTCGGCAGGCGACCCGTCGTAGCTTCAGGCTGCGCCCGAGGCCGCGTTCCCGCAGGCCGCGAGCCCCGCTCGCATGTGCTCGGGCGCCGGTGCTTCGACCCGGATCGGTGCCTTCTTGGGGTAGAGCGGCAGGGTGAGAGCCCGGGCGTGCAGCTGAAGGCCCGGGCCTCCGGTCCGCAGTGCGGTGCCGTAGATCGGATCGCCCAGGATCGGAAAGCCCATCGCGGCGCAATGGACCCGCAACTGATGCGTCCGGCCGGTGACGGGCGAGAGGGCGAGCCAGGTCAGACCGCCGCCACGTCCGAGGACGGAGAAGCGGGTGAGGGCCGGGTCACCCGCCGGGTCGGCCTTCATCCACCAGGAGCGCGGATCGTCGGAGCGCCGCGCCAGCGCCAGGTCGATCTCGCCCGCCTCCGCCTCGGGGCCGCCCTCGACAAGCGCCCAGTAGGTCTTCTCCACCGTACCGCTGGCGGCGAAGAGCCTGTTCAGGCGGGCGAGAGCCTTGGCGTGTCGCCCCAAGGCAAGGCAGCCGGAAGTGTCGCGGTCGAGCCGGTGGGCCGCCTCTGGGCGGCGCGGCAGGCCGAAGCGCAGGGCATCGAGATGGTCGGTGAGGGTTTCTCCGCCCTTTGGGCCGGGATGGACGGGTAAACCCGGTGGCTTGTCGATGACGAGCACAAGGGCATCGCGGTAGAGGAGGCGCGCGCCTATGTCTGTTACGAGGGCATCGGCTGGGGGCATGGCCCTGCGCTAACCATGCCGGGTCCGGGGAGCAAGCGGGAATGAGCGAAGACAAGAGGCCGGGCTGGCTGCTCCGCAAGATGTTCGGCACGAAGGAGGAGGAGCGGCCCGCTCCGGTGCCGGTGCAGCCGCCGGATCCGAAGCCGGCCCGCTCGCTCCCTCCGTCGCCCGCCCCCCAAACGGCGCCGGAGCCTGTCGCCGCACCGGTGGCGCCGCCGGTGGAATCCCCGGCTTCGTTCTCCGAGGGCCAGCCGGACTTTGCCACCGCTGCCACGGACGTCTCCCACGTGCCACCGCCGCCAAGCGAGCCGGGGCAGGGCACGCCCGACAAGAACGCCGTCCCCGACGAACTCGAAGGTGCCGACCTCCAGCCGGTGGAGGGTGCCGTGGAACGCCCGCCCGCCGGAACGGCCGGCGACGATCCGGCGCGGGGGGCCGAGGCGGCTGATACCACCAGTCAATCCTTCGCACCCGAGCCTGTGCAGGCGCCGTTTACCGACCCCGCAACTGAGGTCTCGACCCAGATCTTCATGCCGGAGCCCGAGGCTGCTGACGAGGAGACGAAGCGCGGCTGGTGGAGCCGCCTCACGGGGGGGATGAAGCGCACCTCCACGGCCCTGACCGAGCGCGTCACCGGTCTTTTCACCAAGCGCAAGCTCGACGCCGACACGCTGGAGGAACTCGAGGACGCGCTGATACAGGCCGATTTCGGCATCGAGACTGCGACACGGATCTCCGAAGCCGTCGGCAGGGGCCGCTACGAGAAGGGCATCTCACCCGACGCGGTGCGCGAGATCCTGGCGGCCGAGGTGGAGCGTGCGCTCACCCCCGTCGCGATCCCGTTTCGCATCGACACTTCGAAGAAGCCCTTCGTGATCCTGATGATCGGCGTTAACGGAGCCGGTAAGACCACCACCATCGGCAAGCTCGCGCTGAAACTGAAGGCGGAGGGGCATTCCTTGATGCTGGCAGCCGGCGACACGTTCCGGGCGGCGGCGATCGAGCAGTTGAAGGTCTGGGGGCAGCGCACGCAGACCCCGGTGATCGCCCGCGCGCAGGGCGCGGACGCAGCGGGCCTCGCCTTCGATGCCTACGAGGCCGCGAAAACCCAGGGCACCGACGTGCTCCTCATCGACACCGCCGGCCGGCTCCAGAACAAGGCCGGCCTGATGGCGGAGTTGGAGAAGATCCTGCGGGTAATCCGAAAAATCGACCCGCAGGCCCCCCATGCCGTGCTCCTCGTTCTGGACGCCACGGTGGGCCAAAACGCGCTGAGCCAAGTCGAACTGTTCTCCAAGGCGGCCAACGTCACCGGCCTCGTCATGACCAAGCTCGACGGCACGGCACGCGGCGGCATCCTGGTCGCGCTGGCTGCCAAGTTCGGCCTGCCGGTGCACTTCATCGGCGTCGGCGAGGGCGTGGAGGATCTAGAACCCTTCGCAGCTCGCGACTTCGCCCGCGCCATCGCCGGATTGGACGCCGGCTGAGGCCGGCGCTCGCCCCTGACACGCCGTGTCGCGGCGGGCCGTCGCCTGGAACCCACTATGATGGACCTCATGCAGATCGAAGCCATCCCCCCGCACCGCCACCTTCCGCCGCTCCTGAAGCTCGCCCTTGAGCTCGGGCCGCTCATGGTCTTCTTCTTCGGGAACGCCTATGCTGAGCGGCTCGGCGTCCATCCCGACCAGAAGCTGTTCGTGGCCACCGGCGTCTTCATCGTCGCCACCGTGGTGGCGCTGGGCATCCACTACGCACTGATGCGGCGCCTTCCCATCATGCCGCTGGTATCAGGCGTGGTGGTCGTCGTCTTCGGGGGCCTCACCCTGGCCCTTCAGGACAAGACCTTCATCATGATGAAACCGACCATCGTGAACACGCTCTTCGGCCTCGTGCTGCTGGGCGGCCTCGCCTTCGGCAAATCGCTGCTGTCCGTCGTACTGGATTCGATGTTCGCCCTCACTGAAGAAGGTTGGCGCAAGCTCACCTTCCGCTGGGGGGTGTTCTTCCTCGTCCTGGCGGCGATCAACGAGGTGGTATGGCGCACCCAGACGGAGGATTTCTGGGTCAGCTTCAAGGTCTTCGGCATCATGCCGCTCACGATCGCCTTCGCGCTGGCCCAGACGCCGCTCCTGATGCGCCACGAGCGCAAGGTACCGGATGCGAAAACAGGTCCGACCTGAGAACAAGGTTGTAAAGCGCGCCTCGGGCGTCGCCGAGAATGCGGGCGTACTCCACCTCGGGAACGACATGGGACGCTCCCGCGATCGTCATCAGCACAGTGCGATCGTGGATCCCGATCCCGCCATGGCCCATCTTCAGGCCGCCGCCGAGCTCAAGCGCCCGCAACTCTATCAGAGCACCGGCGCGACGCACGCCGAGTCGCAGGGACAGCAACGCGTGCGTCAGCGGCAGGTCCTCGCGGTCAGCGCGGACCGGACTGCGTTCACGCCAATCCGTGAGGTTCCGAAAGGTCCTTGGTCGATAGCGGTATGCGGCGAGACTTCGACCCCCTTCAGCAGAGCGTCGCCGACCATACCCTCCGGCCCGACGATCCCGGCCCCGCCTTGGGCTACGACCGGCGTATGAGCGACGATGATTATCATGCCCGGCTCGGGGCAATGCGCAACCGCTATCGGTTCGCCCGGGTTTTCGAGAAGTCCAGCCTGCTCGAAGAAGCATCGAACCAGGGACGGGCTGAGGCGCTCGAACTCACGAGGCGGCAACCCTCGAAGGATGCGATTACAAACCTCTGTTCGCATGATAGTTGATGCAACACCCCCCGCAATTGCTAGGCGGCAGCGCGAACGCAGTGTTACCCGCAGCCCAGATCATCCTTGGGCGCCACGGCGGACATGACACGGCGCTTCGTTCCGGGAAGAAAGTATTAGCCCGCACTTCCGTTGGACACTCAACAAACGGTGCAATTAGTGGTTCATATTGTCAATATAATTTGCTTTTTTATATCTATTTCTTGTCCGAATAAGGCGCCGTTGGCTATAGATACATACGATCGTACCGCCTGATCACGCCGTGGATCGCATTTCCGGGCATCTGTTTCGAATTAGAGATCCAAGCTCGGCCCGCGCATCAAGGTGCGGTGCCGTACCGTGGGTCTCGCATTGTCCGAGTTGATGGCGTCAGGACTTGAGACGGCGGCTCAAGAGGTCGACACTCGGATCCGAGAACACGCACCTCGCGGCGGCGTTCGACCCTCGTGAGGTGTGAGGATACTCGGGTCATCACCGGACGGAACCACCATGCCTCGGTACTTCCTGAACATCCGGGATCGAGACACTTTGATCCTCGATCCCGAAGGGGATGACCTTCAGGACTTGCAGGACGCACGCGATCTGGTCGAGCAGACCGTTCGGGATATTCGCCAGCGTCCCGAAAGCTACGGCGATACGGATCTTTGGGAGCGGAGAACCTTCGAAGTCACCGACCAGTCCGGCCAGATTCGCCTGACAATCGCGTTCTCGACTGTGCGATAACGTACAGAAAATTGCCGGAGTCAGACATAGTTTATCATTGCAAATTGTACGACATAGTACAGACGGGCCCCGGTGCGGTTCCTTAGGAGCACGATCCGGCTATGAGAGACCTCTGTCCCCCTGTCCGAGCAGCAAGACGTTCAAAGGCTGCTCTATCGAGCCGCTACGTTTCATGCCGGTGCCGTCACAGCGATACGTTCGAAATCATCTCCTCAGCATCCTCAGCCCTGACGATTATGAGGCGATCCAAGCTGTCGCGGAAGGGGTGGCACTCGGGCGCCGGGACATCCTGATCGCTGCGAACAAACCGATCACGCACGTCTATTTCCTGGAGTCGGGAATTGCCTCCGAGGTCGCGGCCACGCCGGAGGGACGTCGCATCGAAGTCTGCATCACAGGGCCGGAGGGTATGGTCGGGGTCCCGCTTCTGCTCGACGTCGACCAGACACCCCACGAGACCTTCGTGCAGATCGAAGGGGAAACCGTGCGGATCGAAGCTGCGGCCTTCCGTGGCCTCATAGAAGAGCGCCGGAACCTCCGTCGGACCTTCGCGCACTACGCCTATGTAGCCCATCTCCAGACCGCCGGTACCGCTCTCTCCAATGGCAGTCATACCTTAGAGGAGCGCCTCGCCCGCTGGCTGCTGATGTGCCATGATCGGGTCGACGGAGACGAGTTCCCGGTCACGCACGAATTCCTCTCGACGATGCTCGGTGTGCGTCGTCCCGGCGTGACCACAGCGATCCATAGTCTTGAGGGTGCGGGCATGATCAAGGCCCGCCGTTCCCATGTGCAGGTGATCGACCGGACCAAGCTGAAGGCCGCGGCGGGCGACAGCTACGGCGTACCCGAAACCGAATATCGCCGACTGATTCAGTCCGGGCGCTGAGAGCCCTCAGCTCAGCGAGATGCGGCAGCGGGCGCTCCAAGGGAGCGAATCTTGTCGAGAACGCCCGGATAGCTTTCGGGCGTGAGAATCCCCACCAGCTTGTCGCGGATGGTGCCGTCCGGCCCAATGATGAACGTTTCGGGAACGCCGTAGACACCGAAATCGATCCCGGTGCGTCCCTCGGTATCCATGCCGACAGCCTGGAACGGCACCCCGTTCCGGGTCAAGAAGCGGCGCCCGTTCTCGGCCGTGTCCTTGTAATCGATGCCGACGAGTCGGACGCCGGGCTCGCGCGCCAGACGCATGAGTTGCGGGTGCTCGATCTGGCAGGGTGCGCACCATGAAGCCCAGAAGTTGACCACCGTGACTTTACCCAGGAGGTCGGCGCGCGACAGGCCGGGGACGGGCGATCCATCGGCGGTCAGGCCCGGCATGCCCGGGAGCGTGAAAGCCGGCGCCGGCTTGCCGATCAACGCCGAGGGGATGGCAGCCGGATCGGCACCCGAGCGCAAGCGCAGGAAGAAGATGCTGGCAAGCACCGCGAACGTGACGAGCGGCAGGATCACCAGGAGCGAGCGCCGGGCCGACTCCGGAGCCTGGGCTGCGGGCTCGGGCGTCGTCACGACCGCACTCCCGCACCATCCCCCACGTCACCCTGCAGGCGCTCCAGCGACCGCTTCTGAGATCTGTGATCGCGCAAGCCATGGACGATCAACCCACCGATCACCAGTACGGTGAAAGCGTAGGCGCCCAGGATGTAGCCGGCATGTTGGCCGAGATTCATGATCGGGACTTCAACCACGGGGTTCCAGGATGCCCGGATCACGGGCGTCGGCCGATGGGAGACTCACAGCCCCTCGACCACGCGGCCGATCGACGGTTGACCCATCGAGACGCTGCGACCCGGGGCCGGTCCGGCATCGAGGCGCTCTGCCTCGCGCAGGGTCAGAGCGCGGACGCGGCGGCGCAGGATCTCGGTACGCATGGCGTAGAGGTGCAGGGTGATGCCCAGGAGAGTGAAAGCCAGGATCATCTCGAGCAGCGGGTAGAGCATGCTCGGATCGATGGACGAGCCGCCCATGCGCATAATCGAGGCAGGCTGATGCAGGGTCGACCACCAGTTCACCGAGAACTTGATGATCGGCAGGTTCACCGCACCGACCAGCGTCAGGATGGCGATGGCGCGCGCGGCCCGGTTCGGATCCTCGATCGTCCGCCACAGGGCGATGATTCCGCAATAGATCAGGAACAGCACGAGCATCGAGGTCAGGCGCGCATCCCAGACCCAGTAGGTGCCCCACATCGGCTTGCCCCACAGCGATCCGGTGACGAGGCAAATGAGGGTGAAGGCCGCCCCGATCGGTGCCGCCGCGCGCTGGGCGACGTCCGCGAGAGGGTGGCGCCAGACCAAGGTTCCGATGGCGGAGACCGCCATGGCGCCGTAGAAGAACACGCCGAGCCAAGCCGCCGGTACGTGGATGTACATGATCCGCACCGTCTCGCCCTGCTGATAGTCCGGCGGCACCACGAACCAAGTCAGATAGAGGCCGACGACGAGAAGCAGGCCCGACAACCCGGCGAGCCAGGGCATCACGGGCTGGGTCCAGCGCAGAAAGTGACCGGGATGGGCGAGACGTGTCCACATGGTTTCGCCCTCTAGCCCAGGGTGCGGTGCAGCAGCAATGCGTGGGTTACGCGCAGGAGATGCGAACCCGGTCCCATTCTTCCGGTCGCGGCCCCTCACTCATTGGCCTGGAAACCGTCGAGCGGTGCCTCCACACGGCAGACGAGGCCGGTCGGACGATAATCCAGGCTGATCGTGCCACCGACGGCGCCGACGAGACCGCGTTCGATCAGCCGCGAGCCGAATCCCTTGTGCATCGGCGGCGTGACCACGGGACCATTCGTCTCCGACCAGGTCAGCCGTACGGTCGCACCACCCGCGTTCCCCGCGTCGCCGAGGCTCCAGCACAGCGAGACCCGGCCCTCGGGGACCGAGAGCGCGCCGTACTTGGCGGCATTGGTCGCGAGTTCGTGCAGCATCAGCGCGAGGGCCAGGGCCGCCTTCGATCCGAGGAGGACCGGCGGTCCCGCGATCCGGAAGCGTCCGGGCTGCCGGTCGTCGTGGATCGAGAGGGCGCTGCGCATCACCGCTTCCATCTCGGCGCTCTCGTGCACGCCGGCCAGCAGGATGTCGTGCGCCTTGCCCAGCGCGATCAGGCGGGCGGCGAGGGCCTCCTTGGCCGCCTCGACGTCGGTGACGCTGCGCAGGGTCTGCGAGGCGATGGCCTGGACCATGGCGAGGGTGTTCTTGAGGCGGTGGCTGAGCTCCCGGTTGAGGGTGCGTTGCTGCTCGTCCGCCTCGACCCGGGTCAGGCCGCTCCAGGCGCGCTCGGCCACCTCGCGGGCGAAGGCGATCTCGCCGGCACTCCAGTCGCGCGGATGGCGGTCGAGGACGTAGAGGATGCCGACGAGCCGTCCGCGGCGCAGGACCGGCACCTTGATGACCGCCCGCATCCCGAGCCGGGCATAGCCCTCCGGATCGTCGACCCGCTCGGGCGTCGCGGCGATGTCGGCGACGCTGATGACGTCGCCGCGACGCAGGCGCTCGACGCTCGCGTCGAGCGTCGAGCGGGACGCGGTCGGCAGGCCGAGAGCGACGTTCGGGTCCGCGCCGCCCTCGGCGGTCCAGTCGGGATTGAGCGACGCGATGTGGCCGCCGGGATCGACCTGGGCGTAGCCGGCGCGGGCGACGACGAGGGTCCGGCCCAGGCTCTCGGCCGTGGCCGCCACGACATCGGCATGGGTATGCAGGTCGCGCAGGCGGTCGCCGAGGGCGATCAGCGCCTCACGACGGGCATCGGCCCGCTTCTCCTCGGTGATGTCCTCGATCATCGCCGTGGCGTGGACGTCGCCGCCGAGACGCTGTGAGACGAGGTTGACCCGGGCCCAGATGATGCGCCCGTCCATGCGGCGGTAGCGCTTCTCCAGGCGGAGCTGCAGCGTTTCCCCGCTGGCGAGGCGCTCGTGCAAGGTCGCCCGGGCGTCGTCATCCTCGGGCGGGGTCCAGCGCGCGAGGGAATGCCCCAGGATTTCCGCTTCCGGCGCGCCCCAGATCTCGCAGAGCTTGGCGTTGACCGCGAAGGCACGGACGGTGCGCGGATCGAACTGGACGATGCCGATATTCGCGCCCTGGAACACCGCCCGGAACTGGGCGCCGACGCGGTTGCGCTCGGTGAGGTCGAGCATCGCGGCGATCATCCGCCGGGCATTTCCGCCTGCGTCGCGGATCAGGTAGCCGCGGTCGAGGATGTCGGCGTAGCGGCCGTCGGCCCGCCGGAAGCGGTATTCGTGGGTCCAGGTCTCGCCGTCGCCGGCGAGGGCGGAGCGCAGGCTGGCCTCGACGCCGGGCCGGTCGTCGGGATGGATCTGGGCGAGCCACCAGGCGCTGGTGGGCGCGACCGCGTCCGGCGCCCAGCCGTGGGCGGCGGCGAGGGCGGTGTTCCACAGGACGGTGCCGGTGGCGAGGTCCCAGTCGCGCAGGGCGTCGTGGCTGGCGCGGAGGGCGATCTCGGCCGTCTTGGCCTCGCCGACGTCCTGCATCGTGCCGACGAGGCGGACGTGGTCGACCACGCGTCGCGCGCGCGCCCGTATCCAGCGGGGTCGCGTCGAGGTCGCGCCCCGGAACGTGCAGTCCAGCGTCCCCGGCCCGGCCGGGTCGAGGGCGGCGGCGACCGCCGCGTCCACGACGGCGCGATCCTCCGGATGGACCGCCGGCAGGAGTCCGTCCGCGTAGGCGACGGGTCCGGCGGCCGGGAGGTCGAGCAGGGTCCGGAGGCGGGCGTCGCAGCGGAGGGTCCGGGCGGCGGGGTCGTAGGCGAAGAGGCCGAGGCCGGCCGAATCCGCAGTCAGGTCGAGGAGCAGGGCCGCGTCGGCGGGATCGACGGCGACCGCGACGGCGGCCGTCCCGCTCCCGTCGGCCGGGGGCGGCACGTCCGAGGGCTGGCCCGGCTGCGGGACCTGACCGGCCTGCTTGTCTGCGGCGCGCTTCGTCATCGGGGGCGGGCGGGGGGTGGGATCGGTGCGAGAGCGGAGCGGGCGAGGGGCAGGGAGCGAGAAGTAGAGGGCAGGAAGAGCGTCAGGCCGGCTCGGGTGCCGCGAGTTCGCGCGGCGCCTCGGTCACCCGGCGGTCGAGGGGCGGCTCGACCGCCACGAGGGTGCCGCCGGCATCGTAGACCGCGCCCAGCACCGTCTGGTAATGGCTCCGGACGACGCCGTGGCACTCGCAGGCGGCCATCTCCGCCAGCGCCCGGCTGCGGACGATGATGCGGCCGCGCCCGACCTCGACCAGGCCCTGCTGCTGCAGGGCCCGCAGGATGCGGGTCAGGTAGGTCCGCTGCACGCCGAGCATGGCCGCCAGCAGTTCGTGGGTCACCGGCAGGACGTCGGTGCCGATGCGGTCCTGCAGGGTCAGGAGCCAGCGCAGGCAGCGCGCCTCGATCGGGTGCAGGGCGTTGCAGGCCACCGATTGCAGGACCTGGGCGAGCAGGCAGTCGGCGTAGCGGGTGAACAGGTTGCGCAGGGCCGGGGAGTGCCGCTTGGCCTCCTGGAGGCGCAGCGCATCCAGGCGCAGGATCGGGCCGCCGATCTGGACCACGGCGTTCGTGGAGGCCGGCAGGAAGCCGCTGCTGACGACGCCGCCGACCGCGCCCTCCCGGCCCACCGTGGCGACCTCGGCGCTGCGCCCGTCCCGCATGGCCACGATGAGGGTGACCACCGTCTGCCCGCAGGGGAACGCGATGGTGGTGACGTCGGTGCCGGCCTGGAACAGCGATTCGCCGCGCTCCCGCGGCAGGTGGTCGAGGTGCGGTTCGAGCAGCGCGCGGTCCTCGGGCCGGAGACCGTCGAGGAGAAGATTGCCCGTGAGTCGATCGGAGGCCGGGCCCATCGTGCAATGCGCTGTGTTCACCGTCTGTCTCTCCGGCGTCTAGACCACAGCCGCCGCGTCCGTCTGTCTACTAGTAGACCTTTGGTGAGACAAATTTGTCGTTTTGATGGGAAAGCCGGTAAAATTGCACCACGGCGCCCTCCGGCGGAACCGATCGACGGGCAATCCCGCCCGGAGCGGCGATCGTCTTCGGCGCGTCAGCGCGCCTGTCCGGCCTCGTCGCCCTCGCCGATGCAGTCGAGGGCCCGCTCCACCGCCGTCACGGCGTCGAGGAGGTTCTGGACCGTGCGCTCGACCTCGCGGGCCGGGCGTCCCATGGCGGCGGCCCGGGCGCTCACGAGCTCCAGCTGCTCCAGCAGCGCGAACAGGTCGTCGGCGACGGCCACCACGTCGGTGACCGTGACCGGCGGAGCGGCGGGGCGGCGGAGGAAGGGGACGACGTTGCTCATCGGCATCATGTCTCGCGTGTTCGCGGGCAAAGCGCCAGCCTGAGAGACCCCGGATTCCCCACCTTCATCCCCCGAACCGCCGCTTCCTTGCCGAGGTGGTGAGCATTTTCGTGGCGCGGCGACATCAGTGCGGCAGGAACCGGCGACGATTCGTTAGCCTTGCGCTTGACGGGTACGGGCGCCGGGCGGCACCACGGTGGCCGAACCCGCCACAGGATGTCCCCGATGCGCCTCGCCTCCCTCGCCCTCGCCACCGCCCTCCTCGGCGGTCTCTGCGCCTGCAACAGCGACAGCCCGAGCGGACGCAGCGGCATCTCGGATGCCTTCGACACCAGCAACTACCGGCAGTCCAGCGACACCAACGGGACCCAGACCCGGCGCGACGTCAACCGCCAGTACACCCAGCCCTCGATCCCCTCGATCGCCTTCCGCGGCAACTGAGCCGGCGGTTTCCCCCGGCGCGCCCTTCCCCCTCGTGGGGGAGGGGGCATGGCGGTCGCGCCGTCCTCGGCGCGAGGCCTGGAGCGACGGGGCCCGACTCCGTCCAGCCGGGGCGATCGCGGATGCCGGCACCCCGTCATCCCGGGGCCGCGCAGCGGAACCCGGCGACTGCCTTACGGGTCAAGGGTTTTTGGCGGGCCGTAGGGGGTTTTGGTCTTGAGGACGGCGTTGGCAGTGACGAGGATGCGGCGTGCGATGGCGACGAGGGCGACCTTGGCGGGTTTTCCCTGGGCCCGCAGGCCGAGATAGGCGTCCTTGAGGGTGCGGTCGTGGCGCACGGCGACGAGGGCGCTCATGTAGAGAGCGGTGCGCACGCAGGGGCGTCCGCCGCCGATCATGGCCCGGGGCGGTGCGTTGCCGGACTGGCTCACGTGAGGCGCGAGCCCGGCCAGGCTGGCGATGCTCTTGCGGTCGCGGTGTCCCAGTTCGGGCAGGTCGCAGATCAGGACCCCGGCGACGCGCGGGCCGATGCCCGGCAGGGTGACGAGGAGGCGCTGGGCCTGGGCGCGCTCGGCATCGGCGGCGATGCGGGCGGCCAGTTCGGCCTCGACGGCGGCGCAGGCCGCGTCGAGGGCGGCGATGGTGGCCCGGTGGCTCTGGACGACGGCAGGTTCGTGGGCCTGCTTGAGCCGGGTCTTCTCCATGGCCCGCATGGTGACGAGCTGCTGGCGGCGGGTGGAGAGGGCCTTGAGCGCGCGGGCGGCGGCATCGGGCAGGGGACGGACGGCGTCGGACATCAGCAGAGCAAAGCGGGCGATGAGCTGCGCGTCCAGCCGGTCGGTCTTGGCCCGCCCGCCTTGGCCTCGCGAAACGCCTTGATCCGACGCGGATTGACCACCCCGACGCTGAGACCGGCCTCCACCAGGGCGCTGACCAGGGGCTGGGCGAAGGAGCCCACGGCCTCCAGCACGACCCGCACGACGCCCGTCCGGGTCAGGTGCGTCACCAGCCGGGCGATGTCGCCCGGTTCGTTCTTGTAACGCCGGGTCTCCCCGGTGGGGGCGAGGCCGAGATCGAGGAAGCGTTGGCCGGCATCGATGCCGGCGGCCAGAAGAGCTGCCATGGGACCGGTCCTGTATTCGGGCTGCCGGCGCCAGACCGTGGGAAGGCTTGGCCGGTGCCCAAGCGACTGTTCGATCGAAAAGGCTATCGAGCAGGCGCGCCCGTGCCGGGGCTACGATCTTGCCGTGATCGGGGATCCAACGGACTGCGCCTGCTCGCGCCACTCTACAGCAGCCGGTTCAAGATACAGGGATCCAGACGCGCAGGTGGTGCAAGGAATTACTCGGTCGGCGGCTCTAGATTGCACGCCGCTGGCGCGCCCCTGCGGGTCCGGGCTCGCCTGCGGCGCCCCGGAATGACGGTGTGGACTTTTCGGCGATCAAATCGGCCGCGACATGTCGGGAGAAGATGGAGGTTTGAATGGCCCCCTGCCTTCCGCCCGTCTAACCCCGTTTCCCGGGGCCGCGTAGCGGAGCCTGGGATCCAGACGCGCAGGTGGCGCAAGGCCTTGCACAGTCGGCGGCTCCGGATTGTACGCCGCTGGCGCGCCCTTTCGAGTCCGGGCTCGCCTACGGCGCCCCGGAATCACGATGTGGTGCCGACTGCGATCGTACGGCCTGGGCGCAGGGCGCGTTCCTCTCCCCCTCCCGGCGAGCGGTTCGATGTCGGTATGACTGGGTGACTCTCGGGCTGCGGAGGCTCGGGTCAAAACCCGATCCGCTTGACCCTGCGAAGGGCTGCTGCGGGCGGACAGCAGTCCTTGGCCTTCCGGCCCGAAACGGACGTTCCGCAACCGACCGAGGCCGTGTCAGAACGCATTGATCGTGGTCGCCAGCGCTGGTCGGCAGGATGATGACGGCGGCGCGGTGGACCGCTTCAGGCTCGAATGGCCTGCATGAGCCAGGTTGCGCCGAACAGGCGGATCATCCGCTTCATGTTGTAGGCGAGGATCGCGAGGCTCATCTCGGTCCGCACGCCTTTCAGGCCCTTCGTCAGGAACGGCGTACTACCCATCCAGGCTTTCAGCGTCCCGAAGACATGCTCGACCGTGGCGCGCCGGATCGCCATGGCGTCAGGCATGGCGTCGAGCCGTCTCTGCATAGCTTCCAGTACCGCCTCGTGCTTCCAGCGCTTGAAGCGTTTGAACTTCTCGGTCGTACAGCGCACCCGCATCGCGCAGGCATGACAGGCGTCCAGGTTGCGATAATGATCGATGTCACCGTGTCGATCGGAGCGGGCGTTAGATTTCGTCAGCACAGCGCCGGCGGGACAGACGTAGTGATCGGCCGCCGCGTCGTAGACGAAGTCGGCGCGTACGAAGAGTCCCTTCTTGGCTCGACCCGACGTGTCGGCCCGCGGCATGGCCGGCAGGACGCCCGTGCCTTCGCAGGCCAGAACCTCGTCGCCGCTGTAGTAGCCGCGATCGGCCAGGACCGTGACCTCCTCCGCGCCAATGGCCTGCTTGGCCCGACCGCCCATCGGCACGAGCTGGGTGCGATCGTGGCCCTCGTTGACGACCTCATGGGCGACGACGAGATGATGCTCGGGATCGACTGCGATCTGGACGTTGTAGCCGACGATACCGGTGCCGCGCCCGCTCGTCGCCATCGAGCGCGCGTCCGGGTCGGTCAGCGAGACCTGTCCGTCGTCCGCGGCCTCTACCTGCCCCTGCATCTCGCGCAGGAAGGCCATCTGGCGGCGTAGGGCGGCGATCTTCTCACCGATCCGCTGCGTCCGTGCCTCGGGCACGTCGTTGCCCTCCCGATCCGCTCGGTCAAGCGCCGCGAGGTAGCGGGCGATGCTGGCCTCCACCTGTTCCAGGCGCTTGGCGACCTTGGCCACGGTGTAGTTGCGGTCCCGGTTGTTGACCGCCTTAAACTTCGAGCCGTCCACGGCGACGGTTGCACCGGCGAAGAGCTGCAGATCCCGGCACAGCACCACGAACTGGCGGCAGGCCACCTGGATCGCAGGCCCGTTGTCGCGCCTGAAGTTGGCGATCGTCTTGTGATCGGGCGCCAAGCGACCGGTCAGCCACATCACCTCGATGTTGCGCTGTGCCTCCCGCTCAAGCCGCCGGCTCGACGGCACCCGGTTGAGATAGCCGTAGAGGTAGAGCTTCAGAAGCGTGGCCGGATCATACGCAGGCCGCCCCGTCGCTGCGGGCTCAAAGCGCGTGAAGCCGAGGGCGCCCAGATCGAGTTCGTCGATGAAGACCTCGACCACGCGAACCGGATTGTCCGCGGTGACATAATCGTCCAGCGAACTGGGCAGCAACCAGGACTGCCGACGGTCCTGCCCTTCGACGAACCGACCCATGCTAGCCTCCGCAGATCAGGCCTCAAGTCTATCTCAGACCGGACTTTTGACACAGCCTCGACCCAACCTGGCCATTGATGCTCATATTTGGGCGTCTCGAAAGCGGTCGTTCGTCGATGGGCTTCGTTTGGATCGGAATGCCGATGTATCGTCGACGGGACCCGAACCTGCGTCTTGGTGGTCGAGGACAACCGCAACATCGGCACCTTCTCGACCAGGACGCTGGAGAAGCTCGGATACGGCACGCACTAGGTCACGAACGCCGACGAAGCCTTCTCCGCCCTGGCCAAGAAATCGGGCAGCTTTGACGTTATTTCTCCGACATCGTGATGCCGGGCATGAACGGGGTCGAACTCGGGCGCAAGGTGCGGCGGCTGTATCCCGGCCTGCGGTGGCGCTGACCAGCCACTAGAGCCATATCCTCGCCGAGGACAGCGACTAAGGCTTCGAACTGATGCGGAAGCCCTACTCGGTCGAGGCCATGTCCCACATCTTCCGCCGGGCCGCCGCGAAACGTCAAGGTCGCAGCGAGGCCGCCGAATAGGAAGCCGACCCTGGATGGGCCGCCTACCCGTCCGATGTCGGATCTCTCGACTCGAAGAGAGTAAAAGTGCGCATCCCCGAGCCAGATTTCGGAATCAACGTTTCGTTAACCATGTGATTTCAATGTCACGCCTGGGCGGCGTTGACGCAGAAGATGCAACCCAACCACCACGAACTTACTTAAGTCTCACGTCCTGCTACCTGAAGGCCGGACACGATAATCGCTGGTCCGCTGATACTGGCGTGGGCCAGGTGTTTCGAAACGTTCACGAGGACGAAGGTCGCCAGATATAAGAGACGGTCCCGACACGGTGTAGGATGCGGAGTGGGACCGTGGTGGTCCAAAGCCAGCCGGTCAGGTCACATAGTGCCGGCATCCGAGCTATGCCGCCAACAGCATTCGGAATGCTGCAAGTACTACCCGGGCTTCGCTTGCGCGGAGTGTAAAGTGTTCAGGGATGGACGAATTCTTCGCCGGCTTAAAACTCAATTGTGCCGTCCGGAAGCGTCACCACGACGCGCGGCTTAATCGGTCGGATGTCCCAAAGATTAGCTTCCGCATAACGAATAATCCGCGTCCCGTCGTTTGCAATGGGATGAAGATAGCAATGATCGAGCGCCAAGACCAAGCTCGGCATGCTGGCGCCACGCGAAGGATCGGCATTCAAAGTGAGCTGCACGACATCCTGAAAGCCAGTCGGGACCCACGCCAGCACGGCAATGAATTGATCGACCGCTTCAAAATCCAGGCCGAGGGACAGTCTCAGCCGCCTAATCGGCTCTGCTGCCGGATGGTCGGGCGCCGTTCGAAGCAGCGTTAGCTTGAACTGCGCTTGCCCGCTTTTTGGCATCTCCCAATGATGGGCCGTCGGAATTCCGAACAGCGGGGGGATCGTCCGTGGCATGAGCTTCGAATGATCGGCGATGCGAAGTTCGGGCCGGCCGTTTTCGCGATAGTGTAGTAGCGGGTTGACCTTGCTGCCCACCACGTCCGGATAGCGTCCAAGATAGCTCAACGTGTTAAAATGCGGATGCGGATCGAGACCTTTCCCAGCACCGACCTTGAGGTAGTGTCGCAAGGGATTTTGCCGGGCCCTCGTCTGAAGCCGATAAAATGCAGTGTCGAAGTCAGCGTTCGGGTCGTAACCCCGGCGCCCGCCAATCAGGCTGTAATGCAGGTAGGGATCGAGGGCGGAGGCTGCCGCATCAGGATGGCTGCGCAGGTAATAAGCACTGTCGAACAACTTCGGCACCCGGCCAAAAACGAAGCGGCGCAAAATACCGGTGAGCCTTCGGCCGAGGCGAGGTGCGGCAGTGTCGATCATGAGGCAATCGGTCGTGCGCGGCTCGGTCATGCGAAAGTCGAGGCCTCACAGATCCGGCGCAGATGTTCGCGGTAGGTCTCCGGCGCGCATTCCGAGCGGATGCGTGCTAGTCCCGCGGACTGTACCCGGCGCCAGAGGTCGGCGGTCTCGTGCAGGCGCACGAGCCCCTCGGCGAAGGCCTCCGGATCTAGCCAGTCGCAGCTCTCGAAGCCGACGCCTTCCTCCCAGCCGATCTGCGCGGCCAGGATCGGCGTGACGAAGCACGGAAGCCCGTGCCGTACCGCTTCGTGCACCTTGTGCGGGATGCCGGCGGCGAAGCGTGTCGGAGCGAGGCAGACGCGGGCTGCATCGAAGAACGGTCCCGCCTCGGGCACCCGGCCCATCACCATGACACCAGGCCTCGTGTAGCGGGCGCGGATCGCGGGCGCGATGGTGCCGACGATCCGCAGCGTCGTGTCGGGCATTCGCGCCCGCAGGCGAGGCCAAACCGCGTCGAAAAACCAATCCAGCGAATCGACGTTCGGCTGCCCGTCCTGCCCCAACGCGCCAATGAACAGGAAACCAGCCCGATCGGCGAATCGTGGGACCGAGGCCTCTGGCAGCTCCATGGCATGACCGAGGACCGTCGCGTTGACGCGGGCGTAGTTCCCAAGCAGACTCACCTCGGCCTCCGAGACGCAGACTACCTGATCGGCAATCGCGTAATATCGCGTCTCGGAGATTGCATCCCTCGCAAGATCGGCCGCGGTGCCTGAGCCCTGCTCCATCACGGCGCCGACGAAGGCGCGGGAGGCAAAAAGGGCTTCGGAATCGAACACGACGCGGGATTTGACGAATGCGCGCGGATTCAATCCGGCATCGAGCAGAAGCTGCATCATAAGAGCGATGTTGTGCGGCCGGCTGACCCAGAGGACGTCGAAATAGCCCGGCCGCTCGCCGATTAGCCGGGCGAGGCCGTCGGGTCCCTCGGAGGCAAGGATTTCGACCCGCTGGTCGATGTCACGGCAGCGCTGGGCCTGCTCCGCATCCGCTCGGTAGATCGGATAGAGCGTCACGCCGTAGCCGAGTTCGGCCATCGTGTTCACGATGTGGTTGGCGCGCGGATAGCCGGCGCCCATGTCGAGATGCGGGACGGTGTCGTCGACCATCAGCACACGCAACGCCCACGGGTCGTGGTCGCGGGCAGCGAGGCCCGTGTGCCGCGGCCCCTGGTGGAACAGCCAGTTGCGATGCCGCTCTAGGAACAGCGCCCGATTGCGGTCGAGCAGCACCTCCACGTCGGCGCGCTTGGCGCTGGTGGCATTCTCGAAATGCACCGCAGTGGCGCGCGCCTGGTAGATTACGCGCCGCCCTGCCTGATGGCAGCGCACGCAGAGGTCGGTATCCTCGAAATAGGCCGGCGCGTAGGCATCGTCGAAGCCGCCGAGCGTCCCGAACAGTGCCCGCTCGATCATCAACACGGCGCCGGAGACGTAGCCGACCTCGCGGGTGAAACCGGCCTCCGGCGCAAACGGGTCGGGGACGCCTCTAAGATAGGGGTGGGTGATCTGCGCGTCGGCGTGAAAGTTCGCGCCTGCCTCCTGCAGGATGCCGCCGGGGAACACGAGGCGCGCGCCGACGATCCCGACATGGTCGAGGTCGGTGAAGGTCCGCGCCATCGCCCGCATCGCGCCCGGCATCAGGTCAACGTCAGGGTTGAGGAACAGGACGAAACGGCCCCGCGCGCGTGCCGCGCCGTCGTTGCAGGCCGGCCCAAACCCACCGTTATCCGCGTTGCGGACAATGGTCGCCCCGTCGATGCGGTCGAACAGGGCACAGGTCTCGGGTGCGGACGCGTTGTCGACGACGATCACCTCGAACGTCACGCCCGCGAGCGCCTGATGCGCCGCTAGGCGCCACAGGGTGAGCGCTAGGATGTGGCGGGCGTTCAGCGAGACGATGACGATCGAGACGAGCGGCGCGTCCTCCAGCCGGAAGGCGATCCTCACGTCGTTGAGGAATAGAGCGTCCCAGATCAGGCGCGCCTCGGCGATCACCACCCGGCGCCCTAGGCCGGCATCGACAGCGTCGAAGGGCTCGGCCACGGCGGCATCGCTTTTGATCGCGTCAACCTTGGACACGCCGCTTTCGGCGCCGCCAGCCCCAGCGACCCCAGCTTTGCCGGCGTCGCTCTCGCTCAGATCGGTCTTGGACATGTTTCTCATGGCCGGATTGTCCCGCTGGCGCGCGCAGGTGCGATCGCGATCTGGCCGATCAGGTCGTCGGTGAGGAAGAGCACCGTCCCGTTCGGGGCGATCGGAGCCGGTCCGATGCCCGACAGGCTGACGACCGCCGGCACCGGCGTCAGGTCAGGGCGCGGCGCCTCGAAGGCGAAGCCAGGCGACAGGCCGAGCGGTGCGATCCCGTCGAGGATCAGTTCGTGCGCGCGGCCCCCATCGGGCTCGACGAGGAACGCGGCGACCGCACGGGTACTGTTGAGCAGATGGCTTGGCAGGATCAGTGCGAGGGCGAACCCGTTTGCGCTGGCGCCCACGCACCGCGCGGCGGTCGCCCAGTCGGGCCGCGCCTCGCGAAACGCGCGGGCGGCGGCCTCGCGGATCTCCCGCGGAAGGCGTTTCTCGCGGACCCATTCCGGCGATAACGCCACAGTGACTGGACCAAGCGACTGCGTGGTCTCCGGTGCCGGCGTGAATCCGGCAAACCAGCGGCGGCGCTCCGGCGCGTATCGGATCGCACGCGCCGCATCCTCGCTTAGGCGCTCCGTCGCCAGCAACCGTCCGAAGGCCGGATCGTCTTGGAGCGCAGAGTTCGCCGAACGGACGCCGATCGGCCAGGACTGCGCTATCGGCTCGACGATCGCGGCAACCGGCGCGCCAGCACCGGGCCGCCCGCGGATCGCGGCAACCGGCGCGCCAGCACCGGGCCGCCCGCGGATCGCGGCGCGGATCACGTCGGCGAGTTCTGCCTCGGCTTGCTGCGAGATCGAGTTGAAGCGCGCGAACAGCGTGGCGCAAGCCTCCGTCAACGCCGCGAGCCCAGCAGGGTCCGAGCGCAACGCTAGGATCGCCGCCTTAACCGCGGAGACGTCCTCGCAGCGGTGGGCCGATGCCTCGGCGCCGAACCCCTCGAAACCGATCGCGGTGCCGACCACCGGCACCCCATAGGACAAGGCCTCGGCGACCTTCATCTTGAGGCCGCTGCCCATCAGCATCGGCGCCACGATCACGTCGGTCTCGGCATAGAACGCAGCGAGATCATCGACGTAGCCGAGAAGCTTCACCCCCGGCAGGTCGAGACCGCCGAGCGCGTTGCAGATCTCGCCGGCGATACGCAGTTCCGGCCTGTCCGGCGTCCAGCCCGCGGCCCAGGCGTGGGCGAACTTACCGATCGAGAAGAGGTTGGGGTCGTTACCGTGCCCGACGAAGCCGATCCGTGCGATCGTGTTTGGTGCCGAGAACAGTGCGCGGACCGGAAACACTGGCGGCAGCAGCAGCACCCGGCGGGCGGTCGCCACGGCGAAATAAGCCGCCTCCTCCGACTGAATCGCCAACACCACGTCGGCGCGGTCGAGCGCCGCCGCTTCGCTCGCGCGATCGGTGTAGTAGAAGTTCGGCTCGGCCCGGAACGGTCGGTACTGCAGTTGCCGGTCGGCGAAGCGGTCGTGTGTGTCGATAAGCTTGAGCATGTCTGGTGCGTGATCGAGGCAACGCGACAAGAACACGTAGTTGACGAGGATCGCCACGGTGTCAGGGTGTTCACCCTCATACCATGCCACGAACCGGTCGAGCGCCGCCGAGCCCCATTCGTCGATTCCGAAGGCGGGGGAGCGCGTCTTCAGTGAGATCGTCTCGTACGCTTCGATCAGAAATGTGCGCTGGAAGTCCGCCTGCATCGCCGCGAGATCGGTGGGCGGGTGTTGGCCGAAGCGGCGGTAGATTTGATCCTCGTGAGCGAAATAGGCGAAATCGATCGCGAAGCCCGCCCGCTGCAACGCCGAGCAGGTCAGCGCGAGGCGCTTCCGGTTGCCGGCGCTGGCAGGTGCTGCGGGCATCGGCGCGACGACGAGAATCGTCGGCACCGGACCGCTAGAAGCGCGCTTAAGGCTCACGCTGCGGCCGCGCGGAGGCGCGCGGTAGCGAAGCGCCCGTCCGCAACGAGGAACGTGCGGTTGGGCGGCCCGGCCTCCGGACCCCAGAGCGGTTCGAGGTTGAGATCCATCCGCGGCGTCGGCGAGAAGGTCAGCCGCGCTGTCGCAACGCGGGCGCAGCGCAGCCCGGCCTCGGCATCGAACAGAACGTAATTGGGCACGTCCGTGCCCGACACGGTGCAGGCCGCGGATCGATCGGCCGCGAGCGTGATTTCCGGCGCGTCCTTCGGCACAGGCAGGACACGGAGCGCAGGCGCCAGCAGGGTGATCGGATCGGCAAGCGCCGCGGCGTTCCGGGGCGTCATCGCCGACAGAACGGCCCGCGCCATCACAGCACGATCGCCCGGTGGCAGGCCGTCGGCTGTCTCGGCCGGGCCGGTGGTGACGGCGATCGGGTGGAAATGCGTGTCGACCACGAGATGCGTGCCTTGCTCCATCGCGATTCGGGCTACGGCTCCCTGTACCCGCATCAACAGCAGGCAGGTCGGTCGATCCGCCCGCGCCGCCATGCCGGTGAACGCCCAGGTCTCGAGCGCGATATCCCCGGGCGCGACCAAGGCAAGCGGGATCGGCATCGAGGTGGAAAGGCGAAAGCTGCACAGGGCCCAATCGGGACCAAGGCGGAAGACGCGGCCGTCGTAGCAGGAAGAGAGGCTATCACGCTCGACCGAGGTGGTCATCCGGTGTCTTTCGAAACGATCGCATCGCCGTACTCAGCGATTCGATCTGTTGATCCAGTTTATATGCGTCGAAGCCGGGCGTCGGTCGGGTGACGCGCGCCGCGCTCGATCCAACCGCCAAAGATGGGCTTGGTATGGGAGTGGTAATTCTCACGCAACCCTGCGGGCGGAGAGCTTTTAGTCGCGAGAACGCGCCGGCTTCATGCCGAACGGGAGCCCACATGACATTTCCTTTTATATGTCGCTAACCTGACACAGCCAACGATTTTGTCGAACGATCGGAATTCGGTCCAATTACGGGCCAAGGAATCACTGTAGGCTATCAGCGGACAGGATCGGCAACGGAGGGCGACGTATGCAGACGAACGCCGATACGCCCGCCATCCAGGGCGAGACGCTCGGGGAGTTCCTCCGGCGGCGGCGCGGCCTCGCGACGGTGCCGGCTCCGGCGCGCGTCAATGGCGGAGCGGCCGAGGCAATCTGGCGAGGCGGCACGGTCTCGGCGGTCGATCTCGCCGACGCGGTCGCCGCCTTCCACGGCATACCGCGGGCGGACCGCGACGCGATCGCCCTCTTGCCCCATGCGCTGAACGACCTCTCCCGCGACTTTCTGCGCGAGGCCTATCTCTATCCAGTCGCGCGCGATGGGAGGACGCTGCTGGTCACCGCCGATCCAGGCCATCTTGAACCGATCCGCGCCGTCGCGCTCGCGCTCGGCGGGCCGGTGCCGCTGGCGGTGCTCTCGTTCGAGGAGATAGAGGAGCTGTTCGAGCGCAGTCGCCCGGCCGATGCGCCGCGCGACGAAGCTGGGAGCGAGACCGGGGCCGACTACGCCCTCTCCGACGACATCGAGACGCTGCAGGATCTCGCCCGGGGCGCACCGATCGTGCGCGTCATCGACGGGCTGTTGGAGCGTGCGATCCAAGCCGGCGCCACCGACATCCACATCGAGACCGGGCGCGAGGAGCTGAAGGTCCGGTTCCGCGTCGACGGACACCTGCGGGCGCAGCAGACCATGCCGCGCCACATGGCAGCCGCGGTGATCTCGCGGGTGAAGATCCTCGCCGGCCTCGACATCGCCGAGCGCCGCCTGCCGCAGGACGGGCGCACCAACGTCAAGGTCGGCAACACCGAGGCGGATCTGCGCGTTGCGATCATGCCGACGCTCTACGGCGAGACGGCGGTGTTGCGCATCTTGCTGAAGGACACCCGACTGCTCGATTTCAAGCGCGTCGGCCTGTCCGACCGCGACCGCGACGCGGTGGTCAGGCTGCTCGCCGAGCCGCACGGCATCATCATCGTCACTGGCCCCACCGGCAGCGGCAAGACCACGACGCTCGCTACCGCGATCTCGCTGCTGAACGACCCGGCGCGCAAGATCGTCACCGTCGAGGACCCGGTGGAGTACCAGCTCCCCGGCATCCACCAGACCCAGATCAAACCGGCGATCGGCCTGACTTTCGCGACCGCCCTGCGCTCGTTCCTGCGCCACGACCCCGACGTGATCATGGTCGGCGAGATGCGCGACCGCGAGACCGCGGCGATTGGCATCCAGGCCGCGCTCACCGGCCACCTCGTGTTGACGACACTGCACACCAACAGTGCGGTCGACGCGGTGGTGCGCCTCGTCGACATGGGCGTCGAGCCGTACCTTATTGCATCAAGCCTGCGCGGGGTGATCGGTCAGCGGCTGGTGCGCCGCCTGTGCGAGCGCTGCCGGGTTCCCGATCCGAATGGCCTCACCGTCGCCCGCGACCTGCGCGCCCGGCGCGGCGGCCCCGAGGCGACAGGCCGCAATTTTCACGAGGCGACCGGTTGCGCCCACTGCAACGACAGCGGTTATCGCGGGCGCATCGGGGTGTTCGAGGCGCTGGCCGTCGGTGACGACCTGCGCGATCTGATCCGCGGGCAGCCCGATCCCCGCATCCTGCTCCAGGCGGCGCGCGCAGTCGGCATGACCACGATGCTCGACGACGGGATCGAGAAGGCGAGCCTCGGACTCACCTCCCTCGACGAGATCATGCGGATTTCGGGATGATGCTCTCCACCGGGACGATGCCGGCCGCGGTCCGGCTCGCCGTGACCGCGGTGCAGGCGATCGGCGCAGCTTTGCTCGACGCCTTCGTCGCAACCCTCCGGCCGCTCGTGGCCCGCCTCGCGACGGGCGTGAGCCACGTCGTCGCGATCGCGCCGGACGGGCTCGTGCTCTACACCCTGAAGAAGGATCGCCTCGGCCCGCCGCTGCATCTGGCCGGCGGCGTGCGCGCGCCGGAAGCCTTCCACACGGGCACGGTGCAGCTGCGACTGCCGCCGGAGGTGTTCCTCACGCGGGCGCTGCGCCTCCCTGATGCCGGGCGGAGCTATCTCCAGCCGATCATCGCGCATCGCCTGGAGCGCCTGACACCCTGGCGGGTGGACCAGGTCCTCTACGCCTACAGCGTCGTGGACGGCATTTCCGAGGACGGTACGATCGGCGTCGATCTGCTTGCGACCTCTGTCGATCTCGTGGCGCCGTTCCTGGCACGCCTCGCCGATGCGGGGCTTACGGCGACGGCCCTGGGCAGTGCCGCCGACCCCCTTGATGCGCCCCTGCGTTTCGATCTCTATAAGGGGCGAACGCAGGAAGTCGACGGACGACTTCGGGCGCGTATCGGCCGCGGCCTCGCGATCCTGCTCGGCGGGCTCTCGGTCGCCTGCCTACTCTCGGCGATGCTCGCGGGCTCGGCCGTGTCGGACGCGGAGGATGTCCGGCAGCGGTTGACAGCGCTGCGCACGAAGCTCGCGCTGCGCGGCGGCCATGGCACATCGCGTGAACGCGTCCTGATCGAGGGCAAGCGCGCCGACACCGCGACGATCGTGCTCATCGACAAGCTGAGCCGCGCGCTGCCCGACGGCACGGTGCTGCGCGAACTCGACATCGATCCGGCCCGGATCCGCCTCGTCGGCCGCTCCGTCGATGCACCGGCGCTGATCGCCCGCCTCGAAGCCGAGGCCGGCCTGAAGAACCCGCGTTTCGCCGCACCGGTCATCCGCGATGCCGACAAGCGGGACGCCTTCGATCTGGTGGCGACCCGCGGCGATGCACCGGATGCGGCGCGATGACGATCACGGAAGCCCGCGACGCCCGCTGGTTCGGGCCTCTCGCCGTCGCACTCTTCGTCGGGGCACCGCTGCTGCTGCTGACCGTGACGCTGACGAACCTCGCGCGCTGGTCTGAGGCCGGTGCCGAGGCGAATGCTTCTGCCGACCATCTCGCTCAGGTCGAGACGCGGATCCGGGGGGAAGCCGGTCGTCCGGTACCGACGCACGGCGACCTCTCGGCCCTCTATCTGACGGCGGAGACGGGAAGCCTCGCGCGCGCTGAGCTGCAGCAGCGTCTCGCCGGCATCGTCGAACGCGCCGGCGGCCGGCTGATCGAGGTCCGTGGCGACGAGACTTCTGATATGGCCGCACAGCGCAGCATTCAGCTCCGGCTCAGCCTTGACATTGGCAACGACGGGCTGTTCGATTTGCTCGCGGCGGTCGAGAGGGGCGTGCCGCTGCTTACCGTCGAGGCGATCAACATCCGCCCGGTGTCGGGCCGGGGCGGCGCCGCCGAGGATGCCGACCCGATGCTGCGCGTCGCGCTCGCGGTCCGCGGCTACCGGCGGGAGGTGACGCAGTGAGCCACTCGCATCGTCATGCCGGCTGCCGTGGCGGTGTCACTGGTAACGTTCTGGTCTTCGTCCTGCTCGGATTGGCGATCGTGCCTGCCTCGGCTCAGGTCGCGGACGCGCCCCCCCCATCTGGTGCCGCACAGAGCCTCAACCCACTAAGTACGCTCGATCCCGCTGCCCTCGACGCCTTCAGGAGACGGCCGCTCTTCGCACCGTCGCGGCGCCCGCCGCCGCCGCGACAGGTTCTCGTCGCTCCGCCCGCGCCCGTGGTGATGGAAGCTCCTCCACCGGATCTGCGCCTCGTCGGCGTTGTCGCCGGTGTGGACAACGCCGTCGCAATCTTACGGCGGCCGGCAGGCGGCTCCTCGCTTAGCCTCAAACTCGGCGATACAGTGGAGACATGGCGCGTCCAGGCGATCGGTCCCGATCGCGTGACGCTTCGCGATGGGACACGCGAGACCACCTACCGGCTGTTCAGTGTGGGTCCATCAAGCCCGCCGGGACCGCGCGGTAACGGCCTACCGCCGATCGGCATTCCGCTGGGGCGATGAGTCCGATCGGTGCCGTCCTGCGCGTTATAGAGGTGCCGGCGGCCGGGAGTTGTGACCGAAATTTCACGCGAGCAGCGAACTGCATGGGCGATGATCTTGTCACGAAGAACGAACCGGGTGTTCGATCAGCACTCCCCCCCTCGACGCGCGACGAACCGATCTCACGGTGTGATCACGTTAACGGGGTGGCTCGCGGCTCGTTTGCATTCCGTTGAAGAAGTGTCGCCCACGTCGCGATTGCTCGGGCTTGCTATTTCAGCAAACGTCTCAGAGAGGCGCCTGATCTGATCATGTGCGTCCCGTTCAATATCAGCGGGGGTTTTGCCTGTCGTCGCCACGACGACCGACCCTGTGATCCGACCTGCCTCGCTTAAGAGGGTGAAGTTGAACCTTCCCGAGCGGCTGCGCCGCACAAGGTAGTGGACCTTCGACATTGCCTGCCTCCGGCGAAATGTTTCTGAAGGTGACTACGGTGCGAGACCGGCTCAAGTTTCAGGACAGAGTTTTAAATCAAGCCGACGACCGGCGAGGGCGGTCGCGCCTTTGGAAGGTCAAGATCGGCGCGCGTCCTCTTTCTTGTCAGACGGCTTGCCAAGCCGACCACAAGGGCGATGGCGTAGGCCTACGCTGAACGCCGAACGCATAGCCTCATCGAGACCGCGTTCGGCGTCGTCAGTTTCACGTCGTCGGAGAGCGAGGCATCGCTTTCCGACGACGTGTCTTGGGTGGCGACTAGCGCAGGGTGCCGTTGAGGCCGCCTGGGAAGAAGCCACCGGGGCTCTGGGTGGTGTTGAGGTAGACGATGTTGAGCACCTGGCCGGGGGTACGGGCGAACACGAGGCCCTGGGCATTGGTCGGGACGAGGTTGGCATCCGAGAACTGGAAGCCTGGGGTTGCCGACTGGGTGCCGCTGATGCCCTGGTCGAGATCGGTGCTGCCGTCGAGCGAGTCGCGGGCATTGGAGATCGCGTCCGCCTGGTTGATCAGGCCCTTGGCGTACAACACCGTACGGATGATGCCGGCGTGATAGGCCTCGACCGCGAGGATGCTGGCGGCGGCGCTGAGGAAGGTCTTGTTCTGGATCGCACCGGCGGCGCCGTTATAGGCGGTGACACCGACATCTTCGAAGATGAACGAGGCGAGCAGGAAGTTCGTGTCGTTGGCGTAGGCGTCGAACCGGTCATTCGCGCCGATCAGGCCGGCGGCGCGGGCAGCAGCGGTGAAGGCGAAGTCGATGTCGAGGCGCGGCCGGCTGACGGCGGCGCTGCCCAGCGCGGCGCGCAGGAAGCGGACGTGAGCCTCCTCGTCGGCGGCGATCTCGAAGGCGTACTTGCGCACGTTTGGATCGGTGAACGGCACGGCGCGACCGCCGCCGTTGACGGCACCGACGGCGCCGACGCCCTGGAGATCGCCGGCCTTGAGGCCCGCACCGTTCACGGCATTCAGGTAAAACTCGGCCTCGAGATACTCGAGGTTGAGCGCGAAGTTCAGAATGTCCGCATCGGTGACGTTCGTCGGCAGGCCCTGGGCCTGGGACTCGGTGGTCGTATTGCCCAGGATGGCGGCGCCGGCGATGCCGAGACCAAGGGTCTGAAGGAAGGCGCGGCGGCCCTTCTCGAGATTGACGACGCGCGTGCCAGGCTCGAGGCCCGAAAGCTCGCTGTCTGCAGTGTTCTGCTTGTCTGTCATGGTCCGTTTTCTCTCAACGTGTCGCGCAGCTGAAATTGCGGCGTCGCGGGCGAAGTTAGCGGTAACCAGATTCGCCACAATGACGGGCTTACTAAAAGTGGCTTAACTGTGCGGTATTTTCTTTGCCTGTGTCTAATCAGGCACGGGGTGGCAAGAAAGCTGTTGTAGGGTACCTGTCCCGGTGGGCAGGGACGGGAATGAAGGGTACGTTAACGAAACGCCAGGATCGGAAAAATTTCCCATGTCTTTGACGCGGCTATCCTTTGCTCTGGTTTGCTGCGCGGGACTTTTCGGCTCCGTCGCCCATGGTCGTGATGCTGGGCCTCCGCGCGCGAGCCTCACCGGCCCGGAAACCGAGATGGACCTGTCGGCGCGCCCGCTGCGCCGGACCGTCGCTGGCAAGTCGTCTCGGGATGCGGTCGTCGCACCGGACCGTGGCGAGGGGCGAACCTACAATTTCAGCCCCGAGGACGTCGAGGCGACGGCGGGGCTCGGCTCCGAAGCACTAGAGATCGGAACCCAGCCCGGCGAAGCCGGCAGCTACCGTCTTAACTTCGAACGGGCCGAGGTGAAGGATGTGGTCCACGCCATCCTCAACGATACGCTCGGCCTCAACTACACGATGGCCTCTGATGTCGCCGGCCTGATCACGATCTCCTCGCCCCGGCCGATGACCCGCGTCGAACTGCTCTCGGCGCTTGAGACCGTGCTCTCGGGCCAGGGCTACACAATGACCCGCAACGCCGCCGGCTACCGCATCACCTCGGCCGCCACCAGCATCGGCAATGTCAGCTTCGGCAACGCGCAGGTGCCGGGCTACGGCGTCTCGGTGGTTCCGCTGCGCTACGTCTCGGCCGCGGTGATGTCGAAGCTCGTCTCGGGTTTCGTCACCGAAGCCGACGGCCTGCGCTTCGATACCGGGCGCAACACCATCATCGTCAAGGGCCCCGGCCCGCGCCGCCAGGAGGCGGTGAGCGCGATCCTGGCTTTCGACGCGGACTGGATGCGCGGGCAGTCGGTGAGCCTGTTCGAGCTGCGCCGCGCCCGGCCCGAGGCGGTGGTCGCCGACCTGACGCAGCTGTTCGACACCGGCGAGAACGGTGCGAGCTCGGGCCTAATTCAGTTCAAACCGATCACGCGCCTGCGCGCCGTGATGGCGATGTCGAAGAACCCGTCCCTGATCCGCCGGGCAGAGACCTTCGTGCGCAAGCTCGACGGCACGGTCGAGGCCGCCGAGGAAACGGTGTTCATCTATAAGGCGCGCTATCGCGACGCAAAGGAACTGGCCCGCGTCATCAACGGCTTGTTCGGGACGGGCAACACGAACGCCAACACCAATACCGCGACCCAGGGCGCCGGGCTCGGCGGCCTCAACGGCGGCGGCCAGGGACAGGGCCGGAACTTCTCCGGCGGCAATCAGGGCGGCGGCCTGAACGGGGGCAATTCCGGCTCCGGCTATGGCGGGCTCGGCCAGGGCAATTCCGGCAATCAGGGCGGCGGCCAGCAGAACACCGGTGCCGACCTTCTCCGGGCGCGGTTCGCCTCGGCCTACGGCGACAGCGTGCCGAACAACGGCATGGCCGACGGCGGCGCGACCGCACTCGGCGGCGGCAGCGACAACCTCGACCTGACCCGGCGTGGCAACGGGGCGCGGCGCGTCTCGATCAGCGCCGACCCATCGAATAACTCGGTGATCACCTATGCCGACGGGGAGACCTACCGGAAGATCAACGCCGCCCTGCGCCAGCTCGACGCGACCCCGGCCCAGGTGGCGGTCAACGTGACCATCGCTGAGGTGACGCTCACCGATCAGCTCAAGTACGGCGTGCAGTACTTCCTCGACTCGAAGAACGTCGGGCTCGGCAAGGGCAAGGGCTCGATCGGCCTGTTGAGCGCCGCCGCGGCGACCGCGGGCGGCGCCACCAACGCGCTGACGGCGGGCGCCGGCGGCGGCTTCAACTTCCTGGTCGGCGGCTATTCTGGCCCGGACGTGGTGCTCTCGGCGCTCGACGGCTTCACCGACGTCAAGATCCTGTCCTCGCCCTCGCTCGTAGTGCTGGAGAACCAGCCGGCCTCGCTCCAGGTGGGCGATTCCGTCCCGATTACCACGACGCAGGCGCAGGGCATCACCGTGCCCGGCGCGCCGCTCGTCAGCCAAGTGGAGTTCCGCGACACCGGCATCATCCTCAACGTCGTCCCGCGCATCGGGCAGAACGACGCCGTGACCATGCAGATCGAGCAGGAGATCTCGGCGGTGGTCGGCGCCTCGAACACGCTCACCCCGACGATCTCGAAGCGACGCGTTGCGAGCACGATCTCGGTCGCCAACGGACAGACCGTGCTGCTCGCCGGCCTGATCAGCGAGAAGCGGCAGACGTCCCGCGACGGCATCCCGTTCCTCGACCGGCTGCCCAACGTCGGCGACCTGTTCAGCTCCGTCGACAACGGCGCGCAGCGCACCGAACTCGTGGTGTTCATCCGCCCGGTGGTGGTGCGCTCGGGCCGCGACGCGCAGCGGGTGGCCGAGGATTACCGCAGTCAGCTGCGCGATGCCGGGGCCCGGCGCGGTGCCTCGCCGCCCGCCCGCCGCCCGGTCTACAAGCCCTGACCGGCCGCGCATGTCGGTCGGAAGCGTCGGGACATCCGATTTCGCTGGGCTCGTGATCGCCGTCGCCGTCGTCGGCGCGGCGTTCGCCGCCTGGACCGGTCCGGGGCCGGTCGCGACAGGCATCCTCGCATTCGCCCTGGCAGTCGTCGGCCTGCGGATCGTCTGGCAGGATCTGGCGGATTTCACGATCCCCGACGCCGCGACCCTCGCGCTCGGACTGATCGGCCTCACGGCGCGGATCGGCGATGGCGCCTATCCGGGCGAAGGACCAGTCGCGGCGATCGGCTTCGCGGCTCTCGACGCCGCGATCTGCGGCGGCGTCCTGCTCGCGCTCCGCGAGGCCTATTACCGCCTGCGCGGGCATGACGGCATCGGCCTCGGCGACGTGAAGCTCGCGACCGCCGGCGGCGTCCTGCTCGGCACCGTCGGGCTCTCCTGGGCAATCCTCGGCGCGAGCCTGACCGGCCTCGCCGTCGTCGGCGCACGCCGGGTGCTGCCCGCTTCGGCGCGCACCGTGCCGGTGACTGATCGGATCGCCTTCGGCGCCGTCCTCGCCCCCGCGCTCTGGGCGACGTGGCTCGTCGGGCAGATCGTGCCCGGCGCGCTGGGGCAGCCGTAGATGTCGACCTTCGCCTACATGGCCCTCGACTCCGCGGGCAAGATTCTCAAGGGGACGATGGAGGCCGAGGCGAGCGGCGAGGTCTTCGCCCATCTCGACCGGGTCGGCTGCACGCCGATCTCGGTCGAGGCGCAGGCCCGCGGGGCACGGCCGCCAGGGCGGTCGCTGCAGGATTGGCTGACCCCGGACCCGCGGCCCGAGGATATCACCGGCCTGACGCTGGATCTCGCGATGCTGCTCAAGGGCGGCGTCGCTTTGACCGAGGCGCTGCAGATCCTCACTCAGATGGAGAGCCGAAGCTGGCTCGTGCGGGTGCTGCGCGACCTTCACGCCGCGCTGAGCCACGGCAAGAGCCTGTCGGAGGCGATCTCCGCGCATCCGAAGCTGTTTCCGCCGATCTACGTGAAGATGGTCGAGGTCGCCGAGACCTCCGGGCGGCTGGAGGAGGCGTTGACCGGGCTCGCCGCCGAGCGCCAGCGCGGGGAACGCCTGCGCAAGCGCTTCATCTCGGCGATCTCCTACCCCTGCTTTCTCGTGGTCGCGGCGGTGGGCGTGCTGTTCTTCATCCTGATCTACCTGATCCCGAAATTCGAGGTCGCGCTGCAGGGCTTCCGCGACAAGATCGACCCCTCGGCGCTGGTGGTGTTCGAGATGTCAGGGTTCCTCAACCGAAACCTCGACATCGTGGTGCTGTCGATGGCCGGCCTCCTCGGCGGCGGCGTCCTGCTCAACCGGATCGGCAGCGAGCGCGGGCTATGGCTCGCGCTCTTCGCGCGCCTGCCGTTCAGCCGCGCGGTCCTCGCCAACGAACTCACCGTCACCTTCTGCCGGACGCTGGCGATCCTGGTGCGCAACCGCGTCGACATCTCCACGGCGCTTCGCCTGATCCGCGGCGTGGTGCGCCTGCCCGGGGCCGGCCCCGAGATCGACCGCGTCGTCGCCGACGTGCGCCAGGGGCAGCGCCTGTCCGAGACGCTGTCGCGCGGAAAGCTCTTCCCCCGGCACGTGGTGCAGATGCTGCGCGTCGGCGAGGAATCCGGCGATCTCGCCGATAGTGCGAGCCGCGTCGCGGTGTTCTACGAAGCCAAGCTCGACGCGGCACTGGGTCGCGTCATCGCGGTGGTGGGGCCGGCGGTCATGGTTCTGGTAAGCCTGCTGATCGCGTGGCTCATCATTTCGGTGATGACCGCGCTCATGAGCATCAATGACCTGCTGGTCTGAGGTTTCGTCCCGATGATCGTTTCCATGCGTTCCCGCCTCCACCGATCCGGTCGCCGCGTGCGCGATGCGCAGGGCGGGTTCACCCTCGTCGAGCTGCTCGTCGTGCTGGTGATCCTCGGCCTCGTCATGGGCCTCGCGGGTCCGCGCGTGCTCGGCTACCTGTCGAGCTCGCGCGACAAGGCGGCCAAGCTGCAGATCGAATCCTTCGCCTCGGCGCTCGACCTGTTCTACCTCGACAACGGCCGCTACCCGTCGACGAGCGAAGGCCTGCAATCGCTGGTGCAGCGCCCGCCGGCGGCCGAGAACTGGAGCGGCCCCTACCTCAAGCAGGGCAGCGTGCCGGCCGACCCGTGGGGACGCCCCTACGAATATCGGATTCCGGGAAAGATCACCCCCTACGCCATCCTCTCTCTCGGCGCAGACGGCGTGAAGGGCGGCAACGGCGTGATCGGCAAGGAATGAGGGCCAGGGTTCGAAGCAGCCCGCGCGACCGCGAGGCGTCGGCGGGCTTCACGCTGATCGAGGCGCTCGCGGCTTTCGCCATCGTGGCGGTCCTGAGCCTCGTGGTGCAGCGGGGCGTGGTGCAGTCGCGCGCCGGGCTCGTAGCGGTGGAGGACAGGCTCGCCGCCGAGCGCGTCGCCCGCTCGCTGCTGGCCGAACCGTTGCGCGCATCGGACATTGGCACGGGCGGACGCACCGGCACCCTGGACGGCTACCGCTACACCATCCGCCTCGCGGCCCTGGAACTTCCCCTGCCCGAGGCCGAGCGCGACACGGAGAGCGGCTGTCAGCCGTCGGCCGGCGCCTGTGATCCGTCAGACCCCGCCGCAGGCGTCCGCTGGATGCCGATGCGCCAGGACATCGAGGTCCTGACCCGCCGCGGAACGGCCGTGACGGTCGAGACGATCCGGCTCGGGCAGACGGCATCGGCCGATGCGGGGGGGCGGTAAGATGATCGCGACCGAGATGTTGCCGGGGCCGTCGCGACTCGGCCGGGACCGGCTCGTTTCTAAGCCTCCGATCTCGCGACGCGACGCTGACGGAAAGCGATCCGTGTGATGGGCTTCGAAACCTTCCTGAAGCGCTTCTCGAAAACCGCGCGCCCGATCCCGGACCCCGCCCCCCGGGAGCCGGAGGCCTTCTCGACCCCGTCTGCGCCGACGGAGACGGCGCCCGTCCCGAACGGGACGTCCTCGGGCGAGCCGGTGGCACCGGGCGAGACCACGTGGCGGCAGGTGCTCGACCCCGACTGGGAGGCACGGCGCCAGGTGCTCGACTGGAAGGGCCTACCGCAGGTGCACGACTACGTCGCCCGCCTGATGACCGGCCGCTCCACCGCCGAGCGCGGCTTATGGCTCGACTGGACCCTCGACCGCCACCTGGCGCCCTTGCGCGAGCGGCTCGGCCGCGACCTCAGCCTCGCCTCCTTCGGCTGTGGTCCCGGCGGGATCGAGGAGGCGATCCTGCGCCAGGGTCGCTGGCCGCTGTCGAAGATCACGCTCTACGAGTACGACGCGGCCCTACTCGCGGATGCCCGGCGCAAGATCGAACCGTTTCCGCTCGAATCCGAGTTCCTGGCCTTCGACTTCAACCATCCGCCACCGATCGACCGCAGCTTCGACGTGGTGTTCTTCTGCCATTCGCTGCACCATTGCGCCGACCTCGAACGGTTCCTGCCCTTCCTCAACCGGATCGTCTCTCCGGACGGGCTGATCCTTGGCCTCGATTATTTCGGGCCGCCGCGCCTGCAGATGGACCGCGACGCCCGCCGGCTCGCCGACGAGATCTTCGCCTACCTGCCCCCGCACCTGCGGCGGAACCTGAAGGCGGAGCAGGACGACCGGATCGACGCGCACCTGACCCTGCCGACCATCCCGGCTGTGGCCAGCTACGATCCGAGCGAGGCGCCCCGCAGCGCCGACCTGCGCTCGATGCTGTTTGCGGCCTTCGACGTGGTCGAGGTGCTGCCGATGGGAGGCACGCTCCTGCGCAACCTGCTCGCCGACCGCGCCGGAAACTTCCGCAGCGAGAGCGACCTGGCGATCCTCGACCTGACGATGATGATCGAGCGGCTGGCGATCGAGACCCGGCTCGTGGCCTCGGACGACCTCTACTTCGTGGTGAGGCCGACCAACCGGATCTGAGCGTATCGCCCGCCGGGACCGATCAACGTTCCCAGGCGGTGACGTAGTACGGCGCGTCGCGGGCCGGGGCACGGGCCAGGGTCACGGCGACGCTGCGATTGGCGGCGGCCGCTGTGACGACCGTGACGCGAACGCGGAAGGCGGTGCCGCGCGTCGTGGTGATCAGCGGCTGCTGTTTCGGCAGCAGGACCTTCAGCCGATCGGCGACCGTTGCGCGCGGCGCGGTACGAAGCGCCACGACCTGCGCGACGAGGCTCGGGGTCATCTCGGGCAACGTCATCAAAACCGCCTCGGAAGCTTCCAGCACGTTCACGCGGCCCTGGACGTTGTCGACGGTGAGCAGGGGGGCGAGGGCGGCCATGTCCTCCTCCGAGACATCGGGCAGCCAGCGAAGTTCCGCCACCGTGCGGAAGCCGTCCTTGCCCCGGCCGACGGGCTTGGCGGCGAGGCTGATCTTGGCCGGATCGACGTTCGCGGGCGGCTTGTCCTCGTAGCGGTCGCGCCATTGCACGACGCGGGCGGCGAACGCCTCGGGCTTCAGGCCGGTCAGCCCAGCGGTGCGATAGGCGCCGGCCAGCAGGACGGGATCGGACCAGTTCAGGTCGATCCGGCCGGATTCGTCGGCCGCGAACAGGGTGATGCTGCCGCCGTCGAGGGCGATCCGCTGATCGCGTATCCGCGCCGTGGGGAGTTTTAGCGCGAACAGTTCGTGAGCCGCGAGGTCGATGCCGGAGCGGACCATCGCTTCGAGCCTGAGGTCGTCGGCGGTGCCGCGCACGCCGTTGACCGCCGAGCGCACCATCAGCGCCGTTCCGCCAGCGAGGCTCAGGAGTAGGGCCATGATGCCGAGCACCGCGACGAGGATGAAGCCGTCCTGCCGGCCGCGCATCTCAGCGCTCCCCCGTCGCGGCCATGCCGCCCGGGGTCGGGCCGGGCGCGCCCTGCCCCTCCACGGACCACGGATCGATGCGGCTGCAGAAGGCTTTCCGCGGCGCGGCGCAGCCCGGCTCCGCCTCGATCCGGAGCGGGACGCGAAGGCTCGACAGGATCTTCCCGCTCGCGGGATCGGTGAAGGCGACGCGCACAGCGATCGGCAGCGTCTCGCTCGCGGGCCAGGCATCGACCACGCGTTCGGGAGCACCTTCGCCGGGCGCCACCACATAGGCGAAGCGGACCGGGGTCGTGCCAGCGTAGACCGTGCGCGCGGGCGCGAAATCGATAGCGGCTTCGTCGCGATCGAGGGGCGAGAGCGGCGCCTCGGCGCGAAGCACGGCGCTGCCCACCTTCGTTTCGGTCCCCTGCAACAGGATCGCGAGGCTCCGGGGCGTGCCGTTCGCGTCGGAGCGGTCGAGGGAGAACAGCATCCGGTCGGGCAGGCCTGCAAACACGAAGTTCCGCCGGCCCGGCCCGGCCCATCGCGCCCGCGCGATCGACCCGATGTCGCGGGCGAGCGCGGCCAGCGCGTGGCCGGCGACGTCCAGGCGTTCGGTGCGCTCCGCCGTCCGGTCGGCCTGCCGCGACATCAGCCCGAGCAGCGACCCGACCGCGACGAGGATGATCGCACCGATCGCCATCGTCGCCAGCGCCTCCACCAGAAGGAAGCCGGCCGAACTCGGCCGCGCGGGCGGGACGCGGAGCCGTCGCGCGGTGCGTGCCGCGCGGGCGTCCCCGTCACTCGTCAAGACGTGCCCCCCGGTCGATCACAATCGCGGCGGTCTGCGGATCGACCCGGACCGACAAGATGCCGGACCGGTCGGCCCGCATCAGGAAGATCTCCCCGCCCGACGCCCGCCCGTCCGGCATGAAGCGGATTCCATCGAGCCCCGCGCCGGAGACGCGCAGGAACAGGTTCGCCGGGATGGCGACCATGCCGTTCTCAGCACTGGACAGCACGCGGCCGCCCGCGAGATCGACGACGCTCGTCACCGAGCGCCCGCTCCGGACGGCTTCGTCGCGGTCGGCCCGCAGGATTGCCGCGATCTCGAACCCTTTGACCCGCAGGCTGGTCGCGCTCCCCGAGAATGACACCCGCGGCAGGGCGAGTGCTGCGATCAGGCTGATAATCGCCAAGACCAGCGTCATCTCGATCAGGGTAAAGCCCGCATGGTTCGTGCGGCGGGGGGCATCGGCCGGTGGCATGCGGTTGTTCGACAATCCTGGTCCTTCTGCCAAAGTTCAGCTGCGGGAAGTCCGCCTCATCGAAAACACTCTCATCCGAGCGCGTCGAATTCGAGGCGTCGCGGGAGGTGCTCAGATCCAGTGTTCGGCATGATCCCGGTCCAGGTCGAGGACGATCGTGTCCGCCATCACGGCAAGGGGATCCGCGCCGGGCATGAGCACCGCCGTCCGGTGCACAGTGCCTGCGCGCCACCTTTCTGCATGGGGCACGATCAGCCGGTACAACCCCGGCAGGTCCGCCGCGATATCGATGGGATAAGCACGATGAGCCGCGATCTCTGATGCAACCACCGGCAGCCCCATCGCGAGCGCGAGCGCAATGCCGCACGCGACGCCCTGCCGGTGTTGCGGGGTCAGATAAAGGTCGCTGGCCGCTAACAGGTCGAAGAGGTCGGCGTCGTCAATGGCCGCGAACGTCACGAGGTCGGTAGGCTCGTCGGGACAGGCGACGGTACCGCGGCCAGCCGCGACGAAGAGAGGTCGGACTTTAAGTGCCGGATCGGTGAATGGATATTCGGTGGCAAGTGCGATGAAGTCCTCGATGCCATCGCCCCGCGCGTCTCCTGGGTCCGTGCCGAAGAGGTTGATCACAACGAAGCGTCCGTTGAAACCGAATTTTTCGCGGAGCGCCGGGCGTCGCACAGCCCAGGCCTCGGACCATGCCGCACCCGCCGGGCGGTCGTGGGCAAGCAAAACTGTCTCCTGCCCGAACAGGGCATCCCGTGCGGACGGCGACGTCGAGAAGACGCGGCGCGCCAGCGTAGCGTGGTAGCGCTTGTCGAGGATCGCGTCCGCCCGCGCGTCGCGATCAGGCCCCGATCCCGCCGGCGCGTCGCCGTGATCGACGCAGTAGACGAGCGGCCGCCGCCCGAGATGCTGCGTCACCGCAAAGAACGGCGCGGTGTGGGCGACTACCGCATCGACGCCTTCGCGCGTCGCGAAGACCGCCGCCTCCGCGGGATCCGCGAGCCGGACCCGACGGCGATCCAGGCCGAGTGTAACGTCCTCCCGGTCGGGGCCGCCGAGGATGACCTCGAAGCCACGCGCGGTGAGAAACGCCTCCTGATCCGCCACCCACCGACCGATGCCGTCTCCGGCGCTCAGCAGCAGAACCCTGCGAACGCCGGAGGGCGGACGCCGCCACGGGGGAACCACCCGCGGCGGAATGGCGAGGCCCCCGATCCTCTCCCGCGACAGGTTCGGATTGTAGGACGGATCGTCCCGGATCACCGCCGCGTGCCGCCGCCGCACGCGGATCGCCTCGCGGACGTTGCGGCCCTGGTCTGCCCGGGTTGTGGAGGCGCCGCGCGAGAGCGATTCGTGATGCAGCAGCAGCGGCTCGGCGACGTAGAGGTTGCGGTATCCCGCAGCCTGCGCGGCGCAGCAGAGGTCCACGTCGTTGTAATCGATCCGCAGCAGCGGGTCGAAACCGCCGATCTCCATGAAGACCGAACGCCGGATCGCGAGGCAGGCCCCGGTGACGGCGCTCATCTCACGGGTCGCATCAAGGGCGCGCGCAGTCGCCTCCGGCAGATCGACGAGGGCATGCGCGCCGACGCCGGCGATGCCGAGGACGACGCCGCCATGCTGCACCGTCTCGCTCGGATAGAGCAAACGCGCGCCGACGGCGCCCGCCTCCGGCCGGGCGGCGTGGATGGCGAGCCGGCGCAGCCAATCCGGCTGCCGGATGGTGGTGTCGTTGTTGAGAAAGACGAGGATGTCTTCGTCCGCGCCCGCGGCGCCGACGTTGCAGATCTCGGAGAAGTTGAACGGGCCGGGCGAGGCGACGACGCGCACTCGCGCATCCGCCGCGACTTCCGCGAAGTATCGCGCCGTCTCATCCTCCGATGAACCGTTGTCCACGATGACGATGCGATAACGCTCGGACAGGTAGTCGGTGCGTGCCAGGACGCTGTCGATGCAGGCCCGCAGCAGGGCGCTCCGGTCCCGCGTCGGGATGACGATCCGGACGGTGGGCAGCGGCTCCGGCGGGCCGCCGGGGGCCTCGGCCGCGTTCCGCGACGGATCGGGAACGGGCTGGTTCGTGCGCGATGGCGGCACCGCCTCGTCCACGGCGCGGTGGTGGAGGATCAACGGGATGCGGATCACCCGCGCGGGGTCGAGCCCGAGGAGCAGGTCCGCCCAGGCCCGGTCGGGGTCTTCGAGCCCACCCAGTGCACGCGCGAGCATCCCGCGGGTCGGCGGGGCGATGCGCAGGGCGATCACCGGGCCGGCATAGGGCACCTGCCGCATGAGCACGGGCGACATGGCCGGCGTGAACACCGGCGCATGCCGCGTCCCAATCCCGTCGATCCGGTCGTGATCGCTGTAGGCGCCGAGCGCCGCCCCGTGGCCGAGCGCGGCCGCGAACGCGTGACAGGCGTGCGGCCGCAGCCGGCTCCCCCCGCTGGCGAGCAGCACGATATTCCCGTCCACGAGCCCTGCCAGCGCCTCGGCGACCGTATCGACGCAGGCGATCCGCGGCTCGGTGGCGACCTGGGCGACGATCGTCTTCCAGGAGGCGGCGTCCACGTCTGGGCCGCGCAGCAGCATGGCGCGCCAGGAGGCACCGGCCTGACCTGCGAGGGCGCTCACGAATGCGCCGTCGCGGTCGACGACGACGATGCAATGCACGGTCGCCGGCACCGGTTCGGCGGCGATCCGCTCCAGATCCGCCGCTTCGAGATCGTCGTGGACGGCGAGCCAGCGCCCGTAGCGCGAGACGCCCATCGGCCGATGGCCGCGGCGGAGACCCAGCCGAAGGTAATGGACGAGCGGGGCCGGAAAGGTGTCGCGGTCGTGCGGATACGTGAGCGCGTAATGCTCGGCATCGAAGGCCGGGCCGGGGTCCCGCAGTTCGGCCGCGCCGTATTTGCGGTAGTGGGCCAGCGCATCTAATCCGCCTCTGGCGACGTCCGGGTAGGTGTCGCGGTACCACGCTTCGTCGAACAGCCCGCTGGTGCGGATCAGGTAGATCAGCGACGCCTCGTCGTCCCGCAGCCAGACCGGACATCCGGTCCCGGCCTCGCCCGCCTCGATCGCATGCAGGAACGGCGGCAGCTGCCCCGTCCCGGCTTCGGGGACGGCGTCGAGGTAGCGGCGCGTGTCGAAGTTCGGCCCGGGATCGCGATGCTCGTGCAGGCCGTATTCGCAGAAATGCGCCAGCGGGCCCGGCCCGAAGCCCGCGACTTCGGGATAGGTCGCACGATACCATTCGGCGTCGAACAGGCCGGAATCTCGAACGCGTCGGGTATGATCCGCGATGACCGGATCGACGCGCGGACGACGTTTGCTGCGAAAGAACTTCATCGCGTCCTGTTCCTCCCACCCTCTGTCGCCGATCCGGACTAGCCCTCGACGCGGCAAGGCGACGCGCCGGAGCATCGCGCACCGGGATCGGACCCGCTTCCCACCGTCCACGCGCCGACGGCGTGGCAGCCGGTTCGTGAAACGTGGGTGCGACCGAACGAAGGTTTGCCGCCGCGCGCGCGGTCAGTCGAGATCGAACACCCACCCCTCGCCCTCGGCGCGAAACCCGGAATCGGCGAAGACGTCGGCGCAGGGTGCGTTCCTGTCCGTCGCGAGAAAGCACGCCGAGACCCGGGCCGAACCGTCCCGCTTCAGCCCGTCAACTATGCCCGCCAGCATCCGCCGCTCGATGTCGAGCCCGACGACGCGGCAACTCATGACGAGCTGTTCGATCGCGGCGCCGCGCACGAGGACGGCGCCGACGAGGCCGTAATCGGTGAAGCGGTCGGCGACCGAGAAGGCATGGATCACCGCGCCCTCCTGAAGGGCCGCCTGCATCGCCTCCGAAGTCCACCGGTGGCCGGTTGTGTTGAACTGGTTGGTCTTGTTGATCAGTTCGAGCGTGCGAGGAAAGCGGCCATGCCCGGTCGTCGTGATGACGTCCGACACGACCCGGATGTCGAGATCGTCCACAAACTCGGTGCGCGAGACCGTCTTGCGGGTCTCCTCGCGCACCACCTGCGCCCGGATCATCTCGGTCCGCCTTCCGGATTCGTCCGAGATGAACGGCACCTGCGTCTCGGCCGACCACAGAAGCGTCCGGCGGATGCCGTAGAGGTCGGCCCCGAGCGTCCGGATGCCCGGAAACGCCGCCTCGATGGCGGCCCGCTCGACCGGGTTGTCGTCGATGAACACGGTGCTCGACGGCAGGACGTTGACCTGTTGCAGGATCGCGGCGACGCTCTCGACCTTCGGATTCCAGCCGATCATCACGACCGCGAAATCAGCTAGCTCAAGGCGGTCGCCGAGTTGCGCGTTCCAGGCAGCCCGGATCGTCGCCTCGTCGTTCTTGCTCGCGATGGCGAGTACAATTCCCCTCGCCTTCAAAACGGCGAGCGCTTCAGCAAGGCCGAACGGCCAGCCCTCGCTGGTTTGGGCCTCGCCCGTCTCTTCGGCAATCACACCGCGCCAAAGCGTGTCGTCGAGGTCGACGATGACGAGCTTCACAGTATCGATCTGTTGGAGTGTCCGGACCATCGCCTCGATCTCGGCATGGATGGCATCGAAGAACGCATCGATCCTAAGGTCGCTTTGCCGGCCGATGGGAAGAGGTGGATGAAGTCGTGTTCGATCGTGGGCGGCATCGAAGTCGCTCAACGTCGAATTATGGTTCAGCATCCAAAGATGCTCGTCCTGAACGTGCATGCGCCCGATCGTGGCGGAGATGGCGTCGAAGTCCAGGATATGGCTGTTCGCGTAGCCGCAGACCAACTCCGCGAGACTCTCGTTCAAGCGATCGATGAAATAGGTAAAGTTCCGCAGATCGTTGCGCGGCATCAAGCGTCCGAGCACGTCCTGCTGCGGTCGGAAGTAGTTGACGACGAGCGTGGTGATCCCGTTCTGACGGTTCCACTGCATCGCCGCATCGAGCGCGAGGCTCAGCCGCTGCACGGCCTGGTCGAAGACGAACCGGTAATCGTCGGCGCGATGATATTTCAGCTTGGCGAAATGCGCGTCGGCTAGCAGCGTACGCAGCGGGATCTGCACGATCTGCGCGTCGTACTCTTCAATAGGCCGCGGCGGGGCATCAGGAAGCCGTCCGATGTTATTGAACAGCACGAAATCGCCCGGCGGCGCCTCGAAATTTACAGGATCGGACACGAGATCCTCAACGAGACACGAGCCGATCACCAGGATTCGCCGCAAGCGGGTCGGTGTCGTCCGCAATGTGGTCGGAACTCGGAACTCTTTAGGCTCGAGGGGCCTGTGTGAGCTGGCGTCGCGGGCAGTTGAGCCCCCTCCTGCGGTCTGCGTAGTACCGGCCACCGCCCCGAACCCCGACCTCCGCGGCGATAGGATTTTCCAGAGCGACGTCATACGGTTTCCTGCTGAGCTGACGAAAATGTCGCCCGTGCAGCCTCCTTACCCGTGCCGACCGTGCAGGGGTATACCGACAGCGAAAGGGAAACTCGTACGGCCCCTTACTCGTGTGCGCCGGTTCGTCGATGCCACCCTATCCCCCCCGAGAGCCTTCCATCGCTTTGTCGCCCACTACGACAAGTTCGCTTGCAACATCGTGTCGGCCATCGTCGTCCCCGTCTGGTGTCGTGCGGTGCGCCTGGGGATTCGCTTCCCGCCGAGCAAGGTCAGCCGACCGGGCTGGACGACCGGGATGGGCGCGAAGTCGTCGATCGTGTAGCTTCGAGGCATGTCCGGTTTCGTGACTTCTCCTTCCGGAAGCAAACCGGCTTTAATCCACCCAACTCGGTCTTAGATCGCCGCAGATCGAACTGCCGCGGAGCGGACCTCCCGAAGGCCCGCTCCGGGTCGGGTGCAGCCCCGCGCAGGGCCAACCGGGTCGGGTCTCGACCCGAGCGGAGCCACCCCAAACCCTCGACTCCGCCCCACGAGGGGCGGGAGGCCAGCGCTCCCGCCCGCGCCCCGCCCCCTCAGTTCTTCGCCAGGGCGTCCGCGAAGGCGATCATGCGGTTGCGGGCGTAGGTCGGCAGGCCGGCGCTGATCGAGGTGCCGGTGTTGAAGGACGAGTTGCCCATCAGCACCTGGGCCGGCAGCAGGTTCTTGAGCACCGGCACGCGGGCGTATTCCTGCTTGCGGTCGAGGACGTCGCCCTTGATCGCCAGGGCCATGTAGGTGGTGACCACGGTCTTGCCCGGGTCGCCCGGCATCGGCTGGAACACCGCCAGGAACTTGCCGAAGCGCAGGATCTGGTTGACCCAGAAGATGGTCTGCTCCAGCCCGCCGGTCACCGGCGTGTCGAGCTTGGTCAGGTTGCCCAGGGCCGCGATCTCCGCCGGGGGCAGGGTGCGCAACTCGCTCTGGAACGAGACGAACTCGGCGATCTTCTTCGTCGCCCCGTCCTCGAGGCGGTTGGCGAGCTTCACGCCCAGCGGCAGCTTGCCCTCGAGGTCGTAGCGCGACTCGATGCAGGTGGTGCCGACCTCGCACCAGGGCCGGTCCGGCCGCTTGGCGAAAGCGGCGGCCGGGTCCTTGTTCGGGGTCGCGTCGGCGGGGTTGAGCGCCTTGTGCTTGATCACCGGGTCCATCTTGGCGACGAAGCCGAGGGTGGCGTAGGACGCCAGGTCGATGCTCTCCGGGGCCTTCGCCACCACGAAGCGCCCCTGCGCCACGTAGACCTTGAGGGTCTCGTGCCGGCGCTTGGCGACCCCGTTGAGGGTCTGCACGTAGTCGGGTTCGGCGTAGTCCGGATGCGGCGCCAGCACCGCGCGCTCGCCGGGGCGCAGCTTGCCCCAGTCGAGATAGGGCACGAGGCCGTTCTCGGGCTTGGCCGGATCTTCGCGATGGTCGGTGAACAGGATGGTGCCGGGCTTCAGGCCGGTGACGCCGGCCGCCTCGATGGCGGGCACGTCCCTGATCCGCTCCGCCGCCGCGGGGGCCGCGGGCGGCTGGAGCTTGATGCCCTCCTGGGCGAGGGCCGGCCCGAGGGGGCCCCCCGCCAGGGCGAGCGCGAGGAGAAGGGTTGCCGGAAGTTGCCTGTGCACGTCGGGGCCTCGGAGGTCGGCAAGAAAAGGTTGGAAACAGGGGGGGCGGGCGCCGCGCCCGGGGCGGAGCGCCCTCAGAAGCGCGGCTCGTCGCCGAACAGGTAGTCGGGATCGCGGCGGCGCTGGCGCGGCCGGATCTCCTCGTCGTCGCCGAAGGGCGAGCGCTGTGTGCCCGGCCAGGGCTGGTAGGTCTCGGACTGCGCCCGGCGGTTGCGGCGCTCGCCATAGGGGTCGAGCAGATCGGCTTCGGGCTGCGCCCGTCTGGTGCCGTCGAGGCCGCCGAACAGGCCGCCGGCCACGTCGGGGGCCTCGTCCTCGGCGCCGAGGTCGCCGTCCTCGGGGTCGGGCCGCATGGCGGTCCGGGTCTCGCGCGGCAGCAGCTTGTACTGGGTGTCGGCCATGCGGCCGTCCTTGATCCGGAAATGCTCCTGGAAGCCGCCGCCCTCCACGCGCTCGCCGCTGCGCGGATCGATGCCGGCCTCGGCGATGTAGGGGCGCGCCTCCGGGGAGGGGGGCGCCAGGGGGGTGCGCGGCACCCCGTTGGCCCAGGCCGCCTGCAGGATGGTGCCGGCGATGGGCACCGCGAGGTGGCCGCCGGTCTGCCCGCGCCCGAGGGTGCGGCGGGTGCCGTCGGCATTGTCGTAGCCGACCCAAACCACGATGGTGATCTCGTTGGTGAAGCCGGAGAACCAGGCGTCGTTCTCGTTCTCGGAGGTGCCGGTCTTGCCCGCGATCGAGGACGAGAACCGGGCGAGCGCCGCGGCCGTGCCGTGGTTGGTCACCCCCTGCAGCATGGTCTTGAGCTGGTAGAACGCGACCCGGTCGGCCGAGCCGATCCGGGTCGGGGCCCGGGCCTCGCGGGTGTAGAGGGCCTTGCCGTCGCGCTCGACCGATTCGAGGGCGTAGGGCGCCGGCCGGGCGCCCTCGTTGGCCACCGCGGCGTAGAAGGCCGCCAGGTCCACCATCCGCACCGGCTGGGCGCCGAGCACGAAGGGATAGTAGCGCTCGCACTCGGCGTAGATCTGCGCCTCCAGGGCGAGGTCGCAGACCTTCTGCAGGCTCGCCGGCGCCTTCTCGGCGATGCCGCCCTGGAGCAGGCGGGCGGTGACGAGGTTCTTCGAGAATTCCAGGCCCCGCCGCAGGGTCGTGGCCCCGGCCCCCGTGCCCTCGTAGTTCTTCGGCGACCAGGACTCGCCGACCCCGCCGATGGGCGGCAGGGTGATGGCGGAATCCAGCACCAGGGTGTTGGGCTGCAGGCCGGCATTGAGCGCGGCGAGGTAGGTGAGGGGCTTCAGGGTCGAGCCCGGCTGGCGCACCGTCTGGGTGACGCGGTTGAGCTGGCTCACCGGGTAGGAGAAGCCGCCCGCCATGGCGAGGATGCGCCCGGTGCGGTTCTCCAGCACCAGGGCGGCGCCCTGGACGCTCGGGCGGACCCGCAGGTCGGCGCGCGGCACCTTCGCGTTCGGGTCGCGCAGCTTCACCCGCACCACGTCGTAGGGCTGGAGTTTTCCCCGCGCGGGGCCGGGCTCGAGGCTGGCGGTGCGGCCGTCGGCGAGGCCGACCTTCGCGGCGCCGCCGCGCCCGGTGTCGAGCACCACGGCCAGCGGCCAATGCACGTCGTAGAGGACGGGCCGCGCGGTCTCCAGCGCCCGCTGCCAGGCCGGCTTCGGGCGCTCGACCTTCGGGGAGGCCTGGGCCACCGCCTTCTCCGAGGCGGCCGCGGCCTTCTCGGCGGCGGCGGCCGCCCTGCGCTCGGCCTTGGTCTTCGGGACCGGCTTCGCTGTCGGATCGACCTTGGGGGCCGGATCGGCCTTGGGCGCCGGCTTGACCGGATCGCCCGTGAGCAGGGGCACGCCCAGGGGCGAGGCCTCGGCCGCCGGGACCGCGGCTTCGAGCTTGCGCACCGCGTCGGCGATGTTGAGTTCCGGGCCCTCGTAGCGGGCACGGCCGGTGGAGCGCTCGTAGGTGGACAGGCCTTCCTGCAGGGCCGCCTCGGTGGCGGTCTGCAGGCCGGCATTGATCGTGGAGCGCACCACGTGGCTGGCGGCCGTGAGGGACTCGACGCCCGCGAAGGTGCGCACCTCCCGCGCTAGGTGGTCGACGAAGTAGAAGCCGGCATCCCGCCGGGTCGCGTCGAGGGGCTTGAGGCCGAGCGGCGCGTTGGCCGCCTCGCCGAGCTGCGCCTCGGTGATCACGCCCTCTTCCTTCATGCGGGCGAGCACGTAGGCCCGGCGCTCGCGCGCCCGGTCGGGGTACTTGTCGGGGCTGTAGAAGTTCGGGCCCTTGGGCATGCCGGCCAGCAGCGCCGCCTCCGTCACGGTGAGCTGGCCCACCGATTTGCCGAAGTAGCTGCGCGCCGCCATCTCGATGCCGTAGGCGCCGCGGCCGAGATAGATGCCGTTGAGGTAGAGCTCCAGGATCTGCGGCTTGCCCAGGATGCGCTCCAGGCGGGAGGCCACGATCATCTCGCGGATCTTGCGCTCGTAGGTGACGTCGTCGCCCACCGAAAGGTTCTTGACCACCTGCTGGGTGATGGTGGAGCCGCCGGCCGGGCGGCCCGGCGAGGCGAGGTTGCCGATGAAGGCGCGGATCACGCCGCGCTCGTCGATGCCCCGGTGGGTCTCGAAGCGCTTGTCCTCGGCCGCCACGAAGGCCTTTTGGACCATCACCGGCACCTCGGTGATGGGCACGCTGAGGCGCCGGCCATTGGCCTCGAAGGCCTCGGCGTAGCGCTTGCCCGCGCCGTCGAGGATCAGGCTGGCGCCGGGGAGCTTGCGCTCCTTCAGGGCCTCGGCCGAGGGCAGGTCGGCCACCGCCTTGTTGTAGAACGCGATGACCTCGCCCGCGTCGAAGGGCGAATCCTTCGGGTTCTCGCCCTTGCAGAACTGGCGGTAGCTGACGTTCAGCTCGCCGATGTCGAGGCCGTGCAGGATCTTCGGCGCGCCGGCGCCGGCCACGGCGGAGGGGTCCTCCATGGCGGTGGAGATCAATTCGTCGAGATTGATGTCCTCGATGTCGAAGGCCTTGCGCATGTGGGCGCAGCCGTCGCGCAGGATCTGCACCACCTGGGCCCGGTCGGTCACGGGATCGAACTGCGTCTTCACCGCATCCGGCCGCGTCGTGACCTGACTGAGCGTCAGCGCGGTGGCGAACAGCTTGATCAGGATGATGTTCATGCGGGCCGGGATACCGGGAATGGGGTCGTGGCGCGGAGGGGCCGCACGGTCATAGCCGAGACCGCGTGCCGGAGCGTGGCAGATGCGCTGCACAAGGCGGCTGATTTAAGGACGGCACGGCCGCGCTCGAGGCCGGACTCGCGGCTATCCTTGCAGCCATCCTCGCGGCGCCCCGCTACGGCAACGCTTTCGCCCGGACCGCGTTGTGGCCCGGGGCGGCCGCCCCCGGAGACGCCGGCATGATCAAGGACCTCTGGTACAAGAACGCCGTCGTCTACTGCCTGTCCGTGCGGACCTTCCTCGACGGCAACGGCGACGGCATCGGCGACTTCGCCGGGCTGGAGCGCCGGCTCGACTACCTGCAGGGCATCGGCATCACGGCGATCTGGCTGATGCCGTTCCAGCCCTCGCCCAAGCGCGACGGCGGCTACGACATCTCCGACTATTACGGCGTCGACCCGGATTACGGCTCGCTCGGCGACTTCGTCGCCTTCACCCACGCGGCCAAGCAGCGGGGCCTGCGCGTCCTCATCGACCTTGTGGTCAACCACACCTCGGACCAGCATCCCTGGTTCCAGTCCGCCCGCTCCGACCCGGATTCGCCCTACCGGGACTGGTACGTCTGGTCGAAGACCAAGCCGCCGCACGCCGACGAGGGCATGGTGTTCCCCGGCGTCCAGACCACCACCTGGACCCGGGACGCCAAGGCGGGGGCCTATTACTTCCACCGCTTCATGCCGTTCCAGCCCGACCTCAACACCGCCCACCCGGCGGTGCGGGAGGAGATCCAGAAGATCATGGGCTTCTGGATCCAGCTCGGGGTCTCGGGCTTCCGCATGGACGCGGTGCCGTTCGTGATCGCCAGGAAGGGCCCCGAGGTCGCGGGCGAGCCCGACGAGCAGTTCGACATGCTGCGCGACTTCCGCGAGTTCCTGCAGTGGCGCCAGGGCGACGCCATCATCCTGGGCGAGGCCAACATCCTGCCCAAGAAGGACCTCGACTATTTCGGCGACGATGCCGACCGGCTGCACATGCTGTTCAACTTCCAGGTCAACCAGGCCCTGTTCTACGGCCTCGCCGCCGGCGACGGGCGCCCCCTGGCCAAGGCCATGCGCAAGACCTGGAACCGGCCGGATTCCGCCCAGTGGGCGGTGTTCCTGCGCAACCACGACGAGCTCGACCTCGGGCGCCTCAGCGAGGCCCAGCGCCAGGCGGTGTTCTCCGCCTTCGGACCCGAGAAGGGGATGCAGCTCTACGACCGCGGCATCCGGCGCCGCCTCGCCCCGATGCTCGGCGGCGACCAGCAGCGCATCGAACTCGCCTATTCGCTGATGTTCACCCTGCCGGGCACGCCGGTGCTGCGCTACGGCGACGAGATCGGCATGGGCGACGACCTCTCCCTCAAGGAGCGCGAATGCGCCCGCACGGTGATGCAGTGGAGCGGAGAGGCCCAGAGCGGCTTCACCCGGAGCGAGACCCCGACCCTGCCGGTGATCGACCACGGCGCCTACGGCTTCGACCACGTCAACGTCGCGCGCCAGCGCCACGACCGCGGCTCCCTCCTGAACTGGATGGAGAGCGTGATCCGCACCCGCAAGGAGGTGCCGGAGATCGGCTGGGGCGACTTCACCGTGATCGAGACGGCCTCGCCGGCGATCCTGGCGATCCGCTACGACTGGGAGGGCAATTCCGTGCTCTGCGTGCACAACCTCGCGGGCACGCCCATGGAGGTCGAGCTCTCGGCCGGCGTGGAAGGGCCGGAGGGCCGCGTCCTCGTCGACCTCCTCACCGGCCGCCGCTGCGAGTCGGACGACGACGGCCTCCACTGCCTGATGATGGAGCGCTACGGCTACCACTGGTTCCGCATCGGCGGCCTCGACGCGCCGCTGAAGCGGCGGGTGGGGTAGGCCCCGCGACTTGTTGCACCCGAGCAGGACCAGCCAGCCGATCCCGATCACGCAGACCATGACTCCGACCCGTTCGCCGGTCTGATTCTGGGCAGCACGTCATGAAAGGCGCGTCGGACCTCCTTCGTATCCGAAGACACGAAGGTGGTCCGACATCCCACGCTTGCAAACTACACGCACTGGCGATACGATTAACGTATCGCGTACAAAACTGATGATCCAGAGCTTTGCAGACAAACACACGGAGGCGCTTTTCGAGGGCGGCCCCTGCCATCGTCAGTGGCGTGCCTTCGAGAAGGTCGCGATGCGCAAGCTCGACATGCTCGACGCCGCGACGATCCTAGACGATCTGCGCTCACCGCCGGGGAACCGGCTGGAACTGCTGAAGGGAAACCGCGCCGGACAGTACAGCATCCGCATCAATGATCAGTGGCGGATCTGCTTCGACTGGATGGAGCAGGGCCCGGAGCATGTCGAGATCGTCGACTACCATTGAAACACCGAACAGGAGATCGGCCATGGCCCGCATCCGCACCCATCCCGGCGAGATCCTCGTTGAGGAGTACCTGACGCCGCTCGCCCTCTCGGCCCGGCAGGTCTCGGCGGAGATCGGCGTGCCGCCCAACCGGGTCTCCGAGATCATCCGGGGCCGGCGCGGCATCACCGCCGACACCGCGATCCGGCTCGGCGTCCGCTTCGGAACCACGCCGCAATTCTGGCTCAACCTCCAGAACGCCCACGACCTCTCGAAGGCGCGGGCGACGGTGGATTATTCCGGCGTCCGCCCCCGCGCGGCCGACCCCGCCGCGACGGCCTGAGGAGCGCCCGGCCCGCTACTTGTTGCGCCCGAGCAGCACCAGCCAACCGATCCCGATCACGCAGACCACGGCGCCGACGGTGATGAAGGCCGGCGTGCCGAGGTCCATGAAGCGCGGGGCGAGCTGCGTCGCGAAGGCGGCGACGATGAGCGCCACCGCGATGCGGGCGGCGGCGCGCTCGATGCCGCGGGTGAGCTTCTCGATGCCCTTCAGCTCGATCTCGACGGTGACGCGGCCCTGCTTCAGGCGCACCAGCATCAGGTGGATCAGGGTCGGCAGCTCGGAGGCCGCGCCGAACAGGCCGGCACCCACCGCCTCGACCTTGCGGGTCAGGCCCTTGATCGAGAACTGCGAGGCGAGCTTGCGCCGCACGGTGGGGCCGGCGGCCGAGAACAGGTCGAAGCCGGGGTCGAGCTGGCGCATCACGCCGTCGGCCGTCACCAGCCCCTTGAACAGGATGGCCAGATCCGTGGGCATGGCCAGGTCGTTCTCGCGAGCCATGGTCATGAAGTCGGTGAGCAACGCCCCGAAATCCAGGGAGGCGCCGGTGTGGCGGGCGACGAAGGCCTGCGACGAGGCCTCGAGCTTGGTCAGGTCCGGGTTGCTCGAGCCGCTCCAGTCGAGGAGCACCGCCATCAGCCCGTCGGAATCCTCCTTGAGCATGGCGCCGATCAGCATCAGGAGCTGGGTGCGGCGGCGCTGGGACAGGCGCCCGATGATGCCGAAATCGATGAAGCCGATCCGGTTGTCCGGCATGATCAGCATGTTGCCGGGATGCGGGTCGGCGTGGAACACGCCCTCGATCAGGGCCATCTGCAGGAAGGCGTCGGTGCCCTTCTGGGCGAGCAGCACCTTGTCGTAGCCGGCGGCGTCCAGGCGGGCATGGTCGTTGGGCGGGATGCCGTGCACGAATTCCTGCACGAGCACCCGCTCGGAGGTCCATTCCCAGTGGATCTTGGGCACCACGATGTCGTCGCGGTCGGCAAAGATCGCCGCGATGGTCTCGCAGTTGCGGGCCTCGTTGATGAGGTCGAGCTCGCCGTAGAGGCCGCTGGCGAGGTGGCGCATCTGCTCCTGGGGCTGGTAGCGCCCGAATTCCGGCCACTCGTCGACCACGATGCGGGTGGCGTGGCCCATCAGGCGCAGGTCCGCCTCGATGGTCTTGCGCAGGCCGGGGCGCAGCACCTTCACCACCACCTCCTCGCCGGTCTGCAGGCGGGCGCGGTAGACCTGGGCGATGGAGGCGGCGGCCAGCGGCGTGGTGTCGAACTCGGCGAAGATCTCGGCGGCCGGGCCGCCCAGATCCTCCTCGAGCTGGGGCCGGATGCGCTCCCAGGGGATCGGCGAGACCTGGCTGTGGAGCTTCTCCAGCTCCTCGGTCCATTCCGGGGTCAGCAGGTCGGGCCGGCTCGCCAGGATCTGGCCGAGCTTGACGAAGGTCGGCCCCAGGGTCTCGATCGCCCGGCGCACCCGCTGGGGCTGCGACAGGCGGGCGATGTCCACCTGCGGCGTCCGGCGCTTGGCGAGGCGCGCCACCTGGGCGAGGCCGAGGCGTTCGACCACCTTGGTGACGCCGAAGCCGATGAGGACGGACGCGATCTCCCCGAGGCGCTGCCGGTCCCGTGCGGCGACGAAGGCGGTTTTCAGCATGTGCGCAAGGGGCCCGGATGGGGAGGGGGACGGTCGGCTCGCCCGGCGAGGCGTGCGGCCGGACCGTGGTTAAGGCCCCGTTAGGCCCGTGGCGAGGCCGAAGTTTGACCGTGGGGCCGCGACACGAAGGCCGCGATGCGGGCGCGGCGGCCCTCGGGTGCCGGTACTCGGGTGGCGACACGGGGGCCTTCGGCGGACGCGGCGGATTCGCGCCCGCACCGATCTCGGGCTAGACAGGCCGCCACCGGCGCCGCTGCGGCGCCCGCCCCCACACCCGCCCCGCGCCGCCGCGGCGCTCAACCCCGCGCCGCCGCGGCGCCATCCCGCGAGACCGACGATGCCAGGCACGCCCCGCGCCGGAATCATTCCGGTGACCCCCTTCCAGCAGAACTGCACCCTGATCTGGTCGGACGAGACCAAGGTCGGCGCCGTGGTCGATCCGGGCGGCGATCTCGACCGGATCGAGGCGGCGATCGCCGCCCAGGGCATCACCATCGAGAAGATCCTGCTCACCCACGGGCATATCGACCATGCCGGCGGCGCGGCCGAGCTGCGCGAGCGCCTCGGCGTGCCGATCGAGGGCCCGCACGAGGCCGACCGCTACCTCCTGGACAGCCTGCCGGAGACCGGCGCCAATTACGGCCTCGACGGCGCCCGGGTGGTGACGCCGGACCGCTGGCTCGGCGACGGCGACGTGGTCGAGGTCGGCGGCCTGGCCTTCGACATCCTGCACGCCCCCGGCCACTCGCCCGGCAGCGTGGTGTTCATGAGCCGCGACGCGCGCTTCGCCCTGGTGGGCGACGTGGTGTTCAAGGGCTCGGTCGGCCGCACCGACCTGCCCGGCGGCAGCCACGAGCAGTTGATCCGGGCGATCAAGGACAAGGTCCTGCCGCTGGGCGACGACGTCGCCTTCATCCCCGGCCACGGCCCCACCAGCACGCTCGGCGAGGAGCGGGTCTCGAACCCCTTCCTGCAGGATTGAGAGTCCGGAGGCTCCGCGCGCAGCACCGCGTCGTCCCGAGGCTGCGCAGCGGACCCGGGATCCGGACGCCCAGGGGGAGCCGAACCTGACGCCGTCGGCGGCTCCGGATGGCACGCCGCCGGCGCGCCCCTTCGGGTCCGGGTTCGCCTGCGGCTCCCCGGAATGACACTGCGTCGGCGCAGGCGGCCATGTCGCTCCGAAGGGGCCACCTCCGCGCGGCGATGCAGCCCTCTCGCGCGGAAGGCTCGCGCGGAAGGCGAGGGACTCGCGCTGCCGGCGAGATGTGCGAAGAGGGCGGTCACGCAGACGCGGGACGTCCGCCCACTCAGCCCAGGAATCAGCCCAGGAAGAAGGGTCAGGCCCATGTCCGATCAGCCGCAGGGAATACCGGAGGCCGTGCGCGCGGGGCGTCCGACGGTGTGGCGCAACCCCGGGAGCCGCCCGGCCGCCGAGATCCTGCCCGGGCTCGCCTTCGGCCTCGCCGAAATCCGCGCGGCGGAGGCTCGCTGGCGCCGATTCGATCCGCTGCTGAAGGCGCTGTTTCCCGAACTCGAGACCGGGCGGATCGATTCGCCCCTGCTGGCGCTGGCGCCGGACGTCGCCGCCCATGTCTGCGGCGGCGCCGGGCCGGCGGTCCGGGTCAAGGCCGATCACGACCTGCCGGTGACGGGCTGCATCAAGGCGCGCGGCGGCGTCTACGAGGTGCTGGTCACCGCCGAGCGGCTGGCCCTGGCCCGGGGCTGGCTGCGCGCGGGCGAGTCCTACGCGCGCCTGGCCGAGCCGGAGATCCGGGCCGCCTTCGGCGCCTTCACCGTGGCGGTGGGCAGCACCGGCAATCTCGGCTTCAGCGTCGGGGTGATGGCGCGCGCCCTCGGCTTCGCGGTCGAGGTCCACATGTCCCACGACGCCAAGGCCTGGAAGAAGCAGCGGCTGCGCGACCTCGGCGCCCGGGTGGTGGAGCATGCCGGCGATTACGGCAGCGCGGTCGCGGCGGCGCGGGACGCCTTCGCGGGCCGGGCGGACGCGCATTTCGTCGACGACGAGAGCTCGGTCGACCTGTTCCTCGGCTACGCCGCGGCGGCCTTCGACCTGCAGCGCCAGCTGGCGTCGGCCGGCATCCGGGTCGATGCCGGGCAGCCCCTGGTGGTCTACCTGCCCTGCGGGGTCGGCGGCGCGCCGGGGGGCGTCACTCTGGGGCTGAAGCTCCTGTTCGGCGACGCGGTGCATTGCGTCTTCGTCGAGCCAGTCGCCGCGCCCTGCATGCTGGTGCAACTCGCCGCCGGGCTCGAGCGGCCGGTAAGCGTCTACGACATCGGCCTCGACAACCGCACCGCCGCCGACGGCCTCGCGGTGTCGAGCGCCTCGCTCCTCGTCGCCGGCACGGTCGGGCCCCTCGTCGCGGCCGTCGTCACGGTGGCGGATTCCGCGCTCTTCGCCGGGGTGCGCGACCTCTGGCAACGGGCGGCCCTGCGCCTCGAACCCTCGGCGGCGGCGGCCTTCGCGGCGGTCGCTCCGACCCTGGCGGCCCGGCCGGACTGGCGCGGCGCGACCCAGGTGGTGTGGACCACCGGCGGGGCCTTGCTGCCCGAGGCGGAGTTCCAGAAGGCCCTGGCCGCGGCGGCGTGAGGGGGGGCGGCCGAGGGGCGGGTCCATCACCCCCGTGCCCTCCGCCTAAAGCACCCCGTCATCCCGGGGCCGCGCAGCGGAACCCGGCGACTGCCTTACGGGTCAAGGGTTTTTGGCGGGCCGTAGGGGGTTTTGGTCTTGAGGACGGCGTTGGCAGTGACGAGGATGCGGCGTGCGATGGCGACGAGGGCGACCTTGGCGGGTTTTCCCTGGGCCCGCAGGCCGAGATAGGCGTCCTTGAGGGTGCGGTCGTGGCGCACGGCGACGAGGGCGCTCATGTAGAGAGCGGTGCGCACGCAGGGGCGTCCGCCGCCGATCATGGCCCGGGGCGGTGCGTTGCCGGACTGGCTCACGTGAGGCGCGAGCCCGGCCAGGCTGGCGATGCTCTTGCGGTCGCGGTGTCCCAGTTCGGGCAGGTCGCAGATCAGGACCCCGGCGACGCGCGGGCCGATGCCCGGCAGGGTGACGAGGAGGCGCTGGGCCTGGGCGCGCTCGGCATCGGCGGCGATGCGGGCGGCCAGTTCGGCCTCGACGGCGGCGCAGGCCGCGTCGAGGGCGGCGATGGTGGCCCGGTGGCTCTGGACGACGGCAGGTTCGTGGGCCTGCTTGAGCCGGGTCTTCTCCATGGCCCGCATGGTGACGAGCTGCTGGCGGCGGGTGGAGAGGGCCTTGAGCGCGCGGGCGGCGGCATCGGGCAGGGGACGGACGGCGTCGGACATCAGCAGAGCAAAGCGGGCGATGAGCTGCGCGTCCAGCCGGTCGGTCTTGGCCCGCCCGCCTTGGCCTCGCGAAACGCCTTGATCCGACGCGGATTGACCACCCCGACGCTGAGACCGGCCTCCACCAGGGCGCTGACCAGGGGCTGGGCGAAGGAGCCCACGGCCTCCAGCACGACCCGCACGACGCCCGTCCGGGTCAGGTGCGTCACCAGCCGGGCGATGTCGCCCGGTTCGTTCTTGTAACGCCGGGTCTCCCCGGTGGGGGCGAGGCCGAGATCGAGGAAGCGTTGGCCGGCATCGATGCCGGCGGCCAGAAGAGCTGCCATGGGACCGGTCCTGTATTCGGGCTGCCGGCGCCAGACCGTGGGAAGGCTTGGCCGGTGCCCAAGCGACTGTTCGATCGAAAAGGCTATCGAGCAGGCGCGCCCGTGCCGGGGCTACGATCTTGCCGTGATCGGGGATCCAACGGACTGCGCCTGCTCGCGCCACTCTACAGCAGCCGGTTCAAGATACAGGGATCCAGACGCGCAGGTGGTGCAAGGAATTACTCGGTCGGCGGCTCTAGATTGCACGCCGCTGGCGCGCCCCTGCGGGTCCGGGCTCGCCTGCGGCGCCCCGGAATGACGGTGTGGATTTGTCGGCGATCGACCGGCTGCAGCTAGTCGGGATCGGGGTCAGGCAGGGGCGGCTCCACTCGCGGACACTCGGCCGCGTAGGCGTTCAGGATCGACGGCAGCAGGCCCGGGAAGCGGGCCTCCACCTCGTCCCAGCGCGAGTGATTGCGCATCTCGACGCCGTGGCGCTCGCTGCGGATCAGCCCGGCCTCGCGCAGCACCTTGAAATGGTTGGAGAGGGAGGATTTCGGGATCACCCGGTCGCCCACCGCCGAGAGGGCGGAGCAGGCCTCGACGCATCCCGCGCGCATGATGTTGGCGAAGATCGCGGCCCGGTTCGGGTCGGCCAGCGCGTGCAGGATCGCACGCGTCTGCAGATCCTCGGGGGCCGGATGGAACAGCGGTCTCATGTTTTTGACATATGGGGCCTTGATCCGCGCTTCGGAAGTTCCGAACTTTCGAACTATGGGAGCCGAGGTGCCACGGTGGCGCCGGCCCATACCGAAAGGCTGCACAGATGTCGAAGCTACAGGGCAAGGTCGCCGTCGTCACGGGCGCGTCGAAGGGCATCGGCGCGGGCATCGCCCGGGCGCTGGCGCGGGACGGCGCGGCGGTGGTGGTCAATTACGCCTCGAGTCAGGCGGGCGCGGATGCGGTGGTCTCGGAGATCACCGGCGCGGGGGGCCGGGCGATCGCGGTCCGGGCGGACGTCTCCAAGCCCGCGGAGGCGCAGGCCCTGATCGAGGCGGCGGTCTCACGGTTCGGCCGGCTCGACGTGCTGGTCAATAATTCCGGCGTCTACGAATTCGCCGCGATCGAGGAGGTCACGGAGGCGCATTACCGCCGGCTCTTCGACATCAACGTGCTCGGCGTCCTGCTCGCCTCCGGGGCGGCGGCCAGGCACCTCGGGGAGGGCGGGAGCATCGTCAACATCTCCTCGGCCATCACCCACGTGAACACGCCGGCCGCCACGGTCTATAGCGGCACGAAGGGCGCCGTGAACGCGATCTCGGGGGTGCTCGCCAACGAGCTCGCGCCGCGCCGCATCCGCGTCAACACGGTCAGCCCGGGCTACGTGACGACCGAGGGCACGCACAGCGCCGGCATCGCCGGCTCGGAGATGGAGGCCGGCTTCATCGCCCAGACTCCGCTCGGCCGCGCCGGCCTCCCGGGCGACATCGCCGACGTCGTCGCCTTCCTGGCCTCGGACGAGGCCCGCTGGCTCACCGGCGAGAACATCACCGCCAGCGGCGGCGTTCGCTGAACGGTCCGGCCTCGGGCGCCCCGACGGGGCGTCGCGAGGCCGGAGCCGCCCCGATCAGAGGCCCGGCGGCACCCAGATCGGCAGGGCCGCGGCGTCGACGGCGCGGGGGAGCAGGCCCTCGGCGCGGAAGGCGTCCGCGATGGTCTGCTGCTCGGCGAGGCCGGCGCGGGTGACGGGCTCGACCCGGTAGCTGCGCCGGGCGTTCGCTTGGGCGACGATGGCCGGGTCGAGCTTCCAGAGGGCGCCGAGGCGGGCGGCGGCGGCGTCCGGGTTTGCCTTCACCCAGGCCCCGGTCTCGCGCAGCTTGCCGAACAGGAGCGCGAGCACGTCGGCGCGCTGCGTCGCGTAGTCGGCGCCGGCGAGGTAGTAGCGCTTGTACTGGGACAGGCCGGTGCCGTCCCGCAGGACGCGGGCGCCGGTCTGCTGCTCGGCCGCCGACAGGAACGGGTCCCAGGCGACCCAGGCCTCGGCGCTGCCGCTGGCCAAAGCCGCGCGCCCGTCCGCCGGCGTCAGGTAGGCCGGGCTGATCGCCCGGAAGGGGAGCTTCTCCGCCGCGAGCGCGGCCAGCAGCAGGTAGTGGCTGCCGGCCCCCTTGGTCACCGCGACCTTGCGGCCCTTGAGGTCGGCCACCGACCGGATCGGCGAATCGGCGGCGACTAGGATCGCCTGCGCGCTCGGCGAGGCCGCCTCCTCGGCGATATAGGCGATCCGCGCCTGGGCGGCCTGGGCGAAGATCGGCACGGTGTCGGCGACATCCGCCGACACGTCGATCTGGCCGGCATTCAGGGCCTCCATAATCGGCAGGCCGCTGGTGAACTCGTGCCACGTGACCGTGACGGCGAGCGGCGCCAGGGCCTTCTCCAGGGCGGCATCCTCCTTGAGCAGGGCGATCAGCGTCGAGGATTTCTGAAATCCGATGCGGAGCCTGGCCCCCTCGGCCGCCCGGCCGGCGCCAGGCGTGAGGGCGAGGAGGCTCAAGCCGGCGGCGGCGCGAAGGGCGTGGCGGCGATGGATCATGGATCGGAATCTCGTCTCGTCAGGGATGCTTGTGGATCGAGTCGACCCAGTGGACGGTCTCGGGCCGCTCGACCGGCTCGACGTCGGTGATGTTAACCACCACGGCCTCGTTGTCGGAGCGCACCAGGACGCAGTTCAGGGGCTGGTCCGGGTCGGCGTTGATCTCCTGGTGCGGCACGTAGGGCGGCACGAAGATGAAGTCGCCGGGGCCGGCCTCGGCCACGTATTCGAGCCGGTCGCCCCAGCGCATCCGGGCGCGGCCCGAGACCACGTAGATCACGCTCTCCAGGGCGCCGTGGTGATGGACGCCAGTCTTGGCGTCGGGGGCGATCGCGACGGTGCCGGCCCAGATCTTCTGGGCGCCGACGCGGGCATGGTTGATCGCCGCCTGCCGGAACATGCCCGGCGTCTGGGCCGTGTTGGCGTCGAGCCTGTCGCCGGGGATCACCCGCACGCCGTCGTGCTTCCAGCGCTCGGCCGCCTCGTGGGCGTGATCGTGGTGGGTGTGGTCGTGGTCGTGGTCGTGGGGATGACTGTGGTCGCCGTGCATGGATCGCCTCTCGCGCTGGGGGGTCGCGGCCTATCGTACCGCAGCGGCGCCGGGTTCGAAGCTGCGATCGAGGATCGCCGCGGCGTTCGGCGCGCGGGCCTGGGGGATGAGTCCGGAGCGGACGTAGAAGTCGATGTTGCGCTGCTCGTCGGCGATCACCGCCGCGTCGATCGGCACGGCCCGGTACTGCGCCCGCGCGAACCAGCGCAGGGGCACCGCCTCGGGCAGGCCGATCAGCTTCGACCACACGGCGGCATAGGGGGCGGGGTCCTTCAGGGCCCAGTCCCGCGCGGCCACGAGGCGCCGGCCGAAATCGGCGAGCTGCGCCCGCTTGGTCTTCAGCGCCGCGTCGCTCGCCACCGCGAAGCTGAGGCCCGGGGTGATGCCGTTGCCGTCCCGGACCACCCGGGCGAGGCCGGCGAGCTCGGCGGTGGAGGTGTAGGGCTCCCAGGTCGCCCAGGCATCGACGCTGCCGCTAGCGAGCGCGATCTTGGCATCCGCCGGCGGCAGGAAGCGCAGGGTCACGGCGCTCGCGGGCAGGCCCGCCTCCTCCAGCGCCGCCAGCACCACCTGGTGGCCGATGGAGCCGCGGTTGGTGGCGATGCTCTTCCCCTTCAGGTCGGAGACGGACCGGATCGGCGAGTCCTTGCCCACCAGGATCGCGAGGCCGTCCTGCCGGTTGCGGAAGGCCAGGAACGCCTTCACCGGCACTCCGGCGGCGGCCGCGAAGGTGAAGGGCGCGTCGCCGACTCCGCCGGCATCGATCGCCCCGGCATTGAGCGCCTCCAGCAGCGGGGCCGCGGCGGGAAACTCGCTCCAGTCGAGGCGGTAGGGCAGGTCGGCCAGCACGCCGGCCGCCTCCATCAGCGCGCGGGCATTGCCGCGCTGGTCGCCGACGCGCAAAACCGTCTCGTCGGCGCGGGCGAGCCCCGCGAGGGTCAGGAGCGTCGGGGCCAGAACCGCGAGGACGCGCCGCATCACGCCGCCTCCGCCCGGGTGCCGCGCCGGGCCAGGAGCCGGCGGAAGGCCGGGATCAGGGTGCGGCCATACGCGAGGGCGTCCTCCAGCGGGTCGAAGCCGCGGATCAGGAAGGTGCGCACCCCGAGGTCGTGATAGGCCAGCAACGCCTCGGCGACCTGCTCGGGCGTACCGACCAGCGCGGTGGAGTTGCCCGACGCCCCGGTCTCCCGCGCGATGGCGGTGTAGAGCCGGGCGTCGAGACGGTTCCCCTGCGCGGCCGCCGCCAGCAGCCGGCGCGAGCCCTCGTTCTGCGGCGCGGCCGCCGGGCCGAGCCCCTGCGCGGCCCGGGTGGCGCGGGTCCGGGCCAGGATCTCCTCCGCCCGCGCCCATGCGGCCTCCTCGGTCTCGGCCAGTATCGGCCGGAACGACAGGCTGAAGCGCGGGGCGCGTCCGTGCGGGGCCGCCGCGGCGCGGACCTTGGCGACGGCCTCGCGGACCTGGTCGAGGCTCTCGCCCCAGAGGGCGTAGGTGTCGGCATGGCGGCCCGCCACCGCGATGGCGGCCGGCGAGGCACCGCCGAAATAGACCGGGATGCCGCGCGGATCGACCGGCTTCACCTCGGAGAAGCCGCGTTCGACCCGGTAATGCGCGCCGGCGAAGTCGAAGGGGCTCGCGGCGGTCCAGACCTGCCGGGCGACGGCCAGGAACTCGTCGGTGCGGGCGTAGCGCTCGTCCTTGGTCAGGTGGTCACCGTCCTGGGCGAGCTCGCGGTCGTCGCCGCCGCTGATGGCGTGGATGGCGACACGGCCCCCGGTGAGCTGGTCGAGGGTCGCGAACTGGCGCGCGGCCACCGTCGGGGCGGTGAAGCCGGTGCGGTGGGCGATCATCAGGCCGATGCGGTCCGTCACCGCCGCGATCTGCGCCGAGAGCAGGATCGCGTCGGGCGCGGTGGCGTAGAACGCCACCAGGATGCGGTCGAACCCGCCCCATTCATGCGCCTGGGCGAGCAGGCGCAGGTAGTCCCGGTCGATGGCCGGGCCAGTGGGCTCGTGGGTCTCGGACTGGTAGCGCGGGGCGGCGAAGCCGATGAACTCGACGGCGTCGGGGCTGAGGAAGCTCATGGGGTCTCCTTGTGGCCAGGGGCGGAGCGAGGGGCGGAAGTCGGGGGGCGGGCGTCCGCCCGGGGTCAGAGGGCGAGGGCGGCCCGGCCGGCGGCGGTGCGCACGGCATCGCCCTGGGGCCAGTGGATGCGCCCGCACAGGACGTCGCGCAGGTGCCGCTCCAGCGGGTTGGCGCGGGACAGGCCGGGATTGCCGGACAGCTCCACCGCCCGCTGCACCACCGCGACCGCGTTCTCGGTCACCGTGAGCTTGAGGAAGCCGGATTCCTCGGGGGAGGGGGCGGCGCCCTGGTCCGTCTCCGCGGCGAGCGCGCGGATCAGGCGGGCGTCGAGGGCCAGGAGACGCGCGTTCTCGCCGACCGCCTCCTGGAAGCGGGGCAGGGTGGCGAGGCTGTCGCCGAGGCTCGCCGGACGGCGGCCCTGGGCGAAGGTGACGAGCCAGGCCTGGGCCGCCCGGGCGACGCCGTCGTAGAGGGCGGCGATCAGCACGCCGTTCCAGGCCTGCTGGTCCGGATCGGGCACGCGCCAAGCCTCCGGGGCGCGCAGATCCACCGCGTGGTCGTGCGGCACCCAAACGTCGTCGAAGGTCACGTCGTGGCTGCCGCTGGCGCGCAGGCCGAGATGGTCCCAGCTCTCGACCACGCGGACCCCCGGCGCATCCATCGGCACCAGGAGATTGCCGATGCGCGGCGCGGCCTCGTCGGTGCGGGCGAAGACGAGCCCGTAGGCGAGGGCGGGGCTGCCGGTGGAGAAGATCTTGCGGCCGCTGACGCGCCAGCCGTCGGCGGTCGCCCGCGCCACCGTCGCGGGGATGCCGCCGCGCGCCGGCGTCCCGAGATCCGGCTCGACCCGCAGGGCGTTGATCAGGGCGCCGTCCGCGACGGCGGCCCGCCCGATCCGGTCCGCGAGCCCGGCCGGCCAGCGGGCGGCGCGGGGGATGAGGGCGTGCTGGACGAGGTGCATCGCCAGGACCAGGGCCGTCGACGGGTCGCCCTGCGCCAGGGCGCCGATCGTCGAAGCGGCCTGACCGAGGCCGGCCCCGGCACCGCCCAGCCGCTCCGGCACGGTCAGGCCGAGGAGCCCCGCATTCCGCAATTCGGCGATGTTGCCGTGCGCGAACTGCCCGGTGCGGTCGGACTCCGCCGCCCGCTCGACAAAGCGCGCGGCGAGGGCGGCGACGGGGTCACGCATGGGGAAAGCGGAAGGCATCGGGCGGAGCAGGATTCGCGATGTTCGGGGCGCGCGAGCGCGGGATTGGGGCGGCCCGGCCAGGGGCGGCAGCACCGGTCTATCGTCCGGCTCAAGCCGCCGTGAGTCAACGAGAACGTTCGTTTTTAAGAACGAGCCCTTGCAGAAGACCCTTTTCCGAACGCGGGAATCGCGAGAAGATCTTGCGCCGAGATCTTCAGCTAAGCCCGAACGCGCCCCGAAACCTGCGGATCGGCCCGGCCTCAGAACTCGCCGTTGCGAAAACCTGCGCGGTCTTGTTCTCTATAAAGAACGCTCGTAAGAGCCGGGCCGACCCGCCTGCCGGAGCCCCGACCCATGACCACGACTTCCCGGCCCCTGCCCATCGCGGTCATCGGCGGCGGCTTCAGCGGCATGATGGCGGCGGAGCAGCTGCTGCGCGCCCTGCCGCCGGAGCGCCCGGTCGCGCTCTACGAGCGGGACCACGCCTTCGGCCTCGGGCTGGCCTATTCCACCCCGAACCCGGACCACCTCCTCAACCTGCGGGCGGCCCAGATGAGCGCCGATCCGGAGCGGCCGGAGGCGTTCTCGGACTGGCTGGCCCGGGCCGAGCTCGACCCCGTCGAGCGGACCGGCCTGCGCGAGACCGAGGCCGGCACCTTCGCCTCGCGGGGGCTGTACGGCCGCTACCTCGCGGAGCGCTGGGCGCGCCTGAGCGCCGAGGCCGGCGACCGGCTCATCGCGGACAGGACCGGGATCGTCGATGTCGAGCCGGTGCCGGAGGGCTTCCGGCTGCACGGCGACGGCGTGCCGCCCCGGCTCGTGGCGGGCCTCGTCCTGGCGATGGGCAACCTCCCGGGGCCGGTGGTCGCGCCGAGTCGCTACCGGCTCGATCCTTGGCGCCCGGAGGCCTTCGGCACCCTCGATCCGGAACGCGACGTACTGGTGATCGGCACCGGCCTGACCATGATGGATTCGGTGGCGGCCCTGCGCCGCGAGGGCTTTCCCGGGCGCATCGTCGCCGTGTCCCGCCGGGGGCTGCTGCCGAAGCCCCACGCGGCGGTGCCGCCGGGCCGGCGCCCGAACCTCACCCCCGAGATCCGGGCCTCGGCGCGCAGACTCTTCGCCGCCGTGCGGGGCGAGATCGCGGCGGCCGGCGCGGCCGGCGAGGATTGGCGCGGGGTCATCGACGCCCTGCGACCGATCACCGACGCGCTCTGGACCGGCCTGCCGCGGGCCGAGCAGGCGCGCATCCTGCGCCACGTCCGCCCCTACTGGGACGTGCACCGCCACCGCACGGCGCCCCCGGCCGCTGAGGCCGTCGCGGCGGAGATCCGCGCCGGCGGCCTCGTCGTGCGGGCGGCGCGCATCCTCGCCGTCGACGAGGCGCCGGACCGGGCGGTGGTCACGCTCCGCCCGCGCGGCACCGGCCGGCGCGAGCGGATCGACGCCCAGGGCATCCTCGACGCCACCGGCTTCAGCCGGCTCGCCGAGACAGCCGACCCGCTGATCCGCAACCTGCTGGCCCGCGGCCTCGTCAGGCCCGGCCCGTTCGGCCTCGGGATCGCGGCGAGCCCCGGCGGCAAGGTCGCGGGCCCGCCGCACGAATCGCCGATCTGGGCCTTCGGGCCGATGCTGCGCGGCGTGGTCTGGGAATGCATCGCGGTGCCCGACATCCGCGATGCGGCCCGCCCCCTCGCCCGGGCGGTGGCCGACCACCTGGGCGACCGGCTCGCCGCTTGAGCCTTTCGTCGAATCGCCCTTCGGCGCGACGCCGCTCTCCCCTTCGACTGATCTTTGGAAGCACATTTCCGTGCGATGCGGCTAATCTCAAGATGATCGGCAGCCCCCGCATGCCGCCGACCGGAGACGATCCGATGATCCAGCCGATTCACCTCTCCCGCCGCCCCGCCCTCTGTTGCCCGAGCCTCGTACGCGACGCGACGCAGACGGGCAGATCTTTCGGCAGGGACGAGGACCATGAGCTTTCACACCACAGCCTTTGAGCCGGCCGGGGCGGCCAGCCCCGCGCTTCTCCACGGGGCGCGCAGCGCCCGGCGCAGCTACGGCCGGGCCGCCGTCGCCGCGGCCATCGAGAACGGGCTCCTGCCCGACGAACTCTCCGAGATCCTGGCCGGCCGCCGGGTCGTCGAGGCCTTCCCCGTCGGCTGGCGCGAGAGCGTGTCGGACTATGCCGACCGGGCCGTGGCCGAGATGATGGTGGCCTACCTGAGCCAGCCCATCGGCTGACGCCCCACACCCCCAGACCGACCTGCCGACGACCCTGACGGATCGGGCTCCCGCGAGCCTCGGAGACGACGATGACGCATGCCCTCCTGTCCCGGCGCCGCCTCCTGCGCGCAGGCGCTTCGGTCGCGGCGGCCCTACCCTTCGGCCTCGCCTCGGACGCGGGACGGGCCTGGACGCCCGGCCCCGGGCTGCCCTTCGATCCGGGGCCGCTCTGCCGGGCCGCGGCCGAGACCGCCGCCGCGACGGGTCCGCAACGGCCGATCAAGCTGGCCTGGAACGCCAACGCGATCTGCACGGCCTCCGCGCCGGTGGCCAAGGAGAGCGGGATCTTCGCCGCCCACGGCCTTGACGTGGAGTTCGTCAATTTCGGCGGCTCGACCGAGGCGCTGCTGGAAGCGATCGCCACGGGCAAGGCCGATGCCGGCATCGGCATGGCCCTGCGCTGGCTGAAACCCCTGGAGCAGGGCTTCGACGTGAAGATCACCGCCGGGTTGCACGGCGGCTGCCTGCGCCTGCTTGGGGCCAAGTCCGCCGGCATCAGCGACATCGCCTCCCTGAAGGGCAAGACCATCGCGATCAGCGACCATGCCAGCCCGGCCAAGAACTTCTTCGCGCTGCTGCTGTCCGATGCCGGGATCGACCCGGAGCGCGAGGTGGAGTGGCGGCCATACCCCTCCGATCTCCTCAACCTCGCGGTGGAGAAGGGCGAGGCGCAGGCGCTTGCCGATTCCGATCCGCGCACCTGGATCTGGCTCAAGGATTCCCGCCTCACCGAGGTCGCCACCAACCTGACCGGGATCTACGCCAACCGCTCCTGCTGCGTCGTGGCTCTGCGCGGCAGCCTGATCCGCAACGACCGGGCGGTCGCCACCGCGCTCACCCGCGCGGTGCTGGCCGGCGGCCATCGGGTCCATGCCGACCCGGAGGAGGCCGCCCGCGTCTTCTCGAACTACGGCGGCAAGGGCTCCGTGGCGGACCTGGCGGCAATGCTGCGCAGCCACACCCACGGCCATGCCCCGGTGGGCGCCACGCTGAAGCAGGAGATCGCCCTCTACGGCGACGAACTGAAGCGCGTGAACGTCCTGCGCCGGAGCACCGACACGGCGAAGTTCGCCGAGCGCGTCTATGCCGACGTGCTGAGTTGAGGAGTGCCACCGTGACCAGCGCCCTCTCGAACGCCCTCCCGCGGCGCGGCCGCGCCGGGGCAACCCGCTCCCCGGACGCCACGAGGGGACCGGCCCGGCCGCGCATCGGCGATGCGGCCGCCGGCCTGCGCCGCACCGGCGCGATCGGATGGCGCGTCGTCGCGGCCGGAGTCGCCTGGCTCGGCCTGGCGGCGGTCGCCACCGGCCTGCCCGAGGACGGGGACTTCCCCTACACGGCGGTCCTCGCCCAGGGCGCCGCGGTGTTCGGCGGCGTCCTGGTCTTGGCCGGCCTCGTCCGGACCCGGCTCGGGCGGCTTGGTGCGCGCCTCGGGCATTGGGGGCCGTGGCTCCTGGTGCTCGGCCTCGGCCTAATCGCCTGGGAACTCGTCACGGCGAAGTACGCGCTCCTGCCGATGCCGTTCTTTCCGCCGCCCCAGGCCATCCTCGAAGTCTTCCTGGAAGACTGGCCGAAGCTCGGCGGCAGCATCCTGGCCTCGCTGAAACTCCTGGCGGGGGGCTACCTGCTCGGGGCGCTGGCGGGCTTCGCCCTCGGCGTCGCGGTAGGCTGGTCGCGCAGGGCCGGCTACTGGGTTCATCCCGTGCTGCGCTTCGTCGGCCCGCTGCCGGCCACCGCCTGGCTGCCCCTGGCCTTCTTCGTGTTCCCCTCGTCCTGGTCGGCCTCGACCTTCCTGGTGGCTCTGGCCACCGGCTTCCCGGTCACGGTGCTGACCTGGTCGGGCATCGCGGCGGCCAACAAATCCTATTACGACGTCGCCCGCACCCTCGGGGCGTCGCAGAGCTTCCTGATCCGCAAGGTGGCGATCCCGGCGGCCCTGCCGCACGTCTTCGTCGGGCTGTTCATGGGGCTCGGGGCCTCCTTCGCCGTGCTGGTCGTGGCCGAGATGCTCGGCGTGAAGTCCGGCCTCGGCTGGTACCTGCAATGGGCGCAGGGCTGGGCGGCCTACGCCAACATGTACGCCGCGCTCATCGCCATGGCGCTGATGTGCTCGAGCCTCATCACCCTGCTGTTCCGCCTGCGCGACCGGGTGCTGTCCTGGCAGAAAGGCCTCGTCCAATGGTAGCCGCCCCGCTTGCGCACGCGACGCCCCGCGGCGCGGCGCTCGACATCCGCGGCGTCTCCCACGCCTTCCGGATCAAGGACGCGCCTTTGCCCGTCCTCGACCGCATCGATCTCGCGATCGAGCCCGGCGCTTTCGTTGCGCTGCTGGGCCCCTCGGGCTGCGGGAAGTCGACCCTGCTGCGCCTCGCCGCCGGCCTCGAACCCCCGGATGCCGGCCGCCTCGACCTCGACGGCGTGGCCATCACCGGCCCCGATCCGAGCCGGCTCCTCGTCTTCCAGGACCCGACGCTCTATCCCTGGCGGACGGTGCGGGGGAACGTGTCGCTCGGCCTCGAGGCCCGCGGCCTGCTGCGCCACAACAGGCACCGGGTCGACGCCGCGCTGGCCCGCGTCGGCCTCGCCGACTTCGCCGACGCCTATCCGCACCAGCTCTCCGGCGGCATGGCCCAGCGCACGGCCCTGGCCCGGGCGCTGGTCAACGATCCGCGCCTGCTCCTCCTCGACGAGCCCCTGGGTAAGCTCGACGCCCTGACCCGGCTGACCCTGCAGGGCGAGCTCGTCCGGCTCTGGCAGGAGACCGGGCTGACCGCCATCCTCGTCACCCACGACGTGGAGGAGGCGCTGGTGCTCGCCCAGCGGGTCGTCGTTCTCAGCGACCGCCCGGCGCGCATCCGCGCCGACATCGCCAACGACGCGCCCTATCCGCGCCACCGCGACGACCCCGACCTGATCCGCCGGCGCCGGGAGATCCTGGCGATCCTTGGGCACGACGCCTAGGACGGGTCCCCGGAGGGCGGGGCGGGGGACCGCCGGGCGCGGGTGTGCAGCAGGTTCAGGATCAGCGCCGTCCAGCCCGTCTGGTGCGAGGCGCCGAGGCCGCGGCCGGTGTCGCCGTCGAAGAACTCGTGGAACAGCAGCGCCTCCTCGGCGCCGGGGGCGGCCGGGATCGGCGGGCGGTCGCCGAAGATCGGGCGGCGGCCCTCCGCGTCCTTGGCGAACAGGGCGATCAGCCGGTCCTCCAGGGCGTCCGCGATGGCCGCGAGGGTGAGGTGGTCGCCCGAGCCCGTGGGGTATTCCACCAGGAAGTCGTCGCCGTAATAGGTGTGGAAGCGGCGCAGGGCCTCGATGATGAGGTAGTTCATCGGCATCCAGACCGGCCCGCGCCAGTTCGAGTTGCCGCCGAACATGTTCGAGGTGGAATCGGCTGGGTCGTAGCGGACCGTGAAGGAGGCGCCGAACTCGTTGAGCGCGTAGGGCTGGTCCCGGTGCGCCTTCGAGAGGGAGCGGATGCCGTGGGCCGAGAGGAACTCGGCCTCGTCGAGCATCCGGCGCAGGAGCGCCTTCATCCGGTGGCCGCGCAGCAGCGACAGGAGCTTGCGGTCCTGCACGCCGCCCTCGTCCCAGCGCGAGACCAGGCAGGCGAGGTGGGGGCGGTTCTCCAGGAGCCAGTTCAGGCGCCGGGCGAAATCGGGCAGGCGCTGGAGCACCCAGGGCTCGATCACCTCGACGGCGAAGAGCGGCACCAGCCCCACCACCGAGCGGACCCGCAGGGGCAGCATGCCGCCGCCCGGGATGTCGACCTCGTCGTAGTAGAACTCGTCCTCCTCGTCCCAGAGGCCGAAGCCCTCGCCGCCCATGTCGGTCATCGCCTCGGCGATGAGGAGGAAGTGCTCGAAGAACTTCGAGGCGGTGCTCTCGTAGACGTCGTTGTGGAGCGCCAGTTCGAGGGCGATGCGCATCATGTTGAGGGCGTACATCGCCATCCAGGCGGTGCCGTCAGCCTGGTGGATACGGCCGAAGCCCGGCGGCGGGCGCGAGCGGTCGAACACCCCGACATTGTCGAGGCCGAGGAAGCCGCCCTGGAAGACGTTGCGGCCGTCCGCGTCCTTGCGGTTCACCCACCAGGTGAAGTTGATCAGGAGCTTGTGGAACACGCCCTCCAGGAAGGCGAGGTCGCCGCGGCCGCCGCGCCGGTCGCGGTCGATCTCGAAGACCCGGTAGGTCGCCCAGGCATGGACCGGCGGGTTGGCGTCGCCGAACTCCCACTCGTAGGCCGGCAGCTGGCCGTTGGGGTGCATGTACCATTCGCGGGTGAGGAGCAGGAGCTGCTTCTTGGCGAAGTCCGGATCGAGCAGCGCGAGCGGCAGGCAGTGGAAGGCGAGGTCCCAGGCGGCGAACCAGGGATATTCCCAGGTGTCCGGCATCGAGAGCACGTCCGCCGCGGCGAAGTGGCGCCAATGCGCGTTGCGGCCGTTGTCGCGTTCCCGCGGCGGCACGGGCTGGAGCGGGTCGCCCTTGAGCCAGAGCCGGACGTCGTAGGCATAGAGCTGCTTCGACCAGATCAGGCCGGCGGCGGCCTGCCGGTGGATGGCGCGGGAATCGGCGTCCCCGATGCCGTCCTGCAGCGCCTCGTAGAAGGCGTCCGCCTCGGCGATGCGGCGGTGCACGATGGTGCCCTCGCGGTCCACCGGGCGCAGGCGCGCGCCGGCCGAGAGGCGCAGGGTGACCCGGGTGGTCTCCCCCGGCTCGAGCTGGCGGAAGTAGTGCAGCCCGACCTTGGTGCCGGCATCGCGCCGCACGGCGCCGTCGTCGCCGTCGACGATCGCCGCGTGCAGGCCGTCCTTGAACGGGCCGGGCGCGTCGGGCTCCCAGCCGTGCAGGCGCAGGTTGGTGTCGTTCTCGCAGAAGAGCGGATCGGGATAGCCGTCGAAGTTGAGCCGGTAGGGCCCGAGGCGGGGATGGTCGCAGGCGATGCCGCCGTCGGGGCGCAGGGTCAGGCTGGGGCGGCTCTGCGCGGCCGTCTCGCGCCAGGACCAGGTGTTGCGGAACCAGAGCTGCGGGACGATGTGCAGGTCCGCGGTTTCGGGGCCGCGATTCACCGCCGTGATCACCACGTGGAGGTCCTCCACGTCCTCCTTGGCGTATTCCACGGTGACGTCGAAGAAGCGGTTCTCGGCGAACAGCCCCGTGTCCTCGATCTCGTATTCCGGCTGGTCGCGGCCGCGCCGCAGGCCCTCGCGCACGAGTTCGTCGTAGGGATAGGCCCCCTGGGGATAGCGGTAGAGGAACTTGAGGTAGGCGTGGCTCGGGACCGCGTCGAGGTAGTGGTAGACCTCCTTGACGTCCTCGCCGTGGTTGCCCTCCTCGTTGGCGAGGCCGAACAGCCGCTCCTTGAGGATGTGGTCGCGCCCGTTCCACAGGGCGAGGGCGAGGCACATCTGCCCGCGCTCGTCGCAGAGGCCGGCGAGCCCGTCCTCGCCCCAGCGATAGGCGCGCGAGCGCGCCTCGTCGTGGGGCAGCGAGCGCCAGGCATTGCCGTCGCGGCTGTAATCCTCCCGCACCGTGCCCCACTGGCGCTCGCTGAGATACGGCCCCCAGAGGGACCAGGGCCGCTCGCCGCGCCCCTGCTCGGCGATGCGGCGCCGCTCCGCCCAGCCGTCGAGCTCGCTCATGCCGGCCTCCCGGTGCCGCCGGTTCGCCGCGCCGGCCCCGTTCCGGTCCGGAACGGGGCAGGGCGGGCGGCCGAAACGGCGCGGGGACGAGGTTGGAAGGCGGTCATCGGGTCCGGGGGCCTGCGGGACGAGAGGCGGCTCAGATGCATCATCAGCGCCAAGCCGGCCAGGGGCGGTGCGAATTCGCCTGCGTGCCGGGCGCGGATCGCGCCCCGGCGGTCACCACATCGTCTGCCGCGCCCGCTCGGCCCAGGCCGCGTCGTAGGCCTTGCCGCCGAGGCGGCCCTCGCTCAGCCCGGCCAGGATCCGGCCGGGGCTCGGCAGGGATCGGGGATCGACCCGGCTCTCCGGGCGCCACAGGCCGGACCGGATCAGCGCGCGGGCGCACTGGAAATAGACCTCGCCCACGCGGACCACCAGGGCGGTGCGCGGCGCCTTGCCGTCGACGGACTGGCTGGCGAGCAGGGCCGGGTCGTCCTCGATCACCGCCCGGCCGTTGACGCGCAGTGCGTTGCCGATGCCCGGGATGAGGAACATCAGCCCGACCCGCGGGTCGCGCACCACGTTGCGCAGGCTGTCGATCCGGTTGTTGCCGCGCCGGTCCGGCAGGACGAGCGTGCGCGGGTCGGCGACGCGCACGAAGCCCGGGACGTCGCCGCGCGGCGAGCAGTCCAGCCCCTCCGGGCCGACGGTCGCGAGGGCGAGGAAGGGGGCCGCCGCGATGAAGCGCGCGTAATCCAGGGTGACGTGGTCGGCGACCTTGGCCGTCGCGGACTCGCCGACGACGCCGAAATCTCCATAGATGCGCTCCAGCGCCTCGATCGTCTCGACGGCCGCCATCGGTCCTCCTCCCAGCCTGATGGGTCCCGGCAGGAACCGGACCCGTTCCCGCTTCGGCCAAGCCATGACCGAGCCCCGTGACGCCGCTGTGTCCGCCGCGCCACGGGCGGCCATTGTCGGCCGCGCCGCCGGCACTGGAGGCGACGATCCGCGTTGCCCCCTCACAGCCACGCTTCAGTCCGACCGGAGAGCCGTCCCCATGACCCTCAAGATTCTCGCCGCCGCCTCGGCCCTCGTCCTGGCCGGTCTCGGCGCCGCCCAGGCGCAGGGCCTCGTCCAGGGCGCGCAGGAAGGGGCCGCCCGGGGCGAGCTGGCGGCCGGGCCCCTGGGCGCGGTGGTGGGCGGCGCGATCGGCGCCGCCGTCGGCACGGCCAACGGCATCCTCGGTGTCGACCGGCGCGAGCGCTTCCGGATCTATGCCAGCGCCGAGCGGCGCCCGTCCTACGTTTATGCAGGCACCGTCCGGGTCGGCGCGGTGCTGCCCGAGGACGGCGTGGTCTATTACGACGTCCCCGCGGAATTCGCCCTCAAGGGCTACAACTACACCATCGTCAACGACCACCCGGTGCTGGTCGAGCCGGGCACCCGGCGGGTGGTCGAGGTCATCGACTGAGACCGTTTCCGGCTGAATCGTTCGGGTTCTGGCGCGGGTCCCCTCTCCTGGAAGGAGAGGGACAGGGTGAGGTGTGTGACCTTTCCGGAGATGGACCACACCTCACCCCAGCCCTCTCCTTCCAGGAGAGGGAGCGCGTCGCGCACAGGAAACCGTATGAGACCAGACCGCGATGGGCCCGACCCGATCGCGGTCCGCCCGCGCGACGGCGCGGCGGCGGTCGTCCGCCGAACCGAGTCGGCCAAACGCCGCCCTTTCGCGTTATCGGGCATGGCCGCCGTGCGCGGCCCTGTTCGACGACGATGAGGATTCGAGAGCATGAGACAGATCGCACTGGCCGGGCTCGCCGCTGCCGGACTGATCTCCGGCGCGTTTCTGGGGCCCTCGTCCGCCCGGGCGGCCGATTACGGCTACGACGCCTATGACGAACCCGAGACGGTGGTGACCCGCCGCACGGTGGTGGAGCGGCGCGTCGTCGTCCCGCCCCGCGACATCGTCCGGGAGGTCATCGTCGAGCGTCCCGTGGTGCCGCCGCGCCGGTTCGTGCGCGAGGTGATCGAGGAGCCGCCGGTGGTGTACCGGCCCCGGCCCGTGGTCCGCGACGTGGTGGTAGAGCGCGAGGGCGTCTACGGCCCCCGCCGCTTCGGCCCGCGCCCGGTGGGCTACGGCGACGGACCGGCCTACGACCCCTACGATTGACGCGCGGCGCCGCCGGCCCCGATGGCGCGGGCCGGCGGCTCAAACCTCGCCGGCCTTCGTCGCCCGAAGAGCAGGAGCAGGACGCCGAGCCCCGCGCAGAGAAGGCCGAACCGTGTCGGATCGCCGTGTGTGGTGCCTCTCATCGTCGTGACCCTCCTCCCGAGAAGCAAAGGTCGTCCCGTTGGTTAGGCGAGCCGGGCGGACAGGCCCGAGCGGCACCTGTCGAGGGGGGCCGGCTGCGCCGGTGACGTCAGGCGGCGAGGCTTTCCTCCGCCGCGCGCGGGAGCGGGCACGGAATCCCCGCCGCGGGGGCCGACGGCCCCGGCGGCCGGACCGCGTCGAGCCCGAGCAGCGCGGCCCGGACCTCGTCGAGGCGCGAGGGCTCCCCCTCCGCCATGCCCTCGGAGGCGGCCAGCTCCTTGAGGTGCTCGTCCCAGGCCCAGCGCCGCAGGATCTCCCGCTTGACGCCGCGCGTCAGGCGCGGGTGATCGAGGACCGCCCGCACGGTGCCAAACACCGCGGCCGGGTTGAGCAGCGCCCGCTCCCAGTCCGGATCGGGGCGCCCGGGGCCGGCAACGACGGCAAGCCGGGGCGTTCGGTGCCGCACCATGCGTTCGAGGTTGCTCATGACCGTGATCATGGCCGTCTCCCGCTGCCGTCAGGGCCAGGGCAGGGCGGCCGTCCGCACGGCGGCGCCGGCGGCGAGGAAGACCAGGGCCATGTCACAGGCCGTCACCGCCCGGCTGTCCGCCGCCGAGGCCGTGGCGCGGCGCGAAGCGAAGCGCGCCTCGTCGCCCGTGACGGCCACGGCGAGCCAGAGCCCGCCGGCGGCGCCGAGCAGGGCCGCCAGGGCCGGCCCCGTCAGCGAGGCCGGCAGGAGCGCGGCGAGCCCGATGCAGAGGCCGGTCGTGAGCAGGCCGTCGATGAGCCGCGTGGCGTCGGCCGCGGCCGGCGACCCGGTCGTCCACCGGCGCCCGTCCGCTCGAGGGGACCCGAGCCGGAGAGGCCATGGTCTGCGCAGGAGGTTCGGCATGCCGCACCTCCCGCTCAGTTGAGGCCGTCCGCCGACGGCGGATCGCCGGGGGACCGCGCCGCCCGATCCGCCAGGATCACGGGCGGGACGGAGGGGATCGCCGGCATCGCGTCCAGGGCCTGGAGCGCGGCCAGCACCGCGTCGAGGGGAACCGGCTCGGCCCGGCAGCCCTCGAGGCAGCGCAGGGCCGGGCAGGATTCGACGGCGCGGGAATCCGAGGCCCAGGAGGCCAGGATGGCCCGCTTCTCGGCGATCGACAGGCCGGGATAGGCCAGCACCTCGCGCGGGTGCCGGAAGACGTCGCCCGGCGCGACGAAGGCTTCGAAAGGCTCGACGGCCGTCGCCCGCAGGGTGGCCGAGGCGAGGGGGCCGAGGCGCTCGATGGGGGTGTCCGACAGGTGCATCACATCCTCCTCTTCGTGAGCGAGGGATCATTCGATCAGCGCTGGATCGGCGGGCGCGACCCCCAGGGTCCCCGCCCGCCGCGTCAGGCGTTCCGGGTGCCCGTCAGTGGGCCGTCTCGCCGGGCGTGCCGCCGCTGATCGCGATGCGGCGCGCCGAGGCGGGAGCCTGGGCCGAGCGGGGCAGGGTCACGCTGAGCACCCCGTTGCGGAAGGTGGCGTGCGCCTTGTCCTCCTCGACGGCGAAGGGCAGCGCGATCGTCCGCTCGAAGCGGCCGTAGGATCGCTCGGTGTAGCCGCGGGCCGTGTCGCTCGTCTCCGAGCGCTTCTCGCCGCGCAGGGTGAGGACACCGTCCTCGATCAGCACCTCGACGTCGCTCTCGTCGAGGCCCGGCAGCTCGGCCGACACCTGCAGGCCCTGATCCGTCTCGACGACCTCGACGCTGGGCCAGCCGGTGCCGGCCCGGCCGAGGGCGGGCATGCCGTTCAGGCCGGTGAAGACTTCGTCGAACAGCCGGTTCATCTCGCGGTGGAGCGTCAGGAACGGGCTCAGCGGTTCGGAGCGCATCGGGCCCGGCACGGCGGCGCCCGCGTTGCGATTCCAGGGAAGCAGATCTCTCACACTCATGGCTCTCTCCATCAGCATGGTTGACGTTGGTTCGACCCCGGCGGACCCGACGGCCCGCACAGGGGCTCACGGTTGAAGGGGGCCGGCCCGACCGCTCAGGCGGCTTCGGGCTGCCCGGCCCCGTACCGGATGGCCTCGGTCTCGCCGGACGGCGCCGCCACGGTTCGCGCGGGTGCCGCGGGTGCATTGTCCTGTCCGACCGGGCCCTGCGGCGAGCCGATCGCGATGCGGCGCGGCTTCAGGGCCTCGGGCACCTCGCGCTTGAGCTCGATCGTGAGCAGGCCGTTCTCCAGGGCGGCACCCAGCACGGTGACGTGTTCGGCCAAGTTGAAGGTCTGGCGGAACGACCGGGCGGCGATGCCCCGGTGCAGGTACTGGCGCTCGCCCTCCGGGCCCTTCTTCTGGCCCGTGACCAGCAGGGTGGTGTCGTGCTGGACGAGGTCGATCTCGTCCGGGGTGAAGCCGGCCACCGCCATGGTGATGCGATAGCTGTCCTCGGCCGCCTTCTCGATGTTGTAGGGCGGCCAAGCGGTAGACGCTTCCACACGCTCGGCCTGGGTCAGCAGGTCGAACAGCCGGTCGAAACCGACCGAGGACCGGAACAGGGGGGACACATCGTACGTCCTCATGACCACATCCTCCGTTGAGCAACGTGATGACGAGGGACGCCGGCCCCGTGAGCCGGCGCCCTGATCGCGAGCCTTCGAGCCTCGCACGCGCGTAACGTGGGGGTTCGCAGCCGGTTCCCGGCCGTTGCCGAATTTTTCCAGGGCCCGGCCTTCAAGACCCTCGTGTGACGTATGGCGCCGGGCGGCCCGCAGGGGGTCGGAACAGGGACGGGGCTCTGGTGTCTGTCGGAGGAACGCTCCAAGGCTCGACCCTGTCGGCGACCGGACCGGATGAGTCCGCTCTGGCCGGTCCATCGTTCGGGTCGAGCGCGGGATTTGGAGCCGCCGGCGGAATGCGGCACCCTCCCGACCCGGGACCGGCCGCCTGCGGCCGGCCCGGCACGGCGCCCTCGTCGATGGGCTCGAACCGAGGGAGACGGATGCAATGAAGGTCGCCGTGATGGGAGCGGGGTCGGTCGGATGCTATTACGGCGCCCTGCTGGCGCGCGCCGGGGCCGCGGTCACCCTGGTCGGACGCGCGAGCCACGCCGATGCGATCAACGCGCGGGGCCTCATCCTGGAGACCGCGACCGGGCGCGAGACCGTGCGCCTGCGGGCGACGACCGGCGCGGAGGGGGTAGCGGGCGCCGATCTGGTGCTGGTCTGCGTCAAGTCCGGCGACACCGAGTCGGTCGGCCGGGCGATCGCCCCCTTCCTGGCGCCGGACGCGGCGGTGCTGAGTTTCCAGAACGGGGTCGACAACCCGCAGCGCCTCGCCGCGGTGCTCGGCCGGCCGGTGGTGCCGGTGGCCGTCTACGTCGCGACCGGGATGCCGGGGCCCGGCCACGTCCGGCATTACGGACGCGGCGACGTGGTGATGGGGCCGTTCCCCCGCAGCGACGCGGTGGCGGCGCTGTTCGCACAAGCCGGCATCCCGACGGAAGTGTCGCCCCGGGCCCTCGACGCCCTCTGGGGCAAGCTGATCGTCAACTGCGCCTACAACGCCCTCTCGGCGATCACGCAGCTTCCCTACGGCCGCCTGCTCGCCGTGCCCGGCATCGACGCCGTGATGACGGACCTCGTGGCCGAATGCGTCGCCGTCGCCGAGGCCTCCGGCATCACGGTGCCGCCCGACATCCTGGCCCAGGTCCTGGCCCTCGCGGCGACCATGCCGGACCAGCTCTCCTCGACCGCCCAGGATCTGGCGCGGGGCCGGCCCAGCGAGATCACGCATCTCAACGGGTTCATCCTGCGTGCCGGGCAGACCGCCGGCATCGCCACGCCGGTCAACCGGACGCTCGTCGCCCTCGTGCTCGCGGCCGAGGCCCGCGCGGTGCCGGCCCCCGCCTGACGGAGGTCCGGCCGGGTCAGCGGTTCCGGGGCTCGCGGTGCAATTCGTGCGATCCGGGCACGCCCGACTGGGTCAGCGTGAGACGGTCCCCGTCCAGCAGCCCGATGAAGCGCTCCTTGCCGATGTCGAAGACGATCATGTTGTCGGTCCGGTCGAGCACGTGGAGCGCGTCCCACTGGAACGGCTTGGCCGGGTCGCGATTCGCCTGGACCGCATCCTGATCGACGGTCAGCACCAGGCCGTCGCTCACCCACCGGCCGACGAGATCCGAGCCCCGCGTCGATCCCGCGGCGGCCGGCAGGGCAGGGCCGCCGACGATGAGCAGGGCCGCCCAGAGTGATGGATTCCAGACCCCCATGCGCAGGCTCCCGCCGAATTCTCCGCTCACACGCGTCGACGCCGTATCCTAGCATTCTTCCCGGGGCCGCGTCGCCGCGCCCGGATGGCCCCCGGCGACAGCGCGTCGGGACGGATCAGACGGCGGGTTGCGGCTCGCCGAGGACGCGGCGCACCAGACCGGCGTCGAAGCCCGAGGCCTGAGCCCGGAACCGCAGCGCGAGGCTCGGGTCCTGGCCGGCGACCAGGCGGCTCGCGGCGGCATAGGCGATGGCCGAGATCTGTCGCAGCCGCTCGGCGTCGCCCCGATCGACGAACGCCAGGATCTCCGTCACGCTCGCCTCGAGCTCCCAGGCCGTGTTGACGAGGCGGGCGCCGCTGACGGCGGCGGCGCAATGCGAGAAGTAGCTCACGGCCGGCGCGAAGATCTGCCGGGCCTTCGAGAGCAGCAGCAGGTCGGTGGCCGCGCGCTGGTTCTCGGTCAGGCTGAGCCCGACGCTCGACGCGACGCGTGCCCGCCCGTAACGATCGCCGAATCGGCGCACCACCTCCTCGTCTTCGGTGCAGACCAGGATGTCTCCCGACAGGATCGACGTGTCGATCTGCCGGAAGAATGCGCTGAGCGGCGTATAGCGCTGCAGGATCTGAACCATGCCGTCGTTGACGAGATGGTCCAGATCGCCGCGATTGACGACATCGAGGATGTCGCCGCGGCGGACGTGAACTGCGGTGCAGGTCGGGAGGTCGATGCGCCCGCCAACGAACCCGATGGCCTCGCGCACCGGCGCGCTCCAGTTGACCTTCGACCACGCGGCCGCCAGGGCGGCTCGGAGATCGGTCTCGGCGGCCATGAAGCCGAGGAGCGGCCCCGGAAAGTCGTAGAGCAGGTCCTCGCCCTCATCGAGCGCCGCAGGCAGGTCCTGCCGGCTCAGGCCCGAGAGCGCGTCGGCGGCGTGATACAGGCCGCGGAGCCGGACATGCGCGACCTGCTCGCTCGTCAGGATCTCTCCGGCCAGACCCGGATCCGCGTCCGTGAACAGGGCCCGGTCGGCGAAGATCTCGAGCAGGAACCTGGGGTGCATGAGGACGCAATCGGCGTAGATGCTCGCGCCGCCGAGCGGCGACCAGATCACCTTGAGCGGCAGGCCGAGCTGCTGCGCCAAGATGCGGGCATAGAGTGCGGAGAGCATTCGAGTGCCGAGACCATCGCCCCGCGCCGTGTAGATTGCTTTCAACGACGTCCATGAACTGAGAAGCGGGCACAATTGGAGGTGGCGTCATGCGAAGATTCTACTTTGGGATGATTGCTCGGAACCTTTGGTGACACTGGGTTACGTCGGTACACGAATCCGAAGCCCGTTCTGCGGTGCAAACCCGAGCGGGCGACGCCCTCCGAACCCGATCATTGCGGCCCTGACACATCATTTCGAAAATCTTCGAACCCGCGCGGTTCTCAAACCCTTCAGCCAGCATGGCAAGACGGTGACGACTACCGCCGGCAGGGCGCCGTGCCGGATCCTCATACGGTCAGATCCGGAAGACCCAAACACCTCGCCGATGGTGAATATAGCGGGAAACCTACCGACTCATAGACATCGATCGGGATATCGAAGACGCACGCAACGGCTACCACGATGTGAAAAGCCGAGCTTCCCGCACGATGAGGTGGGCGATCGGAACGGCGACGATCACGGATCGCGGATGTTCTCCGTCGGCACGGCGTTCGTCCCGAGAATGCGTTGCCGCCGCCAAAGGTCGGATGCTATCAGGCCGACGGCATGATTGAGGGTCGGCTCATCGCGGTCGGCCGGCCCGCTTCGGATCGCCTTCGCGGGACGCATCGCTGGTCTTCGCTTCTTGATCTCGAGACGCTTTCTTTCGACACTCGTATCGCGTTTCCACGGCAAGGTCTGAATTACGATGCATTTTTTGCGGAAAAGAAAGTCTTTTCAGCGACACATCAGTTTAATCCGCAAGACCAATCTGTTCGACAAAAAATTCTACAGAAGCAATTACGCCATCGGGCGGCACGTCAGTGCGGAGAAGCATTTTCACACGATCGGCTGGAAGATGGGCTTCAGGCCCTCCCCCTTCTTTGACACACAGTTTTACATCACAGCCTATCGCGATGTCCAAGACATCGGCATCAATCCGCTGATCCACTACTTGTTAAATGGAGGCTCGGAATTTCGTCGGCCGTCCGACGACTTCGATGCGCATGCCTTTGGCATAGCGCATCCGACCCTCGACTTCTCAGTCCAGACGCCCGCAGAGTATTGTCTCGCTCTCTATGGAAGCTATCATTGGCGCGACTGCCCCCCGATCAAGCCCGTGACATCTGCTGCGGCAATCGCGACGTTCAAGCCCGTTTTCGATGCTCAATTCTATCTCTCCCACAATCTTGATGTCGCCGACGCGAACACGGATGCGCTCCAGCATTTTGTCCATTTCGGACAGTACGAATACCGGGATCCCTCCTCGACCATCGAGGCCTACTTCTATCACCGAAAGTTCGCGACGCTCGATGGCCGCGGGCAAAGCCTCATCGACACCTATCACGATCAGGTGCAGCGCATCGTCCCCCGGACGGCGAACGCCGAGTCGATCTTCGTCGATCTGAGAGGCCGCTCCGCCGAGGCGACCAAGTCCACCCTTCGCCTCTGCGTTCACGCACACTGCTTCTACCCGGAGCTGATCAAGGAGCTGATCCCGGGCTTCCACAACCTGCCGGCAAACGCCACCCTCGTCCTCACCGCCGTCTCCTCGGCCGATGCGCAGTTCATCGCCCGCGCGCTGGCCCGGCATGCCGTCGCGCAGCCCACCGAAATCCGGGTCGTGCCGAACCGCGGCCGTGACATCGCCCCCTTCCTGGTGGGGTGCCAGGACATCTGGCGCGCGTTCGACATCGTCCTCCATCTGCACACCAAGGTCAGCGCCCATGTCGACTGGGGGACGGAGTGGCGGCACTACCTGTTCGATCAGACTCTCGGATCGAAGGCGCTGGTCGACTGGGTCCTGGAGCGCTTCGCTGCGGACCCGAAGCTCGGCTGCCTGTATCCGCGCAACTTCTACCGGATCCGGGAATACGTGAATGTTGAGCAGAACAGCCGCGCGATCGGTGACTTCCTCGCGGCCCTCGGACTTCCGGCCGATGCCGGCATCCAGCCGGACTACCCGGCCGGGTCGATGGCCTGGTACCGGACCGCGGGCCTGGCGCGGCTCGCCGATGCCCTGACGACCCTCGAGCGATTCGAGGAGGAGGCGGATCAGGTCGACCTGACGCTCGCGCATGCCCTGGAGCGGATCATGACGCTGGTGGTGCGCGCCTCGGGCTACGCGGTGCGCAACTACATGACCGAACGCCGGGAGCGCCTGATTCCGGTCTCGGGGCTGCCTGATCGCGAGAGCAGCACGGCGGCGGCGGCCACGCTCTGGCCCCGGGATACGCCGCGGATCGCCCGTCGGCCGCCGCTGCCGGTAGCGCCCGTCAACCGCCTCTACAACCCGGAAGCCCTCGACGTGCACTGGGTCCTGCCCGCCTTCGCGCAGGGGGGAGCCGGTGGCCACATGACGATCTTCCGACTCGTCGAGTACCTCGAACGCTTCGGACACCACCAGACCCTCTGGCTGCAGAATGCCGGCCACCTCGCCGATCAGGCCCTGGCCAAGCGCCTGATCCAGCGCTGGTATCGCCCGATCGGCTCGCGCGTCCATGTCCGCTTTCTGCCGGACGACGTGCGGCAGATCTCGGCCGATGTGCTCATCGCGACGGATTGCTGGACGGCCTATCCGGTGGCGCAGGCGCAGAACGTCAAGGAACGCTTCTACCTGATCCAGGACTTCGAGCCCTATTTCCACGCCGCCGGGGACCTCGCGCTGATCGCCGAGGCCACCTACGATTTCGGGTTCGCCAATCTCTGTGCCGGCACCTGGCTCCTCGAGCGTATGCAGGCGCGTGGCGGCTGGGCGCGGGCCTGGGAGCTCTGTGCCGACCACGACGTGTATTTTCCGGGCAAGACGCTGCCCGCGCTCGCCGACCGGCCGCTCCGGATCGCCTTCTATGCACGCCGCTACACGCCGCGCCGGGCGGTCACGCTTGGCTTCGCCGCTTTCGCCCTGTTGCAAGAGCGCGGATTTTCTTTCCAGGCTGAGTTGTTCGGTGAGGCGGACCTGGAGTTCGACGAAGCGTTCCCGCATGTCCAGCACGGTATCCTGACGCCGAAGGAGCTCGGCGAGCTTTACCGCTCCTGCGACCTCGGCGTCGTCTTCTCGACGACGAACTATTCGCTGATTCCGCTGGAGATGATGGCCTGCGGCCTGCCGGTCATCGAGATCGACACCGAGAGCACCCGGGCGATCTTCAAGAACGACGAGGTCACTTTCGCGGGGCCGATGCCCTACGCCATCGCCGACGCGATCGAGAGTCTCGCCGCGGATCCGGATCGCCAGGCCCTGCAACGGGCTCGGGGCTTTGCCTTCACGCAGGCGACCTCCTGGGAACGCAGCGCCCGCGTGTTGGAGGGCGCCCTCCTGGAGCGGCTCGGCGAGACCGGCTTCACACCGGTCTCCGTCTCGACGCTTCCCGCGCCCGTCACGCTGAAAGGCACCCGTGCCACGGTCTTCATCCCGACCTACAATGCCGGCCCGGACTTCACCCGTGTCCTCGACGCGTTGTCCCAGCAGAATTGTGATATCCCCTACGACGTGCTCGTCATCGACAGCGGCTCGACGGACGGCACCGTGGAGCGCGTGCGGGAGCGCGGCGGCCCGTTCCGGGTCGAGACGATCGACAAGTCGGACTTCCAGCACGGCCGGACGCGCAATCTCGGGATCGCCCGATCCGAGGGCGACTACGTCGCGATCATCACCCAGGATGCCTGTCCGAGGGACGCACACTGGCTGTCGGCCCTGATCGGCGGCTTCGCGCGCGGTCCGCGCGTCGCGGGCGTGATCGGACGCCACGAGGCCTATCCCGAACACGATCCCTTCACGCGCCGCGACATGCAGGAGATGTTCGACGGCCTCGCGCTGCTCCCCGACGTGATCGATCGCAACGGTGGCCTGCCGAGCTTCCTCTACCCCGGCGGTCAGAGCTGGGGGATGACGATGCAGTTCTACTCCGACAACAACTCGGCGATGTCCCGGGAAGCCTGGAAGGTCCTACCCTATCCCGAGGTGGATTGGGGCGAGGACCAGATCTGGGCGGCGGAAGCCCTGCGGCTCGGCTTCCAGAAGGCCTATGTCGACGAAGCGGTGGTCTACCACTCCCACGCCTTCGACGTGACGCAGCAATACGCTGTCTCAGCCACGGAGGGCCGGTTCTGGGCCGAACGTTTCGGAATCGAGCTGCACCCCGACGCGGAGGCGGCGATCGAGGGGATGAACGAGCGCGACCGGGCGTTCGCTCAGCGGACGGGGATTACCGACGATGTCCTCGCGAAAAGATACCTGCACAATCGGGCGACCGTGAAAGGGCGTTGCGCTGGTCACGACATGGCTTACCGGCTAGACATGTCATCCCGGCTATTCGTAGATCGGGCCTGACCGAGCGGCCGCGGCCCGTCGAGGTCTCAGCGGGTCGCCCGAACTTGCCTTGTGTTCGTGTCGCGTATCAGTGGCCGGGTAGAGCACCTCGCGGCGATCTGGGCTTCGCTGGCGCCGCGCGAGCGAGCGCTTTTTATTTCTGACACTGGGTTCCGATAATTAGCATGTCTTTCGAGGATCCGGCCGTCCGATGAGTGCCAGGTACGATCTGTCGGGAAAGCGCGTCCTCGTCGCCGGCTATCGGGGCATGGTCGGATCGGCTCTCGTGCGACGGCTCGCCTCGGAGCACTGCACGATCCTGACTCTGGGGCGAGACACGGTCGATCTGCGCCGGCAGACCGAGGTGGAGCGCTGGATGACGACGGAACGACCGCAGGCGCTGATCCTGGCCGCCGCCAAGGTCGGCGGGATCGTCGCCAACGACACCGCCCCGGCCGACTTCCTCTACGACAACCTGATGATCGAGGCGAACCTCATTCAGAGTGCGCACGCGGTCGGCGTCGAGAAGCTGCTGTTTCTCGGCTCTTCTTGCATCTACCCGAAGATGGCGCCCCAACCGATCGCCGAGGACGCGCTTCTGACCGGGCCGCTCGAGCCGACCAACGAGTGGTACGCCATTGCCAAGATCGCCGGCCTCAAGCTCTGTCAGGCCTATCGCCGGCAACACGGATGCGATTTCGTATCGGCCATGCCGACCAATCTCTATGGGCCGGGCGACAATTACGATCTCCGGGGAAGCCATGTCCTGCCGGCCCTGCTGCGCAAGGTGCACGAGGCCAAGCGCCGGAACCGAGAGACCATCACGCTGTGGGGGACGGGAACCCCGTACCGCGAGTTCCTCCACGTGGATGATCTCGCCGATGCCTGCGTGCACCTGATCAAGACCTATTCGGAGGAGGGTCCGATCAATGTCGGGTCGGGCCAGGAACTCACCATCCGCGCATTGGCCGAGACGATTTCCGAGGTGCTGGGCTGGCAAGGGCAACTGGTCTTCGACACGACTAAGCCCGACGGCACGCCGCGCAAGCGCCTCGACACGACCCGCCTGGAGGCCCTCGGCTGGCGGCCGCGGATTGGCCTGCGCGAGGGGATCCAGGGCGCCTACATCTGGTTCCGGGACCATCATACCGAGGCCTGATGGAGCCTGCAGGCATCGGCCCGGATCCCACCATCTCCGCCCGCCCCCGGTTCCGCGCGACCCCACCTTAGGAGCGACGCATGTCCACCACGCAGAAAACCGCCCTGATCACGGGTATCACGGGTCAGGACGGGGGCTATCTGGCGGCACTGCTGCTGGAGAAAGGTTACATCGTCCACGGCATCAAGCGTCGGTCCTCGTCCTTCAACACGGGGCGGGTGGATCACCTATACGAAGATCCCCGCTTCGCGCCGACCGACTTTCACATGCATTACGGTGAGCTGACCGACGCCACCAATCTGATCCGGATCATGCAGGAGACCCTGCCGGACGAGGTCTACAATCTCGGCGCCCAGAGCCACGTGCAGGTCAGCTTCGAGACCCCGGAATACACCGCGAATTCTGACGCTGTCGGGACGCTGCGGCTGCTCGAGGCGATCCGTATCCTCGGCCTAAGCCAGAAGACGCGCTTCTATCAAGCCTCGACCTCCGAACTCTACGGCAAGGTCCAGGAGGTACCCCAGCGCGAGACCACGCCGTTCTACCCGCGCAGCCCCTATGCGGTGGCCAAGCTCTACGCCTACTGGATCGCGGTGAATTACCGCGAGGCCTACGGCATGCATGCGTCGAACGGCATCTTGTTCAATCACGAGAGCCCGACGCGCGGCGAGACCTTCGTCACCCGCAAGATCACCCGCGCGGTCGCGGCGATCGAGGCCGGGCGGCAGCCGACGCTCTACCTCGGCAACCTCGATGCCATGCGCGACTGGGGACATGCCCGCGACTATGTCGAGGGCATGTGGCGCATCCTGCAGCAGGACGTGCCGGACGACTACGTGCTGGCCACCGGCGAGATGCACTCAGTGCGCGAGTTCGTCGAACGCTCCTTCGCCGTGGTCGGCCGGACGATCGTATGGCAGGGGGAGGGGGTCGAAGAGCAGGGCCTCGACGAGAAGACTGGACAGGTTCTGGTCAAGATCGACCCGGTCTATTTTCGGCCGACGGAGGTCGAACAACTCCTTGGCGATCCGACCAAGGCATGGAAGAAGCTCGGCTGGAAACACAATGTTCAGTTTCCAGACCTCGTTGAAGAAATGGTACGCGCCGATCTTGCCGCCATACGATAAAATATATAGCGTGCAACGCCTTACTCCCTCCAAACTGAGACATTCGCGCACTAACAGAATATCAATACATATCTGCTATTATTAATCCACTTAAATTATTGAAAAACCCGAAAGGAAATCCTTTATTCCAATTTGCATCGATTGCCAGGCAATCCTCTTTATCAAACCATCAAATTGACTGGAGCTCAAAATATTAGGACCAAATTTTCTGTAAGTTATATTGGGATATACCGCTCCGCTGATTGAAAAGCTTCTCTGGTACCAGTTAAAATACTCGAAATCACGGTCGCATAGGCGCCACTCTTCATTCGCCAAGCCAAGACATAGGGTGCGCAATAGATTCTTCCTATTTTATAGTTCGTCGTTTTCCCGGATGGAAACAACACCAAATGCTTATCCCTAAAGTTACCAGCTCCACTTCAAATTGGTGGAAACACAAAGCAACACCATTCGCCGTACAAAGAGTCCGCTGGCTAGAAATCACTCACTGCTTCTAGGAGGATCTGAAGAAGCTCAAGCGACGAGACGACTGCGCGAAAAGGCGCGATCAGTCTATATGTCAGCTTGGCCACTTCCTGGGTAAATAATTTTTGGTGGTGGAGTTCGAGATAGTGCCGAGTTATTTAGAGGGCGCCTTATAAAAATGCCCAGTCTCAATTAATAAGATAGCAATCCTAATAAGCCCTCTAGCCGAATATACCTAAGACCACAAAATCTTCACACAAAAAAAGAGACACAAAATGATAGAAAAACTTCCTAAATCATTCAAGATGTCCGTTGGTATTGTTCTATTTAATCAAGATCGAGCTGGCTTCGAAACAACAGTCGAATCGATCGCGAGGTCGTCTCATCTGATCAATTTAAATAATAATATTGATATCGAAATATACTATAAGTGGAATTCTTCCGCTCTGTTTGACGCAGAGCAAGTTTGCCAACATTATGGCATAAAATCGAGTAATGTTGCTGGAAGCTCCAATGTAGGTTTTGGTGCTGCACATAACGCAATGATGCAACGATCATTTTCAAATTCTACTGATTACTATCTTTGCTTAAATCCTGATGGATTTTTACATCCTAATGCACTAAAAAAACTCATAGAATTTAACATAGATTTAAACGAGCCTGCACTTATAGAGGCTATCCAATTTCCAAAGGAACATCCTAAGCCCTACGACCCATTTACCGGCAAGACACAATGGTGCTCTGGCGCATGTCTGTTAATCTCGAAAGAATTATATAGCCTAGTCGGTGGGTTTGATGACAATATGTTTATGTACTGCGAAGATATAGATTTGTCATGGAGAGTCAGAAATGCTGGCTTCAATTGTTTTACCTGTAGCTCTGCTTTGTTTTTTCATGATGTTACCGAATCGAAATCGGCTATGATTAAAAAGCTGATGCTTGAGTCAGCACGGTACTTATCTGCAAAATGGTCGGCACCTGAATTTCAAGCAGAAATGGAGCGTCAGCTAATCGAATTGAAGTATTATCCAAATAAAGATTACCTTCCACCCATTAAAAAACCACGTGAAACATTTCAGTCTAACGATATTCAAGAATGGCGTCAACTTCTTAGCTTCTCGCTGCCACGATGGTAAATAAAATATCTTGAATGCTAAATTATAGATAAAAAGAGGTTAGTACATGTCTGTGGTCACGACAATAATTCGAATTCATGAACTTGAGTGCATTCAGTTCCTTGAACGAGCTCTATTCTCGTTATCAGGCCAGAAAGTTGACGTTGATGTGATTATTGCAACACAAAGATTTAGCCCTACTTCGATCGATCAGATCAAATCTTTCACAGATGGTCACATCTTTGGATCGCTGAAAAACATATCCATTTTGAACTCAACCCGAGAAGACCAGGATGATCTGCGTTCACATCTCATTAACCTGTCTATCCAACAAGTAAAAACCCGCTACGTGCACTTTTTAGACTTCGATGACATTATGTACCCCAACGCTTACCAGTTGCTTGTCTCTTGTTTAGACAAAACTCCAGCCGCAATTTCTTTTGGAGCAATAATATCAACTTATTATGAAAAACTAGCTGGAAATCCTTATATTGTTTCAAAAAGAAGAGAATTTTTCGGTAAAAGCAAATACGATCTTTTCGTTGATAATTTTTGCCCCATTCATAGCTTTCTGATCGATTTAAGCAAAATCGATATCAAGGATGTCCTGTTCGACGAAACGATGACTGCCTTAGAAGACTACAGTTTTTTAATAAGCTTTTTGTCCAAGTACGAGGGTGACTTTTCAATGATTGATACTCCAGTAGGTGAGTATTTTCGTAGGGAGTCTGATACTATTAATATGGCAAAAGGTCAATTTCCTGATCCGACCTTAAGATTAAGTAAGCTTGAGAAAGCGAGAGAGTTAATTCTTGATAAAAAAAGATCCACAAAAGTCGAAGTGCGGGTAAGTGAATTTACATGGTTATTACGTCAATCCCTTCCAGATCCAGCTCCTGCACCGCTCGGAATTCACTTACCACCAGAAGTTAATTGTGTAGCTAGCTCTTCGTATAGAATAAACGAACAGATCGGAGCATTTTTCGCGTTTAAAATACTGGAGGAAGCATCCGAATGTAAGGATGATTTGGCTGGATATGTTGATTCGTTTGAGGTCCATGGACAGAATACGGTTATAAAAGGTTGGGTAGATAACTTTTCATCTCCATATCATCAGTCATTTATTTTTTTCTGCAGTAAATCTGGCAAAAACATCCTCCAACCTGAAAGATACTCAAGGCCGGATGTGAATGAAGTTTTGAAAACTGATGGACTAGAGTATGGCTTTGAGTTCACTATTCCGACCGTAAGTTTTGATATCAGTAATGATGATTTTGCAGTATACCTCGTTAAATCGAAGGAAGGGGAAATCTACCGCTTAAGAATCCATGAATCATTTAGCTCTCAAATTCTTCAGTATTCCAAGGGCGTTAATTAGTATGTGCGGAATCGTTGGTATCGTCGGACGGGACGCCGTGGCCGGGCAGCTGGTGGAAGCCCTGCGCCGGCTCGAATATCGCGGCTACGACTCGGCCGGCATCGCCACCCTGACGCGGGGGCACCTGGAACGCCGGCGGGCTGAGGGCAAGCTCGGCAACCTCGAGATGCGCCTGCGCGACGCGCCGCTCGGCGGCAGCATCGGCATCGGCCACACCCGCTGGGCAACGCACGGGCGCCCCAACGAGACCAACGCCCACCCGCACGCCACCGCCCGGCTCGCGGTGGTCCATAACGGCATCATCGAGAATTTCCGCGCGCTGAAGGCCGAGCTCCAGGCGCAGGGCGTGCGCTTCGAGAGCGAGACCGACACCGAGGTGGTGGCCCAGCTCGTCAGCCACGCCATGGACCAGGGCCTCGGCCCCGTCGAGGCGGTGGCCGCCTGCCTGCCGCGCCTGCACGGGGCGTTCGCGCTGGGCTTCGTCTTCGCCGGGCACGACGACCTCCTGATCGGCGCCCGCCACGGGGCGCCGCTGGCCATCGGCTACGGCGAGGGCGAGACCTATCTCGGCTCGGACGCCCTGGCGCTGGCGCCCTTCACCCAGGAGATCACCTATCTCGACGAGGGCGACTGGGCGGTCCTGTCGCGCGACGGCGCCGAGATCCGCGACCAGGCCGGCCGGCCGGTCACCCGCGAGCGCCAGCGCATCGTCGCCCAGGCCTTCCGGGTGGAGAAGGGCAACCACCGTCACTTCATGGCCAAGGAGATCCACGAGCAGCCCGAGGTGGTGGGTCGCACGCTGGCCCACTACGTCGACCTCGCCCAGGGGCGCGTCGCCCTGCCCGAGGCCCTGCCCTTCGACTTCGCCACGCTCTCGCGAATCTCGATCACCGCCTGCGGCACCGCCTATTACGCCGGGCTCGTGGCCAAGTACTGGTTCGAGAGCCTGGCGCGCCTGCCCGTCGAGATCGACGTCGCCTCGGAGGCGCGCTACCGCGAGCCGCCGCTGGACCGGGACGGGCTCACCCTGGTGATCTCGCAATCCGGCGAGACCGCCGACACCCTGGCGTCGCTCCGCTACGCCAGGGCGCAGGGCCAGCACACCCTGGCGGTGGTGAACGTGCCGACCTCCACCATCGCGCGGGAGGCCTCCGCCACCGTGCCGACCCTGGCCGGCCCCGAGATCGGGGTCGCCTCCACCAAGGCGTTTACCTGCCAGCTCACGGTGCTACTGTGCCTCGCCATCCATGCGGGCCGGGCGCGCGGCACCCTGAGCCCGGAGGCGGAGCGCCGCCTCGTCGACGCGCTGATCACCGTGCCGGGCCTGATGGCTGACGCGACCAAGCTGGAGGGCGCGATCGAGATCCTGGCCCGCGAGGTCGCCAAGGCCCGCGACGTGCTCTATCTGGGGCGCGGCACCAGCTACCCGATGGCGCTGGAGGGCGCCCTGAAGCTCAAGGAAATCAGCTACATCCACGCGGAAGGTTATGCGGCGGGTGAACTCAAGCACGGCCCCATCGCCCTCATCGACGAGAGCGTACCGGTGATCGTGATCGCCCCCCACGACGCGATCTTCGAGAAGACGGTCTCGAACATGCAGGAGGTGGCGGCGCGCGGCGGGCGCATCATCCTGATCGGCGACGCCAAGGGCGCGGCCGCGGCCGGCCTCGACACCATGGCCACCGTGACGATGCCGGACCTCGACCCGGTGGTGGCGCCCATCGTCTACGCGGTGCCGATCCAGCTCATCGCCTACCACACCGCCGTCTTCATGGGCAAAGACGTCGACCAGCCGCGCAACCTCGCCAAGTCCGTCACGGTGGAATAAAAATTCATAATAGATAGGAGTCGTCAAATGATTACTAAGGAAGTATCGGAATTTGATTTTCAGCCCCTGCCAGAAATAAATCTTCTTCTAAATAGCCACGTCATAACAGGTGCGTTTTTCAATTCGTATAAATCTACTGCCTATATGAGTGACTCTTTTGTAAGTTCTCCGTTCAAAGAATATTTCAAAAATATAGTTTTTAAAACTGATAAAAAGTACGAAGAGATAAATCGAAGTCCAGTTTGCTTATTCAAAACTTCGGACGTTTACTTCATGCCAAATTTCGGAGTTATTATCTCTGAGAATGGTGATGTCTACAAAGAAAGCTTCGAAGAAGCACGTTGGGTAACTCCAACAAAAGCTCAACTTCCAGGCTTCTCGATTGCGGACGGCGAAGCGGAATTTAATCCTCCGGAATCAATAGAAACTATAGAACGAGCTTTCATATGTATGCCACTCGGTAGTCGGGCAAATTATGGCCATTTTATTATTGACTGTCTGACTTCTTTAAGTATCTACAAGAGTTTTATTGAGACCAATCGTATTCCACTTGTATTTCCCAAACTGAAAGATTGGCAGAGAGCACACTTGGCCCTACTTGAACTCACGGTACCAATTTTAGAACGCGATGAGGATATACTGAAGATAAATACGGCATTTCATAGTAACATAATGAACCATTTTCTGCATAACTTAACATCAGATGTTTCAGATTTAGCCGAAATGCAGATAAATAATATTAGCGTAAAGGACAGAGCTGATTTATGCTTTGAAAAACTTTTTTTGTCACGCAAAGGACAGCTATTGCGGCAATTTGAGCAAGAAGATTTATTAATAGAAGAGTTAAAGAAACTTGGGTTTGTTATCATTTCCCCTGACGAGTATTCAGTAGAGGAACAAATTTTTATTTTTCGCAACGCAAAAATAATAGTTGGAGCGACAGGTGCGGGATTCGCGAATGTAGCATATTGCTCGCCAGCAGCTGTCATAGTTGAAATAATGCCAAGTTCATTCGACGGCAATGTTTGGGTGAGAAATCTTTGCGCGGTTCGCCACTGTTATTGGCTTCCGATTATAATTCCTGAGGCAAAGCCGTCTGAGCCTACATTTGTTGAAGGCGTTCTTCGCTCCGAAGGCGGCCTGAAGTACGATCCTTTCTACGACATTCAACTTATTGTCGAACAGATTGAACCTTTGATTAAGCTGATATACAAACATGAATTCTTGAGTAAAGACATTTCCTCTGAGTTTCTACCGCAAATGGGAGATATCCGATCCTTAAAAGTCATTGCGATGAAACATAAGACTGATAAACAAGGAGCACATAATTACGCAGATAATTATGATTTGCATTTCAAAAAATATCGCGATCAGAAAGTGAAGATTCTCGAAATTGGTATCGGCGGATATGACAACCCGAAAGCCGGCGGTGAATCTCTGAGAATGTGGAAAGAATACTTTCCAAAAGGACTCATCGTTGGATTAGATTACTATGATAAATCTAACCATCAGGAGGAGCGAATTGTTACTTACCGAGGCAGTCAAGATGATCACATGCTGTTGAAACAAATAGATGCTGATCTAGGTCCGTTCGATATAATCATAGATGATGGTAGCCACATGAATAGTCACGTATTATCGTCCTTTGCCTGCCTTTTTCCGCTTTTGAAAACCGGGGGAATATATGCGGTCGAGGATATTCAGACTTCTTATTGGAAGAAGGTTTTTGGCGGGTCTTCTATAGATTTGGACAATAAAAACACATCAATGGGCTTCTTTAAGAGTTTGTCAGACGGGTTAAATTACAAGGAATTTGAAAATCCCGACTATGTTCCGACCTATTTTGATCGAAACATAACCTCAATTCAGTTTTACCACAATCAAGTTTTTATCTACAAAAACCCTAACGTCGAGGAGAGTAACGTTGTGATCAATAATCGCCTGCCTGATGCTTACTCATCTTATGTGGCAGAATAATACTTATGTAATGTAGAAAATAATATGTCTCCAATCTAGATATTTGTTGTTTGCGTCTAAGATGGCGAGTCTCAAGCCATTTTAGTTGCTCATCGAGCGATAATACCCTTTGAAGTTACACATTCCGGGGTGGAGGATGACACAGCCTCCACCCTGCCTTACCGGCGGGCATGGGCGCCTTACTGCGGAACTTTATGAATTTCCGAACCTCCGGTTGCTGGTCCAGGACATGGCAGGCGAAGCGTTCCGATTAGCCATGCTCGGCAACGACGTAGTCGACACACGCCCTGCGGCGAGCCGAGCTCAGACGAGCTATTTGGGGTGCCTCGCGCGGCGGAAGCGGCATGATGGTGCTTCGGACCAACCCCGAAGCCTTGCCATGAGTCAGCAGCACCACGTCGGCCTTAATGTCTCTGTGAAGGAGACCGCGCTCTGCATCGTCGATTCCCACGGCAAGGTCGTGCACCGCGCCACCGTCGAGAGCCATCCCGAGGTGATCGGCAAAACATCTGATCGGCCTCGGCCACAGCTACGCTCGTGTCGGCCTCGAAGCGGGGCTGCTCTCACCGTGGTTCTATGCCGGCCTGGTCGAGGCAGGGCTCCCGGCGATCTGCGTTGAGACCCGTCACATGCACGTTGCCCTCTTGGCGCGCATCAACAAGACCGACCGCAACGACGCCATGGGCATCGCCCAGATGATGCGCGTCGGCCTGTTCAAGCCGGTTCACGTCAAGACGCCGGCCAGCCAGCAACGCCGCCTGCTCCTGACCTCGTGCAAGCTCCTGCAGCGCAAGGCCTACGACATCGAGAGCGACCTACGCGGCCAGTTGCGCAACTTCGGCCTCAAGGTCGGCATCGTGGGGGCTGCCGGGTTCAAGCAGCGCGTGCGCGACCTCGTGCTCGATCTGCCGTTCGTCGCGGCCGCGGTCCTGCCGCTGCTGGAGGCACGCTCCGCGCTGCGGACCCAACTCGCCAAGCTGCACAAGATGCTGCTGGACCAGATCCGTGCCGATCTGCCGGTGCCTGATGACCGCGGCTGGCGTCGGGCCGATCGTGGCGCTGACCTATTGCACCTGCGTCGACAACCCCGCGCGGTTCCGGCGCTCGCAATGCGTTGGGGCCATTACGGTCTAACGCCGCGGCTGTACCAGTCCGGTGAGGCGATGCGGGTAGGGCGGGTCTCGCAGTGCGGGGACACGATGATGCGCGCCGCCCTCTATGAGGCGGCGCTCGTGCTGCTGACGGGCCCGCGCGGGCGATGGTCCTGGCTGAAGGTCTGGGGGCTGGCTGTCGCCAAGCGCCGAGGCATGCAGAAGGCGCTGGTCGCCGTTGCCCGCAAGCTGGCGATTGTGCTGCACCGCATGTGGCGCGACGAGACGGACTTCCGCTGGTCGGTCGCGACCACCACGGCGGCCTGAGGCCCGCACACCAGCATAACGTAACACCGAGCTCCTCCGGCGTGGAGGAGATCCCTGTGGGGACGACGGGAGCGGGTGAGACCGAGGAAACTCGAGCGTCGGTTCTGCCGAACGCGCGGCTTGAGAGCCGCTCCGCCCACTCCCTCTGATCCCATCATGAGGCGGCACGGGCCGACCTCTGAGAGAAGCAAGAGCTCCGCAGGACCATTCACGCGCTGATATAGGATGCACACCTAGGGGAATTGACCCATTAACCCTAAAAAGAGAACATGTTTCCCGAGGCCGCCTCCTTGGGGATCAGCTTTTTGAGCGTAAGGTCTGCAATCGTCTTGCGCAGCCGCTGGTTCTCGGTCTCCAGAGACTTCAACCGCTTGACCTGATCCCCCCTTCAGGCCACCGTACTCGGAACGCCAGCGGTAATATTTGACCTCGATGGAGCGCATTGCTTCTGCGGCCTTGCGGCCTTGCGAGACCAAGACATCCACCTGACGAAGCTTGGCGACAATCTCTTGAGCCGTATGCTTCTTCTGTCCCATGATGACATCCTTCACATGGCTCAAAGCCATGTGTGGAACGGCCCTGCGGACAAGAGCGCCCAGCAACAGATCCCCATCGAGAACGGTGCAGTCATATGTCCGGCCTTTAGGCGCAGTCATTGACCGCTGGCCTCGATGGAGTCCGCGAGGTGAGTGGCAGATCATACCTGCGCGCTCGGAAGGCGCATCGGCTTTGGAGGCCTGTCTCACTTCGGGGTGTCGTCCGTCGTGTGCAGGGCGGTGACAAAACCATCCACTGGAGCGTCGGCGGGGTGCTGATGCGGCCGGGGTAAAAGCCGGCCAGTTTGAGAGGCTTCTCTTGCGGGAGGGGCCCAGGATGTTTGCCGTGAAAGTCTACGCGGCCGTTCGGCAGTTCGTATTCAATGCTGGCAACTCTCGTCGTGAGGCAGCCCGGGTCTTCGGGCTGAGCCGCGAGACGATTGCCAAGATGTGCCGGTTCTCACTGCCGCCGGGCAACACGCGCACAAAGCCGGTCGAGAAGCCGAAGCTGGGTCCGCTGCTACAGGTGATCGATGCGATTCTGGAGGCGGACCGGATCGTACCCATCAAGCAACGGCACACGGCTAAGCGGATCTTCGAGCGTCTGCGCGACGAGCACGGCTATGCGGGCGGCTATACGGTGGTGAAGGACTACGTCCGGATTGCACGCGCGAGTGGGCGAGAGACCTTCGCGCCGTTGGCGCACCCGCCGGGTCACGCGCAGGTCGACTTCGGCGAGGCGGCTGCCAGCATCGGTGGCGTTCGTCAGAAGATCCACTTCTTCTGCATGGACCTGCCACACTCCGACGCCTGCTTCGTGAAGGCGTATCCGCGGGAGACCTCGGAGACTTTTCTCAACGGGCATTTCGCCGCATTCAAGTTCTTCGACGTCGTGCCACTGTCGATTTTCTACGACAACACCAAGATTGCGGTCGCCAAGATCTGCGGCGACGGCCGACGCGAGCGCACCCGCGCCTTCACCGAGCTGGTGAGCCATTACCTGTTCCGGGACCACTTTGGCCGCCCGGGTAAAGGCAACGACCAGGGCAAGGTCGAAGGGCCGGTCAAGTACGCCCGGTCCAACTTCATGACCCCGGCCCCGGAGGCGGCCTCCTTCGAGGCGCTGAACGCCGATCTAGAGCGACGCTGTCAGGCTCGGCAGGATAAGCGGGCCGGACAGCATGCCGAGAGCATTGGCAAGCGGCTGGTCGCCGATCGTGGCGTCCTGCGTTCCCTGCCGGCAGTGCCGCTGGAGCCGTGCGAGAAGCGGGCCGGGCGCGTCTCCTCGACCGCGCTGGTTCGCTACCGCTGCAACGATTACTCGGTGCCGACCGCCTACGGCTTCCGGGACGTGCTGGTGAAGGGCTTCGTCGAGGAGGTCGTGGTCCTGTGTGCAGGGATCGAGATCGCCCGGCACCCGCGCAGCTACGGCACGGGCATGTTTGTGTCCGATCCGCTGCATTACCTCACGCTAATCGAGACCAAACCGAACGCTCTCGACCAAGCTGCCGCGCTCCAGGGCTGGGATCTGCCCGAGGCATTCCAGCACCTGCGCTACCTCCCGGAGGCGGGCATGGGCAACCGCGGCAAGCTCGAGTTCATCCAGGTGCTGCGTCTGATGGAGGCGATGCCCAAGGACGTCGTGGCCTTGGCCGTCACCGACGCGATCCGGCTCGGAGCGATCGGCTTCGACGCGGTCAAGCTGATTGCGCTGGCCCGGTTGGAGCGACGACCGCCCCGGCTCGACCTGGCGGCCTATCCGCATCTGCCCAGGACCGCGGTGAGGACGACCGTGGCAGCCGACCACGCGGTGCTGGTACCGGAGGTGGCGGCATGAGCGCGGCGCGTGACGAAACGATGCCGGGCGGCACCACCGGCGGCACGCCGGGGATCCTGCTCGCCCACCACCTCGAGCAGCTGAAGCTGCCCGTAGTGCTGCGCGAGTACGACAAGGTTGCCCGTGAGTGCGCCCAGGGCGGCATCGACCACCCGCGCTACCTGCTCCGGCTGGTCGAGCTAAAACTCATCGATCGCGAACGGCGCATGGTCGAACGCCGGATCCAGTCGGCACGCTTCCCGGCAGTGAAGAGCCTCGACACCTTCGACTTCACCGCGATCCCGAGCCTGAACAAGATGCTCGTGCTGGAGCTGGCGCGCTCCGGCTACATCCTCGGCCGGGAGAACGTCATCGCACTCGGCAACTCCGGCCCCGGCAAGACTCACATCGCTTTGGCTCTCGGCCTGGCAGCTTGCCAGAAGGGCTTCTCGGTCGCGTTCACCACCGCGGCCTCGTTGGTCAATCAGCTTCTAGAGGCCCGCCATGAGCGCCGTCTGCTCCGGCTTCAGCGCGAACTGGCTTCGGTGAAGCTGCTGATCGTCGACGAACTCGGCTACGTGCCGCTGTCGCCGACGGGGGCCGATTTGCTGTTCGAGGTCTTCTCTCAGCGCTACGAGCGCGGCTCGACCGTGGTGACCTCGAACCTGCCTTTTGAGGATTGGACCTCAGTTCTGGGCTCGGAGCGCCTCACCGGCGCGCTGCTCGATCGGCTGACCCATCACGTCAGCATCCTAGTGCACTGACTCATACCAATTCTCATTGATCAGAACCCATAGGCCCATTCGCGGCGTCCGATCGACATGATGCGCCCGGGTCGGTCGATGAGGGTGTTCCAGGCGTGGCAGCAGTGGTCGAGGATGTCGGCGTAGGATGTGAAGGTTCGATTGCCGAGCCAGTTGTCGCGCATGAACTGCCAGAGGTTCTCGACCGGGTTGAGTTCGGGGGAACGGGCCGGCAACGGCAGCAGGGTGATGTTGCCGGGCACTGCGAGGTTCTTCGTCGTGTGCCAGCCGGCCTGATCAAGCAGCAGGACGGCGTGCGCACCAGGGGCGACGGCCTGGGCGATCTCTTCGAGGTGCAGGGCCATCGCCTCGGTGGTGCAGCGGGGCATGACGAGACCGGCGCCCGTTCCCCGTGCCGGGCAGATGGCGCCGAAGATGTAGGCGGAGGCGGTGCGCTGGTCCTTCGGGGCTGAGGGGCGCGTGCCGCGCTTGGTCCAGCGCCGGGTGATCGTGTTCTTCTGGCCGACCCGAGCCTCGTCGGCGAACCAGACCTCTATCGGCTTGCCGCCGACGGCCCGCGCGATCTCCGCCATGCGGGCGGGGAAGGCTTTTTAAAAGCGGGGATCGCGTCCGGAGCTTGAGCGTGATGGCGCGGACGGGCCGAGAGTTTGCGGTAACCCATCCCCCGCAAGACCCGGCTCAGGGTCTGCTCGGACACCGACACGCCGTGATCCTCGCACAGGATCTGGGCCAGATCGCACAAGCGCCAACGCACTACCCCGTGGGTGGCCGGCATCGGCCCCTGCTCGACCAGGGTACGCAGCACCTCCCGCTGCTCGATGCTCAGGCGCGGGCGGGCGCCAGGGGCCTTGCCGCCGATCAGCCCGTCCGGACCGTGCGCGTTGAACGCCACCACCCAGTCCCGCACCGTCTGCAGCCCGACCCCGCCAAGCGCGGCAGCGGTCGAGCGTGAGCCGCCCGCGTAGATCGCCGACAAAGCCAGCAGGCGCCGGGTCTGGGCAGGATCGCGCGCGGCCTTGGCCAAGGCGCGCAGGCCCTCGGCGTCGAAGTCCCGCCGCAGCAGCACCGGAGCAGACATGACATCCTCCTCAGGCTCCAAACCCGAAGACAGAATCACCACTCAGCCAGGGAGGCTACCCCGTGAGTCCCGATCAATGAGGGTTGGTATCAGACGGATGGTTCAGGGGATCGGCTGACGGCGGCAAGGATGTCGGTGGCTGGCTTGGTCCAGACGAAGGGTTTGGCGTTCCGGTTGTGCTCGGCGATGTAGCGTTTGATCGCCACCTGCAGGTCGACGACGCCGGTGAAGGAGCCTCGCCGCAGCCGACGACGGGTCAGTGCTGAGAAGAAGCCCTCAACGGCGTTGAGCCAGGAGGCTGAGGTCGGAGTGAAGTGGAAGGTCCAGCGCGGGTGCCGGGCGAGCCAAGCGCGCACCTTCGGATGTTTGTGGGTGGCGACGTTGTCGAGGATCGCGTGGATCGCCTTGCCGGGCGGGACAGTGGCCTCGACGGCGTTGAGGAACCGGATGAACTCCCCGTTCCGGTGGCGCTGCATGCAGCGGCCGAGCACGGTGCCCGCCAGGACGTCGAGGGCGGCAAACAGCGTCGTGGTGCCGTGACGAGTATAGTCGTGGGTCTGGGCGACGGGATGGCCTGAGGCGAGCGGACGGTCGGGGCGGGTCCGCTCCAGCGCCTGGATCTGGCTCTTCTCATCGAGGGACAGCACCACCGCGTGGGCGGGTGGGGCCATGTAGAGGCCGACGACATCCTCGACCTTGGCGGCGAAGGCTGGGTCGCGCGAGCGCTTGAACGTGCGCAGTCAATGCGGCTGGAGGCGGCGAGCGTCCCAGATCCGTTGCACGGCGCGCAACGAGATCCCGACAGCGCGGGCCACGGCACGGCCGGTCCAGTGCGTGACCTCGCCCGGCGGCTCCGAGCAGGTTAGCGCCAGCACCTCGGCCACCGTCTCGGTCGAATGGGGCGGCGTGCCGGGCGGACGCGTCTTGTCGCGCAACAGACCTTCGACGCCTGCCTCGGCGTAGCGCCGCTGCCAGCGCCATACGGCCGGGCGGCTGACGCCCGCCCGCCGAGCGACGTCTTGAACACTCAAGCGCTCGACCGAGAGCAGGACGATGCGGGCGCGCTGGGTGTGTTTGAGCGGGCGGGAGCGGTCGCTTGTAATCGCAGCCAGCCGTGCCGCGCCGGTCGCATCGAGGAGCACGCATACCGTCTGAGCCATCGCCCAGACTCGCACGTCTCATCGTACGCGTGAATCCTCTGTCCGCGTCACTCCACTAGGCTTGAACGGCGACAGCTACCGCCTCAAATCTTCTCGGAGCCGCCGCGGCCGCGCCGATGATAGGGCGGAGCAAAACCAGGCCACAACCGACGCCCAGGATCCCAAGACGAGCGAGCTCCTGCCGACCTGAACCTCATGATCGGCGACGAACGCTGAAGGGGCCCGATCGGGCCCCTTCAGCGTTCAAGCTGCGGGCCGACACTGGCCTGGTTTTACTCCGTCGCAGCGGCCTGGAATTGGTTCGCCCTTTCACACTGGCCACTGCTTCAAGGCAGCATCAGCGCAGCCCGGACGGCGTCTCCGTCCTGACCGAGGCTGATAGCGAAGTTCTCTACGATGCGGACGCCGCAGATTTGCGCGTCGCCCAGCCATTCATCGAACGCCTTGACATCCGATTGTCCCGACGGCTGCTGGCCACAGCGGCTCCGAACGATCTGGCAGAACCGGCGGCCGATATCGACGACCTTGGCTGCCTCGATATCCTGCAGAACGCGCGCGACGACGGCGGCTGCCTCGGGATCGAGGTCTTCGGGCTCACGTAGGAGATGCCAGGACAGTTGCTTGGAGGAAACCAGGGGTGAGGCGGTCGAGGTCGCAACACTGAGATCAAGCGGTGCTAGCGACGACCGGATAATTTTTTTGGCCGGGCCTACGCGCCGCTCAGACAACCAGAGACGCACCTGCTTCGAGGTGCCACCGACGCCAAGATCCTGAAGCTCGCGCCAGAGTTGCGCCGCGTTCTCGCAGCCCTCGTCGAGGCGGATATGAAGATGCCCGAGATAAGGATCGAGCATGCTCGGCTTTGGCTCGCGCATGCCGTTCCGGGGGAAGCTCGCGGCGAAGGCGTACTTGCGCACCGTGGTTCGGGCCAAGCCGGTCTCGCAATTGATGCGCCGAAGCGAGTGTCCTTCCGCATAGCGGCGACGCACGTCGTCATAGGCCGCTTCCCATCGACCGCTGGCCGCGGCCCGCGCGCGCATCTCGGCCGGTGCGCGTGGGTAGGCCATGACGCGCTGGATCGATAGCGATGACGGGGCCACGGCCGGCAACAGCTCCAGACGCGGATGGACACGGGCGAGCCAGCGCTCGACCATCTCTCGGGTATTGAGCAGGAGGTGCCAACGGTCCGCGACCTGTACGGGATCGGGCGCACCCATGGCGGTCCAACGCGCATATTCGGTCGAGCGATCCCGTGCCACGACCTGGATCTGCGGGTCTCGACGGAGCGGAGCCGCCAGCGTCGAGGCCGAACGATCCGGCAGTAGGTCGATGGGACGTCGGCGTTCGAGATCGACCAGAATGGTGCCATAGGTTCGGCCCTTGCGCAGGGCCCAGTCGTCGACACCGACGACGATTGGTTTGTATCCGGTCGGCAGCGGCCGTTCGCGGATGCCCCGCAGCAGCGTCGTGGCACTGGTCGGCATCGCCAAGTGCGGCAGCAGCCGGGCGGCGGGTGTGGCACCGAGCGCCAGCGCGGTTCGAACCTGAGCATCGGCCAGCCAGCGGGTCCTCTGAGCGTAGCGGTCGACGAGGCGAGGCAGACGCACGGCAAAGGTCCGACGCACGCAAGCAGGATCGTGGCAGTAGAAACGTTGGATCGTCAGGACCAGACGCACCTCCTGACCGCTCGTCGGCAGGTCGGTGGGACGCCGGTGATAGCGACTATGCACTGACCGGCTGACAGTACGACAATGTGGGCAACGGGCATGATCGCGCTTCGCCTGAGCAGCAATGCGAAGGGTGGTGCTATCCTCACGCGTGACGTGGAGAAGGCGACAACCGGGGATTTGACAGAGAAGGGTCATGCTCTGATCTGAGAATCCCTGCCCGGTTCAGCTAGGAGCTACCCACCCCCCGGCATCCTCCCACCGACCCAATCCACGAAACTTGGCTAAGAGCCACTTTCTAGGGGACAGGCCACGACGGCCTGGATGCGCCATATGACTTTTTGGACAGCCCATAACGAGGGTGTTCCGGGATAGCTCTACAACCGCACTTTTGACCATAAGACGCTCTAGGACACTGCCATCGGCCTTGATAGCGAGATTGAGAATGCTACCCCCTGCCTCCGAGGCGCCGGTCAGACGACGCGAATTCGAAGTGTACGCGAATGTCATTCGAGCCTTGATGCTGCGTGACATGCGTACCCGCTTCGGAGGGTCATATTGGGGATATGTCGTTGTCGTTCTCTGGCCCGTTGCGCATATCTTTTTGATGGTTGGGATTATGCTCTTCCGGGGCATACCTTCGCCGATGGGCAATGATGCTGTTTTGTTTGTTGCAACTGGCGCAGTTCCAGTACTAGTTTTTCAGTATACATCACGTGAAGCAATGAAGGCCATGCTGGTAAATCGACCACTTATGTATTACCCTCAGGTAAAAGCCTTTGACATTATGGCAGCCAGATTTCTTGTGGAAACGATAAAGGGCTTTCAAGGGTTAATCATTATAGGCTGCATTCTACTTGCGATGGGAGTTGATCCTACGCCAGAAGAACCAGCAATGGCGATTGGCGGCTATATAATAGCGCTTCTCTTGGGGCTTGGAATGGGAGCGATCAATATGGCTATTATGTCAGTCTTTCCAGGGTGGCTGTGGGGATACATTATCATTACTATCCTGCTCTATATGACTTCAGGCGTTTTCTTTTTGCCACACATGTTTCCAGAGGAAATATACAGCATTTTAAAATGGAGTCCAATTGTTCAAATCGTAGAATGGGTAAGACTTGCATATAATTCTCAACTTGGGGTTACTGTCGATTACACATATGTTCTTGGCTGGGGATTTGGCTCAGTTTGGTTTGGCCTGCTCATGGAGCGATTCATTCTGCGACGGTACGTCTAGGAGCCCGTCCAAGTAATCCTCTCGACGGCGAGGTCAGAGGGTGATTCACTCGGCTCATGGCTAAGGTGTTTCGCTCCTGGAATGTGGATCAGGGCTGGTTGCTGCCGCCCTCGCTGCACGAGTTCGTGCCGCCCGGGCACATGGCGCACTTCGTTCGCGACACGGTGCAGGAAGCGCTCGACCTCTCGGCCACCCTCGACGCCTACACCGAGGAGCGCGGCTACCCGCCCTACCATCCGGGGATGATGGTGGCGCTGCTGCTCTACGGCTACAGCCGCGGCCTGTACTCGTCACGTCAGCTCGCCCGGGCCTGCGAGGAACGGGTCAACGTCATGGCGGTGACCGGGCTGAACCGGCTGGACTTCCGCACCATCGCAGACTTCCGCAAGCGCCACCTCGTGGGCCTGTCGGACCTGTTCGTGCAGGTGCTGCGCCTGTGCCGCGCGGCCTGTCTAATCCAGTTCGCCTACGTGGCGGTGGACGGGACCCAGGTGAAGGCCAATGCCTCGCGCCACAAAGCGATGAGCTACGGACGCATGAAGACGGTCGAGCCGGCGCTGGCCGCCGAGGTCGACGCCTGGCTGGAGCAGGCGCGCGAGGCGAACGCGGCCGAGGACGCGGTGCAGGTCGCGAACCGACGGGGCGACGAGACGCCGGACTGGATGGCCGACAAGCAGCGGCGGCTGGAGACGATCCGCGCCGCGAAGGCCGCGCTAGAAGCGGAAGCGGTCGATCCGCCCGACCCCGAGGACGAGAGCAGGCCGGGTGCGTCCTCGGGCATGCGCTGGCAGGGTCGGCCCCTGCGCGGTGAGGATTGCGGTCTGCCGAACCGGGCGCAGCGCAACTTTACCGACCCGGACAGCCGGATCCTGCCAACCCGCGACGGGTTCGTGCAGGGCTACAACGGACAGATCGCCGTCGATGCCTTGCATCAGATCATCGTGGCGCACCGCCTCGTGACGAATGCCGCCGACGCCCGCGCCCTCGTGCCGTTCATCGACGACGTCCGCGCTCATCTCGCGCGCAAGCCGTGCGAGGTCTCGGGCGATGCAGGCTTTGCCAACGAGGCGAACCTGGCCGCGCTGAAGCAGCGGCGAATCACCGCCTATCTCGCTCCGGGGCGGGCGCGTCACGGCGAGGCGGATGCGGCCGGTCGTCGAAAGCTGACGAAGACGCCCCTGATGCATGCGATGGCCGCGCGGATGAAGCGGGCTGGCCGCCGGAGCCGCTACCGCATCAGGAAGCAGGTCGTCGAGGCGGTGTTCGGGCAGATCAAACACGCCTGGGGCTTCCGACAGTTCCTGCTCCGCGGGCTCGATCAGGTCCGCGGCGAATGGGCGATGATCTGCACCGCCCACAACCTCCTGAAGCTGGCGAAGGCCGGGCGCTGAGCATGAAGCAGGCTGGCTCGCCCTGATCTCAACCCTAATCTCGAACCGAAAACTCGTTACTCGGACGGACTCCTAGCTGCTTGGTTGCGGAACGTCGTTGGGATGCGGCGCGTTGGGCGATCAAAGTCTATGCATGGCGGTTCGACGGTGGGTGCTGCCATTCTGTCAGGAGGGCTCGCTGATGCTCGCCATCCACCCCCAAGCTCGCACCACCCCGGCTGTCCGTGCCAAGATCGCTCGCTCGCACGAGGGCTGGCGTGCTGGCCAAGCGCTACGGTGTGCCCACCGAGACCATCCGCGAATGGCGCAAACGCGGCCCCGATGCGTGTCAGGACCGCTCGGCGCGCCCCCACAAGCTCGCGTGGTGCGCCAGCGATAAGGAGCGCGCCATCGTGTGCGCGCTCCGCCGCTCCACCAGCTTTCCTCTCGATGCACTGACCTTCGTCGTCAGTCACTTCCTGCCGCACCTGAACCGGGACGCGGTCTACCGTATCCTCAAGGCGGAGGGCCTCAATCGGCTGTCGCCGGCAGAGAATGCCCGCAACCCGCATGGCATCTTCAAGGATTACGAGGTCGGCTTCATCCACGTCGACGTGAAGCACCTGCCCAAGCTGCAAGACCGCGACCGCGTCTCGCGCAAACGCTACCTATACGTCGCTATCGACCGGGCCTCCCGCTACGTGCATCTCGCCGTCGAGGACGACGAGACCACCGCCTCGGCGGTGGCCTTTCTCTCGGACGCCCTTGGGGCCTTTCCGTTCAAGGTCACGCACGTGCTGACCGACTGCGGCTCCTGCTTCACGGCCGATGCGTTCGAGGCCGCCTGCGAGCGGCACGGTGTGCAGCATCGCAAGATGCGTCCCTACACGCCCGAAACAAACGGCATCGTCGAGCGCTTCAACGGCCGAGTGCAGAGGGAGGTGCTCGGCATCACGCTCTACAGCCACGCCGACCTGGAGATCGTGCTGCGCGGCTTCAACGCCGCCTACAATGGCCGCCGGCAGCGCGTGCTCAACGGGCTCTCGCCCGAGATGGTGCTACGTCAGCGTCTTGAAGCCGATCCCGTATTGGCCAATGCCACCTACAAGCCGCCCAGTTCCGGTCTCATAAAACGGGCCCTGCGCATCTGACCTGACCGGCTGGCTTTGGACCGGGCTGATTGAGAGGATCAGCAAGGATCAAAGGAGTTGGATATGCGGCGAGGCCAGAAGACGAACGTGGAGCAGGTCGTGCTCAAGCTGCGTCAAATTAAGGTGCAGACGGCCCAGGGCAAGAGTTTGGCCCTTGCATGCAGGGAGGCGGAGACCCGTTACGAGGCCCGACGCGACATCATCGCTTAAATCGAGGGCTTATATAAATACCAGCGCGTCAACTCGGCCTTCGGATACATTACCCCCGAGCAAGCCGAGCTGAACGCGAGCTAAACCCCCTGTCCGTGAAATCGGGGGATGATCAGTTCTTGGAGACCTACCGGGCCGACATCCTGGCGCGGGCGGGCATCGCGGATGTGTTCATCCAGGACAACCAGTCCTTCTCCGCCCCGCGCGGCACCGTGCGCGGCCTGCACTTCCAGCGCGCCCCCATGGCCCAGGCCAAGCTGATCCGGGTGCTGTCGGGCGCGATCCTGGACGTGGCGGTCGACCTGCGGCGGGCCTCGCCCAGCTTCGGCCGGCACGTGGCCGTGCGCCTCGATGCGCAAGCCGGCGAGCAGCTCTACATCCCGGTCGGCTTCGGGCACGGCTTCTGCACCCTGGAACCCGACACGATGGTGGCCTACAAGGTCGCGGGCGGGGTCTACAGCCCCGAGCACGACGGCGGCCTGCTCTGGAACGATCCGGCGCTCGGCATCGCCTGGCCGGTGAGCGAGGCGCAAGCCCAACTCTCGGCCAAGGACCGGGTCGCCCCGCGCCTGGCCGATCTTCCGCCGCTTTTCTGAAGCCTGTGCGGCGGGACACGGCCGGACCCGGTCCCGCCCCCCTGGATCGTCCGGATCGTCCACCGATCCGCCTTCACGAGAGACCTTCATCCCATGCGCATCTTGGTAACAGGCGGCTGCGGCTTCATCGGATCGGCCCTCGTGCTGCACCTGGTGCAGGAGCGCGGGCACGACGTGGCGACCCTCGACGCGCTGACCTACGCGGCCAACCCGATCTCGCTCCAGCCGCTGGCGGGCAACCCCGGGCACCGGCTCGTCGAGGCAGACATCTGCGACCCGAACGCCGTGCACGCCCTCTACGCCGACTTCCGGCCCGAGGCCGTGATGCACCTGGCCGCCGAGAGCCATGTCGACCGCTCGATCACCGATCCGGGCGCCTTCATCCGCACCAACGTGGTCGGCACCCAGGTCATGCTCGACGGGGCGCGCAGCCACTGGGAGACGCTCGCGGGGCCCGAGAAGGCGGCCTTCCGCTTCCTGCACGTCTCCACCGACGAGGTCTACGGCTCGCTGCCGCCCGACGGCTTCTTCACGGAAGCCAGCCGCTACGACCCGCGCTCGCCCTACTCGGCCTCCAAGGCGGCCTCCGACCACCTGGCCCGCGCCTGGCACGAGACCTACGGCCTGCCCGTGCTGGTGACGAACTGCTCGAACAACTACGGCCCGCGCCACTTCCCCGAGAAGCTCATCCCGCTGATGATCCTCAACGCGCTGGAGGGCAAGCCGCTGCCCGTCTACGGCGACGGCCTGAACGAGCGCGACTGGATCCACGTGGAGGACCATGCCCGCGGCCTCGTGGCCGTGCTGGAGAGGGGGCGGGTCGGCGAGACCTACCTGCTCGGCGGGCGGGCGGTGCGCAACAACCTCGCCGTGGTCAAGGCGCTCTGCGCCGCCTTCGACCGCCTGCGCCCGGAGCAGGCCCCCCACGACCGGCTGATCACCTCCGTCACCGACCGGCCCGGCCACGACCGGCGCTACGCCATCGACCCGTCCAAGGCCGAGGCCGAGCTCGGCTGGCACCCGACCAAGGACTTCGAGCGGGCCCTGGAGGAGACGGTGCGCTGGTACCTGGCCAACGAAGCCTGGTGGCGCCCGATCCGCGAGGGCCGCTACACCGGCGAGCGCCTCGGCCTCGCCCCCGCCCCGAGCGCCTGAGGCCGCGCCGATGCCCGAGCCCCAAGCCCCCGAGCCCCAAGCACCCGAAACCATGAACATCCTCATCCTCGGCGGCGCCGGCCAGGTCGGCACCGAGCTGCAGAACCCCGCGCTCTGGGATGCGGGCGTGCGCCTGCACGCCCCGGGCCGGGCGGAGCTCGACATCACCGATGCGGGCGCGATCGACGCCGCCCTGGCGCAGCGCCCCTACGCGGCGCTGGTCAACGCGGCCGCCTACACCGCGGTCGACAGGGCCGAGAGCGAGATCGCCGCGGCCTGGAACCTGAACGCGCTGGCGCCGGCGCTGCTCGCCGCGGCCACCGCCCGGGCCGGCATCCCCCTCGTCCACGTCTCCACCGACTACGTCTTCGACGGACGCGGGACGGGCCCCTGCACCCCCGACATGCCGGTCAACCCGCAGAGCGTCTACGGCGCCAGCAAGGCGGCCGGCGAGATCGCGGTGCGCGCCGCCAACCCGCGCCACGCCATCCTCCGCACCGCCTGGGTGGTGAGCCCGCACCGGGGCAACTTCGTCAAGACGATGCTGCGGCTGTCCGCCGAGCGCGAGCGCCTCGCCGTGGTCGACGACCAGCACGGCAATCCGACGAGCGCGGGCGACCTCGCCGCGGGCCTGGCGCAGATCGCCCAGGCGCTGGCCCGCGATCCCGGCGCGCCCACGGGCACGCACCACTTCGTCAATGCGGGCGCCACCACCTGGTGCGGCTTTGCCCGCGCCATCCTGGCGGGCGCGGCCCGGCGCGGCGCCCGCAGCGTCCCGGTGGACGCCATCCCCACCAGCGCCTTCCCGACCCCGGCCCGCCGGCCGGCGCATTCGGTGCTCTCGACCGCGAGCCTGACGGCCGCCTACGGCCTCGAGCCCCGGCCCTGGGCCGAGGCCCTCGACGACATCCTCGACCGGCTGGTCGGGCCTGAACGGACAACGACGGAGACACGGGCATGAAGGGGATCGTTCTGGCCGGCGGCACGGGCACGCGCCTGCACCCGGCCACGCTGTCGATCAACAAGCAGCTGCTGCCGGTCTACGACAAGCCGATGATCTACTACCCGGTCTCGGTGCTGATGCTGGCGGGCATCCGCGAGATCCTGATCATCTCCTCGCCTGAGCACCTCGACAACTACAAGCGCCTGTTCGGCACCGGCGAGCAGTTCGGGCTGTCCTTCAGCTACGCCCTCCAGCCCCGGCCGGAAGGGCTGGCCCAGGCCTTCCTGATCGGGCGCGACTTCGTGGGCGCCGACAGCGTGGCCCTGGTGCTGGGCGACAACCTGTTCTTCGGCTCAGGCATGCGCGAGATGCTGGCCCGGGCCTGCGCCCGCCCGACCGGCGCCACGGTGTTCGCCTACCACGTCGACGATCCCTCGGCCTACGGCGTGGTCACCCTCGACCCGGACGGGCGGCCCCTGCGCCTCGTCGAGAAGCCGGTCGAGCCCGAGAGCCCCTGGGCGGTGACAGGGCTGTACGTTTACGACAACCAGGTCCTCGACATCGCCGCGGCCGTGACGCCCTCGGCCCGGGGCGAGCTCGAGATCACCAGCATCAACGAGGCCTATCTGGAGCGGGGGCAGTTGCACGTGGAGCGCATGAGCCGCGGCTATGCCTGGCTCGACACGGGCACGCATGACAGCCTGCTCGAGGCGGCCGAGTTCGTGCGCACCCTCCAGCACCGCCAGGGGCTGCAGGTGGCCTGCCTGGAGGAGATCGCCTACCTGCAGGGCTTCATCGGCAAGGACCAGCTCATCGCCCGCGGTACCCTCTTCGCCAAGACCGCCTACGGACGAAACCTCCTCAAACTCGCCCAGGAAGACCAGAGCGCGCTACTAGCGCGATGACCTAAGGTCCGACCTCTCGATTGATGCGTTCGAGGAACCGACGGAAAGCAAACTTCCGTCGGGATAAAGCGCGAGTTTCATACCGGTCCAATCGCTCAAGCTGATCAAAAATTTCTGGAAACAGATCGTTGGGAGAACTCTGACCTGCTCCGACCCCTGATAAACCGTTTGCTCCGCCGCTCCGCAGGATTTCGAATTTTACAGCCTGTACGCGTTCGAAATTAATCTGTGCCTCAGCAGCAGCACGGGCGGCCTCCAGAATGTCGGCAGCAACACCGTATCTGCCGGCGATAAGCTCGGCCAACAGTTCGATTTCTGACTCCATGTCCGGATTGAGATTGGCAATCGAGAGGCCGTGCTTGCGAGCATTCTGTTTCGATTGTGCTTTCCCTGAGGGTGTGCGGGGACCAGTGCTCTTTGCAGCATTTAGGCGATTGGCATGACTGGCGCGCTCAGACGTCATCACTGCCTCTATGCTTGAAGTACACGGTTCACCGCTCTCCGGTGCGCTCAATGTCAAGGACTTCCGCAGCGACTTTCCGAGCAAGCTGCCCGAAGCCTTCTCGCTTGCGCTCAATTTCCCGGAAAAGTGCATCTCGACGTTGATCGGCCAGCGCGGCCATTCGATCGATGCGTTCAATAGAGGGCAAGTTTAACAGAAAGCCGTGCGCAGTGACGTTCTCTGCCGTGAGACCACGCTCATGAAGAAGGTCGTCAACATAGGGCCGCTGCTCGCGATGGCCAGCCATCCAACCTGCAGCGAGACTGTCAGCCGATGGAGCTGCATCGTGGTTGAGATTAAAGGGATCCACGTTCCGGAGAGCAGGACGGATCAAATCCTCCGCTGCTTTCAAATGGGCTTGGACCAAGATCTGCCTTCGCCACCGGCGGACGCGGTTTGCTTCCCAGATCAAGTCGATGATGTTCTTAACCCAAATCGCCTCGATCACGTCCGCGGGCTGGATTTGCTGAACAATGCTACGGAGAAGGGTGTCATACTGGTCCGTGTCCGTCGTCAGATGATTTGGGACATTCAGCGGTGTTCAGGAGCGGAGGCTCTGGTCCATCTGGGGTGAGAGGTTAGGCAGCGTGCGCGTGGTGGCGCAAGCGGCGATCCATGAAGGTCTGGCGCTTGATGCGTTCCCGCTCGGCCAGGATCCCTTCACCGCGTCCGAAGTAGACGTCGGCGGGCGTGAGGTTGCTCAGGCTCTCATGGGCTCGGGCATGGTTGTAGTGTTCGACGAAGTTGGCAACCTGCGTCTCCAGCTCGCCGGGCAAGTAGGCGTGTTCAAGCAGGATGCGGTTCTTGAGCGTCTGGTGCCAACGCTCGATCTTGCCCTGCGTTTGAGGATGGCATGGCGCGCCGCGGATGTGGGTCATGGCCCGAATGCCGAGCCAGTCAGCTAGGTCGCTGGCGACGTAGCTCGGCCCATTGTCGGAGAGCAGGCGTGGCCGCGGCATCACCCGCGCCTGATCGAGCCCAGCCGCACCCAGCGCCAGGTCGAGCGTGGCGGTGACGTCGCTGGCCTGCATCGTCGTGCACAGCTTCCAGGCGACGATGTAGCGTGAGAAGTCGTCCAGGACCGTCGACAGGTAGTACCAGCCCCAGCCAACGACCTTCAGGTAGGTGAAGTCCGTCTGCCAAAGCTGGTTGGGCGCGGTGGTCTTATCGCGGAACTCGTCGGCGGCCTTGATGACGATATAGGCCGGGCTGGTGATCAGGTCCTGAGACTTGAGCAGCCGGTAGACGGTCGCTTCCGAGACGAAGTAGCGCCGCTCGTCGGTGAAGCGTACCGCCAGTTCACGCGGGCTGAGTTCAGGCTGCTCCAAGGCCAGAGCAACGATCTGCTCGCGGATCTCCGCAGGTAGGCGGTTCCAGACCCGGCTTGGCTGCGAAGGATGGTCATTCAACGCCTCGGGGCCGCCGCGCTGGTAGGCGTCGTACCAGCGGTAGAACGTCGAGCGGGTGATGCCGAGCTTGTCCAGGGTAGCGCGCACCGGCAGGTGGGATTGCTCGACGAGCCGGATGATCTCCAGCTTCTCGGGGGCCGGGTACCTCATGCCTCGTCGCCCCCAGCCCCGCTCATGCTTTTTTTGAGCAGACGGTTCTCCAGGACGAGATCAGCTACGACCTCCTTCAGCGCCCCCGTCTCGCGACGGAGGTCCCGCACCTCATCCGTAGTGGCCGCACGAGACGTGTCGCCGGACAGGCGCTTCTTGCCAGCCTCCAGGAACTCCTTGGACCAGCCGTAGTACATCGAGGCGGCGATCCCCTCACGTCGGCATAACTCGGCGATGCTGTCCTCGCCCCGCAAGCCTTCCAGCACCACACGGATCTTCTCCTCGGACGAGAACTGCCGACGTGTGGCCCGACGGATGTCCTTGATCACCGCTTCTGCCGGCTTCTTGGCCGGTCCGGATGTCTGCTTCATCTTCGCTCCTCAGGGGCTACGATGAACCAGCCATCCTCCGTTCGTGAAGACCCTCAATCTGTCCCATAGGTGCTGACGTCGGACAGCCGACCGACAACGCGCTCGTCAGTCTTTCAACGGCCGCCTGCGCGACGCGTGCCTGAACGCGAACTGGTTCTTGTCGTTAGCCGACGCGCGGAGCAAGATCGAGACGTGGCGGCAGCACTGCAACGAGAGCCGTCCTCACACCGCCCTGGGGTGGATGATGCCGCAGGAATTCGCCTTGGCGGCGGCCCTGCAGGCCGCCGAATGAGATCCGGAGGCTTACCTTTCGGAAGGACCAGAATCCGGGGGACCCTCAATCGCGAAAACCGGCTCCATTCCGAGAACGAGCGCGCCGCAGTAGTCCGAGCAGATGGTGCCGGCCTCAGGGTGAACGCCGAACAGCCCCAGCGTCGTCCAGCCGAGCTGCACCGCCTCGTCGGCGCGTTGATCCAGGAAGGCGACGGCTTGCTCGTGAATCGCGGCCCAGTTCGCGCCCGTCAGGCCCGGGCAGGGCGAGACGCTGGGGCGCAAGTGAGGAAGGCCTGCGCCAGAGCTGCGGGTCGGCGGGGACGATCTTAAGTTTTGCTGAAGCTGACATGAGGTCCGGCGGCTGATGCAGGCCGGACGGGATAGGGGAGGGGGCGGAAGGCGCCTATGCCCGATCTGCAACGATGGCAGGCCGCCGACATGCAGCGAAGCCCAGCGCCTATGCGCGTCATCAGAAAAGGGTCTGCCTCAAACGGCTATGTGAGCCACCAGAGTGAGACAGAGCGTAGGTTCGAGCTAAGTGGCTGAGTTTGTTGGCGCGCCCACGGGGAATCGAACCCCGGTCTGATCCGTGAGAGGGACCTGTCCTAACCGCTAGACGATGGGCGCGGACCGGAGGGAGGCATCCGATGATCGCTGCGGCGATCCGTGCTTCCCGGCCGATGGGCGATCGTATAGCGAGGGTCGCGCGGCACCACAAGTGCCGAAATCGCGCCGGTGCGGCGCGAGCGACATTTTGAACCGAAGGATCGCCCGTTGCCGGGACTCGATGAATTGCCGGTATCGGCGGACCGCCGCGCGACGCTCGCCGAGGATGCCGCGACGGAGCGCCTGGACCGGGCCCTGGCCCGGGCCTTTCCCGACGTCTCGCGCTCGCGCCTGCAGGATCTCATCCGCGCCGGGCAGGTCCGCCGCGACGGCGCCGTCAGCCGCGATCCCTCGGTGAAGGTCGGCCCCGGGGCCGAACTCGCCGTCGTGATACCGGAGGCGGTGGCGGCGGAGCCGGTGGCGCAGGCCCTCGACCTCGCCATCGTGTACGAGGACGACGACCTCATCGTCATCGACAAGCTGGCCGGCCTCGTGGTCCACCCGGCGCCCGGCCACGAATCCGGCACCCTGGTGAACGGGCTCATCGCCCATTGCGGCGAGAGCCTGTCGGGGATCGGCGGCGTGCGCCGGCCGGGCATCGTCCACCGCATCGACAAGGACACCAGCGGCCTGCTGGTGGTGGCCAAGAACGATCTCGCCCATGCCGGGCTGACGGCGCAGTTCGCCGACCACGGCCGCACGGGCCCCCTCGAGCGGGCCTACCTCGCCCTGGCCTGGGGCGTACCCGAGCCGCGAGCCGGCACCATCGAGGCGAACCTCGCCCGCAGCGTGCGCAACCGCGAGAAGATCGCCGTCGTGCGCGGGGAGGGCGGCCGGCACGCGATCACGCATTACCGCGTCGAGGCGGTGCTCGGTGCCGAGGCACCGGTGGCACTGGTCCGCTGCACCCTGGAGACGGGGCGCACCCACCAGATCCGCGTGCATCTCAGCCATCGCGGCCATCCGCTCCTCGGCGACGCGGTCTATGGCGGGGCGTTCAAGACCAAGGCGGGCCGGCTCTCGCCCGGCGCGCGCGAGGCCCTCGCCACCCTCGGGCGGCAGGCGCTGCACGCCAGCGTGCTGGGCTTCGCCCATCCGCGCACGGGAGAAACCCTGCATTTCGAGAGCCCGCTCCCGGCCGACCTGCAGGATCTCGTGGCCCGGTTGCGGGCCGGCCCGTAGCGGCGCAGACACAGTCAAGGCCGCGCGGGCGTGCGCCAAGACACGGCGGGCTGCGGCCTTTCGTGCCATCACAGACCCAAGCGAGATCCCGCGCGTTGTTGACGAACGCGTCCCACGCGTCGCCTTTCCGTCTCCGCCGGTTTCCCGCTACATTCGGGATTCGGACGGCCGGCTCTAGGGAGCGGCGGTTCGCTTCGGACCGCCCCGCAGGGGGTCCTTTCAAGGAGGTAAGATCATGGCCGGCGCATTGCCAGTGCTCGCCACCGAAGGTGGCCTCTCCCGCTACCTCGACGAGATCCGCAAGTTCCCGATGCTGGAGCCGAACGAGGAGTTCACGCTCGCGAAGGACTGGCGCGAGAAGGGCGACCGCAACGCGGCCCACCGCCTCGTCACGTCGCACCTGCGCCTCGTGGCCAAGATCGCCATGGGCTATCGCGGCTACGGCCTGCCGATCGGCGAGGTCGTGTCCGAGGGCAATGTCGGGCTGATGCAGGCGGTCAAGCGCTTCGAGCCGGACAAGGGCTTCCGGCTGGCAACCTACGCCATGTGGTGGATCAAGGCGGCGATCCAGGAATACATCCTGCGCTCGTGGTCGCTCGTGAAGATGGGCACCACCGCCAACCAGAAGAAGCTGTTCTTCAACCTGCGCAAGGCCAAGGGCCGGATCTCGGCGCTGGACGAGGGCGACCTCAAGCCGGATCAGGTCGCGCAGATCGCCACCAAGCTCGGCGTGCCCGAGCAGGAGGTGGTCGACATGAACCGCCGCCTGTCCGGCGACACCTCGCTGAACGCCCCCCTGCGCGAGGAGGGCGAGGGCGAGTGGCAGGACTGGCTCGTGGACAACAGCCCGAGCCAGGAGACCGTGCTCGCTCGCGAGGAGGAGGGGCAGAACCGCCTCTCGGCCCTGCGCGACGCGCTCTCGGTGCTGAACCCGCGCGAGCGCCGCATCTTCGAGGCGCGCCGCCTCGCCGACGACCCGATCACCCTGGAGGACCTCTCCGGAGAATTCGGCGTCTCGCGCGAGCGCGTGCGTCAGATCGAGGTCCGCGCCTTCGAGAAGATCCAGGAGGCGGTCAAGCGCAACCTCGCCACCCGCGAGGCCCCGCGGGTCGAGGCCCACGCCTGACCCGACCGGGCCCGGCGGGCCCTCACGAAAACGGCCCTCCGGCAGCGATGCCGGGGGGCCGTTTTCCGTTCCGGAGCCCCATCGGGATCGCGCGCGGACCGGACCCGCGAGTCCGGACGCGACGTGGCTCCGCCCGAGCGCCGCTGCCTAGCGCCACTGCGTGAAGGCGCTCTGCAGCACCTGGGTGCCGGCGTTGCCCTTCTCGAAGGCGATGATCCCGCGCGGGCCGGCGGCGAACTTCAGGGTGATGTCGAACCAGTTCTTGTGCAGCAGGATGTCGGTGTTGCGCTCGACGTCGTTGGGCAGCGACGAGAGCCCGATCAGGAACAGGTTCTCGCGCACCCGCACCGGCAGGCCGGCCACCGGGGAGCCGCGGGCGCCTTCCTCGTCCTTGCCCTGGAGCAGGCCGATATCCTGGACGTTGTGGCGCGCCGCGTTGGGACCGCTCGGGGTGAAGGCGAGCTCGAGGGTGTGCGAGGCCGGCAGGGTCGCGTCGAGGTTGCGGCGCAGGGTCATGACCAGGGTCAGGCCGGCATCCGGAAACTCCGCCGTGGCGCGCACGACGGTCTCGAGGGGCTGGCCCTGCTCGCCCGGCACCGTGTCGAGGCGCCAGACCACCCGCCCCTGGGTGGTGGTCGGCGTGGCGTTGGCGCCCCCGCCCATGTTCTCCTCGTAGAGCATAGCCCGCTGGGTGACCGCGAGATCGGGCAGGGCCGGGTTCGGCGCGGCGGGCACCGGCGTGGCGGTCGGCGCAGGCGCGGGACGGCGGGCCGGTGCGGCGGGCGCGGACGGGGCCGCGTCGCCGCCGACCCGGTCGGCGAACTTCGAGTCGGCGCCGTTCGGGGCGCTGTCCTGCTGCTCCGTGGCGATCGGCTGGAGGTCGGCGGGCTTGTCGCGCAGGAGGAAGGCCGCCACGGCGATCAGCCCGATCACCGCGATCAGGATGCTGCCGACGAGGACGTTGCGCAGCAGGCGCGAGCGCCCGTGCCGGGGGCCGATCACCTCGATGCGCGGCCGCTGGCGCTGGCCGCCGGCATCGACCGCGGAAAGTTCGGCGCCGGCCTCGTCGGCGGCGGGCGCCGGCGCTCCCGCCCCGTCAGCTGCGTCGGCCGCCACGAAGGGCGGGCTCTTCGCCTTGCGGGACTGGATGCGGACCGGCGGCGGGATGGTGTCGGGGGCCGGCCCGGCCTCGCTCCGCGCGGGCGGGGGAGGCACGTCGCGCGGCGGCGCGACCGGGACCGGCGGTGCGACGGGCACGGGCGGCACCGGATCCGCCGGGATCGGCTCGACGGGTTTCGGCTCGGGTGCTGGCGGCACGGGCACGCCCAGGTCCGGCGGCGGCGCGGGCGGCAGGGTCGCCTCGGGCAGGTCGATGGGATCGTTGGCCGGCGGCGGCGGCAGGAAGGGCGCCGGCTCCGGGTCGGAGGCGGGGGCGGGGGGCTCCGGCGGCGCCGGCTCGGGCGGAGGCGGCGCCGCCCCGCCGTGGTCGCGCTCCAGACGCAGGATGGCGGCTTCGAGGGCGTTGCGCTCGAGGTCGATGTCGTCCTCGGACAGGGGCGGGTCAAGGGAGCGGAGCTGCCCGATCAGGGCGCCGCGCGCGCGTTCGTAAACGGCCTGACGCAGGGCCGGGGAGCGGTCGGGCATCGCGTCGAGCGCCCGTGCCAGCAGGGGATAATAGTCGGCCATCGTGCCTCAGATCCGCCCTCTCGCCGGCGGCTGGCCGGCCGCCTCGTCCCGCAGCCCCACGGACGGATGCACGCCGGGCGGCCGCCGCGGTGCCGTCATGGGCGCATCTTCCCCACGCGGCCGCACGTCCATCAAGCGGAAACCGCCTCAGTCCTCAAAGGGGTTGTGCATGAGAATGGTGTCGTTGCGCTCCGGCGAGGTCGAGAGCAGCGCCACCGGCGCGCCGATCAGCTCCTCGATGCGGCGCACGTACTTGATCGCCTGGGCCGGCAGGTCGGCCCAGGAGCGGGCCCCGGCCGTGGTGCCCGACCAGCCCTCGATGGTCTCGTAGATCGGCTCGACCTTGGCCTGGGCCGCCTGGTTGGCGGGCAGGTGGTCGACCACCTGGCCGTCGAGGCGGTAGCCGGTGCAGACCTTGATCGACTCGAAGCCGTCGAGGATGTCGAGCTTGGTCAGGGCGATGCCGTCGATGCCCGAGGTCCGCACGGTCTGGCGCACCAGCACCGCGTCGAACCAGCCGCAGCGGCGCTTGCGACCGGTGTTCACGCCGAACTCGCGGCCCTTGGAGCCGATGGTCTCGCCGATCTCGTCGAACAGCTCGGTGGGGAAGGGGCCTTCGCCGACCCGGGTGGTGTAGGCCTTGGCGATGCCGAGCACGTAGCCGATGGCCGAGGGGCCCATGCCGGAGCCGGTGGCGGCCTGCGCGGCCACGATGTTCGAGGAGGTCACGAAGGGATAGGTGCCGTGGTCGACGTCGAGGAGCGCGCCCTGCGCGCCCTCGAACAGGATGCGCTTGCCGGCGCGGCGCTCGTCGTCGAGGAGCTTCCAGACCGTGTCGGCATAGGGCAGGATCGTCGGGGCGATCGCCTTCAGCTCGGAGAGCAGCGCGCCCGCATCGACCTCGGCGATGCCCAGACCCCGGCGCAGGGCGTTGTGGTGGGTGAGCACCCGCTCGATCTTGGCCTCGAGGGTCGACTCGTCGGCGAGGTCGACGACCCGGATGGCGCGGCGGCCGACCTTGTCCTCGTAGGCCGGGCCGATGCCGCGCTTCGTCGTGCCGATCTTCAGGCCCGCGTTCGAGGTCTCGCGGAAATGGTCGAGCTCGCGGTGGAGCGGCAGGATCAGGGTGGCGTTGTCGGCGATGCGCAGGGTGCGCGGCGAGATCTCGACGCCCTGGGCCTGGAGCCGGGCGATCTCGTCCACGAGGTGCCAGGGATCGACCACGACGCCGTTGCCGATCACCGACAGCTTGCCGCCGCGCACCACGCCGGAGGGCAGCAGCGCCAGCTTGTAGGTCACGCCGTCGACCACGAGCGTATGGCCGGCATTGTGCCCGCCCTGGAAGCGGACCACGACGTCGGCCTGCTCGGAGAGCCAGTCGACGATCTTGCCCTTGCCTTCGTCACCCCATTGGGCGCCCACGACGACGACGTTTGCCATTCACTGAAGACCTGTGCCGTAACCCGCGCGAAAGCGGTCCGTCCTGACGGGCGGACCGCTTTCGCTGTCCTCGGGTCTTTCCGCGATCCGTGCGCGGAAATCAAGCAAGGGGGCCGTCCGCGCCCGGACGGGCGGGTATGCCCCCTCGGCGGACCTCCCGCGGCCGGCCCCGCGCCTCAGCGGGCCTCGGTACCGGGCTGGCGGCCCGGCAGGTCGCCGGGCTTGATCACCGGCATCGAGCCCGGATTCGGGTCGGGCGGGGTCACCACCAGGCCGGGGGCGGTGTTGCCCGGCGGCTTGATGACGCCGTCGCTCTTCTCGAGCCTGTCGCTGAGGGTACCGGTGTCGCCGGAGGTGCCCTTGTCGGCGCTCCCCTCCGAGGGGCGGATCTTGTCGGGGATGGTCTGGTTCGGCGGCGGCAGGGCCGGATCGGTGTCCCGGCCCTTCAGGGGCGCGTCGGGGGACTGCGCGAAGGCCGCGCCGGCGATCAGGCCGAAGCCGACCGCGAGGGTGAGGATCGAGCGCATAGGATCTCCCTGTCTCGGATGCGAGGTTTCAGGGAGAACAGGCCCGGGACCGAAGCGTTCCTGTCCCATCGGTCCTGTGATGGGACGATGGTCCTGGGAGGGAACCGGGGACAGGCTCGTACCGCGGGTTTCCCCCCCTGCGCGGGAGAGGGTGGCCCTCGCGTGAGCGAGGGTCGGAAGAGGGGGAGCCTCGGATGGGCTCCGCCGTGCGCCTCAGACGCTCTCGCGCGCCATGGCGAGGTAGAGTTCGCGCAGGCGCCGGGTATGCGCACCGGGGCGGCCCTCGCCGACGGCATGGCCGTCGATGGAGACCACCGGCATCACGAAGGCCGAGGCGCTGGTGTAGAAGGCCTCGGCCGCCTCCAGGGCCTCGGAGACGCTGAACAGCCGCTCCTCCAGGGCGAGGCCGGCCTCCTCGGCCAGGCGCAGGACCGCCTTGCGGGTGATGCCGGGCAGGAGCGCCGTGGAGAGGGGACGGGTAACCAGGGCGCCGCCCTTTGTCACGATGAAGGCCGTGGAGGACGAGCCCTCGGTGACCGCATCGTCCTCGACCATCCAGGCCTCGGCGACGCCGGCGGCGGCGGCCTGCTGCTTGGCCAGGACCTGGGCGAGGAGGGCCACGGACTTGATGTCCCGGCGCTTCCAGCGCAGATCCGGCACGGTGATGATCCGGGCGCCGGTCTCGGCGAGCGGATTGGCCGCGATCGTCTTGGCCTGCGTGAACATCATCACGGTGGGGGCGGTGCCGGCCGGCGGATAGGCAAAATCGCGCTCGTACACGCCGCGCGTCACCTGCATGTAGACCAGTCCCTCGGTGAGCCCGTTGCGGGCGACGAGTTCGGTCTGCAGGCCGATCCACTCGGCCATCGTGTGCGGGTTGGCGATGTCGATCTCGCCCAGCGAGCGGTCGAGGCGGGCGAGGTGGGCCTCGTTGTCCACGAGCCGCCCATCGAGCACCGCGGAGACCTCGTAGATCCCGTCGGCGAAGAGGAAGCCTCGGTCCATGATCGGCACGCGCGCCTCGGCGAAGGGCAGGAAGTCGCCGTTCAGGTAGACGATGCGGGCCTGGGACACGGGGTTACCTCTTCGGTCCGAGTGGTACGGGTCGGGGGCAGACGGGATCGGTGCGCGGGCTCAGCTTTCCCCGAACACCCGCGCGAAGATCGTGTCGACGTGCTTGAAGTGGTAGCCGAGATCGAAGCACTCCTCGATCTGCTCGGGGGTGAGCGCGGCGGTGACGTCGGCATCGGCCTTGAGGAGCGCGAGGAAGTCGCCCTCGCCGCGCCAAACCGGCATCGCGTTGCGCTGGACCAGGCGGTAGGAATCCTCCCGCGAGACCCCGGCCTGGGTCAGGGCCAGCAGCACCCGCTGCGAGTGGACGAGGCCGCCGAGCTTGTCGAGGTTGCGCTGCATGTTCTCCGGGTAGATCAGCAGCTTGTCGATGACGCCGGTGAGGCGCCCCAGGGCGAAGTCCAGGGTGACGGTGGCGTCCGGCCCGATCATGCGCTCCACCGAGGAGTGCGAGATGTCGCGCTCGTGCCAGAGGGCCACGTTCTCCATGGCGGGCAGGGCGTAGCTGCGCACCATGCGGGCGAGGCCCGTCAGGTTCTCGGTGAGGACGGGGTTGCGCTTGTGCGGCATCGCGGAGGAGCCCTTCTGCCCTTCCGAGAAGAATTCCTCGGCCTCCAGCACCTCCGTGCGCTGGAGGTGGCGGACCTCGATCGAGAGGCGCTCCACCGAACTCGCGACCACGCCCAGGATGGCGAAGAACATGGCGTGGCGGTCGCGCGGGATGACCTGAGTCGAGACCGGCTCGGGGGTCAGGCCCATGGCCTTGGCCACGTATTCCTCCACCCGCGGGTCGATGTTGGCGAAGGTGCCGACCGCGCCCGAGATCGCGCAGGTGGCGATCTCCTCCCGCGCCGCCACGAGGCGGGCGCGGGCGCGCTCGAACTCGGCATAGGCCCCGGCGAGCTTGAGGCCGAAGGTCACCGGCTCGGCATGGATGCCGTGCGACCGACCGATGGTCGGGGTCATCTTGTGCTCGAAGGCGCGGCGCTTGAGGGCGGCGAGCAGGGCGTCGACGTCCTTGATCAGCAGATCGGCGGCGCGCACGAGCTGCACGTTGAGGCAGGTGTCGAGCACGTCCGACGAGGTCATGCCCTGGTGGACGAAGCGCGCCTCGGGGCCGACGATCTCGGCCAGATGCGTGAGGAACGCGATGACGTCGTGCTTGGTCACCGCCTCGATGGCGTCGATGCGCGCCACGTCGAAGACCGCGTCGCGGCCCTTCTCCCAGATCGTGTCGGCGGCCTGCTTCGGCACGACGCCGAGCTCGGCCAGCGCGGTGGTCGCGTGGGCCTCGATCTCGAACCAGATCCGGAAGCGCGATTCGGGGGACCAGATCGCGGTCATCTCGGGGCGGCTGTAGCGGGGGATCATGCGGGCGCCTCGGTCAACGCGTCGGAAAGGGGCAGCGGGATCAGCCGCGCCTAGCATGGGCAGCGATGGCGCTCAACGCGAGTGGGGCCAGACGGCCGCGCACCACAACGCTGCAGCGCGGCATTTTCGCATCGGCACCGGGAATTGAGCAACATCTGGAAACGTTCCAGGAAGCTGTTCCTAGAGAATTTTCGCTTTTGATTGATGGCTTTGACGGAAACCCGACGGATCAGTCTGGAACAGATCCAGAAGATGGCAGCCTATATCCCCTGGCCGTCACCGATCTCCTCCAATTACGACATGGACAGGTCCAGCACAGTCCGGTTCCTCGGTGGGGATGTGCTGTGTCTGGACCTCGCATCCTCCTGCCGACGAGACCGTCCATGCCGCCTGCCCCCACCGGATTCCTCCGCGCCCTCGTCCTGGGCACGACCGCTCTGGGCATGGTCGGCCTCGGCCTGCCGGGCGCGGCCTCGGCCCAGGACGCCGCCGTCGTGCTCGATCAGCTCCACGTCGTCGGGAGCCCGGGCGAGAGCATCGGCTACCTGACTGCCCGGACGCGCAGCGCCACGAAGACCGACACGCCCCTGATCGACGCGCCGCAATCAGTCACGATCGTGACCCAGCAGCAGATCCGCGACCAGGGCATCCAGAGCATCGCGGACGCGATCCGCTACGTGCCGGGCGTGGTGGCGCATCAGGGCGAGGGCAACCGGGACGACGTGGTGATCCGGGGCCAGCGCTCGAACGCCGACTTCTTCGTCAACGGCATCCGCGACGACGTCCAGTATTTCCGCGACCTCTACAACGTCCAGCGCATCGAGGTGCTGAAGGGTCCCAACGCGATGATCTTCGGGCGCGGCGGGGGCGGCGGCGTGATCAACCGGGTGCTGAAGGACGCGGACGGCGTGCCGGTCCGCGAGGTGGTGGGGCTCGGTGGCGCCTACGGGGTCAAGCGCGTCGGCGTCGATGTTGGCGACCGGATCAGCGACAGCGCGTTCTTCCGTCTCAACGGGATGTTTGAGGACAGCGGCACCTTCCGGGACTTCGTCGACCTGCGCCGCTACGGCGTGAATCCCACGATGACCTTCCTGATCGGCCCGGCGACGACGCTGAAGCTGTCCTACGAGTACTTCCACGACGATCGCACGGCGGACCGGGGCATCCCCTCGCAGTTCGGCCGCCCCTATCGCTACCGCCGGAACATCGCGACCTTCTTCGGCAATCCCGATCTCAGCTACGCCCGGGTCGATGCCCACATCGCCACGGCGACCCTGGACCACGCCTTCGAATCCGGCATCGCGCTGCACAGCCAGCTGCGCTTCGCCGATTACGCGAAATTCTATCAGAACGTCTATCCGAACATCGGCCCGTCCGGCTCGGTGAACGCCGCCGGCACCGCCCTGTCCCTGGCAGCCTACAACACGGAGTCACCGCGGACGAACTACTTCAGCCAGAACGATCTCACCTACCGGTTCGAGACAGGCCTCCTGAAGCACACGCTGCTCGGCGGATTCGAGCTCGGCTACCAGGAGGGCCTGACCTTCCGGCAGGACGGCTTCTTCGCCAGCACCGGCACTCAGGGCCTGGTGGTCAATCCGCTCTCGCCGGTGAGCCGCGTTCCCGTCACCTTCCGCAACATCGCGAGCGGCGCCAATGCCCGCTACGACCTCGGCCTCGCGGCCGCCTATGCCCAGGACCAGATCGAGATCGGGCCGCATCTGCAGCTCATCGGCGGCCTGCGCTACGACCACTTCGACTTCGCCGCCACGGACCGGCGCAGCACCGTCACCAATGCCCGCGTCGACGACCTGCTCTCGCCCCGCCTCGGCCTGGTGCTGAAGCCGGTCGAGGCGCTGGCCTTCTACGCCTCCTACAGCGTGTCCTACCTGCCGTCCTCGGGCGACCAGTTCAACGCCCTGACTCCCGGCCTCGCCATCGCTAAGCCGGAGCGCTTCGAGAACACCGAGATCGGCGTGAAGATCGACGTCGCGCCGACGCTCCAGCTCACCGGCGCCCTGTACGACCTCGACCGGACCAACCAGCGCCTCGCCGACCCGAACAATGCCGGCTTCTTCATCACCAGCGGCCAGACCAACACGCAGGGCGCCGAGATCGGGGCCAACGGCTACCTCACCGACTGGTGGCAGGTCGCCGGCGGCTACGCCTTCACCGATGCCCGGATCATCAAGGGCTTCAACATCGGCGGGACTTCCGTCCGACCCGGCAACCAGGTCGGCCTCGTTCCCTTCAACGCCGTCACCCTGTGGAACAAGTTCGACCTCACTGAAGCTTTCTCGCTCGGCATCGGCTTCGTCCACCAGACGCACAGCTTCGCCGCCTCCGACAACACGGTGCGGCTGCCGGGCTACACGCGCTTCGACCTCGGGCTGTTCTACCAGGTCGCCGACGGGGTGCGGGCCCAGCTCAACGTCGAGAACCTGTTCGACCGCGGCTACATCGCCACCGCCGACGGCAACAACAACATCAGCCCCGGTGCCCCGCGCCTGATCCGCGCGCAGGTCGTCGCCCGCTTTTAGGGGATCGCGCCGCCGCGGCGGCCGGCGGGCCGTGATGTTTCCGCAACACACCCCGCGAGATCATCTCACCCTGGAATATTTCCAGGATTAAAATCCGAGACAGTTTTGCTGAATGTTGCGAGGGCGTTGGCGGGCTGTTTCGAGCGCTTCTTAGAAGCCCTGTAAAACAAAGATCAGGAAAGGCTGCCGCGCTCGCTTGCTCCTGTCTTAGTGCACCCTCAAGGGAGGCGCCACGCCGCTCGACTGAATTCGAGCGGCACAAGATCAACAAGACACGGTCTCTCGAGCGGGCGGTACGATCATGGCCATTGGAGCAGCTTCGCGACTCCTCGCAACCCTCCTGTGCGGAACGGCCCTGGCGACGACCGCCCGGGCACAGCCGCTGCCGCTGCCGGACAGCACGGCCGTGACCCTGGACCAGCTCAGCATCGAGGGCGCGCGCGGCAACACGGTGGGCTACCTGACCCGCGCCACCCGCAGCGCGACGAAGACCGACACCCCGCTCCTCGACACCCCGCAATCGGTGACTGTCGTCGGCCAGGAGCAGATCCGGGACCAGAACTTCCAGAACCTCACCGATCAGCTGCGCTACGTGCCGGGCGTGATCCCGGCCCAGGGCGAGAGCAACCGCGACGAGGTCGTTATCCGCGGCCAAAAGACCAACGCGGACTTCTTCGTCAACGGCGTGCGCGACGACGTGCAGTACTTCCGCGATCTCTACAACATCGAGCGGATCGAGGTGCTCAAGGGCCCGGATTCGCTGATCTTCGGCCGCGGCGGCGGCGGCGGCGTGATCAACCGCGTCCTGAAGGAGGCCGACGGCCTGCGCGTGCGCCAGATCGTGGCCGGCGTCGGGCAGTTCAACCAGAAGCGCGTCGCCGTCGATGTCGGCGACCGCATCAGCGACAGCGTGTTCTTCCGCCTCAACGGCGTATTCGAGGACAGCCAGACCTACCGCCAGTTCGGCGACCTGCAGCGCTACGGCATCAACCCCACGATGACGTTGCTGCTCGGACCGGCGACGACCCTGAAGCTCTCCTACGAGTTCTTCCACGACGACCGCTTCCCCGATCGCGGCATCCCCTCGCAGAACGGCCGTCCGTACAATTACCGCAACAACATCCGCACCTTCTTCGGCAACCCGGACGTGAACACCACCCGGGTCGATGCCAACATCGCCACGGCGACCCTCGACCACACCTTCGAGTCCGGCGTGCAGATGCGCAACCAGCTGCGCTTCGCCGACTACAACCGCTTCTACGCCAACACCCTGCCGGGGGCGCCGGTCAACGCCGCCGGCACGCAGGTGCCGATCTCCGGCTACCGCAACGAAACAGACCGGACGAACTACTTCAGCCAGAACGACTTCACCTACAAGTTCCTCACCGGCGACGTGAAGCACACGCTGCTCGCCGGCTTCGAACTCGGCTACCAGGAGGGTCTGGCCTTCCGGCAGACGGCGTTCTTCAACACCGGCAACAGCCTCGTCACCAGCGTGGTGGTGAACCCGATGGCGCCGATCACCCGCGCCCCGGTGACCTTCCGCAACAACGGCACCACCGACGCCAACTTCCGCTACGACCTGGGTCTCGCCGCGGCCTATGCCCAGGACCAGATCGACCTGAACGAGTACGTCCAGATCGTCGGCGGACTGCGCTACGACTACTTCGATTTCTCTTCGCAGGGCCGGGTCACCGGCCTGACCAACGCGCGGGTCGACAACCTCGTCTCGCCCCGCGCCGGCATCGTGATCAAGCCGCTGGCGAACCTCGCCTTCTACGGCAGCTACAGCGTGTCCTACCTGCCGTCCTCGGGCGACCAGATCGGCGTGTTCTCGCCGGGACTCGCCATCGCGAAGCCGGAGGGCTTCCAGAACCTCGAAGTGGGCGTGAAGTACGACGTCACTCCGACCTTCCAGGTCACCGGCGCCCTGTACAACCTCGACCGCACCAACCAGCGCCTGGCCGACCCGAACAATGCCGGCTTCTTCATCCTGTCGGGCAAGACCAACACGCAAGGGGCCGAGATCGGCGCCAACGGCTACCTCACCGACTGGTGGCAGATCGCCGGCGGCTACGCCTTCACCGATGCCCGGATCGAGAGCAACACCTCGGCGACCATCGTGAAGGGCAACACCGTCGGGCTGGTGCCGTTCAACAGCGTCTCGCTCTGGAACAAGTTCGACATCACCCCGGAACTCGGCATCGGCATCGGCGTGATCCACCAGACCCACACCTTCGCCACCTCCGACGACACCGTGCGGCTGCCGGGCTACACGCGCTTCGACCTCGGCCTGTTCTATCAGGTCAGCGAGTCGGTCCGGGCGCAGGTGAACATCGAGAACCTGTTCGACCGGCGCTACATCTACACCGCCGACAACAACCAGAACATCACGCCGGGCGCGCCGCGCACGATCCGGGCGCAGATCATCGCCAAGTTCTGAGACAGCGCGACGGCTGGACTATTCCACCCGCTGCCAGCCGGGGCCCATCAGGCGCTCCTGCGGGGTGAAGCGGGCCTTGTAGTCCATCTTGCGCGAGCCCTCGACCCAGTAGCCGAGATAGAGGTAGGGCAGGCCGAGGTCGGCGGCGCGGCGGATATGGTCGAGGATCATGTAGGTGCCCAGCGAGCGGTGCGCCTCGGCCGGGTCGTAGAACGAGTAGACCATCGACAGGCCGTCCGCGAGGACGTCGGTCAGGCAGAGCGCGACGGTGGGCCCGGTGCCGCGCCCGTTGATCGCCGTGTCGGGGCCGCGCCGGCGATAGCTGACCAGGTGGGTGTCCACGTGGCTGTCCTCGATCATCATGGCGTAGTCGAGCACGGTCATGTCGACCATGCCGCCGTCGCCGTGGCGCGCGTCGAGGTAGCGCCGGAACAGGGCGTACTGCTCCGAGGCCGGCCGGTTGGGCTCCGGGGTGCCGACGAGATCGGCGTTGCGCTGGAGAATGCGGCGCTGGCTGCCCGAAGGCTTGAAGTCGGAGACCACCACCCGCACCGAGATGCAGGCGCGACAGGACTCGCAGGCCGGCCGGTAGGCGATGGTCTGCGAGCGGCGAAAGCCCCCCTGCGTCAGGATCTCGTTGAGGTCGCGGGCGCGGCGCCCGACGAGGTGGGTGAACACCTTCCGCTCCTCCTGGCCCGGCAGGTAGGGGCAGGGGGAGGGCGCCGTCAGATAGAATTGCGGGGTGTCCCGGGAATGGCTCGTCACGCTGTCTGTCGCCCGCCGCGCGGGGCGCGCCCCGCGCACCCCAAGACTTGAGTGTATCCGCAACGCGGACGGGCTCAACACCCTGTGAGGGTTCCGCGACGATTTCGTACGAAAGCTTGATCGTCCCCTGCGCCACCGCCTCGCTGAGCCAGCAAGGCCCGAAGCGGCGCCTCAGCCGGCGCGGACCACCGCGAGGCCGAGGAGCAGGTCGTGGCCGAGGCGGCGGTCGGCGCGCACGAGGCCGATGCCGACATCGAGAACCCAGAGAAGGAAGGCCGAGGCGACCGCCACGTAGAACAGCAGCGCGTGGATCGCCGCCGTGAGGTAGTCGACGCGGGCGCCGCTCTCCGGCGCGACCACGCGCAGGCCCATCATCCGCATGCCCCAGGTGCTCTGGCCGGGGCCGCCCACCGTGATGGCGCTGTAGAGGATGCCGCTCGCCGGCAGGATCGCGAACAGGGTCCAGCCGAGGCCGAAGGTGAGGAGCCCGATCACCGTGATCACCAGGGTCAGCAGCGCGGTGAAGCCGAAGATGAACAGGATGTCGAGGAAGTAGGCGACGAAGCGCGCGCCGAGGCTGCCCCGGACGTAGGGCACGGGGAATTGCGGGGCGTAGCCGGTCCGCACGGGATCGGCGTAGGGGCTTTGCGTCTCGCGCATCGGGCGCTCCTGGGTGTCGCTCGCGGGAGGGAGCGGCAGGGATCTCGCTCAAGAGATGGGCGCGGGGCCCGCAACTTCCAAGATCGGCCGTCCCAAGAGCGACTCTCCCGAGATCGGCCCATCCAGGGTCACCCTGTCCAGGATCGCTCCCGTCACGGCGCCGCGCGGCCGGCCGGAGCCTGCGATCCCGGGTCGGCGGCCGCGGCCTCCGGGGTGTCGAGGTAGTACTGACGTAGGAGGAACAGGCGGGCGCCGTTGACCGGACCGGTCTCGGTGGCGAGGCCGAGGAGTTCGGCCCCGGGACCGAAGCGGCAGGTGACCCAGCGCTGGCGCGCGGCCTGGCCGGGCCGTCCCGCCACGGCGTAGTCGACCCGCAGTTCGTCCGGCGTCGCGCCCGCGCCGATGCGCAGGAGCCGGACCTCGGTGTCGGGTGGCGCCAGCGCCGGGACGGCGCGCCGGCAGATCATCGCGCGCTGGCGGTCGACGGAACTCTCGCAGGCGGCGAGGCCGAGAAGCGCCGGCGCGAGCACAAGGGCCAGGATCGGCCCACGCGCGGCGCGGCGCGGCCTCACGCGCCGGCGCGCAGCCGCTCGGCGACCCGCAGCGCGTAGTAGGTGAGCACGCCGTCGGCGCCGGCGCGCTTGAAGGCCAGCAGGCTCTCGACCATGGCCCGCTCGCCGTCGAGCCAGCCGTTGCGGGCGGCGGCCTCGATCATCGCGTATTCGCCGGACACCTGGTAGGCGAAGGTCGGCACCGCGAACTCGTCCTTCACCCGGCGGATGATGTCGAGATAGGGCAGGCCGGGCTTCACCATGACGGAATCCGCGCCCTCCGCGATGTCGAGGGCGACCTCTCGGATGGCCTCGTCGGAATTGCCGGGGTCCATCTGGTAGGTGCGCTTGTCGCCCACCAGCGCCGCCTGGGTGCCGATGGCGTCCCGGAACGGACCGTAGAACGCGCTCGCGTACTTGGCCGCGTAGGCCATGATCTGCACGTCGCGGAAACCGGCCCGGTCGAGGCCGGCCCGGATCGCGCCGACCCGCCCGTCCATCATGTCCGAGGGGGCGATGATGTCGGTGCCGGCCTCGGCCTGGATCAGGCTCTGCTCCACGAGGAGGGCCACGGTCTCGTCGTTGAGGATCGCGCCGTCCTCCAGCAGGCCGTCATGGCCGTGGCTGGTATAGGGATCCAGGGCGACGTCGGTCATGATCCCGAGCTCCGGGACCGCCTTCTTCACGGCGCGCACCGCCCGGCAGACGAGGTTTTCGCGGTTGAGCGACTCCGAGCCCGTCGGGTCGCGCAGGGACGGCTCGGTATAGGGAAAGAACGAGATCGCCGGGATGCCGGCGCGGGCGGCCTTCTCGGCGTCGCGCACGACCTCGTCCACGCTGAGACGCTCGACGCCGGGCATCGACGCGATGGGCTCGCGCCGACCCGATCCCTCGATGACGAAGAGCGGCCAGATCAGGTCGTCGACCGTCAGGGTATGCTCGCGCACGAGCCGGCGCGACCACTCGGCCTTGCGGTTGCGCCGCGGGCGCTGGGTCAGGCCGAGGGCCGCCGGGCGGGCGGCCTCCTGGGCCGTCTCGACCGCCAGGGGACGCGGGGTCGGGGGTTCGTGTGTCATCGGCTCGAACTCGACGGTTTTTCGGCCCAGGTCTTGGCCGGAAGGGCTTTGGCCGGGGCGGGCGAGCACGGGCCTACCACATCGGCAAAAGCCTCCGAAACCCGTGATGCCGACGCAGGGACGGCGCTCGTTCGCGCACCGCGGAACGGACCGGTCCGCCACCGCTCCGATTGACGCCGCGCGCCAAAATCCCGTCTAAGCAGGCGATCCAACCGGGAGCGACGATGGCGGAGTCGGACGAAGCGGAGATCCTGTTCGAGCGGCGCGGGGCGGTGGGCCTCGTCACGCTGAACCGGCCGCGCGCCCTGAACGCCCTGTCCCTGGCGATGCTCGGGGCGATGCAGGCGAAGATGGACGCTTGGGCCGGCGACGCCGCGGTGACCCGGGTGGTGCTGCGCGGGCGGGGCGGGCGCGCCTTCTGCGCCGGCGGCGACATCCGCCAGATCTACGCCCTCGCCAAGGCTGGTGAGCATGCCGCCGTCGATGCCTTCTGGCGCGCCGAGTACGGCCTCGACGCCACCGTGAAGCGGTTTCCCAAGCCCGTGATCAGCCTGATCGAGGGCCTGGTCATGGGCGGCGGCAACGGGATCTCGGTGCATGGCAGCCACCGGGTCTCGTCGGAGACCTACAGCTTCGCCATGCCGGAGGTCGGAATCGGCCTGTTTCCCGATGTCGGCATGACCTACGTGCTGCCGCGCCTGCCCGGCCTGACCGGGACCTACCTCGCCCTCACGGGCACCCGGATCGGACCGGGGGACGCCCACGCGGTGGGCCTGGCCACCCATCACGCGGAAGCGGCGGCGTTCGACGCGATCGTGGACGCCCTCGCGTCCGGTGCGGCGATCGATCCGGTGCTCGCCGCCCACGCCCGGCCGGTGCCCGGGCCCGGACCCCTGGTCGAGGCACGGGCCGTCATCGACGCGTGCTTTTCCGCCGACACCGTCCCGGAGATCCTGGCGCGCCTCGACGCGGACGGCTCGGCCTTCGCGGTCGAGACCGCCGCGCTGATGCGCACGCGCTCGCCCACCAGCCTGACCCTGGTGCGCGCGCAGATGCGGCGGGGCGCCGCCCTGAGCTTCCCCGAGGCGATGCGGCTAGAATACCGCATGGTCGGCGCCCTGATGCGCGGCCACGATTTCTTCGAGGGCGTGCGCGCCGCCGTCATCGACAAGGACGGCGCCCCCGCCTGGAACCCCGCGACCCTGGAGGCCGTCGATCCCGCCGCGATCGCCGCGGCCTTCGCGCCGTCGGACGGCCCGGAGCCATCCTTCGCAGGATCGGACGAGTGATGAGGAGAGGTCCCGCGTGCGCGGTTTGACGAAGGTACCGGGCCCGCGCGAGATCCGTGGCCGCGGCCAGGAGGGCGGCGCCGACCGGATCGAGCGCAGCCCCCAGGGGCCACAGACCGGCTGGGACGTGGTGCTGGTGTGGTTCATGCGCGCCATCGCGCTGGCCTGGCTGACGAAGGCCGTCGCGACCTGGGCCGGTATCCTCGATGTCCTGCCCGGCTGGCGCCCCTTCGAATCGGAGACGCTGGGGCGCCAGAGCGTGATCGTCTACTTCGCGGTGATCGACCCCATGGCGGCGGTCGGGCTCTGGCTGACGAGCGCCTGGGGCGGCGTGGTCTGGCTGCTGGCCGCCACGAGCGCGCTCACCCTGGCCGTCCTGACGCCTCAGCTTCTACCGATGGCGCCCGTATACCTGGCAATACAGGCGGGAATTATTGCATTTTATTTTATCTTCTCTTTCCTGGCGGCGCGGGAAATCCGGTAAACGACAGGTTACGATGATCACTTCATCTTGCATTTACCGAGAGAGGTAAATCGCAAATTCATCCTATCGCTTAAAGCGTCTTTCATCTGGCACTCCTAGGTTGGCTTCATGAGCGGTGGCGAAGAACACCGGCCCTGAAACACCCGAGACCTGATGAGGCCCATGATGAAGTCCCAGGCTGCCAAGGTTAGCAAGACCGACAACGCTCCCGAGGCCGCTCCGGCGCACGGCTCGTATCTTGAGGCCCTGCACCTCGTCGAGCGCCTGCACCGCCGCCTTCTCGACGTGATCAAGGACGAGTTCGAGCGCCGGGACCGCGAAGACGTCAACAGCGTCCAGGCGCTGCTGCTCTACAACATCGGCGACAAGGAGCTCACCGCGAGCGAGCTGCGCACCAAGGGCTACTATCTCGGCTCGAACGTCTCCTACAACGTCAAGAAGCTCGTCGAGGCCGGCTACCTGCACCATGCCCGGTCGAAGACCGACCGCCGCTCGGTCCGCATCAGCCTGACCGACAAGGGCCGACAGGTCCACGACATCATCCAGAGCCTCTACGACAAGCACGCCCGCACCATCCAGCCGATCGGCGGAATCTCGGACGACGATTTCGGCCGCCTCAACACCGCGCTCAGCCGCCTGGAGCGCTTCTGGACCGACCAGATCCGCTACCGCCTCTGAGGACGCTCACCACCGCGACACCTCTGCAAGCCCGGTTCGCCGGGCTTGTTCGCGTTTCGGGGCTGCCCGGCCGCGGCGCTCAGCCGGTCAGGAGCCGGCGTGCTCGGCCGATTCCTCGCCCGCCGGCTTGCCGTCGTCGCGGGCGCGGTGGAGCATGAAGATCGCGAGCACCATCGTGAGGATCAGGCCCGCGAGGACGCCGAGCTCGATCATCGAGGCCTGGAACAGCGCCTGCTTCTCGGGCGACCAGTCCTTGGCGTGCGTGATCTCCGAGGATTGCAGCGTGATCACCAGGACCCGCCGGATCGAGGCGATGAGCCCGACGATCAGGAATGGTTCGCACGTCAGCTTGCCCGAGCGCATCGACACCCGCACCGTGTGCAGGATCTCGATCAGCATCAGCAGGAACAGCAGCCGGTCCACCACCTCGAGGATCTGATCGGCGCCCCCGAGGTGGCGCAGGGCCTCCCAGGTCAGCGCAGAGGCATCGATCAGCGCGACGAGGGCGGTCAGCGCGAGAAGGAGGCCGAGGGCCGCGTAGATCGCGTGCTCCGTATGAAGAAAGACGAAGCTCGCCGCCCGCGTGAGCCGGCCCTGATCCTCCCGGTCGTCGGACATGACGCGCTCCCCCCTCTGATCCGGCGATCAGACAGGATCGGCGCGCGAGCGTCCAGCGTGGCCACGCTCCGAGACCGCTCGGCACGCGGCGACGGGACCGGCCTGGACGATCACGAGCGCGTCAGCGGAGGGTGGGCGACAGGGCCCGCGGCCGGTCAGAGCATGTCCTCGACCCGGATCGGCAGGGCGCGGATGCGGCGGCCGGTGGCGTTGAACACCGCGTTGGCGATCGCGGCGTTGACGCCGATGATGCCGAGTTCCCCCAGGCCTTTGAGGCCGAGGGGATTCACGGTGTCGTCCGAGTCGGGCAGCAGCAGGGCCTCGACCTCCGGCGCGTCGGCGGCGGTGGCGACGAGATACTCGGCGAGATCCGGGTTGCGGTAATGGCCGCGGTCGAGGATCGTCTCCTCCAGGAGCGCCGAGCCGAGCCCCCAGATCATCCCGCCGGTGAGCTGGCTGCGCGCCGTCAGCGGGTTCAGCACCCGCCCGGCCGCGAAGGCGCCGAGGAGCCGCGGCACCCGGACCTCGCCGGTCTCCTCGTGGACCAGCACCCGCGCGAACTGGGCTCCGAAGGCCCAGGACAGCGACCGACCGTCGGCCCCGGTGCCGAGAGCCATCCTGCCCGATTCGATCGCCTCGAGGGCCTCCGGCCCCGAGCCCTCCGGGGTGAAGGCCGCCACCGTCTCGATCCCGCCCGGATCGAGCCCGGCGACGACGGCCCGCAGCGGGCAGGTCCGCCCGTCCGGCGCCACGAGAGCGCCCGCCCGCAGGCGCAATCCGGCGGGATCGGCCCCGGCCAGGGGTCCAGCCAAGGATCCAGTCTCGACGGCGGCCGAGGCCAGACGGGCCCGAAGCGTCTCGCAGCCCTGCGCCAGGGTGTGGAGCAGGCTCGTCGTGGTGGACGAGCCGCCCGAGAGGCCGGCGGCGGGCAGGTCGGTGTCGCCGAGGCGGACGTCGACCGATTCGGGCGTGATCCCGAGCCATTCGGCGGCGCCGAGGGCCAGCAGCGTCGTGATGCCGTTGCCGATCTCGTGATGGGCGGTGGCGACCGTGGCGCGGCCTTCGGCGTCGAGGCAAATCCGCATGGTGGCGGGGGAGATCTTCACGGGCCGGATCGAGGCCGCGCAGCCGAGGCCGATCCGCCAGGGTCCGTCGCGCATCCGTCCCGGCTCCGGATCGCGCGCCGCCCAGCCGAAGGCCTCCGCGCCGGCATCGAAGCAGGCCATGAGCGGGCGCGACGAGAACGGCTTGCCTGAGATCGGGTCGGTGGCCGTGTCGTTGCGCCGGCGCAGTTCGATGGGATCGAGCCCGAGGGCGACGGCCATCTCGTCGACGGCGCTCTCCAGGGCGAAGAGGTAGGGCACCTCGGGGGGTGCCCGCATCGGCCCCGGGGTGTTGCGGTCGACCCGCGCGGCCCGCTCGTCGGTGCGCACGGCCGGGCAGGCATAGAGGCTCGCGGTGACGTCGGTGCCCTCCATGGCGAAGGGGTCGAAGCGCGAGGTGACGACCTCGGCCTCGTGCACGAGTGCGGTGAAGCGCCCGTCCTGGGTCGCCCCCAGGCGGATGTCGTGCCGGGTCTCCGGGCGATGATTGGCGATGGTGAAGCCTTCCCGGCGGCTGGCGACCAGGGAGACCGGCCGGCCGAGGATGCGGGCGGCCAGCGCGACCGGCGCCGTGTATTGCGACAGGGCGAATTTCGCGCCGAAATGGCCGCCGATCAGACCCGACACCACCCGGATGTCCCCCGGATCGAGGCCGAGCTGCGCGGCGAGGCCGTGCCGGACCGCGCCGATGTAGCGCGAGGGCTCGTAAACGGTGAGGCGCGGACCGTCCCAGGCGCAGGTCGTGCCGAACAGCTCGATCGGGTTATGGTGCTGGATCGGCGTCTCGTAGCGGGCCGCGACCATCACGTCGGACCGGTCGAGGGCGCCGTCGGCGTCGCCGGTGCGGGGGTCGTGGTGCTTCGGTTTCAGATCCGCGAGCCGCAGGGTCTCGGTCAGAGGCGCGTCGAAACCGTCGGCAAAGGCCTCGGCCGCATAGCGCACGATGGTCCGGGCGGCGGCCTCCCGGGCGGCCTCGACGGTCTCCGCCACCACCAGGGCGACGATCTGGCCGGCATAGGCGACGGCGTCCGATCCCAGCGGCAGGTGCCCACTATTGGCAAAGCCCCCCGCCATGAGATGCTTCACCGGCCGGATCGCGCCGGCGAAATCCCGGTGGGTGAAGATGCGCAGGCAGCCCGGGACGGCCGCGGCCGCCGCGAGGTCGAAACCGGTGATCCGCCCGCGCGGAAGCGTGCTGGTGACCAGGGCCGCGTGGGCGAGCCCCGGCAGGTGCCGGTCCGAGGCATAGGCCGCCCGGCCGGTGACCTTGGCGCCGCCCTCGACGCGGGGATGCGGATGGCCGAGCCAAGCCGTCTGATCGCGCGCGTCGGTCGGTCTCGCCATCGGCCTCTCCTCGCCTCACGGCAGGAGTAACCGCGGGATCGGCCCGCCCGATCCGGGCGCGCGACCCCGAGTCGCTCACGGCGGCGGTCAGGCGAGGAAGGGCAGCAGGCGGTCGAGCACGATCTCCGGCACCTCCTCCTGCAGCAGGTGCCCGCAGGGGAGGGCGTGCCCCTCCACCCGTTCCGCCTTCTCGCGCCAGGTCGCGGCGACGTCGTAGAGCTCGCCGACCGTGCCGCGCCCGCCCCAGAGGGCGAGGAGCGGCGCGACGACGCGGCGCCCGGCCGCGTCGTCGGCGGCATCGTGTTCCAGATCGATGCCGGCCGCGGCGCGGTAATCCTCGCAGATCGCGTGGATGCTGCCGGGGGCGCGGTAGCAGCGCAGGTATTCCCGGATCAGCGCCTCGCTCGGAATCCCAGGCGTCCGGCTCTGGCCGGCGAGGTGGTGGCGCAGATACGCCTCCGGGTCGGCGCCGATCATGCGCTCGGGCAGGGGAGCCGGCTGGATCAGGAAGAACCACCAGAAGTACCGGGTCGCGAAGGCACGGTCGGTGCGGGCGTACATCGTCTGCGTCGGCGCGATGTCGAGGACGGCGAGGCGGTCAACCGCGGCGGCGTGGTCGAGGGCCATGCGATGCGCGACGCGCCCGCCGCGATCATGCCCGACCACGGCGAAGCGCTCGTAGCCGCAGGCGCGCATCAGCGCCACGGCGTCGGCTGCCATGACCCGCTTGGCGTAGGGCGCGTGATCGGCCGTCGAGTCCGGGCGATCCGAGTCGCCGTAGCCGCGCAGGTCGGGGGCGACCACCGGATGGCCGGCCTCCCGGAGCCGCGGCGCCACCGCGTGCCAGGTGGCGTGGGTCTGCGGATGGCCGTGCAGCAGCAGCACCGGCAGGCGCTGCCCGCCGGGGGACAGGGCGACCCGGAGGCGGATGTCGGGCAGCGCCACGTCGGCCAGGTCGAAGCCGGACAGGAACGGGCAGTGCCCGCGGCTGAGGATGTCGATCGGCGGCATGAGGTCCCGATACCCGTGCGGCAAGATTGCGACCGTCCCCGGGCCGAGCCCGACCCGGTGCGCTCCATGATTCCCGGCCTCGGATCCCCGGCCTCGCGCTCGGGATGACGGCGCCTCACGCGAGGTCGGCCGCGGGCCGAGAACCGCCCGGACGGCCCGGTGACACTGGCGCGACTCCGCGCCGGGGGCAATCCGGGACTTTCCCGCCGACGCACCGTCGGTGTCGGCGGGATCGCTCGTCTCAGCCCTTCCAGTTCTTCAGGGCCGCGAACGGGCTCAGCGCCGGATCGGCCGCCGGCGGATTCAGCACCGGCTCGACCTGGGCGATGGCGTCCGCCAGGGAGAAGGCCGAGCCGCTGGTCAGCTTGCCGCCGGCCGCGTCCTTGTGGCCGCCGCCGCGGAAACGACGCGCCCCGTCGAGGGCGGTCTCGTTGTTGGAGCGGAAGGACATCGTCCCGGCCCGCTGCACGTTGAGGACGCGCTTAGCCCGGCCGCTCTCCATGATGAGGTCCGAGACTCGCTGGAAGGTGCCGGAATCGAGCCCGAAGGACATCAGCGTGCCGTCCGACAGGGGGTGGAACAGGTCCGAGCGGGCGAGCACCCGGGCAATGCGCATGCGGGTGGTGAGGCTGCGGTCGTCGCCCTCGTCGTCGGCGAGGTAGGCGTCGAGGATGGCCTTGCGCAGGGCCGGCACCTGGCCCTCGATCACGGCCGGGGAGGCGCCGTCGCCGAGGAGGCGGGCCACCCCGAGCAGGAGGTCGCCGACGAAGCGGTCGTGCCAGGGATGGCCGATCGGCACGAGGTTGGAGACGTTGTCCCAGAACATCTCGTCGAGGCTCAGGCCGCTGCGGAATTCTGGCCGGTCCTTGCGCCAGAGGTCTACCGCGTCGACCGCCGTCACCAGGGCGCCGAGGATCGGGTCCTCGCCGGCCGCGCGAGTCGCGTAGAGCGCCCGGTGCTCGTAGGCCATACGGGTGGCGCAGCGGGCCTCGTCGATGAGCACGACGACGTTCGGGTCCTCGAGGTCGAAGCGCAGGAGGCCCGGCACGTCCCGATCGGCCTGGGGCGCCAGGCCCTGGTCGCGCAACTGGTCCACCGAGGAGGCGTGGTGGTCGAGCACCACGAGGCGGTGGCGCGTCTCCGGCTCGCGCCGGCGGTTGAGGGCGGCGAAGTTGCGGATGAAGGTCACCGCGACCGCTTCGAGGCCGAGATCGGTCATCAGGATCATCTCGGGCGCCGCGGTCTTTCCGAGGCGCTTCAGCTCGGTCTCGACCACCGGCCCGACATCGGAGTAGCGCGGCACGTGCACGATCCGGGCGACGTCGGCGAACTGGCCGGCCACCGTGGAGGCGCCGTAGCCGTCAAGATCGTGGTGGGTGAGCTGGGTGATCTTCAAGGGCCTGTCCTCGGGCGGGTCGCGAAGCGCGGGCGTCGCGTGTCGTCTGTCGCAGCGTCTCGGCGCCCTTATGCGGCACGCCCGCCTCCACGGCGAGCCCCGGCGCGCCAGGCGTCGGTTCGCCGGTGGATCGCGGGGACGCCGGGCTTGATTCGCGCGGCCGGACCGGGAATCTGCGAACAGACCACGAACACGAGCCGACAAACCGAGCGGGAGGGGCGTCCGCGATGGACCCGGACGACGCGGGCGCGATCCGCAAGATCATCCACATCGACATGGACGCCTTCTACGCCTCCGTGGAGCAGCGCGACGATCCCGCCCTGCGCGGCCGGCCGGTGGCGGTGGGCGGCTCGCGCGAGCGCGGCGTGGTGGCGGCGGCGAGCTACGAAGCGCGGGCCTTCGGCGTGCGCTCGGCCATGCCCTCGGTGACGGCACGCCGGCTCTGCCCCAACCTCGTCTTCGTCAAGCCGCGCTTCGAGGTCTACCGGGCGATCTCTGAGCAGATCCGCGCCGTCTTCGCCGAACACACCGACCTGATCGAGCCCGTCGCCCTCGACGAGGCCTATCTCGACGTGACGGAGAACCGCCAGCGACTGCCGACCGCGACCGCAGTGGCCCGCGCGATCCGGGCCTCGATCCACGCGCAGACCGGGCTCGTGGCCTCGGCGGGCGTCTCCTACAACAAGTTCCTGGCCAAGGTGGCGTCCGACTTCCGCAAGCCCGATGCCCTGTTCGTCATCACCCCCGCCATGGGGCCGGCCTTCGTCGAGGACCTGCCGATCGGTCGCTTCCACGGCATCGGCCCGGTTACCGAGGCACGGATGAAGACCCTCGGCATTCTCACCGGGCGCGACCTGCGTGCCCTCAGCCTCGAGGCGCTGACGGCGCGCTTCGGCGCCTCGGCGCCGTATTACTACGGGGTGTCGCGCGGGATCGACGGGCGCCCGGTCCGGGTCAACCGAATCCGGAAATCGATCGGGGCCGAGAACACCTTCTCGGAGGATTCGGCGGACTACGCGGTGCTCGCCGGGCGGCTGGCGCCGATCCTCGACAAGGTCTGGGGCGCGGCCACCGCCAAGGAGGTCCGGGCCCGCACGGTGACGCTGAAGGTCAAGTTCGCGGATTTCGAGCAGATCACCCGGGCCCGTTCGCTGCCCGGCTTCGTGCCGGACCGCTCCGCCCTCGAGGAGACGGTGCTCGCCCTGCTGCGCGACCTGTTTCCCCTGCGGCGCAGCGTGCGCCTCCTCGGGGTCTCGCTCTCGGCCCTGGAACACGGCCCCGCCCCGGAGCCGCGCCAGCTCGGCCTCGGATTGTAGGCGCACTCCCCGGACCCAGGCGTCAGTGGCAGGCTGCGGCGGCGGCGACGCCCTGGCCGCGCCGCAGGACCAGGATGAAGGCGAGGCCGACCGCCGCCATCGCGGACCCCGCCACCGAGACCGCCGAATACCCGCCGCCGAGGTCGATCACGAGGCCGCCGAGGGCCGCACCGATGGCGTTGCCGAGGTTGAACGCACCGATGTTCAGGGCCGAGGCGAGGTTGGGCGCCTCGCCGGCCTCCGCCATCACCCGCATCTGCAGAGGTGGCACCAGGGCGAAGCTCGCGACGCCCCAGAGCAAGATGAGCGGGGCGGCGACCCAGCGCGATTCCATCCCGACGGCGAACACCCCGAGCAGCACGATCAGTGCCACGAGGGAGGCGATGATGGTTCCGTCCACGGTGCGGTCGGCCAGGCGTCCACCAGCCCAGTTCCCGAGGGTCAGGCCGACGCCGTAGACCACCAGCATGGCCGTGACGAAGGATGCGTCCGCCCCAGCCTCCGTGCGCAGGATCGGGACGATGTAGGTGAAGACCGTGAACATGGCGCTCGACCCGAGGACCGTGAGGGCGAGCGCGGCGAGGACGGCCGACCGCGCCACGACGCGCAACTCCGCGCGGATGTCGGGGGCGCCGTCCACGGGCAGGGGCGGCAGGGCCAGGCGCAGCGACAGCATTGCGACGGCGCCGATGCCGGCGATGCCCCAGAAGGCGGCGCGCCAGCCCAGCGCCTCCCCGACCCAGGCGGCGAGGGGCACGCCGCCGATCGTCGCGATGGTCAGGCCGGAGAACATCGCCGCCACGGCGGCCGCACGCCGTTCGGGCGGCACCAAGCTGGCGGCCACCACCGATCCAATCCCGAAGAAGGCGCCGTGGTTGAAGGCGGTGACGATCCGTGCCGCAAGCAGCATCGCGTAGCCGTCGGCGAGGGCCGAGATCACGCTGCCTGCCGTGAAGATGCCCATCAGGCCCACGAGAAGCGCCCGGCGCGGCACCCGCGCGAAGGCGAGGGTCATCAACGGGGCCCCGATCAGGACGCCGAGCGCATAAGCGCTGATCAACAGGCCGGCGGCCGGGATCGACACGCCGAGATCGTTCGCGATCAGCGGCAGCATGCCCATCGGCGAGAATTCGGTGACGCCGATCCCGAAGGCGCCGATGCTCAGCGCCAGCAGGGCAGGATGGATTGTCATGGGGGTCGCCTCTCGGTCATTGTTTCCGACAGGCACATGATGCAGCGCGATACAGGGGGGTAGTCGGATTTCCGGACCGACATCTGTGCGCTAGGAGCACGAATGAGGCGGGACGGGATCGATCGGACGGGGGAGATGACGGCCTTTCTCGCCGTCGCGCGGGACGGCAGCCTGTCCGCGGCGGCCCGCGGTCTGGGGCTGACCGCCTCCGCCGTCAGCCGCATCGTCGCCCGCCTCGAAGCACGCCTCGGCGTGCGGTTGATCGTGCGGACCACCCGCACGCTGCGCCTCACCGCCGAGGGCGAGAGCTATGCCCGCGCCGCGCGCCGGATCCTCGCCGATATCGAGGAGAGCGAGAGCGCGATCGCCGATCAGGCCTCGCCTCGCGGTCGAGTCCGGATCAGCACCGCCTCCGCTCATGGGCGCCTGGTGATCGTGCCGCTGCTGGCGGAGTTCGTGACGCGCCATCCCGGTATCAGTGTCGACATCGACCTCAGCGACCAAGTCGCCGACATCCTCGGAGGACGGACCGACGTGGCGATCCGCTTCGGGACCCTGCCCGACAGCCCGCTCACCGCACGCCGCCTCGGCGACACCGGCCGGACGGTCGTGGCCTCGCCCGCCTATCTCGCGCGGGTCGGAACACCGGAGGTCCCCGCGGACCTCGCCCGGCACAACTGTCTCGACTTCAACTTCCGCCGCGCCGAGCCCGGCTGGCCGTTCCGGGAGGATGGGCGCGATTATGTCCTGGCGGTCTCCGGCTCCCTGTCCGCCAACAACGGCGAGACGCTGGTCCAGCTGGCCCTCTGCGGCATGGGCATCACCCGGGTCGGGCGCTTCCACATCGCCGACGAGCTGACGAGCTGAAGAGCGGGCGCCTGGTGCCGCTGCTGGAGCGCTACAATCCACAGGACCGCGAGGCCATCCATGCGGTCTTCGTTGGAGGTCCGTCGATGCCGGCGCGCGTCCGGGTGCTCGTCGATTTCCTGGCGGAGGCGCTGCGCGGGCCGGCCGGGTCATCGGCACCCAGCGCGCTCGGCCCAAACGAAAGGGGCGCTACCCTTTCGGATAACGCCCCTTCGGATCAGCCGGTCCCGCGGGCGGGACCCGCGATCTCCCTCAGTTGAAGGGATCGATCTCGGCGGACTCGTAGCTGGTGACTTCCATGCCGACGCAGATTTCCTGGACGATGGGGGCAGACCACTTCATGACGTCTCTCCTGATTGGTTATGGGGTGGGTGAAAGCCGAACCCGGTCGGGTTCGATCCGTCTACGAACTAAGGCGGACCTTAGTTGAAGGGATCGATCTCGGCGGACTCGTAGCTGGTGACTTCCATGCCGACGCAGATTTCCTGGACGACGGGGGCGGACCACTTCATGGGAAACTCCTTCGTGTTCGACCCCCTCCATATGCCGTTGTGTTGGGCACAATACAAGTGGGCGCTACACTTATATTTCTCATAGGATCGCGGGAAAGTGCCGATCCTGCAGCCGGGTGCCGGCGCGGTCCGGCCCGCAGGTCGCCAAAGCGAGAGATATGATGCCGATCCCCAGGCTTCGCGAGTCCGGGCACGCCGGCGCCGGACCGGGTCTCCGGGCGGCCGGACCACGGTCGTCGCGGAAAGATCCGGCGCTGCCGGTTTTCGGCTTGACGCCCTAGGGAGGGGAGGCGCACTGACGCGCCGCCGACCGGGCCTGCGCAGGAGTCATGACTCACCGCGCCGCGCGCGCCTCGGCTTCCTCTCGACGATTCCGATGCCCAGCGACAATCCAGACCGATCGCCCGCGCCGTGCGCGGCCGCCTCCGCTCCCGCCGCCTGACGCCCCGCTGACCGGGCCCCGGCGGCCCGATGCGGGACGGCCCCACGGCCGGATCGCGCGCCCTGCGAGGTGAGCCCATGAACGAGATCGCTTCCTTCCCGACCGGCATCGATCCGGCGGTGCTCGCCGCCCGGCTGTCGGACGAGCGTGCGCCCGACATCGTCGAGGCCCTGAACGACGAGGCGCCCGAGGTCGCCGCCGCCATCCTGCTCGGCCTGCCGGTGGAGCGGGCGATCGAGGTGCTCGACCAGCCCGAGCTCGACTGCGCCGCCGACATCATCGAGATGCTGCCCCGCGACCGGGTCGCCTCCTACCTATCGGGCATGTCGGCCGACCGCATCACCGACCTCTTCCGCGAGATCGAGGAGCCCGGCCGCTCGGACCTGCGCGCCCGCCTCGACGCCGAGACCCGCGGCGCCGTCGACCGGCTGAGCACCTACGGCGAGGAGACCGTCGGCTCGCTGATGACCACGGAGTTCGTCGCGGTACCAGGCAACTGGACGGTCCAGCAGACCCTCGACCACGTCCGCCAGGTGGAGAAGACCCGCGAGACCATCTACGCGATCTTCGTCCTCGACCCGCGCACCCGGGCGCTGACCAAGGCGGTGCCCCTGCGCCGGCTGATCTCGGGCAATCCGGGTGACAACGTGCTCTCGGTGGCGCCGAACCGGCGCCCGCTGGCGGTCTCGCCCACGGCCAGCCGCGAGGAGGCCGCCCGCCTGATCTCGAAATACGACCTCCTGGCGCTCCCCGTCATCGACGCGGTCGGCCACGTCATCGGCATCGTCACGGTCGACGACATGATCGACGCCATGGTGGAGAAGCAGACGCAGGACGTGCAGCGCTTCGGCGGCATGGAGGCGCTGCCCGAGCCCTACATGGATATCGGCTTCGGCACGATGATCCGGAAGCGGGCGGGCTGGCTCTGCGCGCTGTTCCTCGGCGAGATGATGACCGCTACCGCCATGCAGGGCTTCGAGGGCGAGCTCGAAAAGGCCATCGTCCTGACCCTGTTCATTCCGCTGATCATGAGCTCGGGCGGCAATTCCGGCAGCCAGGCCACCTCGCTCCTTATCCGCGCCCTGGCCCTGCACGAGGTGCGCCTGCGCGACTGGTGGCGGGTGGCCCTGCGCGAATTGCCGACCGGCCTCGTGCTCGGCACGATCCTCGGCGCGATCGGCATCGTCCGCATCGTGGTCTGGCAGAAGACCGGCCTCTACGATTACGGTGAGCACTGGATGCTGGTGGCGGCGACCGTGGGGGCGGCCCTCGTCGGCATCGTGACCTTCGGCTCGCTCACCGGCTCGATGCTGCCGTTCCTGCTGCAGCGCCTCGGCTTCGATCCCGCCACCGCGTCGGCCCCCTTCGTCGCCACCCTCGTCGACGTCACGGGGCTGGTCATCTACTTCTCGGTGGCGATGCTGATCCTGCGCGGGACGCTGCTGTAGCCGCCTCAGGCCCGGGGCCGGAGGCTCATGTCGCTGAGCACCGAATTGGCCAGGCGGTCCGGTCCGATCTCGTCCGCGGAGTAGCCCACGAGGGCGGCGAGACTCTCGCGGGCGCGCCAGACGCGGCTCTTCACGGTGCCGATCTTGCAGCCCATCACGGTGGCGGCCTCGTCGTAGGTCATGTTGTCGATGGCCACGAGCGTCAGGGCCTGGCGCAGGGTCGTCGACAGGCGGCCGATGGCGGCGTTGACGTCCTCGAGGTCGAGGACCGCGCCCTGCGCCGGCAGCGTCACCAGCTGCGCGGCATAGCTGCCGTCGCTGTCCTCCACCTCGTGCACCCGCTTGCGCTGGCCGGAATAGAAGGTGTTGCGCATGATGATGGTCAGCCAGCCGCAGACGTTGGTCCCGGGCGTGAAGCTCTCGCGGTACATCCAGGCACGCAGCATGGTGTCCTGCACGAGATCGTCGGCGCGGGCGGTGTCGCGGGTCAGCGAAAGGGCGTACTTGCGCAGCCCCGCCGCGTGGTCCTGGAGCCCCTGACGGACCTCCGCCGTGAGGCTCTCGCCGCGGGCCGCGAGCACGGCCTCGAGCCGGGCGAGCAGGACGGCGAAGCGGTCGGGCTGGTCGTTGTCCAGGGATGCGTAGGCGTCACGCAGGTGCTGCCCGAGGGATCGTCGAATCGACGGTGCGAGCGGGGGGGCTTTCTCGGGAGCGAGGCGGGTTGGTGCATCGGATCCTGATTGCGATGTCATCCAGTGTCTTCTCAGCCGATCGGGACGGACAGCACCGTGTCCCTTCAATCGATCCGACTGTGCAAGCCCAGGAACACGCTCGCATCAACACAGGTTAATGGGAAGACATTCAGATAACTTGGCACGTTATCGTACAGTCATTCCGGTCACACTCGATGATATGGCGAAGTTTCCTCCGGAAATTATAGTATTTCAATACGACAAATGGCCCGCCGCGGCCTTTGCCGGGCGGGCCGAGTCCAGGGAGGAACGCATGATGCGTATCATCCCAACCCGGCTGGACGGGCGACGGTTCAATAGCTTTAGGAAAAGGCCGATCCGGCCACCCCGACGCCGCTCCCGCGGGGCGGACCTGCGCACGCGTCGTCCCGGTCGGCCCGTCGGCGGGTCGGACCCCCGGCCCCGGCGGCGGGGAACAGGCTCAGGCGTTCTCGATGAGCCGCAGGTACTCGGATTCGGGCACGCCGTAGCTGTCGCCGGCCACGCTCAGCAGGCCGGTGCGATCGAGGACTTCGATGCGGCCGCGGCGCGCCTTGATCAGGCGGTTGCCTTCCAGCAACTGCAGGGCCAGCGTCACGGTCGTGCGCTGGACCCCGAGCATGAACGACAGGAAGTCGTGGGTCACGGTCAGTTCGTCGCCGATGACGCGGTCGTGGCACATCAGCAGCCAGCGCGCGAGACGGACCTCGATGTTGTAGCTGGCGTTGGCGAAGGCCGTCTGCGCGGTCTGGACCAGCAGGGTCTGGACGAAGCGCAGCAGCAGGTTGCGCAGGGTGAAGCTGGACTCAGTCGCCGCCACCAGCGCGCCGGCCTCGATCGCCAGCATCTCGCCCGCATTCTGCACGAAGTGGTCGTAGGGCGTGCGGTCGCTCCCCAGCAGGACCGGGGCGGCCCCGACCACGCCCTCGGGACCGATGATGCCGACCTCGACCTTGCTGGTACCGGCGGTCGTGATCGAGGCGTAGCCCGCCTCCGGGAAATAGAGATCCTGGATCGGCCTATGCGGGTAGATCAGACCCTGGCGCAATTCCGTCGGCATCGACCGCAGGTGTGGCTGAAGCAACCTGTAATCGCCTGGCGAGAGACGTTTGAGCAAGCGATTGCGAACGGCAGATTGCTCTAGCAGCGACACGGCCCTGTCCCTTGGGGCAAGAGCACAAATAGTCTCTCACGGACCCATACTCAGGAATATATACAAGCAGTTTTCGACTATCTGTACGATGCGAGACAAAGGCAAGCCCGCTCTGCGGTCTGTCGGGTAGTCGACATTCCGCAAGTGTCGGGCACCACACCAAAGTGGCATGGCACTGCGGAACATAGCAATTTAGGATTTATAAACGCTGCGGTTCAGGGAATACCGGAGCAAAGCCATGGCCCGGGCGGCAGCGCTGCAAGGTTCCGGCCACCGACGGTGAGGAGACCGCTGCTCCGGTTCAGGGCAGGATCACGCGCGACATCGCGTGGTCCTGACATCGGTCGGATCGAGGATTGACGGCGCTGTGACGGATGTTGCGAAGCCGAGCGCGGGCGGCGGGAATCCCGGCCCGCCACGGTCGCCGGAGCGAGCGCCATGAGTGCGCCGGACGATCTCTCGGGATTGATCCCGAGCTTACTAGGGGTGCAGCACGCCGAAGCGACGAATCCGATGATCCGCAAGCTGGAGCATTTCGGAACCCTGAGGGCGGAGGATCGCGACATCCTGGCGTCGCTCTGCGCTGAGACGTTCCCGGTCGGGTCGCGCACGGAGGTCGCCCGCGACGGCGAGCGCCCGACGGGGATCTTCGTGCTTCTCGACGGCATGGCCTGCCGCTTCAAACTCAGGGCGAACGGCTCCCGCCAAATCCTGGCCTACATGGTGCCGGGTGATTTCTGCGACCTCGACATCGCCCTGCTCGACCGCCGAGACCACGCGATCGCGAGCCTGTCGCCTTGCCGTTTCGCCCGCATCGCGTTCGATCCGCTCCAGGATCTCGCGCAGGACCGGAACCACCTCATCGCCCTGATGCGGCGGGCGAACCTGACGGACGATGCGATCCTGCGCGAGTGGCTGGTGAATCTGGGCTCCCGCTCGGCCATCGAGCGCATCGCCCACCTGCTCCTCGAACTCCTGACGCGGCTTCGGACGGTCGGATTGGCGCGGGGCGACGGTTACGACCTGCCGACGTCCCAGATGGACCTCGCCGATACCACCGGCCTCTCGACGGTGCACGTCAACCGGACGCTGCAGGACCTCAAGCGCCAGGGCCTGATCGAGCTCCGCTCCCGTGTGCTGATGATCCGGAACATCCCGCGCCTGACGAGCCTGAGCGGTTTCGACCCAGACTATCTCGCGCCGGCGCCGAATGGCGGGCGGTGACACGACCGGGGCGCGAGCCCATCGTAGCGTCGCCGGGCATCGCACGGGACGATGATTCAAGGCGATCGCCCGGCTCGTCCGAGCGGACGGGCCGGGCTCCAGCTACGTTGCATTGACCCCGGGAGGGGCGGCGCCTCAGACGATCGGGCGGGCCACCGGATGGGCCGCGCGGATGTCCTCCGGCAGGTCCTGGAAATCGGTGTAGCCGGCCTCGCGGGCCATCGCGTCGAGGGCGGAGGCCGCGTCTAGCGCGCTGCCCGTCCAGAGAACGGCGCCGTTGGTCTGCTGGCGAACCTCGAAGATGCTCATGGATCGTTAACCCCTTAGCGGGAAAGGTCTATGCTCCTCTCAACGTGACAGCAGGCCGAAAGTTGCGGGCAGCGGCACCGGAGGGACGTCCCTCCGGTGGCATCCGGACGTCGCCCGCGGGGTGCGCCCTGAAACGGAGGTGCGTCATGAAGGGGTGGGCCATGAAATCGCCGGGCTCGCGCTCCATGCCTCGGACGTCCGACGTCGACGAGCCGCCCGCCATGCGATCCCTGTTGCACTGCCTTCGGTCCGCGTCGCTCGCCCGGATACCGCTCCTCACGCTGGCGCTGCTCGCCGGCACCGCCCCGCGCGCCTCCGCGGCCGAGCCCGCGGCGGTTCCCGATCCGGCCGCCGTCGCACCCGCCGTCACGGTGGTCCCGGCAATCCAGCGCGAGGTGGTGGAGCGCGCGGTGGTTACCGGGACGCTGGTGCCGCGCGACGAGATCCTCGTGGCGCCGGAGATCGAGGGCACCCGGATTACCGAACTCCTGGTGGAGGAGGGGGCCCATGTCGCCCGCGGCCAGCCCCTGGCGCGGCTCTCCCTCGAGATGATCGTGACCCAGGAAGCGGCCAACGCCGCCGCCATCGCCAAGGCGCAAGCCGCGATCATCCAGGCCCGCAGCCAGATCGTTCAGGCCGAGGCCGCCCAGGTCGAGGCCAACCTCGCCCTCGAACGCACGCGCAGCCTGATCCGCACCGGCAACGCCACGGCGGTGACCCTGGAGCAGCGCATCTCCACCGCCCAGGGCAACGAGGGGCGCCTTGCGGCCGCACGCGGCGGGCTCCAACTCGCCGAGGCCGATCTCGCCACCGCGCGAGCGCAGGGGGCGGAGATCGCCCTGCGACGCGCCCGCACCGAGATTCGCGCGCCCGAGGCCGGGATCGTCAGCCGCCGCACCGCCCGGGTCGGCGCCACCGCGACGGCCGCCGGCGAGCCGATGTTCCGCCTGATCGCCCGCGGCGAGATCGAGCTGGAGGGCGAGGTCCCGGAGGTCTGGATGCCGCGCCTCCATGTCGGCGACCCCGTCCGCCTGGACTGGGACGAGGGACGGACCCTGAAGGGGCAGGTGCGCCGCATCGATCCGGAGATCGACCGCACCACGCGCCTCGGGCGCATCCGCATCGGCCTCGATCCCGACCCCGGCCTGCGCATCGGCGCCTTCGCCCGCGGCAAGGTCGAGGTCGCGCGCCGCATCGGCGTGGCGGTGCCGCTCTCGGCGGTGCTTTACGGGGCCGATGGCGGCGCGAGCGTCTTCATCGTCGCCGGGGAGCGCGTCGAGGCCCGCCGGATCGTGCCCGGCCTCGCCGCCGACGGTGTCCTGGAGATCCGCTCCGGCGTCAGTGCCGACGAGGTGGTGGTGGCCCGGGCCAGCAGCTTCCTGCGCGACGGCGATCGCGTCCGGCCCGTCATCCCGACTGTGAAGGCGGCCGATGCCGCGCCTTTCCCGGCGGCCGACGCCGCACCCCGCTGATCGGACGATCCCATGCGCCTGAACATCTCGGCCTGGGCGATCCGCAAGCCGATCCCCTCCCTCGTCCTCTTCCTCGTGTTGGTGGTGCTCGGCCTCGTCAGCTTCCGGGCACTGCCGATCACGCGCTTTCCCAACATCGACATCCCCATCGTCTCCGTGCAGGTGCTGCAATCGGGGGCCGCGCCCTCCGAACTGCAGACCCAGGTGACCAAGGTCGTCGAGGACGCGGTGGCGGGGGTGAAGGGCGTCAAGCACGTCATCTCGACGATCTCGGAGGGCGTCTCCAGCACCACGATCGAGTTCCGTCTCGAGGTGAACAGCGACCGGGCGGTCAACGATGTGAAGGACGCTATCTCGAAGGTGCGGGTGAACCTGCCCCGCACCATCGAGGAGCCGATCATCAACCGCGTCGAGATCGCGGGCCTGCCGATCATGATCTACGGCGCCTCGGCCCCGGCGATGACGCCGGAGGACCTGTCCTGGCTGATCGACGACGTCATCGCCCGGCAGGTGCAGAGCGTGAAGGGGGTCGGCGGCGTCGAGCGCCTCGGCGGCGTCGCCCGCGAGGTCCGGGTGATCCTGAAGCCCGACCGCCTGCTCGCGCTCGGGATCACGGCCGCCGACGTCAACCGCCAGCTGCGCCTCACCGCCGCCGACATGGCCGGCGGGCGCGGCGAACTCGGCGGTCAGGAGCAGTCCATCCGGACCCTGGCGGGGGCGGCCAGCCTCGATATCCTGGCGGAAACCTCGATCGTCGTGCCGGGCGGCCGCAAGGTCCGCCTCGACGAACTCGCCAGCCTTGTGGACGGCTCGGAGGAGCCTCGTACCTTCGCGCGCTTCAACGGCGAGCCGGTGGTGGCCTTCGCGATCTCGCGCTCCACCGGCGCCAGCGACGCGGAGGTGGCGGTCGGCGTCGCCAAGCGCATCGCGGAACTCGGCACCCGCCATCCGGGCGTGCGCTTCGACGTCATCGACACCTCGGTCACCAACACGGTGGGCAATTACCACTCGGCGATGCTGAGCCTCGTCGAGGGCGCGGCGCTGGCGGTGATCGTCGTGTTCCTGTTCCTGCGCGACTGGCGCGCCACGCTGATCGCCTCGATCGCCCTGCCGCTCTCGGTGCTGCCGACCTTCTGGGTGATGAGCAGCCTCGGCTTCTCCTTGAACGCCGTCAGCCTGCTGGCGATCACGCTGGTCACGGGCATCCTCGTCGACGACGCCATCGTGGAGATCGAGAACATCGTCCGCCACATGCGCATGGGCAAATCCCCCTACCGCGCCGCCCTGGAAGCCGCCGACGAGATCGGCCTTGCCGTCATCGCCATCACGGCGACGATCATGGCGATCTTCGCCCCCGTCTCCTTCATGAGCGGCATTGCCGGGCAGTATTTCAAGCAGTTCGGCCTGACCATCGCGGCGGCGGTGTTCATGTCGCTCCTCGTCGCGCGCCTGATCACGCCTCTGCTCGCGGCCTACTTCCTGCGCGACCACGGCCCCGACCACAGCCGCGAGGGCCCGGTGATGCGGGGCTACACCCGCGTCGTCGCCTGGTCGGTGCGCCACAAGTTCATCACCCTCGTGCTGGGGCTTGCCTGCTTTGCGGGGTCGATCCTATCGACCGGCCTGCTGCCGGCGGGCTTCCTGCCGGCGGAGGACGCCGCCCGCACGATCTTCGTGGTCGAGCTGCCGCCCGGCGCGCGCCTGTCCGACACCACGCAGGTGAGCGACGGCCTGGTGGAGCGCATCCGCGCCCTGCCGGAGGTGCGCAGCGTCTTCGTCGACGGCGGCCGCCAGCTGCCCGCGAAGAAGGAGGTCCGGCTCGCCACCTTCACCATCAACCTCACCCCGAAGAACACCCGTCACCGCACCCAGAAGCAGGTCGACACGGCCATCCGGGCGATCCTGCACGACGTGCCCGACATCCGGTTCTGGGCCCTGCGCGAGGGCGGCCAGCGCGACGTCACGCTGATCGTTTCCGGCCCCGACAAGGCGGTGGTGGCCGAGACGGCAGCGCGGCTCCAGCGCGAGGCGGCGAGCGTGCCGCATCTCGTCAACGTGCTCTCGACGGCGCCGCTGGACCGCACCGAGATCCGGATCCGGCCGAAGGCCGGGGTCGCGGCCGATCTCGGCGTCTCCACCGACCTCATCGCCGAGACGGTCCGGGTCGGGACCATCGGCGACATCGGCGCGAACCTAGCCAAGTTCAACACCATCGACCGGCAAGTACCGATCCGGGTGCAGTTGCCCGAGCGCCTGCGCGGCGACCTCGCGCAGATCGAGACTCTGAAGGTGCCGGTGAAGGGCGGCGCGGCCGTGCCGCTCTCCACCGTGGCCGACCTCAGCCTCGGGCGCGGACCGACCGCCATCGACCGCTACGACCGCGCAATCCGCGTGGCCCTCGAGGCCGACATGGAGGGCTCGGACGCGCTCGGGGCGCTGATCGGCGCGGTGCTCGCCCTGCCCACCGCCAAGGACCTGCCGCCCGGCGTCACCATCCGGCAGACCGGCGACGCCGAGGTGATGGGCGAGGTCTTCGAGGGCTTCGCGCTGGCCATGGGCGCCGGCCTGATGATGGTCTTCGGCGTGCTGGTGCTGCTGTTCGGCAACTTCCTGCAGCCGCTGACCATCCTGTTCTCGCTGCCCCTCTCCATCGGCGGCGCGATCCTCGGGCTGCTCATCTTCAACAAGCCGATCTCGATGCCGGTGGTGATCGGCATCCTGATGCTGATGGGGGTGGTGACCAAGAACGCCATCATGCTGGTGGACTTCGCCGTCGAGGAGATGGCCCGCGGCGTCGACCGGGTCACCGCCATCGTGGATGCGGGCCGCAAGCGGGCGCGCCCCATCGTGATGACCACCATCGCCATGGCGGCCGGCATGGTGCCCTCGGCCATGGCGCTCGGCATCGGCGGCGAGTTCCGCGCACCGATGGCCATCGCGGTGATCGGCGGCCTCATCGTTTCCACCGGCCTGTCGCTGGTCTTCGTGCCGGCGATCTTCATCCTGGTGGACGACCTCTCGCGCCTGTTCGTGCGCCTCTTCGGCCGCTTCGTCGGCGCCGTGGACGAGCCGACGGAGGGCGCGTTCGCCCTGCCGCCGACCCATACGGCCAACGACCCGAAGCCGTTCCCGCCGCCCCGCATCGCCGCCGAATAGGCCTGCGGCGGGCCCCGCAACGAAAAGGCCCGGACCTTTCGGTCCGGGCCTTTTCGTTGCGTCCTGCGAGCTTCGAAGGCGCGGTCAGCCCTCGCTGCGAGCGGCGAGGCGGCTCGCGGCGAAGCAGAGGCCACCGGCGACGACGAAGAGCACCGCGAAGGTCTTCACGGTGGCGTAGAACAGCGCTGCCTCGATGCCCGCATCCGTGTAGAGCACGGCGCAGATGGCGGTGATCGGCAGGAGCAGGAGGATCAGGAGGGGGGTCAGCGGGCTCTTCATTGGCGCGGGTCTCTCAACCTCTGTCGGACCCGGTTCACCGGCCCCTGTGGCGTTTACTGCGACCCTCATAGCATCGCCGCGCACCGGTCGCCAAGCTGGATCGGCCACGCTTGCCTGCGGTCGATGAGCCCGGATCAGGCCGGGATCCGCACCGTGGCACGCAGGCCCCCGAGCGGGCTGTCGTGCAGGCTGACGTCGCCGCCATGGGCGCGGGCGATGTCACGGGCGATGGAGAGCCCGAGGCCGGAGCCGCCCGCATCCTGGCGCGCGTCGTCGAGCCGGACGAAGGGCTTGAACACCTCCTCGCGCTGCTCGACCGCGATGCCGGGTCCGTCGTCGTCGATGGAGACGAGGAAGGCGCGGGCCTCGCGCCGGCCGGTGATGGCGACGGTCTCGCCGTAGCGGGCGGCATTGGCCGCGAGGTTGAAGAGGCAGCGCCGCATCGCGTCCGGCCGCAGGGTCAGCTGCGGATGGTCCTCCATCTCCACGGCCTCCACGTGGGCGCCGAGGCGCTCGACATCGGTGCGCAGGTCCTCGAGGAGCGCCCGCATGTCGGTGGGCACCGCGGCCTCGCCCGAATCGCCGCGGGCGAAGGCCAGGTAGGCCTCGAGCATCCGGCTCATCTCGTCGACGTCGCGCTGCAGGTCCTCGACCTCCGGGGTCTGTTCGACCAAGGCGAGGGAGAGCTTGAACCGCGTGATGATGGTACGCAGGTCGTGGCTGACCCCGTTCAGCATCGTGGTGCGCTGTTCCATCGCCCGCTCGATGCGCCGCTTCATCTCAATGAAGGCGTGGCCGGCCTGGCGAACCTCGCGGGCGCCGCGGGGCCGGAACTCGATCTCGCGGCCCTTGCCGAAACTCTCCGCGACCGCCGCCAGCCGCAGGATCGGCTTGATCTGGTTGCGCAGGAAAAGGATCGCGACGCCGAGCAGCACCAGGGACGAGCCACTCATCCAGAGCAGGAAAATGTGCGAGTTCGAGGCGTAGGCCATGCTGCGCCGGGCGGTGACGCGCATCACCCCGTCGGGGATCGAAACCCGGATCTCGATCAGGCTGGAGCGGCCCACGGTGTCGATCCAGTAGGGCCGGCGGATCTGGCGCCGGATCTCGTCGGAGAGCGCCTCGTCGAGGATCGAGAAGAACGGCCGCGGCCCGGCCGGCGGCAGCTTGGCGCCCTTCAGAATGTCGACGTCGAGGTTGAGCCGGTCATTGGCGATCCGGGTCAGGGTCTCGGAATCCTTGTCCTGCGGATAACTCTCGTAGATGTCGATCAGCGCGGCGACGTCGGCGGTGACGGCGGCGGAGAGGCGGCGCGTCACGAGCTGCCAGTGGCGCTCCATGAAGGTGTAGGCGATCACCGACTGCAGCAGCACCACCGGCGCGATGATGATGATCAGCGAGCGGGCATAGAGCCCCTTCGGCAGCACGTCGCCGATGGCGCGGCTGACCAGGCGCCAGAGTCGCCCGGGCCGGGGCAGGGCGGCGAGGCGGGTCGCCGTGCGCTGCAGGAGGCCGGCGGCGGCCATGGGCTCAATCGACCGCGAGGCGGTAACCGACGCCCCGCACGGTCTGCAGGAACAGCGGATTGGCCGGGTCGACCTCGGTCTTGCGGCGCAGGCGGTTGATCTGCACGTCGATGCTGCGCTCGGCCGCAAGACCGCCGCTCCCGGCCAGGGCCTCGCGCTCGACATTGGCGCCGGCGGCCTGGGCCAGGATGGTGAGGATCTCGCGCTCACGCTCGGTGATGCGGATGAGTTCGTCCTCGCGGCGCAGCTCGCCCCGGTCGATCCGGTAGGCGAAGGGGCCGAAGGTCACGGTGTCGTACCCCTGCGCGCGCGCGCCGCCGCCGTCTGGGCTGCGCCGCTTGATGATGTTCGACAGGCGCAGGATCAGTTCGCGCGGCTCGAAGGGCTTCGGGAGGTAGTCGTCGGCGCCGATCTCCAGGCCCATCACCCGGTCGTTGGGGTTCGAGCGGGCGGTAAGCATCAGGATCGGCACCCGCGAGGTCTGGCGCACCTCCCGGGCATAGTCGAAGCCGCTCTCGCCGGGCATCATCACGTCGAGCACCAGGGCGTCGAAGACGAAGCACTGCGCCTTGGTGCGGGCCTCCGGGACGTTGCCGGCGGCGGTCACGCGAAACCCCTGCTCGTAGAGGAAGCGCGACAGCAGTTCCCGCACCCGGCGATCGTCGTCGACCACGAGGATGTGGGGCGCATGGTCGGGCAGCTCGGCGTTCGTGCGCGCTCCGGCGGTGCCCATCAGGCGACGCTCCGTGCGCGCCGGGCCATCAGGCGCTGGACGGCCGCGCGTGCGTCCGGCTCGATCATGCCGAACAGGAAGCTCTCGGCCGAAAGCGGCGCCTCGCCGCCGCGCTCCGAGGCCGCGAGCGCCCGCGCCACCCGCCGGCTCTGCACCCGCATCAGGTCGCCGGCGAGGTCCGCCCCGGCGGCGGTGCAGAACAGCAGCCGCTGGCGCCGGTCGCTGGTGCCGGTCTTCTGCACGATGTAGCCCTGGTCGATCAAATCCTTCAGCACCCGGTTGAGGCTCTGCTTGGTGATGCGCAGGATATCGAGGAGTTCGGCGATCGTAAGACCTGGATAGCGGTCGACGAAGTGCAGCACCCGATGATGGGCGCGGCCGAAGCCGTACTGCGCCAGGATGCGGTCGGGATCGCCGACGAAATCCCGGTAGGCAAAGAACAGCAACTCGATGAGATCGTCCCCGGAGCCGGAGGAGGGCGGCGCATCGGACTCGGCATCTCGCATCGCGTGGGCAGTCACGTCGGGGGCGACCTCGATTTACGTCAGCGTTGTTGACATGTTCCAGCCCCGTCACCACCCGTCAAGCCTCGGCGCCGGGCGAATCCCCCGGCCCGTGATCCTGTCGCTCCCCGCAGCGCGATGACGGGCCTGGACCGGACCCGTGGACCAACGGCCTCCGAACCCGTGAGACACTTGACCACGGGACAAGCCGGCCGCCACGGCCCCCTGGCAGGAACCGGGATGCGGGCCCCGCGTTCACCAGAACATTTCGTGAACCGGAGAATTCCATCATGGCCAGCACCCAGGCTTCCAAGGCCCAGGATTCCAAGTCCAAGGCCTCCGAGTCCAAAGCGTCCGCATCCAGGGCGGACGAGAATCCGAAGACCGATCCGAAGGACGTTTCGAACCAGATCAAGGACCCGAGCCAGTGGACCACCGGCGGTGAGCCGATGACCGGTGCGCAGGCCTCCTACCTCAAGACCCTGTCCGAGGAGGCGAAGGATCCGGAGGCCTTCGATCCCGATCTCGACAAGGCCGAGGCCTCCCAGCGCATCGATGCCCTCCGCAAGGAATCCGGCAAGGCCTGACGGTCGAGGCCCGAGGCCGGGACCCAGGCCGTCGGTGTCATCCGGCGGCTCGGGCCTGTCGACCGGGGCTGCGTGGAACTTCGGCGATCCGCTTAAGTCCTCCGCAAGGAAAGCCGTCTATCGTCCCGCACGAGCGAATTCGGCGAAAGACGTCACGGGGCCATGACCGAACTGGACATCAACCATTCCAGGGATCGGCATGGCTCTCGGCCGGTCCCGCGCTTCCGAACACTGGCTCGGCGCTTCCTGAAAGACACGTCCGGTTCGACGATGATCGAGTACGGCCTCATCATGGGCCTCGTCTTCCTGGCGATCGTGGGCGCGTTACGCTTCTTCGCCGACCGGACGAACGGGATGTACAATTACATCAGTACCGCCTTCAACCGGACGTCCTGACCAAACGGCGACATGCCCGCGCCCGGCCGCAGCGCCGGATCCGGGAAGAATACGCTGCCGGATCGATTCCGACGGTCACTCGCCGCTCGGACGCGCGACCTCTTTCACGAGCGGGCGGACGAGGCGGTCTAGGAAGGCGAAGCGCTGCCCCTGGATGACGCTCTCCCGAAGATGGACCTGGTCGATATACAGGGGCCGCAGTTCGGCATTCACCGCCGGGCACGTATCGATCCCGCACATCCACGGCGCCGGATCGAGGATTTCCGCGCCGATCTCCTGCGCCAGGGTCCTCAGCCGATCGTGGATCGGCTGGCTGAGCTGGCGGAAGTGCACGCGATCGATCGACTGCACGTTCGCCGTGTCCTGACCGAGGTACAGGCGCTTCACCAGTTCCTGCGGAACATCGAATTCGCTGAACGGATAGGTGAGCAGGATAGCGACTTCGGTCCCGGATTGCCGCACGCGCTGAAGCTGCTCCTTCAAGGTCTGCATCGATTGATCGAGAAGACCGGGCAGGGTTTCTGGCGTCCAGTCCACGCAGCGATCGCCGTCCATGAAGCAAACGGTCTGCCCGGAGCGAAAATAACCGGACCACAGCGAGGTGAGGACCACGCGTTGATACGCCCCTCCCTCCGCCAGGAGCAGGGCATGATCGAGGAAGGTTCCGCAGGCTGATCCCGGCTCGTGACGATTGACGCCGGGCAGGACCGGGCACCCGCCATATGTTACGAACGTGAGGTTCGGATGCGTGGCCGCATCGGCCTTGGCCCACCGGCCGTAGATCGCCTGGGTAATCGAATCCCCGACGAACAGGATGTCACCCCGCGCCCGCCCCGCGAGCTTGCACGCCGGCAGGAGCGGGTCCTGCGCGAGCCGATCGCAACGCTTAGGATAGGCCCAGTCCGCATCGACCGAGGCGAGATCCTCGAACGCGGCGACGAGGTTCGGTCGGCGCTCCGGCAGGCCCTGCTGGCGCACGGCATAGCCGGACAATCCCGCGACCGCTCCGATCATGGCGATCAGACCGAGCCGGCGGGCATTACCCCCATGCATCGCGGGAAAACCGGTTCGCTGCACGAAGCGCCCGGCGAACACCATGACCGCGAGCGGACCGGCTCCCGCGATTAGCGGCACCGGCAGCGAGAAGTGATGGATCGCGACCGCGAGCGGCCAATGCCAGAGATAGATCGAGTAGGACCATTCCCCCAGAAGCTGGGCGGCCGGAAGCCGGATCAGATCGGAATCCCCTCGATTGGCCAGCAGGAACAGACAGGTGGCCGCAACGGGTAGCGCCGCCCGGTAGGAAGGCCATGGCATGTAGGCGTCGAAGGCGACGATGCAGAACACCAGCACGGCCAGGCTGCCGATCTGGACGGCGCGCTGGATCTTCGCCTGCGACCAGGCGATGGGGTGGAGCGCGACGAGGCCGCCGGCCAGCATCTCCCATGCCCGCGTCGGCAACAGGTAGAACGCCGCGGATTGATGAGAGGTGGGCAGAAAGATGCAGAGGGCCAGGGACAGCCCGCACCCGATCCAGACCATCAGCCGCAACAGAGACAGTTTCGGCGCGAGCTTCCAGACCAGCGCGAGAAAGACCGGGTAGATGAGGTAGAACTGCCACTCGACCGACAACGACCAAGTGTGCAGCAACCACTTCAGATCGCTTTGCCGGTCAAAATATCCCGCCTCCTGATAATACTGGATATTTGAAAAAAACCCGAGCGATCCGATGATGTGTCGGCACAGCTGCTTCAGTGCGAGCGGATCGAGATAGATCACTCCAAAGATCAGCAGAGCCACGCACAATCCGAACAGCGCCGGCACGATGCGGTCGAACCGCGCCGCATAGAATTGCAGGAAGTTGAAGGTCTGGTCCCGCAGGCGTCCGGTGATAATGCGCGTCATCAGGAAACCGGAGATGACGAAGAAGATATCGACTCCAGTATAGCCGCCAGAAAATCCAGGAACTTTATAATGGAATAACACGACTGCTGAGACAGCAATCGCTCTGATGAAATTGATATCTCTACGAAACTTCGAACCTTTCGCGCCTGCGTCGACTTTGCGGCCACCGTCAAGCGTGAGCTGGGTTATCAATTGTCAATCACCTCAGAACAATTTTTAATCCCATCCTTCCTGAGTTTTGTCAAATATATCACGAAGTATAGTACCTATTTATCTGTATTTCATCCAAATATAGAAGCATTACTCCGTCTGTAATTATATTGCATGGCATTTAGACGAGACGACTATTGTCAAACTAGAGATAAAAACCAGTCCAAAACGTTCATCTATGGTTGTATTACTGGGTTTATATCAGACAGTATTCGAAAATATTCAGAATATCGACTGACAGAATCAATCACTCTGACCTCGCGGCAGAAGCTGTTCGTTCGACACCTTCGGGAGGTTTGAGGTCCCGAGTCTCGCGGGATGCCACGGGATTCTGCGTCGGTATCGATCCGGAAGAGCGCGGACTCAAAGAGTTCCACAGGACATCGCCTCGAACGACCTTGCATCGGCAAGGCATGAGACGTCCTCGACTTCGATAGGACTTCGGGCGTTCAGGGATGCGGGCGGCAGACCCCTCCGCTTATGCCGGGTTCACGGCCTTCGCGGGGCCGGGTCGGCCGCATCTTGGCCCGACGCGACGACCGACTGATAGGTAACTCGAAGATTCGACGACGCGCTGGGCGGCGCTCATCCGGAGCGCGACAGCCCCGAAGACCGGTCGATCGACCCGGAGCCTGCGCATATGGGCGCAAGCCCCTGCTTTACGAAGCCGGCGGAGCCCTGTGTCAGGGCGCCGGAGCGGTCGGCGCAGGTGAATGTCCGCGCTCCGTTGTGGCGGACCGTGCGGCCTGGAGGAGGTCGTCGGCCAGGCTCGGATCATCGACCGCGCGCGCCAGGATGACAGCGCCGACGAGGGTCGAGAGCTTGGCCAGCGCCCGCTGACGGCGCCGCTCCTTCGCGCCCTGGGGCGAGAGTTCGGACAGCAGCCCGACGAGATGGCGGACCCCATGGGTGAAGCGTCCGCGCAAGGGGCTGCCGGGCGACTCGCGGGCGACGTCGTTGGCGAGGGCGGCGAGGGGGCAGCCCAGGCCCGGCGCCTGGACATGGGCCAGGGACAGGTATTGGTCGATCAGTACGTCCAAACCGCCGCGTCGGTTCTCGCCCAGGGCCGAGTCGAACGCCTCGACGGCGAGGGCGTCCTTGCTGGCGAACTGTCCGTAGAAACCGCCATGGGTCAGCCCGGCCGAAGCCATAATGTCGGCGACGCCGACGCCGTTGAGACCCCTTTCCCGGAACAGCGCGGCGGCCACCTCGACCACCCGCTGGCGGTTGAGCTTGGCCTGCTCCTGCGAAACCCTCGGCATTCCCGGCCCTCCCGTTGCGCGCCCAGCCTTATATAGATGCGGACCGTCATCCAAACAGAGGTCCGCGCCGGTCGGCCCGCCGAGGGGGCTGGGTGCGGGTCGGCCGATGGACCGCGCGGGCTCGGGAAACCCCGCGCGATTCACGGATGGCATCCGGCGCAGGAAGGTCCGGCCTCGGCATCGTCGTCAGGTCCGGGCCGGGTGGGGTATCGCCTCCGCGCCCCTTGGGGCGTCCCGGCCGCGCGCGCCGCGCTCGACGCGGAACCAGAGGGCGTAGAGGGCCGGCAGGAACAGGAGGGTCAGCAGGGTCCCGACGCCGACACCGCCGATGAGCACATAGGCCAGCGCCCCCCAGAACACCGAGTGGGTCAGCGGGATGAAGGCCAGCATGGCGGCGGCGGCCGTCAGGATCACGGGCCGTGCCCGGCGCACCGTGGATTCCACGATCGCATCGTAATCCCCCAGGCCCGCCGCCTGGTCGTGGTGGATCTGGTCCACCAAAATCAGGGTGTTGCGCATCAGGATTCCCGACAGAGCGATCAGCCCGAGGATCGCGTTGAAGCCGAAGGGCTGGTGGAAAAGCAGCAGGGTCGGTGCTGCGCCCACCAGGCCCAGCGGGGCGGTGGCGAAGACCATGAACATGGTGGCGAACGAGCGGACCTGGATCATGATGACGGTGAGCGTCACGATCAGCATGATCGGGAACACCGCCACCAGGGACATCATCGCCTTCTCGCTCTCCTCCACCGCGCCCGCCGTGTCGATCCGGTAACCCGGCGGGAGCTTGGCCCTGATGGAGGCCAGCAGCGGGACGATCTGAGCGTGGATGTCCGGCGGCTGCCTGCCGTCGAGGACGTCGCCCTGCACGCGGATGTAGGTCTCGCGGTTGTAGCGCTTGAGCACCGCGTCCTCGGTCCGACTCTGCAGGCGCGCCACCTGCGAGACCGGCACCTGGCGTCCGTCGCGGGTGGCCAGGGTCAGGTCGCCGATCTCGCCGAGGGAACGCCGCTCGGGGCCTGGGCTGCGCAGCAGCACGTCGACGGAGCGCAGGTTCTCGCGCATCTGAGTGGCAGGCGTGCCGTTGAGGTAGCTCTGCAGCTGCTGGCCGGCCTCCTTCGGGGTCAGACCGATCAGGCGCAGGCGTTCCTGGTCGAAGGCGAGGTGCAGGTTCGGGGTCTTGTCGCCCCAATCGAGATGGACGAGGAGCATGTTGGGATTGGCCGCCATCACCCCCCGGACCTCCTCGGCGATGCCGCGGATGACGTCGAGGTCGGGCCCTACCACCCGGAAGGCGACCGGGAAGCGGATCGGCGGACCGAACACGATCTGGAGCACGCGCACGCGGGCCTCCGGGAAGCCGCCGTCCTCGACGAGCTTGCGCACCTTGCCGCGAAGGGCGTCGCGGCTCTGGGCGTCGCACGTCTGCACCACGATCTGCGCGAAGGCCGGATCGGGCAGTTCGGGGTCGAAGGAGAGCACGAAGCGGGGCATGCCCTGGCCGATATAGCTCGTGATCTCGCCGGCTTCCGGCAGATCGCGCACCGCTGCCTCGATTCGCTTGACGCTGGCCTCCGTCGTCCCGAAGGCCGAACCCGCCGGCAGCGTCACCTCGACGATGAGTTCGGGCCGCTCGGAGTTCGGAAAGAACTGCTGCTCGACGCGTCCCATCGCCACCACCGCGAGCCCGAACAGGCCCACGGTGATGCCGGCGGCGATCCACTTGTGGTCGACTGACATCCGCACGAGGCGGCGCAGGCGCTCGTAGTTCCTCGTGGCGTAGATCGCCTCGTGCCCGCCCTCCACGCGTTTGATGTCCGGCAGCAGCTTGACGCCGAGATAGGGCGTGAAGGTCACGGCCACGAGCCAGGAGATGATCAGCGAGAAGGCCACCACCCAGAAGATGTTGCCGGCGTATTCGCCCGCCGTGGAGGCCGCAAAGCCCACCGGCAGGAACCCCGCGATGGTCACCAGGGTGCCGGTGAGCATCGGCGCGGCCGTGGCGCTCCAGGCATGGGTCGCCGCCGCGATGCGGTCGGCGCCTTCCTCCATGCGCACCACCATCATCTCGATGGCGATGATGGCGTCGTCGACGAGGAGTCCCAGCGAGATGATGAGGGCGCCGAGGGTGATGCGGTCGAAGTCGCGCCCCGTCACCATCATCACCACGAACACCGCCGAGAGGGTGAGCGGCACGGCCAGCGCGACCACGATGCCGACCCGGAAGCCGAGGGCCACCAGGGAGACGAAGATCACCACGCCGAGCGCGGTGAAGAACTTGACCATGAACTCGTGGATGGCCTCGTCGATGACCTTGGCCTGATCGGTGATCTTGGTGAAGCCGATGCCCAATGGGGTCTCGTGGTGGATCGCCACCTCCTCGGCGTTGAGCGCCCGGCCGAGCGTGAGTCCGTTGAAGCCGGGCTTCATCACGAGGCCGAGCATCAGGGCCGGCTCGCCGTCGTTACGGATCTCGAAGGTCCTCGGATCCTCGTAGCCGCGCTTGACCTCGGCGATGTCGCCGAGCTTGAGGCTGCGGTCGCCGACCGCCACGGGCAGGTCGCGGATCGCGTCGAGCCCGTCGATGGCCCCGTCGAGGCGCAGATACACGCGCGGACCCATTGCCTCGACGAAGCCGGCCGGAGTCACGTCGTTCTGGTTGCCCAGCGCGGCGAGGAGTTGTTGGCCGGTGATGCCGAGGGTCGCCAGGCGCTGATAGGAGATCTCGACGAAGATCTTCTGGGCCTGCTCGCCCAGGATGTTGATCTTCTCGACGCCCGGCACCCGCAACAGGCGCTGGCGCAGGTCCTCGGCGCGCAGCACCAACTGGCGGTGCGGCAGGCCCTTGGCCTGCACGGCGTAGAGGGCGAAGTAGATATCCGAGAACTCGTCGTTGAAGAGCGGCCCCAGCACCCCGCGCGGCAGGCTGGCGGCTTGGTCGGAGAGCTTCTTACGGGTCTGGTAGAATTCCGATTGGAGCTTGGCCGGGGGCATCGAATCCTTGAAGATGACCTTGGTCACCATCAGGCCGGGGCGCACCGTGGTCTCGGCCCGGTCGTAGTAGACGAGTTCCTGCAGGCGCTTCTCCAGGGGGTCGGCGACCTGGCGCTGCATCTCCTCCGCCGTGGCGCCGGGCCAGGCGGCCGAGACCGTCATGACCTTCACGGTGAAGGCCGGATCCTCGCCGCGCCCGAGCTTCTCGAACGCGAAGAATCCCGCCCCCGTGAGCGCGAGCAGCAGGAACAGGGTGACCGCCCGCTCGCGGACGGCCAGGGCGGAGAGATTGAAGCCGCTCATCGCACCACCTCAATCATGCTGGTGGGCGCTTGCACTTGGCCAGCGGGCGCTTGCTTTTGGCTTGCCGGCGCTTGGCGCACCTTCTGGTCGGGCTTGAGGAGATGGGCGCCGAGGGCCACGATCCGGTCTCCGGGGTTCAGGCCGGCGACGATCTCGGCGCGCTCCTCGCCCATGCGGGCGACCTGCACGGCCTGCGGACGCACGGTCCCGCTGGCGGCGTCGTAGCGCCAGACGGCGGTGCCGCTCCCCTGGTCGAACAGGGCGCCGAGGGGCACCTCCACGCTGGCGGTGCGGACCACCGCGCGCGCCTTGATCTGCAGGGTGACGGTGGCGCCGAGCGGCGCGGCCTCGCCGCCGCCAGAGAGGATGTAGCGCGCCCGGTAGGTGCGGGTGGCCGGATCGGTGATGGCGGAGAGTTCGCGCAGGCGCACCGGGTAGGTCGCCGCACCCTCGGCGTAGAGGGTGGCGGAGGCCTCGCCCTCGGCGGCACGGCGGCTGCCCTCCGGCAGGAACACCTCCGCCTCGCGCGCGCCGTCGCGGGCGAGCTTGACCACGGTCTGGCCGGCCGCGACCACCTGGCCCGGCTCGGCGGGCACCTCCATGACGACGCCGTCGGCATCGGCCTGGAGTTCGGCATAGCCGGCCTGGTTCTGGATCTGGCTGGCCTGGGCCTCGGCACTGGCGAACTGGGCGATGGCGGCATCGGCCGCGCCCTTGTTCTGGTCGTAGGTCTGCCGGGAGGTCCAGCCGTCTGCCACGAGCCGGCGGCTGCGCTCCTCGTCGGCCCTGGCCTTGATCATCTGGGCGCGGGCCGCCTCGACGGAGGCGCGGGCGGCGTTGAGCGCGAGGGTGAAGTCGGTGCGGTCGAGACGCATCAGAGGCTGGCCGAGGCGCACGCGGTCGCCCGGATCGACGAGGCGCTCGAAAATCTTACCGCCGACCCGGAAGCCGAGATTGCTCTCGGTGCGGGCCCGGATCACGCCGGTGTAGCGCGAGACCGCGCCGGGGCCGGGGGCGACCTCGGCGACCTGGACCAGGGGCGGCTCCGACGTCACGGCCGTCTCCGCCGGAGAGCAGGCCGCCAGGGTGAGCGTGGCGAGCCCGGGCGCGAACCATTTCTGCATGACGCATCCTCCGCAGCCGGACATCCGCCGCTTTAAGATTACGAACATAATCTATTTTGGCGTCGGGCTACGGTCAAGCGCTGCCGGAGGGGCCGTTGTGCGAGGAAGCACAAGGCCGGGCGACGGCGCGCGCCGTCCCGGTTCGGCTCAGTCCGCGGCGGCGCGGCGTAGCCCGGATCGCTCCGACGAACCGGAGGTCTCACCGGTTGCGGGCCGCACCACCAGGGAGGCCAGGATCACCGCCATGAAGAAGAGAAAATACTGATTCACCGAGAGCTCCTCGAACATCATCGAGGGCACCAGGAACAAGGCGCTGTAGGCGACGAACGGGCCTGCCGCATCGGGGGCGTGGGCGATCCGCACAAGGCCAGCGATGAGGAGAAGGGCGACGGCGACGCCGCTCTGGAGGGCGAGGGAGATGAAGCCGTTATGCGGCGTCACCAGCCCGGTGAGGGCGCGGAGTTCGTCGCGCCGGGCGACCTCGCCGACGCCGAACGGGTACTCGGCCACGAGTTGGAGGGCGGTCAGGCCGGAGATGAAGCGCTCGTCGGCATTGCCGGAGACGTTGCCGTCGCCGGTGAACCGGGTTTCGATCGACTGCGCCAGCTTCTGGGGCAGGAGAGGGATTTCGCCCGTCATCGAGAAGGCCACGAGGAGGATGCCGAGCACGCTGAGCACGGGCAGCACGACTTGGAGCCGGATGCTCCGGCGCATCAGCACCAGCAGGATCAGCACCGGCATGAACAGTCCGGAACGGTTGTTGGTCAGGGGGAAGCTCGCCAGGAGGGCGGCAAAGTACCCGAGGTAGATCAGGTTCAGGCGGGTGCGCAGGCTGAGCAGGAGGGCCGCGGCCCCGCCCAGCGCGAAGACGTGGCCGGTCTCGTTGCCGGAGGCCCAGAGGCCGCCCTGCTTGTCTTCCACGAAGAGCTTCAATTCCTCGTCGAGGCCGTCGGTCGGGACCCCGAGGCCGAAGCGGTCCAGGGGCAGCCCGGAGGAGGCGAGCAGCAGGACGACGAGCGAGCCGGCGAGGCCCGCGAGCAGCCCCCAGCAGAAGGCGTTCTCCAGGCTCCGGTCGCGGAACATGACGAGCAGGATCATCGCCAGCACGAAGTACAGCAGCAGCACCAGGGTCAGGTAGACGTCGCCGGCCTGGATCTGTGCCTTCAGCACCAGCGAGAGCGCGATCAGGATGCCGATGGCGGCCATGGGCGCGGCCCGGCGCAGGCCCTCGGCGATCACGGCGCGGCGCAGGCCGAACCATGGGATCAGCAGGAAGGGCAAGAGGTCCGACAGGCGCTGGAACGGCAGTCCGAAGCTCGAGGTCAGCACGTTGAGCTGCAGGGCGACCCCGAGCAGGAACACGGCTGCGCGGTCGGCCGCGAGCGGCACCGCCCGCGCCTCCACCCTCCCGGCCGCCACCGGCCCCGCTGGTTCCGTCATCGTCCCGGAGCCTTTCGCATGTCCGCCGTCCGCCCGGCCGGGCACCTGCCCCCGGCGCGCAGTCTCGCGCGCAAAGGTTTGCGAAGCGTGCAGGCGCCCGGAGGCCGCCGGTTCAGGCGCCGCGGCGGACGAAGAAGCCGAGGGCCGAGCGCACGGTCGGACGCAGGAAGACAAGGGCGAGGGCGCCGTAGGCCAGCATGCCGAGGGTCACGCAGGCGATGAGTCCGAGGCGGTCGCCGAGGGCGTCGTGGATCGGCTCTTGGACGAGCAGGACCAGGGCCGCCATGGCGCCGGCGCAGGCGGTGGCGGGCAACAGCACTCCGACGAGCCGCCCGTTGCTCACGGGCACGAAGCGCCCGGCCCGCAGGACGATCAGCGGCGAGAACAGGTAGGCCCGGACCACGTGGCCGATCACAAGGGCGGGAAGGCCGAAGGGCCCGGTGAGGATCGCCGCCACGGCGCCGAGGCCGAACTGGGCGCCGGCGAGCTTCAGGGCGGTGCCGCTGCGCCCCAGCGCCGTGAAGATCATCCACAACATGGAGGTGACCACGAATTCCGGGGCCAGCAGGGACAGGATGCGCAGGACCGGCGCCGCGTCGTGCCACTGGTCGCCGAACAGGAACGGGATCAGCGTCGGGGCCACCGCGGCCATGCCGAAGAAGGCCGGCAGCGCCAGGAAGGCGGAGGTCCGGGTGAAGTCGTGGAAGGCGGCGGCGAGGTCGGCCGGCCGGTCCTGCAGGCGGGCATAGGTGGTGAGCCCCACCGCCGAGAACGGGATGACGGCGACCTGGCTGACGAGGTCGATGCAGCGCCAGGCGAGGCGCAGGTGGCCGACATCGGCGGTCGACAGGAAGTAGGCGGCGATCACCTCCTGGCTGCGGATCGAGAAGACCAGCAGCAGGTTGGTGGAGAAGACTCGCGAGCCGAAGGCGATCTGGCGGCGCGCTGCTGGGACGTCCAGGCGCCGGGCCGGGACCCAGGGCATCGCTGCCCAGGTCAGGAGCGTGGTCGCGCCGGTGGCGACGAGGCGTTGCACCACGAGGCTCCAGACCCCGTAATCCGCGAGCGCCAGCGCCAGGGCGGCGGCGCCCCCGAGGAGGTTCGCGCCCAGCGCCCGGAGGGCGAGCTTGCGAAAGCCGAAGCTGCGCTGGAGCCGTGCCTCGTGGATCGCCCCCAGGGCCGAGATCACGAAGCAGGCGGAGAGCGCGCAGAGGGCCGGGCGCAGCTCGGGCAGGTCCAGCAGCCAGGCGATCGGCCAGGACAGCCCGACGAGGGCCGCCGCGTAGACGACGCTGGAAACCAGCGTCACCCAGAAGGCGGTGGCGGCGAAGTCCTCGTCGAGGTCCGCCCGCTGGACCACCGCGTCGGGCAGGCCGCCGCGGGCGACGATCTGCAGGATGTCGATGAAGACGGCCGCGACAGCGACGAGGCCGAACTCGGCGGGCTCGATCAGCCGGGCGAGGACCAGGAACACCCCGAAGCTGAGGACGACGTTGCCGACGGAGGCCAAAGCCACCCAGCGGGCCGCCGCGAAGGAGCGGCCCGAGACGTCCGGTTCGTCGGTGACGCCGAGGGAGGCCGGCGCGATCGCGGCCTGTCCCGGAAGCAGTGCGGTGGCGCTCACGCGCGGTCGGCCCGGCGCTCGTCCACGAGCTCGGCGTAGAGGTCGAGATACTTCTCGGCCACCCGCTCGGAAGTCGATTCCCGGATGACGTGCTGGAAGCTGCGCTCGTCCGGCAGTCCGACGCGCCCGCGGGCGATCACCGCCCGGAGGCGGTCGGCGAGTTCGGCCTCGTTGCCCGGCGCGAACAGCCATTCGGCGTTGTCCTCGCCGATCAGCTCGGGGATGCCGCCAGAGGCCGCGCCGATCACCGGCACGCCCATGACATAGGCCTCGTAGATCGTCCGCGGCGAGGGCTCGGCCCAGAACGAGGGCACGACGAGCACGTCGATCTCGCTGAGGAAATCCGCGGGCTTGGCCCAGCCCACGAACTCGATCGGCAGGCCCTCGGCCTGCGCCTTGAACCGGTCGATCGAGTCGTCCATCGCCTGGCCGGCCACGAGGCAGCGCCAGTCGCCGGGGCCGACCGATCGGAACGCGTCCACGAGGGTGCCGACCCCCTTCTCGACGTTGATGCGGCCGAGATAGCCGAAGGTCATCGGCCGGCCGGTGCGATCAATCCGCCGCCGCGCCTCCGGGTCGCCGTCCGGGACCGTGCAGGAATAGTAGATCACCCGCCGGCGCTCCGGCGCGAGGTGGCGGAACAGGCCGTGATTCACATGGGTCTTCAGAATCTCGGTCCCGACGCTCACCACGGCCCCCACCGCGCGGTTGGTGATCTGCTTGGTGGCGTTCACCACCTTGCAGCCGAGGTGCCAGTGCGTGCAGGGCTTGCCATGCCGGAACATCGCGGCGTTGCCGCAGATCAGGTCGTACTCGCAGACCGTGTGGACGATCGGGATGCCGCGCTTGGCCGCCTCGCGCCAGACCAGGGTCGAAACGTCGAGGAGCGAGTGCGTGTTGACGATATCGGGTCGGAAATCGTCGAGGACACGGCCGAACTCGGCGGCGATGGCGAAATTCCACTGCTGCTTCAGCTTCGCCCAGGTGCGGCCGACCCGGGTCGCCTTCGGCCAGTCCTCCAGCCAGAAGTCGTTGTTGTGGGCCATGCGGTAGACCGTGACGCCGTTGCGCACGGTCTTGGGCTCGGCCTCGCGGGCGATGCAGGCCGCCGCCACCGTGTGGCCGGCCGCCACCAGTTCCTCGGCGAGGTGCTCCACCGAGCGCTCGGCGCCGCCGACGATGTAGGGCGGATAGAGTGCGCTGAGATGCAGGATGCGCAGTGGGCCGGTCGCGGCGGTCCGGGCAGCGCCGTCCGCGCCGCGCACCTCGACGGCCGGGGCCGACGCCGGTTCCAGCCGGGCGCGGGCGAGGGTCGTCATCTCGGAAGCGGTCATCACGGAAGCGGTCATGGTCGGCACTCGTCGAGATGCGGTAGCTCGGAGAAAGCCGCCGGCGGAAGGGGATGGGCGCTGACGGCCGGGCGGGCGCGGACGGCGGCGTAGAGGTCGAGATAGGCGACGGCGACGGCGACGGGGTCGGTGCCGTCCCGGACGGCCCCGGCGCGGGACAGGCCCTCGGGGAGACGGTCCGGTGCGGCGACGAGCCGGGCCATCGCGGCGGCGAGCGCCGGAGCGTCGCCGGGAGGCACGAGCCAGGGACCGGGGCCGACCTGCTCGCCGATCCCGCCCACGGCGGTGCCGATCACCGGCACGCCGCGACCATAGGCTTCGGCCACCGTCCGGCCGAACGCCTCCGGCCAGACCGGCGGGACGACGAGGCAGTCGATGGCATCGAGGAAGGCATCCTTGTCGGCATAGCCCACAAACGTTACCGGCAACCCCTCCGCCAGGGCGCGATAGCGCTCGAGCCCGTCGGCGGCCCGGCCGGCGACGACGAGGCGCCAGCCCTCCGGGGGCAGGCGGCGGCAGGCCTCCAGAAGCACGTCGGTGCCCTTGGAGGGCTCGATACGCCCGAGGGAGCCGAACACGACGGGGTCGCCGGGCCGGCGCGGCCGCCGCATCGACGGACCGCCGGCGGCGATCGGGTTCCAGATCACCCGACGCAGCGGCGCGGGCACGTCCGCGAAAAAGCCGGCGGCGACGTGCCGGTCCAGGATGTCGGTGCCGACCGCCGCGACCGCCGCCACCGCGCGCTGGCAGAGGCGGTGGGGCGCCGCGTAGAGCCGGCATTTCAGGTGCTGGCCGGCGCAGGCCCGGCCGTGCCGTGCCATCGCGCCGTTGGTGCACAGGCTGGTGAAATCGTGGAGCGTGTGGACCACCGGAATTCCGAGGCGACGCAGCATCGGCCAGACCGCCGGCGTGATCTCCGAGATCGAGTGGGTATTGACCACGTCCGGGGCGGAGTCGCGGATTGCCGCCTCCATCTGGACGAGGGTGTGCCGGTTCCACTGCGTCGCGAGCTTGTAGCGCAGGCGGTCGAGGCGCCCGTGCCGGGGCCAGTCGAGGCTGTGGAAGGGGGTTCCGTGGCCGGTCCGATAGACGCGGACCCCGTCCTGGAGGGACGGCGCCTCCACCCGGCGCGAGGCGCAGGCCACCGCCACGGCGTGGCCGAGGCCGGCCTGGGTCCGAGCCAGGGTCTCGACCATCAATTCGGCCCCGCCGACCTGCTCGGGAGCGTAGAGGGAGCTAAGGTGCAGGATGCGCATCCGCGGCCTCCCCTGTGGGCATCGGACGGGTGGTCTCGCGCACAGCCTCGAGGAGGACGCTCTCGTAGCGCCGGACCGTCTCGGCCCAGTCGTAGCGGCGGGCATTGGCGTGGCCCCGCGCGATCAGGTCGGCGCGCAGGCCGGGTTCGTGCAGGAGGCGGCGCAGGGCCGCCGCGAGCGCGGACGCGTCGGCCGGATCGAAGGTGAGCGCGCCGGTGCCGGCGATCTCGGGCGTCGCCGAGCGGTCCGAGCACAGCACCGGGCAGCCCAGGGTCTGCGCCTCCAGCACCGGCAGGCAGAAACCTTCGGCGAAGGACGGCACGCACAGGCAGAGGGCGCCCCGGTAGAGGGCGGCCAGGCGGTCCTCGGCAATGTGCGACAGGCGCGTCAGCCGCACCGGTGCCCCGGCCAGGGCGGCCGCGATGGTCTCCTGCGCATCCTCGCCGACATGGACGATGGCGAGGTCCGGATGGGTATGGGAGAGCGCCGCGACGGCCCGCCCCAGGGCGGCGAGGTTCTTGTTATGGGTGGCGTTGCCCACCGCCAGGACGTATGCGCCGAGCGCGGCCTCCGGGTCGAGACCCGACGCCCCGCCGAGCACCGCCGCCGAGGGGACGGTCCGGACCCGGCCGCGCAGGGACGGGTAGAACTCCTCGAGGCTGCCCCGGGTAGTGTCCGAGACCGCGATCACTCGGGCGCTGTTGCCGAGCACCAGCCGGAAGATCAGGTCCGTCGTCAGGGCCTCGCGCCGCCCGGTGCAGTCCGGGATGGTGCGGAAGTAGAGGTCGTGCACGACGCTGACGCGGGCCCGGCCGCCGAAGGCCGCGCCGTAGGGATCGGCGTTCAGCACCACGTCGATGCCTTCGGCCCGGCAAAGCGCCGGGACAGCGAGGACCTGGCGTAGCACGTCGAGGATCATCAGGCGCGGGCGCGCCACGGTGACGACCGCGACCCGGTCGCGGATCGTCTCGGGCAGTTGCGCGCGGGTCCAGGGCGAGCGCAGGACCACCGAGACGTTGCCCCGGTCGAGCAGCCCGGCGATCACCCGGAAGGCAACCAGGGCCACGCCGGATGGGCGGCCGCCGTGCTGGCTCGGCATGTTGACGAGGACGCGGGTCATCGTGGCTCGGCGGCTCCGGAGGAGAGGGATGCCCGGATGGGTCACCCGCGGGCGACGGCCCGGCGGATCAGGGCGGCGAGGTCGTCCTGCATCCGGGCGGCCCCGTAGCGGGCGAGGGCCTGTTCGCGGGCGCGGCGGGTGCGTCCGGCGACAGCGTCCGGCCGCGCCAGGATCTCGGTGAGAGCGGCGGCGATGCGGTCGGGCCGGCGCGGCGGCACCAGGGTGCCGAGGGCGCCCCCGTCGAGGATCTCGGTGGAGGCGCCGGCATCGGTGGCGACCACGGGCACGCCCGCCAGCATCGCCTCCACGAGTGTCCGGCCGAACGGCTCGGGATCGACGGAGGGATGGACCACGGCGTCGACCGCCTGCATCAGGCGAGGCACGTCGCTACGCTGGCCGAGGAAGAGCACCCGGTCGGCGACACCGCGGGACGCCGCGAGGTCGCGCAAGCCCGCCGCATAGGCGTCCTCGCCGAACAGAGCCGAACCCACCACGATGCAGCGCAGGCCCGGCACCTGCGCCAGCGCCTCGATGACGACGTCCTGCCCCTTCCAGGGCGCGAGACGGCTGAACACGCCGATCAGGGGCCCGGCGGGCAGGCCGAGCTCCGCCCGCAGTTCGGTCGCGGGGCGTGGGTCGAGGGTCAGGTCGAGCCCGTTGGGCACCACCGTCACCCGGTCGCGCCGCCCACCGGCCCGCACGAACGCCTCGGCCGCGGCCTGCGAGGGCACGATCACCCGCGCCGCGCAGGCATTCGCGAGCCGGGCCTGGACGATCCGCTGCGCGCGGCCGAAATGGGCGCCGTCGAGGATGTCGTGTAGGTGCCAGATCAGGGGACGGCCGACGAGGCGAGCGGGCAGGGCGGCGAGCAGGAAGGCCTTCTGCGAATTGGCATAGACCACGTCGCTGCCGCGCGCCGCGCGGCCGAGGTCCAGCGCGAGACGGGCGAGGCGCCCGAGCACCGGTAGGGCGCGCAGCGGCGAGACATCCCGGCGCAGGCCCGAGAGGTCGGCGCCCGGTGACGCAAGGCGGATCATTAGGCCGGCCCCTTGCAGGGCCTCGGCGAGCGGGCCACGCTCGAACAGGAAGGCGGCCGAGCCCGGCCAGGCCTGCACGACGTCGCACAGGACGAGTTCGGCCCCCGACATCGTGCCGGTGTGGCTGACGAACAGCACCCGGGGGCTCACGCCACGGGTCTCGGCCGGCACCGTGGTGCTGGTCGGATCGAGGCCGGCGGCGGTGGAGAGCGTCGCGGCCATCAGGCGGCTCCCGCACGGTGCGGCAGGGACAGGGGCATCGCATCGTAAGTCGGCTGGCCGCCGGGCTTCGCCATCGTCATGGCGATGCCGAGGACGGCGCCGCCGGCCTTTCGCAGGCTCGACACGGTCTCGATGGTGTCGGAAAGCTGCGAGCGGCCGTAGCGCGTGCAGCAGAGCACGCCGTCGACGTGGCGGGCGAGCATGCAGGCATCCATCAGCAGGCTGGTCGGCGGGCTGTCGAGGAGCACGAGGTCGTAGCGCCGGCTCCAGCGCAGGAGATGCGCCATGCGGTGACTCATCAGGAGTTCGGTCGAATCCGGCGTCGGCATGCCGGCCGGGATCACGTCGAAGCCGTCCTTGGCGATGACCGCTTCGGCCGCATCGATCTCTCCGCGCAGGATGCCCGCGAGGCCGGCGCTGCGGCCGAGGCCGAGCGACGCCTCGAAGTTCGGACGGCGCAGGTCGCACTCGATCACCAGGACCCGGCGGCCGCTCGCGGCGCTGAGGCCGGCGATGGCGAAGGTGGTGAAGGACTTGCCTTCACGCGGCTTGCCCGAGGTCACCAGGACCGCGCGCGAGCCGTCGCCGCCCGCCAGGAACAGGTGGGCGTGGAGCGTGCGCAGTACGTTGCGCATGCCCGGGTCAGCCTGCGCCCGCTGCAGGGCCTCCGCCAGGGGCAGTTCCCGGCGCCGGTCTGAGAGGCGACCCATCAGGCCGCCGGCATCGAGGCAGGGCAGCTGGGCGAAGACCGGAGCGCCGGTGCCGGCCACGAGTTGGGCGGGCGTCCGGACGCGGCGGTCGGCGTGGTCGCGCAGGAGAGCGGCGCCGGCCGCCAGCACGGTCGCGAGGACGAAGGCGCCGGCGAGGAACGGGACGGGCTTGGGCGAGAACGCCTCCTGCGGCACCTCGGCGAGGCTGACGAGGCGGGTGCTGCCGGTGAGGATGCGCCGCTCGGTCTCCAGCTCGCTCGCCCGCTTCACGAGGTCGGCATAGCGCAGGCGCTTGATCTCGGCGTTGCGGACCATGCCCTCGATCGAGGCCTCGTCGTCCATCGCGGCGGCGGCCTCGGACTTGGCGCTCTCCATCTGGGCGCGAAGGGACCGGGCCAGGGTGTTCGATGCCTCGTAGGTCTTGCGCAGGCCGTCGGCGACATTGGCGAGTTCGCGGTCGATCCGGGCGCGCAGGCTGGCCTGCTCGGTCTGGAGGGCGCGCACGGTGGGGTGGTTCGGACCGAGGAGCGTGCTCTGGTTGGCGAGCTGGGCGCTGACGGTGCTGATCTGCTGCTTCAGGTCGCCCACCGCGCGGCTGGCGAGCACCGCCGGGGCGCTGTCCGAGCCGCGGCGGCGGTCGGCCTCGATCTCCTTGAGGCGCGCGGCGGCATCGGCCTTGGCGGCCTCGGCGGCGGCGAGCTGCTGGCTGATGCCGGTGAGGCGCTCGGCGCTGATCGGCCCGGTGGCGCCCTTCACGAGCCCCTTGCGCCGGCGGAAGGCCTGGATGCGCGCCTCGTCGTCGCGGATCGAGGCGTCGAGTTGCTTGATTTCGGTGAACAGCCAGTCGGTGGCGGCCTTACGGCTCGAAGACTGCGCGTTGCGCTGGTCTTCCAGGAAGGCGTTGATGAGGGCGTTGGCCATCGTCTGCGCCACCTCGGGCAGCGGCGACTTGTAGCCGATGGCGATCACCCGCGAGCGGCCGGCGCTGCCGACCATGTAGCGCTTCTGCAAGTATTCCACGAGGGCGTCGCGATCGCTGCCGAGCTTGGCGCAGACAGCATCCTTCTTCTCGGTGATCCGCTCGGGACGTCCACGCGTCATGGCATGGCGACACTCGGCCATCACCGACTCGGTGAGGCCGCTCTCGGCGGCCAGGCGCATCAGGCGCGGCGAACGGATGACCAAGATCTGGCTCTCGAGATCGGCTGGATCGCCGAGCTTCTGGATCCAGGCCATCGAAGCGTTGTTGGCGCCGGGCTCGGGCTCGGCCACGATGACGGAGCCGCTGGCGACGTACTGGGCCGGTGTCCGGATCAGGAACGCCACGGCGAGCCCGAGAATGGCGACGAAGACGCCGGCGAACAGGATGCGGCGGCGCCAGATCTTCAGGAGCGGCGCCATGAGCGCACCGCCGCGCTCGCGCTCCTGCTCCAGGATGCGCCCGGCGGCCGGAACCCTGTCGGGTATGTCGAGGGCAAGGAGGGACATGGCGCCGCTTCTCAGGAGGCGGCTTCGAGCCGGGGAACGGGCTCGAGCCGGGAGAGGGTGCGCAGACGGGGCTCGCAGGCGGCGCGGTGCATCACGAGTTGCTCGTCGACGAAGCGCGAGAACCGGATGCGGAACAGCTCGGCCGAGAACGGCTCCGCCTGGTTGCGGCAGGCCTCGCGGGAGAAGCTGTCCTCCTGGCGGATGAAATCGCACACGCAGGACGCGATGGCGTCGGGCTCGGGGGTGTCGAAGAACAGGCCGGTGCGGTTCGGCCCGTGGACCTGGACCGTCTCGCGCGCACCGCCGCGGCCGAGGGCCAGCACGGGCGTGCCCTCCGATTGGGCTTCCACCACGATTATTCCGAAATCCTCCTCCGCCGCGAAGACGAAGGCGCGGGCGGTGGCCATGAGACGGCGCAGTTCCTCGTCGGAGACGAAGCCCGCAAAGGAGACGTTCGGGGTCGCGATCGCCTTCAGCCGTTCGGCCTCAGGGCCGGTGCCGGCGACCACGAGGTTGAGGTCGGGCAGCTGCGCGAAGGCGCGCACCACCGCCTCGACGTTCTTGTAGGGCACGAGACGGCTCGCCACCAGGAAGTGGTTGGCGCGCGGTCCGTCGTAGCGCTGGCCCGACAGAGTGACGGGCGGTGGGATCACCTCGGCGCTGCGGCCATAGACCTTATGGATGCGTCGCGCCACGAAACCCGAATTGGCGACGATCGCGTTCGGCCCGGCCGCCGTGCGGTAGTCCCACAGGCGCATGCGATGCAGGACGAGCCGGGCGAGGAGGCCCTTGAGGCCGCTCGTACAGTTGCTCTCGCGCAGGTAGGTGTGCTGGAGGTCCCAGGCGTAGCGCATCGGCGAGTGGACGTAGGAGACGTGCAGCTGGTCGGGCCCGGTGAGCACGCCCTTGGCGACAGCGTAGCTGCTCGAGATGACCAGATCGTAGCTCGAGAGGTCGAATTGCTCGATGGCGAGGGGCATCAGCGGCAGGTAATGCCGGTGCCGCGTCCGCGCGAAGGGCATCCGCTGAATGAAGCTGGTGCGCGACTGAACGTAGCCGAGTTGCAGCCGCGCCGACTCGGGTAGGAAGTCGAACAGCGTGAAGACGTGGGCCTGCGGATAGATCTTCAGCAGTTGCCGAAGCACCTGCTCGGCACCCCCGACCACGTACAACCAGTCGTGAACGATCGCCACACGCATCCGAACCATCCTCGCCGGCACGCCGGACACCGAGTGAATCACTCCTGACGTACGGCCAGAAGAAGGGCCGACCGGAGCCCCACTCCTCCGAACCGAAATACTACGACCAACTCGGACACGGAAGCAGTATCTCAGATGAACAGTACTCAGAGCTAATAGTCTTCCGGTCGTTTTCTCGAAAAACATTCAATCAATCTTTAGATGCTGTTAAGCATCAAGACAGAAGCTTGATCCCTCGATGCCATCAAGGCGCAACGACGCCGGGCAGCGGAGCGGGGCGCCCCCCTCGATCGCACCAGCGCCGCAGGGCCGCGCCGAGCGGCCGCTCGACTCCGCGGTACAGCCACTCTCCGAGAGCGATCGAGGCCGAGAGGGCGAGGATGAAGATCAGGGCGACGCGCCACGGCCCCGGGGGCATCAGGATCGCCGCCACCTTGGCGCTGGTGTGCAGCATGAGGTTGTGCACGAGATAGAACGCGTAGCTGGCATTCCCTTGGGAAAGGAGCCACCGAGACCGCAGGACGCCGCCGCCCCGCTCCAGGACGAGCAGCGCGCCGACGGTCAGGACCGCCGCGCTGCCCCAGACCAGGGGACGCAGGAAGCCGGTCATCTCCAGCTCGGCGCCGAGGGTGACCGCCATGGCCTGGCCGCCAAGGACGATCGCCGCCGCGGCCACGAGGGCGGCCCCGGCCGCGCGCCGGACGGGGAAGTCGGGCGGCAGCGGACCAAGGCGGAGATAGGCGTAGCCGAGGCCCGCTCCGGCGACGAATTCGAGAATGATCGGCTTGGTGTAATAGGCCCAGTACAGCCCCGGCACGGGGGCAAGCCCGAGAAGGACCAGCGCGCCGAAGGCCAGGCCGAGCCCGAGCATCCGCGTCCTGAGTTTCTCCAGCAGCAGCAGGGCGGCGAAGACGGCGTAGAAGAACATCTCGTAGTTGAGCGTCCAGCCGACCGAGTTGAGGGGCTCGACGTAGCCGCCCCGCGAGAACGGCAGGAACAACAGCGACTGCACCACGTAGTCGGGCCGCAGTTCGACGATGCCGATCGGCTTCAGACCGGCGAGGGCGATCAGCGCCAGGGCCAGGGTGACCAGCCAGTAGAGCGGCACAACCCGGATCGCCCGGCGCAGCAGGAACGACCCGGGCGTCTCGCCCCGGCCCGCCGTGCTCACGAACATGATGAAGCCGGACAGGACGAAGAAGACGTCCACGCCCGCCGCACCGAACGCGAGGGCATCCGGCCGCGGAAGAACCGGGCCGGCATAGTGTCCGAAATGCGTCAGGAAGACCGCGTAGGCCGCCAGGGCGCGCAGGATCTGCAGATTGTAGATCATTTCTCGCCGAAGGATCGCGTGACGCCGCCCGCCTGACGTGGAGGGCGTCCGGTCAACGCCCGATCCCCGGATCTCAGCGCGTCGCAGACCGTGGAGTCACGTCATTCCGGGCGTTATCCTGAATCACCCCGTTTTTCTGCAATCTTCGTCAGATTTCATTCATTACGACCGCAGGTCTTGCTGTCGGCTATCGCGATCGTTGCGAATTTTGCAGGCTTCGACCCTTACGGAAAGCGACTGTAAAGCGGCGCATCTCGATGATCCGCGCAACTCCAGGGCGATCAAAAAGCCCTGGACTGGCCAGAGCGAGCTGAAATGCACAGCTTATAACAGACGCCGGTATTTACCATTGCGGATCATGGTGTTTGACAATGTCCAACTCCACTCAATACATCGCCTAATCCTAGAAAGGAGCCGCACCTTGATCACTTCCCAAGACATCCGTCAGATCCTCGCGTCGAACGAAGCGCTTGCGCCGATCGCCGAGCAGATCGCCGACGACGAAAGCCTGTTCGATCGCGGCCTCGACTCGTTCGGCTCGGTTCAGCTCATGCTCGCCCTCGAGGAGCGGTTCGGCATCGAGTTCCCCGACGAACTCCTGAGCCGCAAATCCTTCGCGACCATCGGTGCGATCCGCGAGACCGTCGCCGCCGTCATCCGTCCGAAGGCCGCATGAGCACCCTGGCCCAGCGCGCGCAGCGTGCGGCGGCGGTGGCGGCGCTCCATGCCGATGCCGTCGACCGCGACGGCCGCTTCCCCCTGGAAGCGGTCACGGCCCTCAAGGCGGAGCGCCTGCTGGGCCTGCAGATCCCGAGCCAGTTCGGCGGCGAAGGCGCCGGGCTGCGCGAGATCGCGGATCTGTGCAGCACCCTCGGACAGGCGTGCAGCAGCGCCGCGATGGTGTTCGCCATGCACCACATCAAGGTCGCGAGCCTCGTGGCACACGGCCTGGAGAGCGCCTGGCACTGCCACCTGATGGAGCGGATCGCCCAGGAACAGCTCCTCGTCGCCTCCTCGACCACGGAGGCCGGGATCGGCGGCGACCTGCGCACCAGCTTCTGTGCCGTCGAGACCACCGGCAACGTCTTCGCCCTCGGCAAGGACGCCTCGGTAATCTCCTACGGCACCCAGGCCGACCTGATCCTGGCCACTGCCCGGCGCCACCCGGAAGCCGCGGGCTCCGATCAGGTGCTGGTGGCGCTGTTCGCGGACCAGATCTCCCTCGAGCGCAAGACCGTGTGGGACACGCTGGGCATGCGCGGCACCTGCAGCGACGGCTTCCGCCTGGAAGCACGGGACATCCCGGTCGAGCAGATCCTGCCCAAGCCCTTCGCGGAGATCGCGGCCCAGTCGATGCTGGCTTCCTCGCATCTCCTCTGGAGCAGCGTCTGGTTCGGCATCGCCAATTCCGCCGTCGACCGCGCCCGCACCTTCGTGCAGGCCGAGGCCCGGCGCCAGCCGGGACAGGTGCCGCCCACGGCCCTGCGCCTCGCCGAGGTCTCCAACGCCCTCCAGGCGATGCGGGCCGCCATCGTGTCGGCACTGCGCCGCTACGAGGATGCCCACGGAGACGCCGACACCATCGGGTCGATCGGTTTCTCGGTCATGCTCAACAACCTGAAGACGACCGCCTCGGAGATGGCCGTCGACATCGTGCAGCGCGCCCTCTCGATCGTCGGCCTCGCCGGCTACAAGAACGGCACGCCTTTCAGCCTCGGCCGGCCACTGCGCGACGTCCTCTCGGCGCCGCTGATGATCGGCAACGACCGCATCCTCGCCAACACCGCCAAGCTTCTGCTCGTGCAGAAGGGCGGCGGCCAGCTCATGAGCGCGTGATGGACTCGATCTTCTCTCCCACCGCCGAATCCCGCGCCGGAGACGCCGCGATCCCCGACGTCTTCGACGCGGCGCAGGACGCCGGCCCGAGCTTCCTCGACCGCCTGTTCGATCAGGGTCTCCTGGTGCGCACCGGCGTCGACGGCCTCTACGGGCGCAGCGGGGCCTTCGAGAGCGTCGTCGACGCCCTCGACCGGCTGATCAGCCGCCTCGGCGCGGCGGACGGGGCCGAGGTGATGCGCTTCCCCCCCGGCATGAGCCGACCGGCCTTCGAGCGCAGCGGCTACCTCAAGGGTTTCCCGAACCTCGCCGGCACGGTGCACAGCTTCTGCGGCAACGAGGCTGAGCACGCCGAGCTTCTCGCCTGCGTCGAGGCCAGGAGCGACTGGACCGGCCACCAGCAGGCAACCGACATCGTGCTCACGCCGGCCGCCTGCTACCCGCTCTACCCGGCGGCCGCCGCACGCGGCCGGCTGCCCGACGGGGGCGGCCTGTTCGACCTGCAATCCTACTGCTTCCGGCGTGAGCCCAGCCTGGAGCCGACCCGGATGCAGCTCTTCCGGATGCGCGAATACGTCCGCATGGGCAGCCCCGAGCAGGTGCTGGCTTTCCGCGAGTCCTGGCTCGCCCGTGGCACCGAGATGATCCGCAGCCTCGATCTGCCCCTGGCGATCGACGTGGCCAACGACCCGTTCTTCGGCCGCGCCGGTCGAATGCTCGCCAACAACCAGCGCCAGCAGAACCTGAAGTTCGAGCTCAACGTGCCGGTGAACAGCGTCGAGAAGCCGACCGCCTGCCTCAGCTTCAACTACCACCAGGATCACTTCGGGACGACCTGGGACCTGCGCCAGGCCGATGGCGGCGTCGCCCACACCGCCTGCGTCGGCTTCGGCCTGGAACGGATCACCCTGGCGCTGCTGCGCCATCACGGCCTGGACCTCGCCGCCTGGCCGGACTCCGTACGCACCACCCTGTGGGGCTGATCCGGTGACCGCCGCCCTTCTCCGACCGGCGCCGGGGCTCGACCCCGCGACGCCCTACGCGCCGCACGCGCTCCATGCGGCCGACCGCAACTGGCCGGAGACGAACTGCTACGTCGACCTCTGGATCGAACTCCTGCACGGGCGCGGCCTCGTGCCGGAGGCGATGCTGGGCTTTACCGTGCGGCAGGATTTCGAGGGCGACCAGTTCACCTTCTTCAAGCCGCCGGCGGCCGATATCGAACGGCTCTACGGGCTCGAGGTGCTGGAGCTCGCCGTCTACGACAGCCTCGAGGCGCAGGCGCTGGTTCAGGTGCCCCAGGGCCGGCCGGTCCTGGTGGAGGTCGACGCCATTTACCTGCCAGACACCCACGGCACCACCTACCGCCGGGAGCACGGCAAAACAACGATCGGCATCCTGGCGCTCGACCCGGAGACCCAGGAGCTCGATTATCTCCATAATGTCGGTCGCTTCCGGCTGTCCGATGACGATTACCGCGGCATCTTCGGGCCGGCGCTGCTGCCCCCCTACGCGGAGTTCGTGAAGGCGGTCGCACCGCCCCTGGACGCGGCCGACCTGCCGGAGGCGGCCCTCGAGCTGCTGCGGCGTCACCGCGCCCGGGCGCCCGGGCGCAACCCGGTCCTAGCGTTTCGCGACACCCTCGCGCGGACGGCGCCGGCCCTGGTGCAGCGGCCCCTCGGCGTCTTCCACGCCTACGCCTTCAACACGACGCGCCAGCTCGGCGCGAATTTTGAGATGCTGGCGAGCCATCTCGCCTGGCTCGAAGAGGTGGGCGCGGGCACCTTCGCCCCGGCCTCGGACGCGGCCACGCGCCTCGCCGTCGAAGCCAAGGCGTTCCAGTTCCAGCTCGCCCGGACCTTCCACCGGCGCAGCGCCGAAGGTCTGGCGCCGCGCCTCGACCGCCTCGCGTCAACCTACGCGGACGTGTTCGCGGCCCTCGACCGCGCCCTCGGCGGGTAGGGGGGTTCGTGGCCCGTGTCCGATCCATCGATGGTGTGACCCCGCAGGCCGTGGACGGCCCCTGGCGGCTCGCCCTGACGCCACCCGGCGCCTGGGCCGGCCCGGGCGACCTGTCGGACGCCGCCGCCTGGATTCCCGCCCCGGTGCCCGGCACCGTGGCCGCCGCCCTACGCGCGGCAGGCCTCTGGTCCGAAGAAACACCGACGCCGATCCACGATCAGGACGTCTGGTTCCGGACCCGGCTGACCCAGTTCGGCCCGTTGCGCCTGCGCTTCGACGGCCTGGCGACCCTCGCCGAGATCTGGCTCGACGGCGTTCCCGTATTGATCTCACGCTCGATGTTCGAGTCCCACGTCGTCGAGGCCGATCTCCGGCCCGGGGCCGAGCTCGCCCTCTGCTTCCGGTCGCTCAAGGCGGAGCTCGACCGCCCGTCGAAGCGCGGGCGCTGGCGCCCACGGATGATCACACCCGGCTCGCTGCGCCATGTCCGCACGAGCCTCCTCGGCTTCATGCCGGGCTGGTGCCCAGAGATCGACCTCGTGGGCCCCTTTCGCCCGGTGACGGTGGAACCCCTGCGCCCTGGCGTGGACGAGGCCGGCCTGCGCGCCGCCTATGACGGCGAAACCGGCCGGCTCGTCGCGCGCCTGCGAATTTCCGGCCGGCCCACCTCGGTCACCCTCCATTGCGACGGCCGCGCCGTGGCTCTGGTGGAATCCGAACCCGGCCTGTTCACCGGAACCCTGGCGCTGCCCGGCATCGCGCCCTGGTGGCCTCATACCCACGGCACGCCCCATCTGCACCCGGTGAGCGTGGACGTCGACGGCGCGACGGTCGATCTCGGCCGCACGGGCTTTCGCACCCTGTCGCTGGCGCGGCCCTTCGAGGAGGGTCTGGCGCTCGCCGTCAACGGCGTGCCGGTGTTCTGCCGGGGTGCCAACTGGATGCCCTCGGACCTCGTCGGCCTCGGCAGCGAGGATTGCGCCAACCTCGTCGGACTGGCCCGCGAGGCCGGCATGAACATGCTGCGCGTGTCCGGCACCACCCTCTACCCGGCGCCCGATTTCTACGACCTCTGCGACGCCGCCGGCATCCTGGTCTGGCAGGACCTGATGCTGGCGAATTTCGACTATCCGCACGAGGCGGGCAGCTTCGCCGCCGCCCTCGCCGGCGAGGTGGGAAGCCTCCTCGACCGCACACAGCTCTCACCCGCCCTCGCCGTGGTCTGTGGAGGAAGCGAGGTCTGGCAGCAGGCAGCGATGCTCGGAGCGCCGCGGACCGTCTGGGCCGACACGTTCTGCGCCGACACGCTGCCGCGACTGGTGGCCGCGTGGCGTCCCGACCTCGTCGCCATCCCGAACTCGCCATCGGGGGGCGACCTGCCGTTCTCCCCAAGCGCGGGCTGCACCCATTACTACGGCGTCGGCGCGTACCGCCGGCCCCTGGACGACGCGCGCCGCGCCGAGGTGGGTTTTGCCAGCGAATGCCTGGCCTTCGCCAACCTGCCGGAGCCGGCGACGCTCGGCCGGACGAGTCCGTCCGATCCGCACTGGGACCAGGGCATCCCCCGTGACAGGGGCGCCGACTGGGACTTCGAGCAGGTGCGCGACCACTATGTCGGCCTGCTCTACGACGTCGATCCCGCCGCCCTGCGCACCGCCAATCCGGAGCGGTACCTCGAGCTTGGCCGCGCCGCCGTCGCCGAGGTGATGGAGGCCACCTTCGCCGAATGGCGCCGGGCGCGCTCGCCGACCGCCGGCGGTCTCGTCTGGTTCCTGCGCGACCTCGGGCCGGGCACGGGCTGGGGCGTGATCGACTGGACGCAGGCCCCGAAGTCGGGCTGGTACGCCCTGAAGCGCGCCTTCCGCCCGGTGCAGGTCACCCTGTCGGACGAGGGCCTGAGCGGCCTCCACCTGCACGTCCACAACGAGACCGCCGAGGCCCTGGACCTTCGCCTGGGGCTGACCTTCGCGGACCGCGCCGGCAAGGTTGCGGCACGGGCAGAGCGCGACGTCGCGGTGGGTCCCCGGACCTCCCTCACCCTTTCCTCCGCCGAGATGCTCGGCCGCTTCTTCGACGCCACCGACAGCTACCGCTTCGGTCCCCGCATCCACGACGTCGCACAGGCCCGCCTGACCACGCCGGACGGGACGGTGATCGCAGAGAGCTTCCACTTCCCCGGCATCCGACCCATCGCCCCCGAGACGATCGGCCTGCGCGTCGCGCCCGTGGCCGACGCGCCCGTGCCGACCCTGCGCATCGCCACCGACCACCTCGCCCTCGGGGTGAGCGTGCGGAGCACCGGAGCGCGGCCCTGCGATAGCGGCTTCCACCTCGCGCCGGGGACGGAGAGGCTGGTCAGCTTCCCCGGCCAAACCCGGCTGCCGCGCGGCGTGGTCGGTGCCCTCAACAGCCAAGAAACCGTGAGGTTCGGCCACGATGCCTGAGGTCCGTTCCATGACCGCCCCGGATACGGCGCCCGAGGCCGCCGTGCCCGTGACCTTCGACGACCTGTTCGGCTGGATCCATCCGGCGGCCGGCCGACGCGGCGTCGTCCTGTGCGGCGCCTCCGGCTTCGAGCAGATGGCCGCCCACCGCCCGTGGCGCGCCCTGGCGGACAGGATCGCCGCGGGCGGTTGCCCGACCCTGCGGTTCGACTATCCGGGGGAGGGCAATTCAGGCGATCCCGGAGAGGCCCGGGTCGCGGCCAACGTCGCCGCGATCCGCCGGGCGATGCGCTTCCTGCGGGAGACGACCGGCGTCGAAGAGGTCGTTCTCGTCGGCCTCCGGCTCGGCGCCAACCTCGCCCTCCTGGCGGCGCAGGAGGAGGATGTCGACCGGCTGGTCCTGCTGGCGCCCACTCCGACAGGGCGAGCCTATCTCCGCGAGATGCGCCTGCGCGCCCGGACGGTCGGCGGCGGCGCGGACGGCGGCGCACCGAAGCCGGACCCCGACGGGCTGTCGGTCGGCGGCTTCCGCCTGGGGCCGGCCTTCCTGGCCGATCTCGGCGCCCTCGAGGTCGCCGCGATCACGCGCGCGCCGGCCCCGCGGACCCTGCTTCTCGCGCCCGAGACCCGGACGCTGGCAGGATGCCTGACCGCCCTCGGCGGCGCCGTCGAGACGGGGCCGCTGCCCGGGCTTCCCCTCCTGGTCGGAGACCCGATCTTCGCCGAGATCCCGGAGGCCGATTTCGCTCGCATCACCGCCTTCGCGGCGGAAGGCGTCGCGATCGCCGGCCCCGACGATCCGCTGCGCCTCGCCCCGGCGCGCCTGGACGGTGCCGGCTGGTCCGAGGTGCCGGCCCGGTTCCGGCCGGACCTGTTCGGCATCCGCTGCCTGCCCCGGCGGCAGGATTCCGGTGCGCCGACGGTGGTGTTCGTCTCCACCGGCATGACGGTGCATTCGGGCTGGGGCCGCCAGATCACGGACCTCGCCCGCAGGCTCGCCGGGGAGGGCGTATCCTCCTTCCGCTTCGATCTCGCCGGCATCGGAGACAGCGGCGGCCGGCCGGACGCACGCAAGCCGCCCTACGCGCCGGACGGGTTCGCCGATGTGGGCCGGGCCCTCGATCATCTGGCGGAGACCCGGGGGCCCATCGTCCTCGTGGGCAATTGCAGCGGCGCCTATGCGGCCTTCCAGGCCCTCTGCCGCGACCCGCGGGTCGACGGCGCGCTCCTGATCAACCCCTATTGCTTCGACTGGGACCCGGACCAGGATGTCGACGCCGTGATCCGCCAGACCTTCGGCAGCACCGGCACCTACGCGGCGCTGCTGAAGCGCGGGGCGACGTGGCGCCGGCTCCTGCGCGGCGAGATCCAGGTCCGGGCGATCGGGACGACCCTCGCCAGACGCGGGTTCGAGGGGGCCGTGCGGCGATTGCGGCGCCTGGTGAATCCCATCTCCCCCGGCGGCTCCGTCGCCCGGCGGGTGGCCCGGCTGCGGCGGCGCGGTGCCGAGATCCGCCTCGTCTACAGTGCCGGCGATCCCGGGCTCGCGGCCCTGCACCGACATCTCGGGCGCTCGCCCGGCCGGGCCGACCGGCGCCTCGGCGCGCCGGTGGCGATCGTGCCGGATGTCGACCACAATTTCAGTTCGGCCGAGGCGCAGGCGATGCTCGCAACCCATCTGCGCGACCTGCTGCGCGCGGTCCAGGTGGCCGCGGCCGCGCGGGCCGGGGCCCGGACTCCGATCGATACCCGCTCCCGCGTCTCCGCCGTTGCAGGCCTCGCGTGAGTGGCCTCACCCGCCGGGCGGCCCTGGCCCTGACGGCAGGGGCCCTCGCGGCGCGGGTCGAGGCCGCGGCCTCGCCGGTGCACCGCTGCGCGGATCTCGTCGACGCCGTCGGCATCAACGTGCATCTCGGCCATGGGGGCTCGTCCTATGTCGAGCGCTTCGCCGCCTGCGCCGCCGCCCTCGACGACCTCGGCGTGCGCCACCTGCGCGACGACATCGTCCTCGTCGGGTCGGAGCCCTCGGGGCAGTTCGAGCGGATCGCGGGGCTCGCCCGCCGGGGCTATCGCTTCAGCCTGATCTTCTACGACGGATCGACGCCCGGTCCGCGGGTGCCGCCGGAGCGCTTCGCCGAGATCGCCGACTGGGCGGAGGACGGTCTCGTCGTGGTGGAAGGCGGCAACGAGCCGCCGGTGGCCGCACGGCCGGGCCTCGCTCGCCTCTCCGCCGAGCACCAGGCGGCCCTGTTCCGCGCGGTGCGGGGCGACCTGCGGCATCGCTCCGTCCGGGTCGCCGGCCCGAGCTACATCCAGGGCCACATCGCGGCCGCGGAGAACCTGTCCGGCTCCGTCGATCTCGCCAATGTCCACGCCTATCCGGGGCTGGAGCACCCCGAGACCCGGGGGGCGGGGAGCCTCGGCGGCTTTCTCGCGGCCGTGCGGCCGGTCTTCGGCAGCGCCCCGGCAATCGTCACCGAGAACGGCTACCACACCGCCCTGGCCACCCGGAGCGCCCACCTGCCGGTCTCGGAGGGCATCCGCGCCCGCTACCTGCCGCGCATGCTCCTGTGGAGCTACCTGCAGGGCGTACGGCGGACCTACCTCTACGAGCTGATCGCCTCCTTCGACCGGGGCGACGCCGACCCGGAAAGCCGGTTCGGACTCCTCGCCCATGACGGGACGCCGACGGCGTCCTTCGCGGCCGTGCGGGGCCTGATGCGGCTGTTCGGCGGTCGCGCGGAGGAGGACGCGGCTCCCCGGGACCGCCTCGAGGTCGCGCTTCCGGGGGGCGTACCCGACCTCGTGGCGGCGCGGTTCCGGCGGGCGGACGGGGCCCTGCTGGTTCCGCTCTGGCTCGGGCTCGACGGCTGGGACCGGAACGCCCGGGCAGCCCGTCCGGACGTCGCGCCGCGCCCGGTGGACCTGCGCCTCTCGGGGCCGCCCCGGCGGCTGCGGCTGCACCGCTTCGGCGACGACGGAATCGTCCGCGTGGACCCGGTCGCGCCGGCACAGGCCCTGACCCTGGCGGTCAGCGACCGGCTCTGCGTGCTGGAGGTCGGGTAGGCTCAGGGCGCGGGTTCGTCCACGAACTGCACGCCGATCTCGCCGGGCTTGCGCCAGGCGACCCGGGCCGAGCGCCGCTCACCCTGCATCTCGACCAGCAGGGTGAAGTGGTCCGGGATGCCGACGACGCTAGCGACCCGAAGGCGGGCGCCGGATTGCGAGCGGTTGCGCAGGGTGCAGTCGATGACGCCGCCGCCCTGCAACGCGATCTTCCCCGCCAGCAACGTGCGGGTCCGGGATTCGGATCGTCTCTCTTCCATCGCGCGATGCCGTGGTGATTGCGGTTGTACGTCCGTAATGCGGGAGTGGTTACGAGTCGGTATCGCGCCCGGGCCGCGCGACGTCATCCGAACTGCGCACCGATCATTTCGTCGGTGCGCCAGACGACCCGGCAGACCTTGATGCCGTCCAGGGGCGGCGCCTCGAGCAGGAAGGTGCTCGGCACGCGGTCGGCGTCCGGCAGGGTGATCTTGACGCCGCCGAGGGAGACGTCGTGCACCAGGCAGGCGAGTTGCGTGTGCTCGTCGACGGCGATGCTGCCGGTCTCGTCGGATCGGAACCGAGGCGCGGCGCGGCGCTCCTGCGAGGGGGTCGGGTGCGAGGGAGCGGGAAGGGGGGAAGCGTACGGAAGAGCGCGCATGGGGGGCGGATCTCGAAACGGACCTGATGCTCCAGGAATCGTCGCCGGCCCGCAAGGACGCGCTAATCCGGTCGCTCAAATTGTCGGCACCCGCGCAATCGCGGGGGGCGGACGACGCGTCGGGATACGGCGGGGTCGTGTCGAGGTCGCGCGGTCCGGGCCGCCCCGGATGACAGATGCGCGCGCGGCACAACCCTCGGCTGGAACCGCGGCCCGCGACGCCCGGTTCGGCAGGGGACAACCGGAGCCGAGCCCCATGAAGATCGTCACCGTCGCGGATCTCATCGTCGACACCCTCGACCAGGCCGGCGTCCAGCGCATCTACGGCATCGTCGGCGACAGCCTGAACGCGCTGACCGAGTCGCTGCGGGCGCGGGGCACCATCGACTGGGTCCATGTCCGGCACGAGGAGGTGGCGGCCTTCGCGGCGGGGGCCGACAGCCAGCTCTCGGGCACGCTCGCGGTCTGCGCCGGGTCCTGCGGGCCGGGCCACGTCCACCTCATCAACGGCCTCTACGATTGCCACCGCACCCGCACCCCGGTGCTGGCCATCGCGGCGCACATCCCCTCGGCCGAGATCGGCTCGGGCTACTTCCAGGAGACGCATCCGGGCGAGCTGTTCCGCGAGTGCAGCCACTATTGCGAGATGGTGGGCGACGCCTCCCAGCTGCCGCAGGTGCTGGAGAACGCCATGCGGGCGGCGATCGGCCTGTCCGGCGTCGCCGTGGTCATCATCCCCGGCGACGTCGCCCTGATGGACGCGCCGACCCGCGGCGTCGCCCCGAATGCGGGGCTGATCCCGCCGAAGCCGGTGGTGCGCCCGGCCGAGACCGAGCTCGCCGCGCTCGCGGACCTGCTCAACGGCTCGGAGCGGATCACCCTGCTCTGCGGGCGCGGCTGCGCCGGGGCCCATGCCGAGCTGCTCCGGCTCGCCGAGGCCCTGAAGAGCCCGATCGTGCACGCGCTCGGGGGCAAGGACGTGGTCGAGTACGACAACCCCTACGACGTCGGCATGACCGGGCTGATCGGCTTCTCCTCGGGCTATGCCGCGATGATGTCCTGCGACACCTTGCTGATGCTCGGCACCGACTTCCCCTACCGGCAGTTCTACCCGCAGGACGCGAAGATCGCCCAGGTCGACATCCGCCCGGGCCAGCTCGGGCGCCGCTGCAAGCTCGACCTCGGCCTCGTCGGCCACGTGGACGACACCCTCCGGGCGCTGCTGCCGAAGCTCACCCCCAAGACCGAGCGCAAGCATCTCGACGCCGCGCTCAAGCACTACGCCAAGGCCCGCGAAGACCTCGACGACCTCGCGACCGGCGCGCCGGCCAAGGGCTGGTTCGGCCTCAAGTCCGCCCACCAGCCGATCCACCCGCAATACCTGACGAAGCTCGTCAGCGAGGCGGCCGCCGACGACGCGGTCTTCACCGCCGATGTCGGGACCCCGACGATCTGGGCGGCGCGCTACCTCAGGATGAACGGCCGGCGCCGGCTGATCGGCTCCTGGGTGCACGGCTCGATGGCCAACGCCATGGCGCAGGGCATCGGCGCGCAATCGGCCTATCCCGACCGGCAGGTGGTGTCGCTCTCCGGCGACGGGGGCTTCACCATGCTGATGGGCGACCTCCTCACCCTGCGCCAGCAGAAGCTGCCCCTGAAGATCGTGGTCTACAACAACGGCACCCTCGGCTTCGTGGAGCTGGAGATGAAGGCCGCCGGCTACCTCGAGACCGGCGTCGCCCTCGACAACCCGGACTTCGCCGCCATGGCCCGCGGCGCCGGCATCCACGCCGTCCGGGTCGAGGACCCGGCCGAGCTGGAGACGGCGGTCCGCGACGTGATGGCCCATCCCGGCCCGGCCCTGCTCGACTGCGTGGTGGCCCGCCAGGAACTCTCGATGCCCCCGAAGATCGACGGCAAGCAGGTGAAGGGCTTCAGCCTCTACGTCCTGCGCGCGGTGATGAGCGGCCGGGGCGATTCCGTGCTCGACCTCGCCAAGACCAACCTGCTCCGCTGAGGGGCGCCGCGCCGGCCACGCGGCGGCGCCCCTCGCTCCGCGAGGGCTCGGGGATCGGCGCCCTCACCGATCGAGGGACGGCCCTGTCCTCCAGCGCGCCGGATTCCGAGCCTTCAATGTCCGGCGCCCGATCCCTGTCGAGGGGCCGGTTTCGACCCGACCCAGTCGTTCAAGCGCCTTCGTGCGGCTCCCGTAAGCGGACATGATCCACCTCTACTCTGTCAGGGATGCGCCATTTGCAAATACACAGTCGGCTCTCGCGGTGTCTCAATTTCGACGTTCGAATTCTTCGTCGCGGGTGAGCGAGGGCCTGTCATTGCGCCAGCGTATGCAGCTCCCCGCGGGCGTGTCCGACGAGGGTCCGGGCGAGCAGCCATCCGATCACCGCCGTCGCGAGCGCGAGCAGGCAAACGGCGAGGAGGTCGATCGCCGGGCCCGGCCTCGCCGTCGCGATCCGCAGGGCCGCGACGGATGCTGCGGCGAGGGGGGAAGCTCACGCCCCACCACGACACGCGGAACGGGCAGCTCCACTTGAAGCGGGCGATATGGTCAAGGCATGAGAAAGCTCCGGGATGCCTGCGGTTGTTGAGATACCGCCGACATTCCGGAGCTCGGGCGCGCCAAACCCTCGAGCGAAGGCCGGCACGCTTTCAGAAAATTCGGGAGTCACCGTTCGGGCGATGGCCGGAGCCACCGTCCGATGACGGCCCCGTTCAGCGCGTGGCGACGGTCTTGGGCAGCTTGAAGGCCCAGAAGCTTCCACCCTGGTTGATGCCGGCGGTGGATTTCGCCACTTCGCCACCCCACAGCGGCACGGCCCCGCCCCAGCCGGCGGCGACGCCGACCCATTGCTCCCCGTCCTGCTCCCAGGTGATCGGCGACGCGACGACGCCGGTGCCGACCTGGAACTTCCAGACTTCCTCACCGGTCTTGGCGTCGAAGGCCTTCAGGAAGCCCTCCGGGGTTCCCGTGAAGACGAGGTTGCCCGCCGTGGTCAGCACGCCGGCCCAGAGCGGCGCCTTGTTCTTGTATTCCCACACCGTCTTGCCGGAGGCCGGGTCGATGGCTTTGAGCGAGCCGATATGATCCTCGAAGACCGGCTTGATCGTGAAGCCAGCGCCGAGATAGGCCGCGCCCTTCTTGTACGAGACCGGCTCGTTCCAGATGTCCATGCCCCACTCGTTCGATGGAACGTAGAACAGCTTGGTGTCGGGACTGTAGGCGACCGGCATCCAATTCTTGCCACCGAGGAAGCTTGGCACCGCGAAGACGGACTTGCCCTTCTTGCCGTCCTCGGACTTTGCCGGGTCGCCCGGGCGGAAGGCGTCGTCGTAGATCGGGCGGCCCTTCTCGTCGATGCCCTTCGCCCAGTTGATCTTGTTCACGAACGGGGTAGCCGAGATGAACTTCCCGTTGGTCCGGTCGAGGACGTAGAAGAAGCCGTTCCGGTCGGCGGTGCCGCCGGCCTTCACGGTCTTGCCGTCCTTCTGCATGTCGAACGGCACGAACTCGTTGACGCCGTCGAAGTCCCAGCCGTCATGCGGTGTGGTCTGGAAGCCCCACACGATCTCGCCGTTGTCCGGATTGATGGCGAGCCGCGAGGCGGTCCATTTGTTGTCGCCCGGGCGCAGCGCCGAGTTCCAGGGGCCGGGATTGCCGGTGCCGAAATAGACGAGGTTGCTCTCGGGATCGTAGGTGCCGCCGAGCCAGGTCGCGCCGCCGCCGAACTTCCAGGTGTCGCCCGGCCAAGTCTCGTTGACCTGGCCGGTCATGGTCGAGGGCTTGCCGTTGAGTTCGCCCATGTGACCCTCGATGACGGGCCGCTTCCACACCACTTCGCCGGTCTCGGCATCGCGCGCCTCGACCCGGCCGATGACGCCGAACTCGCCGCCGGACACGCCCGTGATGATCTTGCCCTTCACGATGATCGGCGCGGCGGTGTAGCTGTAGCCAGCCTTGAAGTCGTCGATGTCCTTGCGCCAGACCACCTTGCCGGTCTTCTGGTCGAGCGCCACGAGCTTGGCGTCGAGGGTACCGAAATAGACTTTGTCCTTATAAAGAGCGGCACCGCGGTTCACCACATCGCAACAGGGCAGGATGCCCTCCGGCAGGCGGGCGTTGTATTCCCACAGCTTGTCGCCGGTGCGCGAGTCGATGGCGTACATGCGCGAATACGATCCGGTGACGTAGAGCACGCCGTCCTTGACCAGCGCCTGGCTCTCCTGGCCACGCTGCTTCTCGCCACCGAACGAGAAGGAATAGGCCGGCACCAGGCCTTTGATATTGTCGCGATTGAGCGTCTTGAGAGGGCTGAAGCGCTGGGCCTGCGGCCCAAGACCGTAGGTAACGACGTCGCCAGTGGTCTTCGCGTCGTTGAGGATGTCCTGTTCGGTGACTTCGGCGAGTGCCGGCAAGGTCAGGTTGACGCAAAGGGCAGTGACGCCCACCGCCGCCAGGAACTGGTCGCGTATTCTCATGGCATTTCCTCCGCTCAAGGCCGGGCCCGGTTCTCCGTGACCCACTGGGTTTCGCCGTCTCGATGTGTTGGGATGGCGCCCCTTGATGTCGAAGCTAGAGAAGTTCTCAGAGGATTCTTATTGGCCATTGGTCGAATAGCCGTCGGGTGCCGGGACTGAGGATGAGGTCTTGGCTTTCGGTCCTCGACGATGCTCGGTCGGCTCAATAGCCTTGTGGCGCGGAGTAGGTGACGCCGTAGGCGTCGCAGATCGCCTTGAGGCGCCCCTCGGTCGCCAAGGCCGCCAGAGCATCGCCCACCGCGTAGGCGAGGTCGCGAGAATCGCTGCGGACCGCCCCGCCCAGGTCCCATCGAGTCCGGACGATGCCCGGCATGGGCACCTCGACCACGGGATTGTTCTCCCGCGAGGCGCCGGCGCCCGAGAGCGCTGCCTCGATGCCGGCGCGCGTGCCAGCAAGGATTGGCGCCTCGCCCGCGAGATACGCTTTCGCCGCCTCGTCGAAGCTGCGGTAGTGCTTAACGCCGGCGCGGTACCGCCCGCCCTCGGCGTTCATCACGAGGCTGTCGGACGCGCTCATCCCCTCGACGGCGACGGCATGGCCTTCCAGGTCGCGCACACCCTCGAATCCCTCGATCCGTTCACGATGATAGGCGAAGGCGAGGCGCTGCTCGAAATACGGCGTCGTCAGGAAAATCTGCTCGTTGCGCGTGGCCAGCACCCGGTCGTGAGGCACGTGCAGCATCAGGTCGGCCAGGGGTGTGCCTGCGAGGTCGCCGCGCCACAGATTGAGACGGAAATCGCCGTCGACGGTCTCGCCTGCATCGACCACACGCAGATCGAGGCGCAGCTTCAGGCGATCGGCGATGGCGCGGGCGAGGTCCACATCGATACCGCGGGGGGCGGTTTCGCCCTCTCCCGAGAACGGCACGTTGTCGCCGTAGACGGCGACCCTAAGAACGCCCGAGGCCGTCACCTCGTCGAGGGGCCGCGCGATTGCCGGCCGCCCGGTGGCCAGGCAGGTCGCGCTGAAGAAGGCGGCCAGGACGAGGTGGCGCGTCCGGGCGAACGGATCAGCGAGACGCCGCATCGCAGGATACCCTCTCATTCCTCGTGCTTCGATTCGATATAGGTGCGGATCGCCCACAGGGCCTCCTGTGAGAGCACGCCTTCGAAGGCCGGCATCTTCGTCATGCCATTGATGATCGCGCCGTGACGCACGCGCTCGACGAAGTATTCATCGCCTTCCTTGCCAACCGGAAGGTAGCGCAGATCGGGTGCCAGGCCGCCGGAGATGACCTGGAGACCGTGGCAGCGGGCGCAGTTCTGATTGAAGCCCGAATCGCCGATGGCGATCGCCTTGGCGTTGCCCCGATATGGATTTTCCTCCTTCCAGCCTTCGCCGAGGGGCGCGAGGCCTGCGGTGTCGACGGGTTGCGGCTGGACGTCGCCGTGACCGAACGCCATGGACGCAGACAGAGCGAGACCGAGGGCGAGGAGCCCTCCGCCCAGGATGACAGGCTTCATCGTCGTTCCTCCCGTTATTATTGGAAACGGGTAGCAAGCGCCCTGAGCCGAACCCATTGTGCTTTGGTACAGGTCAGCATCGAAATCCCGCGCCCGCCCCGTTGCACTTTGGTCCAATACCGGCCGCGGCAGTGCCGCCGCTATCCTGACCCCAAAGAACGAACAGGGCGGGAGGGCCGATGCAGGGTCGGCGCTGGAAGCGGGATGGCGCGGGCCGTGGCCGCCCGCGTCCCCATCGTGCCGCGCGGATCGCAGCGGCGGTGGTATCCGGCCTGGTGCTAGCGGGCGCGATAGCGATGCCCGGCGGTACGCGCGCGTCGGCCGCCGGCGAGGCGCTGACGATCCACTACCTCGAACGGCGTATCGAGCGCCCCGCCCCCCTCAATAATGAAGATCCGATCCCCGACGATGAAGGTCTGAAGGGGGCGGACCTCGGTTTGAGGGACTCGAACGCCACCGGCCGCTTCGTCGGACTGGGTTTCACGCTCGAAACCCGGATCGTCGCGCCGGAGGAGGATCTCCGGCACGTGTTCAGGAGCCTCGGACACGGTCCGGTCCGGTTCGTCGTGCTGAACGCGCCGGCCGACGACGTCCTGGCGCTGACCGACCTGCCCGAGGCCCGAGGAACCGTCTTCCTGAATATCGGGGCGCCCGACACCCGCCTGCGGGATGCCGACTGCCGGGCTCGGCTGCTGCATGTCCTGCCCTCGCGGGCGATGCTTGCCGATGCCCTGGTTCAGTTCCTGGCCTTCAAGCGCTGGGCCCGCATCCTGCTGTTGTCCGGCCCGGCGCCGGCCGATGCCCTCTACGCCGAAGCGCTGCGGCGGAGCGCGAAGAAGTTCGGGTTGCGGATCGTCGCCGAGTCGCGCTTCGATCCGGAGGGCGGCGACACACGGGACACGGCGCTGCGTGAGTTCGTGATTCCCACCCGTGGTCCCGAGCACGACGTGGTCGCGGTGGCCGACGAGGCGGGGGCATTCGGCACGAACCTCCTCTACAACACGGCATCGCCCCGCCCCGTCGTCGGCACGCAGGGGCTCACCCCCGCTGCCTGGGGGCGACCGGTGGAGGCCTGGGCGGCGGTCCAACTCCAGGGGCGCTTCCGCCGGCTCGCCGGGCGGGCGATGCGCCCAGTGGACTATGCCGGTTGGATGGCCGTGCACGCGCTCGGCGAAGCGGCGGTGCAGGTGCGTAGCACCGATCCCGACAGGGTCGCGGCGTTGGTCCTCGCACCCACATTCGAGGTCGGCGGCTTCAAGGGGCGGCCCCTGAGCTTCCGTGCCTGGAATGGGCAGCTGCGCCAGCCGGTGTTCCTGATCGGCCCCGGTGCGATCACGGCCGTTGCGCCGATCGAGGGGTTTCTGCACCACCGCACCGAACTCGATACCCTCGGCCTCGACGAGCCCGAGAGCGTGTGCCGGACCTTCCGGAAGGCAGGCTGATGCGATCGCATATATCGGCTCCGCACCGCCCGCACAGACATCCGAAGGCGAAGGCCATGGCTCGCACCGCGTGTCTCGCCAGCCTTCTCTGCCTTGCCGGCGCGCTCCTGGCGTTGCCTGTTCTGGGCCAGGAGGTCTTTGTCTCGAACGAGCGCGACAATACCGTTTCGGTGATCGACGGCGGCTCCCTGGAGGTGGTCCGCACCTTCCCCGTAGGCCGGCGCCCGCGCGGTCTGACCTTCTCCCGCGACGGGCGCACCCTCTACATCTGCGCCAGCGATTCGGATGCCGTGCAGGTCATCGACCCCGACACAGGCGCGGTGCGGCACAACCTTCCCTCGGGCGAGGACCCCGAGCAGTTCGCCCTCGCGCCGGACGACCGCACGCTGTTCATCGCCAATGAGGAGAACGCCACCACCACTGTGGTCGATGCGCAGGCGCGCAAGGTCCTCGCCCAGATCGATGTCGGCATCGAGCCGGAGGGCATGGCGGTAAGCCCTGACGGAAAGCTCGCGGTCACCACCTCCGAGACGACCAACATGGTGCATTGGATCGATGTCGCGACGCTTTCGGCGTTCGATGCGACGCCGGTGGGCCAGCGCCCGCGCGCCGCCGCCTTCTCGGCGGACGGGCGGACGCTGTGGGTTTCCTCGGAGATCGGCGGCACGGTGGCGGTGATCGACGTGGCCACCCGCCGAGTCGTCGAGACGGTGGGGTTCGGCGTGAAGGGCATCGCCGAGGACCGCCTCCAGCCCGTGGGCATCACCCTGACGCGTGACGGACGTTTCGCCTTCGTGGCGCTCGGCCCCTCCGACCGGGTCGCGGTGATCGACGCGAAGACCTACCGGGTCGTGAACTACATCCTGGTCGGACGCCGGGTCTGGCAACTCGCGATGACACCGGACGAGTCACGCATGTTCACCACGAACGGGGTGTCGGGGGACGTGACGGTGATCGACCTGGCGACGCAGCGCCCGATCCGCAGCGTCAAGGTCGGCCGGTTCCCCTGGGGCGTGGCGGTCCGGCCGGCACCGGCGGGCCCCTTAGGCACCACGCCATGACCGCGGCGCAGGTTCGCCCACGGATCACGCCGGTCTTTGCCGGATCATGGATGCGCCATCTCCTCCTCGTTCTCCTCGCGGCCCTGTGGGGAGGCCATCCCGCCATGGCGGGCACGCTCGATCGGGGGGGCATTGAGCGGTACTTTCCGGCTCCGCTCGTGGTGGGCGAGCGCGACGGGTCTTTGCCGGTCTGGCCCATCCTGAAACAGGAGGCCGGCCGCTACGAGATATTCGCCTACGCTTTCGAATCCATCGACCTCGCGCCGATCCCAGGCTTCGGGGGGACGCCCCCCGACCTCCTCGTGGCGCTCGCCCCCGATGGCACCTTCCGCGATGTGAAGGTCGTATCCCACTACGAGCCCGTCTTCCTGGAGGGCCTCGGCTCGGAACCGCTCTTCGCCTTCGTCGACCAATATGTGGGCTTGTCGGCCCGCAGGTCGATCCGGGTCGGTAGGCCGAACGCGCGGGGGGGCGGGGCCTCGGCAGAGACCACCGTGGACGGGATCTCCATGGCCACCGCCTCGACGCGCGTGATCAACGAATCGATCCTCGGTGCGTCCCTGGCCGTCGCGCGCGCCAAGCTGGGCTTCGGCGCTGCGAACGTCGGCCTGAGGGTCGAAGCCCGGCCGGATGCCGACGAATCCCTGAGCGTGGCCGACCTCGTCGCACGGGGCTGGGTGCGCCACCTCGCCGTGACCCGCGGACAGGCCGAGGACGCCTTCCGGGATGCGGGCCTGGAACCCATCGACAGCGGCCCGGCCGACCGACCGCTCACCGATCTCACCTTCGCCTATCTCAACGTGCCGGCGATCGGCCGTAGCCTCCTCGGTTCGGACCGCTTCACCGCGCTCATGCGCGAACTCGGCCCCGGCGACCATGCGGTGATGGTGGTGAGCCACGGCTCCGAGAATCCCCTCGGTGAGGATTTCGTGCTGGGTTCGATCCCCGAACGCCTCGCCGTGATGCAGGGCGGTCTGGCGGTGAACGCGCGGGACATGGCGATCGAGCGGCGCGGGGCCGCCCCTGGTCTGCCCGACGGGCCCTGGACGATTCTGCGGATCACCGGGGCCGCAGGCTTCGATCCCTCCGCGCCCTGGACCCTGAAGGCCAAGCTCATCCAAGAACGCGGGCAGATCCTGTCCGAGAAGATCGTCCGTGAGTTCTCCGCCGATTACACCCTCCCCGCCACGTTGTTCACCCGCGAGGCGGCGGAAGCGGGTCCGAGCTGGCTCGATCCGTGGCGAGCGCGCGGACCCGAACTCGGCGTCATCGCCCTGGCGCTGGCCGGGCTCGTGCCGGTGCTCGCGTTCCGGCGCATGCTCGTGGTCGACCGCCGCCGCTTCGCGATCTTCCGCCTCGGCTTCCTTGCCTTCACCCTCGGTTTCGTCGGCTGGTACGCCCAGGCGCAGCTCTCCGTCGTCACGCTGGTCGGCCTGGTGCGCGCCGCCACCGTGACCCACGATCTAGCCTTCCTACTCTACGACCCACCCTCTCTGCTGCTCTGGGCCTTCGTCGTCCCGACCCTCGTGGTCTGGGGTCGGGGCACGTTCTGCGGCTGGCTCTGCCCCTTCGGCGCACTGCAGGAATTCACCGCCTGGCTCGCCAAGCTCCTGCGCATCCGGCCGATCGCGGTACCGCCCCGGCTCGATCTCTGGTTGCGACAGGCGAAATACGGGCTTCTCGCCGGTATCCTCGTCGCCGCCGCCACCGGCTCGCCCCTCGCGGATACGTTTTCCGAGGCGGAGCCGTTCAAGACCGCCATCACCCTCTACTTCGTGCGGGCCTGGCCATTCGTGGCCTACGTGGTCGGCCTGCTGGTGCTCAACCTCTTCGTCTACAAGGGGTTCTGCCGCTACCTCTGTCCGCTCGGCGCCGGGCTCGCGATCCTCGGGCGCCTGCGCGTCCTCGACTGGATTCCGCGTCGGGCGGAATGCGGCAGCCCGTGCCAGCTCTGCAAGGTGCGCTGCCGCTACGGAGCCATCGCGCCGTCCGGCCGGATCGACTACCCCGAGTGCTTTCAATGCATGGATTGCGTGACGATCATCCAGGACCCGCAGCAATGCGTGCCGCAGGTGGTGGCCGCCAAGCGCGGGCGGCGGATCGCCCCCCAGCAGGCACCAGCGGAATGACGGCCATCCTGCGCCCGGCCCGGCGCCGCCTCCTCGTCGGGGGCGTCGGCCTCGCCACGGCCGCACTCGGCGGCGTGGCCGCGTTCCGCGCGATGGCCGGCGCGCAGGGCCTCACGACGCGAACCCGCACGGGCCTCGCCTTCGGCACCACCGTCGCCCTCACCGTGGCCGGGCCCGAACCGTCCGCCCTCGACGCGGCCCTCTCCGACGGGTTCGCGGAGATCCGCAGCGTCGAGGACGCCGCGAGCCTGTTCCGGGCAAGCAGCGCCCTGAATCGCCTCAATCGCTCCGGCCACCTCGAGGCGCCGCCCGCGCACCTGACCACGCTCCTGCGCTTCGCCCTCGACCTTGCGGCGGGGACCGGCGGCGCCTTCGATCCGACCGTGCAGCCATTCTGGCCGCTCTGGGCGCAGGCCGCCGCGCGGGGTGAGCGTCCGGACCCAGCCTCCCTTCGCCGGGCGGCCGCCTGGATCGGCTGGCGCAAGGTCTCCCTTACGCCCGAGCGCATCCTTCTGGAGCCCGGTACCGCAGTGACGCTGAATGCCCTGGTCCAGGGCTACGCTGCCGACCGGGTTATGGCATCCCTGCATACGCGTGGGATCACGGATGCCTTCGTGGATACCGGCGAGTTCGGCGCCTCGGGAACGCACCCGGACGGTACGCCCTGGCGCCTCGGCATCGCCGATCCCCGGGCGCCGGATACCCTCGCCGCCGTGATCGAACCGTTCACGGGCTTCGCCGCAACCTCGGGAGACTACAGCATGAGCTTCTCGCCGGACCGCGTCGACCACCACATCTTCGACCCCGCAACCGGGCGTTCTCCTGCAGGCCTGGCTTCGGTGACCGTCACCGCCCCGACTGGGCTTCTGGCCGACGGCCTGTCCACCAGCTGCATGGTCCTCGGTACAGCACGCGGTCGCGACCTCGTTGCGCGGCATCCGGGCTGCACGGTGCGCTTCATCGACAAGACCTGAATCGACAGCAACCGAACGATGCCCCGGCTTCCCCCCGCTCCGAAATTCGACATCCACGTCCCCGTCGGCGGGGCCAGCGAGCCGCCCGGACAGCAATCCCGACAACGCCCTGAACGGCCCTGGTGGCGGTCGGGTCTGCTGGCACCCACACGAGCTCCGGCGCGACGCTGGCGTGCGCGATCCGCGGCGTTTCTGTTCGTCTGCAGCACGACCGCGGCAGTCAGGGCCGAACCGCCGGTCGCGGTCGCGCTCATCGTCTCCGTGGATGTGTCGCAATCGGTCGACGCGGCGCGCTTCGGGCTGCAGATGGAGGGAATTGCCGAGGCCCTGGAAGATCCCGGCGTTGTTGCAGCGATGACCGCGCGGCCAGGAGGAACGCTCTTCGCCATGGTGACCTGGGCCGATCGGGCCAGCCTAGCTGTTGGATGGCGGCGGATCGCGAGCCGCGCCGATGCGGTCGCCGCAGCGGCGCAGGTCCGGGCGACCCCCCGCCAGACCGGTGAATTCACCTGCCTGGCTCAGATGTTCCGCACGATCGCCGGGAGCGTGATCCCCGCCATGCCGATCCCCGCCGAGCGCATCGTCGTCGACGTCTCGGGCGACGGCATCGACAATTGTACGGACACGGACGACCTCGCCACCGAGCAGACCGCCGTCCTCGCCTCGGGCGCCACCATCAATGGCCTGCCGATCCTCGTTCCGGGCGAGAACGATGTCGTGGGCGCCGGCGCATACAGGGCCCCAGGGTACGGCCTCCGGGCGACGCCGCTGCCACAGGAGCATATCGGCCTCCAGCAATGGTTCGAGGCGCACGTCGTCGCTGGACCGAACGCGTTCTTGCTCACCGCGAAAGGCTATGGCGATTTTTCCAGGGCCATACGCCGCAAATTCATGACGGAAATTAGTTCGTATCGATAGGCATTTTTGCCCATGAGGCATGATTCAGTTGCCAAACCTCCGATCTGGCGCCGACTGACAGAATTCCCGTATTCGGTGGTTAACAGACGCTCCAGATCGGTTGCGGACAGCACTGTGCTGAGCGAGCGGCAGATTTCTGCTCATGGTGCAAAGCCGTCTTACGCCGCACCTCATGGGAACGTCTGGTTTGTTGCCGCAGCTTCCCAATAGCGGACCCGCTGTAATCCACCCTAAACGGTCATTCCGCACCCGACCCAATCATGTCGTAGCCGACTACCTGCCTTGCCCGTGAAAGCGGACGGTCCGCTGGAAAGTGAAAAACCTGATATCCGCTGCATCCGATCCTCCGGCTCATGGCTAGCGTTCTTGATGCCGCCTTCGCGGCAGATGGAGAACGCCATGCGACTGAGCCTTATCGCCGTTACCCTGCTAGCTGGCACCTGCCTTGGAACCGCCGCGCGTGCCGAGACCATTGCGGCACTCGTCGGCGATGCCTCGCTGGCGCATGTCGCCACGGCCACGAAGAAGGTTACGAAGACGGTGACGATTACCGGGATCGGCGGCAGCGTCCTCGGCATAGACGTGCGGCCAGCCGACGGCATGCTCTACGCCGTAATCTCGGATGGCAGCGTCGTTACGATCGATCCAATGTCCGGCAAGGCCACGGCCAAGTCAAAGCTCGACACGATGCTGGCTGCCGGCACCGCGGCGACGGTCGACTTCAATCCCGTCGCCGACCGCCTGCGCATCATCGGCTCGGACGGCACCAACCTTCGCGTCAATGTCGATGACGGCAAGGTGACGAAGGACGGCCAGCTCAAGTTTGCCGACACCGACAGCATGAAGGGCAAGACGCCGAAGGTGACGGCCGGCGCCTACACCAATGCCTTCAAGGGCACGAAGGAGACGGCCCTGTTTGACATCGACGCTGCCGGCGCGCTGCTGAAGCAGGCTCCGCCGAATGACGGCATCCTGAACACCGTCGGCATGCTCGGCATGTCGGGAGAGGCCGTAGCCTTCGACATCCTCTCCGACGGTCAGGGCGGCAACCAAGCCTGGGCAATGGCCGGCGACACGCTCTACAAGGTAGATCTCGCGACGGGTAAGGGCGAGATGGCCGCTAAGATCACGGGCGTGTCCGGCAAGGTCCGTGACATCGCTATTCTCCCCAAGATGTAGCATTGCTCCGCACATGTAGGACCGGCCCGGCGGCCGGTCCTTCCAATCGCCGGGAAAGTCATGGCGCCGTTCGATCACGCCTCCGCGTTGGAAGGCTGCGCCCGGGGGGATCCGGCGTCGCTGCGGCGCCTCTACGACCAAGAGGCCGGGTTCCTGCTCGCCGTCGCGCTCAGGATCGTGCGGCGGCGTGATGTGGCGGCCGACGTCTTGCACGATGCCATCATGGACATCTGGGAGCGCGCCGGCACCTTCGACCGCAGCCGCGGCGCGGGCCGTGCCTGGATCACCAGCATCGTGCGACACCGCGCGCTCAAACAGATCCGGATCGTCGGCCGGGAGACGGACCTCGACGCGGCCGCGGCGATAGAGGTCGCGGACGACGCGCCCGATCCATTTGCCATCCTGGCGACGTCGCAGGATGGGACACGCCTTCATGGTTGCCTTGCGCAGCTTGGCGCCGAAAGGCGGGCAGTGATCCTGCTCGCCTATGTCGATGGACTGTCGCAGTCCGAGATCGCCGAGCGACTGGGGACACCGCTCGGGACCGTGAAGGCATGGGTCCGCCGCAGCCTCATCGCCTTGAAGGATTGCCTGTCATGATCCCGAGCCAGCCGGAAGACCGCGACGTCCTGGCGGGCGAATACGTCCTCGGCCTGCTCGACCCGGCAGCCATGGCGGAGGTCGAGCAGGCTCTGGGTTCGGATGCAGATCTGGCCCGCCGCATCGCCGTCTGGGAAGAGCGGTTGCTTCCGGCCTCCGCGGCCCTCGGGAAGGCCGAGGTCGATCCGGCACAATGGGCGCGGATCGAGCAAGCCCTCGCGACGCGCCGGCAGGCGCTCGGCCCGACCACGGCTCCCTCCCTCACGCGGGTACGACACGGTATGTTGAGGGCGGCGTGGCGCAGCTCTGCGCTGTGGCGGGCCACCACGGGCCTCGCCACGGCCGCCGCGATCCTTCTGGCGATCCTGCCGAGCCGCGTGTCGGCGCCTGTGGAGAGCCCGACGCGGTACTACGCGATCCTGCAGAGTCGCGACGCCGCCGGGCAGGAGAGCGGGCCGGGATGGCTCATCCAGGTCTCCCAGAACGGCACCGTCCAGTCTCTGCCGCTGGCTGACGTGCGGCCAGGAAGCGGGCGCGCGCTGCAACTCTGGACCCTGTGGGATCAGGCGCGCGGTCCGGTCTCCCTCGGCGTGCTGCCCCCGGGCGGAGCGATCCGCCTGCCGCCGGAGCGGCTGGAAGCCATTGGCGACGGGCAGCTCTTCGAGATCACGCTGGAACCCGAGGCGGGTTCGCCGATCGGTCGCCCGACAGGTCGGATCCTGTTCATCGGCCGCGCGAAGGGGGCGGCAACACAGGACCTGTAGCGGGGCGATCGCGGTGCCCAAAGGAGCTCGTTCGCGTTCGAGGCGAGTTGTTAGAACGCACTGCCGTCGTTGCTTCGACACTCTGATCACAAGTGAACCGCCGCACATTCAACCCGATCCGATCGGAGAGTGAGCAGGCGGGGCCATACCCAAATTTGCCGCACGAACCGTCATGCGCCCTCCACCGAAAGCAGTCGTTTGTCGATCCGTGAGGTGGGCAGCCGTGTCACATCTGCGGGCCTTCGTCCGATCAGTGGGAGAGGGGCCGACTCCGGTGCACGAGTGAGCTTCGATACCGGCAGCCCCGATCTCGTCAGGTCGAAATCGCTCGCTTACCCCAAGGTCGAGATTTGGCTCGGCGGCTTACCGCCAGCGGCTGAAACTTTTCGCCGACTAGGTCCGTAATGATACGCAAGGATCGGATCGTGCCGAGGCCAAAAGCCTTGATGTGAGCGCGCGATGACTATTGCGTATAAATTTAGTATATAGAAGTATTTTTTCAATTATTTAAGGAACAACGATAAGATCATGCTGTTGCCCCGTGGGTTGGATAAGATGTTCACCTCCACAGGAGATCCCACATGAAGAAGTTCACGCTTGCGCTGACCGCCTTGACCGCCCTCGGCGGCATCGCTTTCGCCGCCGGATCGGCCACCGCCGCCCCGATGTCCGTCAACGGCCTGCAGTCCGAGAGCGGCGTCACCCAGGTTCGCATGGACCGCAGTGAGCGGATGATGATGAAGAAGCGCATGTTGCGGAAGCAGATGATGAAGCGTCGCATGATGAAGAAGCGGATGATGAACCGCGGCATGTGATCGTAAGCCGTTGACGCCTTCGGAGGTCCCGACGCAGGGGCCTCCACCCTGTTGGCGACGACTTCGAGGAAGACCGTTTGGCTCGCACTGATCTGACCCGCTCTGCGCCCGAGATCGGTGAGGTCGAGCGTCGCCGATGGATGTTCAGGCATCCTGTCGTCATCCGCATCACGCATTGGGTCAATGCGGTGTGCCTCCTGGTCCTGCTCATGAGCGGCCTGCAGATCTTCAACGCGCACCCGGCGCTGTACTGGGGCAACGTCTCGACTTTCGATACGCCACTGATGGCAATGTCGTCGACGGAGGACTACCCGCCCCGAGGTGTGACGACGGTGTTCGGTCATGCCTTCGAAACGACGGGCTGGCTAGGCTCATCGACGGGTTCCAACGGTGAACCGGCCGACCGCGGCTTCCCGGCGTGGACGACCCTGCCAAGCGACCAGGACCTCACGGGCGGCCGCTCCTGGCACTTCTTCTTTGCCTGGGTCTTCGTCCTGAACGGCGTCGCCTACCTGTTCTATGGGCTGGTCAGCGGACAGCTTCGGTTCCGTCTGATCCCGTCGCGAAATCAGATCCGGCACTTCGGCGCATCGGTGTGGGAGCACTTGACGCTGCGTTTCCCGCAGGGCGACGAGGCCAAGCGCTACAACGTCATCCAGAAGCTCAGCTACCTCGTCGTGCTGTTCGTGCTCCTGCCGGTGCAGGTCCTGGCCGGCCTCGCGATGTCCCCGGCGATGGACGCGGCCTTCCCGTTCCTGCTGACGGTGTTCGACGGGCGCCAATCGGCCCGCACGGTCCACTTCGTCGTGGCGGCCATGCTCGTCCTGTTCGTAATCGTGCACGTCGCCCTCGTCCTGCTCTCGGGCTTCTGGAACAACATGCGTGGCATGCTCACCGGCTGGTTTGTGATCGAGCGCAAGGTCGAGCCGTCACCCATCACCGAAGAGCCCCGGGCATGAGCCGCCTTCCCAGCCGACGCTCCCTCCTGACGGGAGCGTCCGCCATGGCCGCAGCGGCGATGCTCGGCGGCTGCGACCGCCTCGGCAACGCGGAATGGTTTCGTCGAACGCTCAAGACCGGCGAGGACGCCAACCTTTTCGTCCAGCGCCTGCTGCTCACTGACCGGACGCTGGCCCCGGAATTTACCGAGGCCGACATCTCGCCGTGGTTCAAGCCAAACGGGACCGAGGACCCGCCCGACAAGGACTACAAGGCCCTGGCGAAGGGCAAGTTCGCCAAGTACCACCTGGAGGTCGGCGGCCTCGTCGAGGCGCCCTTCCGGCTGTCCCTGAGCGACCTCCGCAAGCTTCCGGCCCGAACCCAGATCACCCGGCACGATTGCGTCGAGGGTTGGAGCGCCATCGGCAAATGGACCGGAGTGCCCCTCTCCGAACTGCTTGACCGCGCCAAGCTCAAGCCACAGGCGCGCTACGTGGTGTTCCACTGCGCCGACACCATGGACCAGGGCAGTCTGCTCGAAGGCGGGGGAGACGTCGAGGATGCCGATGAGGTCCCTGCCGGTAACGCCAACCCGAGCATGACGAAGCAGTCGGGCGGCGATGAGAGCAGGAAAGACTCCGGCGGCCAACAGGCGACGGAGGACGATGCGGCCAGCGGCGGAACGCCGGTTCGGTTCTACGAGAGCATCGACCTGGTCGACGCGTTCCACCCGCAGACCATCCTCGCCTACGACATGAACGGTCAGGCGCTTCCGGTGTCGAACGGCGCACCGTTGCGCCTGCGGGTCGAGCGCAACCTCGGCTACAAGCAGGCGAAATACGTGATGCGCATCGAGGTGGTCGAGAGCTTCGCCAACATCGGCGCCGGCAAGGGAGGCTACTGGGAGGACCAGGGCTACGCCTGGTACGCCGGCATCTGAGTTGGCGCGGACGTGACGTCCACGTCACTTTGAGCATGCATGGCGCCAACCTCTCGTGGCGAGCTTTGACAGAGTTTTCCGGTGACGTTCGGCGCTTGCAAACTGCCGAGTGGGGTCGGACCCGCGCCGTGTAGCTGGCAATCGGACCGGCGACGTGGCCTGGAAGCATCCGGTGAGAATGGCCCGCGGGCGCGACTGAAATACCCGGCCTGACGAGATCCGGGACGGCCCGATGTTCGGACCGCAGCGTGAATATCGAAGGACAATGCTATCATGTCCCTGCATTTTGAACGCCTTGGCACGGGCCGGCCGCTGCTCATGGTCCATGGGCTAGGGTCCAATCTCCGCACCTGGGATCCGCTACTGCCCGCATTGCGCGATTCGCGCCAACTGATCCTGGTCGACCTACCGGGGCATGGCAGATCGGCCCCGCTTGCGGGTCGGCAGACGACGGAGGCTCACGCGGACGCCCTCGCCGGCTTCGTGCAGGCGCAAGGCCTGACGACAGCGGACCTTGTCGGCAGTTCGGTGGGGGGCCGGCTGGTGCTGGAGCTGGCGCGGCGGGGCATCGGTCGGCACTGCGTGGCGCTTGATCCCGGCGGGTTCTGGCACGGATGGGAAACGCGCTGGTTTCACTGGACGCTCGCGGCATCGATACACCTGGTGCGATTGCTGCGGCCCTTCCATGCCGGCCTGTCGCGCCACGCCGTCACCCGTACGCTGCTGCTCGCCCAACTGTCGGCCCGTCCGTCGGCACTGCCACCGCAGCTTGTCGTAGGGGAGTTGCAGAGCCTGACGGCCACACCGGTGTTCGATGCGATGCTGTGTGAGCTGGCACGCGGGCCGTTGCAGCAGGGTTCGGCAACGACGCCCGGCCTCGTCACCATAGGCTGGGGCCGCCAAGACCACCTGCTGCTGCCGCGTCAGGCTGCACGCGCCCAGGTAGCATTCCCGTCGGCCCGTCTGCACTGGTTCGAGCGCTGCGGCCACTTCCCGCATTGGGATCAGCCTGCCGAGACGGCGCGCGTGATCCTTGAAACAATTCAGAAGGATGCACCTTGAATTGGCTCGTCGAACACCCGAGCCCACAGTCATCCAGGCGGCCGCTAGGTCTACCTGGCACTGAGCGACTTCCGCCACCCTGATAACGGCGTCGCGGCCGAGGACACCGCCGGCATCGACCGCATCCCGACGTGAGGAACGGCGCGATGGCGCCTCCGTTAAATCCCGACATCCATAAGGACGATGACATGAGCTTGCAGGGCAAGAAGATCGCGATCCTGATCGCACCGCGCGGTACCGAGGAGCCGGAGTTCGCGAAGCCCCATGAGGCGGTGAAGCAGGCCGGGGCGACCGTGACGGTCATCGGCCTGGAGGCCGGCGAGGCCGAGACCGTGAACAACGACCTCGATCCGGCCGGACGCTACCAGGTGGACAGGACCATCGAGGGAGCGTCAGCGGCGGACTACGACGGGCTCGTCATCCCCGGCGGCTGCGTCGGCGCCGATAAGCTCCGGGCGAGCAAAGATGTCGTGGCGTTCGTTCGGGACTTCTTCGCCGCAGGCAAGCCGGTCGGCGTCATCTGCCACGGGCCTTGGACCCTGATCGAAGCGGACGTCGTGAAGGGACGGACGCTGACCTCCTATCCCACGGTCCGGCGCGACATCGAGAACGCCGGCGGCACCTGGGTCGACGAGGAAGTCGTTTGCGACAAGGGGCTCGTCACGAGCCGCACTCCCGAGGACCTCCCGGCCTTCTGCGCCAAGATCGTCGAGGAGTTCGCGGAGGGCCGCCATCCCGAGCAGGCTCGAAGCGCCTGAGGGGTCGGGTAGCCAGCGATCCGCTCTTGAGTCTCCGGGGCGGTCGATGGGCCGCCCCGGGCCATACCCTGACGACGTCCCGTGGCCGGGACGCCCTCGCGGAAGCCTCCATCAGCCTTTGATGGCGCCGATCTGCTTGAGGATGCCGAGCTCGTCGGATGAGCCCCACCGCTCGACCATCTTGCCGTCGACGAAGCGGCCAATCTGCATGCCGCGGACCTTGATGGCCTTCCCGGTCGGCTTGTGGCCGTTGAAGTCGCCCTGGTGCGTGCCGGTGAGCGTGTAGGCGAAGGCGACGCTGTCCCCGTCGGCAACGAGCTTCTTCACCTCGACCTTCATGTCGGGGAAGGCGGAACGGAGCTGCGTGAAGAAAGCCTGGTATCCCTCGGGACCCATGTGCTGGCCCGGCGCCGGGTCGTGATCGTGGCAGTCCGGGGCGACGACCTCGGGGAAGGCGTCGAACTGGCCGCTGTTAACGAGTTCGCCGAACTTTTCGGTCGCTTGGATGCTGGTCTCGCGGGACATGGTGTTCCTTGGTTTCGAGGGCGGCGACACGGCACCGGCTATTTTCACGAACGGGAAACTCCCGCCACGGTCCGACGTTGCCGATGCCGCGCACGACAGGGTCTTAATGAACGCCAGGCACGACGGTGGATCGTGACACGGTGCCTGCCCACGTTGGCGAAGACGTCGTTTACGAGGCCGTAGGTAGCCGACTGCCGGGTCGTCCGTCCCTAGGTGACGTTCACCCGCACCCGATGCCAGCAGGTGCAGAGGTAGCCCTTGTGGTTCCAGATTTCGTCCGGCAATGCCGGCTGCGTCTGGCCCGCTTCGTCCCAGGCGCGCACGGCAAGCTCATGCTCGCCCGCAGGCAGGTCGAGGTCCGCGCTCCAGAACGTCCAGGCGAACGGAGCGTCGGTCTCGTGCTCCAGTTCGGCCTGCACCCAGGATCGCCCCCCGTTCCCGGAGACGTCGACGCGTACGACGGCCCGATCCCCGCTTACCGCGTAGCCGCGGATCCTGTTGCTCCCCGACTTGAGGGCGGCCGCAGACCCGGGCTCGCAGATCGCGGCGTTCAGCGGCATCGTATCGATGGTGTGGCCCTTGGCCGGATCGGCGGTCTGGGTGTGAAAAGGCGTCGAAGGTTCACCCCTCCCAGGACTGGGATCAATACGTTGAAACATAAGCTAAATATCGCTTTGGGGTGGGGTCACGATCGGCGCCGATAGTGACCCCACCCCGATGATCTCTGGCGCAATGTTCCGCTTTCAGGATCAAAGTTCCGTTTAAAAATAACTTGAGATTAAGATGGGCCGCAGTCTTAGGATTGTGGCCTATCTTACGTTTAGCCGTCGATTTTTGGGCGTATGGCCCAGCATCAGATCGAATGGCTGCCAATGGCGAAGCCATCGGATTAACCCATGATCCGAACGTCAGCCACTCGACCTGGGCTTGGTGATCAGCGCACGTGAGGTGCAGGCCCAAGGCTCTGCCCCCAACCGGCGCATGCAGGCATGGTAAATCTCCGCGCCCAGGTCAAAGGGCGACAGACGTTTCGGGTTAGGCGCCGAGAAGACGAGGTCTCTCGCCTCGTCCCGGCACTTGGCGTCCTCGGGCCCCTTGATCGGCTCGTTCTGCGCCGTGGCCGACAGGGTGCCGGCGACGAACACGACCGCGGCTACAAGGGTGGTCCTGGCGCCGCTCATTTGCCGCCCTTCGCCTCGTAGGCGTCGATGGCGCGCCGACAATTCTCCGAAAGCTCCTTGCGGTGCTTCGTGAAGCACGCCTTCATCTCCTCCCCGCCTGGATCCATGCCAGCGCAGAACGTCGTGGCGTCGCCGGTGCAGTAGCGCTTGAGGTCCTGCTTTCCGTCCTGCGCGGAGGCCGGCGCGACGAGGGCCAGCCCGAAGGCGAGCGCAAGGGTCAGGGTTCGTGTCATCAGGTCTCCCGGGGATGGATCGCGGTCGGCACCCGACAGGCATCGGAACCGGCAACGGGCACTGACCCGCCCGCACCCAACGCAGGACGCCACGAAAGCGTCCCATGCCCGGCCGTTCGATCCGCTACCGCCCGGAGCCCGTGACGGCCCGGACCGGGGCGCCGGCGAGGTCGACGGTGGAGCCGACGGTATCGCGAAAACCCGAGCCGACGTTCGCGAGGTGCTCGCCGTAGGTCTCCCGGGTCTGTGGGTCGATCAGGGCCACGGGGGCGGCCACCGCCAGCGCCGCGCCGGTCGCCACCGTCGAGGCGGCACCGGCCGCCGTGCTCACCAGCCGGTCGCCGATGCCGATCTGGCCGTCCGAGATCGGCTGCCCGTCGGCAAGGCGCTTGCCCAGAAGCGCGACCACGTCGCCGCTGGCGAACTTGCCGTGATTGAGGGCGTCGTCGGACTTCACCGAGGACAGGTTCAGCACCGCGACGTTCTCGCGCTCCAGTTCCGACCGGTAGGGCTCAGCCATCGGATCGATGGCCCCGAGCCGCACGCTGTCGCCCCAGACGAGGCGCGAGACAGCCAGCGCCTGGTCGTCGCCGGACACCATCAGCGTCAGCCGCGGCCGGTCCTTGCCCATGTCGTGGAAGGCGGCCCGAGCGAGGTCCATGTCGACGTCCGGGGCGGCCAGGATCACGTTCCTGATCTTTGGCGCGATCCGCCGGTCACGGATGGCCATCTGGCGCAGGCTCTCCAAGGTGAGCCAGTTGCCCATGGAGTGGGCCAGAACCGTCACCTCGCCGATGTTCGGGTCCTTGGCCAGGTCCCGCAGCAGGGTCTCCAGGCCATTGCGCGAGAAGTTCGTGCTCTCCCGGTCGTAGCCGTAGGCGAGCACCGAACCGCGGGAGGGCCACGTGAACAGCACCGGCGCGACCTCGGCACCGGAGTCGTGCACGATCTGCGCGAACCGGAAGACGGCGTCCTCGAACTTGTTGTTGAACCCGTGCACGAACACCAGGACGTGTCGCTTGGCCGAGCCCCGGACGGCGCGGCCGGTCCAGGCCGCCACCTTCGCCCGGTCGACCGGGTCGGCGCGCAGGGCCACGAAGTCCGTGGCCGGGTTGCCCGGGACGGATTTGGGCCACTGCACCGAGCCCGGCTGCCGGATGGCGTCGGGCGGGATCGAGACCGCGAGGTCGGTGTAGCTCACAGCCTCGCCGCGCTCGCCGGAGAATAGCACGCCCCGGTCGGTCGCGGACTTGCGCGTGGTCGCGACAAGCATGTCGACGCGGGAGGTGCCGGCCACCGGTGCCGTGTCGGCGATGGGCAGCAGCACGCCGGTCGGACGGCCCGCGCATGCGGTCAACAGGGAGAACGGCACAACGACACAAAAAGCCAGCAACCCGCGGCCCAACCCAGACGAACCCGACACCCGCATCCCCACGCCCGAACCCGCCACGAGCCTGGACGAAAGAGCGGTTAACGAACCGTCAAGGCATGTGCCGCGTACGGCGTGATTGCGGCGGCGGTCCGTCCCGGACGGACGTTCGGGATGCCTGTGGCGGCAGGTCACACGCGGGGATCAGGCGGCGAACCGCTGGATGGCGGCGACGATCCGGCGCCGGTCGAAGGGCTTGCCGAGGACGATCCCGCGGGCGGGGATCTGGGCGGCGTCCCAGGGCTGCGACGAGACCATCAGCAACTCGATGGGCGGCCAGCGGTCGCGGATCGAGAGGGCCAGTGCCATGCCGGCGGTGGAGCCGCGCATGTCAAGGTCGGTGAAGACCGTCCGGATGTCCGGGCGCGTCTCCAGGATGCGGATCGCGTCGGCCACGGTGGTGGCCTCGATGGCCTCGCAGCCGGCGTTCTCCACAAAGTCCACCAGGGACAGCATCAGGATCGGGTCGTCCTCGACGACCAGCACGAGGGCATGGTCGGGGCGGTGCATCTCGGTCCTGAAGATCAGTGCACCTGGATCTGAATGTCGGTAAGCGGTGCGCGGAACTCGGCGCGCAACCCGGTCGAACCATACCGAATGTCGGCCTTGCGGGTTCCCACCAGGCCCATGCGGATGAGCTTCGAGCCGAACCCGCCCCGGCCCGTCGGCGCTGCCGCGGCCGGTCCCCCGGTCTCGGTCCAGTCGAGGACCAGGGCGGGCGACTTGCCGTCCTCGGTGCGCCAGGCCACTCGCACCGAGCCCGCGTTCGCCGACAGGGCACCGTACTTGAGGGCGTTGGTCGCCATCTTGACCTGACCGGTATTTTGGACCGAGCCGAGTGAGAGGCTACTGCATGGTAGCGGTCAGGGGTAGCCGGAAGGCCAGATCCGGGAAGGTGACAGGCGCGGGCGGCCGGTAGCCCAAGGACGAATGCGGCCGAACGCGGTTGTAGGTATTCTGCCAGATCCCAATCACGGTCTGTGCCTCCTTCAGCGAGTAGAAGATTTCTTGGCGTAGGCACTCGTCCTTCAGCTTGCCATTGAAGCTCTCACAGTAGCCATTCTCCCACGGCGATCCTGGTGCAATGTACTGGATCTGCGGGCCGGTTTTGGCGACCCACTTCCGCAAAGCCTTCGAGATCATCTCTGGGCCGTTGTCGCAGCGGATGTTGTCTGGGATGCCATGCAGGCACATCGCATCGGCCAGGGCCTCGATCACGCCCAAGCTGTTGATGCGCCTCGCGACCTTGAGCGCCAGGCAGGCGCGACTGTGCTCGTCGATCAGCGTCAGGATGCGCAGGCTTCGCCCATCATGGGTCTGACCCTGCACGAAGTCGAAGCTCCAGACGTGATTGCGATGGAGAGGCCGCAGCCGCACGCAGGAGCCATCGTTCAACAACAGCCGGCTTCGCGGCCGATGCTTTTGCGGAACCTTGAGCCCCTCACGACGCCAGATCCACTGAACCCGGTCCTTGCCCACCTGCCACCCCGCAGCCTGCAGCAGCGCGGTGACGCGGCGGTAGCCATAGCGTCCGTATTCGGACGCCAAGGCGACGATGGCGCGGGTCAGCGCATCCTCGTCAGCCGGTACCGTGGGCACGTAGCGTTGCGTGCCTCGGTGCTGACCGACGATCCGGCAGGCATGGCGTTCTGAGAGACCATACTTCTCACGAATGCCGTCGACGGCCTGCCGGCGTCGCTCCGGGGCTATAAGTTTCCCGCGGCGACGTCCGCCAGAACCTGCTTCTCCAAGGACAAGTCAGCCACGAGCCGGCGCAATCGCGCGTTCTCGCGTTCTCGCGTTCCAGATCCTTCATTCGACGGGCCTGATCGATCTGCAGGCCGCCGTACTCCTTGCGCCAGCGATAGTAGCTTTGCTCGGAGATCTCCGCCTCGCGGCACGCTATCGCCAAACTTTTACCCTGCGCCGTCTGCACCTCAATCTGGCGCAGCTTCAGCACCACCTGCTCCGCACCCGTCTTCTGACCTCGCTTCATGCCCAGCTCCTTCGGTCCTGGCTGATCTTCTCAATCAGCCCGGTCCAAAGCCAGCCGGTCAGGTCAACCTGACAGGAGCCTTGGGCCGCCGTGGTCCGGGCGGTGATCCGCACGCCCGCTTCATCAAGCGTCAGATCATCGACGTGCACGCCGTCCGGCACCGACGGCATCGACGGGTTTGAGATCGGCATCGCGCTGCCCTCGGACCACCACGCAAACCAACGCCCAAATCACCCCGCAGCACCGAAAGTGCGGATGAACCAATGTTCAACGCTGTTTGACATTCTTAGAAAGGCCATCTCTCCGATAATGTCGCCAGCTTGTCGCCATACGGCAGATACACCGGCCATGACCTGGAGCAGTCCCTCCTCCACGATCCAAATGCAGTCTGCGTCCTCGTCCATTGAACATAGAGGCTGATTCGAAGCAAGAGTTTCGACGCGACGCTCACCTGTGAACAGCGGCATCAGCAAAGCTGGTTGAGGACAGTATCTTTGGAGGAATACTGCAATTCTATCCGATTGGGCTAACATAAAACCTCTCAACTTATAGATTCGTTCTGATCCTGTTTTGTTCTCCTGTATATTTTGATGGCAAACTTATCGTTTGCCATCAAAATATTCGTTTAGTTGGGCAGTCTCGCTTTCAGCTTACCCGGTCTCGCTGCAGGTCTTACAAATCGTTCCCCCAGGCAAATTCTAACTAGGGGTAGATTTGACCATCTTTTGCCTCAAGCTACGCCTCCGTAGCGATTAAGCAACTTATGCCCCTCAGCGGCGGTCCTTCACGAAGGAAGGATGATCATCTTTTGCCTCACGCTACAATAAGCTGAAACGATATCGGCGGTCAGCGTGACTTAATTGGTGGCTTCCGTTTCAGGCAAATCTTGCACTTCACGCTCCTACTAATTGCGGAAGCCGTCACATCAACCCCGTTGACGAAGAAATCAAGCTTTGAGCAAAGATTTTGAGGCGTACTGAGCGGAATTCATGAGTTCCGGCGTCTGATTGTCATTCTTGCTGGGAAACGGGGACGCCTCCATCACAAAGCCCTCGCTCTCCCTCCGACCGCCCCGAGACAGCGCCCGATGCCGAACGTGATCGAGTCCAGTCTACGTGCCGCCGCCGAGGGCCTCGTCGCATTGGTGGCGGCCTGCAACCGGCTGCGCCTGCCAGGAAAGCAGCACCCCTTCGTGGTCGGCGTCCACGCGCCGATGCGCGAGGAGCTGACCCTGCGGAATCTGCGCGTGAACGGGACGATCCCGGCGGGGCTCGACGGCCGCTACCTCAAGATGGGCGCCAACCCTGCCCGCCCGACCACGCGCGGCCACGACTGGTTCCTGGGCGACGGCATGGTGCACGGTCTCTGCATTGAGGACGGGAAGGTCCTGTGGTACCGTAACCGTTGGATCGGCTCGCGTGCGGCGTCCGCGGCGATCGGCCGGCCCGCTGCCCCGGGGCCGCGCCGCGGCGACGACACCGTCAACACTAACGTCGTCGCGATTGGCGACCGCGCCTTCGCCGTGGTCGAAGCCGGCAGCTTTCCCGTCTTGTTGTCCGAGGACCTGGAGACGCAGCGCTACGACACGTTCGACGGCACCCTCGCCGGCTCCTTCACGGGGCACCCGCATCGCGACCCGGCGACCAGTGAGACACATGCCATCGCCTATGACGGCCGCGTCTGGGACAGCGTGCGCCACGTCGTCATCTCGCCCGCCGGTCGCGTTGTGCGTGACGAAGCGATACCGGTCGAGCACGGCCCCTGCATCCACGATTGCGCAATCACGACGCGCTTCGTCATCGTGCTGGACCTGCCCGTTACCTTTTCAATGCGGGCGGTGCTGGCAGGATACCGCTTCCCGTTCCGCTGGAACCCGGCCCACCGCGCCCGCGTCGGCCTGCTCCCGCGACACGGCACGGCCGCCGACATCGTGTGGTGCGCGGTCGAGCCGTGCTTCGTCTTCCACGTCGCCAACGCCTACGACGACGCTGACGGTCGAGTGGTCCTCGACGTCGTGGCCTACGAAAGGGTGTTCGCCTCGGCTGGCGGCGGCCTCGGCACGCCGAGCCGATTGGAGCGCTGGACCGCAGACCCCACGACTGGGCGGGTCGACCAGAGGGTGATCGATCCCGCGGCACAGGAGTTCCCCCGGATCGACGAGCGCCGCTTCGGACAGCCCCACCGGTACGTCTACTCTGGCTCAGTCCCCGCCGACGGCAACACCCAACTCGTGGGCGCGACGCAGCTCTACAAGCACGATCTGGCAACGGGGGAGCGGCGCGTGCACGAGTTCGGCCCTGATAGTGTCCCGGGAGAGTTCGTCTTCGTGCCGGCCAGGCCGGAGGCTGGCGAAGACGAGGGCTGGCTCGTCGGGCTCGTCGTCAACACGGTGAGTGACACGACCGACTTCGTCATCCTCGACGCGCGAGAAATCGAGGCGGCGCCCGTCGCCGCGGTCCATCTCGGGCACCGGATCCCACCAGGCTTTCATGGGAACTGGTTTCCAAAGCAGAGGGCCAAGTGACTGCCGTTCGATGCTTCGGCACACGGTACGCGCTCATGTGCATTAGAGCGTGATGCGGCAGACATATTGAGCCCACAGACCCTGCCTTCCCCGCGCCCCGGATCTTGAGCACTGCAGTGGCGATGATAGAACCAAGGCGTGCATTAGAAAGGCGCATCGTCACGCTGACGAAGCGGGAGCCTCGCTGAAATACCGCTGGTCATGCAAGGCGCAGTATTTGGCTGTCCTCGATCGCCGCAGCCGCCCTCCAATGGGTCAGGAACCAGGGCACGCGTGAGCTGGCCATTGGCTTGGCGTACCGGTAGCCCTGGGCGTAGTCGCATCCCAAGACGCTGAGGCTTTGTGCCTGACCCTCAGTCTCCACACCTTCAGCCGTCACCTTCACGCCCATGCTGCGGCCAAGGCCGACGACCGCCGCGACAATGGCCGCGTCGTTGCTGTCCTGCTCCATGTTCCGCACGAAGCTCTGGTCCACCTTGATGTGGCCGACCGGGAACTGCTTCAGGTGCGTCAGCGAGGCGAAGCCGGTGCCGAAATCGTCCAATGTGATCAGAACGCCGGCAGCGCTGAGACGTTCAAGCGTCGCTGGCACGTTTTCACTGCCGTGACCGAGGAAGACAGTCTCGGTCACCTCCACCTCGAACAGGCTCGCTGGAACGCCGTGTTCGTTCAGCGCGGACAGGATGTTGCCGGCCAGATCTGGCTTGCGGAACTCGGCCGAGGCAAAGTTCACCGCAATCCGGCCAGGAGCAAGGCCACGTTCCCTCCACTCCTGCAGGTTCGCCGCGACCTGCCGGAGGATGCTGTCGCCGATGGCTGTGGCAAGCTCCGGATCGTCAAACGCTGAGCCGAAGTAGCCGGGGGTGAGCAATCCCTTCTCGGGATGCTCCCAGCGCGCCAGTGCCTCAAAGCCAACGATTGAACCGGTCGAGAAGCACACCTTCGGTTGGTAGAAGGGCACGATCTGCCCCGCAGCGAGAGCCGCACGAACCTCGCTCGCGATGCTCACCCGCCGCTCGGTTTCAGCCCCCATCTCTGATGCGAACACAACAGCGCGGTTCCGGCCCTGCACCTTGGCGCGATAGAGCGCGATGTCAGCGTCCTTCAGCAGGTCGTGCGGGCCGCGATGGTGATCGGGATAGGCAGCAACACCGATGCTGGCCCTGCACGAGAGCGTGTGGCCACGGTGGCAGAACGGCTGGCTCAGCCGCTCTATGAGCCTTCGTGCATGGCTCAGTGCGTGCTCCAGGCGCAGCGGCTCGACGAGCAGTAAGGCGAACTCGTCACCACTGAGGCGCGCCACCGTGTCGGCCTCACGCAAGCCATCCTGCAAGCGCTGGGCAACCTCCACGAGTACAGCGTCACCTGCGTCGTGCCCGAGCGTGTCGTTCACGTCCCGCAGGTTGTCGAGGTCTAAAAGAAGCAGGCTCACACTCGTGCCGCCCCGCTCTGCGGCCGTCAGCGCCTGTTCCAGTCGCTGGTGGAACAGGCGACGGTTCGGCAAACCCGTGAGCGCGTCGTGATTGGCTGCGCGCCACGCGCGTTCTTCAGCTCGCTTGCGCTCGGTGATGTCGAAGGTGATGCCGACGAGCCGGTCCCCCCTGGTCCGCTCAGCCCACCCGCTCAGCCATATCATGCCACCGGTTGGATGGAGGTAACGGAACTCTTGGCTCTGGTGGCTCTCTGCTCCTTGAATGAAGCGCTCCATCCCTTCGCGGTCGTCCGGATGAACGCGGTCGTAGAACTGTGACGCCGACCCTGAGCCGATTCCAAGAAGGCCCAATGCATCGCCTGATTGTTTGCTCTGGCCCGTCTCGAGGTTGTGTTCCCAAGCGACCATCCGCCCCGCTCGCAAGGCAAGCCGCAGGCGCTCTTCACTGGCCCTCAGTGCTGCATCCGCCCGCCGCTCCTCAGTAACATCGTGCATGGCACCGACCACGCGCACAGCTCGACCCTTTGGGTCTCGGATTACAAAACCACGGTCGAGCACGTCCGCGTAGGTGCCGTCGCCCTGCTCAAAGCGATACGCCTCGCTCCAGCGGTGCTCATGGCCATCGATGACGCGACGGAGGGAAGCTGTGACGCAAGCTCGATCATCAGGGTGGATCTTGCTCTTCCACCAAGCGCCCGTGTTGGCAACCTCGGCGTCAGAGTAACCAAACAGCCGGTAAGTTCTCTCGCTCCACGCGATGGTGTCCGATGTGAGGTCGTGATCCCAGATCGCATCCTGCGTGGCGAGCATGGCCAGTCGGTAGCGTTCCTCCTGGAGGCGGATTGCCTCGCCAGCCTGTTTGCTCTCATGGATGTCGCTGTCGGTCCCGACCCACTCGAGGACCTGACCAGATCCGTCCTTGAGGGGCACCGCCCTGGTGAGCGTCCACCGGTATGTTCCGTCTTGGCACAAGGCACGGAACTCGAAGGAGCCTGCTGCCTGCGAGGCGAAGATCTCGCGCCATGTGGCGGTCACGCGCTGCCGGTCATCGGGGTGAACGGTGCTCAGCCAGCCGAAGCCAGCGTAGGCGCTCTGCGGCTGACCCGTGTAGGCTTCCCACCCGCTGCTCTCGATGAGAGAACCGTTCGGCTCTGCCCGCCACACCATAGTCGCGCTCGCCTCGATCAGCGTCTCGTAGCGCTGGGCTGTCGTCCTGAGCCTCGCCTCAAGCTCGACCTGTGCCGTCGCATCGCGGGAAACGGACAGGATGCGCTGCGGCGAGCCGCTCAGCCGCGGCATGGGGCTCAGGCTCACATCCCACCACCGTGGCTGTCCCTTCGCCGTGGGGCAGAAGCCTCGGAAGCGGGCGGGCTCACCGGCCTTGGCTGTCTCAAACGCCCGCTGCGCCACCTCGTGGTGCTCGCCTTCCCAGAAGTTGAGCCAGCACTGACCGAGGATCGACCCAGCGTTCTCGACTTCCATCAGCCGCTGACCACCCGAACTCATGAACAGCAGCCGGCCGTGCTCATCGAGGAGCTTTACGCAATCCAAGCAGCCCTCCAACAAACCGGACAGCACCTCGTCAAAGAGCTTAGGGTGCGAAGCGATGGGATCGATGCCGTGCCTCCGGAGGACACCGGACTGCTCAGGACCGCTCCTGTCTGAGGTGGTGTCGCCTTCTGCGTAGAAGCGGAAGGTGTTCCGCCCAGCAGCTTTGGCGCGATAGAGCGCCTGGTCCGCTTGACCGATCAGCCGATCTGCATCGACTGCATCATCTGGGCAGAGGGCGAGGCCGACACTGAGTCCCACGCCGGCTGGGTAGCCGTCGAGATCGATGGGGGAGGCCATCGCCTCGATCAGACGCTCGGCCAGCCGTGTTGCGTCCGCAGCTCCAGCGCACCCAGTCTGTGGGATTGCCCCGGTTTGGTGGACACCGACAACGCTTTCGCGTGAGGTGTTTATCCGATGCCCAAGAGCCATCCCCCATACCCCGCCGAGTTCCGCCGACAGATGGTCGAGTTGGTCCGCGCCGGCCGTGATCCGAACGATCTGGCTCGCGAGTTCGAGCCCTCCGCACAGGCCATCCGCAACTGGGTGGCCGAGGCCGACCGCAGCGAAGGACGGCGTGATGCGAAGCCACCGCCTGCCGACCCCGGCCTGACAGCGGTTGAGCGCGATGAACTCGTCCGGCTACGGCGCGAGAACCGGCAGCTGAAGCTGGAGCGCGATATCCTCTCTCGCGCGACGGCCTGGTTTGCTCGGGAGACCGGGGTTCTGCCGTCGGGGTCTTCCGGTTCATGAACGCGAACCAGGCCGACTTCCCGATCGCTGCCATGGCACGCATGCTCGGCGTGTCGAAGGCGGGATACTATGCCTGGGCTGGCCGGCAGCCCTCGGCGCGTCGGACAGCGGACGCAGCCCTGCTCAAGCGAATCCGCACCGTCCATCTCGGCTCGCACGAGACTTATGGCGCGCCACGCGTCCACGCCGACCTGCGCGAACAGGGCGAGCGGCACTCTCGCAAACGCATAGCCCGGTTGATGCGCGAGGCTGGCCTTGTCGGAGCCAGTCATCGGCGTGGTGGCCCTGTCACGACGCGGCGAGATCGAGAGGCGCGCCCGGCTCCCGACCTGGTCGACCGTAACTTTGCCGCCGCTGCCCCGAACCGGCTCTGGGTAGCGGATATCACCTACGTGCCGACTGATGCGGGCTTCCTCTACCTCAGCATCGTGCTTGACGCCTTCAGCCGCCGGATCGTCGGCTGGGCCATGGCCAATCACCTGCGTTCGGAGTTGGTTCTGGACGCTTTGGAGATGGCCGTGACACAGCGCAGGCCCCGCGACGTGATCCATCACTCGGACCAAGGATCGCAGTACACGTCGCTGGCCTTCGGCAGCCGCTGCCAGGAGGCGGGCGTGCGACCCTCGATGGGTTCGGTCGGCGACGCCTACGACAACGCCATGGCCGAGAGCTTCTTCTCGACCCTCGAATGCGAGTTGCTCGCCCGCCGCCGCTTCCGTTCGCAGGCCGAGGCACGAATGGCCTGCTTCAGCTACATCGAGGGCTTCTATAACCCGCTGCGCCGGCACTCGGCGCTCGGATACCGCTCGCCCGTCGTATACGAGCAGGAGACCCGACCGCACCCGTCACCTGAGACCCGGCTCAGCCAAGCCCCCTAACCGTCCACAGAAACGGGGCAATCCCACTGGATGATGACGAACTCGTCGCCCCCAAGCCGTGCAACCGTGTCCTCGGTGCGCAGAACAGCCCTGATCCGCTGCGCAACGACCTTCAGCAAGGTATCGCCGGCTTGGTGCCCAAGCGTGTCGTTGACGAGCTTGAAGCGGTCGAGATCCAGGCAGAACAGAGCGAAGCCACTGCCGTTTCGCTTGGTGCGCGCAATCTCTTGCTCAAGCTGCTCGCGAAGGTGCAGGCGGTTCGGCAAGCCGGTGAGTGGATCGTGGCGCGCCATATGCGCCATCGCGTGCTCCACCTCCTTCCGTTCGGCGATGTCGCGGAGCACAGCAACGAAGCCGGACGCCGCGCCTGCCGCATCGCGTGTGACGCTGAAGGACGCCTCCACCCACAGCCAAGAACCGTTCTTGTGCCGGTAGCGGTGCTGGCTGACGGCCCGCTCGGAATATCCTTGACCCACTGCGCTGAGCAACCGCCTGAAGTCGAGCACATCCTCTTGGTGCACGAAGTCGAGGGATGTGGTGCCGACAAGCTCCTCCGGCTCGTAGCCGAGAAGGCGATTGGCAGCCGGCGAGACGTAGAGGCGCGTGCCGTCCGACGCACAGCGAACGATGAGGTCGGTGCTATTGTCGGCTAGAAGGCGGTAGTTGGCCTCGCTCTCGCGCAAGCGGGCCTCCCCAGCGCGGGCTGCTTGCTCAGCCCTGCTCAGGCGAAGCTGAGCAACAACGGTTTGAGCAAGATTGCGAAGCTGCTCCTGCTGCTCAGGTGAGAAGGAGCGCGGTACCCGGTCGAGGATACACAGGGAGCCGAGATAGATGCCAGGCCTGAGGACGAGCGGTGCGCCAGCGTAGAAGCGGATGTGCGGCTCGCCTCCAACGAGCGGGTTGGTAGTAAACCGTTCATCCTGAGTGGCATCCTCGACTACCAGCACCTCGTCAGAGAGGATGGTGTGGGTACAGAAGGAGACCTCTCGCGAGGTCCCGCTCACGTTCAGACCGCATCGGCCCTTGAAGCGCTGTTTGGTCTCGCCCACCAGCGACACCAGAGCGATGGGGGCACCGAACAACGCCTTGGCCGTCCGGCAGATCGCGTCGTATTGCGGCTCTGCGGGCGAACTGAACACCTCCAGACCGTGCAGCGCGTTCAGGCGCTCCACCTCGTTAGGGTGCAACGGATACATACACCAGACCTCACCGGATCAGTCCCTCATCGCGGGAACCTCGTCTGACCCCGGCCGAAGCTAAGCGGTGTGCATTAACAAGCTGCCACTCGGCCAGCCTTCCGCGTTGGCGATCGAAGCCGAACTCATGATTGGAAGCGACCTTCGTGGCAGGTGAAGAACCGCTTATTTTCGCCCTCAAGCAATCCCTGATTGAGGATCATGTAACGCAATGATGAAGCCGTCGCGCGGGGCGGCGCGGAACTATGCTTGATTTCCTTCGCAGGGCGCCATGACGTTGCTCACCCATCTGACCTGATGGGCTGGCTTTGAACCGTACTGAGTGTGAAGGTCAGCCCGGATCGGAGGCGTCGGACATGCGGGAGGTCGTAGGCGAGCGCTGAGCAGGTGGTGCTGGCACTGCGGCAGATCGAGGTGTTGACAGGTCGCTTTGGCTACCGACAAGCGGACCTTCTGAAAGCCCAAGAAGGGTCGTGAGCGGTCCCGGTGCCTATGTCCGCATGGACGCATCTACCTTCCGAAAGCGGACTGGTTGAAACCCACCCGACCCGGACGCGGAGCGGGCAGGCGGGGCCTGGTCCAGCGGCGCCGGCTTGTCCGTTTCCTTGCCGCTCCCGAGGCGAAGGGTCCGGACGAACCGAGTCCGGGTAGGACGCGCGGCGCCTCGCGCATCTGTCATCGAACCGTGGCCGTCCGCGCCCGTTGATCGCGGGCCCCTGCAGGCCGGAGACAGATCCACGGCATGCGTTCCCGCTCTCTCATCGTCGGCGCCCTCGTCGTCCTCGCCGCCGGCGTCGGCCTGGCCGGGCTCGGCCGCTTCGGCTACGCGCCGATGCCGGCGCGCGAGGATCTCGCCAATCCCGAGCGCTACCCGATCCGCACGGCCTACGACGTGCTCGGCCGCCGCATCGGCCGGGAGGAGGCGCAGGCGCTCGGCGCCACCGAGGCGGGGCGCCGGACGCTGTCGCCCGAGGCTGGCGCCTTCGCCATCGACGAGGCCGTCGTCGCGCGCGGGCGGGAGGCCTTCTACACCGAGACCTTCGGGAACGAGGTCTTCCTCACCGACGTGATGGGCATGCTCGACGGCGCCCTGACGCCCTACGAGGTGGCCCGCGCCGTGCTGCTGCTCGGCGGTCGCGCCACGAACGACCTCCAGGTCCGCCTCGCCGAAGACGTGCGGATCGGCGAGCGCCAGTGGCGCAAGGGCGAGTTCGTCTCCACCGGCCTCGACGTCGCGGCGGGGGGCCTAGGCATCATCGGCCTGAAGACCTTCTACGACCGCGGCCACCTGCGCCTCGGCATCACCTGTGCGCTCTGCCACGCGGCGGTCGATCCCAAGTCCGGCAAGGTCGTGGAAGGGGCGCCGAACGCCGACCTGAATGCCGGCCTGCTCCTCGCCCTCTCGGCCAACGCCTCCGCCTACTTCATGCACGGCAGCGTCGATCTCGCAGCCCTCGCCGGCGATCCGTCGCGCACGGTGGCGACCGCCGACGGGGGACGGGCGGTGCTGCCGGACCGGGACAGGCTGGAGGCGGCGGCCAAGATCCAGGTCGCGAGTTGGCCGCCGGGCAGCTTCGATTCCTCCGCCGACCGGGTGACGAACCCGACCTCGATCCCGTCGAGCTTCTCGGCCTACGGCGAGCCCTACAGCTGGAGCGGGCGCGAGGCGGTGGGGCCCTTCCACGGGCTGTCGTCGCTGAACAACAACGTGCACGCGGCCAATTCCGACACCACGCAGCTCGCCGCCGCCGCGCCCTGGCTGTTCGGCCTCGACCCGGACCTCTACCTCGGCATCCTGCTCCAGGGCGCGGTGAACCCGGCCCTGCGCTACGACCCGAAGGGGGCCGCGCGGCCGAGCGCGATCCTGTCCGCCTTCGACCCGACGCCGGGCTCGCCCGGCCTCAACCGCTACGCCGTCCTGCCGAGCTTTCCCGCCACGAACTACATGACCGACAACGGGCTGTTCGCCTCCGCCACGGGGGAGCCGGCGAACTTCGCCAACAACGCCATGTCGGCGTTCCAGAACCTGCTGCGCCCGCCCCCGGCCGGGCAGGACGACGGGCAGGACAACCGGAAGGACAACGGGAAGGACGCGGTGCAGGCCGGCCGCGCGGTGTTCGAGCGGGCCGGCTGTGCCGGCTGCCATGCCGGCCCGGCGCTGACCAACAACCGGATCGTGCCCGTGGGCGAGATCGGCACCGAGCCGACCCGGGCCCGGGCCGGCGCCAAGATGGAGGCGCGCCTCGCCGCCCCGGCGATGTTCGCCACCGACACGCCGTTCCCGCTGCCGGCCGACCCGAAGATCGTGCCGATCCCCCTGGAGGGCGAGGCCCTGAAGCAGGTCCAGCTCGGCTGGGCCCATGCCGGCAGCGAGGGCGGCTACAAGGTCCCGAACCTCGTCGGCCTCGCCTGGTCGGCCCCCTACCTGCACGACGGCGGCGTCGCGGTCGGGGCCGACCCGGCGGGCGAGCTCGGCGTACCCGGCACCCTGGGGCGCGGCCATGCGCCGGACCCGCGCAACAGCCTGCGCGCCCTGGTGGACCGCGACCTGCGCGGCCGGGTGGTGGCCGCCAACCGCGCCTCCGCCACGGCGCGCCTCGCCCGCGTCACCGGAGAGGGGCACGCCTACTGGGTCGACGCCGCCGCCGGCTATGCCGCCGGCGACCAGGCGGCCCTGCTCGCCTACCTCCTGTCCATCGACGGCCTGACGCAGGACGTGCCGGTGCCCTGAGCCCGGCCGGCCCCGCCCCCCTGCGCGGCCGCCCTACGTGCTGAGGTTCAGGCGGTAACGGTAGACGTCGCCCCGGAACAGGCCCTCGACATACTCGATCATCGTCGAATCCTGGTTGTAGCTGTGGCGCTTGATCAGCAGGCAGGGCAGGGGCTGGTCGAAGGCGAAGATCTCGCATTCGGCCGGGGTCGGCAGGGTCGCCTCCACCGTCTGCTCGCAGCGCACGAGGCGGCCGCCCGGATGCCCGGCCAGGAAGGCGTAGACGGAGCCCGAGAGGTCGCCGGTCTCCAGGGCCGGCACGGCGCGGATGTTGTACCAGGCGACCTCGCGGGACATCGGCACGCCGTCGCCGGAGCGCACGCGGGTCAGGCGCAGGAACGGGGCCGTGGAGGGCAGGCCGAAGATCGACGCGATGGAGCGGTCCTCGGTCACCACCCGTTCCAGGATGCGCGAGGACGGGATCTTGCCGAGCTCGCGCATCTCCTCGGTGAAGCCCTTGAGCCGGTCCATGCCCGGGCGCACCGGCTCGGGCCGGCGCCGCACCAGGAAGCCCGAGCGCCCGCGCGGCACCAGGAGCTCGTCGTCGCTCAGCTCGGCATAGGCGCGCTGGACCGTGACCCGGCTGACGCCGAGGCTGTCGGCGAGCTGGCGCTCGGCCGGCAGGATGACGCCCGGCGGCAGCGAGCCCGACAGGATCAGCTCGCGCAGCTGGCCCTCGATCTGCCGGTAGAGGGGCATCGCGGTGTCGCCGCGCAACCGCAGGAGGGACAGCACCGAGGGACGCGCGTCCCCCGCGAAGTCCGGCCCGACCCCGCCGTGTATCGTCCGATTTCTGGGGCGCACGTCCGATCGACCTCCGGTAGGGATGTTATATCGGATCGGATCGGGGTGCTCCATGCGGGTCTTCGTCGTCGGCAGTTTCGTGATCGCCTGCTCGGTCAAGGTCGCGCGGCTGCCGCAGGCGGGCGAATCCCTCGGCGGCTCGGCCTTCCTGGCGGAGCCCGGCGGCAAGGGCTTCAACCTCGCGCTGGCCGCGCACCGGCTCGGGGTGGCGGTGGACGGGCTCTTCGCCGTGGGCGAGGACGTCTTCTCCCCGGTGGTCCGGTCGACCTTCGCGCGGGTCGGCTTCTCCGAGGCCATGCTGGTGCCGCATGCGGGCTCGACCGGGGCCGGCGTCGCCTTCGTCGATCCGGCCGGCGAGAACTGCCTGGCGGTCTGCCTCGGCGCCAACCTCGCCCTGACCGCGCAGGACGTCCGCGCGGTCGCCGCCCGCGTCCGGGACGCGGGCCTCGTGGCGGCGACCTTCGAATCCCCCGACGCGCCCATCCGCGAGGCCTTCGCCCTGGCCCGGGCGCGGGGCCTGCCGACGCTCCTCAACCCCTCGCCGGTGCGCGCCCTCGACCCCGCGATCCTGGCCGACACCGCGATCCTGGTGGTCAACGCCGTCGAGGCGGCCGAACTCGGGCTCGGCCCGCCCGAGGCCGTCGCCGAGGCGCGGGCCGCGACGCCGGCCATCGCGGCCCTGCTGGCCGGCGGCCTCGAACTGCTGGTGGTGACCCTGGGCGAGCGCGGCGCCGTCGCGTTCCGCCCCGGCCAGCCGCCCCTGCGCCAGCCGGCCTTCGCGGTGGCGGCGGTGGATACGGTGGGGGCGGGCGACGCCTTCGCGGCCGGCCTGATGGCGGGCCTGCTGGCGCAGCGGCCGCTGGGCGAGGCCCTGCGGCAGGCGGCGGCCTGCGGGGCGCTCGCCACCGGTCAGTTCGGGGCCTTCGACGCCTTCCCGAGCGCGCGGGCGCTGGCGGATTTCCTCGACGGGGCCGGGGGCCGGGCCGGGCCGCATCTCAGCACGGGGCCGATGACCCGCTGAACATCGAGAGCGAGGCGACGATGCTGAGGAGCTCGGCCTGCCGCTTGGTGCCGGTCTTGTTGAAGATCGAGGTGAGCTGGGTCCGGACCGTGCTCGGCTGGACGCCGACGCTCTCGGCATAGCTCTGCAGGCGCGAGCCCCCGGCCAGCGCCTGGAGCAGGCGCGCCTCGGCCGGGGTCAGGTCGAACAGGAGGTTCAGCAGGCCGTCGTCCGGGGCGGCCCGGGCCCCGACCTGCACCAGGATCAGCAGCACCGCCGAGGCGTCGAAGACGTCGCCGGGATGCCGGTCGAAGCGCAGGATGTGGGCGATGTGGCCGCGGCGGTCGGAATAGCTGCGCACCGGCATGGTCTGGGCCGCCCGCCGGCCGCCGACGACGTTGGCGATCGCGTCCTGCAGGGATTTGCTGTTGACCAGGCTGCGGAACAGGTGGCCGCCGTGCTGGCTCGCGGGCAGCACCTCCGCGCAGTCCTGCAGGCGGGCGTTCAGGGTCAGCACCCGGCCCGAGGCCGACAGGATGGCGGCGGGCAGGCCGATCCGGTCGAGGGCCGTGGTGGTGACGCGGGCGCGCTCGGAGCCGAACTGGGCGCTGAGCTGGCAGGCGCGCACCAGATGCGGGCGCAGGGCGTCGAGCCGGGGCAGGAGGGCGGTCTCGTGCGGGCCGGCCTCGGCCCGGCGCTCGGCGGTGACGATGGCGACGTCGCCGGTGGGCAGGGCGATCGTGGTGCCCACCTGCCAGAACGGCTCGTCGATCCGGCAGCTCCGGCCGTCATAGGAGCCCGGCACCAGGTCGACGTCGCGCACGAAGCCCGCATGGGCCAGGGTGCGCCACTGCGCCGTGCGCCCGCTGCCGCGCCAGGAGGCCGCCGATGCGTGGTGGCGCAGGCGCCGCTCCAGGGCCGGGGAGGCGATCCAGCGGGGCATGCCGACGGGGGGCAGCACCATGAGCACGCCGCCATCCGACTGCGCGGTGTCGCCGAGGCACTGGAGGACATCCGGCCAGAGCTCGGGCGTGCCGGCGGCCTCGTAGATCCGGTCGATAAAAGCTTCCCGCACCGGCCCGCCCCATGCTGATTTTGGTCAAGAGCGATCGGGCCGAATACTGGTCCAACCGATCGCGATAAGACCAATATCAGTCCAAAACCGGCAGAGGTATCCCCCAAACGAATGATGTCCCGGAGCAAGCGGGGGATGACGGGCCGGTGCCGGCGCCGCGCGACCGGGCCGGCGCGGAGCCGGGACGCAGCGCGGCGGGCGGGTCCGGCCGGGGGCGCATCCGCGCAACGCCCTGGAGGAACGGCGCTTTCCGGCACCGGCCGGCGCCCGGGGCGGCGGCGCCGGCGGGCGCGGCGAGGCCATCCGCCGGACGGTGGATGCCCGCATCCGGCCCGTCCCTAGACTGGCGGCCCACGGGAGAAACCGCCATGAGAACCAGCGCCAGACCCATCTCCGGAACCGTCATCGGCACCCTCGCGGGCGTCGCCGTCCTGTCCTTTGCCCTGTCCTGCGCGCCGCTGGTCTCGGCGGCCGCGGCCGACGAGCTCGACGACCTGCCGGACCTCGCCTGCGCCCAGGCCTCGTCGGCCCTGGAGCGGGTCCAGATCGGATGCCCGGAGGCCGAGCGCGCCGCGACGGAGTCGCGGGCCGGCGCCTCGCCCCGCGACCGGGCGGCGGACGAGCCCGCCTTCCGGGCGCCGTGAGCGTCCTCGCCACGTCCCTGCTCGCCGGCGCGAGCCTCGGCCTCTCCATCGCCGCGCCGATCGGCCCGACCAGCCTCCTCTGCATCCAGCGCACCCTGGCGGGGGGCCTGCCTACCGGGCTCGCCACCGGCCTCGGGGTCGCCACCGTGCACCTGACCTACGGGACCCTGGCGGGGCGCTGGGGCGCGGACGTCGCCGGGGCGGGCTCCAACGCGGCCCTGCTCTCCCTGGTCTCGGGGGCGGTGCTGCTCGCCCTCGCCATCCGGGTGCTGCGCCGCGTCTCGGTGCTGCGGGAGACGGGCGAGCGCCGCCGCACCCTCGCGGCGAGCTACGGCAGCGCCGTGGGCCTGGCCCTGACGAACCCGGTCACCCCCGTGCTGTTCCTCGCCGCCATGCCGAGCCTCCTCGCGCCCGGGGCCGCGCCGCTCCCGGTGCTGGCCGCGGGGGTGTTCCTGGGCTCGTTTAGCTGGTGGCTCCTGCTCAACACCGCCGTGTCCCTGTTCCGGGGCTGCGTGACCAGCCGCGCCCTGACCCGGCTGAACCAGGCCGCCGGCCTCCTCCTCGCGGCCCTTGCCCTGAGCCTGCTCGCCAGGGGCCTGGCCGGCAGCCTCGAGGGCCCGGCACACCGCGGGGCCGCGGAAATCGCCGCCCCCGGCCCGGCGCCGCGCTGAGCGGCTGGCGGCTCGGGGCGGGAACGGCGGGGAGGCGACGCCGCCTCTGAGCCGCACGCCCGGAACGCCCGGATCTCGACGCAGTCAGATCTCGCAATTCCTCGCAAAGCTTTCGGTCTTCGCAAGGCATCCGGTCCTCGCAAGGCATCCGGCCGGCCGGCGGACGCGCCGACAAGCTCTCACGGGCGCGCGCGAATCCGGTTTCCCCTTTCCGGCCCGATGCTCTAAACCCGGCCCAAGAGTAGAACATTTCCAATGCGGCCGGCGGGGCGTCCCGGCGGGCGCGGGGGGCCAGGAAACGCCATGCGCATCGGACTGTTCGTGCCGTGCTACGTCGACGCCTTCGAGCCGGAGGTGGGGATCGCCACGCTGGAATTGCTGGAGCGCTTCGGCCTCGACGTGGACTACCCCTTCGACCAGACCTGCTGCGGCCAGCCGATGACCAACACCGGCTGCCACGCCGAGGCGGCCGCCACCGAGGCGCTGTTCGTCAAGAACTTCGCGCCCTTCGACTACGTGGTGGCCCCGTCCGGCTCCTGCGTGCACCAGGTGCGCGAGCACCTCACGGCGATCCCGCAGACGGACGAGGTCAAGGCCGTGCGCGCCAAGACCTTCGAGCTGGTCGAGTTCCTGCACGACATCCTCAAGGTCGACGAATTCCCCTGGGCGGAGTTCCCGCACCGGGTCGGCTACCACGGCAATTGCAACGCGCTCCGGGGCATCCACCATGCCCGCCCGTCCGAGCTGAACGCGCCGTTCTTTTCCAAGCCCCTCGATCTCCTGAAGAAGGTCAAGGGCATCGAGATCGTGGCCCCGGCCCGGCCCGACGAGTGCTGCGGCTTCGGCGGCACCTTCTCGGTGTTCGAGCCCGCCGTCTCGGCCAAGATGGGCTACGACAAGGTCTCGGACCACGCCCAGGCGGGGGCCGAATACGTCGTCTCGGCGGATTCCTCCTGCATGATGCACCAGAAGGGCTGCGCCGAGCGGATCGGCGTGCCGCTCAAGTTCATCCACATCGCCCGCATCCTCAATGGAGCGACCGCATGAGCGCGTCCGATGAACTCCGGCCCCGCGACGACGCGCGGCGCGACGGCGTGATCCATCCGGAGGTGATGGCCGCGACCGACGAGAGCGAGCGGGGACAGGACGGCCGGCGCCTGCAGCACGCCGAGGGCGCCTCGCGGCCGATCGCGGCCGGAGCCGCCTCCCCGAAGGCGCCCCGGGAGCCGCAGCCGCGCGGCGCCAAGATCCGCGGCGACCGGCCGATCGACCAGGCCGAGGCCGCCGAGCGCTTCCTCGCAGCACCCCTGCACCAGAAGGCGCACGACGCCCGGCTCTGGGACCTGCGCACCAAGCGCGACACCGCCGCCTTCGGCATCCCCGAATGGGAAGAGTTGCGCGAGCTCGCCTCCCAGATCAAGACGCACACCCTCAGCCATCTCGACCGCTACCTCGAGCAGTTCGAGGCCCAGGCCAAGGCCAACGGCGTCCAGGTGCACTGGGCCGCCGACGGGGCCGAGCACAACCGCATCGTCCACGGCATCCTCAAGGATCACGGCGCCAAATCGCTGATCAAGTCGAAGTCGATGCTCACCGAGGAATGCGGCTTCCGGCACTACATGGCCGGCACCGGCATCGCGGTGATCGAGACCGATCTCGGCGAGCGCATCCAGCAGCTCGACAACGAGGAGCCGAGCCACGTGGTGGTGCCGGCCGTGCACAAGACCCGCTTCGACGTGGCCGAGGTCTTCTCCCGCACCATGGGGACCGACCCGGAGAACGACGACGCGCACTACCTCGCCGAGAGCCAGCGCATGCACACGCGCCCGCTCATCCTGGAGGCGGATGCGGGACTGACCGGCTGCAACTTCGCCATCGCGGAGACCGGCACGGTGGTGACCTGCACCAACGAGGGCAATGCCGACCTCTCGGGCAACGTGCCCAAGCTCCAGATCCACTCCATCGGCATCGAGAAGCTGATCCCGCGCATCGAGCATCTCGGCGTGTTCCTGCGCCTGCTCTCGCGCTCGGCGCTCGGCTCGCCGATCACCCAGTACACCTCGCATTTCCGGGCGCCGCGGAAGGGCACCGAGATGCATTACGTGCTGGTCGACAACGGCCGCTCCGAGCGCCTCGGCATGGAGGAGTTCTGGACCTCGCTGAAATGCATCCGCTGCGGGGCCTGCATGAATACCTGCCCGGTCTACCGGCGCTCGGGGGGCCTCTCCTACGGGGCCACCTATTCGGGGCCGATCGGGCTGATCATCGACCCGACCTTCAACAAGCGGAAATACTCGACCCTGCCGTTCTCCTCGACGATGAACGGCTCCTGCACCAACGTCTGCCCGGTGAAGATCAACATCCACGAGCAGATCTTCGCCTGGCGCAAGGTCCTGGCCGAGGAGCACCAGATCCCGCTCCTCAAGCAGGGCATGATGAAGGCCGCCGGCCAGGTGCTGAGCCGCCCGGCCACCTACCGCGCCGCCATCGGGGCCGCCGATTCCGCCCTCAAGGTGCTGCCGCGCTTCGCCGTCTACAACCCGCTCAACACCTGGGGGAAGGGCCGCGAGATGCCCGAGGCCCCGCGCCAGACCTTCCACGCCTGGTACAAGCAGAACCGCATGGCGAAGGCGGGCGCCAAGAAGAGCGGCGATACGACGAAGGGTGGGAAATGAGCGTCCGCGAAGACACCCTGGCGCGCATCCGCCGGAACCGCCCGGCCGGCGCGCATCCGCTGCCGGAGGTGCCGCTCTTCGCGCCGCTGGTCGGCGACGACCACGTCGCCGAGTTCGGCGAGCGCCTGAAGCGCATGGGCGGGCGGCTCGCCGAGGCGCCCACCGGCGGGGACCTGTTCGCCAGCGTGCGCGAGCGCCTGGACGGCGCGGCGGTCATCGCCTCCGCGGTGCCGGAATTCACGGGCAACCGCGACCTGACCGCCGTCGCCCGGCCGCAGGACCTCGCCGACGTCGACGTCGCCATCGTGCGGGCGGTGTTCGGGGTGGCCGAGACCGGCTCGGTGCTGTTCACCCAGGCCGAATTGCAGGTGAACGCCGTCGCCTACCTCGCCCAGCACCTCGTGGTGCTGCTCGACCCGGCCGACATCCTGGTGAACATCCAGGCGGCCTACCGCCGCCCGGACTTCGCGCGCGCCGATTACGCCGTGCTCCATACCGGCCCCTCGGCCACCGCCGACATCGAGGGCGTGCTGATCCACGGCGCGCAGGGGGTGCGCTCGCTCACCGTGATCCTGGCGCCGCGGGGCTGACGCGGACCCGCGGCGCGGGGGCCGCAAGGCCGAAGGGAACCCGGGGTGCGGGGCTCGAGGATCGGCGGCGCGGGGCCGCCCCCGGAGGCGCGATCCTTGCTATGCTGGGGGGCCGCGACCTGCCAGCAAGGAGTGGATGGTGCGCTATCAACTGGGCTGCAATCTATCCTACAACATCCTCTCGGACACGACCTTCATCTTCAACCTCGAGGTCGCGCGCCTGCGCAGCGTCGAGATCCTCAACGAGAGCCTGGTCCTCTCGCCGAACCTCAGGCGCGACATCTACGTCACGCCCGACCTGCAGAACCGCTATCTCGGCGTGAACGTGCCGGTGGGGCAGTTCTCGCTGGACTACACCGCCGAGGTCGATCTGACCGTGCACCGGGCCGACCCGGCGACGATCAACGAGACGCCGATCGCGCAGCTGCCCCTCGACATCCTGCCCTTCCTGCTGCCGAGCCGGTTCGTCTCCTCCGACCGGCTGACGCCCTTCGCGCTGGCCGAGTTCGGGGCGCTGCCCAAGGGGCACCAGCGCGTCAACGCGATCTGCAACTGGATCCACGACCACCTGACCTACCAGCCCGGCACCAGCGACGGCGAGACCACCGCCGACGAGAGCCTGCTGAAGCGGGCCGGCGTCTGCCGCGACTTCGCGCATATCGGCACCGCCTTCTGCCGGGCGCTCGGCATCCCGGCCCGCTTCGTCAGCTGCTACGCCCACGGCCTCGTACCGAGCGACTTCCACGCCGTGTTCGAGGCCTATCTCGACGGGCGCTGGTGGCTGTTCGACGCCACGCGCCAGGCCGACCTCGACGGGCTCGTGCGCATCGGCGTCGGCCGCGACGCCGCCGAGATCGCGTTCTCGACGCCCTGGGGCAACATGCAGCCGGTCAACCAGCAGATCCGCATCGTGCGGGCGGACGGGCAGGGCAGCCCGCCCCAGCGCACCGTCGACGCGATCTCCACCGAGGAACCGGCCCCGCACGCGGGCGCGGCCTGAGCGCGGCGCCCGGGCAGGGGCTGCCGACGACGCCCTTGCCGAAGCCGGCCGGGGCGCGATGTGGATGATTCACGGAGGACGTCGCGCCATGGCCTATCGTCACGTCGTCGGTCCGCGGACCCACGTCTTCGCCGATCTCGCCGCCCTGATGGCGAAGGCGACGCCGGTGCGCTCAGGCGACCGGCTCGCCGGCATCGCGGCCGAATCCGCCGAGGAGGAGGTGGCCGCGCGCTGGTGCCTCGCCGAGGTGTCCCTGAGCGAGATCCTGGCCCGCCCCCTGATTGCCTACGAGGCCGACGACGTCACCCGCCTCATCCTCGACGGCCACGACGCGGCGGCCTTCGCCGAGATCGCCCACCTCACCGTGGGCGACTTCCGCGAGTTCCTGCTCACCGCCCCGTCGGAAACCCTGGCGCGGATCGCCCCCGGGGTGACGCCGGAGATCGCGGCGGCGGTCTGCAAGATCATGCGCAACCAGGACCTGATCCTGGTGGCCCGCAAGTGCCGGGTGGTCACGCGCTTCCGCAACACCATCGGGCTGCCGGGGCGTCTCGCCGTGCGGCTGCAGCCCAACCACCCCACCGACGACGCCGCCGGCATCACCGCCTCGATCCTCGACGGGCTGTCCTACGGCTGCGGCGACGCCGTGATCGGCCTGAACCCGGCCTCCGATTCCGTCGCGACCCTGAGCGGCCTGCTCCACCTCTTCGACGACCTGATCCGGCGCCTGGAGATCCCGACGCAGGGCTGCATCCTCACCCACGTCACCACGACGATCGAGGCGATGAACCGGGGCCTGCCGGTCGACCTGGTGTTCCAGTCGATCGCGGGCACGCAAGGGGCCAATGCCGGCTTCGGCGTCACCCTGGCGATCCTCAAGGAGGCGCACGAGGCGGCGCTGGCCCTCAAGCGCGGCACGGTGGGCGACAACTGCATGTACTTCGAGACCGGGCAGGGCTCGGCCCTCTCGGCCGGCCAGCACCACGGCATCGACCAGCAGACCCTGGAGGCCCGGGCCTACGCGGTGGCGCGCCCGTTCCGGCCGCTGCTCGTCAACACCGTGGTGGGCTTCATCGGACCGGAATACCTCTACGACGGCAAGGAGATCATCCGGGCCGGGCTCGAGGACCACTTCTGCGGCAAGCTCATGGGCGTGCCGCTGGGGGTGGACGTCTGCTACACCAACCACGCCGAGGCCGACCAGAACGACATGGACACCCTGCTGACCCTGCTGGGCGCGGCCGGCTGCAACTTCGTCATGGGCATTCCTGGCGCCGACGACGTGATGCTGAACTACCAGTCCACCTCGTTTCACGATTCGCTCTACCTGCGCGAGGTGCTCGGCCTGAGGCGCGCCCCGGAATTCGAGGCCTGGCTGGAGCGGATCGGCCTGACCGACGCGGACGGCGCCCTGCTGCCGGAGGGGCCGAGCGCCCGCCTGATCGCGGCGGCGCCGGGTCTGTCCGATCGCGGTCTCGCCGCATGAGCGCCGACCGCACCGCCGACGAGACCCGACCGGACTCCGATCCCTGGGCCCGGCTCGCGAAACTCACCCCCGCCCGCATCGGCCTCGGCCGGGCCGGCTCCGGCCTGCCGACCCGGGAGGTCCTGCGCTTCGGCCTGGCCCATGCCCAGGCCCGGGACGCGGTGCACACGCCCCTCGACGCCGGGGCGGTGAGCGCCGGCATCGAGGCCCTCGGGTTCGAGACGATTCCCGTGGCCTCCGCCGCGCCGGACCGGGCGACCTACCTGCGCCGGCCGGACCTCGGCCGCGCCCTGACGGAGGAGGGCGCCGCGGCGCTCGCCGCCCGCGGCGGCGGCCCGGTCGACCTCGCCCTCGTGGTCGCCGACGGGCTCTCGGCCCGGGCCGTGCACGAGGGGGCGGCGGGCTTCCTGGCCGCCTTCAAGCCGCACGTCGACCGGGCCGGCTGGCGCCTCGCCCCGGTGGTGGTGGCGACGCAGGCGCGGGTGGCGCTGGGCGACGGCATCGGCGCCGCGCTCCAGGCCCGCGCCGTGGTGGTGATCATCGGCGAGCGGCCCGGCCTGTCCTCGCCGGACAGCCTCGGGCTCTACCTCACCTTCGGCCCGCGGGTGGGGCGCTCGGATGCCGAGCGCAACTGCATCTCGAACGTGCGCCCGGCCGGGCTCTCGCACGATCGGGCCGCCTTCAAGCTCGACTGGCTCCTGACCCAGGCCTTTGCCCTCGGGATCTCGGGCGTGACCCTCAAGGACGGCAGCGGCCCCGCCCTCGACGCCGCCCCGGAGCCGACCTTGCTGGGCGACGGATCGGGGCCGCCCCCGGGCGCCTGAGGCCTCCGCGCGCGGCCCGGGCACGAAAACCGTTATCGCTTCAGGTCGTTCGGAAGAAATCCCCTCCCGAAGCGTGGCTGTGGCGGGGTCGCAACACCCCGAAAGCATCCCGGTTTTGCCTTGGGAGACCCCTCTCGCCGCCGCGATCCCGCCATAAACCGGGACCACCTCAGCAAGCGCGGTAAACGATAAGTCCCCCAACGCTTTACCGCGGAGTTCAGACGCTTTCCGAGAAACGGTCCGATGGGGCCGCGCGCCGTGGGTTTCCCCGGAACGCGCCCATCTGTTCGCGGTCGCTCCGAACCCACACATGCGTATCAGGCCGGGGTGGTGAGACGAACGATGGACGCGCCGAAAACCGACAAGTCGAAGCTTCCGAGCCGCCATGTCACGGAAGGGCCCGAGCGCGCTCCCCACCGCTCGTACCTCTATGCCATGGGCCTGACCCGCGAGCAGATTCACCAGCCCCTGGTGGGGGTCGCCTCCTGCTGGAACGAGGCCGCACCCTGCAACATCTCGCTGATGCGCCAGGCGCAGGCGGTGAAGAAGGGCGTCTCGGCCGCCAACGGCACCCCGCGCGAGTTCTGCACCATCACGGTGACGGACGGCATCGCCATGGGCCATGCCGGCATGCGCGCCTCGCTGCCCTCCCGCGAGGTCATCGCCGATTCGGTCGAGCTGACCATGCGCGGCCACGCCTACGACGCCCTCGTGGGCCTGGCCGGCTGCGACAAGTCCCTGCCCGGCATGATGATGTCGATGGTGCGCCTCAACGTGCCGTCGATCTTCATCTACGGCGGCTCGATCCTGCCCGGCTCGTTCCGCGGCCGGCCGGTGACGGTGCAGGACCTGTTCGAGGCCGTCGGCAAGGTCGCGGTCGGCGACATGTCCCTCGAGGATCTCGACGAACTGGAGCAGGTCGCCTGCCCGTCGGCCGGCGCCTGCGGCGCGCAGTTCACCGCCAACACCATGGCCACCGTCTCCGAGGCCATCGGCCTGGCGCTGCCCTACTCGGCCGGCGCCCCGGCGCCCTACGAGATCCGCGACAGATTCTGCATGACCGCGGGCGAGAAGGTGATGGAGCTCATCGCCAAGAACATCCGCCCGCGCGACATCGTCACCCGCAAGAGCCTCGAGAACGCGGCGGCCGCCGTCGCGGCGTCGGGCGGCTCCACCAACGCGGCCCTGCACCTGCCGGCGATCGCCCACGAGTGCGGCATCAAGTTCGACCTGTTCGACGTGGCCGAGGTCTTCAAGCGGACGCCCTACATCGCCGACCTGAAGCCGGGCGGGCGCTACGTCGCCAAGGACATGTTCGAGGTCGGCGGCATCCCGCTCCTGCTGAAGACGCTCCTCGACCACGGCTTCCTGTACGGCGACTGCATGACGGTCACCGGCCGCACCATGGCGGAGAACATGGAGAAGGTGCACTGGAACCCGGACCAGGACGTGGTCCGCTCCGCCGGCACGCCCCTGACCCCCACCGGCGGCGTTGTCGGCCTGCGCGGCAACCTCGCTCCCGAGGGCGCCATCGTGAAGGTCGCCGGCATGTCGGAGGAGAAGCAGGTCTTCACCGGCCCGGCCCGCGTCTTCGACGGCGAGGAGGCCTGCTTCGAGGCCGTCCAGAAGCGCACCTACAAGGAGGGCGAGGTCCTCGTCATCCGCTACGAGGGCCCGAAGGGCGGCCCCGGCATGCGCGAGATGCTGTCCACCACCGCGGCCCTCTACGGCCAGGGTATGGGCGACAAGGTCGCGCTGATCACCGACGGGCGCTTCTCGGGGGCCACCCGCGGCTTCTGCGTCGGCCATGTCGGGCCCGAGGCCGCCGTCGGCGGTCCGATCGGCCTGATCCGCGACGGCGACGTCATCACCCTCGATGCGATCAAGGGCACCCTCGACGTGGCGGTCTCCGACGAGGAGTTCGCCCAGCGCCGGGCCGCCTGGGGCCCGCGCACCAACTCGGCCACCTCCGGCTACCTGTGGAAGTACCAGCAGACCGTCGGTCCGGCGGTGAACGGCGCGGTGACCCATCCGGGCGGCGCCGAGGAGACGCACACCTATGCGGATGTCTAGGACAGCCCACGGCCGCGCCATGCGGCCGGTGCGGGCCGCCCGGGATCGGCCGCTGGCCCTGATGGGCCGGCGGTTCGCCGCGGCGGCCGGGCTCGTGCTCCTCGGCCTGGCTCCGGCGGCGGCCCTCGACGCCACCGCCCGGACGCCGGTGCCCGGCGGCAATTACCGCAGTGCCCGCGAGGCCCTGCGCATGGGCGTGCGCGACTACAATGCCGGGGACAAGGAGGGGGCCGCCCGCGCCCTCGAATACGCCGCCGACCAGGGCCATGCCCTGGCGCTGTGGAAGCTCGGTCGCATGTATGCCGAGGGCGACGGCGTCCCTCACGACGACCTCAAGGCCTTCGAGTTCTTCTCGCGCATCGCCGACGACACCACCGACGAGGGGCCGGACGCCCAGAACTCGGGCGTGGTCGCCAGTGCCTTCACGGCGCTCGGCACCTACTTCCTCGAGGGGATCAAGGGCACCTACGTGCGCCCGAACCCCGAGCGCGCCTACGACATGTTCAACTACGCCGCCTCGTATTTCGGCGACCCGAACGCGCAGTACAATCTCGGCCGGCTCTACCTCGACGGCACCGGCGTCGACACCGACGCGCGCCAGGCCGCGCGCTGGTTCAACCTCGCCGCGGAGAAGGGTCACGCCCCGGCGCAGGCCCTCCTCGGCCAGCTCCTCGTCAACGGCCAGGGCGTGCCGGCCCAGCGCGCCCGCGGGCTGATGTGGCTCTCCATGGCCCGGGACGCCGCCCAGGGCCGCAAGGACGACTGGATCGTCGCCCTCTACGAGAAGGCCTGGGCCTCGGCCAGCGAGGAGGACCGCGCCACCGCGATGGCGCAGGCCTCGCAGGCCAGCGCGCAGGTGACGGGATCGGCGCGCCGCCGGCGCTGAGGACCGGACCGGCGCACCCCCGCGATCAGTTCGGCGAGGTCCGGGCCGCGAGCGCCGTCACGAAGGACGGCCGCGCCAGGGTCGCGGTGACGTAGCCGGCGAGCTTCGGCCAGCGCGCGGCGTCGACGGATTCGCCGGCCAGATGCAGGTTGTGGAAGCCCGTGACGACCGAGATGTCCGCGATGCTGAAGGCGTCGCCCACGAGGTAGGGCCCGTCGATCTGCCCCTCGAGATAATCGTAGATCTTCGGCAGTTCCTCGGTGAGGGCCTTGGCGACCGCCTCCTCGTCCCCGGGCTGCCCGAGCAGCTTCGGCTTCACCACCCGGTTGGCGAAGGGCTTGATGATGACGTCGAACATCTCGGTGTCGCCGTACTTGTCGAACCAGATCGCGCGGCCGCGCGCCTTGGCCTCGGACGGGAACAGCGCCGGGCTCGGAAACTTCGCCTCCAGGTAGGTCAGGATCGCCGAGGAATCGGCGAGCAGGAAGCCGTCGTCGTCGAAGGCGGGAATCTTGCCCAGCGGACTCGCCGCCTGGAAGGCCGGATCCTTGGCGTGGAAGAACAGCGGGATGTGTTCCGCCTCTCTTCCCTTCTCGGCCAGGGCGACGAGGACCTTGCGGACGTAGGGCGAATAGCCGGTACCGTAGAGTTTCACGCGGGACAGCCTCCATGTGGGGGGATCGGTGCAGGCCCAACCCGCGGGAGACCGGATCGTTCGCTCACGCGTCCGTGAGTTCGGCCGTGACCGGCACGTGGTCGGAGGGCTTCTCCAGGCCGCGCAGGTGCTTCTGCACCGAGGCCGAGACCAGCCGGTCGGCGGCCTGGGGCGAGAGCAGGAGGTGGTCGATCCGGATGCCGGCGTTCCGGTTCCAGGCCCCCGCCTGGTAGTCCCAGAAGGTGTAGAGCCCGGGCCGCGGGTCGCAGGCGCGCAGGGCGTCGGTATAGCCCTCGGCGAGCAGCGCCCGGAACGCCGCCCGGCTCTGGGGCAGGAACAGCGCGTCCGCCCGCCAGGCCTCGGGGTCGGCGGCGTCCTCCGGCTCGGGGATGACGTTGTAGTCGCCCGCCAGCACCACCGCCTCCTCGGCCTCGCGCAGGGCCCGGGCGTGGACACGCAGCCGCTCCAGGAAGCCGAGCTTGTAGGGGTATTTCGGGCTGTCGACCGGGTTGCCATTGGGCAGGTAGATCGAGGCGACCCGCACGGGGCGCACCCCATCGCCGGAGACCAGCGCCTCGACGTAGCGGGCCTGCTCGTCGGTGTCGTCGCCCGGCAGGCCGCGGCGGATCTCGGACATCGCCAGGGGCGCGCGCACCAGCAGGGCGACGCCGTTATAGGCCTTCTGGCCGAGGGTCTCGACGGCGTAGCCCGCCGCTTCGATCTCCGCCCGGGGGAAGCCCTCGTCCTGGGTCTTCAGCTCCTGCAGGCAGACCACGTCGGGCTTGGCCTCGTCGAGGAAGCCGACGAGGTGCCCGACCCGCTGCTTGATCGAATTGACGTTCCAGGTGGCGATCCGCATGGGCTGGGAGTCTCTGAGGGTCTTTGCGCGAGGGTGTCCGTCATCGGGCCTTCGTCGCGGGCTGGCAAGGCGTGACGCGCGACAACGGAGAGGTCCGGATGGACGGGGACTGGCTGACGCCGATCAGCGCCTATTGCGAGCGGGGCGATGCCGGCTTCTGGGCTGAGCCGGTCAACGCGCTCTCGAACGGCGCCTTCCTGGTCGCCGCCGGCCTGGCGGCGTGGCGGGTGCGCCGCGCCGGGACGGGCGATGGGCCCGCCCTCCTGCTCAGCGCCCTGGTGGCGGTGGTGGGCGTCGGCTCGTTCCTGTTCCACACCCTGGCGGTGCGCTGGTCGCTGCTGGCCGACGTCATCCCGATCGCGCTGTTCATCTACGCCTACTTCCTGCTGGCGATGCGGCGCTACTTCGGCCTCGGGCTCGGGGCGGCCCTGGCCGCCACCCTGGCCTTCGCGGCCGTCAATGTCGGGCTGGAACCGGCCCTCGACGGGCTGACCGGCCGGTCGATGGACGCGCTCACCAACGGCTCGATCGGCTACGCCCCCGCGATCCTGGCGCTGGCGGGTGTGGCCGCGGGCCTGCTGGCGCCGCAGGGCTGCCCCCTCGGCCCCGCCCGGCACGAGGCCGGCCTCGCCCTCCTCGGCATCGCCGCGCTGTTTTCCGCCTCGCTCGCCTTCCGGACCCTCGACCGGGCGGTCTGCCCGGTCTGGCCGCTGGGGACCCACGCGCTCTGGCACCTCCTCAACGCCGCCGTGCTCTACGGGCTGATCGCCGTCGCGGCCCGCTACCGTCGGCGCCGATCGTAACGCCGGGGCCCCGCCCGGGCCGGCCGTTTTGTTGCGCCCCCCGGCAAATCGTTGCAGAAGATCGGGCCGCGTCGAGCGCGGCCTTCGCCTCCGCCGATCGACGCCGGTCCCGCACCGCCGCCGGACGCGGCAGGTGCCGGATGCGGCAGGTCTTCGGAGGCGGCAGGTCTTCGGATGCGGCAGGTCTCTTGCGCGACAGAGTGACGGAACACACCATGACACAGAGCCTTCGCCTCGGCGTTGCCGGCCTCGGCACCGTCGGCGCCGCCGTCGTCCGGATGGTCGCCCGCCGGGCCGAGGCCCTCGGCCAGACCAGCGGCCGGGCGATTCGCGTCACCGGGGTCTCGTCGCGCGACCGGAACCGCGACCGCGGCCTCGACCTCGCCGGCGTGGCCTGGTTCGACGATCCCGTCGCCCTGGCGACCTCCGGCGAGGTCGATTGCGTGGTCGAGCTCATCGGCGGCGCCGAGGGCCCGGCCCGGGAGACGGTGGAGGCGGCCCTGGCCGCCGGCAAGCACGTGGTCACCGCCAACAAGGCGCTGCTCGCCAGGCACGGCGCGGCCCTCGCCCGACAGGCCGAAGCGGCGGGCGTGGCGCTGGCCTACGAGGCCTCGGTGGCCGGCGGCATCCCGGTGATCAAGGCCCTGCGCGAGGGCCTGACCGGCAACGCCGTGTCGCGCGTCTACGGAATCATGAACGGCACCTGCAACTACATCCTCACCCGGATGGAGCGCGAGGGCCTGACCTTCGAGGCCTGCCTCAAGGACGCCCAGGCGCTCGGCTATGCCGAGGCCGACCCGACCTTCGACGTCGAGGGCTTCGACACCGCCCACAAGCTCGCGATCCTGACGAGCCTCGCCTTCGGCACCGAGGTCGACGCCGAGGGCGTCTCCGTCGAGGGCATCTCGGCGATCCAGCCCCTCGACCTGACCATGGCCGAGGAACTCGGCTACCGGATCAAGCTCCTGGGCGTCGCCCAGGCCGCGGCCGGCGGCATCGAGCAGCGGGTGCACCCGACCATGGTGCCGAAATCCTCCGCCATCGCCCAGGTGATGGGCGTGACCAACGCGGTCACCATCGACGCGGACGCGGTCGGCGAACTCACCCTGATCGGCCCCGGGGCCGGCGGCGAGGCCACCGCCTCGGCCGTGGTCTCCGACATCACCGACATCGCCGCCGGCACCCGCCGCCCGACCTTCGGACGGCCCTCGGCCGCCCTGAGCCCCTCCCAGCGCGTCGCCATGCAGCGGCACGAGGGCGGCTACTACATCCGCCTCACCGTGCACGACCGCCCCGGCGTCGCCGCGGGCGTGGCCACCCGCATGGCCGAGCGCGACATCTCCATCGAGAGCATCCTCCAGCGCCGCTCCGAGAGCGCCGCCTCGAAGGACCCGCACGGCCGCTCGGGCCAGCCGGTCCCACTGGTGCTGATCACCTACGCCGCCACCGAGGGCACGATCCGGGACGCCCTCGACGCCATCGCGGCCGACGGCCTGCTCGCCGAGGCGCCTCAGCTGATCCGGATCGAGCGCGAGTAGCGCCGCTGCGTCCGCCGGCGAACGATCGATGGAAGAACGAAGAAAAATGCGCGTGATGGGCGAAACTTGATGCCTTGCGCGCATTTTAGTTCATAAGGGGCGCCCAACAGAGGCGCGGGGGCGCGAGGCTGACATGTCCGGTGGCAACTTGTCCGGTGGCACCATGGAATCGCGCGCGCCGGTGGCCCGGTCCCTGACCCTGGAACTGGCACGAGTCACCGAGCGGGCCGCCATCGCGGCCGCGCGCCTGCGCGGGCAGGGCCGCGAGAAGGAGGCCGACCAGGCCGCCGTCGACGCGATGCGCCTCGAGCTCAACCTCCTGCCCATCGACGGCACCGTGGTGATCGGGGAGGGCGAGCGCGACAACGCGCCGATGCTCTATATCGGCGAGCGCCTGGGCACCGGCGACGGCCCGAAGGTCGACATCGCCGTCGACCCCCTGGAGGGCACCACCCTCTGCGCCAAGGACATGCCCGGCGCCATCGCGGTGACGGCCCTGGCGGAAGCGGGCTCCCTGCTCGCCGCCCCCGACGTCTATATGCAGAAGATCGCCATCGGCCCGGGCTATCCGGCCGGCCTCGTCGACCTCGACGCCAGCCCGGCCGACAACATCGGCGCGCTCGCCCGGCACAAGGGCGTCGACCCGGCCCAGATCACCGCCATCATCCTCGACCGGCCGCGCCACATGGAGCTCGTGGCCGCCGTGCGCGCCACCGGGGCCGGCATCCGCCTGATCTCGGACGGCGACATCGCGGGCATCATCCATACAGCGAACGCCGACGCCACCGGGGCCGACATCTATCTCGGCATCGGCGCGGCCCCCGAGGGCGTCATCGCCGCGGGCGTGCTCCGCTGCATCGGCGGCCACATGCAGGGGCGCCTGATCCTCGACAGCCACGACAAGCGCGAGCGCGCCGCCCGGATGGGTATCAGCGATCCCAACCGGAAGTACGAGCTGCACGACATGGCCCGGGGCGACGTCATCGTCGCCGCCACCGGCGTCACCGACGGCGCCCTCCTCAGGGGCGTCCGCTTCCGGCCCGGCCTGATCGAGACCGAGACCGTGGTCTACCGCTCCGCCAGCGGCACGGTCCGGCGCATGCTCTGCGAGCACCGGCTGCTCGGCGACGCCTGAGCGGGGCATCTTCGGAGCCGGATCGGCGGGGCCGCATTTCGAGCGCAGCTCTGCAGCTCTCCGCACGATCGTCGGAGGATCGATGCCGTCCTGGTGGACCCGGCATCCGGAACCCGTGGCCTCTCCGCGACCGGAAATCACCGCGTTCGGGGACGCGTGTCTATGCGATCCGGGATGCTGCTGCCCTAAGTTGAGAAGGTGCGGGTCTACGCACAACGAGTGATGGGGTGACCGCGCCAACAGAGGATCGAATCGCGTGGCCGACGCGAACGGCTATTGATCCTCCCGAAGCTGTGATGGAACCCAACAGGATATTACCCACACGGCCGTAATGATCCTGCTCTAGCCTCACGATATTTTGACGGGCATGTCAAAGCTGTCGTATCGGAAGTAAATCCGCCTTTACCACTTGGCCGCAGAAGATGGGATCAGGAATCCCGAGCGCCCCGTCGAACCGATGGGAGACCGGGCACCCGCCCCTCCCTCCGGCAGACCCCCGCATGCTCACCACCATCAAAGGCCGCCTGGTCACGCTGCTCAGCGTGATGGGCGTTCTGCTGCTCCTCGCCACGGGGATCGGCAATTTCGCCCTGTCGGCGAACCACCAGAGCTTCAACACCGTCTTCGGCGACCGCATCATCCCGCTGCGGCAGTTCAGCCTGATCCGCGACGCCTACGACGACCTGCTCGCGACGTCGCGCGCGCTTCGGAACCGGCAAGGGGAGCCGGGCCGGGCGCGCGAGAAGATCGAGGCGGACCTCGGCGCCCTCCGGACCCAGTGGTCGGCCTACCTGGCGACCTACCTGACCCCGGAGGAAAAGGCGCTTGCGGACGAGATGCAGCGGCGGATCGATCACAACGGCGCGGTCGCGGCCGACATCCTGCGCCGCCTCGCCGCCGGCGGTACGCAGGACTTCGACGCGACCCACGCGGCCCTGGTGAAGGGCATGGAGGAGGCCAACGCCGTCCTCGGCAAGCTCACCGCCCTGCAGGTGCGCGAGGCCCAGGCCGAGTTCGAGCGGGCCGAGACCCATTCGGGCTGGTCGCGCCTGACACTCCTGGCCCTGCTGGTCCTGGCCACCGCCGCCATCGGCTTCGGTCTCTACACCGTGCTCGCCCTGGTCGTGCGCCCGCTGGGCGGCATGACCGGCACCATGGCCAGGCTGGCCGACGGCGACGTCTCGACGGACGTCCCGGGCGCGCACCGCCGGGACGAGATCGGCGCGATGGCGCGGGCCGTCCAGGTCTTCAAGGACGCGATGATCGCCCAGCGCGAGGCCGAGGCCGCCGCCGCGATCGAGAGCGCCGCGAAGATGCGCCGGGCCGAGATCCTGGATGCCGCGACGCGCGGCTTCCAGGCCCAGGTCTCGCAGCTGACGCACGGCCTGTCCTCCGCCGCCACCGAGATGGAGGCCACCGCGCAGGCGATGAGCCGCACCGCCGACCAGACGGCCGGGCAATCCCTGAGCGTCGCCTCGGCCGCCGAGCAGACCTCCGCCAACGTCCAGACCGTGGCGGCCGCGAGCGAGGAGATGGCCGCCTCCATCGGGGAGATCGCCGCCCAGGTCGCGCGCTCGGCGGCGATGGCCGAGCGGGCCTCCGAGAACGCGGCGGCCACGGACGCGATCATCCTCGGCCTCGCCGAAGGCGCCGAGCGGATCGGCACCGTGGTGGGCCTCATCTCGGGGATCGCCGCCCAGACCAACCTGCTGGCGCTCAACGCCACCATCGAGGCGGCCCGGGCCGGAGAGGCGGGCCGCGGCTTCGCCGTAGTCGCCTCCGAGGTCAAGGCGCTGGCGACCCAGACCGCCAGGGCCACCGAGGAGATCACGCAGCAGATCAACGCGATCCAGGGCGAGACCCGCCAGGCGGTCGTCTCGATCCGGACCATCGGCTCGACGATCGCGGAGCTGCGCGGCATCGCGGTCGGCGTCGCGGCGGCGATGGAGGAGCAGGGGGCGGCCACCCAGGAGATCGTCCGCAACGTGACCCAGGCGGCCCAGGGCACGCAGTCGGTGACCGTCAGCATCGGCAGCGTGACCCAGGCCGCGGGCGAGACCGGGGCGGCCTCGTCCCAGGTCCTGGCCGCCGCCTCCGAGCTGTCGCGCCAGTCCGAGCAGCTCGGCGCGGAGGTCTCGAACTTCCTCGCCACCGTCCAGGCCGCCTGAGCGGGCTTGCCCGCGCCCCGGCTTTCGGGGCTGATGCCGGACATCGGCACCGGCATCGGGGAGGCGGATGAGCGGCGCGCGCGACGGACGGACCGGGCCCTGGACCCGGCGGCGCCTGATCGCCGGCGGCGTCGGGGCCGCGGCCTTGGGCGCCGTCGCGCTCGGGACCGGATTCGGGCCGCCCGAGGCGGCGCGGCGGAACCGGGAGATCGCCGACGCGCACCGTGCCGCGCGGCTGCCGGCGATCCGGGCGGCGCTGGCGGCGGCGCGGCCGGGCTTCCTGTTCCTGGCCGGCAACTCGCATGCCGAGCTTCTGGGGAACGCCCTGGCGGGGCGACCGGGCGTGGTCAATGGCGGGATCGGCGGCGCCTCCGCCCGCCGCTATGCCGGCGCGGTCGACGGGCTGGCCTTCCCGGTCCGGGCCGGAACGGCCATGCTGTTCGTGGGCAGCAACGACATCCTGCGCCGGGCCGACCCTCTCTCGGCCCGCACCCGCGACGGGTTCGAGGCGGCGACGGCGCGCATCCTCGGATGGCTCACGGCGAATGCCGACACGGTCCTGGTCGCCGCCGTGCCGCCGCTCGGGCCGGAGGCGCAGGCCGAGCGCGACCCGGCGGCGGTGGACGCCTACACGGCGGTGCTGAGGGATGTGTGCGCGCGCAGCGGCTGCCGGGTCTTCGATCCGTTCGCGGCCCTGCGCGACGGGGGGCCGGGCCTCACCACCGGGGCGACGCCCGACGGCGTGCACCTGCGCGACTACGCCGCCCTGGCGGTCGTCCTGGCGCCGTATCTCCGCGCGCCGGACTGAGGCCGGCCGCGCGGGGCGGGGACGCGAAGGCGTCCCGCCCCGGTCGGGTCAGTTGAAGAGCGAGCCGACGCCGCCCTGGACGCGGCCGAGGCCCTGCTTGGCCACCGCGTTGCCGGGCTCGATCTGCGCGGCGCGCTGGTAGCTCTCCACCGCCTCCTTCTTGCGGTTCGACTTCTCGTAGGCGAGGCCGCGATAGGCCCAGGAGGTGGCGTCCTTGTTGTTGACGTTGAGGGCCGCGTTGTAGTCCTCGATCGCCTTGTCGTACTGGTTGGTGGCGATCAGGCTCTGGCCGCGGGCGGCATAGGGCGCCGCCACGAAGGGATTGCGGTCGATGGCGGCGTCGAAATCCGCGATGGCCTGGGTGTTCTGGCCCTGCTTCTGACGGACGAGGCCGCGGGCGTGGTAGGCCTCGGCCGATTCCGGCGCGAGGCGGATCGCCTGGTTGAGGTCGGAGGTCGCGCCCTCGAGGTCGCCCTGGGCGCGCAGCACGTTGGCGCGGCCGATATAGGCCGGGGCGTAGTTCGGATCGGCCGAGATCGACTTCGAGAAGTCCTGCAGCGCGGCGTCGTTGCGGCCGATCTGGCGGTTGGCGAGCGCGCGGTTGTTGTAGGCGGAGGCCGAGTTCGGGTCGATCTGCACCGCCTTGGTGAAGTCGCCGATGGCGTCGTTGAACTGGCCGGCCCTGGCATAGGCCGCGCCGCGGGTGACGTAGGCCGCCGCGTCGTTGGGGTTGCGCTGGATCACGTCGCTGAGCGAGGCGATGTTGACCGTGGTGGCGCCGGTCTGGTCCGATTCGAGCACGGCGAACTGGCGCGACGCGGTGGCGCCGCCGCCATAGGTCTCGCAGCCGGCCAGGGCGGCCGCCACGAGCGCCGTGGCCCCGATCAGCCCCGCCTTCGATGCCCGCAGCTTCAAAACCGTCATGGTCCTCGCTCCCCCCGGCGTCGCGCGCGACGCCGCCCCCGAATCGATTGCGTCCCGTGCCGGCGCCCGCCTGGGCGGGTCCGGTTGCGCCGGCACCATCCCGCATCGCGGTGAACGCGCGCTTAAAATCGGCGACGGGTTCCGCTCAAGCGGTTGGATGTGGCGAAGGTATGGCCCGCCGCACGCACGGGCCCGAAACGGCCGGCGCGGCGGTCGGTTGCCGGGCCCCTGTCGCAATCGGGCCGCGGTTCGGAGGCCCCGTCAGGGCTTCGGCAGCAGCCGGGTGACGTGGCCCATCTTGCGGCCGGGCCGGGCCTCGCCCTTGCCGTAGAGGTGGAGCTGCGCCCCCGGCCGGGCGAGGATCGCGGCCCAGTCCTCGACCTCGCCGCCGATGAGATTGTGCATCTCCACCGCCATGCCGCCGACCCGGGACGCGTCGCCCAGCGGCCAGCCGCAGACCGCCCGGACATGCTGGGCGAATTGCGAGGTGGTCGCGCCCTCGATGGTCCAGTGGCCGGAATTGTGGACGCGCGGCGCGATCTCGTTGACCACGACCCGGGCGGGGCCGTCCGCCTGCGGCACCAGGAACATCTCGACGGCGAGCACGCCGACATAGTCCAGCGCCTCGGCGATGCGGCGCGCGATGCCGATGGCGGCGGCCTCGGTCTGCGGCGCGATGCCGGGGGCGGGGACGCGGGTGACGGCGAGGATGTGGTCGCGGTGCTCGTTGGCGCAGGACTCGTAGGCCGCGAAGGCGCCGTCGGCTCCGCGGGCGGCCACCACCGACACCTCGGCCTCGAACGGCACGAACCCTTCGAGGATGCAGGGCGCGCCGTTGAACTCCGCCAGAATCGCGGCGGGATCGCCCGCGTCCTCCGCGCGGATCATGCGCTGGCCCTTGCCGTCGTAGCCGAAGCGCCGGGTCTTCAGCACCGCCGGGCGGCCGATCTCGGCGAGCGCCCGGGCGAGGTCCTCGGCCGTGTCGACGGCACGGAAGGGCGCGGTCTCGATGCCGAGGTCGTTGACGAAGCGCTTCTCGGTCAGCCGGTCCTGGGTCGTGGCGAGCGCCGCGGCGTTCGGGTGCAGGGGCGCCTTCGCGGCCAGGGCCTCGGCGGCCTCGGCCGGGATGTTCTCGAACTCGTAGGTGACCACGTCGACGCCCGCCGCGAAGCGCGCCAGGGCCTCGACGTCGTCGTAGGCCGCGACGGTCTGTTCGGCCGAGACGTCGAAGGCCGGGCTGTCGGCGTCCGGGGCGAAGACGTGGACCCGCAGGCCGTAATTGGCGGCCGCGAGGGCGATCATGCGGCCGAGCTGGCCGCCGCCCACGATGCCGAGGGTTGCGCCGGGACGGATGTCGGGGAGGGCGGTCACGGTGCTTCGCTTTTCACGACGGATCGGGTTTCACGGGAGATCGCACTTACGCAAGATCACACTTACGGAAGATCGTTCTGGGGGGTCTCGGCGACGCTCTCGGTCTGCGCGGTGCGCCAGGCCTCGAGCCGCGCCGCGAGGGCCGGATCGGTGAGGGCGAGGATGGCGGCGGCCAGCAGCGCGGCGTTGACGGCGCCCGCCCGGCCGATGGCCAGGGTGCCCACCGGGATGCCGGCCGGCATCTGCACGATGGAGAGCAGGCTGTCCCGGCCCGACAGGGCCTTCGATTCCACCGGCACGCCGAGGACGGGCAGGGGGGTCATCGCCGCCGTCATGCCGGGCAGGTGGGCGGCGCCGCCGGCCCCCGCGATCACCACCCGGAATCCCTCCGCCTTGGCGCCCTTGGCGAAGGCCACGAGGCGGTCGGGCGTGCGGTGGGCCGAGACGATGCGGTCGTCATGGGCGACGCCGAGCGCATCCAGCGTCTCGGCGGCATGCCGCATGGTCGCCCAGTCCGACTGGCTGCCCATGATGATCGCGACCGGGGAGGCTCCCGCCATGGTCGTCAGATCCCTTCGCGATCATGTGTTAGGACGGGCCGTGCGACGCGCCGCGGCCCTGAGGAACGCCGAATACAAAAGCGGTGGCCCGCCCGCAAGGCGTGCCCCCGGTTGGGACCCCGGCCGTGCCCCGGCCGCCCGGTCAGGCGATGATGTCGGGGGTGATCTGGTCCTCGAGATACGAGATCCGGTCGCGCAGGGAGAGCTTGCGCTTCTTCAGGCGCTGGATCTGCAGCTGGTCGGCCACCACCCCGAGCTCCAGGGCGTCGATCGCACCGTCGAGGTCGCGATGTTCCTGCTTCAGCCGCGCCAACTCGTCGGCCGGTTCCACCGATGCATCGTTATCGAACTGGACCGCCATCGCACCTGATGTCCCGGGACGCCTTCGCGGCAGACCATGCGACAGCCGCTCGGCCTGGGCAAGAACCCGCCGCGCCTCCTGCACAAACATCCGCCTGCTCAAACATCCGTCAAGCCTGACCGTCGATAGGCTTCGACAGCCGGCTGATCATATGTCAGTCTTGCCCCGTCGAAACGAGACAGGAGACACAGCTCATGTCACTGCAGACGCACCTCACCCAGCTCGCCCGCAAGCACGAAGCCCTCGAGCGGGAAATCCACGACGCCACCCTCCGCCCCTCGGCGAACGATCTGCGAATCGCAGAACTCAAGAGACGCAAGCTCCACCTCAAGGACGAGATGAACCGCCTGCGAAACGAATCCGACCAGCTGCATTAGCGGCCGTTCCGGCCCCACCGTATTGTCTTGAGAGCGTTCGCCGCCGCCGCTGGGTCTCCAGGGCGGCGGTTTTCGTGTTGCCCCGGCCTCGGCCGTGTGGCGAGGCAGTCCGGCGGCGTAAATTCCGGTAAGAGTGCGCAGAAACCGGCAGCACGACCGGTCCCGCAGGATACGCCATGGACGCCACGCCCCACGCCCCAATTTCGTGCTTCGGCCGCTACGCCGAGGTCCACGCGGCCTCCCTGCGCGATCCGGAGGCCTTCTGGCTCGAGGCGGCCCGGGCGATCGACTGGGCGAGCCCGCCCACCCGCGCCTTCGACGGATCGGCCGGCACCTATGGCCGCTGGTTCCCCGACGCCACCCTGAACGCCTGCCACAACGCCGTGGACCGGCATGCCGAGGGTGGCCGCGCCGACCAGGCCGCGATCCTGTACGATTCGCCCGTCACCGGCACGAAGCGGCGAATCACCTACGCGGAGCTGCGCGATTCGGTGGCCGTGCTCGCCGGGGTGCTCCGCGACCTCGGCGTCGGCCGGGGCGACCGGGTCGTGATCTACATGCCGATGGTGCCCGAGGCCCTGTTCGGCATGCTCGCCTGCGCCCGGCTCGGCGCGGTCCATTCCGTGGTGTTCGGGGGCTTCGCCGCCAACGAGCTGGCGATCCGCATCGAGGACGCCGCGCCCAAGGTGGTGCTCGCCGCCTCCTGCGGCATCGAGCCGAGCCGGGTCGTGGCCTACAAGCCGCTCCTCGACGCCGCCCTCGCGGCCTCCGCGCACAAGCCGGCGGCCTGCCTGATCCTGCAGCGCCCGCAGGCCGCGGCCGACCTCGTGCCGGGGCGCGACCACGACTGGGCCGACACGGTGACGCGGGCGGCCGCCGGGGGCCGCCAGGCCGAATGCGTGAGCGTGGCGGCCACCGATCCGCTCTACATCCTCTACACCTCGGGCACGACGGGGAAGCCCAAGGGCGTGGTGCGCGACACCGGCGGCTACTGCGTGGCGCTGACCTGGTCGATGCCCAACCTCTACGACGTGGAGCCGGGCGAGACCTATTTCTGCGCCTCCGACATCGGCTGGGTGGTGGGCCATTCCTACATCGTCTACGCGCCGCTCCTGCACGGCTGCACCACGGTGCTCTACGAGGGCAAGCCGGTGGGCACGCCCGATGCCGGGGCGCTCTGGCGGGTGGTCTCGGAAACCGGCGCCGCCTGCCTGTTCACGGCGCCGACGGCGCTCCGCGCCATCAAGAAGGAGGACCCGCGGGCCGAGCGGGTCGGCGCCTACGACCTTTCGGGCTTCCGCTCCCTGTTCCTGGCCGGCGAGCGGGCCGATCCCGATTCGGTGGCCTGGGCCGAGCGGGCCCTCGGCCGGCCGGTCATCGACCATTGGTGGCAGACCGAGACCGGCTGGGCCATCGCGGGCAATCCGGTCGGCATCGGCCAGCTGCCGGTCAAGCACGGCAGCGCCTGCGTGCCGATGCCGGGCTACGACCTCGCCGTGCTCGACGAGGCCGGCAAGCCGGTGCCCGCCGGCACGATGGGCACCATCGCCCTGCGGCTGCCCCTGCCGCCGGGCTGCCTGCCGACCCTCTGGGGCTCGCAGGACCGCTTCCGGTCGAGCTACCTCGCCACCTATCCGGGCTGGTACGACACCTCGGATGCCGGCATCGTCGACGCCGACGGCTACGTCACCGTGCTCGGCCGCACCGACGACATCATCAACGTGGCCGGGCACCGGCTCTCCACCGGCGGCATGGAGGCGGTGCTGGCGAGCCACCCGGACGTGGCCGAATGCGCGGTCATCGGCATCCGCGACGCCCTGAAGGGCGAGCAGCCCTGCGGCTTCGTGGTGCTGAAATCGGGGGTGGAGCGCCCGACCCAGGCGATCGAGGGCGAACTCGTGGCCCTGGTCCGCGAGCAGATCGGACCCGTGGCGGCCTTCAAGCTGGCGCTGACCGTGCAGCGCCTGCCCAAGACCCGATCGGGCAAGATCCTGCGCGGGACCATGAAGCGCATCGCCGACGGCGAGCCCTGGACCACACCGCCCACCATCGACGATGCCGGCGTCCTCGACGAGATCGGCGCCAGCCTCAAGGATCGCGGGATCGGCGTCGCCTGAGGGCGGCGGGTCGCCAGAGGACGGGTAGCCAGAGAATGGGTAGCCAAGCGCGCGCCGGCGCGCCACCTATGCGGGGATGCCGCCAAGCCGGAGCCCCGCATGACCGCCCGCCTGTTCGAGCCCCTGCGCCTCGACGACCTCACCCTGGAGAACCGGATCATCGTCGCGCCGATGTGCCAGTACTCGGCCCATGCGGGCCAGGCCGGCGACTGGCACCTCATGCATCTCGGGCAGATGGCGATGTCGGGGGCGGGGCTCCTGACCCTGGAGGCGACCGCGATCTCGCCGGAGGCGCGGATCTCGCCCACCGACCTCGGGCTCTACTCGGACGAGACCGAGCTGGCGCTGGGCCGGGTCCTCGACGCGGTGCGGGCCTACGCGCCGGTGCCGATCGCGATCCAGATCAACCATGCGGGCCGGAAGGCCTCGAGCCGCGCCCCCTGGGACGGCGGCGCCCAGATCGATCCGGAAGCGCCGGACGGCTGGCGCACGGAGGCGCCCTCGGCGCTGGCGCACGGGGAGGGCGAGGCGGCGCCCCACGCCCTCGACTCGGAGGGGCTGAAGCGCATCCGCGACGGCTTCGTCGCCACCGCGCGCCGGGCGCTCGCCCTGGGCATCGACGGGTTCGAGCTGCACGGCGCGCACGGCTACCTGCTGCACCAGTTCCTCTCCCCCCTCTCCAACCAGCGCACCGACCAGTATGGCGGCACGCTCGCCAACCGGATGCGCTTCCCGCTGGAATGCTTCGAGGCGGTGCGGGAGGCCGTGCCGGCGGGCAAGCCCGTCTGGATGCGGGTCTCGGCCACCGACTGGGTCGAGGGGGGCTGGACCCTGGAGGAGACGGTCGAACTCGCCCATGCCCTGAAGCGCCGGGGCGCGGCCGCGATCCACGTCTCCACCGGCGGCCTCTCCACCCGGCAGACGATCCCGCTCTCGGCCGGCTACCAGGTGCCGTTCGCCGAGCGGATCAAGGCCGAGACCGGGCTCACCACCATCGCGGTCGGTCTCATCACCGAGGCCGCCCACGCGGAATCGATCCTGGCCCAGGGCCAGGCCGACGCCGTCTCCCTGGCGCGCGCCCTGCTCTACGATCCCCGCTGGCCCTGGCACGCGGCGGCCGAACTCGGCGCGCAGGTGCGCGCACCCCGCCAGTACTGGCGTTCGCAGCCGCGCCAGTTCAAGGACCTCTTCACCGACACCCGGCACGGGCAGCGCTGAGGGGGCCCGACGCACCCGGGCACCGACCGCCCCCCATCAGAGCCCCCCGCCGCGGCGGGCGCTACGCGAGAGATACGCAGCATGGACGACGACGACGTCACGACCTTCGCGGTGGAGCGGGTCCGCCTCGACATCGAGAACGGCATCACCCTGATCTCGGGCGCCGACGACGAGGAGGAGCCGGCCGGCTACTTCATCATCCAGATCGAGAAGGGCGATCCCGACGGACCGCTGATCGAGGTCTTCGGCGAGGACCTGACCCAGTCGGACGGCGTCACCCGGCTCGAACTCGGCCTGCGCCACCTGCAGTTCACCTTCGACCCGGGCAGCACCATCGGGTCCGAGATGCCCTCGGTGCGGATCGAGTCGCGCACGGAGATCCCCGAGGGCGTGCGTGCCCGCCTGTCCGTGGCCTTCGGCAAGCGGGCGAAGCGGGCATGACGACCGGAGGCCCACGCGCGACGCGGGCCTGACACCGACCATCGGCGAGGCGAAGATGCAATCCATGGGGATCAAGGTCGGCGACTTCGTCGCATCCGACGACAACGAGGCCACCATGACGGTGGTGGCCCTGGAGGGGGACCGGGCGCTCTGCCGCTGGTTCGTCGACGGCGACGTCGACGGCGACGAGCAGGAAGCCTGGATCGACCTGGCGGCGCTGACCGTTCTCTAAAGCCGTGTCTTCCCGCGAGCCGACATCCACCTCGCTGGACGATGCTCCGGTCGGAGCGGGGCAGGGAGCCGGAGGGCAGATGTCCGAGATCGAGGAGAAGCGGCGCGAGATCGCCGCGCTGATCGCGCTGGAACTCGGCCTCGGCGACCTCGAAGGCCTCGGCGAGGCCGACCGGGCCGCCGTGGACCGGCAGACCGCCGAAACCATCGCGGGCTCCGAGGCGGACGAGCCCGGAGCCGCCGATGCCGGCGAGGCCAATATCCGCCTGCGCGGCCTGCTCCGGCAGTACCGTGACCTGCAGATCCTCCGGAGTGACGAGGCCGATGCCCGCCTGGCGGAGGAGGGCGAGGTGTTCGGCCGCGAGGACGACGCCTGAGCGGACGCGCGCCCTCAGAGCGTTTGCAAGCGGGGTGCAAGCGGGGTGAATGTCGGCTCGCGTGAAGACCATGCAGCCCCGCAGTCGGATCGAGCAATTTCGGTGATCCAGGGATCACCGAAATTTCTCTAGCGCGTCACCGCCCCGACCATCGGGCCGAGGGGCCGGCTGAGGTCCGAGCGGTTCATCGACGGGGCGTAGAGGCTCGACACGCTGCCGTCGAGGAAGAGCGCGTTGCGGCAGCCGAGGGTGTCCTTGAACAGGCGCGCGAAGGCGCCGAAGCTGACCGGGCGCTCGGAGATCGCGAACACGGCGGTGCGGCCGTCGTCGCGGACCCCGACGCCGTTGCGGATCTTCTGGCTCGGGCCGTCGGCGGAGATCTTGGGGTGGATGTGACCGTCCACCACCAGCATCGGCCCCGACTGGGTGGCGAAGTCCGGCTTCGGGGCGCTGCGCAGGTAGCGCCCGGTCTCCATCACGCCGGCGCGCTCGCCCTTCACCCAGAAGATGCCGTTGGGCTTGAGGTGGAAGTTGCCCGGCCCGTTGGCGGTGGAGACGCCCTTCAGCTCGCGCCCGTCCTCGATGTAGAGCCCGACCGGGGCCTGGCCCTTGTCGTACATGCCGGCGTTCATGGCGAAGCGCAGGGCGGCCCCCTGCTTCTCGGCCAGGGACGAGAGGGACGAGTAGGGCAGGCCGTCGGCGCCCAGCCAGAACAGGCGCACCCGCTCGCGGCGCAGGTCGACGGTGCAGACCGTGTAGGCCTCGCCCTCCGCCTGGATGGCGCGGCAGGGCGCCGGGGCAGGGGCGGGCGCCGCCGCGGCCGCTCCGCCGAGGGCGAGGGCGAGACAGGCGGCGCGCAGGAGAGCGGGGACCGGAGAACGGCTCACGCGTAGGCGAGCCCGCACGACATCCTGCACCATGATCACCCGCATCGCCCTCGACCGCGCCCGCCGGAGGATCGTGGCGGCCGGCACCGCTTCCTCGCCCGAAACCCCGGGCGATTTCAAGGGCGGGCGCCGCCCGGGGCCGGGCGCGCGGCGCTTCACGATGACGGGAGAGGCAAAACGCGCATGAACCCTTCCGGGTGCCCAGGCGTTCAGCGCTCAAGGGGACGTTTCGGCTTCTTTCGGAGACGATGTGATGAAACGAGTTGTTCTGGCCTCCGTGGCCATGATCGGCGCGCTCGCGATGATTCCCGCTACCGCGGAAGCCCGCGGCGGCTTCGGCGGCGGCGGCTTCCACGGTGGTGGGTTCCACGGCGGCGGCTTCGGCGGCGGCGGATTCCGGGGTGGCTTCGGCGGTGGTGGCTTCCGCGGCGGCTTCGGCGGCGGCGGCTTCCGCAATGCCGGGTTCGGCGGATACCGCGGCGGCTTCGGTGGCTATCGCGGCGGCTTCGGCGGCTACCGCGGCGGGTATTACGGCCGCGGCTACGGGCGAGGCTACGGCTACGGCCTCGGCGGCCTGGGTCTCGGCGTCGGCCTCGGCCTGGCGGCGGGCGGCCTCTACGGCGCCTACGGCCCGGGCTACGGCTACGGCTACGGCTATGCCCCGGTCGGCTACGGCGCCTACGATTACGGCTATGGCGGCGGCTGCTACACGGTCCCGCGCGTGCGCTGGACGCCCTACGGCTACCGCCGGGTGCTGGTCGAGCGCTGCTACTGATCGGCTCGACCGATCCGGTTTCGAGGGGCCGCCGCGTGCGGCCCCTTTTTCGTTGGCCCCTGTCCCGGGCCTCAGCGGCGGCGCTCGTCCCGGCGCATCGGCATCGCGTCGATGGTCTCGAACAGGGCCCGCGCGGGGATCGGCGCGGTCTCGGTGCGCTTGGCCTCGCCGTCCTTGCCCACCAGCACCACGCGAAAGCCGTCCGCGGGCAGGCCGAGGGCCGCGCGCAGGCGCCGCGCCTCCGGCGTATCGCCGAAGGCCTCTCGGACGACGAGGTCGCGCTCCGTCAGGCCGGCGCGGGCCCGATCGAGTTCGGCGCGCTGGGCCGTCACCCGCGGGTCGCCGTGCGCGGGTGCGGAGATCACCAGCACCCGCGACGTCCAGCGGTCGCGCGCGAGCGGATTCTCCGCCGCCTGGGCTCCGGTGACGCCGAGCAGCATCGCCCCGAGCATCCGCCATCCGCGTGCCATCCTCCGAACCTCCCCGATTGTCCTCGCCCCGGGACAACGCCCGTGGGGGCACCCCGGACCCGTCGCCGGGCCCGCGCGGAATTGTCATCGCCCGTCGCCGTCCCATCTGTCGGGGGATCTCCCGACCGGGCCCGTCCGCCGCGCGCCCGTCGCACAGCGCGAAACCCGCCGCGATAACCCTGGAGCCGCCCATGACCCATGTGAACCGCCGCATCGTTCTCGCCGCCCGTCCGCACGGTGAGCCGAACGCCTCGCATTTCCGGCTGGAGGAGTCGCGGATGCCGATGGCGAAGGCGGGCGAGGTGCTGCTCGCCAACCGCTACCTCTCCCTCGACCCCTACATGCGCGGGCGCATGAGCGCGGCGAAATCCTATGCCGAGCCGGTGGCGATCGGCGACACCATGGTGGGCGCCACCGTGGCGGAGGTGGTCGAGTCCCACCATCCCGATTTTCAGGCCGGCGAGACCGTGGTGGGCTTCGGCGGCTGGCAGGATTTCGCGGTCTCCGACGGCCGCGGCCTGCGCCGCCTCGACCCGGAGGCGGCGCCCGTGACCACCGCCCTCGGCATCCTCGGCATGCCGGGCATGACGGCCTATACGGGCCTTCTCAACATCGGCCAGCCCAAGGCCGGCGAGACCGTGGTGGTGGCCGCCGCCACCGGGCCGGTCGGCTCCCTCGTGGGCCAGATCGCCAAGCGCAAGGGCGCCCGGGCGGTGGGCATCGCGGGCGGCCCGGAGAAATGCGCCTTCCTGCGCGACAGCCTCGGCTTCGACGCGGCCATCGACCACCGCGCCGAGGACTTTCCGGACGCGCTCGCGGCCGCCTGCCCGGACGGGATCGACGTCTATTTCGAGAATGTCGGCGGCGCGGTCTTCGATGCGGTGCTGCCGCTCCTCAACAACTTCGCCCGGATCCCGGTCTGCGGCCTGGTCTCCGGCTACAACGCCACCGAGCTGCCGCCCGGCCCCGACCGGGTGCCGGTGCTGATGCGGGCGATCCTGTCGAAGCGCCTGCATGTCCAGGGCTTCATCGTCTGGGACTTCGCCGCCCAGGAGGCGGAGTTCCTGCGCGAGGTCGGGGGATGGCTGCGCGAGGGCCTCGTGGTCCATCGCGAGGACGTCGTGGACGGTCTGGAAAACGCGCCGGAGGCCTTCGCGGGCCTGCTCCGGGGCCGCAATTTCGGCAAGCTCATCGTCCGCATTCGCTGAGCGGCGAGCCGGGCGCCCGATCGAGGGCACCTTGCTCCCGAACCGGAACAAAGGTAGAACCTGCGAGTCGCCGCGACTCCCTGAGAGTCACGGGGACAGCCCGTCGACCGCGATTGCCGCCGGGGCCCTGGAGGCCCATGACAGGGCGGCGTCCCGGTCGTTTCGGGGCCGCAGCGCGCAGTGAGATCGATCGGTAGGAGAGAGCGGCATGGCCGGCAGCGTGAACAAGGTGATCCTGGTGGGCAATCTCGGGCGCGATCCCGAGACACGGCGCCTCGCCTCCGGGGATCCCGTGGTCAACCTGCGCATCGCCACATCGGAGTCCTGGAAGGACAAGATGTCGGGCGAGCGCAAGGAGAAGACCGAGTGGCACTCGGTGGTGATCTACAACGAGAACCTCGCCCGCGTGGCGGAGCAGTACCTGCGCAAGGGCTCGAAGGTCTATATTGAGGGCCAGCTCCAGACCCGCAAATGGGCGGACCAGTCCGGCGTCGAGAAGTACACCACCGAGGTGGTGCTCCAGCGCTTCCGCGGCGAGCTGACCCTGCTCGACGGCCGCAGCGGCGGCGGTGAGATGGGCATGGACGAGGAAGGCGGCGGCCAGATCAGCCGGGGCGGCGATTTCGGCGGTGGTGGCGGGCGCGGCGGCGACCGCGGCGGGGATTACGGCGGCGGCGGTGGCCGCGCCTCCGGCGGTGGCGGCGAGCGCCGACCGGCCTCGGGCGGCGGCGGCGGCGGGTCCAAGCCGAACTTCGACCTCGACGACGACATCCCGTTCTAGGGCCGGCCCGCGCGCCGACGGCCCCGGCAGACGGCGTTTTCCGGGGCTCGTCGGCGTCGGCCGGGGATCATTTCCCCGGCTCATTCGTCTCCTGTGAAGGCCAAGCTCGCCGTGCCATCCCGCGCGGGGGCTCCGGCCGGGCAGGCAGAGGTATCCCGTGAGCATCGGACTGATCGCACTCCTCGATGACGTCGCGGGCCTCGCCAAGGTGGCGGCGGCCTCCCTCGACGACGTCGCGGCCCAGGCGGGCCGCGCCGGCGTGAAGGCGGCCGGCGTCGTCATCGACGATGCCGCCGTGACACCGCGCTACGTGGTGGGCTTCGCCGCCGAGCGCGAGTTGCCCATCGTCGGGCGCATCGCGCTCGGCTCACTGCGCAACAAGCTGCTGTTCCTGCTGCCCGCCGCCCTGGCGCTCGGCGCCTTCGCCCCCTGGGCCATCACGCCCCTGCTGATGCTCGGCGGTGCCTATCTCTGCTACGAGGGCAGCGAGAAGGTCTACGAGGCGCTGGTCCCGCACGAGGCCCACGCCCACGAGGCGAAGCGCGACGCGTCCGCCGGGGACGCCCGGGCCCTGGAGGACCAGAAGGTCTCCAGCGCGATCAAGACGGATTTCATCCTCTCGGCCGAGATCATGGCCATCACCCTGGCGGCCCTGCCCGAGGGCTCGGTCTGGATGAAGACCGCCGTCCTCGCCGTAGTGGCGGTGGGCATCACGGTGGCGGTCTATGGCGGCGTCGCCCTGATCGTGAAGGCCGACGATGCCGGGGTCGCCATGGCGGCCAACACCGCGCGGTCGGCCTTCGGCGGCCTCGTGCGTGCCATCGGCCGCGGCCTCGTCAAGGGCATGCCGGGCTTCCTCAAGATCCTCGCCATCGTCGGCACCGCCGCGATGGTCTGGGTGGGCGGCGGCATCCTGGTGCACGGGCTGGAGAGCTACGGCCTGCCCCAGATCGGCCACGCCATCCACGCCGCCGCGGCGGGGGCGGCGGGCCTCGCCGGTCCGCTCGCCGGAACGGTGGAATGGCTGGTCACGGCCGCGGGCTCCGGCCTCGTCGGCCTCGCGGTCGGCGCGGCCCTGATCCCGGTGACGAGCTTCGTCCTGGCCCCGGCCTGGAACGGCATCGCCCGCCTGCGGACGAAGGCCGCCTGAGCGTCAGCGGGCGCCGCGCAGCTGGGCGAGGTGCCGGATGGCGAGTTCGTAGCCGTGGGTGCCGAAGCCGGCCATCACCGCGGTGGCGGCGAGCGACACGTAGGACTGATGGCGAAAGGCCTCGCGCCGGTGCACGTTCGAGATGTGGCACTCGATCACCGGCACCTCGCAGGCCTTGAGCGCGTCCAGGATCGCGACCGAGGTGTGGGTGTAGGCGCCGGCATTGATCACGATGCCGGCCGACCCGACCCGGTAGGCCTGGATCCAGTCGATGAGCTGGTGCTCCGCATTGCTCTGGTGGAAGGCGACGGCGAGGCCGAAGCCGGCGGCCAGGGACCGGCAGCGGGCCTCGACGTCCGCAAGCGTCTCGTGGCCGTAGATGTGCGGCTCGCGCAGGCCGAGCAGGTTCAGGTTCGGGCCGTTCAGAATCAGGATCGTGTCGGTCATGGCATCCCGTCATAAGGCCGCGGGGCGGAGCCGGAAAGGGTCCTGGCGCGCCTGACGCGGGGACGCCTTGCGGTCTTCGCCATTGCCGGCCATGCCGGGCGGGAAGGGGCCGCGACAGACGCCCCCGCAGGAGGAGATTCCATGAACGCGCCCGTCGTCATCGCCGTCGCGATCACCGGCTCGGTGCCGCGCAAGTCCGACAATCCCGCGCTGCCGGTCACGGTGGCCGAGCAGATCGCCTCGACGCGGGCCGCCTACGAGGCCGGG